>JAQTQB010000014.1:0-10305 GCA_028712475.1 Verrucomicrobiales bacterium
TCATCAGCGTCGGGGCGGGCGCGAGCGGCGACACCTTCGGCCTGACGTTCGCGACGCAAAACGGGCTGGGATATTTCCTCGAATACAAGGACGCGTTGACGGATGCGACGTGGCAGCAGATGACAAACGTGGCGGGCGACGGCAATCCGATGACGTTTGATCTGCCGACCGCCGAGCCGATGATGCGGTATTTCCGCCTGCGGGTGCAATGATGCTGGATTGGCCGGATATTTAGGGGCAAAATGTCAGCCGTCACGACGGACAATTCTTTTACAGCCAATGCAAATCAACGTTCTGGAATACCTCGAAAACGGCCCGCTCCGCCTGTGCCGAGACAAAATTGCCATTAAGGGCGCGGACTACCGTTATACGTTTGGAGAAATCGAGCGGTTCGCCAAGAATTGCGCGGCGTTGATTCTCAAACGCATTTCCACGTTCAACCAGCCGGTGGCTGTGTTTCTCCCCAAAAGCGCCCAGGCGATCATCGCCAACCTCGGCATTCTCTACACCGGCAACTGCTACTCCAATCTGGACATCAAGTCGCCGCCCCAGCGGTTGAAGAGCATGCTGCAAAATCTTGGGGACGGTCTGATCATCACCTCGGAGCCATGCTTGAAGGCCTTGCGCTCGCTGGATGTCCCGGAAGAGCGGATTCTGCTGCTCGAAGAGGCACTGACGCCCGCGGCGAATTATGACAACGCCGCATTGCAGGCGCGGCTCGACCGGGTGATTGACACCGATCCGGTGTATATCATTTACACATCCGGTTCCACGGGGATTCCGAAAGGCGTCGTCATTCCGCATCGTGGCATCATTGACTACATTGACTGGGCGCGTAAGACCTACCAAATCGCGCAGGGCGAAATCATCGGCAACCAGGCGCCGTTCTTCTTCGACAACTCCACGCTCGACATTTACCTGTGCCTTTCCTGCGGTGCCACGCTGACCTTGATTCCGGAGGAACTTTTCGCCTACCCGGTCAAGCTGATTGAGTTTGTGCGGCAGGCCGGAATCACGACGATTTTCTGGGTGCCGTCCGTGATGACCGGCGTGGCCAACTTCAAGATTCTGGAGGCAACGGAACCGCCGCCGTTGAAAAAAATCCTTTTCGCCGGCGAGGTGATGCCGACGCGCACGCTCAACTACTGGCGGCGCAATTATCCGAACGCGCTTTTTTCCAACCTTTACGGCCCGACGGAAATCACCGTGGATTGCACTTACTACAACGTGGACCGTGCCTTCGGCGATGATGAGCCGCTGCCCATCGGTTTTCCGTGCCGCAACTCGGACATTTTGATTCTCAACGAACAGAATGAGGCCGCCAAAAACGCCGAGCCGGGCGAGCTTTGTGTGCGCGGGAGTTCACTGGCGCTGGGCTACTGGAACAATCCGGAAAAGACGGCGGCGGCTTTCGTTCAAAACCCGCTCAACCCGCACTATCCGGAATTGATTTACCGGACCGGCGACCTTGTTTTCCGCAACAGCCGCGGTGAAATCATTTATGTGGGCCGCAAGGATTTTCAGATCAAGCACCTCGGCTACCGCATCGAACTCGGCGAAATTGAGCACGCCGTTTTCCAAGTCGAAGGCGTCCGCAACGCCAGCGTCGTCTATAACCAGAACAAGAAGGAAATAGCCCTGTTCTACGAATCGGAGCGGGAGCTATCGCCGGCCTTCATCCGCGAAAACCTTCTGAAATCATTGCCGAAATACATGCTGCCGACGGTTTTTCACCGGCTGGACGGCATCCCTTTGAACGCCAATGGAAAAATTGACCGGCAGAAACTGATCGGCAGCCTGACTTGATTGGTGATGACGCCGTTCCGCACAGTTGCCGGGGTGTTTGCCGCGATTCAGACGGTCAAGGCGGGCGCGGCTGGTTTTTGCACCAACTTTTTCCCCGACGGCCAAAAACTGCAGGATTGGGTTGAGCGCAATGAATTGCACGGCGAATCCTGCGCCGGCGCGTTGTTTCTGTTCCGGCGCGACCACGATTTTTCACGCCTGTATTTTTGTGCCGCCAGCCCGGCGGCATTGCGCGCCGGCATCGCCACATTGGCCGGTTTGCGGAACGAACGCATCGTTGTTGATCTGGTGGGCAAGGAGTCCGCGCCCGGCGAAATATTTTTGGCGCTCGAAGCCGCCGGTTTCCGCCGCTATCAGCAGCTTTGCCGCATGGCCCGGCCGGGACAATCTGCCTTACAGGCGGCAGGTGGTGCGGAACTGCCGGTGACGCTGGCCGGACATGCCGATGTGCCAGCGATTCTGGCCTTGCTGGAAGGCGCGTTTGACCGCTATGCCGAGCAGTTGCCCCTGACGGCGGAGATTGAAAATGCCGTTGCCAGCGGTCAGATTTTTGTCGTCAGGCTTGAAGGCGTGCTGGCGGGTTTGCTTTTCTTTGAGACGCAAGGTGTGACTTCCATCCTGCGTTACTGGCTGGTCGCCGAGGCATTTCGCGCCCGGCACGTCGGCGCGGCGTTGATGCGCCATTATCTTGCGACCCAATCCACTGTGCGCCGATTTTTGCTTTGGGTGATTGCCAGCAACGACAATGCCGTGCAAAAATACCGCCGTTACGGGTTCGTGCCGGACGGGTTGGTTGACCACGTCCTGGCCAGTGAGCCAATATACAATGAAAACCATCGCTGATATTCTGAAGGAGATCCGGCCGGAGTTTGACTTCACCACCTCCACTGATTTCAAGGCGGACGGCATGCTCGATTCGTTCGACATGGTCACGCTCGTCGCCACGCTCGACAAGACTTACGGCATTTCCATCAGCGGCGCGGACATTGTGCCGGAGAATTTTCAAAATCTGGAGACAATCGCCGCGCTCCTCCGCAAGAACGGAGTCCAGCCATGAATTTCAGCTTCCGCAGCAAACGCATCGCCGGCATCCTCACCATCGTGCCCGCCAACGAAAGGTCGTTCGTGGAGGACATGAAGAATTTCAACTTTCCCGAGGCGCGGTCGCTCAAGCTCAAGCAGGTGATGGGTTTTGACAAACATCGCGTTGTCATGCCCGGCGTGTGCGTGTCCGACCTGGCCGTGGCCGGCCTGGAACATTTGTTCAAAAACGGTTTGCTTGACCGCGACGGCTTCGATGCGCTGATTCTCGTCACGCAGTCGCCGGATCATTTCATGCCACCGACCAGCAACATCATCCAGGGCCGGCTGAATCTGAAGCATGACTTGCTCTGCATGGACATCAACCAGGGCTGCGCCGGTTTTGTCATCGGCCTCATTCAGGCCTTCATGCTTCTGGAACAGGAATCCGTCCGGCGCGTCGTGCTCATCAACGCCGACGTGTTGAGCCGGAAAACCTCGCCGAAGGATCGCAACAGCTACCCGCTTGTCGGCGACGCCGCGTCCATCACCATCGTCGAGCGCGACCCGGAAGATTCGGTCATCCACACAAGCCTCAAGATGGATGGCACGCGCAACGAGGCGCTCATGATCCCAGCCGGCGGCCTGCGCCTGCCCAGCAGCCCGGAGACCGCCGTGCTCGAGGACGTGGGCGACAACAACCTGCGCGCCAAAGATCATTTGCGGATGGACGGTTCGGCGGTTTTTAATTTTGTGCAGATCGAAGTGCCGGAACTGATTGAAAATTTGCTGGCCGCCGCAAGCGTGCCATTGGAAAAGGTGGATTATGTTTTAAGCCATCAGGCCAACCGTTTCATGCTTGAAAAACTGGCGGACAAATTAAAGCTGCCCCGCGCCAAAATGCCCAGCAACGTCGTGGAGCACTTCGGCAACAGCAGCGGCGTGACCATTCCGATGGTCATCACATTCAATCTTGCCGAGCACCTGCGCCAGAACCGTTCCCAGGTGATACTGGCCAGTTATGGCGTGGGATTGACATGGTCCGCCATGCTGCTTCAACTGGGCGGCCTGAAATTTTGTGAGATGATCGAGTATCCCTGACTGATTGCTTATGGAAGAATTCCTTAAAAAACTGGCTGCCGTGCTGGAAGAGAAAGCCGTGCAGGAATCCGACGAGTTGAAATCATTTGCCCAATGGGATTCGCTGTCCGTGCTGTCCACCATCGCCATGCTCGACTCCAGCTATGGCGTGAACCTGCACGCCAGCGAGGTGCAGGCCGCCGCCACCGCTGGCGATCTTTGGCGTGCAGTCGAGGCCAAAAAAAGCGCGTGAACCTGGCCTTTTCTTCCCATGCCCCAAAGGAATGCCGCCGCGCCCTGGAAGAACTGCTCTTCCTCAATCCGGGCCAGCACCGGGTGCGCGACGGCATCGTCAACTCGCTCGAACGCTTCGGCCATCCGCAGGTGGAGGAAACCGCAGATGGCCTGGTTGTCCGCGTTGGCAAACAGGAGGCGCAAACCTTGTTTGCCTTCGACCGTGACCGGCTTGGAGACGCGCCGGTCGGCATTGTTGTTTTTCTGCGGACCGCGCCGGCGGAGATGACCGTCCTTCACGTCGCGGTTCATCCTGACTACGCCCTCCGCAGCAACCAGAGCGGTGCGGGTCTGGGCGTCACGCTGGTGGAGCAGGTCAAGGCCATCGCCGCGCGCATCGTCGGCGTCCAGCGCGTGGTCTTTTTTTACCGGCGGGAAGTCGTTTTGCGGCTGTGAATCGGCGGTTAGTTTTTGAAATCATGTTATGCGACACTCTCTGACAGCGGAAAAATTCGGGGTGCGGCTGCGGCCCGTGGCCATGGCTGACGCCGCCTTCATCGTCTGGCTGCGCAATCTGGCCCACGCCGTCGGGCGGGTGGGTGACTCTGCCACCGACATCGCCGGCCAGCAGAACTGGCTCGAAGCGTATTTTGCGCGGGAAGGGGATTACTATTTTATCGCCGAAACGCCGGGCGGAATTCCGGCCGGCACCTACTCGCTTTACAACGCCACCGCCGACCGTGCCGAATGTGGCCGCTGGATCATGCGGCCCGGCGTGATGACAGCCCTGCCCAGCGGATTCGCGCTTTACGACATCGCTTTTCGCCAGCTCAAATTTTCTGAACTCATCGGCACCACGGTCGCAACCAACCTCCCGGTGCTTTCGCTCAACCGCAAATTCGGCTGGCGCCAGACCCGTGTCGAGACTGCGGCGCAAATCATTGGCGGCCAGCCAGTGGATTTGATACACTACGTCCTGACACCGTCGGCATGGGCCGAAGCGCAAACCCGGCTGCTTCCGCTGGCGCGGCTGGCTGAAACGCAAATCCACGCCTGGGAAAAAGAACAACGGCAAAATCTGGACATGCCGTGGATCAAACCGTAAACATCGCCGTCAACTATGGATCTGAAACACTGCAAACTCATTGACCTGCCGAAAATCAACGACCCGCGTGGCAACCTGACGTTCATCGAAGGCACCCGGCATGTGCCATTCGACATCAAGCGCGTGTTTTATCTTTACGATGTGCCGGGCGGCGCTGAACGCGCCGGCCATGCGCTGAAAAGCTGCCAGCAGTTTTTGATCGCCATGTCGGGCAGTTTCGATGTGGTCCTTTACAGCGGCAAGGAAACCCAGCGCATCCATCTGAACCGCTCCTATAACGGCCTGTATCTGCCGCCGATGATCTGGCGCGAGATGGATAATTTTTCCTCCGGCTCCGTATGCCTGGCGCTGGCTTCCGAACCTTACAACGAAAACGATTACTTCCGCGATTACCGCGAATATCTTCGCGCCATGGGAGAAGCGGCCCTGTGAAAGTGCCGTTTTTGGATTTTGTCGGCCCTTACGAAGAACTGAAGGCCGAGCTGGATGAAGCCTACTTCCGCTTCATGCGCTCGGCCTGGTATGTTTTGGGGAAGGAAGTGGAGGCCTTCGAGCAGGAGTTTGCGGCCTATTGCGGCGTGAAACATTGCATCGGTGTGGGCAACGGCCTCGAAGCACTGTACTTGATCCTGCGCGCTTACGGCATCGGCAAAGGTGACGAGGTCATTGTCCCGTCGAACACTTACATCGCCACGTGGCTGGCGGTTTCCTACACGGATGCGGTCCCGGTGCCCGTTGAATGCAATCCCAGAACATTCAACCTTGACCCCGACCGGATTGCGGCGGCCATTACGCCCAAAACCAAGGCCATCATGCCGGTGCATCTTTACGGCCAGCCGGCGGACATGGATCCGATAAATACCATCGCGCGGAAGCACGGCCTGAAAGTCATCGAGGACAACGCGCAGGCACAAGGCGCCCGCTACAAAGGCCGGCGCACAGGTTCGCTCGGCGATGCCGCCGGCAACAGTTTTTATCCCGGCAAAAATCTTGGCGCGTATGGCGACGCCGGCGCTGTGACGACTGACGACGCCGCTCTGGCCGACCGCATCCGCACGCTGCGCAACTACGGCTCGAAAAAAAAATATTACAACGAGGTCAAAGGCTACAACTCGCGGCTGGACGAATTGCAGGCCGCTTTTTTGCGCGTCAAATTAAAGAAAATGGATGCGTGGAACGATCGTCGTCGGGCGATTGCTGCGCGTTACCAGGACGTGTGGCGCGGACAACCCAGTTTGGTCACGCCCTCCGTGCCCGATTGGGCCGAGCCGGTCTGGCATCTCTTCGTCGTCCGCCATCCGCAACGCGACCGGCTGCAACAAACGCTCACCGAGGCGGGCATCGGCACGATGATTCATTATCCCGTTCCGCCGCATCTTTCCGGCGCTTACGCTGACGGCGGTTGGTCGCGCGGCAATTTCCCAATCGCGGAAAATCTGGCAGAGACGGTGTTGAGCCTGCCGATGGGGCCGCACCTCACGCCTGAACTGGCTGGAAATGTCATCAGCGAGGTAAATCGCGCGGTTCAGATTCTTAAGGAACCCATTCTAGGCATTCCCGCTTGAGGTCTAAAATTTAGTTCGCATTGTTTTGAGCAAAACTGGCAAACAAACCTACGGCCAAATCGTGAAGTCCTCCGCCTTGATTGGCGGTTCTTCCGTTTTGAACGTTGGTTTCAGGATTTTACGGACAAAGGCAATCGCTGTGCTGTTGGGACCGACGGGAGTCGGCCTGTTGAGTATTTTTGACAACATCTCCGAATTGACGCGAACCGTCGCCGGACTGGGCATCAACACCAGCGGCGTGCGCCAGATTGCCGAAGCGGTGGGCACGGGTGACACCGCCCACATCGCCCGCACGGTGATCACTTTGCGGCGCGTGGCGTTTTACTCGGGCGCATTGGGCGCGTTGTTGTTGCTGGTTTTTAGCTGGCCAGTGTCGTTGCTGACGTTCGGAAGCGATGGGCGCGTTGGTGAGGTGGCCATACTGGCGCTGGCAGTGTTCTTTGGCGACGTTTCCCAAGGGCAGGCCGCCTTGGTTCAGGGCATGCGCCGCATCTCCGATTTGGCGCGGATGAATGTGCTGGGGGCTTTCTACGGAACCATTTTCAGCATTCCCATCATTTATTTTTATGGTGAGCGTGGCGTGGTGCCTTCAATCGTGTGCGTGGCGGCGATGAGCATTCTCACTTCGTGGTGGTATGCGCGTAAAATCCAGGTGGAACGAGTGGTGATGGACTGGCGGCAGATATTTTCTCAAACCTCGTCGCTGCTGAAGCTGGGCATCATCTTCATGCTGACCGGCCTGATGACGATGGGGGCGATGTATCTGGTGCGGCTGATTTTGTTGCGCAGCAATTGGCCCGCGCCAATGACAGGACTTGATGCGGCGGGCTTTTATCAGGCGGCGTGGGGGTTGGGCGGCCTTTACATGGGATACATCGTGCAGGCGATGGGGGCGGATTTTTATCCGCGCCTGACAGCCGTGGCCAACAATCACCCGGAATGCAACCGCTTGGTGAACGAGCAGGCGGAGGTTGGCATGCTGCTGGCCGTGCCGGGCGTCCTCGCGACGCTCACTTTTGCGCCGCTGGTTTTGCAATTATTTTATTCGGCCAAATTCGGACCGGCGGTGGAAATTCTCCGCTGGATTTGCCTGGGCATGGTGCTGCGGGTGGCCAGCTGGCCGATGGGTTTTGTTCTGCTGGCAAAAGGTGAAAAGAAAATTTTCTTCTGGAGCGAACTGGCGAGCAACCTTGTCTATATCGCGTTGATCTGGGTGGGGGTGCTTCAATTTGGCTTGCGGGGCACCGGCATCGCGTTCTTCGTGATGTATGCGATATACTGGGCGGGCATTTATGCGATTGTCAGGCGCCTGACCGGATTTCATTGGTCGGCGGCCAACCGGCAGTTGGCGCTGTTTTTTTTGCCGCTGCTGGCCATGGTGTTCGCCAGTTGGTATGTTCTGCCACAGCCCGCCGTTCTGATTCTGGGTGTGGCAGTCACTTTGTTCACGGGTATTTATTCCATTAAGACTCTCTGCTCATTGGTTCCATTGGAACGCTTCCCACGGCTTGCGCAAAGAATATTTGTATTTCTGCGTCTGGCATCTTCAAAAACAAATGACTGAATCAAATTGCAGTCAAGGCACGGGAAGAACCGAACGGTAGAACCGTTGCTTGAATTGGTTCGCCTGGGTATCCACGAATGTAAAGGGAGCGGTGTTGGTGTGGACCGGAACCCAATCGGTCATGTTTTCCGAAGCTTGAATGATATACTGCCGGCCGGTTTCACCATCCGATACGGTCAGGGCGAACTCACCCGGAGCATGGTCGGCGGGTGTCAAAATGGCGGTCGGGGGAGGGAGTGTGACTGCCGGGTTGGCCACCAGAACCGCAGAATTGGTGCTGGGGGCAAGCACGGTCACGTTAAACGCCCGGACGACTGTTCCACCGTTTGCAAACATGGTGACGGTGATGGTCGTCGTTCCGACGGCGTTCTTCATGAGCTTGAATTTCAATGTGCCGGTTGTTTCAAGTTTCTTGTGTTTGACTGACACCTTCTTGATCAAGGCGGGGTTGCTGGAACTGGCGGTAATTTTGATTTTGAGCTTTTTATTGAACGCATCCACACCGGGGGCGATGCCGCTCAAGCTCACCAAATGCAAACCTGAATTCTGGGTCAGGAAAAGATCACTGATCGGATCCAATGTTGCCACCTGGCTGATTGGATTAATCGTGACTGTAAACGACCGAGAAACGCTATTGCTCTGCGCTTGGGCGTCATCAACGGTCACCGTGATGGTCGCCGTTCCGGTGGCATTGTTTGCGGGAATGAAGCTTAATGTCCCGGTGGTGGCAGTGCCGTCGTAATTGACCGTCGGGGTGGGGATCAGCGCCGGATCGCTTGAAACGGCGGTGACCGTCAGCGGCTGAACCTCATTCGTTGAACCGGAACTGATGCCGCTCAAGTTCACAGTTTGCAAGCCGGCATTCTTGTTGATTTTAAGATTGCCGATGCCATTCAAGGTTGGCGGCTGTTTCGCGGAATCAACCGTGACGAGAAAAGACCGGGAGACCAAGTTGCTTATCGCCTGTCCGTCGTCAACCGTTACTGTGATGGTCGCCGTTCCGTAGGCATTTTTCACAGCAGTGAAGGACAAGGTTCCAGTCGTATTGTCGTTGGTGTAATCAATCGTCGGCGTGGGGATGAGCGCCGGATCGCTCGAAACGGCGGTGACAGTGAGCGTTTGAATTTCGTTGGTTGCACCGGAAGTGATGCCGCTCAAGCTCACGGTTTGCAAATCAGCGTTCTTGTAGATGTTCAGATCACCGATGGGGTTCAAAGTCGGTGTTTGGTTGAAAACATTGACCGCGACGGTGAACGTCTGGGTGACGACATTGTTGCTGGCCCCGCCGTCATTGACGGTGACGGAGATGGTGGCGATCCCGGAGGCGTTGATCGCGGGAGAGAAGGAGATCGAGCCGGTGGAATTGGCGCTGGTATAATTGACCGTCGGCGTTGGGATCAAAGCTGGATTGCTGGAAACGGCGGTGACAGTGAGCGTTTGAGTTTCGTTGGCCGCTCCGGAAGTGATGCCTGACAGATTAACCGTCTGCAGCCCGGCGTTTTCGTTGATGCTCAAATTGCCGAGTGAATTCAACGTGGGCTGACTGTTCACGGCGTTGACCGCGACGGTGAACGTCTGGGTGACGACATTGTTGCTGGCCCCGCCGTCATTGACGGTGACGGAGATGGTGGCGATCCCGGAGGCGTTGATCGCGGGAGAGAAGGAGATCGAGCCGGTGGAATTGGCGCTGGTATAATTGACCGTCGGCGTTGGGATCAAAGCTGGATTGCTGGAAACGGCGGTGACAGTGAGCGTTTGAGATTCATTGGCCGCTCCGGAAGTGATGCCTGACAGATTGACCGTTTGCAGCCCGGCGTTTTCGTTAAGGGTCAGATTGCCGAGGGCATTCAACGTGGGCTGACTGTTCACGGCGTTGACGGACACGGTGAACGTCTGGGTGACGACATTGTTGCTGGCCCCGCCGTCATTGA
>JAQTQB010000014.1:10405-32935 GCA_028712475.1 Verrucomicrobiales bacterium
CGGTGACGGAGATGGTGGCGATCCCGGAGGCGTTGATCGCGGGAGAGAAGGAGATCGAGCCGGTGGAATTGGCGCTGGTGTAATTGACCGTCGGCGTGGGGATCAAAGCTGGATTGCTGGAAACGGCAGTGACAGTGAGCGTTTGAGTTTCGTTGGCCGC
Source organism: Verrucomicrobiales bacterium (assembly GCA_028712475.1). Classification (GTDB taxonomy): domain Bacteria; phylum Verrucomicrobiota; class Verrucomicrobiia; order Limisphaerales; family UBA11358; genus UBA11358. Next base: position 10,566 of record JAQTQB010000014.1, read on the forward strand.
GCCGGAAGTGATGCCGCTCAAGTTCACGGTCTGCAGCCCGGCGTTTTCGTTAAGGGTCAGATTGCCGAGGGCATTCAACGTGGGCTGACTGTTCACGGCGTTGACGGACACGGTGAACGTCTGGGTGACGACATTGTTGCTGGCCCCGCCGTCATTGACGGTGACGGAGATGGTGGCGATCCCGGAGGCGTTGATCGCGGGAGAGAAGGAGATCGAGCCGGTGGAATTGGCGCTGGTGTAATTGACCGTCGGCGTGGGGATCAAAGCTGGATTGCTGGAAACGGCGGTGACAGTGAGCGTTTGAATTTCATTGGCCGCGCCGGAAGAGATGCCCGACAGATTGACCGTCTGCAGCCCGGCGTTTTCATTAATAGTGACATTACCAAGGGCATTTAACGTCGGCGGCTGGTTCACGGCGTTTAAGGGAACCGTGTAAGTTGTTTCGTTTGAAAACGGGCTTTCCAAACCGAAGTTATCATACGCAGTGGCGGCAAAATAGTAAGTCGTTCCTTCAATCAGACCGGAAACAATGGAGTTTGTCGTGTTGGCCGTCGAAACCTTGTTTGTGTAGATACCGCTTGTTCCACCGTAGTATAAGTTGTAACCAACAACACTCGGATCTGTGCTTGGGTTCCAAGCCAGCGTCACACTGCCGGCTGCAAAGGCGTAAACCTGCGCGACTGCAAACAAAACACCGAAAATAATATAAGGGGAAACGATGCGTCCCGGCCGTAAAAATGCTGCCATACTGTATATCACATCGGCTCCTAACGCATAAACCTTGCCAACGTGGCTGCGGAGTGCTTGTGAATTTTTTGGGAAGCAGGAGATGTGCTAGTCCATGAAAAATTTAAAAAGACATGCAAAACTGAACATTTTTCCACCATCGCAAAAATATTTTTTTACCACCTGTCCCGATTGATGACGCTGCCGCCGGCTCTTGCAAAATACTGTCGTATTGACGAAAAAATGTTTAAGACAGCCTTGTCTTGAAAAATGGCAATCAAAACCGGCGGTGGATTATTTTCCCGAGGACAAATTTTGCGGCGCGGAAGCAGGCACGCCATGAAGCAAAAATCCCGCAAACTTTTAAAGCCATGCCGGCATTATTTTAACATTACTCGCATGATTGAGTTGCTTCAGCCGCCAAGAACATTCAAATTCAAAAGGATTTTATGAAAATAGCCATCGTTGGTCTGGGATATGTCGGCCTGCCATTGTCGCTCCAGTTCGCACGCTCCGGCGTGGAGGTTTTGGGGCTGGACATTGACCCGGCCAAAGTCGAATCGCTCAATCAGGGCCGGAGTTACATCAAACACATTGAATCCTCGGCCATCGCCGAATATGTGAAAACCGGAAAGCTCTCGGCCAGCACCGATTTCAGCCGCGCGAAGGAAACCGGGGCGGTCATCATCTGCGTGCCGACGCCGTTGAATAAAAACCGCGAGCCGGACATTTCCTACATCATCGAGACGGGCAAAGCCATCGCGCCGCACCTGCAAAAAGGCGCGCTGGTCGTTCTTGAATCCACGACGTATCCCGGCACGACCGACGAAGATCTGCGCGCGGTGCTCGAAGCCGGATCGAAGCTCAAGGCGGGAAAGGATTTTCATCTGGCCTTTTCACCGGAACGCGAAGACCCCGGCAATGCGCAGAGCAAAGTTGAAATCATTCCGAAGGTCATCGGCGGTTACACACCAGCTTGTCTGGAACGCGCGAAGGCGCTTTACGGACGCGCCATCAAAACTTTGGTGCCGGTTTCTTCCTGCCGCGCGGCGGAGGCGACGAAACTGTTGGAAAACATTTTCCGCAGCGTAAACATCGCGCTCGTCAACGAGTTGAAAGTGGTTTATTCAGCGATGGACATTGATGTTTGGGAGGTAATCAACGCAGCGAAAACGAAGCCGTTTGGTTTCATGGCGTTTTATCCCGGCCCCGGCCTGGGCGGCCATTGCATTCCGATTGATCCATTTTATCTGACTTGGAAGGCTCGCGAATATGGCCAGAACACGCGCTTCATCGAACTGGCGGGCGAGATCAACACGGCCATGCCGATGCACGTTGTGAACCGCACGGCGGAAGCGCTCAACGCCAACCGCAAGCCGGTGAACGGCAGTCGCGTGTTGATCCTGGGACTGGCTTACAAACCGAATGTGGACGACGAGCGCGAATCGCCGAGCTACACGTTGATGGAGATTCTCAAATCGCGCGGCGCGGAGGTGGCGTATTACGATTCGTATGTGCCGGTCATCCGCCCGACTCGTGAACACGCGCACTGGGCGGGAACGCGTTCGGTCGGCTGGAACCGTGAGACGGTGCAAAGCTTTGACGCGGTGATTATTTCCACCAATCATCAATCCGTCAACTATCGGGAACTGGCTGAATGGTCGTCCTGCATTGTGGATACGCGCAATGCGATGGCCGGTGTGGCGGCCAAAGCGGGCCAGGTCTGGAAGGCGTGACCAGCATTTTTTGGGTTCAGGTAAATAATAACAACGGCGCTCTTATGAAAAAAAAAGCGAGCTGGCGGATTGTCCTTGCCGGTCAGACAAAAAGAACACGGCGATTGATCTGGGTCACGATGTTGGGGCTTTCCGCGCTGGCTGGCGCGGCCCGGGCGCAACAGGTGTTTGCCCCGCCGCCGCCGTCGGTTTCGGTGACCCCGCCGGCCATAGAAGCGCTTGGTCCCGGTGAGATGCAGGTATTTCCGCCGGACAGTGCGGTTGCAAATTTTTTGGATGAACTGCACCCGTTGCAGTGGGGGCCGGTAGCGCTGCATCCGCATGCGTCCTACCAGTTCACCTATGGCACCGGCATCCGGTCCGGGACAAACCAGCCGCCGTCCGACATGATTGTCCAGACCTTTGCTCCGGGTGTTTTGTTTGTGATGGGCACGCACTGGACTTTGGATTACACACCCACGTTCACTTTTTATTCGGATAACAGTTTTGATGATACCGTTGGCCACTCGGTCACATTGACAGGAGGGACGATCTATGAGGACTGGACCTTAGGGCTTTCGCAAAATTTTACCTATTCATCCCTGCCACAGGCTCAAACGGGAACGCAGACCGAACAGCAGACTTATTCGACCGCCCTCACGGCTTCGCGTCCGCTTAGCAGCAAAATTTCTGTGGATTTTGGGGTCAACCAGAATTTGAATTTCCCCACGGGTTTTCAAAGTTCCAAGGAATGGTCAACGATGGACTGGTTGAATTACCAGTTTTGGCCGCGATTGGTCATCGGCGTCGGTGCGGGGGCCGGTTATATTGCCACGACGCCCAACACACTTTTCGAGCAGCTTCAGGGGCGTGCCAACTGGCGTGCCACGGACAAGGTCAGCTTTGGGATCAACGGCGGCGCGGAATTTTCGCAATTCACGGATGGCGGTGAAGCTCCTTTGATCAATCCGATTTTTGGCGGGTCAATCCAGTATCAGCCATTTGAGCAGACGAAGCTTTCCCTCAATGCGAGCCGGGAGGTCAACACATCGTATTATCAGAATCAGATCACCGAAGTCACCAGTCTTAATGGGGGTGTGAGGCAGCGTTTATTTCAGAAATTTTACCTGAATGTGAGCGGCGGATATACCTGGACCACCTATGTCTCGGCGGTCAGCGGTGCTTCCGCCAATAGCTCGTCCGATTATTATTCCATCAATGTCCAGTTGAGCACTTCAATTTTGAAACGTGGCTCGGTCGCGGTATTTTACAACTATAGTCAAAACACCACCGATCAACCCGGGCTGGCCTATTCCAGCAACCAGGTCGGGTTTAATCTCGGCTATTCTTTCTAGCGGGCTGTGGGATTTGACGCAAAGCGGCCTTGCCTCGATTTGGTGGACATGGACTGTGTGAGCTTTTAGGGACAACACACCTGAACAACGACGAAAGCACCGTGGACGAAGGCAAATCCGAATTGGCGGCAGCAAGTTCAGGAACGCTTTTACCCCTTGAAAGACCCTTTAAACTTCTGTGCGAAACCGTTAAAACATTGAGAATCGTTCCGGGACGTAAACGATGTCGGAAGGTTTGAGGTAAAACTGATTGGATTGGTGCCCCTGCATCACGAGTTTCAAATTCAGAACGTAGGTATGCTGGCGGCCATTCTCGTAGCGGATGACGCGCACGTCCTTCAAATTGGCCTTCGCATAATCAAAACCACCTGCCTCCATGATGGCTTCGAGTGCGGTAATCGGATGGTCAGACACGACTTTTTGCGGTTTCAGCACCGAACCGGTCACAAATACCGAAATGGAAGAGGACACCACGGTCACCGCCACTTCCTTGCTGATCAGTTGGGAGCCGCAGGCTTTGACTATTTCCTTTTCAAGATCGGACGGGGTCATTCCCGAAGCGTTGATTTCCCCGGCCAGTTGCAAGTTTATTTTACCATCGCGCCGGATTGGCAGGGTGGTGTCCAGGCTCGGCGAGCCCGGAAATGAAATTTTCAGAACATCTCCTTCCCGCAGGATCATCGCTTCAGAATGATCTGCTTCAATGGCTTGCCCCATCTGGTTTGTCTTGCCTGCCGCTTCGGCATGGATCGGGTTGCCAATTGAATCGTATTGATCTGTCTGGCAACCGGTCAATCCCAGCAATAAAACCGTCATCACAAATGCCGGGAACACCGCTGCGCACATTGAAGTTATTTTTTTCATAAATGTTTTCCAAAAAAGGTTGAAAGCGTTTCCACCGCCCGGACGCTGCTGAAGCCTATAACGCGCAAAGTCGGCGAGTCAAAGGAGTTTTTGCTCAAAATGCGGGGCGCGCCCACGCCTTTGAATTTTCTTTCGCGCCACGCCCCGGTTTGTTAGAACAGGGCGTGCGCAAAATCTTCCGGACAATATTTGGTTTCTGGCTTTGTGGCCTGCTCGCCGCCGCCGGTGCGGACACGTTTCCACTGGCCGACGGCACATCGCTGACGGGCGACATCATTTCGTTCAACGACGCCGGCGTCATTTTTCGCCTGGCCGACAACAAATACTCCGACCGCGTTGCGTGGCCAAAATTTTCCCAGGACGGCCTGAAGCAACTGGCGAATAATCCCAAAATCAAGCCCCTCGTCGAGCCGTTCATTGAGATTCCATTGTCAGAGCGCCCCCAAAAACCGGAAGTTAAAATCAATGAAGTAAAAGGCCGGCTGGAAGTGCCGCCGAAACAATCGCTCATCGGCGCGTTGTTTTCCTCATCCGTCGGAATTTTTTTACTGCTGTTGATTTACGCGGCCAACATTTACGCCGGTTATGAAATCGCCATCGTCCGCATCCGCCCAAAAGGCCTGGTCATGGGCGTGGCGGCGGTGCTGCCGGTTTTGGGGCCGATCATTTTTCTCGCCATGCCCATGCGCATTGAAGCCGCTCCCGCCGAGCTTCAAGCGGAAACCGACCCGGCCACCTTTGCCGTGGCGGGACAGCCGGCTCCGGAGGAAATTCACATCACTGGCGTCACCGCCGGATCGCGGCCATCCCCGAGCGCCGGACATATTTTTCAACGCGGCCAGTTCACCTTCAACCGCCGGTTTATTGAGACAAAGTTTGCCGGTTTTTTTGGCAAGACACGCGGTGCTGCCGATGAAAACACCTTGCTCATCTTGAAAACCGTGCGCGGCCAGTTCGTTGTCGAGCGCATCGCGCGCATTGCCGCCAGCGAAATGCACGTGGAAGTCGCGCTGGGCGAGACGCGGCAGGAAGTCACGGTTCCCTTTGCCGACATCCAGGAAATCCAGGTCAAACCCAAAGACGCTTGAAATACCGCACCATCCTCATGTTCGGCGCGCCCGGCACGGGCAAGGGCACGCATGGCAAAATTCTCGGCGCAATTCCAGGCTTCGTCCATTGCAGTTGCGGCGACATGTTCCGCAACTTGAGTTCCGAAGCGCCTCTCGGCAAAGTTTTTCTTCAATATTCCAGCCGCGGCCAGCTCGTGCCCGACAAACCGACCGTCGAACTGTGGCAGAAATATATGCACGGTCTGACGGGCAGCGGACGCCTTCATCCAGAAAGCGACACGCTCGTGCTCGACGGCATTCCGCGCAACACGCATCAAGCCGAAATGCTCCAGGAATTTATAAAAGTCGTCGCGGTCTTCTACATGTGCAGCGGAAATATCGAAAACCTCATCGCACGCATGCAGCGCCGCGCCCTCAAGGACAACCGCCTGGACGACGCCAATCTGGACGTCATCCGCCAGCGGTTCAGGACCTACGAAATGGAAACCAAGCCAGTGCTGAAATTTTACGGCAAGAAACTCGTCCATCGCATCAACACGGATGGAACGCCGGTGGAGACCTTTTCAAAAATTCTCCGCTGCGTCGTCAAACTCTGACCGCGCCACTTTTTCCTTTCGCCCGCGCGCGATTTCCCGTTCGCTGTTCGCATGACTGCGTTACGAATCATCTTCATGGGCACGGCGGAACTTTCCTGCGCCAGCTTGGAAAAAATTTCCAGCGACAAAAACTTTTCCGTCGTTGCCGTCATCACCCAGCCGGACAAACCAAAAGGCCGCGAACTCAAGCTCACGCCTTCACCTGTAAAAGTTCTCGCGGAGAAATTAAATCTGCCGGTCTTCCAGCCGCTCAAGGCACGCGATGAACAATTCATCAGCGAACTGCGCGAACTCAAACCCGACTTGATGGTCGTCGTCGCCTACGGACAGATTTTACCGCAGACGATTTTGGATCTGCCGCGTTACGGTTGCCTGAATGTCCACACCTCGCTCCTGCCCAAATATCGCGGAGCCGCGCCGATCCAATGGGCGATTGCCGACGGCGAGCCGGAAACCGGCGTGACGATCATGAAGATGGACGCCGGTCTCGACACCGGGCCGATTCTTTCCACGCGCCGCACGCCGATTCTACCCACGGACGATTCTCAAATCCTGCACGACCGCCTCGCCCAGCTTGGCGCAGAATTGCTCGTTCAGACGATTCCCGCCTACGTCACCGGAGAAATCACGCCACAACCGCAACCCGCCGAAGGCTCCACCTACGCTGCGAAAATCAAAAAAGAAGACGGCCAGATTGACTGGAGCCAGCCGGCGGTGCAAATCTGGAACCGGCTCCGCGCCTTCACGCCGTGGCCGGGCGCGTTCACTTTTTTAAGTGTGACAGGCATCTTGCCTGTCAAAGACAGGCTGGAAGCCTGTCCTGCAAAACCGCATCTCCTGAAAATCTGGAAAACCGAAGTTGTCGAACGCTCCGGCGCGGCGGGAATCGTTTTATCAGCCGACAAGACCGGCCTCGTCGTCGGCTGCGGTCAAAATGCGCTACGGATATTGGAATTGCAGCGTGAAGGCGGCAGGCGGATGAGCGCGGCAGAATTTCTCGCCGGTTTTCCATTGCAGGCTGGCGCAAAGTTCGATTAACGCGCTTTCGCCGCATCGCTTAAACCTGCGGCGTATGCTTCAAACACGCGGCGCATTTCGTCGCGGACGGTGCGGAAGCATTTCAATATTTCCTCCTCGCTGCCGGTGGCTTTCGCCGGGTCGAAAAACGGCCAATGATGGCGGTTCATCTGGCCGGGGAAAATTGGGCAGGCTTGGTCTGCATTGCCGCAGACCGTGATGACGGTGTGGACTGGCTGTTCCACAAATTCCTTCAAGTGCTTCGAGCGGTGCGCGGAAATATCAATGCCCACCTCGGCCATGACTTTGATGGCGAGCGGGTGGACGTAGCCGGCGGGATTTGATCCGGCGCTCTGGACATTCGCCAGATCGCCGAGCGCAGCGCGCAAAAAACCTTCGCCGATGTGGCTGCGGCAGGAGTTGCCAGTGCAGAGAATGAGGATGGTTGGTTTCATAATTCAAAAGCGAGGATGGGGATGGAAGATGGACGACGCGTCTTTTCGATCTTCAATCCTCTATCTTCAATTCTCGTGTCATGTTCGTAGATGTTTTAATGCGCAGCACGCTGATACCAGCCGCGCGACTGGTTGCAGATTTTACAGACGGACAGCATGACCGGCACTTCCACGAGCACGCCGACGACTGTCGCCAGCGCCGCGCCGGAGCCCGCTCCGAACAACGTGATGGCCACGGCCACGGCGAGTTCAAAGAAATTGCTCGCGCCGATGAGCGCGCCGGGTGCCGCGACATTGTGTGGCACGCGCAGTTTGCGCATCAGCAGGTAAGCCAGCGTAGAATTAAAATAAACCTGGATGACAATCGGCACAGCGAGGAACAGCACGGCCAGCCAGCGCGTGGTGAGATTTTCCGCCTGGAACGCGAAGATCAAAACGAGCGTCAGCAGCAGCGCAAACATCGTAACGGGCTGAAACTTCGGCAGGAAATTTTTCTCAAACCAGTCTTTGCCGTGTGATTTCAAAAGCACGGTTCGTGTCAGCCAGCCCGCTGCGAGCGGGATGACGATGAACACCACGACGCTCGTGATGAGCACTTTCGACGGCACGATGACATTCGCCACGCCGCAGAGAAACATTACGATGGGCGCGAAGGCGACGAGCATGATGAGGTCGTTCACCGCCACTTGCACTAGCGTATAGACCGGGTCGCCGTCGGTGAGATAGCTCCACACAAAGACCATCGCGGTGCAGGGTGCGGCGGCGAGGATGATGAGGCCGGCGGTGTATTCCTTCGCCAGATCCGGCGAAATCCAAGTGCTAAAAACGTGTTGCATGAACAGCCAGCCGAGGAACGCCATGCTGAACGGTTTCACCAGCCAGTTGATGAGCAGCGTGACGCCGAGTCCTTTCGGCTTGCGCGCGATGCCGCCGAGCGCGCTGAAATCCACCTTGAGCATCATCGGATAAATCATCAGCCAGATGAGCACGGCGATGGGCGCGTTGACGTGCGAGTCTTGGCCGAATTCCACCTTGCTCAACGACGCGGTGAGTTGCGGCGCAAATTTGCCGGATGCCACGCCAACGACCATGCAGAGAAAAACCCAGACGGTCAGGTAGCGCTCGAAAAACGCGAGACGTTTGGGCGAGGCTGGATTTTCGTCGCTCATGATTCGCAGCAGTCGTTTCCGCAACATGCCTCTTTCGGTTTCAACGCCTGGACTTCAAGGCTCGTGATGTAGTCCGAGGTCTTTGCGCCGGCGGGAAGCAGTTCGATAATCTTTTTGTAAAGAGGATCTTCAAAATCCAACATCGCTTCGGTGTAATCGGATTTGACCTTGAGCACGATGTCGGTCAACCCGGCTTCGCGCGCCATGCGCCCGGTTTCAGAAACCAGCGCCGCGCCCGCCACGCAGCCGACAAGCGCTTCCACCATCTTCATTACTTCCGGCGGCAAGGGTTTGACCAGAGCCATGTCTGACACGGCCACGCGTCCGCCGGGTTTCAGCACGCGCGCCATCTCGCTCCAGACCTGTGTCTTGTCGGGTGAGAGGTTGATGACGCAGTTGGAGATGATGGCGTCCACGGAATTGTCCGCGACGGGCAGATGCTCGATTTCGCCAAGCCGAAATTCCACGTTGTCGAGGTTGGTTTCTTTGCGATAACCGGCGATGTTGTTGCGTGCCTTGCCGAGCATTTCCGGCGTCATGTCCACGCCGATGGCACGCCCCGTTTCGCCAACTTTGCGACCAGCTATGAAGACATCAAAGCCACCGCCGCTGCCGAGATCAAGGACTGTTTCGCCGGGCTTCAAAGCGGCGAGCGCGGCGGGGTTGCCGCAGGAAAGCCCCATGTTCGCGCCTTCGGGCAGCGCTTTGAGATCTTCGACCGTGTAGCCGAGTTCGCGCGCGAGCTTGTCGGCGTCCTGCGGCGCAGAACCGCAGCAGGACACGCCGGAACTACAGCAACTGGCGGAAGTTTCCTGCGCGATCTTGGTGTAGCCTTCGCGCACCAGCTTGCGCACGGAATCATTTTGTTCGCCTGCAAGTATTGTGCTCATAAAATCAATTCAACATTTTTGACGGCGGCAGATGACGGCGAGGTCGGTCTGCAAAATCCGCTTCAGTTTTTTTGCGTCGGCAGCAGCCTCATCCGTCTTGGTGAGGGATTTGTGAACCCAGTCCAAGGCTTCGCGGACGGCGACAGAGGCGGATTTGTCCGGCAACCGGTAATAAACCCAGCGTTCCGACTTGCGCGACAAAATCAAACCCGCGTGATGCAAAATGGAAAGGTGCTTGGACACGGTGGATGGCGCGAAGCCGAACAGTTCGGTGATCTGGCAGACGCATAGCTCGCTGCGCCGGAGCGCGAGAAGCATCCGCACCCGGTTCGGGTCGGACAGCGCCTTGGTGATGGCCATGAAGCCGCGCATAGGATGTTATTTCGTCAAACGACGAAATGAAAATCGCACGCATCGGAAAGCCTGGCAAGATATATCTTCTGGAAATTGTCAGGCCTGTGAAAAAGCGTCGCGCCCCGTCACAGCCAGCCGAACGAGCGGGCGATTTTAACCAGCCCGTAGGCGACGGCGGCGCTGGCGGGCAGCGTCAGCACCCAGGCCCAGAGGATGCGTTCCACGACACTTAATTTGAGCGCATTAAAACCTTTCGCGCAGCCGACGCCCATGATGGAGGTCGTGATGGCGTGCGTGGTGGAAACGGGCATGCCGAAGTGCGCCGCAGCAAACAGCACGCTCGCGCCGGTCGCTTCCGCCGCGAAACCGTGGACGGGATGGAGCTTCACCATTTTGTGGCCGAGCGTCTTGATGATGCGCCAGCCGCCGGCGGCGGTGCCGGCGCACATGGTCAGCGCGCAAATGATTTTTATCCAAGTCGCGATGTGGAGCGATTGACCGGCGGCGGGCTCGGGAGTTTTCAGGAAGGAGAGAAAGTCCGGCAGGTTTTCAAAACTGCCAGAAGCCGTGCCGGCGACGAGGGCGAGGGCGATGATGCCCATCGTTTTTTGCGCGTCGTTCGTGCCGTGGGCGAAACCCATGTAGGCCGCGCTGAACAACTGCAGCTTGCCGAACGTGCGGTTGACGGTCACGGGCCTCCAGCGGCGCAGCAGAATATAGAGCAGACTCATGATGATGAAGCCGACGACGAAGCCGACGAGCGGCGAACTGATCATCGGGACAATGACTTTCCAGAGGATGCCTTTGCCCTGCCACCAGTGATCCTTCCCGGGGATGGACCAGATGATGGATGACCAACGATTGCCGGAGGCCGCCAGCACTGCACCGCAAAGTCCGCCGACAAGTGCGTGTGATGAACTGGAAGGCAGACCGAACCACCACGTCAACAAACTCCAGAGGATGGCCGCGACCAGCGCGCAGCACAGCACGGGCATGGTCGCCACCTGGGCGTCCACCAGCCCGGACGCGATCGTGGCGGCCACGGCGGTGCCGCAAAATGCGCCGATGAGATTGGTCACCGCCGCGAGCAACACCGCCTGGCGCGGCGTGAGCACCTTGGTGGAGACGACGGTGGCGATGGAGTTGGCCGTGTCGTGGAAGCCGTTGATGTAGGTGAACACCAGGGCGATGAAAATGACGAGCAGAATGAGGGTCATCGCGCGTCAGGAATTTTTCAGCACGATTTGCATGACGACGTTGCCGGCGTCGTGACAGCGGTCCACAATCTTTTCCATCATTTCATAAACGTCGCGCACGACGATGGCCCGGATGGCGTCGTATTTGCCGCCGTAAAGATCGCGGAGCAGCGCGTTCATGTATTTGTCCGCCTCGACCTCGACAAGCTGGAGCCGGTCGTTGAACCCCTTCATCTTCTCCATGTCCTCCATGTTGCGGAGCTGCTTGACCATTTCGTAGATCGCGTCGGTGGCCTTGGACATCATGTCGGCCTGCTTCGTGAAATCAATCCCGTCCAGATGATGCCCCGCCATCACGAAGCGTTCGGCCAGCTTCTCGGCGGCCTTGGGAATCCGGTAAAGCCCGCGCGCCAGCGCCTCGATGTCCTCGCGTTCGAGGCCGGTGATGAACGTCTTTACCAGCTCGTTGCTGATCTGCTCGGAGATCTTCTTCTCCTTGCGGCGCGCAAGGATGAGGTCGTCAAGATTTTGAGTATTGCGCGGCGACTTCATCAGTTCGATGACGAGCCGGACGCTTTCGTGGGATTCCTGGGCGGCGGCTTCGAGCAGTCCTTGAAACCGGTCGCCTTTGCTGAAAAGTTGTTGGATGGAAAACATGCGCGCGAAGTCTTACCAAAAAAACTTCAGCGCGCACGAAAAATCAGTTTGGCTGGGGAGCGCGGCGCTTACGCCGCTTCAGTGTGCGGAAAATTATCTTGGCGATTCAAGCGCCTCATCGTTGCGGACGATGAAGCGGGCTGAAGCCCGCGCTCCGTCAGTTTTTCGGACCGTGCCGGATGTCCTGCGCCTCGCAGAGGTAAACCACTTCCTCGGCGATGTTCTTCGCATGGTCGGCGATGCGTTCGAGGCTTTTGGCGGCGACAATCCAATGCAGGCAGCGGCCGATGGTGTCGGGGTTCTCCATCATGTGCTGCGCGAGCTGCTGGTGGATGTGCTTGTTCAGCGCGTCCACTTCCTTGTCGCGCGGGATGATGGTGCGGGCGGCGGCGGAATCGCGCTGCACAAACGAGTCAAGCGCGTCCTTCACCATGGCGAGCGCGAGCGTGGCCATGTTCGGCAAATCCAGGTTGATTTTTACCGGCGGTTCCTGCGCGAGATCGCGGGCGCGCTTGGCGATTTTCGTGGCCTCGTCACCAATGCGCTCGAGGTTCTGGGAAATTTTCATCGCCACGGTCACGAGCCGGAGATTGCTGGCCAGCGGTGCTTTCGTCAAAAGCTGGATGGCCATGTCGTCAATCTCGATCTCAAACTTGTCAATCACGTCATCGTCCGCCTTGACGCGCAAGGCCAGGTCGTGGTCGCGCTGCATGAGGGACTGCACGGATTCGTTCACGGCGGTTTCTGCGCGGCTTGCCATCAGCAGAAGTTTTTGCCGCAGCTCTTCGATGCCCGCCTCAAAATAATTTTCCATAAGTTAAATTCTGGTTGGTTCAACCGAACCGGCCGGTCACATAATCTTCCGTGCGCTTCTGCGCAGGATTGGTGAAAATTTTTGCCGTCGGCCCGAATTCCACCAGTTCGCCGATGTAAAAAAACGCCGTCTGGTCCGAGATGCGCGCGGCCTGCTGCATGTTGTGCGTCACAATGACGATGGTGAAATCCTTTTTCAAATTCAAAATCAATTCTTCGATGCGCGTGGTGGCGATGGGATCGAGCGCAGAGGCCGGTTCATCCATCAAGATGATCTCCGGCTTGATGGCGATGGCGCGGGCGATGCAGAGGCGCTGCTGCTGGCCGCCGGACAAACCGAGCGCGCTGGCGTGCAGACGGTCTTTGACTTCATCCCACAGCGCGGATTGATGGAGGCTTTTCTCCACGGCTTCGTCGAGGGCGGACTTGTTTTTCACGCCATGCAGCCGCAGGCCGTAGGCGACGTTTTCGTAGATGGATTTTGGGAACGGATTGGATTTCTGGAACACCATGCCCACGCGCTTGCGGAGTTCGATCACATCCACGTCCTTGGTGTAGATGTCATGCCCGCCGATCTTGATCGCGCCTTCGATGCGGACGTTGTCAATGAGGTCGTTCATGCGGTTGAAGCAGCGGAGCAGGGTGGACTTGCCGCAGCCGCTCGGCCCGATGAAGGCGGTGACAATTTTTTCGCCGAGGTTCAGAGAAATGTTCTTGAGCGCCTTCGACGCGCCGTAATACAGCGAGAGCTGCTCGATTTCAATAAGCGACGCGCCGGATGAACCGGTTGCCTTGTTGTCGTCAACCGCCACTCTGGGGATGGAAATTGCGGCCATAAATTATAAATTGCTGCGTTGCGATAACGCGTTTCCCCTCTCCCTCGAGGAGAGGGGAGAGCCGTTGTCTGCTTTTGGTAATTCGTGCGGTGGCCGAGCCGAATTCAACCCTGGTTTTGCCGGGAGACTGGAAATAATTTTCCCCCTCCTCGGGGTAGAGGGCCCGGGTGATGGGAAGACAGGCAGACACATTTCAGTTGTGAAAGATGATTTCATGTGGTTTCAACCCAGCGCCCGCAGTTTTTTCCGCATCCGGGCGCGGATGATGATGGCCACGATGTTCAGCGCGAACGTGAGCATGAGCAGCACCAGCACCGTGGCGTAGAGAATGGGCCGTGTCTGCTCGATGTTCGGCGATTGCGTTGACAGCACGAAAACGTGGTAGCCCAAATCCATGAACTGGTCGCTCAAATGGCTGGGCAGCGAAGCCATGTAATACGCCACGCCGGTGAACAGAATCGGCGCGACTTCGCCGGCGGCGCGGCTCACGGCGAGAATGCCGCCGGTCATGATGCCGGGCAATGCCTGCGGCAGCACGACGCGCAAAATTGTTTCCAGCTTGGTCGCGCCGAGAGCGAGGCTGGCTTCTCGGAGGCCGGGCGGTATGGCCTTCAACGATTCCTCCGTGGCGACGATGACCACCGGCAGCGTCATGACCGCCAGCGTGAGCGCCGCCCAGATGAGCGCGGGCTGCCCCCAGACGGCGCTGGGATTGTGCAGCAGAGCATCCATGTTTTTCCCGATAAAATTGATGAAGAAACCGAGGCCGAACAGACCAAAGACGATGGACGGCACACCAGCGAGATTGTTGACGGCGGCTCGGATGATGCGGGTGATGAGCGCGGTGTTGGGCGCATATTCCGTCAGGTAAATCGCGGTGATGACGCCGACGGGAATCACAAAAATCGTCATCACAAAAACCCGGATGGTCGTGCCGACGATCATCGGCAGCACGCCGGTGGTGCTGGCGTCGAAGAAATCTTTTTTCGGGATGGTCGAGACGAAATGCCACGAGATGGCGCTCCAGCCGTTGATGAGGATGTTCAGCAAAATCACGGCGAGAATGCCGAGGATGAAGAGCGTGGCCAGTCCCGTCAGGCCGCTGAAGAAGAACGACCAGAAGTCGAATTTCTCCGCGCGGAAATGTCTGCCCGGTTGTTGCTGCGTTTCCGGCAGGTATTGGGATGGGGTGATGGTGTTCATCGCTTGCCCTCCAGCTTGAGTTTGAAGCGTTCGATGACCGCGCCGCCAATCATGTTGGAGACAAACGTCGCAGCGAAGAGCAGCGCGCCGAGCATGAACAGGATGCGGTAATGCGGCCCGCCGGAAACAGCCTCGGCCATTTCTGCGGCGATAGTGGTGGTGATGCTGCGGGCGGAATCAAAAATATTCCACGACATCACACTCGCGGAACAGACCATCAGCACGATCATGGTTTCGCCGATGGCGCGGCCAAAGCCAAGAACCGCCGCCGCGAAAACGCCGGGCAATGCGGCGGGCAGAACGATCTGCCACGCGGTCTGCCAGCGCGAGGCCCCAAGCGCGAGCGCGGCCTGCGTGTAGGCGCGCGGCACGCTGGTGAGCGCGTCTTCAGCGATGGAAAAAATCACCGGGATGACGGCGAAGCCGAGCGCGATGCCAGCGACGAATGCATTGAGCCGTGTCTGGTAGCCGAAAAGTTTTTGCAACACAGTGGCCATGATGAGCAGGGCGAAGAAACCCACGACGACCGAGGGGATGCCCGACAGCAGTTCAATGGTCGGCTTCACAATTTCGCGGACGCGCGGACGGGCGAGTTGCGAAACGTAAATGGCCGCGCCCACCGCGAGCGGCACGGCGAACAGCAGGCCGATCAAGGTCACTTTCAACGTGCCGACGAGCAGCGGAACGATGTTGTATTTCTGGATCTGGCCGACGGGCTGCCAGATGTATTCCGGCTTGTCGTAGTCGCTCCATTGGTGAGGCAGCAGCAGGTAATGCCAGTCGGTGGTGTTGGCGCGGGCGTCGGGGTCGTTGCGGAATTTTTCGGGGATTTCGTCCAACGCCTCCTGTTTTACTTCCATGAGCGCCTTGAGCGAGTCCTTGTCCATTGAGGCGAACTGTTCTGGCGTCAGCTCGAGATATTTCTGCAATTGCGCGGGCGACAGCTTGTCCGCTTCATCTGGCGGTATCACTGTTTGCACCAGCGCGGTGTCGGTTTCGCCAAAAAAAATCGGCAGTGCTTCGCGCGCGACGAACAGAAAAATCAGGAACACCATCAGGATGGTCGAGAGCGAGACAAGAAAAATGAACTTCTCCGCGAGCCATTCGAGCGGACGGGCGCGGTGGCCGCGATGGATGCCCATCCAGCCGTGCGTGCGTTTTTGTTGTTTGTGATTTTGGATCACGGCGGAAAAATTAGCGGGCGGCACGGGAATCGCAATGCGCAATCCGCGTCCGCCCGCCGTAATTGATCGGAGGAACTGGCGATCAAATCATTGGCGCAGTTTCGCCGGGAGCGGGAAATAGCCTGCGTCCTTGACGATCTTCTGGCCGTCATCGCTGCGGATCCAGTTCAGATACGCTCCAATCTCACCCTTGTCCAAAGCGGGGTTCACATAAACGTAGAGGTAGCGCCAGATTGGATAGGTGCCGTTGATGATGGATTCTTCCGTCGGTTCGATGGCGGGTGAGGCATCGTCCTTTTTGATGGAAAGATGCTTGGCTCCGGTGCCATAGCCGGCGCCACCGTAGCCGATGCCGGATTTATCCTTGCTGACCGCCTGCAAAATGGCCGCCGTGCCGGGCATGGTCTGCGCGCTGGCCGCGAAGTCCGCGCCTTTCAAAACGTGTTCCTTGAAGAACTCGTAGGTGCCGGAGCTGTTTTCCCGGCTGTAAACCGTGATGGGGGCGTCCGGGCCGCCAACTTCCTTCCAGTTTTTCACTTTGCCGGTGAATATCCCGGCAAGCTGTTCAATCGTCAGTTCCTTGACGGGATTCTCGCCGTTGACATAAACGGAGAGACCATCAACGGCGACCTTGTATTCGGTCGGGCGTTTGCCGAAGGCTTTCATGCAATTGGCGATTTCCGAGGACTTGGCTTTGCGCGAGGCGTCGCACAAATCCGTGGTTTGATTTTGCAGCGCGGCAAACCCGATGCCGGAGCCGCCGCCGCTGACCTGGATTTTTACGTCCTTGTGCTGGCCCATGTAGGTCTCGGCCCATTTCTGGGCGAGGATCAGGAGCGTGTCCGAGCCTTTGACGGTGATGTTGCCGGCCAGCGCGGCAATTCCGGTGGCCGCCGAGAGGGCGAGGATGGTGAATAATTTTTTCATGCGATGATTATGACAGAATTATTTTTGCTTTGTTCGTTACGTTTTGGTGACGTTTAGAATTTCCACATGAGGTCGGCCATGACGTGCATGGCGCTGTTTTTCGGTTCGCCCAGCCCGGCGGTGTTCAAACCGGGGGTGATCAATTCATTCAGGAAACAGCTGAACGTCAGGGTCAATGAGTCAGTGAACGAGTAGTTGGCCTTGATCAGGTGACCTTTGACGTTCGTGCCGCCGAAATAACCCACCGCGCCTCCGGTCGGGGCGTTTTGGTAATAAGCACCGTTGTCGTCATCCGTCAACTGGTCATACGTCGCGTCGGCCTCGAGATATTCGTAGCGATAGGAAATATCCCAGGTTCCTTTGGTGCCGGATTTGCCGAAGGTGACACCCAGCCAATAGCCCTGGTTGTGGTCATTGTTTTGCATGTTGGCGACGTTGTTGATGTATTCGGCGGCCACCTTGATCGGAAAGGCGCCGGTGTATAGCGGGAACGAGTCCAGCTTGTAGGTCGCGCTGGCGTCCGCGACGATGGGCGAGTAATTATTGGCCAGCACATAGCTGCCGTTGGGGAGCGGCGTCACGCTGAAGACGCGCGTATTGCCCTGGTTGATGTAAGGCACATTGGCGGTCGTGAGATTCTGTGGGTTGATGAGGGTGTATCCCCCGAGGCCGAGCGACGTGGCCAGTTTCTGGGTCCAATTCGCCGCCCACGCTGCCTGTCCTCCGAAAAGCCCGGGGGCGCGAACAGATCCAATGTCATTTCCGTTCACTTCCTGATCTTCCACAAACGCCACGCCCGTGACCATTATGGAATGTTGATCATTGAGGGTGTAGCCGGCTTGCAACGCCGCGCCTTCCGGTGTCCAGTCCGGGTCGAAAACCATGGGTGTGAACTGGAGCGGGTTTATCATCTTGCCAATAATCGTGGAAAGGAACCAGCCGTCGCTGTTCAACGGCGTCCATTTGCCGTAGGCGGTGTCAATATAGATGCCCGTCTTCGTGCCGTTGTCCTGCATCGTGCTGTTGCCCGAGAGCGGATTGCCTGCGTTATTGAATTCATTCCCCTTGGCCGGATCAGCCGTGGTCAGGCTGAATCCCGTTTCCAAACCGCCCTGCATGGAAACCACCAAGCCCGCCCGCAGCCGGTAGCGGAAACGATTCCGCTGGTTAAAATTTGGGTTGCTGTCCGTGCTGGCAACTTCATCATAACGGCCGCGGAAGTCGCCGCTGAACTTGTAGGCCGTCACCCAATCCGGCGTTCCTGTCTTGGCCTGGAACGCCGTGGTAAAACCTTTGTCCGCTTCGTCGCGCAATTCCTGCGCTTCCTTGGTTGTGAGGATTCCTTTGTCCACCAGCTTGTCAATCAGCGCGTCCGAAGACTGTGCGTGAGACTGGTTGGTGAGCGCCATCAATGCCGTTGCGCCGGCAAACAGGGCGATTTTGGTCGAAGCCTTTGATTTTTTCAGTTTTTTCATTTGGTGGTTGTCGAAATGCGCCGGCAGAATGAAGCCATCAGGTTACAGCCATGCGGCGGAATTGTTACGATTGTGTGACAAGACGGGGGATTGCCCCAAAGACAAATTGAGATGATCACCTCGCCGAAATCTCCAGCATCCGCTCGATCGGCAGCCGTGCGCGCTGCAAAATTTCCGCAGGCAGATCCACGCTTGGCGCGAGGTTTTTCATGCAGTCGCGGACTTTTTCGAGCGTGTTCAGCTTCATGAATTTGCATTCGCTGCAACGGCAGTTGTCCGTCGGCATCTGCATCACATTGAATGTCGGCGCGCAGATGAACTCCTTGCCCGGACATTCCTTCTGCATCCGGTGGATGATGCCCGACTCGGTCACGATGACGAACCGCCTGGCCGGGTCATTCTTGCAAAAGGTGATCATCTTTTCCGTCGAGCAGACGGCATCCGCCAGATCGCGCACCTCGCGCAAACTTTCGGGATGCACCACGATTTTTGCGTCGGGATATTGTTCGCGCATTTTCAAAATGGCGTCGCGGCGGAACTCGACATGCGCATAACAATTGCCCTTCCACAACGTCATCGGGCGGCTGGTCTGTTCCATCACCCACGCGCCGAGGTTTTCGTCCGGCACAAATAGAATGTCCTTGTCCTTCGGTGCCGCCTCCACTATTTTCACCGCGTTCCCGCTCGTCACGATCACGTCGCACAATGCTTTCACCGCCGCGCTGCAATTGATGTAGGCGATGGTCCAGAAATTCGGATTGGTTTTCTGGAGCGCGGCCAGTTGTTTTGCCGGACAGCTTTCTTCCAGCGAACAGCCCGCGTCCTTGTCCGGCAGCACCACGATTTTATCCGGGTTCAAAATCTTCGCTGTCTCCGCCATGAAATGCACGCCGCAGAACACGATGACATCCGCGCTGGTCTTGGCCGCCTGCTGCGCCAGGCCGAGCGAATCGCCGACATAATCCGCCACGTCCTGGATCTCCGGCACCTGATAATTGTGCGCGAGGATGACGGCGTTGAGCTGTTTCTTGAGCGTGAAAATCTCCTGCGCAAGCGGCGTGAACCGTTCGCGTGGCATCGGCTTGCGAAGTTTCAATTCTTCCGTGTCAATCGGTCGGATGTCGGCTGCACCTGTCATGAGGAAAAGCTACCGTTGGAATTCGGCGGCGTCAATTGAAGCCATGCTTCGGAGCGCGACTGTGTCGCCGGCCAGCCACTGCAATGTGAACACGCTGTGCCGGTCCCGCCACGCTCGTGACGCACCGCCGCGCTCCGTTCAAGCAAGACACAGTCAGTTCATCATGCTCGGCTCCAAACACTCCAAACACGAAGATTGCCAAAGCATTGAAACTAATGCAGCCTTGCCGCCGTCTCAATCGGGCAATGTGTCTAACGGTTCATAAAATAAAATGAGGTTCAAGCTTCGAATGTTCGCCGTGGTTGTGACCGTGTTCCTCGTCACGGTCGCGCGCGCTGAAGCGCAGGGAAGCTTCGGTCTGTTGGTCACCAATTCGGCCAGTTCCATCTTGATCAGCAATTCCCTGACTTACACCATCACCGTGACCAATCTGGTCGGCGTTTTGTCCGACACGGTCGTGTCGAATACGCTGACCCCGTCGGCTCAGTTCGTCAGCGCCACTCCCAGTTCGATTGGCGCTTCGATCGGCACCGTTACGAATTTCGGTAGCGTCACGGTGTTTCATTTGTTCGGATCTATTTTCGGAGACGTTGCGAAAATGACCCTGACCGTTCGCCCCACGGCGGTGGGCTTCATCACGAACATGGTGGTGGTCTCCGCCCCCTCGATCTTTGTGACCAATACCGCCGCGACAAACATGGTGACGCAGGTGACCAACACGATTCTGCCGCAAGCGGATCTTGGCGTGGTCATCACGGTTCCCGCAACGGCGGTCATAACGAATGACCTGATGGCTTACGGCGTCAGCGTGACTAATTCCGGGCCGAATGCCGCGTCGAGCGTGATGCTGACGAATACGTTGCCGCCGGGTGTGATCTTGAAAGGAAACTTCACCATTGTGAGCAACAACATGATCCTCAACCTCGGCACGTTGGGCAGCGGTGCGTTCACGAATTTCCAGTTCACGATCCAGCCCACCAATGCGGGCGTGCTGGTTTTTTCCGCGTCGGTTGCCGCGCCGGGCTTGCTTGATACCAACCTCGTCAACAATTCCGTCAGCAACAACATCACCGTCATCAATTATCTTTCCGGGGATCTGGTGGCGGTCACCAATTCTGCGCAAATTTACAATCCTCAAAATGGATTGGTTGAACAATCCATCAAATTGTCGAACCTCGGGACGAATGCCGTCGCCGCCGTGCGCATCGTCGTGACCGGTTTGACCAACCGATTGTTTAACGCGGCCGGCACGAATAGCGGCAACCCGTTCGTGGTCTATACGGCCCCCGTGGCGGTTCCGCTCGCGACCAATCAGAGCGTGACATTGCTGCTGCAATTTTTTGCCCTCGATTATTTTCCGTTCACCAATTCGCAGTTGCAGGCGTTCGCCGTGCCGGTGCCTGTTCTGACCCCGCCAGCAGCGGCCTCGTCGAGCACGAACCTCAACATCACGCGCATCATCAGGTTGTCCAATGGCAACATGCTGATTGAGTTCCCATCCCTCACCAACCGGTCTTACACCGTGGTTTACAGCGACAATGTTTTATTTTCCAACGCCATGATTGCGCCGCCGTCCATCGTGGCCGGGGCGAACCGGAAGCAATGGGTTGATTACGGCCCGCCCACCACGGTGAGTGCGCCGACCAACAGCAGTGCGCGTTTTTACCGCGTATTTTTGAACCCCTGATGCCATGCCGCTTCATTTTATCAAACACCTTCGTTGCCGCGCCTGGTTTGCGCGGGGGCTGTTCTGTTTTTTTGCGGGACTGGCGCTGGCCGCCTCGGCGCAATCGGACTCGATGGACACCTTCGGTGGCAGCCCGGATTCCAGCAAGTTCATCTGGATCGAACGGGACGCGCCGGACTGGACGCGTCATTTCCGCATCGGTGCGATGGTGGGCATGAACATCAGCGCCAATTTCAAAACGAAAGGCACATTTAACGTTTCCGGCAACAACCCGGCGGCCGGAGTTTATGACGATGGCTATGTGCGCGAGGACAGCACGGGAAATGCGTTCGGCCAGACCAGCAATTGGGGCTATGACAACGCGTCGCAATACAATCCGGCGACGCAAACGTTGCTCATGCACGGCGCGTCCTCCTACTCCACATCCGGCTCGTCCAAGGATAATGGTTCCGCTTTCGCCGGGTTCGACATGGCCTATGGCGACAACCTCTGGTATTGGAAACACGCCCGTGTCGGCTGGGAATTCGGGTTCGGCCTGCTGCCCATCAACATCACCGACAACAGCCCCATGTCGGCGACTGTCAAACAGTCCACTTTTTCATTCAATACCTCCAACCCGGATAACGCTCCCATCCCCGGAGCGCCCTATCAAGGCGGCTTTGATCGGCAGGGCGGTGACTGGACCATTCCTGGCACACCGGCTTCCGTTGCCACCACCAATACCGCCGGAACCGTCACCGGTTCGCGCGAGCTCGACGTGATGCTCTACACCTTCCGGCTGGGGCCGACATTTTATTGGGACTTGAACGAATACTTTGGCGTGCAACTAGGCGCCGGCCCAGCCTTCGGCATCGTCTCCGGCACTTATAAATTTAATGAGACCATCACCACCAGCGTCAGCAGCACCAAAAATCACGGTTCGTTCGACTTCACCGACCTGACCTATGGCGGTTATGTGAACGGCACCTTGCTGTATCACGTCATCAACGACGCCGACTTGTATATCGGTGCGCAATACATGCCCATGGGCAATGCCAGCTTCA
>JAQTQB010000014.1:33035-60757 GCA_028712475.1 Verrucomicrobiales bacterium
GGTTCGTTCGACTTCACCGACCTGACCTATGGCGGTTATGTGAACGGCACCTTGCTGTATCACGTCATCAACGACGCCGACTTGTATATCGGTGCGCAATACATGCCCATGGGCAATGCCAGCTTCAACAGCGGCGGACGGTCGGGAGAACTGAACCTTGGCGGGCAACTGTATATTTCCGCCGGCATCAACTGGCCGTTTTGAGGTTTATTCACCCCACCGCTTCCCGCATTGCATCAAACAAACTTTTCCCGACCGCCTCGCTCACCGGCTTTTTATCTTTCTCCTCCGCGGCCTCCACGAGTTCCGGCGGCAGTTCCTTGAGAAAGCGCGACGGATGGCACGGCAGCAACTGCCCGTATTTTTCCGCTTGTGAATTCTGGTTTAACGCTGGCCACGCAGATAGCTTTGCACCTCGTTGTGATCGCCCGCAAAATCAAACGTCAACACACCCTTGTGCGCTTCAAAAATGAGCCGCCACGCCAGACCCGTGCGGCATTCATAAAGATGTTTGCCCAGTTTCCGGATCGCCAGCCCGGAGTGGACGTGCGGTTTGCCAAAACCTTCCACAATCTGCCGCAATGTCGCGGACACTTCTTCCTCCCGCCGCGCCTCCCGCACAATCTTTTTGAACCGCCTGGACAGTTCAACGGAAATCATTTTTGCTCCCAGTGAACGGTGTCAGCTCGCCGCGCTTCCGCGTCATTTTGAGCTCCGCGCCGATGCGCTTTTCTGCCGCCGCCAGTTCGCCGGGCGTCAAACCGTATTCCTGGAGCGCATAATCCGTGGAAACCACTTCCACCGGGCGCAACGCCACAATCTTGCCCTCAAACATGAAGCCGACGTCTTCGCCTTGCGCCGCTTTTTTGAGCCAATAACCAAGCCGTCCGCGCCCCTCTGTAATTGTAAGAGTCTTCATATGCTCATTATGGCGCACGCTGGTTTTGTTGTCACGAATTACCTTTCGCGATTTTGATTTCGTCGTCGGTCGTGACTTTCACCCCACCGCTTCCCGCATCGCATCAAACAAACTTTTCCCGACCGCCTCGCTCACCGGCTTTTTGTCTTTCTCGTCCGCTGCTTCCACGAGTTCCGGCGGCAGTTCCTTGAGAAAGCGCGACGGATGGCACGGCAGCAACTGCCCGTATTTTTTCCGGCTCGCGCAATGGCTGATCGTCAGCGACAGCATCGCGCGCGTGACCGCGACGTAAAACAGCCGCCGCTCCTCGTCCAGCGTGCCTTCCGTGGTCGAGCGCGTGTGCGGCAGCAGCCCGTCCTCCAGCCCGACGATGAACACGCGTGGAAACTCCAGCCCCTTGCAACTGTGCATCGTGATGAGCGTGACGACGTCGCCTTTTTCCTCCTCATCTTCGCGGTCGGAATCGAGCGTGATGTTTTCCAGAAATTCTTCGAGCCGCTCGAACAGCGCCTTGCCGATGGCGTTGCTGCCGTCGAGCGTCGCGGTCAAATCGCGCAGGTTGCGGACGCGGGCGTCGCCGGCCTCGGGGTCTTTTTCCTGACGGCGCAACTCCAGCAGATAACCGGACTCGTCGAGAAATTTGTCCGCCCAAATTTGAAGTGTAGTGTCGGCGCTGTGCGCCGAGGGTTGATGCACAGCATCAACGCTACATAACGTCGCGCGCGTTCGCTCAATGAAGGCCACAAACGCTTCGATACATTCATGCGTCCGCTTCTGGAACGTCACCGCAACGAGCGGGTTTTTCATCGCGGCGAACACTGAACATTTTCGCTCATGGCTCGCACCAAGCAGGCGTTCCATCGTCACATCGCTCAAGCCGCGCGCGGGCGTGTTGGCGATGCGCAGCAGGCTGATGTCGTCGTGCGGATTGATGAACATCTTGAGATAAGCCAGAAAATCCCGGATCTCGCGCCGGTCGAAAAAGCTTTGCCCGCCGATCAGATGATAGCGCACGCCCGCCTTGCGCAACGCCGTTTCAATCGGGCGCGACTGGATGTTCGTGCGGAACAAAATCGCGTTTTCCTTCCACGGCACGCGATGCGCAAGCCGCGCAAACTCGATCTGACCCACGATTTCCGTCGCCTCCTCGTCCTCGTTGTTGCAGGCGCGCAAAAGGATTTTCGTCCCCTGGCCTTTCTGCGACCAGAGCGATTTGGCGCGGCGGCGGGCGTTGTTTTTGATGAGCGCGTTGGCTGCGGTCAGGATCGTGTTGGTCGAACGATAATTCTGTTCGAGCTTTACGATCTTCACTTCAGGAAAATGTTTTTCCAGGTCGAGCAGGTTGGCGATCTCCGCGCCGCGCCAGCCGTAAATGCTCTGGTCGTCGTCGCCCACCACGCAGAGGTTGCGATGTTTGAGCGTCAGCGCGTGGATGAGCTGGAACTGCGTGGCGTTCGTGTCCTGATATTCGTCCGCCATGACGTAACGATATTTCGCACGGCAGGCTTCGAGCACATCGGGAAACTCGTTGAACAGCCGCAGCGTCAGTAAAATCAGATCATCGAAATCCACTGCGTTGCAGGCGCGCAAGGCGGATTCGTAACGCGTGCGGATGTGTTCGGCCAGCGCCCGCACGCTCGGATCGGCGAATGCCGCCGAAGCTTCACCGCCGTTTTTGAACTTGCTCAATAGAGCGAGGATTGCAGACGGGTCAGTCTTTTCGCCCTTGGCCGAAATGCCGCTCAAGATTTTCTTCACCGCAGCCAATTGTTCCGATTCGTCGTAAATGATAAAGCTGCGCTTGTAGCCAAGGCGTTCAATATGTGAACGCAAAATGCGGACGCAGAGTGAATGAAAGGTGCAGATCGTCGGGCGAGCTTCCTTGTCATCCTTCTGACTTCTGACTTCTGACTTCTGGCTTCTCCTTGGCATCAGCTTGTTGATGCGCTCCTGCATTTCGCGCGCGGCCTTGTTCGTGAACGTGACGGCGAGAATGTTTTCCGGCGCAACGCCCTTGTCAATCAGGTGCGCGATGCGGTAGGTGATGACCCGCGTCTTGCCCGTGCCCGCGCCCGCCAAAATCAAAACCGGGCCGTTGATGGTTTCAGCGGCCTGACGTTGTTGCGGGTTGAGTGAACTTAAATTCGCCATCGGGAGGGCGGAGTGTAAATTCCGAGCCGCTCAATGCAAGCGCGACCGCAAAATTTAATCACCGGCAGCCAGAGCGCGTTCTTCTGCCAAAAGCATTTTCCATTTCCCCGACGGCAAATCGCCCAGCCACAAATTCCCTATCCGCACGCGCAGCAAACGCAGCGTCGGATGCCCGATGGCCGCCGTCATGCGCCGCACTTGCCGGTTCTTGCCCTCGATCAATTCCAAACCAATCCAGCAATCCGGGACGTTTTTGCGGAAACGGATCGGCGGCACGCGTGGCGGAATCGCCGGCTGCGGCTCCAGCAGCCACGCGCGGCACGGCAAGGTCTTCCGGCCTTGAATCGAAATGCCGAGTCCAAGCTGTTTCAAACTTTCCGCCGTCGGAATCGTTTCCACCTGCGCCCAATACTCGCGTTCATGCGCGTGGCGCGGGTGCAAGAGCCGTTCGTTCCACGCCGGTTCATCGCTCAAAAGCAACAAACCTTCCGAATCCGCGTCGAGCCGTCCGATGGGATAGACATTTTTCGGAAAGTTGAATTCCGCCAGCGCCCGGTTCGGCGAGCCGTCGCCGGTAAACTGCGAAAGGACGCCAAATGGTTTGTTGAATGCGATGAGCATCGGTTCACGCCGGAAACTGCCGGTCAAAATCTTTGTGGCTGCCGATCCAGACCCAAACCCAGACGTCGTTATCAAATCTTTGGGCGACTGCTCTAAAATCGCGCGTCACCCGCACCGACCAGAAACGCGGATCACTTCGCAGCCGTTCCAATTGCAAAGCAGGGTGAGCCGGATTTTGGGAGAATTTCCTGTAGGTGGCGCGGGCGGCGGTTTTGATGTGCGGCGGCAGGACGCGATAGACCTGCCAGAATTCTTGAATACCGCGAGATTTCACCGGTTAAAATCGCCTTCTTGAATTTCGGGAATGCTTTGGGGAGAAGATTTGATTTGTGCAGCGATTTTGTCGCCAAGCGCTGACAGTGCCGGACGGGGGCGTGAATCGCTAATGATCGCGTGCCACTCGCTGTCCAGTTCGGGAAGAATGGACGGCAGATCCTCCGCCAGTTTTTTCCGCTCTGATTTTGGCAGGGAACGAATCGCAGCTTCGATTTCCAGCACTGTGCTCATCGGCGTGAAATCTAATCCAGTCTGATGGCGACGCAAACAGTTTTTTGTTTCTCTTGGCGTCTTGGCGTCTTGGCGGTTAAATTCCCCATGTGATCCGCAACATCATTTTCGACTGGTCGGGGACTTTGGTGGACGACTTGCCCGCCGTGCTGAAAGCCTCCAATTTCGTTTTGACGCAATCCGGCAAAGCCGAAATGTCGCTGGAACAATTCCGCGCGGAGTTCTCGCTGCCGTTCACCAAGTTTTATGACCGCCACACGCCGCATGTCCCGATGCCGCAGCTTGAAACGTGGTTTCACAGCAGCTTCAAGCAGGCACAAGCATCGGTGATTGAACTGCCGCACGCGCGCGACTTTCTCAAATTCTGCCGCGCGAAAAAACTCCGCACGTTCCTCTTGAGCACCGTCCACGCCGACCATTTCGCCGTGCAATGCCGCGTGACCGGCTTCGATGTTTATCTGGACCGGCCTTACACCGACGTCTGGGACAAGCGGAAGAAAATCCACGACATCCTCGCCGAAAACAATCTCAAGCCGGACGAAACGCTGTTCATCGGCGACATGGAGCACGACATTGAGACCGCGCGGCATGGCGGCGTGCATTCCTGTGCCGTGCTGACCGGCTACAACACGCTTGCGCAGCTCCGCGCGGCCAAGCCGGATTTGATCGTCGAACATCTCGGCGAGTTGCGCCGCGTGCTGGAGGAAAATGATTTGAATTTAGCAGGGTGGGTCTCGGCGGCGTCTCGCCCCTCCAAAATGGAAATGCCGTTGTCCACCGTTGGCGCGCTGATTTTTAATTCCAAAGGCGAAGTGCTGATGATCCGCACTCACAAATGGTCGAACAAATGGGGCATTCCCGGCGGCAAGATCAAGTTTGGCGAAACGTCCGAGGCGGCACTGCGCCGCGAAATCAAGGAGGAGACCGGTCTTAAGGTGACGGACATCGAATTTGTGCTGGTGCAGGATTGCATCCACTCGAAGGAGTTTTACCACGACGCGCATTTTGTTCTGCTGAATTACACCTGCCGTGCCACCGGCAAACCGGACGTGAAGCTCAATCACGAGGCACAGGAATCCCAGTGGCTCAAGCTGGCCGGAGCCAAAAAGCTGAAATTGAACAAGCCGACGAAGGTTTTGATCGAGGCGGTTTTGAAAAAGCGGAAACCAACAACTTTATCACGCAAGGCATGAGTGCATCGGTTTTCCCCTCACCCCGGCCCTCTCCCTTGGGGAGAGGGAGAATCCGTTGCCGTCTTTTGCGAAAACTCGCGACTGGATTGGCGGGACAAATTGGAAAAGCTGGAAAAGGGCATTGTCAGCTGTCCCCTCTCCCCGGGGGAGAGGGTCAGGGTGAGGGGGAAGAGATCGGCCCGAACAAATGTTTCTCACGGATATGAACTCCGGAAAAATCTCCATCGTTGATCTCGAAGTGTTTTACCGCGTCGGCGTGCCGGATGCGGAGCGCGCGCAACCACAGCGCCTGCTGCTGACCCTTGAGATGGAATCCGATTTTTCCGCCGCCGTTAAGAGTGACAGCATCGCAGACACGATTGATTATTTCGCCGTCACGCAGCGGCTCCTGAAATTTGGCGAAGGCCGAGAGTGGAAGCTGATTGAAAAACTGGCGGCTAATATCGCTGACACCGTTCTGGCCGAGTTCAAGCCGCTGACTGTTTCGGTGGAGGTGAAGAAATTTATCATCCCAGAAGCGCGGCATGTTTCCGTTTCAATCGCGCGGGAACGGTAAGAGATCTGCGCGTTCGCCGATTCAGGGAAATTTGCAGCCTATCTGGATGTTAGGCCGACGGATAATCATAACTCACTTCGTAATCGGAACTGTAATCTTGCTGCCGTCTGGGTCAATCCAAACAACCGAAACAGTCTGCGCTGTCACGGAAGCTGGAAGCTGAACCACAAACTTACGGCTCTGCTCGCGCATCGTCCGATAGCCAACAACATAAACCGTCTGGCTGTCAATCTTGGCTTTCGGCTTCGTCCAACACGCCGAAGCAACCAAGTCACTGCCAAGATGAATGGTGACTGTGCTGCCGGAAACCGTCGCCGTGGTCGCTGGCTTCAAGTCGGAATACTTCACGTCTGGCTTGGCGCAGCCACTCAAAAATACGCTCAAGCTCAAAAGTAAAATGGTGGCGAAATATCTCATGCGCGTAGTCGGCCTAACATTTAAGTAGGCCGCAGTTTTTGTGGCCTATCAATTTTCATGGATTCAAGCTTGGACTGGACGCAAATGGTTGTGCAACATATTTTTTTTTGAGAAAAATGACGGGTGATTTATTTCAAGCAAAGGCTGTAACAAAGGCTGCAAACACATCGTGAGTTGGTTCCGGCTAAAATTTCTGCCCGTCCATCGTCCGCAATTCCCAGCCGCCTGGCCGGGCGATGAGCGTCACCGCGCCCGCCGTCCGCGTGTAAATCACCGGCACATTTCGTCCGGCCAGCCGTTCCTTCAGTTCCCGGCTCGCGCGACGCGTCGCGGGAAATTCTGAATCGGCGATGACAATGACCTTCGGCTGAATCGCATCCAGCAGCGCGTCGCAGAGCGGTTCGCCGTCGGTCGGCAGGCCGGCGACGACGATGTCTGTGTGCAAATCATTCGTGCTTTCTAGCAAGACGCTTTGGCCCTCGCGTCCCAAATCCGACAGCAACAAAACGCGCGCTCCATAAATTTCACCTTTCAGCACAAGCGCGTTGTCGTCGGCCTTGGAGAGTTGATTGGTCGAAGCGGGGTGGAGAACCGTCCACGCGCCGATCACATCTCCGCGATTGACGATTCTATGCCGCCCGCGCGTTTGCTCAATCGCGGTGACGGTTTGCCGATACACGGTCGAACGGAAACGCGCCGGACTGGTGATGATTTGTCCCACGGAAAAAAGTTCGCAGACCGGCTGCGCGCCGCCCATGTCGCGCATGTCACCCTGCGTCAGCGCAAGTCGCGGCAGATGGTTCGCGCCCTGTGCGTGGAGAAATGGCTTGGTGATGAAATCAACGGCGTTGGTGTCGCCGCAATCAATCAGCAAGTCATCCGCGCGCTGGCCGGATTGAACGAATACTGCGTGGCCGCCGTTCAATGGCAGGACGGTGAGCGTCGTGATGGAACCCGCCGACTGCCAGCGCCAGCCGTAAAACACGGCGATGAACACAATGCAAATCAGCGTCACCATTCGCCACTTTTTCCGGAATGCCACGCCCGACATGACAGCCAGCATCGCGCCGTAATAAATCGCGAAGTCCGCCAGTGCCGGGCTGCGGACGTAGAAAAATGCGCCGGGCAGTTTGATGACTGCGTGGCTGATTTCCAGCATCAATTTCATCCAGAGCCAGCCGCTGTAATTGAAAAGTTCCGTCGCCCACGGAAACCAGCCGCCGCAGATCAGGCTGCCGAGGTTGCACGCGAGCGCGGCGCTGGCCAGCGGCACGATGAGCAGATTGGCCAGCAGCGTGACCGGGCTGAACAGGTGAAAGTAATACGCCGTGAGCGGCCACGAACCAAACCACGCCGCAAGCGAAGTCGCCAGCCAGGTCGAGACGACCCACAGCACGGAGTTCGACCAGCGCCGCCAGCGGGGGATCAATTCCCGTGGCAGCAGCGGATCAATTTGCAGCAGGCGGTCGCGGATTTTTTCCAGCGGCGGCATGAACAGCGCGATGCTTAACACGACGAAGAACGATAATTGAAAGCTCGCTTGAAACAACTGCTGCGGATCGTAGAGCAGAATGATGAACGCGGCGGCGGCAAGCGAGTTGATGAGATTGCTCGGCCGTTTCAACGACCAGCCGGCGATGATGATGGTCATCATGATCGTCGAGCGGATGGCGGACGGCTGCCAGCCCGTGGCCGCCGTGTAAAACCAGATGAGCGGGATGATGACCGCGCCGCACCAAAAACGCGGCATCTGCACCGTGCGCAAAATCGCCACGAGAATCCCTGCGATGAGCGCGATGTGCAATCCGCTGATCGCGAAGATGTGCATGGTGCCCGATTGCATGAAAGGCGCGGTGACTTCGCCGGTGAGCGCGGTTTTCCAGCCGAGCGTCATCGCCCAGAGCAGTTTCAAAGGTTCATCCTCCTCCGGCAATCCGCGGGCGAGCGTCTTTTGCGACCACGCGAGAAAGCGGTCGCTCATGGCTGGCGTTTGATTGGTCGAAAGCAGTTTCCAGCCATCAACAGAAGCCGTCTTTAGTTGAAAATAAATCCCCTGCCGCTTCAGGTAAGTGCGGTAGTCAAAAAGCCCTTCGGCCACCGGCAACGGCGGCGGGGCGATGACGCCGGAGATTTCCACGGGCGGTCCGGCGAAAAAATTGCTGCCGAGCGCGCCGGGCGTCGTGGCGATGATTGAGCCGAGGGCGGGTTGCCAGTTTTCGCCGCGCCGCAATTCGGTGACGCGGAGCAGGGCAATGGTGTGTTCGGTTTGCTCGCCGTCGCGTTCGTAGATTTTCAGGCCCGGCGTTTCAACCAAGGTTCCGCGCAGCGTCGCGAGCGCGGACTCGTTTCCCATCAGCGTGCGCAAATCGTCCGGTGAAATGGCGGTGTTATGCACCGCCAGATTCGTCCAGCCAACGAGCGCGAGCAGCGGCCAGATGAGAAACCGGCGAAATTTTTCGAGGACGAGGGCGAGAGCGAGGAAAAGGAAAGCAGCGGTAAACAATGCTGCGAGCGGCGGCTGGAAATATTCGGCCAGCAGCAGCCCGGCGGCGTAGCAGACCACGACGGCGACGAGCGGATGTTTCATTTTCGCTGCGGCTTGCCGCGCTTTTGGTAAAGCGTCAGGAGCCGGAGAACCAGCAGGGCGATGGCCGCCCCTGTGGTGTCAATCAACACGTCCGAAAAATGCGCCGTTCGCGTCGCCACGAAGCTTTGATGATACTCGTCCGACGCGGCGTAAATAAAGACGACGAGCAGCGTGCCGCCGACTTTGGGCCAAGACCACGTTGGCAGGTTGGTTTTTGATTGATGCAAAGCGCGCCAGACCAGCAGCGCGAGGACGGCGTATTCCGTCAGGTGCGCGCATTTGCGGATGACGAGGTGGATGCCCTCAACATGCGCCTGCGACATTTTTGGAAACAGCCAGTGCAGCAACGGCTCCACGAAGAGCGAGGAGTGCTCGGAGGAATGGGGATCGCTGGACGCGGTGAAAATCAGCGCCATCCACAGGAGCACTGGCAGCCAGAATTTGAGAAAGGCGCGCGGTTCAGGCACGCCGGATGAAAACCGAAATCGTGGCGGTGATGCAATCAGAATGTGATTCAATTTGCAAAACCGCCCCGTTTTTGGCAGAGAAAAGCGCTCGATGGGAAAATTATTTTTGTTTTATGCTCAAACTCGGCGTCAACATTGACCATGTCGCCACGCTGCGCGAGGCGCGTTATCGCGGGCGCGGCTTTGGCGAACCCGGCCCCGTCGAGGCCGCGCGGCTTTGCGAGGCGGCGGGCGCGCAGGGCATCACCGCGCATCTGCGTGAAGACCGGCGGCACATCCAGGATCGCGACATCTGGGAGCTGCGCGAGAAAATTGAAACACGGCTTAATCTGGAAATGGCCAATGTTCCGGAAATCGTGGCCATTGCGCTGAAAGTGAGACCGGCCATCGTCTGCATCGTGCCGGAGCGGCGGCTTGAAGTGACGACCGAAGGCGGACTCGACGTGGTGGCCGCCGAAAAATCCCTGACCGAGACGCGCAAGAAAATGAACGACGCAGGCATCGAAGTGAGCTTGTTCATCGCGCCGGACGAGCAGCAGATTGCGGCGGCGGCGCGGACGGGCAGCCAGTTCATCGAACTGCACACCGGCCAGTTCGCGGAGGAATTTCCCAAAGCCAGTTCAAGGTGGGGCGAGACTCCGTCGAGCCCTGACTTTGGGAAAATCGCGCAAAGAAATTTGGGCTCGACGGAGTCTCGCCCCACCGAGTCCAAGGAATTGCAGCGGCTGATTGCCGGCGCGCGACAGGCGCACGCGCTGGGCTTGAAGGTGAACGCGGGGCATGGCTTGAACTACGAAAATCTGCCCACGCTGCATCGCGTGCCGCATCTGGTGGAATTGAACATCGGCCACAGCATCGTGAGCCGCGCGGTTTTTGTGGGGCTTGATAAAGCCGTGCATGAGATGCTGGCGCTGATGAAAGGTTATCGCGGATAAAACTGAATTTGCGCGCCGCCCGGGTCTTTGCTAGTGTTTCAACATGACGGCGACCAATGTGATTGAAGAGATCAAACATCTGCCGCGCGCGGAACAGTCGCGGGTGATTCAATTCGCTTTTGAACTGGCGCGCGAACGTCAGTTGCCGGGAAGAAGGTTGTCTGCGCTCGCCGGGCAGATGGCTGACTCCAGCGATCCTGCCGAAGTTAAAAAGTTGGAATCCGAAATCACGCGCGGTTTTTACGGCGAATAGCCATGCCCCGCATCCGCCGCCACAATCTTCCTCCGCCGTTGCTGGCGCATCTGCTTGACCGCATCAAACAGCGGAACATTTCCGCCGACCAGCTTGGCCTGCTGGTTGAATGGCTTGATGCAGAACCCGAAGTTCCCGATGGGAAATGGTTCAAGAAATTCTCCGGCATGACCGTTTGCGGCGAGGGTGAATTGGTCAAAACCTTTCTTCAATCCGACCAAATCGCGACGGGAGAAGAACTGAAATGATTCTTGGCACCGGCATTGACATCATCGAGGTGGCGCGCATCGCGGCGTCGTTTGAAAAGTTTGGCGAGAAGTTCGTGAACCGGATTTTGCTGCCGGATGAAATCGCCTACTGCCTCTCGCACAAGAATCCCGCGCCGTTCCTGGCCGTGCGCTTCGCGGCGAAGGAGGCGATCTCCAAGGCGTTCGGCACGGGCATCGGCGCGGCGCTCGGCTGGCGGGACATGGAGATCCGCCGCAAGGAATCGGGCGAACCGTATGTGGTGCTGCACGGCAAGGGCAGGGAACTGTTCGCGGCGCGCGGCGCGAAGCAGTTGCTCGTCAGCTTGAGCCACACGGAACATTACGCGGCGGCCACGGCGGTTTTGGAGGGGTGAATGTCGTGCGAAGACGCGAAGAAAAATTGCAACCTAGGCCACAGGGTTATGAATTAATCCTAACATCGTTAATCTTCGTGCCGGGAGGTAAATGTTGCGTTTGCCGATATAGTTGCCCAAGAACAGAAAAGTGAACCTGAATATCAGTGCGCTCAAAATTGGATGCCTCCAGCTTTCCGCCAAGCCATATTGGAACCTTACAGCCGAAGCACTGACCGACTGCCAACTCGCCATGAAGCTTCCGAAGTTCTGTGACCAAGTGGCCGATAAACCAATTTTGTCGCCGCTCTCTGTCTTCGCACAAGCGATCAAACTCATCTTGTGAGGCAGCGACCAAATCAAACTTGCCAAATGTCAAATCGAGAAAGTGAACACGGCCTGCCTCATCGCACAAAAATAAATCACCAAAAGCTGTCATTACCAGGGGCGTAAATCTTCCCTGAACCAAAGGCTGCCAGTCTGAAAGCAACGTCTCTGTAGTGATGCCATCTATTTTGGCGATGAGATGTGATGGAACTGACATGCGCGATATGGTCTAACAATGGGTAATTTCCGCCAATTAAATTCGCGTGAATTTGCGTAATTCGCGTCAACCGTTTCTCCTTTTGCCCGCTTGATTTTTCCTCCACAATCTCTTCATGGAGCTGGCGATAACGGCGATCTTGATTTTCGCGGGCGCGAGTTTCTTCTTCGCGCTGGCGGAAACGGCGCTCTTTTCCCTCGGCCAATGGCAGGTGCGGCAACTGGCGGAACGGCATCCGCGCCGGGGCAAATTCGTGGCGCGGCTGCTCGAACGTCCGCAGGATCTGCTGGCGACACTGGCGCTGGGCAACACGTTCGCCAACGCTGCCATGCTCGCGGTGGCGCTGCGCATGGTGTTCAACGCGCATTGGACGCTGGCCTTGACGATGATCACGCTGCTGGTGTTCGTGCTGATTGTTTGCGAAGTCTTCCCTAAAACCCTGGCCGTGCGGAGGCCGGAACGCTGGGCGTTGCGGGTCGGCTGGCTGCTTTTAATTTTTCAGGCCGTCAGCACGCCGTTGTATCGCACGGCGCAGTGGCTGAACTCGGTGTTTCTAAAAAAATCCGCGTCGCCAGCCGCCGCGCTCGCGCCAAGCCTCACGGATGCGGAATATCAGGAGCTGCTCGACATGGCTTTCCGGCAGGGCACGCTCGCGGAATCGGAGAAGGAAATCATCCTGCAAATCATCAGCCTTGATCAGCGCATGGCGCGCGATGTGATGCGCCCGCGCGCGGGCATGGCGTGCATTTCCGACGATGCGACGGTGCCGGAGATGATCGCAGCCGCAAAGAAATTCAAGCATCGCCGCCTGCCGATCTATGACGAGACGCCGGACACGATCGTGGGCATTCTCAACACGCAGGCGCTGCTGCTCAACCCGGATGTTGATCTTTCGGAGGTGATTGAATTCCCGTCGTTCGTGCCGGAGACGATGAATTTGCTCCAGCTTTTCCAAAGTTTGCAGAAGCAGCATCGCGGGCTGGCGGTGGTCATGGATGAGTTTGGCGGCGTGGCGGGCGTGGTGACGATGGAGGACATTCTCGGAGAACTGGTCGGGACCATCCGCGCGGTGTCGCAGCCGGAGGGTTTCGTGATGGAAAAAATTTCACCGGGCCAATGGCGCGTGAACGGCACGATGCGGCTGGACGATTTCCGCCGCGAATTTCCCGCGCTGGCCGAGGTGGAGGAGGTCGAGACGATGGGCGGACTGCTCACGCATCTGCTCGGCGTGGTGCCGGAAGCCGGTGCGTCGGCGGTGTTTCAGGATTTGAAACTCACCGTGCAGATTGCGGATGAACGGCGGGTGCGGGAACTGATCGTGCAACGGCTGAAATAAAATGGAACTGAACACAATCAACTGGTTCGTGCTGGCCTTGTGCCTGCTGCTTTCATTTCTGCTGTCGGGCATGGAGGCGGGCGTGTTCGCGCTGAACCGGCTGCGCGTGCGGCGGCTGGCGCGCGCGGGCAAGCCGTCGGCGAAGCTTCTGCACGGGTTTCTGGAAAAACCGGAAAAATTCCTGTGGACGATCCTGGTCGGCAACACGCTGGCGAATTTTTTGATCCTGGGTTTCACGCTCGCAAAAATCCACGAATGGTTTTTGGGCAGCAATGGTTTGATCATCGCAATTTTTGCCGCGGCCGTTTTTTTGTTCTACACGTTCTTTGACTTGCTGCCGAAGATGCTGTTCAGGGCGCATCCGAATTCGTGGTGCCTCTCGGCGGCAAATGTTTTCAGGCTGGTGCATTTCATCCTGCTGCCGCTGGTGTTGATCGTGGCGGACGTGTCCAAAACGATCTTGTGGTGGACGGGCGGGCAGGCGTTCACGGGGCGGCTGTTTGGCAACCGCGAGGAGATGCGCGCGGTGATGCAGGAATCAGCGCAGGCGTTCTCGAGCGATGAACGCACGATGATCAACCGCGTGCTTGACCTGCAAAACTACACCGTCGGCCAGGTTGCCACGCCGCTTGCGAAAATCGTGACGGCTGAAATGGGCACGCCGGTTGGCGACGCCTTGAAGCTCGCGCGGGAGAAGAATTTTTCGCGCCTGCCGGTCTGGGAATCGCGCGATGACCGCCGGCGCATCGCCGGTTTGCTGGAGGTCGGGACGCTGGTGTTCGGCGACGTGCAGGATTTGAAAAACCCGGCGTCCCTGCACATGACGCCCGCGCTGTTCATGGAGGAAGATGTGCGGCTGGAGATCGCGCTGCGCCGGATGCAGCGCGCGGGACAGCGGCTTGCCATCGTGCTGGCGCGCGATGGCAGCGAAGCCGGGGTCGTGACTTTGGAAGACATTTTGAAACTTATGTTCGGCGAGGTGAAATTGTAAATGAACTGGGACGCCGCCATCTTGATCGCGCTGAAAATCCTGGCCGTGCTGGTGCTCGTGCTGCTGAACGGTTTTTTCGTCGCGGCCGAATTTGCGCTGGTCAAAATCCGCGACACGCAGCTGGCGCCACAAATCCGGCAGGGACATCGCCGGGCGAAGGTGGCGCATTTGATTTTGCAGCGGCTGGATTCGTTTTTAAGCGCGGCGCAACTGGGCATCACGCTGGCGAGCCTGGGGCTCGGCTGGATTGGCGAGCCGGTTTTCATGACGTTGCTGGAACCCGTGTTCGGCTGGATGAACATCGAGTCCGTCAGCTTGCAACATGCGCTGGCCTTCGTCATCGGCATGTCGGCCATCACGTTCCTGCACATCAGCGCGGGCGAACAGGCGCCCAAGCTGCTCGCCATCCAGAAGCCGTTGCCGACGACGCTGTGGATCGCCTATCCGTTGCTGTGGTTTTACCGGCTGTCGTATCCGTTCGTGATGATGTTGAACGCCGCCTCGCAATGGCTCCTGCGCCGGGTGGGGTTGGAAGGCGGCGCGGAAACCGAACGCGCGTATTCGGAGGAGGAACTGCGCCTGCTGTTCGACACGGCGCAGAACCGCAGCGGCACGGCGCGCGGGCGCGACATCGTGCTGAACGCTTTCGATCTCGGCCATCGCACTGTGCGCGAAGTCATGCGCCCACGCCACGAAATCTCCGCCTTCAACACCGGGGCGACGATTGCGGAATGTCTCGCGCTTGCGGAAAGGACGCGCTACTCGCGCTTCCCGCTGTGCGACGATGGCGATCTGGACAAGACGCGGGGGGTCGTTCATATCAAGGATCTTTACGCCTTGCGCGACAAGGCGCAGACGGCGGCGGATCTGCTGCCCTTGGCGCGCAAGTTGATTTACGTTCCCGAAACCGCGCGGCTGGAAAAGCTGCTGCAATTGTTTCTGGAACGGAAATCGCATATCGCCGTCGTCGTGGACGAATACGGCGGCACCACCGGCATCGTGACACTGGAAAATGTGATCGAAGCGCTGGTCGGCCAGATTCAAGATGAATTTGATTCGGAAAAATCCGAGCTGGCGCGCGTCAGTGAAAATGTCTGGGAAGCGGCGGGCACGCTGCCGGTGCACGAGCTGGAAAAAATCATCGGCACGGTGGAGCACGACGAAAGCATCGCGACCGCGAGCGGCTGGCTGACGCAGCGGCTCGGCGGATTTCCGAAGGCGGGCGACACGCTGACGGTCGGCGCGTGTGAATTGCGCGTGGAGGAGATGGACGGCCGGCGCGTGGCGAGATTGAAGATTACAAAATCAACGCCAGCCACAGTTTCAAGTTGAAAATTCAGACGATGTTTTCACCGGGGGTTTCCGAGTTTTTCATTGGTGGTATCGGCTTGAATATGTGGCGGCAACCAGCATCATCTAGCGCTCTATGTTGCCATCACAAAACGCGGTTACTGCGTCGAACAGGCTTGCCCGTTGGCTGGAATGGTGCGCGCTGACAGTGGTGGTGCTGGTTGCACTGGCGGCTATCTATGAAGCTTTTCTGGCCGATCCTCAAAAAACGGGGCAGGGGATGTTTTCGCAATTTCAGCAGCGGGCGACGATGCTTGGAAACGAAACCGACCCCCTCAAGCGCGATTCCATGTGCATTCCGCTGTCGGCGTTTGGCCGTTCCGTTGACGCGCAGATTCCGACGAACGCGCGGGTTTTTCTGGCGGGAATGCTGGGGCCGGAAAATGCCGGCGGTCTCGGTTATTTTTACTTTTTAAGCAACTACCTTTTTCCGCGAGAGGTCGCCATTTCGCTGGGACAGCCGCCGGTCTATAATCTGGCTGGCGTTCCTCAAGGACGCAATCCGGCCTCTTTGGATGAACTGACGCAGGCTGGTTACGATCTGGTTTTGCAACTGACGCCCGACGGACGCATAGAATCCCGCGCGTTAAAACCGCTGCAACCGTCGCAAATCAAGCCAGAGCCGATTTCCAGCGGCGATGAAGCAGTCGCTTTTTTCCTGCCGCT
This sequence comes from Verrucomicrobiales bacterium, assembly GCA_028712475.1. GTDB lineage: Bacteria > Verrucomicrobiota > Verrucomicrobiia > Limisphaerales > UBA11358 > UBA11358. The sequence goes on from JAQTQB010000014.1 coordinate 49,130, forward strand.
GGCCGTCGCGCTGGCGGGAACGCGCATGGTCCGGCTCTTGTTCAAGGAATTGGAAAATGTCCTGTCGTCCGGAGAATTGCTGGCGAGCGGGCTGGCCATCGGCGCTTTTTTCCTGACGCAGAGCATTCTTGCCCTGCGCATGGCCGGTGCGCGAATGGAACATATTATGGGGTTGGGCGTCATGCTTTGGGCGGTGGTTGAATTGGTTTTGTTGTTCCGGCGGCAGCACGCGCAAATGCTTCAGTTCAAGTTTAGCATCCGCCAGATCTGGTGGCTGCTTTTGATCCCCGCCGGTTTGATGTTGTGGTGCCTCTTCCGTCTGGCCGGAAAAGAAGGCTTGCTGGAGTTCGACGCGATTGCTTTTTGGGCTTTCAAGGCGAAATTTTTTTATTACTGCGCCGGGCCGGAACTTTTGAACTGGCTCAAGAACCCGACGCTGTCCTATGCGCACATGGATTATCCGCTGCTGGCGACCTTGCTGCATTCGTTCACTTACGGCGTCGTGGGCCATGTGGATGAATTCGTCACCAAATTCTGGAATCAATGGATGCTGCTGTTTCTTGGCTGGGCGATTCTCGGCGCGGGAAAATTCCCCAACCAAAAACCTTGGCTGGTTGCGGCGGTCGCCACGGCCGTCATCTTGCTGCCTATGACGCTGGAATTTACGCGCAAGGAAGGCGGAACGATTCCCATGGTTTTTTTCACCGTCTTAAGTTCGCTGCAACTTGCCATCGGCATGGCCGAGAAACAGCCCGGACGCATCCGCCTTGGCCTGCTGCTGCTCATGGCCACGGCCATGGTGAAATTCGAAGGCATCGTCCTGCTGGGTTTCTGGGGCATTTTGCTGCTGCTGGACAAGGACAGCCGCACCGTTTTCTGGCCGTTGCGCCGGATTGGCCTGGCCGGCCTGCTCGGCCTGGCCGGTTGGATGCCTTACATTGTCCTTCGATTGCACGGGACAGCTCCGAACGCTGAATCCGCGTGGATGGGCCAGTTGATAAAAGACCCCGGCACGGTTTTGGGCATTTTGCCGATGCACTTTCTGGCTTTCCTGTCCCGGCGGTTTTTGAACAACGACTTCGCTGCTTGGGGCGCACCGGACAATCAACACGCAGTGTGGCAGGGCAAATGGACCGGGCTGGAATCACTTGCCGATCAGGCGACGCTGGGGTTGGGCTGGGCGTGCCTGCTGCTGGTCGGCCTCGCTTGGCTGCGGGGCGGCAAACTGTGCTGGACGGTGTTGCGCTTGTTCCTGGTATTCCTTGGCTTCACCCTGTTCATCTGCATCGTGTGGAGCAGCGCACGTTCGAACCCGCTGAATTACTCCAGCTCGCTGGCCGGCAGCGAAAGCATCACCGGCGGGCGCTACCTTTACCCCGCGTTGATGTCATGGTTCGTGGCGGGCTTCGTCTTCCTCGTTCGCGTCGCGCCGGACAAACCTGTTCTCCCGCCTGAAGAAAAGCCCCGCAGTTCCAACCCCGGCCGCCGGGCGCATTGAGCGGCCTCACCATTTCGCGCTGCGGATCGCAAACACGGCGGTGACAACGCAGATGACCGCATCCGTGGCCACCACCAGCCAGACCCCGTGCAAGGCCGCCGCCACGCCGAAAAGAAAAATCGCGCCCAGCCAGACGGCAAGCGGATGAAAATCGGGCGAACTCCGCTTGCTCAATTGCTTGTTGATCAAAGCCGGCGTGGCGAACGCGAGGATCAGCAGCGTGACGATGAACCAGCCCACCGAGCTTGAAACCGGCGCGCCCTGCGGCGTCAGCGAAAAACCGTCCGCCGTCCAGATCCAATAATGTTTCATGCGCGCGGCGAACGGTTCCAGCGCACAGTCAAAAAGCATCGTGAACATCGCCGTCAACCCCATCAGCCAGAAACCGTAGGCGCGCACTTTGCGCCACGGGCGCAGGACGAGCCGCGCCACGCCGCGCGAATTCAAAACCGCGACGACCCACAGCAGCGGCATGATCCACGGCAGCGTGCCGAACAGTTTCAGCCCGGCTTCCGAGCCGAACATGAATTGGCCGAAGGGAATGCCCGCCTTCGCCCCGAAGATATGTGCCACTCCGCCGATGAACGCAGTGATGAGCGCGGCCAGCAACACATTTTGCGCCGGCAACTGCCGGGCGAGCGCGGCGAGCGTGCTGACCGTGGCGAGCAGCAGCAGCCATGCTTCCGGCAGGCTGGTGTCTGATCCTGCGCCCACGGCGACGAGCGCGCACAAGAAAGCGGCAGCGAGCAGAAATGTGGACAACCAGCACACCCGCGCCAGAAGCTTTCCGCCGATGGCTGGCGCGAACGGACTTTCCGGCATGACAGGCGCTTGCATGATTTTGGGCAGAATATGGATTTTCCGCCGCCGACAAAGTTTAATTTTTACCGGCCTTGAAATTCCCTTGTTTCATGGCGGCAAACTTGCTTTCCTCAAAAACAATTATGAAGCTGGACGAAGTTAAAACTCTCATCAAGGTGTGCGCGGGGCAGATGGACGCGTGCTATGGCAAGACGGTTTTCGACGAATGGTCGGTCATCTCGCTGGCCGAAAACAAGGCGCGCATCCTGGCCTACGTCGGCCCGCGTAATGACGATTTCCTCAAGAATTTTGCGAACGACCTGGGTTCTCTGCGCGAGGAACTGCTCGGCGCGAATTATGGCGCCGGCGATTTTGCCTTCGCCCGGCACGCCACCGGCACGCGGTTTGAGGCATTCATGGTGCTGGGCCAGGCCATTTATTTGATCTGCAACAACACCCGCGAATCCATGGACACGATCGCCAAGGATCCGAAATGGCTCAATGCGCAGGTGCCGTTCGCGGAACTGGGCGACAAGCTGCGGGTGAATCCTTTGCTCATCACTTCGGACACCCAGTTCTTCAAAAAAGAATCCTGACCGCGCGGTGAAGTTTTAGCGGAGCAGGCCCATGTAGAGAAACACGCCGTAAGCCGCCACCAGCAGCAGTCCCACGAAGCGTGGCAATTGTCCGAAGATGGCCACGCACAGGAAATGCACCAGCGTCGCACCCAGCAGGATGCACATCCCCGTGTTGAAGAACGGCGTGACGTCCATCGTGTGATACATCGTGTAGATGCCGATGCACAACGGGATTGAGACGTGCGAATCGCCCACCTGCGAGGCATAGACCGTTTCCGGCTGGCCGCGCCAGCCGTAGTAAAGCGCCAGCAGCGCGTTCGGCAGCACCATCAGCCAGCCGCTCAACCATCCCAGATGTTTCGCGCTGATGAAGCCCGTGGGGATGTTCGAAATCCAGCCCACCAGCCAGTCCGTGCTGACGTAGATCCCATACGCGCCGACGCCGAGCAGCGCCAGATCCAGCGGCAGCGTCCAGCCCAGCGACTGCCCTTGGCGGACATTGTGCTTGAGCACGTCAAACACATGGAAGCATTGCCAGAACAGAAACAGCCCCACCAAAACCAGTCCCTCGTTGAAGTCAATTTTCCCGTTGCGCCCCAGCGCCCAGACAGCGCCGGTGAAAAACAAGACCGCCGTAAGTGTGAGCAGCAGCGAAAGCCGGTTCAATTCGTGCGTTTTCGTGGCGGCGTTTTTCTTGGGCGGCGCCTTCGCCTTGCCGTTTTTGCCGTGTTTGCCTTTTCCTGGCAGCACGCGGATGCCCCAGAAGATCGCCGGCAGGCCGAGCACCAGCGTCATGTTTGTGACGTTGTTCACCAGCGAATTCGTCATCACGTCCGCGCCGTTGCCGCCGTTGCGGCCGAGGATGAAGGCGAAAAAAAGGTTTCCAAGGCCGGAACAATACGGCATCACCAGTGTGCCGAGCACCGTGCCCTCAAAGCCGCGCCCGCTCATCACTTCCAGCCGCCAGATCATCAGCAACGACGCCACCACGAACAGCGCAAGAAACAGCCACGGCGCATAATGGCCTTTGGCTTCAATCGTATGGATTATCGTGTGCGGCACGCGGCCAAGCTTAATGAAAATTATTTCCGGCGCGACATTGAAATTTTTGGGCGGCACGGATTTCACGGGCTGGCACGAATTGAAAGCCGGCGTTCGCCGTTGAAAACTCGTAGGAGACGACGTGAGGAGTCTCATTCTGATGGCGGAAGAAAATAATGAGCCTTGTCACCAAGACTTCTACATGAAAAACGCGGCGTGAGGCGGGATGGCAAGCCACCGATGGGCGTGATGATTAAGTTGCCGGCTTTTATCGCAGCAGAAAACTCGCGATGGCATCCCACACCGGCGTCGTTGCGCCCTGGGTGACCATCAGGAACCAGACCGCCATCACGCCAAAGCCGGCGGCAAACCAGCGGTCAAACTTCCGGAACACGACGCATTTAGCGATGAGGAACACACCGCCGATGACCAGCGCGAAAAAGAAAAAACCGAACAGCTTTTCCCACACCGTTCCGGCGTAAAGATGGTTCAGGAAATCCATGCGGCTGATCGCGGCGGCCACCGCCGTCAGCGACGCCAGAAACATCATGGGTCTGTGGATGTCCGGGCGCTTGCGCCACGAAACGCCTGCCGCCACAAACAGCGCGAACAATGCGATGTCGCCCACCGGCACCGACAAAAACTGCTTCGGCGTCAGCGGCCCATACATCAGTTCCGGCGGCGCGACCTGGCAGGACGCGATGCCCAGCTTTAGGCCAAGCACCACCAGGAACACCGCGATGACGGCGGCAACCTTGCCCAGCGCCATGTGCACACGCCGGCTGCCGCCTGCCACCAGCAACGGTTGCATGATTGCCAGCAGCATCCATAGCGACATCGCCACGCCGTGCGTGATGATCAACGTCTTGATCGGCGGTGTCAGCGGACGCCCCGGATACATCTGGGCGTGAAAATAGAAAAGCTGGAAGCCCACCACCGTCAACCCCAGCAGCAGCACAGTGGCGGCGGAATAAAAATAGCGTTCGACGACCGGCTTGTTTGATCTGTTTGTCGCGGCGTTATACATAAATTGGGGGCGAAGAATAAGAAAACGCATCCCTTGCGCAATTCAAAAAATTAACGGCGGGAACGTAGGCGGGAAGCGCGGCACCGCGGAAAAAGGCGGGCGCTAGGTGGGATGAGTGAAAAACCGACGCGGGAGTGCTGGCTTTATTTGAGCGTATAGCCTACGAGCTTTGTAAGTTTGGCTACATGGTCTTGAAAACCTTTGTGATTTGCGGCGTAGGCTTTCCCAAATAGTGAGCGGGCCAACTCTGCGTTGCCAAGGTGATGGGCGATCAAGGCGGCCTCCAAACTTGCGCGGTCTGGATTCTGGAAAGGCAATTTGTTGTGCTTTTGGTAATATGAAAGCACGTCTTCGTAGGTTTGAAATTGATCAAAAAACATAAGGCCGCAACGCTGAAATAAATCCACGATGGTCTTTGCCAAGTCAGACGTGTCGTCTGTTATTTCAAACCATTTATCCGAAAATGCGATGGGACTGAGCCGCCGGCGTATAGTGCAATCATACTCTTGGAAGAATTCTGTTGAGGAAGATGGACATTCTGCCTGATACACACATGGCAACAACACCCCAAGATTTATTGCGAATTTTCCGTAAGTTTTTTTCCAAAATTGAGGGAATATTCTTCGTTGTTCAACATACTTCTCTCTCTGAAAATTCACGACATGTGTGAGGCCGCCTTTCGTGAGCCGATTGTGAGTGCGTCCTTTCTTTCGAAAACCGAGTGGGATCAACAGTGAATTGACTTCAGATTGAACAGCATCGAGACCTGTTACAAATTCAGATTTCGACATAAAATTTTGAATTAAATCCCCGCCAGCGCCTTCTCAATCCTCGCCAGCACGCGTTCTTTGCCGAGGACTTGGAGCAGGTGGTAGAGGCTGGGGCCGGAGGTTTTGCCGGTCACGGCCAGCCGGCAGGGATGCACGAGCACACCGGCTTTCACGCCCAGTATCTTGGCGGTTTCCTTGAGCGCGGCTTCCAGGCTCCCGGCATCGAACGCGGGGGCGTGCGCAAAGGCGTCGCGCAGCTTTTCCAGTCGCGGCTTGTTCTCCGGCACGAAATCTTTTTTGACGGCTTCGACGTCGTATTCAATCGTGTCGGTGAAATAAAATCCGGCATAGGCGGGCAGTTCGGCGAAGGTTTTGATCTTGCCCCGGCAGGTGTCGAGCGCGGCTTTGACGTAATTCACATCCAGCTTGTTGGTATCAACGCCCTTCTTGGCAAACGCATGGACGGCGAGTTCGTAGAAGCGGTCAGGCGCGAGTTCGCGGCAGTATTCACCTTGCAACCAAAGAAGTTTCTCGAAGTCGAACTTGGCATTGTGCCGGAGAATCTGCGGGAGGTCGAAGCGTTCGATGACTTCGGCGAGCGAAAGTTTTTCAAGATTATCCTTGGGCGACCAGCCGAGCAGGCAGAGATAATTGTCCACGGCCTCGGGCAGAAATCCTTCGTCCAGATAATTCGTGAGCGACGCGCCCTTGTCGCGTTTGCTCATCTTGGAACCGTCGCCGTTCAGGATGAGCGGAATGTGCGCATACTTGGGCGGCTCCACGCCGAACGCGCGGAAGAGCGCAATGTGCTTGGCGGTGTTGCTCAAGTGATCCTCGCCACGAATGACGTGCGTGATGCCCATCTCCAGATCGTCCACGACGTTGACAAAGTGGAACACGGGCTGCCCATCGGAACGCACGAGTACCCAATCCGGATCCAACTGCTCGCGGTCGGTGAGCGGGCGCACCACGTCGCCGACGACGAGATCGGGAATGGTGATCGGCTCGCGGGTCATCTTGAATTTGATCGCGCCCTCATGTTCGTAGGCGAGGCCGCGCGAGAGCAGGGCTTCGACACGGCGCTGATAATTTTCTTTGCGCTGGCTTTGGAAATAAGGGCCGCGGTCGCCCTTGCACGGGCCGGTGGCGTCGGGCGTGAGCGGGCCTTCGTCCCAATCGAGGCCGAGCCAGCGGAGGCCATTGAGGATCACGTCCACGGCCTCCTGCGAGTTGCGCGCGGCATCGGTGTCCTCGATGCGCAAGACCAAGGTGCCGCCGGTGTGGCGGGCGTAGAGCCAGTTGAACAGCGCGGTGCGCGCGCCGCCGATGTGAAGATACCCGGTGGGCGAAGGAGCGAATCTGACGCGTGGTTTCATTTTGACCGCAGATTACGCGGATTGACGCGGATGAAAAACAAAAAAGGCGCGCTAAATTTGGGTTGGCGCAAATTTCCATTTGAGATTTATATTTCCTGTTGCCATGCCGTTTCATTTCAAAAGAGCGGAGTCACCGGCCAAAGGCGTGCGGCGCGTTTGCCGCGAGCGCATCGGTGCGGCGCTGGGCTGTTTGCGAGAAGGCGACCGACCGGCGGCGGTCCACGGCGTGCGGAAGGAGATCAAGAAGCTGCGCGCGATATTCCGGCTCGTTCGCGGGGAAATCGGGCGGGACGCTTATCGCAAGGGTGCGAAGGCGCTGCACAAGGCCGCCGACCGTCTGGCGGCAACGCGTGATGCGCGGGTGATGCTCCGGGCGTTTCAGAAACTGGCCGGTCGTTCCGCGCCGCAACGATTTCCGGAAATCGAGAAGGCGTTGCAAAAAAATCGCCATCAGGAAGCGCGCCGGTTTCGGGGTGATCATTCCGTCGTGGTGGCGGGCCGGATTTTGAAAAAGACAGGCCGGCGGGTTGACGATCTGAAAATCAAGGCGTCCGGCTGGACGGCGATCGAGCCGGGATTGAAGCTGTGTTATCGTCGCGGTCGGGAAACTTGCCAGCTTGTCAGCAAGGAGCCGTCGCCGGAACATTTCCACGAATGGCGGAAGCACGTCAAAGACCTCTGGTATTATTTCTGTCTTTTAACTTTGGCATTGCCAGCCGCAAAGCGCGCCCGGACGGATGATCTGGAGTTGCTGGGCGAACTGCTCGGCGACGACCACGACCTCTTTCTGCTGCAGCAATTCCTTGCGGAGACTTGCGCCGATCAAGTCAAGGAGGCGGAGGTGTTGAGCCAATTAATCGAAACGCGCCAAAGAAAATTGCACGCCGCCGCGTTGAAGCTGGGTTCCCGTCTGTATGCCGAAACGCCAGCGGTCATTTGCCGGCGGCTGGGAAAGTATTGGAACGTCTGGCACGGCGAAGCCCGCTGGAAATAAAAAAGGCTTCGACGAATCGAAGCGCCTCTGGGAATTTTGACCGTTTGTGCTTATTTGCCGGTTATTGCATCGGTCTGGCTTTGTCCTTTATTGCAGCGCCGAAAAATGAGCAATCCAAATAAACTTAGCGCCCCAAGCATTATCTGGCTGGGTTCAGGAACCGAAACGACGGGTGTGGGTGCCACACTGTCTGCCTGGGTGCCGACACCATCAACTAATCCAGCCGAGGTTGTCGTCCAATTTTGAGCATCGGTCTGAATGACAAGAAGCGCACTGGTCGTGCCTGCGCCAAGAAGCATCGTGTCAAAACTGAACCTGACCACGTTGCCCGGCGCAATTGAGCGATTAACACTTGAAGGAACAATATCACCGGGATTGGACGTGGTTTCGCTGACATCGGTCAAAAAATTTGCAAAGCTGCTGATGGTAAAGCGGCTGACGGGATCAACCGTGGTGGGATCCATTTGAATTAAATAGGTGAACGTGAGATTGGCCAGGCCATAAGGATTTGAACTGTCGTTGTTCAGGACGGTGGAAAACAGAGTGCCGCTAAAATCCAAGGCCGAAAAGGTTGAAGTGCCGGAAAATAAAACATTTGCGCCGGGAGAGGGGCTGCTTCCAGCCGGCACAGGAGTCAGAGTCGCGCTGTAAATCAAAGACGACGCATAAGTCGTTTGCAATGTGAATGCTAAAACAGCAACCAAAAGCGGAGCGAAAAATTTATTATTCATAGAACCTATTGTTCCAAGAAATCATCATCTGGTTGTTTTTTTATCTCGAATTTCCCAGTGAAAGTCAATAGAAAAATTGCAAAATCGAATTAGAGGGTCAAACGGTTTATTGGTTTATTGACGTGTTCATAATGTTACTTCAGTGGGTGGATTTGATTCAAATTTGTTCCCTCAAATCGGAAATATTTTAAAGCCTGCCATTTCGCAGTTGTTTTTATAATAAAAAAGGGCGCTTCGACGAATCGAAGCGCCCTGTGAAAAAGAAAACTTACTTGGCTACGCCGAGGATGGCGTCCTTCGCGGCCTTGGCGACGCGGAATTTCACGACGCGCTTGGCCTTGATCTGGATGGCTTCGCCGGTCTTCGGGTTGCGGCCCATGCGGGCGGCGCGGTTTTTCAGGACGAGCTTGCCGATGCCGGGCAAGGTGAACGTGTCCTTCGCGTGCTTGTAAGCGAGCGCGGCCAGATGGTCGAGGATTTCACCGGCCTGCTTTTTTGAGAGCGCCGCTTTTTCAGCGATTGCGCTGACGAGTTGGGATTTGGAGAGTGCTTTTGCCATAATGTTGTTCTCTTTCGATGGTTGTTGTTGTTCGGTTTGTTACAAAAGTCGTTTGACTTGCGTGGAATTAAAATCCTTCGCGCGCAGCACGCAAGCAAAAAAACATAAAAAATCGCAGTATTTTCAGGCACCGTCCACCGCCGGACTTGACTTCATCGCCCAATTTCCCAACATCCGCGTGTGCCGCTGTTCACAATCCAGAACGAATTTCGCTACGAGATCACCCGCAAAATTTTTGACGGCGGCATGGGCGTCGTCTATGAAGCAGAACAGCACGGCGCCCGCAATTTCATCAAACGCGTGGCCATTAAAATCATCCGGCCGAGCTTTGCGAGCCAGAAGATGTTCATCGAAAATTTCATCGGCGAGGCCAAGCTGGTGGCCGATTTGATCCACACGAATATTGTCCAGACCTATCATCTCGGCGAGGCGAACGGGGTTTGTTTCATCGCGATGGAATTGATCCGTGGCGTGAACCTGGAGCAATTCACGCATCAGCTCACCGACAAGCGTCGCATGTTGCCTAAGGAACTCGCGGTGTTCATCACCAGCCGCGTTGCGCGCGGGCTGGCCTACGCGCACGCCAAGGCCGACAAGGACGGAAAGCCGCTCGGCATCGTCCACCGCGACGTGAGCTTCAAAAACATCATGATCGCGTTCGAGGGTGACGTGAAGCTGACCGACTTCGGCATCGCCAAGGCGCGCGGATTCCTCACGGATCAGGAAGGCGAGGTCGTGGCGGGCAAGGCGGATTACATGAGTCCCGAGCAGGCGGATTTTCAGATCACCGACCAGCGTTCCGATCTGTTTTCCGCCGGCGTCGTGCTGGCGAACCTTTTGCTGGGCAAAAATATTTTCAAGGGCGAGAACGCCGAGGAATCCCGCCAGCGCATCATGAACCAGCCGGTTCCGGATTTTCGCGCACTGGATTCGCGCATTGATGACAAGCTCAACGACATTTTGCACCACTGCCTCACGCGCGACTTGGACCGGCGTTACGCCACGGCGGATGAACTCATGGTGGACCTGGAGTATTACATTTACAGTGCCGGCTACGGCCCGACCAACGAGACGCTCGGCAAATTCATCCGCGAACTTTTTGGCCAGGCCGTTCCGGTCGCAGGTGCGAAAAGCAGTGCGCAAGACAAAACCGTCCTGCTTGGTCGCGCTCCGAAAAAATGAAACGCGCCGCCTCCAAAATCGTGAAGCTGGGGCTGATCCAGACCGGTTGCTCCGCGAACCCGGACGCGAACCTCAAGAAAACCCTCGCGCTCGTCGAACGCGCCGCCAGGTCCGGCGCGCAGATCATCTGCACGCAGGAACTTTTCCGTTCACAGTATTTTTGCCAGAGCGAAGACCACGCGAATTTCAAGCTCGCCGAGAAAATTCCCGGCCCCTGCACCGACGCCTTCCGCAAGCTCGCGAAGAAGCACAAGGTCGTCATCATCGCCTCGCTGTTCGAGAGGCGCGCCTCCGGCGTTTATCACAACACCGCCGCCGTCATTGACGCCGACGGTTCGCTGCTCGGCATCTACCGGAAGATGCACATCCCGGACGACCCGTTGTTCTACGAGAAATTTTATTTCACGCCTGGCGACCTCGGCTTCAAGACTTGGAAAACGCGCTACGGCAAGATCGGCGTGCTGATTTGCTGGGATCAGTGGTATCCCGAAGCCGCGCGCCTCACCGCGATGCAGGGTGCGGAAATCCTTTTCTACCCGACCGCCATCGGCTGGCATCCGAGCGAGAAAAAGGAATACGGTGATCGCCAGCACTCCGCGTGGGAAACCATCCAGCGCTCGCACGCCGTGGCCAACGGCTGCTTCGTCGCGTCCGTCAACCGCATCGGCCATGAAGTCATTAAAGGCGTGGGCGGCGACGGCCTGGAATTCTGGGGCCAAAGTTTCGTGGCCGGGACTTCCGGCGAAATCCTCGCCAAAGCCTCGACGAACAAAGAGGAAATTCTGATCGTGCCCGTGGACCTCGCCAAAGTGGACGTGACCCGCACGCACTGGCCGTTCCTGCGTGACCGCCGGATTGATGCGTATGGGAATCTGACGAAGCGTTTGGTGGATTAAGTAAACCGTCAGTTTGTGTTTCCGGTCGGGACGGCTGGTTGAAACTACCTTATACCAACTACGCAAATAGTCTGGTAGAAGTTGAGCCATTCTGTTAGCGTTGGCGGATGGCAAGACCCCGAGCAAAACTAGATCGTAGCGGCGAGGCTGATTTGGTCATCCGCCGCCTGCAAAC
>JAQTQB010000004.1 GCA_028712475.1 Verrucomicrobiales bacterium
CCCGATGCCACGACGCTCCTGAAATTCCGTCGCCTGCTCGAAACCCCTGGCCTCTGCAAAGGTCTTTTCACCGCGATCAACGCCGGCCTCACCGAGCGCGGCCTGCTGCTGCGCGAAGGCACGCTGGTGGACGCCACGCTCATCGCTGCGCCCTCTTCCACCAAGAATCAGAAGCGGGAACGCGACCCGGAAATGCACCAGACCAAGAAGGGCAACCAATGGTATTTCGGGATGAAAGCGCACATCGGCGCGGATCGGGACAGCAAGCTGGTGCATACGGTTGTGACCACGGCAGCGAACGTCGCGGACATCAGCCAGACTTCGGAGTTGTTGCATGGGGAGGAGAAACAAGTCCATGGCGACGCGGGCTATGCCGGCGTGGAGAAGCGGGCGGAGATCGTGGCGTTGGAGCGGAAGATCGACTGGCAGATCGCGGGCAAACGCGGGGTGATCAAAGCGCTGGTCGAAGGTGTGGAGAAGGAGGCGGTGAAGGCGGTGGAGAAAGCGAAGGCGTCGGTGCGGGCGTTTTTGGAGCATCCCTTCCACATCGTGAAGAATTTGTTTCGGCATCGGAAAGTGCGGTATCGGGGGCTGGCGAAGAACGGCCATCAACTCCACACGCTCTTTGCCCTGGCCAACGTGGTGATCGGCGCACGAGCGCGGGCCACGACGTGAAAACGAGCGAACCCATCCGGTTGAAGCCGTGGAGACGATGCAGAAAAGCGGATCCAACCCGCTTTCGATGCACCAGTGAACGCCAATCGGAGGCAGCCGAGGCGAATCACCGCAGCGTGCGGATCGTTGTTTCGTCAGTGCCAACGCCAGTTTGAAATCCGGACTTTATTCAGCGTCTCCCTAGAGGACGAACGGCTCCGCCAGCAGCGAATCATTTCAGCTTCAAAAAATTCTTCAAAATCGTGCGGCCATTCTCCGTAAGGATGCTTTCGGGATGAAACTGCACGCCCCAGATTGGCAGCGTCTTGTGCTTCACGCCCATGATCTCGCCCTCCTCGGTCTCGGCGGTGATCTCCAGACAATCAGGTATCGTGTCGCGCTTGATGACGAGGGAATGATACCGCGTCGCCGGAAACGGATTCGGCATTCCGGCGAACAAATCTTTGCCGTTGTGCCTGATCGGCGAGGTCTTGCCGTGCATCATGCGGTAATTCACCACGACTTCCGCGCCGAACGTATGGCCGATGCACTGATGTCCCAGACACACTCCAAAAATCGGAATCCCTTCGCTGGCAAAGGTGCGGATGACATCGTTGGACAAGCCGGCTTCGCGCGGCGAGCACGGTCCGGGCGAGACGAGGATGCGCTCCGGCTTGAGCGCTCGGATCTGCTCAATCGTGATCTCGTCGTTGCGGCGCACCTGCAAGTCCGCGCCCAGTTCGCCCAGGTATTGCACGAGGTTGTAGGTGAACGAATCGTAGTTGTCTAAAACCAAAATCATATCAATTGCCGGTTTTTGATAGCCGGCTGCCGATCTCATCCAGCATCTGCTGAATCAGCTTCTCCGGCACGCGCTGGCTCCAGACCACCTTACCAATTTTTTGAGCGAGGACAAATTTGATTTCGCCGGCGCTCACTTTTTTGTCGAGCTTCATCGCGGCGAAAAGTTTTTTACGCTGAACAGCATCCAGCTTGATCTTCACCGGCAATCCGGCGTGGACGAATAATTTTTCAATGCGCCCCGCGTCGCCCGACGGAAGGCCGAGAATCTTGTGCGACAACTTTGCCGCCGCGACCTGGCCGATGGCAATCGCCTCGCCGTGCAGAAATTTTCCGTAGCCGGAACTGTTCTCGATCGCGTGGCCGATGGTGTGGCCGAAATTCAAGATGGCGCGCAGTCCACCTTCAGTTTCGTCCTGGCCGACGACATCCGCCTTGATTTCGCAGCAGCGCGCGACGACGGCAACGAGCGTGGCGGCATCGCGCTGGAGCAGCTTGGGCAGATTGCGCTCAATCTGTGCGAACAGAATCGCGTCGCAGATGACGCCATATTTGGCGACCTCGGCGAGGCCGGAAACATATTCGCGCTTGGGCAAATTTTTCAGCGCATCCAGATCGCACAGCACCAGTTGCGGCTGGTAAAACGCGCCGACGAGATTTTTGCCGGCCTTGAGATTCACGCCCGTCTTGCCGCCGACGGAACTGTCCACCTGCGCGAGCAACGTCGTCGGCACCTGCACGAACGGAATGCCGCGCAGATACGTCGCCGCCACAAAGCCCGCGAGGTCGCCCACCACGCCGCCGCCGAGCGCGACGATGAAGGATTTTCTTTCCAGCCGGTGCGCGGCAAGCTGGTCATAACATTTTTCCACGACGGCGATGCGCTTGGATTTTTCACCGGCGGGAACGGTGATGAGAACCGGTTGAAAGCCGGAAGCGGAAAGCGATTTCAACGCGGCCTTCGCAAAATGCCTGCCGACGTTTGAATCCGTGATGACGGCGCAACGCCTGCCGAGCTTGAGTTGCGCGCACTCCGCGCCGAGGCGCGCGAGCAAGCCGCCCCCGATCTTGATGGTGTAGCTGCGGTTGCCGAGTGGAACTTGAACGATGCGCATGGCGGAAGGATAAACAGCAATGGGCGCGTGTCAAAAATTGAAATTCATTCCCCTTCCGCCCAAAAGCCAGAAACTCGCGCATCCCATGAGACTGGACATCTTGGGTAAAACTTCAATCCCCGCTTTCTGGTCTTGCCACAAATAAACAGGCAGCCGTGATGTGTGTATGGCCTTGCCTCGGACTTCGTCCATGCCATAATATGTTCCCGCACCGATTCGGGCGTCAGTGTTCGCAAAGCGATTGCCAATGTAGCTCAGTGGTAGAGCAACGGTTTCGTAAACCGTCGGTCGCCGGTTCAATCCCGGCCATTGGCTCCACTTCCAACCGTGAGTGCGGCAAGAAGTTATGAAAGTGATGAGTAAAAGTGCCAGCGGAAGTGCCAGCAAAATTCAACTCTGGCGTATTCTGCAAAACTCACACTAGCTCCCTACCGGAGTCGAAACCAACCGTCGTAAAATCATTGCTGTAAACAACAGCCATGAAACAGCGATTCCGACTCTACCGCCGAAAAAATGGCGGAAGGTATTACATTCATAATGAACTGACGGGCAAACAGGAGAGTTTGAATCTGGATTCGCGCGTGGAAAGCTGTTCGCTTAAAGAAAACCAGCTCAAAGTTTACTTCGGTATTCCGCAAGTAGATTTCAAGAGCCGCTCAATCCGTAATAAAATTTCTACCAGCCAGGCTGGTATCATCTGCAAACGAGTTTCCGTAGAGGGTGCGGTTTCCTGTCTTGCAGCATCGCGTCTTCCAACTGTGTCGCTCCCACAACCACCGTCGCCAGGCCGTCGTGCAGTTCGAGAATTTTTCCGGCCTGGATGGTTTCTATGGCGGTAATTTCCGCCACCGCCAGATTCACGGGCCGGCGGAAAACCTCCGGCGTTGCGCCGTGCTGCACATTTTTGCCGTCGTGCATCACGACCACGTCGTCGCCCAGTGCGAGTGCTTCATGGCGATCGTGCGTGACCAGAATCGTCGGGATGCCAAGCTGCCGGAGCAACTGTCGTAATTCGCCGCGCAACCGCAGCCGCGTCGGCGTGTCCAGTGCGGCGAGTGGTTCGTCGAGCAAGAGCAAACGTGGCCGCCGCACCACTGCCCGCGCCAGGGCCACGCGCTGCTGCTGGCCACCGGACAATTCGCGCGGCAGCCGGTATTCCATGGGATGCCAAGCCAGCGCAAACTCTCCGCCACGCGCGCCGTGCGCTCGGCGGCGGGTATTTCATTCAAGCCGTAGCCGATGTTGTGCGCGATCGTGAGATGCGGAAACAATGCGTAATCCTGCGGCACAAAACCAACGCCGCGTTTTCGTGACGGTGAAAAATAATTTTTTCCTCATGAAACCAGTCTTCGGTGCCGAAACAAATCGAACCGTTTTCCGGCCGCTCCAGTCCAGCGAGGCAGCGCAAGACCGTCGTCTTGCCCGAACCCGACGCGCCAAACAACACCGTGATCCCGCCGCCGATGCGCAAATCTTCCACGCCAATTTCCGGGCCGCCGGGAAATTGTTTGCGGAAGCTCGCGGTGAGAATTTCCGGATTCATTTGCGACGCCTCAAAAGTATTTCACTCACAAACACGGCGGCGAAGGCGATGATCACCGACACGCCCGCCAGCGTCCAGGCGTGCGGGTCCTCGCCGGCTTGAACCGACTGATAGATCGCCACCGGTAGCGTCGTTGTCCGGCCGGGAATGTTGCCCGCCACCATGATCGTCGCGCCGAATTCGCCGAGCGCGCGAGCGAAAGCCAGCAAGGTTCCCGCCAGCACGCCGCATCTGGCCAGCGGCAGCGTGATGGTGAAAAAGACGCGCCACTCGCCGGCGCCCAGCGTGCGCGCGAGCTGCTCGAACTTCACATCCACATCCTCGAACGCTGTCCGCGCGGCACGCACAAACAGCGGCAGTGACATGGTCGCCAACGCCAGCACCACTGCGCGCCAGATGAACACCACGTCGTAATTGAACGTAGTGTGCACCCAGCTTCCCACCGGTCCGCGCCGGCCAAAGAGTTGAAGTAACATCAGGCCGGTCACCACTGGCGGCAGCACCAGCGCCAGTCTGGCCGGCGCCATCTGGAGCGAGAAGCCGACGAGTTGCAGTCCGCGCTGCTCATTTGGTCGGCGGATATGAAAGCACGATGAAGCCAAAACTCTTGAACACCCCTGCCGCCTTGTCTGAATCCAGATAAGCTATGAATTTTTTCGCGGCCTCCGGTCGCGGTGAATCTTTGATCAGCGCGAGCGGATAGGAAATGCACAGCGCGTCTGCCGCCGGGATTTCATACGCCACGCTCATTTTTTTTTGGAAATGGCCGTGTCGGTTTTATAGACGATGCCCGCGTCCACATTGCCGGATTCCACGGCGGCAAGCACGGCGCGGACATTTTCGCACGGGATGACTTTCGGTTCGACGGCCGGCCAGAGTTGCAATTTTTCGAGATAAATTCTTGCGTAAGTTCCCGCCGGAACAATTTTCACGTCGCCGAGCGCGATATGCTGGATGGCGGCGTTGGTCAAGTCCGCCGTTGAATGAATCGCGGCGGCCTCCGGCCCGGTGACGATGACCAGCGTGTTGCCGAGCAAACTTTTTCGCGAACCGCTGACGAGCAATCCCTTTTTCTCCAGCGCGTCGGCCTTGGCTTCGTCGGCGGCAAAGAAAATATCCGCCGGCGCGCACGTCTCGATTTGCCGCGACAGCGTGCCGGAAGCGGCAAAATTATAAACAATCATGTCGCCGGAAGTTTTCTCGTAGTCGGCGGCAATTTGTTTGAGTGAATCCGTCAGGCTCGCGGCGGCAAAGACCGTGACGGTGGCCGCGTGCAACCTCATGACAGCAATCATACCCAGCATGACTGCGCCAGTTTTCAGCAGATAAAATCTTGTCGTCATTTTCGGTGGGTTTGCGGTTCATTCACCGGGATAAGCCGCGATGGCCAGAGCTGAACCGGGTTCGCGGAAATTGCGGACGCTCAGATTGGCCGGCTTGATGGCCGCCACATGGCCATCGAAAAACAGGCCGTCCAAACTTCCGTTGTGGCGTGAGGGATAATGGGTTTTGCTGGCCGACGCGCCGACGAACGGCAAAAACGGCGGGCGCGGCGGCGTGCTGATGCGCGAGTCGGCACAGCCGGGCGTCCGCCGATGATCCCAAGCGACCAGCCGGTCGCTGGTTTGCGTGACAAAACTGTCACGCCGCCCCGCCGGACAGCCGGTGCTGTAATTCATCGCGTAACTGCATTGCCATTGCTGCTCGATGGGACACTTGAAAAGTTTGATGTTGTTCGTTCCGCCCAGAAAATTCGAGAGCAAACCGTTTTTGCAAGTCGCGCCCGGCGTCCCGTCGGGAACTCGGTAGGGATCATAGGGCGACCACCAGATTTCGTTCGGGCCGGTTGGCGGCGGACTGCCCGCGCTCGTGCCGCTGGGCACCGGCGACGACAGGCCGTAAGGATCATTGGGCGTGTCGGGACAAAGCCGCTGCGGACAATTCACATCGTTGTTGTCCATGCGATACAACGCATAGGCCAGGCCGGTTTGCTTGAGGTTATTGAGGCAGGTCATCTGCTGCGCCTTGGCTTTGGTTTTGACCAATGCCGGCAGCAGCATTGCGGCAAGAATGGCGATGATGGCGATTACAACCAGCAATTCGATCAGGGTAAACCCGTAACGACCGTGGCCAACCCCGCCGCCGGAATTTATCCGGCTGTCGAATTCAGGACCAGCTTCGATGCACATTGAAAATATGTTAGTTCATCGCCTCACGCCGGCCGCAGGAGCAATTCGGGCAAGGTTCGCCAGGGCCGTGACCGTGCTGCGGTTGCACCACCGTCGCGCCGAGTTGCAGCGAGGTCGCGGCCCACTTCCAGTCGCCACCGCCAGGGCCGCCGGTGAGCGCGAGGGTTTCGCCCATCAAGCGTGGTCTTTCGGGCACGGGAATTTCAAAGCTATTTACATAGGTCGCCGCGTCGTCGCCGATTTCCCGGTCCACGACCACGGCAAAATCCAGCGCGAGCTGCGTGGAGGTGTCCGCGCAACTGCCGTGAATCCGCGACAGTTCGTAAAGGCAGACGCTCGTGCCGTCGTGGCCCGCGACATCGAACAGCACCGCCAGCTCGTCAAACGCGCCGGCGAACCCGGCGAGCTTCAACAACCCGGTCGCACTTAACTTCCAGCTTGGCGTCTGGGCGGCGGCCAGGGTTTTGACGTGCCGGGCGATCAGTCCGTCGCACCCGCCGAGCTTGAGCGGTTGGAGCTTTTCGTAGCGGATGGTTTCGGCGTTGCCGTATTTTTTATAGATGAGGAAGGCCATGAGTTTTTTTGAGTTTGTTGGCGAGTGATTTTAATTCTGCATCGGTCACATTGCGTTTACGGACGGCGGCAAACCGGCGGACGACTGCGAGCAATCCCGGCAGCAGCACCGTTGGAAAATCAATGTTCGTCTGTTCGAGTTTTTCGCGGAGCAGTCGCGTGCCGGAATGCCGGCCCAGCACCATCTCCGTCGGCGCGTGACCGACGTCCTCGGCGGCAAACGGCTCATAAGTCGCGCGATTTTCCAGCAGACCGCCGCAGTGAATGCCGGATTCGTGGCGGAACACCGCCTTCCCCGTGACCGGTTTTTCGGGCGCAAGCGGACGACCTGAAGCGTGCGCGACCAGGTCACCCAGCAGGGAAAGGTGCCGCGTTTTCACACCGCAGTCGGCGCGCAACGTCAGCCGTGCAGCCATGACCACTTCATCCAGCGGTGCGTTGCCCGCGCGTTCGCCGAGGCCGTTGACGGTGACGCTCGCGGCGTCCGCGCCGGACGCGAGCGCGGCGATGGTGTTCGCCGTCGCCATGCCAAGATCGTTGTGGCCGTGAAATTCTAAACTCAAATTTGACACAGCGGCGCGCAGGGATGAAAATAGCCCCGCCGTTTGCAGCGGGTTCAATATTCCCACGGTGTCGGCGATCCGCAAACGGCAAAGACCAGCCACCTCGGCGGTTTGCGCGAACTCGATCAGAAATTCCCGATCCGCGCGTGACGCGTCCTGCGCGCCGACGGAAAGAAATTGAAACGGTTCGCGAAATTCGGCGGCCAGCTCGACCAGCGTCCGCAAAACCCAGGCGCGATCTTTTTTCCACGCGCGCAGATGAATTTCGGAAACGGGCAGCGAAAAGTGCGCGCCATGAACGCGGCAGTGAGTGGCCGCCCGTAAATCCTCGCGCGTTCCGCGGCACCAGGTCGTCAACCGCACGCCGCTGACGTGGTCGCTGACGGCGTTGATATCGTCAATCTCCGACTGCCCCATCGCGGGGATGCCGAGTTCCAGTTCCGGCACGCCGGCTAGCGCGAGGGTGGCGGCAATGCCGATTTTCTCGGAGCGGGAAAACGCCACGCCCGCCGCTTGCTCACCATCGCGCAGCGTCGTGTCAATCAGATGAATCTCGCGAGTGTTCACGCAAACAGTGTCGCCGGTGGCAGCTCGACTTTTGCTTCGAGGCTGTCGAGAATCGCCTCGGCGGTTTGGAGGGTTGCCTGTTTATACCAGGTGTTTTCAGGATAAACGACCATCACGGGGCCGCTGTCGCAGATGTTCATGCAGCCCGTGCTGGAGACCATGACGTCGTCGAGGCCGCGATCCTGCACCTCCATCGTGAGATGCTGGAGGAGGTGCGCGGATTCCTTTTTGTGGCAGACGCCCGCCGCGCCGGTGGGACGAAAACTGCCGCAGACGAATATGTGATGTGCTGGTTTGCTCATAGTTAGTTGATGGTTGTTCGTTGAGAGTTGAGAGGAAAAAGCTGCTCAGCTTTCGGCGGAATCGCCGACCAGAATTTTTTCCAAGTGCCGGTCCAGATTCAGCAAGGCCCCGGCGCAACCGGCTTCGCGCGTTTTGACGAGCAGCTTGTCGGACCAGGCTTCCTCCTCGACCTGTTCGGCGATGAACCAGTGCAGCAGGACTTGCGCGGGATAATCCTTTTCCGCGAGCGCGACTTCGTAGGCGGCGTGAATGCCGGCGGTGTTGGCGCGCTCAAAATCAAAAGCCGCCTGCGCCGTTTCAACCAGGGCCTTGAAATTTTCGGCGGGTGCGGCCACCGCGCCGATTTTCGGCACGACATCGCGGTCGGCGAGGTGCTTGAGGATTTTGTTCGCGTGCGCCTGCTCTTCCCCGGCCTGCTTCTTGAAAAAGCCGGCGAACCCGGCGTGATGATGCACGTCGCACCAATACGACATTGCCAGATAATTCTGGCTGGCGAGCAGTTCGTGACCGGCTTGTTTTTCAAGCGCGGCAATGACTTTGGCGGAAGGAACAGGCATATTTATTTGATGGTTGTTGGTTGTTGGTCAAGGGTTGTTGGGAAAATCAGCCGCAGCCGGTGCCGGTGCCTTTGCAAGTCACGCCCGCGCCGCAACTGGTGAAGCGGCGCTTCAGGCCGGCGGGAATCGGCTTGTCGGTGAACACCGCGCGCAAGCCCTCGTCAATCAGGCCTTCCATCTCGACGACTTTCAAGCCGTGCTGCGTGAGCACCTTCATCGGCGTCGGGCCGGCGGCATTGACCAGCAGCGCGCGGCAGTCTTTCAAAATGGTGGCGAGCTCGGCCCAGCGCGCGTCACCGCCCCCTTCGGGCGGCGCAGGACGGATTTCTTTGACGCGATAGCTGCCGGGAATCCGCGCGTCGGCTTCATAGATCAAAAACTTCTCCGCCTCGCCGAGATGCTGGTTGACCAGCGCGCCCTCCATCGTGGCGACGGCGATGAATTGACGTGTGTCGTTCTCCGCCGGATTCAAGCTGGCATTCGCGTAGTGCTTCAGCGCATCGTGCTGATCCGTCGTCATATTTTCACCGATGAGCCCGACGGCATCCGCGCGGCAGCGGGCGCAATGCGTCATCTGCGGCAGCAGTTGGCCGCATTGCAGGCGCAGGCGCGCGGTGGTCATCGTGTCCGGCGGCGGCACGTCCGCAAACACCGCGCCTTTCACCGGCACCAGCGCCATGAGGTTCATGATGTCCGCGCCAAGGGCGGAAACTTTTTTCGCCACGTCATGAATATGGTCATCGTTCACGCCCGGCATGATGATGGTGTTGACCTTCACCGTGATGCCGCGCGCCTTGAGTTTGACCAGCGCGTCCATCTGCCGTGCGCACAACACCGCCGCCGCCTCTTCGCCGCGCAGCGGCCGCTTTCCGTCGCGCACCCAGGAATAAATCCCGCCGCCGATCAACGGATCCACCGCATTGATTGTCAGCGTGACGTGGCTGACTTGCAGCTCGGCCATTTCGTCCACGTAAGGCGCGACGTTCAATCCGTTCGTAGCCACGCACAAAATCATTTTTGGAAAATGTTTCCGCGTCAGCCGCAGCGTTTCCATCGTTTCTTCGGGATTCGCAAACGGGTCGCCCGGCCCGGCGATGCCCATCACGGAAATTTCCGGGCGCTTCGCCACCACGTCGCGCAGATACGCGATGGCCTGCGGCGGCGTCAGCACCGTGCTGGTCACGCCGGGACGGCTCTCGTTCATGCAATCGTATTTGCGGTTGCAGAAATTGCACTGGATGTTGCAGCGCGGCGCGACCGGCAGATGCACGCGGCCAAATTTCTTGTGCGCGTCCTTGCTGAAGCACGGATGGTTGGCGAAATCAATCGGCGCAAGTTTGGACGCGCCGCAGGCGGGTTCAAGGGGTGAAATCATAGGTAGCTGTAACCGATGGGCGAGTTTCCCTGTTTCACTTCGAGCAGCGCGTTGATGAGGCGGTCGAACAATTCCTGCGCGCCGCGATAGCCCAGGTGCAGCACGCGCTGGCCGCCGATGCGGTCGTGAATCGGAAAGCCGACGCGGATGAGCGGCACCTTCAGCCGCCGCGCAATCGAATAGCCCTTGCTGCTGCCGATGAGAAAATCCGGCTTCAACTCCGGCGCGGCCTCGGCGATCTCGGCAAAATCAAAACCCTCCTTCACGAGCGATTCCACCGGCAACTCCGGCGCGGCTTCGCGCAAGCACTTCTCCAGTTTCTTGCTCCGTCCGCCGCTGGCGCACAACACCGGCGTCACGCCGATTTCGCAGAGCAGTGCCGTCAATCCGATCACCAGATCCTCCTCGCCGAAAACAATGGCGCGCTTCTCGAAGGCGTATTTGTGGCCGTCAATCAAGCTGTCCACCAATCGCCCGCGTTCGCGCTGATATTTCGTTGGCGTCTCGACCCCGGCGATTTCGGCGAGGGCGTTGAAGAAAGCGTCGCTTTCTCGGATGCCCATCGGCAGGCCGAGCAACCGGCGCGGAATGGCAAACTTGGTTTGCAGCACCGTGCCGGCGGTGTTTGTGCCTTCGAGGACACGACCAAATTCAATTGCAGCCTGCGCCGAGCCGAGCGCGCGGATGGCGGCGATGGGCGTGCCGCCGGATTGCAGCTTCTCGTATTCCGACCAAGTTGCGCCGTCCATGGACTCCGAATAATCCGGCAGCAAGGTCAGCGGCAGGCCGAAGTCGGCGAAGATTTCCTTCAAGTGCCGCAGGTCGGCGGTGGAAACCATGCCGGGAAAGAGCGCGATGTTTTTATTTTTTCCGCCAGCCACCGCCAGTTGCTCCACCAGTTCGCGCACGGCGGAATGAAAGCCGTCAATGTGCGTGCCGCGATAGCTGGCCGTCGAGACGTGGACGATGGGTGCGGCGGCGTCACCATGCTTTTCCTCGACGTCGCGAATCAGTTGCCCCATGTCCTCACCGATGGTTTCGGTCAGGCACGTCGTGGCCGCGCCGATGATCTGCGGCTGGTATTGGCGCGTGATGTTCAGCGCACCCAGCGAGAAATTCTTGCTGCCGCCGAAGATCGCGCTGTCCTCGTGGAAGTTCGACGACGCGATGTCAATCGGCTCGCGGAAATGGCTGATGAGATAACGGCGAATGTAAGTCGAGCAGCCCTGTCCGCCATGCAAAAATGGAATGCAGCCCTCGACGCCGCGAAACGCCAGGCAGGCCCCGAGCGGTGTGCAGAGTTTGCAGGCGTTGCGCGTGGAGGTGAAATTCTTGGACTGCGGTTCTTCGTCTTCATCCGCTGCCGGCGGCAGCGGCGCGACCACTGCCGGACGGGCGCGATTGACGGGACAGAGCGCTGTGCCCTGACAATCAGCCGGGCTGTCGCAAGTTCCGGAGCAACCCAGATCGTCAGCCTGCATTTCTTGAATGTCGGTTTTCAGCACAGCAATTGGACTCTTTGCAATCGCGATGCCAACTCATCGTGGTGGATGAAATGAACTGAAAACCTCAATGAAACGAACGTATTTCAAATGCTCCACTCGGCGGGAATGATTCTGAATTACACTGGAAGCCGACATTTGCGTAGGTTCCAAAAACGAAGCCACCAAAATGTAGGAGCGCCATCGTTCGAGACGGGAAAACCAGGTCGATGGAAAATTGTTGGGTGAAGAACAATCACTAAGCGGCGTTCTGCGAAAGAAGTGCGGCGCGTTTCGCCCGACGCGGGGCAAACTGCCAGACCGGGCTGGCCACGCTGGCATAGACTTCCTTTGCGAAATTCAACATGCCGATGTATCCGGCGAGCGGTTCTTTGCGCTCGTGGTTGTGGTCGCAGAAGCCGATGCCCAGCTTGTAGGCGATTGGCCTTTCCTTCACGCCGCCGATGAACAGATCCACGTCCTTCTCCAGGCAGAATTTCGCCAGTTCCAGCGGATTGGCGTCGTCCACGATGATGGTGCCGGGATCGGCCATTTCCTGAAGCTGCTGGTAGTCGTCCTTGTCGCCGGTCTGCGAGCCGACGATGGCCGTCTCCATGCCGATGAGCCGCAGCGCGCGCATGAGCGAAAAGGCCTTGAACGAGCCGCCGACATAGATCGCCGCCTTTTTGCCGATGAGCTTTTGCTTGAACCGCTGGAGTTCGGGATAAATGGCGGCGACCTCCTCGCGCACGAGATTTTGCGCGCGGTCCATGATCGCGGGGTCGTCCTTGAAAAACTTCGCGGCCTCGTAAAGCGCGGCGCTCATGTCCTCAATGCCGAAATAGGAAACGCGCTTGAACGGAATGCCGTGGTCGCGTTCCATCATTTTCGCGAGGCTCGTCATTGAGCCGGAGCATTGAACCAAATTCAACTTCGCGCCGTGCGCGCGGCGGATGTCTTCGATCCGAGAGTCGCCGGTGAGACAGGAGACTACCTCGATGCCCATGCGCTTGTAGTAGTCCCGCAAAATCCACGTTTCGCCGGCGAGATTGAATTCGCCGAGGATGTTGATGCTGTGCGGACTGATGTTGGACGTGTCGCCGGTGCCGATGAGCTTGTAAAGCGCGTCGCACGCGGCCTTGTAGCCGTCCTTTTTCGTGCCTTTGAAACCTTCGGAATGGACGCCGAGCACGGGGATGCCGGTTTGGGCGGCAACGCGATTGCAAACAGCGCTCACGTCGTCGCCAATGATGCCGACGATGCACGTCGAATAAACAAACGCGGCCTTGGGCGAATGATGCGCGATGAGTTCGAGCAGCGCGGCTTCGAGCTTTTTCTCGCCGCCGTAGATGACGTCCATCTCCTGCAAGTCAGTGGAAAAGCTGTTGCGGTGAAGCTGCGGCCCGCTGGACAGCGCGCCGCGAATATCCCAGGTGTAGGCCGCGCAGCCCACCGGCCCGTGGACAATGTGGAGCGCGTCGGCAATCGGATACAGCACCACGCGCGAACCGCAAAACACGCAGGCGCGCTGGCTGACGGAGCCGGCGACGCTGTTCTTGCCGCAGGCCATCACCGTGGCGGCGGCGCCCTCGCCGCCGGTGTGGACGACCTGCTTTTCGCGGCCTGGAAGAAGGTCAATCATGACAGGGGAAAACATTCAACATTGAACATTCAACGCCGATCCCCAATTGGTTTCGCGACGCGCAGCCGGCAGTGAATGTTGAGAGTTGAATGTTCGTTGTTGAATGTTGAAGCCTCGGTTTTTCACGCACCCGCCTTCACTTTCGCGGCGACAAGGTTGTCAACTTCGCCGCTGTTCATGCGCAATAATGCCCATTCGTTCATCACCGACGCGCCGAGGCTGCGGTAGAAGCGGAAGGCGTTTTCATTCCAGCGCAGGGCGATCCACTCGAAGCGTCCGCCGCCAATATCCATGCCGATTTTGGCCACGGCTTCGAGCAGGGCGCGACCAATGCCGCGCTTGCGGAATCGCGGGCGGACATAAATATCGTCGAGGAAAATCCCCGGCCGGCCGACGAAGGTGGAAAACGTATGGTAATAAACCGCGTAGCCTGCCGGAAAACCATCCACGCGCGCCAGCAGTGCAGCGGCAACCGGACGTTTGCCAAACAACGCGGCGCGCAGTGACTCGGCGGTGACCTCCAGTTCGTGCGTCAGACGCTCAAACTCCGCCAGCTCACGGATCATGGCCAGGAGAATTGGCACGTCCGTTTCCGTGGCGGAACTGATGGTGAACGGCGTCATGCAACTTGGGCTGTCATCAATCCTGAAAGGATTGCAGCGTTCAGCCCAGGGTTGCATCGCGAAGCGAGACTACCCTGGGTTATGTTTCCAAAATGACAACAACCCCAACGGGGTTGCATCCTCGCTTTTAGAAGATGCTGCCACCCTTTCAGGGTTGAGCTAATTATTAACGCGTTACCCAGGGTAGCTCGCAAGCTCGCAACCCTGGTCTGAATGACGGAATCCCCTTGGGATTCTTTGTTGGCAAGGCGCACATTCATTTGCCGCATTTGCAATCGGGGTTGCCGCACGGCACGGCGAGCAGGATGTCCGACGCCTTGATGACGGCAACGACGGGCGAACCCTTTTTAAGCTTGAGCGATTTGGCGGAGGTCTTGGTGATGACCGAGACAATTTCTCCGCCGCCAGGCAAAGCGATGACGACCTCGGTGTTGACGACGCCGCTGGTGATTTTGCTGATCTTGCCGAATAGTTTGTTGCGGGCGCTGATGTTCATTTTATTTTCAGATTTGTAGGAGACGACGTGAGGAGTTCGTTTTTTATTTGAGCCTCGTCACCTCGGCTCCTACGGGGTTTTGTTATTGGATGAGTTCAAAGTTCTCTTCGGCGCAGTCGCGGTCCTTGTGGTCGAGCAGCGCGTCATTGATCAGTTCCATCAGGCGCAGCGCGCCCATGTAGCCGACGCACGGGAAGTAACGGTGCCCCATGCGGTCCAGAATCGGGAAGCCGAAGCGCACGAACGGGACGTTTTCCGCGCGGGAAATATATTTGCTGTAGGTGTTGCCGATGATGAGGTCCACCGGGTTGTTCTTGATCTGCTGGTGCAGCTCGAACAAGTCCACGTTTTGCTTCACCATGGCGTCGGGCGCGTGGTTGGCGAGGATGTCGGTGAGGCGTTGTTCAAAATGCTTGCCGGAGGAACCGGTGAACACATAGACCGGCTTCATGTCGAGTTCCACCAGGAACTGCGTCAGCGCGATGACGTGATCAGGATCGCCGACGATCGCCACACGTTTGCCGTGGAAGTATTGGTGCATGTCGCTCATGGCGTCGAGCAGCCGGCCGCGTTCCTCGCCAATGGTGGCGGGCACATCCACGCCGCCGTGGTTGCGGAGCGCATGGATGAAGAGGTCGGTGTTTGTCAGACCGTAGGGCAGTTCCAGCAGCGCGGCGGGCACCTTGCATTTCTCGTCCAGCTCGATGGCCGCCGGGTGCGAGGCGAAATGGCCGAGCGCAATCGTGCCGACGCTGTCGCCGGCAGATTTGATTTCCTCCATCGTCGCGCCGCCGCTCGGGAACATCCGGTAACGGCCGTCCTGCGGCAGGTCCAGCACGCCGCTGGTGTCGGGGAACATCACGGTCTTCACGCCCATTTCTTTGACTATGCGTTTGAGTTCGCGCATGTCGGCGGGATCAATGTAGCCGGGAATCAGGTTCAATTGCCCGTCATCCTTCAACTGCGCTTCCGTTTTGCCGCTGGATTCGGACAGGTATTTCACCATCGCGGCTACCATGCTGGCAAAACCGGTGACGTGCGAGCCGACGAAGCTCGGCGTGTTCGCGTGAATGACCCGTTTGCCCGCCGGAATGATGCCTTCCTCCGTGGCCTTCTTGATCATCATCGGAATGTCATCGCCGATGACCTCGGACAAACAGGTGGTGTGGACGGCCACCAGCTTCGGATTGTAGATCGTGAAGATGTTGGACAACGCCTGCGTCATGTTGGCCAGGCCGCCGAACACGGAAGCGCCTTCGGTGAAGGAACTGGACGTGGCCACCACGGGTTCCTTGAAGTGCCGCGTGAGGTGGCTGCGGTGATACGCGCAGCAGCCTTGCGAACCGTGGCTGTGCGGCATGCAGCCGTTGATGCCGAGCGAGGCATACATCGCGCCGATGGGCTGACAGGTCTTGGCAGGATTGATCCGCAAAGCCTCGCGCGGTTTGATTTCCGCAGTGGTTCCGTTAAGCATATTTTTGTTTGGTTGAAAGGTTGAATCGTTGATTGGTCACATCGGCCCATCCGCGTCCGCCGCTGCGGACTTGCGCCAGGCTTTGGTTTCATTTTTCGCTTCCGTCTTGGTGGTGTGCGCGAGCGGGGTGACGGACTGCGGATCTTTCTCCCACGGCGGGGTGATGAACTTCCAGACTTTCGTGGTGAGCATCCGGTCCACTTCGCGATAGAAATTGATCGCGCCGCCGAACGCCGCATACGGTCCGCTGTAGTCGTAGCTGTGCAACTGCTTGCACGGCACGCCCATTTTTTCGATGACGAACTTGTCCTTGATGCCGGAGCCGATGATGTCCGGCTTGTAAATTTCGATGAGCTTTTCCATCTCGTGATGGGTGATGTCGTCAATGACGAGCGTCTGCTTCTTCATCTCCACCATCATGCCCTCGTAATCTTTGAAAGAGAAACCGCCGGCTTCCAGCGCGGCGATTTGTTCCGGTGTCTTGGTTGGTTTGAAGCGCCCGGGGTCGGCCTCGACGTGCAGTTCCTCGATGTTGCGCGAGTCGGCGTCCACCTTGATTGTGGGCAACACTTTCCGGCCTTCGTAATCGTCGCGGTGGGCGAACTCATAACCGGCGGAAACGATTTCCATGCCGAGGTCGCGGAAAAGATCCTGGTAATGATGCGCCCGCGAACCGCCGACAAACAGCGCGGCTTTCTTGCCTGTGTGCTTGGCCTTGATTTCCTCGCGCACGGGTCGCAGGGCAATCATTTCCTGCGCGATGACTTCCTCGACGCGGTCGGTGAGTTTTTTGCTGTCGAAGAATTTGGCGATCTTGCGGAGCGTTTTCGCTGTCGCTTCCGCCCCGATGAAATTCACCTTGATCCACGGAATGCCGAATTTCTTCTCCATCATTTCGGCAATGTAATTGATCGAGCGATGGCACATCACGCCGTTCAGCATCACCGTGTGCGACTTGGCAACCTGATCGTAGCTGACGTCGCCGCTCAAGGTTGAAGTGACGTGGATGCCGCATTTGCGCAGCAGCGTGTCAATCTCCCACGCGTCGCCGCCGATGTTGTATTCGCCCAGAATGTTCATCGTGAACTCGCCCGCATCCGGCTTGTCGTCCAGGCCGATGATGTTCTTGAACACGCCGTTGTTGGCGATGTGATGGCCGGCGGACTGGCTCACGCCTTTGTAGCCTTCGCAACTGAAAGCCATGACATTGATGCCCAGCTCTTCCTTCATCTGCTTGGCCACCGTATGAATGTCGTCACCAATCAAACCGACCGGGCAGGTCGCCAGAATCGCAATCGCCTTGGGTTTGAAAATGGCATAGGCCTCGCGGATGGCCTGCATCAGTTTCTTCTCGCCACCGAAAACAATCTGATCCTCCTGCATGTCCGTGTTCATGCAGTATTGCAGATAATTTGTCGAACCTTCCGGCGGGCGCACCAGATTGCGACGTGAGAGCCACGCGTAAAAACCACAACCCACCGGGCCGTGCGTGATTTGCAGAATGTCGTAAATCGGCCCCAGCACGACCCCGCGGCAACCAGCGTAAGTGCAGCCGCGCTGCGTGATGATGCCGGGGATGGTGCGCGAGTTGGCGCCAATTTCCGGCGGGGTTTCCGGGTCGTTGAGGATGATCTGCTTGGCGCGTTTCTTTGCCGTTTTGGCGGGATAAATCTTCAGCATCTCCGCTTTTACCGCTGCCGGATCAGGCACCGTCAAAGTTTCAGTTGGTTCGGACATAAAAGTTCCTTTCTCTTGTTTTGTAGCAGCCGACGCTAGGAGGCTCTAAATCATTTTTCGAACCTCGTCACCTCGGCAGCGCCGGCATTTAGTTGTAGAGTCCGAATTCCATCAGCAACTTTTCCAGCTCCGGTATGGGCAGCGGCCGCGGGATGACGAAATTGGTGTTCTGATCAATCGCCCGGGCCAGGGCGCGGTATTCGTCGGCCTGGCCGCATTTGGGATTCCATTCAATGACCGTCTTGCGGTTGATCTCGGCGCGCTGCACGTCGTTGTCGCGCGGCACAAAATGAATCATCTGCGTGCCGAGCAATTTGGCGAACTGCTCGATCATTTGCTTTTCGTTGTCCACCTTGCGGCTGTTGCAGATCAGGCCGCCGAGCCGGACCTTGCCGTTGGTGGCAAACTTCAGGATGCCCTTGCAGATGTTGTTCGCGGCATACATCGCCATCATCTCGCCGGAGCAGACGATGTAAATTTCCTCGGCCTTGCCATCGCGGATCGGCATCGCAAAACCGCCGCACACGACGTCACCCAGCACGTCGTAAAAAACGTAATTCAGATTCTCGCTGGCATCGTAGGCACCGAGCTGTTCCAGCATGTTGATGGAGGTGATGATGCCGCGGCCCGCGCAACCGACGCCGGGTTCCGGGCCGCCGGATTCCACGCAGAGGGTGTTGCAAAAACCGCCGTTGCGGATGTCGGTTAATTCCACGTCCTCGCCTTCCTCGCGGAGCGTGTCGAGCACGCTGCGTTGCGATAGTCCGCCAAGCAGAAGGCGTGTGGAATCAGCCTTGGGATCGCAGCCGACGACCATGACTTTGTGGCCCATCTCGGCGAGGCCGGCGACGGTGTTTTGCGTGGTGGTGGATTTGCCGATTCCGCCTTTGCCGTAGATTGCAATTTTTCTCATAAATGAATTTTGGTTTGTGTAGTTATCCGGCGGAAACTTCCAACCGGCGCAACTGTTCCTTATGCAAGCGCGATGCCAACGGGAATCTGGTGTTCAGCTCTGATGGCAGAACTTGAGAAAACCATCGAATACAAAGGTGAAAATAAATTCCCACGAGGCGGATTTCGAACTGACAGCGACGAAGGCGGGCTACATTTGCGTAGGGAAACGGTTTCTAAGCTACGCGAATGTGGCTTTGCGGGCGCGGCGGTCCGGAAGCGGTCAGCAAAGCAAGGTGCGGACGTTGTAATATC
Source organism: Verrucomicrobiales bacterium (assembly GCA_028712475.1). Taxonomy (GTDB): domain Bacteria; phylum Verrucomicrobiota; class Verrucomicrobiia; order Limisphaerales; family UBA11358; genus UBA11358. The sequence goes on from JAQTQB010000004.1 coordinate 18,900, forward strand.
CACCGAGGACGAGATGTTCGGATTCTCCAGTCAGCAGAGATTTGGGGAGCAGTCCGCTGAAGAAGACAATTTTGGCGAGAGGGACTTCCACTTCCCAAGCGCTGGAACCAAACTCCCAAGCCACCTCCGGGTCGGAAGTAAATGAACTCAGATTGTTGAGTTGAACCAGCGTGATGCGCCGGGATGAGTCATCCCCGCTGCCCGGCTGATTCCGGATGACGTATTCCTCGGGATCGTGGGTGCCACGATAGAGAATTCTGCTGAATTTATTCGGGAAGCGGCGGCGCAGTTCGTCCTGGCAAAAAGTGTAGAGCAGATCGAGCTGCATCAGCACGCCGCTGGACTTGGCCGAGCCGCGCATCCGATCCAGCGTGAAGGCTTCACGCGCGGCCGCATCATCCGCCAGCCGCCCGTTGTGGTAGGTGGCCAGAATGCCAAAGCGGCTTTCCACCCACGCCTTGAGGACCGCACCCGCCTGCCGGTTGCTGTCAGCACCCCAGGCGCGCAATAGATTCAAGTAGCTGTAAACAAATTTCGTTTTTCCGCGCCGCTCGATTTTTTCGTTGAGGCCGAATTTCACACAAACGTAATCATGAAACAGGCGGCTCCGTTCCTCGGGATCGGGAATCCCATCCAGGCGGCGGAACAGCGAACCGTCGGTGGCGCGTGCACCGTCAATTTCAACGGGGAGCGGGTTGGCCTGAAATTCTTCGGAGCCAATGATCCACGGCGAAAGATTGCAGCGGTTGAGCGTGCAAGACGAGCGCGAGTGGTCTTGAGCAATGTTCTGATGATATAAATTTTCTGGCGGGCGCATTGAAAATGGTTTGTTGCTGCAACTGTTATATCATTCAGCGGAAAGGTTGAGAAGCTGCGAGGTTTGGATGTAAATGGCGGCGGTGACAGCGGGATCGAGCCTTTTCAGCCAGCGAGTGGGAATCCCTTGGACGCCGTAGAGCGCCCCGGCCAGTTGCCCCGCCAGCGCGCCGGTGGTATCGGCGTCGCCGCCCCGGTTGACCACCCGCACGAGACATTCTTCAAAACTTCCGGTATTGAAAAAGCCGTCGAAGACCGTTTGCACCGTATGCACAATGAAGCCGCTGGCATGGCCGGGCCAGGGTCTAAATTTGAAGACGGGATGTTGGGCGATGAGGTCACAGGCAATTTGATCGCACGCGGCCTCTTCGCCTTGGAGCAAGAGCCGCCGAGTCATGCAGGCAAGCGCAGCGGTGGCAGCGTCGGATTTCGGATGGTTGTGGGTGATATGCGCCTGTTCCAGGCTCCGTCGGATGAGGAGTTCTTCACTTTCTAGCGAGACGAGCACGGTGGGGAGATTGCGCATGGCGGCCCCATTGCCGCCGTTCTCTTCGGCGAACAGAACACATAAGTTGCCGCTGGAAATATAATTGCTGATGCCGCGACGACAGGAATTGCCGATATCCACGGGGTTGCCTCGCATCCATGCGACAAAAGCATCGGCAATCGCGCGCTGGTTCCAGCCACCGCTGGCGATCAAAGCCGAGCCGAGCGCGAGCGTCATTTCGGTGTCATCGGTGACGTGTCCCGGCTGCAGGCCGAGCCAGCCGCCGCCAACGATTTGATTGTGGACTTGATAGCGGGCGGTAATTTCCCGCGCCGTCATAAATTCGACGGTGGCACCCAGAGCATCACCAATCGCCAAACCGAGAAAGGCTCCCAGCGCGCGATCCATCAACCACGGATTTTTTTGCATATTGGGGTTTGGGCTTTGCAAATGATCATGCGCAACTTGAATTGGCCGCCCAAGCCGAGTTAGGCGGCGGCGGCATCTCCGCGTCGGAATCGTTTAAAATCAATGCCCAGCCCTTTCACGCGCAGTCCCATCTGCCGTTCGGTGATCCCGAGCCTGCGCGCGGCGGCGGCCATGTTGCCGTCGCAAGCCTTGAGTTCAGCCACGATCATTTCATATTCCAGCGCGGAGACGGCGGTTTCGAGGGTGCCGCTAGCGGAGGATTTTTCGGAGGCGTCCTTTTTCTGCAACGTCGGCGGCAGGTGATTTGCCTCGATGGATTTGCCCGGAGAAAGCAACACGGCGCGCTCGATGCAGTTTTCCAGTTCGCGCACGTTGCCGGGCCAGTGGTAGCTCATCAGCAGATCAATCGCGGCGGTGGAAATGCGGCGCACGGTTTTCTGGTTCAGTTTGGCATATTTTTCCACGAAATAATCCGCGAGCAGCAGGATGTCTGACTTGCGTTCGCGCAATGGCGGCGCGTAAATCGGAAACACGTTGAGCCGGTAGTAAAGGTCGGCGCGAAATTTGTCCTGCTCGATCATCTGTTCCAGATTGCGGCTGGTGGCCGTCAGGATACGGACGTCGGCCTTGATGGGCGTGTGGCCGCCGACGCGCTCGAATTCTTTTTCCTGCAACACGCGGAGCAGCTTGACCTGCGTGGCTGCCGAGACATCTCCGATTTCATCCAGAAAGATTGTGCCGCCGTCGGCGACTTCAAACCGGCCTTTGCGCATGGCGATGGCGCCGGTGAACGCACCTTTTTCGTGGCCGAACAGTTCGCTTTCGATGATGGATTCCGGCAGCGCGGCGCAATTGAACTTCACAAACGCCTTGCCTTTGCGCGGGCTTTGCTCGTGCAGCGCGCGGGCGATGAGTTCCTTGCCCACGCCGGATTCGCCGCGAATCAAGACGGTCGTCACGCTGCCGGCCACCTGCTCGATGTGGCGATAGACCGAGCGCATCGCGTCGGAATTGCCGATCATGTTCGGCGGACGGAAACTCGTCTGGAGTTGGTGTTGCAGCCGCTCGTTCTCGCGCTGGAGCGACTCCAGCTTTTCCTGCGTGAGCCGGTGAAAATGCACCGTGTGGGCGATCACATTCGCGATAAGCGACAGCAGCCGGCGGTCGGAAGAAAGCCGCACACGCCCATCGAGGATGCGTTCCACGCTCAACGCACCGATCACTTCCTCGCCGAATTTGATGGGCACGCAAATGTAGGCCGCTGACAGCGAGCGCGGGTCAACCTGTTGTTCCTGCTCCCATCGTTTTTTCAACCCCGGCTCCTTGGAAATATCCGGCACGACAATCGCCTGACCAGACTCGATGACTTGCTGAACCAGATCGCGGCAGGCGATCAAATAGTCTTTCTGGCTCTGGCCGCCGGGCAGCCCGACTGCTTCGCTGATGCTGGCCGTGCCGTCTTCGCGATTGAGAATGGTGATCGTGCCGCGCTTCATGCCCAGCCCGTCAGCCATCTTCAAAAGCACCGGCCGGATGACTTCGCGCAGTTCCAGACTGCTTTCCAGCGTGTAGGAAATGTCGAAAAGAAGGCTCAATTCGTCCACGACGCGGCAGCCAGCCCCTGCAGTCGGCAGGCTGATTTTTTGCGCGTCAATTCCCGAACATCCAGGGAGACATTCGTCCAACAATTTTTTCACACACGAACTCTCCGCAAGGCATGTGCCAAGAATCCACGGTTCCACCGCAGACCTAACAGCATCATCTTTTCTTTCATCTGTAATTCCATGTCTCCGACAGTTGGAACAGCGTTTGCTTATTTGCCTTCCCAGTTCAGACAAAGACAATTTTTGACCGGAACTGCGTATAAAATCGCAGACGGGGTTGTTTTCTTTTGTCCAAGTCGCCTAAAGATTGACAGCTAACCTTGGTCAATAAATTTCTGAAACGATTTTTCACGAGGCAATTGTTTTCGGCAATTCGATCGCTCATGAATGACAAGATTTGGGTTGTGTTTTTTGCCTTCATTAAGAACGCACACGGTATTGGATGGCCGGTGCGGAAGTCCGGAGGAAACAACAGGAATGTCTCAAGAATGAAAAATCAAAACTCGCCTCGTCAAAAAGTGCCAGCAGAAGTGTCAGCAAACCTCATTTTTTGTAAAGCGCGCAGCTCATGGCGAAAAAATCTCCGCGTGGTTTCGTGGCATAATCGCCGTTCGCGGTCGTCGCAAACTTCAAGTCATGGTTGCGCCATTGTTTTTCAAGCGCAGGACGGTCAACCGGTTTTCCACCTTTCAATTCCGCGAGCGTGGCATCAATCAACATTTGCCAGCGCGGCAGATAATAATCCCGCATCAATCCGTTCCACTGCCGGCCAGCGTAATCCGTCAGGCCTCCGCCCCAGATGGTGATGATGCTGCGCGCGTCCTTTTCGTAATACGCCCGCTCGTCCTTGTTTGCCGCCCATGATTTGGCGTCGCCAGTCCATTTGCCCAGCATGAACTCGGTGCGCGTGCCGAGAAATTTGTCCATGTCACGACCCAGGGCCATGAATTTATCAGCATCTTTCTTGAACTCGGCGGCGTCTTTCCGGTCGTAAGCCGCCGCCATCTGGTCGCGCAACGCCAAAGCAATGTTGCCGAGGGCCTGACGTGTGGTGTCAACCAGGTCCCGCTGATAAGCGCTGGATTCTTGCGCCACGGGGCCGGCCTGCAAAAGCAGTTCCCACGCACGGACCAAATCCTTGTTGTGATAGGCAATTTGTGCGGACAGCATGTTGTTGGATTCGCCGAGCAAGGCGGGATTGCGCGCCTGAAATACAACGCCGTGACAGCCGATGGCTGACGTGTCGTCCACAAGGATTTTTTCGCGGAGAATATCCCAAGCCTTTTCGACGTTGCTATCTGCGCCCCCGGCACGCGCGCGGGCCTCGTCGCACACCCATGTGGCGAGGTTCAGATTGGTGCCGGCCCAGACCCGGTCAAACAGCATTTCGTAAACGACCGGATTGTTAAAGCCTTCGAGCGTGGCGCCCACGCCAGTGAAATTGGCCAGTGCCGCATCGTTCATCACCGCTGTCACGCGCTGGTTGATTTTGTTGATCGGGCCGACCAGATGCGTGTTGCCGCCGAAGTTGCCGAGATAATCCCAGATGAACGGCGCGCCATAGAACGCCTTGGTTTCGCGGAACAATTCACGGTCTTCGCAGACATAATCAATCAAGACCATGCGGCCATGCGACACGGCGCCGATCATGGCCGAAATCCGCTCGTCGCTCCAATTCTGGCGGTCATTGCCAAACGTCCAGCCCCATTTGCAGCCAGACTGCCTCGTGGTCAACCTGGGCTGTTCTAGCTGCCAGATCGTGAGACTGATTTAAGGATTAAAGTGGTTGACACTTCAATGATAGTGGAGTGATAAATGTTCAACTGCTTTCAAAACAAAAACGGGAAATGAAAAAAAACAGGCTAATCATGGGGTTGATTGGGGTGCTGATGTTGGGCTGCCTTTATGCCCAGCGGCCGGGCAGCGATCCCAAAATGAGCGCCTTCATTGATGATTTGATGGGCCGGATGACGCTGGAGGAAAAAATCGGGCAGTTGAATTTGCTGTCGGTGGGCTTTGATGTGACCGGGCCTCAACTAAGCAAGGACGCGGATGCAAAAGTTCGCCAAGGCTTGGTTGGCGGCGTTTTTAACACCTACACGCCGGTAGCGATGCGAAAGTTGCAAACGCTGGCCATAAAGGAGAGTCGTTTGGGGATTCCGCTGATGTTTGGATACGATGTCATTCACGGCCACAAGACGATTTTTCCAATCCCGCTTGGTCTCTCCTGCACTTGGAATATGGATACGATTGAACGGAGCGCACGCATTGCTGCGGCGGAAGCGAGCGCAGATGGCTTGAACTGGACATTCTCGCCGATGGTGGACATTGCCCGCGACGCGCGGTGGGGAAGAATTGCGGAAGGCGCGGGGGAAGACCCATATCTGGGCGCACAGATCGCCCGGACGATGGTGCGTGGCTATCAGGGCGAAGATATTAGCCGGAGCAACGCGCTGATGGCGTGTGTTAAACATTTCGCATTATACGGCGCGGCGGAGGCTGGGCGGGACTACAACACGGTGGATATGAGCCGCCGCCAGATGTATGAATATTATCTGCCACCTTATCGGGCGGCGGTGGAGGCTGGAGCCGGCAGCGTCATGAGTTCCTTCAATGAAGTTGACGCCGTGCCGGCAACGGCCAATCGCTGGCTGCTCACGGATCTGTTGCGAACGCAATGGGGGTTCCAAGGCTTCGTTGTCACCGACTACACGGCCATCAATGAAATGAGCGAGCATGGCATGGGTGGTTTGCAAAAGGATGCCGAACTGGCCCTCAAAGCCGGGGTGGACATGGACATGGTGGGCGAAACCTACCTCAAATATCTGCCGGAACTGGCCGCGCACGGCGAAATCTCCGAGTCCATGATCAATCAAGCCTGCCGGCGAATCCTCGAGGCGAAATACAAACTTGGATTGTTTTCTGATCCGTTTCACGGCTGCACGGAGGAGCGGGCCCGCAAGGAAATACTTACGCCGGAAAACCGGAAAGCCGCGCGGGAAATCGCGGAGCAATCAGTCGTCCTGCTGAAGAACGACCGGCAAATCCTGCCTTTGAAAAAATCCGGGACGATTGCCCTGGTGGGGCCGCTGGCGGATGACCAGCAGAATCTTCTGGGCAGCTGGCGCGCTGCCGGCGACTGGCGGATGGCGGTCAGCGTCCTGACGGGAATCAGCAATGTAGCCGGTTCAGAGGTGACAATCCTGCACGCAAAAGGCGCAAACCTCGTGGATGATCCGGCACTCCGGGCAACGATGAAGGCGTTCGGCGCAGAGATTCCGGTGGATGGGCGTTCACCGCAGCAGATGGTGGCCGAAGCGGTGGCGATGGCGTCCCGTGCGGACGTGGTGGTGGCGGTGCTGGGCGAATCCTCCGGCATGACCGGCGAGGCCGCGAGCCGCAGCGACATCGGACTTCCAGAATGTCAAAAAGAATTGTTACGGGCGCTGGTGGAAACCGGGAAACCGGTCGTGCTGGTGCTGATGAACGGACGGCCATTGACGTTGTGCTGGGAGGCGGAGCATTGCGGCGCGATTCTCGAAACTTGGTTTGGCGGCACCGAAGCAGGCAATGCCGTGGCCGATGTGCTGTTCGGCGATTACAATCCGTCGGGGAAGCTGACAGCGACTTTTCCGCGCAGCGTCGGGCAGATCCCCGTTTATTACAACCACAAGAACACCGGGCGTCCCTACAAGGGCGATCCGACCTTCAAGTATGCTTCCCGTTACCTCGATGTGCCGAATGATCCGCTGTATGCGTTCGGTTACGGTTTGAGCTACACGACGTTTTCCTACAGCGACGTCAAGCTGAACAAGACCACGCTTTCGGATGCGGAGACACTGCTGGCGTCGGTCAGCCTGACCAATACAGGAAAGCGTCCTGGTGAGGAGACGGTGCAATTATATGTCAGCCAGCCGGTGGCCAGCGTGACGCGCAGCGTGGAGGATCTGCGGGATTTCCAAAAAGTGCGCTTGCAGCCAGGCGAAACCAGGGAGGTGACGTTTCGCATCACTCCTGAAGATTTGAAATTCTACAATGGCAAGCTGGAATATGACTGGGAACCGGGGGAATTCGCGATCCGGATAGGTGGCGACTCAAGTCAGTTGAAGTCAGCGACCGTCCACTGGAGCAGGCAGGCCGTTACGGCAAAAACTCCGTGAGCGGACCCATGTGGGCGGCGCACTCAAGGTCAATTCCGCTCGACGCGCCGGCCAGAAAATAATGACAAGCACTTCCCTGCTGCCAAAAATCACGGCAACAAACGAATCAGCCTGAAATGCGCAGCCAGCGCAGATGCACCACGGCGACTGCCGCCCCAAGCCCGGCTCCGGCGAGGATGTCGAGTGCGACATGCTGGCGGATGGCGACCGTGGAATAAAGAATGCCCAGGCACCACAGCCAGTTGAACGCGCGCACGGGGCGTCCCGCCCCCATCTGCCGCAACAGACGACCCAGCCAGATGGCGGTGAACACGGCAAATGCCACGTGCAAGGAGGGGCAGGCGTTGCCCGCAGCATCAACCGACTTGAGAAACGCAAAAGCCGTATGCTGCGACCAATCAACGTCGGGCCACACCACGGTTGTCGGCCAAATGAGAAAAATTCCGAGCCCAATGATGCTGATCCCGACGGCGGCCAGCGCGTAAGACACGATTTCCCGACGATCAATCAGCAGCGCGGGCGCGAGTGACACATAAAGCCACAGCGAAAAATAGAGCGGCAAGGCTTCGGGTCGGAAATCAATCAACCGGTCAACTGCGGTGAGCGGCATCGTGGTGACGGGAAAAAGCGGGTGATTAAGCACCCAGAAATAGGCGATAAAAAACAGCGTCATGACGAGGGTCGTGCCAATCATCTTGGCCGGCCACCATGTGAACACACGGACGAAGGCCTGGTGAATCCAGCCAGTCTCGGATGGGTGCTTGTGCGGCAAGTCCATGTTGCAAGGTTGCAATAAGCGGCATCGCTAGGAAGTAAAAAGCGTCCGTGGCTTAATTTGAACGGGCTTGGCTCCAAACCGGCAGGCTTGTAAATATAGGGGTGGCTGGTAAACTTTTTTTCTGTGACTACAGACTCCTACGATGCCTTGGTGATCGGTTGCGGCCCCGGCGGCAGCAGTGCCGCGACTTTTTTGGCGCGTGCCGGCAAACGCGTGCTCGTGCTCGAAAAAGAAATTTTCCCGCGCTTCCACATCGGTGAATCGCTCCTGCCCTGCAACATGACCATCTTCCGCGACATGGGCGTGCTGCCCGCATTGCAGGCCGCCGGCTTTCCGCGAAAATTCGGCGCGCAATTTGAACTCGGCAACGGCTCCATCGGCACGCGCTTCGTTTTCCGGCAAGGGAAATTCAACCGCGAACCGGAGGCCATCCAGGTCGAGCGCGCAACGTTCGATCACGTCTTGCTCAAGCACGCCCGCGCCTCCGGTGCCGACGTGCGCGAAGGCTGGTCGGTGATCAAAACAATAACTGACAAAGCCGGCGTGAATGTCGAGGCGCGCGATCCCGACGGGAAAACCCAAAATTTCCGCGTGGCATTCTTGATTGACGCCAGCGGGCGCGGCAATCTTACTGGCAACCAGGAAAACTTGCGCGAGATGCATCCGACCTGGAAAAAGCTCGCCGTCTTCGGCCATTTTGAAAATGTCGGGCGCGATTCCGGCGAAGCGAACACCGACACCGTCATCGTCCGCCTTGAAAACAAATGGTTCTGGATCATTCCGCTTTCCGCCGAAAAAACCAGCGTCGGCCTCGTTGTTGACAAGGACGAGTTCGTCAAAGCCGGCGGCTCGCCCGGAGAAATATTTCAGCAGTGGATTGAACGCAGTCCGCGCGTCAAGGAACGGCTGAAAAATGCGCGGCGCCTCGGCGACCTTCAGACCACGACTGATTTCAGCTATTACAACCGCAAATTTACCGGCGACCGTCTGCTGCGTGTCGGTGACGCCGCCGGGTTCATGGATCCCATCTTTTCCGCCGGGGTTTTTCTCGCCATGTGGTCGGGGAAAATCGCCGCCGAGGCCGTCCAAAAATCGCTCGCGCAAGGCAGACCGGACCGCCGGCTGTTTGCCAGCTACGAAAAGCGCGTCCGCAAGGGCCTGATGTTTTACTGGCACGTCGTGGAAAATTATTACACCACGCCCTTCATGGAATTGTTTTTGCAGCCGCGCAACCACCACGATCTGCCGTCCGCCGTCAACGCCGTGCTCGCGGGCGAACTCGAAGGCGGCTGGAGCCTGCGCTGGCGGTTGAAATATTTTTTCCTGCTGGTCAAACTCCAGAAGCGCTGGCCGCTTGTCCCCCACCTTCCCTTTCTGCCGCGCAGCACGAGAACACCAAAAACTTCTGCCGCCGCTGCGAAAATTTGAAACGGCCAATCGAAACTGAAATGGTCCGCTCGATTCGTCCAATCTTTGTTTTATCCGCGCTGATGCTGATTCTTTGCGCGGGCTGCCGCACCGGCCAGACGTTGCCGCCCGCCGATTTTTCCGCGCCCGGCTGGCGCGTCCAGCAGGGGCAGGCCGTCTGGAAACCTTCATCAAACCGTCCTGAACTTGCGGGCGATCTGCTGCTGGCGACCAATGTGAACGGAGATTTCTTCATCCAGTTTTCCAAAATCCCCTTCCCGCTGGCGACGGCACAGGCTTCCGGAGGCCAATGGCAGATTCAATTCGGCGCGGATGAATACTCGTGGCATGGTCGTGGCGAGCCGCCAGGCCGCTTTGGCTGGTTCCAATTGCCGGGCGCGCTCCTCCGCGATGCGATCCCCGGCGGCAACTGGCGGTTCACCCGCGTTGAAACCAATTCATGGCGGTTGGAAAATCCGCACACGGGCGAAACGCTGGAGGGCGGATTTTTCCCATGAACCGCCGTTGGTCACGTTGGTGGCTGCTGCTGCTGCTCGTTCCGGTCATCGCCGGACTGGCGCGGTTGCATTTTGATGTCGAGATGCTCAACTTGCTGCCGACGGAGGTTCCCGCCGTTCAAGGGCTCAAGATTTACCAGCAACATTTCATGGACGCCCGCGAACTGATTGTCACTGTCCGCGCGCCGGATCGCGAGACCGCCGAACACGCCGCCAGATCCATCGCCGACAGTTTGCAGCGCGCGACCAATCTCGTCGCGGGCGTCACCTGGCAGCCGCCGTGGCAGGAACATCCCGAACAAACCGCTGAACTCATTGCCTATCTTTGGCTGAATCAACCGCCGGAAAAATTTGCGCAAATGGCCACGCAGCTTTCCGAAACAAATCTCGCGAACGTGCTCGCCGCCACGCGCGACCAGTTGGCCACGACGCTTTCGCCCAATGAAATCGCGCAGTTGAGCTACGATCCCTTCGGCCTGACGCGCCTGCCGGAAAATGTTGCCGGAACGGTTTCCGGTTTCGGGTCGGGACAGGAATTATTCGCCTCCGCTGATGGCACGTTCCGGATTGTTTTTGTCAAGGCACGCGGTGAATTGAACGGCTACCGTGAATGCACCGGCTGGTTCAACGCTGTAAAAAAAGCCATCAGTTCCACGTTGCCGTCCGATGAGAGGATCAAACTCGGTTACACCGGACGACCGGCGTTCACGGCGGAAATTTCCGGCAGCATGCAGCAAGACATGAAGCTGTCGGTCGGCGGCACCGCTTTGATCATCGCGATCCTTTTTTGGTGCGCCCATCGGCGCGTCAAGCCGATGCTCTGGCTGCTGACGTTGCTGGCCTTGATTCTGGCGGCGACGCTCGCGCTGGGAGGTTTGATATTTGGCGCGGTCAACGTCATCAGCATGGGGTTTGCGGCGATTCTGCTCGGCCTCGCGGTGGACTACGCCGTGGTGCATTATCAGGAAGCGCTCGCACAGCCGGAATTGTCCATCCCGGAAATCCGCCGCGCGATCGCGCCGAGCATTTTCTGGGCGGCGTTCACGACGATTTCTGCATTTCTCGTTTTGAACTTCGGCGGCCTGCCCGGCCTCGCCCAACTGGGTTCGCTGGTAGGCATCGGTGTCGCCATTTCTGCCGGCGTGATGATTTTTGCCTTTCTGCCGCCGTTGTTTCCGGAGCGGATGAAGCCGAAATCAAATTGTGCGGGAACTAAAAGCGCGGATGACTCCGGGCGGTCGCTCAACGCATTCCGCGCGAAGACGACGTTTGCCTTTACAGCCGTTCTGGTTTTGTCCTGCGCCGCCATTTTATTTTCCGGGCTGCCTAAAATGGACAACACCGCCAACGCCCTGCGACCCCGCGACAGCCAGGCTTACACGACGCTTGACGCCATCAAAGAAAATCTGAATCAAAAGCGCGAGCCGCTCTGGCTGGTCGTTTCCGGCCGCAATGAAAATGAAGTCGCGCGCAGGCTGGATGCGGTTTTGCCGGCGCTCAACGCCGCAGTCTCCAACCAGACGCTCTCCGGCTTCACGCTGCCCGACGCGCTCTGGCCGCGACCGGAATTTCAAACGGCCAATCGTGCGAACGCGCAACAACTCGCCGCCGAATTTGATGTGTTCCGCGCTGCCGCTTTGACCAATGGCTTTTCTGAAGCAGCGCTCGGGCTGACCGGAGGCATTTTGGAAACCTGGCAGCGTGCCGCCACGGACACGAATGTCTTCTGGCCGGCGAATCCGCTCTGCACCTGGATTTTTGAGAAACTGTCCGTCCGCGAGCCGCAAAACTTTTTTGCCGTCGGTTTCCTTTATCCGTCAACCAACGCCGTCTCGTTCGCTCAACTCAATGCGCAATTGCCGCGCGATGGCGTCTGGCTTTCCGGCTGGGAACTGCTCGGCGGAACGGTTCTGGCCGCCGTTAAAAACAATCTCTGGAAAGTCCTGCTGCCCATGGTCGGACTGATATTGTTTTCGCTCTGGCTGGCGTTCCGGCGGTTCGCAGAAATTTTTTTCAGCCTCGGCATTTTGTTGTTGAGCGGGCTTTGCCTGCTGGCGGCGATGAAAATCTTCGGCTGGTCGTGGAATCTGCTCAATCTCATGGCGCTGCCGCTGATTCTCGGCACAGGAGTGGATTACAGCATCTTCATGCAGCTCGCCTTGCGGCGGCATGGCGGCGATTTGAAACTGGCCCATCAATCGGTCGGCCGCGCGCTGCTGCTTTGCGGCGGCACGGCGATTGCCGGTTTCGGCACGCTCGGCCTGTCGAGCAACGTAGGCATGTCCAGCCTTGGCCGGGTTTGCGCCATCGGCATCGCGGGCAACATGCTGATTTCGGTTTTCCTGCTGCCGGTCTGGTGGAAATTTTTTGTAGGAGATAAAAGGCAGAATTCGACGGCGGCCAAGGCTTCCGGGCCGTCGCAGTTTTACGGCGCATTCGTCTGGCGGGCCGGCCTGGCGTTCGGCCGGTTCATTCCCGTGGCCGTATTTGAGATGTTTGCCCGCTTGCTGGCCGCGATCTACTGGCGGCTGGCTGCGCACCGGCGCGAAATTGTGATCCAAAATCTGCTGCCCGTTTTGAATGGCGACCGCCGTGAAGCCGTCCGGGTGGGGCGGGAATTGATCACGGAATTTTTTCTTAAGATCACCGACCTGTGGCGTTATGAAAGCGGTGTGGCGTTTGAAAGCTGGCTCGGCGAATGGAACGGCTGGGAGCATTTCACCGCCGCCCACGCTCGCGGGAAGGGAGTGCTGCTGGTGACACCGCATCTCGGAAACTGGGAATTCGGCGGCGCATTTCTGGTCGAGCACGGCTATCCGCTCCTCGTGCTGACGCAGCCCGAACCGGATAAGAAGCTGACTGAACTGCGGCAGGTTTCCCGGACGCGGCGGGGCGTCGAAACATTGGTGGTCGGCGAAGACGCCTTTGCTTTCATGGAGATCATCAAACGCCTGCAAGCCGGGGCCACGGTGGCATTGCTGGTGGATCGTCCTCCCGCGCCGACGGCGGTGAACGTGAATCTTTTTGGCCATCCGTTCCCGGCGTCGATCGCTGCCGCCGAACTTGCCCGCGCGTCCGGTTGCGCCATTGTGCCGGTCTATATCGTGCGCCAGGGGAATGGTCATCTCGCGCACATTTTGCCTGAAATCAGCTATGACCGCGCGGCGATCGGCAATCGCGCGGCCCGCATCCAGTTGACCCAGGAAATCCTGCGTGCGTTCGAGCCGGCCATCCGGCAGCATCTCGCGCATTGGTTTCACTTTGTCCCGGTCTGGCCGGATGAAAAACCAAAATGAATATGTTCCGACAACTGTTCTTCGCGCTTGGAATTTTTGCCGCGCTGCAAAACGTCCATGCCGCCGACAGCACCGCCGTGCTGGATGCCTGGTTCGCCGCGCAAAAGAATCTGCGCGCCTGGTCGGCGGACTTTGTCCAGACGCGCGCCTTGAAAACCCTGACCCAGCCGCTCGTCGCCAAAGGCCACATCACCTTTGCCATGCCGGATGACTTCCGCTGGGAACTTGGCCAGCCCGCGCAAACCATCGCGCTGCGGCACGGCGACGAAATGTTCGTGATTTATCCGCGATTGAAACGCGCGGAACGTTATCCGATGGGCGCCGGGACGCCCGCAGAATGGCATGACACGATGTCGCTGTTGCAGGCGGGCTTTCCGCGTGACCGGAAAGAATTTGATGCGCAGTTTCAGATTTTATCGCTCACGGAAACCAACGGCGCGTGGCAGATGTCGCTCCAGCCGAAAAGCACTTTTACGCGGCGGATGATGCCAGAGCTGGTGATCGGCCTGGCGACGAATGATTTTTCACTGACCAGCACGGAACTGATTTTTGTGGACGGCTCGCGGATGCGGAACGATTTCACCAACGCCGTTTTGAATCCGGTGCTGGATGAAAAATTGTTCCAGTGGACGCCGCCGGCCGATTTCAAGGTCACCAGCCCGTTCAAACAATAATTTGTAGCAGCGGACATAAGTCCGCTCTAAAATTTTGCAAAACATTGAATGAGCCGGCTCAAGCCGGCTGCCACTTTTAAGAAATGAACGACCTTGTCACAGTCCTGAAGCTTCTGCCGCATGGCGCGGAATTCCGGTTCATTGACCGGCTCACAAAATTGAATCCGGGTCAAAGCGGCGAAGGCGAATACACTGTTCGCGGCGACGAACCCTTTTTGCGCGGCCATTTTCCCGGCGAACCGATTTTCCCCGGCGTGCTGCTGGTCGAGGCGGCGGCGCAGCTTGCGGGCGTGGTGGCGCAAAGCGATCCGAATATCCCGCCGCTGAAAAATTTGAAGCTCACCGCGCTGCGGAACGTGAAAATTATCGGCACCGCCAGGCCCGGTGAAACGATTTTGCTCGAAGCAAAGGTCGCCGGGCGTTTAGGCAATCTGGTTCAGGCGCAGGCCACCGCGCGCATCGCGGGTGAAATTGTGCTGACGGCGGAATTGACGTTAAGCGGAAGCTGATCAACCGCGAAGCCTGCTAAATGCGGAAAACTTTGACGCGGATTACCCGAATTGACACGAATTTTCGGATGGGAATTTATTCGCAATAATTAGCGAAATTCGCGTCAAAGCTTTGTGCCTTTGTTCACCGCCCGGCAACATACTCGCTCAAAACTCCATTGCTTGTGGTGCGTTTGACATTCTTAAAACCGCTGGCAGCCAGCGCCGCGATGATGACCGAAGGCGGAACACATTCTTCAATCGTAGCCCAGTAATACTGCATCAGTTTTGCCGTGGATTTATTCCGGCGGCGCAACCAGCCGATGCGCGGCACGAGTTGTTGCATATAGAAACGCATCAAGGGCAGCACCACCGGATTGGTGGGCCGGGTGATCTCCAAGATCAACACCTTTCCACCTGGCCGCAATACGCGTTTGAATTCGCCAAAGAGCCTGCCCAGATCCTCAACATGGCGCAGGGCGTAACCCATGCACACGAAGTCGAAGCTTGAATCCGCGCAAGGCAAGGCTTCTCCCTTGCCCTCCAGCAACGTCACCGGATTACGTTTCCGGTTCTCGGCCAGCATGCCTTGGCTTGGATCAACGCCAATCACATTTGCGGGATCCACCCCGAGTTCAAGTGCGGCCTTGATCATCAAGCCTGTGCCGCTCGCCACGTCCAGCAACCACATCCCGCTCGTCAACCCCGCCCGCTTCAATGCCTCCCGGCGATAAATCTGGTCGCGCCCGAACGACATCATGCCGCTCACCCAGTCGTAATCCGGCGCAGCCTCGTCGAACAGTTCATTGACAAAGTCCTGTCGCGCCGCCGGTGCCGCATAAAATTCGGAGAGTGGACGATGCGGCGACAGCGGCGGCGGCGGCAAATCAGGTTGGTCATTCATTCAACTCACCTTGCCAACAGCCGCCGGGAAGTCAAACGCGTTTGATTCACGTCATCTTCATCGCCTCCTCGTCGTGCCGCAGGATGCGAAGGCGGATTAGAGTGGAGATTGCCGGGGTGAGGGGGTGCGGAAAGAAACTGATTCTGGCAGCGGCAATTTTCCCCCGGCAGCCGGAGTGCGCCCGTCCCCGGGCGTAGCAATGTAGCAGAACAGGCCGTCGTCGGTCTGGCAAAAGCGCATCGCCATTTGAATCTTGCTGTGGCTAGGGACGCCCACACTCCACCGTCAATTTTGTAGGAGACGAGGTGACGAGACTCATTTCAACTCCGGGGCTTCCTGACTCGTTTTGGCTGCCTAAAGACAAAAAATTGTCAGCCGCTTCGGCCCATGCGCGCCGAGGACGAGGATGCGCTCAATGTCGCCGGTGCGACTGGGGCCGGTGATGAAGGAAATCATGCTCGGATAATTTTCGGCATATTTCTGCTGCAACAATTCAAACGCAGCAGGCAGATCAGCCACAAGCTGTTCGCGTCGCGCGAGCACAACGTGGTGCGGCGGCAGCACGGACAAGGCGCGTCCTCCCGCGCTGCGGTTCGTCACCAGCACGCTGCCGGTCTGCGCAATGAGCGCGTCACATTCGCTGATGCCGACGTCGCACGCTTCAAGCTCGTGGACGTCGTAAGCCCTGTCGGTTCGCAGCAATGGCAGGTTCAGCGCCGGACAAACGGCGTTCGTCAAATCGCCGGAATGACCAGCCACGCGCCTCCAGCCTGCTGTATCCCGCAGGCGGACGAGCGCTTGGCACATTTCGTCCGCCGAATTGAGCAATTGAAAATCCGCCTTCAGTTCGGCGGCGTTCTTGGCGAACAACGCAAGCTGGTCATCAAAAGTTTCACCCACCTTTGGCAGCCATTGGCGTGCCGGGTATGCGGCCGCTGGCGGCAAAACATGGCCGTGGGAAACCGGCGAGGGAACTGGGGCTTTCAACGCCTCGCGCACACGCGCCAGAATTTTCTCGCGCTCGCTCAAAACTGTTTCTTCATTCTTCATTCTGCTTTCTTCATTTTCTGTTCGTCCACCAGTCTTTAAAAGATTCCTTCGGTTGCGGCGGCAGGTCGCGCGTTTGCGTCCACGCTTTGGCGGGGTCAAGCGCGGAGCCTTTAACCAGCTTTTGCAACGGCTGGCCAAGTCGTCCGAGCTTTTTGGCAATCGACCACAGCGCCGGACGATTCGCGACGAAACCGAACGCTTGATACGCCAACCGCTCAAAGAACGCCGGTTTGCCTTTGACCGCATTGCGGCGGTTTTGCAACAAGTGGTGATGCAGATCAATTTTCACCGGGCACGTTTGCGTGCAGGCACCGCAGAGCGAGGACGCGTTGGAAAGATGTTTCCAATCCTGCAAGCCGCGCAGGTGCGGGGTGATGACCGAGCCGATCGGCCCGCTGTAAGTCGTGCCGTAAGTGTGGCCGCCGACGTTACGGAAAATCGGGCAAACGTTCAGGCACGCGCCGCAACGGATGCAATGCAGCGCGTCGCGCTGCTCGGCGTCAGCGAGGAGTTCGGTGCGGTGATTGTCGAGCAGCACGATGTGCCATTCCTCCGGACCGTCGCTTTCGCCTGGTTGGCGCGGCCCGCCATACATCGTGTTGTAACAGGTGATCTGCTGGCCGGTGCCCATCGTCGCAAGCATCGGCAGGAACAACGCAAGATCCGCCAGCTTTGGCAATACTTTCTCAATACCCATGAGCGTGACCATCGTCTTCGGCAGGGCGGCGGTCAGACGCGCGTTGCCCTCGTTTTCGGTGATCGAAATCATGCCGGTCTCGGCGATGGCAAAGTTTGCCCCAGTAATGCCGATGTCGGCGGTGAGATATTTTTTGCGCAGCACCCTGCGTGCGATCATAGTAAGTTCTTCCGGATCATTCGTCGGCGCGCTGCCGAGTTCACGCTGGAACAGCTCGCTGATTTCGCCGCGGGTCAGATGCATCGAGGGAAACACGATGTGATACGGCGCTTCGTGGCGGAGCTGGACGATGAACTCACCGAGATCGTTTTCGACGACATTAAGTCCCGCCTTTTCGAGCGCGTCGTTCAAATGGATTTCCTCGGCGGTCATCGCCTTGGACTTGATGATTGAACGGGCTTTCTTATCACGGACGATCTGCAAAATGATTTCGCGCGCCTGGTCACCGGTGCTCGCCCAATGAACTTTCGTTCCGCGGGCTTCGAGCTTGGCGACAAACTGTTCGAGATATTTGTCGAGATGATTGACGGCTTCCCATTTTATCACGGCGGCAAGCTGCCGCGCGCCCTGCCAGTCTTGAAACGCCGCCTGGCGCTGGTCGCGGGCGATCTCATAATTGCCTAATGCCGTGCGAATGATTTTGCGATGACGCAGATCCCCCGACATCACCCGGGCGTGCTTCAGAAATTGGGCGGCGAACGTGCTCATTGTCGGGCGAGCACCTCCGCAAGGTGGATGGTTTTAATCGGCTTGCCCTGTCGCGACAACAGGCCTTGCAAATGCATCAGGCAGCTCGAATCGTTGGAGACGATGTATTCCGCGCCGGTCTCGGCGGCGGAGGCGCATTTCACTTCGCCCATCGCGGTGGAAATCATCGGAAACTTCGCGGCGAACGTGCCGCCAAAACCGCAGCAGGTTTCCGCCTCGGACATCTCGACAAGCTGCAAGCCTTGGACATGACCAAGCAAGATGCGGGGCGATTTTTTGATCCCCAGTTCGCGCAGGCCGTGGCAGCCATCGTGGAAGGTGACCCGGTGCGGAAATTTTGCGCCGAGGTCGGTAATGCCGAGTTTGCCGACAAGGAAATCGGAAAACTCCCAGGTGCGCGAGGAGATTTGTTTCGCCAGTTGCGCTTGAGGTGTGCTGGCGAAAAGTTCGGGATAAAACTTCTTGACCATCGCCCCGCAGGAACCGGAACCGATGACGACGGCTTCGGCGTCTTTCAATTGTTCTAGCACCGGTGCGGCCACCGTGCGGGCTTCATCCCAATAGCCGGAGTTGAACGGCGGCTGGCCGCAGCAGGAGATTTTTTCCGGGCAGAGCACCTTATGACCGAGCCCTTCAAGAATCTGCACCATGCTGATGCCGGCACACGGAAACAGCGCATCCACAAAGCACGGGATGAATAGGGTGATGGTCATGTTCAATCTAAACTTGATGACGCAACGCGGCAAAACGCGCGGCGGCGGCTCTCCACATGGACGCCGTCGCCGGTGCATAGCGCTCCACGACGCTGGATTTCCGGATCACTTCGCGCATTTCCGCCAAGGATCCTAGTTCACCATCCGCCCGCACCTGTGTCAACAGGTTGCCCAACGCCGTTGCCTCGACCGGGCCGGCAACGACCGGCCGTTGGCAGGC
Organism: Verrucomicrobiales bacterium; assembly: GCA_028712475.1. Lineage (GTDB taxonomy): Bacteria > Verrucomicrobiota > Verrucomicrobiia > Limisphaerales > UBA11358 > UBA11358. Next base: position 37,849 of record JAQTQB010000004.1, read on the forward strand.
GTCGGCTGTGAATTGATTCAGGATTTTGCTTTGCGAACCGCCGCCAACGATGTGAATCACTTCAATCTTGTTGCCGGTCAATTCTTCGAGATAGCCCAGCGTCTCGCGATACATGAGCGCCAGACTCTCATAGCAGCAACGCACCAGTTCGCCGTCGGTCTTGGGCACGGGTTGCTTGGTCTCGCGGCAAAAGGCCTGGATTTCCCGTGGCATGTCCGGCGGATTGAGAAAACGCGGGTCATTGAGATTGACGAGGCTTCGGAGCGGCTTCGCCTTCGCCGCCATTTGGGCGAGCCGGGCGTAATCCTGTTTGCGCCCGGCGGCATCGAAGGAGCGCTTGCACTGCTGCACCAGCCACAGGCCCATGATGTTTTTCAGCAGACGACAGGTGCCGTCGAGGCCGCCTTCGTTGGTCATATTCAACTCCAGCGCGCGGGGTGACAACACCGCCTGTTCCACCTCCACGCCCATCAGCGACCAGGTGCCAGAGCTGATGTAAGCCCAGTTCGCTTTGCCCGTATTAGCGGCCGGCACGCCCGCGACGGCGGACGCGGTATCGTGCGACGGCGGCGCAACCACTTTCACACCCGCCAGGCCGGTGCGTTCGGCGAGTGATTTGCGAATAACTCCCAGTTCAGTGCCAGGCGTAACAAGCTTCGGCAGAAAATGCGTGGGCAAGCCAAGTTTCTGGAGTAGTGACAACGACCAGTTGCGCTTCGTCGGATGTAAAAACTGCGAGGTCGAGGCGATGGTGAACTCGGCTTTTTTCGCACCGCACAAACACCAATGCAAAAAATCAGGCATGAACAACAATGTGACCGCTGCGTCCAAAATTTCCGGCGAATGTTTTTGCCATGCCAGCAACTGGTAGAGCGTGTTCAGCTCCATGAACTGAAGTCCCGATTGCGCAAAGATTTCCGCACGCGGCACTTTCTTGAGTGTCTGTTCCAACAGGCCTTGCGTGCGAAGGTCGCGATAATGATACGGCTGGCCAAGGATTTCCTCCTGCCGGTTCAGCAGCACGAAGTCCACGCCCCAGGTGTCTGCACCGATCGAGACGATTTGCCGGCCATACTTCTTTCCGGCCACCGCCAGGCCATTCTGGATTTCCGACCAGAGCCGCAATACGTCCCAACGGATCGTCTCGCCTAGCGCCACCGGGCCATTGGCAAAACGATGAATCTCCTCGATCCGGATTGTCCTGCCATTCCAGACGCCCGCCATCACCCGGCCGCTCTCCGCACCCAGGTCAATGGCCAGATATACCTTATGTTTCATCAGAATAATTTGGAGGCGATCATGACGAAATAGAATGAGCTCGCGATTGTCGAATCTAAGGTTTCCAGCATCGTTGCCAGCTCAATGCGTTTTGGAATATGCCTCGCCAGCATGGTTCTATTTTATTTGCGCCAAAATCTGGTCGGTGATGGCCTTCACCGCCGCTTCGGCCTCGGGGTCGAGGCCCACGGCGGGTTCGCCGCCCTGCGGTGCCTGGCAGGTCGCGCCGGGACGCCAGTCGCCGCTGTCGCAGAGTTCGCATTCCTTCATGCCGAAGCGCGGATCCACGAAGCCGAGGCTCTGCTTGATGTTCAGGAGTTCCTTCATCTGCGGGCCGGTGAACGTGTTGATCGGCTTGCCAAGCTGGCCGGCGACAACGATCGTGCGGCAGTAGGCCTCGATGATCTCCATGCGCCAGTAGGCTTCCTCGATGTTGTTGTGGCTCCAGGTCACGACGCCGTGATTGGCCATGAGGATGGTGTTGTATTGGTCGGTCAGCTCGGCGACGAACTTGCCCATGTCCGCCGAACCGGGCGTGCGATACGGGGCGACGCCGACGGAGCAAAACACTTCATACTCCGGCAACATGCACGTCGGCGGCGCAATGCCTGCGACCGCGAACGCCGTGGCGTAGGGCGGATGACAATGGCAGGTAGCGAAGGCCTTGGGCTGGCTCTTCATCATCTGCAAGTGCATCAGAATCTCGCTTGTGCGCGGTTTGGTGCCGCAAAGTTGTTTGCCCTCAAAGTCCACCAGACACATGTCCGACGGCTTGAGCGAACCTTTGCTGACGAGCGTGGGCGTGCAAATGGCGATGTCTTCGCCGACGCGGATGGCCATGTTGCCGCCGTTGCCGTCCACATAGGCGCGCTTCCACAGGCGATGGCCCATCTCGCAGATCTGTTCCTTCAAGCTATGCGCGTATGGAGAATTGAAGAACGCATCCAGTTCCGACTTCGGCGACTTGGAATTCAATTTCTTGGTCGGCGGCGAAAGTTTGTCGGCGCTGACGGGCGCGGTGGTATTGCCGGTCGCAATCGCGCGTGCGCCATTGGTCTCGATGTCCTGCAAGAGTTCGCGCGCGGACGGGGTGACGATGGCGTCGGCGGGGATGTTGACGCCCTGACCGCTGCGGATCATTTCCTGAATGTCACGGACACTGATAACTTGGCTCATATAAATTTTATTTCTTAGCGGCGCTCTGTGAGCGCCGGTCCTTGCGGACTGCCACCATCGACGGTCACAGATCGCCGCTACAGATTCAACCCTTCCACGGGTTGTAAAACATTTCGTCCACCAGCGCGCAATTGATCGCGTCAATCGGCGGTGGCACATCGAACGGCTGCGCCGCTTCCACGCCTTCTTCGTATCCAATCACGTCGTTCACGCCACCGCCAATGTCGTCATATACCACAAGGCTCGGGTCGGTGCCCATGCCCGGCTTGGCGTCAATACCTTTAGCATATTGCTCGCGGCTCAACGGGCTGACGACCAGGTAGCGCCCTCCCTTGAGCACAGCCACCGACTTGCTCAACGTGACCCGGCCGATGACGGTTCCGAGTTTCAAATTCTCACTCCCGGTTCATGTTCATCCACGATGCCGGTGACCAGCCAGCGCACGGGGCTCTTGTCCACGCCCACAGCCTTGCGCGCGGCCTTGCCGTCCGACGAAATCACCACCTGCTGGTGCATGCCCGCACCGTGCGAATCAATCGCGATGATTGGTGCGCCTTCCAACTCGCCGCTCTTGCCGATCGGCTGGCAGATCACAAGACGCCACGCTTCGAGACTCGGATGTTTCCGGGTCGCAACCAAGTTGCCTTCGACGCGTGCTAAAAGCATAAAACTTCAACCGCAAAGTCACGAAGGCACAAAGATTTGAAAAAGGGAAAATGAGTTTTCTCTTTTCTTGGTGTCTTTGTGTCTTGGTGGTTCATCAGTAAATTCTTAAATTATCCACCATCACGCAGCGGCGGACGCGCGTGAACGTGCGGGGATTCGTGATGCCTTCGCCGGTGGGCGTGGCGATCGAGAAACTCAAGTAGCCTTCGCCGCCCAAGCCGAGGCCGGCGGGCGAGGGGCCGTTCTTGACGAACAACGTCGTGTCCAGCGCGCGGGCCATGGCGGTGATGTTTTCCACGTCGTGCGAGTGGATGACGGCGGTGTGCTTGTAATTGTGCTCGGATTGCAGCGAGCGTTCGATGCCTTCCTCCACGCTCTTGACGCGCACGATGGGCAGCATCGGCATCATCTGCTCTTCCTGCACGAACGGATGCATCGCATCGGTTTCGCCGAAGAGCAGTTGCGTGCCGGACGGCAGATTGATCCCGGCGGCCTGCGCCAGCACGGACGGATCTTTGCCGATGAAATCCTTGTTGGTGTGGGCTTGCGCGCAACCGCCGCCCTGGCCGGGCGTGATGGTGAACGCCGCTTGCGTCAGCTTTTCCAACTGCGATGGGTTCAATTTCACCGCGCCGTTCTCGGACATCTTCTGCATCAACTTGTCCGCGACCTGGTCGAGGACGAAAACCTGCTTCTCGCCGATGCACAAAAGGTTGTTGTCGAATGCCGCGCCGGAAATGATGGCCTTCGCCGCACGCGTCGGACAGCAGGTGTCGTCAACAAAGACGGGTGGATTGCCGGGGCCGGCGCAGATGGCGCGCTTGCCGGTTTGCATTGCGGCTTTCACGACCATCGGTCCGCCGGTCACGAGCAGCAGGCGGGTGAATTCATTTTTGCAAAGCGCGTTGAAGGAATCCAGCGTCGGCTTTTCAATGATGCAGACGACGTTTTCAATTCCCGTCTCGCGATATATGGCCTCGTTGTAAGCGCGCACCGCCACGGCGGCGCAACGAGCGGCGCTGGGATGCGCGTTGAAAACAACGGAGTTTCCCGCCGCGCAAATGTTGACGATGTTGCCGCTCAACGTGGGAATGGAATGCGTGCTGGGCGTGATCGCACCGACGACGCCGAACGGCGTGTATTCTTCGAGAGTGATACCGTTATCGCCGCTGCGCGCGTCAGGGCGAAGCCAGTCCACACCGGGGACGAGCTTGATCAAGCCCAGCTTGGCGATCTTGTGGTCGAGCCGGCCGATCTTCGTTTCTTCAAATTCAATCTTGCCCCATTGCTCGGCGTTTTTCTCGGCGAGCGCCTTGACGATCTCCTCGATCTTGCGACGGGCGGCAATACCTCCCTGCTTGAGCTGCAAGAAGGCCTCCTGTGCGGCACCACAAGCCTCTTCCGCCGTGGCGAACACGCCGAATTTGCCGCGCAAGGCCGGAGCGGAGGTGGCTTTCTTGGTGCCGCAGCCGCAGGATTCCGACTTCGGTGCGGGATTGGACGGAGCAAGAGATGTCTTGGTGGTTGTAGTTGCGCCGTTGTTGCCCAAACGGCCCAACACTTCGGCCACCACATCACGGATCAAAGTTTCATTCACGGCACTCATAGTTCAATTAACTCACTTTGGCGCTGAAGATTTCTTTTCCAAACACATCGACGCTGTCCACCAGGCCGATGACAACGGCATCAATCGGGCATTCCTTCATGCCGGGGGCGAGCCGGGCGCTGCTGCCTTGGCAGAACAACACCATTTCACCTTCGCCAGCACCGAGGGCATCCACAGCGACAATCGTGTTCGCGCCCGGACGAAATTTCGTCGGGTCTTTTTCATCCACGAGCTGCGGGCGGAGCAGCAAGAGTTTGCGGCCCGACATGTTCGGGTCTTTCTTGGTGGCGACCACCTGGCCTTCGACTTTGGCGAGGAACATAATTTTATTGGTAGGGCAAAGCTGCGGCTTTGCCCAAATTGGAAGGCGGCGCGGCAGCGCCGCCCTACCGGAATTACTTCTTCTTCGGCAGCACCGCTTCCACGTCCGCGTGCGGGCGGGCGATGACATGGACGCTGACCAGCTCGCCTTTGATGGCTTTGATGGCCTGCGCGCCAGCATCAGTGGCGGCTTTGACGGCGGCGACATCGCCGACGACGCACGCGGTGACGAGCGCGTTGCCGACCTGGGTCATGGGGCCGACGAGCTCGACGTTCGCGGCCTTGAGCATCGCGTCCGTGCCTTCAACGAGGGCGACGAGTCCGCGGGTTTCGATCATTCCAATGGCTTGTGGCATATAGTTACTTTTGGTTGTGGGTTGAGCGTTGTTGTTGATAAATCAGTTTTTCTTGGCTTCCAGAAAGCGTTTGGCTTCGCGCGCCACGACGAGTTCCTCATTCGTGGGAATCACAAAAATTTTCACCGGCGAATCCGCGGCGCTGATGACGGCTTCCGTCGCGCGGCAGGAACCATTCTTCTCCGCGTCAATCTTGATGCCGAGATTTTCCAGGTTCGCGCAAATGGCGGCGCGCAGTTCCGCGCGGTTCTCGCCGGTGCCGGCGGTGAACACAATCGAGTCCGCGCCGTTCATCTGCAAAAAATAGCTGCCGATCCAGTGCCGCGCGCTGGCGACGAAAACATCGAGCGCAAGCTTCGCGCTGGCGTTGCCTTTATTTGCCGCAGCCGTCACGTCGCGAACGTCATTCGACACGCCGCTGACGCCGAGCAGGCCGCCTTGCTTGGTGAGCTGCTGCTGCGCTTCCTCGACGCTGATGTCGAGCATTTTCACCGCGTAGGGCAGGGCTTCGGCGTCGAGATCGCCGACGCGGTTGTTCTGCGGCAGGCCGGACTGCGGGCTCATGCCCATGCTGGTGCCGATGGACGCGCCGTTCAAAATGCCCGTCACGCTGGAGCTGCCGCCGAGATGGCAGGAAATCACGCGCAGCGGCGCGCCGGAAACGGGTTTCGCGATGCCATGGACGTAAAGCTGGCGGGCGCGTTCGGCCACGTCGGGACGGCAGAGCAATTCCGCCGAGCGTTCGGCGATGAACTTGTGGCTCGCACCGTGAAAACCCCAGCGGCGCACGCCGATGTTCAACCACGAATCCGGCACAGCGTAACGCTGCGACGCTTCAGGCGCGAATTGATGGAACGCCGTTTCGAACAATCCGATCAGCGGCACGCCGGGCATTCGCTGCGCAAACAGTTTGATGCCCGTGATGTAAGGCGGATTGTGCGCGGGCGCGAGGCCGTTGTAATCGGTCATCGCCTGCAGCACGCGTTCATCGAGCCGCACGCAGCCGGTGACGTTTTTGGCGATGACGGTCTTGAAACCGACGGCGCTCAATTCGCTTTCGCTCGCGATGGCGTTCGCTTTCTTCAATTCGGCGAGGCAATCCTCAATCGCTTTCGGATAATCGGTCACGCGCTCAAAGCCGCCTTTGTGCAAAAGGCGCTCGGCGCTGTCCGAACAATCGAACAGCCGCCACTTGAGCGAGGTCGAACCGATATTGGCGACGAGGATTTTCACTTCGTGAACAAAGGCGTTATTCGAGCCACTTGCCGAGACCGCTCAATCCGTCGTGCGGACGCGGGATCACCTGGACGCTGACGACGGCGCCCACTTGCGCGGCGGCGGCGGCACCGGAATCGGTGGCGGCTTTCACGGCGGCGACATCACCCCGGAAAAACACGGTGACATAACCACTGCCGACTTTTTCCCAGCCGGTGATGGTGACGTTCGCGGACTTGAGCGCGGCGTCGGCGGCTTCCACGGCGGCGCAGAAACCTTTGCATTCAATCATTCCAACAGCTTGTTTTGACATATTCGTTAAAAGTTAAAGTGGTGGTTGATTATTTCTTGGCGACGCCGTTGCCGAGGAAGGCTTCGAGCAGTTCTTCATGCGGGCGCGCGATGATGTGCGAGCTGACGAGTTCGCCAACTTTGGCGGCGGCCTTGGAGCCGGCGTCCACGGCGGCCTTGATGCTGCCGATGTCGCCCTTGGCGAGGACCGTGATGAGTCCGCCGCCGATGGCGATGGTTTTGACCAACGTGACGTTGGCCGCCTTGACCATGGCGTCGCTGGCTTCCACGCTGCCGACGTAGCCCTTGGTTTCAATCATTCCTATTGCTTCGTTCATAATTTATTTTGGTTGATGGTTGAGAGTTGCGAGAAATTTTTAACCACGGATTAACACATATAAACACGGATTTTCAAACCGCGAAATACGCAAAACACGCGAACAAAAATTTCTTTTCGCGTGGTTCGCGTGGTTCGCGGTAAAAATGTTTTTGTTCGCTTTCATTTCAAAAGTTCGACTGGCGTGTGCGGTTCGAGATTACAGGCGTTGCCTTCGTCGGTGTCAATGTGAACTTCCAGTTTGAAACTCGGATCCACGCGCACGAGCATTTGATCCAGCGTGATGGCGCACGGGCCGCCGATTTTCAATTTCATATGGTCGCCGGCTTTGACACCGTAAAATTCCGCATCGGTCGGGTGCATGTGAACGTGGCGCTTGGCGCGGATGACGCCCTGCGGCATTTCAAAAAATCCCGCCGGTCCCATCAACATGCAGCCGGGCGTGTTCGCAATATCGCCAGAGCTGCGCAGGGGAATTTCAAAGCCGAGCGCGATGGCGTCGGTGTAGGCCAGCTCGACCTGGTTGAGATTCCGGCACGGGCCGAGGATGCGAAGATTGGAAATCACGCGGCTGCGCGGCCCGATGAGCGTGACGGTTTCCTTCGCGGCGAACTGGCCGTCCATGTAAAGCCACTTGTGAACGGAGAGCTTCGCGCCCTTGCCAAAAAGAGTTTCCACCGCTTCCGGCGTGAGATGGCAGTGACGCGCGCTGACGTTGACGACGAGCGGGCTTTGTCCGCTGGCAATACGCGGCAACGGCTTGCCGAGCTTGGCGTAAACCGCCTGCCGAACCAGATGTTCGACGACGGCGCGATGAGGTGCAGGTGCTGCGACAGCCATAAGATTTGACTGACTTTGACAAATTTTAGATTTAAGTCAACAAACTTCTTGCAAATAATTCCAAAATCTACCAAAGTCATTCAAAGCTGATGCCAAATGCGGTCAAATGCCGCGCATTTGTGAAATTGTTTAAGTCCTTGGAATCCTGAAAGGATTCAAATCAATCAGCCTAGGGTTGCGAGGAACGAGCTACCCTGGGTTTGTGACGAAACAAAAACAACCCTGAAGGGGTTGCATAAAAATGTTGGCGCGGTGATTCAACCCCGTTGGGGTTGAAAATAATTTGAATCGTTGACCTAGGGTAGTCCGCTGCGCGGCCAACCCTAGGCTGAAGGATGCAATCCCGTTGGGATTGAAAATAGCGCAGAATTTTGAACCACGGATAAACACGGATGAACACAGATTAAAACTGTTATGAAAAACTTTACCGAAATCCAAAGCCTGCTTGAAAAATTGATTCCGATGCCGGCAAACCTGCCTGTTATTTACCTTCTTGGTGACACAGGCGCAGGAAAAACTTGCTTCGTTCGCCAATTGCTCGGCACAACAAACCAGAGCTTTCCTTCAGTTCGGCGTTTTAGAACAACGGTTGCTCCCACGGAGTTTGTCATTACAAATGAATCAGAGTTCAAAGCAGCTTTCGTGTTCAAAGAAAAGAAAGAAGTTGAGCAATACGTTTTGGAAATTTTAGAACAAGTCGTGGAAGATGCTGTAACAGCAAATGACGAGCGTGAAGAACAAGACTTGGCTGATTTATTAAGCGAAAGTTCTGACCAAAGATTTAGACTGCGGTGTTTCGTGGATGAAGATACACGGCAACAGTTGGCTAAAAGAATTCATAAAATTTTAGCTCCAAAGATTCGCAGTTGGTCAAATTCCAATTTTTCCGGTGAGACTGACTTAACAACGGTCATTGAGTTGGCTCTGGAAACCGAATTTCATGCTGAGTTGAGTGAAATCCACGCCGAGATAATGGAAAGGATTTTAGTCAGAGTTAGCGATGTGTGTGCTGGAGGCACGACCGGCCATTTGCCAGAGACATTTAATTTTTCGAGCAACAATCGAAATGAGTTTGTCGAAAAGCTGAAAATTTTCTTGGGACTTGATGAAGGCGCAATCTCTCCTGTTCTTGAAAAGGCTCGCGTTCGTGGAAACTTGAAGTCGCCTTTGCTTCCCCAAGCCACGGAAATTGTAATAACTGATGGCGAAGGAATCGGGCATGACGCAAGGGAGGCAAAAGTTCTTTCGGCACGCCATTTTGATTATTTCTATGCAAGCGATTCTATCATCTTGGTAGAAGACAGCGAAACGCCTTTCACGCGGGGAGGCAAAAGCGCGCTATCTGCAATTTCAACCAGCGGTTACTTGCCCAAACTTTGCCTTGCATTCTCACGGCTTGACAAGGTTGAACAAGAAACCCGTGAGTTGCAAAAGAGAGAAGTCAACCAAAGTCTCCGTAATGTTCTCAACGCGCTACAACAGGACGGAATTGAAGTTGAAAGAGATTCGCTGACAGTTCGGTATTACTCAAAGATGAATGAAATTCAGCCCGATCTTGAAAGTCAGCGCGAACTGATTTCGCTCGTCGAGAGTATCATCAAAAAACATGGCGAGGTGCGCGCCCGATTTGTGGCTCCGAAATATGATTTTGAACTTTTAGCGGCCTTTCTTGCGAACGCCAATGCGACATTTAGAAAAATTTGGGCTGGATATATTTGGGGCGAGGGTGCGGAGGCAGCCAAGTGGCAGACGCAAAAGGCATTCACAAAACGCATGAGTTGGCGGACTGAAGAATTTAGATTTTTGAAGCCGGTTGCGGAATTTAGGCAGTATCTCGTTTTGAACTTGCAAACTTTTTTAGCAAATCCGGTCGGATGGACAGAAGAAATTACGGAGGCGCATAAGAAAGATTGTCTTGAGCGGTTGCGGCAAGAAGTGTCGAACCAAATTCTTTCGTATGTGCGTAATGAAATCCTCGACGAAAAGCATCCCGACTGGAATTCCGCAGCAGAACTGTCGGGCACAGGAACTACGCCGATAAGAAGCAGAATTATTACCAGAGTAATAGAAAATTCAGCCCCAGAGCTTACGGGTTCGAGGGCAATTGAATTTAAGGATGCAATTAAATTGATCCTTCATCGTTCAATTGAAGTGTGCAAAACACATTCTTCATAAAATTTTATCTGTGTTTATCTGTGTCCATCTGTGGTTAAAAAAAATTTGAAATAACCCATGACTGCCGACGAACGCAAACACCGCATTGAAGCCTACCTTCAGCGCGTGGAATTCGCGTCGTTGGAAGAACTCTCCCAACACGTGGAGGCCTCGGTTTCGACGGTTCGGCGAGATTTGTCGGTGCTAGAAGCGGCCGGCGGATTGCGCCGGACGCATGGCGGTGCACGCGTCGTGACGCCGAAATCGGATGAATTTGCCTTCTCCGCGCGTGATGCACATCAGCTTTCGGAAAAAGAATTGATCGGGAAGGCGTGCGCGGAACTCATCGGCTCGCATCAGAGCGTGATTTTGGACGCGGGCACGACGGTCTATCACGTCGCGCGGCATCTGGAGGAAAAGGCGCCGCAGATTGTGACGAACTCGCTGCCGGTTGCCAACCTTTACGCCTCGGCGAACAAGGTGGAAGTGATTTTGGCCGGCGGCGTGATCTATCCGCGGCTCGGCGTGCTGGTCGGGCCGATGACGGTCGAGGCGTTTTCCAAGATGCGCGCCGATGTCGCCGTCATGAGCGCCGGCGGCATCACGCTCGAAGGCGTGACCAATTCCCACGCGCTGCTGATTGATATTCAGCGCGCAATGCTGAAGGCGGCGCAGAAAATTATTTTCTGTCTCGATCATACCAAGTTTGGCCGCCAATCCGTTTCGCCGCTGTGCGGATTGGATATGGTGGACACGATTGTCACGGACAGTCAGGCACCGGCGGAACTGGTGAACAGCTTGCGCGAACGCGGCGTGGAAGTGGTCGTTGCACCAGCGGCGCAAGTGAACGGTGTGTAAACGCGTCCCATCCGTCCTGTTCGTCCCATTGCAGGAAACAGCCAATGCGACCAATAGGACGAACACGACAGAAATAGAATAAACATGAACTTAGCAGACAAAGTCAGGCAAGCCGGCGTGGTCGGCGCGGGTGGCGGCGGTTTTCCGACGCACGTCAAGCTCAACGCCAAGGCCGACACCATCATCGCCAACGGCGCGGAATGCGAACCGCTCCTGCACAAGGACGCAGTCATCATGGAGGAAAGCGCCGCCGAACTCGTGCGCGGCATCCAGCTCGCAATGGAAGCGACCGGCGCGAAGGAAGGCGTCATCGGCGTCAAAGGCAAGAAGAAGCATGCCGTCGAGGCCGTTCAAGCCGCGAGCAAAGGCACGAACGTCCGCGTTCAGTTGCTCGGCGATTATTATCCGGCGGGCGACGAATACGATTTGGTCTATAACGTCACCGGCAAATTGATTCCGCCCGGCGGCATACCCATCGCGGTCGGCGTGGTCGTCAACAACGTCGAGACGTTCATCAATATCTCCGCCGCGAACGACGGCAAGCCGCTCACGCACAAAATGCTGACGATTGCCGGTGCGGTGAAATCACCCGTGACCTTGCGCGTGCCGATCGGCACGACGTATCGCGAGTGCATCGAATACGCCGGCGGCCTGACGACGGATGATCCTGTGCTGGTGCTCGGCGGTCTGATGATGGGCACGAACTCCGACAATCTCGACACGCCTGTCACCAAAACTTCCACCGGCGTCGTGATCTTGCCGCGCTCGCATCACGTCATCGAGCGCAAGCTCAAGCCGGCCAAGCATCAGGCCGCCATCGGCAAATCCGCTTGCGATCAGTGTCGTTACTGCACCGAGTATTGCCCGCGCTTCTTGCTGGGTTACGCCGTCGAGCCGCATCAAGTCATGCGCACGCTGGCGTTCACTGGCACGGGCGAAGATTATTTCAATCAATGGGCGGCGATGTGCTGCTCGTGCGGACTCTGCACCCTTTACGCCTGCCCGGAAGAATTATTTCCGAAAGAAGCCTGCGACGATGCCAAGTCCATGATGCGCGCCAAGCAGATGAAGTGGACCGGTCCGATGAATCCGAAACCGCACGCGATGATGGACGGCCGCCGCGTGCCGATCAAAACGCTCGCGAAAAAATTGCACGTTCTCAATTACAATTTGCCTGCGCCGCTCGTGCAGGAAACCATTTCGCCCAACCGTCTCATTCTGCCGCTCAAGCAAAGCGCGGGAACGGCCTGTATTGCCAAGGTGAAAACCGGCGACCGCGTGAGCTTCGGGCAGGTCATCGGCGAACCCGCGCCAAACGCGCTGGGCGCGATTTTGCACGCGCCAATGGCCGGCGTTGTGCGCGAGATGAACGACAAGGTGATCATTTTGGAGAAGTGATGGAAGCCGCATGACCAAAAGCTATGAAGCCGGCCACTGAAATTTGTTCGCTGCGTTTCCCCTCACCCCGGCCCTCTCCCGCCGGGAGAGGGAGAAACGCTCCCAGCTTTTTGGCAAGACCGCATTGGTCAGTGGCACGAATGGCGTTCAACAATCTGAAGCGGTCAACGGCTATTCCCTCTCCTTGGGGAGAGGGTCAGGGTGAGGGAGGACGACAACTGATACCGGCCGTGGCTTGAAAACTTGCGAGAGAAAATCGAACTAAAAAATTTATGGCTGAAAAATCCGTTGGACTCATTGAACTTTCCAGCATCGCCGCCGGCTTTCAGGTGGCGGACACGATGCTCAAGGCGGGCAACGTGCGGCTGCTGTTGTCGCGCTCGATCTGCTCCGGCAAATACATGGTGCTCATCGGCGGCGACGCGGCCGCCGTGGAGGCGGCTGTGGAGGCGGGCTGTGAGGTGGCGGGCGGCTGCCTGATTGACAGCTTCGTTATCGCCAGCCTGCATCCGGATGTTTTCGTCGCGCTCGGCCGCACGCAGGTGGCGGAGCCGAACGGCGCGCTGGGCATCATCGAATCCTTCAACGTCGCCACGCTAATCCAGGCGGCGGATGCCGTGGCCAAAACTTCTGCCGTGCAATTGCTCGAAGTGCGCCTGGCAATGGCGATGGGCGGCAAAGCGTTTTGCTCGATGACTGGCGATGTGTCGTCTGTGCAGGCGGGGGTCGCCGCTGGCCGCGCCGTGCTCGCAGAAGCGGGCGTGCTGGTGAACAGCGTCGTGATTTCCCGTCCGCATCCGGACGTATATCGCGAAGTTGTTTAATAATTTCCAGACCGGAAACAACGGCTGATTTCGTCGCGACCCTTCTGTATTTCAGGTCCGCCCGGCTCAATTACATTTTTAAAGCGAGGCGTGGCCCGATTTTATTTTGGTGAGGTTTGAACTGTTTGCGCCGCTGCCTTGGCCGCGTCCTCAGAAACCTTGTTGCCCCAGCCGATGATGCAGGTCGAGCCAACGAGGAACAACAGCATCACGACCACAAGCGATTTGGTCAGCGCCTTTGCACCGCGCCATTCCTTGAAGAAAATGCCCCACAGCGTGCTGAAGATGATGATGCTCGCCATGTGCAACGTCCAACTGGAGAACTTATAGTTGCCCATCTGGCTTTCACCCATCTGGTAAAAAAAGAATTGGAAATACCAAAAAGTTCCGGCCAGCGCACAGAAGAACCAATTGCCGAACACGGGGATTTTCAGGTCAGTCGGCGTGGCTTCCGCTGCACCGGTGGTCGCCGGATCATGTTCACCGCTGCCCGTGCCACCGTGATGCGCGTGCTCCTCGCGGACGTGCGAGGCAAGATATTGATAGCCGGTGCGATTCTTGATATTCAACAGCGCGCACCAGATGAAGTTCGTGGTCAAGCCGCCTAGCAAAATTACCAGGATGACCGGCAGGCCGACCCACAACGGTCCGGTGCCGTGGGCGGCGGAAATTTTGGTGATGGGTTCGCCGAACTGAAAACCATACGAGAAGCAGGAACTCATTACGCCGGAGAACGTGGCGATGCCCAGCCCCTTCCACAGACTGAATTCCGTGATGGCGGAGGACTTGCCATCATTGCCCATGTCTCTCTCTTTACGCACGCCAGCAACACCGCCGATCGCAATTCCGACCAGACAAACAATGACCCCGAGAAAGCAGATGTTGCCGCCGTGCGTTTGCAGCAATTTGGCGGCGAACTCACCCTTCACAATTGGCGGGACAAGTGTGCCAAACGCGGCGCAGTAGCCCAGCGCAACGGCCATGCCGAGCGACATCCCCAGATAGCGCATGGTCAGGCCGAACGTCAAACCGCCGAGGCCCCATAACGCACCCATCAGATACGTCATCCAAAAGGTATAGAAAGAGGTTTCATGCAGCACGCCCAGGAGATCCTTGGTCAAGGCCAGCGCGCCAATCCACGGGCAGATGAGCCAGCTGAACAACCCGCCAGCCAGCCAGAATGTTTCCCACGACCATTTGCGGACGCCTTTGTAAGGCACATAAAACGTGCCGGAGGACAGGCCGCCCAGCCAGTGGAAGACGACGCCAAGCAGAGGATTCGGTTGCATGATGGAGCTTTGTTTTTGACTAGTTGCGTTTGCTTAAAACTTCTTTCTCATAGCGCTTCACTTCCGTCACCCAGTTCTCGCCGGTGGGAACGCCCTGGTTTTCGCAGTAGAAATCCCAGACGGCACCATACGGCAGCGTCTTGGTCTCCTCCTGCATCGCCAAACGGGTCGTTAAATCACCGTTCACTTCCGCTATCTTGATGACTGGAGGTTCAAGCAGGGCGATGAGAAGGGCGCGAATCATATTGCGCGTGCCAATTGTCCAAGCCGCCACGCGGTTGATGCTCGCATCAAAATAATCCAGACCGATGTGGACGCGCTTTTCAAAACCGTTGACAACGATTTCGCGGGCAATGGCGAGCAAGTCGTCATTCAAGATTACAACGTGATCGCTGTCCCAGCGCACTCCGCGGCTGACATGCAATAAAATCTCTGGCATGAACTGTAGCACGCTGGAAATCTTGTCCGCAATGCCTTCGGTCGGATGATAATGGCCGGCGTCGAGCGTCAGCAGTTTCTTCCGGCTGACGGCGTAGCCCATGTAAAATTCATGCGAGCCGACCACAAAACTTTCGCTGCCAATGCCGAACAGTTTCGGCTCCACGGCGTCGAGGTTCAGCTTGGGTGAAATGGCCTTCTTGAACACGGCGTCGAGCGATTCCGCCAAACGGGCGCGCGGGGCGACGCGGTCGGCGGGCGTGTCTTTCATGCCGTCGGGTATCCACACGTTCGTCACGCAGGTTTTGCCGAGCGCCCGGCCCATCGCCGCGCCGATTTCGCGGCTGCGGATGCAATGCTCGATCCAGAACTGGCGGATGCTTTTGTTCGTGTGCGCCAGCGTGAAACCATCGGCGGCTTTCGGATGCGAGAAACACGTCGGATTGAAGTCGAGGCCTAGGCCGTTTTTCTTCGCCCATGAAATCCAGTTCGCAAAATGTTTCGGTTCGATCTGGTCGCGATCCACCCTCTTGCCGCCGAACTCACCGTAGAAGGCATGCAGGTTGAGCCGATGTTTACCGGGTATGAGCGATAACGCCAGGTTGAGGTCGGCGCGAAGTTCATCCGGGGTGCGTGCCTTGCCGGGATATTGGCCCGTGACGGCCAAGCCATTGCCGGGGGCGGCCCCCACATTTTCAAAGCCTCCCACATCATCGCCCTGCCAGCAGTGAAGCGAGACGGGGATTTGCGCAAGGTTCTTGAGCGCCTGTTGAACGTCCACACCGAGACTGGCGTAGCGTTCATGCGCCAGCGCGTAGGATTTTTCAATGTGCTTGGTTTTATACATCAAAGCGAAATTGGCAAGCGTCACTGCGCCGCCGTCTTGTTTTTTTTGGCCGGACTCAATTCAATCCAATCCAGATCGGCAACGCCATTGGTCACCAGAAATTTGAGGCGGTTCGCGCCCCGGTTCAGGTGGATTGCGTCCAGCTTGATTTCCTGCCAGGTATTCTGCGTGATTGTCACCTGCCTGACTTGGTTGCCGGAAATGATCTGTGCTTCGGCAGGCGCGTCATCTGCCTTGACCCTGATGGTGACCTGGTAGTCTCCAGGGAATCCGCTGGCGATAGTGTATGCCGTCCATTCTTGCGCGTCCAGTGTGATATTCTGGTCAGTCTGCTTCTTGATTATTGTCTCGCGCGCGGTGATGGCGACGGGTTCGGTCAGGCGGTAAAACTTCGAGAGATGATTGGTGTCGTGGACGAAGTAGGATTTGTTGATCCCGTCCTGGCCATAGTTCTCGCCTTCGATTCTTCCGGGCGCACGGCGGAACATCGCGTTGACCACGTCGGGAAAGAAGACGCAGTTCTCCAGCCGGATGTTGACCAGCAATTCATCAAACGCCTGTTGGGCGATTTCACGGGAAGGTTTCCCTTCTCCGCGCGAATACGCGGCAATGGCATCCCACTGGGCGGGGAGCTTGATGGAGCAAGGCGTGTTCCGGGTATCCAGCTTCTTCCACGGCCAGAACGACCAGCCCATGTTATTGGCTTCGAGATATTCGGTGGTTGCCCAATCAACAGCGTTGTCCATTTCCCCGATTTCTCCCACCCACACCGGGGCATTGAAGCGGTTCCGGTAGTCAAGATAAGGCTGGATGCTGGTCAAAACGGGGGGATTACCCCAGCAATAATAATGGAATTGATACACGAGGTTTTTATCAAATGGCTCGGAGAACACCGACCAGTCGCTCGCCCAATTCGCCCCTTCGAGGATGATCATGTGTTTCGGGTCAATTTCCCGGATGGCCTGCGTGACGCGTTTGTAAAGCGGCTCCAACTGCCCCTTGAACTTCTTGGCCGCACCGGTTCCTTCCGGCAACGGTTCGTTCAAAAGGTCGTAACCGGCGACGGTCGGCTCGTCCTTGTAGCGTCGGGCGATAGCCTGCCACAAGGCGACCAACTGATCCTGATACTTGGCCTCCATGAACAGCTCGGGCTGGTCGTTGGCGCTGTCGTCTATGTTCATCCCGGTCTGGCCGCCGGGCGCTCCGTGCAGATCAATGATCACATAGAGGCCGTGCGCCTTGCACCACTTCACCAGATTGTCCAGCAACCGGAATCCTTCCTCCGCGCCGGTGGGCTTGCCCGATGCGGACACAAAGAGTCTTGAATTCAGCGCGGGACGGACGGAATTGAAGCCCAACGCGGCTATGCGCTGGATGTCGGCCTCGGTGATGTAATTCTTGCGAAACTCCGACCAAAAATGGTTTCCGTTTTCCGGCCCGATCAGATCGTTCACGAGCTTTTCGATTTTTCGCGGGCGATCTCCGTCGCGACCGAATTTCCACATATAACCTTCGGGCAGCATCCAGTTGGCCAGGCCAACGCCCCGGAGCATGATCTTTTCGCCTTGCTCGTTGACGATGTCCTGCCCCTGCGCGTGGAGAAAAGTTGTGGCAGCGGCCGGCAATGATTGTGGTGCGAACACCACCGGCGTATTGGCGGCGGAAAAGACATATTTCCCGGATTCGACTTCCAGCACCGCGTAGCCATTCTCCATCCGCAGAAATTTCACGCCCCGGACTTTGGCCAGCGGATGACCGCCTTCATGCACCGACCCGGCGCTGCTGGTCGGGACATACACCGTAGCCGAGGTGTTTGGTGGCACGGTGATTTTCCAGGTGAAGATGCCGCGATTGCTTTTCCATTCACTTCCGATCCGTCCGTAGGGTGAATCGTAATACGCTTTGACCCACTTCAAATCGCCGACCACCACCGGTTTGAGGATGATGTGTTTGAAACCGGGCGCGGCCGCATCGGGTTGAATGCCGGCCAGGCTTTCGTAAAACCACGCGGAGATGTCGCCGAACATGATGTGGTTGCGCGATAAACCACCTTTATATTTGTCATCCCAATGCTCCAAGAGCGCGGTGGCTCCGATTTTAATCCAGTAACCCCAGCCCGGCATGGTGGTTTGCGTGGCGACTTCGTAGGCAACCTCCGGCCGGCCATTGTCGCTCAAGGCGTGCAGCAGATACTTGGCGCCAAGATTGCCGCAATCCAGATGGTTGCTCTTCGATTCAACATTCGCCACCAATTGCCGGACGAGCGCGGGACGATTGGCTGGCTCGGCCAGCCCCTGATACAGCGCGCAACCCAGTGCGGTCTGGGTTTTCAGTGCTGGAAATTCGCGGTTGAACGCCTGCTTGATGTCCGCCGCCAGCGCGGCGTATTTCTCGGCGTCATCTTTTTTGCCGAGCATCCCGGCAATGTCCGCGACAATGCAGGCGTCACGGTAAAAATAGCCGGTGGACGTGACTTTCTCCGGCGTCGTGGTCTTGGCCGTGCACCAGTCACCGAGTCCGAAGTTGGCGATGTGATTGGGCGCCCGGCGGCTGACGTAATCAACATAGCGTTTGAAGTTTTCGTAGTGCTCGCCGAGGATGCGCCGGTCTCCACGGTAGAGGTAAAGATCCCACGGTATCAGCAGATAGGCCGAGTCCCAGGCCGGGCCGTTGCCCCATTTGTAACCCGTGCCGCCCGTCGGGATGATGCAGGGCAGCACGCCGTTGGTCTGCTGCTCGTCCTGAATATCCTCCAGCCATTTCGTGTAGTTGGCGGCCATGTCGAAATTATACAGGCACGCCTCGGCGGCCAGATGGGCGTCGCCGGTCCAGCCGTTCTTCTCGCGTTGCGGACAATCGGTGGGGAAGCTGTAAAAGTTGGCGCGGGCCGACCAAAGCGTGTTGTGTTGAATCTTATTGAGCAGCTCATTGGAACATTCAAATTGACCCGCGGTTTCAAACGCGGCGTTCATCGCCAGCGCCCGGAGATTCTTGAGCGTCGGCGTGCCGGGAAAGCCGGTAACCTGCACGTATTGAAAACCGTGATAGACGAAACGCGGACGCCAGACTTCCGTCCCCTGCCCTTTGAGGGTGTAACGATCCGTCTGAAACTCGCCGGTCTTGGCAAACATTTTGAGTTCATCCTGATTGAGCGTGCCGTCGGGATTGAGTTTCTCACCATATTTCAACACGACCACGGTTCCGGCCGGACCACGCAAGGTGATCTCGGCCACCCCGGCGAGATTCTGGCCCAGATCGTAAACGAACACGCCCGGCTTGGGCTGCGTCAGTTTTACGGGTTTGAGGGTTTGCGTCACCTTCACCGGCGGGGCCATCTGCGCGGAGAGAACTCCGGCGGGTGGCGCGACCACTTTGGCCGCCACCCAGTTTCCGTCCCCGCCATCACCACGGTCCCAGCCTGAGATTTCCCGGCGCGCGTCGTAAAATTCGCCGTTGAGCAGCGCGTTGAAGATCACGGGGCTGTCAGTCGTCTGCCAGGTTTCATCGCTGACAATCGTCTGCGTGGTGCCGTCGGCCAGTTCCAATTCCAACTGCAAAATCATCTTCGGCTGCGCCCGCCACGCCGCCTTTTCGTAATCCCAGCCGGTGCGGACGGAATAATTATACCAGCCGTTGCCGAGCATCATCCCGATGGTGTTGGCGCCGCGATGAATCTGCGGCGTCACGTCATGCGTCGCATACAGGACGCGGCGGTCGTAGCGGGTGAAGCCCGGATCCATTTCGTGGTCGCCCACCTTGCCGCCGTTGAGATGAAATTCGTAGAAACCCAGGCCGGTGACATAAACCGTCGCGCGCTTGACGGGCTGGGTGACGGTGAAGGTCTTCCGCAACAGCGGTGCCGGTGCGACCAGTTCAGCGGAAGGCGATCCAATCCATTTTGCCTGCCAGTCATCCGGCTTTAGCAAGCCCATCGTCCACGTCGCCGGTTGGCTCCACGCCGAGGGTTTGCCGTCCTTGTCCCACACGCGGACTTTCCACTCGCACGCTTGGCGCGATGACAACGGCTTGCCGGCGTATTCCACCTGGATAGACTGGTCGGATGCCACCTTGCCACTGTCCCACCACTCGCCCTGCGGAGTCGTGACGACCACTTGATAGGCCGTCTGTTTTTCACCGCGCCGGTCGGAATCGAGCAGCCAGCTCAAGCGCGGCCGGAGCACATCAATGCCGTCGGGGTTGGCAAGGTATTCACAGCGAAGGTTTTCCACCTCCATTGCCAAAGCAGCGCCGGCGCAGAATGCGCTTAACAAGACGATGCAAATTGTTTGTTTGATCAGGATGCTTGTTTTCATTGGAGAATTTTAAGGCTGGGGCTGCGCGTGACCAAACGCGGATCAACTCCGCACCGTCGCGCGGGACGGTGGCGGCGCAGCCACTTTTGAATTTGGCAAAATTTTGCGGCCGCCAAAGCTCGCAAATCTGGTGTGAACTTTTCAATCCGAATTCCGCCCACATCATCACCCCGCCAGTAAAACAGCGAGACCAGGATGACGGCGAGCTTCTTCAGCGCGGCGGCAACGTTGACGCCCATTTCGGCATAACATTCCTTGGCGAGCTTGTTGGCGGCTTCGAAGTTCTTCTGGTTCATAATGATCACTATTTCGGACTACAGATTCTGAATTTTATTACCGCTTTTTACCACAAACGACGACGCGTGTCCTAAAGAAATCTCGGCTAATACCGCCGCCGCTACTTCACCACCGAGAACCGGTAGATGATTGTGTTCTTATAGGTCTGGCCTGGCCGCAGCACGACTGACGGGAACTTCGGCTGGTTCGGCGAGTCAGGATAATGCTGCGGTTCCATGCAGAAGCCGTTGCGATGCTGGTAAACCCAGCCGCCCTTGCCGGTGATTTGGCCGTCAAGGAAGTTGCCCGAATAAAACTGCAAGCCCGGCTCGGTCGAAAGCACTTCCAGCACGCGGCCAGTCGTCGGCTCCATCACGCGCGCCATCAGGCCGAGGCGGGCACCCTTCGCAATGACGAAGTTGTGGTCGTAACCGCCACCGAATTTGATCTGCTCGTCGTCAGCGCCAATGCGCGCGCCGATGGCAGTTGGTTTGTTGAAGTCGAACGGCGTGCCTTTCACCGGCATGAACTTGCCGGTCGGGATGAGCGTGCTGTCCACGGGCGTGATCTTGCCGGACTTGATCATCACGATATGACCAAGGATGTCACCTTTGCCAGCGAGGTTGAAGTAGGAGTGCTGCGTGAGGTTGACAACGGTTGCTTTGTCAGCCGTGGCCTTGTAGTCAAGCCGCAACTCGTTCTTGTCGGTCCAGGTGTAGGTTGCCGTCACATCGAGGTTGCCCGGATAGCCTTCCTCGCCATCCTTGCTGACGTAGTGCAATTCCAGTGACGGGCCGGCCTTCGTCATCGCGGGCTTGGCGTCCCAGACGACCTTGTCGAAACCTTTGATGCCGCCGTGGAGCGCATTGGGTCCGTTGTTGGTCGCGAGTGTGTAATTTTTGCCATCAAGCGTGAACTTGCCTTTGGCGATGCGGTTGCCGTAGCGGCCGACAAGACAGCCAAAGTAAGGCGTCTCCTTCATGTATTCCGCGAGCGTATCGTAGCCGAGCACGACGTCGCCAGGCTTGCCCATCTTGCACGGCACGAGCACCGACGTGACGATGCCGCCGTAGTTGCTGATCTTGACAATATTGCCCTTGGAATTCTTGAGCGTGTAAAGATCCACCGCCTTGCCGCCAGCGTTGCCCCAGGGTTGCGCGGTGATTTCAGGAACTTGGCCGCGAATTGAACTGGCCATAATGAGGATTCCTCCGATGATTGTGAGTGCTCGTGTCATGTTGGTGTGTCTCCGTTACTTCTGCCGTGCTTCCGCCAATTGCGCATCAGCAAATGCGGCGATGGCCTGCTTGCGGTCGTCTCTGTGCCCTTGAGGTAATCCGCCGGACGCTGCCGGACGAACTGCGGATTACGGCCCAAGATCACGCCTTGAGCGCCGTGGGGGTAGCTCCAGCCGACGGCGGCTTCCGCGCCATTGGCGGTGTTGACGAATGAGGGCGCGAACAGAGTTCGTGCTGTAATCCAATCCGATGGTGTTTTGTGCGTTATCATCAGTCCATGTCTGCTTCGGTAACCTGCCATTCGTGGACGCCAGCGGCCCAGCCTTGCTGCAACTTTACTTCCAGCCGCAAAGCCGTAGTTTTCACGGGTGCGAAGTTAACTTCGCACCATTTGTCTTTGGCGACCGGATATTCCCGCTTTGCGGCAACCGGCTTCCATTCCTTCCCATCAAGAAATTCGATGCGCCAAGACGCAGGCAGCCGGCACTCGCCCCGGCCGGTGTCGTCGAACCAAAATACTTTCGCGCCGCTCACGGTGACGGGCTTGGCCCAGGTGTATTGCGCCCACTCGTCCGTGCCCTTGTGCGGCCACCAGTGGCAGGCGGCGGCGGGCTGGTCGGAGGATTGCTTGCCCACAATGCCGTCGTTGATGCCCCCGGGCTGGCAATTGCCGCTGACAAAGCTTAACGCGACTTTCGCCCGGGCTTCCAATCCGCCGGCGGCCGGCGCGGGCGGGGTGGTCGGCAGCCAGACGCGCATCGCGCCCGGCGCGCGGTTGTCCCAGGCGTAGTATGGAATGGCTTTGACCGGCACACGCTTTGTCGCGGTGACCGGCTGATACAACCTTTGCTGCCAGTCGGGCGTGGCCGAGACCTGTCCGAATCCTTTCAACACCATCACTCCGCCGAAAAGATTCGCATCCCGCTCCGCTTGCAACTCCGCGTCCACCGGCAGTGCCAGGGTCGCCAGCGGTTCGGCCTGATCGCACTGCTCCACGCAATAAACAATCGGTCCGCGCTGGAGGGCCAGCAGACCACGGTCAGCTCCCACGTTCGGGTTCGCGGCGATGCGCTGCACGGGCATCGGCAGGTTGAGTTCGACCGCATCGCCGGTGCGCCACTCGCGATTCATCACCAGATAGCCGGAATCCAAAACGAAGTTCGGCAAATCCTTGCCGTTGATCTTCACCGTCACCGTCGCGGCATCGCACCAACCCGGAACCCGCAGCCGCAACGCGAACGATGCGGGCTTGGCAAGTTCCGGTTTCAAAATCACCACGCCGTCCCAAGGATAATCCGTGGTCACGTTCAGCTTGACCGTTGCGCCGGCAACTTTCGCGGTGGCCGAGCCTTGGATGAACAAGTTCACGTAGAGCGCGTTCTCGCTCGTGGCGTAGGCGTAACCACCCAGCGAGGCCAGGGTGCGCGCCACGTTTGGCGGGCAGCACGCCGTCCCGAACCATTCCTTGCGATGGTGTTCGCCGGCGCTTTCCAGCGGGTTCACATAGAAAAACCTGGTGCCGTCCTGCGAAACGCCCGCCAGCATGCCGTTGTAAAGTCCGCGCTCGACGACGTCGGCGTATTTCGCCTCGCCATAAAGCATGGCGAGGCGTTGGCTCCACTGCGCGAGCGCGATGGTGGCACAGGTTTCCTGATACGCGGTGAGGTTGGGCAGATCGTAATCCACCGTAAAACCCTCGTTGCGCGCGCTCGGCCCGATGCCGCCGGTGAGATACATGTTGCGCTCCGTCGTATTTCGCCAGACGCGATCCAGCATGGCGAGCAGCGCCGGGTCGCGGGTCTCGCGCGCCACGTCGGTCGCACCGGACATCAAATAGGCCGCGCGCACGGCGTGGCCCTTGATCTTGTCTTGATCGCAGATGGGAACGTCATCCAGCCAGTAGGTGCCGTCGTATTTTTCCGGGGGCGTGTCATGTTCGGTGGCGAAGTAATGCTGGCCGCGTTGCTCGATGAAGAAGCGGGCCAGTTCGAAGTAGCGGCGCTCGCCCGTTACGCGCCAGAGTTTGACGAGTGCGAGCTCAATTTCCGGATGGCCGGGATACCCGAGGCGCTTCGGCGCGGGGCCGAACACAGAGTCAATGTGGTCGGCAAGTTTCGTGGCCACGTAGAGAAAATTTGTTTTGCCCGTCGCCTGAAAATTCGCCACGGCAGCCTCGATGAGATGCCCGGCGCAGTAAAGCTCGTGCTTGTCGCGCAGATTCGTCCAGCGCTTTGCCGGCTCTTTGATGATGAAATAACTGTTGAGATAACCGTCGGGTAGCTGGGCGGCGGCGAGCGTGGCGATGATTTCGTCAACCTGCCGGTCGAGCATCGGATCGGGATGGATGGCCAGCGAATACGAAGCCGCCTCAAGCGCCTTGTAAACGTCCGAATCCCGATAGACCGGGCCGCGCGAGCCATTCGTGGCTCGTTGCGCGGCGAGCCGCAGGGCCTCGAGGTTGCCGAACTTCTCCAGATTATTGAAGCTGACTGGAATGCTGGCGAGGCGATTGGTCTCCTGACGCGGCAGCCAGAAGGCGTCAGCGATTTTCACGTCCGTGAACGGCACGGGTCGAAGGTTGGCCAGCGTGGGCGATTCGGGATGTTCTGGTTTGTCCGCCGGGGCGGCAACCAGGCTCAACGCAGCCACGCCAAGCAATCCGGCAAGCAGGAGTTCTTTAATGGGGGAAGTGAGTTTGAAGTCTGGGTCGAGATGGGCGGGCCGATTCCGACACTGGTTAACCTCGCCGCTGATCGTGTTCATATTACTCGTATTCGATCTCAATGATGTTTGTGACGTCCTGCGTCTGCACGCGGACCCGCCGTCGGCCATATGGAAACGCTCAATCCCGGCTTTGGGGCGGGGCCCCGCCGCCCGCCCGCCGCTGCACATTTCCGCAAGTCTCGTAAAGCACCTGCGCCATGTGATATGGAAAACGACGCTCGCATATACAAAACCAACAGGGCGGGCCCTGCGACCCGCCCTGTGGTTAACCGCAACCCCTAACCCATACTAAATCGTTGTTTATTCTTGGCGTTGTCCACGGTCACAACGGTCACAAACCTTAACCTGCTCCGCCCGCCCCTCCGGCACCACCAATCCAGCTTACCGATGCACTCCTAGAATAGAAGCCCAGAAGTTTAACCTACCCACCTGCCCGCTCAAGTCATCCGCTGCGGAAAACCGGTTCAACCCCACGAACCGGTCAGGTCAGGGATTCGGCGGGTCGATGTATCGCTCGCAAACCCATTGCAAATCGATGTTTTTTTGAGCGCCACTCCTTGGTGCCAGCACATTCCCCAACGGGTCTGTTAATGTTCCCGTGCTGGACACTTTCCATTTTTTCACCTCGCTGTGACCATCGGCAAATGAAAAACTGGCGCTGCCGCCGTGCCGGTAAGCCGGGTAGTTCATCCAAATATCTTCATTAACCTTGACCCCAAAGTAACCGTCGTCGATGCTGTATTTGCTTTCATCCGCAAAGACAAACGCCTTTGAGGGCGCTGGACGATTGATTTGCGATACCTTCTTGTAGGCGGGTGCACTCACCGGATTTTGGCCGAGAATGAACGGATCGATTCCGCCCATACCATTGTCCTGCCCACCGTTCATCTGACCGCTGATGGAGAAACTCCGTGCCGGCGGGAGCGGCAAGCTCTTGTTAAAGGTAATAGCAAAAACGTCCTTCTGATCGGGGCACGTGTAGATCGTCACCGAGTTGTTATACTTGAACAAGAGGCCACGCTGCACAATCGCGGTGTTTGTTGCACCCGGAAGATCAAAGGCATAGCTGCTCGCGGTTCCATCAACCCATGCGTTTTTTGACAGGACGGTATTCGGAACAATGGTGTCGTTGTTATCGTCCGCGTAGAGCATCCAGCAAAGTTGCAGCTGCTTGGAATTGCTGAGGCACTGGATTCCAAGCGCTTTCGATTTCGCCTTTGACAGCGCGGGCAACAGCATGGCCGCGAGAATCGCGATGATGGCGATGACCACCAGCAGTTCGATGAGGGTGAATGCCGCCGTAATTTGTTTGTTCGCTTTCATAATTTGTTTTTATATTCAAGTCAAAATTGTTTTCCAACTCCGCAGGAGACGAGAGGAGGGCTGCTCCACTGACTTCCGTTTATTCCCTCCCTCTCGTCTGCTGCGAGGCTTTCACTGCAACTTAACTCACACCGTTGAACGGTCAAGAGGGGGACCGTCACCCGTCGTGACGGTCCCCGTGATCCGTTACCAATTATTGAATGGCACGGAAGTATTGCTGTGAACCCGAAGGCGTGAACGTGTAGGGCGACGTTGCCACATTCGTGGTCCACGGGCCGGTGACCGCCGGAGCTTGCAACAGCGTGCCTTGCGGCCAGGTGACCTGCACTTGCCCGCCGCCGACCGGTATGATCTTCAGCAGGTTCGGCACGCCGATCGCAGCCGAATAGAATTGAACGTTATTGCCGCCTATCATCGTGTAATTGACTATCAAATAAGCTCCCGGATTGGGACTTGAATAGGTGAAGCTGTAGCGATAGTCTTGAATCTCGTTTAAGTTGCCTATCGGTTCAGCAACAAATGATGGCGCGCTGCCGTCGCTCATTGTCGCATCCAAGTGCGCAAGGCCTTGGGCAATGCCGATGTTGAAGCTGAATTGCCTGTTAGTCGTGGCGGCATTAGCCGTGAACCCAAACCCGAGACTTGGATAGCGGGCGCCAACCCCACTTGTTACATTGACTCCCGTTGCGTTGGGCGAACCATCCGACCAACTGGTCCAATTGAACGAGCCAACCCCGCCAGGCACTTGCGGGGCCTGTGCATTCCACAGAGTGACGGGGCCAATCAGGCCATAAGTAGCGTTATTGATCAAGCCGGCCAATGTGTTTTTTACATCTACGTTGGCCGTGTTGCCAGCATTACCCAAATATTTCCAGTCAATGGAGCCATCAGCGGTCAAGTTGTAGAACTGATAGTCAGTGCGGTTCACTGTTCCAGAAAGGACGCCCGTAGCGGCCACAACTGTGACGGCGACCGGGGCGCTGGTGATGGAAGAACTATTCTCGTCGGTGACCACCACGCGGTAGTTCTTGACGCCAACCGTGCCGGTGCCGGCGGACGTCGGTTGAGCGGGACTGGTGGCGCCAGCGATGTTGGCATAGCCGCTGCCCGAGTCCAATTGCCATTGATATGTCCAAAACGACGGTGCGCCCTGCGCTTGCAGCTTAATCGTGCTGCCAGTCGCAACGGTGGTGGACGGCCAGACGGTCGGCGTGCCAACCCCGGCGAGGGTGGGCATTCCTGCCAGAGTTGCGGCGTGTGCTGTAATATTGCCCGTGCTGGGGAGAAACCAGACGCGGACAATCAGATGCGCTCCCGGCGTCGGGGAGGCATATTTGATGTAAAAATAGCCCGAGCTATTGCCGTTGTTGCCTTGGACAAAATCATATCCATCGTATGTGCTTACCGGCGTGGAAGCGTCGTCCATGAAGGCCTCCATATGAACGTATGCTGCAAACGATCCCATGTTGATGGTCAACAGCCGGTTGGTGGCCGCTGCGGCAACATGCCACTCAAATCCGGCGTATAATTTGTCACGGTAGACGGCCCGCCTAAAATTCTGCGGGCCAGTGTTTATAGTGCCATCGGTCCATGTGCAGGATTCCGCCGCACCGTTAAACGAACCCGATGCGGGTGCCCCGCCTCCGATGGGGATCCACATACCAATCTGTTGTCCGCCGCCAAATTTATAATCATAGCCCAGCGTGCCATCATTAGGGGTGGCATATTTAGCCCAGTCAATGGTGCCTACAGCGGTCAGGTCGATGAGATCTAGGAACTGTTTGCTGCCCAGAATCTGCGCGACTCCTGTGTTCGCATTCCGGGTGATCACCACCGGGGCGCTGGTAATCGAACCTTGCGAGTCAGAGATGATCACGCGGCAGTTTTCAGTGCCCGGCGAACCGCCCACTGTGAAGGTCGCGGACCGGCCGGTGTCAGGAAGGTTCGCATAGCTGGTCCCGGTGCCGGTGGGATCCCGCTGCCACACATAGGAGAACGTGGGGGAACCTTGGGGATCGAATGTCCCGATTGAAACCGTAATGGGCTGGTTCACACACACATTGTTGGTGGGGCTGACAACCAAGGCACCGACGCTCAAGGCGGGAACGGGTGTCAAGGTGGCTGCCTGAATCCCGACGGCACCAGTGACCAGACCAGGCTGTATGGCGCGGCTGACATTTATCGCCTGGAACTTCAGGGTGGTGGGGGAGGCGGCGCTGATCGCGAAGCTGTAGCGCATGATGCCGGTAGTGGCTGTGGGATAATCCTCAAACAACGGCGCGCTGCCGTTGTTCAACGAGGCCAGAACATGCGCATTGGCATTTACAAGGTTAACATAGATATTAACGACCCGGGGGGTGGTGGTAACCGGGATATTTAGTTCAAATCCATTGGTGATAGGCGCTGCATATGTTAGCGTGGTTGGGCCGCCTGATGTCGTATTGGCGGTGGTGGCATCCGTCCATGAGAAGTATGCGGGAAACGGGGCGCCGTTGGCACTGTAAGTCGCGAACAGCAAAGAATCCGCTCCGAGCTGTGTGACATTGCCGATGATATTCGCTTTGGTTTCGTAGCCCCCAGGCCCGGTAAAACCATAATACGCCCAATCCGTGACGCCCTCGGCCGTGAGATTCACAAAGTTCGTAATGTAGGTCGGCGGGAGGGCAAGCGTCAGAAGACTCCTGGACACACCGAGCGAACCGGTGGCTGCCGTCACCGTCAGCGTGGCCGACGGGGCACTGGTCACCGGCGAACCGCCAAGGGAAGAAGTGACCACGACCTGATAGTTGTAGGTGCCCGGAACTCCGGCTGTGGTCTCAAGCACACGGCTCGTGGCTCCGCCAATATTGGCATAGCTGCCACCATTGAAACTCACCTGCCATTGGTAGGTAAACGTGCCACCGCCCGTTGGGTTCGCGCTCACATGAAAGATGCTGCCTGAATTCAGCGTCGTGCCGTTGCCAAGCACAGCTGGCGAGACGCTAAACGGGAGAGGGTTCGCCGAGGACAAGGTCGCGGCGGACAGCAAGATAGAGGGAGTTTGCAGGTAATTAATCGGGTTAACGCTATAATAGTTTATGTTCAAGGTCTGACTGCCCGAATTGGCGGCAAACGCAATGGTGAAACAATGCGCGGTGTCGGATATGGGAGTCGTGTTCGTGACCGACGGCGCACTGGCATCGCTCAAGGACACCTCCAATTGCGCGGTTGTGTTAGCGGAACCGGTGTATAAATGGAGATAGGTCGTCGTCGTCGAGGCAGGAATGGTCAATTGAAAGCCGGCACCTAATCCGTTAATTTGGAACCCGCAGTTCGCACTGCCCCCAGGCACTAAGACACCAAAGCTGGCATTGCCACCCAGGTGAGACTGCTGATCTAGCACGCCGTCATTCCAAAGGGTCGTAAGGATTGGATCCCCATTATAATAAATGTGTGAGCTGACGAGATCGGTGGGCATGGGAATTAATGAGGTCACGCCGGCCTTATGGTTAAAGTCGGTTGCGGTAAATTCTCCAAATTTCGCCCAGTCCAAGTCGCCTTCGGCGCTCAAATTAACATTGGTTGGGGTGGTGTAGGCAGTTTCGGTGACGGTCAATGTTCCGGCCGAGGCGCGACCGGCCATGATGAGACAGGCGAACACCGCGAGCATGGAGGTCCAACGCCAAAGCGCCAACGGGCCTGACCCGCTGTTTTTTTGATTTGTCTGTGGAGTTTTCATATGTCTTTTTCCGTTTGAGGTTTCTGTTTGTTTGAACTGGGAACTGCTTTTTGGTTTAGGTTTAGGTTTTAGGAGGAAGCTTGAAATCGGGAGGCGCTTGAAATCCGCAGGCAGGCGATGATCATCGCCGCCAATCTGGCTGCATCACGCAAGGCCAGCCTGATAAGTGGGGTTAGGTTTTTCGTTAGGTTCAGGTTCTTCATGTGTTTAACCCAAGTCTGTTGGTTTTTCCAAATTGCAATTGACC
Organism: Verrucomicrobiales bacterium; assembly: GCA_028712475.1. Classification (GTDB taxonomy): domain Bacteria; phylum Verrucomicrobiota; class Verrucomicrobiia; order Limisphaerales; family UBA11358; genus UBA11358. The sequence continues at coordinate 67,582 of JAQTQB010000004.1, forward strand.
CACACACCTGCAATCCAAAAGCGGTGGCTATTTGAGTGGTTCGCATTGCATGGTTCAACCCAGACATTAATCGCAGCTCAAAGGTTTTGCCATATGTCAAATGACGGATTTTGAACCAACCCAATTCTACCGCCCCCATTCTGGAATTTCCGCAAAAAGTCTGGTGGAGGGAAACCGACGACGCAAAACGGCGCAGACGAAAAGTTAATGCGCAAGAGGAGGTTGCAGCACCGTTGGCTGATGTTTTTGCTGATGACAAAGAGGTGCCGACCATCTTCATGCTGCAAGCCGAAGGCTATCAGGCTCCCGAGATTCAGACCAAACTTTCGATGAATTCAACAAAATACAAGCTATCTCAAAACGAATTCACCGCAAAATCTCATCGTTCCAACCGGTTTCAAGCCTTAATCACCAACCTGCCGTCCAGTGTGGACGCCCTGACGGTTTGGCACCGCTATGAACGGCCGGGCCGACTTGGGAAACCGGATCAAGGAAAACTGGGCGAACCGTTTGGGATCAAACGGATATGCGTGAAAAATTCTGGGGCACGGAAGCCCTGCCACCATCTGGCGATCACCGCTTACAACCTCTGTGCCCTCTTGCGACGGCGACTGGGACAGTTGGAAAAATGCGAATTGAACACCCTGCGCTGGCGATTATTTGGACGTGCCGCAGTCTGGAGCCGGGCCGACGGCAAACCCGCGCTCAAACTGGCCGCTGCGGGGGCAGACCATTACAGTTGGTGGCGGGAAATGTTGGCCAAACTCGCCGCGGCGAGCCATCAAAGTCATCGGTCCCCCTTCCCAATCGCAACCACGCTTACAATTAAACTTGGGCGGCTTCTGACGAAGTTGACTTGGACTGGAAATATATCGCCGCCGCTTCGCCGCGACATCGCACATGCAGCTTATGGAGGATGTGTTCGACATGCGTGCGGACCGTTCCGGCGCTCACGCCTAGTCGGGCAGCAATTTCCTTGTTGCTGAGTCCTTCGGCCAGCAGCACCAGAATTTCCAACTCGCGGGCCGACAAGTCCTCCGTGGCATCGCTGTTCACCTGGGCCTGCTTGAAAGAGCGCACCACCATCCGTGCAATCTCGCCTGTCATCGGCGAGCCGCCGGCGCGGACGTCCGCGATGGCCCGCAAGATTTCCTCATGCGGACTTCGTTTGAGCACATAGCCGGAGGCGCCCGCCCGGAGCGCCTGGAAGATGAGTTTGATATCCTTGTAAATGGTGAGAATGATGACCTGAAGTTTGGGAATCTGCGCGGTGAGCTTCGCCGTGCAAACGATCCCGGATTCTCCCGGGAGGTGGATATCCATGAGCACCACATCCGGCATGTTCTTGGGCACCAGTGTGAGCGCTTCCTTTGAGGTCGAACAGGCGCATACACACCGGAAACCAGGTGTTCCGTCAATCAGTTCCACCAGGGTTTCGCGCAAGGTGCGGTCGTCTTCAACAATTGCAATGGTTGTCATGGCTGACTGCTATTGTGCCGGAGAAACCTTAGCGGAAGGGCGCCGCGGATTCCATCCTGCATTTGACGTTTTTTCTATGCAGTGTTGGCCGGCAGCGGGATAATCAGCCGCACAATGGTTCCGGTTGCTTTGCTGGAGCTAATCTGGCACTCGCCCCCCAGGTCCGCCAGTCGTTGGCGCATATTCCCGAGGCCATTTCCACCTGCGGCGGTGGATACGTCGAACCCGCGTCCATTGTCAGCAATTTCAATCTTCAAACAGTCGGCCTCAAGGTTGACTCCGAATTCAATCTCATTGGCATGGGAATGGCGCACCGCGTTATTCAGCGCTTCTTTGACGGCGAGCAAGAGTCCATGACGGAGACGTCCTTCGACCCGCCTGGCCGGGAACTCCATCGGGATTTTGAAGCGGCAGACCAACCCGGAGTCCGTGATGAACTCTTGAGCGTAGGCGCTGAGGTAGTCGGCGAAGACCTGCAAACCATCCGCTTCGGGATTTACGGCCCAAACAATCGTGTCCAGGGCCGTGACCAGTGTGCGGGCCTTCCCGGCAATGGCCTTCAGCCGCCATGCCGTCCTCGCATCGAGGTTGGAGTGATTCGCAACGCCGACACTGGCCAGCAAACTGATGCCCGTCAGACTCGATCCGAGGTCGTCGTGTAAATCGCGGCTGATGCGCGCCCGCTCGGCCTCGGAAGCGTGCCGGCGCTCTGCCAATTCCCGCTGCCGTATGGCGTGCTCAAGCTGTTTCGTCCGCTCCTCGATTCGGCGACCTAGAAGAAAGATCCAGCCGAATGCCAGCAGCAGCACTCCGCATAGAACTCCGGCCAGCGTCAAGCCCCGCCTCACCGTCCACCATGACGGACTCGCCAAGATAACCAAATCGCCCGGGGAATTGAGGAGCAGTTCGAATGACTCGGATCCCGCGCCACTCATGGCACGCCGGGCATGGCTGACGAAAACCCCGGTCAATCGCACACGGCTGCCAACCTCGACTGAAGGCAGTCGCCCCAATTGCCGTCCCAGACGCGCAGCAATGATGCGCTGGCCCGTCTGGAATTCAAGCACCTGATCAGACTGGATTACGGTCTCGTTGACAACGATACCCTCGACCTGCACGCGGGTGGCATCGTGCAGCCCAGCCAGCAATTCAGGGATACCGATTTGCGCCGCCGGTGGCAGTTCTCCGGGGGCAATCTGTTGCACCATCGCCTCCTGTATTAGTGGAGAATAGCCGCCCAGTTCAGGAAAACCAACGACCTCGACAGTGTCGCCCACTTTGAATTTGGCGCCCTGCTGGGGGATGAATCGCAGGCCGTTCGTGCCGTCCATCAGAAAGCTCTCCTCATTTCCCGCATGAACCACCTGTCCGCGCACCCTCACCCGAAAAAAGGAGTTCGCCCCTCGCGGGTCATACCGGAACAACTCCAGTATGCTCTTGAGCGGGGCGGAAACTGGCGCGCTGGCGGACTCTTCCACGGTGACGAACGCCGGCGAACTGACCCACAAAGCTCCCCGCTGAATTTTTCCCTGGGCATCGCAGACCGGCCCCACCACGCCGCGCACCCGGACAATTGAATTCTGCAATCGCTCCAGCTCATCGGGTTTGCTCTGGAACATCATGACCGCAATCTCGCCATCCTTTATTTTGAGCGTGAGGTTCGTGCCGCCCTCGATCTGTTGTGCCACACCGTGAACCTCGACCCACTGCTGGTCCAGGCTGCCGTTCATCAGCTGCTCCCAGCCTGGCTTCAGCGGCTCCGGCAGCCCGGCCTGGCCGAGCGGAAACGCCCAGGCCCCGGAGAGGGTTGGACCGAAGTTGCCGCGGTCAACAAATCCAATCACTTCGACATAATCTCCCGGTTGCAGCGCCTCGCCTTGCAACTGCGCGAAATCGCAGGAGATCCCACTGGTGCCATCCTGGATGGTGGCCAGGACTTTGGTGCGATTGCAGGTCACTACTCCTCGAACTCTCACCCAGGGGCGGCGTCCCAATTCTTCCGGGCTTAACAGCCGGATTTGCTCGATTGAGGTCAGTGGCGGGTTATTGCTCCATGCCTGGGGCCAGTTCTCCCCCGTCAACCTCCAAAAGGCATTGGTTAACTCCACGCCGCCGCCCGGTAATACACACACCTCGCCGAGCACTTCAACATTCTCGCCCTTCACCGCCAGATTGGTTCCGACCGTCCGAACCCTGATCACATTCGTCGGATCGCCCAGCTTGATTCCGTCTATTGAACCGGCCTCCTGAACCTGTCCACGTATCCGCACCCGCGATCCCGGTTTTGGCCCGTCGGACGCAAGCAGGTTGGTTAGCGACAGGGCCGGGAAACTGGCCCACGCGCTCAACGGCAACTGTTCAATCCGAACCAGTCCCGGATGCGGCACCATCATCGCGCCCGCGACCCGCTGTCCCGCTGGATTCAGGCGGGCACTGCAGACACCGGTCACGCGCACCCGGCTCTTGAGCAGCAGGGCCGTATCCCAACCCTGCGCCCGCTCCACTTCGAGTTCCAGCCGTGAGCCATCAGCCACGAGTTCCAGCCATGCCTGGCCGGCATGGAAGCCAACGCTGCTGACCGTTCCGGCGGCTTCAGCCCACCGACAATCCTCCTGCTCCGTAATCACCTGCCCCGGGCGAATCTCGATCGGCACCGGCAACGCGGATGGCCCCGCCTCCACCACCCGCACCGGTTGCTCATTTACATACAGGCGATAGTGCTCCCGCGCCTGAACCCAAAATTGAAAAGTGCCCGCCAGCGCCGCTTCAAATGACCCACGGAACTCCAGCGCCAAATCGTAGCTGGAATCCACTGTCCCGGCATCAAAGTTTGTGGCTGTGCCGGTGGCAATCGGCAGCCATCGCTCGAAGTTCGGAAGAGTTTTCCATGTTCCCCGGAAAGAACGAAACTCGGCGCCGGCTGCCCAATTGCCTTCCGCAGTGCGGTAGGAGAGGTTCGCCGGCTCCAACCTGCATCTTGCCTCGTCCGGACCCGCAAAAAAAACCGACGGAGCCGGTTGACCGTGAGCGCGCACAAACTCGAACCGAAAAGAGTTTCGCCCTGGCTCAAGCCGGAGGGAACCCGACGCTTCACGCATTGTGCCTTGCCCGGCAGGGTTGTCCTCAACCAACGGTTGGCTCACGAAATCAACGTGTCCGCGACCCGCCGCCAGCCGCCCCTCCAGCCTCACACGCTGGCCGAACCCAATATCTGCGTTGGGCAGCGGCAATTCAAAACGCGCCGCGCCGGTTTCATCCTGCAGCACAAACGCCGTGCCCGCCGAATTCACCCAGGTTACCACGCCGCTTAGCTGCGCCAGCCCGCTGATGGAATTGCTTCCACGACCCAGGCGCAGCGCCTCGCCCGCATTCGTGAAAACCAACGGGACATTCTGTGCCACGTCCGCTGGTTCAACTGTGGCCGCTGCCACGCTCAAGGCGCAATACCAGAGCAAACCCAAAAGCGGCTTTCTGCATATTACCAAGGACAAGTTCATCTGGTGGGGGCGGTCAAGCCGCACGGTGTGGGTTTTTAGCCGTCCGTAAGAACCATGAGGCACGCGTTGTCATGCTTTATGTATGGACTGGAATTTTACCGTGTCAATTTTCAAATGCAGGACTAGTCACGAGCAGACTCGCAACGATGGCTAGATGGCTCAGTTTCAGAATCTGCATTTTTTACTGACGTCTCACGGTTTGATGGTTGAGGGTTGAAACAAGTTGGTTTGCGGGTTCTGAACCTGCCACGAGGCGGGCAAGAAAAATCAAACGCAACGCAAACCAACGCGGGAAAGCATGTGCCTGACCCGCCACAACTAGTGCGGAAACTCCTTGGAGGTGGCCAGGGCGATGACATGACCTTGATCACCGCCGGCGCAGTAGAAATGATAGACCACGCCATCGTGCTTGATGACCCAGGGCTTGTGGGCTAGCCCCTTGTCCCAAGGCTCCGACGGCTCCACCAGATGCGGCCCGGTCCACTTGGTCCAGTGAACCAGATCGGTGGAACAGGCAAACGTGTCAAACGTGCCAGGCTGCCAAAAAGCCCCGAAGTAAAACATCACCCATAGATCGCCCATCTTCACGATCTGCGGATCGCCGCTGATGCCATGTTTTTTTTCATCGCCGTTGGCGACCACTGGATCTTTGCCAAAACGCTGCCAATGAATCATGTCATCGGACACCGCCATGCCGATCCGCTCGCCGGTCTTGCACTTGCCGTTGTAGAACATGACAAAGGAATGGCCCAGCGTCCGGGCCTTGTCCCAGATGATCTGGCTTTTGTAGAGCGTCAGCGATTCAAATTCACGCACATCCGGCTGCGTCCGGCTCAACACCGGGTTTTCCGCGAGGGACGTCCATTCCCGCGCTTCGGTGGGCGTCTTCGTCCACGCCAGGCCGATCGCCAGCGGATCGGTCTCGTAGCCTTGCAGCGCCCCGCCGATGTAGGACATCCAATATTTGCCATCGTAGGTTTGCAGTTCGCTGGTGCCGCCCCACGTCGGGTCGCACAGCGCGATGCCACCGCTCAACTGCCAGCGATCCCATCCGTTGGTCCGGAAACTTAGGATTTTCCCGATCTTCTCCCAATGCAACAGGTCGGCACTGCGGGCGAGGAACGTCTCGTAGCCAACATTCTTGGTGCTGCCAATGTAAACCATATACCACTGATCCCGCTGCCGGAAGATGCTGGGGCAATCCACCAACTGGTTCGTCTCGCCGCGGATGACAATGCCATATTTGAAGGGCGTTTTGACCTCCTCATAGACTTGTTGCATCCGTTCGATCGGGACAGATTCGCCCGCCGCCGCATCGTTGGTTTGGCTCGTCTCCGCGAAACCGGGGAGGGACAGGTAGGACAGGGATAGCGATGCGAGCACCCAACCCACCCGTCGTGACAGCCGTTGTTCCAGGCTTCTCATATCGTTCCTTTTCTGTGGCGGGCCTGCGTGCGGGTTCGGTGGAATTTATTGGTCAAGGGCCGCCGCAGCTGCCGGATTGGCGGCCCAACTCGCCACGGCATCGCCCTCGGCTCCGGTGTGCGCGAGATTGTCATTGTTCCAGCGACGGCGCCACGTATTGTTTGCCGGATCCACAACCTCGGGTCTCTTGGCGGTTTCGACATGGACATCCGCCATAAGCAAGTTAATGCGATAATTATGCCGGTTGGCCGGCCATTGGGAATGGCCATAATCTTGAGCGGTGGGATCCAAGTTGGCCGCAAACGAGATCAGGTCTGGATTTTCCGCGCCTTTGACATCTGCCATGACAATCATCTCTGAAGGCTGCTTGATATTGGATTCGCGCACAGCACCTTTGTAGTAGCCACCATCCACATCGCCCCCCAAACCCAACTGGGGAACATGATTAAGATCCAATCCCCAATCGTTGTAGCCATAAGAAAAACGGGAAGCGGGTGTGACCGTGAACTGGCTGTAAATTCCATTTTCTCCAAGCCCTCCGAGCGTCTTGTTGATCGTTGGATCCCAGGCATAATCCGCAGGCGCACCGGCGCAGCTAAACGCCCCACGATTATTCCCCATCAAACTCTGGATCCGGGTGGGCCAGACGTAGCAACCTCGAGCCACCGACAAACAACCGGGATATTGGTTGTAATCCCCGACATACATTGTGAGAGCGAGGCCAATCTGCCGGAGACCATTCATGCAGGAGGCTTGCTTGGCCTTCGCCTTGGCTTTGGACAGTGCCGGCAGCAACATGGCCGCCAAGATGGCGATGATAGCGATGACTACCAGCAGTTCAATCAACGTAAAGGCAGTCCGGTGGGCGGGCGGTGGCGGGCTGGTTTTCATTAAATCAAGTTTGGAATGATTGGGGGGATGCTCATCGTGCGGGCGCGGTTACGTTTCTGCCCCGGGAGTTTTGGGTCTCCCGGATCACCTTGACGGCGGCGGGGTCGTTTTTTTCGGCTGCCGCCCAGAGTCGTTGTCCAAATGCGGCGCGTTCCTTTTCCACCGCCTGCTTTTGGTCGTCGTTCAATTGCATCTGCCGCAGGCTTTCCAGAAGCTTATGCGTGGTGGCATAGTCATTGGCTTTGTCCGCCGCGAGGGCCTGTTCCCAGGCCAGCTTCACTTCCGCCGGGGCGCTGTCGAAGGCTTTGCTTTCGCTTGCCGTCAATTTGAGTTGGTTTTGCCCACAGCCAGCCCCGACCAAAAGCGCGAAGATAAAAATTGCGCCACGCGCGACCCAGGCAGATTTGAACAACGGTTTTGGTTTCATGACAAAAAATATTAACCCTTCACGCCATCCGCAGTCGCACCCATTTACCAGAACCGAAAATGCCGCCTTGCGATTGATTCCTGCGCGCCACAGGCGGCGACCATGGACGACACGACGCGCCCAACAGCCTGCGCCCAGCAAGATCTGTTGGTTTTGCCAGATTGCAATTGACCCAAACACCTGCAATCCAAAAGCAGCGGCCATTTGGGCGGTTTACATCGCATGATTTCAATATGATTTTAATCGCAGTTCAAAGGTTTCACCATCTGTCAAATGACGGATTTTGTAGATATAATTACACAGGAGTCCCACGGGTTTAATGGTTGAGGGGTAAAAAGAGTTGGCTTGCCGCGTGTGAACCTGCCACAAGGCAGGGGATGAATAAAACCACAACGCACAAGCCAACGCGCAGCAGCTTCGCGCTCCTGCACCAGCTCTGCGATCTTATTCCGGCGCATCTGGTGCCCCGGCTGGCGCGGGACACCGGCGTTGCCAAACGCGCCCGCACCTTCACGCCGTGGAGTCATGTCGTGAGTCTGCTCTACGCCCAACTGACCCACGCCATCGGACTCAACGATGTTTGCGACGCCCTGCGTTTGCATTCGGGACCGCTCTCGGCCGTGCGTGGCGCGACCCCGCCCAGCAAGAACGCCCTCTCCACCGCCAACCGGGAACGTTCCGCCCAAATGGCCCAAGACCTCTTCTACGCCGTCCTCGGCCATCTGGAAAAACTCCACCCCGGTTTTGGCCGGGATCGCCGTCCACGCTTTGCCTTCCGTTTCAAACGCGTGATCCATCTGGTGGACGCCACCACCATTCAACTGGTCGCCCGCTGTCTGGACGGGGCCAAACATCGCCGCCGCCAAGTGCCACCTCCGGCTCGACCTGCAAACCTTCCTGCCGCGCTTCGCCATCGTGGACACCGCCGGCGAACACGAAAGCCTGCGCGCCCGCGAAGTGTGCGCCGGCGTGCGGGCCGGGGAGATTGTCATCTTTGACAAGGCTTACATGGACTTCACCCATCTGGCCGACCTGTCCGCCCGCGCCGTGTTCTTGTTGACCCCGCACATTTTGGCGGCTGTCAACGCCGGCAAGTCATGGGCAAAACAACGCAACACGGCTCGAAAATCCCGCTCCAAAACGCGCGCCCGGCGCAAATACTTGTTTCGCATTGTCAGTCCCAGTGTTTCAGCAGGTTCACACCCGCTCAACTAGGAAAGACCCAAAATAATTTTCAATCCGGCACCAGTTTCCGCACATCTTTCGGCAGCCACCAGCGCAGCAGCGGGCCGCACATGGCGGTGGTCAGCAGCGCCATGATGACGAGCATCGTGAACAGCGCGGGCGTGAGCAGTTTCAACTCAAGGCCGACATTGATGGCAACGAGCCCCATGAGCGCGCGGGTGTTCATCAACGCAGCGATGCTGCCGGCTTCGCGCGGCGGCTGGCCGGTAAGGCGCGCACCGAGGTAGCAGCCGCCGAGCTTGCCCGCGACGGCGGCGGCCAGCACCAGCCCGCAGGCGAGCCAGGCTTCAGGCGTCTGGAGCGAACCGATCTTGGTGTTCAAGCCGGTGTTCGTAAAAAAAATCGGGACGAAGGCGACGAACACAACATCGGAAAACCGGTCGCGCCAGGCCTTGACCAGTCCGGTTTCCTGATGCAGCGAAACGCCGAATAAAAATGCGCCGAAGATGACGAAGATTCCCAGTTCATGCGTGACCAGGCCGCTGGCGAAAAGCGTGATCAACATCAACGCCAGAAAAGAGAGCGGCAGTTGATTTCCATTCGCATCGGCCACGCTTTTCCGCCACAACGCCCGCAGGCGCGGGCCGACGATTTTTTGCAGGAACAGGAAAAACACAGCGATGCCCGCAAGTTGCAGCAACAGATGGCCGAGGTTGAAATTCGTGGTGACCATCGCAGTCGCAAGGCCGAGCAGAATCCAGCCGATGACGTCGTCAATCGCCGCCGAACTGATGCCCATCGCGCCGATGGCAGTGCGTTCGAGCTTCATCTCCAAAAGAATCCGGCCCATGATCGGCAGCGCGGAAATGGAAAGCGCGATGCAGAGGAAAAATTGAAAGCCGAAGCGCGGCGTCTCCGGCGCGAAACGGTCGTGCAGCCACGGGCCGATGGCCAGGCCGCATAAAAACGGCACGATCATGCCAAGCGCGGAAACCGTCAGAACAGTGCGCGAGCGCGTCCGCAGATGGCCGTAGTCAAATTCCATCCCGACCTGGAACAGCAGAAACACCAGGCCGAGCTTGCCGAGAAGCTGGAGCGATTGCTGCGTTTCGTGGGGGAACAACACCGGCCAGTCCGCCGGCCAGACCAGGCCGAGCGCGGACGGGCCGAGCAGAATTCCCGCGAGAATTTCGCCGACGGCTAGCGGCTGGCCGAAGCGTTTGCCGAGCCGGCCAAACGCCCACGCAGCGGCGATGATCACCACCCATTGAATTAAAACGAGCTTGAAATGTCCCTCAATGGCTTCTGGATTCATAAATAGACTGCCCGCAAATAAGCGGCGGGCGGCACTGAAGCAAGCCAATTCAGGCGTGAGTCTCTTTCACGAACCGTTGCCGCCACTCGCGGCGGGAAATTTTTCCGCGCGCATTGACCGAGAGTGATTTCACAAAATGCCATTCGCGCGGCACCTGCCAGGCCGGCAGCGTTCGCAGCAAAAATTGTTTCAATTCCATTTCCGTCGCGCCCGCGACGATCACTGCAACGATGATTTCCGTTCGTTCCGCATCACGATCCGGCACGCCAAAAACCAGGCACTCGCGCACTTGCGGATGCGCGAGCAACGCGCGCTCGACGGTTTCCGGCGATAATTTGCGCCCGGCCACGTTGATCTGGTCGCCCAGCCGTCCGCGCAGAAAAACCGCGCCTTCTTTCAATTCCGCCAGATCGCTTGTCGAAAAAATCCCGCCGCCGAGCGAATCCGATTTTTCCGGCCAGTAAGTTTCCGCGACGGCGCGGCTGCGAACGACCAGGCAGCCGGAGTCGTTGAGCGACAAATTTACGCTTTGCATCGGCGCACCGGCGAACGCGGCGTCCGTGCGCGGCGTTGCGCCCGCGTCGTAAGCGATGCCGCCACATTCGGAGGAGCCAAGAAAATTATGGATTTTGAGGCCGCGCGATTTGAAAATTTCCTGCTCCAGATTCACCGGCAGCGGCGCGCTGGCGGAAATCGCAAGCCGCACGCCGGCTGGAATCGCATCCGTCGCGTGCCACGCGCGCCACATGGCCGGCACGGCGGCGAGCGTGACGGCTGGTTCGTTTTCCGCCGCGCGCCGGATGATTTCCGGCAGCGGCGCAGGCGCAAGAATCAGCGGGATGCCGTGGAGCAGCAACGGCAGCACCAGATTTGAAAATCCGTAGGAATGCGCCATCGAAATGACGCCGAGATTAGGCCAGTCGGGCCGCAGACCCATTGTCGCGACAATGTTTTCCGCGTCGGCCATGAGTTGTTCCGCAGTGAAGGCGACGAATCGCGCCGTGCCGCCGGTGGCCGAGGTGGATTTGAGATGAACAATGGGCGGGACGAGGCTGTTGACGGGCCGGCTCGCAAGGACGCCCGCCCCGCCTTGTCCAGCTTCGAGCGGGCAGACAATTTTATTTTCACGCCACGCGGCGAGCAGATCGAGAATGAATTCCGGCGAATGACCTTGCGGCATTGCAATGTCGCACGAACCTGCCGGGGCGGTGTCCGGCGCTCCCTTCCAGCTTTCGCCCGCCGCGAGCAGTTCCGCAAAAGTCCAGCTCCGTCCCGACGCGGCGTCGCGCAGCGCAAGTTCGTTGCGCCGTTCCCCGGCAATTTTCCGCCAGCGTTCGTAAAGCATTGTCAGTTTGGTAACGCAGCATTAACTTCATGCGCAAGCGAATTGATGATCCTGGCGAAAAATAATTCAATTGAAACCGGCGCGCGACGTTTTGAATTCGCGCGCGACTGTTTCGCCTTTGCGAACGAATTGGTGTGGGAATACCGGACGGACGCGGCGACGGGCAGGCGGACTTTTGACGCGCGCAACCCCAAACCAGAATATGCCCACCGGTGTTTTGCCCTCGCACGGGTGGCGCGGCAGTTTTTTTATCACGCGCGGTTTGCGGCAGACCTGCCGGTCTCGACCGATGCAATTTACCGGCAACTTGTCCGCGACGTCATGGCCCGCCACCCGCGGATTCCCTGCAAAACAGAAGCGCAAATCATCTTTCCCGGCTATGCGGGTTTGCGCGAATTCAGCCTGGCGCAGGAAAAACTTTTGAAGACCGAATGCGGCGGCGCGTGGCGCTCGTATTTTTTGCGGAGCCACTGGCGGATGATTTTTCCGTTTTCCCGGGCGCACCAGGCGCGCACCGCCGTGGCGCTGGCCGCCGCGCTCAAGCAAAATCACCTGCCCATTGTCCATCTGGTGAAATTCCCGGCGCTGACCATCAATCACGCCATCGTTTTGTTCGCCGTGACGGAAACCGGGCGCGGCTGGGAATTTGAATCCTACGACCCGAACAATTCCGAAGAGCCGGAGCGGCTCACGTTTGACCGGGCGTCGCAAACTTTTTTTCTTCCGGCCAATTCCTGCTGGCCCGGCGGCGAATTGAACGTCAGTCACATCTGCCGGTCGTGGTTTTTCTGACCGGCCATGCTGCGTTTTGGACGCCAGAACAATGGGCCGAAAAAACTCAAGCCACAGACATTGATGCCGCAGATGTAGCCGATTTTGTAAAGACGCCCGGAATTGTCCGTCGCGAAAATTTCCACGTCCTGGCCCATGAGCAGGCTTGGCAGCGCGAGCGGCATCAGCGCTCCATGCAACATACCGTAGCCGAAGCCCTTGATTTTATCCTTGGGAAAAGCCCTCGGGGACGCCCAGCCGTAAAACCAGCCCAGCAGCAGGGAGGCGATTAAAAAATAGGCAATTTTATTGAGCCACAACTTCTGGCGCGCAGTGAGGGTTCGTTCAGGAACGGATGTTGACGGCATTTCAGCCACAGCATGATTTTCAAGGCCGGTTGCGCGCAAGGAGAATTTCAGGAAATGAAGGCGGGTTTGTGGGCGCCGCAAACTTCACCCTTGAAAAGCTCATTCCAGAAACGCAGGCTGGCGTCACCGGATTGCAAATAATGATTTTTGAGCGGATGGCGACACACACTAAAAACTGGTTCAAGGGCGTTTTGCAAACGGCGGCATTCTTCGGGGCGTATTTTCTTTTTGCAGCGGTCGGTTCGGTGGTCAGCGTGATCTGCATTGTGCCGGCGGTTTTATTTCGCGGGGTGCGCGCCCGTGCTTTCGGGCAAAAGCTGATTCATGCGCTGTTCAGGATTTTTGCGGGTTATTTGCGCGCGTCTGGTTTGCTCGAGCTGGACGCAGACGAGTTGTCCCGACTGCGCGACAGTAACGGAGTGATTGTCGCGGCGAATCATCCCGGGCTGCTGGACGCGGTGCTGATGGTTTCCCAGATGCCACGGGCGGTTTGTCTGATGAAGGGAAGCCTGGCGCGCAACATTGTTTTATCGGGAACGGCGCGGCTGGCCGGGTATATCCACAATAAATCGGGGCTGGGCCTCGTTAAAAAATGTGAAGAGCGGCTAAACGAGGGGGCGAATCTGCTGGTGTTTCCCGAAGGCACGCGAACCGTGGGCGGGAAATTGCTGCCCTTCAAAATGGGGTTCGCACTGGCCGCGGTTTCGACCCTGTCGCCGGTGCAGACCGTCATCATCACTGCGGACAGCAACTGCCTGGGCAAAGGCTGGCCGCTGTTCAAGAAGCCGGCCTTTCCAGTGCGTTATTCCTTGCGGCTGGGCGAGCGCTTTCAGCCGGAGCCGGGCGAGGATGCAAAACATTTTGGCGGAACGGTGGAGAATTATTTCCAAAAAACACTTTCCAGCCCCGGGGAGAAAACTGTATCAGCGACCCGACGAAAATGACGCCGAGCCAAACCCATCTGGTCATCATCCCCAGCTACAATTCGGGAGGCAAACTCGCCGAAACGGTGAAGCAGGCCCTGGCTTGCTGGCGACCCGTGTGGGTCGTGATGGATGGCAGCACAGACGGCAGCGCGGCGGCCCTGACGGAGGGAAATGGCCTGCGGGTTTTATTTCTGGAACGCAATTCCGGCAAGGGCGCGGCCGTGTTGCACGCGTTGCTTGCGGCGAGCCGGGAGGGTTTCACCCATGCGCTGGTGCTGGACGCGGACGGCCAGCATTGGGCGGCTGACATTTTCCGTTTCATGCAGGCCTCGCAAAAAAATCCCGCCGCCATGATTCTGGGCGTGCCGCAGTTTGCCGCCGATGCCCCGGCGTCGCGTAAACATGGCCGGCTCGTGGGCAACTGGTGGGCCAATCTGGAAACCTTCTGGGGCGGAATCGAGGATTCGCTGTTCGGTTTCCGTGTTTATCCCATCCAGGAATCAGTGCGCATCCTGCAAGGCACGCGCGGCGCGCGGCGTTTTGATTTCGACACGGAACTGGCCGTGCGACTGTTTTGGGCGGGCGTGCCGCCGGTCAATCTTCCCACGCCGGTCCAGTATTTCAAACCGGTGGAAGGCGGCACCTCCCACTTCCATTATCTGCGGGACAATTTGCTGCTCATCCGGCGGCACACGCTTTTGGTGCTGGAGATGTTGCCGCAAATGAGACGGATTTGGAAATTGCGCCAGCGGGCAAAGCACGCGCAGAACTCACAATAGCCAATCGTCAATGTCGCAGGAAAAAAATATCGCCGTCGCGCCCGATGCCACCCTGCCCTGGGCTGGCCGCTGGTTTTTCAACCGCCGCCGGTTTGCCCTGGTTCTGATTCTCGCCATTGGAGTGACCACGCCCGTGTTGCTGGCGCTCAATTGGGATCACAAACTGTTTTTCATCACACTGGAACTGGCCACAAAATTTCTGATTGTTTATCCGGCCATTCGCGCCAACTGCCGCTGGTTTGGGCCGGTCGTCACCCGCTTTCGCACGCAGAAAAAAGCCGTCTGGCTCACCTTTGATGACGGGCCGCATCCCGAAGACACGCCGGAGTTGCTCAAGCTGCTGAAAAAACACAATGCGCGGGCGACGTTTTTCGTGATCGGACAGCGGGTCCAAAAATATCCGGAACTGGCGCGGGCGATCTTGCGCGACGGTCACACGCTCGCCAATCACACCCAGACCCATCCCGCCCTGCTCTTCTGGAGTTTTCTCGCAACCCGCCTGACGCGGGAGATTGATCAATGCAACCAGTCATTGCGCGAAGCCGCCGGCGAACGGACGCATCTTGGCGCTGCCCCCGCTTTCTCCCTCTCCTCCACCGGGGGAGGAGAGGGTCGGGGTGAGGAGGCATCAATGTTGTCAGTTCAAATTCCCTCTCCCGCCATAGCCGCTGTCGCTGCTCCCCGTTTGGGCGGGGTGAGGGAGTCGGGGGCGGTGCCAAGATGCGCCCCCGGCGAACCGCCCCGCTGGTTTCGCGCGCCGGCGGGCATGGCCAATCTGTTCCTGCACTTTTTATTGTGCGACCGGGACATGAAGCTCATCGGCTGGTCGGCGCGCGGATTTGACGGGCTGTTTCACAATACCGAAGCCATGGCCAGGCGCATCCTCAAATCAATCCGACCCGGCGCGATCATTCTGTTGCACGAAGGCCGGCGCGACCGGCTGGGGCGTCCGGTCAATTTGCTTCTGGCCGAAACCATCCTGATTCGGTTGAAGGCGGAAGGCTACGTTTTCACCGTGCCTGATGAAATAGATTTTCGGGGAGAATTAAAACTCACTCCTGAATAATCTTGATCACCCATGCTCTTTTGATCAATTGATCTTGCGTGCCGAAGAAATCCACGCGCCAGCCAAAACCGCTTTACCGCCAGAAGAAGCCTAAAATTAAAGGCGATGATTTTGTCCATGCCGAGCCGATTGTTCCCGCGCATTTTGAACTCCGCGAAGACGGAACGATTGACGTTGCCAAGCGCGACGAGAAACGCGCCCCGGTTCTGACCTTCCGCGACGACACCCGCAACCTCTGGCTCTATCAAGGCAACTCCCTTGAATTGCTCGACGCCATCGCCGCCAAACATCCCGAAGGCCGGTTTGATTGCATCTTTGCCGATCCACCGTATTTCCTTTCCAACGGAGGCATCAGTTGCCACGCCGGGCGGATGGTGAAGGTGGACAAGGGCGACTGGGACAAATCACGCGGTGCGGAAGTGAATCACGAGTTCAATCTGGAATGGCTCAAACGCTGCCAGAAAGTTTTGAAACCCAACGGCACAATTTGGATTACCGGCACGCATCACGTCATTTTCAGCATCGGCTATGCGATGCAACAACTCGGTTTCAAAATCCTCAACGACATCGCATGGGAAAAGCCTAACCCGCCGCCGAATCTTTCCTGCCGTTATTTCACCCACTCCACCGAAACCATTTTGTGGGCGGCCAAAAGTGAAAAATCCAAGCACCTGTTCAACTATCAGGAAATGCGCAAGGTCACGGGCAAGCAGATGAAAACCGTCTGGCGTGCCAGTGAATTTGGTGGTAGGGCGCGTCACTCCGTGCGCGCCGATGCTGGTCAGCCAGAAGACGGCGCGCAGGGGACTGACGCGCCCTACCTTGACCCCATTTGGACGATGACTGCGCCGGGCAACGGCGAAAAGACCTTTGGCAAACATCCCACGCAAAAGCCGGTGGCGCTGGTCGAGCGTTGCATCTTGGCCTCCACACAACCCGGCGACATGGTGCTTGACCCGTTTTTGGGCGGCGGCACAACTGCCGTGGCTTGCGTCCGGCTGAATCGTGGCTGCATCGGGATTGAATTGGACTTCTCGCATTTCACGCTGGCGGCCAAACGTGCCGACCGAGAAATCATTGAACTTTGGCTGCGCGAATTCCGCGTGCGTTTCGACGTTACGATCTTTTTTCCTAATGATCTTGATCTCTTTTCTGAAACGATCAATGGATCAAGCGCGACGATGGACGACAAACCTCAAGTGCCGACCGAAAGCATTTACCACGAATGTAAATTCGTGTTCCTTTCGTGCGCCCAAGTCGAGCGCGGCGCGGTGGTTCACACGACGGTGGACGTGAGCTTGCAAGAAGCATGGGCGAAAACGCCGAATGGAAAGAAACGCGAGACGACGCACGTTGTCAGGTGTGAGACGGAAATTTTTCGTGTGGCTGAAAAGAAGCCGGTCTGATATGAATTGCGGCGATGCCGCAGCCAATCACATGGAAACAACTCGTTGCCGATGCGTTACAAAACCTCGGCGGCGAAGCCTCGCTCAAAGACATCACCGCAAAGTTAGAGAAAGATCCTCACCGGCCAGAGACCGCAACTTGGCAAGCAACAATCCGCCGTGTTGTTCGTCAATACAGTATTTTTCAATCAGTTAAAACCCAGCAAGGCTTGGCAGGTTATCGGCTTGTTCAAATGCCGAAGCCAAACCCTTCGGCGCAAAGCAAGTCAGACCCACACGGTGAGCAACAGGGAATGTTGCTGCAATTGGGCGCTCTCTGCGGTTACGAAACATTTACCAACTCGACGGACAAGACCATTCGCAAATTTCAGGGCGAACCAATCTCAAGTTTCGCCACTGTGCGAAATGATGCTGATGACCTGCTGGCTCTACCGCTCGAAAAAATGCGCAATACGGATGTAATGTGGATGGCTTCAGACTCGGAAGGGCTATATCCCCGTTATGCTTTTGAAATTGAGCACAGCACAAAGGTCAAAAGCGGCTTGCTCCGGCTTTTAAAGATTCCAGAGCGTTTTCCAACGAAACTATTTGTGATTGGACCTGGAGATGAAGAGGCAGATTTATTTTCGCGTTATTTGCGTGAGTCTCCATTCAGACAACACGCGCACCGATTCCGTTTCTATCATTACAAGGAGGTTTCGGATTTTTATAAAAGCGGCATCAACTTCGATAAGCATCGCAAAAACTGGGAGATTCAATTTGCCAGCGCGTTTTAGCTTCGTTCGCTGTTTTGCTCAAATGGGCTGAAGAGGAATGTGGCAGTGCTGACGCTTATCAACGATACCGCTATAATGTCGAAAGTTTTCCGAATGGCGGTTGCGTCTATCTGCACCGGCCAGCCTTCAAGAACAAAGGATGCGATTTTGTGGTGAACTGTGTGCCGCTGATTCCCCGCGATGATGGCAAGCAATACAAAAACCCAAGGCATGAGGATTTGGCTGGCGATGTGAAAACAGTTGAGGGTTGAGGGTTGAAAGTTGAAGGCAAAAAGCCGGCACCTCACCCTGCCCTCTCCCCGTTCGAGGCGGAGAGAATCACACAGCCGGAATGAGAAATCGTTCCGGCTGTTTTATTTTACCGTGCCTGAAGAAAAAGATTTTCTCTGAAACCGCCCCTGCGCTCAATTACTTTATGACCCTTTTACAATCAAAATAATGGCTTGCCCGCCGAATTGACGCCGCCGCAATGCTTCTCTAATCTCCGGCATGGCGAAAAAGATTTCCGGCGCGAAAACTTCCGAGGCTTCCGGTGGTTCCGGTGTAGCGTCGAGCCTGCGGCTCGATAAATCCGGCCACAGGCCGGACACTACACGGCAAAAACCCAGCTCCCTCCTCGACACCCGCGTCGTTTATTGCGGTGACAATCTGGAATAGCTCGCCAAGCTGCCCAATGCCTGCGTGGATTTGATCTACATTGACCCGCCCTTCAACTCCAACCGCAACTACGAGGTGTTTTGGGGCGAGACCAAGGAGAAGCGCGCCTTTGAAGACCGCCACGAGAACTAAATGTGGAACTGGACGGCAGCCAGCACGGTTTCCCCGACCAGCGGAAACACGACGAGGAACGGGAAAAGTTTCTGCAATCGCGCGGCATCAAGACGCTGCGGTTTTGGAATTCGCATTTGCGACGCAACGCACAAAGCATCCGTGACACGATTTTCGATGAGTTGCAGGCACGCGCTCCGCGTCCCTTGCCGGAATACACCCGACCGATGAAAGTTGTAAGGAAAAGTTAGTTGAACGTCCTCCCTCACCCAACTCTCTCCCCAAGGAGAGGGCTTTCGCGTCCGCCGTCCCCTTGAAAATCCGCACGCCGGGATTTGCCGGATGGTCAATCGAATCACCGAAATCGTGGCTGCTAAAATCCTCTCCTGGGGGAGAGGACACAGGTGAGGGCGGGCTAAAACACAAATTAAATTGGTTGAACAACCGCCCCCACCCCGGCCCTCTCCTCCGATGTGACCTTGCGGACAAGGCAGGGACGGCGCGCTGTGCCGTCCGGTTATCGCAGCGCGATGACCTGCCGTAAAGCACAGCCGGAATGAGAAATCGTTCCGGCTGTTTTATTTTACCGTGCCTGGTGATATTTCTGCGTATATTGCCCGGCCGGACACTCAAACGCGACGGCTTGGATTTGATGCAGTTTGAGGCTGGAGCTTGAGTTCGGCGCGTGTTTCTCTTATCTGACACCATGTTTTTGAGTCATCGTTCCATGCAAGCGGAGTATTTTGACCTGCCGGACCGCACGGAGGTTGAGACTGCGGCTTCGTTCCGGGAACTCAACCGCGTCAATTGTCTCTTCCGCTTCTCGCATCCGTTTGAATCGGTGCTGCCTCAATGGCTTGGCGAGGCGAATTGCGAACGGCTGGAGATTCTCGACGTGGGCGCAGGCACGGGGCTGCTCGGCAAAACATTAACGGAATGGGCGGCGCGGCGCGGCTGGCAGTGGCGCTTCACCAATCTGGACACCAACCCGGTCGCGCTGAAAATTGGCGGGCAGCCGGACGGCGTCGTGGGTTCGGCGCTGCAACTGCCGTTCGCCGACGGCAGCTTCGATCTCGTCGTCGCCTCGCAGATGACCCATCACCTGACCGACGAGCAAGTCGTGACGCACTGGCGCGAGGCGTGGCGGGTGACGCGCGACGCCATTTTCATCAGCGATCTGCACCGCAACGCCATGCTTTACGCGCTGGTCTGGCTGACGCTGCATCTGATGCGCGCGAACCGAACCGTGGCTGAAGACGGTTTGATTTCGGTGCGGCGCGGTTTTCGCCAGAACGAGTGGCGCGGACTGGCGGCGCGGGCGGGAATCCCCGGGGCCAATGTCTGGCGGTATCACGGCACGCGCATCATCCTGCAGGCGCGGAAAAAAACTTCTTGAACCGCCGTCAGACCGGCCGGCATCCATTGTTGAGTCAATCCGCGCTGTTCGGGTGCAGATCAACCTTGATCAACGAACCGTCCTCGCTTGAAAGAATGACGGTGCCGACGTCCGCATCATCATTGGGGTCTTTCAATTTGGCGGCCCAGATTTTGACACGCCACTGCGGGCCGGTGTCGCCGTGTTCCAGCCGGAGCTGCGTGGCCTTGAGCGTGAGTTTTTTCAGCAGCGGCTGCGCGGTGGCAAGCTTGATCGCCTTGTCGGAATCAATCTTCAATTTTGATGCGTCCAACGGATCCTTCGCGTCGTCAAACAATTCTAGGAACCGGCCGGGATGCGACACGTCCATTTTCTGGCCGGCGCCGAATTTCACCTGGACGGCCTTGAACGTCGAGTCGGGATCATAATACACCACATACCAGATGTCCGGGGTGAGGCTGCCGATGGATTTTTCCGAGCGGATTTGCACGACTTTGTCCTTGGACTGCACGCCGACGTATTGATCGCCCAGTTTGACCAGTTCAAACGCCGTCGGCTCGGCGGCCAGCGCCAGACAGGCGGTGCTGAACGTCATGGCCGCACTCACGAGAATTTTTCGCGCGAAATTTTTTTGCTTAATTTTCATGCCCAAAGTATTTATCAGACCGCAGGCAGGTGACAACGATTAAAATACTCCGACAGGGGGCGCATTTTGACACAGCCCTGACTCCCTCGCCCCGCCCAAACGTAGAGACGGTTGGGATGAGGGGATTTGAGATGGAAACATTGGTGCCTCCTCACCCCGGCCCTCTCCTCCTCGGGGAGGAGAGGGAGATAACAGGGGCGGTGTCAAGCTGCGCCCCTTTGTCAGCCCTTGCAAAACACCCGGCCAGGCCTGTTCCGCCACCAATACATTGAACCGGCTTTTGTGCTGCGCCATGGGGTGTTCACCCCATTGGTTGCGTCAGGACGTTCCGCTTACTATCATCCGCCAGTGTCAAGTCACGGTTATTTTCCAACGGAAGCGGAACTCGCCTTGAACGGCGCGGGTCAGACGGCGTTCCATGAACGCGCCGCCGCCGCGACGCGCGCGGAATTCGGCAGCGATGTCTTCGTGCGCGCCGTGGTGGAGGTCTCGAATTTCTGCCGTGAAAACTGCACCTACTGCGGGATGCGCCGCGACAACCGCAGCCTCGCCCGCTACCGCGCGCAGCACGAACAGATCGCCGGGATGCTGATCGAACATCGCCCCGCCAGCGTCACGGACGTGAACATCCAGACGGGCGAAGACCCGGTGGCCGTGCGCGAAGTCGTGCTGCCGCTCATCGAAACCTTGCGGCGCGAAACGTCCCTCGGCATCAGCGTCTGCCTGGGAACCTTGCCGCCGGAACTTTACGCCGAACTCCAGGCCGCCGGCGCGAGCATCTTCATCATGAAGTTTGAAGCCGGCGACGCCGCGCAATACGAGCAGTTCCAGGCGCCCGGCACTCTGGCGGAACGGCTGCGGCACATCCGCCTGCTCGCGGAAAATGACTGGAACGTCAGTTCCGGCTTTATCGCCGGGCTGCCGGGCCAGACGCCGCGCGACCTGTTGAAAAATCTGGAGATGGCGGGTTCGCTGCCGTTGAGCGGCTGCAGCGTCAGCCCGTTCATTCCCGGCGAGGCCACGCCGCTGGCAAAACATCCCACGGCGAATCCAGACTGGACTTTTAATTGTGTGAGCGCGCTGCGGCTGATGCGGCCGGACTGGGTCATCCCGGCCGTGAGCGCGTTCAACCTGGCCGCCGAGGACGGCTACCGGCGCGGCCTGCGCGCGGGCGCCAACCTGGTCACGATCAATCTGACGCCGACGGACCAGCGCGGGGATTACGTCATCTACAAGCGCGACCGTTTCATCATGACCGAGGAGCGCGTGCTGACGGCGATTGCAGCGGAAGGGCGCACGCCGTCGAAAACGGGGCTTGCGGATTTTTATCGGGACAAGATGGCCAACGGCACAGCGGCTGAAAAAAATTCAGAGACCGCAATGCAAACGTGAGGCGCATGTGCTGTTTCCTCCGTCAAAATCTTTAGCGACCGCACAGCCCAATCGCGTCGTCGTCACCGGCGCAGGCATCGTCACCGCGCTCGGCCTCGGCTGGCGGGCCAACGCCGAGGGGTTTCGCGCCGGACGCCCCGCCTTTCGTCGCGTGACGTTGTTCGATGTTTCGCGGCAGCGCGCCAAAATCGCGGCGGAAGTTGATCTGCCATCCGGGCTTCCGCAGACAAAACTTTCCGCGAACACCATGCGCCGGCTGGACCGCGCCACCCGGATGCTGCTGCACGCCGCCCATGAAGCTTGGACGCAGGCCGGCTGGGAGCCGTCGGAAGATTTGCCCGTGGTTCTTGGCACCACCAGCGGCGAAATGGCGCTGGGCGAAAAATTTCTGCAACAGGCCCTCGCATCGCCGCTCATGAAAAGACGGCAGGCAACGCGCGTCGTGCACTATCAGGTGCAGCAGCAGGGGCTTGATTTGTGCAGCGCCTTTGGTTTTCAGGGTTCACTCACAACCATTTCCAACGCCTGCGCCTCCGGCGCGAACGCCATCGGCCACGCCTGGGAATTGCTGCGGAACGGGCGCGCGGAAAAAGTTTTGACGGGCGGCTATGACATGCTGTGCCAGTTGACTTTTGCCGGATTTGATTCGCTCCAGGCGCTTTCCCCCGCCCCGTGCCGTCCGTTTGACGCGCAACGCGACGGGCTTACCCTTGGCGAAGGCGCGGCCATCCTGACCTTGGAAACGCTCGCGCACGCACAAAAACGCGGCGCGGAAATCCTTGGCGAAATCATCGGCTACGGCGCGGCGACCGACACGCATCACCTCACGCAACCGCATCCCGAAGGCGACGCGGCTCTGGCCGCGATGACCGCGGCGTGCGCACGCGCAAACATTTCACCGGCGCAAATTGATTACGTCAATGCGCACGGCACGGCCACGCCGCAAAACGACGCGACCGAGGCCGCCGCCCTCAACCGCTGGGCGGGCGAAGGCGCAAAATCATTGCGGGTCAGCTCCACGAAGGCCGCCAGCGGGCATCTGCTCGGCGCGGCGGGCGCAATGGAGGCCGTCGTCTGCCTCATGGCCTTGCGCGGACAATGGCTGCCGCCGCAGATGTCGTTGGATAAAATTGATCCCGCCTGCCGTTTTCAAATCGTGCGCGGACCGGCGGATGCGAGGATCGAAACGGCGCTCTCCAATTCCTTCGGCTTCGGCGGTGCGAATGCCACGCTCATTTTTCGGAGGTGGGCGTGAACCGGATTTTCGTCCGCGGCCTCGGCGCAGTCTCCCCGGCGGGCTGGGGTGTTGAAAAATTATGCGCGGCCCTGGACAAGGGCGAATCCCTTCCGGCGCAAAACCTGGCGCGTCCGGGCTTGGAAAAGCCGTTGCGTGTCCGCAGCGTGCCGCCGCCGGTGCCGCGCCCGGTTTTTTTTATGCATCCGCGTTTGCGGCGCGCAAGCGTCATCACGCAGCACACCGTGGCCGCCGCGCTCGAAGCGCTGGGCGGCGATGCCGCGCAAGTCCAGTCCGGCGCGTTGCGGCTCGGCATCGTGGCTTGCACGATGTCGGGCAGCGTCGCTTACTCACGGCGGTTTTACGAGGAGGTCTTGCGCGCGCCCGAGACGGCAAGCCCGCTGGTTTTTCCCGAAACGGTTTTCAACGCCCCGGCCAGCCACCTTGCGGCGTATCTCGGCGCGAACGGAAACGGCTGCACGATCGTGGGCGACGATGGAACTTTTTTGCAGGGGCTGGCGATGGCGGCTGGCTGGCTCCTGAATGACCAGGCGGACGGCGTGGTGGTCGTCGGCGCGGAGGAAACGGACTGGATTGTCTCCGAAGCGATGGGGTTTTTCCAGCGCGACGCGGTTCACAGCGCCGGCGCCGGCGCGATTTATTTGAGGAGGGAAAAGGCGTCCGCCGCCTGCGCGGAGCTTGCGGCCGTCACGGATTCTTTTTTATTCACGCAAAATCAAAACCGCACGGAGGCCGCACGGAAAATGCGGGCGCAGTTGCCGTCCTGTGCGCCAGGGGAACTGCTCGTCGTGAGCGCGCAACAAAACTCACGGGCGGCGGCGGCGGAAAATCTGGCGTGGGGCGGCTGGTCCGGCAGCCGGCTCGCGCCGAAGGCGGTTCTCGGCGAGGCGTTCGTGGCATCGTCCGCCTGGCAGTGCGTCGCCGCCTGTGAAGCGGTTGCGCGCGGACAATTTTCCGCCGTGAATGCCAGCGTGGTGGGCGCGAACCAGCAGGCGATCGGCGCGCGTTTTCTGGCTTGCGCGGAGCCAGTTTAAGTTACAGGCTTGCCCGCCAAAAAACAGCGGCAGATTATTTATTTTCAATGAACGATTCAACGGAACTCAAGGCGCAGATCAAACAGATGCTGGTTGATAACCTGATGCTCAAGATCAGCGCGGCGGAAATCGGGGATGACCAGCCGCTGTTCGGGCCGGGCAGCCTGGGGCTGGATTCGATAGATGCAATGCAACTGGTCGTCGCCCTGGAAAAAAATCATCAGATGAAGCTTTCCGACATTGAAGTTGCGCGCAAAGTGATTCAGACCGTCAACACCATCGCCGCAGCGATTCAAGAACACCAGTCCCTGCCCAGGTAAAAATTCCGGTTTTGCCGGATCCGTGGAACCCGGATGTCGCGCGGGAATTCCGGCATGTTCGCGGACAAATGGCAGCCGCCGTTCGTGAACCAGTCCTCTCTTCAGCGCGCCGGACGTTTGCCCGTCATCAACGCCATGTGGCGCGGGGCGAGCAGGCACACGAGCGCCGCGCAACGGGCGTAACGCAGCGATTCCGTCTCCAGCTTGCACAGGCTGCCTTTCTTCAGATCAATCTCCATGCTCGTGTTGCCCGCCGTGAGCAGCGCAATGAACCGGCTCAAGTAAGGTTCGTGGCCCACGAGCAGAATGTTTTTTGGCCGGGGCCGCAACTCGTTCAACTGCTGGATGAGTGACTTCGGATTGCCACCGGGCGTCAGTTCTTCGGTGAATTTCAACTGCTTCCGGCGCTTGAGGGATTTTGCGACGATTTCCGCCGTCTGCCTCGCGCGCACATACGGGCTGGAAAGAATCACATCAAAGGAAATTTTCAGCGCAGCCATCGCCTTGGCGATCTGCAACAACCGGCGTCGGCCCTTTGGTGTGAGCGGACGTTCCGCATCCTTGGCAAAGCCCGGCTTGCTGGGATCAACGGCGATCCCGTGGCGCAATAAATAAAGGTTCATGATTTTAGCAGCCGGATTTTTCGCGGACGCATGACGGCGGCTTCAGGCCGCGACAACAACGTGACACGCGGATATTTCGCGCGGCCATTGACCGGCCGCACCGGCTCGTCCGGCGATGCCAGCGCGATGAACTCCGCCTGGCTGCGCCGTTTCTTTTCTCCCCGGCCCGGCGGCGGGCGATGATAGCTGCCGTCGGCGCGCAGAAACCGCGCCTTCACGTTGTCGGCGAGCGTCACGGCGAGAATTTCGCTGATGACCCGCTCGCGCAGGTTGCCGTCCTCGATGGGGAAAACGACTTCGATGCGGCGGAACAGGTTGCGCGGCATCCAGTCCGCGCTGCCCGCGAACACTTCCGACTGGCGGGCGTTCTCAAAATAATAAATCCGGCTGTGTTCCAGAAAACGGTCCACGACGCTGCGCACGGTGATGTTCTCGCTCACGCCCTTGACGCCGGGCCGCAGGCAGCAGATGCCGCGCACGATCAGTTCAATCTTCACCCCGGCCTGTGACGCGCGGTAAAGCGTCCCGATCAGCGCCGGCTCCACGAGCGAATTCATCCGCGCGATCATTTTCGCGGGCAGGCCTTTTTGCGCATGGCCGATTTCGCGCTCGATCAACTGGTTCAGCCGCGTGTGCAAGTCGAACGGCGCGACGACCAGTTTTTTCATGCCCTGAAACTGGCAGATGCCGGTGAGCAGATTGAACAGGTTCGTCGCGTCCTCGCCAAATTCCGGTTTGCACGTCAGCAGGCCGATGTCCGTGTAAAAGCGCGCCGTGGTGGGATTGTAATTGCCGGTGGCCAGATGGACGTAGCGGCGGATCTTGCCTGCTTCCGAGCGCACGACGAGCGCGACCTTCGCGTGAATCTTGAATCCGACCAGGCCGTAAACCACATGCACGCCATTCTCTTCAAGCTGCCGGGTCCACTCGATGTTGTTGGCCTCGTCGAACCGCGCGCGCAGTTCCACCACCGCCGTCACCTGCTTGCCGTTGTTCACCGCGTCCATCAGCGCGCCGACGATGCGCGGATCGCCGCCGGTGCGGTAGAGCGTGACCTTGATGGTGAACACGCCCGCGTCCTGCGCCGCGTGTTCGAGAAATTCCACCACGCTGTTGAAATTTTCGTAAGGGTGGTGCAGCAGCACGTCGCGTTCACGGATGGCGGCGAACAAATCTTCGCGCCCGCGCAACGCGCGCGCGACCGGCGCGACGAACGGCGGGTCGCGCAGTTCCGGCGAATGGTCGCCCTGATACAGCGCCATCAACCGCGTCGGGTTCAACGGGCCGTTGACCAGATACAGGTCGTCCTCGGTCAGGCGGAACGTCTTCAGCAGCGCCAATCGGATTTGTTCCGGGCATTTGCAATCAATCTCCAGGCGGACGGCATCGCCTTTGCGCCGGTTATGCAGTTCGGTTTCGACCGCCTTGAGCAGGCTGCTGGAATCCTCCTCGTCAATATACAGCTCGCTGTTGCGCGTGACGCGGAACGGCCAGCAGCCAAGAATGGTCGTGCCCGGAAACAGGTCGGCGATGAAACGCCCGATGAGGTGGCTCAAGAAAACGTAATCGCGGCGGGCGTCGTCGCGCGGCAACTGGATGAGGCGCGGCAGGATCGCCGGGCATTGGACGACCGCCAGGTGTTTGAGCGGCTGGCCGGAGCCGTCGCGCGGAACCATTTCCAGCCGCACCATCAGGTTCAGCGATCTGTTCAGCAGTTGCGGAAACGGATGCGCCGGATCAATGGCGAGCGGCGTCAGCACCGGGCGGATTTTGGTCAGGTAATATTCCTCAAGCCAGCCCATGTCGGCGGCGGTCAGGTCATCCATTTCGAGGATGCGGATGCTGTGCCTGGCGAGCGCGGGCTTCAGATCCTCCCGCCAGCAATCGTATTGGTCGGCCACCATCCGGCGCACGCGGCTGACGATCTCCTGAAATGTTTCCCGCGCCGTCAGCCCGTCCGTGCTGCGTTCCCCCTGCCCGCTTTCGATCTCCTGTTTCAAACCGGCCACGCGCACCTCGAAAAATTCATCCAAGTTGGAGCTGACGATGGTGAAGAACTTGAGCCGTTCGAGCAGCGGATTGGCCGTGTCGAGCGCCTCGTCGAGCACGCGCTGGTTGAATTCCAGCCAGCTCAACTCCCGGTTGATGAAATGCTCCGGCTTAAAACCGCTCATAAAGATTGTTCGCAGATGGTCGGATGCTTGAATGTTAGTTTCCGGCCATCCAGCGGGAAAGTTACAATCCGGTGACAATCCTTGTCGAGCGCGCAGAAATCAAACCGCCCACTCGGCGCACAGCAGCCTGGCCTGCTCCAAAACGGTTTGCGTGGCCTTCTCCTGCTTGTCTGGCGGATAGCCGTATTTGCGGAGGATGCGGCGGACGAGGACACGGATTTGAGCCTGGGCAGATTCGCGCAGCGTCCAGTCAATCGTCACGCTTTTGCGGACGTGTGAGACTAACTCGCGGGCGATGTCCTTTAATGTGGGTTCACCAAGAACTTTCACGGCGCTGTCGTTCACTTCCAACGCGTCGTAAAACGCAACTTCATCATCCGTGAGGCCGAGGTCTTTGCCGCGCTTATGGCCTTCGCGCATCTGCTTGGCGAGTTCGATGAGTTCTGCAATGACCTGCGCCGCTTCAATGGTTCGGTTTTGGTATTTGCGGATGGTGGCTTCCAGCATTTCGGCAAACGAGCGGGATTGAACGAGGTATTTCTTCGAGCGGATTTTCAGTTCGTTGTTGAGCAGCTTTTGCAGCAACTCGACGGCAAGGTTGCGCTGGGGCAAATGCTGGACTTCCGCCAGGAACTCGTCGGACAAAATTGAAATGTCCGGCTTCTTCAACCCGGCGGCGTCGAAGATGTCGATGACCTTGTCGGATGAAATCGCGCGGGAAACAATTTGCCGGACGGCCAGCTCCAATTCTTCCGGTGATTTTCCGCCGCCTTCGCTGATGCTCTTGGCCAGCACGGCGCGGACTTCCTGAAAGAATCCGACTTCATCACGAATCTCCAATGCCGAGTCATGCGGCACAGAGAGAGCGAACGCCTTGGACAGTTCCGTGACTGCCAACAGGTAGCGCGGCTTGCCGTCTTTTTGCTGCAACACATGCTCGGCGGCTTGTGCAATGAGCGGCAGCCTCTTTGCCGCTGTTGCCTTGGCCGCGCCCTCGTAATCAAACCCGTGCAGGATGGCGCAGACCTGCTCGTATTTCTCCAGCATCACGGCGACGGCTTCTTCCTGATCCAGCGTGATGTCGCCTTTGCCTTTGCTGTTCGTGTAATCGGCCAGCGCCTGTTTCAATTCCTCCGCCAGTCCGAGGTAATCCACCACCAAGCCGCCGGGCTTGTCTTTGAAAACCCGGTTCACCCGCGCGATGGCCTGCATCAGGCCGTGACCGCGCATCGGCTTGTCCACATACATCGTGTGCAGGCTCGGCGCATCAAAGCCGGTCAGCCACATGTCGCGCACGATGACGATGCGGAACGGCTTCTTCGGATTCTTGAACGCTTTCGCCAGTTCCTCGCGCCTTGCTTTGCTGCGGATGTGTTGCTGCCACTCCAATGTGTCGGAAGCCGAGCCGGACATGACGATCTTCATCGTGCCTTTGTCATCGTCCTCGTGATGCCAGGCCGGGCGCAGTTTCTGGATCGCCTTGTAAAGCTCCACGCAGATGCGGCGGCTCATGCAGACGACCATCGCCTTGCCTTCCATCGCGGCGTAACGCGCTTCCCAATGCTTCACCAAATCCTCAGCCACGAGCGCGATGCGCTTGTCCGTCCCGACCATCGCTTCCAGTTGCGCCCACTTCCGGCGCAGACTTTCCTTCGTGGATTCCTCCGCATCTTCCGTCACTTCTTCAAAGTTCGGGTCAATCTTCGGGCGTTCCTCCGGCTTCAAATCAATCTTCGCCAGCCGCGCCTCGTAATAAATCGGCACGGTGGCCTTGTCCTCCTTCGATTGCAGAATGTCGTAAACGTCAATGTAATCGCCGAACACGGCCTGCGTGTTCTTGTCGCCACTTTCAATCGGCGTGCCGGTGAAGCCGATGAACGACGCCTTGGGCAGCGCATCCCTCATGTGTTTGGCGAAGCCGTCAATAAAATCGTATTGGCTGCGGTGCGCTTCGTCAGCGATGACGACGATGTTGCGCCGGTCGGATAGCAGCGGATGCTTGCCGCCTTTTTCATCGGGAAAGAATTTCTGAATCGTGGTGAACACCACCCCGCCGCTGGCGACGTTGAGCAACTCGCGCAAATGTTCCCGGCTCTCCGCCTGAACGGGTATTTGCCGGATCAACTCTTTGCAAAAGGAGAACGTGTCGAAAAGCTGGTCGTCCAGATCGTTGCGGTCGGTGAGCACGACGATGGTGGGATTCTCCATCGCCGGGTGCTGCACGATTTTTCCGGCGTAGAAAACCATCGAAAGACTTTTGCCGCTGCCTTGCGTGTGCCAGATGACGCCCGCCCGTCTGTCGCCGATTTGATTCGTAGCAGCCGACGTGAGTCGGCTCTGACTTTCCGCTGGGGAATTAGAATGAGCGGACTCACGTCCGCTGCTACCAGTTAAAGCAACCCCCGCCGCCTTCAACGTAGATTCCACCGCCTTGTTGACTGCGTGGAATTGGTGATAGCCCGCCAGCTTCTTCACGACCTTTTCGCCATCATCTTCAAAGACGATGAAGTTGCGGACCAAGTCCAGCAGACGAGCCTTCTCGAACACGCCTTTGAGCATGGTTTCCAGTTGCAACGAACCGGGCGGCACAAGCTCCTTGCCGGTGATGGTGCGCCACGTCATGAACCGCTCCCAATCCGACGTGACCGTGCCGAGCCGCGCTTCGTGGCCGTCCGAAATCACCAGCAGCGCGTTGGAGTGGAACAGCGACGGGATTTGCGCCTTGTAAGTCTGGAACTGGTCGAACGCCTTGCGGATGGTGGCCTGTTCGTCCGCAATGTTTTTGAGTTCCAGCAGTGCCAGCGGGATGCCGTTGATGAACACCACTACGTCAGCGCGGCGGTTGAAATGGCCTTCCTCCACTGTGAATTGATTGACCGCGAGGAATTCGTTGGCTTCGGGATTCGCAAAATCAATCAGCCAGACCTTGTCGTGAACGATTTGCCCTTCGCGGTTGCGAAACTCCACGTCCGCGCCTTCAACAAGCAGGCGATGAAACGCGCGGTTGTTTTCGATGAGCGTCGGATGGCTGATGAGCCGGAGTTTCCGCAACGCTTCTTGCAACCCTTCCTGCGGAACCTTGGGATTCAAATCCTTCAGCTTGGTTTGCAACCGGTCGAAAAGAAAAACCTGCTTGTAATCCGCGCGCTCCGCCGCCGGTTCGCCCGGCGCAATCGCCAGTCCCGACAAAACTTCGTATCCCAGCCCACGAAGCCAGTCGAGCGCGGCATCCTCCACGACAGATTCGGTGATGCCTTTGCTCATTTATGCAGGCTCAGGCAGTGTTTCGCTGAATTGTAGCCGCATCCAGCCCAGCACAACCAGATTACGGATGGCGTTGGCCAGTGCCTGCTGCTTTTCCTCCGTGCGCCACGTTTTTTTCCAATCCAGAATGAACTCGTAAAGATCGCGCTCGGCAACTTCTTGCTGGGGTTTGGATCGCTTCAATTGACGGCTGGCAAACAGCACCGTCAGCACTTCCTCGGCTTGCTCGGTGTTTTTGATGCGGCTGAATAAATCCACGGTCTTGGCAATCTTCCGCTCGTGCCGCTTCAAGATTTCCTCGTATTTCGCTCGCTCCTTTTCGTATTGTGGGCCGACGCGCAACGCGATCATCTGGCCCAAGCGTTCCTCGTGCAGCCAGTTCCGGTTCGCGAAATCATGCAGCGCCAGTTTCACCTCGTCGGCAAAAGGCCCGTAGCTGCCTTTGCCAAACTTAAAACCAGTCTCGACTCCCATTTCCGTGACGACGTAGCAAATCTTTTGAAAGATCGTCCGACCCACTGGATTCGCGTAGGGCTGCTTCTCCAACTCCCGCAGAACTTCCATCAGGACAACCCACTCAGGATTTAACTTCTCGTGCTTACGACCCCGACCATCCAATTCCATCTGCGCCGGCCCGGCCAGAAAATCTTCCTCCAACTGCGTCTTTGAAGTTCCGTAGGGGGCATAGACTTCGATCTCGATGTTGAGATGCCGCAGCTTGCCATACATCAGCGGCCCGACTTCCTCCCAACTCAATCCGCCGTTGCCGCAACCGAGCGGCGGGAACGCCACGCTCTTGACGCCCCATTCCGCATGATGTTGCACGAAATAATCCAGCCCGCGCTCGATGTCCGCCAAACGCGAGGGCGACCGCCAATGATCCTTCGTCGGAAAATTCACAATCAGGATTCCTGAACGGTCACGGAAAAGATACGGCTCGCCCAGCCGCACTTGCTTCCGTTCACACCGTTCGGCGTAATCCTCAAACATAGCTGGATAGCGCTTCTTGAATTCCTGCGCGACGCCCTTGCCCATGATGCCGACGCAGTTCACCGTGTTCACCCGGGTCTGGGCTTGGCTTGCAAACAAATCGCCTAAGAGTGCTTTGAACATGGCTGGTTATCGGAAAAACATTTGTGGACTGATGGTAATCGGAAGGCCAAAGCCCTGCGATTGTAAATTTGCCGCCGCCGCTTCGTCCACGGCGTATGCCCCGGTCAGAAACCGTGGCTCGACACAATGCGGCACGAGCACTTCCGCACACTTTTGCGAACGGTGACGGTAGTAGGCAATTGGGTCGTTCGCGTGCCGCCAGTCCATCGCGAAAATCGCGTCGTAGTCCAGCACCCCTTCCTGCCTCGGATGCAGGAAGCGAACATAGTCACTCGACGCATTGCGATCCGCGAACACCACGCCGTCAATATGCCTCACTTCCGTTGACACCCGCAAGACGCACAACGTCGCCGCTGTGTCCTTGCGTTTGAAGAGCATCGGATTGCGGGCGTGAAAATAAAGGTTGGCGTATTGATGCAGCTTCAAACCACCGGGAACGTGCTTCAAGTCGCGCCGTTCCTGCACGACCTCCAGTGCCACGGAATAATGCGGCACTTTCGCCGCGCGCTCGTTCGACAGAATCCCGAGCTTCACGACCGACGGAATGTTTTCCAACGGCATGATGCATTGAAATTCTGTGACGCGGGCGTTCATTTCAATCAAGAAGCCAGCTTGTGCTTCACATCAACCGCAAATTCTTCCTTGTTGATCTTTGAACTCAAGCGGTCGTTGTTCAAATACTTCAGTATGTTCTCAATCGTGCCTTCGTCGGCAATGATACGCCCCTTGCTGTCATAATTGAGCCCCCATTTGTCAGACTTGTTAATTCTCCGAAGCGCCTTCAGATAATCGGGCTTGCGATAATAGGCGGAGTTCTTCACTTGTGAAAGCCTCCGAAGGCGGGTGACGTTATTGCCGATAAGCGTTGTTATGTCTTGAGCGTTGGCGAAGAACCCGAGGGTTTGGAATTCTTTAACAATTTCGTCGCGGTTTCGCTCCATCCCCTCTCTAAAGTTGAGTGCCGTTTCAAAGTTCTTTTTGTCAGCCACAAACAACACTCCATCGAATGAGAAGAAGTCAATTTTGGAATCAATTCGGAAGATCTCTCCTTGCTCCAGATCCACCAACATGTTGTTTTTGAAAATCGCATTCACCAATTGCGATACCTCTTTGGCTATCCAGCCGGAGGAGATTTTTCTCGCTCCATACAAAGATGGCGTGTTTGGCAAATCCAGACGGGCGATATAAAGCCATGAGCCAACAAGGTCGTCGTAGCTATTTGCACCCTGAACATCTCCATTGCTGATTTGGTCAATCACCGCCTGGAGATCTGTCTCGTCTGTTTTGAGGCCCAACACATCATCATCCAAATCAGCCGTGTTGAAGTCGTATTGCCGAACGGCATTGCTGCTCAAAATTTTTCCTTTGGTAATCGTTCTTACCTTTTTTGCCAAAGCCGCATCAACGTTCACGTTCAGAACTTCGTAGTGAGCATCCCGATGAACCAACCTTCGCTTCACCACATAGAAAGACACGGTTGCATTCTGCCATGGATGGTCCTTGGCGTTCTTCAGGCTGGTTTGGAGTTGGCTCATTTAGACTTTGGGGTTAACCGCAGTGACAAGAAATAGCTGTTCGGAAAGCTCTACGATTCTGCACTGGTCACTTGCTTTCAAACGCGGACCTTTGACCAAAAAGAAATCTTCCCTCTCTTGGCCGTTCTTCTCGTATTGAACGTCATAAAGGTTATAGCCAAGACAGGCCAAAATTGGGTTCACGAAGATGTTGTGTGTTTTAAGGGTCATCCAATACATGATGACCATGAAAAAGCCGAAGGAGAGCAGCATTTTGATGTCATCCAAGTTGATCACGAAGAACGAAACCAGATAAGGGATGCTGTAATTCACCAACTCACCAGAGCGATTGGACACTTTTACAATCTTGACTGTCGGAGTTGAGGTTTTGAGAAAGCGGACCGCAGCCCAGATGACAATGCAGGAAATAATTGAAATGCCGACGATGGGCAAAACAATTTCAGGATGCTTCAAACGCCAATCTGGAAGTTCAAAGTCTTGAATGAGAAAAATTACGGACAGCGGAGAGTATGCGCTGATGAAAATGAGAACCGACGATAAAAAGCGGAGTTTCATATCATGTATTCCCTTTCTGTATTGGCACGCGCAACTCGCCCGACAGTAGCTTCGGCAGCAGCGCGTCGCGCAGCGCGGCGAGGGTGCGGGATTCAAGCAGATTGTTCCGAATGCGTTCCATCAATGGCGAAACCTTTTCTTCAAACTGCTCAACAACTGCCGCAAGCGGCAAAGTTACTTGCACACCCGCCAACGTGTCCCGCGTGATTGTGTCGAAGACAGAACCGTGTGCGTGCTGTTGAAGCTGTGAAACAAGCGCACGCGTTACGAAATAGGAGTGGAAACCTTTCGTGCCCGCTTTGCCACGAAGTCCGTAGCACGATTGATTCATTGCCATTGGAACACCAACCAACGCGACTTTGCCAACCGTTCCGCGAGCGGAAATGATAGTGGTGCCTATTGGCAAAACTTGAGTGGACGAATTATCAACGCCCGCTTGGGTGATTTTCTTTTCCGTGTCTATCACGAACAAATCTGAACCTTGCGGCGCGTCCACAACTGAGAACCACGGAATGTCACCGCTCCAATACTCAGCCACAGAAGTTTTGGGCGTGCCGCCGCCGATGATTTCAACGGTTTCGGTGAACGGCACTTCGCGCCAGCCTTTGGGGAGGGCGGATTGGGTGGCGTCCACGAACCAGGATTTGAACAGGCTCTGGGCCAGCGCCTCCATCGTCTCGTTCATCCGCCGGTTCAACTCAATCTTGTCGTCCAGCGCACCCAACACCGAAGCAATGGCGTCGCGTTCTTTTTTGGGCGGAAGTGGAATGGGAATATTTGCAAGATCGCGCAGGTTGAACGTTGCTTGAACCGTCGTTGTTGCGCGTGTCCCGATGAAATTCTGACTGAGAGAAGACCGCAGACAAAGCTCAACCCAACGCGATCCAATTTCCGTTCTAACCGGAATCACGCCAACAGCGCGAGCGACGTTCCAGCCTGCTAATTCAGTCGGAACAACTGCCGATTCACCGAGCGACCCCACGAGCGTGAGAAGCACTTCACCACCACGAAGTCGTGAGCGTCTATATTTCGCTTCAATGTCGCTGGAAACACGAAGCGCGTCACCGGTTTCAATTCGCCCAAATTTGATATTGTTGACGCGAATTACTGGAACACCATTGGCAGCATGAGAACCGGGTTGAACAATGCCGTAACAGATACCGCGCTCTTTATCCACCAAGTCGGACAACACCTGATGCTCCCAATTTTCTGGCAACGCATTCACTTCCGGCCTCCCGTTCTGAAAAGCCGGGTGCGGCGGGTGGTGGCCGCCGCCCCACGCGCGCCCGCCAGCGACCCAAGGGACTCCAACGACGGAAGATTACTCACGCCCGCCAGTGACTGAAGGGACTCAAGCGACGGAAAGGGGCGCTTCGTTTTGGTCGTTCGAGTCCTTGAAGTCATTTCCACCCTCCTTGCTGGGCGCGGGCCGCGAGGCGGGCGCGGGTCATGCGTTCGCGCAGGCCGCCTTCTTTCAGGAAATCCTGTTCCAGGCGGCGGAGTTGCTGGTCGAGCAGGTAGTTGGTCACCTTGATCAAACCCACAATCACATTGGCGCAGATGGCGGGGTCGGGATGCTCGATGCCTTTCTTGAAGGTGTCGTAATTTGCGCCGGGCGTGCGGTTGAGCCGGCGCAAGCGCTGGGCGTAGCGGTGGTCGGGCGTCCATTCCTCGATTTTGCGGGCGCGCATGAAATCGCGGTAATCTTCGAGCAATTCCTCCTGGCTGGCGCGGGCCACGTTGGTGAGCTTGAGTTCGGTTTCCTTGGATGTGCCGCTGGCCTGGCTGCCTTCGAGGATGTTTTGTTTGCCGGAGCGCGCGGCCTGCACCATCTGGTCGTGGGTGCGGGACTTTTTGTCAACAAACCGGTCACAAAAATACTGCGTGGCCTGAAACACCACCAAGGCTTTCTGGTAGGAGAGGAGTTCCTGGTAGCCGCCGTGAGCGGGGATGAAGCCATCAGCATCATCCGGAGGAAAGGACGGAAGGGACTTCAAGGACGGCGAGGGACTGCGAGTTGCCGTCGTCGCTTTGGTCGTTATTGTCCCTTTAGTCCTTGGCTCAGGCATGGCTCAGGGCTTTTAAGTTTTGCCGGATGGCTTTCTCCAGCTTGGCAGATTCCGCAAACTGCGTTTCCAGAGTCTGAATGAGCCGCTTCATCTTTTCCTCGAAGGGTTCGCCGTCGTCCTCCACATCCGCTGCGCCCACGTAACGACCGGGCGTGAGGACGTAACCGTGCGAGGAAATTTCTTCGAGCTTCACGGATTTGCAAAAGCCCGGTTCGTCCTGGTAGGGCGCGTCACTCCGTGCGCGCCGTTCACTTGTTTTGCCACCAGCGGCCGGCAGAGGACTGCCAGCCCTACCTTCTTTGGACTTCCACGCGTGGTAACAGTCCGAAACTTTTTTGATTTCCTCGGCGGTCAATTCCCGGTGGATGCGGTCAACCAGCACGCCCATTTTCCGCGCATCAATGAAAAGCGTCTCACCACGCCGGTCGCGGCGTTTGTGGTTCTTCTTGTCGCGGGCCAGAAACCAGAGGCAGACGGGAATTTGCGTGGTGAAAAACAACTGGCCGGGCAGCGCGACCATGCAATCCACGAGGTCGGCTTCAATCAACGCCTTGCGAATCTCGCCTTCGTTCGAGGTCTGCGTGGACATTGAACCGTTGGCCATGACGAATCCCGCCACGCCCACGGGCGAGAGGTGATGGATGAAATGTTGAATCCAGGCGTAGTTGGCGTTGTTCACCGGCGGCATCCCGAATTTCCAGCGCACGTCCTGCCGCAGATTTTCGCCGCCCCAATCGCTCATGTTGAACGGCGGGTTGGCGAGAATAAAATCGGCCTTGAGGTCGGGATGCAAATCCTGCCGGAAGCTGTCGGCGTTGCGCGGGCCGAGATTGGCGTCAATGCCGCGAATGGCGAGGTTCATCCGCGCCAGTTTCCAGGTGGTGTAGTTGGATTCCTGCCCGTAAACCGCGATGTCGCCCACGCGCCCGCCGTGTTCTTCCACGAATTTTTCCGAGGACACGAACATGCCGCCCGAACCGCAGCACGGATCGAACACGCGGCCTTTGTAGGGTTCAAGCATGGCGACGAGCACCTGCACGACGCATTGCGGGGTGTAGAACTCGCCGCCGCCCTTGCCTTCCGCGCTGGCGAATTTGCCGAGAAAGTATTCATAGACGCGCCCAAGCACGTCCTTGGACTTCGCCGCCGATTCGTTGAAGCCGATGTTGCTGATGATGTCCACGAGTCCGCCGAGCCGGACTTTGTCGAGGCTGGGCCGGGCGTAATCGCGCGGCAGCACGCCTTTGAGCGTGGGGTTCTCGCGCTCAATCGCGCCCATCGCGTCGTCAATGACCTTGCCGATCTCCGGCGATTTGGCCCTGGCCTTGATGGTGTGCCAGCGGGCTTCGGGCGGCAGCCAGAAGACATTCGCGGCCAGGTATTCGTCGCGGTTCTCGGCGGCTTCGGCCCGTTGCGGTTCGTCCTTGATGAACCATTCGCTCTTGGGATTGGAGAAGCCGAACAGCAGTTGTTCGC
Organism: Verrucomicrobiales bacterium; assembly: GCA_028712475.1. Classification (GTDB taxonomy): domain Bacteria; phylum Verrucomicrobiota; class Verrucomicrobiia; order Limisphaerales; family UBA11358; genus UBA11358. The sequence goes on from JAQTQB010000004.1 coordinate 104,837, forward strand.
GTTTTTCCTCGAAGGCGTCGGAGATGTATTTCAGGAAGATGAGGCCAAGGCAGACGTGCTTGTATTCCGACGCGTCCATGTGTCCGCGCATCTTGTCGGCGGCGGCCCAGAGCTGGGCTTCAAAGTTCAGGCCGGAGTCGTTGGACTGTTTCTGATTGTTTCCTTTAGCCATGCAAGTCAGGCAAATCGTAAGCCGCAGAAGATTTTAAGCAAGGTCTTTGCAGGCGGCCACCTGTAAACAAGCTGAATGTTGAAAGTTGAGAGCCGGGCGTGGGGCAAGAATCCAGACACCAGACGCCGGTCCGCGACCGTGTGCTGATCATTCGTTGAGGCCCCAGCGATGGATGCCCTCAATCCGGGAGAAGTCGGTTTCCGGTCGCACCAATGGCTTGGCGACGCCAGCCTGGCCGCCGGCCGGCACCGACAGGGTGGCAAGCCGGGGCGTTGACGCCCTGGAGGCGACAATCATTCCGGCGGACATCACGAAGGTGAGCAGTAAAATCCGGGCCGGAGCTTTCAATGATTTCTGGCGCAACATCGTCCTTATTGGAACCCGGCGGGCGAAAATCGTTCAATCATTGATGAGGCACAGGCCGGCTGATCAATCTTTCAATGCCGACACCGCCGCGTGCAACTGCTGCGCCAGTTCCTTCCGGTCCGCGCTGTGCTGTTCCACCGGGGCGAACCAGACGCTGGCGCGGACTTTTTTTTGACTTAACAGGTTCAGCAGGTGAGGAAAAAATGTCGCGTCGCCCCAATAGGCCACCGCATCGTCGGCGCCGCCGTTTTCCGAGGTGTAATGCACCCGGCCAATGGTGAGCGGATGCTTCAGCCGCGTGGCCGGTTCGAGCAGCGAGGACTTGAACGGCAGAATTGTTTTGCCGTCGAAACTGGTGCCTTCGGGAAAGATGATCACGAGCGCGCCGGCGTCGAGCGCAGCCTGTATCTCGTCGTTCACCTGGCCGACGTGCGTGCGGCGCTGGCGGTCAATGAACACGGTGCCGCCCAGCCGCGCCATCAGGCCCAGGACGGGCCAGGATTTGACCTCGTGCTTGGCGACAAACACGGACGGCGTGAGCGAGACCAGCACGAGGATGTCCACATAGCTGACGTGGTTGCAGACGAGCAGGCCGCGGGTGGGAATGGCTCCGGCGGATTGGATCTGCAATTGAAAAATTCTTCCGACGTGCCGGGCGGTGCGTTGCAACCACAAGGCCCGCGCCGAAAACCGGGACGCTTCCGGGCAAAAGACGCAGCGCAGCAAAAAAACAAAGACTGCCTGAAGCATTTCAAAGCCGAACCAGAGGAGCCGGCCAACGACGCGGAACGGGTGCTGGCGGAATCCTTTCATCCGCAAATTTCTAACGGGGCGTGCATGGCGGTCAACTCATAAATCGCTGGCGCACGGGCGGCGGCAGATTCTCCAGATCCAGCAGCGTGAGAAAATCAATGGTCTTGAAGCTCCGGTCCAACGCCGGCGGCCCGCAGATTTGTGCGCCGACGCTCATGTAGGCGCGCAGCAGTTTTGGGATTTTCACAGCTTCGTCCGCCAGATGGTCGAGAGGGCAGTCATATTCCGGCAGGGGCCGCGTGCGCCATTGAGGCGGGGCCAGGGATTTCCGGCAGAGTTCCGAGTAGGCCGAGGCGCCCACCGCCGGATCCTGGGACGTGATGGAACTGCAGCCGAGCAGATAACGCCCGCCGCGCTGCTTCGCGTAATCGGCGATGCCTTTCCACAACATTCCAAGAACAATGAGATTCCGATGCTGGACGTGGACGCAGGCGCGGCCGAGTTCGATGATTTGCGGGCGGCGCGTCGCGAAAGGTCTGAAGTCAAATTCCAGCGCGCTGTAATAGCCCAGCTTGGAAGCGGCATTCACGCCGGTCTGCAACCGATACGTCCCGACTATCTGGCGCGACGGCAGATGCTCGATGAGGAGATGGTCGCACACGGCATCGAACGGGTCGGCGTCCAGCCCGCTGGCGTAGGATTGCTCCAGCCCCTCGTTTAGTTCGATGTTGAAGATCTCAAAGCGCAAGGCCTGCGCGGCGCGGATTTCGTCAGCATGGCAAGCCAGCCGCGCGGCATAATTTGCCGGGGCGCTGACAATTAATCTGACGGAATGCAGCATGGATGTCACAGGCTAATCCTTCCAAAAACGCGTGTCAATTATGTGTCGGGCAGGTTAATTCCACGCGATTTTCAGGGCGCGCCTGATCCATTCGCCTCTTTCGGCAAGGCTGGCAAACGGCTCGTGGCTTTTAGAAAAAATCTGCGCCCGTTACCGGCCGCCCGCGCGCGGCTACCGTTTCTTTGCGGCAGGTTTCGGCTTTTGAGCCGCCTTCCGTTTCAGGCGGGCGATTTCGGCCTTTGCCTTCACCAGATCGGCTTTGGTTTTTTTGCAGTCATCGCGGGTTTTGGCCAGTTCAAGCGCGTGGCGGCGGAGTTCCAACTGGGTCATGACGTGCCGGGCCAGCACGCGCAACGCCTGTTTTTGATCCGCCGTCAGCTCGCGCGGCACCTTATCAATGACGCAGAGCGTGCCGAGCGCATGGCCGTCCGGCGTGATGAGCGGCATGCCGGCGTAGAAACGGATTTTCGGGGCCGAGGTGACGAGCGGATTGTTTTTGAAACGCCTGTCCAGCGTGGCGTCAGGAACGATGAACAATTCCCTCTGCAAAATCGCGTGCGCGCACAAGGAAATGTCGCGTCCGGTCTCGCGGACCGTTACCCCGACCTTTGACTTGAACCACTGGCGGTTTTCATCCACGAGCGTGATCAGCGCAATCGGCGCGCCGCAGATGTGCGACGCCAGATCGGTGAGTTCGTCGAAGACTGCCTCCGGCACGGTGTCGAGCACGTCGTATTGCCAGAGAACCTTGATGCGTCTGGCCTCGTTTTTTGGAATCGGTGCTTTCATGGGGAACCTTTGTTCACGTCTGTTTGGTTCAATTCCGTTTGCCGCAGGATGGTCTGAATCGCCACCCCTGTCAACGCGGCCATCAAACCGGAATGCCAATGACCGTTGAAGAAATAGTCAGCGGGAAATCGTTCCTTCAATCTGCCCGTGCGGCTCGTCAGTCGGAACGAACAGCTCGTTCTTGTTTTCCAGGCCGAACGGCGCAAGGTTGACGAGCAGGCAGTGTTTGTTCGGCATCGCGAGGTGAACCTTTGCGATTTCCGGTGCGGCCTTCAACGCCGCCACGCCCATCTGGAACAGCGTCGCCTGCAAGGAGGGGCTGTAATTTTTTGCGAACACCGCCAGCATCGCGGCGAGAATTTTCCCGCTGGTCGCGGAATAGCTCTTTGGCCTCTTCGTGTAAGTCCATGTCGCCTTGAGCTTCGTGGCGCAAATCCGGTCGCTGGTTTCCGGCAGCGTCGTGAACTCGTCGCGCAGAAATTTTTCAAAGCCCGAACCCGTCGTCTTCAAGATCAGCAAATCCTCGATGCCGGATTCGATCCGGGTTTCCTTTCTGGTGCAGACAATTGTTGCGAACGGTTTCGCCGCGCCTTTTTCGGTGAAGGAATGGGCGTGCGGTTTTCCGCCAGCCTGAATCCGGCTCCAGCAACGCTCCGACAGGCCGACCTCCACGCGCTTCACCTGTGGATACGTTTTCAAGAAATGCCGGCCGAGGGCGAGGCCGAACTCCTCGTTCTCCGCGCCGAGCTTTTCCTTCGCAAAAACATTGACGGTGTTTTTCATCGAGTCCGTCGCCACCACCAGCCGGTTGTCAGCCTTCGTGTAGGACGCATCGAATCCGCCCGACAGCCCGACCGAGACGTCAAGTTCCTTCAGGGAATGTTGCCTGCCGCTGCGGGTGACTTTCAAGACACGGACGTGCGCCTTGCCGTATTGATGCTGGATCAGTTTCATGTCGCTTTCCTCTTTTGAAGTTTTATCTTAAACCTTCAGACAAGGATGACACGCAAAATGTGCATGGCTGAAAACAAACAAATCACGCCCGCCGGATTGAACGGATTGAGCTGCGAGGATTTCACCCGCATCGTTGGCCCGGTGTTTGAACATTCGCCGTGGATCGCGGAGGCGGCCTGGGCGAAGCGCCCGTTTGCCGCCCTGGAAAATCTGCACCGCGCCCTGTGCGAGGTGGTTGAAAAATCCGGCGAGGAAAAACAACTCGCGCTCATCCGCGCGCATCCCGACCTCGTGGGCCGTGCCGCACGCGCCGGCGCGCTCACCCGCGAATCAGCCGGCGAACAGGCAGGCGCGGGCTTGAACAGTCTCTCGCCGGACGAAATCGCGCTGTTCCAGAAGCAAAACGCCGCCTACCAGGAACGGTTCGGTTTTCCATTCGTCATCTGCGCGCGTTTGAACAAAAAAGAGGCGATTCTCGACGGCTTTGAAAGGCGCTTGAAAAACTCGCGCGCGCGGGAGATCAAAACGGCGCTTGAAGAAATTTTCAAAATCGCGGAACTTCGGCTCAAAGATTCAATCGCCAACTGACTTATGCCCGCAAAATTGAGCACGCACGTCCTCGATGCCGCGCACGGCTGCCCGGCGTCGGGAATGAAAATCGAACTCTGGTCGCTCGACGGCGAAGACCGCACGCTGGTCGTCACCGCCAAGACCAATGCCGACGGCCGCACCGAAGCGCCGTTGCTGGCCGACGACGAGATGCAGGTGGGCCAATACGAAATTATTTTCTTCGTTGGCGATTACTTCGCCGCCAAGTCCGCCAACCTGCCGAAAATCCGGTTCCTCGACAAAGTGCCCGTGCGCTTCGGCCTCGCCGACGCGGGCGCGGGCTACCACGTTCCCCTGCTCTGCTCACCATGGGCCTACTCGACTTATCGCGGCAGTTGATGCTCCGCTGCGACGAACTCGGCGCGATCAGCGACGAGCCGGGCCGCCTTACGCGCACCTTCGCGTCGCCCGCCATGCGCCGCGCGAACAAACTCGTCGGCTCGTGGATGCGCAAGGCCGGCCTGCAAGTCCGCGAAGACGCCGCCTTCAATCTGCTCGGTCGCCGGAACTCCGAGCGACGCGGCGCGAAAACTTTTTTGCTCGGCTCGCATCTGGACACCGTGCGCGACGCGGGCAATTACGACGGCCCGCTTGGCGTGCTAACGGCGATTGCCACCGTGCAACTGTTGCGTGAACGTGGCGTGAAATTGCCGTTCAATCTCGAAGTCGCCGGCTTCAGTGACGAGGAAGGAGTGCGTTATCACACCACCTGTCTCGGCAGCCGCGCGCTGGCCGGCACACTCACCGCCGCCGACCTCGCGCGCATCAAGGAAAAGCAAATCGTCAAAGCCCGCCGCCGCCAAGGCGAATTTCTCGGCTACGCGGAAGTCCACATCGAACAAGGTCCGGTGCTGGAGAAAAACAATGTGCCCGTCGGCGTCGTCACCGCCATCGCGGGACAAAGCAGGTTGTGCGTGGAATTTCACGGCGTCGCCGGCCACGCCGGAACGGTGCCGATGAATCTGCGCCATGATGCGCTCGCAGGCGCGGCGGAACTTGTTCTCGCCGCCGGGTGCTGCGGCGCGCTGGCCACCGTCGGCAAACTCGAAGTCGCGCCCGGCGCGAGCAACGTGATTCCCGGCCACGCCGCACTCACGCTTGACGTGCGTGACCAAAATGATCCGCGCCGTCTTGCCGCCGTGCGCTTGCTGCACGCGAAAGCCAAAATCATCGCCAGGCGTCGCGGACTCAAACTGACTTGGACGCCCGTGCAGCAAACTTCCGCAGTGCAGTGCGACAAGGCTTTGACCCGGATATTTTCCAGGTGCATCGCGCAACGCGGACTGGAAGTTCTCAAATTGACCAGTGGCGCAGGCCATGATGCCGCCGCGTTGGCCGCGATTTGTCCGGTGGCGATGTTGTTTGTCCGTTGCAAAGGCGGCATCAGCCACAACCCCGCAGAGTCGGTGAATACGACCGACATCGCACCCGCCATTGACGTGCTGGCGGACTTCATCCAAACTCTCGCCACGCGCCATGCCTGATTTCGACCTGTTAATCCGCGGCGCGCAGCCGTTTCCTGAAATCGGAATTGCTGATGGAAAGATTGCTTCATTCAGTGGCGGTTCATCGCGCGAAGATATTGACGCAACCGGCCTGCACGTTTTCCCCGGCGTGATTGATTCGCACGTCCACTTCAACGAACCGGGCCGCACGGATTGGGAAGGCATCGAAACCGGGGCGCGCGCGCTCGCGGCGGGCGGCGGCACTTTGTTCTTCGACATGCCGCTTAACGCGTATCCGCCGACTTGTGACGCGGAGAGTTTTGATTTGAAGCTGGCGGCGGCGCAAAAAAAATCCATCACCGACTTCGCGTTCTGGGGCGGACTTGTGCCGGGCAATCTCGACAAGCTCGAAGAACTCTCGGCGCGCGGAGTCATCGGTTTTAAGGCGTTCATGGCGAACAGCGGCATTGAGGATTTTTCGTGCGTAAATGACGCGACGCTGCGAGAAGGCATGAAGCGCGCGGCGAAATTAAAATTGCCGGTCGCCGTCCACGCCGAGAGTGAAACGCTCACCAGCAAACTGGCGCGGGAGAAAATTGCCGCCGGGAAAACCTCCATCCGCGATTACCTCGACTCTCGGCCTGTCGCCGCTGAACTTGATGCCATTCGCCGCGCGATTGGCCTGGCGGGTGAAACGGGCTGCGCACTGCATGTCGTCCACGTCAGCAGCGGCGAGGGCGTGGCGCTGATCGCCGCCGCAAAAAAATCCGGCGTGGATGTTTCGTGCGAAACGTGTCCGCACTATCTCGTCCTGACCGAAGACGACATGGAGAAACTTGGCGCTGTTGCCAAGTGCGCTCCGCCGTTGCGCCCGGCCAGCGTTCAAGAAAGTCTCTGGCGGCAATTGCTCGCGGGAAATATCACGACGATTGGCTCGGATCATTCGCCGTCGCCGCCGGAATTGAAAACGGACCAAAGCTTTTTCAAGGTGTGGGGCGGTATTTCAGGCGTGCAGCACACATTGCCGCTGTTGCTGACAGAAGGACGTGTCAATCGCGGCGCGGCACTTTCGCTCATCACGGATTTGCTTTCTGCCAGCGTCGCCCGCCGTTTCAAGATTCCGAACAAGGGACAAATCGCCTTCGGGTTTGATGCCGACTTTGCGCTCGTGGATTTGAACCAGACGTTCACAGTGGCGAAGGACGGTTTATTTTATCGTCACCGGCAAAGCCCCTACGTTGGCCGCGCGTTGACAGGGCGCGTGGTTCAGACCATTCTTCGCGGACAAACGGTTTTCAAGGACGGCAGGATTGTTTCGACACCGGCTGGCCGCCTCGTAAAACCGAAACCCTAAAAATTATGTCAGACTTATTTGGCTTCACCCGCACGGTCGTCAAACCGCGCTACGCACTCATCACGCCCGATGGCTTCGTGCCGGGCGTCCTGCCCGGCTGGCGCAACGCCGTCGTCATCGTCAACATCTCGCCGGCGATGAACGGCCCGCGCTTCACGCAGATGCAGGTCACGCTCGACCCAAACAGCAGCGGCGCGGGCAACACCGGCGCGCTGGAACATTTTTATTATGTTCTCGCTGGAAGTTGTGGTGCGCAGCTCGGCGGCAAGAAATCCAGGCTGACTGCGGGCAGTTACGCTTTTGTCCCGCCGGAAACTGATTTTCAATTCGGCGATGCCGCCAAAGGAACGAAGCTGCTGGTTTTCCAGAAACAATTTCAACCGCTCGCCAGCGGGAAAATTTCCGGCGTCATCGTCGGCCACGAGCGGGACGTGAAAGGCCAGCCGTTTCTCGGCAATAAAGACGCGCGCCTGCAAGTGCTGCTGCCTGACCAGCCAGCGTTCGACATGGCGGTGAACATTTTCACCTATCAACCCGGTGCGACATTGCCGTTCGTCGAGACGCACATCATGGAGCATGGCCTTCTGATGTTAAAGGGCCAGGGCGTCTATCGCCTCGACGCGGATTATCATCCCGTGACGGCGGGCGACGTGATCTGGATGGCGTCGTATTGCCCGCAATGGTTCGTGGCGATGGGCAAGACGCCTGCGAGCTATATTTATTACAAGGATGTGAACCGCGCGCCGCAGTGAGAGCTTCTCAAGCCAATATCGCGAGGTTAGAAAAAAATTGATGACCTCGCTCTCATCACCGAAGCCCCACCGCCGGTCGTCACGCGCGTTTTGTTTTCCGAATCCGATTTAAGCGGCCGCGCGCCCGTCAAAAATCTCTGCCATGAGGTTGGGCTGGTTTTTCGCGAGGAGGCGGTTGGAAACATTTTCGCGCGCGGCAAGCCGCAGGTTTTCAGCCGAAGCGTTCCATCGAACTCACCACCTTCACCCCGGAAGAGATGATCGTGGCGGCGAAGGAAAATTCAGAAAACAGCCCGCCGGCATCCAAAAAGAGGGGGCCGTAATCCATTCTCGCCGCGCTCACGCCAATGCGGCCACCCGATATCAGACCGGAGGAACCGCTGAAAGGGTCAAACCCGTAAATTTGGACGCTCCCATGGTTCGCGCATCTCTTCTTGGATTTACACTCCGGCGCGATAACGGTTAGCTTGACAGCCGATGACCGCAACCACCTCGCGCAAGCAACTCTCGCCCGCCTGGATTCTGTTCATCCTCACCGGCCTCAACCTGTTCAACTACCTCGACCGCTATGTGCTGTCGGCGGTGCTGACGCCGCTGCAACAAGATCTTGGCATCAACGACGGCCAGACCGGGCGGCTCGTGACGGCATTCATGATCGGCTATTTTGTCACGTCGCCTGTCTTTGGCTGGCTGGGTGACCGCTGCTCGCGCAAGTGGCTCATCGCCGCCGGCATTTTCGTGTGGAGCGTGGGCACAATCCTGACGGGGTTCGCGTCAACGTTTGCGATGATGATTGCGTTTCGCGTATTCGTCGGCGTGGGCGAAGCGAGCTATGCGACCATCAGTCCAAGTCTGATCTCCGACAGTTACGCCCCCGCAAAAAGGAACAACGCGTTGACGATATTTTACGTCGCCATTCCCGTCGGCGCGGCGCTGGGCACGATCATCGGCGGAGTCATCGCCGCGAAATGGGGCTGGCGGCACGCCTTCATCTGGGCGGGCGCACCGGGGTTGCTCCTCGCCCTCGTGATGCTGCCGTTCGCCGAGCTCAAGCGCGGCCAGACCGAGGGCAAAACGGCTGAAGCGGCCAAACGACCATCCGTCCGCGACATCGTGAATCTCATTCGCATCCCGGATTATGTGCTCGTCGTGTTCGGCTATACGGCTTACACCTTTGCGCTGGGCGCGTTCGCGATTTGGGGGCCGACGTTCCTGCATCGCACCCACGGCGTGGCCGTGGATCAGGCCGCTGAATTTTTCGGTGCGGTGCTCGTGGTCGCCGGACTCGTGGGCACGTTGATCGGCGGTTTCGCCGCGACTGCGTGGCACAAGCGCAATCCCGCAGGCTACGCGTGGACATTGGGACTCTCGGTGCTGGTGGCCGTGCCGCTGGCGTTCGGCGCGTTCCTCGCAGTTTCGACGTTTTGGTCCATGACATGCCTGGCGGCGGCGATGTTCTTTCTGTTTCTGCCCACCGGCCCGGTCAATACGCTCATTCTGGAGACCGCGCCGGTGAACATGCGCGCCAGCGCCATGGCTATTTCCATTTTCACCATCCACCTGTTCGGCGACATGTGGTCGCCGGAGATCGTCGGACGGCTCGCGGATTCGTTCGGGGGAAATTTGCAGAAGGCCGTTTTGATTTTGCCGGTCGCGTTGATCGTGGCCAGCGCGCTGTGGCTGGCGCTTGCGGTGAAAACCAAGCGGGGCAAAGGAACCAATTCTGCGTCTGCATGAAAAGATTTACCTGGTTGTGCGCGCGGACAACGGATCAATTTCAATGCCGGTAACCGTCGAGCGATGGATTTGAGTTGAGTGTCGCACCCGTTGGCTGCAAAGTTTCTCGCAACAGATAATTCAAGATGGCAACGAACGTGAATAAACCATCCAAGAGCTTCGCGGAGTTTTTCGCTGGCATCGGCTTGATGCGCATAGGACTGGAACGAGCTGGCTGGCGTGTCGCGTTTGCCAATGACATTGATGAAGACAAGCAGCGCATGTATCGTGACCACTTCGGTGACAACGAGGAATTCGTCCTGGGTGATGTTCATAAGTTGGATGCTTGCGAGATTCCCGACATTGCTTTGGCCACCGCTTCGTTCCCATGCAATGACCTTTCGCTCGCTGGAGCACGACGTGGTTTAGCTGGAGATCAGTCATCTGCTTTCTGGGGCTTCGTTGACGTCCTGACCAAAATGGGACAACGGCGTCCACCGATGGTCTTGCTCGAAAACGTCACGGGCTTTCTCAGTTCACATGAAGGGAACGATTTCAGAGATGCCCTTTTGGCGCTTAATCGTTTGGGCTACGCGGTTGACGCCTTGATTATTGATGCCCGTCGTTTTGTCCCGCAGAGCCGTCAACGCCTCTTTGTGATTGGAATGCGGACACCAAATGTTTCCGCGCTGAATGATACGCCAAAATTTTACGAAAGTGATTGCAGACCTCCCGCTCTCGCTGACTTTATTATGTGGAATGCGGACATCAATTGGCGCATTCGACAACTTTCTCCGCTGCCAGTTCCAACGACTCTTCTTCCAGACATCTTGGAAGACTTATCGCCCAACTCCCAAGTATGGTGGAGTCGCGAACGCGCCGATTATTTGCTCAATCAGATGAGTCCGAAGCATCGGGCACAAGCTGAGGTGATGATTCAAGGCAAGCGTATAACTTACGGCACCGTGTTCCGAAGAGTTCGCAAAGAACGGTCGATGGCCGAATTGCGCATTGACGGAATTGCCGGCTGTTTGCGCACACCACGCGGCGGGAGCGGAAGGCAAATTCTCTTTGCCGCCGGGAGAGGGCGTTTTGCTGTCCGGTTGCTTACGCCGCGCGAATGCGCGCGTTTGATGGGGGCGGATGACTTTGTCATCAATGTGCCGTTGAACCAAGCATTCTTTGGTTTTGGTGATGCCGTTTGTGTGCCGGTAATCGAGTGGATTGCGCGCAACTATCTTAACAACGTCTGGGAAGAAGATTATGCCTCACAAGAAATCACAAACAAAATCGAAAACTTCGTCTCCTACCGGAAAACCAGACGCAAGTAAGGGGAAGGCCGTTGGTCTTCCGTCCGATGTTGCGGCCATTCGCAGGGAGATAAAGTCATTCTTCGACAGTCTTGACGATTGTGGTCACCGAATTGGTGGTCGCAAGTGGGGCGTCTATGCCTTTTACGACTACGACGGCGAGCCCATATATGTCGGTCAGACCTTTGAAGGTCTTGGCAGCAGAATTGGCCGTCACCTGACCAATCAAAGAACGGATGCCGTAGCCATGAACGTGCTCGACCCTTTTGAAGTCGCGGAGATTTGCGTCTGGCCATTGGATTTGGGTCATCTCAATGCGGAAGAGCAAAAAGAACAGCTTGACCGGGCTGAATTCACGGTCTTTGAAAAAGTAATTGCAGAGTCCAAGCTGGGTGCGGTGCTCAATGAAAAGCCTCCACGGCCAACACCAGCGGTGAAACTCCCGAAGTGCTACCGGCAGCGTATCATCCCCGATGATATTTTCCCGCATCGGAAGCATCCAGACATCCGAATCGCGCGCCGGGCAAATACCATTGCCAGTCTTGCCCGCGTCATCAGCGAGCGGAAGGTTTCAAAAGGACTTCGGCAAACCCTTTTGACTCAAGCTCGGCGCTTGGAACGACTGGCTGAAGAACGTCTCAAGCATTTTCCGAAAGACAAAGACGGGGTGGAAAATACAGACGAGTAGCCATCTTTTCGTCTGCGCCATGCCGCGCAAGCAACCAGAAGGCGAGTTGGTCTTTAGGCTGTTCGCATTGTTTATTTGTCCGGCGGTGCGGGCGCAGGTGATTTCGACTCCGATTCCATCTGCGCCTGAAGCCCGCGATGATCCACCTTGCCGGTGCCGAGTTTCGGAATCTCTTTCACCGCCTTGATCTCGCGCGGCACGGAGAGATTCGTCAATCCCCTGGCTTTGATGGCGTCGCGGATTTCGTCCAGGGTCAGCTTCGGCTCGTTCGTCACGGCGATGAGCATTTCCCCTTTGTTTTCATCGGGACGCGTGACGACGGCGATCTGGCAGCGCAGACCGTATTGCGGAAACGCCCCGGCCAGCGCGTCTTCCACCGCCGTAAGGCTCACCATCTCGCCGCTCACCTTGGCGAAGCGTTTCATCCGCCCGCGGATGTGCAGATAGCCTTCGGCATCCACGCTCACGATGTCGCCGGTGTCATACCATCCGCCGAGGGCCAGGAATTTTGCGTTCGCGTCGGCGTTCAAGTAGCCTTTCATCACGTTCGGCCCGCGCACGAAGAGGCGTCCGCCTTCGTCCACGCCTTCGACTTTTTCCAGCTTGCATTCCATGCCGGGCAGGAGCCGGCCCACGGAGCCATTGCGCGGCTCGAGCGGCGTGTTGACACTCACGCACGGGGCGCATTCCGTCGCGCCATAACCTTCGAGGATGCGCACGCCGTATTTTTGCGACCACGCGAGCGCGGTGGCTTCCTGCAATTTCTCGGCGGCGGAAAAAAGATACCGCAGGCTGCGAAAGTCATAGGGATGGGCCTTGCGGGCGTAGCCGTTCAGGAAGGTGTTCGTGCTGATGAACACCGTGCAATCACGGTCGTAAAACACCGATGGCACCACGCGATAATGCAGGGGGGAAGGATAAAGGAAGACATAGATGCCGCGCACCAGCGGCACAAACGTCCCCACGGTGAGGCCAAAGCTGTGAAAGAGCGGGAGACAGTTGAAGAGGCGGTCGCGGTCGGTGAAATCCGTGACGGCCAGCATCTGGCGGATGTTGGCGAGGATGTTTCCGTGAGTCAGTTCAACGCCCTTGGGCACGCCTTCGGAGCCGCTTGTGAAAACAATCACGGCGGCGGAGCTGGCAGATGGAGGATGGAGGATGGAGGATGGAAGATGGAGAATATGCCGGAGCAGCGTGAGGAATTTCCGGGGACTGCTTACGCCAGCTTGCGCGTCTTCGAGATAGATCACGCTGACGCCCGCTTTGATAAAATCGTCCACGTTGAGCCGGGCGCGTTCGAGAAAGGCGCGCGAAGTGATGATGTGTTTCAGTCCGGCGAGTTCCACGCACGCCAGCATGGTGGGCATGCCCGAGGAAAAGTTCAGCATGGCGGGCACTTTGCCCAGCCGCCACAAGGCGAGGATGACCACCGGCGTGGCGTTGACATTGGGCAACAACAGGCCAATGCGTCCGCCACCCGCAACGGTGCCGCGCAACGCGTGCGCCAGCACATCCGCCCCCACCATCAGTTTCCGACAGGTCAGCTTTTGCAGCGTCGCGTCTTCGAGAATGATTTGGCCCGGGCGTTCGCGTGCGGTCTCCGCCACCGCAGAGAGGACATTCTGCGCGCCGAAATTCATCTCGACCTCGAACTGCTGCCGCACCATCTGGTCGCGGAGCCAGATGGTCAGCCGCGACCGTGCGCGGCCGGTGCTGACTTCCCCCAGCTCGGGCGCGGCCAGCGCGGCGCTGAAATGCGCGGTCACTTTGGGGAAACATTTTTTCCAGCCCGGATTGGGTGAATACGGCAGGCGTTCGGCGCCGCGCAAGTAGGCCGTGATGACGCGCGCCTTGGTTTTGAAAATCAAAAATCCCGTGCCATCAAAAAGCTTCATCAAGTCACCCGTGCGAGAGAGGCGGCCTTCGGCAAAAAGCACGAGCCGCCCGCCGCCTTTAAGAAACTCCGCCATGCGCTTCACTGCATAAGGCGAACCGGGATCAACGGGCAGGGTGTAATGGTTGATCATCAATTTACGATGCAGCCAGCTCGTCTGCGCCGCGATGCTCGAGGTGACGAACTTCCAATCATCCTCCAGGCAGACCCAGAGAAACAGCCAGTCAAACCAGGAGCAGTGATTGGGGATCAACAGCACCGGGCCGGGTGTTTTCAGCGCGTCCAGGTCATAAGCCCGAAAGCGAAACAAAACCTGGAGCAAAAAGCGGAAGCAAGTTTTCATCGTTTTGGGAAGTGCATCATTGGGGAGCGAACACTTCAATCAAATTTGTGCCGTTTTGGTAGCATCCCATGGCACATGCCAGGTTTTCTCGTGCAATATGGCGATGTGAAATGGAACATGTTTTCCAGAATTGAAAATCAACCGTCCCGATGAATCACCAGCCGTGAAACATAATCATAACCACGACAACGCCCCTGGCGCCGGCAACTGGTGGAAGGGAACGGCGTGGCATGGCGCAAGATTGAGTTCACGAGGAACGCTTGGCCAGCAGTTGATCGGTGACACCTTCTTCGCCTCGTAATTGCCGAAGCCGATAATGCGCCCGTCCTCGACCGCGACATGAGTCCTGTGGATTTCGCCGCTGAACACGTTGACGACGCGGGCGTTTTTGAAAAGCAGCTCGGCGCGTTGTTCACCGCGCGCCACGGAAAGTTTCTGCTGGATGTTGCGCATTTGTTTTCCCCCCTCTCGCGTCAAAGTAAAATTTTAATGCGCAGATTAAAAGCCGCAAATTTCAAATGAGGAATGGCAGGCCGATGCTGCAATTCCATTCGTTATTTGTCATTCGTCATTCTGGACGCTACGCTTTGCCTGTGACCGATTCCATCTTCCAATCACTTGCCGCCGCCGCGCGTGGCGGCGAATCCGTCGCGCTCGGCATCATCACCGCCGTGAAAGGGTCGAGTCCGCAGAAGCTCGGCGCGAAGGCGCTGTTTTATCCCGACCGGAAAATCAAAGGCACGCTCGGCGGCGGCTGTCTGGAGGCCGAGGCGCAGCGGCTCGCCCTCAATTCGCTCAAGACCGGCAAGCCGGAATCTTTTGAACTCGTCCTTGACCACGATTTCGGCTGGGACGACGGCCTGATCTGCGGCGGGAAAGTTTTGGGCGTTATTTTGCCCAACGCGCAGCGGCTCGGCGAAAAATTCTGGAGTGAACTGGCCGAACGCCACGCAGCTAAAATTTGGGGTGTAAGAAAGGATTTTTCAATCGCCTCCCCCGGCCCGGCTCTCAAACCTCAAACCTCAAACCTCAACCCTTCCGACTGGCTCTACACCGAAACCATCACGCCGTCGTGCGCGTTGTGGATAGCCGGTTCCGGCCACATCGCCCAGGCCGTCGCGCCGCTGGCCTTGCAACTGGATTTCGCCGTCACGATTTTTGACGACCGTCCTGAACTGGCGAACCACGAAATATTTCCGCGCGATGTTTCCATCCACGTCGGCAACTGGGGCGATCTGTGCGCCGCTCCGCTTCCCAATGTGCCGGCGTTTGGCCTCATCGTCACACGTGGACACAAGCACGACGCGCTCGTGCTGGAGACGTGGATTCACAGGCCGTTCCGATTCCTCGGCATGATCGGCAGCACCCGCAAGGCGCGGACGATTGCCGAGCACTTCGTGAAAAAGCAGATTGCCACCGCCGAAGAAGTCGCGCGCGTCGCTTGTCCGGTCGGAATAAAAATCCGCTCGCAAAGCGTGATGGAAATCGCCGTGGACATCCTGGCGCAATACATAGACAAGCGGGCGGAACTGGTGAGCGAGAAGCAAGCTGCGGCGGCGGGAAAAATTGAATTGGTCTAGCTTACTTGGCCAAAACCAGATCCGGCTTCGGTGATTCTTTGCTGTCCACGTCTCGTTGCTCCTGAATCGCCATCCAGATCGCCTCGCAAGTCGCGGGTGACGCTAGCGCCACCTCACCTTTGCCTGAACCAAACGCCGCCACGGCATCACGGATCGCCTCGCGCACCGAGATGGCCAGCATCAACGGCGGTTCGCCCACGGCTTTGCTGCCATGAACAACGCTTTTCTGCGTCGCGTTCTTGAGCAAGGTCACTTTGAAGATTTGCGGCGTGTCACCGATGGACGGGATTTTGTAGGTGTCCGGTGAATGCGTGAGCAAAACCCCTTGGTCATCCCACTTCAATTCCTCGGCCGTGAGCCAGCCCATGCCTTGCACGAAGCCGCCTTCGATCTGGCCGCGATTCACGCCTTCATTCACCGAGTCGCCCACGTCATGCAAAATGTCCACGCGCAAGACGCAGTGCATTCCCGTGAAGCCATCCACCTCGACCTCCGTCACCGCCGCGCCGTTTGCAAAATAATGAAACGGCTTGCCATGTCCCGCCGCGCGATCCCAATGAATCCCCGGCGTCGCATAATATCCCGTCGCCAGCAAGCTCACGCGCGACAAATAGGCTTTCTTCACGACATCGGCGAAGGAAATTTTCACGTCTGGCAGCGTGCGATGAAAAGAAAATCCGTCGGCGAAAACCAAATCCTCCGCAGCAGCCGGCGTAAGGAGGCTCTGAGCGCTTTCGTTTTCCGCTTTTGATTTGAGCCTCGTCACCTCGGCTGCTACGAGTTCAAGAGCCGCCGGCGTCAGCCGCGCTCGCAAAATTTCGCACGCATTTTTCACCGCCGCGCCGTTCAAGTCCGTGCCCGCGCTCGCCGCCGTGGCGGAAGTGTTCGGCACTTTGTCCGTGCTGGTCGGCATCACGCGGATATTCTCCAGCTTCACGCCGAGCGTTTGCGCCGCGATCATCGCCACGTTCGTGTGCAATCCCTGCCCCATCTCCGTGCCGCCGTGGTTCAACTGCACCGTGCCGTCCTGATAAATCAAAATGAACGCGCCCGCTTGATTCATATGCGTGACGGTAAAACTGATGCCGAATTTCACCGGCGTGATGGCAATGCCTCGTTTGGTGTGAGGATGCCTTGCGTTCCAGTCAGCGATTTCCTTGCGGCGTTTTTCCAGCTCGGAAGTTTTTTTCAACTCGTGCCAGATGGTCTGGATCCGATTGTCTTCAATCTCCTGCCCGTAGTGCGTGGTGTTCGTCTCACCGCTGCCACGGTAAAGGTTTCGTTCGCGGACAACTTCCGGTGGCAGGCCGAGCCTGCGCGCGATACGGTCGAGGATTTCTTCCATGACCAGCATGCCCTGCGGCCCGCCGAAGCCGCGAAATGCCGTGTTTGATGACAGATTTGTTTTTGCAACCTGCCCGCGAAACTCCACCGCCGGAATATAATACGCGTTGTCGAGATGGAACAGCGCGCGGTCGGTCACGGCCTGCGACAAATCCTGCGACCAGCCGCCATTGGAAGTCAGATGAACTTGCGCCGCCTGCAACAAACCGTCCTTGTCAAAACCAACATTAAACTTCGCGAGAAACGGATGGCGATGGCCGGTGAGCGCCATGTCCTGATCGCGATTGAACCGCACGCGCACCGGCTTGCCGGTATGATGCGTCGCCAGCGCGGCCAGCGCGGCAGGTGTGGCCGCCTGCGTTTCCTTGCCGCCGAAACCGCCGCCCATGCGCGGCACTTGCACCACCACCTTGTTCGCGGGCAGATGCAACACATGAGAAATCACCTGCTGCACCTCCGACGGATGCTGCGTGGACGAAACGACGAACACCGACCCGTCCTCGCCGCGTGTCGCATGCGCCGCCTGCGTCTCCAGGTAGAAATGTTCCTGACCGCCAAGTTCAAACTCGCCTTCAATTACCAGTGGCGCAGCGGACAAGCCTTTTACTGAATCACCGCGCCGGATAAAGTTGGGTTCGTTGTGAAAACTCCCTTTTGCCACCGCATCGCGCAATGTGAGAATCGGCGCCAGCGGTTCATATTCAACGACGACCTTCTCCGCCGCCGCGCGACACGTCTCCTGCGAATCTCCGACGACGAGCGCGACAAGCTGGCTGTGGAAGAGAACTTCGCGCGACGCCAGCAACGGCTCGTCGTGCTTCGTGCCAACGTCGTTCTCGCCCGGAATGTCCTCGGCAAACAGCACGGCTTTGATGCCGGGCATCTGGCGCGCGGCGGTCGCGTCGCATTTGATAATTTTCGCCCGCGCGTGCGGCGAGCAGACGGGCCAGACTTCGAGCATGCCGCTGGTCTGGTCATCCACATACATCGCCTCGCCTGTGACGTGTTTGTGCGCGCTTTCGTGGGGCTGTGCCTGGAGCGCGGACTTCAGGCCGCTTCGACATTCGAGCGGTGACGCGGCATGAACGCTGCGCTCCGATTCGCCGGCGAAAAATTTCCCCAGCAGACTCGCAATCAAACCGCTGCGGTATTCCGCCGTGCCGCGCACGTCAGAGATGGGCGTGAACTCCGTCCGTAATACCGGCAACGCGCGCTGAATCGTTTCTTCACTCCAAATTTTGCCAGCCAATGCGGCTTCTGTTTTCCGTGCCCGCGCAGGCATGGCGGCAACGCCGCCGTAAGCGAGCCGCACATGACGCACGATGTTCTGTTTATCCAAATCCACCACGAAACACCCGGCCACGGTGCTGATGTCCATCTCGCGGCGTTTGGAAACTTTGAACCACTCCGCCTTGCGCGTCAGTCCCGCCGCCGCGCCGCCGCGCGGGATGATGATGGTTTTGAGGACTTCGTTTAGTTGCAGCGCAGTCTTTCGATAGGAAATAAAAAAGTCACTGATGGGCAACGTGCGTTCCCCAGATTCGGATGCAAGCACAACCCTTGCATCCAGCGCGAGCAGCACGGGCGCGCTGTCGCCGATGGGCGAGGCGATGGCGAGGTTGCCGCCCATCGTGGCGCGATTACGGATCTGCCGCGAGCCGAACACGCAGAGCATGTCGCCCAGCACGGGAAATTCTTCGCCGAGCCGGTCTTCAATTTCCGTGAGCGTGACCGCAGCGCCGATGTGCCATTCGCTGGCGGCGCGGCGGATTTTGTTCAAATCCGAGACGGCTTCCACGGAAATCAGCGTGGTGAATTTTTTGTAGCGCTTGGTGATGTCGAGTCCCATTTCCGTGGCCCCGGCAATGATGCGCGCCTCGGGAAATTTCTTCAGCAGGACGAGAAGTTTGTGCAGCGTGGCAGGGCGGAAAAAATTTTCCCCGTTAAATTCGTATGCGGCCGCGCCGAGCTTCGCGTCCGATTTTTTCAGGCGGTCGGCAAACATATCTTCGTAGGAGCCGACGTCAGGAGGCTCTGACTGTTTCCCATTTCCGCTTTTGATTTGAGCCTCGTCACCTCGTCTCCTACAGGAAAAAGCTTCCACCGCCGCGTCACGGATTGAACGATACCCGGTGCAGCGGCAGAGATTGCCGGCAAGTTGTTCGTCGAGATCGCCGTGCGTGTGAAGGTCGTCGCGATAGTAGCCCTCGAACATCGAGCAGATGAAGCCGGGCGTGCAATAGCCGCATTGCGAGCCGTGAAGTTCGACCATGGCGTGCTGCACCGGATGTAATCCCGAAAGCGCGGAGTGCGGAGTGCGGAGTGTGGAATTACAAACACCTTCAGCGCTTACCACCTCGCGGCCCGCGAGCAGGCAGACGGGCATGAGGCAACTGTTCACCGCGCGATAAGTTGGCTTGCCGTTCGCGCCGCGCTCGACAATGGCGACGGAGCACGCGCCGCAATCGCCTTCGGCACAGCCTTCCTTCGATCCGGTGAAGCCGGAACTGCGGAGAAATTCAAGCAGCGTCGTGTTGGGAGAAGTGTTCTCAACGCAAACCGGCTGGCCGTTCAAAATGAATTCAAATGCGCCGGACATACATGTTCAACAACGTGACTGAATCCACTTTGTCACTTTCTCGTGAATTTGATTGATCCAATCTTTTTCAAAGTCTTCGGTAACCGAAGGCAGCCTTTCATTGATTTTGGCGAGCGCATAATCGTCAAAGTGATTCATTTGATCCATAAATCCCAAAACCGAAAGCCTGATGTGTTTCAATGGATGACCAAGATGACTGATAATCTCATGTCTGACTTCGTCAGAATCAATCTTGGAAAGGAAAAGCAGACCCATTTCAAGATGTTGTCCATCCCATCGCTTGGAATTCTTTCTGAAATAATTGAGGCAATCAGGCGGTAAATTGCCTTCTTTTGCGATGGTTGCCGCGTAAAGCCCCAAAGGGATTCGACTTAATTGTTCAAATTGTTCCGGGTCGAATTTGTCGCTCATAGATTGCCTATTTAGACTTTATCCACCCCATCGCCTTCTCCGCCAGCTTGTCGAACGCGGCCACGCAGAGTTCGAGATGTTCTTCCTTCGTGTCCTCGATCTTGTTGTGGCTGATGCCGTGCAGGCTTTGGACAAACATCATCACGGTCGGCACGTCCGCGCGCGCGACTTCGGCGGCGTCGTGCAACGGGCCGCTCGGCAGACGATGCGATTGGCCGCAGGTTTCGCGTATTGATTCGTCGCACAGCGCGATGAGTTCGTCGTTGAACGGACGTGGGTCAATTTGCCAGAGGCGTTCCCACAAGACTTTCACGTTGCCTTCCTTGGCGAATTTTTCGCTGGCGTCCTTCGCTTCCTGCAACATTTTTGCAAGCACGGCGGCTTCAAGATGGCGCTGGTCGAGCGTGATCCGACATTCCTCCACGACGCTGGTGACGATGCCGGGTTTGGTTGTGCAAGAGCCAATGGTGCAAACGCCGTTGCCGCTGCGCCCGGCGATTTTGTAAATCTCCTGGCTCATTTTCGCCGCAGCGAGAAAAGCGTCTTTGCGGCGGTTCATCGGCGTGCTGCCGGAGTGCGCGGCCTGGCCGTGAAACGTGATGGCATGACGTTCAACGCCGAACGTGCCAAGCACCGCGCCGAGCGGCAAACCTAAATCCAAAAGCACCGGCCCTTGTTCAATGTGCAATTCCAGATACGCGGCGGCATTTTTTAATTCCTTGCCAGAATCTTTCACGCGCTCGAAATCTATGCCGACATCTTTCAAAGCATCAGGCAGTTTGATTCCCTGCTTGTCCACCAGCCCACGCGCTTCGTTCATGTCAAGATTGCCGGAGCAGGCGGAGGAGCCGAACAGACTTTTACCGAACCGCGCCCCTTCTTCATCGGCCCAATCAACGAGACGCACGGTGACAGGCGGCTTGCCGTGGTATTGCGCGTTGATACGGCGGAGAATCTCCACGCCCGCAAGAACATTGAGGCAACCATCGAGCCAGCCGCCGTTCGGCACAGAATCCATGTGCCCGCCGATGAGCAGGCACTTTTCTGATTCGCCGCACAAGGTGAACCATGTGTTGCCCGCCGCGTCGTCATGGATTTCGAGCGGCAGACTCTCTGCCTGTTTCCGCAGCCACGCACGCGTCTTCACCCACATCGGCGTGAAGGCGACGCGTTGCGCGCCGTTTTCGTCGCTGGTGAGGGCGCGAAGTTCTTTCAGTTCGGCAACGGTGCGTTTTGGGTTCAGCGTTGGATTCATGCCCGCTGTTATTTATTCCTTTTGTGCAAAATTATTGTAGCCAATGCGCCCAAAGCGAGTTAAAAGTTGAAAACAATTAACAAGGGAAGATGTTATGCCGACACTAGCCACAACCATAGACGGACTTAAATTGCCCAACCCGTTCATCATCGGATCAGGCCCGCCGGGAACCAATCTCAATGTCATCGCCCGCGCTTTCAAGGAGGGCTGGGGCGCGGTCATCGCCAAAACGGTGAGCCTCGACGCGTCGAAAGTCGTCAACGTCACGCCGCGTTACGGCAAGCTGCATTCCAGCGACGGCAAGGAAGTCATCGGCTGGGAAAACATCGAACTGATCAGCGACCGGCCTTTCAAGATCTGGGAGGAGGAGTTCAAAAAGTGCAAGGACATGTTCCCCGACCGCATCCTCATCGCGTCCATCATGGAGGAGTATCGCAAAGACGCGTGGATTGAAATCGTTGAGCGCTGCCAGGCGTGCGGCGTGGATGCGTTCGAGCTGAACTTCTCGTGCCCGCACGGCCTGCCCGAACGCAAGATGGGCGCGGCAATGGGTGAGAACCCGGAGATCCTCGAAGAAGTGTGCGGCTGGGTGAAGAGCGCGGCGAAGATTCCATTTTGGGCGAAGATGACACCGAACGTCACGCACATCGAAGATCCAAGTCGCGCATCGCTCAAAGGCGGCGCGGCCGGCATCAGCGCCATCAACACCATCCGCAGCGTCATCGGTGTGAACCTTGATACGCTCCGGCCCGAACCGAATGTCGAGGGTTACACCACGCCTGGCGGCTATTCCTCAAGGGCCGTGAAGCCGATTGCGCTCCGCATGGTCATGGAAGTTGCGCAACTCATCCGCAGCGAATTCCCGGATCGTTCGCTGTCGGCCATCGGCGGCGTCGAGAACGGCAAGGACGCGGCGGAGTTCATTTTGCTGGGCGCGGACACCGTGCAAGTCTGCACCGGCGTGATGAAGTTCGGTTACGAAATGGTGAAGCCCATGTGCGGCGAACTGCTCGCGTTCATGGAGAAGCACAAATTCGAGACGCTCGCCGATTTCAAGGGCAAGAGCCTCGATTATTTCACCACGCACGCCGACCTCGTCAAACGCCAGACCGAACGCAAGGCCACGCAAAAAGCCGCTGCTGCCGCCAAAGTCGTCAAAGCCGACGGCGAATGGAGCGGTGATGAATTCGTGAAACAATCGGATGCGTTGTCGAGGGGATGAAGCGCCAGGCTCCAACATCCAAGTTTCGGAGAAGCTCCAAACTTCAACGTCCAATCGGAAGCGCGCACCGCCAGGTTTGGAGCTTGGAACTTGGAGCTTTTTAACATGGCTATGCTCGAACCTTGTCCCAATTTCATCGGCGGCGAATGGATTGAATCCAAAACCGCGCGCACGCCGGTTTTCAATCCCTCCATCGGCGAAGTGATTTCTGAATGTCCGGTCGGAAATGTCGCTGATGCAAATGCCGCAGTCGAGGCCGCGCACGCCGCATTTCCCGCGTGGATGGAAACGCCGCCCGTCGAACGCGCGCGGATTCTTGGCCGCTTCAAATTTTTGATGGAGGATAATTTTGAGGATATTGTCCGCAGCAACACCCGCGAGCACGGCAAGACGCTGGTGGAATCGCGCGGTGATGTGAAGCGCGGCATGGAAGTCATCGAGTTCGCGCTCGGTGTGCCGTCGTTGATGATGGGTGAGGTGCTGGAGAACATCGCGCGCGGCATTGATTGCGAGGCGATCCGCCAGCCGCTCGGCGTTTGCACCGGCATCACGCCGTTCAATTTTCCCGCGATGGTGCCGCTCTGGATGTATCCCATCGCCATCGCGTGCGGCAACACATTCGTCCTCAAGCCGAGCGAGAAAGTTCCGCTCACCGCCCTCAAGATCGCGAAGCTGCTCGAAAAGGCCGGTCTGCCGAAAGGCGTGCTGAACATCGTCCACGGCGGACGCGAAGTCGTGGACGCATTGCTCACGCATCCGAAAGTGAAGGCGATTTCGTTCGTCGGCTCGACGCCGATTGCGCGTTACATTTACGAAACCGGCACGAAGCACGGCAAACGCGTGCAATCCAACGGCGGCGCGAAGAATTACGTCATCATCATGCCCGACGCCGACGTGGAAAACTCCACGCGCGGTGTCATCGAAGCGGCGTTCGGCTGTGCGGGCGAGCGCTGCATGGCCGGTTCAACGGCTGTCGTCGTTGGCGGTGCGGAAAAATCTGTCTTGCCCACTCTCATTGAAGCCACGCGCAAAATCAAAGTCGGCCCGACCGACCGCGAAGCGCAACCGGACATGGGCGCGGTCATCACCCGCCAGCATCGCGACCGCGTTCTGGAATTGATTGAAGCCGGCGTGAAGGAAGGCGCAAAGATTCCCGCCGACGGGCGCGGCGTGAAAGTCAATGAAGCACCGAATGGTTTCTACGTCGGCGCAACAATTCTCGATCACGTCCAAACCGGCATGATCGTGGCGAAAGAGGAAATTTTTGGCCCGGTGCTGAATGTGATGCACATGGAAGATTTGGACGCGGCGATTGAACTAGCAAATAAATCGGCCTACGGCAATGGCGCCTCCATCTTTACCCGCTCCGGCAAGGCGGCACGCGAGTTTAAGCATCGCGTCAACTGCGGCATGGTCGGCATTAACATCGGCGTGCCCGCCTCGATGGCCTGGTTTCCATTCAACGGCTGGAACGAATCGTTCTTCGGCGACCTGCACATGCAAGGGCGCGAAGGCGTGCAATTTTTCACGCAGCAGAAAGTCACCACCAGCCGCTGGTTCAGCTACGGCGAGGGGGACATCTGGCATACGGAAAATAAGTGACGAGCGATATGTGATGAGTGACGAGTTTCCAAATCGGACTATGAACGCGAATGGCAAGGCGCAGAGTTATCACGACTTGCTGGTTTGGCAGAAAGGCATTGCGCTCGCAAAGATGATTTACAAGATCACCGGCGAATTTCCGTCCGAAGAAAAGTTTGGGCTGATTTCACAAATGCGCCGGGCGGCGGTTTCCGTTCCCTCAAACATCGCCGAAGGCCAGGCACGCCATACAACCGGCGAGTTCGTTCTATTTATTTCCCATGCCGGGGGTTCGCTTGCCGAACTAGATACGCAATTGACTCTCGCAACCGAACTCAATCTTTTACCCGCTGTTCAGGCCAAACCCTGCGCTGACTCGATTTCTGAACCGCGCCGGATGCTAAATGGTCTTCGCCGTGTTGTGAACGGGCAGAAGCCCGCAGCACCCAACTCCAAACTTGCAGCTCGTCGCTAAAACTCATCACTTATCACACATCACATGTCACTAGTAATTAAAAACGGCGAAATCGTTACCGCGAGCGAACGCTACGTCGCGGACATCTTCTGCGAGAACGAGACCATCACACGCATTGACCGCAGTATCACGCCGCCCAAGGGCGCGGAGGTGATTGATGCGAGAGGCAAGTTCGTTTTCCCCGGCTTCATTGACCCGCATGTCCATATTTACCTGCCGTTCATGGGCACGTTTTCCAAGGACGATTACATCACCGGCAGTGAGGCCGCGCTGATTGGCGGCACGACAACTCTGATCGAAATGTGCTGCCCGGCGCGCAAGGACGATGCGTTGGAGAGTTTCGAGCTTTGGATGAAGCAGGCGGTTGGCAAGTCCGCGTGCGACTTTTCGTTCCACATGGGCGTGACGAAGTTTGATGACAAATCGGAGAAGCAGCTCCGCGAAATCGTGAAGCGCGGCATCAGCTCGTTCAAAATCTTCCTTGCCTACAAAGGCGCGTTCGGCGTGAATGACACGGAACTGTATCGCACGCTCAAGCTCGCGAAGGAACTTGGCGTCATCGTCACCGCGCATTGCGAGAACGAAACGCTTGTCAGCGAACGCTGCAAGGAATTGATCGCCGCCGGCAAGACCGGTCCGGGCCAGCATCACGAAAGCCGCCCGCCCGCCGTCGAAGCCGAGGGCGTGCATCACTTGATGACGTTTGCCGAACTCACCGGCGCGGCGACTTACATCGTCCACTTGAGTTGCAAGGAAGCGCTCGATCAGGCCATCGCTGCCCGCCAACGCGGTGTGCGCGTCACTGTCGAAACGCTCATCCAATATCTCACGCTCGACAAAACCTACGCGGAAAAACCGAAGTTCGAGGGCGCGAAATTCGTGATGTCGCCGCCGTTGCGCGACAAAAGTAACCAGCCGGTTCTCTGGAACGGCCTGCGCGACGGGCTGATTCAAACCGTCGCCACGGATCACTGCCCGTTCGATTTTAAGACCCAGAAGCCGATGGGAAAAAATGATTTCACCAAGATTCCCAACGGCATCCCGTCACTGGAGGAACGCATCAACCTGCTTTACACCTACGGCGTGAAGACGGGCAAGATTGACCTGCACACGTTCGTGAACGTCGCCAGCACGCAGGTCGCAAAGACCTTCGATCTGTTTCCGCGCAAAGGCACGATCCAGCCCGGCGCGGATGCCGACCTTGTGGTGTTCGATCCGGATTATCGCGGGAAAATTTCCGTGAAGACGCAGCACATGAACGTGGATTACAGCGCGTTTGAAGGCTGGAAAATCGAAGGCCGTCCCAGCGTCGTCACCGTGCGCGGACAAGTCGCCGTTCGTGATGGCAAATTCGTCGGCAAGCACAGCCACGGGAAATTCCTCCAGCGCAAGCCGAGTCATTTTTAACGCATGAGTCCTCTTTCCAGCGGCCTTACTACCAACGCCCCTGATGTCGAGGCTGACATCGAGCAAAGCCGGCTGTTCAACGCCGACCTCGCGCCCGTGCCGCAATCGCGGCGCAAGTGGGGCATGTTGAGCTTCGCCGCGCTGTGGATTTCCATGTCCGCGTGCATCCCGACCTACATGCTCGCGTCGGGGATCATCGGCGGCGGCATGAACTGGTGGCAGGCCATCCTCACCATTTTTCTCGGCAACCTCATCGTGCTCATCCCGATGATCCTCAACGCGCACGCCGGAACGCTTTACGGAATTCCGTTTCCGGTCTATTGCCGCGCATCGTTCGGAACGAAGGGCGCGAATGTGCCGGCCATTCTCCGCGCGCTCGTTGCGTGCGGCTGGTTCGGCATCCAGACGTGGATTGGCGGCGAGGCGATCTACAAAATCTGCGTGACGATCTTCAACCTGCATCCCGCGCCGGCGACGAACTGGCTGGGCATCACGGGCGGACAATTCCTCTGCTTTCTGTTTTTCTGGGGCGTCAACATGTGGGTGATTTATCGCGGCATCGAGACGATCCGCTGGCTGCTGAACATCAAGGCACCGCTGTTGCTCGCGCTCGGATTGCTGCTGCTGTGGTGGGCGTGGCGCGCGGCGGGCGGCTTCGGACCGGTCCTGTCGCAGCCTTCGGCGTTCGACGCGGGACAGCCGAAGGCGGGGCAATTCTGGACTTACTTTTTCCCCGCACTGACGGGCATGGTTGGCTTTTGGGCAACGCTATCGTTGAATATTCCTGACTTCTCTCGCTATGCGAAATCCCAACGTGACCAGATCATCGGCCAGACGCTCGGCTTACCGCTGACGATGGCGTTATATGCATTCATCGGCGTCGCGGTCACATCCGCCACGACCATCATCTATGGTGCGCCGATCTGGAACCCGGTGGACGTGCTGACGAAATTTACCAATCCGGTCGTGCTGGTAGTCGCCATGCTGGCGCTTTGCATCGCCACTCTGGCCACGAACATCGCGGCGAACGTCGTCAGTCCGGCAAGCGATTTCGCACAACTTGCGCCTCGTAAAATCTCCTTCCGCATCGGCGGACTCATCACCGGCATCGTCGGCATATTGATGATGCCGTGGAAGCTCGTGGCCGATCCGAATGGTTACATCTTCACCTGGCTCATCGCTTACAGCGCGTTGCTCGGACCGATCGGCGGGATATTGATTGCGGACTATTTTGTTTATCGGAAGCGCAAGCTGAACGTGGCCGCGCTATACAAAACTGAAGGCGAATACCGTTTCACCAGTGGCATCAGCATTGTGGCTTTGATTGCGCTGGTGGTCGGAGCATTGCCGAGCCTGCCCGGATTTCTGGTGAACATCAATGCCTTGCCGGCGGAAAGCATCCCGGCCTCGCTGGCGCATCTTTATAATTACGCGTGGTTCATCGGTTTTGCCGTGGCGTTTGTGGTTTACCTCGCCGGACGCAAGCTTGCGCCAAAGTCGTAACGGAAAGTTTTCAGCGTTGAACATTCCGCACGGAAAGTCCATGTTGGTCGCCGAAATAATAAGGAGCAGAAAAGATTCGTATTTAAGTTATGAAAAACATCCCGTTGCCCCCGACAAGTCATCAACCAAAAAAATATTCAGGCCCGTCCGCCGATGAAGTGCTCGCGCTGCGCAAGCAGTTCATGAATCCCGGCATTTTTCTCTATTACAAAAAGCCGCTCATGGTCGTCGAGGGTTCGATGCAATATGTCTGGGACGATTCGGGCAAGCGCTATCTCGACGGTCTTGGCGGCATCGTGACGATCAGCGTGGGGCATTGTCATCCGCACGTCATCGCGGCGGGCAACAAGCAAAGTGAACTTTACCAGCACTCGACGACAATTTATCTGCACCCGAACGTGGCGCAATACGCCGAGAAGCTCGCGTCGAAGATGCCGGGCGACTTGAAGGCGTGCTATTTCGTGAACTCCGGTTCGGAGGCGAACGATCTCGCGCTGCTCATGGCGCGCGCCAGCACGGGGAACTACGACATCATCGCGTTGCGCAATGCGTATCATGGCGGCAATGCGTCGGGCATGGGCGTCACGGCTCACAGCACCTGGAAATACAACGTGCCGCACAGTTTTGGCGTGCATCACGCGCTCGCGCCGTATCAATATCGCGGGCCGTTCGGCTACGACGACGCGCACGCGGGCCTGAAATACGCGAACGACGTGAAAGAGGTGATTGATTTCGCCACGCCTGGAAAGGTCGCGGGCTTCATTGCGGAATCCATACAAGGTGTCGGCGGCTTCGTGGAATTTCCACAGGGTTATCTCAAGCAGACCTACGAATATGTCCGCGCGGCGGGCGGCGTGTGCATCGCGGATGAAGTGCAGACCGGCTTCGGTCGCACCGGCTCGCACTTCTGGGGGTTTGAAACACAGGACGTGATTCCTGACATCGTGACGATGGCGAAGGGCATCGGGAACGGTTGTCCGCTCGCGGCGGTGGTGACGACGCATAAAATCGCCGCGTCGTTGCAGGGCAAAATCCATTTCAACACCTTCGGCGGCAATCCCGTGGTGAGCGCGATGGGCAAGGCCGTGCTGGAAGTCATCGAGAAGGACAGTCTTCAAGCGAACTCGCTCAAGCTCGGCAACCATATCCGCGTCGGGCTGTATAAACTGAAGGAGAAACACAAGATCATTGGTGACGTCCGCGCCAAGGGCTTGATGATCGGCATCGAGATGGTGAAAGATCGTGAGACAAAAGCGCCGGCTTCTGCCGAATGCGCCATGGTTTTGGAGAAGGCGCGCGAACTGGGTTTGCTCATCGGCAAAGGCGGCTTGTGGGGCCAGACCATCCGTTTCGCGCCGCCAATGTGCATCACGCAGGCGGATGCGGATTTTCTGCTGGAAGTTTTGGACGAATCGTTTTCGACGCTGTGAACGGGGCGCGGCATTCACGCCGCTTCAACTCTCGAATCTGCGGGCGAGCCAGATTTTTTGGCTGCTTTCCAATGGACGATGAAGCAAACCGAAGCCCGCGTTCCATCAGGCTTATTCTGTCGTGCGGTTGTAAAACTTGACGATTTTGCGCGGCAACATGCGGGGCAAAATCCGGCTCATGAAAACAAACAGGTGATTTTGCAGTCCTGGAACGGCGGTGATTTTTCCATTCCGAAACGCGCGATGTCCGTAAACCGCGACGGCTGCAGCGGTCATTTTCGAGGTCTTTAGTTGGCGGACTTTTTTTCCGCGTGCGACGCTGCCAAAATTGCTTTCGGTCGGGCCGGGGCACAAAACCGACACTTTCAATCCTGTGCCGTGAATTTCTTCCGCCAGCGCTTCGGTGAACGAAAGCACAAATGCCTTGGTCGCGTAATAAACCGCCATGCCGGGGCCGGGCTGGAAGCCGGCGACGGAACCGACGTTGAGAATGCCGCCGCGCTTGCGTTGGATCATGCCGGGCAAAAACAATCCGGTGAGTTCCGTCAGCGCGGTGATGTTGACCTGAAGCATTTCGAGCTGTCGTGGCAATGGAATTTCAGCGAACGAACCGTTGGCGCCGAAGCCGGCGTTGTTGACCAGAACGTCCACAGAAATTTCCGCCGCGCGCAATTCTTCAAAAATCCGTTTCGGAGTTTCGGGCAGGGAAAGGTCTGCGGTCAGGACGCGCGCTTCAATCTTGTGAGCCTGGCGCAATTCTTTGGCAAGCGTCTCAAGCGCTTCTGTGTTCCGGGCGACAAGAATCAATCGGCAGCCGTCCGCCGCAAAACATTTTGCCAGTTCCAGCCCAATGCCGGAAGACGCGCCGGTGATCAAGACCGTTTCTTTCATAATCTGGTAGGAGCCGAGGTAACGAGGCTCAAATTTATACGGCTCCGTATGATTTAGTCAGAGACTCCTCACGTCGTCTCCTACATTTGCAAAAATTATTGATTGCCCCAGCCGAACCGCCCGGTGATCGGCCAATAAACGAAGAACGATTTGCCGATGACGTTCTTGGCTGGAAACGGCCCCCACGCGCGCGAGTCAAAGCTGTTGCAGGTGTTGTCGCCCATCACCATGTAGGAATTGGAGTCGTTGTTGAAAACGGTCTGCTCATCGGGAAACAGCGGCGCGAGGTTGGGATACAATCCAAACTGCTGCGCCACCGTGCCGTTGACATGGCCGGAGAACTGGCTTTCGCGCGGTGGCGTTGCGGGATTGAAGCCATAGACATTTTCAAAATGCGGTGTGGAGGCGTCGAGGCGCTGGCCGTTGATGATCAAGTGCCGGTCATTGCCGATCTGCACATGGTCGCCGGGCATCACGACCATGCGCTTGATGTAAAATTGATCCTGTTTCATCTGTGGATGATCAATGCCCTTGGTCTCAAACACGATGATCTCGCCGCGCTCCGGCTTGCGGAAATTGTAAGTGAGCCGGTCCACGAACAGATGGTCGCCCGCATTCACCTGCATCTTGATCACTTCATCCCCTTTGTGAAAAAAATGTTCCGGATCCAAAAACAGGCCGGCTCGTTTTTCGATGGGCTGCTCGCCGAAATCCGGCGGAAACCAGAGCGTATGTTCGATCCCGCCAATCCAAATAGATTGCTTGATGTTAAAAATCAAAAAACGCCGCATCGGGCTGATTTTATCAATTTTGCCATCCGCCTGGGCGACGACGTGAACATAGGAGATTCCTTGAAACCACTCTTTGACATGCTCCCATCCAGTTGGAATGGTCAGCGTGTTGCGCAATTTTGCCTGCTCGCTGATTTGATTTTCAATCTTGGCGCGGTCGCTCTGCCAAAAATCAATTTTAGTGAAATCCGGTGACGACGTGACCCCAAACAACGTCGGCTGCATGGAGCCGGTGGGGATCTTGAACGGCTGGATGAAAAAGGTGCGGATGGCCATCGCCACCGCGAGCGCGACGAGCAGGACTTCGACGTTCTCACGCCAGGCGGCATGCGGATGCGGCTTGAGCCATTTGTTGGCTGCGAATTCCATTTCCTCCATCTTGATGCGGATCTTGCCGGTGTGCTTTTCAGCAATGGCCGCGTTCAAGGCATTGATAGCGACCGTCACCCCCGAAATCGCCGGTGGTGCCAGCAGATCACGTTGCGCGCACAGCAGACGTTGAACGTGCTTCCGCATCGCAACGGCATCCCGGACGGTGGAAGACATGAACCAGTGTAAAATCATAACAGTTTCTTAGAACCACAAATGCAATTCATTCTCTGACAGTTTGTGCCTGTTCGTGTTCATTCGTGGTTGATCAAGATTTGAGCACGGCGATGAACGCCTCCTGCGGAATGTCCACGTTGCCGATGGATTTCATGCGCTTCTTGCCTTCCTTTTGTTTCTCCAACAGCTTGCGTTTGCGCGACACGTCGCCGCCGTAACATTTCGCCGTCACGTCCTTGCGGAATGCGCTGATGACTTCCGATGCGACAATTTTTCCGCCGATGGCCGCCTGGATTTTCACCTGGAACTGCTGGCGCGGAATCACCTCTTTCAACTTTTCGGCCAGCGTGCGTCCCCTGCCCTCCGCCTTCGTGCGATGCACGATGCAGGAAAATGCGTCCATCGGTTCGGTGTTCACGAGCATGTCGAGCTTCACCATGTCGGATTCCATCGAGCCGTCAAACTCATAATCCATCGAGCCGAAGCCGCGCGTCATGCTTTTGATGCGGTCATGGAAATCAATCAGTATTTCGTTCAGCGGCAGCCGGCTCGTCAGCATCACCCGCCGGGCGTCGAGCGTTTCCGTGTGGTCCACCGCGCCGCGCTTTTCCGAGATCAAGGCCATCATGTCGCCGATGCTTTCGTTCGGGCAGATCACGAACGCCTTCACCATCGGCTCCTCGATCTTGGCGATGTGGCTGGGGTCGGGCATGAACACCGGATTGTCCACCTGCTTCATCGTGCCGTCGTTCATCGTCACTTTGTAGATGACGCTGGGATACGTCGCGATGATGTCCATGCCGTATTCGCGCCGCAACCGTTCCTGCACGATCTCCAGATGCAACAAGCCGAGGAAGCCGCAACGGAAACCGAAGCCGAGCGCCACGGAGCTTTCCGACGAATAGACAAACGCCGAGTCATTCAACTGCAACTTGCCCATGCTCACTTTGAGCTGCTCGTAGTCCGCCGTGTTGATCGGATAAATCCCGCTGAACACCATCGGATGAATCTCTTGAAAACCCGGCAGCACCTCGGAAGGATTGCGCGAATCGGTGATCGTGTCGCCCATCTTCACTTCCTTGGGCGACTTGATGTTCGCCGTGAAATAACCAGTCTCGCCGACTTCCAGTTTCTCGCGCGTGTAAGGTTTCGGGTTGAAGCTGCCGACTTCCTTCACCTCGACCGTTTTACCGGAGTGCAGCAGCTTCACCATCTGGCCGGCTTTTAATTCACCGTTGAACACGCGGACATGCGTGACGACGCCTTTGTAGGTGTCGAAATAAGAATCAAAGCCCAGCGCCTGCAAACTCGGCTGGCCAGTCGGCTTCGGCGGAGGAATGCGTTCCACGACCGCTTCGAGAATGTCCTCGATGCCGATGCCCTGTTTGGCGCTCGCCAGCACGGCGGTCTCGGCGGGAATCGCCAGAATGTCCTCAAGCTGCTGCTTGGCCAGCGCAATGTCCGCGTGCGGCAGATCAATCTTGTTGATCACCGGGATGATCGTGAGGTTCTGCTTCATTGCCAGATGCACGTTGGCGACGGTCTGCGCCTCGACGCCTTGCGCCGCGTCAATGATGAGCAGCGCGCCTTCGCACGCGCTCAAGCTGCGGGAAACTTCGTAGGAAAAATCCACATGGCCGGGCGTGTCAATCAGGTTCAGCTCGTAGGTCTCGCCGTTCCTGGCCTTGTAAAGCATCGTGACCGGATGCGCCTTGATGGTGATGCCGCGTTCGCGTTCGAGATCCATCGCGTCGAGCAACTGCTCCGACATGTCGCGCGTGGCGATGGTGCCGGTGCGATGCAGGAGGCGGTCGGAGAGCGTGGTCTTCCCGTGGTCAATGTGGGCGATGATGCTGAAATTGCGTATGTGTGCGGCGTCCATTTACAAATTGTCGAATATCGAATTTCAAATTACGAATCCGAGCGCAGCAGGATAACCGGAAAGTGATTGAAGAAAAGGAAATTTGCCAGAATGTAACCAGTCTTGCCCGCCAGCCGAAGCCCCGCAAATTTGCTTCAACCGTAATCATGCAATTGCCTTCGCTGATTTGTTCCAGCAAACTGGCGGCACGTGAAACCAGACGACATACTCATTGCGCTTCAATCCTTCACCGGACAAGAACGCATTGAATTTCTGCCGCTCACGCCCGACCTGCGAACGCCTTCGCCTTACGCGCCGATTGAAAAGTATCTTCTCGACCTGAAGAACGGCACCAAGCCCGAATCCGCCGCCGAAGACCTGTTCACCGCGCTCTGCAAGGATGTCCTGGGTTTTCAACCAACCCGTCAGGTCGGTGTCATGGAAGGTTTCGTGGATTTCATGCTTCCGGAACGGATGGGCGATCCGTTGCCGTTGGAATTAAAGCCGCTATTCCAACGCGACGGCTCGGATGCGGTCTGGCGCAAAGATGCCAACCCGGAACATCACGTCGCCCAGGTAAAAAAATATCTTCGCGACCACGAGTATTTGGTTCTCACCGACCTTCGCACCGCCTGGTTTTTTGCGCCCGCGATTTCTTTTTCGACAACAAATCATTCGCCGAACTGCCCTTCGCCGATTTTCTCGCGCGTTGCCGCGAAACCCGCAGCGTGCTGGACACCTTGCGCCGCGTGGAAGACACGGCGGAACGCCCCGAACTGGAGCAGCAGTTCTTCACCGACCTGAAGATTTGGTATAACGAATTCGACAAGGTAAAATGGGTGCAGCCCGAACTCGCCGCCGAGTCCATCATTTTGCTCATCAACAAACTCATCTTCGCACGCACCATTGAAGATTTTGGTCTTGTCCCGTATCGCTTCACGCAGGACGAATACATCCGCCAGACCCAGCGCTGGGAAGCCAAGGGCGCGCATCGCATCGTTCCCAAGTTCCTTGATGAGTTTGAAGACTTCTTCGATGAATACTATGACACGGAAATCTTCTCCGCCCGAGTTTGGGATCGTCTCGACAAAGACCCGGACAACCTCCAGCGCTTCTGCGAAAAATTGAACTTCGTCCTCGGCATCAATTCCTGGGATCAAACTTTCAGCACGCGCGGCATCGTCCATTACAACTACCGCCGCATTGACGAGGACATTTTCGGCAAGAGCTACGAAATGTTTCTCGCGTCCAACCGCAAGGACGAGGGCATCTACTACACGCCCGCCGGCATCACCGGCCCGATGGCCGACTCGCTCGTCAACTCGCTGGCCGGAAAAATCGTGGACGAAATCTGCGACGCCGTGGGCAGCCAGAAGTGTGATTTCAAGCGCGCCGACCAGCTCATGGCACAGCTTGCCGAACTCCGCGTGGCCGACACGGCCGGCGGTTCGGGCGGCTTCCTCATCAAAGTCCTCCGCGCCTTCTGGCGGCAATACCAGCGCATTGATGCCGCCGGGGCGTGGGTGCAAAAAATCCTCAAGCCTGAAAACGGAGAAATGTATCTCGCCGAAATGCCGCCCAACGTCGAGGCCGCGCTGGCCTTCCGTCGCAGCCACAATTTCGACACCCGCCGCATCCTCATCGCCCAGATTCTCCTGCGTCACATTTTTGGCGTGGACAAAGATCCCGGCGCGCTCGAAGTCGCCAAGACCAACATCTGGAAGGAAGCCGTCAAACTTTCCCCCGCAGATTACAATTACCGCGAACTCAAAACCGATGTCGTCAAAATCCTGCCCAATCTGGAACTGAATTTCCACTGCGCTGACTCGCTCGTGGACGTGGAACTGGAGAAACAGACCAAGTGGCTGGCGGAATATCATCAGGCCGAACTGAAAAAACTTTCCGAACTCCGCGCCCGTTACATCGCCAACCCGATGCGGCACGAACCGCTCGATGAAGCGCTGGCCTTGCGCAAAAAAGTCCGCGCCAACTTCGTCGAACATTTCCAAGCTGAAAATCTGCCGTGCGAACCCGGCGGCTTTGCGCTTCATTTCTGGCCGTGCTGGTTTAATGCGGACGGGACGGCGAAACCTTTTATTGGTAGCAGCCGAGGTGACGAGGCTCAAACTGCTTCCCCGCCGAAACCGTCCGCAGAAAAGGAACAGAGCCTCCTCACGTCGGCTGCTACGGATGAAACGCTGGCCGGCTTCGACGGCATCATCGGCAATCCGCCGTGGGAAGGGTTCAAGCCTTTTCGCAAGGAGTTCGCCGCCAAATTTCATCCTGATAAACCGCAGTTCAGCAAAATGGGCATGGATGGCCCGGCGTTTGAAAAGTGGTTTGGGAAAGAATTAGAAACGAACAAGGACTTTGCCGTCCGCTGGCACGAATATGAAGCCGGTTACGAACGGCATTCGGAATTCTTTGACCGTCGGTTCAAATATCAAGGCGGCGGCGACTATAATCTCTACAAGCTTTTTATCGAAGGGGATCTCGCGCTGCTTCGCACCGGCGGACGGCTCTCCCTGCTTGTGCCGTCCGGTTTGCAGACCGACGAAGGCTGTGGCCTGCTCCGCAAGCTCATGCTCACCAAGCATTGTTTTGAAGAACTCACCTCTTTTGAGAATCGCGGCTACATCGTGATTGAAGACGGGAAAGAGAAGACCAAACAGATTTTCCCGGACGTGGACAGCCGCTTTAAATTTGGCTTCTTCAAAGTAACAAAGGGCGAGAAGCCTAGTAACAAGCACGCTTTTGACGGGCGTTTTTATTTGCATCACCCAAAGGATGTTTTCGCCACTCCGATTCGTTACAACGTGGAAATGATCCGGCGTTTCTCACCGGAAAACATGAGCATCATGGAATTTCGTTCGGAGGCTCACTACAGGCTTTGTGGAATTATTTGTGGTGAACACCTTCGCTTGCCGGATTTGGGGTTTCAGTTCGGCAGTGAACTCCACCTGACCAATGACGCACATTTCTTCCGAAAGCTCACAGACAAGAAGCCATCGCCCGGCCAGATGCCACTTTACGAAGGCAAGATGGTTCACCAATTCGACGCAAACTTTTCACCCATAAATTGGTTTGTGGTTGAAACAGAAGTGCGTGAGCAACTGTTGCGAAAGGAAATCTTTCGTGCCATTCAATTCATCCGTGAGCAGGACGTGGCGAAAGTCGGTGGAAAGAAAGCGCCAGAGAAGCGCGACCAACTGGAGGCTTTGCTACAAGAGCAATTTGAGACTGGTAAATTTAAGCTACAGTATGAATACGAGAGGCTCGGCGCACGCGATGTGAGGCGTTCAACCGATGAACGCACAATCATTGCAACCGTAATGCCCAAGCACGTCTGCATCGGAAATACGATTAACTACCTCCGGCCTTTTCGTTACGTCACTGATGCCAAAGGCAATTTAGGACAAGCAGAATTGAGCCAATCGGAAGTTCGTTCACTTCTCTGCCTCCTAAACTCGTTTGTCCTAAATTATTTTATCCGCAGCAAAGTTTCAGCACACGTCAACATTCACCAGCTTTACGAACTACCCATTCCAAAACTCACCGGCGCACAGAAACAGAAACTGGCTGAATTTGCCGCGAAGCTTTTGAAAAACCCGCGCGACGTGAAGGAACGTGCCGCGCTGGAAGCCTTCATCGCCCGCGAACTTTACGGCCTCTCGCGGGAGGATTGGCAGCATCTCACCAGCACCTTCACCTTCGGCGGCGGCGACTCCAAAGCCGAGCTGGACGAAATCATCCGCCAATCCCTCGCCCTCTGGCCAAACTAATCGTGCGTGCCAGACACGCAGATCGCATTGCACTTAAACCAAGACGGCCTTGTTCGCTTTCAGATATTTCTCAATGGTTTTGATGCCGCTGCAAGAGTTGGCGATGCGGACGGCGTCCGGCTTGCCCAGTTTGTAATGCACCAGCAGTTTGCCCACCATGCCCACTTGCAGATTCGCTTCCGCCATGCGCCAGACTTGACCGGCTGCCAGCGGTTGCGGACGAATGCGGCGGGGCGACTTGATTTTTATCACGGCTAATCATGCACTTTAACTTTTGATTAAACCAGTTGAATCGCCGGGTGTTTGAATTTACCCGGCAGGTGCTCCGGCCATCTGCCAGTGTTTGATCGCATCAACCGGATGAACCAGCATGATGATGTTGAGGGCCAGGTTATCGCGAACCCACAGCGCGCAGCCGGCTTCCATCACAATCACGGCAGCCACCGCGACCCACGGTCTGGCACGCCAGGCGAACAGAAAACCAGTGGTCATCATCAGAACGTCGCTCAAAGAATTGAGCACGCTGTCGCCAACGTAGCCAAGCGCGATGGTGGCCTCGCGGTAGCGGTTGATGCACGGAGGCAGTCTGTTTCCGGCTCATGAGTCCGCAGGGAGTCCGCGCGCTGAAAAATATCCTGACGGGCGCGGGAATCTCCGCCGATGTGGACGCGCTGGCCTGTCAGCCGATGGGAAGCTTCACCGGCTTCAACCGCATTTCCGGCGCGTCACTGGCCGGGCGGGTGTTTTGAAAAAGGGTTGAAGGTTTTGCATCCCATTGCTTGAAAATCTGTCTCGTCTGAAGTCCAGACCGTCCGGTTTGTTCGCCGGGCTGTGGCGGCAATCAGCCCGTCAGGAAATGACGGACGAGCGGCGTTGTTGAAAATTGCCTCCCCTGCCAACCGTGCCGCCTCCTTAAAGTCCTCCGGGAAGTGGGGAAACCTTGCCGCCGGTTCAACCGTTGAAATAAAAAACTCGCGCGCCTGCTCCCGCGTCTTTTTATCGCGGGGCGCGTAAAGCCCAACCTCGAATTCCCCGACCGCCGCATCGCAGGTGGCGATGTCCGTCTGCACGGCAATCAGTTCCCGGAATTTTTGCGGGTCACGCTGTCCGGCGATCCACACGGACGAATCAACCAAGATTGAAAGATTTTCGGCTGGCATCATCCATCCTCTTTAGAATTTTCTCCATTGCGTCCGCCGCTTCCGGCGCGGGCTTCAAATGTTCCATCCTGCGGGCAATCGCCGCGCCGCTGGTCATCTGCGGCATGGGAATCATCGCCGCCGTGGGGAAGCCATGCTTTTCGATAAGCACCGTCTGACCACGCTCCACCTGCCCAAGCACCTTGGACGGTTCCCGGTTGTATCGCGTCGCTGTTTCTGTCGCAATCATGTAACTACTTTAGCCCCCTTCGGTTTGTTTGCAAGGACGTTTTGGGACGTTTTTACGCCGGACGGTCAAAACCCCGTTTATCTTCTCCTTGTCCGTTTTTGCGGGGGTTTTAGGCGGATTCTGGACGTAACCGGCGTCCGGCAGCCGGTTCAGTTTGAGCAACTGGCTTGTCCGGCTGATTTCCAACTTGTCGCATTGTTCTTTCGTAAATCGAATCGTTGACCTTGTCGGCTGAATCGGCTTGAACCGGCTGTTTTTTTTCAAAAGGGCAACCCAGCGGCGCACTGTGCCGTCGCTGACTTTCCAGCGTTGGGCAATGTCTTGGTAGGTGTGGAGGTTATTCATAATTTTTGGACGCGTGGGATCGTGACGGGAATTTTGTATTGCAGCAGCAGCAGGTTGAGGTTATTTGCGCCACCGGCCCGCAATGCGCGCCGGTGGCGCTCCAGCCGCTTCCGGCACGCTGGCGTGGCAATCCCCCTCGCGCACCGGCTCGCCGCAGCCGCAGCCACAGACGCGCTGCGGCCTCACCGAGCGCGCCAGGATCGTCACCAAGGACAAGCGAGACCAGCACGCGCGGCGGGATGGCCGGGAACCGCGTCACAGTTTCACCGATGGTTGGCTCGTGACCGCCGGTCCAGTCACGGTTTGACGCCGGGCATCCGGCCCGAACAGCGAGCGTCCCATCCACAGTTCAATGCCGCCGGTCAGAACAAGCACCGCAATGAAAGCGAGAACCATTTTCTTCACGTGCGGTGTCAGTTCAAGTTTCATTGACCGGGTAAAAACAGGTTCACGCCAGCAGTTTGTTCAGCCGGGCATGCTGGCGTTTGTATTGCTGGATCAGCCGGTTGTAATGCCGCAGCCGCCACAGCGAGTGGTAGATCAGATACACCGCCAGCGCGACGAGGCCGAGATTGATGAATACCAACGGCAGCAGCCAGTGCACGACCTCATGAACATCGTAGAGCCTGGATGTAGCGATGAGGACGCTCAAGACCGACAGCGGGAACGCGAAGATGGCGACACCAGTGCGCAGCGTGGACAGCACCGTGCGTTTCTCCGCCAGCAACAACTGCATCTCCTGCAAAACGAGCATGTCCAGCGGCACTTCCAGTTTATCGCTCATGGTGCGGCGAATTTATCACAAGTCCTGCGGAGGGAAACATTTTTGCGCGCCGGTTAAATTCGACGCGTAGAATGAGGGTCAGGAAACCCGGTCGCCGAAGAACTCTTTCATCGCCGCCCCCCAGATACTCAACCAACCGCCACCAAAACAGGACATGAACGACAAAATTGCCGATCACTATTTGGACACGCCGGCACCCGGCACCGCCAACCCCAAACTGCCCCCAGAATTCAGCCGGTTACGGAATATCTCATGCGGACAAATTTAAATTAACCGCTGGCAAAAAACCTGCTTTGTCTTAAGTCGAATTATGCGTGCGACAATATCCGCGCCCCTCCTCTACCGGGTCAAAACCTGGCAACTCATTGGACTGGGCTTCACCGGCTGGGTCACCCTCTACAGCATCGCCCTCATCAACTGGGCTGCCTGCGGCAGATTCATCGCCAACACTCAAGGAGGCTGCTTCGCCGCCACCATGGCTCTCGCCGGCCTCGAAGCCCGGCGTCTCAAAAAATATAAAATCAAATGTGAACACGATGCGCTCCATTGGGCCGATAACATCCCCACCTTCCAGCTTAACCAAACGCTCGAACAAATCCAGCAGAAAAACGGGTTCTCGACCGAGGTGCTCCACGCCCAGGAAGCGGAATTGGGGTTCGGCTTGCGCGCCGTCAAAGATGGCCGCACCTTCGTATTCGAAACCAGCCGCTGGAAAGAACCCACCATTGACCTGCTCCACGCCCAAGCCACCGATGAGAACCGGAAAAGGGCGATGGCCGACCGGGCCGTCATCGTCAGCACCGGAGTTCCAGACGAAGACACCAAACTCTTTGTCAAATCCACCCCGCTTCATCTCCTCGTCGGCGAAGAACTCCAGAGCCTCATTGAAGCAGAAATATCCATGCCTGAAGAAAGCCTGACGCCTGACCCGGAAAGCTCGGTTTAAGCGGCAATCATCCGCCTCCTCAATCTTTGACTTTTGGTTCGTTGTGGTTTTTTCCGTGCGGAACCGCGCACTTTCCCGATTCGCACGCAGGCCCGCCAAAGAATCGTCCGATGCCCGCGCGGTTGCGGGCGAACCCTTCGTAAAGCCGGTCGGCAATCCAGCGCAGCCCCGGCCAGCCGGTCGGCGCGAGCAGCCAGCCCAGGCCCACCACGCGATAAGCCTCCCGGAACGCCGCGACTTTGCGCACGATGCGTCCATCAGGAAAGACGCCGTGCATCACACCCATGACTTCCGTCTGCGTGACGCCATAGCGCGACGGGTCAAAACCGGAAGTGGAAATATCCTCGAACGCCAGCCGTCCGTGACTGTCGCGGCGCTGGAGCCATTGCGCTTCGCGGCGGCAGAACGGGCATTGTCCGTCGTAAAGTAATTTGAATTCCCATTGGCCCATAACACAGGCGACGATTCCACACCTGCGACTGAAAACTACCACGCGACGGTGGAAAGTTAAAGGAGCGCCGGGCATTACCCGGCGCTCCAAAATTTCCGCCCAAAAACAACCGCCCGGATGACCGGCTAAACTTTATTGGCTTTGGCCGCAGCGACCTTGTCAATCCCGATCAGAATGGCCTTGTTGGCTTTCAGATATTTTTCCACAGTCGCCCGGCCACCAACGGAGTTGGCGATGCGGACGGCATCAGGTTTGGCGAGCTTGTAATGCACAAGCAATTTGCCGACGAGTCCGACCTGAAGATTCATTTCCGCCATGCGCCAGATCTGGCCGGATTCCAACGGCTGGAGGATGAAGCGGCCTTTGGACGTGCCATTGGTGGCAGGCTTCTTGGGCGCAGACTTGGACACGGCCTTGACCATAGATTTTTTGGATGCGCCATTGGGTGCAGGCTTCTTGGGCGCGGCTTTGGACTTGGCCGCAAGCTTGCCATTAATTTTCTTCATTGCTAATCATCTCCA
The DNA here is from genome assembly GCA_028712475.1 of Verrucomicrobiales bacterium. Lineage (GTDB taxonomy): Bacteria > Verrucomicrobiota > Verrucomicrobiia > Limisphaerales > UBA11358 > UBA11358. The sequence goes on from JAQTQB010000004.1 coordinate 145,937, forward strand.
GAATCCTTGAATTTAACCAGTTAAATCGCACTGCAATTGACGCCCTCATCCAGACCTCACCGTTCGTGCTTGATCAGCAAAAAACCGGATCACTTTCATGATCCGGCTTGTGAATGAACAAAATGATTTTCAAACGATCTGCGGCTGGAGTTGTTCGGGATCAACGCCCAGGTCTTTGATCGCCTGCCCCACAACTTCGCGACCGATCTGGCCTTTCTCCGCCAGCGCGTAAAGCGTGCCGATGACCGTGGACTCGACATCCACGCCGAAGAACCGGCGCAGCCGCGTCCGCGTGTCGCTGCGGCCAAAGCCGTCCGTGCCAAGCGTGAACAATCCGCCCGGAACCCACGGCGCGATCTGGTCCGGCACGGAACGAACGTTGTCCGATACCGCCACGAATGCCCCCTGCTCTTTCGCGAGCAATGTTTCCAAACAAGATTTCCGCGGCGACTCCGCCGGATGCAGCATGTTCCAGCGCTGGCAACGGATGGCATCAGTGCGGAGCAGTTTGTAGCTCGTCGCGCTCCAGACATCGGTGCTCACGCCGTAGCGCTCAAGAATTTCCTGCGCCTTCAACGCCGATTGCATGATCGAACCGCTGCCGAAAATGTGCGCCTTGATTTTTTCACCTTCAACGCCGGGCTTGAATTTATAAAGCCCTTTCAAGATGCCCTCTTCGCATCCCGCAGGCATCGCGGGCATCGGATGATTTTCGTTATAGACGGCGAGATAATAAAAAATGTCCTCGTTCTCGACATACATCCGGCGCAGGCCGTCGGTGACGATGACCGCGAGTTCGTAGCTGAACGCCGGATCGTAAGGCAGACAGGTCGGAATCGTGCCCGCGTGCAGCAAACTGTGGCCGTCCTGATGTTGCAGACCTTCGCCGTTAAGCGTGGTGCGGCCGGAAGTTGCCCCGAGCAAAAAGCCTTTCGCCCGGATGTCACCCGCAAGCCAGAACAGATCGCCGACGCGCTGCGGCCCGAACATCGAGTAATAAATGTAGAACGGAACCATCGGCACGCCGTGCGTGGCGTAGCTCGTGCCGGCGGCGATGAACGACGCCATCGAACCAGCTTCGCTGATGCCTTCTTCGAGGATCTGACCGTCCTTGGCTTCGTGATAATACGAAAGCGTCTGGCTGTCCACCGGTTCGTATAGCTGGCCCTTGGAGGAATAAATCCCGATCTCGCGAAACAACGTATCCAGGCCAAACGTCCGAGCCTCGTCAGGAATGATCGGCACGAGATGTTTGTTCAAACCCTTATGCTGAAGCATCAGGCTTAATAAACGTCCGAAGGCCATCGTGGTGGAAACTTCGCGCGCCGAGCCGCGGACAAATTCGGCAAAATGATCCATGTTCGGCACATCGAGCCTGGCCGGCTTGACGATGCGCGCGGGCACAAATCCACCCAGTTTTTTGCGCTGGCCCAGAAGGTATTTCATTTCCGGACTGTCAGCCGGCGGACGATAAAACGGCATGTCGGCGATGACATCGTCGGTGAGCGGAATGTCGAAACGTGCGCGGAACTCGCGGAGCTCCTTCTCGTTCATTTTTTTCTGCTGGTGCGAAATGTTTTTGCCTTCGCCCGCCTCGCCAAGACCATAACCCTTGACGGTCTTCGCCAGAATCACCGTCGGCTGGCCCTTGTGCTCCATCGCGGTTTTGTAGGCCGCATACACCTTGCGCACGTCGTGACCGCCGCGCAGCAGCTTGGAAATCTGCACGTCGCTCAAATGATGCACCAGTTCGAGCAACTGCGGATATTTGCCGAAGAAATGCTGGCGCGTGTAGCTGCCCGGCTCGACGATGTATTTCTGATAATCGCCGTCCACGCATTCTTCCATGCGCTTGAGCAGCAGCCCGGACTTGTCGCGCTTGATGATCTCGTCCCATTCCGTGCCCCAGATGACCTTGATGACATTCCAGCCCGCGCCGTGGAACAGACCTTCGAGTTCCTGGATGATTTTTCCATTGCCGCGCACCGGTCCGTCTAGCCTTTGCAGATTGCAATTCACAACCCAGATTAAATTATCGAGGTTCTCGCGCGCGGCGAGCGTGATCGCGCCGAGCGATTCGGGTTCATCCGATTCGCCGTCGCCGAGGAATGCCCAGACTTTCGGCTCTTCCTTCCAGCTCACCAATCCACGCGCTTGCAGGTAACGGTTAAACCGCGCCTGATACAGCGACATGATCGGGCCAAGTCCCATCGAGACCGTTGGAAACTGCCAGAATTCCGGCATCAAATACGGATGCGGATACGAGGAAAGCCCGCCGCCCTCGGCCAGTTCCTGCCGGAAATTTTGCAGTTGTTTCTCGTTCAGACGGCCTTCGAGATAAGCCCGGGCATACATTCCGGGCGCGGCGTGACCTTGGAAATAAACAATGTCGCCGGGGAAATCTTCGGTGGCTCCACGGAAAAAATGATTTTGCGCCACTTCGTAAAGCGTCGCTGACGACGCGAATGACGCGATGTGTCCGCCGACGTTCGTCGTGGAATTCGCCTTCACCACCATCGCCATCGCGTTCCAGCGGATGAGGCTCTTGATGCGTCGCTCGATCTCGCGGTCGCCGGGAAACGCCGCCTGCTGATCCGGCGGAATCGTGTTGACGTAAGCCGTGGTCAGGCCAGAAGACGGGCGCGGCGTGGTGCGTAATTGATCCGCGAATTTTTCCAGCAGTTGCGCCGTGCGCTCCGGCCCCTGGCTTTGCAGCGACAATTCAAGCACCGACTGCAACGATTCGGACACCTTGTCGCCGTTGCTGGTGGATGCGGACGCGCCGCGCGAACCGTAAATATCTTTTTTTGATGCTTTCACTTGAGTAAATTCCCGCTGCCAGCGCAGAAAATGCGCGAATCAGATTAAACCGAATCCGACCACCCGACGCCAGCGAAATTACTAATTGATGAAGTCATCCCATCCCATCCTCTCCTCGCCTGCCGAACAACTCGCGAGCGACGAGGCGCTGCTCGACTGGTGCGAAAACGGCCACGGCGAAGAAACTTTGCTGTTCTGGGAGCCGTGCAAAACGTTCGTGGTAGTCGGCTACGCGAACAAAGTGGAGACCGAAGTGAATGTTGCCGCGTGCGCCGCGAATGGGATTCCGATTTTCCGGCGCTGCTCCGGCGGCGGCACGGTGTTGCAAGGCGCGGGCTGCTTGAACTACGCGCTCGTTCTGCGAATCACCGGCGACGGCCCGCTCCGCAACATCACCTCGGCCAACCAGTTCATCATGGAACGCAACCGCATGGCGATTGAAACTTTGCCGCCCAAATCAGCGCTCCGCATTCCGCACTCCGCAATTTCCGTGCGCGGCCACACCGACCTTTGCCTCGACGACCTGAAATTTTCCGGCAACTCGCAGCGCCGGAAAAAAAACTTCCTGCTCTTCCACGGGACATTTCTTCTGAACTTCGACCTCGCGCTCATCGGTGAATTTCTGCGGATGCCGTCGCAGCAGCCCGAATATCGCGCCAGCCGCAGCCATGATGATTTTCTGGTGAACCTGAACTTGCCCGCCGGCCAAGTCAAAGCCGCGCTGCAAAAGGTTTGGGGCGCGACCGATGAACTGCAAAATTTCCCGGAGCAGGAAACCAGACAGCTTGCCGCGCAGAAGTATTCGACCGATGCGTGGAACTTGAAATTGTAAGTTGTATTGCCCGATGCAAACCGTTAAGCCATTTCCCCAGATGCGAAAATTTATCGCCATCCTGTTTTTCCTCGCCTTCTTTGTGTCCGTCCAGCGCGGGTTTTGCGCGGACGCCGATTACAAGCAGGTCATCATTTCCACCAACGGCGATGCGGTCCGCGTCCGCCTGCCGTTGACCGACGTGACCGGCAAGGTGCGCGTGAAGGAGAACTCCCCCAACGGCTTCGGCCTGGCCATCGCGCCGTCAAAAACTTCACTTGGCAAAAAACATTACCTTGAGTGGCAGATCGGCTACGACATCCCGAACACGAACAGCCCCAGCGTCGTTTCTGAAATCAGATTTACCCGCAACGGCGAGACAAAATACGGACATGAGCTTTCCAAAATCATTTTTGAAGCGGTTCGCCTCGGTCTGCTTTCAACCAACGACCTTGCCCGCGAAATTGAGGCGTTGAAGAAAATCCCTGCGGCTGAATTCGAGGAAAGCCAGCCCATCCAAATCGAGGCAGAAACGAACGGCGCGGCGGGCGGATTTCAGCGCGCCATTCAGCGGTTGCCGCAATTCACCAAGACCACGCCGCATGGCTGGGTGCAGATCCAGCTCAAGCAGAAACAGCACGCCGTCGGCTATCAGGCGATGGTCTATGTCTGCCTGCCGATGAATGAAGTGTTGACGATGGACGGCTCGCCGCGCAAGACCGTCCCGGCCAGATCCAAAGAAACCGTCTATTACGATTTTAACCGCGACAACGCAGCGTTCCTGCTCGATATAATCCACGCCTTCGGGCTGGCCTCACAACAACACAACGAAGATGCGCGCAACATTCTCGGCAAGATTCTGGAGACGGCGCACTAAACTTTCTTCCGCCGCCAGCCCGCGATAAACATTCCGTTCCCGCCCAAGTCCTGCGGCCAGATTGTTTTCGTAGCAGCCGACGTGAGGAGGCTCTGACTTTGCGGAATTTGCAGGAGAGGCATCGGTTCAAACTCCGCCGCAAACTTCGCGTTGAAATCTTGCACCACTTCCGTCGTCTCCGCGCGCGTCAAAGTGCAGACGGAGTAAATCAGTTTTCCACCCGGCTTCACGCTCGGCGCGACGTTTGTGAGCAGCTTCTTCTGGATTTCGGAAAGCTCGCGCACGTCATCCAACGTTGTCGTCCAACGCGCCTGCGGGTTGCGCTGCCAGGTTCCCACGCCGCTGCATGGCGCATCCACGAGCACGCCGTCGAATTTCGTTTTCGTCGGCAATTTCGCGCCGCCATCCCAGAACACCAAGCGATAATTGAAAGCCTTGGCCCGGCCGGTGCGCCGCTTGAGTTTCGTCAAACGCCACTCCGCGCGGTCGCTCGCCCAGATCAGTCCCTTGTTCTGCATCAGGTCGGACAAGTGCAATGTCTTGCCGCCCTCGCCCGCACAGGTGTCCCACCACGTCTCGCCCGGTTTCGGATCGCACAGCAACCCGACCATCTGCGACGCGATGTCTTGAATCTCAAATTCACCCGCGTGAAATTCCGGCGTCTTGAACAAATCCGTTTCGCCACGAAACATCAGAGCGTCCGGCATCACTGGACTGACTTCCGCGCCAAATAATTTTCCCGCGAGCGCTTCCGCTGTCCCTCGTTTGGCACGCAGCCAAAGCTTCGGCTGCCGTTGCAGCGAAAGCAGCCATTCGTCGCTCACGTCCATTTGTTCTGCCGTCCAGGCGGGCACGGCCTTGGCACGCAGTTCGGCCAGCGGGATGTTAGATTCATTCGCGCGAAACCGTTCGTCCAGCCGCAGCGCGAGGCGCATCTTGGATTCCACGCCGCGTTCGTCGCGTAGCCAGACGTGCCAGCGGTAATAGATGAAAACGGTCCTGGCGATTTCCGTCGCGTCGAAGGGCGCGAGGTCTTTGATCTGCTTGAGGACTTCGCGCAACGCGGCGTCCGCCGGCTTGTCCTTGCCCGTTTGCCGGATCACTTCCGCCGCAATCTCATGAACTTTATGAATCACAGCCCGCAGCTTACGCGATTAAACACAGGGACCACAACGCAAGATGGAGCGCCAGTCTCCGACCCGGCGCGTTCGTTTTCACCATATCAACGAGCCGGACCGGAGGCCGGCGTTCCGGGCGGAATCACCAACCGCGCATATTCATCGCGAAACCGTGCGCTGCTGAAAGGCCACTCTTCCGGGACGCGACAAAGTTTTGCTTTCACAGGATTATATTCAATGTAGCGAACGGCGGTTCTCTCCTGCGCCCTATCACGCATGAACGTGTCCCAGTATTCTCGCTGCCATCGGAGCGCCGCTCTCCGAGCCGGCGCTTTGGTGTAGTTTTCAGAAACTCGCCGGGTCGGAGACCGGCGTTCTGTTTCTGTTGCCACAAACCGTTTCCAACTTTGCACCATCTTCCACAACGGCGTCTGCCAGACATGAACGAGAACATGGACATGATTCGGCATCACACACCACGCTAATAATTCATGGCGGGCATTGTGAAAATGAAGCAAAGCGTCTTCAGTGATTTTGGCAATTCGCGGGTCATGTAAATGACATTCGCCGACTCCGCGATCCAAATACTCCTCCAGTTTGCTGCGCTTCTCGCGGTCGTCTTCGATCTTCAGCAGATGTTCCCATTCTCCACGCCGTGATTCCGGCATGGAATCGGCAAGGCGAAAGGTGACGAACTGAACCAGACCCGGGAAGTCGCAATGCGGCAGATAACCGCGCTCGTGCCAGCCAATAAAACCGAGGTCGCGATCCTCGTCAGTCAGTTGGCGGTCAAACCAGCGGTTCTTTCCCTCGACGAGTTCACGCAAGTATTCACGTTTGGTTCTCGGCGTCATGGTTGGAGCGCCGGTCTCTGACCCGGCGTGTTTCTATTTTTTTCTTCTTTCGAGCCGGGTCGGAGACCGGCGCTCCAATAACTACGTCTTCGCCACCAACTGGCGCAACACATACGGCAAAATGCCGCCGTGCTGGTAGTAGTCAATTTCGATGGGCGTATCAATGCGGCAGCGGACGTTCACGTTCTCCACACTGCCATCCTTGCGCGTGATCTTCAGCGTGAGGTCTTGCTGCGGCTTGATGTTCGCGTCGAGGCCGACGATGTCGTAGGTCTCCGTGCCGTCGAGCTTCAAGGTCTGCGCGGTGGTGCCTTCCTTGAATTGGAGCGGCAGCACGCCCATGCCGACGAGGTTGCTGCGGTGAATGCGCTCGAAGCTTTGCGCCACGACGGCTTTCACGCCGAGGAGATTCGTGCCCTTCGCGGCCCAGTCGCGGCTGGAGCCGGTGCCGTATTCCTGTCCGGCGATGACGATGAGCGGCGTGCCTTTGGCCTGATACGCGATGGACGCGTCGTAGATGGAAGTCTTCTGACCGTCAGGACCGATGGTGTTGCCGCCCTCCTCGCCTCCAAGCATGAGGTTTTTGATGCGGACGTTGGCGAACGTGCCGCGCGTCATGATGCGGTCGTTGCCGCGCCGCGAACCGTAGCTGTTGAAGTCAGCGAATTCAACGCCGTTCTCGCCGAGAAATTTTCCGGCGGGCGACGATTTCTTGATCGCACCAGCGGGCGAGATGTGGTCGGTCGTGACCGAGTCGCCAAAAACACCGAGCGCACGCGCGCCGTTAATGGGCTTGATGCTGCCGGGCGTCATCGAGAAGTTTTCGAAGAACGGCGGCTCCTGGATGTAAGTGGATTTGCGGTCCCACTCATACACGTTGCCGACGGACGATGGAATTTCGTTCCACTTCGGATTCTGCGCGGCGAAATTTTTGTAAAGCTTGCGGAAGATTTCCGGCTTGAGCGCGGATTGCATGGCGTCGCGGACTTCCTGAAGCGTCGGCCAGATGTCGGCTAGATAAACGGGCTGGCCGTCCTTGCCCGTGCCAAGCGGTTCGCAGGACAAGTCAATATCCACACGGCCCGCGAGCGCGAACGCGACGACGAGCGGCGGCGACATGAGGAAGTTCGACTTCACGTTTTGATGCACGCGCGCCTCGAAGTTGCGGTTGCCGGAAAGCACGCTGGCGGTGACGAGGTCGTTCTTGGTGACGGCGTCCTCGACCGCCGGGTGCAACGGACCGGAATTGCCGATGCAGGTGGTGCATCCGTAGCCGACGGTGTTGAAGCGAAGCTTGTTGAGATACGGCGTGAGCCCGGTCTTCTTGAGATAATCAGTCACGACGCGCGATCCGGGCGCGAGCGATGCCTTGACCACGGGATTGACCTTGAGGCCCTTCTCGACCGCTTTCTTCGCGAGCAAACCGGCCGCGAGCATGACGCTCGGATTGCTGGTGTTCGTGCAGCTCGTGATGGCAGCGATAAGCACGGAGCCGTGGCGAATCTTGCCTTTCAGCGGCGGCGCGGACGCGACCACCGGGTCGGGGCTGGGACGATTGAGAACCATTTCGCGCTCGGTCACGGGATTTGTTCCAGCGGCGAGCGACTGCTGCGATGACACGGGTTCCTGACTGCCGCCACCTGGATGAACAGGCCCGTCACCCGTCAAAGTCACAACCTTGCTGAAATCCGCGCGGCTCTTGCCAAAGCCATTTTCGGTGACAGGCCGCTGGAAGGCGCTGAAAAATTCGCGGCGCAGGTTCGGCAGCTCGATGCGGTCCTGCGGACGTTTCGGACCGGCGACGCTCGGCCGCACGCTGGCGAGATCGAGTTCCACGACCTGCGAATATTCAATCTGGCCCTGCTGCGGAATGCCCCAAAGCCCTTGCGCCTTGTAATAATTTTCGTAGAGCCTGCAATGTTCCTCGCTGCGGCCGGTGGCGCGCAGGTAGTTCACACATTCCTCGTCAATCGGGAAGAAGCCCATCGTCGCGCCGTATTCGGGCGCCATGTTCGCGATTGTCGCGCGATCCACCAATGGCAACGCCGCCGAGCCGGGGCCGAAGAACTCGACGAACTTGCCGACCACCTTGGTCTTGCGGAGCAGTTGCGTGACGGTGAGCGCAAGGTCGGTGGCCGTGACGCCTTCCGAAAGCGAGCCGGTGAGATGAACGCCCACGACATCCGGCGTGAGAAAATAAACCGGCTGGCCCAGCATGCCCGCTTCGGCTTCGATGCCGCCGACGCCCCATCCTACGATGCCCAAGCCGTTGATCATCGTAGTGTGCGAATCCGTGCCGACGAGCGTGTCAGGATAAAATAGTTGAAAGTTGTTAGTTGAGGGTTGAGAGAGAACGCCCTTGGCGAGATATTCGAGATTCACCTGGTGCACGATGCCGATGCCCGGCGGAACGACCTTGAACGTGTCGAACGCCTGCATGCCCCATTTCAAAAATTGGTAGCGCTCGCGGTTGCGCGTGAATTCCAGATCCAGATTGCGCGCCATGGAATCGGCCGTGCCGGCAAAATCCACCTGCACCGAATGATCCACGACCAGATCCACCGGCACGAGCGGCTCGATGATTTTAGGATTCTTGCCGAGTTTGGCCACGGCGGTGCGCATCGCCGCCAAGTCCACGAGCAGCGGCACGCCGGTGAAATCCTGCAGCACGATGCGCGCGACCACGAACGGAATTTCCGCCGTGCGCGATTCCACGGGCTTCCAGTTGGCGAGTTCCTTCACATTGGCCTCTTGAACTTTCAGCCCGTCGCAATTGCGCAACACGGACTCCAGCACGATGCGGATGGACACGGGCAGTCTGGAGATCGGGCCGATGCCGGCGGCTTCCAGTGCCGGCAGCGAATAAAAGTTCCCCTGCTTCCCGTTGCCGAGATCAAATTGTTTCAACGTCTCGAACAAATTGTGTGGTGCGCTCATAATTAAAAATCAAATCCCGACCAGCATAAAAATGAAGATGAAGCGCAGGCGTGTCAAGCGAAGCGCGCAGAGTTTTCAGCCGCGTAGCGGCGAAAGACAATAGCCCACGGTGACAACCGTGGGTTGGCCATACAAAGAACACAAGCCCCGTCAGGGGCGGCAGAAAAATTCGCGGGGCTTTTTGCCATCGGACATTTTTCCCACGGCTCAAGCCGTGGGCTGCTATCTGACGCGCCTCCGGTGCTGGAAAAAATATGGCGGAAAATCATTCCGCAACGGACTTGTGATGCAGCAGTTCGCCGATGCGTTTTTCCAGCCGGGGCAGATCCAGCGGCTTGGTGAAGAAATCCTCGGCGTGCATCGCCACCGTGCGCTTGGTCACATCGCCGGTGAGCGCGCTCATGAAGATGATCGGGATTTTTTTGGTGGCGGGCTGTCGGTGCAGAATCTCGCAGACGGAAATGCCGTCGAGGTCGGGCAGCAGGATGTCGAGCAGGATGAGGCTGGGTTTCAACAGCCGCGCCTGGCTCAAGGCGTGGACGCCGTCGTTGGCCACGACCAGTTCATAGCCGTGCCCCGCGAGTTTGTATTGCAACAGCTCGATGAAATCATTCTCGTCATCCACGATCAAGATGCGCGGCACCATGCTGACAACCTAATCCGGTTCGCGCCAAACACAAAGACGACCGGGTTACAACCATGTGACGAAATGGAGACGGAAAAGTTGCATGGCTCGGAAAATTTTGACGCGAATTTTCCGTCTATGTTAACAGGTGAAATTCTTGTCGCGAATTCCTGTAGCGTGGTATGATTTACCAACGAGATTTCTGGATGGCCGAACAACTGAAACGACAAATGAAAACACTGCAATTACACCGGCTTCAACAAGTCGAAAACAGCATCGCCGTTCTGCGGCAACAACTCGGGGTTTCCGCTCACGGCGAGATGATCTTCCAAGCTCCACGAGGCATGTGGTCTGCGACAGATGTGGTCGTCGAAGCGGATGGAACTGGCGGAGCCAAGCTTCTTATCGTGGAAGGCAACTATCCTTCTGACTACACGACGCACAAAGAAAAAAGTTTTCAGACAGAAGACGAAGCTTGCGAGGCGGCGGAGCGATTGATTACACCGACAAAAAACTCCAATGCTACCTGATTGAGCCCGAATAATCTCGGCGAAACTCGTCATAAACCACTCGGAGAACTTTCTGCCTGTCTTCAGAATCTTCAAAGCCGCGCGCAATCGCCAACAACTGGTCTTTCTTGATGGATTGCACCTTCATGTTGACGAGATAACGCCGAACCTCTTCGGAGATGTCATCAATTACTAAAATTACGTTACCATCCTGAAGACGTTCACTGTCGAAGTTGAGTTTTAGTTCCGCATACAGCTTATCCGCGTCAGACCGTGTGAGAACACGAAGTTTTTTCACCTGATACACGACTCCGAAATTTGTGGCTAAGTCCACGCCACGATCATGAGCCGAAGTTCGCGTGTCACGATAGATTCTGCACGCGAATTGTTCCAAATGCACCTTGATGACCGCAAAACTGACAATTTCAAAGCTGGTGGGATTTAGTGTCAACTGCTCCTCAATTAGCCCAAGAAAATTTGAAGCATCTGCGGCAAGTGAAAGCCGCTCCGCCGCATCAGCTAGTTTTGGTATGATTCCAATGCGTGAATCAATATGCTGTTTGATGCGGTCAGGAATCCACTTGCACAAACCGACAGCGTGCCGGGTGAATGTCGCGTCAAGTTCGTATTTCAAATGCCCGATAGAACTCAAGAAACCGTAGCGAGACATTCGCATCCCGTAGGCATCTTCGTATTTCGCACCAATGTGGACATCGTGGCCGAGATGTTTCTTGAGAATCCGAAGCGCTTCTTGATAGGCGAATTTGATTTGAGCATCGCTTAAGACGGTTTGTTTAGTCGATGAGGAATGACGGAGCACTCCAAATGCGACCACGGGCATAATTACTTTGGTCTGGGAATTCTTGAGCATTCGCTCAATCTCAGACCGGCAATCCACCTCTGTTATTACTGGCAAGCGTTTCATTTGAAAATACTCAATTCAAAGCCGCTGGAGTGATTGAATCGAATCCCTGCGCCATACCACTCTCCGATTGAGTATCGGTTACGAATTTTCGGTTTATTCGACTTTGCCATGTGCACGGAGCATATAGAGAAAAGCCTGGATCGCGAAAGCTCAAAGGAATTTAATTATTTTTCTTTCCGGTAAATAAACCACCAGAACCAGATCGTTCCCAGCGCGCCGCAGATGGCCGCGCCGATGAAATTCGCCTGCGGACTCGCGCTCCACAGCCATGCACCGAGAAAGGAGCCGCTCGTCACCGTGCAGTCGCGGATGAGATAATACGCGCCGTAAGTCCGCGCCCGCAGTTCCGGCACCGCCTCGCCGATGATGAGCGCCTTGCGCGCCGGCTCGCCAAATTCCTTCAGCCCGCGCACGGCGAACGCCAGTGCCAGCCACCTGAAATCATGCGCCCACAGCAGCGTCACCGGAAACAGCGTGAAGAACACAAACGTGATCAGCACAAACGGGCGGCGGCCGTATTTGTCCGCCAGGTGCGCGACGGGAATGTAGCAGAACATCGCCGTGACCATCTCGAACGTGACGAGATAGCCGAATTGCTGCGCCGTTACACCACCGTGATTCATCGCCCATAGGATCACGAACGCATACGGAATCCGTTCGCAGAAGCGGATGAGGATGTCGCTCACGAGCAGTTCCTTCAGCCCGGGCGTGAAGGATTTTACGACGGTGAAAAAAGTCGGCGCAACATTAACTTCTGATTGCAGGAGACGACGTGAGGAGTCTCTGACTGAATCCCCGTTATTAATTTGAGTCTCGTCACCTCGACTCCTACGAGATTTTTCGTCCGGCTCGAACATGAACCATTGAAACGCCAGCGTCAGCAGGCTCATTGCGATGCACAGGGCGAGCGCGTAACGCACGCCGTCCGTCCAGCCGTAGCGCGTGAGCAGCCAGCCGCCGATGAGCGGGCCGAGCATCATCGGGACGCGGCGGATCATGGATTGCACGCCCACGCCCATCGTGTGGCGATGGCTTTGCAGCGAAGTGGCGATGACGGAAAACGTCGCGGGCAATGACAGCGCGCTCCAAGCGAGAAATAAAAATGCACCGAGCAGCAGCGCCAGCCAGTGATGCCAGACCAAGACCAAAATGTAACCGGCCACAGAGATCAGACTGAACAGCAGCAGCGAACGGCGTTGGCCCCAATGATCCGTCAGCCAGCCGCCGGGATAGGCATACACCGCACCGAGCAGCGTTTGCAGCGCGTCGAAAATCCCGATGATCAATATCCCGCCGCCGATGGTTTCGATGTATTTTGGGGCAAAGCCGAGCCAGAGTTTTTCGCCCGTTCCCGCCAGCACGAGCGCGACGAGCAGCAACGAGGTGTTGCGCCGCAACGCGAGAAATTCGGAAATGTTTTTCAAACTCATCGGCGAAAAAATCTGACACGAATTTCACAAATTGGCACGAATTGAATTTGCAGCGGCGGCCGGCAGACTGCCGCTACAATTTTGCTGCTTGCCAAGCGGGCGATTTCTTCGCTCAATTTTGCCCGCCAATGAAGAAATCATCTAACAAACAAGTCGTCGGCATTTTGATGGGCAGCGATTCCGACTGGCCGATCATGAAAGCCGCCGCCGAGACATTGACGGAATTCGGCGTGGTCTCGGAAGCCAAAGTGATCTCCGCCCATCGCGATCCGCGCGGCCTTGAAGAATATGCGAGCGCAGCCATCAAACGCGGCTTGCGCGTCATCATCGCGGGCGCGGGCGGCGCGGCGCATCTGCCGGGCGTCACGGCGGCGTCCACGACGTTGCCCGTCATCGGCGTGCCGATCCAGGGCAAGACCTTGGACGGAATGGATTCGCTGCTCTCAATTGTCCAAATGCCGCCGGGCGTTCCCGTGGCGACGGTGGGTGTCAACGCCGCGAAGAACGCAGGGATTCTGGCGGTTCAGATTCTCGCTACGGGTGATGCGCGATTGCAAAAGGCGCTGCTCAATTTCAAGGTGAAGCTCACCGCCGAATCGCGTGCGAAGAACAAAACGCTGGCACGTTGAATTATGGAACGGCTCATCGAAGGCGTTCATCGTTTTCACAACGACGAGTTCGGCAATTACCGGAAGCTGTTCCGCAAGCTCTCGCAGGAGGGGCAGAATCCGCACACCTTGTTCATCACCTGCTCGGATTCGCGCGTGCTGGCGGAACTCATCACGCAGAGCAAGCCGGGCGATTTGTTTGTCGTCAAAAACGTCGGCAACATCATTCCGCCCGCCGGCGTGACCGGCAGCACCAATTCCACCGCCGCCGCGATTGAGTTCGCCGTGGAGACCTTGCGCGTCAGCGACATCGTGGTGTGCGGCCATACGCAATGCGGCGCAATGACGGCGTTGCTCGGCGGGTTGCCGGATAACAGTTCGATGCCGCACTTGCGCGAATGGCTCAAGCTTGCCGCGCCCGTGAGCGAAATCATGCGTTCCCAATACGTTCATCTCCGCGACGAAGCCAGCCGGGTCAATGCCGCCGGCGAAGAAAATGTCCTGTTTGGACTGGAAAATCTGCACAGCTACCATTGCGTGCAGGAACGGTTGATGGACGGCACCTTGCGGCTGCACGGCTGGTTTTTCAAGATCGCCACGGCGGAACTGTTCGCTTACGACCCGGAGACAAAACAATTTCTGCGGCTCGTCGCCGAAGGTTAAGAATGACGTCGCATGAATGTAGCGGCGGGCGTCCCGCCTGCCGTAGAGCCGTGGCGTCCCGCCCGGCGGAAAAAACCTCCGCCGGAACAACACCTTCGAATTGTTTGGAACCGTGAAATCTGCGAGCGTTTTTTCCGGGCGGCGAGACGCCAGCCCTCTACGTCAGGCCAGAGTCCCGACGCTACAAATTTCAAACTCCGCCGAAGCGACGGTTGCGCTTGGCGTATTCCTCCAGCGCGGCAATAAATTGCGGTTTCTTAAAATCCGGCCAGAGCGTCGGGGTGACGACCAGTTCCGCATAGGAAATCTGCCACAGCAGAAAATTGCTCACGCGCATCTCGCCGCTGGTGCGGATGAGCAGATCTGGATCCGGCACATTGCGCGTCCACAAGTGGTCGGAAATGACTTTCTCCGTGATGTCGGCGGGATCGAGTTTGCCGGACTTGACCTTCTGCGCGATTTGCCGGACGCCTTCGACAATCTCGATGCGGCTGCTGTAACTCAATGCCATGATGAGCGTCAGGCCGTTGTTCTTGGAAAGCGTGGCGATGGATTTGGCGAGATGCTCCTGCACATTGTCCGGCAGCCGATGGATCTGGCCGATGACTTCAAGCCGGACGTTATTTTTGTTCAGGTCCTTCGTCTCGGTCTTGAGATAGTGGACGAGATACTTCATCAGCGCGTCCACCTCGTCCTTGGGCCGATTCCAGTTCTCGGCGGAAAATGCGTAGAGCGTGAGATACTTGATGCCGAGTTCGCCCGCCGTGCGGATGATTTCGCGGGCCGAATCCGCGCCGCGCCGGTGCCCCTCGATGCGCGGCAGATGGCGCGACTTCGCCCAACGCCCGTTGCCGTCCATGATCACCGCGACGTGGCGCGGAAGATTGGCGGCGGCTTCGGAACTCAAGCTGGTTGGAGAGGCGCTCATTTGATTAACCACAGATTAGGCGGATTGTGAAAGCGAATACGCCTGATCAATAACGGTTCGTGCCGCCCTGTAAAAAGCTCGCGGGCTGGAATCAACATCATGTTCAGTAATTTCCACGATCCAAATGCTCCCGGTTTTTGGAAATTCCGGAAACCGGGCCGCCATCCCGTCTTCAATGCCCATGATGATGGCGCTGCGATATTCTTCTGGCGGAGCAACCCTGAAATGAATGCCCGGCGCCACGTTGTAATGAAATTGCACACGCAACCCGGCGGCTTCCATGCGAGTGCCAATATGCTGCCTAAAGTAGCAATAAACTTCAATTTCTCCCGGCGCGAAATAAGGCATAAGTCTGACTGTAAATTACACGAATTCCGCTGATTATAAAATAATAAACTGCGCATTCTATGAAATTTACAGGCGGCTTTCAGCTCAAACAAAAATCGTCTGGTCGCGCCCCGGCCCGATGGACGCGATGAACAAGTTCGCATCCGTCAATCCCGCGATAGCCTTCAAATACTCGCGCGCTTTGATCGGCAGGTCTTTGAACGTGCGCGCCTTGTCGGTCGGCGTGCGCCAGCCTTCGAACTCGACGTAAACCGGAACGCATTGAGCGAGAATTTCGGCGTCGTTCGGCACGAAGTCGTATTGCTTCCTGCCGTGGCGATACGCGACGCAAACCTTGATCGTCTCCACCGTGTCGAGGCCGTCGAGATTCGTGATGGCAAGATCATCAATGCCGTTGACCATCGTCGCGTGGCGTGTCGCAACGGAATCAAACCAGCCGCAGCGGCGCGCGCGACCGGTCGTCGCACCGAATTCGCGGCCCATGCCGTGCAGCAAATCGGAAATCTCGGAGTTCTCCGTCGGCAGCGGCCCTTCGCCGACGCGCGTGGTGTAAGCCTTCATCACGCCGACCACGCGATCCATGCGATGCGGCGGCACGCCGGAACCCGTGCAAGCGCCGCCAGCCGTCGTATTCGATGACGTGACGAACGGATAGGTGCCGTGGTCAATGTCAAGGAATGTCCCCTGCGCGCCCTCGAACAAAATGTCCGCCTGATTGCGGATCGCGTTGTGCAAAAGAACCACGGTGTTCGTCACAAACGGCTTGAGATATTTTCCGGCGGCGTTGTAATCCGCGAAAACCTTTTTAAACGACAGCGGTTTCGCACCCAGCGATTTGAGAACGATGTTGTTCTCCTTGATGCGGGCGGAAAGCTTGGCTTCGAGACGGACCGGGTCAACCAGATCATTCACGCGCAAACCAACACGCGCGGCCTTGTCGCCGTAAGCCGGGCCGATGCCGCGCTTGGTCGTGCCGATCTTGTTTTTGCCCTTGATGACTTCGCGCTGCGCGTCGAGTTCGCGATGATACGGGAACACGACGTGCGCGGTTTCGCTCAAAAGGAAATTTTTAGGGCTGACCTTGACGCCGATTTTTTTCAGCCCTTCGATCTCGCTGACGAGGCCGAGCGGATCCACGACCACGCCGTTGCCGATGACGCAGAGCTTGTTCTTGCGCAGGATGCCGGACGGCACGAGATGCAAAACATATTTCTGCCTGCCGATATAAACCGTGTGGCCGGCGTTGTTGCCGCCGGCGTAGCGGACGACGATGTCCGCCTGCTCGGTGAGCACGTCAATGATTTTGCCTTTGCCTTCATCGCCCCACTGGGCGCCGACGAGAATTGTGTTTGCCATAAATTTTTATTTTTTTGCGGCGGCGCAGCAGCGCCGCCCTACCGCCGACAATAAAAATCCCCGGACATGATCCGGGGCAAAGCGGCGGGGTCTTTGCCGGAAGAAGTTAGAAAACTGCGGCGGGCGTGTCAATTAAATGAGCGGGTGGATTGCTGCGCAGTTTGGAGCGCCGCACGATCAAACCGTCAAAATTTCTTTTTCTTTGTGCGCAAGGTGCGCGTCAATCTTGGCGATGTATTGGTCGGTCAGCTTCTGGATTTCCTTCTCCGTCTTTTCCTGGTCCTCTTCACTGGTCTCGTGCGCTTTGACCGCTTTTTTCAGAAGTTCCATCGCGTCGCGGCGGACGTGGCGCACGGCCACGCGGCTGTCCTCGGCCATCTTCTTGGTGATCTTCACGAACTCCTGACGGCGTTCTGCGCTCAATTCCGGGAACGAGACGCGGATGATTTTTCCCTGCACGACCGGAGAGAGGCCGAGGTTCGCCTTCTGGATCGCCTTCTCAATGGCCTGGATGCCGGTTATGTCCCACGGCTGCACGACCAGCATGCGGGCTTCCGGCGTGGTGATGCCCGCAAGTTCGCGCAGGCGCATCTGCGAACCGTAAACCTCCACCAAGATGTTTTCGATGAGCGACGCGGACGCCTTGCCCGTGCGCACGCCGGCGAATTCGTTGACCACGACCTGCTCGGTCTTGATCATTTTCTCTTCCGCTTCCATCAAGATTTCATCGGATGACATAATGCGGTCAGGCTAACAATGAAACTGTGGCTGGTCTAATGAAAATTAAACCGCCTTCTGCCGGTTGGGAACCGATCCTTACAACTCCAGCACCCTCGCCGCCTCCGTCATCGTTGCGCAGGTGACGATGCGGATTTTTTTCGAGTAATGAAACAGACCGATGATTTTAAGGCCGATGTCTTTTGAAGGATCGGAGATTACGCGCACCACCCGTTCGAGGCCGCGCTGCTCCAGCATTTCCATCGTCTTGCCGATAATCCCCTCGCAGGCGATGTCCATGGATTCCAGCCGGCCCAAATCCGCGAGCATTTCAAAACCGTCGGGAAATTCCGCCAGCAACGCCACCACCTCGGGATAACCGCGCTCCAGTTCCGCCACCGTCACCTTGTCAATGTAACTCAAATGCAACAACCGCCGTGCCTTGTTCGTCGTCGCCAAAAACATGAGCAGACTTTAGCCCAACACGTGTGAAATGCCAAACCTGCAGAATCGCGACTAACAGGAGGTTGAATGCACTCATTGAAAAGGCATCTTGTTCCTTCAGGTCAGCACGACTTGCTTCAACTTTTGTTCCGCCTGCTCATTCGTCAGCTTCTCTTTTGCACGCAGCACGGCCATGCCCACTACCGGCGGATACGCCTGGTCCGCCTTCATGCGCGGCTCGACGTATTCGATGATCTCAAACAGCAGCGCGTTGGCCGCTTCGTAATTCATGTCCGTCAGCTTGGTGATGTAACGTGTCGCGCGGTCAATCAGCTTCAGATTGCTCGGCACCACCCAGACCATGTAATTGCCCATCACGCGGCCCAGCCGGACCATCGTGCAGGTGGAGAGCGCGTTCATCACCAGCTTCACCGCCACGCGCGTCACGCCGTCCAAAAGTAAATCCGTGTGCGGGACGGGAACAAAAACCATCGCATCAGGCGGGGCGAGCGTCCCCGAGAGCCAGAAATCACTTAAAGCAACGGCTTGCCGGGAGTCTCGCCCCACCGCTTCATTTGCAAAACAAATCACGCCCGTTTGTGCGCCGGCCTTCCGCGCGGCTTCGAGCTGTGAACGCTGGAAATTTTCCGGCGAACTGAAATTTTCCAGTTCCGTTTCGTTCAGGACGGCCACCGCGCAATCGCCCGCGCCCGGCGGACGCTGCCGCACGCCGTCCAGCCCGATGCGAAACCGCATCAGTTCCGCCGCGCTGATTTTGTGCATGATTTCCCGCGTGCGCGCCACCTTGTCACCACCTACCAGCGCGCCGGTTTCCGCCTCGCTCCATTCCACGCAGCGCGGGGCGCGTTTCAAAATGCTCCGCCACGCGGACGCCGCGTCCGGCTCCGGCAAAAACAAATACGCCCAGGATTCGGTCGCCGTCGCGTCGTCAAACTTGCGGAACGGCGGCGTGCAATACGTCGGTGAACGCTCGGTCGTGTCCGTCAAAACGTCCGCGCCAAAGCGGCCGGCGAAGTAATTATTTTTGTGGCCACCGCGATAAACCGATTCCTCCAGGGCGACGAGCTTCGCCAATTGCGCGAGAAATTCCGGCGACTTCAGGCCCGCGTGCATTTCAGCCATTTTTTCCAAGAAAGTTTCAGGGACGGACGCCGACGCGACTCCGGTCAAATCCCTCACGACCATTTCCAAAACCGTGAGCATCACGCAAAGCTGGATCGAGGTAGCCTGCATCCGCGTGGAACCGGTGATCGCCATCGGCCCGGTCGTGAGGTTTATTTTCTCGATGCGCGCATCTTGAATGACTTCGCGGCTGCGTTCGACCGTCGCACAAAGAATGTCGTCGGGATTGTTATAGACGAAATAAACCTTCGCGCCCGCTTCAACGCCCGCCCACGCCGTGCCGATGACGAACGAGGTTTCGCCGCCTTCGGTGATGGCAAACACCACGTCCTTGGCCGACACGCCCAGATCGGCAATCTGCTTTTTGCCGAACGCGGTGAAGTCCTCGAAACCCTCGACAGATTTGATGAGCGCGTAATCGCCGCCGGCCATGACGCTGAACGTGCGGTTTTCAAAATCCACCCCCTCGCCCATCTGATGGGAGAGGGTGGCCGTAGGCCGGGTGAGGGTTTTCTGTTGCTGCCAGAAATCGCGCCAGATGGAATCCAGCAGGATGCTCAAGCGCCCGGTCGAGCCGCAGCCGGTGAATAAAATCCGCCCGCCGTTTTTCAACGAACGCAAAATGGTTTCCTTCATCTCCCCCGCCCTGCCCGATTCCACAAACTCGCGGAATTTGCGAACCACGTCATCATCCACGTCAAAGAGCAGCTTGAGCGCGGCGACTATATCGCCCTTTGCCACTTCACTTAAACTGGCCGTGACAGGATGCGATGATTCCGTGACGAGTGCGCCAAGCTTGAACTGGCCGCTGATTTTCAGAAATTCTTCGGAACGCGCCTGCGAAAAGGAACTCATGACGGGTGAGTTAATGCGATTGTCAACGGCGTGTCACGCCGATAGGTTTGTGCCGTCCACATGATGCCCGCTCAACAACTGGCAACGCTGAATGCCGCGAACTGCGGAGTCGCCTTCGACAATCTCACGCGGCAGCTATACGCCACGGACGCGTCGCCCTACCAGGTCGTGCCGCTGGCGGTGGCGTTTCCGAAAAATGTGACGCAGGCCAGCTCCATCATCCAGGCGGCGGCGCAGGCCGGCGTGGCGGTGATTCCGCGCGGCGCGGGAACGGGTCTTTCCGGCGGGGCGATTGGCGAAGGGCTGGTCATTGATTTCGCGCGGCACAACCGGGAGATCTGGGATTTCAACAAGGAGGCCCGAACCGTCCGCGTCGGGCCGGGCGTGGTGCTGGATCAGTTGAACAATTTTCTCCATCCGCGCGGATTTCGTTTCGGGCCGGACGTGGCGACCAGTTCCCGCGCGACGCTCGGCGGAATGATCGCGAACGATTCTTCAGGTTTGCACACGCCGGTCTATGGAACGACGGGGATGCATGTGAACGAACTGCAGATCGTCCTGGCTGACGGAAATGTTGTGAAGGTCGGCCCCGGCCACGACACCTTGCAGCGTCAACGGCTTCTGGTGGAAGACATGGTCTCGCTCAACTCGCTGCAGATTGCCGAACGCTTTCCGCCGGGGCTATTGAAGCGCTGGCCCGGTTATGCGCTGGCCCGCGCGGCACACGACCCGGCCAACCTGCTTTCTATTTTGACCGGCAGCGAAGGCACGCTGGCGGCGATCCTGGCGGCGGAGCTGAAAATTGTTCCGCTGCCACAGGAGCGCGGCGCCGGCCTGCTGTTTTTTGCGTCCGTGGCCGAGGCGATGCAGGCCACGGAAGCATTGCTCGAACTCAAGCCCGCCGCCATCGAGCACATTGACCGTCCGCTGTTCGACCAGACGCGCGGCCAGTTGGAATTTCAGGCCGCCCGCGACCTGCTCGAACTGGACACGAAGCCGTGCGAATCCATTTTGATCGTCGAATTTTTCGAGGACGTCAAAGCGCGGCTGGCGTTGCTGAAAAAAAAGAAACTCGGACTGCGCCGGTTGATTTTGCGGACGCAGGCCGAGGCTGATCTCGTGTGGGCAGTGCGCAAGGCTGGCTTGTCCCTGCTGACCGGCTGCAAAGGCAGCGCGAAGCCCGCGTGCTTTATCGAGGACGCGGCGGTGCGTCCGCAGGATCTGCCGGAATACGTCGGCAACCTGCAGGCATTGATGAAGAGCGTGGGCGTGTCGGCTTCCTATTACGGCCACGCGGCGGCGGGTCTGCTGCACGTCCGTCCCGTGCTGGATTTGCATCGCGACGCCGACCTGGAAAAATACCGGCAGATCGCCGACGAGGTTTCCGCGCTTGTGTTGCAATTCAAAGGTTCGCTCGCAGGCGAACATGGCGTGGGCATTGCGCGCACGGAATTTCTCAAGGAACAGGTTGGCGCGGAACTTTACCGGCTGATGAAGGAGATCAAACTCTCCTTCGACCCGAACAATGTTTTTAATCCGGGCAAAATCATTGCCGATGGCCGCTACAAGATTGACCGCAACCTGCGGATCGGAGCGGGACGCCCCATTGAACTGCCGTTTGAACCGCATCTCGCGTTTGCGGCCAGGGACGGGTCATTCGCCGGCAATCTGGAACAGTGCAACGGCTGCGGCGGCTGCATCAAGATGACGCCGACGATGTGTCCGACATATATCGCGACCGGCGAAGAAATCATGTCCACGCGCGGTCGTGCCAACGCGATCCGCGCGTCGCTGGAGTTGCGCGGAACGGGCGGCGACCCGTTACGCTCGGTCGAACTGGAGGCCGCGTTGAGCAATTGTCTCTCCTGCAAAGCCTGCACCACCGAATGTCCGTCCAATGTGAACATGGCGCTGCTCAAGGCCGAACTGCTGCACGCACGCATCCGCCGCGACGGGCTAAAATTGCGCGAACGATTGTTGAGTGACGTGGATCAGCTCGGACGGATTGGCTGCACCCTGCCGGGCGTCGCCAACTTTCTTCTGAAGTCCGGTTCCCTGCGCCACATCTTCGGGAAAGTTCTAGGCTTGACGCACGAACGCCTGCTGCCGCCGTTCGCGCGTGAACGATTTGATCATTGGTTTGCGAAGCGTCCGCCATTTCGGAAAGCCTTTCGCGGCCGCGTCATTCTTTGGGACGACACGTTTGCACGTTATCACGAGCCGGAGATCGGCATCGCCGCCGTCACCGTGCTGGAGACCGCCGGGTTTGAAGTCACGCTTCCGACGCAGCGCAAATGCTGCGGACGCCCGGCCTTCAGCATGGGCAACCTTGACGAGGCCGCAAAACTGGGGCGCCACAATCTCGCCCTCCTGAACCATGATCCTGATGAAGCTCCAATTATTTTTCTGGAACCGTCGTGCTACTCCATGTTCATCGAAGATTACCGCGAATTGAAATTGCCGGACACGGACAAGGTTGCGCGCCGCTGCATGTTGTTCGAGGAATTCATCGAGAATCTGCTCAAGCAGGAACCAAACGCCTTGAGATTTGATGAGGAGGCGCAGAAGCTTGTCATCCACGCGCATTGCCACGCGAAGTCTCTGGCCAACACCGGCTACATGCTCCAGCTTGCGGAGCGCCTGCCGAACCGGACGGTCACGATGCTCGACACCGGCTGCTGCGGCATGGCCGGCGCATTTGGGATGCTGGAATCAAAGTATGAACTGTCATTGAAGGTGGCCGAGCCGCTCATCCAGAAAATCAAAAGCCAGCCTTACGGAACCGTCGTGGTGGCGTCCGGCACCAGTTGCCGCAATCAAATCCAGCACCTCGCCCTGAACATGACGCAGCACATGGCCTGCGTGCTGGCCGACGCGCTGGTGTGAAATTTGTCACCGGATGTGATGAGCCCGTCCCATCCAGACTTCGTCAAAGCCGGGTGAGTAATTGGCGCCGGACAGCCGCGCACCGCTGAACCACGGCCAGGTTTTCTTCAGCAACGAATCATCCGAAATTGAAACTTTCACTCGAATCTGCGGCCATGGCGGATGCCAGATGCGGAAGAACCGCCGCGTTGAACCGTGCGAAGTGAAGGCCGTGTAGCGTTCGAGGAGAAATTTATCGGGCGAATCATTTTCACACGGGGCAAAAGTCGTGTCCGGCGCAAGGCGCGCGTCGTAATTGAAATTGCAACGGCGATTGTGCGTTTCAACCTTGCCGGATAGACGGCCTTTTTCGTGCGCGTGCTTGTAATTTATTTTTGCGTAGTGATACGGCAGTCCATAAAGCAACGGCCCAAGCCGGACGCTCAACCAGTTCGACAGCCACTCGGTCAGGAAATAAATGCCGCCTTCGTCACCGTGGCGCACATACGTCCGCACGTTGAGAAACTCATGGGTTGAAACGGGCTTGAGCATCCATGACAGCGCCTTTCCGCCGATGCGAAAGCGCATATCAAGCATCGTGAAAGCGACGAGACTGACGTAAGCCTTGCCATCGCGCAGATCAATTGGAAACGGCACGTCGCGTTGCAACTGCACCGCGTCCACTTCAAAGTGGATGAACAGCACGCGCTCCCAGCCCGCGAGAAACGGCGGCTCGCCGCGCCGCGACAGCAGACGCGCCCTGCCCGCGTCGCTTAATGTCTGCGCCGGCTTTTCCAGAATGGATGATGAAAGATTCATTGTTCATGCGTCGGAAATTATTTGGAGAGGTCCGCCAGCGCGCCGCGCAGTTCGGGAAATTGAAATTTGAACCCCGAAGCCAGCAATTTTCCCGGCACGACGTAACGGCTTTTGATGAGCAATTCCGTCTCCGTCCGCAGAAAAAATGCGCCGACTTCCAGCATCCATTCTTCAGCCGGAAGACCAAACGGAGCGCCGCACGCTTCACGAATTAGTTTCATCGTTTCGTGATTCGGCAGCGGATTGGGCGCGGCGAAATTGACCGGCCCGCTCATGTCGTCATGGATGATGAGCCATTCAACCGCGCGGCAAAAATCTTCCTGATGAATCCATGAAACAAATTGTCGGCCACCGCCCATTTTCCCACCGAGACCAAGCCGCGCAAGCCGTCGCAACACGGGAAACACGCCGCCGTCCCTGCCAAAAACGAGTGTGATGCGCATGGCGACTTTGCGCGTGTTTGGCGTCCGCGCCTCATTCAGCGCGCGTTCCCACTCGCGGATTACTTCGATGGAAAATTCGTCCTTCGCTTCCGCCGTCGCGCCGACTTCGCCCTCCTCGTCCATCGGCGTGTTGAACGTATGCTTGTAAAGCGTCGCCGAACTGGCGTTGAGCCACACGCGCGGCGGCCGCTTGCACTTCGCAATCGCTTCGCCCAAACCGCGCGTCGAATCCACCCGCGAAGCTATGATGGCTTTGCGATTGGCCTCGGTGTAACGGCAATCCACGGACTTGCCCGCCAGATTGATGACCACTTCCGCGCCGTCCACAAACTTCGCCCATTCGCCCAAAGATTTTGCGTCCCAGAAAATTTCCTCCACGCCGTCACCGCGCTCGCGCGGCGAACGCGTCAGGACGACAACTTCGCAATCGCGCTGGATAAATTTCTTCGCCAGGGCATTGCCGAGAAAACCGCTGCCACCGGCGAGGATGATTCGCTTTTTCATATAGTTGTCCTTTCAGAAACAATGAGCCGTCCACGCGCCTGCCATTCGTGGGCAATCCCGCGCATAAGGAAAGCACTGTCAAATTTTGCGGAACCAGATGGAAACAATTCTGTGTTTCCAAAAAGGCTCGAAGCGACGTGCTCAACAGCCAAAGGCTCCATCCGCCATTCGCGGCAGACTAATTCCAGACCATCAAACTCGCCATGCATCGGACGGGCAGACCAGCCTAATGCACCGCCGTGAAAAAAATCCGAAGCCTCGGCAAGCGAATTGAAAACCGATCCGCCCGGCATTCCGTCTATCACCCGCGCCGCCACACGAACGAACGCCTCGCCGTCCTCGCTCTGCATTTCCAGTTTGAAGTGATTTTCCGTTTCATTGATTTCAAATTTCGCGGCGTGATGTATGCCGGGAAAAACCTTGCCGCCAACCAGCCGATTCAGCGACGCATTCGTGTCGCGGCGCGGAATAAAAACACCCTCACGCGTCGCGCCGTCTTCATCCCATTCCACGGCGATGCGATGTGCGGCATTTTCCGAAGTCAATCCGCCAAATGCGGGCAGGAAGGCCGGGCGGATTCCGCCGAGCCGAATGAGACAAATGCCAGCCATGCCCCAACCACTGACCAACTTTGGGCGGAACGGCGGCGGCAACAATCGGGCAAGCATATCAGGCTCGCAGCGAAAATTGACAAGCATCCTGCGCTCAATTATTCCGCTTACCACCGGCAGATGAAAAAGTGGTTGATGAATCGTGAATGAATTTGCGTTATTCATCCCTTGCCTCCTTTCCACGCAACCCATGCATAAATAACTGGCAAATAGACAAAGACGATGTTGATCGCATGATAACCAAGCCGCCGGGGAAAATTTGTCAAATAAGGCCGCATATCAAAAATAAAAGTCCCGGCAATCAGCCTGATTGTCCAAAACACAGCGAAGAACGCGCAGAGAGCACGGGCCAGATTGCCGCCTGCCGCAAGCGTATCGGCAAATGTGACGGTGATGACGCCAAAACTCACCAAACAAAGTCCGATGAAAGAATAATAGACCCAAAACAGTTGCCGGATAAATGGCGGCAGCGCGGCGAGATGCGTTCGCATATTGACGACTCGCGGCATAAGCGCACCCGCACACATCAATCCAAGATGCAGCACACCGGCGATTTGAAGCAACAAGGTCAGGTTTGGCGTTTTCATTTTTCTTTCAGGTTGCGCCGATGGCTTGAAGCATCGGCAGGATTACGTTGCGGACAAAAATTGGATGAAAAAGCCAGAAGGCAGGGCCGACGGTGCAAATTGCCGTGAACAGCCAGCCGCGCCAGCCACGCCCAAATCCAAGCCAGTTCGCAAAAGTTGTGCGTTCGAAAACCACGCCGAGTCCTTGGATCAAAAAATACGCCGTCGGCAAACCGTAGCCGCCGCGCGCAGGCAGCGAGATGATAAAATCGTGGATCAATCCAGAAAGTAAAAACACAAGGATCGTCGCCACCGTTGCCCCGCATTTTCGCAACAATGGCCGGAAGGCAAAATCATTCACCAGAATATGAAAAGCTGCGTTCCAGCGTCGTCCCCAAAAATCGGCCAGCGACGTTGACCGCAACGGTTCGCGCATAATGGGCTGGGCGCTCACCCCGGCTCTCTGCCAGACCAGCGCAAGCAGTTGGAACAATCCAAAGTGCAGGCACAGGATGAATCCTACCATGCTAATCCAGCCAGCAGCCAGGGGCTGCGTTCCAAGAAAGCGGCGAGCCACTAACCAGATCAAAACAACACCGAGAAAAATTTTGCCTGCCGCCAGCAGCCAGTCGCCCGGTTTTGGCGCAATAACATTGCGCTTGCCGCGAAGAAAATTCCTTGCATCCATGCCAACCCAGACGAACAAATATCCGAGAGAAATAAATCTGTTTACGCCGTGGATTTGCCGTAACGCCCTTCGCCATGTCAGCCATTTGCAGCTGGAAAAAATCGAGAACGCCAGCAGCCACATGAAAATCCACGCCGGTAGAAAATCCCTCGTGAAGACAATCAGCGGCGGCAAAAAAAACAAAGGCAGCCAGTCGCTGATTTGATTTTGCTTTGGAATCTCGCAAGCGCCGTTCAAGCAGTGCCGGTTCACGGCAATCCAGCGATAGCCGGACCGGAACAAAAACTTCACGCCGGGAACCTGCGCCAGCGCGAACAGCGGCATTGCCCACCAGATTCGTCGCGCGATTTGCACCAACGCATCCGCGCCTCCGTAAATCCGTCCGTCCTCCACCAGTAATTTCATCTCGGCCAGCGGCTCGCCTGTATTCAAGCCGATCCTTTGTTGCACCCATGCCGTTTGCAACGGCGCGAGACCGAAATGATAGCGGTGCAGCGTCGGCGCGAACCGTGCGACGGCGTTGAGGCAAAGCGGACACTCGCCGTCGTAAAGCACCCAGCTTTGCGCCGTTTCAATCGTTCGTTCTGGAATTGCAGCATTCACAAAAATTCAAATCATTTCCCTATGCCCAGCAGTTTCTGAATTTTGCCGCCGAGCTTCACAAATTTCGTCAACGCACTCGTCGGCCAGCTTCGGATTTGCTCATACCATTCGTTTGTCGTCTCAAAAAATCCCGCGAGGTCGCGGAGACGCTGCTCGGTGTATTTGCCGGTGGCGGAATCTTCCTTCGCCTTGGCGATGCACTCTCGCAAGACTGCCAGCGTCGGGTCAATCTCCCGCTTCTTTCGCTCGTCCAGCACGATGCGGAATGTCTCCCACACGTCCGGCAGCGCCTCGAAATGGTCGCGCTTGTCACCCATCACATGCACGAGCTTCACGATGCGCCAGCCCTGTAATTCCTTGAGGCTGTTGCTGACATTTGAACGCGCCACCGCCAGCGTGTCGCTGATCTCCTCGGCATTGAGCGGCTTGGGCGTGATGTAAAGCAGCGCGTGGATCTGCGCGACGGTGCGGTTGATGCCCCACTTGGTTCCCATCTCGCCCCAATGCAGGATGAACTTCTGTTCGACCGGGCTTAGCTTATTCATAATTCTTTTATTTCTGTCACAACAGAATTTACAGAATATAAGGAATATCGTCAAGCTGATTTTTGAAGAAAACTGCGTCCGGTCAAGCGGGTGTATGAATCAAGCCGAGCTGCGGAAGGTTGGCCTGGGTCAATGGGTTGACCTTGAAATCGTGTAATTCGAGTTGGCCGAGCCAGCTTTGAATCAACGCCTGCACCCGTTCCAAGTCCAACTGCTCATGGACGCGGGGATATTTTCCCAGGTTCGCCTGGGACAGCTTGAACAGCGCGGCGGACGGACGCAGCCGGTTCTTTTGCAGATGCACAAATGCACCGGCAAGCTGGATGAGCCCCTTGTAAAAATTTCCGTTCGCTCCGTGGCGGTCGGGCAGCCACAAATTTTCCAGCACATCGTGCGCCTCGTAAAAAAGCTGGCGGTTGAAGCAGTCGAAATATCCGAGGTAATGCGCGTCGAGTTCCCGTCCCTGGAAGGATTCGATCATCGCGGCGATGCGGGCGCTTTTATGGCTCACCGGTTCAGGATAAAGTCCCATGCCCAAAGTCCAAAGGCTAAAGTCGTGCCGGCTTGACGCTGCTCCGTGTCCCGGTAAAGTCCAGCCCATGAATCTTGGCAAGCTTTTCTTCACGAGCGCATTCGCCTTCACTGTCGGCATCCTCATCAGTGGTTGCGCCTCGCCGCGCGGCGACGCCAGCCAGCCCATGCTTTCCGTCCTCGCGCAGTTTGAAAACGCCCCGGCCAAAGGCCCGGCTGAAGCCGACAATCCCGTCCGCCCGCTTCCGGGCAACGGCACGAACGCCGCCATGACCATGGAATCATTGCCCGGCAATGGGCTCGCGCAACATCCTTTCCTCTATTACGGCGAAGGCAACAACGTCCTTTACGTCGTCAATCACGGAAAGGTTGTCTGGACTTACGCCTTCCCCAAGGGCGGCGAGATTGACGACGCCTGGATGCTTTCCAACGGCCACATCATCTGCACCGTGATGAACCATTGTTACGAAGTCACGCCGCAGAAAAAAATCGTCTGGGCCTACGACTGTCCCGCCAACACGGAAGTTCACGCACTTCAACCCGTCGGCCTCGATAAGGTCATGATTGTCCAGAACGGCCTTCCGCCCCGCCTGTTCATCTTGGATAAAAAAGACAACTCTGTCGTCATGAAGCACGAACTCTCCGTCACCAATGCCGCCGATCCCAAAAGCGTCCACCTCCAGTCCCGCAACTGCCGCCTCACCGCGCAGGGCACTTACCTGATCACTTTCCTCAAAGGCGTGCGCGTGGTTGAATACGATAAAGATTGGAAAGAAATCTCGACCCTCAAAGCCGAAACTCCATGGAACGCCATCCGCCTGAAAAACGGCAACACCCTCATCCCCGGCGACGACCATGCCTGCGTCCACGAACTGAATCCGAAGGGCGAAATCGTCTGGGCCATCGAGAAGAACGACCTGCCCGGCATTGAACTCCGTGACATCCAGTCAGCGAACCGCCTTGCCAACGGCAACACCGTGTTCTGCAATCGCGCCTGGGGCGCAGGCGGCAACCGTTTCCGCGTCGTGCAAGTCATCGAAGTCACACCCGATAAAAAAGTCGTCTGGGCGCTGCGCGACTGGAACCATCTCGGCTCCGCCACCGGCATCCAGCTCCTTGACCAGCCCGGCATCCCCGAAAAACCCGGCGACCTCCAGCGCTGATTTTCATTCGAGGAAAATCTAAATCCTACTTTTTGACTGGGAGATCATTTTGCGGATTCAAAGGTTCACCGCGCAGTTTTGGCTGATCCGAAGCGAACAGAACGATCACCTTGACGTTGAAGGCGCGAAACAGGTCTTGGAAGCGCGTTTCAATCATTTGCTTCGCATCGCCAATCGCCAGGGTTGAATCCGCACTTTTGCGGGCCTGCGCCTTGAGCTGCATCAGAATCTGCCGGTGATCTTCCGTCGTGATTTTATTGATCACTCCATCCGCCGCCAGATAGTAGTTCGGCGCCGGGCTGGAGGATTCGAGGGATAATATCTTCGGCTCCGGCAGCGTGATGGTCACCACCCGGTTGGAAGCATCGTAAGAGGCGGAAAATTTGGCCGCCAGATCAAAGCCGATTTTCGCGACAAACGTCTGTTCCGCGATGATGCGCTTGTTGCTGCCCAGGTCGGTCTTGGAATAATCCACGATCTCCCGGATGTTCCGCTGCAACACAGCCAGTTCCGCGATCGGGGTGGCATCGCACACGGTGGATGAAGCCACCACATTGACCTGCGACTGAAAAATGGCCGTGAACGCTTCCGCCACCCTGTCAATTCCATGTTTCCCCAACTCTGCCACCTTGGCCACTCCATGACTTGCAAATGATCCCGCCGCCTCCACCCCTTTCTGCGCCGGCCGGGTCACGTTCAAATAGACGACCAGACCAACGATCAACGCCAGCAGGGAAAGGCCGATAAAAAAGGACAGGATTTTATTCATGAATTTCCGTTAGAAATCAGATGTTCAATCGCTCCGCCAACGCATCCAAAACTTGATTCATTTCTGCTTCGGTCAAAGCGCCCGGCTTGCGTTCCAACCTCACGGTCGAAACGCTCTGGATTTGCTGCAAATGAAACGCGCCGGGTTTTAGAAATGGTTTGGGGATGGAAAGTTCCCAGCGATTACCCCGCAAAGAAGTTGTGTGGAGCAGAACCGTGACAAGATCGAGTTCGTCATCCGCAGGATTGCCCGTGAGCAGCAGCGCGGGACGCACTTTGGCCGCCAGCCCGAAATCCACCTGCCAGACCTCACCGCTGCTGATGGCGCGCATCTTCCTCCTCCATGCGGTCGAGCATCATCGCGCCTTCCAAAGCGGCCTGGTCGCAAAGCGCAACCTCCACATTTTCCGCCGCCAGTTCTGACAACTTGCGCCGCACCGCCCGCCGTTCGGCCTCGGTCAACTTCGGCAACTCGCTCAAGATTTCAGTCGCGCTCATGCGAAGAATCTACCGCCGATGAACCATGCTGGCAAGCCCGGCGGCAGCGCGCCTGGTGAACACGATGCCGGAAATCAAAACCTCGTCGCCGACTTTCAGCGAGCGGATTTTTTCTTCGGTGAAGAGAACGGTAAGTTGGGGCATGGCAAATTTAATCAGGCCTTGTGTAACGGTTTGTCATTTAGCGCAAATGCGGATTGTCCGGCCATCTGCCGTTCCTTTTCTGCTACCAGTTCGCGCAGCCCTGCGGCTGAACGAATAACCTTCCGTCCCGCTGTTTCCTCGGCGACGGCAATCGCGCCCAGCTTCGCAAAATAAGCCTCCGGAGCGGCAGCCATCTCACGCGACAACTTGTCTTTGACGCGCCAGACCTCTTCAAGAATCGGATCAGCTTTCATACGGGAAGCCTCCGACGACTCAAGCCGTTTGCAATTCGCGGGCGTGGGTGATTTCCCGTTTGTGAACCGGGCGGACTTGCCCGGCCTCCACCGTCACCACCGCTGCGGTGTATCCTTCCAGCGTCGTGAACTCGACTTCGTAGGCGAGGCCGTCGCGATAAATATGCACGACCGTTCCCACGTCGCCAGCCTCCAAACCCTCGGCGGGCACGGCGGACTTCAGCACCACTCGTTCATGTTCTTTGATCATAATGCCTCTCAATCTTTGCGCGGATAAGCCGTGACCAATCTAGCCACATCCAATCCCCTGTCCACAATCCAAATCGTCTGCACCTGCGCGACTTTTCCGCCCGGCGATTCAATCCACCCAACGATAACATATTTTCTTCCATGCGGCGACTCCGTGCTGCCGGCCACCTCTGCTGTTTGCGCCAAAGTCCGAAGTGCCGCCGCCAATGCTTCCCATTCCTCGCGCCGGAAACCCAGCTTGCCGAAAAACTCCGCCTTGCCGCCGTTGTCGGGATGCGCCGGGTTGAGCAGGTAATCCGCGACCTTCTCGCGCTCGACCACCAGCTTGTCTGTGTTCGGCAATTTCATTTAACAACGCGCCCGGCGAACCCGACGCCGGAAAGCAAAACCTCGGCGATGACTTCCTGCAAAATCACACAGGCGAATAGCCCGCTCCGTTCCGCCCACCATTCGTTGGTGAGTTGCTGACGCCACGCCGTCACCGGCTCACGGCTGGGCCGCGCCACCAGATAGCTCACCACGCTCGTCTCGATGTAAACAGATTCCATCTTGTTCAAGACTCACCTACATTGTTTTTGTCGTCGCATTTGGAATGTGCGAGCCGATGTAGCCAACCACAATTTTTTTTCTCTTCTCGTCGAAGTCAAAGTGAATCCTCACCATTTTCGGCGCTTGGTTTCCATGCTTCAAATGCGGTGTGATGTCATACTCGCGCCCGTTATGTTGAATCTTTCGAAGCCCCATAAGTTTTTTATCCTTTTTGGTGTTACTCCCTTCACTCATCGCAAGTTCGTAACCCGTTTGATCTTGAAATGTCCGCTCCCAATCTTTTTGTTCTGCGCTCTCGAATTTCAGCTTATACATCGCGTCATTAAGATGGCGCAACATTTGCCATGCTTCACCGATGCTTTTGCAATCATGGTATTCCTTGGCCGATTCTAAAGCTCCTTCGGTAATAACTAAGCGAGGGAAAAATCGGCTCGCCGCTTCAGCAACTTGCAGCAGATTGTTTGGCAGCGTTGGAAGAAGTTTAGCAATTTCCGTAGCGCTCACACCTTGTCCGGCGGCATCCAAGCGACTTTCATAATCCTTGCACTGCCATTCCAGTTTCCTCGTTTCTGCTTCCAGTCGGTCAACTTCGGAAGCGTAAACTCCCGATTCCTGTTTCCACTGGTCACGCTCGGCAGCTACTCGCGAATGTTCTTGCAAAAATTCGTCCAGTTGCTTTTGCTGTTCGGGACTTGCCGCTTCCAATTTCAACAGCTTGCTTCGGTTTACCAGACTGTAAATGTCGTCAATCGTTTCGACTGCACCTTTTTCTAGCAAGTTGTGGCTTCTCAACAAACAGTTGATGATGCCGCGTCTTTGTTCGGGATAATCTGCGCTTTGCAAATCATACCAGCGATGACGCAGCGGCGAGTTGCGCCGCTGATTGAATGGAAAGAAAATCCTAAATTGCCCGAATGGAATGCGAAAATCTTCCGGCAAAAAAGTTTTAATTTCCTCCGCCAGTTCAGCGTTGTGCGACACTACGGCGACAAGGCTTTTTCCAGTTAACACTCTCGCCAATTGACCGGCCTCGTTTACATGGGCAGAGCCGTCACCGTTAAATACGATAAGTGGATAACGACGGTCTCCAGATTGTATGAAATCACAAAGGGCTTTACCCATCCCCGGCTCGTTGAACTGAATCGGCTTTTCCACAAGACGGAATTCAGGCCGTCCACTGTAAACATGATTGCCTTGCAGGATATAACGGATTACTATCGGAACAGTCGGCGTCGGGGCTTCTTGTTGGTGGCTCAAATCCTCCTCATTCCACGCAAAAGAAACACGCACCGAGACAACTACTGACCCGCCATCTTTTTTCAATCCAATATCCGAATACCAAAAACGCTTGCGCCCGAACTCCTTGTCAATTTCCGTGTAATGAATAGCCCAAGCATCACCGTCTTCCGAACAAAACGAGGCTGTGCAAATGGCGGAGTGAGTTCCAAACATATTTCTCCAGTCGCATCGCGAAAAGAAACTGGACTTGTCTTTTTGAATAATTCGGTCTTCTTCCTTCTTTACAACCCATCCATAGACCACAGCTTTCAGACGCATGAGCGCATCGCTATCTGAATCATTAACCCGGAAACTCGTTTGATAATGTGTGATTGAATTGCTCATTTTTCCGCCCGCCTCTCTTGTTTAATCCGAATTCACGTTCATTTTAATAAAGCCACTTCCCAATCTTCCCCTCCGCATCCAGCGTTACGCCTTGGCGCCGATACGCCCAGCACATGTAGCTGATGCTAACGAAAAAAGACGCCGGCACGCGGTTCGCCGCGCAGATCTTCACGCCCAGCAGCGTCGTCTTGCCGCCAAAACCCATCGGGCCGATGCCCAGTTCGTTCGCCGTCTTCAAGATGTCCTGCTCCAGTTCGTCGAGTTCGGGATTCGGATTCCGGTCTTCGAGCCGGCGGAGAAATTGCGTCTTGGAAAGTTCGTAGCCCGTCGCGCGGTCGCCGCCGATGCACACGCCGAGGATGCCCGGCCCGCAGCCCTTGCCCTGCGCCTGCAACACCGCGTCCAGAATCACCTTGCGGCAGCCGTCGTGGTCACGGTTTGCTTTCAGCTTCTCGATCGGCAGCGAGTATTGCGCGCCGACATTTTCGCAGCCGCCGCCTTTGAGGATGAGCTTCACGCTGACTTCCGGCTCACGATGCTGATGAAAATGAAATGCCGGCGCGCCCGGCCCCACGTTCGTGCCGTCATTTTTGCCGGTGAGCGAATTCACGGAGTTCTGGCGGAGATAACCTTTCTTGGTGGCGAGCTTCACGGCTTCGCGGGCCGTTTCGGCGAACGTGATCTCGTCGTAGCCGACCGGCACGTCCACATAAAACAAAATGCTGCCGGTGTCCTGGCAGATGGGCTGCGACTTCGCTTTCGCCAGCGCGATGTTCTGGTCAATGATCTTGATGGCGCTGGCGGCGAGGGAATTTTTCTTCTCGTTCTCCAGCGACGCGAGGATGGCCTGATGCACGTCGTCGGGAATCTCGGCGGACGTGCGGCGGATGAGTTCGACCAGTGAATCTTGCAATTGGCTCATAAGTTTACGGATAGCGTAAGACCTGGCGATGAAAGCGTCAATTGCGCGCAGTTGCATTTCGCTGCGCCGCTCTGTTTAATCTGCGCGTGCAACAAGCCGGCACAATTATTTGACCGGGCCGCAAAGTTATTCTCGACAAAATAATTTTCCCAACTCAAATAGACGACGTTATGGCGAAATCCAAAATCAAACGCATCGGGATTTTAACCGCCGGCGGCGACAGCCCCGGACTCAACGCCGCCATCCGCGGCGTCGGCAAGACCGCGCTCGGCTTCTACGGCATGGAGATTCTCGGTTTTCGCGACGGCTTTCGCGGCCTCGTGGAAGACCGGCGGCTGAAGCTCGACAAGACCGCGCTTGCGGGAATCCTCACCGTGGGCGGCACGATTCTCGGCACCAGCCGCGACAAGCCGCACCGCATGTTGATTGATGGCCGCACGCGCGACATGACCGATGTCATCGTCAAGAATTACCAAAAATACGACCTCGAATGTCTGGTGTGCCTGGGCGGCGGCGGCACGCAAAAAAGCGCGCTGCGCCTTCACCAGGCCGGACTCAACGTCATCACCCTGCCCAAGACGATTGACAACGACGTGGCGATGACGGATTCAACTTTCGGTTTTGCCACCGCGCTCGACATCGCGACCGAGGCCATTGACCGGCTGCATAGCACGGCGCACAGCCATCATCGCATCATCATCGCAGAAATCATGGGGCATCGCGCGGGCTGGCTGACGCTGGGCGCGGGCATCGCGGGCGGCGCGGACGTGATTTTGATCCCGGAAATTCCCTATCGCGTTGAAAAAATCGCCCAGGCCATCCGCGCGCGCAGCCGGCACGGAACGAATTTCAGCATCGTGGCCGTGGCCGAGGGCGCGATGAGCGTGGACGACGCGCGCGCCTTTGCCGCCGCCGAGGCCAAACGCGAACGGGCGCGGTCATTGCACGACAAGAAGGAGGCCAAGGTGGAACTCGCCGCGCTTGAAGCCCGGCACACCGGCAACACGTTGCGGCTCGCCCGGCAACTGGAGGAACTCACACACCTCGAATCGCGCGTGACAATTCTCGGCTACGTCCAGCGCGGCGGCACGCCCTCGCCGATGGATCGTCTGCTGGCCACGCGGCTCGGCGGTGCATGCGCGGACCTGATCAACGAAGGCGTTTTTGGCGTGATGGTGGCCGCGCGCGGCGACCGGACGGAACCCGTGCCGCTGGAGAAAGTCGCCGGCAAACGCCGTTCCGTTCCGCCCGACCATTCGTGGATTGAAACCGCCCGGCACGTCGGGACTTGTCTGGGGGATTGAATTTTTGCGGCTCGACAGGTTTGGGGTCGCACAGTATGTATGGCTTCATGGTGTTTGCTTTTCGTTTCAGTGTTGTTACGGACGCGAGTCCCACAACGGGTGGCCCGGTGCCGCTCCCGCGGCGCAACCCACGTTTGATCCGGAGAGCAGACACCGCTTTCACTTTCATCGCCAGTCATACTGCTAGGCCATTTATCGTTATGAAAAAACTGATCGCATACACTCTTGCAGTGATTGCATTCTGGCATGCCGCCAACGCCCAGAACCTGGTAACGAATGGTGGCTTCAATACCAGTGCTTCGGGATGGACAACGACTGCAACATCGGGATATTTCGACCTTTTCAAGGGCAACCCCGGAGGATGCTTTGTGCTTGCCTCTCCTTCCACACCAACAATCAGCCAAACTATCAATGGCTTGATTCCGGGTCGCAGCTATGCCATCTTGGGGAGTTATAGCATTGAGGGCGGCGTGCGCACCAACACGCCAAGTCTTGGTATTGGAATCGACGGCGTGTTTGTATTTCAGATAGCACAAACAAATTTTGGGTGGTTTAGTTATGGTTTCCCCTACTCAGCAACCTCTCCAAGCATCACTTTGAGCATCGCTGCACGGATAAACGGAACCAGCACCGTGTATGTTGTGGACAATATCGTGATGCAGCCGATTCCATCGCTTGCATTACAAACTGGCGAATCAAGTATTGTGTTGGTGTGGCCCACGAACACGTTGGGATTTACTCTCCAGTCCGCGACAAATTTTGATGGATTGAACTGGGCATCAGTCACGAATACGCCAGTCATAGTTGGCACCAATTACACAGTGACATTAGGTGTTTCCAATCAAGTGCAATTTTTTACACTCAAAAAATGACGCCATGGCCTCCTATGAGGGTTCATCGGTCAAGCGTTAAGTGAAGGGTTTCATTTTTTCTTAAAAGTGCTTTTGCTTTTCCGGTCAGCGTCTCCGTCCGCATGGCGTTGAACTTCCATTCAAGCTCATCCTCCTGTCCGTGCGTCAACTCAAAGGTTGCCCGCTCAAACGCCTCCTCAACTTGCCGGGGCTTTTGCATTTTCTCTCGTTCGGTTGGGCTGTGATGGCACTTTGACGTGGTTCCAAGCCAGCCGCCTCTGGCTTCGCAACATTTGCAGCGGTCTGCCAGCCGGCCTTCAAAGCGCGCGTTTGCAGCAGCAAAATACGATGCGAGTCCGGCAATAAGCGGGAAGCAGGTTGATAAGCGTTCAAGCATCTTGACCGCAGATTGGTGAACAATTTGTTGAATTAGTCAGCTAAAAAACAACCGAAGAATCGTTATAAAAATCAAACCTGCCAAACAGTCCGGCCACCCGGTCATCATGCCTGGTGCCAGTGGTTCCGGGCGGTTTTACAGGAATGTCGTGGAAAAAGGCCGCGCAATGCCGAATGACAACTGAAACTGCAATCTCTCCGCCGAAAGGGACGCCCGCCCCGCATGCCGGCCTTCCAGGCTCGGCATTTGGCTGTCCGCGCGAATTTTTGGGCAACCGGTTTGTTTATGCGGTGGTGTCGTCGCGCGCGCGCGGACTGTCCATCGGCGTGAACATGAACCCGGACAAGCGCTGCAATTTCAACTGTGTGTATTGCGAAGTGGATCGCACCGTGCCTGCGGAGGAAAAATCGCTGGACGTGGACAGGATGGCGGAGGAATTGCAGCACACGCTTGAGCTGGCTCATTCCGGAGGACTGCATCACCTTGACCACTATCGCAACACGCCCGCCGAGCTGCTTGAAATCAAGCATGTGGCGTTGAGCGGCGACGGCGAGCCGACGCTTTGCCCGAACTTTCTCGATGCCGTTCACGCGGTCATGCATGTCCGCGCATTGATGCTGTTCCCGTTTTTCAAAATCGTGCTCATCACCAACTCGTGCGGCCTCGATTTGCCGGACGTGCAAAATGGTTTGAAATTATTCACCCGTTCGGACGAGGTCTGGGCCAAGCTGGATGCCGGCACGCAGGAATTCATGGACAAGGTAAACCATCCCGACTGCCAGCTCAAAAAAGTCCTGTCGAACATTCTTTTGGTGGCATGCCAGCGTCCGGTGATCATCCAGAGTCTTTTCTCAAAGTGGAACGGTGAAGAGCCGCCGGCCGGAGAAATCGAACAATTTGCGCTGCGGTTGCGCGAGCTGAAGGAAGCTGGCGCGCAAATTCCGCTCGTGCAGATCTATTCGGCCACGCGACCGACGCCGCGTTCGGAGTGCGGACATTTGCCGTTGAAAACTCTCGCGCGCATCGCAGAGCGCGTGCGGGAAGTCAGCGGGTTAAGAGCAGAGGTCTTTTGAAAAGGCACGCCCCAGACCTGGCCAAATCTGCCTGATGTTGAGCCTATGAAGGGTGGCTGCATTCATAAGGCAGCAAACGAAAAAATATCATTGGATGAAAAAGCGGACATTCACCAGCAAACCAAAGATAAATTCATGCAAATCACCACCTCCACCCTGGCGGCGCAACCCTTTTTCAGGGGATTGTCCGGGCAGCAGCTCGGCCTGCTCTTGAATAATTCCATGTCGGTTGAATTTCCAGCGGGCAAATCAATCTTTCGTGAAGGCGAGCTGGCCAACCGCTTTTACCTCGTCATTGAGGGCGAAGTCGCGCTAGAATCAGCGTCCAAGGAAAAGGACGGCATTCCCCGGCTGATCCAAACCATCGGTGCCGGCGATGTGCTGGGCTGGTCATGGCTGATCCCGCCGCATTTCTGGCGCTTCGACGCGCGCGCGGTGAAACCCACCAAGGCCATATTCATTTATGGCACGCGGGTGCGCGAACTCTGCGAGAATGACCACGATCTCGGTTATGAGCTGATGAAGCGGACGGCTGAAGTCGTCATCGGACGGTTGCAGTCCACGCGCCACCAACTATTGGGACAAAGTTAAAATCTGCTCCGGCCAAAATAAGAGTTTTCCCTAGTTCGCCTAGTTGTTTCACACTAAAGACAATCAGGCTCGCCCCCGATTGCCCCGTTTGCCGGCTTCCCGTATTTTGCACACGTCACAACAAATTATGTGTCGTGCAAACGGGAGAAAAAGATTATGGCAAAACCTTTGATTGAAGCACTGGCCGGTTCTAAAATTTATCAGGACTACGAAAACGCGTTCAGCGAGATGACCGGGCTGCCCGTCGCGCTGCGTTCGGTGGAATCGTGGCAGCTGCCGCATCATGGCAAGCGTTTTGAAAATCCATTCTGCGGGATGCTCTCGCAAAAAAGCCGCGCCTGCGCCTCGTGCCTGCAAGTGCAGCAGCGGCTCTCTGAAACCACCACCCGCGAACCGCAAACCGTCACCTGCCAGGCCGGTTTGTGCGACATCGCCATCCCGGTGCGGATGGGCGACCAAGTGATCGGGTTTCTGACGACCGGCCAGGTGTTCTGCAAAAAACCGACGGAGACCCTGTTCAACCGCACCCTGAAACTGCTCGCGAGCTGGGGCGTGCAAACGGACCCGAAAAAGCTGCGCGAAGCTTATTTTAACACGCGCGTCCTCTCATCGCGGCAGCATGAGTCGGCCATGAAACTGCTGACCATTTTCGCCGAACATCTTTCGATGGTGAGCAATCAAATTATCGTGCAGGAGCAAAATGGCGAGATGCCCGTAATCACGCGCGCCAAACAATTCATCGCCGAACATCAAACCGAGGAGCTTTCGCTGGAGCAGGTCGCCCGGTCGGTCAACACTAGCAAATTCTATTTCTGCAAAATGTTCAAGAAAGGAACCGGCATCAATTTCACCGATTACCTCTCGCGCGTGCGCACGGAGCGGGCGAAAAATCTTTTGCTCAACCCGAATCTTCGCGTGACGGAAATCGCCTACGAAGCCGGCTTCCAATCGTTGACCCACTTCAACCGCGTGTTCAAGCGCATCCTGGGCCGGTCGCCCACCGGTTATCGCGAACAGCTGGCGCGGTCGTAAATCCCGTTTTTCTTTTCGCGTGTCTCGCCGCCGGGATTTATTACCATCCGGCTGATGAAAGAACCTGGACGGCTGACGCGCGCAGAATTGATCAAGCTCACCGGAAAACTGCAGCGAAAGGTGGGCGTCAACGAAGTGCAACAAGTCAAACATACCCGCGCGCGCCAAAAGGCGGAAGCGGCTTTGCACGAAAGCAGCGAACGCCTGCGGGCGATCCTGGAAACGGCGGTCGAGGGCATCATCACCATTGACGAACGCGGCCGTATTGAATCCTTCAACCCGGCGGCGGAAAAAATTTTCGGCTACACGGCGCGCGAAGCCATCGGGCAAAATATCAAGCTGCTCATGCCGGCGCCCTATCGGCAGGAACATGATGGCTACCTCGCCAATTACCGGCACACCGGCCATGCAAAAATCATCGGCATCGGCCGCGAAGTCGTCGGCCAGCGCAAGGACGGAACGACTTTCCCGATGGACTTGTCCGTAAGTGAAGTGCGCATGGCGGAACGGCGGCTTTTTACGGGTTTCGTGCGCGACATCACGGAGCGCAAGCAGTTGGAAAAGGAAATCATTGAAATCAGCAACCGCGAGCAGCAGCGCATCGGCCAGGATTTGCACGACGGCTTGTGCCAGGAACTGGCCGGCATTGAGATGATGTGCCAGGTGCTTGAACAAAAGCTGGCGGCGAAATCCAGGCTGGAGGCGGAACAAGTGGGTAAAATTGGCCGGCACATCCGCGACGCCATTTCACATACGCGCAAGCTGGCGCGCGGACTTTCACCTGTTGAATTGGAAACCAACGGCCTGATGTCCGCACTGCACGAATTGGTGGCGCATGTGCAAAAGTTATTTAACATCGAATGCCGCTTTGAATGTCCCGAACCGGTTTTGATCCAGAACAATGTTTTTGCGACGCATCTGTATCGGATCGTCCAGGAAGCCATCAACAACGCCGTCAAACATGGCAAGCCCAGGCGCATCCTTGTTTCGCTGAAACCGGCGGGCGGCAGATTCGCACTAGCCGTCACCGACGACGGCACCGGCTTTTCAACTGAATCCCAAAAAAGCGGCGGCATGGGCCTGCACATCATGAAATATCGCGCCGGCGTCGTGAACGCGGCGCTCGAAGTGCGCTCCGGCGCTGACGGCGCGGGCACGACGGTCATGTGTGTTTTTCAAGAAAATTTATGACGAAGAAATCCGCGGCGGCGCAGAACCGGAAACGCATTTTTATCGTGGACGATCACCCGATGATGCGGCAGGGGCTCGCCCAGCTCATCGGCGCAGAACCGGATCTGACCGTTTGCGGCGAGGCGGAAAATGCCGGTGCCGCGCTCGCTGCCATCAGCACCTTGAAACCCGAACTCGTGCTGGCGGACATTTCGTTGCCGGGCAAAAACGGCCTCGAACTCATCAAGGATTTTCAGGCGATGCAGCCCGGACTGCCGGTGCTGGTCATTTCCATGCACGACGAATCGCTCTATGCCGAGCGCGTGCTGCGCGCAGGCGGCCGCGGCTACATCATGAAACAGGAAGGCGGCAAAAAACTGATGCAGGCCATCCGGCAGGTCTTGAGCGGACAAATTTACGTCAGCGAAAAAATGTCGGCGTCCATTCTTGAAACATTCTCCGGCCGCCGCCCCGGCACGGAAAATTCGCCGATGGAAAAATTGACCGACCGCGAATTTGAAGTCTTCCAGCTCATCAGCCAGGGCAAGGGAATGCGGGAGATTGCTGAACAGTTTCACTTAAGCGTCAAGACCGTTGAAGTGCACCGCACGAACATCAAGGCGAAACTGAAATTGAAGTCGGCGTCCGAATTGATGCGTTTCGCCGTGCGCTGGTCGGAATCGCAAAGCGCGGGGACGTAAAGCGGCCAGCTTTAATACCGGATCTTGTCCGTCTTGTTCTTCCACGACTTGAAAACTTCCAGCGCCTCGGGGCGGAGCAGTTGTTTCATGGGGATGATCCGGCGGGAAACCGGGCGCGCCACTTCGCTGTAGATCAGATCATCGTCAAAATCAATTTTCGCCGCGTCCTTGCGCGTGTTGGCGTAATAAACCTTCCGCAACCGCGCCCAGTAGATCGCCGCAAGACACATCGGACACGGCTCGCAACTCGTGTAAAGTTCACAATCATCGAGCTGAAAGGTTTTCAGTTTTTTGCAGGCGTCGCGGATGGCCGAGACTTCCGCGTGCGCCGTGGGATCGTTCGTGGAGGAGACGCGGTTCCAGCCGCGCCCGACGATTTTTCCTTTCCGCACCACGACCGCGCCAAACGGTCCGCCGCAATCGGCCTTCATTTTGGCGAGCGAAAGCCGGATGGCTTCCCGCATGAACTTCTCCTTCATGCGGACAGGATTAACAGGATTAGCCGGATGAAGAAAAGATTTTTGTTTTCAGCGGAACAAGGTCACCGGATTCTGCTTCGCACTTAATAACTTCCCGGCCTTGGAAACTTTTTGCAATTTCCGTCTGTGCCACTGTTGCAGACGGTAAATAGTGGCGAACGTGAAATCAGGCGCCACACCGCCCTGCCCGCC
The DNA here is from genome assembly GCA_028712475.1 of Verrucomicrobiales bacterium. GTDB lineage: Bacteria > Verrucomicrobiota > Verrucomicrobiia > Limisphaerales > UBA11358 > UBA11358. Next base: position 188,040 of record JAQTQB010000004.1, read on the forward strand.
CACCAGTTCCGTGCCGCGCCGCACATTGTCCATCATCCACGCTGGCAATCGCGCCTGATACGGATTCCGCCGCACTTCGCCGGCGTGACACGTCAGCGCCGCAACGAGATCGCCCACGTCTCCCACGCTTGATTCGACGAGCAGGTTTGGATTCGCCATCTGCCCCCAGAATTCCGTCTCGACGACGAAACATCTGAAGCTTTTTGGCAATGTTTTCAGCGCGTCCAAAACTAAAAAATGCGTCCCGACGTGCGCCGCATGCCCGTCATTTTCATGGGGAATAAAAACCACGCGTGGCTGATGCTCCGCCAGAATTTTGGCGACCGCCCCGACCGCCGCCGCCCAATTTGCCCGGTTCTGCTCCCGCGTTTCCAAATTGATGCGCTCCAAACCGTGACTGCCCGGCACCTCCAGATTAAAACCAAGCACGGCACAGGCGTGCTGCAATTCCCGCAGACGGGCAGCCTGTCGCCCGCGTTTGCTGCCCAGTGTCACGGCGACGTTGGTAACATTCCATTTTGCCTCGCGCAAAAGCCGCAACGCCAGCCCGCCAACAATGCACTCATCATCCGGGTGTGGTGAAAAAATCAAAGCCCTCGGCGCGCCGGGTGGAATCTTTGAACGCTTCAAAGCTCCTGGCTTGACGGCGGGAAGTTTTTTCCCGCTTTGGAAAAGCTGCGCGTGTTCGGAAACAAATTTTTGAAAAGGATTCACGGTGATTATTTCGCCGACGTCTTGCCAAACAACAACCGCAGGCTGTTCATCACCACGACAACGGTGCTGCCTTCGTGGCCGACTACGCCGATGGGCAGCGGGATTTTTCCGAGCATCGCAAACGTGACCAGCACGACGACGGTGCCAAGCGAGATGACCAGATTCTGCCGGATGATGCGCCGCGCACGCTGGCTTAAGCGAAAGGCGGCCAGAAAATTTTCCAGCCGGTCGTGCATCAGCACCACGTCGGCCTGCTCCAAAGCCGCGTCCGAACCGCGCGCCCCCATCGCCACGCCGATGTGCGCCGCCGCCAGGCTGGGCGCGTCATTCACGCCATCGCCGACCATGGCAACGAATTTTCCCTGCCCGGTCAATTCGCGGATGGCGGCGACTTTTTGTTCCGGCTTCAATTCGGCGCGCACATCGTCGAGCTTCAGTTCGTTTTTGATATGCTCCGCCGTCGCCTTGCGGTCGCCGGTCAAAACGACGGAGCGCAGACCTTCATGGCGCAATTCTTCAATGATGGACGCGGCCTGCGGACGGATGTCGTCGCGCAAAACAATCCGGCCAAGCAAACCGTCCGCCTCAACCCAGACTTCGGAAAATCCGGCCTCGGTCGCGGCCATGCGCGCGATGACATCGGCGTGACGGCCCTGCGCCAGCCATTCGCGGCGGCCCAGGCGGGCTTCGCCGCCATTGATCCGTGCATGCAATCCCTGGCCGGTGACAGACTCGAACTTTTCAAACGCGAGCGGCTCAAGCCGGTGCTGCTTGCCGTGGCGCGTGATGGCGCGGGCGAGCGGATGCGTGGAAAGCCGGTCTAGCGAATAGGCCAGCCGCGCAATTTCGTTTTCGCGTCCGGGCGGAAAGCTCTCCACCTTCTCCACGCGCAGTTCGCCGGTGGTGAGAGTGCCGGTCTTGTCGAGCGCGACGACGTTGACCTCGGCCAGTTTTTCAACCGCTGCGCCGCCGCGAAACAAAATCCCGCGGCTCGCGCCCCACGCGATGGACGCAAGCACGGCGGACGGAATCGAAAGCACGAGCGCGCACGGTGAAGCGACCACGAGCAATGTCATGGCGCGGTAAAAGGCGCTGTGCGACTCGACGGCGCTGGTAAAAGGCGCGAGGCCGAAACCAAGCCACCAGACAAAAAACATCGCGAACGAAATGCCCAATATGATGTAAGTGTAAATGGTTCCAAACTTGTCGGTGAATTGCTGGGCGGGCGCTTTTTGCTGTTGCGCGTCCTTGATGAGCGCGATGATTTTTTGCAGCGCGCTTTCGGCGGCAGGCCGGGTGACGAGGACTTCGACCGCACCCCAAAGGTTGATGGTTCCGGCAAGCGTGGAGTCGCCGACATTTTTTTCGACGGGCGTGGCTTCGCCGGTGAGATTGGATTCGTCGGCGGCGGTGCTGCCCTTGGTCACTTCCGCATCCACGGGAAACTGCGCGCCGGGCTTGATGAGCAGCCGTGTTCCGGCGCGGAGACCGGCGACGGTGACTTCCAGTTCATTTCCGCTGGCATCAATGGCCGTCGCCGTTTTCGGTGCCTCACGGAAGAGGGAACGAATTTCCTTTTGCGTCCGCCCCATCGCGTAATGTTCGAGCGCGCCGGACAGGGAAAACAAGAACAGCAGCGTCGCGCCTTCCGCCCACGCGCCGATGCTTGCCGCGCCGGCGGCAACCGCGATCATCAGAAAATGAACGTCCAGCACGCGCTTTTGCAGGCGTTCCCAGACTTCTTCCGCCGGATAAAATCCACCGGCGATGTAGGCGACGACGAACGCAAGCAGTTTGAATTGCGCGGGCAGAAAAAACACCGCCGCAAGAGCGGACACGCCGCAAAGAACCGCGGCGGCAAGCTGCCATTTCCATTCGTCCGGGTGGTAGTCCTCGTCAGGCGCTTCAAATTCAATGGTGCGCGGCGTGAGGTGCGGCAGCGGGAAGTCGCGCCAGCGCCAGAATTTCGGCGCGGTCGGACAGGTGACGCGCGCGATGGTGGTTGTCTGTCCATCGTGCTGGATGGTGATCCGGCGCAGCTCGTCCGGCGAAAGCGGCGCGTCGCAAGTGCCGCAATCGCCGGTGCCTTCCAGCAAGGCGCAGTGCGCCTCCTTTCCCGCAGCCTGCGCCTGCTGCAACCGCTCGGTCAACTGGCTGCTAAGCCGCAGGACGTCGGTCTGGCCAAGCGTGGCGACGGAAATTTTTTGCTCTGCGGGATTGATGCTGACAGCTTCGAGCGTCGGCTCCTTTGCCAGCATGTCCACCACCGAACGGGTCAGGCATTTCGAAGGAGCGGGCTGTGATTCGGTTCGGCATTCGGATCTGACGCTCATAAAATAAAACCTGCAATGAGTTGAAATATAAACCCAGTTTACGAGCCAGCACAAGCGCGGCGATAATTTGATGAAGAGCGCAAAACATGTTGAGGCTCGGACAAGATATGCAAAGCGGTAAAGCCGTCAGCAATTAGAGTTGAACTATCACATCATTGATTTAATTTGATTTTTATATGCGCAAACTGACACTTGGAAACCGGAACACTGAAAATGAATCGCTCATCCGCTGGGTCGAATCTCAGGCCAAACTCTGCCAGCCGGACAAAGTTTTTTGGTGTGACGGTTCGGAAGCGGAAAAAGAGGCGTTGACCACCGAGGCCGTGGCCCAAGGCATTCTCGTCAAGTTAAACCAGGAGAAACTGCCGGGCTGCTATTACCATCGCTCGAATCCCAACGACGTGGCGCGCGTCGAACAATTCACCTACATCTGCACCCAGATGCAGGAGGAAGCCGGGCCGACGAACAACTGGATGGCGCCAAAAGCGATGTATGCCAAGCTTCACGCGTTGTGCAACGGCGCGATGAAGGGCCGCACGATGTATGTCGTCCCCTACCTCATGGGGCCGCTGGGTTCGCCGCTCACCAAGGTCGGCATCGAACTGACCGACTCCCTTTATGTTGTGTTAAGCATGCGCATCATGGCGCGCATGGGAAAGGCCGCCTACGAGCAGCTCGGCGACAGCGACGATTTCAACCGCGGCCTGCACTGCATGTTGGACGTGGATCCCGACGTTCGGTTCATCGCGCATTTTCCGCAGGACAACGCCGTCATCTCCGTCGGTTCGAATTACGGCGGCAACGTGCTGCTCGGCAAAAAATGTCTCGCGTTGCGCATCGGTTCGTATCTCGGCCGCAACGAAGGCTGGATGGCGGAACACATGTTGATCCTCGGCGTTGAATCGCCGTCCGGGGAAAAAACCTATGTCGCGGCGGCGTTTCCAAGCGCGTGCGGCAAGACGAATTTCGCCATGATGGTTCCGCCGGCGCATTTCAAAGGCTGGAAAATCTCGACCATCGGCGACGACATCGCGTGGATGAAACCCGGCCCGGACGGAAGGCTTTATGCCATCAACCCGGAGGCGGGTTATTTCGGCGTTGTGCCCGGCACGAATTCAAAATCCAATCCCACCGCCGTGCAGACCATCCGCCGCGACACCATTTTCACCAACGTCGCGCTCACGCCCGACGGCGATGTCTGGTGGGAAGGCAAGGACGGCGACGTGCCGAAGGAATGTCTCGACTGGCGCGGCAACAAGTGGACGCCCGATTCAAAGGAAAAAGCCGCGCACCCGAATTCACGTTTCGCCGCGCCGATGGCGAACAACCCCTCGCTCGATCCGCTGGCGAACGATCCGCACGGCGTTCCCATCAGCGCGATCATCTTTGGCGGACGCCGCGCGGACACCATGCCGCTCGTGTATCAGGCTTTCAACTGGATCCACGGCGTTTACATCGGCGCGACGATGGGTTCGGAGATGACCGCCGCCGCCGTGGGCGGTCTCGGACAGGTGCGGCGCGACCCGATGGCGATGCTGCCCTTCTGCGGCTATGACATGGGCGATTATTTCCGGCACTGGATCACGATGCGAAAGCTCATCAAAATCCCACCACGCATTTTTCATGTGAACTGGTTCCGCAAGGACAGCGACGGGCAATTTCTCTGGCCCGGCTACGGCGAAAACATGCGCGTGCTGAAATGGATTGTGGACCGCTGCAACGGGCGCTCGAACGCCGTCGAGACGCCGCTGGGCTGGGTGCCTTACGCGAAGGATTTTGATTTGCGCGGCCTCGCCAATTATTCGCCGGAGAAATTCGACCGCGTGCAAAGCATCAACTACGACGACTGGCGGCGCGAACTGTTGCAGCAGGACGAGCTGTTCATGAAAATCTATACGCATCTGCCCAAGGAACTGATCTTCCAGCGCGAACTGCTCGTGGCGCGATTGTAGCAACGCCTCACGCATCAGGCGGAAGCCCGCTGCCATTCGGCCTGCAAGCCGCGTTGCTGGATCAACTCGTTCAGCGCAGGCCGGTCCATTTGTTCGCCCGACACCGCCAGCATTGCGCGGATGTCGCGCAGATGTTTTTCCGAGCCGCCCGCGCGGAAATATTCCAACTTGCGGATGATCACATATTCCGGCGGGGCAAGCACGAGCGTCTCGCCTTGGAACTCAATCCGACGTTTGTTTCGAAAAGCCCACGCATTCAATTCATCCCTGCCGGTGGGATAGACATCCGCTTTGAAGCTGGTGTTCAGGTGGATGATGTTAAAGTGGCCGCGCTGTTCGCGCGCCACTTCGGCTGTGATGGCGGCAACCGGAGGCAGGTAGAAATCACTTGGTGGAAAAAACTCCGGCAACCTCTGAATGTCCGCTTCGTTCAGAAATGTCACGAAGTCCACGTCATTCGTCAGCCGGGGTTCACCGTAGAAAATCGCCGCCACGCTGCCGCCGATCACATAGCGGATGCCCGCGCGATTGAACGGCCGCACAAATAGAAGAAATAATTCAGCTTCGGGCATGAAGGAAAATCCGGTTGACCTCGGCGTTCACTTTTTCTTCCGGCCAATCAGGGTGGTTACTGCGGACGCCTGCCGTCTTCAATTTGCGAGCCGACCAATAAAGCATCTCGGCCAGCTTCAATCTCCGCTCACCCGGCATGGCGCGCAAAATGGCGAACTGTTCAGGACTTGTTTGCTCATCCGCAAGCATGGTTAAACTGTGCGCCGAAAAACTTAACCGGGCAAGCTCTTTGCCTTGGCCAACGCTTCATCAGGTTTGCCGGCATCTTTACCGCCGCGTGCGTTGTCTGGTTTGCCAGCCGACGCGGCCGACCACCCGGCAATTTTCTGCCCAAAGCATTGGACGGACATCCGGACTGAACGCGGATTGCCAAAACAAAACCGCCCGGCTAGGGTGTCCCATGTCCGCGCCTCAAGCACCTGCCCTGAAATGGCTCTGCACCGGCCAGGAAATTTTTCCGGCCATGCTCGACGCCATCCGTTCGGCGCGCGTCTCCATCCGCCTCGAAACCTACATCTATTCCGATGGCGACTCGGGGCGGCAATTTCTGGCCGGGCTGCTGGCGGCGGCACAACGCGGCGTGCGCGTGAGCGTGCTGGTGGATGCATTCGGGTCATGGGAGCTGCCGGATGCTTTTTTTGCACCGCTGCTGGCCGCCGGCGCAAAGGTGCATTATTTTAATCCGCTCCGTCTCTGGCGGTTCGGGGTGCGAGATCATCGCAAGCTGCTCGTGTGCGACGATTCCGTGGTGTTCATCGGCGGCTTCAACATTGCTGATGAATATGACGGCGACGGCGTGACCCGTGGCTGGTGCGATCTGGGCGCACGGATTGAAAACTCCCCGCTGGCCTGGGAGCTGGCTGCCTCGTTCGATGAATTGTTCGCGCTGGCGGATTTCCGCCGCAAACCGCTGATGCGGCTGCGGCCCTTCAAACGCAAACGCAAATCCCAGCCCAATCTGGCGGGGGAACTGTTGCTTAGCCAGCCGGGCCGCGGTGCCAGCCCTTTTCAAGCCGCTTTGCACCGCGATTTTGTCCGGGCGCGCGACATCCAGATCATCACGGCTTATTTTTTGCCGACGCGCCGGGTGCGGCGATACTTGATGCATACGGCGCGGAATGGCGGACGGGTTCAATTGATTCTCGCCGGCAAATCGGATGTGCTGATTTCCCAGATGGCCGCGCGCAGTTTGTATCATCGCCTGATGAAGGCGGGCGTGGAGATTTATGAATATCAACCGCAGATCCTCCACGCGAAAATGATTGTCAGCGACGGCATCACTTATGTCGGCTCCAGCAACCTCGACATCCGCAGCCTGAACCTGAATTACGAACTGATGCTGCGGTTTGCGGATAAAACCATCGCCGCCGGGGCGCAGGAAATTTTCGAGCGCACCTTGAAACATTCCCGCCGGATCGAACACGGCACCTGGCTCAAATCCCAAACGTGGTGGCAGCGCTGGCAACACCGATGGGCGCGGTTTATGTTGGCACGGATTGATCCGTTCGTCGCCCTGCGCCAGTTCCGGGCGGTGAAGAAATGATGGCGGTCAATATTTTAACTAGACATGCACGACGCATTGCGCCATTTACTTCCCCACAACCACTTACAACCTTATGAAAAAACATCTCTCGATTCTGACCACGGCAATTCTTTGTTTTGGGCTCATCCCGGCCTTCGCGCAATTCGGCAGGACGCCAGGCGGGCCGAAGCTCGACGCCGCAATGTCAAAATTATTCGGCGACAACTCCGCCTTCACCGCCACGTTTGAATCCCAGATCAAGCAGCCGTCCGGCGACACGATCACCATGCCCGGAAAGATTTCCTATGATTCCGGCAAGACGCGAATGGAGATGAACATGTCTGAAGCCAAGGGCATGAAGATGCCCCCGGAAGCCGCCGAGCAGATGAAATCCATGGGGATGGATCAGATGGTGACCCTGACGCGCCCGGACAAAAATCTCGCCTGCATCATTTATCCAGGGTTGGAAAGCTATGCGGAAATGCCGTTGCCAGCGGCGAAAGCGGGGACGAACGACAATTTCAAGATCGAAACAACGGAACTGGGCAAGGACACCGTGGATGGCCATCCGTGCGTGGAAAACAAAGTCATCGTCACCGGCAACAATGGCGTCACGAATGAATTCACCGTCTGGAACGCCACGGATTTGAAAAAATTTCCCGTGAAAATCGTCCATGTCGAGCAAGGCTCCGAAACCTCCATGCTGTTCAAGAACGTCTCCCTCACCAAACCCGCCGCGTCCACCTTTGATGTGCCCGCCGGCTACACCCGCTACGACAACATGCAAACCATGATGCAAACGGAAATGATGAAGAAGATGGGCGGCGGCATGGGAATGCCGCCGGGAGGCATGCCGCCGAACCATTAATTTTATCCCCGAAAAAATCAAAGGCCGGCAATGAGCCGGCCTTTTTTGTTTTGAATCTGGAATCAGCGGCTGCGGCGGAGCGCGGCGTTCATGCCGCTTCAGCAGGCTAAACACCTGCTGTCATCGCTCTTCAACACGACCGGTGAAGCAGGCTGAAGCCCACGCCCCCCCAATTATCCAAGCAAACTTTTTGCCTTCGCCAGCGCCTCGTCCAGCTTGCCCGCGTCCTTGCCGCCGCCGCGCGCGTTGTCCGGCTTGCCGCCACCTTTGCCGCCAACGATGGGCGCGATGGTCTGGATGATTTTCCCGGCTTGAACCTTCGCAGTGAACTCGGATGAGACGGACGCGACCAATGCGACCGCGCCATTTGCTGCACCGCCGAGGACGATGACGCCCTTAAAATGCGCTTTGAGTGAATCGACGATTTCTTGCAGCCAATCCCCGGAAGCATTTGGCACATCGGTAATGATGCAAGGAATGCCGTTCTGAACGCCCTGATCATGCATGGAGAGATCCCGCGCAACGTGGCCGGCTCGAATCTGCCGCTCCGTCTTGAGCGCCTTCTCCAAATCCTTCTGGTGCGCGAGGAGCGACTCGATTTTTTTCTCCAGCTCGTGCACGGGTGAATTGATTTTGCCCGCAATGCTGCGGATGAGCTGCAACTGCTGATTCGCAAGATCGTAAGCAGTCAATCCGGCGACGGCTTCAATGCGCCGGACGCCGGCAGCAATCGCGCTTTCGCCGACGATGCGGAACAAGCCAATCTCGCCGGTGGCGCGCGTGTGCGTGCCGCCGCAAAGTTCCATGGAATAACCGTCGAGCTTTCCCGCTCCGCCGCCGATTTGGACGACGCGGACGGTGTCGCCGTATTTGTCGCCGAAGAATTGCATCACGTCCTTGCGCGACTTCACGTCGGCGTAGGGCACTTCGGTCCACGAGACGCCCGCGTTTTCAAGGATGCGTTCGTTGACGAGCTTCTCGATGTCGGCAATTTGAACCGGCGTGAGCGGCGCGCTGTTGAAATCGAAGGTCAGCTTGTCCGGCCCGACGAACGAACCTTTCTGCGAAGCTTCCTTGCTGGCGACTTCGTGCAAGGCCCAATGCAGCAGATGCGTGACGGTGTGATGGCGCTGGATGGCGGCGCGACGCGGCGCATCCACGGTCAACGTCAAGGTGCTGCCGGTGTCCGGCAAAGTCATGATTTCCTGGCTGGCCGTTTCGATGATGTGCAGCCACGCGTTGCCGGATTTCTGGGTGTTGGCGATGCGCCACAACCGGCCACCGCCAGTCAGTTCGCCGGTGTCGCCGACCTGACCGCCCATCTCGGCGTAGCAGGCGCTGGTGTCGAGAATGACAGCAGTCTTGTCCTTGAGCGATACGACTTCCAAGACTTTGGCCTGAACCGCGAGGTTCTCGTAGCCGACGAACTTCGTGGGCGTGGTGGTCTCGACTTGCGAGAGGGAAATGACTTCCTTCTTCTGCGCGGCGCGTGCGCGATTGCGCTGCTCTTCCATCAACTTCTCGAAACCTTCCTTGTCCACGGTCAAACCGCGTTCGCGCGCCATCAACTCGGTGAGGTCGAGCGGGAAGCCGTAGGTGTCGTAAAGTTTGAAAGCGTCTTCACCAGAAATAACCGGCGCAGACTTTAGAAACTCGCGGCATACTCCAGCAGCAATTTGATCTGGCGTAAACAGGCCTTTTGTTTGACCAGCATTTTCAAAACTGACGCCAGCTTTGACTTCTACAAAGGGAGCGCCTTCTTTGAATACTTGAGAGGCATTTTCGTAACCACGGTCTTTGAATTGAATCGGACTCCAACCGTCATTCCGAGCGGCATCTAACCATGCATTCCAAAGTGCATCGCTGTCGAAAATTTGAAGCCCTTTGTCCAACGTCTTATTAAACGCCTCTTCCTCGATGCGGATGGTGTCTTGCACGTGCTTCTTGCGGGCGCGGATTTCGGGGAAGACATCGCCCATCGTGTCGGCGAGGACGTCCACGAGTTTGTAGAAGAACGGTTCGTGGAAGCCAAGCGAGCGGCCGTAGCGCACGGCGCGGCGCAGGATGCGGCGGAGGACGTAGTTGCGGTCGGTGTTGCCGGGCTGGATGCCGTCGGCGATGGCAAACGAGAGCGTGCGGATGTGGTCGGCGATGACGCGGAAGGCTACGTCAATTTTCTCCTGCTCGGTGTCGCCGGTGCTGCCGGGTTTCGGGAGCGTGGAGCCGTATTTCTTGCCGCTCAATTTTTCGATGACATCGAAGATGGGGCGGAAGATGTCGGTCTCGTAGTTGGAAATTTTCGCGTTGGCAAAGTCGGTAAGGTTCTTCGTGCCTTGAATGATGCTTGTGACGCGCTCAAAACCCATGCCGGTGTCCACATGCTGCGCGGGCAGCGGCGTGAACGTGCCGTCGGGATTGGCGTTGAACTGGATGAAGACGAGATTCCAGATCTCGATGCATTCGGCGCTGCCTTGATTGACGAGCTTGCCATGCGTGTTGCCATCCGGCGTGAGGTCAACGTGGAGTTCGGAACACGGACCACATGGCCCGGTTTCGCCCATCATCCAGAAGTTGTCTTTCTTGTTGCCGGGGACGATATGGACTTTGGGATCGCATCCGGCGGCGGAGAATTTCTTCGCCCAAAACATTGCGGCTTCCTGGTCGGCGATCTCGAACGGGGAGGCGTTTATATTTGGCGGAATGTAGGTCGGCGAGGTCATTGCGAGAACGAGCACCTGTTCCAGTTCGTTGGCCCACTTCTTTTCCCAGCCGGGTTCGCCAAGATAGGGACAAAAAACGGTGGCGTAGAGCCGTTGCGGCGGAAAATGCCACACCTTGACGACGAGTTCCCACGCCCATTCGATGGCTTCCTGCTTGAAGTAATCACCGAAGGACCAGTTGCCGAGCATCTCGAAAAAAGTGTGGTGATAGGTGTCAAGGCCGACGTCGTCGAGGTCGTTGTGCTTGCCGCCGGCGCGGATGCATTTCTGGGTGTCGGCGGCGCAGCCCGGCGTGTAGGGGAACTGGGTCTGGCCGAGGAAGATGGGCACGAACTGGTTCATGCCGGCGTTCGTGAACAGCAGGTTCGGCGAATCGGGCATGAGGCTGGACGACGGGACAACGGTGTGCTTCTTCGACTTGAAAAAGTCGAGGAACGACTGGCGGATCTGGGTGCTGGTCATCATGGCCAATTAAAAATTCAAAATGTAATATTAAAAACTTTTGCCGCGAGAGAACGCAGGGAACCCAAAGGATCCTTTCGCAACATGGAGGGAAGATTAGCCAAAAACGGGCGGGCAAAGCGAGTGGAAGTTTTCGCCGGTCGCCAGGAAAACGTGTTTCAACCGGCCTGATGGAGACAACGGCGGACGGTGGCGACGAGTTCGTCAGCCAGGTAGGGTTTGGGCAGAAAAACCGTGCGGTCGCTTTCGGAAAAATCGAGCGCGGCGAACTCAATGCTGTAGCCGCTGGCGTAGATGACGGGGAGATCCGGCTGCTCTTTCAACAGTTGCAGGGAAAGTTTATGCCCGGTGAGGCCGTTGGGCATGACCATGTCGGTGAGGAGGAGGTCAATTTGATGACGATGATTTCCCCAAAGTTTCAACGCTTCATGCCCGTCGCTGGCGAGCAACACGCGGTAACCGGCGCTTTCCAAAATCAAGCGGGCAAGATCTCCCACCGCTGCCTCATCTTCAACGAGCAAAATCGTGTGGCCGGATTTGGACGCGACGCGGGCAGTCACGGCTGGTGGATTTTCAGAGGGCGCATCCGCAACCTTCCGGTCGGATGGCGGAAAGAATACATGGAACGTCGAACCTTTGCCGGGCGTGCTGTCCACAGTGATCCAGCCGCGATGTTGCTGGACGATGCCATGAACGACAGAAAGTCCAAGTCCCGTGCCGCGCCCGGCGAGCTTGGTGGTGAAGAAAGGCTCGAAGATGCGCGGCAGATGTTCCGCCGGAATGCCCGTGCCGTTGTCGGCGATACTAAGACGAACGGCAGGGCCGGGCCGGGCGGAGGCATTTTGCCCGGCGTCATCTTCTGAAACATGAACGGCCTGCACAGACACTGTTATGTCGCCTCCATCCGGCAAGGCATCGCGGGCGTTCAGCACCAGGTTGGTGATGATTTGCTCAAGCATGGCGGGATCAGCCTCAATGGGCGGGACATGCCCGGCCACATTTACTTTGAAATTAACAGCGGTGGTCAACGCGCGAGACAGCATGGGGGCGGTGCCTTTTACCGATTCACCCAGATGCAGCACGCGCGGAAACATGGCCTGCTGACGGCTGAAGGCGAGAAGCTGGCGGGTCAATCCGGCGGCCCGCAACGCGGCATCTTCAATGCTTTTCAAACCCGTCCGCACACTGCCGGCAGGCTGGTCCGGCGCAAGCAGCATCCCCACGTTGCCGGTTATGATTGTGAGGATGTTATTGAAATCATGCGCCACCCCTGCTGACAACTGACCGATGGCACCCAGGCGTTCGCTCCGTTGAAGCTGTTTTTCGAGGTTGACGCGGTCGGTGATGTCCTGAAAAAGCGAGAAGATGGCAACCACTTTGTTGTCAGGTCCGAACAGCGGGGTGTTGAACCATTCACAAAGGATGGTCCGGCCATCCTTGGTGATATTTTCGTTGATGCTGTGCGTGCCACCGACATTACGCAAAAGCTTTGACCAAAGTTCATCGACGTGCTGCAAAGCAGATGATGCCACAATCAATGGAAAAGCCTTCCGGCCATTCACCTCGGCCGCCGAATAACCAAAGATGCGCTCGGCGGCCGGATTCCAGATCCGCACGTTTGCCTCAACATCCCACTCAATGAACCCCAGCGGCATCTGCCGGATGGTGAGCAGCAGACGCTGCTCTGATTCGCGCAACCGTTGCTCCGCGATGGTCCGCTGCACGAGGTCGGCGCGGAGCAGCGCGATGGCCGTCCCTCCGCCCAGGATGATGGCCAGCAAAAATGCCGTGACCCAAATAGCCCCGCGCCGTGCCTGGGCGATGGCGGCCACCCAGGAGTTGGCGGCAAAATCCACACCCAATACCGCCTCAACCTTTCCATCCGCGTCGTGCATGGGGACAAACGCACTGACCCAGGCGCCCCATTCATCGTCATAAATCTCCGGGTCGAAATTGGCCTCGCCCAAGTATGCCTTCTCCAATCCCTTCACCGCTTGCAGATAAACTTTGCCGATGGGCGTTCGCGATTCCGCCTTGCCGTTGAAATCTCCGTTCTTGTCGTAGTCGGTTTCGGAATCCACCACGAGTATGTTTGTGCCATCGGCGCGCTTGCGAAACGTGTAGATGTCGTGGGCGAACGGGTTCAGCTTTTCCCACTGGATCTGCGCCCTGATAAGCTCAAGATAAACCGGATCATCCGGAGGCGTTGATTCAGTGATGCGACTGTGTCCCCTGCGCTCCATCTCCGCCGCATAAGTGGGTGCCATGGCGCTGACCATGGCAATATTTTCCTCACGGGCATGTTCGCCTGCGCGCTGCGTGGCGCCCCAGCCAAATGACAACACCACCAAGACAAGCATCCATAGCTGCCAAGGGAAACTCACCGTAGGACGAAAACGCCGGATGCCAAATTTGACGACAGCGATGACAATCAGCGTGACAACGGCAAACGTCAGGTAATCGCCCTGCGCTTTGAACGTCTCAAATATTTGTTGTTGCATGTTTACAGCCTATATTGACCACAACGATCCGCAGATGGCTGATCACTTGGCGAAGTGCGGCTGAAATCTCCGGCAAACAGCCAAAGTTGCAAAAGAAAAACCGGGGCGAACCAGTTCATGCCCTTCTTCGCAAACAAAAAAATCGGCAAGTCCGGCGTGAGGTTCAAAGACGGCACGATGGTGTGCTGCTTCGACTTAAAGAGGCCAAGGAACGACTGGCGGATTTGCCTGCTGGTCATCATGAAAAAATTAGCAGTAACGGACGAACAATAGCGAGTTGGAATTTAATCATGTTTCATCGGCACTGAACAAACTGGAGTCAACCGGAGCGGCGCCACCGCTCCGGTTGCTGCCTGGAATTTTTGAGATTGAATCTTTGAAAAACTTGCTCAATCAGACAGGATTTAGCTGCAATAACTAATGCATTAACTTCTTTTTTCGGCTGGCGCGCATGGATTTTCCCAAGTCGAGCGGCAGAAAGTGGTCAAACAACTGATCAACATAATGCTTTTGAGCCGGCCTCATTTTCCCACTCTTACCTTTGTTCTGAATAAGCTAATTGATTGTTGGTGCATGATCCGTTAAATAATTCCTATAATCAGATGTTGACAAGGGAAATGCTTAGGCGGAGTTTTTTCCGAGTGAGGGGAACGGACGAGGATAATTTCTGATGCCATCGGGAACACGGAGGAACTGTGTTTTTTCTCAATGTAATTATCTGGCTGTGCTTAAGAACTGCCTGCGTAACAAGGCTGCTGTCACTTCTGTTGCTTTTAGCATCGCCTTCAGCGGTGCAAGCCCAATTCAATTACACGACCAATAACGACACGATCACCATCACGAGATACACCGGGCCTGGCGGCGCGGAAACCATTCCAAGCACAATTACTGGTCTGCCCGTCACTCGTATTGGTGACTATGCGTTCTATAACTGTAAAAGCCTGACCGGCGTCACGCTCCCGAACGGCCTCACCAGCATAGGAGACTGCGCGTTTGAATTCTGCAGCAGCCTGTCCAGTGTCACGATCCCCGCCAGCGTCACCAGCATTGGAGGCTCTGCGTTCGCTTTCTGCAGCAGCCTGACCAACGCCATAATCCCCGGCAGCGTCACCAGCATCGGGGATGCGGCGTTCGAATATTGCACCCGAGTGATCAGTGTCACGATCCCCGCCAGCGTCACCAACATTGGAAGCTTTGTGTTCAATTACTGCAGCAGCCTGACCAGCATCACGATCCCCGGCAGCATCACCAGCATCGGGGATTTTGCGTTATCCTCCTGCATGAGCCTGACCAACGTCACGCCTCCCAGCAGTGTCACAAACATCGGAAACTATGCGTTCTCATTTTGCTACAATCTGACCAACATCACGCTCCCCAACAGCATTGCCAACATCGGGGACGGGGCGTTCGAATGCTGCTCCAGCCTGACCAGTGTCGTGCTTCCCAACAGTGTTCCCTACATCGCAAACCAGGTGTTTCTTGCCTGCAGCAGCCTGACCAACGTCTTGATTCCCGGCAGCGTCACCAGCATCGGAAGCGGTGCGTTCTATTACTGCATAAGTCTGACCAGCGTCATAATTCCCAACAGTGTCACCAATATCAGGAGCGATACCTTCTATTCCTGCAGCAGCCTGACTGCAATCTCGGTGGATGCGCTTAATTCCGTTTATAGCAGTGTGGATGGGGTCTTGTTCAACAAAAGCCAGACCACGCTCATCCAATGTCCGCAAAGCAAAGCTGGAAACTTCATGACCCCCGACAGTGTCACCAATATCGGGAATCAGGCTTTCGCTGAATGTAAAAACCTGACCGGCGTCACCCTCCCTAACGGCCTCACCAGCGTCGGTTCCGGTGCATTCTGGAACTGTAGCAGCCTGACCAGCGTCATAATTCCCAACGGCGTCACTTTTATTGGGGACAGTGCGTTCTATTCCTGCAGCAGCCTCACTAACGTCATAATCCCAAACAGCGTCACCTACATCTGGAACGGGGCGTTTAAATACTGCACCAGTCTGGCCAGCATAACGATCCCCAGCAGTGTCACCTTCATCGCGGACAATGCGTTCTATTCCTGCATCAGCCTGACCAACGTGATAATCCCTAACAGCGTCACCTTTATCGGGGACAATGCGTTTTACTCCTGCAGCAGCCTCACCAGCATCATAATCCCTGACAGCGTTAACTACATCTGGGACGGGGCGTTTAAATACTGCACCAGTCTGGCCAGCATCACGATTCCAAACAGTGTCACCAATATTGCGAACTATGCGTTTTATTCCTGCTCCAACCTGACCAGCGTCTTAATCGGCAACAAAGTGATAAACATCGGATTCGGTGCGTTCGGTTCCTGCAGCAGCCTGATAGAAGTCTATTTTCAAGGTAACGCCCCCAGCTTTGGTTTTGGTGTATTCGACAATGACGACAAGACGACCGTCTATTACATGCCAGGAACCACGGGCTGGATCCCGCAGGTGCAAACCGGCGGTGCCAGCTTTGGCGTGCGGACAAACCGCTTTGGCTTCAACATCAGCGGCACCGCCGGCCTGGTCATCGTGGTGGAAGCCTGCACAAACCTGGCCTATCCCATCTGGTCCCCGGTGGGAACCAACACCCTCATTGGCGGCTCATCTTATTTCAGTGATCCCGAGTGGACAAATTATCCCACACGTTTTTATCGCCTCCGGAGTCCGGCGTTTGGCGGTTCCCCGGCCATGCTGTGGAACCCGCATGTGCAAACCAACGGTGCCAGCTTTGGTGTGCGGACAAACCGCTTTGGCTTCAACATCAGCGGCACCGCCGGACTTGTCATCGTGGTGGAAGCCTGCACGAACCTGGCCCATCCCATCTGGTCCCCGGTGGGAACCAACACCCTCATTGGCGGTTCATCTTATTTCAGTGATCCCGACTGGACAAATT
This sequence comes from Verrucomicrobiales bacterium, assembly GCA_028712475.1. Classification (GTDB taxonomy): domain Bacteria; phylum Verrucomicrobiota; class Verrucomicrobiia; order Limisphaerales; family UBA11358; genus UBA11358. The sequence goes on from JAQTQB010000004.1 coordinate 204,601, forward strand.
ATCCAGCACGCTTTTACCGTCTCCGGAGCCCGGCGTTTGGCGGTTCCCCGGCCATGCTGTGGAACCCGCACGTGCAAACCAACGGTGCCAGCTTTGGTGTGCGGACAAACCGCTTTGGCTTCAACATTAGCGGCACCGCCGGCCTGGTCACCGTGGTGGAAGCCTGCACGAACCTGGCCTATCCCATCTGGTCTCCAGTGGGAACCAACACCCTCGTCGGCGGCTCGTCTTATTTCAGTGATCCCGAGTGGACAAATTATCCCACACGTTTTTACCGCCTCCGCCCGCCGTGAGGACTCCGCAAAATAATTGCCTCTATCCCAAGCCGAGACACGCAGCCAGAACCTTCCGCTTGAAATTCCATGAAACTCCATTAAAAAAACTCCGGTTTCTGCTCCGTCTGCATTTTCAGAATTGTTAAGCGGCTCATTCCCGCCGCCGGGCTGGCAAAATTGACCACCAAACGCTCGCAGGCTTTGTTATGGATTTGTGCGCTGGTCAACATGGAAAATAAAGGGTCGCAAAACTGATTGCGAAACGGCGGAATGGACAGAAGAAATCCAACGCAAGACGGGCGCAAGTTTTTTTATCGAAAATGTCACAAATTTGTTTGAAAATATTTCTTGAGAAATTTTGCGAACGGAGCGATTGATTATTCAGGCAACGTGATTGAGGCGGATTGATCTTTGAACAAAATAATTTCCCTGCCCTGTTCGTGATTCGAAACAGTCCTTGAACCGTAAGTTAAACGATCACGGAGCAAGTCATGGTTGTGGCCGACACGCCTTCACTGGAAGTCGAAAACAGCCCGGCGAGTTCCACATGTAGCAATACATGTTCAAAGGATAAGTTAGACACGGCAATGGCGGGGGTTTTCTTAGGATTTCAACTCTGAACTTTCAGGTTTGAAATCAAAGCCCGCCAACCGTTGCGGGCTTTTTTATTTCAAGCCGGACGAGACAGATGCTAACCTGCCCGCATGGCTCACGATGATTTGTTTTCCGCTCCGGTTGAAATCCGACCGGAGGAAAAGTCTGCGCCTGTGTCCAATGCTTTCAAAAGCCAGCCGCTTGCCGCCCGGATGCGTCCGCGCAACCTCGATGAATACGCAGGGCAAGCGCACATCCTCGGTGCGGGACAATTGCTCCGCCGCGCCATTGAGGCTGACAGAATCCAATCACTGATTTTTTACGGCCCGCCGGGAACGGGTAAAACGTCGCTCGCCCAAATCATCGCGCGCCAGACCAGAAGCAAATTTGAACGCTTGAGCGGCGTTGAATCCAACGTCGCCGACATGCGGCGCGTTTTGTCCGCAGCGGCGAACCGCCTTGAGAACACTGGTCAATCCACGATTCTGTTCATTGACGAAATCCATCGCTTCAACAAGGCGCAGCAGGATGTTTTGCTGCCGGATGTTGAGAGCGGTGTCATCAAGCTCATCGGCGCGACCACGCACAATCCGTTTTTCTTCGTCAACTCGCCGCTCGTCTCGCGCTCGCAGATTTTCGAGCTGCGCCCGCTGACCGAGGAGGATTTGTTTTTGCTGCTGCAACGCGCCGTGGCCGACACGGAACGCGGCTTGGGCTATTTGAAAATTTCAGCGGACGAAAACGCGTTACGCCATCTCGCCAAAATATCTGATGGCGACGCGCGCAAGGCGCTTAACTCGTTGGAAATAGCCGCATTGACAACCGCACCGGCTGCGGATGGCATCATCCGCATTCCACTGGAGGTCGCCGAGCAGAGCATCCAAAAAAAGGCGGTCGTGTATGACGGCGATGGCGACGCGCATTACGACACGATTTCCGCGTTCATCAAATCCATGCGCGGCAGCGATCCCGACGCCGCACTTTACTGGCTTGCCAAAATGATCCACGCCGGCGAAGACCCGCGCTTCATCGCCCGCCGCATCGTGATTTGCGCGGCGGAAGATGTCGGCCTGGCTGACCCGATGGCTTTGGTTTTGGCGAATGCCTGCCTCGCCGCGTCAGAATTTGTCGGCTGGCCGGAAGCAAGGATTCCACTGGCCGAAGCGACGATTTACATCGCGACGGCTAACAAGAGCAACAGCGCTTATCTGGCGATTGACGCCGCGCTGGAAGACGTCCGCTCCGGTCGCACGATTCCCGTGCCGGAACATCTTCGCGATGCCAGTTACAAAAGTGCAAAAAAACTTGGCCACGGCGGCGGCTACGAATACACGCACGACAGCAAAGAGCATTTCGTCGCGCAGGATTATCTCGGCGCGGACAAAATTTATTACGAGCCAACCGAGCAGGGCGTGGAAAAGAAAATAAAGGAGCGCGTCGAGAAATGGCGTGCAGAATTTTTAAAGCTGCGCGGAAAAGAGTCAAAATGAACACACAAGATTCCAAATCCGACCTGCGCCAGAAAATCCGCGCGGCGCTGGAAAAAATCTCCCCGGCGGTGCGGGCGGTGGAATCCATAGACCTTTGCGAGCGGCTAAAGGCGCAGATGCCGAGCGCACACACGATTTTGTTTTTCGCACCGCTGCCGGACGAACTGGATGTCTGGCCGGTGCTGGAGCTGTCGCTGGCTTTGGGAACAACCTGCGCCCTGCCCTTTTTCGATGCGGAGAAAAAAACTTACGGCGCGAAAGGGATTAAAAAGCTGGCGACGGACATTGTCCCCGGCAAATTCGGCGCGCGAGAACCGGCTCCGAGCTGTGCGGAGATTCCCTTGGACAAATTTGACCTCGTGCTTGTGCCGGGAGTTGCCTTTGATCTGCACGGGAACCGGCTTGGCCGTGGCCGGGGATTTTACGACCGGTTGTTGCAATCAGCCAGCGGTGTGAAGTGCGGCGTCTGCTATGACATCCAGCTGCTGGAAAACATCCCGGCGGAGCCGCACGATGCGAAGGTGGATTTTATTTTGACGCCTGACAAGTGCGTCAAGGCTCGGAGATAACTTTCTAGCGATGCTGCCCCATGTCAACCGGCAGGCCGCCTTCCCAGCTTTGCGGAGTATTCCAAGGACGAACCGAGGCATTTTGAGGGTCTTCGGTGGCGCAGCCGGAAAGACCTGTTAAAACTCCGGCCAAGGCGAACCAGCAAAACCATTTCGCTGCACGGCTCATTTTAAGAGGCGGGATGCGCGGGGCTGACTTCGTCGCCTTCAATCACTTCGCCAAGTTTCCAGCCGGGAACAACGTTGGCAATGCTGCGGCCTTTTTCAAGGGTGCGGACAATGACCTTGGCAACCAGCTTGCCGTTGCGGCTCACCAAAAGTTCGCTGTCCTGTTTCAAACCCTGGTCATCACCGATGTCCAACACGACAAAATCCCACTTGGGATCCACCACCAGAATTTTCCCCTTGAGGTCGGCGCGTAATGTAATCACGGTGTTTGTCCCTACGAAAACTTCCAACTGGGTGCGCAAGCGAGCGATGCTCTTTTGCAAAACCGCTTTTTCAAGGTTGCCCGCCTCGATCATGTCATCCTTCTCTTTGAGCGTGCGCCCCAGCTTGGCGACCTGTTCGGCGGTGAAGCCGGTGGTCTTGTAGGCAGCCAGCTCGTTCCGGGCGTCGTCGCGTTCGGTGGTGGTCGTGACCAGCTTGTCGGACAAATCATTCGCGCGCTTGGTCTGCGCGGTAGCTGTGGCGACGGCCTTGTCGCGCTCGGACTGGGTATCGGCCAGGTCTTGCTCCGTCTGCTTGAGCGTGGCTTCGGTTTTAACCAAGACTGCGTTTGTTTTAGCAAGTGCGGCCTGCGTGGCGTGCCAGCCCTCGCGCTGGGTGTTCCGGTCGGTGACGAGCGTGTTAATCTTTTCTTTTACGACGAAAAAATTAATGCCGCCCACGGCAAGTGCCGCTACAAGGGCTAGAATAAGACTGATGCGAATCATGGCTTGTATGAAATTTTCGGCAGATTAGACCTTTGCCTGGAATGTGTCAACGCCGTTTGCGCTTTGCAAATGCGCGGTTTCATCTCATTTTTTGGGCGTGGAATTAAATCACGGCCTGCACCTCGCCTACTGCACGAACATCCATCGCGGTGAAACGTGGCGTGAAACATTTGATTCGCTCATAAATTCCGCGCTCGCCGTGCGTGAACGCGTCTGTCCGCGCGACCCCTTCGCCATCGGCCTGCGCTTGAGCAACCAGGCGGCGATGGAATTGCATGACCCCAAAAAACTTTTGGAATTTCAGCGCTGGCTCGACCAAAACAATTGTTACGTTTTCACCATCAACGGATTTCCCTACGGCCGGTTTCACGGAGCGCGCGTCAAGGAACAGGTTTATACGCCCGACTGGACTACGCCGGACCGGCTGGCCTATACAAACCTGCTCTTTGATCTGCTCGCGGAAATCTTGCCCGCTGGAATCGAGGGCAGCGTCAGCACCCTGCCCGGCTCGTTCAAGGAATTCATACATGGCCCGGGCCAGGAAAAAATCATCCGCGAAAATCTCTGGCGCTGTGTCGGACACATTGCGCGCGTCAGCGAAAAATCGAAACGCCATCTGCATCTCGGCCTCGAACCCGAACCGCTGGGGCTGTTGGAAAACTCCGCCGAGACGGTTTCATTTTTTGGCCGGCTGCGCGACGAACATGAAAACGATCCGCGTCTCGATAAATTTCTGGGCGTCAATTACGACACCTGCCATTTCGCGATTGAATTTGAAGAACCGCAAAGCGCACTTGCCGCACTGCAACAGGCTGGAATCAAAATCAGCAAAATCCATTTGAGTTCCGCGCTGAAAACTAAAGCGACGCCCGACGCGCTTGCCGCGCTGAAGCATTTTGCCGACGACGTTTACCTGCATCAAGTCATCGCGCGCGACGAAAACGGAAAACTGAAATGCCATCGAGATTTGCCAGATGCGCTCCTTGCCGAAAATCCGCAATCCGCAATCCGCAATCCGCAATCGGAAGAGTGGCGGATTCATTTTCATGTTCCGCTCCACGCGCCCGCCGTGGCGCCGTTTGAAAACACGAATGACCATCTGCTCGGCGTGCTGGATTTGCTCGCCGCAAATCCGAAACTCTGTCCGCACCTCGAAATGGAAACTTACACGTGGGAAGTGCTGCCGCCGGAATTGAAAAGCCGCAGTGTCGTTGAACAGCTCGTGGCGGAATATGATTGGACACTGGCGCGGCTCGCCGAACGCGGGCTGGCATCGTGACGAATCAAGGCTGTGCCATGCTGCCAGAAATTTATTTCTCGAAATGAAAAACACCCTTTTCATTATACGAAGATTTTTCGAGGCCGGCCTTAATCCCCAGTGGACTTTGCCGCCGGACTCCACTAAACGTGTGTCCGCCATTAATCTGCCAGAATCAAAATTGACCGCGTGAAAACGCTGCACAAATATCTTGTCCGCCAGGTGCTCGCCTCGCTGCTCCTCACCGTGGGCGTGTTCACCTTCGTGCTGCTGCTCGGCAACGTGCTGCGGGAAATCCTCACCCTGCTCGTCAGCGGCCACGCCAGCCTCGGCACGCTGGTTCAGGCCATCGGGCTGCTGATTCCGTTCGTCTGGGTGTTCGCGCTGCCGATGGGTTTGCTCACGGCGATGCTCCTGGTCTTTGGCCGTTTCAGCGCGGATCACGAACTCACCGCGGCGCGCGCCAGCGGCATCAGCCTGCTGTCGCTCATCACACCGGTTTTGCTGTTGAGCCTGCTCTGCTGCTCGGTCAGCGCCTTGATCAACATGGAGCTCGGCCCGCAATGCCGCGTCGCCTACGTCAATCTTATCTTCAAAGTGAAGGGTGAACTGCTGAACGCCCAACTGCCCGAAGGCCGGTATATCCGCGATTTCCCCGGCTACATTTTTTACACGGAAAAAAATCGCGGCGGCAGGCTGCAGAATGTGACGATCATCACCCTCCCCAAAGATGCGACCAACAACGCCACCACCACGATAACGGCCCCGCGCGGCCTGCTCGAAGTGGATGCGCCGAACAAACAATACATCCTGCATCTGTCCGACGCCCGCAGCGTGACCACTGGCTCGCGCGTGGCCATCAGTTCCTCGCCTGAACTGACGCTCAATTTCGACATGAACAACGCCACGAACAAAAATTACAAGCCGAGGATCAGCGACCTGACGTTCTGGCAGTTGCGCGATGAACTAGCCGACTTGGAAGGAAAAATCGGTCTGCCGCCAGCCAACGCCACTAATTCGGCCGCATTGCGCGCGCAGCTTGCCGCCGCCAGAAACCAGCGGAAAGATTTGACCGAGCCGATCCGCGTCGAATTAAACCGGCAGGTCGCCTTTTCATTCGCGTGCTTTGGCTTCACGCTCGTCGGGATTCCGCTCGGCATCCGCGTGCATCGCCGCGAAACGAACATCGGCGTGGCCATCGCGCTCGGCCTGGTGCTGATTTATTACTGCTTCGTGCTGACGGGCCAGGCGTTGTCGGCGCGGCCTGAATTTGCGCCGCACCTGATCGTCTGGCTGCCTAATTTCCTTTTTCAAGCCGTCGGCGCGGTTCTGCTCTGGCGGGCAAATCGCGGCATTTGAAAGTTGAAGGAAGAATTATGAATGAGGAATAAAGAAATTTAACCTGACGCGAAAGATTCTTCATTCTTCATTTTTCCTTCTTCATTCGCCGATACACTTTTCCAACCGCCGCCTGATCAACCGGTTTCACGATCATTTCATCTATGTTCACATGTGCCGGACGGCTGGCGACCCAGACCATGATTTCCGCAATGTCTTCGGCCAAGAGCGGGTTGGTTCCCTCGTAAAGTTTTTTGGCGCGCACAGCGTCGCCCTTGAAACGCACTAGCGAAAATTCCGTTTCCGCCTGGCCCGGATCCACCGCGCTGACGCGGATGCCCGTGCCGAAAAGTTCGTGGCGCAGCGTGCGGGTGATCTGCAACTCCCCCGCCTTGGCCGCGCAATACACCGAGCCGCCTTCGTAAGCCGTGCGTCCGGCGATTGAGCCGATGTTGATGATGGTCGCGCCGGCGTCGCGCGGCAGGAGCGGAAGCGCGGCGCGGGTCACGCGCAACACGCCCAGCACGTTCGACTGGAGCATCGCCTCCCAGTCCGCGTCCTTCCCCTCGGCAATCGTGTCCACGCCATGCGCGCCACCGGCGTTGTTTATAAGAACGTGCAGATTGCGGACCGCAGATTGCGGATTGCGTATTTTCTGCCTTGCCCAAGCCATGAATTCCTCGACGCTCGCAGTTTTTGAAACGTCCAACGCGTGAAAGTGCGCCGCCGCCGCGCCTGCCTTGCGCGATTCCGCCGCGACTTTTTTTAAACGGTCAACCCGCCGCGCACCAAGCAGAAGTTTCGCGCCTGCCGCGCCGAACGCCCGCGCCGCCGCCGCGCCAAACCCGCTGGATGCGCCGGTGATGAGAATCCATTTGTTTTTCAACGGCGATTTCATGAGACGGAAAAATCATTCCTGCCAGGTGTCTTTTTTATCTTCATCCTTGCGCACAAGTTTGAACAGGTCGGCAAGTTTGTCGAATAAAAATCCCACGCCCAGCGCGCACACGCAGCCGACGCTGACGGCGAGAACGCGGTCAAGCGAGCTGTGCCATTTGTCATGCTCGCCGATGAGCGTCACGATGATGACCGCCACAAACGCCGGACGCAGCATGTCGTCCTGTTTCAGAAGATAGCACACCAGCCCGGTGAGCATGACGCCGATGGCCATGGCCACGACGGGCTGTCCGGTGGCAACCAGCAGCACCGCGCCGCCAAAGGCGCCCACGAGATTGGCGATGACCCGCATCAGCGACGCCTGAAACGAGGAATGAAGATTCGGCTGCGTCACCAGCACGGCGGAAACTGACGCCACCCACGGCGCGCCGGGCAGCTTGATGAATTCGTAGCACAACACGGCAACCACGGCCGCGATGGCGGCTTTGGCGGAAAAGACGACGGCCTCAAAATGGCGTGGTTGCATTTGCAGTTTTTAGTTTGCCTTGAAGAAAACAGTCTTTGAAGAATTACCTTTATCATGCCGGCCTGCCGGGCCGCAAGTTCATGGCGCGGTTTGGTCCGGCCCGCCTACGTTACACTTCGGCGCGGCAGCCTTCGCTTTCACTGCGTTTAAGCGAAGGCTGGTGGAGCCTGGGAGGCTCGAACTCCCGACCTTCTCATTGCGAACGAGACGCTCTACCAACTGAGCTAAGACCCCGGCCATTTCGGACGCGCATAGGATTGTCATAAAATTTTGCGGCGCGCAACCGAGAAGTGAATTCACCGGCAATTGAGAATTGGCAAGCAACCTCGCGCCTGATATTTTCGCGCGAATGTCCGACGCCGCAGCAGCAGCCCAAGCGCCTTCAAAGGCCAAGGTTTTCCTCCGCCGGTTGATCACCACGGTGATTCTCTGGACGGTGATTCTCACGGCCATGTTCTCCCGCAACACACTCATTTCCAATGGCGTCTTTCTCCTGCTCATGGGGCTGCTGGCCTTTGCCGGCCTCGCGGAATTTTACGGCCTCGCGGAAAAACGCGGCCTCGTCTGCTTCAAATGGTGCGGGCTGATCGGTGGCGTGCTGCTCATGGTCGGCACGTTTTTCAACCTGACCGGGCATCTCGGCACCAATGATTCTCCGGCGCGCGTGAATGATTTCGAGACCAGCTTTCTGATCATCTTCGTCCTCGGCCTGTGCGTGCGGCAGTTCGTTTCCAAAACCAGCTTGACAGGAATTCTTTCCATCTCCGTGACGCTCTTCGGCCTCATGTATGTGCCGTGGCTGCTGAATTTCATCCAGAAGATTAATTTTTTCCCCGGCCTCGCCGGTGACGGCAAGTTCTACGTCCTCTATTTTCTGATCGTCACCAAGTTCAGCGACATGGGGGCGTATGCCGTCGGCTCGCTCATCGGCAGGCACAAGATGATTCCGCGCATCAGCCCCGGCAAAACGTGGGAAGGCTTCGGCGGCGCGATCGTGGTCTCGACCGGCGCGAGCCTGGTGTTCATGCATTTCTTCAGCGCGCATATGTTCGGGATGAATACGCTGCACGCGATCGTCCTCGGCGTGGTGTTGGGTTCCACCGCCGTGATCGGCGACTTGATTGAATCACTGTTCAAGCGCGAGGCAGGCGTGAAAGATTCCGGCAGCTTTTTCCCCGGCATCGGCGGCATCCTCGACCTGCTCGACAGTCTGCTGTTCAACGCGCCCATCATGTATCTTTATCTGCGCCACATTTTGACCCACAGTTTGACTTGAAATGAAAAACGTCGTCCTACTTGGCAGCACCGGATCCATCGGCAGAAGCACCGTGAAGGTTGCTGAAGATTTGCCGGATCAAATCCGGCTTCTTGGCTTCGCGGCGGGCAACAATTCCGAATTGCTGCTGGAACAAACGCGCAAGCACAAACCCGCTGTCATTTCCATCAACGACCCGGCCAAAGCGGCTGAACTGCGCGCCGCGCTTGGCACAAGTTGTGAAGTTTATTCCGGCAACGAAGGCTTGCTGAAACTCGCCACGCTCCCGGCGGCGGACATCGTTCTAATCGCGATTGTCGGCACGGCCGGCTTGCAACCTGCGCTCGCCGCGATTCGCGCAGGCAAGGACATCGCCGTGGCGTCCAAGGAAATTCTCGTGATGGCCGGTGAGATCGTGATGAACGAAGCCCGCAAACACGGCGTGCGTGTCCTTGCGGTGGACAGCGAGCATTCCGCCATTTTCCAGTGCCTCGACGGCAAGCCGGGTTCGTCTGTTCGCAAACTATGGTTGACTGCCAGCGGCGGGCCGTTCCGCGACAAGATTGCCTGGCCGAAGGAAAAATTTTCCGAGATCACCGTTGAACGTGCGCTGAAACATCCGTCGTGGGTGATGGGGCAGAAGGTCACGATTGATTCCGCCACGCTGTTCAACAAAGGGCTGGAGATGATCGAGGCGCGCTGGCTGTTCGACATCGAGATGGCGCGCGTCGGCGTGGTCGTGCATCCGCAGAGCATCGTGCATTCGATGGTCGAGTTCGTGGACGGCTCGCTGATCGCGCAGCTTTCCACGCCGGACATGTGCCTCCCGATTCAATACGCCTTGACCTATCCCGAGCGCGCGGCCAGCGACCGCGTGCAGACGAATTTCCCCAAGCTCGGCATGCTCACGTTTGAAGAACCGGATGTGGAGCGTTTCCCCGCCCTCGAACTCGCGCGCCGGACGGGTGAAATCGGCGGCACATTGCCGGCAGTATTGAACGCGGCGAATGAAGTCGCGGTCGAAGCGTTCGTGAACCGTAAAATCAATTTCCCCCAGATCACCGAAACCGTCCGCCGCACGATGAACGCGCACAAGGTCGTCCTGCATCCGACGCTGGAACAGATTCTTGAAGCGGATTCGTGGGCGCGGCACACCACGGTAATTTGAAATGGCGGACGGCTCTTTTCACTGCTACACTCATCGGAACTGATTTTTACATGACGATTTTACATTACACATTCATTGCACTGGAAGTGGTGCTGCTGTTCAACCTGCTCATCGGCGTCCACGAACTCGGCCATTTCCTCGCGGCCAGATGGCGCGGACTGAAGGTGGACCGCTTCGCCATCTGGTTCGGCAAACCGGTCTGGAAAAAGAAGATCGGCGGCGTGGAATACGCGCTCGGCTGGATTCCGGCGGGCGGCTACGTCGCGCTGCCGCAAATGGCGACCATGGAAGCCATCGAAGGCAAGCCGGACGATGCCACCGCAGAAGCGCCGTTGCCGAATGTTTCGCCGCTGGACAAGATCATCGTGGCTTTCGCCGGGCCGCTGTTCAGCTTTGCGCTGGCGGTTGTTTTTGCGTTCGTTGTCTGGGGCGTCGGCAAACCCGCCAACGGCTCGGACAGCTCCACGAAAGTTGGCTGGGTTGACCCGACCGGCCCGGCGTGGAAGGCGGGCTTGCGTCCGGGCGACACGATCCTAGAAGTGGACGGACAGCCGGTGAAGCATTTTTCCCCGCCCGCGCAGGACAGCGTGACGTGGCGCCTCGTCACCAGCACCGGCACGAACATCGCCATCAAATATCTGCGCGACGGCAAGAAAGACATTGCCTACGCCGTGCCGTATCACGCACCGACAACCTGGCTTGAGCGTAAATCGCTGCGGCGAATCCTGATCTCGCCCGAAATGAAGGCGATTGTTTCTGAAGTCGCCAGCAACAGCCCGGCGGCGCAGGCCGGATTGACCAACGGCGATGAAATCGTCGCCTTGAACGGCCAGAAAATTTACAGCCCCGTGACGCTGATTTACCTGGAAAATTCCTGGAGCAATACTCCGCCGGAGCCGGTCACGCTGACCGTGAAACGCGGCGACAGCCAGTTTGACCGCACCCTGCTTGCGGTGAAACCGGCGCAGCCGACGAACAGCAGCCCATTGCTCGGAATTTTTTCGTGGCAGGGCGACACCAACACCACCCTCGTTCATCCCAGCCCGATGGAACAAATCCGCGAGAGCGTCGGCCAGATCACCGGCACGCTTGGTGCGCTTTTTTCGCGCGGGGGCGACATCGGCGTGCAACAACTCGGCGGCGCGGTGATGATCATCCGCGTTTATTACAACCTGTTTGAAAGCGAAGACGGCTGGCGGCGCGTGCTGTGGTTCAGCGTCATCCTCAATGTGAATCTCGCGCTGCTCAACCTGCTGCCGCTGCCCGTGCTGGACGGCGGACACATCACGCTCTCGCTCATCGAAGCCGTCCGCCGCCGGCCGGTCAGCGCAAAAATTTTGAATGCCATCCAGAGCGGCTTTGCCATGTTGCTCATCGGCTTCATGGTTTACATAGCATTCTTCGACACGGGCGACTGGCTGCGCAGCGCGCGGGCCGACCGCGAAGTGCCCATTGTCTTTGCGCCTGCGAAGTAATTTTATGCGCTACTGCGAATCTCCGTTCTTTTATCAACGCCGCCAGACCCGCGAGATTGTCGTCGGTGATCCGCAGCACGGTGGCTTCATCATGGGCGGCAATCATCCCGTCGTGAAGCAGTCCATGCTCACCTGCGACACGATGGATACGGCGTTGAGCGTGAAGCAGACGCTCGAACTCGTCGCCGTCGGCTGCCAGCTCGTGCGCATCACCGCGCCGACCGTCAAGGACGCGGCGAACTTGCAGAACATCGTTGCTGAACTTCGCAAGCAGGGTTGCAACGTGCCGATTGTTGCCGACATCCACTTCAAGCCCGAAGCCGCGATGGAAGCGGTGAAGTGGGTCGAGGTCGTGCGCGTCAATCCCGGCAACTACGCCGACTCCAAGAAATTCGCCATCAAGGAATACAACGACGAGCAATACGCCGCCGAGCTGAAGCGCATCGAGGAAAAATTCACGCCGCTCGTGCTGGAAGCGAAAAAGTTGAAACGCTGCCTGCGCATCGGCACGAACCACGGTTCGTTGAGCGACCGCATCATGAACCGGTTTGGCGACACGCCGCTCGGCATGGTCGAGAGCGCGCTGGAATTCGCCCACATCTCCCGCCAGCACGATTTCCACAATTTCAAGTTCTCGATGAAATCATCCAATCCGAAGGTGATGATCGAGTGCTACCGCCTTTTGGTAGCGCGCTTGAATGAACTGGGCGCGGACTGGAACTATCCAATTCACCTTGGCGTCACCGAAGCTGGCGAAGGCGAGGATGGACGCATCAAGTCCGCCATTGGCATCGGCTCCCTGCTCTGCGACGGCTTGGGCGACACCATCCGCGTCTCGCTCACCGAAGACAGCCCGCGTGAAATCGAAGTCTGCACCGACCTGCTCGCGCAGATTCCGACGCTTTCAAATTCCCGGTGGGGCGAGACTCCGTCGAGCCCTGACTTTCCCTTCGATCCGTTCCATTTCGAGAAACGCGAGACGCCGGAGATCGAGCTGAATGAAAACACCAAATGCGGCGGCGAACAATTGATCCGCGTCGTCGTCACGCGCGCGACGTTCGACAAAGTTGCGCCGAAGATCCGCCCGAAAGACGACGTGAAACCGGAAGCAGTTTACGAAGACCTGAACATTTTCGAGATTGATCCGACTACGGATTTTGAGATCAATTGCGAGACACAGCTCGTGACGGTCAAGGACGGCGTGAATCTCCCGGCCATCACCGCGTTCCGCCTGCTCGCGGCAAAATTAAAACGGCTCGGCCGCAACAATCCGATTCTGCTCAAGGATTGCATCAGCTTTGAACCCGCGCCGCTGGAACCGAAGATCGCCCTGCTCCGCGCGTCTGTCGTCATCGGCTCGCTGCTGGCGGATGGGATTGGCGATGCGATTCTCGTGCGCGGCGAGGCAGGCGGCGGTCAATCGCTGCGTCTCGCCTACAATATTTTGCAAGCCGCCGGATGTCGGAGCTTCAAGACCGATTACGTCGCGTGCCCGAGTTGCGGGCGGACGTTGTTCAATTTGCAGACCGTCACCGCACGCATCAAGGCCCGCACCGAACATCTCAAGGGCGTGAAGATCGCCATCATGGGCTGCATCGTGAACGGCCCCGGCGAAATGGCCGACGCGGATTTCGGCTACGTGGGCGGCGCACCGAACAAGATCAACCTTTACGTCGGCAAGACGCCCATCAAGTTCAACATCCCTGAAGCCGAAGCGGTTGAACGCCTCGTGGACCTCATCAAGGAACACAACAAGTGGGTGGAGCCGGAGCAAAAAGAAGCTGTTGCACAATCATAGATGACTCCGTTTTATGACTTCCAATGATTTGGATAGGCTTGCCGGAAACGAAAAAATCCTGATGGATGGGCAGAAAATTAATCGCATCTGCGACATTCCGAATTTCCCATTCTCAAGTTTGGAAGAATTGAGAGCAGCAAAGAAATCAGGCGCGATTACTTTTGGTGCGCCGTATCGACCTGACTTATTGGAAGCTTTTGGCACACGAGGCGAAATCCTTGCAAATTATTTTTGGACCAATACACCGGTTCTCATCGGCATCACTTTTATTGTCGCGGCCTTCGTCACAGGCAAATACACATATTTTTGGGGCGTGCTCACCACCCTATTTGGTTTTCTGTTAGCTGCTCCTTACCTTAGGCGTTTAGCTAGCCCTTTCATTGGATTGGGTTGGATGTTCTGCATTTACTTTGCACTAACCAGACCTGTGTGGGCTTGGGTCATCGGAGGATTTTATGGAGGTATCATATTTGCGGGAACTGCTCGACTTCAACTTACGATGCTGTTGGAAAAGAAGGCTCTGACGTCTGAAATCCTTTTTTGCTACTTGTTTTTAAATCGGATTCTTGTTGTAAAGGACAACAAGCGAAACGAATTTCTATGAGTTAACCGACTATGCAGCCCCCTCTGCCACCCAATCCCGAACATGCGCACATTGAGGCCCATGACGAAATCAATAGTGCGTTCCAGACATGGTCCGTGTTGACTGCGTCCAGGAAACAACTTGAACGATGGCTGGTGACACTTTGCACTGTAAAGATGGGCCACCCAGAAAATGCTGAACGCAATCGTTCTCGTGCTGATGCAATCAAGCTTTTGCTGCAAATTCGTATAACAGAAAAATTGCACTTTCGGTCACTTTTAATTTCAATCGCAGCGCTTTTGATTTCAATACTCGCGCTAGTCATTTCGTATGCGAATTATCACCGATAACTCGATAAGCCCTGTTTGAAAGTCAGCGCCATCATCGCGGCGCAAGTTTGAGTCACGCTCTCCCTCACTCTGCCCTCTCCCCACGGAGAGGGTAAAACTGTCGGTAGTTTTCAGTTTCGCGGATGATTACTCGCCCAATCCAGCGCTTGGTTTTTCAAAGACGCTGTGAGCGTTTCTCCTTCTCCCCGGGGGAGAAGGCCGGGATGAGGGCGGGCGTAAAAACTATTTTCCCCAAGTGTCGCGCCATTGTCTCGCGGCTACCAGCCAATAAACCTTGCCATTTTCGCCCGATTTCTTAAGTTTTGCGCCCGCTTTTGAAAGTGGATTGAAATGGCAAAACGCGATTATTACGAAGTCTTGGAAGTCAGCCGCGAAGTCTCCGCCGAGGAGATCAAAAAATCCTACCGCAAGCTGGCCGTGAAATATCACCCGGACAAAAATCCGGGCGACCACACAGCGGAGGAAAAATTCAAGGAGCTGGGCGAGGCTTACGAGGCCTTGAGCGACTCGGACAAGCGCGCCGCCTACGACCAATACGGCCACGCGGCGTTCGACCCGCGTCATCGCGCCCGCAGTGGCGCCGGCTTTCACGATCCGTTCGACATTTTCCGCGAGGTCTTCAGCGGCGCCGGCGGCGGCAGCATCTTTGAAAATCTTTTCGGCGGCGGACAATCAGACCCGTCGCAGCCCCGGCGCGGCGACGATTTGCGTTTCGATCTGGAGATCTCGCTTGAAGAGGCGGCGCTCGGCTGCGAGAAGGAAATCTCCGTCACGAAGCTCGACAAGTGCGAATCGTGCGACGGCGCGGGCATGGAACACGGCTCAAAATTGAAAACGTGCGCGACGTGCGCCGGTCGCGGGCAGGTGTTGATGTCGCGCGGGATTTTCAGCATCGCCCAGACCTGCCCGGCCTGCAAAGGCGCGGGGCGCATCGTGGAAAAACCCTGCAAGGCCTGCCACGGCGAAGGGAAGCGCCAGCGCAGTTCAAAAATCAAACTCCGCATTCCGCCCGGCGTGGATGCGGGTTCACGGCTGCGTTCGTCCCACAACGGCGAGGCGGGTTTTCGCGGCGGGCCGGCGGGCGATCTTTACGTCGTGCTGCACATCAAGGCGCACGAAATTTTTCAGCGCGACGGCGACGATCTGGTCTGCGAAGTGCCGGTGAGTTTCATTCAGGCCACGCTCGGCGCGGAAATCGAAGTGCCGACGCTCGAAGGCAAGGCGACGCTCAAGGTTCCCGCCGGCACGCAGCCCGGCACGGTGTTCCGCGTGAAAGGCAAGGGCGTGAAAAACCTGCAAGGCTACGGCCACGGCGATCTGCACGTGCGCGTCCAGGTCGAAGTGCCGTCGCGGTTGAGCCACGAGCAAAAGGTGAAGCTGCAGGAATTCGCCGCGCTGTGCGACGGCAAGGAGATGCCGCTGTCGCAGGGATTTTTCGAGAAGGCGAAAAAGTTTTTCAAGTGAACTTGACGTAGGAGACGAGGTAACGAGGCTCTAATTTTAATTCGCAAAAAAGAGTGAGCCTCCTCACGTCGGCTCCTACAATCGAAAGCCATGCACCGCTTTTATCTGCCGCCGGAAAACTGCCGTGGAAATGCGCTGCGGCTGGACGGGCGCGAGGCGCACCATGCGCTGCACGTTCTCCGGTTGAAACGCGGCGACGCCGTCACGGTTCTCGACGGCGTGGGCAATGAATTCTCCTGTGAAGTTGAAAATGCCGCGCGCGATTCGCTGGCACTCACGGTAAAGGAGAAAAAAAATACGCCGCCCCTGCCCTGCGCCATCACACTGCTGCAAGCCGTGCCCAAGGGAAAAATCATCGAAGGCATCATCCAGAAATCTGTGGAGCTGGGCGCATGGCGGATCGTGCCGATTTTATCCGAGCGCGTGGTGACGCAACTTGGTGGCGACGACGCAGAAAAGAAACGCGACAAGTGGCAGCAAGTCGCCATCGAAGCCATCAAGCAATGCGGCGCGACGTGGCTGCCCCGTGTGGAAGCGCCGGTAACGATTGAACAATTCATCGCCCGCGCTGAAAAATTTGACCTGCAGCTCGTTGGTTCATTGCAGCCGGAACGCCGCCATCCGCGTGAAGTATTGCGCGAGTTTGAAACGAAGCACGGTTGCTTGCCGCACAGCGTGGGCGTCTGGATCGGGCCGGAAGGCGATTTTACTTTGGATGAATTGAAAGCGATTCAAGCTGCGGGCGCGCTGCCGATCTCGATGGGCCAGCTCGTGCTGCGCGTGGAAACAGCTACGATTTATTGCCTCTCGTTTTTGAATTACGAATTGAACCAATAGCGGCGCGGCCATCCACGCGCACCGCTTCCAAGGTCTTCACAATGCGGCGGCGGTCTTCTTTCCGGCAGTGAAAAAATCCAGATAGGCGATCAGTTGCGTCTTCATTTCCTTGCGCGAAACGATGGCGTCAATCAAGCCGTGGTCGAGCAGAAATTCAGCGGTCTGAAATCCGGGCGGCAGTTCGGCCTGCGTGGTGTCCTTGATGACGCGCGGCCCGGCGAACCCGATCATCGCGCCCGGCTCGGCCAAAATCAAATCACCCAGCGTCGCGTAGCTCGCCATCACGCCCGCCGTGGTCGGATGGGTGAGGATGCTGATGTAGGGCAGATGATTTTTCGCGTGATAGGCCAGGGCAGCGCTGGTCTTGGCCATCTGCATCAGGCTGAACATCCCTTCATACATCCGCGCGCCGCCGCTGGTGGAGATGATGATGACGGGCAGACCCTTTTCCGTGCCGCGTTCGATGAGGCGCGTCAGTTTTTCGCCGACGACGGAACCCATGGAGCCGCCGAGGAAATTAAAATCCATCACGCCGAGCGCGACACGCTGGTCGCCAATCTTGCAAAGACCGGTGATGACGGCGTCCTTGAGCGTGGTGTTCTTTTTGTAGGATTCGAGCTTGGACGCATAGGTGGACGCGCCTTTGAAGTGGAGCACATCCACGCTGGACATGGTGGCATCCATTTCCTCGAACGTGCAGGTCTCGACCAGCGAATGGATGCGTTCGCGTGAACCGATGGCAAAATGATGACCGCACTTCATGCAGACCTTCAGATTATCGTCCAGTTCCTTGTCGAACAGCATCGTGGCGCATGTCGGGCATTTCGTCCAAAGCCCCTCGGGCATTTCGCGCTTTTTGGTCTTGGATTTGTCCGTGCCAATCTTGGGTTTTTTGATGAAGGTGTGCGCCTTGCCGATCGGCGGGGTCAAGGCCGGTTCAACGGTTTCCAAACCAAGGGTCTTTCGGGTAAACGTGGTCGTATCCATGAGTGGACGTATGTTATTAAAATCAAAGCCCGCGTGCAACTGTCCAGACGCACACCTCGCCCGCGCCGGCGGCCCGCAACGCCTGCGCGCACGCGCTGGTCGTCGCCCCGGTCGTGAACACGTCGTCCACCAGGACCACGCGTTCGCCGTTCAATTTCAGCCGGTCGCGGATCGCGAAGGCCCCGTGCATGTTCTTGGCGCGCTGTTCCTTGGTCAGGCGGGTCTGGGTCATTGTAGATAAGACACGCCGGAGCAGTTTTGTGTTCAGCGGAATGTGGGTGGCGGCGCTCAAATGCCGGGCCAGGATTTCGGCCTGGTTGAATTCGCGCTCGCGTTCTTTCAAGGAATGCAACGGAACGGGCGCGATGAAATCCCAGCCTTGCCCGCGCAAAACCGGCGCCGCCTCGCGCAAAAACAAATCGGTGAGAAAGTTTTCAAACCACAACGCGCGCTGATACTTGAAGCGATGGATGGCTTCCAGCACCACAGTTTTCGCGACGACGGCCGAACGCGCGGAACTGAAATGCAGCTCCAGCTCGCGGCAGTTGGAACACTCAAAAGTTGTGGTCAGGTCGCCGGGATACGGCAGGCCGCAGCGTTCGCAGAACGGCGGGCGGATGAAGCGGACGTGCGTCCAGCATTTCGCGCCGACAAAACCGTCCTTGGCCGTGGCGCGTTCGCCCTCGCAAAGCTGGCAGGTTTCCGGGTAGAAAAATCCCAGACCGGTGTTAAGCCAGTTTTTGAGCGGCGCGGCGGGCAGTCGCATGGCGCGACGATAATTTTTCTGTCGCCTATTGCAACCTGATTCCGTCTGAACAGGAGGCGGCGGACAATTTTAATTCGCGCCGGTGTGCGCAAAGTGGTATTGAAGAACCTGTATGGCGAGTGCGTTAAAAGATGCGGCGATGGCGAACCCGGCGCAGAAGCCGTTCGCAGGAAAGTTTTATCCCCAGGAGCTCCTGAACAGCGGCGGCATGTCGGAAATCTGGCTGGTCACCGACCCGCGCGGCAAACCTTACGCCCTGCGCAAGTTAAAAAGCGAGCTGCGGTTCAACTTTCCCGCCCGCCGCCGCTTTGTGCGCGGCTGCGAAATCCTTTCCAAGTTGAATGAAAGCGAGTTCATCGTCGGCTATGTCGAGCATGGGAAGGCGGACGGCACGCACTACATGCTCATGGACTACGTCGAGGCTGAAAATCTCAAGGAACTGTTCGCCAAGCACGATCCCATCCTGACCGAAAACGTCGCGCAAATCCTGCTGGATATGGCTTCCGGCCTTTTGCACGTCCACGAGAGCGGCTTTGTGCATCTTGATTTCAAGCCGGAAAACATACTGGTCACGCGCAACGGCAGCGTGCGGCTGATTGATTTCGACACCGCCATTCCGATTCCCGAAAAGCCCGTCAAACAGTCCAAGAATCCCGGCACCCCCGGTTACATGGCCCCCGAACAGTTGAAGCGCGAACCGATTGACGGACGCGCCGATATTTTTGCCTACGGCGTCTCCGCCTACGAAATCCTGACGAACCACAAGCCGTTTCCCGGCGAGACCCCGGCGGAAATTCTCGCCGCGCAAATGAATCCTTCCGGTCCGGTGCCGCCTCGCGAACACAATCCCGAAATCCCGCCCGCGCTCGAAAAAGTCGTCCTCAAGTGCCTCGCCCGCGAACCCGACCGCCGCTATCCCTTCATGAGCGTGCTCGTGAACGACCTGCAAAAAGCGCTTTACGTTTGAAACTCATTGCGGCTTCACCACGGACACCACGAACGCCTCCAGCTTCAGATATTTCTGCGCAACGGCTTTGACTTGTTCAAGCGTGACGGCTTCAAACTTCGCGTCGTCCAGTTCCGTGCGCTGGTAGCCCAGTCCGTAAAGTTCATCGAGAGCGGTCAAGGAGGCGAGGCTGCCGAGATCCTGCCGCGAGATTTTTTTCGAGCCGATGATTTTGGCCTTGGCGCGCTTGAGTTCTTCGGCGGTCAAACCTTCGGTGCGCAACAGCTCCGCTTCCTTGAGAAATTCCTGCTCGACCAACGCAACTTGCGACGGTTCCGTGCCGGCGTAGAAGGCGAAATAACCGGGCGCGAGTCCGGGAAAATGCTGCGCACCGACGTAATATGCCAGGCCCAGCTTCTCGCGCACGCGGAGAAAAAGACGCGATCCCAGGTCGCTGCACGCTTCCTGCAAAAGATCCAGCGCGTAACGGTCGTCGTCGTGCATCGTCGTCGCGGGAAATCCGATGACGATCACGGCCTGCTTCTTGTCACGGGATTCCGTCACGCGCCTTGGAGCGCCGGTCTCCGACCCGGCGCGGTTGAAATTCGACAGCGAAGAACGTGCCGGGTCGGAGACCGGCGTTCCTTTCCACGAAGCAAATGCTTTTTCAACCGCAGCTTTGACTTCAGCCGCCTTCACATCACCGAAAATCGCGAGGACACAATTGTCCGGCGCGACGAGCTTTTGATGGAACGCTTTCAATTCGGCGGCCTGCAGCTTGGTGACGGTTTCTTCCGTGCCGAGCGTGTCGAGGCCGTAGCCGGCATTTCCAAACAAGGTGCGACGCATCGCATTGCTCGCGCTTTTAAGAAGATTGTCTCTCTGCGCGGAAATGCTGGCGATCTGCACCTCGCGCTCACGTTCGAGCAGGTCAGCCGGAAAGATTGGATTCAGCAAAACGTCCGCGAGCAAATCAAGGCCGGTGGCGAAATCACTGCTTAACACTTCCGCGTTCACGCCAAAACTGTTGTTGCCGCCGTAGCTGTCGAGGCCGCCGCCGACAGATTCGATCTCCGTCGCGATCTTTTCCGCATCGCGCGTCTTCGTGCCTTTGAGCAGCATCTTGGCGAGCAACTGCGTGATGCCGTTGTTCTCGACCGTTTCGGCCAGCACGCCGCCCTGGAACGCCGCGCGAAATTCCACGAACGGCAGGCGGTGGTTCTCTTTCACGAGCAGCTTCAGACCGTTGGGCAGTTCAAGTTTCTGGATGGGCAAATCAATGTTTGTTTCAACCGCCGTGGAGATTTTCGGCGTCGTGCCGTTCGGCAGCAATGCGTAGAGCGTGCGATTTTCCGCCGTGAGATATTCGCGGGCCACGCGCTGAACGTCTGCGTGACTGACGCGCTTGACGGCGGCGAGATAGCGTTCGGAAAACGTGAGGTTGTTCGCGGCAAGCCAGCTTCCGCCAAGGTCGTTCGCCTGGCCTTCCATCGTCTTGCGCGTGGACAGCGTGGCGGAGATGAATTGTTTGACGGCCTTCTGCACTTCATTGGCGGAGACCGACATGGATTTTATCTTTTCAATTTCCGCGAGCATCGCATCACGCGCGGCGGAAAATTTGTCCGCATCCGCCATCGCGCTCATGCCGAACAGGCCGGTGCTGCCGGGATTGTAAGTCCACGCGTCGGCGTGATGCACGACGCCCTGACGTTCGCGCACCTGCTGATACAGGCGCGAACTGCGTCCGTTGCCGAGCAGCACGGCGAGCACATCAAGAATGGGCACGTCGGCATGACGCAATTCCGGGATGTGCCACGCGAAGTGCAAATGGCCGAGTTCGATGGGCGCTTCCTCTATGATTTCGCGCGGCGCGGTCTGCTTGGGTTCCTGCAAAAGCAACGCGGGCGGCAAGGCGCGAGCCTTGGATTTTGCGTAGGCGGTTTTGATCTGCGCGACGACTTCATCCCGCTTCACGTCACCGGCGACGACGTAGAACACATTGTTCGGCGCGTATTTTTCGTGGTAATAGGCGCGGATGTCGTCGGGCTTCAGCTCGTTGAAAATGTCAAGGTAGCCGATGACCGTGAAGCGATAGGGGCTGCGCGTGTAGGCGGTTTCAAACAACCGGCGACCGGAGCGACGGCCCGGATCGTCCTGACCCATGTCCATTTCGCGGCGGATAACGTCGAGTTCCTTGGCCAGTTCATCCGGCGGCAGCGACGCGTGCTGCATGATGTCGCACAAGATGTCAATCGCCGTGATCGCGCCGGTGTTCGGCACGTCAATGTGATAGACCGTGCGGTCGAAGCTCGTGTAGGCGTTCATGTAGCCGCCTGCTTCCTGCACCTCCTGGTCAATGCGGCTGCCGGGGCGCGTCGTCGTGCCTTTGAACAGCATGTGCTCGAGGACGTGCGACAGGCCGGCGCCGAGCCATTTGCCCTCGTGAATGCTGCCCGCCATCGCCCACGCCTGCGCCGAAACGACCGGCGCGCTGTGATCTTCGCGCACAATGATGACCAGACCGTTTTCGAGCGTGGTGAGGGTGACGCCGGGAGGCAGGGCGGGGATTAAATCGGAATTTGTAGAATGATTCATAGTTCACCGGCTGCACGGAAGATAATTTCTTTGATTGCATCGCTGACATGAAACGTCGCCGTGTTTTCAAGTTCAGCGGTCATTTGGCGGATGGAGGGAATGAAGCCAAGCTCTTTCGCCTCCAGCAAAACGCCCAAGAGTCCAACGATCTTCAAGCCTTCTTCAATGGCGACCCTTCGGCCGTCAGCTTCATCAATCAGCAATTCGTCCGCGTGGATTTCTTTTGCCAGCACAATGGCTTCAGCTTCGCCCTCGTCAATCCATGCAATCAGCCGTTCATAATGTTTGTGATTGGAAATAGGCCGCACGCGGATGAACGGAGGCAGCGCCTGGTGCATCACCAGCAATTCGAGTTTCACAGCTTCCGGGATGAAAACCTCCCCGTAAATCTGCAGCAATAATTCACAACGTCCAATTTGAAGGAGCGCAGTGATGGCCGAGGTGTCGCTGACAACAATCATTTGCCGAGCCGTTGGCGGACGGTTTCAATGTCTTGCAACGCATCTTCAACCGTGTAATTGCGACAGACCCCGCGCGCCCCCAGTTCGCGTATGAACAAAACCTTGGGCATCCCCGCCACCTTCGCCGCGCGGCCAAGCGAGGCATGCCTCCCGGAGTAAAGTCCGACGGCAAAATCCAGCCGCGCCTGCTCGCTCGTCAACGGCGGCGAACCGAGGTTCACGTCTGGCAGTTCAATTGTCATAACCCAATTCTAACATCTGGATTTTAAGTGGCAACTTGCAAAGAAAGTGCGGACGGCAGCTATGGATGCGTGAGGCGGAAGAAAAGATTTCCCGTCGTCGGAGAATTGGTCACGGTTTTGGTCGTGCCGTCGTCGCCTATGGTGCCGCTAAAGCTGGTCCAACTGGTGGTGTTCAAATTGGTATTCTGCTGCAAAGTCCAGCCCGCCCAACCCGTCCACTGCGACGCCCATGACACCATCACTTTGTTGCTTGAATGATTGAGGGTCAGCAGCGGCAAGAAAGTTGAAGTGTTGATCACCACCGAAAGCGTGTTGCCATTACCATTTCCATAATTTGCGCTGATCAAATCCAGCCTGCCATCTCCATTGATATCCGCCGTCACAGGTGAATCAGGATTGCTTCCCACACCCGGCAACGCGGCGAGAACGAAGCCGCCGCTGCCGTCATTTGTTAATACAGAAAGCGTGTTGTCATTATAGTTCGCACTAATTAAGTCCACGTTGCCGTCCCCGTTCACATCCGCAACCGCGACCGAACGGGGAATGGCTCCAACGCTTGGCGAGGAAGAAAGCGCAAAGCCACCGCTGCCGTCATTCGTTAAAATCGAAAGCGTGTTGTCAGTTGGGTTTGCGGAAATTAAATCTATTTTGCCATCCCCGTTGACATCCGCCGAATTGACTGAAAATGGGCCTCTCCCCACCATCGGCGAGGAAGATAGCACGAAGTTGCCGCTACCATCGTTGGTGAATATGGAAAGCGAGTTGGATCTGGTATTCGCGCAAATCAAATCCAGCTTGGCGTCTCCGTTGACATCCGCCGCAGTGACTGAACTCGGCCCTTGAGGTGCTGGTCCTACAACCAGCGTTGCATTTGAGCCAAAGCCACCAGTGCCGTTATTGGTCAAAACTGACAGCGTGTTGCCATCTCCTGTTGCTCCCCAATTTGCGCAAATCAAGTCTGCCTTGCCGTCTACATTGATATCCGCAGCCACGACCGAAGTAGGATTGTCACCCACAGTGTAAATTGCGTTGGAGCCTAAAATACCGGTGCCGTTATTCGTTAATACAATAATTTTGTTCGCCGGGGACAGGCTGCAAATCAAATCAGGTTTTCCATCGCCATTGATGTCTGCTGCAACGACAAATCTGGGTGAACTGGCCACCGCATAGGTGGCATTGGATCCAAGACTGCCGCTGCCTTTATTCGTCAATACCGAGAGATTATTATTCATGAAGTTTGCACAAACCAAATCTGCTTTGCCATCTCCATTGACATCTGCCGCCGCGACCGAAATCGGCACGCCGGGCGCAAAACCGCTGACCACGACATAGTTGGTAGCAGGCGCAAAGCTAACTTGGGCGTGGAGCAGTGGATTCAGAACCAGCAATGCCAATCCAGCGAGCAATAGTTTGAGTGGAAATCTCATGGCGTCAGTGATTTTAACTTTCACCACAGAGAGTAACAAGCCTTTTGATCCTCGCGCCAAAAGCTGACTGTTTTTAACCCGCCACTTTTTTGGCCGAAGCATTGCGCAGCGAATTAAAATTCCCCTCCTCGCAGCACGCCACGAAACCTTCCGTGACGGTTTTCAATTCCTCCCAGCGCGCGCGGATTTGTTTGGCTTCGGCGGACGTGATTTGACTGTCGGCGGCGGCGGTGGCGATGACGGCGAGGAGGTCGGCAAATTCCTGCACGATCTGGTTCGTGGCCGGAATCAGGAAATGCGGATGCGGCGCGTTCTTGGGATTCAAAATGAAGAAGCCGCCCGCGCGCTCGCAAATCCATTGGACCAGCCGCTGGTCGCCGGTGCTTTGGATGAGCGCCTCGATGCGGTCGAGCGGATTGCCCGTGCCGCTGCCGGCGGCGTGGTCGGGCGCCTCGGACCACTTGTAAATCATGGAGATGGACAGGCCGAGGTCGGCGGAAACTTTTTTCGGGGCGGCCTTTTCAAAAACTTCGCGCAGCAGTTCGTAGGATTGCATGGCGGAACGATGGCCAAGTGCGGAAATGTTGGCAAGCGGGAACCGGCTATAAACAGGATGCAAAATTATAGATGCGCCATCCGCGGCGATGTTGTTTGATGGACGCAGAATATGAAATGGAACGATGGCAACGATGTCCCCTTCCGGCTTGCATGGCGGCAGGCGCGGTGTTCTAATCCAAAAAGTTAACCAACGAGGACTTATGATGATTTATGCAATCTGTCTGGTCGTGGGTCTGGTGTTCACTTTGGTGAGCGTGATCGCCGGCCATTTCTTTGGCGGGCATGACGCGCATGTGGCGGGCAGCGGCGGTCACGCGGAGGCGGGCGCGGACAGCAGCGACATGCCGGGCATTTCCATCTTCAGCCCCACGGTCATGGCTTCGTTTGTGACGGCGTTCGGCGGCTTCGGTTTGATCTTCACGCAATTTCCGATGACCAGCAAAACCGTCGTCAGCGCGCCGCTCTCCATCTTTTGCGCGCTGCTTGTGGCGGGCGGCCTGTATAAATTTTTGAGCATGGTGTTTCGCCATACACAAAGCTCCAGCGAATCCCATGTGGCCAAGCTGGTCGGCACCGAGGCGAACGTCATCACGCCCATCGCGGAAAACGGCGTCGGCGAAATCGCCTATGTGGTCGGCGGCTCGCGTTACACGGCGGCGGCCCGCGCGGAAAAGGGCGCGTCGGTCGCCAGCGGCCAGACGGTGAAAATCACGCGCGTCGTCGGCACCCAATTTTACGTCACGACAATTTGAACTCTCAACCCTCAACTAAAAACTATCAACTGATATGAACCTCGCTCCCCTGCTCGCCGAATTGAACTTCCTGCAAAGCGGCGTCGCCATCATCGCGGCGGTCGTCATTGTCATCGTTGTGTTTCTGCTGCTTTACATGGTGTTCAGCCGTTACACCAAGGTCGGTCCAAACCAGGTGCTGATCGTGTCCGGCCGCAAACACACTTTGGAGGACGGCTCGCAGGTCGGCTTCCGTATCGTCAAGGGCGGCGGCACATTCGTCCTGCCGATTTTTGAAAAGGTGGACATCCTCTCGCTGGAACTGCTGACGATTGATGTGCAGACGCCGGAAGTTTACACCAGCAAAGGCGTGCCGGTGAAGGTGGACGGCGTGGCGCAGATCAAGGTCAAGGGCGACGACGTCTCCATCCGCACCTCGGCGGAACAATTTCTCGGCAAGGCCACCGACGAAATCCGCAACATCGCCACGCAGACGCTCGAAGGCCATTTGCGCGCGATTCTCGGCACGATGACCGTCGAGGAGATTTATCAGAACCGCGACGCGTTCGCCCAGAAAGTCCAGGAAGTGGCGGCGGGCGACATGGCGAACATGGGGCTGGGCATTGTCAGTTTCACCATTCGCGACATCCGCGATACGCAGGGTTATCTCGACGCGCTCGGCAAGCCGCGCATCGCGCAGGTCAAACGCGACGCCACCATCGCGCAGGCCGAGGCCGACCGCGATTCGCAAATCCGCTCCGCGCAGGCCAAGCAGGCGGGGCAGGAAGCCCAGTTCGCCGCTGATTCAAAGATTGCCGAGGCGCAACGCGATTATCAATCGAACGTCGCGCAGTATCAGGCCGTCGTAAACCAGAAAAAAGCCGAGGCCGACCTCGCGTATGATTTGCAACGGTTCAAAACCGGCCAGCTCGTGAAGGCCGAAGAAGTGCAGGTGCAGATCATCGAGAAGCAGAAGCAGATTGAATTGCAACAGCAGGAAATCCAGCGCAAACAGCGCGAGCTTGAAGCGAACGTGCAGAAGCCCGCCGATGCCGAGCGTTACAAAGTCGAGACGCTCGCGAACGCCCGGAAATTTCAATTGGAAACCGAAGCGGCGGGCGCAGCATCCGCGACCAAGGCCACCGGTTTTGCCAGCGCCGACGTGACCAAGGCGACGGGCGTGGCCGAGGCCGAGGCGAACAAGGCGCGCGGTCTGGCCGAGGCTTCCGTCATCGAAGCGCAAGGCAAAGCGACCGCCGAGGCGATGCGCGTGAAGGCAGATTCCTTCAAGCAATATAACGAAGCGGCAGTCATCGAAATGATCATGCGCGTGCTGCCGGAAATCGCCGGCAAGATCAGCGAACCGCTCGCGAAAACCGAGAAGATGGTCATCATCAATTCCGGCAACGGCCCCGGCGGCGGCGCGAGCAAGCTCACCGGCGACGTGACGCAAATCATCAGCCAGTTGCCGCCCATCATCGAAAGCCTGACCGGCGTGAAGTTTGAGAAATTGATGGAGCAAGTCCCCGCGCTGAAACGGGCGATGGGGAAGGACGCGGGTGAGAGCAAATAATAAATCCCGTAGGAGCCGAGGTAACGAGGCTCAAATTAGAGACTCCTTACGTCGTCTCCTACGGGTTGAAACGAGAAAGGTAAAACTATGATCGCAGCATTTATTGGTGGTGGAGAAATCATCCTGCTGATGGCGATGTTGTTCATCATTCCCTTCGCACTCGCGCTGTTTGCCTTTTGGATTTGGATGCTGATTTCCGCGATTCAGAACAAGGGCTTGAACGAAGGCGAAAAGATTGCCTGGGTGCTGGTGATTGCGCTGCTGCATTTATTGGGAGCAATCATTTATTTCTTTGTCGGCCATCCGAAACGAAAGATGCCGTTGGTGGTTTGAAACGATGCAATGATTAAAATCTGGCAGGAGCCGAGGTGACGAGGCTCAAATTTAAAAAATGTTAGAGACTCCTCACGTCGTCTCCTACAAATAAAAATGAAACTGTGCCGTTCACATGATGATTACCATATCGCCGGAGTCTGCGGCGGGCTGGCTAAAAATTTCGGCTGGGATTCCAGCCGGTTGCGGATTGTCTGGGTGCTGGCGACGATTTTCACGGCCTTTGCCGGCGTGGTGATTTATCTGGCGCTGTGGTATCTGATGCCGGAAGAACCGCCGCCCGCGCCCGCCTTCGACCCGCCGCCGTTGCAGCCGTGGAAAAAGTCGGTGTGAAATGTTATGACGGAGAATGAACAAACCAAAATCTGTCCGCTTTGTGCCGAAACAATCAAAGAGGCAGCGAAAGTATGTCCGTTCTGTCAGACACGCCAAAATCGTTTTTGTCTTTTGGCAGCCGAACTGGTTTCAGTTGTCGTTGTCTTGCTCGTCCTGGTCGGTCTGCCGATATTCTGCGAAAAGATGTTGCCAGCCGAATCTGATGAAACTTCAAGCTTGGCGTTTGTGATTCACCGGAGCGATTTGTCTATTGACCATCCCTTTTGGGAAGCCAACGGAAACAAGAGCGGTGACTATTGGCTGACCGGATTGGTGACCAACAAAGGAAGCCTTGCTTGGCGAGTTCACGGTTTTGAACTGAAGATTTTTGACGGCAAAAACAACCTGCAAGATGTTGCACACCCCGATTTGAACAAGTCGGAAGTGTTTGTAGTCCAGCCGGGACAGGAGCACACGTTCAAAGTCCGGTTCAGTTCGCAAGTGTTGGAGGCCGGTTCAAAGCTGTCTGTTCGCGTTCAAAAAGCGACTGACGGGCGCGATCATTATGATCCGGGAGATTGAATAGCCATGAATTACGAATCCAAAAAAACGTGCCCCTTCTGCGCGGAAACAATTCTAGCGGCGGCGAAAATCTGTCCGCGCTGCCGTCAATGGATTTCATGGCGTTCTTTTCGGAACCCGGTGGTAGGACTGATCATAACGCTCTGCGTAATGTTTATGGCTGGCGGTTGCGTGGTGTTTTTCTTCACTCATGTGTTCAGCCGCATTTTCAATCCTCCGCCCTATTACGCCGATCATGTGGGTTCGCTGCAAATCCTCCAATCAAACATGTTCTTCAAGGACACAACAAACGGCCCGCGCATTTACATCACGGGCATTCTCACGAACCAAAGTCAAATTGCCTGGCATGACATTGAATTTGAATGCCGTTTCGTGGGAACCAATGGCAATTTAATTGATGCTTATACCAGTCGTAGTTACTCGACGATTCAAGCAAACGACGACAGTGCATTCCGGGTCACCGTTGCACCAATCAAAGATTTTCAAGAATATGCAAATATGAAGTTGTTTATTTCCAACGCGAGAAATGTGAAAAGCCTTTATTGAATTCTTGTATGCGCCTCTTCGAAGCCATCATTGACGCGAATCACCGGGCGGTGGCCGGCGGTCAAGGTGCCGGCTTTGAGCCGCCAGTTGGTGACAAATCGTCACCGACTGAAGACCGGCTGCTGCCGCGTCAGCCAACCGGTAACAAATTGTTACCGGTTGAAAGCAGTCGGAATTGAGTCGGTTACAAATTGTAACCGACTGAAAACAGCCGCCGCCGAACAAGCCAAATTGACAACATGAAAGACGACCTCGCGATTTTTGAGGGTTATCAAATCCGCCGCCATTACGACGAGCAGACCGAAACGTGGTGGTTTTCCGTGGTGGACATCATCCGGGTGCTGACGCAGCAGGCGGATTTTCAGGCGGCCAGAAAGTATTGGAAGGTCTTGAAAGGCCGGCTGAACAAGGAGGGCAGTCAGTTGGTAACAAATTGTTACCAACTGAAAATGACGGCGGACGACGGGAAAATGCGGCTCACCGACGCGGCCACGGCTGAAACCCTTTTGCGCCTGGTGCAGAGCGTTCCCAGCCCCAAGGCCGAACCGATCAAGCTTTGGCTGGCCAAGGTCGGCTACGAACGGATGCAGGAAATGGCCGATCCCGCCCGCTCGCTCGTCCGCGCCCGCGAGACGTGGCAAAAACAAGGACGCAGCGCCAAGTGGATTGAGCAACGCATGACCGGGCAGGAAACACGCAACAAGCTCACCGATTATTGGGCCGGGCATAACATCAAAAAGGGCGATGAATTTGCCATTCTCACCAATATCATCCATCAGGAGTGGGCCGGGGTAAGCGTCCAGTCTCACAAAAACCTCAAAGCCCTGAAAACGGAAAACCTGCGGGATCACATGAGCGAGGCGGAGTTGATCTTCACCGCGCTGGCCGAGTTGTCCACCCGCCAGATCGCCGAGAGCGTGGACGCCACCGGCATGACGGAAAACAAGGTTGCCGCCAAAACCGGCGGGCGCATCGCCAAAAAAGCCCGGTTGGAACTGGAGGCAAAAACCGGACGCAAGGTCGTCACCGGCGAAAATTATCTGCCGCCGTCCCAAACCGCCAAGCAACTCAAATAAACTCTATGCGCCTCTTCGAAGCCATCATTGATGCGAACCACCGGGCGGTGGCCGGCGACGCGAGCGCGGGCCTGCGTCCGGCGGATTTCGCCGATAACCTGCCGATCATCGCGCTGACGTGCATTGATCCGCGCTTGAACGCGCTGTTCCCGAACGTGCTCGGGATTCCGGGCGACCAGTTCATCTGGATGCGCAACGCGGGCAACATCGTCACCGGGCCATTGAGCAGCACCATGCGCTCGCTCGCGCTGGCGTGCGCGGTCAAGGGCGGCCAGGAGGTCGCCATCATCGGCCATACGGACTGCCAGATCTGCAAGACGACGACCATGCAGTTGCTCGACCTGTTGAAAACAGCGGGCGTGGAGCGCGCCGGATTGCCGGAAAACCTAAACGAATTTTTCGGCATGTTTGCGACGGAACGGCAGAACGTCATCAAGGCCTGCGACATCGTCCGGCACAGCCCGCTCATCGGCCCGAAAATCCCCGTGCACGGTCTGCTCGTGGACATCGAGACGGGCAAGTTGGAATGGCTGGTGAACGGTTATGAGGTGTGGCAGCGGCCGGCATCGCTGGTGAAAAATGTTTTTTCGACGCTGGCCGGGGCTTCCACGGAAGAACTGGGCGGCGGACCGCTGGCCGGTTTTCAATTCGGCGAAATGAAATTTCCCGAGTCAAAGATCGGCGAGATCGCGGCCAAGGCCGGGGATTGGCTGGCCAAGAAAGTCGAGCAGATTGAAGCCAAACCGGCACCTTCGCCTTTGCCTTCTGCGCCATCGCGTCCGCAGAAAATCCCGTTGCCACCGCCCATCCGTCCGCGAATCATTGTGCGCCGGGAAGGAAATTGAAAAATCTTCGTGATTGAATCCGCTGGCGGGCTGGATAGAATGGGCGTTCCAATGGTTCGGGGCGTAGCGTAGTCCGGCTAGCGCGCTTGCTTGGGGTGCAAGAGGTCGGGAGTTCAAATCTCCCCGCCCCGACCATTTACTGCCGGTTTATTTCTATTCGGACAGCAACGGGGTGAGGGTAAGATTCATATTTCCGACCGCCACTTCAAAAGGTTTTCCAGCTTTGGTGACTACCTGCACAACGCTAAGATCCTTGGTTTTCCCGTTGGTGCCTTTGGATTCAAGCGACATGGTGAGCTGGATACTGCTGCGGCCAAGAAGAGTGGGCTTGATGGTGCAGCTTTTTCCCGCACCGAGGTTGACGCACGTTTCGTAGTGGTTCGTCAGTGAAAGTTCGCCCAGATTTTTATTGGTCGCACACTGGGAGGCAATCTCCACGGCCGACACGGGCTTGGTCGCGCCAGCTTTCTTTGCCGTCGTGCAACTGGATGGGAGAAGGCCAAGCCAGGCCACCAGCGCAGTCGTCAAAATTTTTGTAAGCCACATCACGCCTGTTCAAAAGCAAATGTCAGGCCGTATTTGGCCGTAGTCGCAAGGGAGATAAAACCATCTAGAAAACGGCGGCGCGACCGGCGCGATGATGTTTGAGTGTCCTAAAATTGGGAAAAGTGTCAGCAATCTGGCCGCAGGGTGAATGATAAGCCGTAAATGCTGCCTCAAAATGTTGGCTTCGTTTGTGCTGATTGAAAACCATGAAAACAACTGTCTGTAAGGTGAAACGCAGCGGAATTTATTATCTCATGACCACCATCGCCCCCATCAACGAAGCGCGCAGCGCCCGGTTTGACATCTGGGGTGCGGCGGTGGTGGTTGCCCTGCTGCTCGGAACCGCAGGCCTGGTGCGCCTGATTTTAACCGCTTAATGCGACGTCCGGCATCCGCGCATCAATCGGCGCGGTCAAAGATCAACGTGTTCTTGTCGTCCTTGAGCGTCAGCCGCGCGCCGCTGGTCTGCGCGGTCATGGACTTGTTCTCCCCATCGCTGGCAAGGGTCAGATTGTAATTTCCATCTTTGGCCGTCCATGAACCTTTCCAAGTGGTTGTTTCGGTCGTGGGCGGCGTGCCGGGCTTGATGCGCGGCAGATTTTTCAAAAAGGCCTGGCCATCGCTGCCCGCCACGAACCTCGTGTCCGCATACGCCTGCGTCATCCAGGCGCGGGCCGCTCTCATTTCGGTGGCCGTGTAGTTGGGATGCGCCTGGCGCAACATGGCGACCGTGGTGCTGACGCTAAAATCCCAGCGCCCCAGAATGGTTTCCGCATCATACTTGGCCGACTTGCCGGTGTTGAGATAATTGGTCAGGTCATCAAAATTGTTCTGCGCCGTCGTCCAGACGATTTCCGTCAGCTCACTGTTTTGAAGAAAAGTTTTAACCTGCGGATCATTCAGCAATTGCCCCATCGGCGCGTGCGAATTCCAGGCGTTGGTGAAATCAGGATTCCGCGTTAGCTGCTGCAAATCATCCCGCTCCGCCAGTGAAATGAACGCCGGATAACTCGACAGCCGGTCGGTCAATTGCGGATTCTGGCAGATCAAACCCGCCAGATCGGCCATCTTGTAAAAATTATCCGGCATGGTCACGAGCGCGCGCGCCGGCTTCGCCATGCCCGTGTTTTCCAGGTCATGCCCCATGCGGTTGACCAGTTTTGTCACCCGCGATTCATCATCGGAAGCCGCGACCTGCGCCGACCAATAGCTGAAATTAAAAATCAAAAAACTCACCAGCACGATGTAAGCAGTGCCGTTCAACGCCCCGATACAAGCGCCGAGCCGGGCATTCATTCGTTCCCACAACGCCAGCCGCAGATCGCCCGCGTTGTATTTGTAATAGACCTCGACTTTGCGATGCAGAAAAAATCCCGCCATCCTGAACAAGATCAGCACAAGAAAGAATCCCAGGATCGGTGCGAGCGCCCAGATTACCGTGGGATTGTGAATTCCGACGTGCGGAAGCAACGGCTTGAAAATTTTCCCGGCAACCGTGGCCAGCAGTCCGCCGAAAACAATGCCCACAAATGTGAACGCCGCATTGATCGCCCCCAGCTTATGGCCGAGAGCTATCGCCGCCGCCAGCAACACCAGAGCAAGAATCCAAATGGTCATGGCCACAGTAAAAATCATTTGCAGCAAAAAGCACGCGGAAAATGCGACTGACACCCCTGCCCCATTCCCACGTTGAAACCTGTCGGCGGATGAAGCACATTCCGCGCAGTGAAAATTTCCGTCGTCATTCCCGCCTTCAATGAGGAACGGCTGCTCGGCCAGTCCCTCGCGCAAATCAAAACGGCGGCCAATGCCTTCACGCAACGCGGCTGGGAGGTGGAATTGATCGTGTGCAACAACAACTCCACGGACCGCACGGCGGAAATCGCCCGCGCGGCGGGAGCCATCGTCGTGTTTGAGCCGGTCAACCAGATCGGTCGCGCCCGCAACTGCGGCGCACTGGCGGCGACCGGCGGCTGGCTGATTTTTGTGGATGCCGATTCGCATCCGAGCGCGGGACTCTTCGCCGATGTCGCGGAGCAGATTGTTTCCGGCCAATGTCTCGCGGGCGGCGCGACCATTCGAATAGACACCCGCGACCGCACCGCGCGCACCGTCACCTGGGCCTGGAACTGCGCCAGCCGGATGCGCAGACTGCTCGCCGGCTCGTTTATTTTCTGCGACACGGCGGTGTTCCGAAAAATCGGCGGGTTCAGCGACAGACTTTTCGTCGCCGAAGAACTGGAGCTGACCCAGCGGTTGCGGAGGCACGCCAAAGAAACCGGCAAACGCATCGTCATTCTGCACCGGCATCCGCTCGTCACGTCCGCGCGGAAAATGCACCTCTACACCAAGCTCGAACATCTCCGGTTTCTGGCCAGCGTGATTTTCAGCAATGGCCGCGCCCTGACCAGTCGCGACGCGGCGCATCTGTGGTATGACGGACGGCGGTGATTACCTGGTGGGGCGAGCGTCCTCGCGAGCCGTGGTGGCCGCCTGCAAAGACCGGCTCGCGGGGACGCTCTTCCCACCAGTCACAGCGCCAGTTTTGACTTTCCACGTTTCGCTCATTATCCTGCGCGCATGGACTCACTGCACGCACCGTGGCGCATCGAATACATTCTCGCGCGGAAACCGGAATTCAAGGAAGGCCTCTTCGCGCGTATCGCGCAATCTTCCAATGACGAGACGCACTTCGTTGTCGCGCGTGACCGCACCTGTTTCGCGCTGCTGAACCGCTATCCTTACAATGGCGGGCACCTGATGGTCGTGCCTTACAAGGAAGTGCCGGACTTGAACGGGCTGACGGATGAGGAGCTCGCCGATCTCTGGAAGCTCGTGCGCCGCTGCCTCAACGCGCTGACGGCCGTGATGAAGCCGGACGGGTTCAACGTGGGCATCAACCTCGGCAAGGTTGCGGGCGCGGGCATTCTGGAACATCTGCACATCCACATCGTGCCGCGCTGGAACGGCGACACGAATTTCATGCCGGTCATCGCCAACACGGGCGTCCTGCCGGATGCGCTGAAGGAAATCGCAGCGAAACTGCGGGCGGAATTGGGGAAATGACTTCTGACAGATGCCGCAGGCAGGCGATGTCTTAATTTGAACTGTGGCCTTGCCTCAATTGGGTGGACAGCGCTGGGTGACGCATGAAGCATGGTTGATTGAATTGAGTTACAAAACCCACAAGGGGACTGTCAGCCGGGCGCGCTGTGGAGTCCTGCACGCGCCAGTGCGGGGCGAAGCGTGGCGCGGTCTGGGCGAGATAACTTCCAATCAGCCCGTTCGCGCCGGTGATCCAAGCGAGTTTCATGCTGGCAAATCATTACGCGGCACAATGTCAAAGTCAAAGCGGGCCTTGTGGGCGAAAAGGGTTGTGGATTCATCAACAAGCTGATAATCGGGAGTCGATTTATGAGAAGATTTTTGTCCTGGTTCTCGTTGTTCCTGGTTATGGGCATCCCTGCTTGTGTAAATGTAATGATTGATGCCCAGAATCACTTGGATGATGGCGCTAAAAAATTCAACAATGGTGATTTCAACGGTGCTATCACGAATTTCTCCAACGCCATTCAATTAATCCCGAAGTATGAGAACGGCTATTTCGCTCGCGGTATGGCGAAGTCAGCGAACGGTGATCCCGATGGCGCGATCGCCGATTACACCAAAGCCATCGAATTGAAACCCAACTATGCCGAGGCCTACAACAATCGCGCCCTTGCGAAAATAGATAAATACGATTCTGATGGCGCGATCGCCGATTGCACTAAAGCCATTGGTCTGAAGACGGATTACTCCACTGCATTCAACACTCGCGGTATTGCGAAGGAGGATAAAGGCGACCTTGATGGCGCGATGGACGATTTTAACAAAGCCATCGGATTGAGACCGGACGATGCTGTTGCCTATAACAGCCGCGGTTTAGCCAAGAGCAAGAGGAACGATCTTGATGGCGCAATGGCCGATTACAACAGGGCCATCGAATTGATGCCAGACTTTGCTGGCGCCTATCACAATCGCGGCATTGCGAAGCACAACAATGGCGATCTTGACGGGGCAATTGCGGATTATAACAGAGCCATCGAATTGAAGCCCAACTTTGCTGATGCCTACAACGATCGCGCCGCCGCCAAGAACAAGAAAGGCGATGTTGATGGCGCGAAAGCTGATTCCACAAAAGCCGCTGAGTTGAAACCCAACGGCGCCTTTGCCTTCAATAATCGTGGCTATGCGAAAGTCAAAAAAGGTGATTTCGATGGCGCGATTGCCGATTGCTCCAAAGCTATCGAATTGAAGGCGGACTTTGCTCTTGCCTATTACAATCGCGGTATCGCGAAGGCCGAGAAAAAAGATTACTATGGGGCGACCGCTGATTTCAGCAAAGTAATCGAATTGAAGCCAAACGATGCTGGCGCTTACGGTGATCGCGGCATGGCAAAGTTAGTGCAAGGCGATCTCGACGGGGCAATGGCCGATTGCTCCAAAGCCATTGAGCTGAAGCCGAACTTTGCTCTTGCCTATCATAATCGCGGTGCTGCCAAGAAGAGGAAGGGCGATCTCGATGGGGCGATTGCCGACTGTTCCAAAGCCATCGAGTTAAAACCAGACAATTCTCGCGCTTACAACGATCGCGGGTGGTTCGAATACTTGGAAAACGATTTCGACAGTGCAATAAGCGATGCCACCCATGCCATTCAACTGAATTCACAAAACGGCCATGCTTACGGCACACGCGGCTGGGCACGCTACGGCAAAGGGGATGTTGCAGGCGCACTTGAGGACTGCAAGAAAGCGGTTGAACTGAATAAAACGGACACTGCCAGCGCCGCTTTTGACCAGGGAATGATTAATTTCATCAACGGCTATTACGGCAAAGCCATTGAGTCATGGCAAAACGCCATCAAGCAGAATTCTTCGAGTCAACGAGAACTTCAGCCTTGGATAGAAAAAGCCAAGGCAAGACAAAGCGCAGTAATACCAACTACGTTAATAATGTAGTATAACGACTGGAGAGGAAGTGTTTACTTGATCGAGCAGCCAGTTAAAAATAAGGGAGCGAACCCGGCGGGCGTCCCGCCAGAAGCGTTGGAGTTCATC
>JAQTQB010000021.1 GCA_028712475.1 Verrucomicrobiales bacterium
GGCCAATGCCAGAGGGAAACGAACTCGTCCGCGCCACTGTGCTGCCGCCTGCAGGCGGCAGCACAGTCCCATCTTCCCAAGCCAATACTTCCTGACAAGGTTAGACGGAAATTCAGATACAAGAGGGTGAAAGATTGACGTGTTTATTGAAACTTGATGAGTCCCGGTGCCATTTCCGGCGGGTTGTTTTTTCCGACGGGAGGCGGCCTTAAATCCGGAACTGGCAATTCGCCCATTCGCGGGAACCAATTCTCCCTCTCCCCGGGGGAGAGGGCCGGGGTGAGGGCGGATGTTTTTCAATCTCTTCATCACCACGCAATTTCAAAACAATTGATACCGCTGCGCCAGCGGCAACACCTTCGCCGGTTCGCACGTCAGCAACTCGCCATCGGCGCGAACCTCGTAAGTCTCGGCATCAACCGTGATCTTCGGCATCGCGTTGTTCCATTTCAGGTCTTTCTTGCCGACTTTGCGGCAACCTTTCACCGCTTCGACGCGCTTCGTCAGGCCGTAGGCTTTGCCGACGCCTTTCTGCTTCGCGAGTTTGCTGACGAACGCTATCGAAGTCATCCCCGTCGCGCGCCCGAACGCGCCGAACATCGGGCGCATGAAGACCGGTTGCGGCGTGGGGATGCTCGCGTTCGGGTCGCCCATCTGTGCCCACGCGATGACGCCGCCTTTGACGACCATCTCGGGCTTCGCGCCGAACATTGCGGGCTTCCACAGCACGAGATCGGCGAGCTTGCCGACTTCAATCGAGCCGATGACATGCGCCATGCCGTGCGCCAGCGCGGGGTTAATCGTGTATTTCGAGAGGTAACGCTTGATGCGGACATTGTCGTTGTCGCCTTTTTCCTCGGACAGGCGCCCGCGCTGCTGTTTCATCTTATCCGCCGTCTGCCAGGACCGCGTGATGACTTCGCCGATGCGACCCATCGCCTGCGAATCCGAACTCATCATGCTGATCGCGCCCATGTCGTGCAGAATATCCTCCGCCGCGATGGTTTCGCCACGGATGCGACTCTCGGCGAACGCCACGTCCTCGGGCAAATTCGAATCGAGATGATGGCAGACCATGAGCATGTCGAGATGCTCGTCAATTGTATTGACCGTGTAAGGCCGCGTCGGGTTGGTCGAACTTGGCAGCACGTTCGGCTCGCCGCAGATGCGGATGATGTCCGGCGCGTGACCGCCGCCGGCGCCTTCGCTGTGATAGGTGTGAATGGTCCGGCAATTGAACGCGGCGATTGTTCCTTCGACAAACGTGGATTCGTTCAACGTGTCCGTGTGAATCGTCACCTGCACATCGTGCTTGTCCGCCATGCTCAAGCAGCAATCAATCGCAGCGGGCGTTGTGCCCCAGTCTTCGTGGAGCTTCAAGCCAATTGCACCAGCGGCGATCTGCTCGGGCAAACCGGCGGGCATGGCGGTGTTGCCTTTGCCGGTGAATCCGAAGTTCAGCGGGAGCGAATCCACCGCCTGCAACATCGCTTTGAAATAAAACGGCGCGGGCGTGCAGGTCGTGGCGCAAGTGCCGACCGCCGGGCCGGTGCCACCGCCGACCATCGTGGTGAGTCCGGCGGCGATGGCTTCGTGCGCTTGCTGCGGACAGATGAAATGAATGTGCGTATCGAGGCCGCCCGCCGTGACAATGAGACCTTCGCCCGCGATGACTTCCGTGGTGACGCCGACGATCATGCCTTTGGTCACGCCTGCCATCACGTCGGGATTGCCCGCCTTGCCGATGCCGGAAATAAGGCCGTCCTTGATGCCAATGTCGGCCTTGTAAATGCCGGTGTAATCCACGACGAGCGCGTTGGTGATGACGCAATCGAGGGCGTCCTTCGCGCCGACGCCGGCAGCTTGGCCCATGCCTTCGCGAATGACCTTGCCGCCGCCAAATTTGCATTCGTCGCCATAGACGGTGAAATCCTTTTCGACTTCGAGGATGAGCGACGTGTCGCCTAGCCGGACCTTGTCGCCGGTGGTTGGGCCGAACATGTCGGCGTAATGCGAGCGTTTCATTTTATGCGACATGAGATTTCTAATTGGTTTTGGCAGTCGTGTGATACATGACCTGCCACAAATCTTTTGGCTTACGAAAATTGTTCCAACTGGCCGTCACGGTCGAAAAATCCTTGCTCGCTTGAAATGACGTCCCTACAAATTCAGAGGTATCAGGGCCAACAAATCCTAGCTGTCCAGCGTTGTTACTTGCGCTTGTGTAATATCCCAGGAAGAATTTTTCCTCTTTCCCATTCACGATTTCAGTATGGAAAACACGCGCGTCAGCCATGAAGATCAGCGTTTCCGAATTTGTGGCAGAGTAAGTCCCGACGAGCTTTGGATCGGTTGAGAGAGGAGCACAACCCGCCAAGCAGAGCGTGAAGACCAAGCCAAGGATGATAATGCAACGGCTCATCGTATTATGCTTTAAGTGCTGGCAAATCCCTTTTGTTTCACCCGTTTCATCGCGGCCTTCTTCCCGGCAGCGGAAACTTTGCCGCTCGCGAGATTGTTGCCGCCTCGAATGACTTTCTTTCCCGCGATTTCAACCAGCTTCACGGTCTTGGTTTCGCCGGGTTCAAAACGAACGGCTGTTCCCGCCGGAATGTCGAGGCGTTTGCCGTAGGCTGCGCCGCGATCAAACTGCAACGCCGCGTTCGTCTCGATGAAATGGTAGTGGCTGCCGACTTGGATCGGGCGGTCGCCGAGATTCGTGACGGGAATCTCCGCCGTGGCGCGACCGACGTTGAGTTCGATTTCGCCTTCTGCGATGAAGTTAGCGCCGGGTGTGATTCCGCCCTCACCCCGGCCCTCTCCCCCAGGAGAGGGAGAAGTTGTTCCCGCGTCATGCGAGTTCGATGCCGCAGTTGGCGCGAAGATCGAAATATCCGGCACGGGCAGGAAACTGCCGTGGAGCGCGAGCGCAAGGTTTCCGTTCTCGCTGGCTATGGGGTGGTGAACGGTCACAAGCTTCGAGCCGTCAGGGAAAGTTCCTTCCACCTGCACGTCGTAAATCATCTCCGGCACGCCGGACATGACTTGATTGCGACCGAGCAACTGCCGTCCGACGTTCATCAACGCGGCCACGCTTTTGCCATCGCGGATAAACTCCAGCAGCACGGTGGCGATTAGCGCGACAGCTTCGGGGTGGTTGAGCCGCACGCCGCGCGCGAGGCGTTTCTGGGCGAGGAATCCCGCCTGGTGCAGCGTCAGTTTGTCGAGTTCTCGGGGGGATAGATGCATAACTGAATCAGTTCACCATTTGCGCGCCCACGGATCGTCGCCGAGGCGGGCGGAAACCGACTTGAGGTGATGATGCAGTTCGTGGCCGGTTTGTTCAACACTTTCGCCGGCCACCCGGAGAATGGCTCCATGGCGGACCGGACTGGCGCTGGTAATCAGTGTCGCACCCCGGCTGACCGGGCGGACGGAAACAGTTTCCAGCAAACTGTCAGCAGCTTGCTTCAGCGGCTCACCGATGAGCAGCAGCAATGCGAAGCAATTGAAACGGCCCGTGCGATGCGATGACGCAACCGGGTCTGCTGATGAATCCAAAAGGAGTGAATCCATGAAAATCCGTTCGCCGGACAGGAAAACATCATTGCGGCTTTGGAAGCGGTCGAAGTCCCAGCGTTCACCGCGCGCGGCCCGGCCGGAGGTAAACCAGTCCACGAGCACCAGCCCGGCTCCGGCACAAAGATTGAATATCTGCCGTTGCGTGTAACTGGAGTTGGCAAAGGGCTGAACGGGATCGGGCGCGAACACGAGCAGCGCATTTTCTTCGATGGTCGCCTGGGTGACGTGGCCACATGCGAGCTGGCGTGGATTGCGATAGATTTTTGTGGAAGCCTGGGTGCCGAGAAAACAACGGGCGTTTTTGCCGATGCGCAGATCCAGTCGGGTCTCGTCCCCGGCGACGAAGCCGCCGCCGAAACTGCTGGTGTAGGCCCAGACACTTTTTCCCCGCGAGCGGGGCGTCAGCAGCTTTAAAGGGGTGCTGGCAAAGGCGGAAGTGACGGTGCTCTCGCCAAAAACGGATTCGACTTCCAGCGCCGCACAACTTTTTTCTCGGTGATCAATTTTCACAGGCGCAACCACGGCTCAAACGGTCAGATGTTTTTTCACGATGTCATCGTTGAGGTGCGCGATCGGCCCTTCGGCCACGACCGCGCCGCGATCCATGATGTAAAAACTGTCGCCAACGCCCAGACAAAAGTCGAGGTATTGTTCGACAAGCAAGATGCTGATTTTGCCTTCCTTTTTTATCTTCAACAGCGTGTCGCCGATGTGGTCAATGATGTTGGGCTGGATGCCTTCGGTGGGTTCGTCGAGGATGAGAATCTTCGGATCGGTGAGCAGCGCGCGGGCGATCGCCAGTTGCTGCTGCTGGCCACCGCTCAAGACGCCGCCCTTGCGCTGGAGAAATTCCTTGAGGATGGGAAACAATTCCAGCACGCGATCCACCGCGCCATCCGCCTTCCTGCCGTGAACGACGAGGCTGACCTTCAGGTTTTCCCAGACGGTGAGATGTGGAAAAATATCGCGGCCCTGCGGCACATAACCAATTCCGCAGCGGGCGCGGGCGTCGGGCGCAAGCTTGGTCAAATCGTCTGCGCCGAGTTTGACCGAGCCGGCTTCGGTTTTCACGAGGCCGACGATGGATTTGAGCGTGGTGGTTTTGCCCACGCCGTTGCGGCCCATCAGGCAGACAAGGCTGTGTTCCGGCACGGTGAGATTCACGCCGCGCAGGATGCGCGAGCCATCGTAACTGACGTTGATGTTGGCAAGGGTCAGCATGAGTGGAAAAAACATCCAACATCCAACATCCAACGCCCAACATCGGATGATGCGGCACGCCAGACTCCATTGGGTGTTCGATGTTGGATGTTGGATGTTGGATGTTTCATTTGTTTCCGTTCAGTTCTTTTTCTTCCGTCCGAGATAAACTTCTTTCACGCGATCGTCGTTCTGGACTGCATCCACCGAGCCTTCGCACAACACAGTCCCTTGATGCAGCACGGTGACTTTGCGGGCGATCTGGCGGACGAAGGTCATGTCGTGTTCGATGACGATGATGCTGTGCTTGCCTTCGAGGCTCAAAAGCAGTTCGCCGGTCTTGTGCGTCTCCTCGTCGGTCATGCCGGCGGCGGGTTCGTCCACCAGCAACAGTTTCGGATCCTGCGCGAGCAACATGCCGATCTCCAGCCATTGCTTCTGGCCGTGGCTCAACGCGCCGGCCTTCCAGTCGGCCTTGCCGTCCAGCGCAATGGTTTTGAGAATCTCGTAGATGCGGTCGCGCCGTTCCGAAGTGACGCGGGAGAACAATGAATTCCAGACGCTCCGGCTGCCGTGGAGCGACAGCCAGATGTTTTCAAAAACCGTGTGGTCAGTATAGACCGATGGCGTCTGGAATTTTCGTCCGATGCCAAGCTGGTTGATCCTGGCCTCGTTCAACTTGGTAAGATCGGTGTCCTTGCCGAACTCGATCTTGCCGCTGTCCGGCTTCGTGCGACCGGTGATGAGGTCGAGCATGGAACTTTTGCCCGCGCCGTTCGGGCCGATGATGACGCGCAATTCGCCCTCGTCCATGTAGAGCGTGAGGTTCGAGATGGCCTTGAATCCCTCAAAGGATTTGTTCACCTCTTCGAGCACCAAAATGAATTCTTTTTTGTGCGTCGTCACGATTCGGGCGGGGTTGGTTTGGGCGCCGTTTCGGACGGAGCCGCTTTTGGCTTAAATTCATGGCCGAAAATTTCGGTCACACTGCCCGGCGGCAGTGGTTCGCCCGGCAGCAAACCCGGCTTCTCCGTGATTTCCACATCCCCGCTGCCGGACTTGAATTCGCGCTGGAAAATCTCCGTCACACTTGCCGGAACAGGCGGTTCTCCAGTCGTCTGGCTTTGGATCATGGGAGATTCACTTTGGCGGTCTTTCGCAGTGTGCCATTTGCGGTAAACAAACTCCGTCAGGCCTTCGGACGGAGGGG
Source organism: Verrucomicrobiales bacterium (assembly GCA_028712475.1). GTDB lineage: Bacteria > Verrucomicrobiota > Verrucomicrobiia > Limisphaerales > UBA11358 > UBA11358. The sequence continues at coordinate 5,993 of JAQTQB010000021.1, forward strand.
CAACAATATCGCCGGCCGGCTTGCGCGCAAAACGGCTCCAGAATCCGCGAAGCTGCTCCGGCAGGCCGACGATCCCTTTCGGCATGAACAGCGTCACCAGAATGAAGGTCAGGCCGAGGAACAACAGCCAGAGATCGGGATAAGCGCGGGTGGCCCAGCTTTTCATCGCATTCACCGCGAAGGCACCGATGACAGGGCCGATCAACGTGCCTCGCCCGCCGAGCGCGACCCAAACGACGGCTTCAAGCGATTTGTCCGGGGCCATCTCGCTGGGATTGATGATGCCGACCTGCGGCACATACAGCGCGCCCGCCAGACCGGCGATGATCGCGGCCAGCACGAACACGAACAATTTGAAGTTCGCCGTGGCGTAGCCGGAGAACAGCACGCGGTTTTCGCTGTCGCGGATGGCGCGCTGCACCTTGCCAAATTTGGTCGCCGTGAGCCATTTGCACAGCAGGTAGGTTCCGAGCATCAGCAGCACGGTGCAAAGGTAGAGGCCGCGTTGCGAAGCGGGATTGCGGAGATCGTGACCGGCAAGAAACTTGAAATCGGTGAAACCGTTGTTGCCGCCCATCAAAAGGTCGTTGCGAAAAAACAACAGGCACGCCGCGTAGGTCAGCGCCTGCGTCAGGATGGAAAAATAGACGCCGCGAATCCGCGAGCGGAACGCCAGAAATCCGAAGACCAGCGCCACGATGGCTGGCAGTGCAATCACCATCGTCAGTGCAAACGGAAAACTGGAGAAGGGTTCCCAAAACGCGGGCAGCTTGCTCCAGCCGAGAAAGACCAGAAAGTCGGGAATGGGCTGATGATACTGGCCCAAATCGCCGATCATGCGCATCAGATACATGCCCATCATGTAACCGCCGAGCGCGAAGAACAGGCACTGGCCAAGGCTCAACAAACCGGTGTAGCCCCACAGCAAATCCACGCTGATCGCGAGGATGCCGTAGCAAAGATATTTGCCGTAAAGGTTGATCGTGAAATTGCTGACGTGCAGCCAGCTTTCTTCGGCGGTGAAGGCGTTCAGTCCCGGCAGCACGAACAGCAGAAACACCGTGGCCGCCGCCACGATCCACAGCTCCCATTTTTTTGATTTGCCCAACATGCGGTTAATCCAGATTGCGGCTGCGGATGGAGAACAATCCGCCGGGTTTCCATTGCAGGAAAAGGATGATGGCGGTCAGCACGATGATCTTGCCCATGACCGGCGAACCGAGCTGTTGCTGCAATACCTGGTCGGCCACGCCGATGCCGAGCGCGGAATAAACCGTGCCGATGATGCTGCCGACGCCGCCGACCACCACGGTCATGAAACTGTCCACGATGTAGCTCTGGCCAAGACTGGGTCCGACGTTGCCGATCTGCGATAAGAACGCACCCGCCAGACCGGCGAGACCGGAGCCGAACGCAAAAGTCATCATGTTGACCCGTGTGGTGCGCACGCCCATGCAGGAAGCCATTGCGCGGTTTTGCATCACCGCACGAATCAGCAGACCAAGCGGCGTTTTGGACAGGAGAAGCCAGGTGCCGATGACGATCAAAATGGCGAAGCCGACGACGAACACACGATTGTAGCCGAAGGAAACGTCATGGATTGTGAAATGGCCGAGCAGCCAGGAAGGCGAGTTGACCTGCACATTGTTCGCGCCGAACACCATGCGGAACATTTGCTGCATCACGAGCGAAACGCCCCAGGTCGCCAGCAGCGATTCCAGCGGACGGCGATAAAGGAATTGGATGACCGTCCGTTCCAGCACCAGCCCGGCCAGCGCCGCCATGATGAAGCTCAAGGGAATCGCGAACAGAAAATAGCTTTGGTAAAACCAGCCCGTCGCGTTCAGGCCGGGCAGGCTCAATCCAAAGCCAAGCTGTTTGCCCGCGATGCTGAACGGCAAATTGATGGCAAATGAAAATCCAGCGCCAAAGATGTTTTGAACCACATAAGTAGTGTAGGCGCCGACCGCGATCATTTCGCCATGCGCCATGTTAATGACGCCCATGAGGCCGAACGTGATGGCCAGACCGAGCGCGACGACCAGCAGAATCGAGCCGAGACTGACGCCGCGAAAGATTGTCCCGAAGAAATTGACCCGCCAGATGTGCTGCTCAATGGAACCGACGGTTTGTCTGGCGGCTTGAATGACTTGAGGATTGCCGTTTGTGCTGCCTGCTATTTTTTGCAACACCGCCAGACTGCCGATGGAGCCGAGCGAAGCAAGTTGCTTGATGGCGTTGATCTGAACCGCCGGGTCGCGGTCTGCCAGTTGCAACGACGCGAGGGCTTCATCGATGGCTTTTTTGACGCGCTCGTCCGTCTCCTTGGTCAAGCGGGCTTGCAGGATGGGGATGTAAGATTCCTTCTGGGAATTGCTGATTTTAGTGACTGCGGACCAGCGTGCGTCCGGGTCGGGATTGGACAAGGCGAGCGTGTCGAGCGTCTGCTGAATGGCGCTTCGCAGGCGCATGTCCGTATCTGCGGAAGTCAAATCGCTGTCGGCAAAGCGCAGTTCCTTCCCCGATTCATCTTTCACCGCCTGACCGTCCACAAGGCGGATTGCGCGAACCTTTCCATCGGCGTCCTGCTGTTCTTCAAGCAGCACGGGAACCTTGGAACCGTCGGGTGATTCGTAGAAATAAATGCCGCCGCGCGTCCAGGCGAGCAACACCTCGCTGACGAGCTTGGAGCCGGTCTCGCCAAGTTCATTGAGCAATTTTTGCTGGTCGGCTCCGCTGCTCGAGACGGCTTGCACCAGATTCTGGCGGATGACGGATTCGTCCGGTGCAACTGGCACCGTGTTGGTCGCCGCTGTCGCTGACAGGCAAAGCACCAGCCACAGCAAACTGGCGAGCGAACGAAACGTCATTTTCATCAAATTAAAAAAGAGGCGGAGCCTTGGCCCCGCCCCTTTGAATTTTCAGCGTCAGTGTGCCGGGCGATGACCGCTTATTTCATGGCCGACAATTTTTCGTCGAGGCCTTTCAACATGAACGGCTCGCCATAGACCTGGTCAAACGTCTTGAGAATCTTGAACTGGCCGTTGGCCTTCGTTTCACCGATATAGACATTCTTGGTGGTGTGATGATTTTTCTGCATGGTCGTGCTGCCGCCGGGGCCGGCAAAGCTGATGGTGCCGGATTCCAGCACTTCGCGGACTTTGTCCACGTCAAACGTGCCGGCCTTTTCCACCGCCTGCTTCCACAGATAGACGCCGTTGTAAGAAAGCACCATCGGGCTGTCCATCGCGCGCTTGACCTTGATCACGCCGGGATAGTTTTGCGTTTTGAGCCAGGCATTCCAGCTTTTAAGGAAGGCCTTGTTTTCCGGCGTGTTGATGGACATGAAATACGTCCAGCAACCGAGTTCGCCGACGAGATCCTTGGTCGGCATGGAGCGCAGTTCATCTTCCGCCAGGCTGAAGGAAACCACCGGGCAATCCGCCGCCGTCAGACCTGCGGCGATGATTTCCTTGAAGAACGGCACATTGGAATCGCCGTTGATGGTGTTGATCACACAGGCGTCACCGCTGGCGGCAAACTGTTTGATCTCCGCCACGATCTGCTGGAAATCGGTGTGGCCGAAAGGAACGTATTTGCCGGCGGAAATGACCTTGCCATCCGCGTCTTTGCGCACGCCGCCGCCGATGTTTTCAATCGGGATGCCGTGCAGCAGCAGATATTTGTAGAGGATCAGATCAGTGGTCTGCGGATAAACGTAGTCCGTGCCGATCAGGTAGAATTTCTTTTTGCCCTGGGCGAGCATGTAATCCACGGCGGGTGTTGCCTGCTGGTTCACGGCTTCAGCGGTGTAAAAGATGTTTTTGGAAAGTTCCTCGCCCTCGTATTGCACCGGGTAGAACAGCATCCCGTTGTCTTTTTCAAACACCGGCAGCACAGACTTGCGGCTGACCGAGGTCCAGCAGCCGAAGGTCACGGCAACCTTGTCCTCCTCCAAAAGCTGCTTGGCCTTTTCGGCGAACAGCGGCCAGTTGGACGCGCCGTCCACGATGACAGGCTGGATTTTGTAGGCTTTGTCGCCGACCTTGATGCCGCCAGCGGCATTGATTTCGTCAAACGTATAAAGCAGCACATCGCGCAACGACGTTTCGCTGATGGCCATCGTGCCGCTCAACGAGTGCAGGATGCCGATCTTGACGGTGTCATCGGCCAAAGCGCGGGTGGTTAGTGTCAAGGCGACGGTGATCGCCATTAATTTCAAGAGGGTTTTTTTCATAATGGATTGGTTTGGATTCTATGGTTTAAATTTTTTGATTTGATTTGGTTGGCAAAATTAGAACAAATACGTCGCACCACAGCCGATGATCAATTGGTATGTTTTTCCGTTCAACCCGCCGGAATAGGTCGTGTAGTCGTAACGAATTTCCGGCTGGATTTTAATGTAGGGCACCGGCGTGAGATTGAGCGTGGCCGTCAAGCTGCCCAAAGCGCCGCCATTGTCGGTGCTGGTGATGCCGGCACCGGGACGAACGGCCGGTCCGAGCACGCCATTATCTTGGGAAACGTAGTCGGCACGGACCGCCACACCAACCTTGGAAGTGAAGTTATACCAAGCCCAACCACCGACCGACCACAAATCAGTGGAGGTGCCGGGTGATGCAAAGTGGAAATAGTCAGCCTCGTAACCGGTGCCCAATTCCTTCGTGAACTGATAGCCACCAATGCTTGAAATACCCGATGTATTTGAATCGCCGGGCTGGGAATCATACCAGCCGATCAAATTGCACCATAATTTGTCGGTCGGCTTCAAATTGACGGAACCGCTGAACGCCTTGCCTTGGTTGTTGTCAACCGGCCCTTGGTAGAGTCCATTGTCCACGCGCAGGGTCAGCCCTATTTTGTCAGTGAAATTGTAAGTGCCCTGGATGCCGGCGGAGGGCCCGTTGCCGGTATACCACCACTGGTAGCCTTGCGAGAAGTTCGGGTTCGCCGCGCCGCCGTCGCCCGATTCCCAGTTCAGCAGCGAAATGAGTTCGCCGGCCTTGATGTCCAAACCGGTGCCGATGGGCACATTAATTTCAATATAGGCTTCACGCAAATCATTGAAGCTCGTGTTGCTGCCGGTGCCGTTGTTGCCGGGGGTATTGAGGTCGGGAGCGTCATCGCCGAACATCAATGAGGCCTTGAAACCCGCGTCCCATTTGTCGGTTGCCACGGGCGCGCTGGCAACCGTCAGCTTGAATTTATTCATCGAAAATGAATTGTCCTGCGTATTCCACAGATACGTAGCGGACTGGCCGCCGGCCGGGCGCTGGGTATTGTAAAAATACGAAGCCTGCACAAACCCGCTGATGGTGATCTGATCCATGGCCGATACGACGGCTTTCGTCGGCGCGCTTGGCATCAGGCCTTCCTTTTTAATCAAATCTTCCAAAGCACCAAGCCTCTGTTGCAATGCCTGGTTCTGTTTTTCCACTTCGGCGAGTTTGTCACCGTCAGTCGCAGTCTGGGCGTGTGCCGCCATGCCGCCGCTTACAATCAGGCCAAGGCAGGCACCCGCTGTAAAAAATCGCTTTTGAGTTCTGAATGGTTTTTTCGCTGGTTTGTTTTTCATGACTTTAGTTGAGGGTTTTTTGGTTTGTGATATGCAGGCAATTTCCCCTTGGCTTTACAAATGCTAACGTGGCGGGACGCCGATGTTTGATCGCCTCATGGTTGCCCGGTTTAGCAGATGAGGTGCCAGAGGCGCGACGCGCCGGTTTTGTAAAATTGAAAACTTTTTGGAACAAGTGTGAATAGAATTCATCAATGAACGAATCACTAGACAGCAGGCAGTTGGAAGCATTTGTGGCATTGTCCAAAACGGGAAGTTATACCGAAGCCGCGAAGCATCTTTATGTGACCCATTCGGCAGTCTGTCATTCCATGAAGGCACTGGAGGGCCAGGTGGGTTGTCGTCTTTTAAGCAAGCTGCGCAAAAAGACAATTCTAACGGAAGCCGGCGAGGCGTTTTTGCATCATGCCCGACGGGCGCTCGATGAAATGCGACAGGCGCGCGTAACGGTTGCAGAATTAAACAAGTGGGGATCACGGCGATTAAGGCTGGTGGTAGAGCCGGCCCTGGCTTCCGCTATTCTCACGCCGGTCCTGTTGAAATTTTACCGGGAATTTCCCCAATTCCATATCCATGTGGAAATGAATAACTGCGACGATCCGGGCAGCTTGCTGGAGAACAACCGGGCAGATCTTGTGCTGGCCGAAAAACCGTCGCACGATGGTGACACGACTTTTATTTCCCTGCTGGCAGATCGTTTCCATTTCGTGGTAAATGCCGACCATCCGCTGGCATCCTGCGACACCGTGACGCGCAATGAACTTGCCAAACAACCCTGCCTGCTGCTTCGCACTTCCGGTCACGGCCGCAGACGACTGGATGATTTTCTTTCCCAGCGCGGTATTGGATTGAGCCGCATTGGAGAAATTGAAGGCTTGGAAACGATCAAGGAGATGGTGAAAAAGTTCCCAATCATGAGCATCCTGCCGGGCTGGACGGTTTCGGCGGAGCTAAAAAACCAGACTTTCGTCGCCTTGCCGCCCGGGCGCAAATCATTTGAGCAAACATGGGGTATTATCCATGCACAGACACGACCGTTAAACCACGCCGAAGCAACCCTCTTGAAATTTTGCCGGCAGCAAGTCGCAGGATTGAGTTAGGAAATTTTCAAAGTCAGCGACCTCCGGCAAAGCCGGAGGTCGCTGACATGGTTGTTCCAGTCCTTGAGAACGAGAAGCGCATTAGCCAGAAGGGCGCCGGAAAATCCGTCGCGCGGAGCCGCAATTTTTTTAAGCATTTTGAAATGTCCGGTCATAAATGAATTGTAAAAAAGTGTTTTAGTGCCGCAAACGAAACACCTGAAACAATTCGAGTTTTATGTGCGATGCTGGTTGCAAGCCGTCACGGAACGACCATTAAAACTCACGGCTTCGCGGAAGTAATTAACTGCAGGAGCAACGGTATTTAATTTTGGAGTGCAAAGTTAGGATTTTTGAGGGTGTGGTTCATGAGAACGATGAGTTTGCGCATGACGGCGGTGAGCGCAACTTTGGCGGGTTTGCCGGCGGCGCGGAGC
>JAQTQB010000022.1 GCA_028712475.1 Verrucomicrobiales bacterium
GGATGAACTCCAACGCTTCTGGCGGGACGCCCGCCGGGTTCGCTCCCTTATTTTTAACTGGCTGCTCGATCAAGTAAACACTTCCTCTCCAGTCGTTATACTACATTATTAACGTAGTTGGTATTACATGGACTTCACCCATCTGGCCGACCTGTCCGCCCGCGCCGTGTTTTGGGTCACCAGAGCCAGTCCAATATACGCCCATTCCTGCTCCTTTCCAGCCACCGGACGGTGCGGAAAATTGGTTTGCTCGCTGCGCTCGTGAATGCCGCTGTCCTTCGCGCGCACCGCGCAATGGCCATCGGTGCTGCCGGTTTCAAATCCTTGTTTCCTGACCTTGCGTCCACATCTCTCGCCCTCACTACGTCGCCTAAATCACCAGCCCGCCCGCTCGTGGTGCCCTCTAAAGACTACTCCCACGGGGGAGGACTGGCGGCTCCGTTTTTTTCGTTAAGGGCGAGAGACGGCAGACGCGAATCAGTTCAGTAAAAAAGATTGAAATCTCTGCGAAACGTGACTTTGACTGTTTGATTTGATGACTGTGCATTTTACCAAGCTAAAATTGTGTTGGGCGCGCCCGTTGCGACCGGTTCACCGCCCTGGTTTTGACCAGTTTGAGCTAACTGGCGGGAGCTTCGTGCGCTCCGGTTCATACGGCTCTCAAATTGGCCAGCCGTTTCAGGTTCCAGCAGATGCTTTTGAACTCCAGTTCCAGCCGGTTGGCCGCTTGGCCCACATACCGCACTCGCCGATAACCGGCGCTCCGGTTCCACCATCCAAACACTTTTTCAATCTTGCAGCGAACCGAACTGAACAGCCGGTTGACCCGCACCGTCGCCGGGCGCAGCTTCTGTCCCCGGCCCGGCTTGCGCAAAATCCCGTTGGCCACGCCATGTTTGCCGCACCATTCGCTGCGGGACTGGCTCCAATAGGCCTTGTCGGCCATGACCATCTCCTCGTCGCCATTGACCACGTTCTCAAATTCTTTGCTGTCATGCACGTTGGCGGCGGTCAACGTCACCTGCCGGATCAGCGTGTGCGTTTCGTCCACCGCCACATGCGCCTTGTTACCGTAATGGGGCTGGCCGTGCTTGACCGTATAACCCGCGTCGCCGTCGCCGCCGGCTGGATCGCCCTTCGCGGGCGCGCGCCGCGCGGCCTGCAACAGCGTCGCATCCACCAGCGTGCAGGTTTTCAAAATCAGCCCCCTGGCTTGCAGTTGCCGGTTGACCAGTCCCAAGAGTTTTTCGTGCAGACCATGTTCGCGCAACCGCTGGCGGAAGCGCACCAACGTCGTTTCATCCGGCACGGCGTCCTGCAAACCCAAGCCCACAAACCGCCGCCAGCTCAGGCGGTCGCCGACCTGTTCCTCGCACTGCGGGTCGGACAGGCCGTAGCAATGCTGGAGCAAACTCATCTTGAAAAGCACCAGCGGCGCGCACGGCGGACGCCCCGTGGCCGCCGGATACATCGCCTGCAAGGCCTTTTCCAGTGTCCGCCAATCCAGTGTCCGGTCCAGCCGCTCCAGAAACTCATTGGTCGGCGTGGCGGTCATCAGGCTGTCCAAAAGTCCGGGCTGGGGATTGGTCGTCGTTTGCATACTTATCGGACGCGCTATTCAAACATCAAGTTTCAGGACTTTTGCAGAGATTCCAGTTCGTGCCGAGCGCCTGCGAGAAGTAGCGGCGGACGTGAACGCTACCCTGGGGCGGGGTGGAGACGTATTCCTGATTGTCCAAAGCATCACGTCACCCGTCTGACGGCGGGCAGTCTGCAATTAACATTGCAATGGTTTAATTCATTTGAACCATAGCCCCCGGCGTTCAAGCATTCACAGCCACACGCGTGCCGCCTTGCTGTGCGGAGGCATAGACGGCTTCAATAATGCGGACATCGCGCAAGCCCATCTCGCCGGACGCGAGGAATGGACGTTGCTCATTGATCGCCTTGGCAAATTCATCCAGCAACACGGCGAGTTGTAACGTGTCCGCAGCCTTGAATGTTTTATTATCCGGTAACACGAGCTGCTTGCCACTGGGTTTGCCACTGTAGCTTTGGCCGAAGGGACTGCCGCCCTGCGGTCCGGCCACACAGGAAAAGGCCCCCTTTTCGCAGACCACGACGCATTGACTGAAAGCATACGCATAACTCGCCCGGCACTGCATCACGGCCCCGCCGGGAAATTCGAGCGTATAAGTCATCGTCTCCTCAATGTCCGGCGTATAGATGTCCCGCGTGCGGGTTGGGATGGCGCCGACGTGCGTGGGCGTCTCGCCGGTGAGATAGCAGCCCGCCTGGATCGGATACACGCCCGTATCGAACGCCGCCCCGCCGCCCGCCAACTTTTTGTCGAGCAGCCACGCTTTACCATTGGTGCTCGGCCAGGAAAATTCACCCGAGAAGCACTTCACCGCGCCATAAACCTTTTCCTTCGCCAGACGCATCATCTCGATGTGGTGCGGTTCAAACTGAAGACGGTAATTAACCCCCAGTTGCACGCCGGCCTTTTTCGCCGCCGTAATCATCGCCTCGCACTGCACGCTGCTGGTGGCCATCGGTTTCTCGCACATCACATGCTTGCCCGCCTGTGCGGCGGCCATGGTGTGCGCGGCATGCAGTCCGTTTGGTGTGACGACGTGGACGATGCGGATGTCCGGGCAGTCCGCCAGTTTCGCCATGTCGGCGTAGTTGAAGATGTTTTTTTCCGGGAAGCCATATTGCTGCGCCCACTTGCGGCCCTTGCCTTCCGGATCACCGGTGATGACGCCGGCCAGATAAACATTCTTCGCGAGCGGCAGTTCCGGCCCGATGCTCTGCTTGCTAAAACCGCCGAGTCCGCACAGCGCAACACCGAGCTTGCCCTCGTTGGCGGATTGCGCGAGAACGAGCGGATTGAGGCCGACAATGGCCGGGCTGGCGACCGCCATGGTTTTCAGAAATGAACGACGGGTGATGGAGGGGCGATGGATGGGGTTCATAAGTTAGTAATGGAGGGGCATTTTAGTTTTGATAAATTATGCGTTGCCGGTATCGGGTTATTGTGATGGACAAGGTTTGCAACAAACTTTTCCACCCGTTGGCCGTATTCCACGAAATTTGCGCGCAGCCTGTCGTCATTGCTCTTTCAAATTAAATTCAACCGAAGTGAGCCGCCGCTGTTGGAATGATTCATTTCCATTTATAGCCATCACAAGGGGTTCACCACCGCACCGCTGACCACGGCTTTGCCTTTGAGGGGTGTCAGCCGGATCTTGATGGTGCCGGGTGCTTTCAGCAAAATTGGATAGGAAAAGGTTGCGACACGCCGGGGCGCGCCGGCTCGTTCGTAAATATCAATCCGATTAGTCCATTGATTTTCAATCGAGACTTCCATTTCACGCTGATGGATGGCGGTCGAGGTCGGATCAAGGAATAATAGTTGTAGTTCATAGTCACCGGCAGGCAGAAATGCGGTCGGGCTTTTCTTGGCGGTATCAGGCGCCGTGATGGCGCGCAAAGTGAATTCGATAGGTTTTTCGCTTTCGATGCCGGTGCGGCATATTTCCTGGGCAGACTGTGCCGTCAGTATCGTTTCCGCTGGTGGCGTAGCAGAACCTGATTCCGGTGGAATGGGCACGGTCGCTTCCGGCGAAAAATACACATCCGCGCCGGTTTCCTCGCGGCCCATTCGCTCCCAGAAGTGATGCTGAAGATCGAGGTGGAAAGTGAATATGCCGGGGAAATGGGCTTGCGCCAACTGGTCGTGTTCAGTGGGGCCAAAGCACAGGCGCACCGGCTCAAGTCCGAGGGATTGCCGCAGTCCGATGAGGTGCGAAAGCCAGCGCGTATTAAGGCCGACCACCAATCCCTGCTCGCCGCGCGTGATGCCTCCTTGGGAGCTGAACCGGGCAAATTGTTCAATCACCGCTTCGGGATGGCAGCTGGCCATGCGCGCCCGCGCGCCGGTCAAATCACCTTTGGCCAGCAAGTCCCGGGATTCCTGAAATATGGTCTGGGTCTGATAAAATGCGACGGTGAATTTCTCCAGCCCCTTAAAATAATCCAGGCGTTCAAGTTGTTCGGGGGTGAGCCGTGCCACTTTTACCGAATCCATCAGCCGCAGCCGGCTTAGACAGCCGGTGACAACTTGTTCGACATTCGTTAAGGGCGTCGGTGGATCAATGAACCAGTTGCTGGTTTCACGACCGAACATCGGCGCATCCGTCATCCAACGCTCCAGGTATTGGGCCATTGTCCCGCGCGCTTCCTCGCCGAACCACCGCGCAGCCATTCCCTCGCAAGTGTTTTGCAGCCCTTGGTTTTGGGTCGCTTGCCAGACCTGCTTTGCGCAACTGGTGTAATATAAATCCAATGGGCGCGTGGTCCAACCACAGATGCCAAAGCCGGCCGCACCCGCCTCGGCAAGCTTTGTGTAAAAATCAGAAAAGGGCGTGTAGGGGCGGCCAATATAACCGCCGTCGTCATGCTGCGCCCAGACCACCGGAACCACCTCCCGGTGTGCGGCCACCTCCCGGATGGCCTTGCGCGAGCCAGCGTCTCCGAGCTGGGACTTGCCCTTTAGAATGTTGTAATCCAGCCCGAATAACTTTGTGTGCGCTGGGAAAAACCGGTCGCAGGGCGCGAGAAAATTGAAATTCCATGTGCCGGCGGCCACTTGAACCTGATGTAGTTTAAGTTCATCCAAGGCGCGGTCAAATGCCCGCACAATTTTACCGATGGCAAAAATCGGCGCCGAATGCCAAAGCTTCTCGGCTCCGGGTGTTTTGGCGATTTCAGATTGGTATTCCTTTTGCCAGGCTTCGGGCATTTCGGAGAGCTTGACTTCCATCCACGGGGTTTCCATTTGACGAAACCAGACGACCAGGCAGGTGATTTGAGGATAGGTTTCCAGCAAGGTCTCAACTTGCGTTTTGTAATAGCGGTAGCCCTCGGGGGTCTCTGGATTGGCGATCCAAAACTTACCGCCTTCGGAACCGGGAATCCGGGTGGCGAAACGCGCCGATTCCGGCAGCGTAAGTATCAAGCTCTGCGGATTGGCTGAAATCGTATCCACATCATACGCAAAGTTGACCCCCAGGCCGCGTTCTGCCGCATGGGCGAAGACCTGGCGCATCAAGGTCTGGGCGGCTTTCACCCGCTGGTCATCCGGCACTAATGCCGCGTCGGCACCAAATTCAGCCCGGTCAAATATCCTGCCGCCGGCAAGTCGGCGCACGTCATTGATATGCTCGACGCCCCAGTCGTTGCCCTTGATGGTGGTCGTGAGATGGCTGACCGGCTTTTGCTGACCGTTGAATTCGTATTCGACCATCGGGTTGTTTCCGTAAGCATGAACCATGATTGCGTTGTAACGCATTTTTTGCGCTTGATCCGTCCAGCGGATCCAGTCGGACAGATTCCAAGTGGAGCAGCCACTAAGAAAGTTGTGCCATTCCAAAACAATGCGGTCGCTCACCAGCGGCTGGTCAGCAAGTTGCCATCCGTCAAACGAGAATGGCTCCGAGCGGGGCGGCGGATAGGTGTCGCAAGAAAGATAGAATCCGCATCCCAGTTTTTCCAAAATTGCATAAATTGCATCAGCCACGCCACGCGAGTCGGCGCCTTCGATGATGCCTAAATTCAACCCGCCAATCTGCCGGGTGCAAACGGTGAAGGCTTCGGGAGTCTTGAGTCTGTCATTCGACAAGTGTGTTCGCGCTTGTATTTCGGAAACCGTCCCAACGAGTATGGCCATGCCGGTGGCCGGCAAATTGGTGGCAAGGATAAATTGATCCTGCGGATACAGCCGTCCCAGCGTAGCTTTCAAATCTTGTGCAGCTAAATACTCGTTGGTTGGAGCTTCGGCGGGGAGAACAATCGGCACGCTGGCCGCAGGCAGAGCTTCCCGGCACAACAGCATGAAAAGAAGAACCATCACGCTGCAACGCAGCATGGGATTTGAATGATTATGGCATGGCGGATAACGAAATCCCGCCGGTGAATTGCGGCGCTTCATTTTTGACGGCATAACTTATTTAGTGGGATGTGATTTGAGTTGCGTTCCGGGCAGTGACAACTTTTTCCCGGATTGCGCATCCAGCGTCACCCAGAGAGCCGTAATGCCGGGGTCGCGCATCCATTGGTTCTGCTGCAGACTCCAGCTTTGAAAGGCAGAAGCAGGCAGCGAAAGCCGCAGGGTTTTGGTTTCTCCCGGCAGCAACCGAACCTTGCGGAACGCGACCAGTTCGCGCCACGGGTCATTATCCGCCGGCTGGCTGCGCTCGTGATAAACTTGGATAACGGCGCTGCCGGTTCGCCCACCCCGGTTTGATACCGTGACCGTCACTCCGCCATCATAGGCAGCTTCCTTCAGCTCAAACTGCGTATAGGACAGCCCGAAGCCGAAAGGAAAAACCACTGAATCATCGCCGGGCCGTATCTGCCGGTATCCCACCTTCATTCCCTCGGCATAAGTCACACGTTTGCCATCACCAGGATAATTCTTCATCGCCAGGATATCGTTGGTGTTCCGGAAAATGGTGTCCGGCAAATGACCACTGGGATTGATTTTGCCGAACAACGCCGCGGCAATGGCATTTCCGCCTTCCTGCCCCGGATACCACGCCTCAATAATGGCGGGCACACTCTGCAACCATTCCGCCACCGAGACAACCGAGCCGTTGAGCAGGACGACAGCCGTATGCGGATTGGCCGCAGCCACGCGCCGTATCAATTCCACCTGACGCCCGGGCAATTCATAGGATGAACGATCCTTGGCGCCGCCCTCGTAGGTGTTCGCAAGCCCCACACACACCACGGCAGCGTCCGACTGGGCGGCAATTTTGCAGGCCGCCTCAATCGGGTCTTCCATGTTGGGCGGCTCCCATTGCAAACGAACGGACGATTTGGAACCCGTATCGCCAAACTCAATCACAATCGGCACCGGTTGGCCGGCAGTAAGGTCAACCATCTGTTCAAAAGCCGAGCTGGCGTATAAATCCTCGTATTTTAGTTTTTGGCTGTCGCCCCAATGATCCAACAACAATTTTCCGTTGAGAGTCAATCGCACCAAAGCCCGGTCAACCGCGAGGCTCAAACGGTATTTGCCCCTGACCGGTGGAACCAGATAGCCAGTCCAGCGCGCCGAGTAGCCGTGACGAGGCACCCCATTCATCGGCGCTCCCCAACCCCAGGAGAAATCCACGTTGGCGTCAACCCGCCGGGCGCAAGGCACGCCCCGCAGTTGCGGATTATCAAAAAACTCCGCCTGCAAACCACCCGGCGCATCCGCTCCCGCTTGCTGGCGCAGACAACTGGCGGGCACAACCGGCAATGTGCCGTTCATGCCGCATCCTTCAGCATAATGAATCACGAAATGGTCGCCGGCCAGAGCGCGCAAACCGTCCAGCACGCCCACCGAATAGAACGGAGTCACCGACGCGCTGCCGGCACCGCCCAGCCGGGCGGGTGCGGCATTGGGACCAATGACCGCCAGCGATTTAATCCGGCTGGCATCCAGTGGCAACAAACCATCGTTCTTGAGCAGCACCAGACTCTCATCCGCCAGACTGCGGGCCAGGGCGCGATGCCGCGGCGAATCCAGTTCGCTGGGGCCGTTGGTATTGACCGCGTATTTCAGAAGCATTTCCACCATCGGTGTGACGGCGAGATCCAACTGGCGGGCCGTCAACTGACCGTTCGCCAGCAGATCCTGGACGTTGGTGAGCGTCAGTTGCTTTCCCGGACCGGGCATTTCCAAATTTAATCCAGCGACCAGCGCCTGCGGACTGCGAACCGCGCGCCAATCCGAAACCAAGAGGCCATTGAACTGCCACTGTTGCCGGATAATGTCGTTCAACAGATGCGGACTTTCCGATGGTTGCAGGCCGTCCAAATAATTGTAAGCCGTCATGATCGCCCAGGGTTTGGCTTCCTGAACCGCGAGTTCGAAAGCCCGCAGGTAAAGCTCACGCAGAGTCCGCTCATCCACCTCAACGTTCAAACTATACTGATCCTTCTGCTGGTTATTACAAGCCACCGCCTTGATGCAGGCACCAACACCGGTGGACTGGATGCCGCGAATGAGGGCCGCAGCCAGTTCGCCGGTGAGCAGCGGATCTTCGGAATAAGATTCGTAGTTTCGGCCACCCAGCGGCAGGCGATGCAAGTTGACCATCGGCCCCAGCAACAGGCCACAACCTTTCGCCCGCGTTTCGCGCCCCAACAAGGCGCCCGCCTCAAACAACAAATCCTCGTTCCAGGTGCTGGCCATGCCAACACTCGTGGGCAGACAAGTCGCACTGCCAAAAGGCGGTGCGGCCAGCGTGACCCCATGACCGCAATCCGTCACCCGCATCAGCGGCAGCCCAACTCGCCCGATACCGCCAACGTGCCAGTCGTCGCGGCCGGAAAGCAGCAGAACCTTTTCCTCAAGCGTAAGTTGGTGAACAATCTCGGCGGCGCGTTGAGTTGTGCTTTGGTCGGCCTGTGCCGCCGGCAGAAACGGCAAAGCCACTGTCAAAAGCAAGAGTTTAATGTATGGTTGGTGCCCGGTCATAATTAGTGCTTGCTACCGCGCTCTTAACAACCAACACGACGAAGCATTGGTCGTAATTCGTGAAATGTTCGCGATAAACAAATGTCGCGATAAACGATAGCTGCTTACTGGCTGCGCAGCCGGTAGTAACGCGCCGAAGGTTGTGGCGTGGTGGAATCACCGAAATAGACCGGGCTGCCGTTCAGCGTGTTCGTCTGTAGCGGCACCCAAACCGGCGCGGACAGATTTGTGCAGGCTTCCACCACCACCGTCTGGTTAAGCGCTCCTCCCATCAGGAAGCCGAACTGGTTCGCGTATAGCCCCGAGTTCCCCATCGTCGGCACCGTCAGCGAACTGAAGTTCGCCGTGCAGTTGGTTCCGCTGGCCGGCATTACCACCGAACGTGGATTGTCCGTCACGCCGTCGATCCATTGTGTAAAGACCCAGTTATTCGAGGCCGTCGCCGTGATGACATTTGTGCTGCCGACCAGAAACGTGCCGCCGCCCGTCACACTCCCGCCGTTGGTCGGACCAGCCTGCGCCGTCATCGTGGCGCAGGGGAGATAAATGATGCTTGAATTGGAGCTGGCAATGTCGTTCTGCTGGGCGCGCACCCGGTAATAATAAGCCAGCCCGGTGGCCAATCCCGTGACTTGATAGTTGGTCACCGTCCCCACTGAAAGGTTGTTATAGCCCGTCACAAAGCTGCTGAAATTGGTGGCTGCGCTTACATCCAGCAGATAGTTCGTCGCCCCGCTCACCGCCATCCAATTGGCATAAAAACTAGTCGCGGTTATCCCGCTGCCGGGCAGCGCCGTCGGTGTCGCCACCGGCGCATAGTAGCTGTAGCTATCAGGACAAATGACCACCAAATTGTTGTTGGATGAGGTCAACACCACATCACCCCCCGTAACCACCTGACCTGACACCCCCGTCAACACTGTCACCGTTGAGGGTGTCTGACTCTGGATCGTCGCATTCACCCCGCAAATCGTCACACTGGCAACACCCGCGCCGCTTCCCAAACTGACACCGCTGATCACCACGCTCGAGTTGCCCGTCACAGGCCCCGCAGCCGGAGTCACGTTGGTCGCCAATCCGTATTCCGCCAGCACCACCACGTTGCTCGCCGGCATCGTCAGCGCCGTCAACGGGTTCAGGGCATCAACAATGATGGAGGGCGAAGCCCCTGAGATCACCCGCCAGTTGAAGTATTGATTCGCATCCGCCACACAGTGGTTCGTTGTATTCGTCGAAATGGGAGCCAATATAGCCAGCGTTTCCCCCGCCACATATTTGCCGCTCCCAAAACCATTGCTCACCGTCAACGCATACAGATCCGCCGCCGCGTTGGTGGTATATTGGAACGGTGGATTGGCCGGGTCACAGGCTCCCACACTAAACGGCATCGTCGTGTTGGTCACCCAGTATTGATCCGTCACGCCGTAAAGTGGCGTTCCCCGGTTGGTTACCGCCGCATTCGTCGGCATAAAATACGCGAACGTGTAGTTGCCGGCTCCCGTTGGTCCGGCTAATGCCAGTTGAGGGTCCCCAAAATAATCGCCACTATTGGTGACAAAACCGCACCCGGCCCCGAAGTTGAGACCTCCGACATGGAACCAAACATTGTTGGTGAACGTCAAGCCACGGCCCGTGTAGTTCGGTTGATAATAGTTTCTGACCATACTCCCGGCGATGTTGTAATAAAAGATGTTGTTCTGGATCCGGGTGTCCCAATTGTTGGTGCTGATGGAGCTGTTGTTGACCATAACCGGCGTGCTATTATCGGCAAAGGTAAACGGGCTGTTGATGAGCGTGTTATTGGCAATTAAAACGCCAATGGCGCCAGTGTCAGCCGTGGTGCTTCCTCCATATAGTGCAACATTATTACGCCCATCCTGGGAATAAAACATGTTGTTAACAACGAGATTGTCACACGCTGCCGGCTTGTTCCAACACTCCGTGTTCAGACTGAACAGGGGACCACCTCTTTGCGGCACGGGCGCGTCCGTTGTGCGGTAGGCCAGATTGTTTCGCACAATGACATCCCTGGATGTTTCAACATAGATTTGAATCGACCAATTGTTATAGGACACGTTGCCATCAATGATAGTTCCATACGACTGAAAGGCGTCGATCCCGTCCCCCCAGTTGTCGTGGCAATCATTCCCTTGGATGAGATTGTTACAGGCAAGATTTTTCTCCTGGGCGGCAATTTGGGCGGCATTCGTTATTAGATTTGATGGAGCGTCATAGGGGTAAACCCATCCAGTCATATTGGCAATGGCAATGGCACACCCCGCACCGGCCATATCGAGGTTTCTGTTTCCGGCAGTGCACTGGATCACAAGGTTGCTCAAGATCTGATTGTTGTTCCCCTTGATATAAAATCCGCCCTGCCATGCGTTGCTAAGAACGATATTCTGCACTACGCAGTTCGAACCGGTTACGGCGAAGCCATAAGTGTTGGTATTATTTTGGAAATGAAGTCCAGCCACCCTGATGTATGAGCCGGTAAGACGGAAAAATTCGCCGATTTTTTGCTCGTTGTCGATCACCGGAGTTTCGCCCGGATAGTTCGTGATGGTGATGAATGCGCCAACTGAACCGCTTTGAGTAATGGTATGATAAGACTCCCCCATTGGCGAATAATAGGTTGAACCGCCGCGCACATAGATCGTATCTCCAGCCTTTACCGTCTGGTTGTTTATTTGCTGCACGGCATTCTTAAGGGTCCAGGGCGAAACGATTGTCCCCGTGCCGTTGACGGTGGTGTTGGTCACGTAATAGTTGGCAGCCCACGCCCCGGGGGCGATGAAACAAACCAGACACAGAAGGCAAAACATTCTGCGCCACCACGGGAAAGTGCCAAACGAAACTGGGATTCCAGATAAGCAAGATGAGGATTTTGTTTTAATATAACGCATAATTTTTATGCTATTTTCGGCTTCATTTTTAAGCAAACGATTACCACATGGAAACACTTGCGTGCCCATCACTTGTTCGTTTATGTTTCTAAACGGAATAATGGGAACTAGATGATAGAATAATTAATATTGTATAGACTGTCAATAAGTAATGTGCAGACGTTTCTGTTTGTTTATATTTGTTAAACATTTAAGCGCTAAATTGGCGGATGACTTTGATAATGGCTGCCGGGCAGGCCCGGATTTGGGACAGCCACGGTTTGCAGCCTCATCGCGTTCGCAATTTCAAGTTGTCCCGCGACAAACAATTTGTGGAAAAACTCACCGATGTGGTCGGGTTATATCTCAATCCGCCTGACAAGGCGCTGGTTTTGTGCGTGGACGAAAAGTCCCAGATTCAAGCGCTGGATCGAACGCAACCGGGTTTGCCGATGAAAAAAGGACGCTGTGGAACGCTTACCCACGACTATGTTCGACACGGAACCACGACGCTCTTTGCCGCGCTCAATGTGCTGGATGGCACCGTCATCGGTTCCTGCTTTGAGCGCCACCGGCATGAGGAGTTTCTCCAGTTTCTCCGGCAGGTGGATCGGGACACTCCGGAAGGAATGGACCTGCATCTGATCGTGGACAACTATTCCACGCACAAGCATCCAAAGGTCAAACACTGGATTCAACGGCACAAGCGATTCCACCTGCATTTCATTCCCACCAGTTCGTCCTGGCTGAATTTGGTGGAACGATGGTTTGGTGAAATTACACGGAAACGGATTCGCCGCAGCGTTTTCAAGAGCGTGCAGGAATTGATCGAGGCCATCGAGAGTTACGTGAAAACCAACAACCAAAACCCCAAACCGTTTGTGTGGACCAAGCGCGTCGACGCCATCTTAGAAAGGTGAATCATTGTAAAGCCAGCACTGTTATACCAACTACGTTAATAATGTAGTATAACGACTGGAGAGGAAGTGTTTACTTGATCGAGCAGCCAGTTAAAAATAAGGGAGCGAACCCGGCGGGCGTCCCGCCAGAAGCGTTGGAGTTCATCCC
>JAQTQB010000015.1 GCA_028712475.1 Verrucomicrobiales bacterium
AAATCCGCGAACCGCACCATCGGGTTGTCTTGAAAGTAACTTTGGATGCTTTTCAGCGGCGTGCAGACGGCGGGCAATCCCACAGCAATGTATTCCACGACCTTGGCGACGAACGCGCAGTGCGTCCCGACGGATTCCTCATACGGCACGATGCCCACGCTCGCATCGGCGAGATGTTTCGCAACCTCCGCGTAAGGCACGAACCCAGTGGCTTCAAATTTAAATCCGGGTATCTCCTTTTCCGCGCGTTGCAACAGATTTTCGAGCGCGGCGGTGCGCCGGCCCACGAACCGGAAAATGGTGCCGGGCCGATTTTGAACAACGTGCCGGATCGCGTCGAACGCGATTTTGCCAAGGTGATGAGCGTCGAACGAGCCGTGCATGACTACTACGGATGGACGGCCTTCAAACTCGGACCGAGCGCAAAACGGAAAACTCCCGGCGTCGTAGCCGTAATAAATCGGCAGGATTTTTTCGCGCGGATAGCCGCGAGCCGCGAGCCGGGCGGCAAATTCGTCGGAGATGGCGCACACGCCGTCCACGCCGTAGCGGACGGGCAAGGAAATTTCGTAGCGCATCAGCGCGCGGACGAGCGGCTTCGGCGCGATGTAGCCCGGCCACGTTTCCATGAAGCCGGTAAGCAGGTCGGGGAAATTCATCACGACCGGCACGCCGAGTTGTTTTTTTAATTTGCCGGCGGCGACGGCGGAAATGGCATGTTGTGACAGGAGCAGATCAAACTTCACCGTTCGCGCGGCGGCGGCGACCATGCGTTGCAGGAAAAACGGGTAAGCCAGATACTTAAAATTTCGCAGCTTTGCGTAGCGGCCCATCTGCCACGCCGTGAACTGGTGCAGATGGATGAGGAATTTATTTTCCACGTTCACCGCGTCGGCGATCTGCGGGCAGAAGACGTGGATCTCGTGGCCGCGCCGGACCATTTCCTCGACGAGATAGACCGCCTCCGCCGACCCGCCGCCGGACGGCGGAAAGAACGGTTCGTGAGTCAGAAACGCGATGCGGAGCGGAGTTGATGACGAACGCACGCGCAAACGCTATGAAATTTTGGCAAGGACGTTCAACCACAATTCACGTCCGGCACCGGTGAAAAGTTTTGACAACGGCGGTTAAAACTTTAGATTGCGCAGCGTTCCGGATGGGGTCTTAGCTCAGTTGGTAGAGCACCACAATGGCATTGTGGGGGTCGAGAGTTCGAGCCTCTCAGGCTCCACCATTCTAAACAGCCCGCTGATGTTGATTCAGTTCAATGTTGGTGGGCTTTTGTTTGTTTTATTCATTTCTGCCCCACCCGACTTACTGCCAGCATGGTTTGAGTTGATACAGGGTTAAACTTGACACAATAGGGCACTATCGGGCACTATTGCGTTATGAAAGTTCGGAAGATTGACCGGCGGAAAACCGACAAGCGCTACAAGCGTGTTGAATGGGTGCTGGACTACTATTCAGGCGGCAAGCGGATTAGAAAATGGTTTTCTTCCAAAGCCGAGGCCGAGACTGAAATGGGTTCGCTCAAAGATCAGACTCGGACGGGCGGCAAGGCGTGGTTCGACAGCACGCCGGAGGAACGTAGCGACATAATGCACATCATGGCCGAGGCCAAAAAGGATAACATATCACTTCGCACGGTTTGGGAAGCGTTCAAATCCGGCAAGCTTGACGCCGCGCCCATGGTTCGTCGCACTTTGAAACAAGCCGTCACGGAAACCATCGAAGCGAAGCAAAACCAAAACTTGCGCGACCGTTACGTTGCCGAGTTGGAAAACTATCTTTGGAAGTTCGCCAGCGGACGCGAGGAAATGTTTATTGATCGAATCACCGTTGCCGATATTGAACAATGGTTCGACAAGCGCGGTGAAGCATTAAGCACCCGTCGCAGCAACTTGGGCAGATTGTCCGCCATGTTCGACGTTTGCTGGCGTCGTGGTTACACCAAGGAAAATATCTGTTTGAAGATCACGCCGCCGAAACTGGATGAAGTCCCGCCGGCCATCTTGACACCCAAGCAAGCCGCCGCCCTGCTAAAGAACTGCAAGGCGCAATCTCCTAAAATGCTTCCTTGGCTCACGCTTGGAATGTTCGCGGGCATCCGGCCCGAGGAAATTGAAAAGCTCACATGGGCGGACGTGGACATAAAGCAAAAGCACGTTGAGATAACCGCAGCCGCATCAAAAACCCGTGACCGTCGAATTGTGCCGCTGAATGACACCGCGCTCGCTTGGTTGAAAGTTTGCAAGGCTGGAAAACCTGCCGACATGGTTGCGCCTGAAAAATCCAGCTTGCGTCGTCATCGCCGCGCCCTGAAAGACGCCGCTGGCGTCGAATGGGTTCAGGATATTTTGCGCCACACCGCCGCAAGCTATCTGCTCCAGCTACACCAAGACGCCGCCAAGGTTTCGCATTGGAATGGTCATTCAGTCCGCACGCTGGAAACGAAATACAAAAACACCGTCACGCCGTCCGACTGCGAACAATTTTGGGCGCTGACACCGAAGGCCGTTAAGAAGGCCACAAAATGAAACTCGATAAATTCATCACTCTTGGCGCGGACTGTCAGGTCAGGACGAACCTCGACGGCTGGTATCTGTCCGAAAAAATGGACGGCTGCCGGGCGATCTGGGACGGCTCGAATCTTTGGTCACGCGGCGGCAAAATCATTTCCCTGCCCGCGAGCATCCGCACCGCGCTTCCCGCCGGCCATCGGCTCGACGGGGAAGTCTGGGCTGGACGCGAACGCTTCACAGAAGCCCGCCTTGCTGTCCAGTATGGCCGATGGACGCGCCGGTGTCGGTTTGTGGCCTTCGACGCTCCGGACGCAACGGGAACCTGGCAGGAGCGCGTTGCCGAGGCTGGCAGGCGCTACGGCGATGTTGTCAGCTTCAACGTGTGCGAGTCTTGGCGGCACGCCAACGCATTGCTGTTTGAAGTGCAAGCCATCTGTGGCGAAGGATTGGTTGCCAGACACCCGACCGCACGCGGCTACGAACACGGGCGCACGGATAATTTCTTGAAAGTGAAGGAACCGCTGTTATGAAAAAGGCCAAACCGATCTTGCCGCCAGCGTGCGAATGGGATTTTCGCCAAGTTGACCCGAATTTATTTCGGGAAGCTGCCGTTTATGAATACGCCCGGAGCAGCGACACAATCCGCGCTCCGCTTGTGCTCTGGCTGGATACGGTTTTGAAGCGGAAGAAAATCCGCCAGCATATTCTCGACGCAATCCTGGCAGCGGAAAAATTCAATGGAGATCCGGCTGATTTTTACCCGGCTGGATTGTGGAAAGAAATTTATCCGTCCGCGTCACAGCTAGGCGTTTCGGGATTGGAAATCGGCAGCATCATCATGGCAGCGCGGCCTGATTTTGATTCTCCGTGGATTACGGACGGCGTGAAAATTCGCGGCGAGCGGGACGCGGAATTTAGCCGCGTGCGGTGTTATCCGCTTGAACACACTTTCAACCGCTTGGCACAGCGCGACGGTGAAAAAATTCCACTCAAAAAGATTCTGGAAATTGAAGGCCGAATCGCAAAACAGTGGGGCGATTACAAATTGCAAATAGACTGGTTTGCGGATGGCGAGCTTTCAAACATTAAAGATGTCGTCAGGGACTTTGATAAATGGTTGCGTGCGGAAGTGAAGCAGACAAAACCCAAAATGCGGAGAGGACGAAACGCGCAAGCCGAGCAAGCTGCCTATCCGCTGAAATGTCTAGCCGCGCTCCGCTTGCGCCGCGCCGGATTCACCTATGATGCAGCAGCCAATGCGTTGCAACATCTTGAAGGAAGTTTTAGCTGGATTGTTCCCTACTTCAAAAATGCGCCTTCGTGGACAAAAGCAATTCAGTTTGCCGAAAAGACCCTTGCCGAATTTGAAGCCGGGAAAATTAACTTCTAATCGCCCCTGACTAGGAGCTAAGGCGGTTTTCTTGATCGTGGCGCATTATCGCGGCCATGTCAGATACAACACCGCAACAAGTCACAGACGCCAGTTTCAATCTCGACGCACTGCTGACTCCAGCCGACGCCGCGCACTGGCTCAAAATGGCGGAGCGCACCTTGCTGGATAACGTCCGCCGCAAAAAAATTCCGTGCGTCCGAATCAATAACCGTGTGTTGCGCTTCCATCCGCGCAGTATCTTAGCGGCGAAGGGGGCGAAGTGAGTCAGTTCAGACCGGAGATGCACGATCCCACCCGGCACGATCCGCTTGCGCCGGAGTTACACGTCGAATTTCCGCATGATGATTGCGCTGACAGGCTCGACGGCATCAGGAAAGAACTTTCTGTTTCTGATTACGAAAAGCTGCAACTTGCCCTGGGTGAAATCTTCAGATGGGTTTGCAAGACGAATCTCGATCACAAGGAAGCCCAATCCCGAATTGGCAGGCGCTTTGTCGCTCTGGCTTGGTGCGTGAATCCCAAACTCATTACGGGCGAGCCGTCATTGAGTCGGATCGCTGAAAAATTTGGCGTGAGCAAAAGTTTAATGTCCGTCCACGCAACCGACGCCACGCGAAAATTTGGAACTCGAAACCGTTTTCAAAATCACTGTCCGCTCAAAAAACCATGAAACCACCCAAACCCAAACAAAGCGGCCCCGGCGGTGGCAAAACCGTCGAGGCCAGTGAACCGAAATGTCTTCATAAAAGGGCGAACGTCCAGCCGATCCGCCGGGTTTGCGCCGCCTTGCTTTTGCGCGAAATACTCTACGAAATTTCCAGACGACGGGATGTTCAAAGGGGGGTAGCGCGATGAACAACGAATTTTGTGTTCTCGCCAGCGTGATTGAATCGGGCAACACACCGTTGCCGCCGTTCGTCGGCAAGCTGATTCAAAACGCGCCCGAATCTTTCGACGATCTCCGAGCCGGTAAAATCGCCGTCACCGTCAGAACCATGCGTCAAGCCGGCGAGCCGGTGAACTTCTCCATCATCGGAGAACGCCACTTGCCTTTTCTAAATTTCATCATCACGGAGTTGAATCATTCGGTGATGCTATTGGCCCACGCCGAGTTCTACGCGGAAACATGCTGGCAGGCTTTCCAAGTCAGACGCTTCCTGTCCGTCACCGATGAAGCGGTTCAAGCCATGAAATCCGCACCCGGCCAAGCGCCGGCCATCATAGCCAACACACGGGCCGCGCTCGATAACATCACCAGTGAATCGCACACCCTGATTGACCGGATCACGGCGCGGATTTATTCGCCACAGGCCAAACCCATTGAACCGGCACCGCGATATTCCATCGCCAACACGCAGCTTTGCACGCCTGGCAATCTGACCACTCTTTCAGCGCAAGCGAAGGCTGGAAAATCCGCCGCCATCGGCGCGATGATGGCCAGCACGTTTGCGCGGGACACAGATTGCCTTGGCTTCACTTCCACAAATCCACATGGTCATGCTGTTGTCCATCTGGACACCGAACAATGCCCGTTTGACCACTGGCAGCTAATTCAACGTGCTTTGCGACGCGCCAGAGTGGACACCGCGCCCGAATGGTTGCGCTCGTTTTGTCTCACTGGATTTTCTGCCGATGATGTTCGCTCCGCAATCCGTGTTTCAATGGATGATGCCAAGAAACAATTCGGTGGTGTTCACTCTGTTTTCATTGACGGCATTGCCGACGCCGCGCATGACGTGAACGACCCGGACGAAACCAGCAGCCTCATCACCGAACTTCACAAGCTGGCGATTGAATTTGATTGCCCGATCATCAACATCATTCACGTCAATCCCGGCAGCGACTTCAAGACACGCGGCCATCTTGGTTCGCAGCTTGAACGGAAATCGGAAACAAACTTGCGGCTCGAAAAGGATGATTCAGGCGCGAGCGTCATCTGGGCGGACAAAAACCGCCGCGCCCCGATCCCCAAAAACACCGCCCCGCGTTTCGTTTGGAACGACGAAGCCGGGATGCACGTTCTTGCCGCAAGCATTGGCAGCATCAAGCAGGCCGCCAGCCTCAATGAACTGCGCGAGCAATGCCATGAGGCTTTTGGAAACGCAGGCACATCAACCCTTACTTGGACGGCGTTCGTTACGGCACTCCTGCGCGTTCCAGGAGTGAACAGCAAGCGAACTGCCGAGCGAATACACACCGACGCAAAAGAGCGCGGAATCATCGTCAAAAACGTCATCGGACAATGGGAATTATCAGCATGAACCGCCAACCGCCAAACTACCGCCAAACTACCGCCAATGATGTCAACCGCCAAACCGCCAACCGCCTATATGTAAAGGCGGTGTTGGCGGTGGTGGTTGTGGGTGAGTAACCGCCAACCATGAAAACAGCACAACTGCCGGCCATGCCCGACTATTCCAAGCCCGTGGAATGTCGAGGCTCAGAACTTTCGGCAGTCATCGCCCAAGCACAGGCCGCAGGCTTCCATTGCCACCGTATGACCGTCGCAGACCAGGTGGTCTATCGGCTTCAGTTCTGGCGACTCGACGCGCCACAGGCCACGCCAGAGGGCAACGCACCGCCCCCATCAAAGGAATCTTTTTTCAATCTCGATAAATTCGGGGGTCTGGTGTCATCGCCCTGGACACGTTGCAAGTGATTTTCAACAACCCTAGCATCCCATGAAAAAAAACAACTTCGTAAAACGGCAGATTTCCGCGCTGGATAAGCGACTGAAGGCCGGTAAAAAATTAACGGCGGCAGACCTGTCTTTTCTTGAAAGACACGTCTCGTCCTCGCCCAGGTCTAGCGAACCAGTTGCCGGCGGCGATGGCATCTGTGCAGTAAGCGCGTCTGATTTAGCGCGACGTCTAGGCACGACACGTCAAACAATCGGCTGGCATCGAAACCGGAACGGTGCGCCAAACAATTTGAATGTTTCGCAATGGCGCAGCTACATGCTTTCTGTTGCCAAAGGAGCGAACCGAGATCGAGTAGCGGCGTCCGGCACAGTCCCCGACCGTGGAAATTCCAAAGGTTACGACATGGGAATTTTGATTGCGTCGAACGCAATTGGCGAAAACCTCCCGCGCATTGTGGACACCGCACTTGCTTCATCTGGCATCAAGGCGACACCGGAGAAACTCGACAGGACCGTAATCAGCATCTGGATTTCGATTTGCGGACAGCTTCACGCGACAGCCATCCGGTGCGGATGCTCTGACACACCGCTGAATCCTGATTGCGACCTGAACGAGCTTTGCCCGAAGCCGATTCAGGAAGCCGCCCGCCGCATCGGTTACGACCTGCCCGCCGCGCTCGTGGAAGTGCATCGGATTCTGAAGATCGAATCCGGCGAATAATTTGAAAACCTCCGGCCAAACATTTTTCGACGACGCCAGCCGCCCGGTTGCCGTCGAGGAAATGGATTTTGCCGCGATGGACGCACGGCTTGCCGGCGAAGGCCAGGACGATGGCCAGCGCGAACGGCTCGCGCAGCAGGAAGCCGCCATCAGGATTTTGCAGGTCGTGTGCGACGGCGACGTTACAGCAGAGGAAGCCGGACGCCGTGCCATTCTCCTTTTGCAAACGCTTCGCCCGGTCAAATCGCAGCGGGAAATTGCCCGTCAACTCGACATTACACCCGCCAGAGTTTCGCAACTGCTTAACGCCTTGAGGCATCAAATCGGCAATGTTTTCAATGCGATTGAATGAAACCCGTGTGTGAAGATTTAACGCCCCGCCTATTTTTGCATGAACGATCAAATTCTAAAATCCATCCGGGACTCGATTGACTCCGCAGTCAATCCGCGCCTCACCATCCCGCGCCATGACATCGAAGCCGCCGCGCAGCCATCGCACGCAACCATTCGAGCCATCGCCCGCGAACTTGGTTTCACCGTCCCGAAATCCATCATTGCGGAGATCACGGAACTGGACAACCGCTTCATGGCGGTGGTTTCGCAGTTGGAGAAAAACACTTCCCGCGCCGCGCTCGAAGATTTTCGGAACCATTCGCAAGCCCGCGACGAAAAGATTCTGGCGAGCGAGGATGTCAGCCATCACACCGGCCAGACGCTTGAAGATTTTCAGCGCGTGGCCCGCGAGAAATTGGACGCGACGAAACGATTGATGAAACGCCACGGCGCGCAGACTTTTGAAATCGTCCGTCCCTACCTGCAAAAATTCGCCGACCTGGTGCTTGCGCTCGCCGACCAGCGGGCCGCACGGGAAATTGAACTGTGCGACCGCTACGGCTTCCCGTGGAAGGCATCGGACGCCGTGCTTCGTTTGTATCGCGCCAGCCAGTGCGTTGAAAACCGGCTGAAAAATTTCAACGTGACCAGTGGCGAACGCCCGAAAGTGATTGCGGATTTTATTTTCAACATTGCCGAATAACCAGCCCCCAAAACTTATGATTCCAATTACACAAAACCAATCTGCGCAACGGGCGCTCACCGAAATTTACTTGAACTGCGGCAACAAGCCGGGCGCATTGGACACCGCTCCTGTCCGCAGCCAAATCGTCGCCGCCGTCTATGCGGAAGCCCGCGACAAGATTCTGCCCGTGATGAACGCCGCCGCCACCAACACGATTGATTCGAGTTTGAAGCGCGTTCTTATCCTTCAAGAAACCGTGCGCGATTTTGCAACCCGCGTCTTACCGCTCCGGTTGTTTTGCACCAGCTTCTTGAACGTGCCACTTGAAGGCACCGACTCCGTTGTCGTTCCGTCCTATCCGTTGCAGACGGCGACCAGTTCCGACTTCACCGATGGCGACGGCACGGGCGGCACCGGCTACCAGTTCGGACAGGCTACCACGACCGGCAGCAAGACGATCACCTTGAACAAGCGCAAGTATCAGCCGATTGATTATTCGAGCGCGACATTCCAACGCCAGCCGTTTTTCAGCGCGGCTAAACTCGGCAAGATGAACGCGGAAAAGTTGGGCGTGGACATCTTGACGGACATCCTTTCCGTCATCACCGCCGCCACCTACGGCGCGTCTGCCAAGGCGATCCCGGCAGCGGGCTACACCAGCGATGACATTTCCGATCTGGCGGGCGTGGCGACGGCGGCAAGCTGGCCGGATGGCGGGCGTTCGTTGATCGTGGATTCCACGGTCGCCACGGCGCTCCGAAAAGACCCGGCCTACAAGCTGGCTTTGAACATCGGCACGACCGGCGTGATTCAGGAAGCGCAGTTTCCGAAATTGTCCGGCTTCGACTTCGCGGAAATGCCGAACTTCCCGACGAACTCGGAAAACCTGCTCGGCATCATCGCGTTTGCCTCGGCCATTCTCGCCGCGTTTGCGCCCGTAGCGCCTGCCGCTGGCGTCCGCAGTCAGCTTGTGGCCTACGAGATCGCCACCGATCTGGCGACGGGCATCAGCCTGAATTACCGGCACTGGGGCAGCGCCCAGGCCGACCGTGACTTTGAGGTAATTGAATCGGCCTACGGTTACGGCGCCGGCATCGCCGCCGCGCTGCGTCGGTTGACCGGGCCTTGAACAATTTTCATCGGCTGGTGTTGTCTCGCTTTAGACAGCATCAGCCGCAACGCCAAAACGGGCGAGCTTAACGACTCCAGGTTTCATCGTTGTCACCTGTTCATAACCCGTGAATGAAAACAGCCGGCGTGCAATTGGGTCACTTGCACCGGCACCAGCCGCACGCGGCGTCATCATCAGCGCCGCGTGTGGCGAATTTTAACAATATGACAAATGCCGAAATAATGTCCCGCCTGCTTATGCTCGACAATGATTTTTTGCCGCTGCGCTACTCGCCGTCCGCACAGCGAGCACATGGGCATCTTGCCGCGCTAAAGGAAGTGGCAAGGCAGGCCGTTGAAGCTGACGAGGACATCCGTGCGGCGTTTGCTCGTGGTGACGATCTGCGCGGCCCTGTCGCTAATATGCAAGTTGCGTGGATGCGATTCGACGAAACTTACACCGCGCTCTGCCTCGAATTTGCTGCTCTGTCCGGCAGCGCACAAGCCTACGCGAAGGCGCTAGATCCCATTCTAAAGCCATGAACGAACTGCGCGTCAACATCGGCGGGAGCAACATCGGCTTCAAGCGAGCGATTGAAGAGGCCATCAGCGTCACCAAAAAATCGGCGCAGGAAATCGGACAAGCCGAGTCGGAGATTCTTTACAAAAGCACGAACCAATATATCAAGCTTTGGGAAAGCGCGGTGCAGGAAAGGGAGCGGATCGAGTCGCTGGCGCGCAAGCGCCGGTTGAGCGCGGAGGAAGTGACGGCGTTGGAAGTGGCCCGGTTCAATGAGAAGGTTCAGGCGGATCGGCTCATTAAAACCTCCGCCGCGCAACAAGCGGCTTACGCCGCGATTTCTGGAGGATCGGTTCCAGGCAACATGGCGGGGTCTGCGGCGGTGGCGGCGGAACGCTCGACGATGAAAAGAGCAAAGGAAATGGCCGAAAATTTCGGACTTCAAGTTTTGGGAACAGGGGCGGGCATTGCTGGGGGCGGTTATATTTTGAAAAAAGGCAAGGTCGCTGGGAAGTTTTCAGGAGCCGAAGACATTGAAAAATCGATTGCGAAAGCGGCTGAAGGAGTCGAGGAAATGGGACACGCCGGCCATGCCAGTTCAGGAATGCTGCGGGAAGGTGCGGTTTTGATCCGCGAAGGATTGCGCGGGAATTTTTCCCGCATGATTGGAAGCGCATCTTTGTTCATTCAATACGCCGGACAAAACCTTCTCAAATATACCGGCATTTCGTTTGTGGCCGATGCCATCAGCAAAATTCCCGGCGTCAGTTCTCTGCTAAAAATTCCAGGCATGAGCAAGATTCTGCCGGGCATCGGAACGGCTATGGATGTTTTCTCCATTGGCACGACGGCGCGTGAGTTTTTCAGGATGCGCCATGCCCAGGGCGAGCGCGACGAGTCGGAAAAATCTTTGAAGGAATCCACCTCGGAAACGTCCGGCAGTTTGCGGGAGCGCGTCGAGGGGCTTCACCGGCTTGGAAAAATCAGCGACAAGGACAAGGCGAATTATCTTCGGTCGCTGAAGCGCGGCGGGTTTGATGATGTCAGCGGCGTGTTGAACGCCACCGCTCCGCTGATGAAGGAAGGCACGATTGCCGAGCAGGAAAAAGAATTGAAGGCCAAGCAAGACTTGGTGAAAGCGCAAAAGGATTACCGGGCCGCGCAATATGCCACCGGCAACGACCAGGAAAAACTTTTGAAATTGCTTCAAGACGAACGCGATTTGCGGGCGAAAATCGCGGAGGCGACCAAGAACGGGGATCGTGCCGGTGCGCTGGAAGCTTCGGCTGAACTCTTACTCAGGCAGAATGAAGATAAAAACCTGCGGGCAAGCATGAGGAAAAAGGCTTTGCCAAAAACTGCCGGACACGGTGAAGAACATCAAGTGGATAGTCTGTCAAAAATGGGACTATTCACACAAAGCGGGCTGTTGTTCAGCCCAATGATGGACATTGCCAAGCAGCAATTGACCTCGCTGAATAAAATCGAAAATGGCATCCGTAAGATTGCAGATAAGCCCGACATGTGGGGTTAACTCGACGCCCACACCCGACCTCGAAAGATAACAGCAACGCTTATCACGGTCATAAGGCTTAAAACGTGGTAACGCGTAGCAACAGCTTTTCCGAACGTCAGCAAATCCACTTCAGGCTGTTTCTTTTTCAAGGAAGCAGCCTGATTTTTTATTCTGTTGCCCGATCTGCCGGGCTGATTCAAAAATTTAGTGCGCCAAAAAAAGCGCATTACATCTATGAATAAAAATGCAACGCAGACGGAAATGATAAAGGTGGCCCGTGCCAGAAAATACCGAGAGGACGAAGGATTCTTGGACAACGCAGTCCGAATTGACTTCGAGTTGGAAAAGCCTGAAGCCGACTATTGGCGACGGAAAGCCAAAAAGCTCGCAGCCGCTTCTGGTGTGAGTTTTGACACAGCCTGGAACGCGATGATTGAGCAAATTGTGATTAACGCATTGCGCAACCGGCTAATCGCGCAGAGGAACTGATTAGAAGACTGTCAGACCACACCGCCCGCGCTTCACGGCGCGGGCTTTTGTTGACGCCACCCGGCGAGACGTTTTGAAATCCAAAGTTAAAGTTGAAGGGCACTACACAAGGCACTATTTCAAGTCGTGCCGTTTGCGCCTTTGTTCCATAAGGCTTGTCCGCACAATGGCATTGTGGGGGTCGAGAGTTCGAGCCTCTCAGGCTCCACCATTCTAAACAGCCCGCTGATGTTGATTCAGTTCAATGTTGGTGGGCTTTTGTTTAAAATGAACGTCCCAATCATATGTCGTGAACATGCCCGGGTTCACGACCAATGGTAACTTCAATTTCGATTTTTAGTTCTTTCAATATCCCATCAATGATTGGCCGGTTCTTCCGCAGGCATCGCGAGGCGATTCCGGATGATCTTCAAAATGGTCAGCGACTCGCGCTCGCGTTCTTCCAATGTGCCGGAAATATATGCGAGTGTTTCACGATAGGATGGGATGAAAATTTTCGACAGAGCGTTGCAGCGGCGCTGGGTCTTGCGGAGTTCGCGTGCCAGCCGCAGCACCGCATTTTGTAATTCCGCCAGTTCGGCCAGCATCGGTAATAGTTCCGCAAAGCGGCGCGCGGCCACGTCGGTGTTCGCTGACGTTCCGCTGACTCCGAACGGAACGCCGGGCGGTTCGGCACGAAACTCCACGCGGGGAATCGCCAGACCCATCAAGTGCTGCCCAGTCAGTTTCAATTCGGCGTCCAGCTTCGCGCCCAACGCCGCCCCATCCAAAGCCACAGAACCGATGTCGAGGGTTGCCTCACGCAATGCCGCATGAGCGAGACGCAGTAATTCGGCGACTTTGCGCTCGATTTCACGGGCGCGGGCGAGCCGGCTCATCAGCTCAAAAATTAAAATCTGCCGTTTCTGTTCCAGCAGATCATAGCCTTCCTCGGCGAAGGCAAGCTGGCGCTTCATCGAAAGGTAATTCGATTTCGTCGGCGCAATGTTCAGCCTGGCCATAAATCAAATCCCGGTTGGCGGCGCAGGAATTGCCGCAGTTTTCTCAAGGTAATGCTGCTTCAGCATCTCGTCGCTCACGCGGTGCAATTCATCGCGCGGCAGCAGCGAAAGCACGTCCCAGCCGAGATCAAGCGTGGCGGCGATGGAGCGGTTTTCAAATTCGCCTTGGCTCAAAAACCGATGCTCCAGCGCCTCGCCGAATTTCAGATACAGTTTATCCAGCGTGCTCAATTCCTCTTCGCCAATGACGTCAGCCAGTGCGCGGACGCGTTTGACGTAGGCATAACCGGCAAACAACTGGCTTGCCAGCGCCGGATGATCTTCGCGCGTAAAACCTTTGCCGACGCCGTCCTTCATCAGCCGCGACAAGCTCGGCAGCCCGGCGATCGGCGGATAAACGCCGCGCTGGAACAGGTCGCGATCCAAAACGATTTGTCCTTCGGTGATGTAACCGGTCAGATCGGGCACGGGATGGCTGATGTCGTCGGCGGGCATCGTGAGAATCGGAATCTGCGTGATCGAGCCGGGAGAACTTTCGATGCGGCCCGCGCGCTCATAAAGGCTCGCGAGATCGGAATACAGATAGCCGGGATAACCTTTCCGTCCGGGGATTTCGCCGCGCGCCGTGCCGACTTCGCGCAGGCTCTCGCAATAATTTGTCATGTCCGTCAACAGCACGAGCACATGCTGCCCGCAATCGAACGCCAGATGCTCGGCCAGCGTGAGCGCCACGCGCGGCGTCAGCAGCCGTTCCACGCTCGGCGCGTCGGCCAGCGAGAAAAACATCACGGCCCTGGAGAGCGCGCCGGACTCGCGGAAATTGCGGATGAAAAATTCCGCCACGTCGTGCTTGATGCCCATCGCGGCGAACACGATGGAGAACTCAACCTTCTCTTCCAGCAATCGCGCCTGCCGGATGATCTGCGCGGAAACGCGGTCGTGCGGCAGGCCGTTGCCGGAAAAGATCGGCAGCTTCTGGCCGCGCACCAAGGCGTTCATGCCGTCAATCGCCGACAACCCGGTCTGGATGAATTCGCGCGGATAGCGCCGTGCGAATGGATTGATCGGCAGCCCGTTCACATCGCGGCGATCTGCCGAGAGAGCGGGCGCTCCACCGTCAGCAGGGCGACCGAGTCCGTCAAAAACGCGACCGCGCATCTGCCGCGACACCGGCAGCCGGAAACTTTCGCCGAGAAAACGGATGCGCAAGGTCTGATTGGAAAGTCCGGTTGTGCCTTCCAAAACCTGCACCACGGCCTGCGTTTCCGAAATGTCGAGCACGCGGCCGATGCGCGGCCGCCCGTCTGGGCCGAGAATCTCCACCGTCTCATCGTAGCCGACATCGCGGATGCGCTCGACCACGACCAGCGGCCCTTCGATGCGCGTCGCGCCGAGATATTGCAGCCCACGGTCTTCGATGTTGAAGGTAAAATCGTTCATGCCGGTTGTTCAATCTTTTTCAAAAATTCTTTCGCCAGCACGTCAAGTTCTTCGCCGACGCGTTTTTCCAATTCCGCCAGTTTTTCCGCCGTGCCGATGGAGGATTTGGCACGCATCAAAAGCGGCACGCAGACCAACCCGCGCAACCGCGCGAGCGGCGCACCGGCTTGAATCAAATCCCGGCCGCGGCGATAAAGCGTCAGGATGATTCGCAGCAACGCCACCTGGCGCTCCGGCGGACAATACATGTCGGTTTCATCAAAGGCGTTTTGCGCCAGAAAACCATCCTTGAAAATTTCGGCGATGAACAAAATCAGCCGCTGTGAATCCGGCAGCGCGTCCGGCCCGACCAGCTTCACGATTTGCTGCAACCGATCTTCTCGCTGGAGCAGCGTCAGCGCCTCGGTGCGCATTTCGCTCCAGTCTGGCGACTGTTTTTCCCACCACGCGCCGACGTCCTCAACGTATTCGGAATAGGATTGCAGCCAGTTGATGGAGGGATAATGGCGCGCGTTGGCGAGCGTGGTGTCGAGCGCCCAGAAACAGCGGATGAACCGGCGCGTGTGCTGCGTGACCGGCTCGGAAAAATCGCCGCCCGGAGGGCTGACCGCGCCGACGATGCTCACCGAACCGCGTTCGCCCGCCAGCGTTGTGACCGCGCCGCCACGTTCGTAGAACTGCGCGAGTCGCGTCGGTAGTGTGGCGGGAAAACCCTCCTCGGCGGGCATCTCTTCCAAACGAGCGGCGAGTTCGCGCAGCGCCTCGGCCCAGCGGCTCGTCGAGTCGGCGAACACGGCTACGCTCTTGCCCATGTCGCGATAATACTCGGCCAGCGTGATGCCGGTGTAGATGGAAACCTCGCGCGCGGCCACCGGCATGTTCGAGGTGTTGGCGATGAGAATCGTGCGCTCCATCAATGGCCGTCCGGTGCGCGGGTCTTTCAATTCGGGAAATTCGCGCAGCACCTCGGTCATTTCATTGCCGCGCTCGCCGCAGCCGATGAAAACAATGATCTCGGCGTCCGACCATTTTGCGAGCTGATGCTGCGTGATTGTTTTGCCGGTGCCGAAGCCGCCGGGAATCGCCGCCGCGCCGCCTTTGCCGATGGGAAAAAAAGTATCAATGATGCGCTGGCCCGTGATGAGCGGCTCAACAATGCGCAACCGTTCACGGATCGGACGCGGCACACGCACCGGCCACTTCTGGAGCATTGTGATCTCACGCGGGCCGGCAGCGGTTTCGATGACGGCTAGAGTTTCGCGCAGGTTGTATTCGCCTTTGCCGACAATGGAATTCACTTTGCCTGACACGTCAGGCGGGAGCATGACGTGATGTTTGACCAGCGGCGTTTCCGCGACGTGGCCGACAGCTTGTCCGGCAACCACGGTTTCGCCCGGCTGAACACACGGCTCAAACGTCCAGCGCTTTTCCAGATCGAGCGCGGGCATTTTTTCACCGCGCCGGATCCACGCACCGCTGTGCGCCTGAATTCCTGGCAACGGCCGCTGGATGCCGTCATAAATATTCCCAACCAGTCCCGGCCCCAGCCACACGGACAACGGCTGGCCGGTGCGCTGGATGGGGGCGCCGGGTTTCAACATCGTCGTGTCCTCGTAAACTTGAATCGTCGCGCGGTCGCCGATGAGCCTAACAACTTCGCCAATGAGGCCGAGTTCGCCGACTTTCACGACTTCATACATCTGCGCGCCGGCCATGCCGCCGGACGTCACGGTTGGGCCGTTGATGCGCGCCACTACAGGGTTGAATGATTTTTTGGAATTCATTCGCCACCTCCGACGGGTTCGATTTTTCCGACAAGCGAAGTTTGCAGGGCAATCTGCCGGCGCAGTTCCGGCCAGAGCCGTTCCAGCCGTGACAGCAACCGGTTGTCCCAAATCTGAAACCCATCGGCGGACTCGACGACAACGCCAGCGTCAGTCACCGTCGAGTCGGCTGCGATGGTGAGGTTCAACGGCAAACGTCCGGCGCGCTGCTCAGTTGCTTCAGCCAGTTTGTCGCCAAACGCGGCGTGATCGGCGGCGGAAATCTTCAAGACGAAATCCGTCCCCGGCATCCGCCGGATGGCTTCGGCGGCGAGCGCAACGACGGTTTCGTGACCGTTAAAATTGCGCGCCAACAACTGGCGGCGCGCTTCCTCGCGGATGTCTTCGAGGATGGCCTCAATGCGCGCGGAACGGAGCCGTCCGGCTTCCACCGGAATCGTCGCCAGCATCAATTCACTTCGTCGCGCGGCTTCTGCCCGGGCTGATTCCATCTGTTCACGACGGATCTTGTCCGCCTCCGCCATCGCTGTGGCGAGGATCAACCCGGACTCCTGTTGCGCGCGGCGAATGATTTCGTCGCGCTGGACTCCGGCCTCGGCGAGGATTGCTTCGCTCAAGGCTGCCGGCGAATTTGGTTCCGGAGTTGCCATTTAGTTTCCCTTTTCTTCGATGCGGATGCCCACGGCCTCTTGTGCCAGTTGGCGCAAGCTCTTACGGCCCGGCAAAGGCCCGGCCGGCCCGGGAATTTCAACGATCAGCGGTCGTTGCTGTTCAAAGCGAATCCGCTCCACCTGCGGGCGGATGCCGTCCGCCACGATTTCCGTGAGAATGACGACCGCGCAATCGCGTTGCGCCATGGCGGTTTCCACCGCCTGCGCCGCCTCCGGCGCGGAAGCCACCGCCTGCCCAGCGACGCCGGCCAGACGGAAGCCGCGCACCGTGTCCTCATCGGCGATGCAGTAAAATTTCACGGCACATCCTAGATTTTTTGCAGCAGCATCATCGCGACGGCGAAGCCGAGCACGGCCAGTCCTTCCGCCAGCGCGACGAAGATGATCGTGCGCGGCAGCAGTTCCGGCTTCTCGGCCAGCGCACCCACGGCGGCCGATCCAATGCGGCCCACGGCGTAGCCCGCGCCGAGCACGCTGACGGCGATGGCGAAGGCCGCCGCCGCGCCCAGGCCGACGGCCCGATAAACGGATGGCTGGTCGCCGTTGCCGGCAGTTGGAGCGGCGTCTTCCGCGGCACCAGCCGACAGGGCGGCCCAGAACGCGCCCGCCAGCAAAATCCCGGCGATCCAAGTGAACATTTTTTTTGTTTTCATATTTTCTCCATTCTTCAAAGTGGCGCCTCCGCCACGGTTTTGGTCTGCAAACGAAAGGGCTTGAACGGTTGTCCGCCGCCGGAAAAAAACTTGCCGAAGAACTCGTAGTATTCGAGCCGCAGCGCCTGCACCGAGGCGACGATGCCTTCCAGCGTGATCGCGACAGCGTTGCCCAAAATGATCACCAGCACGCTCAAAAAAGTTCCGGCCACTGGCAAATGCTTCACTGCGTCGGCCATCAGAAAAGCAGCCAGCAACAGCGCCGCGTGGCTCATGGCGTAGGCGGCCAGACGGACGAAGCTGATGGTGTTGGCGAAATAGCCGAGCACTCCCTCAAATGCGCCTACGAGCGATTCTGTGAAGGCACCCGCCACGCTGCCATCGGGTTCGACGGATTTTCCGGCCCGGCGGCGGAAGATTAATTCCAGCGGCTCCTTGAGCGTCCAGCCGAGGATGGGCAGCGCCAGAAACACAATGATGGCCGGCATCACCAGACCCTGCGCCTTCACAGCGGCGTAATTAGCGGCCAGCGCCAGCGCGCCCCAGTAGAACACCGCGCCTGCAACGCCGAATTTGCCGAGAAATCCCCCGATGAAATCACCGCGCCGGAAACGATTGATGATGTTCAACACCAGGCCAAGGCTGATCATCGTGATGCCAATTCCGATGGCTCCGGTCATCAAGCTCATGGGATCGCCCGCCAGCGGATCGTGCCACAGCGCAAATTTTTTGAAGGCTTCGATGCCGAAGCAACTGCCGTAGAGCGCGCCGAACATCATGCTCGATCCACCCGCGAACAGGAGCAGCCGACCGGTGCCGCGAATCTGCGCCGTGCGTCCGGCGAACAGCGCCGCCAGTCCGCCAAGCGCGAGCACCGCGCCGTGGCCGACGTCGCCGAACATCATCCCGAACATCAACACATAACTGACGGCCACGAACAACGTCGGCTCCAGTTCGCAGTATTGCGGCAGGCCGTAAGCGGTGACGAGCATTTCAAACGGACGCAGCCAGCGCGGATGCCGGAGCAGGACGGGGATTTCTTCGTCGGATGAATTTGACGGACCCGCGATTGTCATCACGCAGCGTCCGTTGGTGATTTCGCGTAGATGGTTCTTCAATCCCGTCGCGTCAGCGCTGGGAATCCAGCCGGCGAGCAGCACCGCGCTTTCGGTGCGCGAAAAGTTTTGTCCGGCCTCGAGCAGGCGGCGCTCGGTTTCCGCGGCAAATTCAATTTCCGCCAGCGACGGCGCAAATTTTTCAGCGAGCCTGCGTCTTCTGGCATCCAAACGCTCCAACCCGGCGGCGAGCTGTTCCCGCTCGCGCCGGTTTTCATCCGAAACCGTGTCCACTGTTTCGCCGGATGCAACCGGCAGCGCCTCGGCCTGAAAACCCGCCTGGCGCAGCGCGCTTTCCAAGGCGGGCCAGGCGTGACGCGTGGTCATGGCCATCAACGGCTGGCGGGCTTTCTGCGCCGGCAATGGCAGCAGGGCGACGTTCCCGCTGATTTCGCTTTGAAGCTTTTCCAGATTTTCCGGCGGCAGGCTGCCGGTGACGAAATGGAGAAACGACGATTCGTCCGGTTGATCGAGAGGAATCCCTAATCCGCGATAATCGGATAACTGCCCGCCAATCACCTTCAATTCCCCTGCCCGCCTGGCAAGCTGCTGGCGGTTTTTTAGAAATCCGCCGGCGGTTTTTTCCAGTCCTGCAATTTTTTCTTCGGCTTGGGACAGGGATAATTCCAGCGTTGCCGCTGCCGGTTTGCCATCACTTTCCATTTCGAGCGAACGACGAATTTCCTGCACGCGGGCGGCGAGCCGGTCGCATTGCGCCAGTTCGCGGCGGCGGTCGGGCGGGGGCAACGGCGCGTTATCCGGTCCGGCGGGAGTGTGCGTGAGTTGCAGCACGCCCAGCCATCCGAGCAGGCGGAGCACGGTGCGTTCATCGCGTTCCAGGATAACGATGCTGGCGCGGGACATGGACACCGGCTCAAACATAAATCCCCTCCAGATTGGTCCGGGGAATCATTCGCGCCCGGATTTCCCCGGCTTCCACTCCGGTGCGGATGCCTTCGGAAAGCGTGATCAAGTTGGCCACCTCGACCCGCCGGATTTCCAAGTAACCAACAACAGCGGCGAGGCCCATGTGGCTGCGGCGAAATGCGCCGTTGGCCAGCCGCAGAAAACGGCGCCAGCCGAGCGCCTCCAAAATGGCGGGATCCAGCGCAGGCGCAGTCTCGCTGGTGGCGCGGGTGGCGGGCAGTTCGTCGCAGGCGTGGCCTAGGCCCAATTTTGCCGCCGCCGCAATGTCCGTGGCGGCAAGCATGGCCTTGAATCGCTCCACCGCTGCGCCGCTGCCGGGCACGCGCAGCGGCAACAGCGATTCGGCGGTCAGGCCGTGATTGAATTTTCCGCGCACGGCGAGCATGAGGTGAAACAGTTCCACTTCCTGTCGTGCGAGCGGTTCGATCAATTCTGCTTCCGCGTCCGGCAACGATCCGATCCGGGCCAAGAGTTCACGGAAATAGCCGCCGTCAAGCGCCGCCTCGAAAAAAAATCCATGCGGCTCGTCGAGATGAGCGGCGATAGCTTCCTGTAACTGTTTGCGCGGCCAGCCGGCGGGCAGGTGTTTGACGAAAACGTCCAGCGTTTCCGCGTTCAGCAGCGCTTGCGGATCGAGCGCCAGCTCGCGCGGCAGCGGCACAAGATGTTCCTGCAAGGTGTCGAGTGGCGTGTGGTTCAAAAACCCACGAAGCAATACCTTGATGTTTTCCAATTGAAACCGTGCCTGCATCCAACGGACGAGCGCATGTTCCGCACCGGCGAGATGGCGGAGGCAGAAGGAAAATTCCTGAACCAGGTCTTGCAGCAGCACCCGTTGGAAATTTACGGCGGTTTGAAAATTAAATTCCGGGCGGAGCGCGCGGCCCAGCCCGAGGATGTCGCGGATGCGGCACAAGGCATCAAGGCGTTCGGCTTCCGCCATCCGGCTGCGTCGCGCATGCAGCCGCGTGGCCAGATAGTCCAAATCGTTTGTCGCCATTGTTGTCATGGCTGCCACTCCTCTCAACGGTTCACCCGCACACACAACGCACGACGGCGGTGACAGCCTGCTGCCTGGACGCCTCGTCGAGGTGAACTTGTTTTTCCATTCCGGCGGCGATGGCCGCAAGGCGCGCCTGTTTGTCGGCTTCGGCATCCTTGGCCGCTTTCGCCAGAATTTTCCGGGCCTCCAGTTGCACTTCTCGTCGTGCGGTCGCCGTGAATTCCTGCGCCTGCTTTTGCGCCTCGGATACAATTCGCTCCGCGTCCAATCGGGCCGCCAGCACCTTTTGCTTTGCCTCGGCCTCGGTGGCGATGACTTTCTGAATGACGTCGCGCATAATGTCCTTCCATCAACCGCGAGCGGACGACGGTCGTATAATTTCCGCCAGGCAGCGGCACCGCGCGCCGCATAATCTGGTAATCCTCAAAGGGATTACTCGTCAAATAAACACTACTTCAATCTTCCTGAAGTTCATTTCTTAATTTGGCTTTTGCTGACCGTTTTTTGCAGGAGATGGGAGGCCACAACAGATGCTTCGCTGGGCGACCAAAGGAACAGGTTTCAGGAGGAGATTGAGTCACAGCGGCTGGTCTGACGCTGGATCTCCACAGAAGTTATGGGAGGCTCAACCTTTTTTGTTCCGGCCAAAGACCACCGTGTCCAGTGAGATCATTCCGCCGCCGGCGATGAGCAGCGCCACAAACCCCGCCAAATAAAGAAAGGTGATTTCACCGCTGTTCTTGCCGCTCAAGGCGGTTTGATGAACCATTAGATACGCCACAAACATGTCAATCACCAGCGTCAGCGCAGCAAACCGTGTCAGCAGCCCGATGGTGAGCAGGGCCGAGCCGACCACTTCAGTGAACAACACCAGCGCCAGGCTCACCGGCTTGCCCATGCCCAGCGGATCGGCAAAGTTCGGCGCGAGGTCCTGGAAATGAACCAGCTTGTCGAGCCCGTGATTGAAAAACATCGTCGGCCCAAGCCATAGCCGCATCACAAACAAGGCCAGATTGGTGGGCGCCGAATCGTTGCCCGGTGTGAAAAGCTTTTTGAACATATTTTTACAAACCATCGGCTGAAAACCTGCGCCGGGCAAATTAAAAACACGCCGCTGCGAAACCACCCAAAAAGCAGGCGCGCCATGCCGTTTGGCGTCAAATGAAGATGTTTGCGCGCACGTGCCGGCTTTCGTCAGCGGATATGACGAACCACCGGAGTTCCCCTTGTCCTCCGCCGGGGGAACACTGGTCAAGAAACGCGAAGAGATTGCCAAGAGAAGTGTAGAGTATTGCCAGTAACGGTTTCAGATTAAGCTTGAGAGAGTGTGTAAACATAAAATTAATTTTATGTCTAAACCATCCAGCCCGCGAAACTATGTGTATCGCTTCGGAGGGAAGAGTGCTGACGGCGACGGCTCCATGAAGCCGCTTCTCGGCGGCAAAGGCGCCAACCTCGCCGAGATGACACGCATTGGCCTGCCCGTGCCGCCGGGCTTCACCATCACCACGGAAGTCTGCACTTACTATTACCAGAATAAAAAAACGTATCCTCGGACGCTCGCCGCCCAAATCGAAAAAGGCGTCGCTTTCATCGAAAAAATCCTCGGCAAAAAATTCGGCGACCAGCAAAAGTCGCTGCTCGTTTCCGTCCGCTCCGGCGCGCGCGATTCGATGCCCGGCATGATGGACACGATTTTGAACCTTGGCCTGAATGACCAGACCGTGTCCGCGCTGGCGCAATCCAGTGGCAACGCGCGGTTTGCCTGGGATTGCTACCGCCGATTCATCCAGATGTATGGCGACGTGGTGCTGGGCGTTCAGAAACGCGCGGGCGAGGATCACGAACCGTTTGAAACCGTCCTGCACGAACTCAAGCACGAACGTTATCATGCGGACATCGAGGACACGAAACTGACCGTGGACGATCTGCAGGAGCTCGTCGCGCGCTTCAAAAAACTCATCGCCGGACGCGCGGGCGGCGAATTTCCGCAAGACCCGTGGCAGCAGCTTTGGGGCGCGATCGGCGCGGTCTTCGGTTCGTGGATGAACGACCGCGCGGTGGTTTACCGCCGCAAATACAACATTCCAAACGAATGGGGAACCGCCGTGAGCGTGCAGGCGATGGTGTATGGCAACACCGGTGAAAACTCCGGCTCCGGCGTCGCCTTCACGCGCGACCCGGCGACCGGCGAAAAAGTTTTTTACGGCGAATTTTTAATCAACGCACAAGGTGAGGATGTCGTCGCGGGGGTCCGCACGCCCGAACCCGTCGCACAGTTGAAAAGCCAACTGCCGGCCGCGTTTGTGGAACTGGAAAACATCCGCGCCATTTTGGAGGGGCATTTCCGGGACATGCAGGATTTTGAATTCACGATTGAAGACGGCCACGTTTTCATGCTGCAAACGCGCAACGGCAAGCGCACCGGACTGGCCGCCGTGCGCTGCGCCATCGAGATGGAACGGGAAAGATTGATTGATTGGAAGACGGCGATTCAGCGCGTTCCGGCCAATCAACTGGACCAGTTGCTCGCGCCGGTTTTTGATCGCAACGCCGTGAAAGACGCCCGGTGCATCGCGCGCGGTCTGCCCGCCGGACCGGGCGCGGCGTCGGGCAAGATGTATTTGAATGCCGAACGCGCCGCCGCCGCCGCCCGCCGTGGCGAAAAAGTTTTGCTCGTGCGCAATGAGACGTCGCCGGAAGATTTGCGCGGCATGATCGCGGCGGAAGGCATCTTGACGGCCAAAGGCGGTGTCAGTTCGCACGCGGCGCTCGTGGCGCGGCAAATGGGCAAGGTCTGCATCTGCGGCGCGAGCGCGCTGCAGATTGATTACGCGGCGAAAACAATGACGGTCGCCGGCGACACGTTTCAGGAAGGTGATTTCATTTCCATCAACGGCACCTTCGGTGAAGTTTACCCGGGCCAGCTCAAGACTGCCGCCTCGGAAATCGTCCGGGTGCTCTGGGAAAAATCCATCGCGGCCAAGGACAGCGCGGCGTATCAGATGTTCCGGCAGCTCATGGACTGGTGTGCGCGCGTGACGAACCTCCAGGTCCGCGCCAACGCCGATACGCCGGAACAGGCCGCCCACGCGCTCGCCTTCGGCGCGGGGGGGATCGGTTTGTGCCGCACCGAGCACATGTTTTTCGAAGGCAACCGCATTGATGCCATGCGCGAAATGATCCTGGCCGGCGAGGTCGAAGACCGGAAAAAAGCGCTGGCGAAACTGCTGCCGTATCAAAAGGCGGACTTCATCGGCATCTTCAAGGCGTTGAACGGCCTGCCCGCGACGATCCGTTTTCTCGACCCTCCACTGCATGAATTTTTGCCCAACAGCAAGGAGCAGCAATTGGATCTCGCGAGTAAACTTAATCTGCCCGTCGAGAAAGTCATGGCGCGCGTGAATGAACTGCACGAGTTCAACCCCATGCTCGGTTTCCGCGGCTGCCGGCTCGGTCTGGTTCATCCCGAAATTTCCGAGATGCAGTCGCGCGCGATTTTCGAGGCCGCCGCCGAGGTTCAAACAGCAGGCATCAAGTGCAAGCCGGAAATCATGGTTCCGCTCGTCGGTTTCCAAAAGGAATTGGATTTGCAAATTGAGGTCGTCCATCGCGTCGCCCGTGAAGTCATGGCCGAAAAAAACGTGAAGCTGGATTATCTCGTCGGCACGATGATTGAAGTGCCGCGCGGCGCGCTGACCGCGGACGAAATCGCGCGGACGGCGGAATTTTTCAGCTTTGGCACGAACGACCTGACGCAGACCTGTCTCGGCATGAGCCGCGACGATTCCGG
Organism: Verrucomicrobiales bacterium; assembly: GCA_028712475.1. GTDB lineage: Bacteria > Verrucomicrobiota > Verrucomicrobiia > Limisphaerales > UBA11358 > UBA11358. Next base: position 24,318 of record JAQTQB010000015.1, read on the forward strand.
TTCGTTCCTCACGCACTACGCCGAACTCGAAATTGTGCGGAATGATCCGTTTGCCACCATCGACCAAACTGGCGTCGGGAAGCTGATGACCATCGCCATCGAACTCGGCCGCAAGACCCGCCCCGACATTGAGCTGGGCATCTGCGGCGAACATGGAGGGGATCCGGAGTCGGTAAAATTCTGTTATCGCCTCGGTTTGACTTACGTCAGTTGCTCGCCCTTGCGCGTGCCGGTCGCGCGGCTGGCGGCGGCGCAGGCGGCGTTGGAGGATGTCGCAAAAAGGCCGGCAAAAAAAACAACCCATGAACGGAAATGATCCGTCCCAACCCGGGCAAGGATTTTATGTGGAAAACAAAATGGCGTTCCCTCGGTTTAGGTGTTGTGGGGGTTTTAGTTCCGACCAGCGGGCTGCATGCAGGCGAAGCGGACTTGAAAATCCCCGGTCTGGAACAGGTGCAGTTCGATGGTTTGGGCGGCATGGGCGGTCCGACGCTGATGTATCTGGGCCTCGTCATGTGCGCCGTCGGCGCAATTTTCGGCCTGGTGCAATACTGGCGGACCAAAAACCTGCCGGTGCACGAGTCCATGAGCGGCGTCTCGCGCACGATTTGGGAGACGTGCAAGACGTATCTGCTGCAGCAGGGGAAATTTCTCGCTGTCCTGTGGCTGTTGATCGCCAGTTGCATCTTTTTTTATTTCAAAGTTCTCGAGCATAAAAGTTCCGGCGACGTCGCCGTCATTTTGCTCGCCTCGATTCTGGGCATTCTGGGCAGTTATGGCGTCGCGTGGTTCGGCATCCGCATCAACACGCTTGCCAACAGCCGCACCGCCTTTTCGGCGCTCAAAGGCGATCCGCTCAAAATGCTTTCCATCCCGCTGCAATCAGGCATGAGCGTCGGCCTGCTGCTGGTCAGTGTCGAATTGTCGTTCATGATCGCCATCCTGGTTTTTTTGCCCCGGGAACTCGTCGGCCCCTGCTTCATCGGCTTCGCCATTGGCGAATCGCTCGGCGCGGCGGTGTTGCGCATCTGCGGCGGCATCTTCACCAAGATCGCCGACATTGGCAGCGACCTGATGAAAATCATTTTCAAGCTGCCGGAAGATGACCCGAAGAACCCCGGGGTCATCGCCGATTGCACCGGCGACAACGCGGGCGATTCCGTCGGCCCAACGGCCGACGGTTTTGAAACCTATGGCGTGACCGGCGTGGCCTTGGTGGCGTTCCTTTCGCTGGCGCTCGCATCCGAGCCGGCGCTGTGCGCCACGCTGATCCTCTGGATTTTCACCATGCGCGCGCTGATGATCGCGTCCTCGCTGGCCTCGTATTACATCAACGACTCGGTTTGCCGGGTGCGCTACGGTGACCAGAAAGATTTTGATTTCGAAGCGCCGCTCACCCAGCTCGTGTGGATCACTTCCGCTGTTTCGGTGTTCGCCACGTTCGTGGCCAGTTATTTTCTGCTCGGCAAACAGGGCGGTTTGCATCCGGATTTGTGGTGGGTGCTGGCGGCGATCATTTCCTGCGGCACGGTGGCGGGCGCGGTGATCCCCGAGTTCACGAAAATTTTCACCAGCACCAAGTCGCAGCATGTGAAGGAAATCACCACCTGCTCCCAACAGGGCGGCGCGTCGTTGAACATCCTGTCGGGCTTTGTGGCCGGCAACTTCTCGGCGTTTTGGATGGGGCTGGCCATTCTGGGGCTGATGCTCGCGAGCTGCCTGTTTGCGCTGCATCAAGGCTCGCCCGTGGTGGCGCTGATGCCCGGCCCGTTCAAATTCGCCGCGCCGATCTTCGCGTTCGGCCTCGTCGCGTTCGGCTTTCTCGGCATGGGACCGGTGACGATCGCCGTGGACGTCTTCGGCCCGATCAGCGACAACGCGCAGTCCGTTTATGAATTGAGCCAGATTGAATCGCGCAAAAACATCCGCACCGACATCGAGGAGCAGTTTGGCTTCGAACCCGATTTTGAACACGCCAAGTATCAGCTTGAGAAAGGTGACGGCGCAGGCAACACCTTTAAGGCCACCGCAAAACCCGTGCTCATCGGGACCGCCGTGGTCGGCGCGACGACGATGGTGTTCGGCATCATCATACTGCTCGATAATCTCGGCAAGGCCGCCGATCCATCCTTCAGCATCATTTCCAAATTGAGCCTCGTGCTGCCCGAAATAATCATCGGCCTGCTCATGGGCGGCTCGGTGATCTATTGGTTCACCGGCGCTTCCTGCCAGGCCGTCGTGACCGGCGCATATCGGGCGGTGGTTTACATCAAGGAGCACATCAACCTCGACGCCACCACCGCGTCAGCAGCGGACAGCAAGGAGGTCGTCCGCATCTGCACCATTTACGCGCAGAAGGGCATGTGGAACATCTTCATCGTCATCTTCTGCCTGGCGCTGGCGCTGCCATTTTTCAATCCCTATTTCTTCATCGGCTATCTCATCGCCATTGCGTTCTTCGGATTGTTCCAGGCAATTTTCATGGCCAACGCCGGTGGTGCCTGGGATAACGCCAAGAAAATCGTCGAGGTGGAACTGCGGCAAAAAGGCACCGACCTGCACGCCGCCACCGTCGTGGGCGACACCGTGGGTGATCCGTTCAAGGACACGTCATCGGTGGCGTTGAATCCCGTGATCAAATTCACCACGCTCTTCGGACTGCTCGCGGTGGAGATCGCCGTCACCATGCAGAACCAGAATTGGAAGAATGTTCTCGGCGGGCTGCTTTTTCTCGTGGCGCTGATATTTGTTCACCGGTCATTTTACGCCATGCGGCTTCCCGAAACCGGCGCCGAACCTTCATCGCCAACCGCCGCGCCGGCCCGGAAAGAAACCGCCGCGCTGCCGTAGTGTCCAAATGATCAACTACCGCCATTCCGTTCTGTTGGACGATGGCGTTTATTTCAGAAAGCCGGGTCGTCCGTCAAAACTCAATCCGGCACAGATGAAAAAACTGCAAACATTTCTAAATCAATCTCAAGCCAGCTCAAAGCCTATGAAGGCTGAAACGCTTGCCAGTCATATCCTGAAAGAATTCCTCACAAATTGCCAAGGCTGGCGAATTTTGAAACGATTGGAGGCGTGAGCTTGCATTCGTTTAACCGTCAATGTCGCCTTGCTCGAATGTGGTGCGCGAGCACAACATTGAAGTTATTTAATGACGAATTTTACGCGCTCAAACCCTGGCCGTTTTCTTCAAAAGACAGCAACATTCTTGCGGCAGCGGAGTGTTCCGCTGCCGTTTTTTATTTCAATTCCGCCGCAATCTGTTCGCCCAGCAAAGCAGCCTCGGCAATCGTCCGCTTCCCTTCGCCGCGTCTCACGGGTTCATGGTGAAATGAAATTGCGCGCATCTGGACTTTGTCACCGACGATTTCCGCATAAGCCGCGACCGGGCTCTGGCAGCCGCCGCCCATGCCGCGCAGAAAGGCGCGCTCCGCCGTCACGCAATGAAACGTGTTGAAATGATTCAGCCGCTCGACAATTTTTCCGATGCGCTCATCCTCGGCGCGGATCTCAATGCCGATTGCGCCCTGCCCCACGCACGGCAGCATCACGTCCAGATCCAAAACCGTCGCCAGCAAACCATCCGGCACGGCGTCGCCGCTGATGGTGCCGTCGGGGTTAATCTTGAAATTCAGCCGCGTCATGCCGGCGAGCGCGAGAATTGTGGCGTCCAGTTCACCGCGTTCGGCGACCTTCTGCATCCGCGTGGAAACGTTGCCGCGAATCTCCACGATCTTCAAATCCGGCCGCGCGTCGAGCAGAGATTGTTTCCGCCGCGTGCTGCTGGTGGCGATGGTCGCGCCTTTCGGAAAATCTTTCAGCTTGAGATGCGGTTTGAATCCGCGCAAATCGCTCTGGCCCGGCGACCATTCTTTTTGCTCGCGGATAGTTTCCTTTTGCCGGGCGAGAAAAGCGGCGTCGCGATAAATCAAAACATCACGCACATCCTCGCGTTTGGGCGTGGCGGCGAGAATCAGGCCGGACGGCAGATCGGTTGGCAAATCTTTCAGGCTGTGAACCGCGAGGTCGGCCTGGCCTTTGACCAGCGCGACTTCGAGTTCCTTCGTGAAAAGACCTTTCGGCAGGCCGCCTTCAACTTTTGCCATCGAGGCCTTCTGCAATTTGTCGCCGGTGGTCTTGATGATCTTCAGCTCGAAACGCAGCCGGGGGAACGCGGCGCGGCATTGGGCGGCGATGAGGTTGGCCTGCGCGAGCGCGAGCGCGCTGCCACGCGTGCAGATGATGATGGGACGTTCAACTGGCATAAAATTTCAGCCACAGATAAACACGGATGAACAAGGATGAAAAGAAAACAAGCTCACGCCGCGAAATCGGCTGGACAAATCCCCTCCGCCGCCACAACGTCAGAAACATGAAAAAAAATAAGCTTCAAACCACGCCGTCAATTATTTGTTAAGCGTATTATGGAAGCCATTGCCGCCATTTTATTTTATTCGCGGTTCGTGCTAGCTGTCGTAGTGATGGGTTTGTGTATAATGCTGTTCCGTCGTTACCGCCAAGTCGGGTGGCTGGTTCTAGCTGCCGCGTTTTTAGAGCCATTTATTCATGTGCTGATGAGTGCGGTGCAAGGCAAACCATTGCTTACTTACCGCGCACTCGGTTCGGTTGTGAATGGCGCGATGCAGGTAAAGTATCGTTTGGAGCTTCCAGTATTTTATGTCGTCGTGGCAACAGCATTGTTATTATTACTGTGGGAGGTTCGTCATAGACGATAGGCCTAATATGAGAACCAGCTAAAGTCATCCGTGCCATCCCGCCTTCACTTTATTTCAACGCAGCGGGCCATAGTTAAAGATTTCTCGCCTCCAGCAGCGCCGCGACTTTCTCGGCGATGATCTTTTCGCAGCGGGCAACCTCCTCTTTGCGCAGGTTCAGGTAATCGGCGGCAATGCTTTGCAGGTCGTCCACGTTGTAAAGATAGACGTTGTCGAGCGTGCTGACGGCGGGGTCAATGTCGCGCGGCACGGCAATGTCAATGAGCAGCAGCGGGCGATGCTTGCGGCGGCGCATCAGCGGCTCCAGCTTCGCGCGGTCGAGGATGTGATGCGGCGCGGACGTGCTGCTGATGGCGATGTCAATCTGCTCCAGCGCGTCCGTCCAGTTCTCGAACGGCACGGCGCGTCCGCCAAGTTCAGCGGCGAGCGCGGCGGCGCGTTCGGGCGAGCGGTTGGTGACGACTACGCCGCGCGCGCCGCGTGAAAGCAAAGCACGCGCAGTCTTCTCGCTGGTTTCGCCGGCACCAATGACGAGGACTTCGTGTTCGGCGAGCGAAGTGAAAATTTTCTCCGCGAGTTCCACGGCGGCGGACATCACGGAGACGCTGCCGCGCTGGATGTTCGTCGCGGTGCGGATGTGCTTGGCCACGTTGAACGCGCGCTGGAACGCCTTGTTCAGCCGTGCGCCGGTGTGCTTGTTCGCGAACGCGAGTTCGTAAGCCTGCTTGAGCTGGCCGAAAATTTCCGTTTCACCGATGACCATCGAGTCCAGTCCGCTTGCGACCTTGAACAGGTGATGCAAGCTATGCGGCTCGGCAAAGGTGTAAAGTTCATCGCCCAACGTGCCGTCATAGGCGTGATGCTCGATCAGAAAGTTTTTTAATTCCGCGAACGCTGTGTCCGGCGCAAACGTGGTGACGGCGTAGATTTCCACGCGGTTGCACGTCGAGAGAATCACCGCTTCGCCCGCAATGCCAGAGTCGCGCAACGATTTTAGCGCGCCGGGAATTTTCCCCTCGGCAAAGGCAAAGCGCTCGCGCAGTTCCACGGGCGACGTGCGATGGCTCAAGCCGATGACGACGACGCTCATTGATTGTGCAGGGCGGAATAGAGGTTGGTGATCCAAAACGTCAGCAGCAAAAACGCGAAGGCAATGATGACGTTGATGGCGAAGCGCCGGCTTGTCCGCCCGAAAAATTTATACGCCACGAGCGATTCCAGGTAAACCAGCCAGAGCAGCGCGGACCAGAGGACTTTTGAATCCGAGAAATAGGGTTTGCCTTCGTGACTCGGCAGTTGCGACCCCGCGACCAGGCCGATGGTGAGCAGCACGAAGCCCACCGCCACCAGTCGGAACGTGATAAATTCGAGCCGCTGGATGGACGGCAGCAGCGAGAGCAGCGCGCGGAGCTTGTGAAACTTCAAGTCGTGCCGCTGCATCAGGAACATTCCCGCCGCCACGGCTGCAAGGCCGAATGCGCCGTAAGCTTGCAAGATGGTCGCCGCGTGCAGGCTGCGGAGCGCACCGGAAAATTCCGGTTTTGCGCCATGAGGCGGATCGAGCGACGGCATCAGCGCGAATATGCCAACGGTAAACAGCACCGGCGCGGTGAATGCGGCCAGAAACTTGAAGCGTGGCAGCAGCGAATAGACGAGGCACGCCAGGCCGAGCGCCCAGAGCAGGAACGTCGTCGCCTCGTAGAGATTATTCACGGGGCAACTGTGGAGCGTGAGGCCGCGCTTGGTCATGGCCAGCGTGTGCAGTGCCACGCCGGCGGCGAGCAGGAAATAATTCACCCAGTCGTCGCGTCGAAAACCTTTGCGCCACAGAAAAACCGAGTAGATGGTGCTCAAGCCGTAAAACGTCACGGCGAGCAGAAAGCAATGTCGGTCAGTGAACCAGGCCATGCGGACAGGTTAAATCCCGTGAGGCGCGGTGCAAGGCGCAATTGCCAGCAATCGCGCATTTGAACCGCCGCCAAAATGATTTATCCTCGTGCTGTGAAAATTCCCGTTGCGCTCACCATTTTGATCGCCAGTGGCTGGCTGGTTCCAGCGCAGACCAATGACGTGGACTTGGGTGACATGCTCGACGCCGCGCAACAGTTCGCGCAGGACAATCTCGACCCTGACGTGTTGCAGGCATTGCAGTCGGTGGATCGCCCGAAGGTTGAGGATTTTCTCAATCACTTTCAGGATTATCTCAAGGGGGATCAAGTGCTTGACGTGGCGCAGTTGAAGGACGCGGCGAACATCGCCCTCCCGCTGCTCGGCGCGCATGAGGAGACGCAGCCTTACGCGGCGTGGTTGCGGTCGCGGCTGGATTATTTTGACGCGGCGGATGAATTGAAGTCGCTCACGCCCGTGCCCAAACCGGAACCGGGCAGGCCTGCCCTCCCCTTGCCAAATCCGTCGTTCAAAACGGAACGGGAAATCTGGATCAAGAAAGTTTCACCACGTCCCTTGCCGAAAGGCGCGGATAAGTTCGTGCCAAAACTAAAAACGATTTTCGCGGGCGAAGGCGTGCCGCCCGCGCTGGTTTGGCTGGCGGAAGTGGAATCGGGTTTTGATGCCAGCGCGCGGAGTCCATCTGGCGCAGTCGGGATGTTTCAACTCATGCCCGGCACGGCGAAATATCTTGGCTTGAGTTTGTTTCCATTCGATCAGCGGAAACAGTTGGAGCCGGCGGCACGCGCTGCGGCAAAAAATTTAAGGCAGTTGCACGAGAAGTTCGGCGACTGGCGGCTGGCCGTGGCGGCTTACAATTCCGGCTCCGGCACGGTGTCGAGATTGTTGCAACGATACAAGACGACGAGTTACGAACGCATCGCCACGCATCTCCCGGCGGAGACCCAGATGTATGTGCCGAAAGTGGAGGCGACCATTCAGCATCGCGAGGGGCTGGAACTGGAGAAATTGAAGGTGCCTTCGTCCGGTGGCCTGTGAACTCAAATCCACAGCTTGCCAATTGCCCGCGCGTTTTGTCTAATCCGTCTGTGTTCAATCAGCAGACGCTTAATCGCCCGGCGACTTATTCCGGCATCGGCCTTCACAGCGGCAACCGGGTGAACATGACCATCCTGCCCGCGCCCGCCAACAGCGGCGTGCGCTTCCGCCGCGTGGACCTCGACGGCAAACCGGAAATCGAGGCGAGGATCGAAAATGTTTCGGAGACGACCCGTTCCACGACGCTCGCCAAGGGCAACGTGAAAGTTCACACGGTCGAACACGTCCTCGCCGCGCTTGCCGGTTACGGCGTGGACAATGCAATCGTTGAACTGGACGCGAACGAACCGCCGATCGCGGACGGCAGCTCGCGCGAATTCGGCAAAATCATCCAGGAGGCCGGCATCGTGCCGCAGGCGGAAAAGCGCGAATCCTTCACGCCCACCGAGCCCATTGAAATGCAGTCGGGCGAAACGGTGATGACGTTGTTTCCTTACGACGGTTTCAAAATCACCTGCACGAGCGCGGACAAGCAAGGCCGCTTCACCCAGTTTTACAGCACGGACATCACGCCGCAAACGTGGGAAAGGGAATTGTCGCACGCGCGGACATTCTGCTTTTACGAGGAGATCGAGTATCTGTTCAAGAACGGCCTCATCAAGGGCGGCAGCCTGGAGAACGCCATCGTCATCCGCGACGACGCGGTATTGACCACCGAACCGCTGCGTTACAACGAGGAATTTGTGCGGCACAAGATGCTCGATATTGTCGGCGACCTGTCGCTGCTCGGACGTCCGGTGCGCGGGCATCTGATCGCGGTCAAGCCGAGCCACGCGGCGAACTGCGAATTCGCCAAGCTCGTCCTGACGCAGATGAACAAGCCGTTGCGCGCCGCGCAGACCTTTGCGCCGCCGCCGGCGAAAAATGCGCCGGAACCCCTGCCCTCCGCCGATGGCGCGATGGACATCGAAGAGGTGATGAAGATGCTGCCGCACCGTCCGCCGTTTCTGCTGGTGGACCGGATTCTGAAGATCGAGGGCAACAAAATCACCGGCGTGAAAAACGTCACGATGAACGAGGATTTTTTCCGCGGCCACTTTCCCGGCCATCCCATCATGCCTGGCGTGTTGCAGCTTGAGGCAATGGCCCAGATCGCAGGCATCCTGCTGCTCAAGCGCATCGAACTGGCAAACCAGATCGCATATTTCATGTCCGCCGAGGAGGTCAAATGGCGCAAGCCGGTGATGCCGGGCGATGTGCTGGTCATCGAAGTTGAACTGACCAAGATCCGTGGAAAAATCGGCAAGGCCAAAGGCGCCTGCAAGGTGGACGGAGAAATCGTCAGCGAAGCCGAAGTCACCTTCATGCTCCGGGACGCCGCTTGATTGCAAATTGCGGATTGCGGATTGCGGATTTGAAATTCGTTGGCACGATTTCTTAAAATGAGTCCTGAATTGTTCAAGAAACGGACAAAGGCATACGCCCTAAAAATCATGCGGTTTACCGACGGCCTGCCATCTTCACGCGCGACCAATGTCATCGCCGGGCAATTGTTGCGTAGCGGCACTTCTGTTGGCGCTAATTATCGGGCGGCGTGTCGTGCCAAATCCCCGGCTGATTTCATTTCTAAAATGGGCACCGTTGAGGAAGAGTGTGACGAATCCATTTTTTGGATGGAATTGCTGGAAGAATCTGGAAAATCAAAAGATGCCGCCGTGTCAGAACTAAAAAAAGAAGGCTCGGAAATCCTGGCGATGGTCGTTGCCTCCATCAATACCGCCCGCATCCGCCGCAATAATCCGCAATCCGCAATCCGCAATCCGCAATGATTTATGGTTCATTCTTCAGCCATCATCCATCCCAAGGCGCGAATCGGAACCGGCTGCGAAGTCGGCCCGTATTGCGTCATCGGTGAACACGTCACGCTCGGCGACGGTTGCAAACTTCATTCTCACGTCGTCATTGACGGCCACACGACGCTCGGCAGGGAGAACCAGGTTTTTCCGTTCGCCAGCATCGGGCTGAAGTCGCAGGATTTGAAATGGAAAGGCGGCGTCACGCGGCTGGAGATCGGCGACCGCAACGTGTTTCGCGAGGGCGTCAACATCCACAGCGCCACGGATGACGGCAATGCCACGATCATTGGGTCGGACAATCTGTTCCTCTCCTATGTCCACATTGCGCACGATTGCGTCCTCGGCAACCACATCATCATGTCCGGCTATGCCGCGCTGGCGGGTCATGTCGTCGTGGAGGATCGCGCGATCCTGGGCGGCTTCACGGCGGTGCATCAATTCTGCCGCATCGGGAAATTTTCCATGACCGGCGGCTGCTCGCGCATCCCGCAGGACGTGGCCCCGTTCATGATCGTCGAGGGCAATCCCGCCGAAACGCGCACCATCAACAAGATCGGCATGGAACGCAACGGTGTTTCCGACGAAGCCCAGGCGGCCTTGCGTCATGCGTATAAGATTTTGTTCCGCGAGGAGCTTTCCGTTCCCAACGCGCTGCTGAAGATTGAAAAGGAATTGCCGCCGCTGCCGGAAGTCCGGCACCTCGTCCAGTTCATCCGCGCCAGCGAACGCGGCATCACCAAGTAATTTCGTTTAGCTGCTGTAGGAGACGAGGTGACGAGGCTCTGACTAAAACTCCGAATTCAAAATTCCGAATTTGAAATGAGCCTCCTCACGTCGGCTCCTACGTTTATTTTCCGGCACGACGCTTCGCTTACGTCGCGTCACATCGCAAACAGCGCGTGGAAAAATTTCTGGCCGCCGAACAGCCAGATCACCGCCGCCGCCGCGATGTAAGGGCCGTAAGGCATCCGCGACGACCATTCGCGCTTGCGCATCACGATCAAAACAATCCCCACCGCCGCGCCGATCATTGAACTCACCATCAGCGAAAACATCGCACCCTGCCAGCCGATGAACGCGCCAATCGCGCCCATGAATTTCACGTCGCCAAAACCCATCGCCTCGCGCGGCAGAGTGATTTCCCCGCTCACCGCTTCCAGATAGGCCACGTCAACGGGATTGAGGGTTTCCCCGCCGATCTGCAATGCCGATGATGAAAGCCTCACGGTCACGTCCTTGTAACTGCGATCCACAAGCTCCACCGTGCGCGCCTGCAAAACAATCGTGTCGGACTTTCGATAAAACAATTCTTCGTAGGGAATTTCCTGATCCGGCAGGCACAGGGCGGTTTCGGTGAAAATAATCTTCGCATCCGGCGGCAGCTTCAGCTTCTGGCGGCCAAAGAGCAGTTTGCCCAAGCGAAGGATCGCGTAAATGATTCCCGCGCCTACCACGATGCCCAGCAAACCTTGGATCATTCCTTCGGCATACGTCTTTGCGTTGTGCAGCGACGGCAGCAAGAACGACGCGGCAAAGCCCGCAACCATCCCGCCCATCGTGATTTCGTCCGGGATGATGAAATGTTCGAAGTCAATGAACGTGGCACAGATCAGTCCGGCCAGGAAAATAGCATACACGAAGGCCAGCGCGGGCGATTGCACACCGAACGCCAGCCAGCAGCCCAGGAACGCCAGCCCCGTGACCAGTTCCACGATGAAGTAGCGCGGCGAAATCGCCGCGCCGCAATTCTTGCACCGGCCTTTCAGCGCCAGCCATGTCACCAGCGGGATGTTCAGGTAAAACGGAATCGCATACTTGCAGTGCGGGCAATGCGATGGCGGCGAGACGACGCTCAAATCCAGCGGCATCCGGTAGATGCACACGTTCAAGAAGCTGCCAACTATGCAGCCGAACGTGAAAAAAACCAGCGACCAGAAGTGGAAGGGCACCACCGCCCAGTTGTGCGTGTCGAAAATCGCGTCAATGCCCATAAATAAAATTCCGCAGGCCGGGTTGAACCGCAAACGTCTTGAACAAATTGCCCGTCGTCCGCCCCTCACCCCTGCCCTCTCCCCGGAGGAGAGGGAGAATCATCCGCCGTCTTGCTGAAAGTGGGGAGCCGGAAATTGCAAGGCAGTCATCCGGCAAACCCGCAACAGCCAGCCGCTGTTCCCTCTCCGCTGGGGAGAGGGTCAGGGTGAGGGGAGAAATCGCGTCAATGCCCATAAATATTTTGTTCCAGCGCGCGGCGCATCACGTCGAGCGGCGCGGGTTGGCCCGTCCAGATCTCAAACGCCTTCGCGCCTTGGTGCAGCAGCATACCAAGGCCGTTTGCTGTGCGACAGCCAGCAGCCTTGGCAGCGTGGAGCAACGCCGTTTCCGCCGGACGATAAATCATGTCATAAACGCAGCGCGCCTGCTTCAAGGAAAATTGCTTTTCGTCCAGCGGCGAGGCGTCATCCGCCTTCAAGCCGAGCGACGTGGCGTTCAGCACCAGATCAACGGGAGTTTTAGGATAACCGACCAAAACTTTCACGGACGGAAAACGTTCGATGATTTCGCCGGCCACTGCATCGGCCTTGGTCTCTGTGCGATTGACCAGAAATAATTCTGCGACGTGTTCCGACGCCAGCTTGAGCGCCGCCGTCCGCCCCGCCCCGCCCGCGCCGAGCAAGAGGACGCGCGCGCCGCGCAATTCCAGTTTCAAATCCTCGCGCAACGCCGCGACAATCGCGTCCGCATCCGTGTTGAACCCAACCGCGCCTTCTGGTCCGAAGCGGATGGTGTTGACCGCGCCCCAGCGTTTGGCCGATTCATCCAGCACATCCACCATGTCCACCGCGAGCAGTTTGTGCGGCACCGTCAAATTGATTCCGGCAAAGCCCATCACCTTTGCGCCTTCAATGGCGGCACGGAGATTTTTCGGATCCACTTCAAACGCAAGGTAGCGCCAGTTCAGGCCGAGAGCTGCGAACGCGGCGTTGTGCATCGCCGGCGATGCCGAATGGCGGATGGGCGAGCCATAGACCGCGCACAGGCGCGTGGCGGTGTTGATGGCAGGTTGAACCGGTTGTGACACGCGCAATTTATATTCGGCAATGACGCGAGTTCAAAGCGCAAACTCCGCCGGAAATTTCAAACGTCATCAGCGCAATTGACACGCGCAGGCAATTTTGCGGAAATACCGCGCAATCCAAGCACCATGACCGACAAAGCCATTTCCACCGAATCGCTGCAACAAGAAGGCCGCACATTTCCGCCGTCGCCGGAAGTCGTGAAGCACGCGCTCATCAATGCCTCGCAATACGACGCGCTGTATCAGCGTTCCCTGCGCGAGCCGGAAAAATTCTGGCTGGAGCAGGCGCAATCGCTGGAATGGTTCAAGAGGCCGACCGTCGCGCGCAAGTTCGCCTGGGAAACGGATGCGCGGAAAGTCGAGCACACCTGGTTCGAGGACGGCCAGCTTAACATCACGGTCAACTGCCTCGACCGTCATTTGAAGACCGCGACGCGCGACAAGGTGGCGATCATCTGGCAGGGCGAACCGGAAGAAGACGTGAAGCGCATCACCTACGCTGAATTGCACGCGGAGGTCTGCAAGTTCGCGAACGCGCTGAAATCGCTCGGAATCAAGAAGGGCGACCGCGTGGCGATTTACATGCCGATGATTCCCGAAGCCGCCGTTGCCATGCTCGGCTGTGCGCGGGTCGGCGCGATTCATTCGGTGGTGTTCGGCGGATTCAGCGCGGATTCGCTCGCCGACCGCATCAATGATTCAAGCTGCAAGCTGCTCATCACGGCGAATGTCTCCCTGCGCGCCGGGAAACACATCGAACTCAAGAAGCTCGCCGACGACGCCTTGCAACATGCGTCTAGCATCCAGCATGTCGTCGTTGTCAAACGCAATGCCGAGCCGTGCAACATCGTCACCGGACGCGATGTCTGGTATCACGATTTGATGGCGAAGGCTGCGCCAGATTGCCCGCCGGAGAAAATGAACGCCGAGGATTACCTTTTTATTCTTTACACTTCCGGCTCGACCGGCAAACCCAAGGGCGTCGTCCACAGCACGGCGGGCTATCTGCTCTGGACTGCGCTCACGCACAAATACGTTTTTGATATTCACGAGAACGACGTTTTTTTCTGCACGGCGGACATCGGCTGGGTCACCGGCCACAGCTACGTCATTTACGGCCCGCTCTGCAACGGCGGCACCACGCTGATGTTCGAGGGCGTGCCGACGTGGCCCGACGCAGGACGTTTCTGGAAAATTGTCGAGAAGTTCAAGGTCAACTCCTTTTACACCGCGCCAACCGCCATCCGCGCGCTCATCCGCATGGGCGATGAATGGCCGGCCAAATATGATTTAAGTTCGCTGCGCGTGCTCGGCACAGTCGGCGAACCGATCAATCCCGAAGCGTGGATGTGGTATCACCGGCACATCGGACATGAGCGTTGTCCCATTGTGGACACCTGGTGGCAGACCGAGACGGGCGGACATTTGATCACGCATTTGCCCGGTGCCCACACGCTCAAACCCGGCAGCGCGGGCCGGCCATTCTTCGGCGTTGAACCCGTTGTCCTCCGCGACGACGGCAGCGAATGCAAGCCGAACGAAGGCGGCAAGCTCTGCATCAAAACCCCGTGGCCCGGCATCATGCGCACGACGTGGGGCGACCACGACCGTTTCATCAACACCTATTTTGCGACGTTCAAGAACATGTATTTCACCGGCGACGGCTGCCGTGTGGATGCCGACGGCGATTACTGGCTGCTTGGCCGTGTGGACGACGTAGTGAACGTCTCCGGCCATCGCATCGGCACGGCGGAAGTCGAGAGCGCGCTCGTGAGCCATCCGAAGGTTGCCGAAGCCGCCGTCGCGCCCATGCCGCACGACATCAAAGGCCAGGCGCTCTATGCGTTCGTGACCTTGAAGGACGGCTTTGCCGACAGTGAAGAATTGAAAAAGGAACTCGCCGCGCATGTCCGCAAAGAAATCGGCGCGATTGCCGTGCCGGATAAAATCCAGTTCGCGCCCGGCCTGCCCAAGACGCGTTCGGGAAAAATCATGCGCCGCATCCTGCGCAAGATCGCCGAGAATCAAACCGACCAGATCGGCGACATCACCACGCTGGCTGATTCATCGGTGGTTGAAGCATTGGTCAAAGGGAAGCAGTAATTCGCGTTCTTGCGCCCAACAGCAAAACATTTACACTCGCCCGCAATGAAATTTGCTCTGGCAATTCTGGCTTATCTGGTCATCGCCTTGATTTTGGGCGCGGGAATTTTGCTGCTCGTTGCGGGCAAGCCGTGGCTGCTCATCGTCGGGGCGGTCGGATTCGTCGTCGCGTTCGGAAAGATCGGCTGCATGCCGCACTAATTTTTTTGGGAAATGGGTCCGGCGTCTGGGCACATTACGTTTCTCCTCCCAGATCCGAGATTCCATGTCTTATCTCATCGCCGGCATCGGATACTTCAACCACATCGCTCCAATGATGTGCGGCGAACTTGTGCCAGTGGCTGCCTTCGTTCCTGCGAAAACTCCGGACGCATAAGCCGTGGCAGTGGAGGTGCCTTGAACCCCGTAAGCCTGGTTTCCATAATAAACGATGCTCGTGCCCGGCAACGCCATGCTATCTCCCGACCAATAATTCGCATAGGGAGCAAGCTGCCCTGGCTGGCTCAAGGCCGTGATGGCGTAAACTCCGGGAATCGCTCCGGGATATGTCGGCGTGTTCACCGGCGTGTTGCCCGCCGCGCCAAAGATCACAATGTTGTTGGCCAGCGCCAGCTTGACGATGCCATCCAGAACAGAACTGTCGCCGGAACTGCCGAGACTTAAATTCAGGACGTTCGCACCGCTGTCCACGGCCGCTTGAATCCCCAGCGCTACAAACCATGAAGTGGTGGTCTGGTTCCCGCCATAAACATCCACCGGCAGAATCTGCGCGGAACTGCCGCCGCCTGATGACTGCTTCGCAATCGCTTCCAGAATCGTGTAGGCCATGGCCGTGCCGTGCGTGATATCGGCGTTGTTCGCCGGAGCGTCACCGGCCACGGACTGCTGCGGCAAAATAAACTTGTCAAGTTGTGGGCCGAGCGATTGCACGTTCATGTCAATCAACCCGACAATGACCTTGCCGGAATCGCCCGGCGGATTGAGCGTCAACGAGAGCTGCCCGCCGGGAGCCGAGGCAAGCGGCACTGCCGACGGCGGCGGATCGAAAGAATAATTGTAATCCACCTCGGCCACGTCGGTGTTGTTTTGCAGTTGTCCAAGCGCGGCATCGGTCGCCGCCGCGTCGGCAAATTGGAGACGATAAAGACCCAGCTTGTCGAGACGACCAACAACTTTCGCGCCGAACAATTTCGCCAGCGCTTCAATGTCCGTCCCGGGCTTGACCTTCAAAAGCAGTTCGTTGGCGATACGCCTGGCGGGTTTGGCAATGACAACCTGCCGCGTGGCGGCCTTCATGGTGGTGCGGAAAACGTAGAGCAACGACGGCGCATTGGTCTGCGGCACGAGCGCGAAGTTCAGATCTCCCAGCAGCCTTTTCAGCGCGTCGCCGGACGGCAGGTCTTTGAATTTCGCGGAGACATTCCGCTCCGCGCCCGGCTCGACAAAAATCTTCCAATCCGCTGCCACCGCGATTTGTTCGAGCAACGGCCACAACGCCTCGCCGCGCACGTCGGCATCCACGCGGTCGGCAGCCTTGTGCCAGACGAGGAGGTTTGTATTTGCCGCCTGCGCGTTGAAACCGGACGCAAGCCACAGGCAAACAAGCGCCAACAGTAAATTTCGCAGGTGATTCATTGGTTTAAGAGACGCCTGGGAAGCGCACCCGGTTAAATTTATTTCGTCGTCACGGTTTTCACCCACGCCTGATTGTCAAGATACCAGCGGATGGTTTCCCGGATGCCCTGCTCGAACTTGTGCGCGGGCACCCATCCAAGCTCGCGCTGAATCTTGGTCGCGTCAATTGCGTAACGGCGGTCATGCCCGGCGCGGTCCTTGACGAACGAAATCAGCTTGCGCGAATTACCGCCGAGCTGGGGCATGAATTCGTCAATCGTGTCGCAGATCAACTCTACGATGCGGAGATTCGCCCATTCGTTATGGCCGCCGACGTTGTAAGTCTCGCCGAGTTTTCCTTTGCCCAAAACCGTCCACAACGCTTCGGCGTGGTCGCGGACGTAAAGCCAGTCGCGCACATTCATGCCGTCGCCGTAAACTGGGATTGGTTTCCGCACGAGAACGTTCTGGATGATCACCGGGATGAGCTTTTCGGGAAATTGAAACGGGCCGTAGTTGTTCGAACAGTTTGTGATGACCGTCGGCAGGCCGTAAGTGTGATGATACGCGCGGACGAGCATGTCGCTCGACGCCTTGCTCGCGGAATAGGGCGAGTTCGGCGCGTAAGGCGTGGTCTCGGTGAACAATCCCGTTGCGCCAAGCGAACCGTAAACTTCATCCGTCGAGACGTGATGAAATTTCTTGTCAGCAAAATTACCGTTCCAAAATCCGCGACACGCTTCGAGCAGATTGAAAGTGCCGATGATGTTGGTGGAGATGAAATCGCCCGGCCCGGTGATGGAACGGTCCACGTGCGATTCCGCCGCGAGGTGCATGACGTGCGTGATGCCGTGCCGCTCCACGACGCGCAATGTCGCCGCCTTGTCGCGCAAATCCACCTTCTCGAAAACGTATTTCGGGTGTCTGGAAACTGCTTCGAGATTTGCCAGATGGCCGGCGTAAGTGAGGCAATCCAAATTGACCAGCTTCGCGATGCGCGCATCGTCAATTACATGATGAATAAGATTCGAGCCTATGAAGCCCGCGCCGCCGGTGATTAGAAGATTCATATATTTAACAACAAAGACGCAAAGACACTAAGATTTGTCGAGATTCAAAACGCGCTGGATGCCCTGTTTGATGAGGATTTCGTTGAAGTTGATCAGTATTCCCAAGAGCAGATGCGTCAATTTGAGATAGGTGATGACCTGCGCTTTGTGAATGGGCAGCAACTGTTCTACAGCTTTCAATTCAATCAAAAGTTTCTGCTCAATGACGACATCGGCGCGAAATCCGACTTCAATGCGAACGCCCTTGTAGTTGAGCGGGATTGGCAATTCCTTCTGATACGCCACTCCGCGCAAGCCAAGTTCATGAACGAAACAGACCTGATACGCGCTCTCAAGCAAACCCGGCCCAAGCTCGGTATGAACGGCGAACGCCGCATCCACGGCCAAAGTCGCCAGCCGCTCAATCTCTGTTGGAATCACGATTCGATTCATCTTCCTTTGCGTCTTCGCGTCTTTGTTGTTCATCATTCCGGCTTCCAATTTTTCAGCGAATCTTCAAGCGCCTCTTCCACGGAACGGACTTTCACGCCCGCCGCCAGAAGCTTGGTTGTGTCCATGACGCAATTTGAACGTGGCGTCTTGGCCGCAACCTTGTAAAACTCCTCGTCGCTCGCCCAAAACTCAAATTTCCTGGCTGGCTTGAGAATTTTTATAATCTGCTCCACGACATGCTTGGTGGTGACAAAGCCCGGATTCGTCACGTTGTAGGTGCCGGGCGGGGCGCGAAGTTCCCACAGGTCGAGGCACGCCTTCACGAAATCGGCCCGATGCGAGATGGAGTTCACGTTGTCATAGACTTTAGCGTAACGCTGCACCTTGCTTAAATAATTCCGGGCGTTGTCAAATTCATCAAACGGAATCCGCAGCCGCCAGACGTAACTTTGCCCGATGCCGGTAATCGCCTCCTCGCCCAGCGCCTTGGTGCCGCTGTAAAAGCTGCACGGGCCGTCGCGGAAGGAGAAATTCGGCGTGTCGGTCTCGGTGAAGCCGTGGATGGATTGCGGAGATTTTTCCACGAGCGCGCGGAGTTCCGGCTTTGTAAAATCTTTTTCCGCGCGCATCTGGCCGTTCACAACCACTTTTGCGCCCGAATAAATGCAGCCAGAAGAAACGTGTCCCCACGGAATTCCCGCCGCCGCGCAGGCGTGCGCGACCGTTTGCGGAAAAAGAGTGTTGCCTTGCAGCGTGTCCGCCTTGTGCAATTCGCAGGCGTCCACGTTCGGCTTGCCTGTGTAACCGGCGGCATTGACGACGAACGTTGGTTTCTTGGTTTTGAGAAAATCCAGCAGCACGTCGAAGCGCGTGTAATCAACCTGCTGGCGCGACAGGGAGATAAATTCATTTTTGCGCCGCTTCAGTTCATGCGCAAACGCTTTGCCGATGTAGCCGGTGGCACCGAGGAGTAGAATCATAGATTTATTTCAGCCGTTTTGCCTCGGCCACAACCGCGGCGAGATAATCGCGGTATTCGCAATTGGGGATTTTGCCGACGAGTTCGTCAAGCTGCGCCAGCGAGACGAAGCCCTGCCGGAACGCGGATTCCTCCGGACAGCCAATCTTGATGCCGGCGCGCTTCTCAATCGTCTGCACATAGGCCGAAGCGTCGTGCAGGCTGCTGCTCGTGCCCGCGTCCAGCCACGCGAACCCGCGATTCAGCCGGTGCACGCGCAACGTGCCGCGCCGCAGATATTCCACGTTCACGGCGGTGATTTCCAGTTCGCCGCGCGCCGAAGGCTTCAGGGCTTTCGAGATTGCGACCACTTCATTGTCGAAAATATAAAGTCCGGGCACGGCGTAATTGCTTTTGGGTGATTTCGGTTTTTCCTCGATGGAAACCGCCTTGCCGGCCGCGTCAAATTCCACCACTCCGTAGCGTTCCGGGTCGTTGACGTGATAGCCAAAAATCGTTGCACCGGATTTGAAGTCGGCGAACGCGCGCTGAAACGTGTCGCCGCCGTAGAAAATGTTGTCACCCAGAATCAGCGTCACCGCATCCGAGCCGATGAAGGATTCCGCGATGAGAAACGCCTGTGCGATGCCCGCCGGTTTCGGCTGCTCGCGGTATTCGATGGTCAGTCCCCACGCGCTGCCGTCGCCGAGCAGTTGCTTGAAGCGCGGCAGATCGTGCGGCGTGGAAATCAGGCAGAATTCGCGGATGCCGCTCTCAATCAGCGTCGTGAGCGGATAATAAACCATCGGCTTGTCATAGACCGGCTGGAGCTGTTTGCTCGCGACCAGCGTGAGCGGATACAACCGCGAGCCGGCGCCGCCAGCGAGGATGATGCCTTTCATTTGCGGAAAGCGTATTGATTCCAACGGAAAAAGAAATCCGAAATTGTTCAACCACAAAGACACCAAGGCACAAAGGAAATTTATTTGGTGCCCTTCGTGCCTTGGTGGTTAAAAATCCAATTCGACAAAATCTCCCGGTTTGAGCGCCGTCACAGCGGCAGCAATCTGGTTCGTGTGTTTTTGAATTTCAGGCCAACTGGTCGTGGGCAAAACCAGAATCGCCAACTGTCTGCCGGTGAAATTTTGCTGGTAGCGCAGGTTCTGGTCGGTCGTGATGAAAACGTCGAAAGATTTTTCCGCTGCGGCCAGCAAATCGCCGTTGCTCAATTTTGCCCAGCCCTTTTCATAAGCCGTGGAAATTTCATGGCCGGCCAGTTGATGGCGCAAGGGCGCAGGCGTGCCGTGATCGAAAAGAATTTTCATGCGCAGGAATTACGCGACCGTCAGGCTTTGTTCAGCGTGTTCCAGCACCGCCTCGACCTGTTCGCGGGCCACGCCGGGAAACCATTCGAGAAAATCGTCCACCGTCGCGCCGTCCTCCAGATTCTCAAACAGCGCCGCCACCGGCACGCGCGTGCCCTTGAACAACCACGCGCCGCTGACTTTTCCAGCGATGCGTTCCACGGCGGCACATTTGCTCCAATCCAACATGACAAGACAATAACTTTGAACCAACAAAACGGCAAGGGGTGACTTGCCACGTCAAAGTGTAAAGACCGATGGGATAATAATTCAGCGCGGAAATGGAAATGCGAAACTCAACTCAAGAAAATGACCGCACGACGGCGCGGAAGAATTGTTTCATAGCCGGCACGGAAATTTCAAAGTTATCGGAAGCTGAATACTGTTGGATTGTTTCTATCGAATTGGCGTCTTTCGCGGTAAGCGTCAAATTTAGAACATGCTCGTTCAATTGCAGCGTTGGTATTAGAATTTTAACTCGCCACTGCACCTTCCGCCGCCGCCTTCTGGTTGAACACCAGTTTTTCCTTGTCGCTCGTGACGAGGATGGGTTCGCCCGGCTGCAAACTGCCTTTGAGAATTTCTTCGGCGAGCGGGTCTTCCAGGAAACGCTCCACCGCCCGGCGCATCGGGCGCGCGCCGTATTGCGGGTCGTAACCTTTCTCCACTAGGAAGTCCTTCGCCTTGTCATCGAGTTCCAGCTTGATGTTTTTGTGGCGCAGGCGTTCAACCACCTTGTCTGCCTCCAGCGTGAGGATCTGGATGAGGTCGGGCTTGGTGAACGAGCGGAACACGATCACGTCGTCGAGCCGGTTCAAAAATTCCGGACGGAACGTCCGCTTGGCCTCATCCAAAATCCGTTCGCGCATCTTCTCGTAGCTGCTTTCGTCCGTGATGGGCGAGAAGCCAAGCGTGGACTGCTTTTTAATGGTGTCTGAGCCGACGTTCGAGGTCATCAAGATGATTGTGTTGCGGAAATTGACGACGTGGCCGGTGTTGTCGGTCAGCTTGCCGTCCTCCAGAATTTGCAGCAGCAAATTCCAAACGTCCGGGTGCGCCTTTTCGATTTCGTCGAACAGCACGACGGAATACGGATTGCGCCGGACTTTTTCCGTGAGCTGGCCGCCTTCTTCGTAGCCAACGTAGCCGGGCGGCGAGCCGATGAGCCGCGAGACGTTGAACTTCTCCATGTATTCGCTCATGTCCAAATGAATGAGCGATTTCGTGTCGCCGAACATTTGTTCCGCGAGCGTCTTGGCGAGCAACGTTTTCCCAACGCCGGTCGGGCCGAGCAATAAAAATGCACCGATGGGGCGCTTCGGGTCTTTCAAGTCCGCGCGCGAACGGCGCAACGCCTTGCAAAGCGCGGAAACGCCCTCGCGCTGGCCGACGACGACTTTTTCCATCTCGGTCTCCACCGTGAGCAGCCGCTGCGTTTCGTCCTGGCCCATGCGCTTGAGCGGAATGCCCGTCCATTTGGCGACGATGTGCAAAATGTCGTCCTCATCCACGACGATGCGTTTTTCCTCGCCCGCCTTGCGCCAGTTGAGCAGCAGCGTCTCCAGTTTTTCCTTCGCCTGCTTTTCCTGGTCACGCATCTGCGCCGCGCCCTCGAAATCCTGATTCTTGATGGCTTTTTCTTTTTTGCCTTTAATCTCTTCGATCTCGGCTTCGATTATTTTGCTTTCCGGCGGGCGCGTCATCGTGCTGATGCGCGCGCGTGAACCGGCTTCGTCCAAAACGTCAATCGCCTTGTCCGGCAAAAACCGGTCGGTGATGTAACGGTCGGAAAGTTTCACGGAAGCCTCGACGGCCTTGTCGGTGAACTCGGCCTTGTGATGCTCCTCGTATTTATGACGCACGCCTTTGAGGATTGTGATCGCATCCTCAATCGAAGGCGCTTCGACTTTCACCGACTGGAAACGGCGTTCGAGCGCGGCGTCCTTCTCGATGTATTTGCGATACTCGTTCAAAGTAGTCGCGCCGACGCATTGCATTTCGCCGCGGGACAGCGCAGGCTTGATGATGTTGCTCGCGTCCATCGTGCCTTCCGCCGAACCGGCACCGACGATGGTGTGCAATTCGTCTATGAAGAGAATAATGTTCTTCGCGCGGCGGATTTCGTCCATGACCGCCTTGATGCGTTCCTCGAACTGGCCGCGATATTTTGTGCCGGCGACCATCAGCGCGAGATCAAGCGTGATGACGCGCTTGTTGCGCAAAATTTCCGGCACGTTGCCCGCCGCGATTTCCTGCGCCAGTCCTTCGACAATAGCAGTTTTTCCAACGCCCGCTTCGCCAAGCAAAACCGGATTGTTCTTCGTGCGACGGCAGAGAATCTGGATGACGCGTTCGATCTCATTTTTGCGGCCGATGACCGGGTCCATGTCACCCTTGCGCGCGATTTCCGTGAGGTCGCGGCCAAACGCCTTGAGCGCGGGCGTTTTGACTTCGCCTTTTTTATCTGAACCGGCGGCGGCTTTTTCGCCCGATGCCGGCTCTTGTGGAATGGAAGATTCCTCGCCGCTGAAATTCGGGTCCAGCTCCTTCAAGATTTCCTGGCGGCATTGCTCGATGTCCACGTCGAGGTTTTTCAAAACCTTCGCCGCCACGCCGTCGCCTTCGCGCAACAGGCCAAGGAGGATGTGTTCCGTGCCGACGTAAGTGTGATTGAGCGCCTTGGCTTCCTTGGACGCGAGCGCGAGCACTTTTTTCACGCGCGGCGTGTAGGGAATGTTGCCGATCATCTTCTGGTCGGGGCCGGTGCCGACCTGCTTCTCAACTTCCATGCGGACGGTTTCGAGATCGAGGCCCATTTTCTGGATCACGTTCACCGCCACGCCCTGCCCCAGCTTGATCAGGCCGAGCAGGAGATGCTCCGTGCCGAGAAAGTTGTGGTTGAACCGGTCGGCCTCCTTGCGTGCCAGCGCGAGCACCTGCTGCGCGCGCGGTGTGAAATTGCTCATGGATTCATCGCTCATACTGAAATCATAATGCTACGAATCGGGAGATTTGTCCAATGCGTTTGAGAAATCAAAGACGCATGACGATCCCTGCGCCTTGGGAGAACTGGCTTTCAAAATCCTCAATCTGGCTGACTGGGAACTTCTTCAATTCCCCGTCTTCGGCGGCTTCACACTTGGCCGGCTGACGTTTTTCAACCGGTCGCGCACCATGTCGGAACGCAGAAGGTCGCGTTCCTCGGCGGAAAGTTTGTCGGAGAATTGTTTCTGCAAATGCGCCGGCTGCGTGGTGATGAACAACTCATCAACGAGCGAACGGTCCACCTCCGGGAACAATCCCAAGTCCACGCCCAGCCGCATCAGCGACAGCAGGTTCATCGTTTCCTTCGAGGAAATGCTGTGCGCATTCGCCAGAACGCCATAAGCGCGCCCGATGTGATTGAAGACCGTCTTCGGTTTTTTCTCCAACAACGTCTGCCGCGCATTTTCCTCGTGCTCGATGATCTGCAACAAAACCTTGTCCAGCCGTTCCACAATCGTGATTTCGTTTTCTCCGAGCGTCATCTGATTCGAGACCTGAAACACATTGCCGAGCGCCTCCGTGCCTTCGCCGTAAAGCCCGCGCACCGCAAGGCCGAGCTTGTTGACGGATTGGATGATGGGATTGATCTGCTCGGCCAGCACGAGTCCCGGCAGATGCAACATCGCGCTGACGCGGATGCCCGTTCCCAGATTCGTCGGGCAAGCGGTCAGATAGCCGAGTTCGTTGCTGAAAGCGTAATCAAGCTTCTTCTCCAGTGCGGAATCAAAAGCATCAATCGCGCTCCACGCCTGGCGCAATTGCAAACCGGGCCGCAACGCCTGCATCCGCAAATGGTCTTCCTCGTTGATCATCACACAAAAAGTTTCCTCGCGGTTCAAGACCAGGCCGCTACCGGAACTTTTCGCGGCGTGTTCGCGGCTGATGAGATGGCGCTCCACAAGAATCTGTTTGTCGAGCGCGCCAAGATTGTCCATCGCCTCGGAAAAGGCGTCCTTCATTTCCGGCAGACTTTCGACGGCGGGACGGATCGTCTCCAAAACTTTGATGCGCTCCGGCTTTTTCGCCCAGCCGGGGTAGGCCGCATCCTTCAGATTGCGCGCCAGCCGCACGCGGCTCGACATGACGATGCGGTCATGCGGGCCGTGCAACTTTGTGGCCTCCGCTGGTGTGATGAGAAATTCGTATATGTCCATTTTCAAAATTGTTTGGTGGGGCGAGACTCCCGGCGAGCCGTTCGATAAATTCATTTGCGGCTCGCGAGGACGCTCGCCCCACCTTGCAAACCGTCACGTCACTTTTGCTGGCGACGGCAGACCATCGTTCAGTTGTTTCAGTTCATCGCGCACCTTCGCCGCCTGCTCGAAATCTTCCGCCTCGACGGCCTTGGCCAGTTTTTTTTGCAGCGACTTGAGCCGTTCCGCATTGTCGCGCGACTGGCGGAGCGCTTCCGGCGATTTGCCAACGTGCCGTGTGCCCTTATGCATCGTCTTCAGCAGGCCTTCCAAGCCCTCGGCGAAAACCTGGTAACATTCCGGGCAGCCAAGCCGGCCCGACTTTTTGAAATCCGCCTGTGAAAAGCCGCAGCGCGGGCATTTCAAATCCACACCGCCAGTGGTCTGCGTGATTTCCTGCGCCGCGCCGAGGCCGAGCAGCAGATCCGCATCCGCGAGCGAGAACGTAGTGGGGTTGTCCACGCCCTTGTTCTTGGCGCAATCCTCGCACAAGTTCACCTTGTGCATCTTGTCGTTCTCAATGTGGGTGAGAAAGACGGTCGCCGTTTTTTCTTTGCAAATGGAACATTGCATAACTCTATTTGTATATCGGCTCTCCAGAGACTTTCGTCAAGGCGTGGTATTTTTCCACCAGCTCGCGCGTGAGCGGCCCCGGCTTGCCGGTGCCGATGACACGACCATCAATCTTCACCACCGGCATGATTTCCGCGCCTGTGCCGGTCAGGAAACATTCGTCCGCGTTGAACATATCGTAGCGCGTCAGATTCGGCTCGGAGACTTTCAGACCGGCGGCGTGCGCCAGATCAATCACCGTCTGCCGCGTGATGCCATAAAGCGCGCCCGCCGAATTGGGCGGCGTAAGAACTTCGCCGTTCTTGATGATGAACAGATTGTCCGCCGTGCATTCAGAAACGAATCCCTCGGCGTTCAGCATCACCGCTTCTTCCACGCCCGCGTTGTTCGCCTCAATTTTGGCGAGGATGTTATTCAGATAATTCAGCGACTTGATGGCCGGGTTCACCGCGCTGTGGAGATTCCTCACGGTCGGCACGGTCACGATGTCCATGCCGTGCGCGTAAAGTTCCTGGGGATAAACCTGGATTTTGTCCGCGATGATGATGACGGACGGATTTTTGCAGCTCTTTGGATTCAAGCCCAGCGTGCCCAC
This sequence comes from Verrucomicrobiales bacterium, assembly GCA_028712475.1. Classification (GTDB taxonomy): domain Bacteria; phylum Verrucomicrobiota; class Verrucomicrobiia; order Limisphaerales; family UBA11358; genus UBA11358. Next base: position 49,885 of record JAQTQB010000015.1, read on the forward strand.
GCCGCGCGTGACGATAAGGCGGATGTAACCGGCGCGCAGCTTGTTTTTCCGGCACGTCTCGACGGTCGCCTTCATCAATTCCGCATGCGACATGGGGATTTGGAGCAAAATCGCCTTGGCGGAATAAAACAAGCGGTCAATGTGCTCCTTGAGCTTGAAGACGCGCCCGCTGTAGATGCGGATGCCTTCAAAAATGCCGTCGCCGTAAAGGAGGCCGTGGTCGAACACGGAGACTTTGGCGGTGCGCTCGTCGTAATATTTGCCGTCAATAAAGATTTTCATGCGTAAACGGGTGCCAACGTATTTCAAAAGTCGGGTCGAGGCAAACGTCAATTTGGCTGGCGGGTCGTCGCGCTGCGCGTCCGGCCAGCACAGCGCGCCGTCACGCGGTATTTAGATTTCACTTGGTTGATTCCAGACATTAATTACAATTCCCCGCTCATTGTAATGCCACATACGCAACATCCCATCGAACTTTTGCGCTTCAACACTTGCGGCATGTTGATGACGACAAAGCCAGCGAAGCCGCGAGGGAAGACCGCAAGAAGGCCGGATATTTTTAACATTCTGTGAACATGGGCGAACTTGAATCCAATCCCGAAAAGCGCATCGCGTTGTTTCAGCGAAAGGAAGTTCGCCGCGTCATCCACAACAACGAGTGGTGGTTTGTCGTGGTTGACGTGGTTGCGGCGCTAACTGATTCCGTAAATCCGACGGACTATTTCAACAAGGTTCGCCAGCGCGACCCGGAGCTTGCCAAAGGGTATGGACAAATTGTCCACCCCCTTTTAGTTCCGACTGCGGGTGGCCCACAAAAACTGAATTGCGCCAACACCGAAGGCATCTTCCGTCTCATTCAATCCATACCCAGCCCCAAGGCCGAGCCGTTCAAGCGCTGGCTCGCGCGCGTCGGCTACGAGCGTATTCAGGAGATTGAAGACCCCGAACTCGCCACCAAACGCACCCGCGCCATCTATCAGGCCAAGGGCTACTCCGCCGACTGGATCGAGAAACGGATGCGCTCCATCGCCATCCGTGACGAACTGACTGACGAATGGAAGAAGCGCGGCGTGCGGGAGCAGCGCGAATACGCCATCCTCACCGCCGAGATTTCCAAGGCCACGTTCGGCCTGACGCCGACGGAATACGCCGAGTTCAAGCGGCTCAAGCGTGAGAACCTCCGCGACCACATGACCGACTTGGAACTCATCTTTTCAATGTTGGGTGAAGCAGCCACGACGGAAATCGCCCGCAACCGCGACACGCAAGGTTTCCCGCAAAACAAACAAGCCGCGCGCTCCGGCGGCAAAGTGGCCGGCAACGCCCGCCGCGAACTGGAAAAGAAAAGCGGCCGAAAAGTCGTCACGAGTGAAAATTATCTGACGCTGACGCAGGCGGCGAAGAAAGTGAAACAGATGAAGGCGTGAAGAAATGAATGACGCCGTATTTGAACATTTGGCCAAGCGCATTTTCAAATGCTCTCATTGCGGAAGTTTTTTTGAATCGCAACTGAATCTGCGGTTACATCTTTGCGAATCTCACAATACAGAAATTTGTCGCAGCCATCGTGTGCAACGCCCGGCTACTTTGAACGGTATTGAAAGGCCGAACAAACTTTGTTTTTGTGGACATTGTGTGGAACTTAAGGAGACGCTGATTAAAGCGTAGTTTTCAAATTCCAGTGTTTGCGGATGGAAGATACTCCTCGAGCGGCGAAGATTTGTGTCCGGCGGCTTGGGTTGGCGAGGCGGTTCTGGGTTGGTGGCGG
>JAQTQB010000023.1 GCA_028712475.1 Verrucomicrobiales bacterium
GGGGCAACACGAACAGCCTGACCATCGCCTTCATGCGCACCTATCTGACGAATGTCATCAGCCGTTACAGCAACTCGCCGGCGATCTGGGGCTGGGAGTTTGGCAATGAATATAATTCCTCCTGCGACCTGATGGACCAAGGCATCAACAATGGCATAGGTTTGCCACAGATCAGTGTTGCCAACGGCACGCCGTCGTTCCGGACGACCAATGACCTGCCCTATTCCACCAACTTCCTGGTGGCCTTTGCGGACTTTGCCCGGACAGTAAGAACGATGGATCCCACCCGGCTGATTTGCAATGGGAACGGGGTCTGTGCCCCGAATCAGTATAACCGGTTTCACAACAGTTGGACCGTGGACACGGACGTGCAGTTTAGCAACATCTTGTCCGTGTATAATCAGTCGTTCAACACGACCCATTTTCATATTTATCCGCAGCAAATACCGTATGGCAATCAGCCGCAATTCCTCAACCGTCCGGTTTCCTTCGATGGTTACATCCAAGCCTCCATGGCGTATGCGAACGCGATGCAGAAGCCCTTGTTTATCGGCGAGTGGGGCGCATCGGCTGTGGATGCTTTTGGCACGAATAATCTGGAATGGGATCGGACGAACTTCGCGAACTTCATGAACGTGATCGTGAGCAATCAAGTGCCGCTGTCCGCAGTCTGGGTTTTTGATTTTATTGGTCAAGCCGCCAGTTGCAACATTTCATGGACCAATGCGCGGAGTTACATGCTGGACCAGGTGGCGATGGCGAACAACCAGATGTATACGGAAATGGGGCTGTCGCCGGCGCAGTATGTGCTGAACGTGACCCAAAGCACGAACGGGACGATCACGCCGGGGCTGGTGGTGGTCAACCAGGGGGCGAACCAGACCTATGCGATCGCCGCGACCAATGCGAACTATCGGATCATTTCGGTCACGGTGGACGGGGTGAACCAGGGGGCGGTCACCACCTACACCTTCACCAATGTCAGCGCCGCGCATAGTATCACGGCCTTGTTCCAGCAGGTGCCGGTGGTGCAGGTGCCGTTGTCCGCCACGGCGATCACCTATGGGCAGATGTTGAGCAGCTCGGTGTTGAGCGGCACGTTCACCAACACCGTGGGGACGGTGGTGCCCGGGACGCTGGCCTTTGCGGTGCCGACGCTCGTGCCGAATCCCGGCACCACGAACGTGCCGGTGGTCTTTACCCCCACCGACGGGACAACTTACGCCACCGTCACCAATACGGTGAACGTGACCCAGTTGCCGAGCCAGACGCCGCCGACGATCACGACCAGCGTGAGCGGCGGCGCGCTGACGCTGAACTGGCCCTTGGCTAACTTGGGTTATCGCTTGCTACAGCAGACAAACAATCTGAACAAAGGCGTGAGCGGCAATACGAACGACTGGGGCACGGTGAGCGGCTCGACGGCAACGAACGGGGCCGTCATCACCATCACGAACAGCGTCCTGAACAAGTATTACCGCCTGGTCTATCCGTAAAGTTTGTGCGGGTGATTGAATTGAAGGCAGGGTGCCGGTTTTGGGTTGCCGGCATCCTGCCGACTAAAATTTTGAAACAACCCAATTTAAAATATGAAAAACTATGCTCGCGCCGCGCTGATTTTGCTGGTTGCGGTGGGCTTAAGTGATGCCCAGCCGGCACTGCCACCGGCGCAACCGCGATCCGCTGCAATCACCATCGCCTTGTCGCCCGGCGAAAAGATTTGGTCCGGCTTTGTGCGCGAGGGAGACAAGCTGCCCTGCACGAACGGCTATCGGTGCGATCTTTACGGCAACAATCGTGGCAACCAGGTTCAGCCGCTGCTGCTGGGCAGCCAGGGCTTGTGGGTGTGGAGCGAGGAAGCTTACGCCTTCGAAGTGGCGGCGGACAGGATCATCATCACCAACGCCCGGGGTGAGGTGAAACACGGACGCGCCGGCAGCAGTCTCGCCGGGGCGCGAAAGTTTGTTTCGGACAAATTTTTTCCCGCCTCCGGTCGGATGCCCGACGAATTGCTCTTCACCCAGCCGCAATACAACACCTGGATTGAACTCACCTACAACCAGAACCAGGCCGACGTTCTGAAATACGCGCGCGGTATTCTCGATCACGGTTTTCCGCCGGGCGTGCTGATGATTGACGACACCTGGCAGGAGGATTACGGCTTGTGGAACTTTCATCCGGGCCGATTTCCGAATCCGAAGCAGATGATGGACGAACTGCATCGCATGGGGTTCAAGGTGATGCTTTGGGTCTGCCCGTTCGTCAGCGCGGACCAGGCCCGGCTGGTAAAACAACTTCTGAAGGACAAATGTTTCCTGATGCAACAGACGCCCGCCAAGCCGGCTTGGGTCGCCGCCACCGATCCCGCCATCATCAAATGGTGGAACGGCTATTCGGCGCTGCTGGATTTCAGCAATCCGTCAGCGGTGAAATGGTTCAACGGCGAACTTGACCGGCTGGTGAAAGAATATGGCGTGGATGGGTTCAAGCTGGATGCGGGGGACATGTATTTTTATCCGCCGGAGGCGTTGAGCAAGGAATCCGCCTCCCCCAACCGGCAATGCGAGCTGTATGCGCAGTTCGGCCTGCGCTTCCCGCTCAACGAATATCGCGCCTGCTGGAAAATGGCCGGCCAGCCGCTGGCGCAGCGCTTGCATGACAAGGGCCATTCCTGGGGCGAGACGCAGCAGCTCATTCCCGACATGCTCACCGAGGGCCTCGCGGGCTACACTTTCTCCTGCCCGGACATGATCGGCGGCGGAGATTTCGGATCGTTTCTCGACCCCAAGGCGCTGGATCAGGAACTGGTCGTCCGCTCCGCGCAGATCCACGCGCTCATGCCGATGATGCAATTCTCCGTCGCCCCCTGGCGGATCCTGGATGCGGAACATCTGAACGCGGTGAAGCAGGCGGTGCAAATCCGCAAGCAATTCACGCCGACGATTCTCGAACTGGCCCGGCAATCCGCCAGGACCGGCGAGCCGATTGTGCGTTCGCTGGAATACGTCTTCCCGCATCAGGGCCTTGAGAATATCAAAGACCAGTTCATGCTCGGCGATTCCATCCTGGTCGCCCCGCTCGACCGGAAAGGCGGCACCCGGCAGGTGGTGCTGCCCAAAGGAAAATGGACAAGCGACGACGGGAAGAATTATGAAGGGGGCGCAACCTATGATTTGAATGTGCCGCTCGACCGGATTCCATATTTTCACCGGCTTTAGAACCTGCCACCACCTCTGGCAATGTTAACCGACTCACAAATTCGCCGTGTTGAAATCCTCGGTCGCAATGCTTTTCGATTGCCGGCGCTGCTGGAATGGCTTGTCCCTGCTCGCCGCAGTATGTGTCTTTCCGGAAACGCTCCAGTATCTCTGGCGGCGGGCGGAGTGATTAGCCGGCAATCAAGATGATTTATGAAACTAAACAAACACCGCATCCAACCGCTGTTGCTCTTGGCCGCCGCATTATTCATCAACGGCTGCGCGCACGTTCAATCCCAGCCCTTGTTCCCGCAAGCGCCCGGCATGTGTTCCTACACCTACCGAAACGAATTCAAAAAAGACGTGCCCGGCACGCTGGACCAGATCAAGGCGCTGGGCATCACCGACCTGGAGTTTTCCAGTTTGTTCGGCCAGACAGCGGCGCAGATGCGCCAGTGGCTCGATGCGCGGGGCATGGTGTGCTCGTCGTTCGGCGTGGGTTATGACGACCTGTTCAAAAAGACCGATGAAGTTGCCGCCAACGCCAAGACGCTCGGCGCGAAATTTGTGCGCGTGGCCTGGCTGCCGAACCGCCAGCCGTTCACCCTGGAACTGGCGAAGCAAACCGCCGCCGAGTTCAACCGCGTCGGCAAACAATTGCGGGAGCAGCACGGCTTGACGTTCTGCTATCACAATCACGGCTACGAATTTGTGCCGCACGGCGACGGCACGTTGTTCGACGTGCTCGTGGCGGAAACGAATCCGCAGGACGTGAGCTTTGAGCTGGATATTTTGTGGGCGCATTTTCCCGGCGCCGATCCGGCGGCGTTGCTGACGAAGCACGGTTCACGCTTTAAGCTGATGCACCTGAAAGACCTCAAGCAAGGGGTGAAAGGCGACTTGAGCGGCAAGACCTCCGTGGAAAACGACGTGGCGCTCGGCACGGGGCAGATTGATCTGCCGGCGGTGCTCATCGCCGCGCGGAAAGCGGGCGTGCAGCATTATTACATCGAAGACGAAAGCCCGAACACGATCACGCAAGTGCCGCAAACCATCGCCTACCTCAAGGGACTGAAACAATAAATCCACCGCAACTGAAACCAGAACCACAAAGAAACACCTCGTATGAACCAACCCATCTCCCGTCGCCACTTTGTAGCCTCCACGCTCACTGCCGGAGCGGCCATTGCCCTCATGCCGCGCACGTCGTTGCGGGCGGCCAATGCGGCCAGCAACAAAATCGTGCTCGCGGTTGCGGGCGTGCGCAGCGGCGCACCCGGCGGCTCGGGCCGCGGCCTTGAATTGATCAACAAGTTCGCCGCGCTGCCGGGCGTGGAATTCAAATATGTGGTGGACGTGAACAAAAGCTATCTCGCGCCCGCCGCCGCCATCACGGAAAAGAAACAAGGCAAAGCGCCGCTGCAGGAGACGGATTTCCGCCGCGTGCTGGAGGACAAGGAGGTGGACGCGTTGATCGTTGCCACCCCGGATCACTGGCACGCGCCGATGGCCATCCTGGGCGCGAAGGCGGGCAAGCACATTTATGTCGAGAAGCCGTGCTGCCACAACCCGCACGAAGGTGAAATTCTGGTGGAAGTCGCGCAGAAATATAAACGCCTCGTGCAGATGGGCAGCCAGCGCCGCTCCATCGCCAACGTCCGCCAGATGGTGTCGGACATCCAAGCAGGCGTGATTGGGAATCTGTTCCTGGCGCAGTGTTTCTATTCCCGTCGCCGACCGAACATCGGCTTCGGCAAAGCGGGCACGCCGCCCGCCGAACTGGATTGGGACTTGTGGCAAGGCCCGGCCCCGCGCACCGCATATCGCGACAACATCGCGCCCTACAACTGGCATTGGTTCTGGCGCTGGGGCACGGGCGAGGCGCTGAACAACGGCACACATCTGCTCGACGTGGCGCGCTGGGCAATGAACGTGACGTTTCCGACGAAGGTGAGTTCGTTCGGCGGACGCTGGCATGATGTGGGACTGGACGACTGGGAAGCGCCGGACACGCAGGAGATTCAACTGGAGTTCGGCCCCGGCAAAGGCATCTCGTGGTTTGGCCGTTCGTGCAGCACTTACGGTGCGCCGGGTTACAAGGCCAACGGCATCGTGTTCTACGGCAACAAGGGAACGATTGATTACGACGGTGCTGGAAGCTACACGGTTTACAATCTCGACAACAAGCCGCTCAAGACCATCGGCGAAGATCCGGGCAAGAAATCCAATCTGGCGAATGGCGCTGATCCGGGCTTGAACGACACGCACGCGCTGAACTTCATCGAATCCATCCGGGGCGGCGCGAAACTGAACGCGCCGATTGAACAGGGCTACACCAGCACGGTGCTGGGCTTGCTGGGCAACATCGCCCAACGCGTTGGACATAGCTTGCAGATTGATCCGAAGAACGGGCACATCCTTGGCGACCGCAAAGCCGCCCGTTTGTGGACGCGTGACTATGCGCCGGGCTGGAAACCAACGGTGTGATCGGCCACCTTCAAAATTAAATATGAAATACCCATCACGTTTTGCTTCCGCGTTGGCTTTCGTTTTGCTTCGGTGCTGATCCTGCGAGATTTCGCCGCATTGTTCCAAAGTCCGCTCATGAACCACATCAAAGTTCGTGCCCGAGAGTTGCAGGGATTCCACGAGCCTCATAAAGCGCGTATTGATTATTGCCGGCCGGCCGGCCGGATAGGTGACTGCTGTCTGAATGCTTTTTTCCAGAAAGTCCGCCGGCTGATACTTGACCAAAGAATTTGAGTTTTGGACACGACCGGGTGAAAAACCTGAAGTTATGTTTATATTTAACGAACACATTAATTTTAATGGCAATCTGTTTTTTTGGTTGACCTTTGGATAAACAGTAATTATTCTTAACGAAATCACCGCAAAAATGTTCTGAATACATAAACGCAAAATTGTTTATGGCTGTATTGCGGGCCATTCGACGGCTTGCTTGTTTGTCGGTGATGGCAACCTAAATGCAAATCATGAAACTCAATCTTAAAAACTATCTACCATCCATTGGCGTCGTCGTGCTGGGATCCTTGTTGGCCATGAGTGCTCAACCGACGCAGGCCCAGACCTACTACACCAACGCCACCCCCGGCCTCTGGAGCGTGGCCGGCAACTGGACGGGCGTGAATGGGCAGCCCCTGGCCGGTGGTTCGAGCGACGCCGCCATCGTCTTCACCAACGTCACGGCCAGCGGTCTTTCTTACACCAATGATTTGTCATCCGGCGGCGCTTTCTTGCTCAACCAGTTGGTGGGGCCGGCCACCAGTCTGAATTTGTATGCCCCGGACGGTTCCGCGCTGGTGTTCACCAACACGGGCGGCGTCCTGCCGGCGATCACCGGGACTGGTGCCAGCGGCATGAGCAATTATTGCCCGATCACCCTGGGGGCCAATTTGACTCTGACCGGCGGCAGCGGCAGCATTTTATTTTATAGCAACATCACTGAAAGCGCCCAGTCCAGTTTGACCATTAATCGAAGCGGTCCAGTTTTTCTCTACGGCGCCAACAGCTACAGCGGCGGCACAACGAGCAGCTATACCCAGGGCGGTAATATTTTGTATGTCACCAACGGGTCGCTCGGCAGCGGGCCGCTGTATTTGAGCAATACCACCAACAGTGTCACTCTTCGCCCCACTGTGGCCGGCGCTGTGAACCTCGCCAATCCCATCATTGGCATCGCCAACACCACCAATGTCACTTCGACTCCGTTAATTTTGATTGACCAGTCCATGAACATCAGCACCTTCAGCAATCTCACGCCGGTGGTCGGCGGAGCCATCACAAATTTGTTGCGCATCAGCGGGCTAAGCTTAGGGTCAACCGTGACCGCCACGATTACCAACGCCAACTATAATGGTAGCTTCACGGTGGGCGGCAGCAGCTCGCTGACTACTGTGACGGTGGCGGGCAACTTCACCAACACGCTGCAGGTCACCGTTTCCGCCGGCGGCACTCTGAATATTGCCGGGAATATGGCCCAGCTTGGCACCGGCAGCGGCACTGGCTTTAATCTCGCCGCCAGCAACGCCGTCGGTGGTGCCACCCTGAATCTCCTGGCTTCGGGAACCCTGACGAATGCCGGCACTCTTACGGCCAATGCGGGTGCCGTGGCCAACATGGCTGGCACCTGGTTCCCAAAAATCAATCCGGTCATCAAAAGCAACGCTGTCATAAACATCTCGGGCACCGCCAATTTGGCCGGCGGCATTTATGTTCAACTCGGCGGCACGCTTAACGTGAGCGGTATCGTGACCAATGGTAACACCCTCATTGTTGCTCAAGATGCCCTGGGAGGAGGAGTTGTAGATCGAGGTTCCACGTTGACGGTTTCTCCCAACGGAGTCATCTACATGAATAACACGAGTTTGCAGACCCAATCCAACGCGCTTGTCCAGGTGGCGGGTCAGATGCTCGGCGTCGCTTTACGCCCCAACGGCGGGACGATCCAATTGTCGGATGGCACGACTGCGGGCTTGATGTCTCTCAGCGGTAGTTTCGTTTCATCTCTATCTCCCACCAATACCTTTATCATTGGCGGGGCGCCGCTTCCGGGCACCTTGATGGTGAGCAACCTGACTGTAAATTTTCCGGCAAACTTTATCCTCGGCGGCACGGCTGCCAATGCCAACAACCTGAATCTCGTCATGGTTGGCGCTGGTAAAACCCTGACCTTGAGTGACACCAACACCTACACGGGGGCGACGATCATCAGTTCCGGCACATTGCAGTTGGGCGCTTCCGGCTCCATATCCAACTCGGCCATCATCAGCATTGGCAACGGCGCCACTTTCGACGTGTCGCTGCTGGGGGCGAACACCTTTACCTTGCAGACGGGCCAGGTTCTATCCAACAGCGCCGCATCCACCGGCCTGATCAAAGGCAGTTTGAACACCGGCACCGGCACCAGTTACATCTCCTATATCTCCGGCACGCCGGCGTTCAAAGTGACCAGCGGCACGCTGACACTTTCAGCGGGAACGGGATTCTATGTCAACAACACCGGTGCGGCCTTGCTGCCCGGCAATTATCTGATCATTGCCACCAACGGCGGAACCACCGCCGTGGCTGGAACCGTGCCCTCAACAGTCACGGTTAATGGCAACAGTCTGGCCGGCACCAGCACCGCCGCGTTGAGCATCATCACCAATCAGTTGTATCTGGTGGTGACGACGAATACAACCACGACGTTGGCAGCCTTGACCGGCTCGACTTACGGCCAGGCCGCGACCTTCACGGCGACGGTCAACCCGCCGCCGAACGGGGGCACAGTGCAGTTTTACACCAATGGCACGGCCATCGGCGGGGCTGTGGCCGTCAACACCGGAACCGGTCAGGCGGACTATACTACCAGCGCTCTCAATGCCGGCAGCTATGCAATCACGGCCACCTTTAGCGGCACGGCGAACTATACCTCCAGCACGACCGCCAGTGCCTCGACCCAGACGGTAAGCCAGGCCTCGGCGACGGTGACATTGGGCAGCTTGAGCCAGACCTATGACGGCACGGCCAAGAGCGCCACCGCGACGACGACGCCGGGCGGTTTGACGGTAACCTTCACCTATGCCGGCTCGGCCACTGCGCCGACCAATGCGAACTCCTATCAAGTGATCGGCACGGTGGTGGACGCGAACTATCAGGGCAGTGAGACAAACAACCTGGTCATCGGCCAGCGCCCAATCACGTTGACGGCGCAGCCGAACACCAAGGTGTATGATGGCAACACCAGCGCGACCAATGTGCCGACGCTGACCGCCGGCACGTTGGCGGCCGGCGAGGGTTTCGCCACGCTTAGCGAAGTCTATGCGGATGCAACCGTGAACACGGGCAAGACACTGATACCGTCGGCGACGATTACGAATTCGGCGAGCGCGAATGTCACGGCCAACTACGCCATCACCCCCGTGAACAACACGGACGGCGTGATCAGCAGCGCCTGCACCTCGCCGGCCATTGTCGGCGGGATAGACCCTGACAGTTTGACGGTGACCGTGGGCGACCCGGTGGTATTAACGCTGACCAACGTGACGGGAAGCGATCTGGCCTATCAATGGCAGAGCAACAATGTGGACATCGCCAGCGCGACGAACAGCAGCTACACGAATCTCTCGGTGACGGTGGCCGATGCGGGTAATTATCAAGTCATCGTGACGAACGATTGCGGCGCCATCACCTCCAGTGTGGCGGTGCTGACGGTCAATCCGCAGGCGCCGGTGATTGCGACCGCGCCAACGGCGACTTTGACCATCACCTACGGGCAGACCTTGTTCGACGCGGGCTTGACCGGCGGTTCCGTCACCAATGCCGCCGGGGCAGCGGTTGCCGGCAGCTTCGCCTACACGAGCCCGGCGGCCACGCCCAATGCGGGCACGACTTCGCAGAGTGTGACCTTCACGCCGGACGACCCGATCAATTACACCACCGCCAGCACCACGGTCAGTGTGACGGTGGACAAGGCGACGCCGACGGCCACGGTGGCCGTCAACAACTCGCCGGTGCCGTATACGGGATTGGGCCAGGCGGCTACCGTGGGCGTCACGGCGAGCAACACGCCAGGTGCCGTGGCGAACATCGTGACCGGCGGTGCAGCCAGTCAGATCAACGCAGGAACGTATGTGGTGACGGCGGACTATGTGCCGACGGACACGGCCAACTACAACACGCTGTCGGGACTGTCAGCGGGCAACTTTGTCATCCAGCCGCTGTCGGCGTCGGTGACGGCGGATGCGAAGATCAAGAACTACGGCGACGTGAACCCGGCCTTGACGGCGGTGGAAGCGGGGACCGTCAATGGCGACACCCTGAATTACACGCTGGCGACGGATGCGGCGCAGTATTCTAGCGTTGGTGTGTCGAACATCACAGTGACGCTGGGCAGCAACCCGAACTACAGCGTGCTGGCGACGAACAGCACGCTGACGATTGGCGCGAAGGCGGCGTCGGTGACGGCGGATGCGAAGATCAAGAACTACGGCGACGTGAACCCGGCCTTGACGGCGGTGGAAGCGGGGACCGTCAATGGCGACACCCTGAATTACACGCTGGCGACGGATGCGGCGCAGTATTCTAGCGTTGGTGTGTCGAACATCACGGTGACTCTGGGGAGCAACCCGAACTACAGCGTGCTGGCGACGAACAGCACGCTGACGATTGGCGCGAAGGCGGCGTCGGTGACGGCGGACGCGAAGATCAAGAACTATGGCGATGTGAACCCGGCCTTGACGGCGGTGGAAGCGGGGACCGTCAATGGCGATGTGTTGAATTACAGCCTGACAACAGACGCGATCCAGTTCTCCAGTGTGGGCACATCCAACATCACGGTGACGCTGGGGAGCAACCCGAACTACAGTGTGCTGGCGACGAACAGCACGCTGACGATTGGCGCGAAGGCGGCGTCGGTGACGGCAAACAACGCGAGCAAGAACTACGGCCAGACGGTGACTTTTGCCGGAACGGAATTCACGTCGGGCGGACTGATCAATGGAGACACCATTACCAGTGTGACCTTGACGAGTGTCGGGGCGACGAACACGGCGGGAGTGGCCAACTATCCCATCGTGGCGACCAGTGCCTTGGGAACCGGCTTGGGGAATTACAACCTGACCTATGTTGACGGCACGTTGACGGTGAACGCGGCCACGCCGGTCTTCATCAACAGCCCGTTGCAATTGCCGGACGGCAACTTCGAGTTGACCTTCACCGGCGGCGACGACGGCGTCAGCTACCAGATCCAGGCCAGCCCGGATTTGAGCAGCCCGGCCTGGAGCAATCTGGCCACCAACATCGCCACCCTCAGCGGCCTGCCCAGCTTCACCGATCTGGACGCGACCAACCATGCCGTTCGGTTCTACCGGACCGTCCTGCCGTGAGGTGACATTCAAAGCTTCGTGACGGGTTGGGTCCCTGTCACCAAGACCGGTTCAAGGGTTCCGGTTTGGTTTGCGGTTGGTAGGTGGCGGCGTCAGGGGTTGACGCCGCCACCTGAACCAAAAGCCAGAAATGAGTTAAGGAAACGCTGATTTAATCCGCGAGGATTTCTTTTGAACGAGGCGGCGGGGTTTCTCGTCTGTGTTGCATGATCCACCAGGCCAGTTTCTCGCAGGCCGAGTTTGCCACCAAAAAGAAAACCACCCGCCGCGAGAAGTTCCTCGCGCGCATGGAGGAAGTCATTCCGTGGGCCCAACTGCTGGCGGTCATCGAGCCGCACTACCCCAAGGGTGAACGCGGTCGCCCGCCGGTTGGGTTGGAGCGGATGCTGCGCGTCTATTTTCTCCAGCAATGGCATGGCCTGGCCGACGAAGCCCTTGCAGACGCCCTTTACGACAGTCAGGCGCTGCGCGGCTTTGCCCGGATTGATCTCAGCACGGATGACGTGCCCGATGCCACGACGCTCCTGAAATTCCGTCGCCTGCTCGAAACCCCTGGCCTCTGCAAAGGTCTTTTCACCGCGATCAACGCCGGCCTCACCGAGCGCGGCCTGCTGCTGCGCGAAGGCACGCTGGCGGACGCCACGCTCAAACGCGGGGTGATCAAAGCGCTGGTCGAAGGTGTGGAGAAGGAGGCGGTGAAGGCGGTGGAGAAAGCGAAGGCGTCGGTGCGGGCGTTTTTGGAGCATCCCTTCCACATCGTGAAGAATTTGTTT
>JAQTQB010000016.1 GCA_028712475.1 Verrucomicrobiales bacterium
GGCCGGGTCGCTGAGCTTGGGTCGTTGATATGGCTTAATAATGTCAAGCGGACAGTTCTTCTGCTTTCCGAAAATTCTTTTCATTTTCCGGTTTCCTTCACCACGAACTGTCCTGAGTCAGCCGCCGGGACGCCATGACTGCGGTTTCAAGGCTGAGATGCGTGAGTCCACTCGCCGGCTTGCACCGGGCGAAGTTATCACAGGTCACGGTCCGAGGCGGCGCGTGTCTCCGTCTAGGCTCAAGGATTGCCAGAGGCACCTTTCAACGACGAACGAGCGTCACGCCTGACCGGGTCCCGGCCGCTGGTTCAGAACAGGTTCATGGGCGCTGTCATCTTTTTCTTTTCTATAAGTGGTTTTGGTTTTTCCGTGCCGGTGCGTTCAAGGGGTCGCCGCCACGGGTTTGACCTGGCGCGCGATGGCCCAGACAAACCCCGCCAGTTCACGCGCCACCGCCGTCACCGCCACCTGGGACTTCTTCCGGCCCACCCGCGTCAGATGGGTGTAGCGGTGGTGCAGCCGCCGTTGGGCTTCCCAGGCAATATCGGTGATGGCCTTGGGCAGGCCTTCCTGCCGCTTCTTCAAGTGCGGACTCAACCGGGCGGGCATCCGGTATTGCCACGCGGCTTCCACCAGCGCGCGCCGGGCCGGGGCGTTGCCCATCTTGGTGATGCCGCCCTGCTGCCGGTCTTTCCCGGTGGTGTGTTCGCTGGGCACCAGCCCGAGATACCCCATCAACTGCGCCGGATGTTCAAACCGGTGGAAGTCGCCCAGCTCCGCCACCAGCGTGGCCGCGTGCAGCAGCGCCATGCCCCGCAGGCTCATCAACGCCCGCACCGCCGGCGCCCACCGCCAGCCGGGCACGGCGCGTTCAATCTCCCGGTCGTAGCGTTCCAGCCGCGCGGTGGCCTCGCTGATCACCTCGAGCATCTCCTGAAAGACGATCTGCTGCACCGGAAAGGGCATTTTGATCTTGGCCAGATAGCGCAGATGCGCCGCATTCCAACTGGTCTGCCCGCCGTAACGCAGATTATGCCGCAACAGATACATCTTGAGCTGCTGCCGCGCCCGGTGCTGTTGCCGCCCCACCTGGAACCGGGCGCGGATCAAGTCCCGCATCGCCTCATCCACCGGTTCGGGCACATAAAGGCCGGTCAACTCGCCGGCCCGATACAGGCGGGCCAGTTGGTCGGCATCCCGCCGGTCGGTCTTGACCCGTTCGCCGGGCTTGCGCGGAATCTTGGAGGGACAGACCAGGATGCAGTCCAGTCCGTGCGCCCGCAGGCAGCGGCCCAGGGCAAAGCCGCGCGGCCCGGCCTCGTAACAGAACTTCAAGGTCGTGCCGGGATGGGCGGCCGCCAGTTTTTTGGCCAGCTTGAGCACGTCGTCGTGTTCGCCGCCGATGATCCCGTAACGCCGCACTTCGGTTGAACCGGACGGCGCGAGGCTGACCGCGATGGAATCGTTATGCACGTCCAGGCCAATGAACAGGGCCGGGCCTTTCGTGGGCGCACCGGGGCGTGGCCGCAGGTGGGCGGCGGCCACGCGAGCCGCCGGTTTGAGCCGGGGCGGGCGGATTGCTTTTTGCGGCTCGACAGGCTGGGGTTGGCGCAGTATGTATGGCTTCATGGTGTTTGCTTTTCGTTTCAGTGTTGTTACGGACGCGAGTCCCACAACTGGTGGCTCGGCGCCGCTCCCGCGGCGCAACCCACGTTTGCTCCGGAGAGCAGACACCGCTTTCACTTTCATCGCCAGCCATACTGTCTCGGCGACTCAGCATGCGTAGAGGCAAATTATGAATACACGATTGCTCCTTAGAATGGTTGTTTTCATCATTGCAGGTGCGGCATCTTCAGCACTTGCCGATGGCACACAGATTGTTCCACCTGCGGGAGACGTGTCGGCATTCAAAGCCGCCACCAACATTGTCTTCACACGATTCATGCACGAGAAAGGCAAGGAGGAGCGTTTTGTCGTTAGCGAGCCAAAGGAGGTTGCCAAGCTTCTATCCTCGATCTCGCTTAAACAGGGCACGCCGCTTCGGGATATGCACGAGCACGGTGCGAGATTTCAAGGACCATCGGGAGAGATCATCGTATCTGTCTGCCCGCGTTGTTTTACAGTCCATGCCGCGGACGGCTCTCGTGTCCAAACTTATGAGATGCCAAGGGAATTCTACGCGGCATTCCGGAAACTCGCACGGCAGCATGGATGGACGGTGGAGCGGAAGTGAGAGTCTTACAATGAAATCGCCGAACACCCAAATAGGCTGCAAATATTTCCACCCCCTTCCCGTTCTTCGCGCCTCGAAAATTTTCCGTAACCCAATCGTCACACGTTTGTCGCCAGTTTGTCGCCGGATTGAAATTGTGTGACGAATTTGCGCGTGCCATGCTGCTGACGTGAAGCAGAAGATTCTAGTCGTGGACGACGAACCGGAGGCGGTTGAACTCGTGGAGTTCAATCTCAAGCAGGCCGGTTACGCCGTGACCACCGCCGACGACGGCGCGGAGGCGTTGAAAAAAGCGCGGTCGCAATCGCCCGACCTCATCGTGCTTGACGTGATGCTGCCGGAGATGGACGGCTTTGAGATCTGCAAAACGCTGCGGCTGGATCCGGCGACGGCGCGCGTGCCCATCCTCATGCTTACGGCCAAGGCGGCGGAGATTGACCGCGTGCTCGGCCTCGAACTCGGCGCGGATGATTACCTGACCAAGCCGTTCAGCCCGCGCGAACTCCTGCTCCGCATCAAAAAAATTCTCGCGCGCGGCCAGGCCGTGGAAAAACCTGCTGACCAACTGCGCTTCGGCGACCTGACCATTGACATCCCGCGCCACATCGCAAGCTGGAAAAACAAGCCGGTTGAACTGACGGCGACGGAATTCAAGCTCCTCACCCTCCTCGCCCAGCGCGCCGGGCGCGTGCAATCGCGCGACCATCTGCTGCGCGACGTGTGGGAATACGACAGCCTGATTGACACCCGCACGGTGGACACGCACATGCGGCGCTTGCGGGAAAAACTCGGCGCGGCCTCGAAGCATCTGGACACCGTGCGCGGCGTCGGCTACCGGTTTGTCGAATGAATGGAGAATGAAGAAGGCAGAATGAAGAATTGTCTTCCGCGAATTTCGTCCGACAAAAAAAGTTTCTTCATTCTTCATTCTTCATTCATCCTTCCGCCATGTGGTTTGCGTTCATATTGATTTTGCTCGCCGCGTTGGTCGGCCTCCATTTCTGGTGGCGTGCCAAATTCCGCGCGCAGCAGGAGCAGCGGATGGCGGAGATCGAGGCTTCGCGCCAGCGCCAGCAGCAGACCTCCGTTGACGCGCAGGCGCAGCAGAAAATCCTGTTTGATTCCATGCTCGAAGGGCTGCTGCTGCTGGACCGGAGTAAAAAAATCCACCTCGCCAACCGCGCCTTCAAAAATCTTTTCGGCATCAAGACCGAGCTGCGCGGCAAGACCATCATGGAAGCGTTGCGACTGCACGAACTCGCCGAACTCGTCGGGCGCGTTGAGACTGAAGGCCAGGTTTTTGACTACGAATTGAAGCTGCCGGAATTGAGCGGGCGCTGGCTGCGCGTCAACGCCGCCGTCATCTCCAATTCCGCCGGCGAACGCGAAGGCACGATTTTAGTTTTCCATGATTTAACGCGGCTTAAGCAACTCGAACGCACGCGCGAGGATTTTGTCGCCAACGTCAGCCACGAACTCCGCACGCCGCTCTCGCTCATCAAAGGCTACGTCGAAACGCTGCTCGATGGCGCGCGCAACGACCCCGAAGTCGCCGAACGCTTTCTCAAAATCATCGAGCGCAACGCCGGGCGGCTTGATCTGCTCATCCAGGATCTGCTCACCATTTCCGCGCTCGAATCGGGGCGGATGCAGTTAAACTTGCAGCCGGCGGAACTGAAGCCGCTCGTGGAAAAAGTTTTCGCCGATCTTCATTCCAAGGCGGAAAATAAAAACGTGCGGCTCGTCAACGACCTGCCGGAACTCACCGCCAGCGCCGACGCGAGCCGGCTTGACCAAGTGCTTGCCAATCTCGTGGACAACGCCATCAAATACGGCCGCGCGCAAGGCGTGGTGCGCGTCGGCGGGAAAAAACTGGACGACGGCAAACTGGAAATTTTCGTGCAGGACGACGGCCCCGGCATTCCGCCCGAATCGCTCGACCGCGTGTTCGAGCGGTTTTATCGCGTGGACAAGGCGCGTTCGCGCGACCAGGGCGGCACCGGCCTGGGACTGTCCATCGTGAAGCACATCATCCACAGCCACGGCGGCGAGGTCTGGGCCAAAAGCGAACTGGGCAAGGGCGCGACGTTTTTTTTCACGCTGCCCGGCGCGTGATTTCCTCCATCCGGCTCACGCCGGATTCTGCGTAAGCCAGTAGCGGATGTCGCTGGCCTGCGGGTTGTGCGGATCCAATGCCAGCACTTTCAAATAATGCTTCCGCGCCTGCACCGGATTGTGGAGCTGCTGCGCGTAAAGATTTCCGAGCGCGAGCTGCACGCGGACTTCGTCGGGGTTCGTCGCCAGGATTTTTTCCAGCTCGTTCACCGCGTCCGCCGCGTAGCCCGACGACTTGAGCGTAAGCGCAAAATTATAACGCGCGTCCGTCGAACCTGGCTGGATGGCCAGCGCCGTTTCGTAGGCGGACAACGCCGCCGGAAAACTCCGCAGCCGGTATGCCAGCACGCCGTAATTATACTGCGCCTCGAACCAGCTTGCGTCCGCCTCCGCCGCGCGCCGATACGATTCCATCGCGTCCGTCCAATGCGAACCCTGCTCGAATATCCGCGCTTTCGAGAATGCCGCCGAGGCCGCCACACGGTCGCCCGCCGCCGGCTTGCGCGGCGACAAATACAGGTAACGCGGAAACACCGGCGGCGCAGACGGGATAATTTTAACCGGCTTCTCATCAACCGTCGGTGCGGGCGTTTCCTTTTCACTTTCGGAATTCGACAGCGGCAGCGGGGTCACACCGGTTGCAACATATTTTTCGGACGTGGAATAATTTAATTTAGCGTCCGGCTGTTCCGCCATTGTCACGGGCGATCCCGTCGCCGCCACGATTTTTTCCGACGGCGCGACCACCACCGTTTCCGGTTTCACCTTTGCGACCGGCTTGGCGGTGGAGGACACGAGGCGCGGCGGCAGGATGGGATTTGTCCGCACTGCAGCCGCTGCGGCCGGCTTCGGCGACGGGACCGGACGGACAACATTTTGCGTTTTTGTTTCGCTCACGGCAGGCGCAACGGTGTGGATTGCGGGCGGCGGAGCGACGGCGGCAACGGGTGCCGGCGGTTTGAGATTCTGTTCGAGATCATTGGCGATGGCATTCACGGCGTCCCAATTTTCCGGGCGCGGCGTCAACGCCAGATACGCGCGGTAATTTTGCAGCGCGAGTTTGTTATCGTGCAAATCCTGCTGCGCAACGGTGGCCATGTTCAAAAGCGCGGGCGCGTAGTCGGGATGATACTGGACCGCGAGGGCGAAATATTGCGACGCTTCGCGCGGGCGTCCGCGCTGGACGCGTGCCAGGCCAAGACCGTTCAAAGCCTCGGCGTTGTTCGTGTTCAGGGACAGCGCGGTGCTGAAACTTTTTTCCGCCGCGATGAAATCGCTGGCGCGCAATTGCGCCGAGCCGAGCTTGAGCCAGCCTTCCGGCTCATTGCTGCGGCGCAATGTGTAGGCGGTGAATTCCGTCTTGGCATCGGCAAGTTTGTTCTGCTCCAGCCAGAGCGAACCGAGGTTGTAATGCGCCTCCACCAGATCCCGGTCGAGCGTGAGGGCGCGCTGGTAGGCCGTCACCGCGTCGGCAGGCTGCCCGGCGCGCTGGCAGGCGACGCCGTAATAATTCCACGCCTGCGCGCTCGCGGGCAGCAGGGCCGTGGCCGTCTTCAATTCCACCACGGCGGCGGCATAATCACCGCGATCCAGAAACTTTTTGCCCTTCAACAATGCGCGCGGGCCGGGCGGCGTGCATCCAACAATAAACAGGGCGAACGTCAGGAAAATGACTGCGCCGAAACAACTGCGATTTTTTTT
Organism: Verrucomicrobiales bacterium; assembly: GCA_028712475.1. Lineage (GTDB taxonomy): Bacteria > Verrucomicrobiota > Verrucomicrobiia > Limisphaerales > UBA11358 > UBA11358. The sequence continues at coordinate 6,050 of JAQTQB010000016.1, forward strand.
TGCCAGCATCGGTGATGGTGTTAGCATCCGCGCTTGAAAGTGTCAAGAAACGCACGGGTTCAATTCGCCAAAATGTTTTTCCGCCTCGCGGCGGCGGGCGTGTTCTGCCTCGCCATTTTGCAGGTCCGCGCTGCCGAGCCGCCGTCAAATCTCAACGCCCACGCGCAGGTTGTCAGCGTGGAAAACCGCGGTGCCATCACTGATTTTCAAGCCAGCGATGCGGTCGTCCAGACGATGGTGGATTGCGGCCTTACGAATCTCACAGGCAAAGCCACCGTCGCCGAAGCGTGGCGCAGCCTCGTCTCCCCGCAGGAAATCATCGGGCTCAAGGTATTTTCCGAACCGGGAATGTTGACCGGCACGCGCCCCGCCGTCGTCGCCGCCGTGATCCGAGGCCTGCTCGCCGCCGGTTTGCCGCCGACGAACATCATCATTTGGGACAAGCACGATGCGGATTTGCGAACGGCCGGATATTTCCGGCTCGCAGCAAAACTCGGCGTGCGCGCCGGCGGCAGCATGGAAGCCGGTTACGACCCGGAGAATTTCTACCGGCCGGACACCGCCATCATTGGCAATCTGATCTGGAGCGACCTGGAGTTCGGCAAAACCAATGCGGATGCCGGACGGCGCTCCTTTTTCTCCAAGCTCGTCAGCCGGCAGATGACCAAGATCATCAGCATCGCGCCGCTGCTCAACCAGGAGGACGCCGGGGTTTGCGGGCATCTTTATGGACTCGCGCTCGGCAGCGTGGACAACACGCGGCGTTTTGAAACCGACTCCTTCCGGCTCGCCAATGCCGTGCCGGAAATCTACGCCCGCCCGCTGCTCGGCGACCGCGTGGTGCTGAACATCACCGACGCGCTTATCGGCCAATACGAAGGCGGTGCGCGCAGCCTGCTGCATTATTCGTGCGTGCTGAACCAGCTTTGGTTCAGCCACGATCCCGTGGCGCTCGACATGTTGTCCATCAAGGAGCTGGACAGCGAACGCCGCACGTTCGACGCGCCGCAGTTCCGGCCCAACCTGGAACTTTACAGCAATGCCCATCTGCTCCAGCTCGGCGAGAATGATCTGACGAAGATTCATGTGGAGAAAATCCATCAGGCTGTCGCGCCATGAAATGTTTTAAACATCAAACTGAAGCCGTCGCCGTCTGCGCCTATTGCGGCCGGGCCTTGTGCGCGGATTGCGTCCCCTCGCCTGCCGCACAGCGCATGGTCTGCTCCGACGCATGCACCATCGCCCTCACCCGCGCCGACATGGCAATGGATTTGATCCTGCAAAAGAGCCTGCAAAGCGCGCGAGCCAGCGCATTTTACTCGTATCTGTGCGGCGGGCTTTCAGCGGCGGGCGCGGTGGGTGCGTGGTTTTATCTGCCCGTGCCGTTCCTGGTCTGGTTTACCGCCGGATGCAGCGTCGTCTTCATCACGTCGGGAATCTGGTATGGCCGCATTGCGCGGAAAAGCGACCCGGTCCGGTAAAAGTCATTCCGTCTTCGCCGCTTTTAATCGCGCCGCCTTTGCTTTTTCAGCGGCCGCGCGCTGCTGCTGGAGACATTCCGAGCAGATGCCATGCGAGGTGGGCGTGTCAAACCCCTGCTGCATGAACTCCTCCAGACGCATCCATTCGCCCTGATAATTGATCCGCCGGCACCATGAGCAGACGCGCAGGAATTTTTCCAGATAACGGACATGTTCCAAAATCCGCCGCGTTGAGGCGCTCACCACAAACCAGACCGCCAGCACCAAAAGCATCTCCAACGTCGTCCGGCGATACATAAACGCGAAAGGATGGTCGGAGAAGATCAGCGACGGCAGCTTGATGAGATCATCCAGAAAGCACAGGGCAATGATGCCCAGAAAACCGAGGTTTTGATATAAAACAATCCTCGTCAGTTGTAAATTTTTCTTCATACGTCAAATGATCTTTTGCGGCGGATCGCGTGTCCCGGACACTCCAACCTTCGCAATCGAACCAAGAAAACATCCGCATTAAATATGCCATCAATTTTACGGCTCATTTCTGGCAGTGTCGCTGCCAACGGACGAGGCGCATTGCAGGCGGCAAAAGTTTTTGGCATTTCGCACGGGCAAATCCGGCGCAAGATGATCCACACGCGGATGAAGGCCACGAAGGGGAAGTGAGCGCGCGGATGGAGGGTTCACATGGGCGGCGGCGCGATCAAATCCAGCCGGAACATTTTGATGGCGTTGAGCATGAATTGAATGGCGACCGCCGCCAGCAGCAGTCCCATGATGCGGATTGCGATGCTCATCGCGATCGGACTCAACCAGCGCGCGCCGCGCGCGGAGATCCGCAAAATCAGATAGCTCACCAGCAACACCGCCAGGATGCAGCCGTAAAGCGCAATGTGCTGGGGAATGTCTTTCGCTTCATTCTGGAGCAGGATGGTCGTGGAAATCGCGCCCGGCCCGGCCAGCATCGGAATCGCCAGCGGCGTCACCGCGATGTCCGTCTTTTCCGTCCCAGCCTTCATTTCTTCATGGGTTTCCTGGACGCGCGAGCGTTGGGCGCGCAACATGTCCAGCGCCACGATCAGCAGCACGATGCTCGCCGCGATTTGAAACGCCGGCATGGTGATGCCCATGACCTTGAAAACGAGTTGCCCGACCATGGAAAACACCAGCAGCACACCCGCCGCCACGCAACACGCCAGCCGCGCGGTGCGGATGCGCTGTTCCGCCGTGTCGGTCGGCGTCATGGCCAGAAACGCCGGCACGGTGGCCAGCGGATCCACAATCACGAAGAGCGAACTGGCCGCCAGCAAGATGTATTCAAACAAATTGATGGAACCGAATTAGACGTGGATTGAGGCGAAAGTCAATGGAGAGAATGCTGCGGCTGGTCTCCGACACAGCCGCGCTTGTTCAAATCAAGCCACTGCCCACGGGGCGTTATTTCTTGAATGTCCGCATGTAGGTGACGGAGGCCTTGATGTCGTCGTCTGAAAGTTCCGACGGCTTCATCAAGGTCTTTTCATCTTTCTTCATGCCTTCCTTGATGGATTTGAAGGCCTGCTCGTCGGTGAACGCCGCCTGCACGGTCGCGTCGGTATAATCGCGCGCGCCGAGTTTCGTGCCCATCTTGGTTGCGCCTTTGCCGTCTTCACCGTGGCATTTGGCGCAATTGTCGGTGTAAACCGCCTTGCCGTCGGCGGCAAAAGCGTTGGTGGTCAAGGCGAGCGCGAACGCCGCCGGAAGTGCGAGGAGTGCGAGTTTTTTCATAATCGTGAATCAACACTCGCGCTGGCAGAGGAAAATTTCCAACCGGCTTTTGGCAAAAACTTGGCATGGATTGCCGGCTCAAGGCGGTTTTTTGGAAAGCCGGTTTCCCACAAGAGCGTCGTCAATGGAACCGTCCACTTCGCCTACTCCTGGCCGGGATGCAATCCAAACTGGATCAATTTCTCGCGCAGGGTCAGCCGGGAAATGCCCAGCCAGCGGGCGGCCTTGGCCTGGTTGCCTTGAGCCATTTCGATGGCGCGGCTGAAGAGGGCGCGATCGGCGGTTTCGTGCAACCGCGCGTGGGCATCCGTCAATTCGCCGCGTTGCGCCGCCGCCATCAATTCGTCCGCGTAGGCTTGAAGGGATTTCTCTGCGGACGTCACCGGCAGGTTTATTTTGGCCAGCACCGAGCGGACGTGCTCCACGCTGATGGTGTAACTCTTCGCCAGCAACAGCATCTTGCGCGTGACATTTTCGAGTTCACGCACGTTGCCCGGCCAGGACTGGGTCTGCAGAAATTCCACCGCGTCCGGGTGGATGGCGGGATTTTCCACGCCGAAATCCGCGGAGTATTTGTGCAAAAAGAACCGGACCAAATCCGGGATGTCCTCCTTGCGTTCGCGCAACGGCGGCAGGTGGAGCACCACGACGCTGATGCGATAGTATAGGTCTTCGCGAAATTGATTCTGCCGGATGGCCGCCTCCAGATCGCGATGCGTGGCGCAGATGACACGCACATCCACGGGAGTCGGCTCCTTGCCGCCGAGACGCTGCACGTTTTTTTCCTGCAACACGCGCATCAGTTTGACCTGCGTTCCCAGAGTCATGTCGCCGATCTCGTCGAGAAAAATCGTGCCCTGATCCGCCTGTTCAAAGCGTCCGATGCGCCGTGTTTCCGCGCCGGTGAACGCGCCCTTCTCGTGGCCGAACAATTCACTTTCCAGCAACGTCTCCGGGATGGCGGCGCAATTGATTGCGACGAACGGCGCGTTCACGCGGTTGCTGTGCTGGTAAATCGCGCGGGCGACAAGCTCCTTGCCGGTGCCGGTCTCACCGCGAATCAAAACACTTACGGGCGTGGCGGCGATGCGCCCGATTTCCTTGTAAATGGACTGCATGGCCCGGCTGTTGCCGACGATGGCGTCGCGCGCCTGTCCCGCCGCGCCGATCTGCACCGGCTCGGACATGAGCTGGCTGGCGGCGACGGCCTGTGCGACCAGCTTTAGCATTTCCGGCATCTCAAACGGCTTGAGCAGATAATCGTAAGCGCCCGACTGTGTCGCCTCAATGGCCGTTCCGGTCGTGCCGTGAGCTGTCATCATCAAAATCGGCAGACGTGGCCGCGCGACATGCAGTTTGCGCACCAGTTCCAGCCCGTTCATCCCCGGCATTCTTAAATCCGTGATGACGACATCAAAGGGATCGGCTTTTGCGCGGGCCAGGCCGGCATCGCCGGCTTTCTCAATCCAGACTTCATACCCTTCGTCAGCCAGCACGCGGCGCAAAATGGCCACGATGGCGGAGTCATCCTCGACGAGCAGGATTTTTGCGGGCGGCTTCATGGTTTATACAAGGGAAGAATAATTCCAAAAGTGGTGCCGTAGTCAACCTGGGTTTGATACTGGAGCGCGCCCTGATGTTTTTCAACAATCCGCGCCGCGATGGGCAGGCCGAGGCCGGTCCCGAAATCCTTCGTGGTAAAAAACGGATCAAACAATCGTTTCTCAACCTCGGCTGGAATTCCCTTGCCGTTGTCGCTGACCTCCAAAATCACCACGTCCGTCTGCCGGTCATCAAGCCACTTTTCATCGAGCCGCGCGCGCAAGGTCACGGTTCCATCATTGCCGATGCTGTCAGCGGCGTTATGGATCAGGTTGATCAAGACCTGCTTGATCTGCTGCTGGTCAATTCGGATCTGCGCCGGCACGACTTCACCCAGCACGAGCTTGATCTTTAATTTTTCGAGTTCAGGTTTCAACAGCATCTGCACTCCGCGCAACGGCTGTTCAGCGGAGACAACGACAAATTGCGGATCGGACGGGCGCGCGAACTGTAAAAAATCTTTGACGATGCGCTCAAGGCGGTTGATTTCGCCGCCGATGAGTTCGGCGTCCTCAAATTCCGGCGTGCCGGCCTTCAGATGTTTTTGCTGCAAGTAAAGCCAGGCCTTGATGGCGGTGAGCGGATTGCGGATTTCGTGCGCGACACCGGTGGCCAGCATTCCCAGCGAGGCCAGTTTTTCCTGCCGTTCCACCAGTTGCCGGCTTTCCACCAACTGCACCTGCAATGGCGCGATCATTCCGCGATAAACCACAATTGCCAGCCAGAAACCGGCTACGAGCAACAACGCCAGCGAGCCGAACAATTCAAACCGCAGAACATTGAGGGACTTGATGTTCTGTGTCTGGAACAAATCAATGGATTGCTGGTGGGCTTCCGAAAGTTGGATGCTAAGATTGAGGATGCGCTTTGAATGTTTTTCCAGATCGGTGAATTCGACGACGCGCGTGATGGACTGTTGGTTGGTGTAAACCCTGGTGTTAAGCGCTATCGCTGCGCCTAAATAGTCCTTGTAGGCCTCGTTGATCTGGTCGAGAAACGGACGTTCCTTTTGCGACGACAAAATCGGCTGCTGTTCGTCCATCCAACGGCCTAATTCCTTGCTGGCTGCATTAAAATTCGTCCAATCCTCGGAATCACGGTAAGCCGCATAACGCAGCACCATGTTGTTCAAGCCAAGGATGCTTTGCTGCAAATGGTCGGCGATCTGAAAACTTTTCCACTGCTTGGCCGAGAGTTGTTCCTGCAAATTACCCGTCTGCCGCCACGAGGTATGCGCCGTCCAGGCAATCAGCCCCACCAGCAGCGTAATCGTCGCAAAAAAAATGATGAGCCTGAATATGATGCCTGGATTCATAATGACACTTCCCGCCAGTTTGCCGCCCCACGCCGGACATCATACACTCAACTTCCAAAAAATCTGCCAATAAAATTTTGGCCCGGCGGTGGTCAACGCCTTGCCAGCGGTGGAAAAAAATTTACCGCTGGCAGGGGTTGGGCGGTCGTTTTAACCGGGCAAATCCCGTCATTTTGACCGGCGAACCCCGCCAAAAAGAAGGACGAACCGCGTTTTCAACGCTGGCACGGTTTGCGCTTTAAGGACTCTTTGAAGAAAGCGCACGTCGTGTTTATGAATACCACACTTAAAATGCCGGCGCTCAACGTGAAACCGAACGCTGTGAGGGCCGCAAAACACAAAATCCTGATGGTTGACGACGATCCCGCCATCCGCCAGATACTGCTGCACATTCTCGAGGATGAAGGCTATTTTGTGCTTACGGCGGCCAACGGTGTCGAGGCGCTTGCGCTTGCCAGCACCACAAAGTTTGACCTCGCACTGCTGGATTTGAACATGCCGGTCAAGGACGGGTGGGAAACATTCAAGCAACTTTCGACAAAAAACCCACAGCTTCCGATCATCCTGATCACCGCCCGGCCCAACCAGTTTTTCCCCGCGCTGGCTTCGGGCGTTGACGCCTTGCTGGAAAAGCCGCTGGATTTCGAAAAGCTTTCCAACACGATCCACACCCTTTTGGAAGAACCGCCTGAAGCGCGCCTGAAACGTTTCATGGGCCGGCCCCCGGCATTTCGGTTCATCCCGCCAAAGCCCGACGAGCCGGAATGGAAAGCGCACTAAAATGAAAACAGACGACCTCAACAACGCCATGCCACGGCTGCAAGCAATAAATGAATGCCTGCGGGCGCTGCCCGAAACGTGTCCCGCGCATTCAAACGGCAAACCGGCCGTTCCCTCGACGATAAACAACATAAACGTCCGGTTTGCCCCCGATTCATCGCTTCAACTCCAAATACGCCATGTTATGAAAACTGAACTTCCGCTGAACCAGACATCCTTTGCCGACTTGATGCTGCACCCGGAAAAACTGGAGGCAGCGTTAAAAGCCGCCAAACGTGAGAACGATGCTTTCGCCGCGTCGCGGAGATTTGGCCAAAGCGCCAGCAACCGTGAGACGCCTGGCACATCGTCCAGAAACGGCAGCGCGCGCAAGCCCCACAACCAAGGCTTTGCGAAAAAAACATATTAACCACCACCACAAAAAAACCATGAAAACGAAAATTATACTTCTGGCTGGACTGGCTCTGGCCGCGCTGACATTCGTCGGGTGCGGACATCAATCGGAGGACAATGCGCCAGCTTCCACAAATTCGGCAGGCGACCAGCCGATGCCGGGCGCGTCGGTTTCAAATAATGCCATCACTCCGCCCGGTGCCGCCTGGAACAATACAAACAATCCAGCCCTCACCAACTGGTCCGGCACCAACAATTCAGGTGCTACGACCAACCAGTGAGCAGCGCCAACAACGAAAGGCGGCCTATGAAAAAGATTTTATACTTCACAGCGTTGCTGATGACGGTGTTCGGACTTTCCGTCCGCGCAGATGAGTCCTCGACATTGAGTAAAAATACGAAAACGGCTGACACGTCGGAAGACTACGCTGGCAAACTGGGTGCGGGTGTCATCGTGGGCGAGCCGACGGGCGGGTCGGTGAAATATTGGTTCAACGACACGCTGGCGATTGACGGTGCCGTTGGCTGGTCATCGCATGACAACACGGATTTATACCTGCACAGCGATGTGCTGTGGCACAACTTTGATTTGATCCCGGTGTCACAGGGCCGTTTGCCGGTTTACTTCGGTGCCGGCGGCCTGGTGCGGTTCCGCGACGACAACAAAGACAACCAAGTTGGTGTCCGCGTGCCCGTAGGGTTGTCGTATATGTTCGACAATGCGCCGTTGGATGTTTTTGCAGAATTGGGCCCGGCCCTTGATGTCGCGCCGCATGTTCGCGGGGAAATCACCGGCGGCATCGGCATTCGTTATTGGTTTTGACGAAAACACTGCAAACAAGAAACAAAAGGAACAATATGAAAACGACCAGATCAACAAGCTGGATGGCAGTTTGCGCGGCTGTTTTGACCGCGACCACGGCGTTCCACGTGTCGGCCGAACAGTTGGCGACGGCTGCCAGACCGGAAAAGAGTTACACGGGCACGGTTCTTTCCGTTGACCCGAAGGAGCATGTGTTAAGTGTAAAGGGGTGGGGTATGTGGAGCAAGACGTTCAACCTCGGCGACAACTGCACCTACATGCTGTTGGAAAAAAACAACGCCACGGCGAACGACCTGCGACCGGGTGAGAAAGTCGTGGTCAGTTATCAGGACGCGCACGGCGTGCTGATTGCCGACCGCGTTGAACAGCGACCGGTGCAGTTCGTGGGCGTGGTCAAGGCGGTTGACCCGGACAAGCACACGCTGTTGCTGCATCGTCCGGCCTTTGACAAGCAGTTGCAGATCGCAGATGACTGCAAGATCACGCTGCGCGATGGAAAATCCGGCACCTTCGCCGACATCCGCGTCGGCAATCATGTGACGGTGACTTACGAAACGCCGGACAACAAACCGACGGCCCGTGAAATCGCACAGACGAGCATTGCGTTCACCGGCAAGCTGACGGCGGTTGACCTCGAAGATAAAACCGTGAAGGCCAAGTCAGGGTTCGATTCCAAAAAATTCATGGTGGCCAACGATTGCGCCATCATGATCAATGGCAAGCCTGACGGACGGCTGGGTGACTTGAAGCCGAACGACAGGCTGGTCTTCAACTATGACGAGATCAACGGTGTTAATGTGGTGAACCGCATTGCCCCGGCGGAAGCCCAGACAAGTTCTGTAGCCAACACCACCGCACCGATGGCAGGCAATTAAAAATTTGGCCGGATTATCCTCCCGGCCACTTCCGGGCACGTCCTGAATGTTTGGTTTGCATCAGGGCGTGCCCTTCTGTCATCCCCATCGGCTTTGACGCAACAAGCCGCTTCGAATTTCTACGCGTAACTTCACTTTGAACACCAAACCGCCGCCGTCAGCGGTGACTTTAATATTTGGCGCGGCGGTGGTCAGTGCCTTGCCAGTGGTGGAACAAGACTTGCCGCCGGCAAGAATTGGGCGGGCGTTTTACCCGGGCAAATCCTGCTAAAAAGGAGGTAACGGGCCGTATTTTTGGCGTTGGCACGCTTCCCGCTAAAGTCGTCATTGAATGAGAAGACGTTTATGAATGCCACACTTGAAATGCCTGCGCCCGTCACGAAGCCGAAGGCCGTGAAGCCCTCAAAACATAACAGCCTCCTGCTGTTCGTTGATAATCCCGCCCTCCGTCAATCCTGCTGCCCTCGGTGTTTTGTTTTCCCTTCTTCCGACAGGCTCAAGCATGAATGACAAGACGCACGCACTGAAACTTGAAGCAAATGGAGACCGGCTGAAGCGCAACACGAGAGTTTTTACCTGGTTGAAATGTTGGGGGGCGGGCATTTCTTTCTTGACCAATTTGATGGTGATGACAGCGCTGCCGGCCAGCGGCACCGGAAGCGTCACGATGGCCTGGAATCCGAGCACGGATGCAAGCGTCGTCGGTTACAATTTATACTATGGTGGAGCGAGCGGGGTTTACACGAACAAGATTTCGACGGCCATCACCCCGAACGCCATTGTTTCCGGCCTGATGGAAGGGATGACTTACTATTTTGCCTTGACCGCGTATGACATTTCCGGTTTGGAAAGCCCGCTTTCAAACGAGGCGACGTATTCGGTTCCTATATCGGGGCAGCCGCCCGTCTTGGGAAGCCCCTCGTTTTCCGGCGGACGTTTTAGCTTTACAGTTCCGGGCGTGGCCGGTTCTCAATACGCAGTGGAAGCATCCGCCAATCTGGTCACCTGGGTTCGCGTGGTGACGAACACGGCACCGTTCACATTCGTGGAAACCAACTCCAGCCAGTTTGCGAAAAGATTTTATCGCACCGTCAATCTTTCCAGTTTGGCAGCGGCGAACACGGCCGTGCAACCGGTCGTGTTACGCAGCCCCTCGCTCGCCGGCGGAAATTTTAGCTTTGCCGTTCCGGGCAACACCGGTGCCAAATACGCAGTGGAAGCGTCCGTCAATCTGGTCAACTGGGCTCGCGTGCTGACCAACACGGCCCCGTTCACCTTCGTGGACACCAACTCCAGCCAGTTTGGGAAAAGATTCTATCGCACCGTCAGTCTTCCTTAACGGTCAGGTCGCGAGCCTGACCGGCGATTCGAAATTGCCGCTTCAGCCTGGCGAGTCCGGTAGTCTGGCTTGATTTCTCCCGCAAGCAGTTTCGTCGCGGGCGGGTCGAGGAGGAATTTCTGAACCGCGCGCTTGAACGGACGCGCGCTGAATTGCCGGTTAATGGCAGCGCATGACTGGAGGTCAACGCTGTTCCGGAGGAATTGATTTGATCGCTTCGGCGAATTGCTGGTGAAAGCGTGAATCCACAGGACGATGCCTGACGGTTGTGCTGGCCGGATGCGCGCCGAGAAAATCGCCAGCTTTCCAGTCGTTCTTCGGGCGGATGGGACGGGCACAAAATCCGCCGCCGCAATTCGGGCAGACATTTTCCAGGATGCTTTCAACGCAATGACGGCAGAAGGTGCATTCAAACGAGCAGATCATCGCGTCGGTGGAATCCGGCGGGAGCGGCGCGTTGCAGTTCTCGCAGGCGGGTCGCAGTTCGAGCATGACGGGCGAGATGGCTGGCTTAATCGGTCAGCACATGGGTCGCGTGGGTGACGGCGGCTCCCGCCCGCAACGAAGCGGCGACCATGGCGGCCTCGGTCAGCTCGGTTTCGGTGGCCCCGGCCTTGCGTGCATTGTCGGTGTGGATGCCGATGCAATACGGACATTGCGTGGTGAGCGCCACGCCAACGGCGATCAGTTCCTTGTATTTCACCGGAATCGCTCCGGCGGCGACGGCGGCCTTGTCGAAGGCCCAGAAAGCCTTCATCAATTCCGGCGCCAATTTGTTCATTTTCTCGATTTTGTTCAGGTTTGCTTTGTTATACATGTGTTTGGTTGGTTATTGGTTCGGATAAATTATTTTCGGCACGATGTGGCTGGTGACAAATGAAAACTCCCTAGGGCAGGATTTGCACACGGTAAAATTTCTGCGGCGAGAATTGGGCGGTTACGTCGTGGAAGTTGACGCTGCCGAGCGGATTGGTCGCAACACCCACTGCGCTCCAAGTCGAGAGATTCGTGGAGCCAAGGACCGTGTAAACTCCCGGCGGCCCGGTGATTCCGAATTTGAATGCGCCAATCAACATCAGCGGCCGGACCAGCTGAGCGGCCAGAGGATATGTGAACACGTTGACGCCTTGATCCTTGAGAGATGTGATCGTATTGGCCAGATTCGTAGCTGCCAATGGCTCGGATAGAATGAGCGTCGCAAGCGGATTTCCCTCTAGGATGAGTGAGTCCAGCTTTGTGATATCCGGAGGCAATGTGAGGCTGGTGATCTGATTTGAGGTGAGGTCAAGAATGGTCAGATTCGTAAGACCATCGGGCAGGTTGAGGCTGGTGAAATTATTTTCGGCAAGTTCGATCCTGATCAAATGCGTCATGCCTCCAGGCAGTGTAAGATCGGTGAGCCCGTCGCCCTCCATCAGGAGCGTGGTCAGATTTGTGAGCCCGCCCGGAAGCATGCAATTGGTGAGCGGATTGGAACTGATGTCGAGCGTATTCAATTTCGTCAGCCCGGCTGGAAGGGAAAACGAGGTGAGGTGATTAAACTGGATGGTAAGCACAGTCAAATTACTGGCTGTTTCCAGCCCTTCCAAGCTTGTTACATTCCGGCAACAAGCGTTCAAGTCCGTCAAAGCCAGCATGTCCTGCTGCGTGATTGGGCCGGCAGGTTTTTGCAACGCTTCACGGATGGCGGCGTTCAAGTCAGGGTCAGGAATGAAAACTTCCTGCGCCATGACCGTGTTAATAAAGCCGGCTAGAACCAGCACGGGCGCAGCCAATGACCGGATTAACTGATTGATTGGTGCAATCTTGGATTCGCTGTATTTGTTCATCGTGTAAGCTTGGAGCAACAACCCGCTGATTTGTTCCCAAACAATTTCAGCTTCGCGTGGCAATGACCTCCAGATACTCGGCGGCGACTTCAGTGGTGCCGGAAGCTCTGGCGATGTTATTGGCGGTTTGAAGTTCCACCAAATCCCGCCGCAGAGTGTCCTGCGCGGAGACTTCGAGCGCGGCGAACGCCTTTTGCGTCGGGCCGTAGTATTGGCGGAAGAACTCGACGGTTTCCGCAGGCGGAAATGGGTAACGCATCAACGCGATGCGACGGACGCACCGCACTTCGGCGAAGCCGGGCTGCAGTCGTGAACGCACCGTGGCCTCGTCGCCCCAGCCCATCGGCGACGGGACGCCGGCGGGCGGCGGCGGCAGATGCGCCTTGAAAATATTGAACATTTTCCCGATGAACCCTTCGGGCGTCCAGTTGGCCAGCGCAATGCGCCCGCCGGGCTTGCTCACGCGCAGCAATTCGGCGGCGGCGATGTGCGGTCGCGGCGTGAACATCACACCGAACATGCTCACGGTGAGATCGAACCGCTCCTCCGCGAACGGCAATTCCTCGGCATCCGCTTCCTGGAAATTGACATGAAGCCCGCCTTTTTCAGCACGGGCCCGCGCCTGGGCAATCAGGTTGGCCGCGATGTCAATGCCATGAACCACGCAGCCTTCCCGCGCCGCGATGACCGCCAGATTTCCCGTGCCGCAGGCCACGTCGAGCACCTTTGCGCCGCGACGCAACGATTGCCGCGCCATGAATTCCTCCGCGACATTTTCGATGGTGCGGGCGATCTGGCCGAAGTCGCCGGCTTCCCACGTCGCCTTCTGCCTGGCTTTGACGGCTTCGAGGTTGGGGATGGTCGTGGAATTGAAATGGCTGGTCGTGTCTTTGCGTTCGAGTGTTTGTGTTTGCATAATGAGTTGTATTGTCGGGAATCATAATGCCGAAAGCCGAAACGCCGTGCTTTGCTGCACGGTTCAATCATTTGACTGGGAAGCTCACCTGGCGGCCGGTTCGGACTGACGATAAGCCAGTGGCGGCACATCGAACCGCTCCTTGAACACACGGCTGAAATGCGATACGTCCTCAAAGCCGCTTTCAAACGCGATCTCCGTGACGTTCAGCTTGGAACTGCGCAGCAGCGCGGCGGAATAATCGAGGCGCTTCTGCAGGAGCCATTTGCCGGGGGATTCCTGAAAGTGCTCCTGAAAATCGCGCTTGAACGACGACAGGCTGCGATGACAGAGCTTCGCGTATTCCTCCAGCGAGAGATTGTAGCGAAAATTTGCCTCCATGATCTCCTTCACCAACGGCGCGTCGTTTTCGCCAATCTGGCGGAAATAGGCGGCCAGCGCGGGATTTTTTCCGCTGGTAAGGACGCTGATGATCAATTCCTTCAGCTTCAGCCGCACCAACGGTTCCGAGGGTTTTTCCCGGCCGGAAAAATAAGTGCGCATGGACTGGAAGAACGCGGACAGCCCGACATCATTTTCCACGCGCGCGGCGGATCTGATCGGTTCCACGCCGGAAGTTTTGACAACGGAACAGCCGCCCATTTCCCGAACCGTGCTGCGCACCAGTGCGTCGGGGATGAAAAACGTGAACATGCAGACATCCGCCTCAAAATGCTGTTCCACGATGGTCGCGCCCTTTTTGACGAACAACGTCTCGCCCGGACTGGCTTTGCAAACGCCATCAATCGTGTGCCAGGTTTTCGCGCCCGTGACCACGTGCATGAGGTAGTCCGTGTCCGACCAATTCGGGAGCTTGTCCTCGCTGGCGCCGCAGGTGTATTCCACAAACAAAAAATCGCCGATCTCGAGCTTGTTGTAGCTCGGATTCGTGCGGACGGCTTCGTAAAGATTCAGCATACCGGGAACAGCCAGTGGAACTGTAAAACAACTTGGCCGAAGAACAACTAAAACTAACCAACCGCCTTTAGATGCCAAGCATTCCATGCCAAGATGCCATCCGCCTGGCATCATCATCACCCCGCTCGCCAAGGATGAATTGACCGGGCCGCGTGGTGCGGGCTACCGACGCATGATCGAATTGTCTGCGGCCGGACGCGCTGGCACTCCCGACGAAGTGGGAACTGTCGGCGCACTCCTCATGGGTGCTGACGGCGCGTTTATCACCGGCAGCGACATCCTCATGGATGGCGGCGTAACAGCGGCTTATTGGTTCGGCGAACTTGGTGCGAGCCGCACGGGCAATTAACGCGAAGACGCGGGGACGCAAAGTTAAACCGCGAACTACCCGAACCACGCGAAAGCTATTCCCTCTCCGCCTCGACCGGGGAGAGGGTCAGGGTGAGGTGTCGAGGGGTCTGACACGAATTCCACGAATTAACTCGAATTCAAATACGCTGAAGGCGTAACGGAAATTAGCCCAGGGTTTGAGCGTAGCGAATACCCTGGGCTAATTTCTTTTGCCCCGTTGGGGCAAGTCAGTTTGGCTTCGCGGCCTTTGTCAGACTTCGGCGCGACAAGTTGGCTTCGCGGCCTTTGCAGGCGACCACCAAGCGGCGCGGCAGCGCCGCCCTACCGGGAATTGAATTCGCGGCAATTCGTGGAATTTGCGTAAAACTGTCCGGCTCGTCGGTAGCCTCGCCCCACCGAATCCGTGTTCATCGGTGTTTATCCGTGGTTAAAGTTCATTTCTTCTGAAATACCAGCGCGTCGTCCTTCGCGCTGACTTTGATTTTGTCATGGGGCTTAAATTCCCCCGCCAGCAACTTCGTTGCGAGCGGGTCGAGCAGGTGTTCCTGAATCGCGCGCTTGAGCGGGCGCGCGCCGAATTGCGGGTCGTAGCCTTCGCTCGCCAGCAGTTTCTTTGCGGCGGCGTCCACGTCGAGCGTGAGATTCTGCTGCGCGAGGCGTTGTTCCAACCGCCCGAGCTGGATGTCCACGATGCGCGCCAGTTCGCTTTCGTCGAGGCTTTGGAAAATGATCACGTCGTCCACGCGATTCAGGAATTCCGGGCGGAAATGTTTCTTCAACTCGGCCAGCACCTTGTCTTCCATCGCCTGATGCGCGGACTTGTCGGTGTGGCCGTCCATGAAATATTCCTGGATGATGGGCGAGCCGAGGTTGCTGGTCATGATGACGATGGTGTTTTTGAAATCCACGGTGCGGCCCTGGCCGTCGGTGAGCCGGCCATCGTCGAGCACTTGCAGCAGCACGTTGAACACGTCGTGATGCGCCTTCTCGATCTCGTCGAACAGGATCACGGAATACGGTTTGCGGCGCACGGCTTCGCTCAACTGCCCGCCTTCCTCGTAACCGACATAGCCGGGCGGCGCGCCGATGAGCCGCGCGACGGTGTGTTTCTCCATGTATTCGCTCATGTCAATGCGCACCATCGCCTGCTCGTCGTCGAAGAGAAATTCCGCGAGCGCACGAGCGGTCTCGGTCTTGCCCACGCCGGTCGGTCCAAGAAAAATGAACGAGCCGATGGGGCGATTCGGATCTTGCAACCCGCTGCGCGAACGGCGCACGGCATTGGACACGGCGGTGACGGCCTGCTTCTGGCCGATGACGCGCTGCTGCAAACGTTCCTCCATCTTGAGCAGTTTTTCGCGTTCGCCTTCAAGCATCCGCGAAACGGGAATGTGCGTCCACGCCGCGACGACGCGGGCGATGTCTTCGTCAGTGACTTCCTGGCGGAGCAATGAAGTTTTCGTCGCCTCGGCCGACTGCTTTTCAATCTTCGCCAGCTTCGCTTCCAAATCGGGGATTTTGCCGTATTGGATCTCCGCCGACTTCGACAAATCACCGGCGCGCTGTGCCTTTTCCAGTTCAATCTTCGCCTGCTCCAACTGCGACTGCACAATGCTCACGGCATTGACAGCGGTTTTCTCGTTCTGCCACTGCGCCGTGAGCGCCTTGGATTTGTCCTTCAAATTGGCGAGTGTCTTGTCAATCAGCTTGAGTCGTTCCTTGCTCGCGGAATCTTTTTCCTTCGCGAGCGACGTGCGTTCGATTTCGAGTTGCAGAATCTGCCGGTCGAGCTGGTCGAGTTCCGTCGGCTTGGAATCCAGTTCCATCTTGATGCGCGACGCCGCCTCGTCCACAAGGTCAATCGCCTTGTCCGGCAAAAACCGATCGGTGATGTAGCGATGCGAAAGCGTCGCTGCCGCCACAAGCGCCGCGTCCTGAATGCGCACGCCGTGATGCACTTCGTAACGTTCCTTCAGTCCGCGCAAAATCGCGATGGTCGCCTCGACCGACGGCTCGGCCACCTGCACCGGCTGGAAGCGGCGTTCGAGTGCCGGGTCTTTCTCGATGTGCTTGCGGTATTCGTCCAGCGTCGTCGCTCCCACGCAACGCAATTCACCGCGCGCGAGCTGCGGCTTCATGATGTTCGCCGCGTCCGTCGCTCCTTCCGCCGCGCCCGCGCCGACCAGCGTGTGCAACTCGTCAATGAACAAAATGATTTTACCTTCGCTCGCCGTGATCTCCTTGAGGAACGCCTTAAGCCGGTCTTCAAATTCGCCGCGATATTTCGCCCCGGCAATCATCGCGCTCAAATCCATCGCCACGAGCCGCTTGTTTTTCAACGATTCAGGAATATCGCCGCTCACGATGCGCCGCGCCAGACCTTCGGCAATCGCCGTCTTGCCCACACCGGGTTCGCCGATGAGCACGGGATTATTTTTCGTGCGGCGCGTCAACACCTGCATGACGCGGCGGATTTCCTCGTCGCGCCCAATGACCGGATCAATCTTCCCCTGCCGCGCGAGCGCCGTGAGGTCGCGACCGTATTTTTCCAGCGCCTGAAATTTTCCCTCCGGCTGCTGGTCGGTCACGCGCTGGTTGCCGCGCAATTCCGCGAGCGCCTTGAGCACCGCATCGCGCTTGAGATTGTGCGCGGAAAAGATTTTCTTGAGCGACACGCTCGACGAATCCAGCAAGCCAAGCAGCAGATGTTCGGTGCTGACGTAATCGTCCTTGAGCTTGTTCGCCTCGGACTGCGCGGCATCGAGCGCCTTTTGCAGATCGCGCCCGGCGTAGGGCTCGTTGCCGCCTTGAATCTTGTGACGGCGCGCGAGTTCCTTGTCCAAATCCGGCTGGAGTTTGGCGGGCGGCACGCCGATGCGCGCCAGCAATTCCGGCACGAGGCTTTCTTCCTGGCCCAGCAGCGCGAGCAGCAGATGTTCGCCGTCCAATTCCTGATGCGAATGTTCCCGGGCGATGCGTTGCGCGTCCTGCAACGCCTCCTGTGATTTCAACGTCAGCTTGTCGAGTTGCATATATCTAACCAATTAAACGGAATATGCGCCGCGTCAAGTCTGGGAAATAGCAACCACGGTTTGCCGTGGCAAAGCACGGCAAAGGCGGGATGACCATTAAATTTGAATCGGCATGGAACCCGCGAAGCGGTCGCCCGTTTCTGCTTTCTGCTGCCCGGCTTTTTCCTCATCCTTCCCGCGTGCAAACGCCGCCGCTCGACGCCCTGATTCCCGCCCCCAACCGTCGGCAGGCCATGGATTGGAGTCTTGTGCTGGCCAGTCAAGGCATTGAGCACGTCATCCAGCAGGACGATGCGGCCGGCTGGGCGCTGGCTGTGGCCGTGGGCGACCACGAACGCGCCCTCGCCCAAATCCAACTCTATCGCCAGGAAAACCGGCACTGGCGGTGGCGGCGTCCTTTGTTCCAGCCGGGATTATTTTTTGACTGGAGCAGCCTCGCCTGGGTGTTGTTGACCGTTTTCTTTTATGGCTGGAGCGAAGCCCGCGCCGACCTGCGGACACCGGGCCAAATGGACGGCACTGCGCTCGCGCACGGCGAATGGTGGCGACTGTTCACCGCCACCTGGCTGCACGCCGACCTCGCGCATCTGGCGGCGAACGTCGTGTTCGGGTTTCTATTCCTGGGACTGGTCATGGGCCGATACGGCCCGGGGGTGGGCTTGCTCGCCGCGTATCTTGCGGGAGTGGGCGGCAATATCGCAGCGTGGCTGGTTCATGAACCAACATTGCGCGGCCTCGGAGCCTCGGGTGTCGTGATGGGCGCGCTGGGGCTCTTCACCACGCAATCCTTTGCCCTGTTGAAACGTCCCAATGCCATTGCCTTCAGACTGTTTGCCGGCGCCATTCTGGCCGGGCTGATGTTGTTTGTGTTTCTGGGAACCAGCCCGGGCACCGACGTCGTCGCCCACCTCGGCGGATTCATCACCGGCCTGCTGCTCGGCTCCCTGTTGGCGCTCGCGCCCCGGCTCGTCCACCAACCGTGGGTCAATCTCGCCGCCGCGATTCTGTTCGTGGCCCTTGTCATTCTCCCCTGGTGGCTGGCCCTGACTTCTGGCCTCTGACCTCCAAACCCCGTTCCGGCATAAAAAAGAGTCTGGCCAAACCAATAGCCAGACTCTTAAAACCCAAACACTAAACTAAAAACATGAAAAACTAACGATCATGAGACCACGCTGCCGCCAAACAGTTCAAACAAATCCCTATTGATTTCCACTTTGGCCCCATGTCGGCAGTTGCTACGCTTACGGCGATGTCCGACATCGTCCTCACCACGCTCAACGCGAAGTTCATCCACGCCGCGTCCCGGCTGCGCCATCGGTTCGCCAGCCCCGGCGAACATCACCTTGCTCCCCTGCCCGACTTGCGTTAATTTGCGCGCGTTATGGAAAATCCACCTTCTTCGACCGGCGTGCCGCCGCCATTGATCACACCGCCACCCGTCATCGCGCCGCCGCCGCCGGCCAAACCGCGCAAGAGCTGGGGCTGGATGATCGCCTCCATCATCTTGATCGTGCTGCTGGCGTTCAGTCTGCTCGGAAATTTCACGCAGTTCGTTTCGCACGCGTTTGGCGGGGGTTTTAATCGCGGCTTCAAAAACAGCGCGACGCGCGAGGCCGGGCCGCGCCTCGACGAGGTGGTGCTGGAGGACAACGGCGCTCACAATAAAATCGCCGTCATCACCGTGGACGGCATCATCACCAGCCACCGTGACGATCAGGCGGGCAACAACATGGTGGACGTGATCAAGGCGCAGCTCGACCGCGCGAAGGACGACAAGCGCGTCAAGGCCGTGATTTTGAAAGTGGATTCTCCCGGAGGCGAAGTCATGGCCTCGGACGAAATCAACAAGACGATCGCCAATTTTCAGGCCGACACCAAGAAGCCGGTGGTCTGTTCGATGGGCAGCCTCGCGGCGAGCGGCGGTTATTATATTTCCGCGCCGTGCCGCTGGATCGTCGCGAACGACCTGACCATCACCGGCAGCATCGGCGTGATCATGCACGGCTACAATTTTCGCGGGTTGATGGACAAGGTCGGGGTCGCCCCGATGACCTACAAAAGCGGCAAATTCAAGGACATGTTGAGTCCCGACCGCAGCGTGAGCGACATTCCGCCGGAAGAACACGCGATGGTGCAGGCGTTGATTGACGAGACTTATCAGAAATTCAAGGGCGTCGTCCGCACCGGTCGCGCCGCCGCGCATGAAAAAAACAAGGCCGAAGGCAAAACGCTCGCCGCCGACTGGGAAGATTACGCGGATGGCCGCGTGCTGTCCGGCACGCAGGCGCTCACGCTCGGCTTCGTGGACCAGGTCGGAGATTTCGATGACGCCGTGGAACGCACGGAAAAAATCGCGCACATCACCGACGCCAACCTGATCGAATACCGCGAGCGCTACGACCTCTCGGATTTTCTCTCCCTGTTCGGCCAGAGCGGCGCGGCGCACGACATCAAGATTGATGTCGGCCTGGACATTCCGAAGCTGCGGGCGGGCTGCATGTATTTTCTCTGGCAGGTGCCGGAAAATTAAATGAAGGGCGTCACGGTCATCGCGCATCCGCTAGTCCAGCACAACCTCACCCGGTTGCGCGACAAGCGGACGGAACCGCAGGAGTTCCGCCGCCTGCTGGGTGAAATCGCCGCGCTGATGCTTTACGAGGCCACGCGCTCGTTTGCCGTAAAAAAAATCCATGTGCAAACGCCGCTCGCCCGGACGAACGGCTTTCAACTCGAACGCGAAGTCGTGCTTGTCCCCGTTTTGCGCGCCGGACTGGGAATGCTGGATTCCATTTTGCAACTGATCCCGCACGCTCACGTCGGCTTCATCGGATTGAAGCGCGAGGAAACGACCTTGCGCGCGATTTTTTACCACAAAAGCCTGCCGAAAAATCTCGGGCGTTTTGAAACCATCCTCATTGACCCGATGCTCGCGACCGGCGGCAGCTCCGTGGCCGCGATTGACCTGCTCGTCGAGCAGGGCGCGAAAAACATCCGCATGGTGAACCTTGTCGCCGCGCCTGAAGGCATCCTCACCGTGCAGAAAAAATATCCGCGCGTGCCGATTTTCACCGCCGCCATTGACCATAAGCTGAACGGGAAAGGGTTCATCCTTCCCGGCCTGGGCGATGCGGGCGACAGGCTTTTTGGAACTTAACCGCCGATGAACGCGGATAAACGCAGATGAAACATTCCGAAACTTTGCTCATGGTCGCCGACAGCGAGCGCGATGCGGACATGCTTTACGCCACCGGCCTGTTCGTGCCCGACCCGTTCATTTATCTGCACAGCCGCGGGCGTCCGCTCCTCGTGATGAGCGACCTGGAGATTGACCGCGCCCGCAAGCAGGCTCCGCACTGCCGCGTCGTCTCCTTGAGCGATTGCCAGAAAAAGCTCCGGCGCAACGGCGTGAAATCCCCGCGCTTCGCCGACGTCATCCGCGAAGTGTTGCATGAACGCAAAATCCGCAGCGTCACCGTGCCGGAAAGTTTTTCCTTCGGCCTCGCCACCGAGCTGACCAAGCTCGGCATCCGCGTCCGGGCGCGCAGTGGAAATTTTTTCCCGGAGCGCGAGATCAAATCCGCCGACGAGGTCAAAAAAATCTCCGCCGCGCTGATGATGGCTGAGGTCGGCATGGCCGAAGGCATGCAGGTCCTCCGCAACTCGAAAACCGGGCGCGGGCGGAAACTGTTATGGCATAACCTGCCGCTCACGGCGGAGAAACTGCGGGCGGTGATTGACTGCGCGATCTTGCAGGCGAGCGGGCTGGCGGCGAACACCATCGTCGCCGGCGGCGAGCAGGGCTGCGACCCGCACGAACGCGGCCACGGGCCGTTGCGCGCGGATGAGCCGGTCATCATTGATATTTTTCCACGCTCGCAGAAGACCGGTTATTTCGGCGACATCACCCGCACCGTCGTGCGCGGACGCGCGAGCGAGGCCGTGCGGAAAATTTACGACACCGTGTTTCACGGGCAAAAAATCGCGCTGCAAAAAGTCAGCGCCGGAACTTCGACGGCGGAGATCCACCAATGCGTCCAGCAATTTTTCCTTCAGCGCGGCTACCAGACCGGCAAGCGCAACGGGCGCATGGAGGGATTTTTCCACGGCACGGGCCACGGACTCGGTCTGGAAATCCACGAATCGCCGCGCATGGGCGCGACTTCCACCGGCCAGTTGAAGGCCGGCCAGGTCGTGACCGTCGAGCCGGGACTGTATTATCCGGGCATCGGCGGCGTGCGCCTCGAGGACGTTGCGCTCGTCACGACCAACGGCGCGCGGAACCTGACGCGGTTTGAGAAGGTGCTGGAGATTTGATTTTTCTTGCGACGGCGCGTTTCGTCTTTAACGTCTTGCCCATCCTATGGCGGCAAAAAAGAAAAAGCCCAAAACGGTCAAAACCAGACGGCGCGCGAAAAGTTCCGCGCCGAAGCCCGCCGCGTATGTCATCCCCGAACCGAACCTGCCCAAGCCCACGGAAGGCGACACGACGGCGTTCATCCGGCGGGAAAGCTCCCGTTACGACGGCGACACGGCCATCCGCCTATATTTGCGTGAAATCGGGCAGGTGAAACTGCTCACGCCGCAGGAGGAAATCCAACTGGCCGCACGCATCAAGAAGGGCGACAAAAAGGCGCGCGAACACATGATCAAGGCGAACCTGCGGCTCGTCGTGAAAATCGCGCGCGATTACGAAGGCATCGGTTTGCCGCTGCTGGATTTGATCAGCGAAGGCAACATCGGTTTGATGAAGGCGGTCGAGCGGTTTGACCCGGCCAAGGGCGGGAAACTTTCGACCTACGGTTCGTGGTGGATCAAGCAATCCATCAAGCGCGCGCTCGCCAACCAGTCCAAGACCATCCGCCTGCCGGTGCATCTCGTGGACAAGATTTCCAAGATGCGCCGCACGGCGATGAAGCTGCAGGAGATGCTCGGCCACGAACCGACGGACGAGGAACTGGCCGACGAGATGGGCATGACCGCGTCGCGCGTGCGTCAGATGCGGCAGGCGGCGATCCGCCCCGCCTCGCTCGACGCGCCGATCGGCGATGACGACTCGAATAATTTTTCCGACGTGGTGCAGGACGAAAACGCCACCTCGCCCTACGACAACCTCGAAGACAAGACCGTCACCGGGATGTTGCAGGACATGGTGAAACACCTGGACGACCGCGAGGCGACGATTTTGCGCTTCCGCTTCGGCCTCGATGGCGGCACGGAAAAAACTTTGGAAGAAGTCGGGGAGAAATTCGGCGTTACGCGCGAACGCGTCCGCCAGATCCAAAACCTCGCGCTCAAAAAACTTCGCAAGATGATCGAAAAACTGGAACATACAAAAAATAGCGATGAATAATCCCCCGGTCACGCCCGCCGATATCAAGCACGCCATCCGCAACGTCCCGGATTTTCCCAAGCCCGGCATCCAGTTCAAGGACATCACGCCCGTGCTGGCCGACGCGCGCCTGTTCGCCGGCTCGATTGACCTGCTGACGCAAAACTTTGCGCCCGGCTCGGTGGACGCGGTCATCGGCATTGACGCGCGGGGATTTATTTTCGCCGCCGCCGCCGCGCTGAAATTGAACGCCGGCTTCATTCCCATCCGTAAAAAAGGGAAGCTGCCCTACAAAACGCATGAGCAGGATTACGACCTCGAATACGGCCAGGCCACCGTGGCGATGCACGTTGACGCGCTCAAGCCCGGGGCGCGCGTGCTGTTGATTGACGACCTGCTCGCGACCGGCGGCACGGCCGCAGCCGCGATTGCGCTGATGAAAAAATTGCACGCCAACATTCTCGGCGTGAGCTTTCTCATCGAATTGAAATTCCTGGACGGACGCAAGAAGTTGAAAGGTCACCCGATCCGTTCCATCGTGGATTATTGAACCGCGCAATTAGGTTTTCAACTTCCCGCTTCCCGCTACACTGCCGCCGATGCACTGGCTGCAAACACTCGATACGCACCTGTTTCTGTTCGTCAACCGTTCGCTTGTCAATCCGTTCTTCGACTGGCTCATGCCAATTTTGAGCGGAGGCAACGGGACCAAGATCGGACTTGTGGCGCTGATGGTCGTGGCCGGCATCGCCCTGCTCTGCTTCGGCAACCGGCGTGCGCGGTTGTGCGTGCTGCTGATGTCCCTCGTCATGACGACCAACGACAGCTTGATCTGCAATACGCTGAAACACGCCGTCGCCCGCCCGCGTCCGTTCGTCACGCTGCCGGAGGCGCGGCTTTTCGGCAACGTCGGCAAAGGCTACATCGCGCCGGAGATCAATGCCGACGGCGTGGACATGGCGGCCAAAAAGGGCAGCCGAAACAGCATGCCGTCCTCGCACGCTGCCAACTGGTTCGCCGCCACGATGGTGCTGTTCCTGTTCTACCGGAAAAGCCTGTGGTTCATGCTGCCGCTCGCGCTCGGCGTTTCCTTTTCGCGCGTTTATAACGGCGTGCATTATCCGGGCGATGTAATGGCCGGCGCGCTTGTTGGGGCCGGCTACGCGGTGGCCGTGGCCATCGCCCTCGAAACCGCGTGGCAATTTTTTGGCAAGAAATGGTTTCCGCGCTGGCACGACAAAGTGCCGTCGCTCGTGCCGGATTTGAAATTTGGCAATTCAAAAACCCGCTGAACCATGACCGCCACGCAATGCTCTCCCTCTCCGCCAACAGAGTTGGGGGAGAGGGCCGGGGTGAGGTGGCGCGTTAAAACAAAATAATTCCTGGCTTACACGGTTTGAAAGATGATTTCCTCTGTTAAAACATTTCTCCGCGTCCGTGATTACGATCTGGCCGCAACCCTCGACTCCGGCCAGGTTTTCCGCTGGCAGAAACAAAACGATGCGTGGGTCGGCGTCATCGGAAAACATTGGGTGCGATTGACCCAAGCACCCGATGGAATCCGCGCCGAAACGGCCGCGCCGGTGGAGAACTGGAATTTTCTCCGCGAATTTCTCCAGATGGAAGTTGATCTGGCCGCCGTCCTGAAAACGTTTCCCGACGACGAACCGATGCGTGCCGCCGTCGCCGCCTGTCCCGGATTGCGCCTGCTCAAGCAAGACCCGTGGGAATGTCTCGCGTCGTTCATTCTGTCCTCCACGAAACAGATCGTCCAAATCCGCCAGATCGTCGCCCTGCTCTGCGAACGGTTTGGGCAACCTATCAACTGTAGCGTCGAGCCTGTGGCTCGACCTGATTCGGCCACAGGCCGAACGCTACAATTTTCTTTTCCGTCTGTTGAGCAAATCGCACGCTTGACCGAAGCCGAACTCCGCGCCTGCAAGATGGGGTTTCGCGCGCCGAACCTGCTCGCCGCCGCGCGGGAAATTGCCGAAGGCCGGTTTGATCTGGAACGCATCCGGCACCTGCCCCACGCCGAGGCGCGGGCGGAACTGATGAAGCTGCGCGGCGTGGGCGGGAAGATTGCCGACTGCGTTTTGCTGTTCGCTTACGGATTTGATTCCGCGTTTCCGGTGGATGTCTGGATTGAACGTGCGCTGCAACGGCTTTATTTCCCGCGCCGCCGCGCCAGCGAGCCACGCCTGCGCCGCTTTGCCGCCAAGCATTTCGGCCCGCACGCCGGTTACGCCCAGCAATATCTTTTTCATTATATGCGGACGAAATTGAAATAGCTTTTCCTTGATAGAAAATTGCAAACCAGCTTTCATAAAGCCATGTCTTCGACCATTCAAAAAAATCTGACAGCACTTCTTGCCATCGCCATGCTTGTTTACATAGGCGTTATCTTTGTCCAATATGTAGTTCACAAAACTTACCAACTGAAAGCAGCATGGGACGCGGAAAGCCTTCACATTTATTCTGCAAAAGACGGCCCTTGGGTCATCACACACCTTGTCAAAATGAGAGCTGGCACGAACGAGTATGCGGTTGCACAGCTTCCATCACCCGTCACCGTCATTGATTCGCGTGGGGAGCACTTTTCCATCGGATTTATTAATTCGCTTACTTGGATTACACCTTCCGGATCTACTTCTGCACCGCCAGTGATTGGCTACCCAATGAGAGCTTATTACCTTGTTCCAGAACAGACGGAGACCACAAAATGATTCCATTAAATAAGTGTGTTTTGACGAACCACTGCAAGTTTGTTTGCTAGGCCGAAAACATCTTCGCTGTCTTTCCATTCTTCGCGCGACGCAAAATGAAAATTGAAACCATCCTGACGCCGGCGGAATTACCCGCGCTCGCCCAGCGCGATTTGCGCGCGACCGCGTGCGTCGTGTTCGACGTGCTGCGCGCAACCAGCACGTTTGTGACCGCGCTGCACCACGGCGCCCAAGCCATCATCCCCGTCAGCGAAATCGCCGAGGCCGTCGCTCTCAAGAATTCAAAATTAAAAATTAAAAATTCAAAATCCATTCTGCTCGGTGGCGAACGTAACGGTGTCCGGATTTCCGCCGAGGGTATTGACTTCGACCTCGGCAATTCGCCGCGCGAATATAGGCCGGAAAAAGTGCGCGGCAAAATCATCGTCTCCACGACCACGAACGGCACGCGCGCCCTGCGCGCCTGTGTGAACGCGCAAACCGTCCTGGCCGCTTCCTTCCTGAATCTCACCGCAACGGCAGAATTTCTCCGGCGAGAGAATTTCACCAGCGTCCTGCTCGTGTGCGCCGGCACCGGTGAAAACACGGCGCTGGAAGATGTGCTGGCAGCGGGTGCGCTGTGTGAGTTGTTGGTGGAGCGAGACTCCGTCGAGCCCACTTTAAAAAGTCGCGAGATCAGGGCTCGAGGGACTCTCGCCCCACCTCACAAAATTGATTCCAGCGATTCCGCGCAAATCGCGCTGCTGGTCTGGCTGGAAGCGAAATCTGATCTGGCCGGGGCGGTGAGCAGTTCCGCAAACGCGCGGCGTCTGCTGGCGATTCCCGAATTGCGCGAGGACGTGGCGTTCTGCCTGCAACAAGACATCTGCCCGCTCGTTGCCCGGATGGGAGCGGATGGCAAAATCGGCTGCGGCTAGATGTTTCGCCTCTTGCGGCTCAATGATTTTGATATTTGAAACGCCGTCAGGTCATGAAGAAAACTTGATATTCAAATGGTGCGTGTTAGTGGTGATACACAAGAAACCACCCTGCCAGATGTAATGCGCGGGAAATCTTGGCCACCCATCAAAATTATGGATAATCCACCCGGCATGATTCAACAGCTTATTGGCGGACACTTTGACTGGCTCTTCCGCGAGTCACTTTATTGGACGGCATTCGGCCTGATCGGGAATGTTCTGTTCGGCCTGCGCTTTTTTGTCCAGTGGCTGCTTTCCGAGAAGCACCAGCGCCTGGTTGTCCCGCCGATTTTCTGGCATCTAAGTTTTTGGGGCAGCATCATCTGCCTCATCTACGCGGTGCACATTGACAAGCTGCCGGTCATTTTGGGCTATTTTTTCCTCCCCGTCATTTATGCCCGGAACCTGCGTCTGCTGCGGAAGACCAAGCCGGAAGTTCCGGCTGGACGAGAGGCAGATAAATCAACGCGGCCAATATAAAAGGCGCCGCGTGTGTCGCCGGGCATCCCTCCCGGCTTTGGCTCTCAAACCACAAACTCCAGTTCCTGCCGGTGCGGAATGAGTCCGCGCTCGAAGGCCTGGCCGAGAAAACGACGGATGGATTCCCTGCCCCGTTCGCCGTAATCGAGCGTCCAGTGGTTCACATACATGCCGACGAATTTGTCGGCGAGGTCGCGCCCCATGTCGCGGGCGTATTGCAGCGCGTGCTGCACGGCTTCCGGGCGATGATCGAGACTGAATTGGATGCTGGCGGTGAGCGTGTCGGAAATCTGCTTGCGCGTGGCCGGGTCAAATCGCTTGTGGATCACGTTTCCACCGAGCGGCAACGGCAGGCCATCATTCTTGCGTCCCCACCAGACGCCCAGGTCTTCGCAAACGACGAGTCCTTCGTTTTGATAGGTCAACTGGCCTTCGTGGATGATGAGGCCGATCTCCGCCACGCCGTTTTTCACCGCCGCAAAAATCTGGTCGAACGGGACGACGACGTAATCAAATTCCTTCGCCGGCTTGCCCAGCCAGAGTTGCAACGCCAGAAACGCGCTGGTCATGGTTCCCGGCACGGCGATTTTTTTCTTCGCGATCTCTTCACGGGAAAATTTTTGTTTTGCCACGAGCATCGGGCCGTAGCCGTCGCCCATGCTCGCGCCGCTGGGCAGAAGCGCGTATTTGTCGGAAACGTAGGCGTAGGCGTGGATGCTGACGGCGGAGATGTCGAGTTCGCCGCGCGTGGCGCGTTCGTTGAGCGTCTGGATGTCCTGCAGAATGTGCTGAAAATGAAAACCGTGCGTGGGGATCAAATCCTTTGCAAGGGCGTAAAACATGAAGGCGTCGTCCGGATCGGGCGAATGGCCAAGGGTCAAAGTCGTTTGCTGCATCGGCGAAAATTAAACCACGCGGCACGCAGTGTCACGCCGGGAAGGCTTTGGTGAATGGAAAAGCGGCCGGAACCCCTGCGGCACACGCACGCGCCTCACAAATCAGACTGTGGTGACCGCCACCTCCTTGTTTAGGCGCGATCCTTGCACAGGCAAATAAAGCGGGCGCGTGCGTCGTGTTTCGTCCCCATGTTTTCAACAATCAACGGCATCAGAAGTCAGTCCCCACAACCACTCCCGGCACCATTGGTTCCCCACCCAAAACAACTTACAACCCGCAACGGAAGCACCTTTAGCAAACCTGATGCCAAACATTTAAGACCTCATTTCATTAGTGATTTGAAGTTTTTCGGAAACATGGTTGACCCGCCGCTGTGTTTTTTTTATCAGCACGGATAAAATAATCAGCAGGCCGGCGCGAAGTTCAAATTATTTTTCGCGTAAATGTCTGGCTGGCCTTTGCCGCCAAAGCCGGTGCAGATAGCAGCGGCGTGCGGCTGACGCTCCGCACAGCCGCACACCAGAAATTGAAAACCATGCCGCTGCTCCGTTTTGAAATTAGTTGAATTCCTTGGCAAGACTGTTCAAATGCATCCGGAAATGATGATTTCAAACATACGCCGTTTTTTTATTTTTCCCTTTGACATTTTTTCCTTGCTGTCTGCCATTGCAGCACTGACTCTGACCGCGCGCTGGCAGCCGCACAACATCAACGTTGCATTCCGGTTAAAGTCCGTTGGGGCAATCAGCGAAGTGGAATTTCAAAACGCCTAAACAAACTTAAATCAAAATGAAAACCTCAAACCCACAACCACAACAAACCCGGTCGGGCAAAGCTGCGCACCTGCTGGCGGGACTTGCTTCGATGATGTTCGTTTCATTTGCGGCCCAGGCCCAGATTGATCCGGCACCCCGGCAATTGCTCCACCTGGGGGTCAACGCCTCCTTGACGGATCCCGGCCCGATGGGCGCTTACGCGTTCTATTATTGGAACATGCCCAACGTGCCGACGACCAACGAGGTGCTGCGCCTGGTCATTGCGCCCGTCTATGTGGACAGCGAACTGGGCTTTCAACACCTGCTGGGCGAACACACGGACCTGGCCGTGGGCGCCTTTGGCGGCCTGTATGCCAACAGCTATCAGGAAGTGGACGAAGGCCGGTGGTATAAGGATCAATCGTTTGACGGCAATGGCGGGGGTGCCAGTGTGAGCGTCTATCACCTGTTCAACCCGGATCAGCACATCCCGTTGAACGGCGTGCTGCGCACCCGGTTTAATTACGAGTCCTTTGACACCACCGACACCACGGGCAATGGATTTGTCCTGCCCGAGAACCAGCCGTTCATCACCTACCGCGCCGGATTGCGCTGGGGCGGCAAGGAGCCGATGCTCGGCCCGGTGCTGGGCATGGAAATCTCCGGCTGGTATGAGCTGGAACAGCGCACCTCCCCCGGCGGCTATGGTTACGGCAATGACCGGGAACTCGAGCGCGCCAGCCAGCGGTTCTTTGGCCGGGCGCAGTTGAACTACACCACGCTGGAATCCAAACATTATATTGTGTTTGGATTGCAGGGCGGCGGGACGATCAATGCCGACCGGTTGAGCGCCTACCGTCTGGGCGGTGTGCTGCCCTACACCAAGGAATTCCCGCTGTCCATCCCCGGATACTTCTTCCAGGAACTTTCGGCCCAGTCCTTCGGGCTGGCCTACGGGACCTACACGATCCCGTTCGGCAGCGAAGACCAGTGGTCAATCATCGGCAGCGGCGCGGCCGCCGTGGTGGACTATGTGGATGGCACGGGCCAGCCGGGCGCGTTCAACTCGGGTGTCGGGGCGGGAGTGGGCTACAGCGCGCCGAGTCAGCGTTGGAAAGTCATGACGCTGGCGGGCTATGGCATCCAGGCGCATCGTGAGCATGGCCAGGGCGGCTATAGCTTCGGGCTGGCGTTCCAATACAACTTCGGCTCGCTTCAATACGCCGGCATGAAGGCGTATGAACAATTGGAAAATATGCACTCCGTCACGCGGTAAGCGGGGTTGCCACAACGGCGGCTTGAGCCGGTGAAGGGCGTTGCCTGAAAATTCAAAACGGCGGCTTGGAATCAGGCCGCCGTTTTTTAATTTTTGGATGTGAAATCGGTCCGGCATTTGCAGCTTCGGCGTGATGACGGTCGGACAGCGGGGTTGGCGGGAATCCGGCGGGCGTCGGATTCCGCTTTGGATTGTTACGGCGAATTTTCGCCGGGTTGCCAGCGGCATAATCCAAGTTGTCACTGAAAATTCCTTTACATGTTTGGCGAATGGTGTTTCATTTATCTCCGCGAGATTAGAAAACATCTGGCATCCTTCCGAGCTTCTGAATTCCTATTTTTCTCGTTTGCATCAAGACAAATCGCGGATCCGTCGTCATGAAAAGTTGCCCGGTTCATTCTTCCAGTCCATCTCTGGGGCGCAAACGCGTCAGCGGCGTGGTGGTGCCAAATACGCCCTCGCGTGGCCAGGTTGCGCTGGCTTGCGTGGTGTCCAACGGGATGCGCCTGCTCGCGACTACGTTGCGTTACCGCGTCAATGGCGGACGCGGCCCGGTCAGCCTCCCGGACGAACCTGTCATCTTCGCCCTCTGGCACAACCGGCTTGGCTTGTGCATGAAGGTTTACAAAAGCTTCGTCCGTCCGCATCACGAGCACGAGCATCTGGCGGCGCTCATCAGCGCCAGCAAGGACGGCGCGTTGCTCGCGGCTATTCTCCAAGCCTTCGGGGTGCAGGCGGTGCGCGGATCCTCCAGCCGGCGCGGCGCGCAGGCACTTCTCGAACTGGCTTCATGGGCCGGGCGCGGCTACGATCTCGCGGTGACGCCAGATGGCCCAAAGGGTCCGCGCCACGTTGTGCAGGATGGCGTGATGGCGCTCGCGCAAGTCACCGGCCTGCCGATCATTCCCTACTCCTGCCGTCTCGGCTGGAAAATCCAGGTGAGGAGCTGGGATCGTTTTCAAATCCCGCTGCCATTCTCGCATTGTGAGATGACTTTTGGCGAACCCATCCGCGTTCCGCGCGGTGCCACTGACGCTGAACGCAACCAACTGCGCGAGCAGTTGCAGGCCGCGCTGCAGGCGGGACACGATGAAACGGCGGTTGCATCAGAAGTAAAATCATCCAATCCCGGGACCACCATTGGTTGCTAAAGCCCGTTCTCAAAGTTTTTGCGGGCGATTCTGGCGGGCTGTATTCTTGTTCTCCGCCGGTTTGGGATAAAAACAAGGCTGCGGATATCCGGCCCTGCCGGCAAAACATTCATCGCGGGAATTTCCTGTTCCCACCGTTCTTTTTTTGTTTAATCTCGCGTTGCGCCCGCAAATCAAATCATGAGCCTCAACCAGCAGACCGAGTCCCGCACGGCCAGTTATCTGGCGCGCACGCGGGGATTTCTCCGCACGCAACTGTGGGTCTGGCCGCTGGTGGCGGCGGTGCTGCTGGCGTTCGTGGGCGTGTCGTTGCGCCTGAAAATGGAGGCTGCGATGAAGCAGCAGATCGCCGGCAATCTCCAGGTCATCCTCAACGCCAACGCCGAGGCGCTGCGCGCGTGGGCCACCACGGTGAAGTCGGACGCGGAAATTCTTGCGGACGATGAACATCTGCGCGACCTCGTTGCCGGGTTGCTGCAAAAGACCGAGCCGGGCACGCCCATCCAGTCGCGGCTGCTGGCCGCGCCGGAACTGGCGGCGCTGCGCGCGCAGATAAATCCATGGCTCGACCATCGCGGTTTCAACGGGTTCGTGGTGCTGGATCCAAGCTGCCTGGTCATCGCGTCCCGACGCGACCAACTCGTCGGCATGACCGCGCCGCCCGGTTACGTTGAGCAATTTTCAAACTGCCTCGCCAGCCACACCATCGTCACCAAACCATTTCCGAGCGTGGCCATGCTGCCGGACGCGAAAGGAAATCTGCGCGCCGGGGTGCCGACGATGTTTGCCGCCGCGCCAGTCAAATCTGCGGACGGAAAAGTCATCGCCGTGCTGGGGCTGCGCATCGCGCCGGAAAAGGATTTCACGCGCATCCTCGCCACGGCGCGGGCGGGCGCGAGCGGCGAGACGTATGCGTTCGCGCGCAACGGGCTGCTGCTTTCCGAGAGCCGCTTCGACGATGAACTGCGGCGGCTTGGTTTGATTCCCGATTCGGACGATGCCAATTCGATTCTCACGTTGGAACTGCGCGATCCGCTGGTGGATTTGAGCCAGGGCAAGTCATCGCCCAAGCGCCGGTCCGAACAGGCGCTCACGAAACCGGTGGCGGAGGCCGGTGCCGGGCGGGAGGGCGTGGATGTGGACGGCTACCGGGATTATCGCGGCGTGAAGGTGGTCGGCGCATGGCAATGGTTTCCCGAATTTGATTTCGGCCTGGTCACGGAGATGGACGTGGCCGAGGCGTTTCATCCGTTGCACATCATGCGCATGGGTTTCTGGTTCATCTTCGGACTGCTCGTCGTCGGCTCGGTGGTGATCTATGTGTTGATGCGCCTGGCCAACCGGCTGCAGGCCACGGCGCGCAAGGCGGCGTTGAAGGCAAAACAACTCGGCCAATACGCGCTCGACGACAAGATCGGTGCGGGCGCGTTCGGCTCGGTGTATCGCGCGCACCACGCTTTGATGCGGCGTCCGGTCGCGGTGAAGCTGCTGGAGTCGGAGACGGCGGACGCAAACACCGCCGCGCGCTTCGAACAGGAAGTGCAGATGACCAGCCAGTTGACGCATCCGAACACCATCGCGCTCTACGATTACGGCCGCACGCCGGAGGGGATTTTTTATTACGCGATGGAATATCTCGAAGGCCTGACGCTCGACAAGCTGGTGAAAAATTACGGCCCGCAGCCGGAATGCCGCGTCATTGCCATCCTGTGCCAGATGTGCGGCTCGCTCGCCGAGGCGCACGGCATCGGGCTGGTGCATCGCGACATCAAACCGGCCAACGTCTTTCTCACGCGGCGCGGCGGGCTGCCGGACTTTGTGAAGGTGCTGGACTTCGGCCTGGTGAAAGCCCGCGCCACGCAGGGCCAGTTGGAGTTGACCGGGGCCAACACCACGCTCGGCACGCCCCTCTACATGTCGCCCGAGGCCGTGGAGCATCCCGACAAAGTGGACGCCCGCGCCGACATTTATTCGGTTGGAGCCGTCGGATATTTTCTCGTCACCGGCCAGCCGTTGTTCGATTGCGCCACGTTAGGCGAAGTGCTGGTGCATCAGGTGAAACATCTGCCGGCCAGACCTTCCGAGCGATTGGGCAAACCGGTGTCGCCGGAACTGGAAAATCTCCTGATGCGTTGCCTTGCGAAAAATCCCGCCGACCGCCCGGCCAGCGCCCGCGAACTGGCTGATGCCCTGGCGAAATGTCCGGGTGCGGCGGAGTGGACGCGCGAACGCGCCGAGGAATGGTGGAGCCGGCTGGCCGCCTCGCAAAACGAAAAGACGCTGGTGATGCCGGCTTGAATTCACGAATGAGCGCGACAGTAAAATCGTTCTGGTGTGCGCTGGTTTTGGGAGCGATGACATTGCTCGCGCGCGGCGACGTGCTGGTTGGCACAAACGGCGAGCGGTTCGTCGGCACGGTGATTGTGGAGACCAGCACCAACGTGGTGTTCGAGTCGGAACTGGCCGGACGGCTGACTTTTCCGCAATCAAAAATCCGCGATCTCCTGCGCGCCACGGCGGTCGAGGTAACCAATGCGGCGATTGCTTCAGTCGCCACCAACACGCCGACCAACACGGTTTCCTGGAAACCGCCCGGTGTCGGCCACGACGGTTCCGACTGGGTTCAGCTCAAGTCAGGCGAATGGTTGCGCGGCCAGCTCAAGTATGTCCAAAACAAGGAGGTCGAATTTGACAGCGATGAACTCGATCAGCAGACGCTGAAGTTGAAAGATGTCAGCAAGCTTTATTCGGCGCACCGCATGTTCACGCAATTTGAGGATCAGAAACCGGCCTATGGACGGGTCGTAATTAGTAATGACCTGGTGATGGTCACCGGGGCGGAACCGTTGAGCCTGCACCGCGACCTGCTCATGGGCATCACTCCCAGCGGCGGCAAGACGGGCATTAATAACTGGTCGGGCAATTTTAATCTGGCGTTGAGCCTCCAGTCCGGCAACAACGACCAAACCACGGTCAGCACCAGCGCGGAACTGGCGCGGCGGACGCCCAACACCACGCTGCTCTTTGATTACCTCGGCAATTACAGCCAGGTGGACAATGTCCAGAGCGCGAACAACGAGCGCGTCAACGTGACTTACGACATCCGGCTCAATCAGGATTGGTTCGTGCGCCCCGTCCTGTTGGAATACTATCAGGATTCGCTGGCCAACATCGCTTACCGCCTCACCGCCGGCGTGGGCGGGGGTTACTATATCTTTGACCGCGATGAACTGAAGTGGACGGTGTTCGCCGGCCCCGCTTACCAATACACCAAATTTTCCACGGTCGAGACCAACCAGGCCGACAGCGCGAGCACGCCGGCGGCCGTGCTCGGTTCAAACTTCAATGCCGACCTCACCCAGCGCCTGACGTTCATCCAATCATTGCAGAGCATCTTTACCGAGAAGGAAGCCGGCCAATACACCCATCACTCCGTGTCCACGCTGGAGTTTGAAATCAAACGGCATCTGAACCTGGACGTGTCGTTCATCTGGGATTATCTCCAGAATCCCCAGGCAAAATCCGACGGCGACGTCCCGCGAAACAGTGACTATTATCTGACGGTCGGTTTTGGCGTGAGGTTTTAGGGCGCAAGTTCAGAAAAATATTTCTTCGGGCATCTCTGCTTCGCCTTGCAGTTCGACACGGCGAGAGATGTTCCAGATTGTCGCCGATAAACCACGCGGGTGTCGGGCAGGGCGGCAGCGGCGCGCGGTTGCTGATGCTCGTGCATCACGACGATGCGAAACGTGAATACGAATACGGCGCGAAGTCGCACATCGGCACGTTCAGCGACGCGTTGATGACCGGGGCGAAGGACAAGAACTGGAATGTCATCAGCATGAAGGATGACTGGAAGACTGTCTTTCCGTTCGAGAATAAATAATCGAACCATTGCCTCATCTTAAACCGGCGGGCGGCTCGCCAGGCCGCCCGCTTTTTGTTTCGTCACAGCGTCTTCGGCCCTGGATTTGTCACTAATATTTAACATAAATAAAACTTTGCAAATATTGCGAACGGTGCTTTAGTTCTCTCAACGAGAGTCGAAATCATCGGCGTCCGTTCGAGCTTCTGAATTCCTGCCTTTTCTCGTTTGAGATTAAATCAACAAACAAGCAAACCAACCAAGCTATGAATAATCATCTGCAAAAATATTGTTTGACCGTGCTGACCGCTTCGGCAGCGCTCGGTCTGACATCCTGCGCCACGGCGCAACCGGCGGCCACCGCCAGCAGCGGCGGCAAGAAACCCAACATCCTGTTCATCATGGGTGATGACATCGGCTGGATGCAGCCGGGTTGTTATCATCAAGGCTTGATGGTCGGGGAAACGCCGAACATTGATCGCCTCGCCAAAGAAGGCGGGAAGTTCATGACCTACTATGCAGAACAGAGCTGCACGTCTGGACGCAACGCTTTCATCACCGGCATGCATCCGCTGCGCACGGGCATGATCCCGCCGCAACTTCCGGGTAGCCCGTCGTATTTGCGACCCGGCACGCCGTGCCTTGCCAAGTTCCTGCTAGATTTGGGCTACAACACGGGCCAGTTCGGCAAGAACCACCTCGGCGATCATCCGGATGCACTGCCCACAGCGCATGGGTTCCAGGAGTTCTGGGGCTACCTTTACCATCTGGACGCGATGCAACAGGTCAGCTTCCCGGATATTAACAAGAGCCAGACCGTGCAAGGTATTGCGCCGCCGGCGAAGATGGTGCCCATTCCCGGCATCCCGCCAGCCCCGGGTGAGATCGACCCCAAGGATGGCATATGCCTGGCCGCACCTCGCCCAGTGATCTGGATGAAGTCTCCTGACGGCACGGCGAAGAACCAGATGGGCAAGGACGAAGGCCCGCTGACGCTCGAACGTTCGAAGACGGTGGACGAAGAAATCTCCTCCCACGCCATTGATTGGCTCGACCGCAACCAGCCTTCGAAGACGGGCAAGCCGTTCTTCTGCTGGTATAACCCGGCACGCATGCACATCACGACCGTGTTGTCGCAGAAGTATCTGGACATGTTGGGTGAGAAGGGCGGCAAGGACTGGGGCATCCAGGAAGCCGGCATGAAGCAGATGGACGACAACATCGGCCTCGTCCTCAAGAAACTTGAAGACATGGGCGAACTGGACAATACCATCATCGTTTTCACCACCGACAACGGCGCCGAGCAGTTCACCTTCCCCGACGGCGGCATCACGCCGTTCAAAGGCTCGAAGATGACCACTTGGGAAGGCGGCATGCGCGCTCCCTGCGTCGTTCGCTGGCCGGGTCACATCAAGCCGGGCACGGTCTACACCGAAATCTTCGCGTCGCTCGACTGGTTACCGACGCTTGTCGAAATCGCTGGCGGCGCCAAGGGGAACGATCTGAACAAGCAGATCATGGCCGGCCAATACAAGGACATCGTCAAGACCAAGCTCGACGGCGTCAACCAGGTGGAATACCTCACCGGCAAATCGGAGAAGTCGGCGCGCGACACCTTCTTCTACTACGACAGCACGACGCCCTCGGCCGTGCGCTACAAAAACTGGAAGCTGATTTTCGCGATCGCGGACGAAAGCGCCTTTGGCTTCCTGTATGGACCCAAGCCCCAGTTCATGGCCGGCGTCGTAAACCTCAAGCGCGATCCATTCGAGACGAGTTGGGGCGACTTTAAAAAGGCTGGCGGCTGGGTGATGGGTTCGCTCGCCGCGCCGAGCACGGCATATTTATACGACTGGAACATCCTGCCCCTCGGCCAGGAGCTGTGGCTCAAGGAACTCATGAGCTATGAAGAGTTCCCGCCCCTTCAGGCCCCGGAGAGCTGGAACCTGGCGCAGGTCATGGCGCAGGTCAGGAACGCGAAACACGGAAGCCAGTAGTCACAGAACGGGACCATTCCTTCGATTGTGAAACACGCGGGCCATCTCTTACGAGGTGGCCCGCGACTTCACGGGCGAGCCACCAGTCTGAAAAAAATTATGAAAACAACCAAACTGCAACATCTCGGCCTGTCGTTGCTGACAGCGGGTGCCACATTCTACGGCACTTTGACCACTGTTCACGCGGCCGCCGCGAAGAAACCCAACATCCTCATCCTCTGGGGTGACGACGTCGGCTGGTGGAACATCTCCGCCTACAACCACGGCCAGATGGGTTACAAGACGCCCAACATTGACAGCATCATCAAAGGCGGCGCGATGTTCACCGATTGGTATGGGCAGCAGAGCTGCACCGCCGGACGTTCCTGTTTCATCACCGGGCAGACCGGCTTCCGCACCGGGATGCTCAAGGTCGGATTGCCGGGCGCGAAGGAAGGTTTGCAGGCGCGCGATGTGACCATCGCCGAGCTGCTCAAGGCGCAAGGTTATGTGACGGGCCAATTCGGCAAGAACCATCTTGGCGACCTCGACGAACATCTGCCGACCGCGCATGGCTTCGGCGAATTCTTCGGCTCGCTCTACCACCTCAATGCCGAAGAGGAGCCGGAGAATCCCGACTACTTCAAGGATCCGGCGCTGATCAAAAAATTCGCCACCCGGGGCGTCATCCATAGCTGGGCCAATCCCGACGGCACGCAGAAGATCGAGAGCACCGGCCCGCTGACCAAGAAACGCATGGAAACCTGCGATGACGAGTTTACCGCCGAGGCGGTGCGTTTCATGACCGACGCGAGCAAGGGCGACAAGCCATTCTTCATCTGGTGGAACGCCACCCGCATGCACATCTGGACCCATCTCAGCCCCAAATGGGAAGGCAAGACCGGGCTGGGCATTTATCCTGATGGGATGATGGAGCATGACAACGACGTCGGAATCCTGCTCGCCAAGCTCAAGGAGCTCGGCCTCGAGGATAACACCATCGTCATGTATTCCACGGACAACGGCGCGGAGAAATTTTCCTGGCCGGATGGCGGCTCATCGCCCTTCCGCAATGAAAAGGCCAGCAACTGGGAGGGCGCCTATCGCGTGCCCTGCGCCATCCGCTGGCCCGGTGTGATCCAGCCCGGCACGGTGATCAACGACATCTGTTCGCACGAAGACATGCTGCCCACGCTGCTCGCCGCCGCCGGCGTGCCGGATGTGAAGGAGCAGTTGCTCAAAGGCATGAAGGTCGGCGACAAGACCTTCAAGGTCCATCTCGACGGCTACAACCTGACCGACCTGTTCGCCGGCAAAGGTCCCGACCCGCGGCACGAGTTCTTCTACTTCAACGACGATGGCTCGCTCGTGGCGTTGCGGTTCAACCAATGGAAGCTGGTCTTCGCCGAGCAGCGCGCCCAAGGTCTGGATGTCTGGCAGGATCCATTTGTGCCGTTGCGTTTTCCGAAGCTCTTCAACCTGCGCTCCGATCCGTTCGAGATCGCCGACCACGAGAGCATTGACTACGGCCGCTGGCGGGTGGACCGGGCCTTCATGCTCGTGCCCGCGCAGCAATACGTCGCGCAATTCCTCGCCACCTTCAGGGAATTCCCGCCGAGCCAGAAGGCCGGTAGTTTCTCGCTCGACAGCGTGCTGGAGACGTTGATGAAGAATAGCGACTAGGACGCTTGTGAAACACGCGGGCCGCCCGGGCGGCCCTCCGCCAGGAGCGGTCCGCGCCTTAAACAGCGAATGAAATTTTCCTCGCGATGGGAAATTCAAACAACAAGACTAAAACCACGGCTATGAAATCAATCCGCGGCACATTAAGCCTGCTGGCGATTGTCGTAGCCAGTCTCACACTCGCTCACGCCCAAGACCCGTTGCCCGCGTGGAACGAAGGCGCGACCAAAAAAGCTATCACCGATTTCGTCACCAAAGTCACGACGCCCGGCTCGCCGGATTTTGTGCCGGTGCCCGAGCGCATTGCCACGTTTGACAACGACGGCACGCTCTGGTGCGAGCAGCCGATGTATTTTCAATTGATCTTCGCGCTCGACCGTGTCGGCAAGCTGGCTCCGCAACATCCCGAGTGGAAAACCAAGGAACCCTTCGCCTCGCTGCTCAAGGGCGACGTAAAGGCCGCGCTCGCCGGCGGCGAACATGCGATCGCCGAGATCGTCATGGCCACGCATGCCGGTATGACCACGGCGGAATTCGAGCAGATCGTCAAGGACTGGCTCGCCACCGCCAAGCATCCCATCTACAAGAAGCCATTCACCGAATGTGTCTATCAACCGATGCTCGAACTGCTCGCCTACCTGCGCGCGAACGGCTTCAAGACCTTCATCGTCTCCGGCGGCGGCATCGAGTTCATGCGGCCGTGGACGGAATCGGTTTACGGCATCCCGCCAGAACAGGTCGTCGGCAGCAGCATCAAGACGAAGTTTGAGATCCGCGACGGCCAACCCGTGCTCGTGCGGCTGCCGGAAGTGAACTTCATTGACGACAAAACCGGCAAACCGGTCGGCATCAATTCGCACATCGGCCGCCGACCCATCACGGCGTTCGGCAATTCCGACGGCGACCGGCAGATGCTGGAATACGCGCAAGGCGGCACCGGCGCGCGGCTGCTGATGCTCGTGCATCACGACGACAAGTTGCGCGAGTTTGAATACGGCGCGAAGTCGCACATCGGCACGTTCAGCGACGCGCTGATGACCGAGGCCAGGAACAAGCACTGGACCGTCATCAGCATGAAGAATGACTGGAAAACGATCTTCGCATTTGAGAAATGATCCGCTTGTGAAACACGCGGGCTGGTCCGATGGCATGGTTGCCAGTGGCGCTGCCGCCGGCCCCGGTTTCAGCAGCGAAACCGATTGAGTCCATCTGGAAAACAAACCAAAGTGTATCTATGAAAAAAACCACGCTCACTCTGGCCTTCGGGCTGGCGTTCACCACCACGGTGCTTCAGTCCCAAACCATCAGTTCCCATTTGCAACTGCTCTCGATCGCACCCACTTCGGCGGAAGCCGCCAGCGGCGGCGGCGCGGAGACCACCGCGCAGGATGAGCAGGCCGAACTGGCAAAGAAACTCCAGAACCCCGTCGCCGCGCTCATCAGCGTGCCCTTCCAGAACAACTGGGATTTCGGCATCGGCCCGGCGAACGCGATGAAATACACATGCAACATCCAGCCGGTCATTCCCATTTCCATCAGTGAGGATTGGAACCTCATCCTCCGCACCATCGTGCCGGTCATCTACGCGGAATCGCCGGTCAAAGGCGGCGCGAACCATGACGGCCTGGGCGACACCACGCAGAGCTTTTTCTTCTCGCCCAAGAACCCGGTCGGCGGCTGGATTCTGGGCGCGGGGCCGGTGGGATATTATCCGACCGCGACCGAGGAAGAACTGGGCGGCGGCAAATGGGGCGCGGGGCCGACCATCGTTGCGTTGCGGCAGGAGCATGGTTTTACTTACGGCATTCTGGCGAACCAGATCTGGTCGTTCGCCGGGCAGCAGGATCGCGCGGAAATCAACGCCACCTACCTCCAGCCGTTCGTCTCGTTCACCACCAAGACTTACACCACGTTCGCGATCAACACCGAGTCCACCTACGACTGGCAGTCGGATCAGGCGACGGTGCCGCTAAATTTCATGGTCCAGCAGTTGGTGAAGATCGGCAAGATGCCCGTCGCCTTCCAGGCCGGCTACCGCTACTACGTCAACAAGCCCGACGGCGGCCCGGACTGGGGCCTGCGCTTCGCCGTCACGTTCCTGTTCCCGAAAAAATAAATTGGAACCGGGAATATAAAGCGGGCGGCTCGCAAGCGCCGCCCGTTTTTTTTGCGCCCGCATGACGGCAAAGCGGCCGGCTTGATTGACGCTCCCCGCTGATTGACGCCGCCGCCGCGCTTCTCTACCCTCCACGCCCATGCCACTTTCGTGGAACGAAATCCGCCACAACGCCGTCAAGTTCGCGCGCGACCACAAGCGCGCCGCCAGCGAGAGCGCCGACAAGCAGACGTTCTGGAACGAGTTCTTCGATGTCTTCGGCATCTCGCGAAAACTTGTCGCCAGTTTTGAAGTGCCCGTCCTGAAAGCCTCCGGCAACTTCGGCAAGATTGACCTCCTCTGGAAACGCAAGCTCCTCGTCGAACACAAAAGCGCCGGTGAAGATTTGGGCAAGGCCAGGACGCAGGCGTTCGATTACATCCAGGCGATGGCGGCGGAAGGCCGCGAGAAGGAGATTCCCCGCTACGTCATCGTCTCCGATTTCCAACGCTTCGTGCTTTACGACCTGGAGCCGGAGACGCAGCGCGACCTGCCGCTGTTTGCCGGCAAGCGGTATCAGACCACCGAGTTTCCGCTGGCCGAGTTTCACAAGCACATCCACGACTTTGCGTTCATCCCCGGCTACAAGCAGCACACGTTCAAGGAGCAGGACCCCATCAACATCGAAGCCGCCGAAATCCTCGGCAAGCTGCACGATGAATTGGAAGCCGGCGGCTACTCCGGCCACGACCTCGAACGCTTTCTCGTCCGCATCCTGTTCTGTTTGTTTGCCGAGGACACCGGCCTGTTCCCGCGCCAAGCCTTCCAGCTCTACATCGAGAACCACACCAAGCCCGACGGCTCGGACTTGGGCCTGCACCTTGCGCGCCTGTTCGACGTGCTGAACCAGCCCGTCGCCAGACGGCAGGACAACCTCGACGAAGACCTCGCGCAATTTCCCTACGTCAACGGCGACCTGTTCGGCGAGCATCTGGGCTTCACCGATTTCAACCGTTCCATGCGCGACGCGCTGCTGGAATGTTGCGGCAAGGATTGGGACCAGATTTCGCCCGCCATCTTCGGCTCGCTCTTCCAATCCATCATGCAGCCGAAGGAACGGCGGCAGATCGGCGCGCATTACACCAGCGAACGCGACATCCTCAAGGTCATCCGTTCCCTGTTCCTCGACGAATTGCGCGCGGAATTTGAAAGCATCAAGGCGGACCGCTCGAACCGCCGCCGCGTCCGGCTGGAGGAATTCCACTGGAAAATTTGCGCCCTGCGCTTTCTCGACCCCGCCTGCGGCTGCGGCAACTTCCTCGTCATCACCTACCGCGAACTGCGCCAGCTTGAGCTGGAAGTGCTCCTGCTCCTGTTCGGCCAGCAGACCGAAATGACCCTGGACGAAATCAACCGGCTCTCGCAGGTGGACGTGGACCAGTTTTACGGGATTGAGATCGAGGAATGGCCCTCGCGCATTGCGGAGGTGGCGCTGTGGCTGGTGGACCACCAGATGAACCAGAAGATTTCCGAGGCGTTCGGCCAGCTTTACCAGCGGCTGCCGCTCAAGAAATCCCCGCACATCCATTGCGCCAACGCGCTGCGGAAGGATTGGCGGGAAGTCCTGCTGCCCGCCCGATGCAGCTACGTCCTCGGCAATCCGCCGTTCGTGGGAAAGCATTTGATGAATGGCGCGCAAGGTGAGGATATGGAATTGGTTTGGGGCGAGACAAAAGGTAAAGGAGTGCTGGATTATGTTACGGCTTGGTATCGCTTGGCCGCCGAATACATTCAAGGCACTCGCATCACCGTTGGCTTTGTTTCTACCAATTCAATTTCGCAAGGCGAGCAAGTCGGCGTGCTTTGGGATGCGTTGTTTCAAAAATATCGAATCAAGATACATTTTGCTCACCGCACATTCCCTTGGGTGAGCGAAGCGCGCGGCAAAGCTCACGTTCACGTCGTCATCATCGGTTTCGCTGTTTTCGATACGACAAGCAAGCGTCTCTACGATTACGAAGGTAGGGCGGGCAGTCCTCTGCCCGCCGCGAACGTGGAAGGTGGCACGAAACGGCGCGCACGGAGTGACGCGCCCTACCAGCCAACGGAAATGGTCACGGTTTCCGCAGTTAAGAACATCAGTCCGTATTTGGTTGAAGGCTCTGACATTGTTGCGCTGTCACGTTCAACACCAATCTGCGATTCCGTTCCCGCCCTTGTGTTTGGCAGCAAATCAACTGATGGTGGAAATCTGATTTTTGAACCGGGCGAAGCTGCAAAATTCCTTCGAGAATGGCCTGCTGCAAAAAAATTCGTGCGGCCTTATATCAGTGCTGATGACTTTATAAATGGAATTGAGCGCCATTGTCTTTGGTTGCTTGATGCCCAGCCCGACGAACTTCGTGAGATTGGCGGAATCATGGAGCGGATTGCTGCGGTGAGAGATTTTCGTCTCGCTAGCAAAAAGGGGCCGACGCGGGTTAAGGCGTCTGAACCGTCAGTTTTCGCAGAGCTTCGCCAACCGAGGAAAAAATTTCTCGCAGTTCCAAAAACTTCCTCGGAAAACCGGCCTTACATTCCAATTGCGTTTCGTGAGCCGACAACAATTGTGGCGTCCGAAATTTATTTTTGCGAAGGAGCAAAGAATTTTCACTTCGGCATATTGTGTTCAACTATGCACATGGCTTGGACACGGCAAATTTGCGGGCGTTTGAAATCGGATTACCGCTATTCAAACAAACTCGTTTACAACAATTACCCGTGGCCGGAAAGCGCGACGGCCAAGCAGCGCGTGCTCGTGGAAGAAAAAGCGCAGGCCGTGCTGGACGCCCGTAAACCGTGGTTGTCGCCGAAAGGTTCATGCACACTGGCCGATCTTTACGACCCGCTTCGTATGCCGGTCGAACTGGTGAAAGCCCACGCCGAGTTGGATCGCGCCGTGGAGAAGTGCTATCGCCCCGAACCGTTCAAGTCCGACCGCGAGCGCGTGGAATTTCTTTTTGCTCTTTACGAAAAGCTCACCGCGCCCTTGCTGCCCGTCACGCCAAAGGCCAAAGGCCGGCGGTCACAGATCGCCGCAACAACAACGAAGCCGGGCAAGGCCAAGACGCCCGGCTTGTATTCGCAAAAGCTGCCGCCGAAGATTCAAACCACGCCAGAGTCGGAGGCCGCCGCCGCCGTGTTTCATAATGTCATGGGCAAGGAAGATGGGCCGCCTTATACCAACTACGTTAATAATGTAGTATAACGACTGGAGAGGAAGTGTTTACTTGATCGAGCAGCCAGTTAAAAATAAGGGAGCGAACCCGGCGGGCGTCCCGCCAGAAGCGTTGGAGTTCATCC
>JAQTQB010000024.1 GCA_028712475.1 Verrucomicrobiales bacterium
TTCTTATCGGCAAACTCGGCCTGGGAAAAACTCGGCTGATGGGTCATGCCGGCAAGTTTAGAAAAACCAACCCCTCGCGTCTCCAATAAACAGCGGAAATCAAAATATTAAATCAGCGTTTCCTTAACGCTCCTGAACCTTTTGTTGTTGCCGATTCGCCGAACGCCTCGAATGAAATATACAACCATATCAGGGCTGAACATACGAATCACTTTGCACCAGCGAAACTAAAATTCAGCATATCCGAAGATTTGACGCTCATCGACAAGTTCATGGATCATCAAGGTTCTCAAGATGTCTGTGCATGCTGTATCTGCGGCGACATTTTCGATGATGACGCAGCCGTGGCTCTGCACTGGACCGAGAATCACTACGAAACTCCGACTGTTGAAGAAACGCGTCGCGCATTCGAGGCTGACCCTGAACGATTCAGAGCCGAGTTAGCTGAAAGTCTTGCCGCAGTCGCAGAGGAGGAGATTTGGCAACGGTTAGCTGTCCCAGATTCAGATGATGGCTACGTTATTCACCACTCTCCAAATGTGCCGAGAGTTCGTAGCAGGCCGAGTGAACATTTTGTCTTCATTGAACGCGAGGCGATAGAACTCCCGGATCAAGAAATCGAAGAGCTTCTGGAATACGAGGGGCTAAATTGGGGAGACGCAGTTCTTCCCGACGAGATTTGGTCTGAAAGCAGACACCGCACCGTGTGCATTGACCTCCGGTTTTGCAACATCTTGGATGGCTACATTCCGCTGGTAAGAGCGGTTCACGATATTTTGCCTCCGCTTGCTGACGGCGAATCAGTT
Organism: Verrucomicrobiales bacterium; assembly: GCA_028712475.1. Classification (GTDB taxonomy): domain Bacteria; phylum Verrucomicrobiota; class Verrucomicrobiia; order Limisphaerales; family UBA11358; genus UBA11358. The sequence goes on from JAQTQB010000024.1 coordinate 807, forward strand.
GAAGTTTCATGGCAAGACGATCCTGAATCCTGGTTTCCGTGCAAGGTCAGTAGAAGGAAACGAGCAATCTACAATTTGGATGAAAAACTCAAACAACTTTTCAAGCCTCTGCCTTCGGGCGCGAGGCTTTACATTACAAGAGTTGGCATACGCCGTTACAAGCTCCACTTGAAACACCAGCCGCACACCGTGCGAAACTGCAAAGTTTTTATTAGCAATGGACAAGATGGCTGGAGAGTTGAGTTTCGTGATGAAGTTGTCGAATGGGAAACCGGCGACGAAGTTTTCCGACATCAGCTTACGTTTCAGCAGATGGAGGCGCTTCATGATGAAGCCAGACGAAAACGACTCAGCGTAAGGGATGCAGTTTATGACGTGATGAGGCTGCTGGCCCAGAGCGAGCCGATTCACGTTCGGACTGTGTATGACGCCGTGTTTTTGTGGATGCGAACGTGCTCGCTCGCGGCAGTGTGGGCGCAATTCAGGCCCGAGCATAGCTGCTATACCAGAGTCCGGCCGGGGTGGTATTGCTTCGATCCATCCAAGCCGCTTCCGAAAGTTCGTATCGTCGTATCGCCTGCAAATGGAACGGATACTTCACGCACATACTCAAGGCCATATCCCAAGCAAGAGGACCGATACAAAATTAAATCACGCAGTTGGAGACTTAACATTTACCAGAGTCGCTTGGATGAATATCGGAATGACGCCAATGCTTGTCTTGAGGTGCGGTGTGGATTTGGCACGCCGAATGAGAAGGTCTTTGTTATTCCAATGCCAAACTTGTTGGAACGTGTGATTCCCAACGCGGACTGCAACGAGCGAGGACAATACTTGTTCACTGTTAGCCAGAACGACTTTGTTTTCACTTGGGATCACGGATTTAGGATGGAAGGAAGCCCATTCTTGGATCGTTCGCCGTCCGCCGACAGCGACGCAGATTTAATCGCGTGACAAAACATTGTTCCGCGTGCTGACATTTAGAGCAGTCAGTTTTGACTTGGTTGATTTCAAACATTAATTACACTTCCCCGCTCATTGTAATGCCACACACGCAACATCCCATCGAACTTTTGCGCTTCAACACTTGCGGCAGTGTTGATGACGGCAAGTCCACGCTCATCGGCCGTCTGCTTTACGATTCCAAGAATCTGATGGAGGATCAGATCGAGGCGCTCGAACGCAGCGCGGACATCACCGGCGGCGGGCAGATCAACCTGGCCAATCTCACCGACGGCCTGCGTGCCGAACGCGAGCAAGGCATCACGATTGACGTGGCGTATCGCTATTTCGCCACGCCGAAACGCAAGTTCATCGTCGCCGACACGCCCGGGCATGTGCAATACACCCGCAACATGGTCACGGGCGCCTCGACGGCGAACCTGTCCATCGTGCTGGTGGACGCGCGACAGGGCGTGATCGAGCAGACGCGGCGGCACACGTTTATCGCGGCGCTGCTGGGGATTCCGCATCTGGTCATCGCGGTGAACAAAATGGACCTGGTGGGCTGGAGCGAGGAACGCTTCACGGAGATACGCGATGAGATCGAGGATTTTTTACCGAAGCTCGGTGCCTTCCACGACGTAAAATTTATTCCGATGAGCGCGCTGAACGGCGACAACGTGGTGGAAATGTCCGCCGCCTGCAAATGGTATGGCGGGCCGACGTTGCTGCATCATCTCGAAACCGTCCACATTGCGAGCGACCGGAATCTGAACGCATTCCGTTTTCCCGTGCAATGGGTGAACCGTCCGAACGATCCCACCGACCATAAGCTGCACGATTTTCGCGGCTTGAGCGGCCAGATCGCCAGCGGCATCGTGCGCAAGGGCCAGGAAGTCATCGTGCTGCCCGCCGGCATCAAGACCAAGGTCACGGACATCTGGACTTACGGCGGCTCGCTCGATGAGGCCTTCTGCCCGCAATCCGTGACGATCTGCCTGGAACACGACATTGACATCAGCCGGGGCGACATGATCGTGGGCTTGGAAATTCTTCCGGGACACAGCGCGGATTTGTTCGCGCAGGTCTGCTGGATGCACAGCCGCCCGTTGCAGGCGGGCAAAAAATATTTTCTCAAGCACGGCACGCAAACCGTCCAGGCCATCGTCAGCAAACTGGAAAGCCGGATCAACATGACCACGCTGGATCCCGAGCCGGAACCGGTGACGCTTACGATCAATGACATCGGCGCAATCCGCTTGAAGACGGCCAAGCCGCTTATCTTCGACGGTTACACCACGAACCATTTGACCGGCGCGTTCATCTTGATCGAGCAAGGCACGAACGCGACGGTGGCGGCGGGAATGTTGTCCGCGCCGACCGAGGCGGTGAAGCCGGAATACGCGGACTTCGCGATTTGAAATGGGGCGCTGATCACCGTATCAGCCCGTTAAAAACTTCCATCGCGGTCAACTCGCCGAAACGGTGTTCGGCGTTCCGACCGCGAAGAGTTGACGACTCATCCATATTTTCAGATGATTTCGGCAGAGGAATTATGTGGGAATTTATCTGGTTTTTTCTTTCGCCCCGGCAGCGCAAACTCGTCATCTGGTCGGTGGCGCTTTTTGTGGGCTACACGGTGACCGGGTTTCTCATTTTGCCGCCCATCATCCGCAGCGTCGCGGCCAGCCAGCTCACCAAACAGCTCGACCGCGAAGTTACGATCCAAAAAGTTAAACTCAATCCCTTCGCGCTGTCCGCCACGGTGCGCGGCCTTCTCATCAAGGACAAGGACGGCAAACCCTTCGTTTCGTGGGACGAAGTTTATGTGAACTTCCAGCTCTCGTCGCTCATCGGCAAGGCATGGACATTCAGGGAAATCAGCACGACAAAACCGTTCGTTCGCGCGCAATTGAACAGGGACGGCACGTTTAATTTTTCCGACCTCATCGCCAAATTTTCGGCGAACGCTCCCGACGCTGCGCCGAGGAAACCATCCAAGCCGCTCGTGCTGCACATTGGCCGGCTGCACATCGGCGGCGCGGCGGCGGCGTTCTCGGATTTGACGACACGCAAGCCGTTCACGCGCATCATCGGCCCGCTTGACGTGACGCTGGAAAATTTCCGCACCGACTCGGACAGTAAAAATCCCTATTCGTTTGCGGGCGTGACCGATGCCGGTGAGACTTTTGCCTGGAGCGGATATTTTTACCTCGACCCGTTGCGTTCACGCGGCGAACTGTCTCTGGACAAAATCTCGCTGAACAAATACGCGCCGCTGTATCAGGACTTCGTGAAATTCGAGATCCGCGACGGCACCATTGCCATGCGCGCGAGTTATCGTTTTGAATTGAGCGCGACGAACCGTGTCATCGCCGTCACCAACGCCCTGTTCGTGCTGCGGGATTTCAAGCTCGGCCAGCCGGGCGACAGCAACAGCACCGCAGACCTTCCCCTTTTTGGCGTGTCGGGCGTAAGCGTTGACATTGGGAAAAGGCAGGCGGAAATCGGCTCGGTGTTTGCCCGCGCCTGGAATATTTTTCTGAACCGCAACAGGGACAACGCCATCAACGTCGTCGAACTTTCAAAGCCCGGCGACACCACGGCCAGCGCGCCCGGCGGCATTTTGGTTCTCCTGCGCTCCGTCACCAACGCGGTCGCGATGCTGCTCGAAAGCACGAACCAATGGAGCGGCACCATTCACGATGTTGATTTCAGCAACTGCGCGGTGCACCTCGAAGACCTGGTGAATTTACGCCCCGCCAAGCTTGACCTCAATGACATCGCGCTCTCGGTGAAAAATATTTCCAACGTTCCCACGACGAATCTCACCGCCGCGCTGTCGTTGCGCTGGAACACCAACGGCACCATCCGCACCGGCCTCGCCGCGTCGTTTTCGCCGCCGACCGCCGACATCAACCTCGCCATCACAAATCTCAATCTCGGCACGCTCGACCCGTATCTCGAACCCAAACTCAACCTGCTCATTCTCGGCAGCAAGCTCGGCTTGACCGGCCAGCTTCAACTCCGCACGCCGCCCAATGAACTGCCGCAGGTCACGTTCAGCGGCGACGCGCGGCTCGACGACCTGCACACGGCGGACGGCGCGATGGGCGAAGATCTATTGAAATGGGATTCGCTCCGTTTCAGCGGCATTGACGCAAATCTGAATCCGCAAGTCGTTACCATCAAGGAAATCGCCTTGGACAACGCCTACGCCCGCGTCGTCATCGAAACCAATCACATGATCAATCTGCTCGCGGCGCTCCAGCCGGCCAACACCAACACGCCGGTGGGAACTAACGCGTCCGTTGTCGCAAAACAATCTTCCCCACCTGCGACCAACGAAGTTGCTTCAGCCGCAGCCCCGAAGATTTCCATCGGCAGCATTGTGATTTCCAACGCCGCCTTCCGCTTCACCGACCATTCGATCACACCGGACGTGAATTTCGCGATCGAACAGTTGGGCGGGACGATTGACGGCATTTCCTCCGAACAGTTGCAGCACGCCGACATTCACCTGCACGCGCTCGTGGACAATGTCGGGCCGGCGGACATCACCGGCCACATCAATCCGTTCGGCGGCACGCAGACGAACGAGATCAAAGTTTCCGTGAACGACGTGGACCTGACGCCGACCAGTCCGTATGCGGGCAAGTTCGCGGGCTACCGCATCGCGCGTGGAAAATTGAATCTCGACCTCGAGTATGAAATCGTCGGCAAAAAATTAAATTCCAAGAATGTCATCACGCTCGATCAGTTCACGTTCGGTGAAAAGGTGGACAGCCCCGACGCCACGCATCTGCCCGTGCGGCTCGCCGTCGCCATCATGAAAGACCGCGCCGGTAAAATTGTTTTAGACGTGCCGGTTGAAGGCAGTCTTGACGACCCGCAATTCCGCGTCCGCAAAGTCATAGCGCGCGCCATCATGAACATCCTTGAGAAAGCCGCGACCTCGCCGTTCTCCTTGTTGGGCGCGGTGTTTGGCGGCGGCGGCGAGGAGTTGGGCTATCAGGATTTTGCGCCGGGCAGCGTGGAATTGACAACCGCGAGCCAGCAGAAACTGGATTCGCTCGTAAAAGGACTTTATGAGCGCCCTGCCCTGCAACTCGAGATTTCCGGCAGTGTTGATGCCCCCACCGACCGCGACGCCTTGCAACGTGTCGCCCTGGAAAAGCAGCTTCGCACCCGCCAATGGCTGTCGCTCGGCAAGGCCGATCGCGCCAGCACCACGCCCGACCAGGTTGTGCTCACGCCGGGCCAGCGGACATCCTGGGTGCAGAAACTTTACAGTGAAGCGCAGGCCGCTGGCAAAATCACGCCAGCGTTCGTCGCCACGAACAGCCACCTCGCCGCTGCCGTCGCCCAGATCATCGCCCGCAGGGCGGACACCAAAAAGGGCGCGTCGCTCCTGATGAAATCTGACAGCGCGCCAAATCCTTCCAGTGCCGCCGATGTTTCCACGCAATCCAAACTCCCGCCGCCCACCAATCCAATGGAAGTCCTGCTGCTCGCCAGTATTCCGGTTTCCGACAGCGACCTTGAAGCGATCGCGGCCGGACGCGCCAAAGCAGTGCGCGCCTACATTCTGCAGACCGGCAAGGTGGAAGACGCGCGGCTTTTCCTCGCCGAGAACCAGACTGGTGGCGTGCGTTCGGACGGCAGCCGGGTTTATTTGCAGTTTCAATGACGGAGCAACTCCATCGCGTCATTCACCGCAGATTCCATTCATTCAGCAGGTCTTTGGGAATTTCCGCGAGGAAACGTGAAGGTTGTTGCATTGAATCCATGCCCGTGCTGCCGTAACCGGCGCGGATGAGCGGGTAAGTGATATAAAGCTCGCTCTTCGCCCGTGTGATGGCGACGTAAAACAACCGCCGCTCCTCTTCCTCGCCTTCGTTGCTTTCCATCGAGCGCGTAGAGGGAAACATCCCGTCGCACAACATGATCACGAACACGGCGTCGAACTCCAGTCCCTTCGCCTGATGGATGGTCGAGAGCTTGAGCTTTTCCGCGTCGTCCTTGGCGGCGCTGTCGTCCTCGGCCTCGACGTTGGTGAGCAGCGCGAGCTGCGTGAGGAATTCCTCCACGCTGCCGAATTGAAACGCGAACTCCGCGAGCTGCTGCAGTTCCTCAAGCCGCCGCTCGTAATTGTCGAACGTCTCCTTCAAGTAATCGTCGTAGCCCGCGTCCATCACCAGGCGAAGCATCTTGGCCGCGCTCTTGCGGACGGTCGCGTCCTCAAGCTGCGAAATGGTGGCGACGAATTGAGACCACGCTACGGCGGCTTTTTTCGGAACGGACTTCGTGCAACTCTGCAACTTGGCAGCGATTGGATGTTGGGTGTTGGATGTTGGGTGTTGGATGTTTCCTTCGATCCGCCATCCGCCATCCGCCATCTTCGCGGTAAAACTTTGAAAAAGTTTGTCCCCGCCTTTCGCGCCGATCCCCGGCAGCAGCATCACGAGGCGCTTGAACGAAATCTCATCGCGCGGATTGGCGACAAATTTCAGAAACGCTGTCGCATCCTTGATGTGCGCCTGCTCAAAGAAGCGAATGCCGCTCGTGATGGAAAAGGGAATCTGCTGGCGCGTCAGTTCCAGTTGCAATTCCAGCGCGTGAAAATGCGACCGATACAGCACCGCAACGTTGTTCAAGCTTACGCCTTCGTCACGCAATTCCAGCGCGCGCTGCGCGATGAACGCCGCCTGCTGTCCAGCGTCCTGGCACGCGACGAGCGCGGGCTTCACGCCGGGCTTGCGCGCGGGCGCGAGTTCCTTGGCAAACTGGTTCACATTCGCGGCGATGGCAGCGTTCGCGACCGCGAGAATCTCCGGCGTGCTGCGATAATTCGTCTCGATCTTGAAAACTTTCGCGCCGGGATAACGCTTGGGGAATTCCAGGATGTTCGCGAAGTTCGCGCCGCGCCACGCGTAGATGCTTTGCGCGTCGTCGCCAACGACGGTGACGTTGTGATGCTTCGCGGCGAGCAGGTCAATCAGATCGCTCTGGAGCTTGTTAGTGTCCTGATATTCGTCCACGAGAATATATTTGAATTTCTCTTGGTAATAATCACGCAGTTCGGCGTTGTCTTGCATCAATTTCAGCCATAGCGTGAGCAAATCATCAAAGTCCATCGCGTTCGTCGAGCGTTTGCGAGCGATGTAACATTGAAACAATCGCGAGACATCTTCTTCAAGTTCGTTTTCACCCTCATATTTTTCGAGCAGATAGAAATACTTTTCATCCATGATTTGCTCGATTGGTTGATGCGTATTGGCCGCGAATGAAAAAACTTCATTCAGCACGTCGGGCTTTGGAAAATGCGTATCTTTCGTTTCAATTTTAACTTCGGCGATGCAGGCTTTAATCAAATCCTTCGCGTCGTCGCGATCCAAAATTGTAAAATCGCGCTGGTAGCCGATCACGTCCGCGTGCGTGCGTAAAATTCGCGCGCCTATGGAATGAAACGTGCCACCCCAAATTGGCGGAAAGTCCAAGCCTAATTCTTTAACGCGTCGAATCATTTCACCAGCAGCCTTATTTGTGAATGTAAGAAGTAAAATTTGACTGGCTTCGGCACGCCTGCTTTCAAGTAAATACGCGACGCGATAGGTGAGCGTGCGCGTCTTGCCCGAACCCGCGCCGGCGATGACGAGCGCCGGGCCGGGCGGCGCAGTGACGGCGGCGAGCTGCTGCGGATTGAGTTCGCGCGGGTAATCAATCTGGAGTTTGATCTCCGGATGATAAGGTTTCAGGACATATTCGCGCGACATGGCGGTGATTTTTATTTGGCGGGAGCAGCACCAGCTATAAGTATTCTTCCCAGCGTTTGGGATCGCGCCGCAAGTCCATCACGGACACGATTAAAATCTCATCGTTGCGGATTTGGTAGAACAGGCCGTAAGGAAACCGGCGCGTGCGGCAACGGCGGGTTCGGGAAGACAACGGCAGCCAGGCCAGTGGAAAAGATTCGATGAGTTTTGACGTCGCCTCCACTTCCCGCAAAAATTCCGCGCCCAGACCGGCGCGGGCGGATTCATAAAACTCCATCGCCTCCTTGAGTTCCAGTTCCGCCGTCGAAACGAACCGCGCCCTCACTTCTGCAATCCCTTTTTCAAATCGGCGAAAACATCCGCAGCGTCGCGCGCCGTCAGCTTGCCGGCGTCGAAGGCGTCAATCCGCCGTTCGGATTCCGCCGCCCAGACCGCTTCGCGTGCCTTGAGTTCCGATCCGGAAATGGAATCCCACAGCACGTCAATCAGCCGGGCGCGCTCTGGCGCGGGCAGTCCCAGAATTTCGTCTTGAATGGCGGTGACGCTCATATTGAAAAATTACAACTGATTTCATGCAAGGCAAACAGAAAACTACAGGCCAAACAATCACGGAGTTGTCGTTGAATTTATCTGTGTTTAATCCGTGTTTCATCTGTGGCTAATAATCCTTCGTCATCTTCGTGCTCTTCGCGCGACATTTGCAGGCTTGTCTGGCGGATGATTTTCGAGAATAACTTCGCCATGCAAAAGAACAAGACCGTGCTGTCGTTTCTGGACGACGTTTACGAAGACCTCGAACTCTGGTATCCCAAGCTGCGTCTGGAGGAAGCCGGCTACGCGATGAAGTGCGCCGCACCGGAAATAAGAACCTACGCCGGCAAGCACGGCTACCCCGCCGCGTCGGATCTGTTGCTGAAGGACGCCAACAGCCAGGATTTTTGCGGGCTGCTCGTGCCCGGCGGTTTCATGCCGGACAAATTGCGTCGCGACGCGAAGGTGCTGTCGCTCACCCGCGAATTTTTTGAGCAGGGCAAGCTCGTCGCCTTCATCTGTCACGGCGGCTGGATTCCGATCTCGGCCAAAATTCTCAATGGCAAACGCGTCACCGGCTCGCTCGGCATCAAGGACGACTTGGAAAATGCCGGCGGCATCTGGGTGAACGAGCCGGTCGTGGTGGACGGCAATCTGATCTCCAGCCGCACCCCGCGCGACCTCGCACCGTTTGGCGCGGCGATGGTGAAATTTCTCGACGCCAGTTTTCGTCATTGAATTTTCTCCGCGCTTGCATTTCATCCGACCGTGGCGCAATTTGTTTTCAGCAATTTTAACCGTTAAACCTCAACCAAGGAAAATTATGGCTCACGAACTACCTCCTCTGCCCTACGACAAGGCAGCACTCGAACCCCACTTTGACGCGTTGACGATGGAGATCCATCACGACCGCCATCACAAGGCGTATGTGGACAACCTCAACAAGGCCATCGCCGGCAACGCCGCGCTGGAAGCCAAGTCGCTCGAACAGATCATCAAAGATTTGAGCGTGGTTCCTGATGCCGTGCGCGGCCCCGTCCGCAACAATGGCGGCGGGCATTGGAACCACTCGTTCTTCTGGAAAATTCTCGGCCCCGGCGCCGGCGGCGCGCCCACCGGCACGCTCGCGGACGATATCAAGGCCACGTTCGGCAGCTTCGATGATTTCAAGGCGAAGTTTGAGGCGGCGGGCATCGGACGTTTCGGCAGCGGCTGGGTCTGGCTCGTGTCGAACAACGGCAAGCTGGAGATCGTCTCCACGCCGAACCAGGATAATCCGCTCATGGGCAAAGCCGTCGCCGGTTGCGAAGGCAAACCAATCATCGGTTGCGACGTGTGGGAACATGCCTATTACCTGAAATACCAGAACAAGCGCGCGGATTACCTGAAGGCGTTCTGGAACGTGGTGAACTGGAACGCGGTTCAATACTGATTTAACCGTAGGAGCCGAGGTGACGAGGATCAAAGTCACAGGAGTCCCACGGGTTTAATGGTTGAGGGGTAAAAAGAGTTGGCTTGCCGCGTGTGAACCTGCCACAAGGCAGGGGATGAATAAAACCACAACGCACAAGCCAACGCGCAGCAGCTTCGCGCTCCTGCACCAGCTCTGCGATCTTATTCCGGCGCATCTGGTGCCCCGGCTGGCGCGGGACACCGGCGTTGCCAAACGCGCCCGCACCTTCACGCCGTGGAGTCATGTCGTGAGTCTGCTCTACGCCCAACTGACCCACGCCATCGGACTCAACGATGTTTGCGACGCCCTGCGTTTGCATTCGGGACCGCTCTCGGCCGTGCGTGGCGCGACCCCGCCCAGCAAGAACGCCCTCTCCACCGCCAACCGGGAACGTTCCGCCCAAATGGCCCAAGACCTCTTCTACGCCGTCCTCGGCCATCTGGAAAAACTCCACCCCGGTTTTGGCCGGGATCGCCGTCCACGCTTTGCCTTCCGTTTCAAACGCGTGATCCATCTGGTGGACGCCACCACCATTCAACTGGTCGCCCGCTGTCTGGACGGGGCCAAACATCGCCGCCGCAAAGCCGCCGCCAAGTGCCACCTCCGGCTCGACCTGCAAACCTTCCTGCCGCACTTCGCCATCGTGGACACCGCCGGCGAACACGAAAGCCTGCGCGCCCGCGAAGCGTGCGCCGGCGTGCGGGCCGGGGAGATTGTCGTCTTTGACAAGGCTTATACCAACTACGCAAATAGTCTGGTAGAAGTTGAGCCATTCTGTTAGCGTTGGCGGATGGCAAGACCCCGAGCAAAACTAGATCGTAGCGGCGAGGCTGATTTGGTCATCCGCCGCCTGCAAAC
>JAQTQB010000001.1 GCA_028712475.1 Verrucomicrobiales bacterium
AACACCATTGGCAGGCCGGTTTACTTGCCGCCGCCCGCCGCCAACACTGAACCGTGAGAACGCAATGAAGGCAAGCCAGCTTATCGTGTCATTGCCCCGCCTCGGAGGCGGGTGGAGTGCTAACCAGTCGCGAGCCCGTGTGAAAACCATTTGCCGGCGGATGAGTTGAAGACGGGGAGCGGGAAAGTTTGTCTTGGAGGGAAGGTTTTGCCGGAACGGCTTGGTTCGATTCCGCTGGTGAGGGGAGCGATCACCACGCTTATCAGGACGGGCTGACCCGCTTTTTTGCGGGCAGGCGTCGCCGCCGGGCTTTCAACCCACCGCCGCCATCAGTTTCTGGAAGCTCACCAGGTTCAGCACCCGTTTGAGGTTGCAGGCCAGCGTCGTCAGGCTCCATTCGCACTGCACCTTGGCCAGCCCCTTCAGCAAAAAGTGCGTGTAGCCGAACCACCGCTTCGTCCGCGCGCCGGTCCAGCCAGTTTCGTTTCGCCCCGTTTTCCCAAGATTGCCGTCGCGAAAAGTTTCTGATACTGAATCCGCGTGCCTGACCCAAGCCTGCTGCTCCTCATCCCGGCTTACAACGAAGAAGCGCGCATCGAACCGGTGCTGCGCGATTACGCGGACTTTTTCGGGCGGAATTATTCCGGCATGTTCCGGCTCGTCGTCGTCCTCAACGGCTGCCGCGATGACACGCTCGGCGTGGTGCAGCGCGTGGCGCAGGATTTTCCGTCCGTCATCTGGCTGGATTTCCCCGCGCCCATCGGCAAGGGCGGCGCGCTCATCGAGGGTCTCAAGCTGGCCGGCCACGCGGACTTGATCGGCTATGTGGACGCCGACGGCGCGACGCCGCCGCACGCGTATCTGGAACTGGTCAAAAAAATTGGCGCGGCGGATTGCGTCATCGGGTCGCGCTGGCTGCCGGGCGCGGTCATCCATCAATCGCAGACGGGCAACCGGCAGTTCGCCAGCCGCGCCTTCCATCTCATCGTGCAGACGTTGTTCTGGATGAACATCCGCGACACGCAATGCGGGGCGAAGGTGATGAAGCGCACGGTCGTGGATAAAATCCATTCCAACCTGCTCATCGCGGACATGGCGTTCGACATCAACCTGCTCGTGTCAATCAAGCGCGCGGGCTTCAAGATTCTGGAGGTGCCGACGGAATGGACGGATCAGGCCGGGTCGAAAGTCACGCTGGCGCGTTCGTCGCTGACGATGTTTTTGTCGGTCGTGCGCGTGCGGCTGATTTATTCGCCGTTCTATAAATTCCTCCGCCCCTTGCGCCCGCTGGAAGCGTGGATCTATAAAAAATTGCGCGCGCCGCAGCCGCTTTCGTCGTCCAAAGTCCAAAGCCCGAAGTCCAAGACGGACTGACCGGGTGACTTTGGCTTTAGACTTGCGGCTTTGGACTTTGGATTTTTCTTCCCCAGGTGAACCACGCGCAGACGAGGAACAGCAGCGTGTTGAACACGCCGAGCGTCTGGACCATCATGCGCAGTCCTGACCCGGTGTCGCCCAAAGTTCCGGCGTGATGGCCGACCAGGGCCAGCGCAACGCCGTAGCCAATCGCCACCAGCGCCAGCCACGGGACGGCCGCAAACCGCGCCCGCGCCATCAGGCTGTTGATGAGCACGTTTGAAAGCGTCAGCGGCAGCATGGACCACGCAAACCACGGAACCAGCGGCGTCGCAACGGCGAGGAAAGACTTGTCATACACAATCCGCAGCGGCAGCGAGGGAAACAACGTGCAGCCGATGGCCACCGCCGCGCCCGCCAGCGCCGTCACGCCAAGCGTGAGGGCCAGCACGTCCGTTTTTTGGGAGCGTGCCGTGCTGTGCGCGATCTTGGGAAACATCACCGCCGTCAGCGGCTGCGTGAAAAAAACCAGCGCGCGGCCGATCATGCCGGCGGCGGCGTAAAAACCCGTCTGGTCGCGCGGGAAAAAATTCTGCGCAAACAGCATGTCCGCGCTCAACATGAACGTCGCCACGCCGAAACCCAGCGTCAACGGCACTGCGCGGCGCAGCCATTCGCCCCACGCCACTTTCACGAGGGCCATGCGCCACACGTCGCGGATCTGCCAGACGCCGATCACCACCGACGCCGTCATGCCCAGAAACACCGCGCTCATCGCGCCCGCCGCCCAGCCGTGCAGCAGCAGCACCACCACGCAGACCACGATGAAACGCCCGGCTCCGTTGAGAATCGCCGCCCAGCCGAGCCAGAGAAAATTCTGCCGTCCCTGCATCACGCCCAAAACGACCGGCATCATCAGCGCCGCCAGCCCGACGCCGACCGTGGCCGCCAGCGCCGCCGGATTGCTGATCTGCAAGCCCGCCAGGGCCTGTTTCCAAAAAATCGCCACCGTGATCGCCATCGCCAGCCAGATGGAAAATATCCCCCGCAGCACGATGCGGAAGGTGCTGATGGCCACGCGCCGCTGTTCCTCCGTGATCGCCGCCGCCACCTGCTGCGCAAAAATCATCTGCAATCCGGCCGCCGGAATCGCCATCAACGACACCACCTGCAATAGCGTCGTGAACACGCCGTATTCGCCCTTCGGCATCTGCTTGGCGACCATGTGGACGACATACATGAACCCGCCGCCCGCCGTCGCCGCGATCATCATCCAGCCGCTCTGGCGGAAAAACGCCATGCGATGGTGCGCCGCGTGATGTTCCGGGGCCGGTTCAACAGTTTTTGCAATCATGAGCGTTGGACAATACGCGGAGGCTTCGGTTCAAGGAAGCGAATTTAGAAAGCGGAAAAGCAGATTCTTGCCGCGCTCCAGCGACGCCAGCGAAATCCATTCGTCCGCCGTGTGCGCCTGCGCGATGTCGCCCGGCCCGAACACCACGCTCGGAATCCCCGCCGCCGACAACACCGCTGCGTCGCAGAAATAATTCACGCCGACTGTTTTCGTCTGGCCGATGCTTCGCAGAAAATGTTGCACGAGCGGCAATTTAGGATCTGTTTCCAGCGCCGGTGCCGGGCCGAGCTTCCGGGTGGAAATATGCGCGGATAATTTTTCCGCGCGCAACAACGCGATGATTTCACGCTGAACGCCCGCCTCCGTTTCGCCCGGCAACGTGCGCCGGTCAATCTGGATCGAACAGCGGTCCGGCACGATATTTGGCTGCGTCCCGCCGCAGATCGCGCCGACGTTCACCGTCGCCGGGCCGAGCAATTTATGTTTCCGGCGTCGCAACTGCGCCGCGTAGTCCGTTTCCAAAACGTCCACGATCCGCGCCATTTCGTGGACGGCATTCCTGCCCAACTGCGGCGTCGCGCCATGCGCCGCGCGTCCGCGTGTCTCCAGTTCCAGCCACAGGCTGCCCTTGTGCGCGGTGACGACCTGCAATCGCGTCGGTTCGCCCACGATGGCCAGATCAGCTTTGAATTTGCTTTTCGCCAGCGCGCGTGAACCCATCTGTGCATGTTCCTCGTCAACCAAACCGGCGAAAATAATCTCCGTCTCGCGCGGACGGAATTTGGAATTCGCCAGTTCGCAAAGCGCCATGAGCATGGCGGCGACGGAGCCTTTCGTGTCGCACGCGCCACGACCGTGCAGGCGGCCGTTTTTCATGCGCGGAACAAATTGCGAATCCTCGGCATTGACCGTGTCGAGGTGCGGCGCCAGCAGGATGGTCGAGCGGATTTTATTTTGCGGCAGGAGGCGGGCGATGAGGTTGGAACGACCGGGTAATATTTTCTGAAATTCCACTTCCAGTCCTGCGCGCGCGGCCACCGACATCAAGAAATCCGCCACGTTCTTCTCACCAAAGCGCGAGCGACCAAGGCGGGCCTGCCGCGCCGAAGCTCCAGCGGCGGGAGCGAAGGCGGGATTCACGCTGGGCAGCGCGATGAGTTCGGCCAGAAGTTTTCCGGTGCGCGTCATGCGGCGACAGCCTAGCGGCTTGACGCGCGGGTGTCGAGAATTGGCCGGGCGGGCCGGCGGAATGAAATTAACCACGGATGAACATAGATTTTCACCGCAAAGGCGCGAGGTGAAGCCACGAACGCACAAAACACCGGCAGTTAAAATTCTTTGCGCCTTCGCGTCTTTGCGGTGAAGGATTTAGTTTCATTCCTCAAACAACGCCTGCGCGAACTGTTTCGCGTCGAAGGGCTGCAAGTCGTCCGGCTGCTCACCGAGGCCGATGAATTTTATGGGCAGGCCGAGTTCCTTCTGGATCGCCACCACCATGCCGCCCTTGCTCGTGCCGTCGAGCTTGGTCACGATGAGGCCGGTGAGCGGCACGGCCTTGTGAAATTCGCGCGCCTGGTTCAGTGCGTTCATGCCGGTCGTCGCGTCCAGCACCAGCAGCACTTCGTGCGGCGCGCCCGCGAGCTGCCTGCCGATCACGCGATGCAGCTTCTGCAATTCCTGCATCAGGTTGTGCTTCGTGTGCAGGCGGCCTGCCGTGTCAATGAACAGATAATCCGCCTTGCGCGCCTGCGCAGCGGTGACGGCGTCGTGCGCCACGGACGCGGCGTCCGCGCCATAACTGCCGGCGATGACCTCAATCTTGAGGCGTGCGCCCCACAATTTGATCTGCTCAATCGCCGCCGCGCGGAAGGTGTCACACGCGGCGAGCAGCACGGTTTTTTTGTGCGCCTGAAAATAATGCGCGAGCTTGGCGCTGGTCGTGGTCTTGCCGGTGCCGTTCACGCCGACAATGGAGACAGCGCAGGTGCTGCCGGGAATCTCGCGGAGCTTTGGATTGTTTGCGGAAAGACTTTTCTCGATCTCCGCGCTGGCGATGGCCAGGTAATCGAGGCCTGCGCCGCCCTGGGTTTCGTAAGCTTTTTTTACAGCGGCGACGATCTGCGCGGTCACCGCCATGCCCAGATCGGCGGCGATGAGCGCGGCTTCGAGTTCCTCGATCGAGTCGGCGGTCAGCCTGGGCGAGCGCGTGACGATGCGTTTGATCTCATGCGTGAGCCTGGCGTGCGTCTTGGCGAGGCCGGCTTTGAATTTGGAAAAAAGTCCCATGAAATTTTTAGCCGCAGAGAAATACGGAAAGGCAAAAAGCTTGACGCGAATTACGCGAATCCGTGCGAATGAATTTTGAATTCGTGTTAATTCGTGAAATTCGCGTCAAAGCTTTTTCCGCTTCGTGTTTATTGGTGTCCATTCGTGGTTCTAGCTTTTTGTTCTGCCGCTTTGTCTTTGAGTTTTTGAACGTGGTCGTAAGGCAGTTTCACCGTGCCGATGAGCGGCGCTTTTTTGCTGAAGCCGTGGCAGTCGCTGCCGCCGGTGACGAGCAAGCCATGCTTCTCCGCGATCTCCAGATAACGCTCGGCCATCGCGGTCGAGTGCTTCGTGTGAAAACACTCTATGCCGTCCAGCCCGGCATCCACCAGGTCGGGGATGATTTCGTCCGTGCGGTTCAAGCCCGGATGCGCCATGACCGCAAGTCCGCCCGCCTGATGAATCAATTCCACGCCTTCGAGCGCGGACATCTTGGTCTTGGGCACCCACGCGGGCCGGCCCTTTTTAAGATAACGCTCAAAGGCTTCATCGAGATTGCCGATGAGCTTTTCCTTCACCAGCGCGCGCGCCACATGCGGACGTCCGGGCGACTTGCAGTTGGCGAGCGCAAAAACCGTTTCGGCCTTGAGCGGAATGCCCAGCCTGTTCAACGCGGCCACCATTTCGCGGATGCGGTTCTGGCGGACGGATTGAAACTCCGCGATGCGCGTGAGCAGCACCTGGTTCTGCGTGTCCACGAAATAGGCCAGAATGTGAACTTCAGTGTCATCATGTTCCGCCGTGAGTTCGGTGCCGGAAATAAATTCCATGTCCGCCGCCGCACAGGCCGCTGCGGCGCGTTCGCAACCTTCGACCGTGTCATGATCCGTCAACGCGATGGCGGCAAAACCCAGCTTGCTCGCGCGCTCCACCAGTTCTTCCGGCGTGAACGTGCCGTCGGAAAAAAAAGTGTGCAGATGGAGGTCGGCGAACATAGTTAGTCCAAAGTCCAAAGTCTCATGTCCAAAGTTGTTGTTGTGCGGACGCTCATGCTTTGAATTTGCTGCCTTTCAGTTCGGAGCGGCGCAGATACGTCATGAAGCCGGAAATCAGGCGGCTGACTTCGACGCAGCGATCGCAGATGACCTTGAACTGTTCAGACGTCAGATAATTTTCATCAAGCGCAGCGTAAAGCTGCGCCCGCACCTCGCCGCAAGAACCTTTGGCAATGGATAGAAACTGTAGAAATTCTTTGTCGCCACCACGCTCAAATCCTTCCGCGATATTCGACATGATCGAAATGGAAGCGCTGCGAATCTGGTCACGCAGGCCAAAATCTTTTGCAAAAGCACTGTTCCTTGAGGCCCCATAGACAAGCCGGTTCAACTCGCGGGCTTTTTGCCAGCTTATCAAATTTTCAAATCGCTCAATCTTGGCCATGACTTCGGAGACTTTGGGTTTTGGACTTTAGCCTTTGGACTATTTAATTATCCGCGCCGGCCGCATGAGTTCACCCCGGATCTTGTCGAGGATGCCGTTCACGAATTTACCGCTGTCCTGCGTGGAGAATTTCTTCGCGATGTCCACCGCCTCGTTGATGCTGACCACGGGCGGGATGTCTTCGCGATACAGCATTTCGTAGATCGCGAGCCGCATGATGTTGCGGTCCACGGCGGCGATGCGGTGGAAATCCCAGTTCTTCGCGTGGCTTTTGATCTTTTCGTCAATCGCGTCACGATGTTCCAGCACGCCGCGAATCAGCGGTTCCGCGAAGAGGCGCGTCTCGGCCTCCTCGACCGTCGGCGGCGGCAGTTCAACCGGCTGGCCCCAGTTGGCCGGGCCTTTTTCCTCCTCAATGGCGGCGGCGCGCTGGGAACTCCAGAACGTCGCCAGCTCGAGTTCGAGATTTTCCGGCGGGTTCAGGTCGTGCTGAAACAGAAATTGAACTGCGCGTTCGCGCGCTTCGCGTCGTTTGCCCATGAATCACATCATGCCGCAAAAGGCGGCGGCGGGAAATTAAAAATTCTTGGACGGGGGAAAACGTCGCGCGAAGGACGCGAAGAAAACCGAAGGCGAAAAAACCTTCGCCAGCTTCGCGTCCTTCGCGCGGCATCTTTTGTCCGCTTTCTCCGTTTGCTCCTGTTTAAATTCCCGTTAAACTGCCCGCATGAGCAAAGTCACAAAGCTGTTGCACACGCGCTACCGCGTGAACGATCTGGAGCGCACGGTGAAATTCTACCGCGACGTTCTCGGGCTGGAGGAGATCAAGCGGCACAAATCTCCGCGCGGCTCGGAACTCGTCTTCCTCAAAACGCCCGGCAGCGAGGAGTTGATTGAACTCACTTATTTCCCGGGCAGCGGCCCGGTGCAAGTCCAGCCCGACCTGACGCATCTGGCGTTCGAGGTGGACAGCCTTGCGAAATTTTCCAAACACCTCGCACAGCACGGCTTGACTTATTCCGACGGCCCGACGACCAGTTCCAGCGGCTCGACATTCGCCTTCATTGACGCGCCTGAAGGCTACGAAATCGAATTGATTCAAAAGAAGTAGGGAAGCCCAAGTTCTTCAATGAAGTCCATCAACCATTGTTGCCAACGCTCCCCCTCACCCCGGCACTCTCCCGCCGGGAGAGGGAGAATTGTTTCCGGTTTTTTGGCAAAACAACGATGGTCAGCGGCTCGAATGGCCCTCAATAATTTGAGACGGACAACGGCTGTTCCCTCTCCTTGGGGAGAGTGCCAGGGTGAGGGAGGACAATGCTCCATTCAATAGCCCCGTGCCGAAATTTTCACCCATCAACTCTCAACTAAAAACCATCAACCAACAAATGAGCGTCCTCATCGTCGGCACCACCGCACTCGATTCCATCAAAACCCCCACCAGGGAAAACCCGCGCCTGCTCGGCGGCTCCGCCAGCCATGCAGCCGTCGCGGCCAGCTTTTTTTCGCCCGTGAAACTGGTCGGCGGCGTGGGCGAGGATTTTCCCAAGAAATACATCGCGCTGTATCACCGCCACAAGATTGACCTCGCCGGCCTGCAAGTTCTGCCCGGCAAAACTTTTCACTGGTCCGGCGAATACGAGGTGAACATGAACAACCGCCGCACGCTCGCGACGGAACTGGGCGTGATCGAGACCTTCACGCCAATCCTGCCCAAGGCGTATCAAAACTCCGCTTTCGTCCTGCTCGGCAACATCGCGCCGGCGTTGCAGCACAGCGTGCTCGACCAGATGAAGAAGCCGAAGTTCGTCGTTGCCGACTCCATGGATCTGTGGCTGAACATCGCGCTCGCCGATCTGCTCAAGCTGCTCAAGCGCGTGGACGGCTTTGTGCTGAACGACAGCGAGGCCGAACTGCTCACCAAGGAGGACAATATTTTTGTGGCGCTAAAAAAAATCCACAAGCTGGGTCCGAAATACGTCATCATCAAAAAAGGTTCGCACGGCTCCATCTTTTCCGGGCCGAAGGGCGTTTTCATCTGCCCGGCGTATCCATTGCACACGGTGGAGGATCCGACCGGCGCGGGCGATTCGTTCGTCGGCGGCATGATGGGTTATCTCGCCACGGCCAAAGGCTCGATTGATGCGAACATCCGCCGCGCGATGGTCTATGGCAGCGTCACCGCGTCGTTCTGCTGCGAAGGTTTTGGCCTGAACCGCACGACCAAGACCAAGCGCGCCGACATCGAAAAGCGCGTGAAGGAACTGGAAAAGCTGACGAAGTTTTAGAGCGGCAGATAAACCACCTGGTTCATCGCTTCTTCCGGCGTGGCCGACTTGGCGATGATTTCCAAATCAGCGATGCACTGACCGATGGACACTTCCATTTGCCGCGCAAAAACCACCGTGGCGAACGGCTCGCGCTTGCGCAAACACCTGGCGGCTTCGGCCAGCAAATCTTGATCGCGAGAAAATAAAATCCGCCCAAGCTGGGCGGCACGCTTCAGCAATTGATCATCCGGCAGTTTGGTCGTGTCATCCGATTGCGAAGTCAAAACATCCACGCCCCGCCGCCGCAATCCCCGCGTGATCGCCAGCGGCACATGAACGTCCATGTAAAGCGGCAGGCTCACCGTGATTTCGCCAGTCCGCGCAGACGATATTGCATGGGAGATCCGCCGGTGGCCGCGCGTAACGCCGCCAGTTCCTTTTCCTGCCGCGCGATTTGATCGTCAAGCTCCGCCGTGTGGTCGTAGTAAAAAGCCAGCGCCGAGTGGATTTCCGCGAGCGAAAGCTGCGGCTGCTGTTCGTGAATGGCCTCGGCGCTCCAGCCGTAAGCCAGATGATCAAGGATCACCTCAATGACCTTCACATTTTTCCCGTCAATCCACGCCACGCCACGCTCGTCTCGCGCGATGTGTGTGCTGGTCTCAACCGTTATCATGCCGCAACCCTAGCATTGTGGCGGAAATGACGCAACTGCGTTGGTTTCTGGCCGGCGTAGGAACAAATTACTTTTGGTTGGTATCAATCCCTGCTTTTATTTGCTGCACCTGCTTGTTTCCCTCGCTGATGTCAACGACGACTTGCTTTTTTGTGTTCTCGCCAAAGTGCGGGGTAGCGGCAGCAACCAAAACTGGAAAAACACTGCGAAGATCACCGCTCGTGCCTCTACTCATCACGTCCGTTCGCCAAACCGGAACTTTCTTCTTTTCATTTTGGAGCGCCTTCATGTCGAACACATCTAGAGAAAGATAGCGAAGGAAGGTGATGGTTGAGCCAGAAAACTGCTGCGCTCCGACTACACCATACTGCGGTGTTTGTGTTGCTGTTCCATAAGTCATCGCCGAGCCATAGCTTGAGTAGGTCGTGCCGGAGAAGTTGTATGTGCCTCCGCCTGTCTGTCCATAAATGGGCGTTGAATAGGAATAAGCTTGTGCTTTGGCGTCACCGATTCCGTAACTGACAAAAATCGCCAAGTCTGCTTGGTCGGGAGTGACAGACTCGCTATAACCGGCTTGAGCAAGACCACGACGGAGAAAGGCAGCGTATTCACGGAATTCGAGGTCATCCACGGTCACCCCATCTTCGCCCGACAAGAGCCAATAAGAATGTCCACCGGCATATTTCGGGTCGTTGAAACCATTGACGGCTATGCGATAGGAGGTGCAACCGCTCAACACAATACCAGCCAGCAACGCCAGTATCGCCGTTGTGAAATGCTTGCGGTATTCGCTCATTTTTGCGTTTCGTTCAAATGCAATTATTTAGTTCGCGCTAAAGCCTCTCGTTCAACTGGTGTTGCTAAATAGAAGTTCTGTCCCGGAACTGCGGTGATCGGAGGTTCAGCATGAAGTAATTGCTGATCTGAAAAAGTTGCCAACATCGTGCTTTGGTCAATTTGACTAACTTGAACCACGGATACTGAACAACAAACCACAGGCGCGAATTCTCCCCATGCACAACGATGCACAAAAACAGATTCTTTTGCCCGCTGTGCATTAAGGCAAAGTTCGCCAATTTTTCGTGTGGTTTGAATGGCTTCCAAACGATCATCATCCAGCCAGCTATTTTGCCAAGGCTGATTTGTGTCTCGATTGTGATGCACTACGACGTAAACGGCCATAAGGATTTTATTTGTCGAAATTCTTGATGACACGAAATTCTAGTTTTCAAAAAAGTATTTAGCGAACATTTATTTATTTTTCATCCGTGTCCATCTGTGTTCATCTGTGGTGGAAATGAAAGCTGTCATTCTCGCCGCCGGCAAAGGCACGCGCATGAGGGAACTCACCAACGAGCTGCCCAAACCCATGATCCGCGTGCAGGGCAAACCAATCCTCGAACACATCGTCGCGGGCGTCGTCGCGGCGGGCGTCCGCGAGATTTTCATCGTCACCGGCTGGCGCGCGGAGGTCATCGAGCATCATTTCGGCGACGGCTCAAAATTCGGCGCGCGCATCGCGTTCGGCCGCCAGGTCGTGCAGGACGGCACGGGCAAGGCGCCGGAACTGGCGAAGGATTTCATCGGCGACTCGCCGTTCCTGCTGACCTACGGCGACATCCTCGTGCCGCCGGCAACCTATCCGCAGATGATCCGGCGTTTCGACGAAGGTGATTTCGCGGGCGTCATCACCGTCACGCCCGGCGAGGACGTGACCAAGGGCGGCCTGAATTTCTTCGACGAACAATTCTGCCTGAAACGGCTGGTGGAAAAACCGTCGCTCGAACAGGTGGGGCAATTGCGTCGCGAAGGCTGGCTCAAGCCCGGCGTTCCGGCGTGGTATAACGCGGGCATCTACATCTTCCGTCCGGCGCTTTTTGATTTCACCGCGCGCCTGCAAAAATCTCCACGCGGCGAATACGAACTGACCGACGCCATCAGCGCTATCGTCGCCAGCGGACAGAAGCTTGCCGGCCTGGAAATCCAGGGCCGCTGGGTGGATGTGCGCGATCCGGAAACCCTGGCGAAGCTGGAAAAAGAAGCGTAGCAGCCGACGTGAGTCGGCTCTGACTGCAAAACGGATGAAATGAGCCGACTCACGTCGGCTGCTACGAAACAAACTTTGGTTCAAACACCGGACCGAGATTGTGTTTCCGCAGCAGTTCGCAGAACCGGGCGATGCCGCGCTTCTCGTCGTCCGCGAGACGATAGTGGATGTGCCACTCGAAATAATCCCGGCGGAAAGCCTCATCAAATTCCTCACGCGACTGGATGATCTGCTCCATCTGTTCCAGCCCGGAGTGTTTGGACTCCTTCAGTTCGCGGCGCAGCTCCTTGGTTTCAATTCCGCGCCGCAG
The DNA here is from genome assembly GCA_028712475.1 of Verrucomicrobiales bacterium. GTDB lineage: Bacteria > Verrucomicrobiota > Verrucomicrobiia > Limisphaerales > UBA11358 > UBA11358. Next base: position 11,716 of record JAQTQB010000001.1, read on the forward strand.
CGCCCAGACCGCATAAACAAAGGGCAGACTGGTCATCTCCATCCACGCGGCACCGAGGTCGAAAATCTCGTGCGTGCCTGTCGCGCCGGAGCTTTGCGAAGGCTGATGCGCACGCTGAAATTCAATCGCCCGGTCGCCGATGAGCAGCACAAAATCTTGTTCAGTCGCCGCTTCGTAATTTTCCAGCGGCTTGAACTCCGGCTTTAACCCGCGTTCGGCCAGCAGGACTTTCAGCAGGTTCACGCTCGTGAGCGACGCAGTGTCGCAGAAAATTTCATTCGCTTCCTCCAGCGGCTTTTTGTGCGCGAGAATGACGCTGAAGACTTCGCCGAGCGACGCGATGGCGATGCCGTCGAGGATGTCGTAACGGTCGTTGAGCAGCACCTCGGTAATGCTGACGAGCGCGGCGTCGAGCTCGTCGCGCCGGAGCATCTCGGCAAGTTTGGCTGGCGTGGCAAGGATGAGTTCATTCCCAAGGTCGCGCGTGAGCGGCGCGGCGTTCAGGTAAGGCACGGAGCCGATGCGGAAGATTTGCGTTTTGTCGGAGGACATTTTATTTGGCCGGCAGCGGTGCGTCAATTTTGCCGAAGGAAACCTTGTATTCGTTGTCACCGGCTGGAAGATTGAAAGTCAGGGTGTGATTATGATCCAGCAGCAGGCCGGTGTTCACGCTGCTAAAATCATCGCGATAATATTTCAGGCTATAGACGCCAGACCGGTTCAAGTGCGCGATGTCCATTTTCTTATAGCCATAATGCCATGACGCCATCACCGGATTTAAGGTGAAGGCAATAAAATCCCGGCCCGGTTTGGAAGTGTCCTTGATGATGCCAATCCGCTCCGGCGAACCATCGTCCCAAATCCCCTCGATGGGATCCAAGGTCTGGCGATGCTGCTGGAGGTAGGCCAGAAATTCATTTAGAGACAGGTCTTCCGTTTCCCATGCGGTGGCATAACGAAGCAGGTTAGCCTGGAGGCGATAATGAGCGCTGGAAAAATCCGGTTTTTCCACGATGAGCAACTGCACCGCATCCGCGCCTTTTTCGTGCGCCGTATCCAGAAGCGTTCTTGTCACTCCAGTGAGCGACCCGCCCGAAATGGTCAACTCCATGTCGTTGATGGCGAGCCGGCCGATGACCTCACAGGGCCGGGGCAGCGGCATGGCCACGGGATAAACCGGGATGGGATAACCCGCCGGCTTGGCCGGCCCGGCAGCCATGATCGGCGTGTAGGTTTTGGTCGTGCCGCATCCGGCCAGCAGGAGAAGCACCGGCAGCAATAATGCCAGGCAGCGGCACGGGCGTGAGAGCAGCAAAATTTTGTCTGTCATGCAGTCGCCAGATTATCTTCCAACACTTTCGAGCGCGCGGAATTTTCATTCGCGTTTCCGTCGGCTTGGTGGCCGTCCGCAAGAACTTTGATCGGCTCGTAAAATGTGTTCCGCTGCACCGGCGTCCGGCCGGTTTCGCGGATGGCCTTGATCATGTCGGTCTCGGTCTGCAATTGCGGCGAGGTCGCGCCGGCCATGTGGAAAATGTGCTCCTCGATGATCGTGCCGTGTATGTCGTCCGCGCCGTAGCTCAACGCAACTTGCGCCAGCTTCATGCCAAGGCCGACCCAATACGCGGTGATGTGCGGGAAATTATCGAGGTAAATGCGGCTGACGGCGATGGTGCGCAGCGAATCAAACCCGGTCGGCGGCGTCGTGACCGGGATGTCGTTGTCCTCCGGCTGATACGCCAGCGGGATGAAGCCGGTGAAGCCGTGCGTCTCGTCCTGCAACGCGCGCAACTGCCGCATATGATCCACGCGGTCAGCGAGCGTTTCGACGTGGCCATAAAGTATCGTGCAGGTGCTACGCCCGCCGAGCTTGTGCCAGGTGCGATGCACGTCCAGGTATTCCTCGGCGGATTCCTTGCCCTTGGCGATGACGCTGCGGACTTCCTTGCGGAAAATTTCCGCGCCGCCGCCAGTAAGCGAATCAAGGCCGGCAGCTTTCAATTCAACCAGCGTCTGTTCGATGGATTTTTTCGCGAGCCACGCAAGATGGAGAATTTCAATAGCCGTAAAACATTTAAGGTGCAGCTTCGGCGTAGCAGCCGACGTGAGGAGGCTCTGACTTTCCACTGACCTCTGACCTCCGTCCTCCGACTTCTGGGTTTGAGCCTCCTCACGTCGGCTGCTACCAGTGTTGAGCTCCTTCAACGCCTTCAGCATGTCGGTGTAATGGCTGAACGGCAGCGACGGGTGCAGGCCACCGACGATGTGCAGCTCCGTGATGCCGATCTTGAATGCCTCGCGCGCCTTCTCCACAATTTCTTCGACGGACAATTGAAAGCCGTCGGCATCCCGCTTTTTGCGGGCGAACGAGCAGAACTGGCACGAGAGGATGCAGTAATTCGAATAGTTGATGTAGCGGTTGATGATGTAGCTGGCGCGGTTGCCGACCTTGCGTTGCCGCACAAAATCCGCGATGGCCCCGACGGCATTCAAGTCCTTCGATTCAAACAACCGCAACGCATCGGCCTCGGAAATGCGTTCGCCCGCGACGACCTTGTCGTAGATGTCGCGCAGTTCGCTGCGTTGAATGAAAAAATTCACACGCTAGGATTAGCAGAAATCGCGCGTTTGGCAAATTTGAGTTTGTAGGAGTCGAGGTGACGAGACTCTAATTTGTCGGCATCGCTTTTCAGAATGAGACTCCTCACGTCGTCTCCTACGAAAGATAATTACCCGCTGAACGCCCCGAACAACGCCCGCATCTCCTCGTCCACCTGTGATTCATCCGCCAGCGTCTGCGAAATCTCGTCGCGCAGCAATGCCCGGTAACGCTTTCGCAAACGATGAATCGCCACGCGCACCGCGCCTTCCTCCATGCCCAAAGTCTTCGCCACGTCGCTTTGCGCCGTCTCGCCCTTGCCCGCCATCAGAAAGGTTTTCAACTGCTCGAAGAGCTTCGCTTTGCCATCCGCCTCGCATTCTTTCTGCAAGCGCTCAATCACCTTCGCCAGCAGTGCCAGTGCCCACTCGCGATCAAACGCCTTGTCGGGACTCGGCTCGTTGGTCGCGGCGACCTGAAACTTGGTGTCCGCCGTCTGCCAGTCGAGCGACAACGGCGTTACGCCGCCGCCGCGTTTCTGCGCCTGCGACTTGTCCCATTCATTCGCCAGAAAATGTTTCAACGACGCCAGCAGGAACGCGCGGAACCGTCCACGCTCGGCGCTCAAGCCTTCGAGATAATTCTTGGCGAGGAACCGCGCGAAAAATTCCTGCACCAAATCTTCCGCGTCCTGCTTGCTGTGACCGCGACGGCGGACGTAGGCATAGAGCGGGAACCAGTAGGTGCGGCAAAGCTCCTCCAGCGCATGATCCGACTGCGGCGTGTGGCGTTTCCCCGCCGCGAGCACGACCGTCCAATGCGTCGTGGCGAAGATGTCGCCCGGCGCGCATGAGGAAGAACCATCCGAGGTCATTTCCGATGATTGTAGGAGACGACGTGAGGAGTCTCTAACTTTTCTTTTTGATTTGAGACTCGTCACCTCGTCTCCTACAAGAGTTGATGCATTTCTCACGGCTCAATCGGCAAATTTTTCATGCTGTTAAGCGCCTCTTCCATCGTCCCGGCAAGCCCGGTGCCAGAGACGTAGTTGGTCAGATCAATCTCATTTGGAAGCATCCGAATTGGTGGCGACTTGAGTGGTTCGAGGAAGATGCGCAATTCCACCCCGGATTGGCCACCGTTATTATCGCCTTCAGATCCGTCAAACTCAACCAGACGAACCACGCGCTGATGACCCGTGCGGACGCTCTGTGGAAATTTGGTCTCGACCCGGTGAAACGGCGGCATCGCAATCCAGCGACTGCCGGTGGAGCCAGTGCCAAGATTCACATTCCACCGAACGGCATTGGTCACACCAGCGGATTCTGAATAGCCCCATCCGGCCAATGCCTGACGACGTCCGGCTTCGGGCATCTTGAGAAAGCTAGATTCAGAAAAAACTCGGTAACACGATAGACAGCAAAACGGAAGATCAATGCCTCCGGCTTTGCCGACCTTGAAATATGTGCTGAAGCCGGGGTCAACTGTGGGCACTCCGTTAGTCCAGCGAACAAACAAGAGGCTCGCCAAGTGGTCAGGAGGGATAAAGCACTTGAATCCCCAATCAAATTCGCCAGGTTCAGGGTGAGCGACATCAAACTGCACGGCTTCGAGAACAAGTCGGCTGTCGTCCGTCGAACCGGAAACGGCATCGGCTGATGTTTGCACCAGCTTGTAGCGGAGCTTCACGCCGCGCGGGTTCTCGGTGAAGCCGGTGATTTGCAGAATGCCCATGCCGCCTTCGCGGGTTTTGAAAAACCACAACGCGGATTGTTTTAGCGTCAGCAAATTCACCAACGGGCCGCCAGGACTGCTTGAATCCATTTGCATCGCGGAGTGGATGATTCCGCCCGGCTGTGGCGCTTTCGGCCACGTCTGATGCAGATGTTCGGCCTCACGCGCTTTTCGTCCCCACTCGATCACCGCCACGTCATTCTGAACTTGTGCCGGGGTCAAGTCATCCCAGCTTTCCCAGTTCGTCGAATTGTTTCCGTGCGCGAAAGGGAATGCACCGTCAAAACCAATCACCTTGCCGTCGCCTGCGAACATCAAGTCCGCGCCACTTTCACGCAGCCATTGGATGTAGCGGAATGAACGTGAATCTTCAGGAATGTCCAGTGCTTGCCAATTCCGTTCGTCTTCACCCAGCGGCTCGGTAATGCTGGCTGGCGGAGTCAACAATTCGCCCGTGTCCAGATTCAGAAACAAGTTCGTTCCCATTTTCCGCTCTTGGAGCACCCGCTCTACCACCGGGCCGAAGGTGGGGATTTTGGCTTTCTTTTGCGCCGCCAGCCGGGCCGTCTGTTCTTTCGTCCGGGCGGCGGTTTCCTTCAAACTTTGCGTCAGTTCCGCCGTGCCGCTGAAGTGCGTGAACAATTTGTGCTGACCGAATATCAGCAGGATTCCTATGCCGACAAAAATCAACACCGGCCAGAGATTTTGCCGTGAGAAGGAAAACAACCTTATCCGGTCGGCAGCATAGCCGCGTTCCTTGGCCCAGACGGTCGAGCAAAGAAAGCGCCGTTGCATCCGCAACATCGGCGGCAGACTGGCGAGAAAAAGCACGGCAATGAGCGAACCCACAATCCAATTTCCGGGAGCGGAAGATGATTTGATGAGCAGGTAGTTTCCAACGGTCATCAGCATCATCCAGAAGCCCATCATTATCCCATAGAGAATGAACTCGCTGCGTTCCCCCTTGGTCATGTGCGCGGCAATCTCCCGCACTCCCGGCGATGCCAGCGGAGAAACAAACCATGAACATTTGCCAGTAGGAGACGACGTGAGGAGACTCTGAACTTTGTTTTCTTTGGCGTTGGGATTTTCAGTTTGAGACTCATCACCTCGTCTCCTACTGGACAAAACAGGCTCAGTCTCCCTTTCTTTGCGGACGCGGAAAAAATATTCAACTAAAACAATCAGGCAAAGCACGGGGAAAACTGATAAACAGAACTTCCATGCCACACTGCCTTTCTCATAGAAAACCAGCGAAAACACCATGGCGATAACCCAAAGTCGCCAACTCGTATCAATGATTCGGCTGAAACGTGTGGTCGGCAACGGCGTGTCAAATGGAACCAATTGACGAAACCAGCCTTTCGGCTCTTTGGATTCAACTTTCCGCTTTCCGCTTTCCGCTTTTTCAGTTTGAGACTCGTCACCTTGTCTCCTACTGGAATCGGCAGGCGGACCGCCCGCGCCACCTTTGCTCACCGCGCGCCAGACGTTCAGCAAGAGAATTGATCCGATTCCTAAAACGATGGATAACTTCCATGTCCACGCAGCTTGAAATGCGGAACTGCGCCACACTCCAAGAAAAATGATGAGAAATGCAGTCAAAACAAGCCCTATTACTACACAGCGTATAAACCGCGGCTTGGTTTTAATTGCATCAAGCGGCGCAAGGTTTTCAATTGGAGTTTTCCTCCACATTTGAACCAAGGCTGCTGTCACCAAAGTCGCAGCACCGACCGTGCTATCAATCAAATTATGAAATGGAACCCAGCGACCGAACGTAATAAACGACCCCAGTAACATTGCGCCGTAAATAACGACCCAAATCTGTATGACACCGGTCCAATTGATTACCCGTTTTCCATCGGAAACTCCGACAAGTATAATTCGACCAAACCGACCTTTGGGTGCTGAAGCATTGGCATTCTTTTGCCTTTCGCTTTCAGAATGAGACTCGTCACCTCGTCTCCTACTGGAATCGGGCGTGGCCACAATCGTTTCCACCATCGTCTTCACTTCGCTGACTTGCTGGTAGCGGAGTTCGGGTTTCTTCTCCAACGCACGCAAAACAATTTCATCGAGCCGCACGTCAATTTGAACTTTTGTGGAGGGCGGCACGATGATTTTGCCGGGCAGTTCGCCGGTGAGCATCTGGTAAAACACCACGCCCAGCGCGTAAATGTCCGCCCGGTGATCCACCTCGCCCGGCGCGGTGATCTGCTCCGGCGACATGTATTGCGGCGTGCCCATGACCTTGCCAGCGTCGGTCAATTCGCTGGTAGGGCGCGTCACTCCGTGCGCGCCGGCGTCCGTTGGCAACCCGCCGGCGGCGGGCAGAGGACTGCCCGCCCTACCATCCGTCCCCACAATTTTTGCCAGGCCGAAATCCGCCACCTTCACGCGACCACGGCGGTCCAGCAGGATGTTTTCCGGCTTGATGTCGCGGTGGACGATGCCCTGGTCGTGCGCGAATTGCAGCGCGTCGCAAATCTGCGGCACGATGGCCAGCGCCTCGCGCGGCGAAATTCTTCCGGCGTGGAGCAACTGGCGCAGGTTCACGCCGTCCACAAATTCCATGAGGAAAAAGTAAATCGGCGTAGCAGCCGACGTGAGCCGGCTCTGACTTGTCTGGGCGCTTGCGGATTCAGTTTGAGCGGACTCACGTCCGCTGCTACCGAATTCGTAGAGCGTCACAATCCCCGGATGATTCAGCTTCGCCAGCGCCTTGGCTTCGCGGGCGAAGCGCTCGGCGAACGCCGGATCGGCGCCGATGCCGGGCGGGAGAATTTTCAGCGCAACGATGCGATCAAGCTGCTTTTGCCGCGCCTTGTAAACCGCACCCATGCCGCCCTTGCCAATGAGTTCGAACAGTTCCAGTTGCGGAAACAGCGGGGCGAGTTCGGCGACGCTGGGCGGATTGAACGGCGGCTGTTTTGCATCCGTGACGGTGTCCGCCGCCGCGCCCAGCTTGAGCAGGCAGGCCGGGCAAAGTCCGGCCAGCGCACCGGTGGGGAGCGGCGTGCCGCATTGCGGACATTTGTTGGTTTCTGGCATTGGCGGGTCAATTTTTACCGTGTCCATGCCCACTTCAGAAGCAAAACCGGCGGAATGTTACGAAGAATTTTGGGGAAACATCGAACATCCAACATTGAACTCCCAACATCCATTCGGGCGGGCGCGTCAACCGATGTTCGATGTTGGTTGGTGAGTGTTGGATGTTTCCCCCTGCCTTTCACCGCAGCCGGAACCCGCCTTGAAAAATCACTTCCGCCGCCACGACGACGAGGAACACGGCACCAACGAGCGCGTTCAGCCGGAAGAAGGCGAGGTTGATCCAGTTCAAGCTGCGGCGGCGCGCGATCCAGTGTTCCATCACCAGACAGCCGACGATGATTGCCCAGCCGATGAGATACGCGATGCGGAACTGGCAGAGCATTCCGAACGCGAACAGCAAGCCGCACATGACCATGTGCGCGAGGAACGCCGCGCCCAGCGCGTTCTGCGGCCCCCACGCCACGACGAGCGAGCGCAGCCCTTGCGACTTGTCGAACTCGTAATCTTGCAGCGCGTAAATGATGTCGAAGCCCACGAGCCATAGGACGACGGCGAGCGCGAGCGTGGTCATTTGCAGAATTTCCCAGCCGGAAACATCCGCGCCCTTCACCGCCAGCCATGCGCCGACCGGCGCGAGCGCGAGCGCAACGCCGAGAAAAACGTGCGTGTAATCCGTGAATCGTTTCGTGAGCGAATAAAAACAAACCATCACCAGCGCGACGGGTGAAAGATAAAAGCAGAGCGGATTCAAAAAATAACTGGCAGCAATCAATCCTGCCGCCGACAAAGCGCAAAGTGCAATTGCGTTGAACAAAGAAATTGTTCCGGCTGGCAAATGTCGGCTGGCCGTGCGTGGATTCAGCGCGTCGAACTTGCGGTCAACGATGCGGTTGAAAGCCATCGCGCACGTCCGCGCGCAGACCATCGCCGCGAGGATCAGTCCAAACGTCCGCCAGCCCGGCCAGCCGCGATTGTCACGCGCGGCCACAAGCATCGCCGCCAGCGCGAACGGCAGCGCGAAGACCGTGTGCGAGAAGCGCACGAACGAAGCGAATTTTTTAATTTGAGAAAACATCGAACATCCAACATCGAACACTCAACATCCAATGGTTAGCCGGCTTCGCCGGAAGGGCAACGCGGTGCGGTGGCGGGAGTGCGTTTTTCCACCAGGGCATTTTTCTTCGCGGTCTGGACGCTGGCAAAGAAAATGCGGATTAACTCTTCCGACTCACCCAATATAAAAATCAGGGAAACGTTTTCGTTCACCCATCCTTTATGCTTGATGAGCCGTGCCCAGCGGCGGGTTTCGCGCAATTCCTTGAGACAAATCTTGAGTTTGTGGATGAAATCATCGCGTGATTCGGCATCTTCCGCTTCACCATGATTTGGAAAAGGAGAGGTGCCGGAACGCAGAATCTGCCCGGAGACGTGGTTTCCTGCGCGTGAATTTGGCAGATTTTCCGAAAGGTCAATCACCGCCGAGGCAAATTCCAGCAACCGTTCTTCGAGATCAAACTTGCGATTGTTTTTTGAGCCATCATTAAACTCCAAAACGCCCGATGCCGAACCCTTGGGCATTGGATGTTGGATGTTGGATGTTGGATGTTTCTTCATTTACTCCTTTTCCTCCGCCCAGCGCGGCGCGAGTTTATTTGGAATACCGATATGATCGAGCACACGAGCCACGACGGTGTCCACGATTTGAACCACCGTTTCGGCGCCAGAATAAAAACTGGGGTTCGCCGGCATGATGATCGCGCCCGCCAACAAAAGTAATTCCATGTTCTTGACGTGAATCAGACTCAACGGTGTTTCTCGTGGAACCAAAATCAATTTACGTTTTTCCTTCAACGTCACGTCCGCCGCGCGCAGGAGAACGTCCTCGCTGTAACCGTGGGCGATGCGGCCCATCGTGCCCATGGTGCAGGGGATGACGACCATCGCGTCCGGCGGATTCGAGCCGCTGGCGAAGGGCGCGTTCATGCTTTTGACATTGTGCATTTGCGCGCCCGCCGGAAGCTTCAGGCCGTCCGGCAATTCCACCGCGATGACCTGTTGCGCGTAATTGCTCAACACGACGTGGATTTCGTGCTCCTGCGGATCCAGATTATCCAGCAACCGCTGCGCATAAAGCGCGCCGGTGGCCCCGGTGATGGCAACGAGAATTTTCAATCTTGCAAATAATGAAGCTGCGATGCACTTGCGGCAAGCACAACAAAAACTCCGGCTTCAGATTTGCGATATACGATTGACGTGCCTCACGCCATCCGTGCGTAAATCGGATATCGTAAATCGCAAATGAAGGAAACAGCTTGAGTCCGCTTTCCCGTTCCGCACAATTGCCGCGTGTTCAAACCTGCGGGAATCATTTTTCTGGGCGCGCTGATTTTTCTGGCGGGCTGCGCCACCACGCCGACGATGCCGGATGAAACCATTTCATCGCCGGCCCCGGATCAAGCGGCGGCGGCATTGAACTGGGTTGACCCCAACGCCGCGCCCAAACCGCGCCCGCAGCAATTTCCCAAAACGAATCCACCCGCCGCCATCAGCTCGAACCGCGCGCCGGTGACGATTCCAAAGCCTGCGCCCGCTCCGGTGATGACCTGGACTTCGCTCAACCGCTGGGCGGCGGAACACAAACTCGGCGCGCCGCAGTTTTTGTCCAGCACGCCGGTGGCAACTTACTCAATCAGCTCAAGCAATGGCGTGATGATTCTGGCGCTCGGCAGCCACGAGGCGACGTGGAACGGGCTTGAGATCCTTCTCGGTTTCGAGCCGCAGCTCATTGACGGCCAGATTTTTCTGCACGGGCTCGATCTGCAAAAAAACCTTGAACCGCTGCTGTGTCCGCCGCCGCTGACGTTCGGGACAAACCGCGTCATCGTGGTTGACCCCGGCCACGGCGGGTCAAACACCGGCACGCACAGCGTCCTGGACGGCCGCTTTGAAAAGGAATTCACGCTCGACTGGGCGCTGCGGCTCGTGCCGCTGCTCGAAACCAACGGCTGGCAGGTATTCCTCACGCGCACCAACGACACGGACAGCGCGCTTTCCAACCGCGTCGCCTTTGCCGGGGCGCATCACGCGGATGTGTTCATCAGCCTGCATTTCAATTCCGCCGCGCCCGACACCAGGCAGGCCGGGCTGGAAACGTATTCCCTCACGCCGGCGGGAATGCCTTCCACCTTGACGCGCGGCTACGACGACACCTGGGCGCAAAGTTTTCCAAACAATAATTTTGACGCGCAAAACTTGCAGCTCGCCGTGCGCCTTCACGGTGCGCTGCTCCACGCAACCGGCGAGGAGGATCGCGGCGTGCGCCATGCCCGTTTCATCGGCGTGCTGCGCGGACAAAGGCGGTCGGCCATTTTGCTTGAAGCCGGCTATCTGTCAAATCCGCACGAAGCGAGACGGATTGAAGACCCGGAGTTCCGGCAGAAACTCGCCGAGGCCGTGGCCGCCGCATTGCGCTTGAAGTCAGAAATCAGAAGCCCGAAGCCGGAAACCACCGTGCCTGCGGAGGATACAAACCAACTTTCCACGCCGTGAACCCGCTACTCACCACTCGTCACTCGCCTGCCGCGCCGAAACGAAACAAAGGCGGGTCGCACATCCTCGTCACGGGAGGCGCTGGTTTCATCGGCTCGCATCTGGTCGAGCGGTTATTGAATGACGGCAAAAGCATTGTCGTAGTTGACGATTTCTCAACAGGCAGCCCGGAGAACTTAGGCGCGGTGAAATCGAATCCGCGCCTGCGGATCATCCAGTCGAAGATTTGCGATTGCGCGGAACTGCCGGAACTCGCGGCGCGGGCGGAATTTATTTTCCACCTCGCCGCGACCGTCGGCGTTGATCTGGTCGTGAAATCGGCGCTGCACGTTCTCGAGGCCAGCTTCAATGAGACGCAGATCTTGCTGCGCGCCGCCGCGAAAAATTCCACGCCGCTGCTGCTGACTTCCACCTCGGAAGTTTATGGCAAGAGCGCCAAGCTGGAGTTCAGCGAGGACGACGACCTGCTCATCGGGCCGCCCGGACAATCGCGCTGGAGCTATGCGTGCTCGAAGCTCACGGACGAATTTCTCGCGCTCGCCTACGCGCGCGAAAAACATCTGCCCGTCACCATCGCGCGGCTGTTCAACACCGTCGGCCCGCGCCAGACCGGACGCTACGGCATGGTGCTGCCGCGTTTCATCGCGTCGGCCAGGAGCGGCGAACCGCTGCGCGTTTTCGGCGACGGCAAGCAATCACGCTGCTTTGGTTTTGTCCACGACGTGGTGGAAGCGCTGGTCCGTTTGCGGCAATGCGAAAAGGCGCGCGGCGAAATTTTCAACATCGGCGGCACGGAGGAAGTTTCCATGCTCGAACTCGCACAGCTCGTGGTGAAAACGCTCGGCTCGAAATCAAAGATTGAGCTGATTCCCTACGACCAGGCGTATGCGCCAGGCTTTGATGACATGCGCCGCCGCAAACCGCTCGTGGAAAAACTGGAACGCTTCGTGAAGTTCAAACCGCAGACGCCGCTGCGCGAAATCATCCGGCTGACGGCGGGGTGAGACGTCGCGCGAAGGCCGCGAAACGAGCGAAAGGATTTCGCCTTGGCAGTCGCGAAGCGACGACCGATAATAGCCCGCAGTTTCAACTGCGGGAATAGTTTGAAATTGCCAAAGTCCCGCAGGGACGGCTGAATAGATGCCATGTCCTACGTCAGTGCCTATTTTCATTGCGTCTTCAGCACCAAGGAACGTCGCCGCTTCATCACTCCGGATTTACGCGAGCGGCTCTGGCCGTTTCTCGGTGGCATTGCCCGGCAGAACAAAATGAAGGCCATCGAAATCGGCGGCGTGGAGGATCACGTTCATATTTTGCTTTCGCTGCCGTCCACGATGGCGGTTTCCAAGGCATTGCAGTTGATCAAAGGCGGCTCGTCCAAATGGATTCACGAGACGTTTCCAGAACACCGTGAGTTTGCCTGGCAGGAAGAATATGGCGCATTCAGTGTGAGCGTGTCGCAACTGGACAAAACCATCGAATACATCAAGGGGCAGGATGGACATCACCGAAAGATGACGTTTCAGGAGGAATTTCTGGCGCTGTTGAAAAAGCATCGCATTGAATATGACGAACGGTATTTATGGAAATGAATTTCAGCCGCCCCTCCGGGGCTTGATTTGTTTGTTGGCGTTGACCCGCAGTTGAAACTGCGGGCTATTCTCGGTTGTCCCTGCGGGACGAAAGCAAGCCGCCGCAAACCGCTCGTGGAAAAACTGGAACGCTTCGTGAAATTCAAACCGCAGACGCCGCTGCGCGAAATCATCCGGCTGACGGCGGCCTGATACTCGCGGCAGAATCAACCACGTCCAACGCCGCTGGCTCCAGCGCGGTGCCAGGCGGTATCGTCACATATGCTATTTGCAAAAATCGAGAGGAATCTTCCGAGATCCGTTGGGTGCATCACCTGCGACAAAACCCCCTCCATTGTCGGCCCACATAAACCCGTAAACCTGCGAAACCTCACCATACTCAGAAACAAGACCAACGCATTTTCCATCTTTTAAATAAAATCTGTTTTCGTAATGCCCGCTTGGAACAAGCAATGGAACGGGAATAATAATCACAAATGCACCCACGCCAGACCACGAACAATCGTTGCGATAGCTCAACACCCTGCAACATTTGTTTGTTGTAATCCTGTCTGGTTCGCCCCAGAGGCTCAGAATTTCGGGCTCCGAATAAGCTTCCGAAGGAACAGAACCCCCAAAATTATTCTTTCCTTGAGTTAGAGCAAAGGAAGTATCTAGCCGCTCGTGCTTGCCATACGAACCAACAGCCAAGCCGATGCAACCGGATAAAACAATGGCAGCACCAGCAAAAAGGAGAGCTTTGCAAATCTCATAGCCGCCCAACATCTAAATCAGATGAGAAATGATGCCATTCGTAGCCTTGTTGCGTTTGTTGAGCCATAATCAATTTTTGTATCGAATGCCTTCCCGCGCGAGCAAGCTACGCTTCCAATCCAATCCGCCGGAGAAGCCGCCGAGTTTTTTGTTCGCGGCCAGCACGCGATGGCAGGGAACCAAAACCGGAACCGGGTTCGCGCCGCACGCGCCGCCCACGGCGCGGACGGCCTTGGGCCGGCCAATCGCCTGCGCAATTTCACCGTAGCTTTTCGTCTTGCCGGGGGAAATTTTCCGCAGCGCGTTCCAGACGCTTTTCTGAAATGCCGTTCCCGCCATGTCCAGCGGCGGGAATTCCTTTGGCTCGCGTCCGGTGAGAATGGCTTTCAGCGCGGTGGAAGTGATGCGATGCCAGCGGCGGATTTTCACTTGTAGGAGACGACGTGAGGAGTCTCTGACCAAATCCCCCGCAGCCGGAGAAATTAGAGACTCGTCACCTCGTCTCCTACGATCGGACTTGGGAAAATTTAATTCGGCCAAGCCATTTTCCGAATAGCGCGCGATGAATTCGCCATCCGCAGTCGCCACCGGCAGTTCGACAATATTATTTTTCATACGATTCAACGGTTTAAACTTTCAACGCTTCACGGGCTTCAATGGTTCTTCACGAAGATGGAGATGACGCCGAGCAAAACCAGAAACAGCACGACAACCAGCAGGATGAAGCGGTTGCGTGCGACGCGCTTCTCGTAGCGCATCGGGCGCAGGCCGTGAACGCCGCCGGCGGCGAGATAATTCACAAGGCGCGGATTGTTGGAGGTCGGACCGCGAAAATGATTCTTCAGGCGTCCCCACAGCGCGGGCAGGTCGTATTTGCGCACGCCAAGTTCGTTGAAGTGGTCGGCGGATTCCGAATCGGCGCGCGATTGCAGCGGCTCCTGGTTGATCTTTTCAAAAACCGGCTCGTGCCGGGCTGGCTTGGGCGCGGGCGGCGGCTCGGCCCCATGCGGCACGCTGGCGCCGAGGGGCAGGGCGGTGGAGCGCAGTTTGGGCGTGGGTGCGCGCTGGATTTGCGTGTCGAGCTTTTTGATCTCGGATTCGAGCGCGGCGATCTGCTGGTTGAGCGTGCGGGCGCGGTCGGAAATCGGATCCGCTTTTTTTTTCGAGAACGCCATAGGCCGGACCTCAATGCCGCGCCAGCACGGCGATGAACACGCCGAGTGCGCCCAGGGCGACGAGCACGAGCGGCCACGTCATCGCCAGGCCGATCTTGCAAAGCTGGCCGAAGCTCAAGCTGGCGAGCGGCGAGGCGGCGGGCGGCGGCGCGGTTTCAACTTCGGTTTTCTTCAACGCCTCGGGAGACAGCGCGGGAAGTTTCAGGCGCGCGGTGTTCCATTCCATGCGGGCGTTTTCGATGGCGGTGAGGGCGCGGGTCAGCTCGGTGCTGAAATTTTCCTTCGTCCACGATTCGTCATGGACGGCCTCGATCTTGGTGAGCGCGTCGCGGAAATCGGCGATGGTCTTGACCATCTGCTCGGCTTCGCGGCGCGTGTTGAACTCGGATTCCTCCAGCAAGCCCAGGCCGCGCGTGAGGTTGTGGATCATTTCCTGGCGGCCGGTTTGAAATTCGCTCTGGCGGCGGCGCAATTCCTCCAGCGAGGAGCGTTCGCGTTCCAAACTGTCCTGGGCGCGCTTCAGTTCGGCGAGCTTTTGCTGCGCCTCGACGACCTTGCGGTCCACTTCGTCGCGCGTGGGCGCGCGCAGCGGGTCGCTGGCGGACGCGGGCGTCGCGAAGGGCGACTTGTGCGTTTGAAAATCGGTGTCCACAAACTCGGTTGAATCGTAATCAGCAGCCATGAAGCGAATTTAGCCCGCACAGAAAAATTGTAAAGCGATGTGTTGCCGGGCGCGACCGGCTATTCCACGCCCGCCCGGTAGAAGCGGCGGTCGGGCGGGTTTGTGTCGGTGATGGAAACGACCGAACCGGAACCGGGAATGTTTGTGGCCAGGCCATTCCAAATTGCGGGGGGCGCAAGAGAATCAAGCGATTGAACAAAATAATTTCTGGCGACGGAAGTGGGGAATGAGATCACAGGCCAATGTGTCGCGGGCGACAAAGATATTTGCGCCATCAACCCGACGGTGACCGTGACGGTCGCGGTGGCGGTGGCGCCGCTGCTGTCGCAGACCTGGCAGGTGAATGTGTCGGTGCCGGTGAAGTTCGTGGCCGGAACATAGGTCAGTGTGGTTTGGTTGAACACGTCATTGAGACGCTTCAATGATTCGATGAAATAATAATCGCCGTAAATCAGCGAGGTGTCGGTGTTGGAATCCACCGGGTTTCCGTGCAGCAGAATCGCATTGGTGGTGCCCACAGCGAGATAGTTCGTGGAACTGATGGAGCGGAAAAGATGATGCGCGGCCAGCCAGTATTTTGCACCGTCGTCGGCATTGGTCACCTGCTGGCTCAAATCCAGGAGTCCCGCAAGCGTGATGGAAGCGGCGGATGAATCCCGCAGCAGGTTTGTATTGACGCTGTTGGACGGATAATACCAATAAGGCACGTAGTCCGCCGGGGCGTGGCTGATGTAAAAATCTGCAACCTTTTTAGCCGTGTCCAGAAAGCGCGCGTCGCCGGTTTCTCGAAACACCACCGGGAAGGCATACGTCGCCCAAGCGTGGCCGCGCGCCCACGTGTCGAGCGGCTGCCCCGGCAGCGCACGATTATCCCGGAACAACACCGAGCCGTTGGTGACCGAATCATACATCACCCGGTGATATGTGCTGCCGTCGGCCCGGAGATGATTGGTCATGGTCCGTCCCGCGTGGCTCACGGCGATGTTCAAGAGGTTCGCGCCCCCGCCCAGATCGTGTGCGACATGGAGCAGTTCCGTGTTCATCATCGTGTCCATGATCACCTCAAACGGCGGCGGCGTGAGCAGCCGGTCGTCCGCGAGGCAGCCGACAACGGCATTGAAACGCACGGAAAGCGACTGCGCCGCCTGAAGCAGCACGGCCTTGTAACCCGGATTCCCGGTCAGCCGGTAACCATTGCCGAAACTCGTGTTGATCATGAACCCCACGTCATCCGTGTTCGTGGAAAACTGCTCCGCAGCGATGGCCGCCATCCACCGTTCAGCCCAAACCTGATAATTCGTATCGCCGGTGTATTCATAAATCATCCAGAGTGAGCCGGGGAAAAAGCCGCAGATCCAGTCATTGTCATCAACCACCCTGCCCACCCACACGCCATTCGTCAGATACCACGGATACAGGTTGGTGATGGCAACCTGCACGACCGTGTTGCTAAGCTGCGTGGCGGCGAATTGAAACAACGGCGTCAGTTCGGCATGGTTGGCGGGGGTCGAGTCAATAACCACCCGTCCGTGAGCCGGCTGGGTCACACGGAGAATGGCGGTTGCGTTGCTGCTGGAAATAAAATCATTGGTCAGCACAGCAATCGTGACGGAAGTGTTCGGGGGCGTGACTGCGAAATCGTCAACCGCAACGGGCGTATCGGCCCGCAGAGTGTGGCTGCAAAACAACAGCCACAGCACGGGGAGCCAGCGCGGCGCAAGTTTCAAGGCAATGATCCCGGGGAACTTCATCTGTCGCCCAAGGTATCATCAAGCGGCAAAATTTGAAATTATTCGTTGCCGCCGCCAGATTGCGCGGCAGTGCGCCGCAACAGTCCCGATTTTCTCAAGGTGCTGCCGTTCAGCCCAAACACGCCTGAACTCAAGAGCTCCAAATTTATTCTTCAAATCGGCGGCATTTCCGCTTGTCACCGCGCAGGTCGAATCCTAAAGTGCATTGTTCAAGAGTGATGAAATATTGACATGATTGAATTGATTCAATTTCCGTGGAGTCCGTTCTGCATTGTGCAACGGCGGATTCTTGAATTTTCCGGTGCGCCCTTCAAAATCACCAACATCCCCAACCAGGACCGTTCGCTGGTCTGGAAACTCACCCGGCAGCGTTATTATGGCGTGCCGATCATCCGCGACGGCAGGACCGTCGTGTTTGAGGTCGCCGACGATTCGCAGGTCATCGCCAAATATCTCGACGAGGAAATGGATCTGGGACTGTTCCCAGACCGGTGGCGCGGCGTGCAATCCGTCCTGTGGAAGTTCATCGAAAACGAAGTCGAGGGCGCGGCGTTCCGGCTCAACGACATTTACTGGCAGGAAAATGTTCCGCCGGCGGACCAGTTGCAATTTTTACGGTTCAAGGAACGCAAGTTCGGCCGCGGCTGCATTGACCAATGGCGCAAGGAACAAAAACTGTGGCTCAAAAAACTGGAAGACCGGCTGATTCCGTTTGAGATCATCCTGACGCATCAGGCCTTTTTGCTGGACGACCAGCCGCGCTTCGTGGATTTCGACCTGTTCGGGATGCTCGATAATTTTCTCTACTCCGGCCACTACAAACTGCCCGCACGCCACAAACAGATCCGGGAATGGCACCGGCGCATGACGTCCGTAAAACACTCCGATCACAATACGTAACAAGTGAAAAACTACATACTCGACACCAACGTTCTGCTCCACGACCCCAACTCGCTGCTCAACTTCAAGGAAAATCATGTCGTGATTCCCATTGAAGTCATCGAGGAGATTGACCGTTTCAAGCGCGAATCCAGCGAACTCGGCCAGAATGCGCGGCAGGTCTCGCGGATGCTCGACGGCTTTCGCGGCGAAGGCAGCTTGAGCGAAGGCGTGAAACTGCCCAATGGCGGCGAGCTTCAGATCGCCTTTTACAAAAACGGCAACGGCAACGGCCATGCCAACGGCGACAGCCACATCGTGAACGGCAACAGCGTGGACAACCGCATCCTCCTGCTCGCCGCCAGCGTCCAAAAACATCAGCCGAAAAACGCCACCATTCTCGTCAGCAAGGACATCAACCTCCGCATCAAGGCCGACGCGCTGGGCTTGCAGGCCGAGGATTATGAAACCGACCGCGTGTTCCTGACCGATCTCTACACGGGCATGATTGAAATGTCAGTCGCCGCCGACAAGATCGCAGCCTTTCGCGCCGATGGCGAACTGGATCTTGAGACGGGCAAAAAATATTCGCCGAACGAATTCTGCACGCTCATTGACGAGGCGAATCCCAAGAAGGCCGCGCTCACCAAGGTGGACGCCACCGGCACAAAGCTCGTCCCCATCATTGACTGCCGCGAAGGCGTCTGGGGCATCAAACCGCGCAACCGCGAACAGCATTACGCCTTCGACGCCCTGCTCGATGACCGCATCAAGCTGGTCACGCTCATGGGCAAGGCCGGCACGGGAAAAACCCTGATGGCGATGGCCGCCGGGCTGAAGCGCACCGTGCTGGACCGCGAATTCCGCCGGCTCGTCGTCGCGCGCCCGACCATTTCCATGGGCAAGGAACTCGGCTTCCTGCCCGGATCGCTCGAGGAAAAACTCGCGCCGTGGATGCAGCCCATTCACGACGCGCTCGAGATGTTGAGCGACCTGAACATGGGCCACGATCATCGCCGCGCCGCCGACCTGATGCGTTCCGGCAGCATCGTGGTGGAAGCGTTGAGCTACATTCGCGGACGCAGCATCGCCGGGCAGTTCATGGTCATTGACGAGGCGCAGAACCTGACACCGCTCGAAGCCAAGACCATCATCACGCGCGTCGGCCACGGCACGAAGATCATCTTCACCGGCGACCCGTATCAGATTGATAATCCCTACGTGGACTCCTCCTCGAACGGATTCAATTACATCGTCAGCCGTTTCCGCGACCAACCCATCGCCGCGCACATTGAATTACAGAAGGGTGAACGCTCGGAACTGGCGGAGCTGGCGGCGAATATTTTGTAAATTGACAAATTGCTGGAAACGGCAAATGGTTTGATGAGCAAAGACTAGAAGCTTATGAGCAAGAAAGTGTCAGACTGGCATGTTCCGGCAGATTGGATGGCACTGTTTGGTATTTACTTCGGTATTCCCATAATTGCGATTGGGGTAAGCTGTTTACTCCCATCATTGAACTCTCTTAAATCCAGAGACCTAGCTGATTTATTTTATACCGCGCTAGGAACGGGTTGTTTGGGAAGCGTTCTACTTTTTTTCGCGCGATTACCACTTTACCGACAACGCCAGTTTTGGACGTTTGGCCCGCGCGAACTTCCAAGCTTCAACCGCAAACTTTATTGGCTGGCCTATTTATTCGTCGTTGCCAGCGTTTTGCTGTTTAGCATTGTTTGGTTAAGAGCAAAATAAGGAAATTAACCCTACCAATCGAGGGACGAAAACGCCGTTGCATCCGTGGCGGCATACTCATTACGAGTTTATGAAGACTCTGACAATTACCGAAGGACGCGGCCGGCTGGGCTACTGGCTCAAGAAAGCTACCGAAGGGCAGGACATCGGCATTTTGTATAAAGGCAAAGTTGTGGCGCTGCGTCCAATGACGGTGCATTCGGAATATTACGCCTTGCAGGAATACGGCCTGACGAAATCAGAAGCGGCGGTGGCCGCGAAACGCATCAGTGCGGACATCAAGGCTGCAAGGAAACGCGGGGAAGTTCAAAACTGTCTTCGCGGCAAATTTTAAAACGCTTTGCACGCAAGCCCGCAGCAGATTCAGATTACTTCTTCCCCGCTTTCCGGACGCGTTTCTTTGAAGCCTGACGCCTAGTCAATTTCACCTTAGCCGGCTTGGCTTTTGCCTTCACCCGCGCCGCGTCGCCCCACAGACCTTCCAGATCGTAGCGTTCGCGCGCGTCGGTGCGCATAACGTGGACGATCACGTCGAAGAAATCCAGGATCACCCACGCGCCCTGCATCGAGCCGTCGGTGCGCAGCGGACGCACGTCGTGTTCCTCGCGCAGCCGGTCGGTGAGTTCGCCCACGATGGCGCGCAGATGCGGCTCGCTCGTGCCGGACGCGATCACGAAATAATCCGTCACGGACGACAAATCCCGCACGTCGAGGATGACGATGTTCTCCGCCTTTTTGTTGTCCGCATAATCGCGGCAAAGCCCGGCCAGTTTTTTAGAATCCATAGTTGCGGGGAGGATTTAACCACAGATGAACGCGGATGGACACGGATAAATTTCCAAACCCGCCGTGTCGCGCGAAGGACGCGAAGGTGGCGAAGGAAAGAGAAGCCTTTGTTTCACCTTCGTTTTTCCTCGCGTCCTTCGCGCAACAATTTTCCTAAACGTAAAGTTTTGCCGCGTGAATCGCACCGGCCACGAACGGCGGCACGAGATGCTCAACCGGCAAACCCGCCTTGACCCGCGCGCGGATTTGCGAGGATGACACATCAAATTGAAAACCTTTGAGCGTCCGTCCGCGAAATGGCGGCGGGAAAACTGCCGGTGCGCCACCCGGTCGCGGCACGGCGACAAACTCCGCAAGCTTCGCCAGCTCAATTGGCTCGCACCATTCGTCCAGCTTCGCCGCATTGTCCGCGCCGACAAGATAAAACAACTGTGCGCCGGGAAATCGTTTTGCGTAATCGCGCAGGGTTTCAATCGTGTAGGAAACGCCGCCGCGCCGGATTTCCTGATCGTCCACTTCGCAATTCGTCCTGCCTGCGAGCGCGAGCCGTAGCAGTTGCAGGCGGACGGCATCGGGCGCGGGCTGGTTCTCCGGCTTGAACGGCGATTGCGCGGCGGGGATGAAAAACAGCCGGTCCAGGCCAAGTTCCTCGACCGCCGCCTGCGCGACGAGCAGATGCCCGAGATGAACGGGGTCGAACGAGCCGCCATATAATCCAAATTTCATTTTAATCCCAATCCAGATAGCAGACGCGGAAATCCTCCACTTTGACCGGGGCGTTGCGATCTAAAATTTGCAGCAACGGCTTCCCGCCATAAAAAGAGGCCCATTGCGGAAAGGTGCTTTTGGTGCCGACAATGTAATCGCAGCGGGCGAGCGCGAAAAGATCGGTTACGGGCGATTTGGTGCCGAACCCGACGGTCAGTCCGGGAAATTCCCCGGCGTTGCGCCGCTCATCGCTGCAAACAAGAAAGGAAACTTTGCGGCCTGGGAATTGCGTCACAAGGTCGCGCATCCACGCGGCGTAACATTCAACCGGATAAAAATATTTTCCGCCCTTCCACCCGCGATAATCGCCGTGGCGGACGTGGACGCCAATGACGATGTCGGCATCGTGCCGCAATGGTTCCACGACTTCGCGGCTGGCCTTTTCAAACGTCTCCAGCGGACGGAAGTAAGCGCGGATTTTGTCGCCATGCTTCTGCATCAGGTTCGGCGCGCGAAACCGCCAGTCATAAACAAAAACAATCTTGGCCGGACGGATTTTCTCCTGAACTTCCGGGCTGTCCAGGTAGGTGATGAATTGTCCCTCCGTTTCACACAGCGTGACAACCTTCCTGCCAAGTATTGGAAAGCGATCAATCAGCACGCTGGCGTAGCGGGTGAAGTGATAGAATATCCGTGTCTTGCGAATGGCCGCGCCGACGCCCGGAATCCGGTCCAGCCAGCTTTTCTTTTTCGGCACGGGATACGCGCAATGGACGTTTTCGCGCGTGGCTTCAAACAGATCGGAGTAACTGTGAAAGGTGTAATTGATGACGCGATCCCCTTGTTCCTCCGCCAGCGCGATGAAATTTGCGAAGATGATGAGACGGTTGGCGAGCCGGCCGCACCGGCGTCCGATGGTGAACAGTTTTTGATTCTTCGGCGGCGTCATCGGGAAAAATTATCCACGGTGTCCGGTTTCAAAACAAACTTTCTTTGGTGTTGAAGGATTTGCGTGAGTCAGCCTCAACAGCATCGCCGCACGCCGTTGAAGCGCTGCTCGGTGGTCTCCAGGTAAATCTGATCTGCGGATTTTGCGGGTGCCGCCGCGTGCGCGTTGCATTCACAGACGACGGCCTGCTGCCGCGCGCGTTCGAGCTGCGACTCGCCGGAAAGTTCCTTGGCCAGCGTAAACACGATGGCCGCCGCGCCCAATGCGCCTAGCGGTTTACCGCCCTCGACGATGGCGTAATCCGGCAGATAAACCGGCTCGGTCTCGTGCAGCAATGCCGGTTTGCGGCGCGACAAAAGTAAAATCCATTCGCGCACGCTCATGATGACAATCACCCCGACAAGAAAGAGAAAAACTCCGGCTACAGCAGCGTCGACAACCATGTTGAACCATTGTTTTCTTATGATGGGAAGTTGTTGCTCGATATTTCTGATGCCGGATTGATGATCAGCGTCTTGTTTTATCTGACTGGCTAAATCTGAATACTTATCACCCAAAGCGTTTGCCTGTGACCAAAACCCAATCCTCGGATCGGGATGAAAAATTTTCTCCACGCCCGCCGTGAACGTCACTGCCAGCAGCCAGACCAGCGGAATCAGCGTGATCAGCGCGAATGCGGGCCGGCATTTCGGAACGCCGGTCTCCGACCCGGCGCGCAAATCGCCAGTTCGAGCCGGGCCGGAGGCCGGCGCTCCTAGTTGCATTTTCAAAATGATCGTTGTCCCGAGGCACAGCGCAATGGCGGCGAGCATCTGGTTGGCGATGCCGAACAGCGGCCAGAGAGAGTTGATGCCACCCAGCGGATCCCGCACGCCCTGGATCAGGAAATAGCCCCATGCCCCGACCATCAACGTGGCGGCCACCGGCGCGGCGAAGAAATTTTTCGGGTTGCCCAGCGGTTTCCAGACGCGACCCAGCACGCCTTGCAACAGATATCGGCCGACGCGCGTGCCGGCGTCGAGCGTTGTCAAAATGAACAGCGCCTCGAACATCACCGCGAAGTGATACCAGAGGTCGAGCCAGCGGCCATTGACGGCCTTGGAAAAAATATGCGCCATGCCGACCGCCAGCGTCGCCGCGCCGCCGGTGCGACCGAACAAGGTTTTTTCGCCGAGGTCGTGTGCGATGGAATTCATCTGGTCCACGGTCACGGGAAAATTGAGCGCGTTCATTTTGGCGACGGTGGCGGCGGGATCGCCTTTGACGTTCATGGAAAAGTAAACGCCCGGATCCAGCGTGCAGGCCGCGATGAGCGCCATGATGGCGACGAACGATTCAAAGCACATCGCCCCGTAGCCGATGGGCCGCGCGTAATTTTCCCGCGTGATGAGCTTGGGCGTGGTGCCGCTGGCGATGAGCGAATGAAAGCCGGAGATCGCCCCGCACGCGATGGTGATGAAACAGAATGGAAACAATTTCCCCGCCACTACCAGACCGGAGCCATCAGTGAACTGTGTGAGCGCGGGCATCTGAAGATGGGGCAGCGTGAACAAGATTCCCAGTGCCAGCGCGAGGATGGTGCCGAGTTTCATGAACGTGCTCAGATAATCGCGCGGCGCGAGCATCAGCCACACCGGCAGGCTGCTGGAGATGACGCCGTAGCCGATGATAATCCAGGCGAGCGAAATGTCGCGCAGGCCGAACACCTGCGACCAATGCGCATTTTCATATACCAGCTTTCCGCCCCAGACCGCAAGCAGCAGCAGGGTGATGCCGATGGCGGTGGCTTCGAGAATTTTTCCGGTGCGCACAAGCCGCATGTAGCCGCCCATGAACAGCGCGATGGGAATGGTCGCGCCGACGGTGAAAACGCCCCAAGGACTTTCGGCCAGCGCCCGGACAACGACGAGCGCGAGCACGGCCAGCAAAATGACCAGGATGGCGAGAATCGCGAGCACGGCGATGGCGCCGGCAGGCGCGTTCAATTCCTCCTTCAAAATATCCGCAAGCGATTTGCCGTCGCGCCGCATGGAGGCGAACAGGATCACAAAATCCTGCACTGCGCCGCCGAGCACGACGCCGATGAGAATCCACAGCGCGCCGGGCAGATAGCCGAATTGCGCCGCCAGCACCGGCCCGACGAGCGGCCCCGGCCCGGCAATCGCCGCGAAGTGATGGCCGAAAAGAATCCATTTGTTCGTGCGGACAAAATCCTTGCCGTCGTCGTGGACCTCGCACGGCGTGGCGCGGCGGTTGTCCAGCACGAGCACGCGCAGCGCGATCCACCTGGAATAAAACCGGTAGCCGATGACATAGGTGCAGACGGCGGCGATGAGCAGATAGGCGGAATTGACCGGCTCGCCGCGTTTGAAGGCGATCACCGCGTAAGCCCATGCGCCGAGCAACGCGAGCAGCAGCCAGAAAATCGAGGCAATAACTTTCTTCATCAGGGAAAAATTTTGTCCATGAAAGCGGCGGGGCGGCAAATGTGCAAAACAATTCGCGCCTTGACGCCGGCGGCGGGATTCGGTTCAAAGGTCGGCATGGCGCAAATCCACGGACATCTCGGCGTCGTCATTCTGGGCGCGGGCGCATCGGCGCGGATGGGCCGGCCCAAACTTTTGCTGCCGTGGCGCGGCACGACGGTCGCCGGCCATTTGCTGGCGCAATGGCGCGAAACCGGGGCCGGGCAAATCGCGGTCGTGCTGCGTTCAAACGACACGGCGCTCGCGGCGGAACTGGACCGGCTGAACGTTCCCAAGCCAGACCGCATTGAAAATCCGCAGCCGGAGCGCGGGATGTTCAGCTCCATTGTCTGCGCGGCGAACTGGCACGGCTGGCGGCGGGAAATTTCAAGCTGGGCGATTGTGCTGGGCGACCAGCCGCATTTACGTCCGGAAACCCTGCGGCAGTTGCTGGAATTTTCCGTGCAAAATAAGGACGCGATTTGCCAACCGGCGTTTGGCGGACGCCTGGGGCATCCGGTAATCTTGCCGCGACAAACATTTATGGAATTGAAGAATTCCGCTGCGGCCACGCTGAAAGATTTTTTGAAACCTGCGGCAGCGCCGCGCGTCCAGTGTTCTGTAGCCGATGCCGGACTGTCGCTTGACTTGGACACGCCGGAGGATTACAAACGTCTGACAAATTCCCATCAGTCCGTATGAAAGAACCGGAGCCGGAAAAATTTGGCGCGCATTCGCGGCGCACGTTTCTCAAAAGCCTCGGCACCGTCGCCGCCACGACCGCCACGGCGCAGGTCAAGTCGGTCGCCGCCGAACTCGAAAAGGTCAACGCGGAGAAGGTCATCGGCCCGGAGGCCGTTCCCGTCACGCTGAAAGTCAACGGCGAAAAACTCAAACTTCTCCTCGAACCGCGCGTCACGCTGCTCGACGCGCTGCGGAATTATTCCAGCCTCACCGGCGCAAAGGAAGGTTGCGACCGCGCGAGCTGCGGCGCCTGCACGGTGTTGATCAACGACGCGCCGGTTTATTCCTGCCAAAAACTGGCCATCGAAGCGCAAGGGGTTGAAATCACAACCATCGAGGGACTGGCCAAAGATGGGAAGCTGACCAAGGTGCAGTCGGCATTCATTGAAAAAGACGCACTGCAATGCGGCTATTGCACGCCCGGCTTCGTGATGAGTGTGACCGCGTTGCTCAAGAAAAATTTCCACCCGACCGCCGCCGACGTGAAACATGCGTGTGCCGGCAATCTTTGCCGCTGCGGCTGCCATCCGCACATCCTTCAGGCCGCGCTCAAAGCGGCGGGAGTCGGGCACGCGGCCAAAACGGAGATTGTGAATTATGCCTAGCTGGCCCGCCGAAACCAAATACATCAGCCATGCCACGACGCGCGTTGACGGCGCGGCGAAGGTGACGGGCAAAGCCCGTTACTCCTCCGACATCCAGGCCAACGGCTGGCTTTACGGCATGATTCTCCGCTCGAAATGGCCGGCGGCGAAAATCACCGACATCAATCTGGAACAGGCGCTGAAGGTTCCCGGCATCAAGGCCGCCGTGCTGGCGCGCAGCAAGGAATTCACCGTGCGTTATTACGGCGAGGAACTCGCGGCGGTCGCCGGCACCAGCAAACAGGCGTGCCTCGACGCGTTGCGCGCCATCGAAGTCACGGCGCAACCGCTGCCGTTTGTCGTCAACGAGAACGATGCCAAAAAAGCGGACGCCCCGCGCGTCTGGGAAAACGGCCCCAATTACAAGGAGCCGAACGCCCGCGACCGCGGCGATGTGACCGCGGCGTTCGGCCAGTGCGCGGCGGTGATCGAGGGTTTTTATTCCACGCCGGTGCAGACTCATAATTCGATGGAAACGCACGGCAACACGGCTTCGTGGACGGACGACGGCGTGACGGCGTGGTCTTCCACCCAGGGAATTTCCAGCGTGCGCGACGGCCTGGCCGGCAGCCTGCGGCTGGAACACAGCAAGGTGCGCGTCATCACCGAATACATGGGCGGCGGCTTCGGCGCCAAATTCGGCGCGGGCGTTGAAGGCGTGCTGGCGGCAAAACTTTCCCGCGAGGCCAAGGCTCCGGTGCGTCTCATGCTCACGCGGTTTGACGAGGCATTGGCCGTGGGCAACCGGCCGTCCAGCTTTCAAAAGATCAAGCTCGGCGCGGCGGCGGATGGAACCTTGCTCGCATTTGATCTGGAGAATTACGGCACGGCGGGCATCGGCGCCGGCGGCGATGCCGGCGGCGGCGGCGGCGGGGCGGACATTCCCGCGCCCTATCTTTACAAGGTCGCCAACACACGCGTGAAACAGGCGGCGGTCGCGGTCAATGCCGGTTCCGCCCGGGCGTTCCGCGCGCCGGGAAATCCGCCGGCCTCGTTCGGCATCGAATCGGCGATGGACGATCTCGCCGTGAAGCTCGGCATGGATCCGGTGGAATTGCGGTTGAAAAACGACCCGAACCCGATCCGCCAGCGTGAATATAAATTGGGCGTGGAAAAATTTGGCTGGAAGGAAAAATATCGCAAGCCCGGCAGTTCGCCCGGCGTCGTGAAAACTGGCATCGGCTGCGCGGGCGCGGCGTGGCCCGCCGGCGGCCCCAGCAAGAACACCCACGGCGAAGCTCAAATCAATCCTGACGGCACCATCGAATTCCGGCTTGGCGTGCAGGACATCGGCACCGGCACGCGCACCGTCATCGCGGTCGTCGCGGCGGAAATGCTCGGCCTGAAACCGGAACAGATCACGGTGAAAGTGGGCGACACGCGGTTTCCGCCCGGGCCCGGCAGCGGCGGCAGCACGACGTGCCCCTCGATTTCGCCGACGGTCTTTGATATTTGCGCGAAAGCCTTGCAGCAGTTGCAGACGCAGTCGGGCATCGCCGATGCGCGCGGCGCGAACTGGTTCCCCGCCTGCAAAAAACTCGGTGTGAATTCCCTGACGGTTTCAGGGCAGTGGATCGAAGGCCTTTCCTCCAATCCCGCCGGCGGCGTGCAGTTTGCCGAAGTCGAAGTGGACACGGAAACCGGCTTGGTCACGGTGAAAAAAATGCTTGGCGTCCACGACTGCGGACTCATCGTCAACCAGCTCACCCTGGAAAGCCAGATCAACGGCGGCATCATCATGGGCATGGGCTACGCGCTCTACGAGGAACGCGTGATGGACGATTTGTCGGGCGTGATGCTGAACCCGAATTTTGAGACCTACAAACTGCCGGGCATCGCGGACGTGCCGGAGATCGAGATTGTTCTGATCAACATGCCCGAGCGCGGCGTCATCGGCATCGGCGAACCGGCCACGGTTCCGACCGCCGGCGCGATTGCCAATGCCGTGGCCAACGCCATCGGCGTGCGCGTTGGCAGCCTGCCCATCACGCCGGCAAAAGTTCTTGCCGCCCTCGGCAAAGTTCCCCCTGTCACCGCATGAAAGATAAAATGAGAAACATCCAACAACCAACATCCAACACCGAACATCCAATGGGTTCCGTGCGCCGCTGCGCTGGATGTTGGATGTTCGATGTTGGATGTTCGATGTTCATTCCCCCGCAATGAAAGCTTTTCAATACGCCACCGCGCACTCGCCCGACAGCGCCCGCCAACTGGTCGCCGACAACGGCGCCTATCTCGCCGGCGGCAACGACCTGCTCGGCCTGCTCAAGGAATACCTCGTCACCGCCGACCCGCTGGTGAACATCAAGTCGCTGCCCGGCTTGAACAAAATCGAGGATGGCCGGAAAGCCTGGACCATCGGCGCGCTCGTCACCATTGCGCAGATTGAGAACCATGCGGACATCAAAAAAACTTTCCCCGGTTTGCACGAAGCCGCGTCGGAGATCGCTTCGTTGCAGATCCGCAACGTCGCCACCGTCGGCGGCAACCTCGCCCAGCATTCGCGCTGCTGGTATTTCCGCCAGCGCGACGTGAAATGCCTGAAGAAACATGGCGACCTCTGCTACGCCCGCAGCAGCGAGAACCGCTACCACAGCCTCTTCACCGGCAACGACTGCATCAGCCCCGTCGTCTCCAGTCTCGCCACCACGTTCGCCGCGCTGGACGCCAGCGCCATCGTGCTGCGCGACGGCAAGGAACTCCGCTGGAGCATGGCCGAACTTTACGCCGAGGCCTGGAAAAATCCTTACGCGCACAACTCACTCCAGCCGGGCGACCTGATTGTGCGCGTCGAAATCCCCACGGCGCGCAGCCGCAGCGCCTACATGCAAATCAGCGACAAACATGCGTTCGACTGGGCGCTGGTCAGTTGCGCAGCGGCGGCGGAAATCGCGGACGGAAAAATGAAATCGCCTCGTGTTGCGCTCGGCAGCATTTCGCCGGTGCCACATCAGTCCGAGGCCGCGAACAGCTTTCTGGATGGAAAAGTTTTGGACGACGCGACCGCAACGCAGGCGGCGGATATGATTTTGAAGGATGCAAAGCCGCTCGAGCACAACGCCTACAAAATGCCGATGGCGCAAGCGCTCATCCGCCGCACGCTCCTCAAATTGAAAGGCGACGCATGAACAACAAAAATTTCATTTTCTGCAAGCATCTCCGCACGAAAAAAATGTTCACGGGTGCGACGGTCATGGAAGCCTTTGCCGACAAACTCGACGAACACGCCTCGCCCAGCCACTTCTGGTGCAACCGCACGCAGACGGTCGTTGGGGTGGATGACCAGCCCGTCCATAAGAACGCCTGCACGCCGGGACGTTCCTGTTTTGAGGAATAAACGGCCGCCGGCCGCCCGACCGGCGGGTAACTGTTGCTGGAAGATGAACTCAAACCATTTCAACGCACCTTGGGGCAAGACCCTTTGCTGGATGTCGGCATTCAGCGTCGCGATTCTGCTGGCGGCATTGGTCCCGGTTCTTTTATTGAAGAAGCCGGAGTGGGCGTGGCTTCTGGCTTTGTTGCCGTTGCTCCTGCTGCCAGGGGCCGCGCTGTTCATCATCCGCAGCTACACGATTGAACCCAATATCCTGGCCATTCAGCGGCTGCTCTGGACGACGCGCCTGCCGTTGTCGGGATTGCAGTCCGCCGAGGTGCGGCCGGACGTCATGCGCGGCAGCCTCCGGCTGTTTGGCAACGGCGGAATGCTTTCGATCACCGGCCTGTATCGCAACCGCGCGCTGGGAAATTACCGTGCGTTCGTCACCGACTTGAAGCGCACGGTCGTGCTGCGATTTCCGAAGCGAACCGTCGTCGTTTCACCGGAAAACCCCGAGCAGTTTGTCGCGGAGATTTCCCAATTCGCTTTTCGCACCGCTTAAAATTCTCATGACCCGTCATTGCCACAACTGCGGCGAACCCTGGACGATCAACGGCAATCCCGGCCGTGGCGAGGTTTGCATGAAATGCCGCGCCGACCTGCGCGTGTGCCTGAACTGCACCAGCTACGATCCGCGCGTGGCCCAGCAATGCCGCGAGCGCCGCGCCGATCCGGTGCTGGAAAAGGCCGCCGGAAATTTCTGCGAGTATTTTGAATTCATCAAGCGCGCTTGGACGCCGAAAACGGAGGCCAATCCCCGTGAAGCCGCCGCACGCGAACGGATGAACAAATTGTTCGGGGGCTGATGCGTCTTTCTTCTGGGGCGCGGCTGCGCACAGCGCCAGCCGCAGCCGTGTTCAAATTTCCGCGGCTGGTCTGCGCACAGCCGCTCTCCGTTGATAAAACAAATTGACCGGCGCGCGGTTTTACTTTGGAATCAGTTCACTCAACCTAAACAAATATGATTTATTGGTTCACCGGCCAGCCGGGCGCAGGCAAGACGACCCTGGCGCTGGCATTGCAAAAAGAATTGCGGCGGCGCGGCCATGTGACCGTGCATCTGGACGGCGACCTGCTGCGCATCGTCACGGCCAACCAGGATTTCTCGACGGCAGGCCGCATGAAAAACATCCGGGCGGCGCAGGCGCTGGCGGCCAAAATCCACGATGACGGCGCGTGGGTCGTGGCGGCGTTTGTCTCGCCCTTCCGCGTCTTGCGCGAGGAATTCAAAAAGCGACCGGAGGTTTTGGAGATCTACGTTCACACGAACGAACGGCGCGGGCGGGAAAATTTTTTCTCGGACGTTTACGAACCACCGCTGGAAAACTTCCTCGACATTGACACGACCAACGTGGGCGTGGACGAATGCGTGCGGCGGATTCTAAGCGTTAAGAATTCATGACCGGCGGCCACGGTTTTTCCGCCGCCAGATCGGCGTCTGTTGGATAAAAAAGCCGGTGCCGGACTTTGTAAATTTGCCGGAACCACACCTTGTTGTAAATCCGGCTGAATCTAAATTTCAACTGCCTGTTGTTCGCGGAAACTTCGTAGGACGAAACCGTGTCCGCAGGATTGGCCTCCGCTTTCTGACATAACTTGGGGAAAATTTCGTTCAGGGCGAACGCGTAGAGTTCGAGATCCAGCCGGTTGTGTTCACGGGCCAGATCCAGCATCCGGGGATCGGCCAGCAGGCCTTTTTGGATCGCATTGTCCTTCGCGACAATCAGCCGTTTGTAGCGCAAGTCCATCGGGCACGGGGCCACTTTGCCAAAAACATGCAACGACAGGTTGAATTTTTCCGTCAGCCCGACGAAGCTGCAGCGTTCCAGAAAACGTTTCGCCTTGTCGAGGTTTTCCCCGCCAGCCAGCATTTTCACCTGCCAGTTGTTGAGGCGGGTGTTGGTTTTTATGTTTTCCTCAAAAGACACCCGGGTCGGTCCGCGCAGCACGGAGTCCTGATAATGGGAGATCACCCGCGCCACCGGTTCGCGCAAAAACGTGGCGTAAAACGGGTCGGGCACGGAAAACCGCAGCGGGTCAACGATGTTATGGCCGGTGATGGCCTGCAGCCGGGGGAAAACTTTTTTCGCAAACTCCAGATCCTCCTGGCAGAACTGCTCGCGCCGGGTCTGGTTGGTGTGGCAGCAGGCGGCGCTGAAATTCTTTTCCAGGATGGATCTAAAAGTGGTGCCGCCCGTTTTGTGGATGTGTAAAAATACAATCACGATAAATTGGTGCTGGAAAATTTCCAGAACGCGGCCGGTCTGGCAAACATAATCATGCCATGGCAGTCCGGGAGGGCGGCGGCCGGCCGCCGGCGTCCCGCATCGCCAGCAGTTCCTTCAGATTGGAATTGTCGAAGTTGTATCCCAAAATCCGGAGGTCGTCGGCATAAACCTCCGCGACAATTCTCCGGGATTCATCGGTATAATATTCCTGGTAATTTTTTTTGCGCGCCGGGTTGCGGTTGGCTTCGAGCAGCGGGACGTTGAAGTGCAGTTTCCGGCAGATGAAGGCAAAATCCGCCTCCAGATTTTCAAAGTAGCCGGTGAAATCCAAACCCGGACGGTTCTTGGCGAGGCAGATGAAATGGGATTGCGGCCTAAAATGCAGGGCGCGCACCACGTTGTGCGTGTTTACCCAGCCTTTGACGAACGCATCAAAGGTGTCAAACCTAGAAAATTTCCGATCCGCCCAGCGCCTGTCCTTTTCGTGCAGACCTCCCTGTTTCATGAACAAAAAAGCCGACACGAGCCGGTCAAACGGGTTTCGCACGATGGTGAATTTGAAATAACGGCTGAACTCCTCCGGGCCAAACATGATTTGATAACGGCGCAGGCTGGCGTGGCCGCAGTCGAAATCACCGAACAGGCTTTTCACAACTGAAATACCGGCGCATTTCGGGATGTGGACAAAGATGCATCGGTGTTCGTCAAACGGACCGCGCTTTTTTTGCAGGCCGGCGAACTTGGCCGGCCGGAAGGTCCGGAAATTCCAGCGGCGGAAACGATGCCACATCACGTTTGGGGTCGCCTGCGGGTTCGCCGACTGAATCATGCCGAAAATTAAAAGATGCGAAATCAATGACAAGGGAATTCTTTCTCCTGTTCAAGCCGGCGGATGCCCTTTAGTTTTGCGCGCATGAAAGTCAGCGGGTTCACCTTTTTGCGGAACGGGCAGAAGCTCGGCTATCCGTTCGTCGAATCCATCCGCTCGGTCCTGCCGATCGTGGATGAGTTCGTCGTGGCGCTGGGCCCGTGCGACGATGACACGGAGCGGATGCTGCGCGAGATCGGCGATCCCAAAATCCGCATCATCCCGACGCAATGGAACGAGCGGGTCAAAAACGATTACAGCATCAAGGGCTTCGTTTACGGCCAGCAAAAATCCATCGCGCTCTTCAACTGCACGGGCGACTGGGCGTTTTACCTGGAAGGCGACGAACTCATCCACGAAAACGAACTGGCGAAAATCCGCGCCGCGATGGAGCAGCACCTGGACGATCCGCGCATCGAGGCGCTGGCGTTTGACTACCTGCATTTTTATGGCAATGCCAACACGATCGCGTGGTCGCCGCGCTGGTATCGAAGCGAGGTGCGCATCCTCCGCAACACGATTCCGGCGTGGGGGCCGAAGGGATTGTTTTTTGTGGTGCTGGACACGTCGTTGCGCGGGCATTACCCGCGCGCGGCGCACACGGGTGCGACGATTTACCACTACGGCTATGTGCGGAGCGAAGCGCAGATGAACTTGAAAATTTCGGCGGTGCGGAAATTCTGGCGCAACCAGCCGGCGTCGGGCGTGGACTTCTCGCAGATTGACGCGGCGACGCTGAAACCGTTCACCGGCACGCATCCCAAAGCCATCCAGGAGTGGCTGCCCGGGGCGGACGGGGTTTTTCAGGCCGACCCGGATTACCGCCTCACGAAACGCGACAAGAAGCATCGCTGGATGTTGAAACTGGAGCAGTGGTCCGGTTTCCGCTTCAACAAAAAACATTACCGGCTGGTGCGCTGAAAATCCCCACGCTCATCAACACTTACGCCAGCTTCTCCCGGTCGCGGCGGCGCTGGTAAATCTTGCAGACATTCCGGAAGAACGCCTGGTTGTAGAGCCGGAACAGCACGAATCGCGGCCGGATCTGGGTTGAGTATTTGTCGAAGGAAGCAACCTTGTCCGCCGGGCTGAACCCGGACTGGGCGCACATCTTCGGAAAAATCTCTTTGACCGCGAAGTCATAGAGTTCGATGTCCAGCTTGTTATATTCACGGGTCATTTCGACCAGCCGGCTGTCGCTTTGGAGCGATTGCTTGATGGAGTTGTCACGGGCGGTGATTTTGCGTTTGTATTTCAGATTCAGTTTGACCGGGCAGATCTTGGCGAGCATGTGCAGCGACAGGTCGAATTTTTCCGTCAGGCCGACGAAGTTGAATTTTTCCAGCGCCAGCTTCGCGCGGCCCAAGTCAGCCTTGCCCGCCAGTCGCTTCACCTGGATGTTTGAGAGCTTCGGATTGGTAAGCAGCATCTGCTCAAAGGTGATGGTTTCTCCACCCCGCAGCACGTCGTCCTGATAATTTGAAAAGACGCGGGCGACCGGCTCGCGCAGGATGGTGATGTAAAACGGATCCGGGAGGGAATACCCGAGCGGATCCAGAATATTCTGGCCGGCGATGCTCCGCATCCGCGGGAATAATTTTCGGGCAAAGTCAATGTCCCGCTGGTCCACCAGCTTTTTCCGCATGTGGCCGAGGTGGCAATGATTCATTCCAAAATTGTTTTCTAGAATGAACTGAAACGTGGTGCCGCCGGTTTTCGGGATATGTAGAAAAACGATCATATAGTTCCTTCAGAGGATGATTTCCAATCATCCAATTGATTCAAGCCCAATCCTGTTGGGCAACCGGTTCCAGCCACCAGTTTGCATGGCGGCGCGTTTTATCCAAGCGGAAACCGGCACGCATCCGCAATCCATCCAGGCCCGGCTGCCCAAGGCGGACGGAATTTTTGAGGCCGACCCGGGCTGCCGCCTTGCCAAGCGCGACAAGAAACACCACAAGCTCGTCCGCTGAATCACTGGGCTGCGCCAGTTTCGGCAAGCGCCCGCTCGCACGCCTCGATGACCGTGCCGGTCTGAATGTTTGAAACGATGCGGTCGGCGGTGGGCGGGGCGATCGCCCAATCCGCGTGTCGAAAAGGATATGGGCGTCCTGGCGCGACCGAATTGATAATCATGACCACGCGCTTTTCCATCGCCACGGCCAGATGCAGGATCCCGGTGTCGCTGCCCAGAACCAGCGTGGACAGTTGAGCCAGGCCAGCAGTGACCAGCAGCGGTGCGCCGGCCGAAACGACGAATCCTGCCTCACGCACTGGTTCCAACGCCGCCTTGTCCGCCGGCCCGCCGCCGAACAGAACTTGCAACCCATTTGCCCGCCAATGCCGGGCCACGGCCAGATACCGGTCCAACGGCCAGTTTTTATTCGCCGTGCTGGTGAACGGCTGGATGAAGAGGGTGGACTTGGCCGGGTCGAGACCCGAAGCCAGAAAGAACTGGCGGGCTTCGGCCAGAGCGTTCTCCGGCAAAAAAAATTCGTTGCGGACTTCTCCCGGGCGCAGGCCGCATTGCTCCAAGAGCAACAGGTTCCGGTCCGCAAAATGAATTTGTTTTTCCAGCGTCACGCCCTGCGTATAAGCCCAGCGCCGTCCCGGCCCATACACGTTGCCCCAGCGGCGGGGAGCGCCGCTCAACCACGCAAACCAGGCCGTCTCACCGAAGCCTTGAAAATCCACGACGAGCGAAAATTTGCCGCCGCGCAGCCCCCGCATCAGGGAAAAACCCTCCGTCCAAATCCGTTTCGGATTGCCGCCCTTGAAACCCGCCCGGTCGAGCGCGATGACTGCATCCACCTCCCGAAAACCGCTGATCAACGGCGCGTTTTCCTTGGAAGTCAGAAAGGTGATTTTCGCGTCCGGAAAATTTTC
This sequence comes from Verrucomicrobiales bacterium, assembly GCA_028712475.1. Classification (GTDB taxonomy): domain Bacteria; phylum Verrucomicrobiota; class Verrucomicrobiia; order Limisphaerales; family UBA11358; genus UBA11358. Next base: position 46,893 of record JAQTQB010000001.1, read on the forward strand.
CCGGATCCTGTGGACGGCGGGCAGGGTGAACACCACGTCGCCGATGGACTTGAGCCGGATGAGCAGAATATTTTCCATCGGTTCAGCGGTGTTGGGCGAGGCCGTGTTCGCAGCGCGTGATTTTTTCGCGCCGGGTTTTTTCCAACAGTTCGTCGTTAGTGCCCAGGTTTGCGCGGCTGGCGGGCGGGTGCCACAGATGAAAGCACAAGGCCCGGCCGCGCAAATCCAGCCGTTGGACCCCGGTGTTCATAAGGCGGACGGCCAGTTCGGAATCCTCTCGCCCCCAGCCGGTGAAATCCTCGTTGTAGCCGTTCACGCGCACCAGGTCTTCGCGCCAGATGGCGAGGTTGCAACCCCGTATGCCGCGCAGATGGCTTTTTATTTTGCAGACGACAAACGGCCAGCGGAAAGAATTTTTCAGGCCGGAAATCTGGTTTTGTAAAACGGCCCGGCGGCGGTCGGCGGAAAAATTATTCTTCCCAAACCACGCGGCGGCGGCTTGCTCCACGAGCGCGCGATGGCCCTGGACAAAAAATTCCGGGCGCGCAGCAGCGCGGTGGTCGGCGATAAAATCCGGATGCGGCACGGTGTCGCCGTCGAGAAAAACGAGGTAGTCGCCGCGCGCCGCAGCGATGGACTGATTGAGGATTGAGGCGCGGCGAAAGCCTTCGTGAGCCTGCCAGACATGCGCGGCGTGGAATTTCTGTTCCGCCGACCAGCTCAAAAACAGTTCACGCGTCGGCGGCTCCGAGCCGTCATCGGCGAGCAGCACCTCGTCCGGCGGCGAACTTTGGCCAGTGACGGCAGCCAGCACGCGCGCCAGATAATCCGGCTGGTTGAAGGTGTTGATGACAAGCGTGATGGCGGACGGGGGTTTCATCACGGATTCATTTAGCCGCCTGCTCCTCGGTTTCAGCCTCCCGAACCATAGTGTAACGGGTCAATGTTGAAAACGCGCTCAACTTGGCGATGTAAAATCCCTGCCAGCCGTCCAGAAAACCGAGCCGGAAAAAATAGGCGCGAAGAAAACGCCACGGCGGGCGCAGAGCCAGTTCGACAAATCCGGCCGACTTGCCCCCGGCCCGTCGGCGTTTCACAAAGTCAACGTGATTGAGGGTGATCTTGGAAATCTGGCGCGTGATGCTTTCGTTCGTGAAGTGCAGCAAGTCGGAGCGCAGGCGGCCGACCCTGCCGTTCACTTCCAGCTTGGTGTGCGGCTCGATTCCGCCCCATTTTGCGAACCCGCGCCGCCATAATCGCAGGACGCGGTCGGGATACCAGTCACCGTGGCGGATCCAGCGTCCACAGTAAAAGGCGCAGCGCGGAAATTCGTAGGCGGCGAAAGGCGGCTTTTCCAGGCTGACGGCGGCGGCGATTTCGCTTTGCAATTCCGGGGTGACAACCTCGTCGGCGTCCAGATTGAGCAGCCAGGGCTGGGTGCATTTGTCCGAGGCGGAATTTTTCTGGTTGAGAAATCCCTTCCACGGCTCGCGAAAAACCTTGCCGCCAAAAGATTCAACGACCTTGTCGGTGCCGTCACTGACGGTGTCATTGATCACCACTACGATTTCGCTTGTCCAGGCTTGCACGCTTTCCAGAGTGTGGCCGATTCGGCGGGCTTCGTTGCCGGCGATGATGCAAACGGAGACCGGTAATTTGGATGGCGGATTCATAGACCAAGTTTCGATGGTGCCAGTTTATGGGTTTTGCGGACTGCCAGCCAGAACAGATTAAGCGGCAAGGATTGATCTGCCGGCCTTGCGCGCTGCCTACCATTATGCTCGCGTTGACTGCGCGGCGCCGGCATATTGCGCGGCAAACTATGCTGGCTTTTCTTTTCAAGGTCTGGGGGTTGGCCAGACCCTACCGCATGCGGCTTTTTCTCGGCGTGCTCACGGGCGTCATCAGCGGACTGATGTCGCCGCTGCTGATCGCGACGGTCATGTTCGTCTATGGCGCGGTGTTCCCCTCGGCAAACACGGTGGCGACGGGAAGACTGCCGATGAAAGTGCCCGCCTTCGTGCAGGACTGGTTCGGTTCCGTGCGCACCGGCCTCGAAAGCGGCGTCCACGCGCATCCATGGGCGGTGTTCATGCTCATCGCCGCGATTCCCTGCGTCATGTTTCTGCGCGGGCTGCTGGGTTATCTGAATGTTTATTTTCTGCAATGGACGGCCAGCCGCACTATCGCGGATTTCCGGACGCGGCTGTTCGCGCATCTGCTGAATTTGTCCGCCGGCTTTTACACGCAAAACTCCTCCGGCCAGCTCATCTCGCGCGTGATCGCGGACACCCAGGCGCTCCAGACCATTTTGAGCAACGCGACATCGGTGATCATCCGCGACCCGGTCACGCTGATTGGCATCCTGGGATATTTGTTTTATGAACAGCCCAGGCTCACCTTGATTTCTTTGGTCGCGCTGCCGGTTTGCGTGATTCCCATCGCCATTTTCAGCCGCAAGGTCCGCCGGAACAGCCGCCTGATGCAGGCGCAGTCCGCCGAGCTGACGCAGATCATGAGCGAAGCCTTCACCGGGCATCGCATCGTCAAGGCCTACAACCTGGAAGGCATCGCGGCGGAAAAGTTCCGCAGCACCGCGCGCCGGATCGTCGGCCACTACATGCGCAACATCCGGGCGATGGAGATTCCCGGGCCGTTGATTGAATTTTTCGGCTCGTGCGGCGTCGCCTTGGTGCTGCTGTATTTGATTAATCATTCCAAATCCGGCCCCAGCCCCACGGATTTCCTGCAACTCATCGGCTCCATTTTCACCATGTATCAGCCGCTGAAAAATCTCACGCGGCTGCAAAACCAGATCGTCCAGGCACGCGCCGCCAGTGAACGCGCCTTCGCGCTGCTGGCCACGGAAACCACCGTGCCCGAACCTGCCCAGCCGCGCATGCTCCATGCCCAGAACGCGGACATCCAGTTCGACCACGTCGAGTTTGCCTACGGCGAAAAAATTGCGCTGCACAACATCAATCTTCCGATCAAGTCCGGCCAGCTCGTGGCGCTCGTCGGCGCCAGCGGCTCCGGCAAGACGACGCTCTCCAACCTGCTGCTGCGTTTTTACGACCCGCAGCGCGGCGCGGTCCGCATCGGCGGCGTGGACATCCGCGAATTCACCACGCGCGACCTGCGGAATCAAATCGCCGTCGTCACGCAGGAAACAGTTTTGTTCAATGACACCATAGGCCAGAACATCGAACTTGGCCGCCCCGGTGCCACAAGGGAAGAAATCATCGCCGCCGCGCAGCACGCCCACGCGCACCAGTTCATTTCGGAAAAGCCCGAAGGCTACGACACCGTCATCGGCGAAAAGGGCGTGATGCTCTCCGGCGGACAACGCCAGCGCCTCGCCATCGCCCGCGCCGTGTTGCGAAATGCGCCCATTCTTATTTTGGACGAGGCGACCAACGCGCTGGACACCGAATCCGAACGCGCCGTGCAGACCGCGCTGGACGAACTGATGAAGGGCCGCACAACGCTGTGCATCGCGCACCGGCTTTCAACCATCCTGCACGCGGATCTGATTGTCGTCATGGATCATGGCCGCATCGTGGAAACCGGCAAACACGACGAACTGGTTGCTCGCGGAGGCGTCTATCAAAGGCTTTACGAACTTCAATTCCGTGAGTAGTTTGGTAAGGCAAACTGATTCTACCAAAATGAGTGATAAAGTTCCCTATCTCGACCTGCCCGCGCAAATCCGCAGCGTGCGCAAAGAACTCGACGCCGTCATCGCCCGCACCCTCGACAACTGCTCGTTCTGCCTGGGGCCGGACGTGGCACAGTTTGAAAAGGACTTCGCCAGATTTGTCGGCGCGCAACATTGCGTCGCCTTCAACAGCGGCACGTCCGCGCTGCACGTCGCGCTGCTGCTGCTCGACATCAAGCCGGGCGACGAAGTCATCAGCACGCCCTACACCTTCGTGGCGACGAGCTGGGCAATTTCCTACGTCGGCGCGACACCCGTTTATGTGGATGTGGAAGACGGGACGATGAATCTCGACCCAAAGCTGCTCGAACGCGCCATCACATCGAAAACCAAGGCCGTCATGCCCGTGCATCTTTACGGACAGCCGTTCGACATTGATCCGGTTCTGGAAATCTGCCGGAAACACAAGCTGCCGCTCGTGGAAGACACGGCGCAGTCGCACGCGGCGAAATACAAAGGCAAAATCGTCGGCACGTTCGGCGAAATGTCCTGCTTCAGCTTTTATCCCGGCAAAAACCTCGGCGCGTGCGGCGAAGGGGGCGCTCTCGTGACCAATAACGCGGAATTTGCCAGGCGTGCGCGGTCTTTGCGCGAACACGGTTCAACCGTGCGTTATTATCACGACGAAGTCGGGTTCAACTATCGAATGGAAGGCATTCAGGGCGCGGTGCTGGGTGTGAAGCTGCCGCATCTGCAAAAGTGGACCAACGAACGCCGCCGCGTGGCGCATCGCTATCACGAACTGTTGAAAGACACGCCGCTGCAACTGCCGTTTGAGGCCGCCTACGCTGAAAGCGCCTATCATCTTTACGTCGTGCGCGATCCGCAGCGTGACAAGCTAAAGGAACATCTCGACGCGAACGGCGTGGGCTGCGCGTTGCATTATCCGGTGCCGCTGCACCTGCAAAAATGTTACGCAAGCCTCGGCCACAAGGCGGGCGATTTCCCCGTGGCCGAAAAGGCCGCGAACCAGTGCTTGAGCCTGCCGGTTTATCCGGAGCTGACCGACGCCCAGATTCAGCGCGTGGTGGCGGTGATCAAGGAATTTTTCGCGCGGTGACGCTTTTCATGCGCCGACGCGTGGGAATTGGTCAAGCCGGCCAAGATTTTATTTTTTATTTCTTTTGGCGGGAATCAGGCTATAATTCCCGCCAGTCGGAGAATTAAGGCCGTTTTTCAATCGAAAACTAATAAATTTATGCCACTAACACACACCACAGACCTGTTTGCGAAAGCATTGAAAGGCAAATACGCCCTCGGCGCATTTAACGTCAACAACATGGAACTCATCCAGGCAATCGTTGAAGCCTGCGAAGAGGAGAAGGCGCCGCTGATGCTCCAGATTTCCAAGGGCGCGCGCCAATACGCCCATCCGACCTACCTGAAAAAGTTGATCGAAGCAGCCGTCAGCCTTTCGACCATCCCCATCGCGGTTCACCTTGACCACGGCGACACGTTTGAGCTGTGCAAAGAGTGCATTGACGAGGGTTTCACGAGCGTGATGATTGACGCCAGCCATGAAACCTTCGAGAAGAACGTGGAAATCTGCAAAAAAGTCGTGGATTACGCCCACGCCCACAATTGCGTGGTCGAAGGCGAACTCGGCATGTTGGTCGGCGCGCAGCACGACGACGGCGAAGAAGGCGGCGGTTATTCCAAGGGCGGCGCTTACACGCATCCCGACGAGGCCGTGGCGTTCGTGAAAGCTTCCGGCGTGGATTCATTGGCCGTCGCAATCGGCAATTCCCACGGCGCATACAAGTTCAAGGGCGAACAGCATCTCGATCTCGAACGGCTCAAGGCCATCAAGAAGGCGCTGCTCGATGCCGGCATGGGCGATTATCCGCTCGTGTTGCACGGTGCCTCCAGCGTGCCGAAGGATCTGGCCGACGAGATCAACAAATACGGCGGCAAGATGGGCACAGACACCGCCGGGGTGCCGGAAGCCGACATCGAAATCGCCCGCCGCGTGGGATGCACGAAGGTGAACATTGACACCGACCTCCGCATGGCCATGACCGCCGCCATCCGCAAAGTGTTCGCGGAAAGCCCGAAGGAATTTGATCCGCGCAAATATTTGGGCCCGGCCCGCGCGAAAGTGAAGGAACTCGTCCGCCACAAAGTCCGCGACGTGCTGTGCTGCGCCGGCCACGCGTTCGATTAAAATTGATTTTCATCAGCCCCAAGCCATCCGGCTTGGGGCTTTTTTGTTTTCAGTGCAAACGTGGCACAGAACAACCGCCGGTGGCACACCGTTTGTGCCAAAAGTTTCCAGCGGCTTCCGGGCATTTATCCGGCGATGTTCTAAAAACCCTTTATTTCCAATGGTTATAAGGATTTCGCGCGGTTGGCATCGCGCCAGCTAAAGTTGTCTTGTCGCAAACAACCATCAACCAAATTAAAAATATGAAACTGATACAATGTGAAAGACCCGGATTGGTCGGCCTCGGCTTTGGCCGCCTGTCGAACCTGCAAGATGAACTGGATCGCCTGTTTGAATCGCCATTGACCGGCTGGGCGCCCGCAGTGGATGTCCACGAGGACAAGGACAGCTTCATCGTCAGCACGGAATTGCCCGGCCTGAAGCGCGAAGACATCGAAGTCACGCTGCAAGACGGCGCGCTCGTCATCTCCGGCGAACGCAAGGCCGAAGTGAAGCAGGAAGGCGTGGAAATCCACCGGCAGGAACGCTATTACGGAAAATTCCAGCGCGCCCTGACGCTGCCTACGCCAGTGGCATTAGACAAGATCAAGGCTCAATACAAAGATGGCGTCCTCACCGTTACGCTTCCGAAAGTTGAGGAGGCCAAGCCGAAGCAGATTGATATTTCGGTGAACTGATCTGGCAGAAACACAAACTCCCGCGAACAAAATCTGTTCGCGGGAGTTTTGTTGAAAATGGTGGTAGGTAATGGATTCGAACCATTGAAGGCGTTAGCCGACAGATTTACAGTCTGCACCCTTTAGCCACTTGGATAACCTACCACGCAAGGGGCGCAGATTAAGCCAGACTCCCGCAGCCTTGTCAATCCGCACGCTTTTGCGATAACTTGGACAAATGTTCGACTCGTTAAGCGGCAAACTCCAGAACGCCTTCAAAAACCTGCGCGGCCTCGGCAAGATCTCCGAGAGCAACGCCGCCGACGCCCTGCGCGAAGTCCGCATGGCGCTGCTCGAAGCCGACGTGAATTTCAAGGTCGCGCGCGATTTCATCGAACGCGTCAAGACCAAGGCCCTCGGCGCGGAAGTCATCGCCAGCGTCCAGCCCGGCCAGCAGATCGTCAAAATCATCGCCGACGAACTCACCGCTCTGCTCGGCTCCACCAACGCCGCCATTGATCTTTCCGGCAATCCCGCCTGCGTGCTGATGGTCGGCTTGCATGGCGCGGGCAAAACCACTTCGTCCGGCAAGCTCGCCAAACTGCTGCTCAAACAAGGCCGCACGCCGTTGCTCGTCGCGGCGGACGTCTATCGTCCGGCGGCGATGGACCAACTGGAAACGCTCGGCAAGCAGCTCGGCATCCCCGTGTTCCTGAAGCGCGGCGAGACGGACGTTTTGAAGATTGCCCGCGAAGCGCTCGACGTCGCGAAGGCCAATAATCGCAACACGCTCATCTTTGACACTGCCGGGCGTTTGCAGATTGACGAACCGCTCGTGCAGGAACTCGTGCGCCTGCGCGACCTCGTGAAGCCGCAGGAAATCCTCCTCGTGCTCGATGCCGCCACCGGCCAGGAAGCCGTCAACGTCGCCACGCATTTTGATTCCGCGCTGTCCATCACCGGCGCGATCCTCACCAAGCTCGATGGAGACGCGCGCGGCGGCGCGGCCTTGAGCATGAAGGCCGTCACCGGCAAGCCCATCAAGTTCATGGGCACCGGCGAAAAGCTCGACGAGTTCGAGCCGTTCCATCCCGAACGCATGGCGTCGCGGATTCTCGGCATGGGCGACGTCGTCAGCCTCGTCGAACGCGCCGCCGAGGCCGTCAGCGAGGACGAGATGAAGCGCATGGAGGAGAAGATGCGCAAGGGCGAGTTCACGCTCGACGATTTTCTCGATCAATTGCGCCAGATGAAAAAGCTCGGCCCGCTGGAGAACGTGATGAAGATGCTGCCCGGCGGCGCGGAAGCGATAAAGGGCCAGGATTTGTCCAAGCAGGAGCGCGAGTTCAAGCACATGGAGGCGATGATCTGCGGCATGACCATCAAGGAACGGCGCAACCCGGCGCTCCTGAACGCCAAGCGCCGCATCCGGGTGGCCAAGGGCAGCGGCGTGACCGTGACCGAGCTGAACACGATGATGAACAAGTTCGGCCAGATGCAGCAGATGATGAAGAAAATGGGCAAGTTTCAAAAAATGATGGGCAAGATGGGCGGCGGTCTGCCGGGGATGTTGGGGCGGCGTTAATAAACTAAAATCAATACGGCTGCGTCTTGTGCCGACTTAACCACGTCTTCAAATTTCCGGTCAGCCGTGATTGGTTGTTTGAGCTTGGCCGAAACACCCGGCACCGACTCAAGGAAATTCAAAAGCAAACTGCTCTTAACCGCGTAATTTACATTCTCCGGCAACTCGTCGCTTGTGCGGGCTCGACCAATTGTCACCCCGAGCTTTGCTGATACCACACCCACCACGTTGCCATGCTCATCTACTAATGCACCGCCAGAATTACCATGCTGCACCGGCGCGCTGATTTGAAAATATCCCGGATCATCTTGAATACCGGATAGCGAGGCGATTTCACCCTTGGCCAGCTTGGGAGCAAACCCTTGAGAAACAATTTTTGGAAAACCCACCGTGGCCACCGTAACTCCTAAATGAACAGTGCGGCTCTCCGCAATTGGCAACGATGAAAATTTTCCACTTACTTTCAGCAAAGCCAAGTCATTAGCCGCATCCACCTGAACCACTTTCGCATCAAGCGTTCCCTCGCTCGTGATCAAGCGGACTTTTGTGGCATCTTTAACGACATGGTTATTTGAAATCAGATAACCATCGTCCGTGATAAAAAATCCCGAACCTGAGCTTTTCAAATCATCGCTTTCGGGCAACGAAGCGATCAGGTTTTTGCTTGGTGTGCCGACAGAGGGTGTGCTGACAGAAGCCAGAAAATCAAAAGTTTTTTTCCCAGTTAAAACAGAATCAGGAATTTCATCGCGACCACAGGGACGCCCCGCGTCATATTCGCGAATTGTCCGGTCGTCGCCCTTTTTGTTTATGTAGCTGTAATTGCCGGTCAATCTGGCGGTGAAACTGATTGTATCCCTATCTCCAATGGAGTTCCCAAGATTTTTTACATGCGCCCCATAAAATGAATTCGCATCGGGCGTTATATCAAGAATTACTCCGTCATCTAAAACTTGAATTATTTTAGCCTTCGGAATTGTTGTCCAGCCAGATTGAGGCTTGCGCGTGTCATAAACAATCCCATCAATTTCCCTAAAACGGCCAGCCTGAATAGCTCTTTCCAAATCTTGGGCAGTTTTTTGTGTTTCGGCGATTTTTGCAGCATCCTGTGATTCTTTATTAATGTTCCATGATGTAAGAAAATCTGCTGGAACTTTGTCTGCGCTTGCGGAAGTTCCTCCTCCGGGAAAGAAGATAAAAATTTTACCGCCCGGTCCAACATAGACCCTATTGATGTTGGTATACTGGTTGCCATTAACCACGATGCTCGTAATTCCATCAGCCAATACAGAGCATCCCATTAAAGCCGCCAGAGCAACTCCAAGTAGAGCCTTCATGCCCAGACCGTAAGAATTGAATTCAAAACAGTCAACCAACAATTTCCCCGTCGCCATTTCGGCACGGTCCGTTTTTACAAATCGTGTGGACAAAAATCACGACACCACCGCGCAGTTTTTCGCGCAAAGCTTTCAGCCCGGCGACGATGCAGGCCAACTTCTTCCATTGGAAACATAGGGTTACACCCCATGGCATTGGGCCAGTCCAGATTCTAATTTTACCCGTCTTATTGCCAAGAAAGCACTTCGGTGCATATTGTCGGGAAGGAAGTTGAATTTGGAAAACCCAAGGTAAAATTATGAAAATCGAATCAGGCGGTTTATTCCTGGCGCTGGGTCTCGGCATGTCGGTTATGGTCGCCGGCATCAACGGTTGCGCCGCCGGTCCGGATAAGTCAGGCCGCAAACTTGCACCCACCAACCCCAACCCGACCTGGAGTGGCGATCAACATGATCCGCCGGTTTATACGTCCCCGGCCACTCCGGATAAAAAAGACCTGTCAGTCCCTCCGTGACCGTCGGAATTCAAACGCCAATCTTTTCAGCCTGGGTTTTTTGTGTGTAGCGTCGAGCCTATGGCTCGAAACAATCAGCGCACAGCGCCGACACTACATCCTTAAATTCGGCGATTATCCCGACGCCGACAAATTCACGGCACCACCACGCGCAGCTTTTCGCGCTCGAGGACAAACGTCACGGGCAGTTTTCCCACCCATTCCCCGTCCAGTTCAAACGCCGCCGGCATTTCGCTCGTCAGTTCAAAGGTTGCGGCGCTCAAATGTTGCACGGCGTTCGCGGGCAGTTTTCCGCGCAGCAGCAGTCCCGGCGCACAGCACAGCAGCGTCCACCAGTTGACGCGCGGCAGCACGCAGATGTCCAGCACCCCGTCGCACAGATCCGCCTGCGGCAGGATCGCGAACGACCCGCCGTAAAGCCGTCCGTTCCCGACCAGCACGAGTTCGCCCGTCGCGCCTTGCCCGTTTGCGCGCACGATGATCTGCGGTTTTTTCTCACGAAGCGCTTTCAGCCCGGCGATGACGTAGGCGAGCGGCCCGACCTGCTTCTTGTGCTGCCAGTCCACCAGTTCAATCGCCCGCGCGTCCAGTCCCGCGCCGGCGAGCTGGCAGAAGTATCGTTTTTGTAAAACGCCGTCCACGGAAAATCCCACGCGCGGCAGGTCAATTTTCAGTTCGCGCCCGCGCTGCAAAACTTCCCACGCCCGCTCGACCTTCAAGGGAATTTTCAGTTCACGGGCAAACACATTCACCGTGCCAAGCGGCAGCACGCCAAGCCGCGCGCGGGCGAAACCATCCGGCGCATCGCCGATGCCGTTAAGCGCTTCGTTGACCGTGCCATCGCCGCCCGCCGCCACGATCAGATCGAATCCGTCCATCACAGCTTCCTTGGCGAGCCGCCGCGCGTCGCCCGCCGTCGTGGTGGCCTTGAGCGCGCATTGCGCGCCGATGGCGTCAAGCTGGCGGCGAAAGCGCCGGGCCTTGTCGCCGCGGGCCGCCGGATTGAAAATCACGCACGTTGACACGCGCGCATGATTTTGGCGGCGGGCTGGTTAGTCGAGGAGAAAGCAATCCTTGCGGATGGCGATTTAAATTCGGAGCGCGGCTGTGTGCGTAGCACCAGCCGCAGCACTTGCGAATGTTTTGGGACTTCGGATTCATCCGACCCCGCTTTGTTTGCCGACAAGCTGCGGCTGGTCTCCAACACAGCCGCGCTCTATTTGAGGCGGGACGCTACCGGCGTTTGCTTGCGCTAAGCACGCATTTCCGCAAAACTTGACACGATGAATGACGTGACGAATTACAAGGTTCCCAAGTGGCCGTTTTTTCTGGCCGACGCGCTGCTGATGTTCTTCGCCTATTATTATGTCCTGCACGCGGCGCTGCCGATTCATCACTGGGAAATCGCCGCCGGCTGCGTCACCCTCGGGGCCTTGCTCGGTGTGCTCCCGTATTATCTGGATTATCGCGCGACGGGAAAAGCCCTTGAAGCCGATGCCCTCGGCGCGGTCGCGGGAAAATTTCAGGACGTGAAAATGCTGGTCGCCCAGATCGGTTCTGCCTCGAGCCAATGGGCGATCATCCAGGAGGCGGTGCAGACGGAATCCGGCAAGACCGCCGCCATCGCCAAGGACATCGCTGAAAAGATGACCGAGGAAGTCCGGCGGTTCTCCGAGTTCATGCAGAAGATGAACGACAACGAGAAGTCCACGCTGCGGCTGGAGGTTGAAAAGTTGCGCCGCTCCGAGGGCGAATGGCTGCAGATGCTCGTGCGCATCCTCGATCATGTTTTCGCGCTGCACACCGGCGCCGTCCGCACCGGCGACCAGCGGTTCATCGAACCCATCACGAATTTTCAGAACGCCTGCCGCGACACCGTGCGTCGTCTCGGCCTCACGCCGTTTGTCGCCGAGCCGGACGAACTGTTCGACGCCGAACGGCATCAACTGGCGGGCAAGCCGGAAAAAGTTCCAAATGGCGCGGTCGTCAGCGAAACCATCGGCGCCGGCTACACGTTTCAGGGAAAGCTCCTGCGCCCCGCCATCGTGCGCCTGCACGAAGCAAAGGTTCCGGCCGCAAAACCGGCGCAGGAAGAAAACGCGGCCGATGAACTGCCGCTCTAATCAGCGCAATCCACGCTCTCCGTCCGCTGCGCCGATAAAAAGTGCAGCCAGCAATTCGTGACCGGCTTGGAATAAATCCTCCCCAGCGCGCTGGCATAAAGTTTTAATTGTGGCGAATAGAGTTTTATTTTCGCCGGTAAATCGCCCGCGCCGGCTTCGTCCGTCTTGAAATCCACCAGCCAGATTTCCCGTGGCAGCAGCACGACCAGATCCGCCACGCCCTGCACGACGACAAATTCATTTGAGGCAAGGATGCCGTGCTGCGGCGTCCCGTCGTCGCAGCGCGACGACCCCACCAACTTGTCCAATTCGTTCAGTCTAAACTTCGCAGTGAACGCCAGCTCGCGCTTCACGCTCGTAGCCTGCTGCCGGATTTTTTGACCGGCATCAGAATTCCAAAACGCAGCGACCGCCTTCAAATTCAAGGCTCCACGCTCGTCCGCCGACAAAACCCTCTGCCGTTCCAGCCGCAGAGCCTCGGCTTCGAGCGCGGTCACTCCGCCGGTTTTTTCAAGCGAAACGTGCTGGAGAAACTTGTGGTGCGCCGTGCCAGCATCCGCCGCATTCAATTTCGGATTTCGGATTTCGGATTTCGGATTTTGGCCCGGTGGGGCGGGCACCCTCGCGAGCCGTCTTCCTGAAAATTGAAAATTGAAAACTGGCTCTGCCTCGTCATCCAGCTCATCTGATGCCTGCCGCCGCAAGGCCGTCACCGAAGATTTGGCGGCGCGTTCCGTCGCTGCTTGTTGTGGATATACCCAACCCAAAACCGCGCGCAGTTTTTTCACAGTCGCCTCGTCGAGCGCCGTTGTGTCCCCGTAGCAGCCGACGTGAGGAGGCTCTGGCTTTTCTTTTGTTTGAGCCTCGTCACCTCGGCTGCTACGAACTGGATCGCCGCCAAGTTCCACGTCCTCCACAATCCGCCAGCGCAACAACGGCGTTTCACCTTCCTTCTCATTTTGAATTTTGAATTTTGAATTTTGAACCTGCCGTTGCGCGAACCAAATTCCCAGCCAGTCCGCGTAACTTTTCGCCGCCAGAATTTTTTGTTCCGTGACCGTGCCGGTTTCCTGCCATTGCTCCGTCCATTTTTTCTCCGAGACGCTGCCCGTCAAAATCAGCGTGTCGCGCGCTCGCGTCATCGCGACGTAAAGCAGCCGCAATTCTTCGCCCGCCTGCTCGCGGCGCTGATGCCGCTGCGCGAGCCAGTGCGGCAGGCTCGGATAACGCCGCCCGGTGTGCGGCGGCTTCACCTTGGGGCAAAGCCCGAATTCCTCGTCAAAAATGATTTCGCCGCGCAGGTCTTGAGTGTTGAACGGCTTCGCCAGGTCGGCGATGGCCACGACGGGAAATTCCAGGCCCTTGCTCTGGTGGATGCTCATCAGGCGCACGGCATTTTCATCCGGCGTTGCCGCGACCTCCGGCTCCGCCTCCGCCTCGCGCTGCGCCTCGATGAATTTCAGAAAGCGGAACAATCCCTGCCGCTGAAACTGGTCAAACTTCTGCGCGAGATTCAAAAACCTCCCGACGTTCGCGTGCCGCTGCAATCCGCGCGAGCGCGATTTCAGCCAGTCGTCATAATGTGTTTCCGCCAGCACCTGTTCCAGACAGCGCGACAACGACGCCTGCCGCGCCAGCTTCCGCCAGCGCGCGAACCGCTCAAGAAATTTTGAAACTTTCCCCGCCGCCGCATTTTTAATTTTTAATTTTTCATTTTGAATTGCATTGAGCGCCGTCCAAAAATGTTCGCGCGACACGGTGAGACGGATGGCCGCCAGTTCATCCAGCGACAAACCGACGAGCGGCGAACGCAGCACGGCGATGCACGGGACGTCCTGCAACGGATTGTCGAGCAGTTGCAGCAGGCTCAAGAGGTCGGCAATCTCGCTGCTGTCGTAAAATCCGCCGCGCGCGATGACCAGCGGCACGCCTGCGTGCTCAAATTCCATCGCATAAATCTCCGACTTGCCCGACATCGCGCGCAGCAGCACCGCCATGTCGCGCCATTCTACGGCGCGGAAGATTTTATCTTTATCATCCCAAATCTCATGTTTCTCCGCCCGCAACTCTTTCAACCGCGCTGCGAGTAACCGCGCTTCCTTTTCCGTCTCGCCCAAGTCCGCCGGCTCATCTGCGCCGGATTCCTCGTCCGGTTCGGAAGATTCGTTACGTCCGGCTTTGAGGCGTAACAGCAGTTCCGTTCGCGGCGAAGCATCTTTCGCAACGCTGAAACCGGGGCGAGTTTCCGGCGAACCAAATTTCAATTGCGCCTCCTCGTCGTATTCCACGCCGCCAAGCTCCTTGCGCATGAGCGGCGCGAAAACGGAATTCACGAAATTAAGCAATGATTCGCGGCTCCGGAAGTTTTCGGAAAGCGGAATCACCCGACCGTTTTCGCCGTGCCAGATCTTCGAGTAATCGCGGAAGATTTTTGGATCAGCGAGCCGGAAACGGTAAATGCTCTGCTTCACGTCACCGACTAGAAACCGGTTGCCCACGGGCGCATTTTTTCCTTCTCCCTCTCCTCCCAAAAGGAGGAGAGGGTCGGGGTGAGGAGGTAGATTGTTCGCGAGTTCAGCACCCCTCACCCCAGCCCTCTCCCCGCTTGGGCGGGGCGAGGGAGAAAAGGCATTGCGTGAAAGCGCAGCAATGATCTTGTCCTGCGCGGCGTTGATGTCCTGATATTCGTCCACGAAAACGAAGCTCAATTTATTCCGCCATGTTTCGGCAGTGGCCGTTGGTTTGTCAGCGGCAAAATCCCAAAGCAATTTCAGGGCGAACTGTTCAAGGTCGTGAAAATCCAGCACGCCGTCGGCGCGTTTGCGGTCGGAAAATTTTCCGGCGAATTCTTCCGCGAGCCGCAGCAGGGTTTCCATGTGGCCCCGAACCCAGTTCCAGTCTTCCGTGAGCGGATCAGTGCCGTTTTTGACCGGCGCAAGCGCGGCGAGGAAGGCGGCTTCGTCGAACAAATCTTCCAGCGGTTTGCGCAGAACGGTTTTGCGCTTTGCGGGCCAGTTGCCGTCGGCGGAGATGATTTGCTCCAGAACTTCCGCCTCCATTTCGCGGGTGTAGCGTCGGCGCTGTGCGCCGATATGGTCGAGCCGGAGGCTCGACGCTACACCGCTTTCTAAGCGCGCTAATATCCCTGCCAATTCAGCGGCTTTCTCGTTTCCGCCTTTTAGATTTTCCAGAACCGGCAGCCATTCGTTGCGCCAGTCTTCAATCGCGGTGAGCAGCAGGTGTCGCCAGTCGGCGGGTTCGGCGGCGGAGAATTTTTGGATTTGCTCCGCGAGCCAGCCGGCGGCAGCGGGACGTGTTTGCGAATAGTTGTGCAGGCGCAGGATGAGCGCGCGGATTTTTTCGTCGCGACCGCCGCCGTGGATTTGGATCAGGTTTTTGACGGCGATGGAAAATTCATCTTCGCCGGCATAATGCGCTTGAAATTGTTCGTCCAGCGTTTCGTTGGCAAGCTGGCGGGCCTCGCCTTCGTCAAGGATGGCGAGCTGCGGGTCGAGGCCAAGCTCGTGGAAATGTTCGCGCACCAGGCGCAGGCAAAAACTGTGGAGCGTGCCGATGTGCGCGATGTCGAAGAGCGCGAGCTGGCTTCGCCAGAAGTTGAGGGTTGACCCGTCTTCGCCCTGCTTCGACGCGGCAAGTGGTTGAGAGTTGAGGGAAGCGTCCTGTGTCCTGGCTTCAATCGCGCGACGGAGGCGCTGGCGCATTTCGGCGGCGGCGGCCTCGGTGAACGTGACGATGAGCAGTTTGTCGAGCGACGCGCGTTCACGTTCGAGGCAATCAAGACAGCGGGCGACGAGCGTCTTGGTCTTGCCGGTGCCGGCACCGGCCATGACGAGGACGTTGCCGCGCGCGGCGACCGCCTGCCGTTGGGACGGCGTGAGCGAATCGTTTTGGGTGCGCGAGGGTTCCATGCGGCGTTCGCAGGCTAACAGTGAAAGTGGGGAATGAAAAGAGGTGACGCAAATTACGCCAATTAACGCGAATTAAAATTCCATTCGCGATAATTCGTGAAATTCGTGTCAAAAATTCCGCGTGTGTTTGGCGGCGGGTTCGCTTACAACTTTTTCATGGCAGACAGTTTGCGCCTCAAAGACCAGCCCGTGAGCGAGCGGCCGCGCGAACGGCTCGTGGCGCGCGGGCCGGATGCGCTCACGCACGCGGAGCTGATTGCGATCCTGCTGCGGACGGGGCTGAAAGGCGCGAACGTGGTGCAGGTGGGGCAGAATCTGTTGAAGAAATTCGACAACTCCCTGAACGCGCTGGCGAAGGCGAAGGTTGACGAGTTGAAACAGGTTCCCGGCGTCGGCCCGGACAAGGCGGCGACGCTGGCGGCGGCATTCGCGCTCGCCAAACGCATGGAGGAGGAGCGCCGCGGGGATTCGCCGGTGCTGGACAATCCGGCGACGGTGGTGAGCTTCATGCGCGAGACGAACCGGCTGAAAAATGTGGAGTCGTTTCAGGCGCTGCTGCTGAACACGCGCAAGCGGCTGATCCGCGTGGAAGAAATTTCGGACGGGACGCTGGACACGATTCTGGTGCATCCGCGCGAGGTGTTCCGCGCGGCGATCGTGGCGAACGCGGCGGGAATTGTCCTCGTCCACAATCATCCGAGCGGCGATCCGACGCCGAGCGAGGCGGACATCAAGGTGACGCGGGATCTGATCCGCGCCGGGCAGCTTTTGAAGATCGAGGTGGTGGATCACGTCATCATCGGCCGCGCGACGGCGGAGCGGGCGAAGGATTACTCGTCATTGCGCGAGCTGGGATATTTTTACGCGTGAAACAATTAACCGCCGATGAACGCCGATGAATACGGATGGCCGAGCAAAATCATTTTCAATCTGTGTGAATCTGTGTGAATCTGTGGCCACAAAATGATCCATCAGACCGCCATCGTTCATCCGCAGGCGAAGCTGGACGCGACCGTTCAAGTCGGGCCGTATGCCGTGATTGACGCGGGCGTGGAGCTTTGCGCGCACTGCATTGTCGGGCCGCACGTTTATTTGACCGGCACCACAAAAATCGGTTCGCACAATAAATTCCACGCAGGCTGCGTCATCGGCGATGCGCCGCAGGACTTGAAATACAAGGGCGAACCGACGCGCGTGCGCATCGGCGACCACAACGTTTTCCGTGAACACGTCACGGTGCATCGCGCCACCAAGACGGACGGTGAAACGGTCATTGGTTCGCATAATTTCCTGATGGCGAACTGTCACGTCGGCCATAACTCCCAGTTGGGCGACCACATCATCATCGCGAACGGCGCGCTGCTGGGCGGCCATGTGACGGTGCAGGATCGCGCGTTCATTTCCGGCAACTGCCTCGTGCACCAGTTCGTGCGCGTCGGCACGCTGGCCATAATGCAGGGCGGCTCGGCCATCAGCAAAGACCTGCCGCCGTTCACCATCGCGCGTGGCGACAACGGGATTTGCGGATTGAATGCCGTCGGCCTGCGGCGCGCGGGCTTCACGGCGGAGCAGCGGCTGGAATTGAAGAAGATTTATCATGCGCTGTTCCGCAGCGGGAAAAATTCGCGCGCGGCCATTGCCGAAGCGCAGAAAAATTTCAGCAGCGAGACGGCGAAAGTTTTGCTAGATTTCGCGGTGGGCGCAAAGCGCGGTTTGTGTTCTGACACCAGCCGCATAAACAGCGAAAGCGAGGACGCATGAACGCGATTTACAAAATCATCGGCCAGGACGGTCACGAATACGGCCCGGCGACCGCCGAGCAAATCCGCCAGTGGGTCTCCGAAGGCCGCGTCGAACGCCAGACCCCGGTTTTTATGGACGGCGCAAAGGACTGGAATTTCGTCGGGCAACTGCCGGAATTCACGGGTTGTTTCGCCGCGTCCGGCACGCCGCCGCTGATCGCACCGCCGCCGCGCGGAGCTTCCACCGCCGGACGGCTGGCAAAAACAAATTCCTACGCGCAGGCGGGGATGATTTTCGGAATTTTATCGGTGACGTGCTGCTGTGGATTTCCGCTTGGCATCCTTGGCCTGGTCTTCTCGCTCATCGGGCTGTCGCAGATCAACGCGAACCCGCAACTGCACGAAGGCCGCGGCATGGCCATCGCCGGATTGATTCTCTCGATTTTGAGCCTGCTGCTGGGCGCGGGCTGGATGTTTTTTAATCTGGCAATGAGCCATCCGCACATCATGTGGAACGTCGGGCAGTTTTGAACTCACAACATGCGCGCCGAATCAAAAATAATTCCGCCAAAAATTCCCGCGCCGCTGTCACCGGGAGTTTTCGCAGGCGTCGTGCTGGGCGCAACGGCCATCGGCGTGGGAGCAACGATATTTTTCTTCAACCCTGGCACGCACGCATTTTACCCGGTCTGCATCTTTCATTCATTGACGGGCTTGAATTGTCCCGGCTGCGGCATGACGCGGGCGTTGCATGGGCTGCTGCACGGAAACTTGATGCTGGCGCTGAAGGATAATGCGCTGTTCGTGGCATCGCTCGCGGCGGCGGCGGCGTGGAGCGTGAGGATTGCTGTGCGAAAAATGCGGAATCAGCCGGTGAATTTGAAAATACCGGCAAAATTTCTGTGGCTGCTGCTCGTCCTCGCGATTCTTTTCGGGGTGTTTAGAAATTTACCGGGATTTGAATGGCTTTCGCCGTGAGGGCGCGGGAAGTTTTGGCTTTTGCCGCCGCGTTTCCTCGTGTTCAATCTTCACCATGAGTCTGACCCATCCCTTGACCACCACGGCGTTTGAACTGACCGGCTATCGCGTGGTCAAATCGTTCGGCGTCGTGCGCGGCATCGTGGTGCGCTCGCGTTCGGTCATCGGCAATTTCGGCGCGGGCATCCAGGCGATCTTCGGCGGGAACATCTCGCTCTACACGGATTTGTGCGAGCAGACGCGCGAAGAGGCCTTCAACAAAATGCTGACGCACGCCGGGCAGCTCGGCGCGAATGCGGTCATTGGCGTGCGCTATGACGCGACGGAGATCGCGCAGGGCATCACCGAGGTGCTGTGCTACGGCACGGCGGTTTCGGTGGAAGCGGTGAACGCATGAGCCGCGCGCGGGTTGAAGCATGAAGGCATTAAGCACTGACTCATTTCTGGCGCGGTTGCTGGCCAGGCTGGCGGCGGTGGTGTGCCGTCATCCGCGCTGGTTTTTTTATCCGCAGATCGCGCTGTTCGTCGCCTGCGTCGTTTATACCGTTTGCTTTCTCCAGTTCAACACGAACCGTGACGACCTCGTTGACGCGAATGCGATCAACCACCAGAATTATCTCCGCCTCAAAAAAGAATTTCCCCAGCAGAGCGATCTCGTCGTCGTCATCGAAAGCGAAAACATCGAGAAAAACCGGCAGTTTGCCGAGCGGATCGGCGCGAAGCTGGAGGCGGAGACGAACCTGTTCACCGACGTTTTTTACAAGGGCGACCTGCCGATGATGGGTGCGAAGGCGCTGCTGTTCGTGCCGGATGGCGACTTGGGCAATCTAAAGCAGACGTTGCACAGCGATCTGCCGTTCATCAAAAAATTCACGCAGACGACGAATCTGGTTTCCTTTTTTGAGCAGATCAACACCGCCATCCGCACGGCGTCGCGCGATACGAACGCCCAGACGGAGTCGTTGATCCAGTCGCTGCCGGCGCTGACGCGCATCGTGACCCAGGCGGACGACACCCTATCCCGTCTTGGGACGCCGCCGTCACCGGGGGTCACGGCGTTGTTTGATGCGGGCGACGAGGCGGTGCGGCAGACTTACATCACGTTCGCCGGCGGGAAAATTTTCCTCGTGACAGCGCATGCACCGGTTCACGACCTGAACGGCCCTGCGGTTGAGCGCATCCGGCAACTGATCAAGGAAACACAGGATGAAGTGCCCGGCCTGAACGTCGGCCTCACGGGCGAGCCGGTGCTGGAGCAGGACGAAATGGCGCAGTCGCAAAAGGACACGGCCGCCGCCAGCATCGTGGCGCTGATCCTGTGCGCTCTGATTTTTATCTATGGCTACAACGAAACCGGCCGTCCGGTGAAGGCCACAATCTGCCTGGTCGTCGGCCTGGGTTACACAATGGCGTTTGCGACCCTGGCGGTCGGGCATTTGAATATTTTGACGATCACGTTTGCGCCGATCCTCATCGGACTGGCGATTGATTATGGCGTGCATCTGGTGACGCGTTACGAAGAGGAATTGCGCCACGGCAAAACGGAGGAGGAGGCGCTGACGAAGGCGATGGTGTTCACCGGCCAGGGGATTTTCATCGGCGCGCTGACGACGGCGGGCGCGTTTCTGGTGATGGGGCTGACGCACTTCAAAGGCATCCAGGAAATGGGCATCATTTGCGGCGGCGGGCTGGTGGTGTGTCTCGTCCCGATGATGACGCTGCTGCCGGTGCTGCTCCTGCGCGGACGGCAAAACGTGCTCGACCATAAAATCGGCGACATCGAGCGGCGCGCGCGCATTGAAAACTTATGGTTGCAACGGCCCGTGCTGGTGACGGTCATCGTCACCGCGTTATGCGCTCTGGCATTGACTCAAGTGCATAAAGTCTATTTCGATTATAACCTGCTGAACATGCAGAGCGCGGGAATGCCAGCAGTGGTGTTTGAACAGAAGCTGATTGATTCAGCGGACAAATCGGTCATTTACGGCGCGGTGGTCGCCGATTCACTGGCACATGCGGTGGCACTGGAAGAAAAAATAAAAAAACTGCCCACCGTTGCGTCCAACGGCGTCCAATCCATCGCCTTTTTTCTCAACCAGGACCAGACCAAGAAACTCAAGCTCATCGGCCAGATCAAAGAGGATGTCGCGCCGCTGCAATTCGGTGCGGCCGATTTACATCCCGTAAACGTTGCGGAGCTTGCCCGCACTCTTTATTCGCTCTACGGCTATTTAGGGGCGGCACTGGATGAGGTGAAGGACAGCAACAGCAACCTGACGGCCGAGTTGATTGCGCTGCGGAGCGCCATCATTGAGTTAAAGAAGTCCATGTTGGACGGGGATGCCACGCAACTCGCCATCCATGCGGACAAGCTGGCGGAATATCAACGGGCGTTGTTTGCCGACGTGCGCGAGACTTTTCGGACGCTGCAAAAGCAGGACGACAGCTCCCCGCTGCGCGTCGAGGATCTGCCGCCGGCATTGCGCAATCGTTTTGTCGGTGTCAGCGGCAAGTTCCTCTTGCAGGTCTATCCCAAATACGACGTGTGGCAACGGGACAAGCAGGAAGAATTCATCACGAGCCTGCGGCCGATTGCCCCCCATCTCACCGGCACGCCCGTCCAGCTTTACGAATACACGACGCTGCTGAAAAACAGCTACATCACCGCCGCGTGGTATTCGCTCGCCGCCATCACCGTTTTGGTGTTCATACATTTCCGCAGCTTCGGCGCGGTGATCTTGTCGTTGCTGCCGGTCGGGATCGGCACGCTCTGGCTGGCCGGACTGATGGGCTGGCTGAATATTCCCTTTAATCCGGCGAACATAATGACATTGCCGCTCGTCATCGGCATCGGCGTGACGAACGGCATCCACATCTTGAACCGGTTCGCCGAGGAACGCACGCCGGGCATCTTGTCGCGCAGCACCGGCAAGGCCGTGCTGGTGTCCGGGTTGACGGCCATCGCCGGATTCGGCAGTCTCATGCTTGCCAAACATCGGGGCATCCACAGCTTGGGCTGCGTGATGGCTTCGGGCATTGCGACTTGCATGATTGCGGGACTGGCTTTTCTACCGGCCTTGTTAAACTTACTGGGCCGTTGGAAACCGTTGATAGAAAAACCCGATGTCGGCAGAACATCGCCAACACCGGGTCAGGAGGAACCGAGGTAAAAACCTCAAGTGTGAGAAGAATAGTAAAAGTGGCCAAAATGTCAAACTCAATGTTAAAACCAACTTTTTTGGCAGTAAAACACCAGTTAAACAATCTGAAATAACGATAACGCCAGTTGAATCATTTTTTGCCAATTCAATTTTCTGCACCGAACGTTCCAAACGATTTGAGAAAGCTTCTTTGCCATCTGCGAACAGGTCTTTTGGTTTTAGCCTGTGGATTTTCCACCGCTGGTTTTGCGGAAGACGGAATTCACGCCGGCCTGCTTTACGACCAATTCCCTTTGACGCTGGATTCTGGCCAGCGCACCGAAGCGGTCGGTCCCCTTTTCTACGACGAGCAAAAAAATTCGGAAAATACCTGGGCGCTGCCGCCGCTTTTTTCCCGTTACGCCAATCCGGATGTCGAAACTCGGGAATATGATTTTCTTTACCCGGTGCTCACCTACGAATATTTCGGCCAGGAATATCGCTGGCAGTTTTTCCAGTTGTTGAGCTTTGCCGGCGGAAAGGATCCGCAGGAATCCGAGGAACATCGGTTCACGATTTTTCCGTTGTATTTCCAGCAGCGCTCGCCGCATCCGCAGGAAAACTACACTGCACTCGTTCCGATTTACGGCCACCTGCAGCACCGGCTGTTCCGAGACAAAATATTTTTTGTCCTGTTTCCAATCTACGGCCAGTCGCAGAAGAAGGACGTGGTCACCGACAATTATCTCTGGCCGTTTTTTCATCTGCGGCACGGCGACGGACTCTTCGGCTGGCAATTCTGGCCGGTGGTGGGCAACGAACACAAGGATGTGACCACCAAAACCAACGGTTTCGGGGACATTGAAACCGTCGGCGGCCACAATAAATTTTTCCTGCTCTGGCCGCTTATTTTCAAAGTCACCGAGGGCATCGGCACGGACAACCCCGAAAAATCCTGGGGCGTGCTGCCGCTATACATGCAAACGCGTTCGCCCAAACGCGATTCCACCACCGTGCTCTGGCCCTTTTTCAGCTGGATTGATGACCGCGGCAAACAATACCACGAATGGCAGGGGCCGTGGCCATTTGTGATTTTCGCGCGTGGCGAGGGCAAGACCACCTCGCGCGTCTGGCCGATTTTCAGCCAGTCGCACAATGCCACCATGGAGAGTGATTCCTATCTCTGGCCGGTTTATACGTTCAAGCGCACCCATTCGGATCCGCTCGACCTGAAGCGCACGCGCATCCTGTTCTATTTGTTTGAAAATACCGTGCAAAAAAACACGGCGACCGGCCAGGCCAGACGGCGCGTAGATGCCTTGCCGTTCTTCACTTACCATCGCGATTACAACGGCAACAGCCGCCTGCAAATCCTCGCGCCGCTGGAACCGGCCCTGCCGAACAACCGGGGCATCGAACGCAACTGGTCGCCGCTGTGGTCCATCTGGATTTCAGAAAATAATCCCAAAACCGGCGCGAGCAGCCAGTCGTTGTTCTGGAATTTATACCGCCATGAATCCGCGCCCGGATCTAAAAAATGCTCGCTCCTGTTCGGCCTTTTCCAGTATCAATCTGATGCTGAAATGAAAAAATTGCGCCTGTTTTACATCCCGGTGTTCAAGGCGCACCCGCAGGCAAAATAAGTTATGTTTCAAAACATTGGTGAAATCGCCCTGCTGTTCTGGCGCACGCTGTGCGCCCTGCCATTTGCTTGGCGGCAGCGGCAAAAAGTCTATGACCAGTTTTTTGAAATCGGCAACGCCAGCCTGCTGATGGTCTGCGTGCTGTCATTTTTCATCGGGGCGGTCATTGCGCTCCAGACCGGCCCGGTTCTGGTGGAACGCAGCCTGGCCAGCGCCGTCGGCGGCATCGTCGGCATTTCCATCGCCAAGGAGCTGGCTCCGGTGATGATGGCGATTCTGATTGCCGGGCGCATCGGCTCGGCCATGGCGGCGGAGATCGGCTCGATGCGGGTGTATCAGGAAATTGACGCCTTGCGCACGATGAACATCAATCCGATTCACTATCTGGTCTTGCCGCGGATGCTCGCCATCGCAATTGCGCTGCCGCTGCTGGTGGTTTTTGCAATTGTCGTCGGCTGGTTTGGCGGCGCGTGCATTGCCGAGGCAAACAACCGGATTGGCGTTCCGTTTCAGGCATTTTTCTCCGGCCTGCGGGATATTGTTGATCTCAAGGACGTGGCCAACGGCGTGTTCAAAAGTTTTTGTTTCGCGCTGATCATCGGCTCGGTTTCCTGTCATCAAGGCCTGGCGACCATCGGCGGGCCGCGCGGCATCGGCCGTTCGGTCACGAAGGCCGTGGTAAACTCCATCGTCCTCATCGTGATTTTTGATTACATCCTCACGCGCTTCCTGTTGAAATAATGAACAACCCGGACAACAACAGCCACGGCGTCGGCCTCCAGGTGCGCGGCATCCGCAAAAGCTTTGGCGGCCAGGAAGTGCTCAAGGGCGTTGACCTGGATGTGCGGCCCGGGGAAATCTTTGTCATCATGGGGCCGAGCGGCAGCGGCAAAAGCGTTTTGCTCAAGCATCTCATCGGCCTCGAAAGCCCGGACGCCGGGGAGATTTTGATCAACGGCGAATCCATTGAAGCCGCCGGCATCGCCGCCAAATACCGCATGGCGCTCGTGTTCCAATCCGGCGCGCTGCTGAACTCGCTCACAGTCGGCGAAAATGTGGGGCTGTATCTCACCGAACACCGGCTGAAGTCGCCCGGAGAAATTGACGGCATCGTTGCCGAAAAACTGGAAGCCGTCGGCCTCAAGGACGCCGTGGACAAAATGCCCGGCGAACTTTCCGGCGGCATGAAAAAACGCGCCGCCATCGCCCGCGCCCTGGTCATCGAACCGCAGTTGATTCTCTACGATGAACCGACAAGCGAACTGGATCCGCTGTCATCCATCATCATCGCCGAGGAAATCCTGGAGTTGAAACAACGCATCCACGTCACTTCACTGATCGTGTCGCACGACCGCGACCTGGCGTTTGGAGTGGCCGACCGCATCGCCTTCATCAACGAAGGGCGCATTGTGACGGTTGGCACCCCGGACGAAGTGAAGCGGTTCGACGACCCTCTCGTCCAAAGATTTTTGCACGCAGATTTTAAACGTGAACCTTGACCCAATCATTTTATGAGAAACTCGCTAGAAACCCGGCTCGGTATTTTTGTCGTCCTCGCTGTCTTCGCCGCCATCCTGGTCATTGAGATGCTCGGGGGGCTGGAATCCTTGCGCACCGGCTACCACGTCAGCGCGCTGTTCGACACCGTGCAGGAATTGAAGGTGGGCGACACCGTGAAAATGGCCGGCGTGGAAATCGGCCGCGTCGAAAAAATTGTGTTCGACAACAACAAGGTCAAGGTGACGATGAAGCTGCATTCCGACGCCAACGTCAAAACCGACAGCCAGGCGGTCATAAAATTTGCAGGCTTGATGGGGCAGAATTTTGTCTCCGTCAACTTCGGCTCGCCCGACGCCCCCAAGGCTGTTGACGGCTCCGTGATCGCCAGTGAAGAACAGCCCGACTTGAGCGCCATCATGGCCAAACTGGACAAAGCCGCCGCCGGCATTCAAAACCTTACGAAAAGTTTTTCCGGCGACACGATCAATAATTTACTCGGCCCGCTGACGGATTTGATCAAGCAAAACAGCGCGCATATTTCCGCCACGCTTTCAAACATGGAAAGCATTTCAGGGCAGATTGCGAGCGGACAAGGCACGGTCGGCAAAGTCATTTACGACCAGGCGCTTTACAATTCCGCGCTCGACACCGTGACGAACTTGCAGGACACCATTGGCCAGGTGCGGGGAGTGGTGGACGGCATCAGCAGCGGAAAAGGCACCATCGGCAAGCTGGTGAACGACGATGCGCTCTACAATTCCACCCAGGCTTCGATGACGAACCTGAACCAGATTTTGTTCAAGATCAACCATGGCGAAGGCACCATCGGCAAGCTGGTCAACAACCAGGAATTTTATCAGAACGCCAAAGTATCGCTGCAAAAACTGGACAAGGCGGCGGACAGCATCGAAGACACCGGGCCGTTGAGCGTCATCGGCATCGTGGTCGGCAGGCTGTTTTAAGCCAGACCGAGATTTTTCAAGACGCGGATCGTCGAGTGCGATTTGTTCAACGTATAAAAATGCAGTCCCGGCACGCCCGCCCGCAATAATTCCTCGCACTGTTTGGTGGCGTATTCGATGCCGAACTCTGTCGCCGCCGCCTCGTCCGTTCCCAACGCATCCAGCCTGGCGCGGAGGGCGGGCTTTATTTTCGCGCCGCAGAGCTGGGTGAACTTGATGATCTGCGTCGCGTTCAAAATTGAGATGACGCCGGGCACGACCGGCACGCGCACGCCGAGCTTGCCGGCGACATGACCGCGAAATTCAAAAAAATCGGCGTTGTCAAAAAACAACTGGGTCAGCACAAAATCCGCTCCGGCGTCCACCTTGGTCTTCAAATGTTCCCAGTCGGCGTATTTGCCTTCCCTGCAGGCCGGATGGCCTTCGGGAAAACCGGCCACGCCGGCCGAAAAATCGCCGGACTCACGGATGAATTCGACAAGTTGCGACGCAAACTCAAAGCCGCCGGGGGTTAATTGGAATTCGCCGCCGCCGGGCGGATCCCCGCGCAAAGCCAGGATGTTTTTGCAGCCGAGCGCGCGGATTTTTTCGAGCAGGGCGCGGACTTCTTCGCGCGTGTGGTTGACGCAGGTGAGATGCGCCAATCCGGTCTGCCCATGTTCACGCTGGATGCGGTCCACCATCATCAGCGTCTTGTCGCGGGTGCTGCCGCCCGCGCCATAGGTCACGGAGCAGAAATCCGGCCTGGCCTGCGCCAATGCGGGGATGGTTTTTTCAAAGAGGTTGCGGTCGCCCTCTTCGGTTTTTGGAGGGAAAAATTCAAAGGAGATGACCGGGCGTCCGGCTGCGCGTTTTGCCGTGTAAATGTCGCGAATGAATTGCATCGGGGCCGGATTATGCCGGATAGTTTCAGGATGGGAAAATAAAAAGCCCCCTCCGGTTTCCCGAAAGGGGCTTGTGAACTAAATCAGATTAGAACTTATAAATGGCCTGCGCCGCAAGCAAGAACGCATTCTGCTGGTTGTTCCCCGTGTTGCTGGTGTAGCCAGGGCCGCCAGCGCCCGGGTTTTCGCCATTCACGTGATCCCAACGGAATTCCAAACGTGTCAACACGTTCTCCCATACGTTGTATTGAAGGGTGGCTGTGAGTTCTTGTGCCTGCTGGGGAGCAGCAGTCTGATTGAATGCGCCACCATTAAGCGGGATGCCGAGGCCGTCGTTACCGCCGGCATTCAAATATTCAGCGCGCCCACTGATGCTCAATTTATCGTTGAACTGATAGGTGCCATAGGCAGCGAGCGCCCAAGAATTGGCGCTGATGTCACGGGCATTCATGTAGTCAAACGACCCGCCGAACTTCAAAGCCGCCACCGGGGTCGGCAATGTGAAACCAGCGTAATAACTGGCCGCACCTGCGCCGTTGCCAGTGCTTGCTCCCGGAGTTGCATGCGTGTTGCCCGAGGTCATGATAGTGCCAATGGACAAAGTCCCGCCCTTGGCCCAGCCCCAGCTTTCCGGCGCGGTGAGGGTCGGTCCCCACATGACGGTCGGCGTATACATTTGATTGTTCAGGGCAGAACTGTAAAGACCATTGCCAGCATAAGAGGTGTTGGCCACACCAATTTGAGCTGTCAACCAGTCAGTCGCCTTGTAGGCGGCCAAAACGCCCGTGTGTGTCGTCGGCTCAAGGTTAAAGCCAAAGGAATGGCTGTAATTCGGGTTGTTGCCGGAAGTGGAGCTTTCATAGCCGATGATGGTGTCAAAAACACCAATTTTCCAGTCAATGCCGTTGCCCACCGGTGTGCGCAGCGCAATGTAGGCCTGACGGATGTAGGTTGGGTTGCCTTGCGAGGTATAGGTTCCCAACGTGTCCCCATCCGGGCCGAGCCAGAGTTCAACGTGGTAGCCGGAAGCCCAAGGGCTTTCGTCCAGCGGCTTGTCCAGCGCGATATCAACCACGTTCAGGTTGATGCCATTGGCCTTGTTGCCGTAGGTATAGTTCGGGGTGCCGCCGCCGCCGTTGGGGTTGAATTGAGCCGACACGTCAACGTAGCCGCTCAAGGTTGTGTTTGAGAGCGCGGTTTGCACCTGGCTCATTTTTGTTTCGTCCGCACGCGCCGCCGAGGTCAAACTGACCACGCCGACTGCTGCGAGACCCAATGTCCATTTATTAAACTTCATCTGGTTCCTCCGATGTTGTTTGTTAATATTTTCCTTATTTCCTGCATTTTAGGGACAAAACCGGTTTGCCCCCACAGCACCAGCTTGGTGCAATTGACAGTGAAACTATTGAAAATCGAAAGGTTTGACAATAAAAAATTTTGGTGATTCCGGTCCAGCCAGCCGTCGGACGGCAAAAACCTGTGTTTTAAGGCTTTTTTACCCTGATTTTAGGCGGCAGTTGATTGAAAGTGGGACACTTTTTTCCCGGCTAAACTCATTGCCCGGCTAAACTTCAATAATTTCTGGCTGGAACAATTGGTGCTATGTCCGGTTACGAAAGTCGAATTGCAGGCTTGTAATTGAAGCGTGTAATTTTAATCACGAATGCAGAGGGATTATATCGTTTATGCCATCATTTGCCTACACCGCCAGAGAATCCGCCACGGGCCGCGAAATCCGCAGCTCGGTTGAGGCGAACAATGAACAGTCCGCCATCGCCGCATTGCTGAACCGCAATTTGCTGGTCGTTTCCATCCAGGAAAAGATCGCCAAAAAGGGCAAAATGCAGGGCGGCAAGGTCGCCCTGGCCGATCTGGTTGTGTTCACCCGCCAGCTGGCCACGATGATTGATGCCGGTATCGCCATCGTGCAGGCGCTTCAGGCGCTGGCCGACCAGACCCCCAACAAAGTCATGCGCGACGTGATCCGCGATGTGTGTTCGCGCGTGGAAAGCGGCGAAAGTTTTTCGGAAGCGCTGCAAAAACATCCCAAAACCTTCAACCGGCTGTATTATTCGATGATTTCCGCTGGTGAAAAGGGCGGCTTGCTCGCCGAAATCATGGCGCGGCTCGCCACTTATCTCGAAAACACCGAGCGTCTCCGCAAGAAGGTCAAGACCGCCTTGATGTATCCGACCGCCGTGACAGTTGTCGCAATTACCATCACGATTTTTTTGCTGGTAAAAGTCATCCCCACCTTCAAGGACGTTTACTCCGGCTTCGGCGCGCAATTGCCCGGTCCGACCCAGGTGTTGATGAACATCAGCGACGCAGTGAAACACTACTTCATCGTCATGATCATCGTTATGGGCGGAGGTATTTGGGGCTGGCTTTATTTCATCAAGACCAAATCCGGACGGGAATTCTGGGATGCCCGCCGCATCAAGCTGCCGATTTTCGGCGTCATTGCGCACAAAATCTGTCTGGCCCGCTTCACCCGCACCCTCGCCTCGCTCGTCCGCAGCGGCGTGCCGATTCTGGAAGTCCTGCAAATCGTCTCCCAGACCGTCGGCAACGTCATCATGGAAAAGGCCATCAAGACCGCCGCCAGCGACATCGAACGCGGCGAGGGCATCTCCGCCGCGCTTGGTAAAAATCCCATTTTCCCCAGCATGATCATCCGCATGTTGAGCGCCGGCGAGCAGACCGGCAACATTGACAACATGCTCGAACGCGTTTCCAACTTTCTGGACGAAGAAATTGACACCACGCTCTCCGGCCTCATGTCTCTCATCGAACCGTTGCTCATTGTTTTCCTCGGCATCGTCATCGGCGGCATGGTCATCTGCATGTTCCTGCCCATTTTCAACCTCGCCAACATCGTCAACGGCGGGAAGTAAACCGTTTGCCAAAAAAAACCGCCGGGCGAAAGTTCCTTCGCCCGGCGGTTTGCTTTTCAGATATTTTCCCGGTCTGAAAAATCACACCTGCACGGCTTTGCCCGGTTGCGGCTGGATGATCTTTATCTTGGGATGACGCGAACGGATCTGCTCCTCGAACCAGGCGCGGGAATCGTCGTCGCCGTGGCCGAGCAAAATCGCGCGCGGCGAAACCTGCCCGACAAAATCCAGCAAATCCTCGCGGTTCGCGTGCGCCGTCAGGTCAAAATCTTGAATCTCGCATTTGCGCGTGATCCGGCCCGCGCTCGGGCTGAACACAAATGTTTCGCCCTGCTTCGCCGCCTTCAAACGTCCGCCCGGCGTGCTCGGATCGGCGTAGCCCACAAAGAAAATCGCCTGCTTTTCGTCCCCGGCCATCCTCATGGCCAGATTATGCGCCGCCGTGTTCTCGCTCATCATGCCGGCGGTGATGACAAAAATTTTCCCGCCCGTCAGCTTCATGTTCTCCGACTGGCCCTTTTCCAGCACGACAAGGTTCAACGCCTGGTTCAATTGCAGATTCGTATGCTGGCGATGCGTCCGGTGCGCCTCCAGATCGTAAATCTCCGTGAACACGCGGCCCAGCCCGCCGATGTAAATCGGCTGCGGCTTTAACTTCCCCTCGCGCATGAGCAAGGCCAGCATCGCCAGAATTTCCTGCGTGCGACCGAGCGCGAACGCCGGAATCAGCACGCTGCCCTTGCGTTTGAGCGCATTGTGGATCGCTGCCACGAGCCGCTCAATTTCCTTTTCGCGCGTAAAATCTTTCGGCACGGCGCGGTTGCCGCGCGTCGTTTCCATGATCAGCACATCCGCCTTCACGTCCTCAAACCGCGCCGCGCGCAAAATCGTCTGGTCATGAAAACACACGTCGCCCGTGAAAAACAGCGTCTCCTTCTTGCCGCGCACCATCACGCCCGCCGAACCGAGCGTATGGCCGGCATCAAAAAATTCCAGCGTCGGCGAAGTGAACCCCGCGCGCATCTTGTTGAACGACGCCCACTCCACTTCGCGGTTGTATTTGAAAGCCTGGAAGCGCGCGGCGATGTCGTCCACCTCGTCGTGCGTGTAGAGCGGATATTCGCGGATGCCCAGTTCGTCGCGCTGGCGGGTCATGACGTTCACGGAATTGTGCAACACGCGCTCTATGATGAAATAGCTCAACTCGCTCATTAGCACGTGCGCCTTGGGAAAATGCCGCAGCGCCACCGGCAGCGAACCGACGTGATCGTGATGGCAATGGGAAATCACGATCGCGTCCACGTCGTTGTTTCCGGCCTTGGCGAACAGCGGCAGACCGTCGCGGCCGTCGCGTTTTGGGTGCATGCCGGAATCCAGCAACAGGCGGTGTTCGTCCAGCTCCACCAGCCACGAACTCGCGCCGATGTCCGTGTCCGGGTTCAAATTTGTGATGTTCACAATTTAATTGAACCACAGATGGGCACGGATGGACACAGATAAAAAGAAAAGGATGAAGGCAGAATGATGAATGATGAATTCAAAAAACGAATTTCATGCGCGCCACGGTCGTTTCATCCTTCATCATTCTGTTTTTGGATACCGCCAGACCCAGTCGCCTTGCGAAATGTCCACCGTCGGCGTATTGCCTTGGGTGAACTCCACCGCGCCACCGTCGTCCTTTTCGTTCCAGCCAACGGAATACAAAACAAATTGTCCGTTTGCCTCACGCCGATATTTCAACGGCTGACCGCCGATGACATCGTGCGGAACTTTGGCGATGAACTGCGGCGCGAGCGCGTCCAGCGATTCGGGATATTCCCCATGCGCCAGCCGGTAACGCTCCAGCGCGATCGCCACGCGCGCCAAGTCCACGGAAGATTGGCCGGCGGCGATTTTTTTTAGGAAGTTTCCCATAAATAAAAACTCCGCATTGAACATTTTTTTCAAGCTGTCCAGTGGGTCAAAAAAACTGACGGCGTTGTTTGCGGCAGCATCGGCTCGACGAATGAGGGCGGGAGAAATTGTCTTGGTATCGTGGTTTACCGCCGGCAAATATTCCATCAGCCTCCGGCCATTCTTCAAGGCGCTTTGGTAGAACCAGCCGCCCGGCATATAGCGATAGATGGCAAACTTGAATTTGGCATCACCCGGATTGTTGACGCCCATCTGGGCAAATTGATTGTCATAACCACGGTGGCGTCTTAAATAATTGGCTTCTTCGGCCGAGAAAAAGATTTCTGATTTCTGAACTTTTTGACAATCCGCCATAAAATCCAGCTTTGCCAGCTCCGCGTCGAGCGCAGTCAGTTGTGCATCCGACCATTTATGTTCCGCCAAACCTTCCCAAACCGGTTGCAGGGTGATTTCCAAAATGGCGATGCGGACAAGATGCGTGATGATGAACGGTTCGGTGCGGACGGAATCAGCCAGACGCAAAGCCAGCTTCACATCATCCAGGGCTTTTTCGCTTTGGCCGTTTTGCAATTCGGCAACCGCGCGCAGCCGTAACACCTGACTGCACCTTTTCAAATCCGCCAAATGCGGCAGCAAAATAGAAGCGGGATCTTCTGCGTCATACTCAAGTGGAAATCTTGAGAAAGGCAGCAGGCTCACCTGCCGCAGATCTTCAACCGCAGAATCATATTTGCTCAACGCCAGCAAAACATCCTGCGCGGGTAATTGCGCCAGCGGTGCCACGGAAAATTTGTTCGTGAAAAAACGCGAATCGGCACCGCCGTTGGTCGCCCGATAATAATCCTGCCACCCTTTTAAGTCGGTTCGTTTTATTTGGTGCCAGTCGCCCGAACCCGGCTCTTCAAGCTTGCTGTTCTGGTGCCAGATTTCCAGTTGGAGCCGTTCGGTGAAATTGGTGCGGCCATTGTCAGGGAATTTATCCCCATACCAACGGCGCGCTCTTTTTGAACCAAGCGTGGCTTTGATGGATTCCACCCAGATCGGAGCCATCGCAAAATTCTGTTCGTCCGGCACAGGCGGCGGCACGAAATCTTTGAAATCAAATTTTTCCCCTTTGGCTTCCCATTCGCGTTTGAATTGTTCCCAGTCGTGCTTGCCGCGCCAGTTTTCCTCGGCGTAAAACAGCGCAATCACCGTGGCCAGACACGCCAGCGCAAACAGCGTCCGCCGCCAGTGTTTCCAAAACAGCCAGCGCAGCAGCGGCCACACGATGTAAATCAAAATCAGGCACGCCCCAAAACAAATGGCTGCGACGATTCCGGCACTTTCAACCCAGTTGCACATAGGGTAGCTGAAATGAGCCAGAGCAGCCATGTAACTCCCCAAAATCAGGGCAAAGGTTGCGACGCCCAGCCAGATGACCAAAGCCATCCGCCCGGTGAATAATTTTTTCCAGATGCTTTTCGGTTTTTCGTCCATAAATTCTTTTTTGTAGGAGCCGAGGTGACGAGGCTCTAACTTTTCTTCGCTTTCAATTTGAGACTCCTCACGTCGTCTCCTACATTTTTAGGTCATCAAAATCTCCACCCACTCACTGCGCGGTCTTGGCAAAAAGATTTTCTGCCGGTCGGCGTCCAGCGGTTCGCGCGAACCGACCAGCTCCGCAAACAGCCGCTGCTGTTTTTTCAGTTCCACGATCACCTCCGGCGACGGCGGCGCAGATTTTTCCGCCACCCTTGGCGACGTGTCGCGCGCGGAAAAATTCACCGCGAAAATAAAAATCCAGACCGTCGCCAACCCCGCCCACGCTTTAGGATGAGGCCAGAAAACAGTTGAGAGTTGATGGTTGAGAGTTGAGAGCCAGACAGGCAGGGATGCCGCGCTGCGGCGTCCGTGGACAGCGCAACGCGCCGTCCCTGCCTCACGCGTCGCCGCCAAAATTTCCGCGCGCCATTCGGGTGGAACCTGCCGCAGCGGCTGGCGGCTCAAGCGCCGTTCAAATTGTTCCGTTTCATCATTCATCATTCGGCCTTCTTCATTTCCTCGTAAAGTGGACGCAGCCGCCCGCGCAATTTGTCTAGCCCATAGCGATACCGGCTGGCGGCGGTGTTCGGCGGAATCTCGAGCGCAGCGGCGATTTCCTCGAACGTCAAACCCTCCCACAGTTTCAAGTGAACCACGGCGCGCTGTTCCTCCGGCAGTTCGCCGAGCGCCACCGCCAGTTCTTCGCGGAAAACCTTTTCATCAGGCTCGCTGGTCGGCGCAAAGGGCGAGATAATTTCGGCAGCAAAATTTTCCTTGGCCTTGTTCCGCGTGTCGCGCCGCCGCATCAAATCAATCGCCGCGTTGTGCGCCAGCCGGATGAGAAATGCACGTTCCGTGCGGATGCCGTCGAGCAACTTCGGTTCGTGCGCGAGTTTGACGAAAATTTCCTGAAGCAGATCGCGCGTGTCCGTCTCGTCGCGCGTGAAATTCAATAGAAAGGCATAAAGCGGCTGCGCGTGTTCGTCATAGAGCCGTTCTATTGCTTTTCCACCGGGCATTTTCATAATGACGCGCCCGGCGGACGGATTTGTCTAGCTTTTAACGCGAACCAGATCTTTCCAGTTCTATTGTCCACTTGCGGCAGAACCAAAGCGGAATGAAGCCAAACACGCCGAAGGAACAGTCAATCAGCCGCCACCAGAACGGAATTCCGCGCAGTCCGCCAAACACGAGCGCATACGGAATCACCAATGCACAGGCGATCAATCCAAAGTCAAACAGCCAGCGGTTACGGACGG
This sequence comes from Verrucomicrobiales bacterium, assembly GCA_028712475.1. Lineage (GTDB taxonomy): Bacteria > Verrucomicrobiota > Verrucomicrobiia > Limisphaerales > UBA11358 > UBA11358. The sequence goes on from JAQTQB010000001.1 coordinate 81,363, forward strand.
GGTCACGCAGTGCGCCGACGAAAACCAGCGCGATGACGAAATGCCCGAACGCCAGCCAGTCCGTGCCGTAGAAGAGAATCGGGCTCTTGTCGCTGGTTTCTTGCAAGGTTGATTGCACTTTGACCAGCCACACCGCCCAATCAGGGGCGTTGGTGGAGCCAGGAGTCTCGACCAGTTGGCGCGCGCCGGTGAGATTGACCAGCCGGTCCAGTTCCGAGGTGAGCGGAATCGCCGTCGCCCCGCTCAAGACCAGCCCGATGATGAACAGCCACGTCAGCAGTTTGATCCGGCGGCGCATGGTTTGTTCACGGCTCATGCTCATTGTTTTAAGACCAAAGCGTTTGAATGGCGAATTTTTTATTTTGCGGGTTGAAGCTGGCTGGCTGTAGATTTCTCCCACAGTGCGGGAACTCCCGGCCATTTTGCTTGTTTTTGCAAAGCGCGGACAAAGCGCATCATCTGCCGCGTGATTTCCGAATAAAATTCCCCGCGCGTTCCGCCAATCGCTTTCAAGCAAGGCGCATGGCTGATCCAAAGCACCGTTCCCGCCGCATAGCCGCAGGCGAGAAACTGAATCCGCCACAACACACCGCGCATTCCCCGCCTTGGACAGCCTGCATCCATCAAACGATCGCGCTGAAACGCGACATGTCCCGCCTCGTCCCGTAAAATCAATTCGCACATCGCCGCAAGGGAGCCGTCGGGCGAATGGCTCCGTAGCATCCGATAATAGGCCGTGCTGACCAGTTCGGTGAGCGTGAGCACCTGCAGTTCAAACCGCACGCCCAGCACTCGGCGGCAAAAACAGAAGGCGGTAAAACTCCAATGCGACGTGATGATGCGCCCGCCAAATCTCCGCACCGCGCAGCCGAGCAGCCGCGCATGTTCCGCTTCTTCCGCAAACCACAGATCCACAATCTGCCGCATCTCAACGGTGCGGCTTCGGAAGTTTTCGCGGTTGAAGGCGATGAGTGATGCCGGCCCGCCGCCGTCTCCAAGCCGGAATTGTTCGATGGAGCGCAGCATCGGCGCGAGAACTTCCGGCGGCACGTTAATGGGCGCGGACCAATCCGGCTCTGGGCGGTTTTGCTTATTGCGCGTGAAGTGATCAATCCATTTGGTGTAGTTCATAAAATTCCTTGGCGTTGGTTGGTTTATTTGTTGCCGCTGCAAAATGGGAAAGTTGTTGCTCAATCGCCTCAATCACCACGTCCGGCGTCGAGGTTCCTGCTGTGATGCCAACGATGTCATCCGCGCAAAACCACCCGTTTTGCAAATCATCCGCAGTTTGGACGTGATAGACCTGCGCACAAAAACGCGAACAGGTCTTCACGAGTTCATGCGTGTTGTTGCTGTGTGTGCCGCCGATGACGATGACCACGTCGCATTTTTGCGCCAGTTCGACCGCCGCGCTCTGACGCTGCTTCGTCGGCTGGCAGACGGTGTCAATGAAACGCACTTCGGATTTTGGAAACCGTTGGCGCATCAGCCGGACGAGGCGCCGCACTTTGTCAATCGGCTGTGTCGTTTGCGAAATGACGCCGAAGCACGGACGCTCCCGCAGATTGGCCACGTCGTTCTCGTCCAGCACCACGTCGAACACTGCCAAATCTTCCGTCATGCCGCTAACTTCCACATGGCCGCGCTGGCCAATGATGACCGGATAAAAGCCTTCGCCCACGAGCTTCTTCAAGCTGCGATGCGCGACGTGAACCAGCGGACACGTCGCCTCCAGCACGTTCAGCCCGCGCTGGCGCGTCTCGTTCATTGCGCGTTCGGATGCGCCGTGCGCCGTGACCATCACGGTTTGCGTCTCAATCGCCGCAGATTTCTGTTCGACTCGGATCCCCTTGGCGCGCAGTTCGGCCAGCACCGTGTCATTGTGCACGAGGTCTCCCAATATGGTCAGCGGCTCGCGTTCGGCGGTCTCAACCGCCAGCGCAATCGCGTCCCTGACCCCAAAACACATTCCCAGATGTTCCGCCCGGATGATTTTCATATTAGCTTTGTGTCACAAAGTAAAAGACCAAGCGCGTCCAGATTCGTTCAAAATATTTTTTATTGGGGTTTGTGCTGCCGGACAATCTGTTCCAGCAGGTTTATGTATCCGGCGAAGGCTTTTCGTCCCGCCGCAGTCAGCGAACAGGTCGTGAGCGGGCGGTTATTTTGATACGACTTGGCCACGGAGACGTAGCCTTCCTGCTGCAAGGCGCGGATGTGCGTGGTGAGATTGCCATCGGTCATTGCCAGCGCGTCGCGCAGCTCTGTAAAGGTGAGTTCCGGCGAGGCTGCGAGCATGGACATGATGGCCAGCCGGCCTTTTTCGTGGATCAACCGATCCAACTGCAAGAACGGTTCCGGGTTCACGCGACAGGGTTTTTCTGCTCGGTCAGATACAGATACGCGCCGTAAGCCAGCTGCAGAAATCCAAAGAGCGAGCCCATCAGCCAATGGCTGGCCTGCCAGGCAGCCATTGGGAAGTCTTGGTGATGGGAAAAAATCACCCAAGCCAGGACAGCAATGCCAGAAAGGATAAACAGACCGCCTAACAAGCGCAAACCGCGCAAAGTGAAAAAGCCCGCAGCGTGTATCGCGCAACCATAAAACAGCGCCCAGATTGCAGGCAGCCAGAAAAGCTCGCCCGCATTATCGGACATTCCGGTTGGCGGATCAGCCACCGGGGCTTCCGACCACACGAAGAGGCAAAGAATGCCCAGAAGAAACCCCGCCGATAGCGCTGGAAAGACAGCCTGTGCTACTCGTCGCGTCGGCGGCGACCAAAACGGCTCGGTGCTTTGCAGCGCCTGCCGTCGCACGAGCAAGAACGCACCGGCGACGCCAGCCAGCGCGACCGTCAACCAATAGGCGATGAAGCCGGCGCCCGATTCGATTTTCAACCAGCAGCCTGCCGCCGCCGCCGCGATGCCGACGAGCCCGGCCCAAATCATGATTGGTGCCAGCGCGCGGCGGTAAAGCGCGGAGCGTTCCATCAAGGTGCGGATGGTTTGCAAATTTTCCTCGGCCCATTTCGGATTCATGCTTTAACTTTGCCATGCAAAGCATATGGCGGCAAGCGCAAAATAAAATTCTTCGTGTTCTTCGCGCCTTTGTGGTTATTTTATTTTGCCTTGAAACTGCCGCCAAAAAAACTGCCGCCGCCGGGGCCGGGCAGAAGTTCCAACCGCCAGCGCGTGCTGGCGCAATGGCGCGGCGTGGATCTTGCGCCGCTGGAAAAAATGCGCGCCTCGCCCGCCCGCACCGCCGCCGCCGTGCTACCAAAGCTGATGAAGGATTTGCGGATGGACGCGCGCCAGGGCGAGGCCGAAATCGTCAAGGTCTGGAATGACCTGCTGGATCCGAACATCACCGCCCACGCGCAGCCGGCCAATCTGCACAAGGGCACGCTCTTCGTGAACGTGGACAGCAGCGTGTGGCTGACGGAAATCGTCCGTTACCGCCGCAAGGAAATCCTGGACCGCCTGCAACATAGCTTTGGGAAAAACATGATCCAGAAGATTTCGTTCCGCATCGGGTGAACTGGAGCGCGGCGTTCACGCCGCTTCAGCGCCCGAATGGTGCAAGATTCAAAAATTTAGACGACTCTGTGTCTGCGCAAGTTGAAGCGGCCTGAAGACCGCGCGCCGCTGCGATCCCAATTTGTAACACTTTTCATTTTGGCTTTCGCCTCTGCCCTCCGTAACCTGATGCACAGAATGGAAACCATTCGCCACGCCGTCATTGATGTCGGCACCAACTCGGTCAAGCTGCTCGTGGCCGACGTGTGCGGACGCGACGTGCAGCCTGTGCATGAAGAAAGCAGGCAGACGCGCCTTGGCAAAGGCTTTTACGAAACGCACCGCCTGCAAGCCGAATCCATCGCCCATACCGCCGAAGCCGTGGCGGAATTCGCCAAGGTTGCACGCGGTGACAAGTCTGTTTCCATCCGCATCATCGCCACCAGCGCCGCGCGCGATGCGGTGAACGCCGACGAGCTCACCTCCGCCATCACGCGCGCCTCCGACCTCAAGGTGGAAATCATCTCCGGCGAACAGGAGGCCGACTGGACGTTTCAAGGCGTGACCACGGACGCGAAGCTGGCAACTGCGCCGTTGCTGCTGCTCGATGTCGGCGGCGGCAGCACAGAATTTATTCTCGGCCAGGGCGATCAAAAACATTTCGCGCGCAGTTTTCCGCTCGGCACGGTGCGCCTGCTGGAAAAATTTCCGCACAGCGACCCGCCCACGCGCGGCGAATTCACCGCCTGCCGCGACTGGCTGAAACATTTCCTGCAAACGGAAGTCCGCCCCAAGCTCGAACCCGCCTTGCACCGTGAAACCAAATCGCATCCCCGGTCCGGCGAAATCCAGCTTGTCGGCACCGGCGGCACGACGAGCATCCTCGCGCGCATCGAACTGAAGCTTGAACGCTTTGAACGCGACCGCATCGAAGGCGCGCGTTTGAGTCTGGCGCAAGTCAAGGCGCAGCGGAAACATCTATGGAGCCTGCCGCTGGCCGGGCGCAAGGAAATCACCGGCCTGCCGAAGCTGCGCGCCGACGTGATCCTCACCGGCGTCATCATTTACGAGGCGGTGATGGAGGAATTCGGCTTCCCGCAGCTCCGCGTCAGCACGCGCGGCCTGCGCTTCGCGGCGGTGATGGACTAAAGGCAAAGGAAGAAGGAAAAATGCAAAATTAAGAAACTATTTTGTTGAGCTTCCGCTTCAAGCCGCCGATTTCTTCATTCTTCATTCTTCATTCTCCATCCGGTATTGTTCCGCCATGCGTGTTTTAATTGTCGGCTGCGGTTACGTCGGCGTGCCGCTTGGTGCGGAACTCGTCCGGCTCGGCCATGACGTTTTCGGCTTGCGCCGCAGCCCGGCAGCGGAAAGCGAATTGAAAGCCGCCGGCATCCAGCCGCTCCTCGGCGACGTGACCCGGCCCGAAACGCTGGCGGCGTTGCCGCGCGATTTTGACTGGGTTGTGAACTGCGTCGCCGCCGGCGGCAGCGCGGAAAATTATCGCGAAATTTATCTGCAAGGCGCGCGCAACTTGATTGAATGGCTCGCGCCGAATCCGCCCAAGAAATTTGTCTATACCAGCAGCACGAGCGTTTATGGCCAGAACGACGGTTCGCAAGTCAAGGAATCCAGCCCGACCGAACCGCCGGCGGAAACTTCCAAAATTCTCGTCGAGACGGAAAAAGTTCTGCTGGCGGCGGTGGCGGAACGCAAATTCCCCGCTGTGATTCTGCGCGTGGCCGGAATCTACGGGCCGGATCGCGGTCATTGGTTCAAGCAGTTCATGAAAGATGCCGCGCACATCGAAGGCGACGGCGCGCGCTGCCTGAACATGATTCATCGCGATGACCTGGTCGGCTGCATCATCGCCGCCTTGAAAAGCGGACGCGCCGGGGAAATCTACAATGCGGTGGACGACGAGCCGGTAAGCCAGTTGCACTTTTTCCAATGGCTGGCCCAGGCCGTGGACAAGCCGCTCCCGCCGTCCGAGCCGGAAAATCCAGACGAAAACCGCAAGCGCGGCGTGACCAACAAGCGCGTCTCAAACCGCAAATTGAAGATGGAACTCGGCCATCGGTTCAAGTATCCGACCTTTCGTCAGGGTTACAGCGCGGAACTGCTGCGGCTCGACCGCGCGACACAATGATTTTGGTTTGTGAACAATTTCGTTTCGACCTTGCGAATTTTCCCGCGTAACGTGTCCGCCGCATGTCCGCCGAAGCCCAACTCACGCCCATGATGGCGCAGTATCGCCGCATCAAAGGCGAACTGCCGAAGGACGCGCTGCTGCTCTTCCGCCTCGGCGATTTTTACGAGATGTTTTTCGAGGACGCCAAAGACGGCGCGCAACTGCTCAATCTCTCGCTGACCGCCCGCAATGGCGTCCCCATGTGCGGCCTGCCGCATCACGCCGCCAATGGCTACATCTCTCGCATCCTCAAAGCCGGACGCAAGGTCGCCATCTGCGATCAAACGGAGGAAGCCCGGCCCGGCAGGCTGGTGCAGCGCGAGGTCACGCAAATCCTTTCGCCTGGCACGCATTTCGACGAACGGATGCTCGTCGCGGAACGAAATAACTTTCTCGCCGCCGTTTGCCCATCGGGGAAAATCTTTGGCCTCGCGCTGGTGGATTTGACGACCGGCGATTTTCTGACGACGGAACTGGAAAATGACGCCGCGTTGCTCGCGGAACTGGAGCGGCTGCGCCCGGCGGAAATTATTTTCCCGACCGGGGGCGCTTCCGTGCGCGCGCTGTTGCAAGGTTCATTTCGAATCATCAGCGGCTACGACGACTGGACGTTCGCGCCGGAAACGGCCTTCTTCACCGTGCGCGAACATTTCAAAGTCGCCTCGCTCGACGGGTTCGGGCTGAAAGACAAGACCGCCGCCATCGGTGCGGCGGGCGGCGCGCTGCACTATCTCACGCAAAACCTGCGGCGCGATGTGAAGCATCTCACACGGATTTCGTTTTATCAGCGCAGCGATTTTCTCACGCTCGACTACACGACGCTGCGGCATCTGGAGATTCTCGAGCCGCAGCACCACGACGCCCCGCGCAACGCCTCGCTCTACGGCGCGCTCAACCGCACCGCCACGCCGATGGGCGCGCGGCTGTTGCGCCAATGGCTGTCGCAACCACTCTCAAAGGTTGAGCCGATCCGCCAGCGTCAGGACGCAGTTCAAACGTTCATCGAAAACTCCTTCGGCCTCGACGCGTTTCGCCAGCAACTCGCCAAGGTGCGCGACTTGGAACGGACGCTGGGCCGCTTGAGTTCTGGCAGCGGCAATGCGCGCGACCTGGTCGCGCTGCGCATGGCGTTGGAACAAATTCCGGCGCTGAAGGAAATCCTTCAAGACTTGGTAGCAGCCGACGTGAGTCGGCTCATTCTAAAAGAGGAAAGTCAGAGCTTCCTTACGTCGGCTGCTACGGAAGAATTAAAGGACGCTCGCCCCACCAGCTTGGTTGCCACGCTGAACGAACAAATCTCCGAATTGCCCGACCTGGTGGAATTGGTTTCTCGCGCCATCGTGGAGGAACCGCCGTTGCCGATCAAAGAAGGCGGCATGGTCCGCGACGGCTTCGACGCGGCGCTCGATGAACTCCGCAACGCCCAGCGCGGCGGCAAAGATTGGATCGCCAAATTGCAGGCCGACGAAATCGCCAGCACCGGGATTTCGTCGCTTAAAGTCCGCTTCAATTCCGTCTTCGGCTATTACATCGAGGTCACCAAATCCAATCTCGACAAGGTTCCGCCGCATTACCATCGCAAGCAGACTGTGGCCAACGGCGAGCGCTTCATCACGCCGGAGTTGAAGGAAATGGAAGGCAAAATCCTCGGCGCGGAGGAGCGCAGCGTGAAGCTGGAATACGAAATTTTCCAGCGCGTGCGCGAGGAAGTGCTGGGGCAGTTGCCGAAAATCCAGCAGACCGCTTCTTCACTGGCGCAACTGGACGTGCTGGCTTCGTTCGCAGAGACGGCGCGGATTCATAATTATTGCCGGCCTCAAGTTGCCGATGGAGGCGTGGTGCAAATCCGCGATGGCCGTCATCCGGTTTTGGAACAGCAGCTCGTCGAGGAACGCTTCGTGCCGAATGATGCCTTGCTGGGTGGCAGCGAACGTGAGTCCGCTCAAACTTCCCCTGAAAATAATCAGAGCCGGCTCACGCCGGCTGCTACGGGAGAAAAAATTTCGCAAATCGCGCTCATCACCGGGCCGAACATGGCGGGCAAATCCACTTACATCCGTCAGGTCGCGCTGCTCACGCTGCTGGCGCACACGGGCAGTTTTGTTCCGGCGGCGGAAGCGCGGATTGATCTGGTGGACCGCATCTTCACGCGCATCGGCGCGAGCGATGATCTGTCGCGTGGACAATCCACGTTCATGGTGGAGATGACCGAGACGGCGAACATCCTGAACAACGCCACGCCGCGCAGCCTCGTCGTGCTGGACGAAATTGGCCGGGGAACCAGCACGTTCGACGGCTTGAGCCTCGCATGGAGCATCGTGGAATTCCTGCACAATCAAGTCGGTGCCAAGACGCTGTTCGCCACGCATTATCACGAATTGACGGAACTGGCGGCGCGGTTGCCGCGAATCAAAAATTTCAACGTCGCCGTGCGCGAGTGGCACGACCAGATTGTTTTCCTCCGCAAGATTGTCGAGGGCGGGACGGACAAGAGTTACGGCATCCAGGTCGCACGGCTGGCGGGCGTGCCGAGGGAAGTCTTGGAACGCGCCAAGCAAATCCTCGGCAATCTCGAAGAATCGGAACTCACGCCGGAAGGCAACGTGCGCCAGCCACGACGCCAGCAAGACCGGAACACGCTGAAACAACTTGCCCCGCCGCCGCAGATGGATTTGTTTGGAAACTAACATGATTTCTGTTTCTGAGCTTCAACCGGTCGGCGCCGATTTAATTTCCAAAGTTGAGGGGATTTTTTCGCCGAGCGGCATTCTTTCCAAGGCGAGCAATTTTGAATTCCGCCCGCAGCAGCAGGAGATGGCCGTGGCCGTGGCGCGGGCATTGCAGAACCGCGAGCACCTCGCGGTCGAGGCGGGAACTGGCGTCGGCAAATCGCTGGCGTATCTGGTTCCAGCGATTCTTTTTGCGGTGGCACAGAAGAAGAAGGCCATTGTCTCGACGCACACGATCAATTTGCAGGAGCAGCTTACGGAGAAAGATTTGCCAATGTTGGCGGGCGTTTTGGGCGCGCTGCCGGAGCCGGTGAAGTTCAGCTACGCGATGCTCAAGGGCCGCGCGAATTATCTCTGCACGCGCCGGCTGCAAAAGGCGATGCAACAGAGCGGCAACCTGTTCACGTCGTCGGAGGCCGAGGAATTGCAGCGCATCTACGAATGGTCCAAGACAACCAAGGACGGCAGCCTGTCGGATTTCGAGATCGAGCCGGACGCAAAAGTCTGGGCGCAGGTCTGTTCAGAGCGCGGGCTTTGCTCGCCGAAAACTTGCGGGCATCAGTCGGATTTTGCGCGCGACCACGACGTCTGTTTTTTTCAACGCGTTCGCAACCGCATCATGTCCGCCGACGTGGTGATCTTGAATCACACGCTGTTTTTCACCTTGCTCGGCGGCGTGGACGAGGAGATGGAAGGCGGCATCCTGTTCAAGAACGACTTCGTGATCTTCGACGAGGCGCACACGATGGAGAGCGTGGCGTCGCGGCACATCGGCTTGAGCGTGTCGAGCGGGCAGGTGCGTTATTCGCTGAACCGGCTGTGGAATCCGCGCACGGAAAAGGGACTGCTCGCCACTTTGCGCCAGGGCAAAGCGGTAAAGCTCGTCGCAGAAATCTTGAGCGAGTCGGACAAGTTTTTTGAGAACGTCGAAGGCGCTTGCGAAGAACTGGCGGCCACGGCGAAAAAAAATTACGGCTCGACGGAGTCCCGCCCCACCAGCCGGAAATGGACGGAATTGCGCATCCGCCGTGCGGAACTGGTCAAGGACAACGTCACGCTGCCCATCCAGCGATTGCGCGAAGCCGTGAGCGAACTCGTGAAGACGAGCGAGGACAAGGACATCGGGCAGGAGCTGATCGAGTGCAACCGGCGGCTCGGCGAATTGAAGATGGAGGTCGCGGAATTCTTGAGCCAGGAGGCGGACGACCATGTCTATTGGGTGGAACGCGGCGGCAAGGCGCAGAGGAACCTTTCACTGAACGCCGCGCCGGTGGACGTCGCCGAGTTTTTGCGGCGCAGATTATTTGAAACGGACACGAGCGTCATCATGACCAGCGCGACGTTGGGAGTTTCAAGTTTCAAGAGTCAAGTTTCAAGGCCAGTAACCGAACGCAAACCTGCTTCCAGCTTGAAACTTGAAACTTCCAACTTGTCACTCGCCTACTTTTCCAAACGCGTCGGCTGTGAATCCGCCACGATGCTGCAAGTCGGCACGCCGTTCGATTATGAGCGGCAGATGAAACTGTTCACCGTCAAAAAAATGCCCGACCCGCGCGAGGCCGGTTATGCCGATGCGCTGGTTCACTGGGTCTCACATTTCATCAGGCAGACGCACGGCAAGGCGTTCGTGCTGTTCACCAGTTACAAGCTGATGCAGGAAGTCGCCGACCGGATGCAGCCGTTCTTTGACAAGCTTGGCCTGAAATTATTTGTGCAAGGAACCGGCACACCGCGCTCGACGATGCTGGAGAAGTTCAAGGACGACACGGACTCGGTGCTGTTCGGCACGGACAGCTTCTGGCAGGGCGTGGATGTGCCGGGCGAGGCGTTGAGCAACGTCATCATCACGCGGCTTCCGTTCGCCGTGCCGGATCATCCGCTCATCGAGGCGCGGCTTGAGGCAATTGAAGCGCGCGGCGGAAACTCCTTCGCCGAATTTTCCCTGCCCGAAGCGATCCTGAAATTCCGCCAGGGCGTCGGACGTTTGATCCGCACCAAAACCGACACGGGCATCGTCGTCGTGCTGGACAACCGGATTTTAACGAAGCAATACGGGCAGGCGTTCATTGATGCGCTGCCGAAATGTCCGGTGGAAATCGTCTAGCGCATGGACATTCACGCCCTTCTCAAACTCGCGGGCGGCCTCATCGCCATGGGCCTCTATGTGCCGATGATCGTGGAAATCATCCGGGCGCGCGGCGCGGGCCAGAGCTTTGCCACCTGGGGATTGTGGGCGGTGCTGGACTCCATGCTGACGATCACGCTCTGGCAGCAGCACGGAAATTATCTGCTCTCGCTCGGCTTCGCGGTGGGCGGCGTTGTTTTGTCGGCGGTGCTGCTGGCGCAAGGCGGCTGGGCCTGGGGCAGATTTGAAACCACCATCGCGCTGATGGTGCTGGCGGGTGTCGCGGTGTGGAAATTCAGCGGGCCGCGCAACGCCACCATTGCGGTGACGGTGGCGGTCTGCATCGCGGGCATTCCGGGCTTCGTGGAGATGCTGCGCAAGCCGCAGCCGGCGGCGGGCAAGCTCTGGGCGGGCTTCACCGTGGCCAACGTCCTCGCCTATTTCGGCGGCACGGCTATGACGGTGGAGGAACGGCTTGTGCCGGCGGCATTCACGGCGTTGTCCGTGCTGATGGTCGTGGCGTGCTGGTGGCCGCAGAAGAAATGATTGGAAGCGCTGCCGAAATGTCCGGGGGGAATTCCTACGCGCGTGCCACCAGCGGAAATTTTTCCGGGTGTTCAATGCGTTCCAGATCCAAATCCACATCCAGTTCCGGCCAGTGAAGATGACTTCCGTGGGAAAACTCCACGTTGAACAACTGCCCCACCGGCGCGTGGCGAAACCACGGAAAATCGTCGAAGCCGAGAAAATGCTCCTTGCCCGCTACGAACAGCCAGAAGCCGTGCGGCGAGACGTTCAGCACTTCAGCCTTTGAAATGTCGCTGCCAACTATTGCGGATTTCATTTTGTCGTTCCTCAACGATTTGTTTCAGTTCGTTCAGCTCGGTTGCGCCGAGCCCTTTGTTGACGGCCAGTTCGATTTTCGGTTCGAGCCAGAATTTCGCCTCGCCGTCCGGCGAAATCACATGGACGTGCATTCTCGGTTCCTCACGCGAGAAGAAATAAAATCGGTAATTACGATACCGAAAAACCGTCGGACTCACTCCGGCACAATACTAAACATTGAACGGTGATTCAACCCGCATTTCTCGATGCGTTGCCGAAATGTCCAGGGAGATTTTTATGGTAAGTTAATCGTCACTATTGGGACGTCGAAATTTCACGGATTCGACTCTGCACCGGACAAAATGCGAGTCCAAAAAGACCCTTTGCGCGGCAAACTCATCTCGTTGCCCAGCTAAACAAACTTGTTTGTGAAGGGATTTTCCGCAATCAATTCATGCCCATGACCGATGCCCAATTCATGCAGCTCGCCTTGCGCCTCGCGCGGCGCGGCCTCGGCGCGACTTCGCCCAACCCGATGGTCGGCGCGGTTTTGGTGAAGGGCGGAAAAAACATCGGGCGCGGCTGGCACCGGCGCGCGGGCGGACCGCACGCGGAAATCGAGGCGTTCCGCGACGCGCAAAAACGCGGCCACTCGCCGCGCGGCGCGACGCTTTACGTCACGCTCGAACCGTGCTGCACGCACGGTCGCACGCCGCCTTGCACGGAAGCCATCATCGCCGCCGGAATCAAACGCGTAGTCATCGGCGCAACGGATCCGAACCCGAAACATGCGGGCAGAGGTTTTAAGATTTTGCAGCGTGCGGTGATTGAGGCGGTGTCACTTGGCGAAGGTAGGGCGCGTCACTCCGTGCGCGCCGTTTCGGGCCTTACCAACCAGCGGCGCGCACGGAGTGACGCGCCCTACCAAAAACTAGCTGACGAATGCGTGAAGCTGAACGAAGCGTTCAACCATTGGATCATCCATCGCACGCCGTTCGTCACGGTGAAAGCCGCCATGACGCTGGACGGAAAAATCGCCACGGCGGGCGGCGAATCCAAATGGATCACCGGCGAAAAAGCCCGGGCGCACGGAATGAAACTGCGCCGGAACAGCGACGCCATCCTCGTCGGCATCAATACGATCCTGGCAGACGATCCGTCATTGACAGCCAGGGCGAAGATGGAAGGTGGAGGGTGGAGGATGGCAAAGCCGATTCGCCGAATCGTGCTGGATTCACTGGCGCGGACGCCGTTGGATGCAAAAGTTGTGCGCGACGAATTCGCGGCCCTGACCACGATTGTGGTGGGCAAACATGCGCCGAAGAAGAGAGTCATGGCTTTGAAAAATCTCGTGAATGTCCTTGTCGCGCCGCTGAAGAAATCCGCAATCCGCAATCCGCAATCCGCAATTGACCTGCGCTGGCTGTTGAAAAAGCTCGGCTCGGAAAACGTGACGAGCCTGCTGGTCGAAGGCGGCGGCGAGGTGAACGCGTCGTTCCTGCTCGGCGGTTTTGCGCAGCGCGTGGCGTTTTTCTACGCGCCAAAAATTTTGGGCGGACGAGATTCGCGAAAAGGCGTCGCGGGCGACGGCGCAAAAAGTTTGATTGAAGCCGTCCAGTTGCGCGAAGTCGGGTGGCGCAGGCTGGGCGAAGATTTATTGCTGACGGCGCGGGTTGATTAAACGCGGCTCGACGGAGTCCCGCCCCGCCATTAGATTTGCCCCATGTTCACAGGCATTGTCCAGGAAACAGGAACGGTCGAGAAAATCGCGCGCGGCGCAAAATCCATCGCGCTGACGGTGCGCGCCGGCGTTTCTGCACGCGGCGTGAAACTAGGCGACAGCGTGGCGGTGAACGGCTGCTGCCTGACGGTCGTAAAAATTTCTGCGCGGGGAAAATCCAAGCTGCTCCAGTTCGATGTGCTGCAAGAATCGTGGCGGCTGACCAACCTGCAATTCGCCCGGGCCGGTTCGCTGGTGAACCTCGAACGTCCCTTGCGCGCGGATGGCGAATTCGGCGGGCATTTCGTGACCGGCCATGTGGACGGCGTCGGGAAGATCGTCCGCTGGGAAAAATCGGGCGCGGATCATGTCCTTGAAATTTCCGCACCGGCCGCAGTGATGCGCCATGTGATTTTGAAAGGCTCGATCACGATTGACGGCATCAGCCTGACGGTGGCGGGCGTTGGCAAAAAAGGCTTCCGGGTCTGGATCATTCCGCACACGTTTGAAGTGACGGCGTTGCGTGAACGAAAAGCTGGCGACGCGGTGAACCTGGAGGCGGACATGCTCGGCAAATACGTGGAGAAGTTTCTCGCGGCGCGAGGCCGGCGTTAAAAAAAATGGTGCGCATAGCAGGACTTGAACCTGCACACCTTGCGGCACTACCACCTCAAAGTAGCGTGTCTGCCAATTCCACCATATGCGCAACCGGTGAATAATAAACCAAGCGGCGGCGCGGCGCGCAAGTCGAATCGCCGCCCGGCCTGTTTGCGGAAGCGGATTTGAACCAGGCCGGCGGCAGGTTTTCCGGGCGTTCCGGTTTTATTTGAAAAAATTCCCCCATCCGCGCCACAGCGAAGGTTTCGGCTGGTTGAAATTTTCGCCATGCATGCGGCCCAGGTCAATCTGCATGAGCACGCCGACACTGCTGGCCCCGCGTCCGGCGGCGCGGATGGCGTCAATGCCGTAGGCGTAGTTGAGCATGAGCTTCAAACGCTGGGACGGCGAGTGATACAAAATGCCGCCGCCCACGCCGGTCAGGGTGTTGCCGGGCTGCCCTTCGCCGGGCAGATAATCCACGACCGCCGTGGAGGCGTTCAAGTCCAGGCTCCACAGTTTTCCGGGATCGAGCGGCAACAGGTAGTTCGCATTGATCAGCACGAATTGCCGCGCGCTGATCTCTTGAAAATAATAGCCGGGCAGCGACAGGGGAAATTCCGACACGAGCGGCAGAAATCCACCCAGCCGATACGCGCTAAAATGGTCGGCATCAATGCTCGTCCCGGCGGTCAGGCGGACGTAAAAACTTTGCTGGCTCCTGGGCAGCGTGTAGGCCAGCGCGGCCTCCGACCAGAACAGGTGCGACTGCTGCTCCAGTTCGTAGGCGTCGTTGATGCCATACGCTCCCGGGTCAGTGCGCAAAGACCCTTCATACCAGACGGACAATTCCATCGCCAGCGGCGGGAACAGCGTCGGCTCCACTCCGCCCCAGCGCAAACCAGTGCGCATCGTGAAGGTGGCGTGGTCGTTGGGCAGCTCGAAATTTCCGGCCGTGTCGTTATTTTTTGCGTAAAACGAATAATGCGCCGAGCCGCGCAGGACGTAGTTCAGCGGAATCTGGTCCGCCGGGTTGAACAGGTGATAAAGGCTCGCGGAAATTTCCGCGCCGCTGCCTTCAAAGGACTGGCTCGGATAAAACGTGCCGCCGTGGATTTCATTGTAGCTGTCGGCAAAACCGCCGCCCGCCAGCCCGAGGCCAAAATCCGTGTTCGGCCCGAGGCCGTTGACGAAGCCGAATTCAGAATCCACATAGACCGGCGCGATCGCCAGCCGCAGCGTGAGGTTCGTGCGCAGAAAATCCGGCTGGTTGTGATAATAAAAAGCGTAGCCCGACAGCGGCGTGTGGCCTTGAAACGCCTGGTTGTAGCCGAACTGAACCAGGTCGCGCCGGGCCGGGTCAATTTGCGCGGAAGCCAGCAGGGGAGCGAACAGCCACAACCACAGCAGCCGTTGTCCAAGTTTTATCACGCCGCTTTTCGTAACGTAAAAATCGCCTGCCAGCAAGCCGGGAAACAGAACTCCGAATCTTCCCTCGCATCCATAGCTGGGCTGGACACGCCGGATTTCATCCCCTAGAGTTGCGACAAATGGGCGACGATTGCGAAATTCAGGAGGCAGGCCGGATTGGCTGTTCGTTTTGTGGGTCAGTAAGCGCAAAACGACTAAGGTGCGATATGAAACTACTTATTTTTGCTTTTTGCGTAACATTACTGATAGGTTGTAGCACACCCAACCCTGACCCTGGAGCTACAGCAGTCGTTTATGAGCAATTCATGCATGGAATAGATAGCGGCCAAGTATATCGTCGTCAGGATGTTTACATTCTCTTGGGCAAACCCCATTCAGTAAAACCACCGGGAGATATTTATCATTGCCGAACTGCGACTTGGAAAATCCCTCATGATGTAAGTGGATGGGGACATTTAACCGTGGTTTTTAGCAATGACATAGCCGTTAATCGCGATTGGAACCTCATAACAGCGCGAGTTTATAAAAGGGTCTCGTTTGATGAAATTCTAAAAATGCAGCCCTTTGACGCAACTATTGAAGAGGTGACGGTCGAGCGCCATTGGTTTTTTGATCCGGATGTCATTATTGATTTGAAACGAAATGATAACGGAAAACGATTGGCCCTCCGAATAGTAAACGCCACCAAGTTGTCCCTAAAATTTGCCGACGAATTACAAAAGGGTGGCAATTATGTGTTCCCCAAGGTTATAACGGATTTCTTTGAGGAGCACCATGCTCAGGCAGGCTAAATAGGAAATTAAATTGGGCCATGCACCCAAGCCACTTGCTAGAAGTAACAAATTTGCCGCAGTTCCCCGCAATTTCATTTCATCTTTCTCGACACACGCGCCGGTTTCCGGCTTACTGTCGCGAATTTAATTTCGCCTGATGTCATCACTCAATGCTGAAAAACTCGCCCAAGCCAAGTCGCTCGGATTTTCCGACCGGCAGATCGCCCATCTCACCGGCACGACCGAGGACGCCGTCCGCGCCGGGCGCAAACGCATCGGCCTCGTGCCGAGCTACCGGCTCGTGGACACCTGCGCCGCCGAATTCGAGGCCTACACGCCGTATTATTATTCCACCTACGACCGTGGCGATGATGAAGTCAAAGGCAACACGGCGAAGAAGGTGATGATTCTCGGCGGCGGGCCGAACCGGATCGGGCAGGGGATTGAATTCGATTATTGCTGCGTCCACGCCGCGTTCGCGCTCAAGGAGGACGGATTTGAAACCATCATGGTGAATTCAAATCCCGAAACAGTTTCGACGGATTACGACACCAGCGACAAATTATTTTTTGAACCGCTCACGTTGGAAGACGTGCTGCACATTTATGAACGCGAGAAATGCTGGGGCGCCATTGCGCAGTTCGGCGGGCAGACGCCATTGAACCTCGCGCTCGGCCTTCAGAAAAACGGTGTCAACATCATCGGCACTTCGCCGCAGAGCATTGAGATTGCCGAGGACCGCAAGCTGTTCGCGGCGATGCTCGACAAGCTGAAAATTCCGCAGCCGCCGAACGGCCTCGCCACCAACGAAGCCGAGGCTCTCGTCGCGTCGAAGCGACTCGGTTATCCGGTGCTCGTGCGTCCGAGCTTCGTGCTGGGTGGCCGCGCGATGCAGATTGTTTATTCCGACACCGAGCTTTCGCACTACATGCGGTTCGCCGTCGAAGCGTCGCCAGAGCGCCCCGTGCTCGTGGACAAATTCCTCGAAGACGCGACGGAAGTGGACGTGGACTGCATCGCCGACGTTGGCCAGTTCAAAAATCCGAACGAAGGCACGATTGTCATCGGCGGGATTTTGGAGCACATCGAATTCGCCGGCGTCCATTCCGGCGACGCCGCAATGGTGCTGCCGCCGCACACGCTCTCGCAAAAAGTCATCGGCATCATCCGCGACTACACACACGCGATGGCGCGCGAGTTGAAGGTCATCGGCCTGATGAACGTGCAATACGCCGTCAAAGGCGACACGGTTTACGTTCTGGAAGTGAACCCGCGCGCCTCGCGCACCGTGCCGTTCGTCAGCAAGGCCATCGGCCAGCCGCTTGCAAAAATCGCCGCGCGCGTCATGGCGGGAAAAACGTTGAAGGAGCTTGGCTTCACCGAAGAAATCTGGCCGACGTATTGGGCGGTGAAGGAATCCGTTTTCCCCTTCAACAAGTTCGTGGGCCAGGACATTTTGCTCTCGCCTGAAATGCGCTCCACCGGAGAAGTCATGGGCCTCGACGCCGACCTCGGCGTGGCCTACGCGAAATCGCAGATGGCCGCGAACTCGCCGCTGCCGTTGAGCGGGAAAATTTTCATCAGCGTCAGCGACTCGCACAAAGATGAAGTCGCGGCGGTGGCAAAACAATTTTCCGACCTCGGCTTTGAACTGGTCGCGACGAGCGGCACGGCGGCCGTTTTGGAAAAAGCCGGCTTGAAAGTTCAGCCCATTCTCAAACTGCTCGAAGGCCGCCCGAACGTGATTGACCTGCTCAAGAACAAGGAAATCCAGCTCGTCATCAACACGCCCGCCGGCCAAAGCCCGCGCGAAGACGAAATCAAAATCCGCACGACCGCCATTTACACTGGCACGCCGATCATGACGACGCTCTCCGGCGCAAAAGCCGCCGCCCTCGGCATCGCCGCGCTGAAAAAATCCGGCTACGCGGTGAAGACGGTGCAGGAGTATCACTGAAAAATTGTGGCTCCAATGAAAACCGAAGCTGCACTGTTGCCGTTGCTCAAGCAGTATTTCGGTTTCACCTCGTTCCGTCCGCTTCAGGAAGAAATCATCCGCGACTCGCTCGCGGGCAAAGACACGTTCGCCCTGCTGCCGACCGGCGGCGGCAAATCGCTCTGCTTCCAGCTTCCCGCGCTCGCCCGCGAAGGACTCACCGTCGTCGTCTCGCCGCTCATCGCGTTGATGAAGGACCAGGTGGACGCGCTGCAAGCCAGTGGGATCGCGGCGACTTTTTTGAATTCATCGCTTGCGGCAGGCGAAGGCCGCTCGCGTTTGCGCGGTTTGCACAACGGCGAATACCGCTTGCTTTACGTCGCGCCGGAGCGGCTGATGCTTTCCGGTTTTCTCGAAGACCTGCAACGCTGGAACGTGCGGCTCATCGCCATTGACGAGGCGCATTGCATCAGCGAATGGGGCCACGATTTCCGCACTGAATACCGCCAGATTTCCGGGCTGCGCGAACTTTTTCCCAAGGTTCCGTTCATGGCGCTCACCGCCACCGCCACGGGCCGCGTGCGCGAGGACATCATCACGCACCTGAAGCTGCAAGAGCCGAAATGTTATGTCGCCAGCTTCAACCGGCCCAACCTGACCTACCGCGTCATCGCCAAGAACAAACCTTACGATCAACTGCTGGATTTTCTCCGCGCGCGACCGAAGGAAAGCGGCATTGTCTATTGCCTGTCGCGCAAAGGAAGCGAGAGCGTGGCGCAACGATTGAGCGAAGACGGCGTGAAGGCCAAACCGTATCATGCCGGCCTCACGCCCAAGGAACGCAGCGAGCATCAGGAACTTTTTCTGCGCGACAACATCCGCGTCGTCTGCGCGACCATCGCCTTCGGCATGGGCATCAACAAGCCGAACGTCCGCTTCGTCGTCCATTACGACCTGCCAAAAAACATTGAAGGCTATTATCAGGAGACGGGCCGCGCGGGGCGCGACGGGCTGCCGGGCGAATGTGTCCTGCTCTTCAGCGCCGGCGACGTGGTGAAACAGACGGCGTTCATTGACGATAAGCCGGATCCGCAGGAACGGCAGATCGCCCGCGAACAATTGCAGCAGATGGTTCACTACGCCGAGTGCGCGAACTGCCGGCGCGTGGAATTGTTGCGCTACTTCGGCGAAGATTGGAGCGCCGGTCTCCGACCCGGCGGGATTTCAGATCAAAACGCCGGGCCGGAGGCCGGCGCTCCGAACTGCGGCGCGTGCGACAACTGCCTTTCCCCGCGCGCCACGTTCGACGGCACGCTGGCCGCGCAAAAATTTCTCTCCTGCGTCTTTCGCATCCGCGAGAAGAACGGTTTTGGCGTCGGGCTGAATCATGTCGTGGAAGTGCTCACCGGCGCGGACACGGAAAAAACCCGCAAGTGGGATCACGCGCAGTTGTCCACCTACGGCATCGGCAGGGAACACAACCGCCCCGAATGGGCGGCCATCGGGCGCGAACTCATCCGGCTTGGTTTTCTCCGGCAGACCACGGAAAAATTCAGCGTGCTGGAAATCACCAGCGAAGGCCGCGCCGCGCTAAAGGAACGCCGTAAAATCACGCTCACAAAACCCGTCACCGCGCCGGAAACGAAAGTCCATCACGTCGGCGAAATCGCCTGCGACGAAACCCTGTTCGAGCGGCTGCGCGAACTCCGCAAGCGCCTCGCCGACGAGCGCGACGTGCCCGCCTACATCATTTTCTCCGACGTGGCCTTGCGGCAGATGGCGCGGAATTATCCCGAAAACGAACGCGACTTCGCCCGCATCAGCGGCGTGGGCGAGAAGAAACTACGCGAGTTCGGCGAAGTGTTTCTCATGGAAATCGCCGCGCATCTGGCGACGAACCCGCGCCAGATTTTCGCGGACGATTCTTTCACCGCGCCGCCCGCCCGCAAATCCAGCCTCAACGACACCACGCGCGAGACGTTGCGCCGTTTCCGCGCCGGCGAATCCGCCCAGCAGATCGCGGCGGGCCGGCAATTCGCCACCAGCACCATTTACGGACATCTTGCCACGGCGATTGAAGCCGGCGAAACGATTGACCTAAATAAGCTCGTGAGCGCCGAAGCGCAGGCGGAAATCGCCACGGCCTTCACGCGCACCGGCTGGGGAAACATCGTCGGCGCGCGGGAATTGCTGGGCGAGAAATACGATTACGGCTTGCTGCGGATCTTCCGGGCGGCGGCGAATGTTAAAAGGTAGGGCGGGAAGGATGAAGTTTGTAGCAACGTTCGCCCTCACCCCGGCCCTCTCCCCTGAGGAGAGGGCCGGGGTGAGGACGGTCGTTCCTAAAACTGTAGGAGCCGACGTGAGGAGGCTCTGACTGAAGCCCCGGAGTTGAAATGAGTCTCGTCACCTCGTCTCCTACAAAAAATTCGCCGGAGAAGTTTGAGCCGACTGACGTCGGTTGCTTACCGAAGCGCTACTTCGCGGCGGCTCGCAGCACTCGATACTGGTGCGTCCACTTGTCAATCCGGCACGCCGCCTGATAATCACAAAACTCGCACGGCGTCTGCCTGCCCTTGCGATAAGGATCCACCTGCGACGAGCCGGAGAAAATCTTTTCGCCCAGCTCGCGCAACTGTGTTTCCACGCCATCGAGCAATTTTTCAAATTCCGCTCGCGGCATGGCCTCGGTGGAGTTTGCGTAAAGCTCGCCGTTGTTCTTTAACTGATATTTGAATTGATCCTTCGCCCTGGCACTGTCCAGCTTGCCCAGCACGCCCGCATCAAATCTCCCCGAGTGGCGATAGGCTTGGCGTCGCGACTCGTCGGCGTCCGCCAGGATTTCCTCGCGCGAATCGCCGCCCTTGTATTCGCCGCGCAGGTTGACGTAAAACGCGCCGGCAGGAATGATTTTATCCCGGCCGGAGATTTCCCGTGGATTTTTCCAATGCCGCAGCGCACCGAGATACGCGAGCAACTGCAACTGCACGCCGTGTTCGACCAGAATCTTGTCCAGTTTATTGCCGCCGGATTTGTAATCCGTCACGACCGCCAGCGCGGCGTCCCCGTCCGGGTCGCGCCACAGGTCCACGCGGTCAATCCGGCCTTGCAAGGCCAGCTTGTGCCCGCCGCCCAAATCCATTTCCCACGCCGGCGCGCGGTCGTCCTTGCCGCCGAAGCCAAGCTCCGCCGCCGCCGGGTCGAATTCGTATTGCGTGCGCATCCACGTCACGATGACCGCGACAAAATCCTGCAACGATTCCGCCAGCGCCCGCGCGGCAAAAACCGTCGCCGCAGAATCGCGGAACAGGCCGTCGCGGAAATGCTCCGTCTGCGCCGCGGCGATCTTGCCGATGCGTTCGCGGGCCTCCACCGGTTCGATGTCGCGCCAGCGTTTGCCTTCCGCCATCAATTGTTCGTGGAAAATTTTCAGGACATCGTGCTGGAAGTTGCCGCGCTCGCGGGCGTCCAGTTCAAAAACTTTTCGCTCCCCGGCGCGCAGCCCGACGCGGACAAAAAACTTGAACGGACACTCCGCAAATTCTTCCAGGCGGCTGACGGACGACCGCAAGACCGGGCCGTAAAGTTTTTCCGCGAGCGCGGGCGAGAGGTTTTCCGATTCATCCGGCTCGCGCAAGGCGGTCAAAATTTCCGCGAGCGTTTTAAGCGCGGGGAGTTCGAGCAATTCCTGCCATTCATCCGTGGCAGCCGACGTGAGCCGGCCCTGATCTTCAGAATGAGCGGGATCACGTCCGCTGCTGCGAATTTCAAGAAGCGGCACGATTATTTCGCTCGCGTGTTCCGCATCGCCCAATCCGATT
Organism: Verrucomicrobiales bacterium; assembly: GCA_028712475.1. Taxonomy (GTDB): domain Bacteria; phylum Verrucomicrobiota; class Verrucomicrobiia; order Limisphaerales; family UBA11358; genus UBA11358. Next base: position 103,026 of record JAQTQB010000001.1, read on the forward strand.
TCGTTCTTGAAATTTTCCTCTTCAAGTCCGGGGAAAATTTGTTTGATGTGCGCGATGAACGGCGAGGGGTTCAACGCCTTGCCGTCCGCATCATGGCGCGAAAACGTGACGGCCAGTTTCTCGCTCGCGCGGGTGCAGGCGATGTAGCCGTAGTAGCGCTCGCGCGCCAGCCGCTCGCGCAAATCCGGGCCGAGCGGAACGGTCAGATCGTCGCGGTCGGCGTCGGTCAAAATGGTCTGCGCGGCGGGCGCGGCGGGGAAAATGGCTTCGTTCACGCCCAGCACCAGCGCGAGTTTCAAGTCGGGATTGCGCGCGCGGTCAATCGCGCCAATGAGCACCTGGTCCAGCGCGGGCGGAACCACGCCGACAGTCAGGTTCGCCAGACCCGCTTCCAAAACCGGCAGCCAGTCGCGCAGCGGCAGTTGCTCGTTTGAAAATGCCAGCCCCAGGTTTTCCAGCCACAAGTTCATCTGGTCCCAGACCGTCTGATGGATTGCGGACTGCGGATTGCGGACTGCGGATTTTTCTTCGTCGAGCGTCCAGCGTTCCAGGGTTTGTTCGACTCGCAAATCGCTCCAGAGTTCGCGCACGGCTTCAGCCAGTTGCCCACCGTTGGGTTTGGAATTTGTTCCGGCCAGTTGTGCGGCAAATTTTCCAAACGGCGGGCAAATGATTTTTCGCAGGTGCTCGCAGGTTTCGTCCGGCAAAGGTTCGCGCCATTTTTTCCCGCGCCAGCCGAATTCCAGCGCCTTGTTTTCCAAGTCGTCAATCGCGCGTTCATCCACTGGCGCGAAACCCGATTTCAAGGCGGCGAACCAGTCATCCTGCTGCCAGTCAAACGCGACGGTGCGGAGCGCGCCACGCGTCAATTCGGCGAGCGGGTGATGGGCGACGGACTCGCGGCGGTCGAGAAAAAACGGAATCCCGTGGCGATGAAACGCGCGCTCCAGCGGCTTGTGATACGCGTCAAGATTGCGGACGAGCACGGCGCAATCGCGGAATCGCCCGCCTTTGCGCGTAAACTTAAGAATTTCACGCGCGGCAAACGCGGCTTCGGCCCCGGCATTTGGACAAACGACGAGGGAAACTGCGGATTGCGGATTGCGGATTGCAGATTCGGCGGACGACAGACGCTGGCTCCAGTTTTTTTCCAAGTGCAGCAACGCCGGACATTTTCCGAAGCGATTTTTGCCTGGCTCGCGTTTGAGGGTTTCGATGCTGATTTCGCAATCCGGCAGATTTTCAATCCGCTGGCGGCACTGTTGAAAGGTTTTGCCGACGGCGGACCAGATCGAGAGCCATGAATTTTCACCGGTTTCCGCGATTGATTCATCGAGGCAAAAGGCGAGCGTGGCACGCTCGCAGGCCGGAATCACCGCCGCGAGCAGATCCAATTCCTGCGGCGTCATCTCGGCAAAACCGTCGAGCCACAAGCCGGAAAAGTTGAGAGTTGAAAGTTGAGGGTTGAGAGTTTTTTGCCGCAGCGCATCGGTTGCAAAATCGAGCAGGTGGTTTCCGTCCTGCAATTCGTGTTCACGCAGCCAGTCCGCATATTTTTCCGAAAGCAGCGCGAGGTCGTGGAGCTTGGCTCGCAGTTCGCGGTGCAGGTCGTCGCGTTGGGCGAGCGCGCGAAGCTTGGCGGGCGTGAGCTGGTGCTGCTGCAATTCGTTGAGCAGGCGTCCCAGTTCCTGCGCAAAGCCGGGCCGCCGCGCACTGGCACGGAACAGCTTCAGATCATCCGCGTGCCGGAGCAGCAGCGCGCGCAGCACCATGACGCGGCCTTCGTCACTTAAAAATTTCGGCGGCGCGATGCCGAGTTCATCGAGAATAAATTGCGCGAGCCGCTCGAAGGAAAAGATTTGCAGGCGCGTGTAGCCGTGGAGCGAATCATCCGCGAGCAACTGGCGTTCGAGCTGGAACGTGGCCTGTTTGGGCGCGAGCAGGATCAGCGGCGGGCCTTCCGGCGCGGCGGCGAGCGCAGTGCGGATTTCGGCCAGGCAGCGGAAGGTCTTGCCGCTGCCGGCGGGGCCGAGGAGAAAACGCGCTTGCACGCCGGGATTTTCACGCAAAGGCGCAGGGGCGCAAAGGAATTTATTTCCGCAAACCGGACGGATTCGCAGGTTTTCAAAACTTGCATTCACCGTGAAAACGGCTTAATTAAACACAACGATGGAAGCCACCCTGCCATTAAGCCAGATGAGCGTCGCGGAAAAATTGCGCGCGATGGAAGCGCTTTGGGCCGACTTGAGCCGCGACGAGGCGCAAGTCGAGTCGCCTGCGTGGCATGGCGATATTTTGAACGACCGTGAAGGAAAAATTAAATCCGGCCAGGAATCGTTCATGGATTGGGAAACCGCCAAGAAGCAGTTGCGCGACCGGCTGACATGAAAATCGTCATCTTGCCGTCGGCGCGGGACGACCTGGCGGACGGCTTTCAGTTTTACGAAAGCCGGCAGGAAGGCCTCGGTGGATATTTTCTGGAATCGCTTTTATCCGACATTGACTCGCTTCGTTTATATGCCGGAATCCACCTGAAAGTTTTTGGCAATCATCGTCTGCTTTCAAAACGGTTTCCTTACGCCATTTATTACGCCGGGGGATCAGAAACGGTTTTCGTCAAAGCCGTCTTGGATTGCCGCCGGGATCCGAAATTCCATAGCCAAAGGCTGCGGTGAGCAACTTCAAAACTTTGCAGCTTGGTGTCTTGGTGGTGAGAAGTTAAATTATCGCCATGTCGCACGCGGACTTTGTCCATCTACATCTGCACACCGAGTATTCGCTGCTCGATGGCGCCTGCCGTCTGGACAGGCTGATGGAGCGCGCGCACGAACTGAAATTTCCCGCGCTGGCCATCACCGACCATGGCGCGATGCACGGAGCCATTGAATTTTTCCAGGCCGCGCGGGGGAAAGGCATCAAGCCCATCATCGGCTGCGAGGTTTATGTCGCGCCCGGTTCGCGGCTGGAGAAAAAAACCGCCAGCGGCGGCACTCGCGATGTTTATCATCATCTCGGCCTGCTCGCGAAGGATGCTGTAGGCTACAAAAATCTCATCAAGCTTACGACCGCCGCGCATCTGGAGGGCTATTATTACAAGCCGCGCATTGACAAGGAAATCCTCGCCAAGCACAGCGAAGGGCTGATCGCCATGTCCGGCTGTCTCGCCAGCGAGATTCCCGACTGGATCATGAAAGACCAGTTGGACAAGGCGCGCGACGCGGTGGATTTCTTCAAGCAGACGCTGGGCGCGGAGAACTTTTTCCTCGAACTGCAAAACCACGGCATCCCGGAACAGGCCAAGGTCAACAGCCACCTGATCAAGTGGGCGAAGGAATTCGGCCTGAAGCTCATCGCGACGAACGACGTGCATTACATCGAGAAAAGCCATTCGCACGCTCACGACTGCCTCGTCTGCATCGGCACGCAATCGCTGTTGAGCGACCCCAAGCGCATGAGCGCGGGCTATGTGCCGGAACAGTTTTATCTGCGCAGCGCCGAGGAGATGAAGGCGCGGTTCGCGGAAGTTCCGGAGGCGGTGTTGAACACGCGGGAAGTCGCGGAGATGTGCAACTTGGAAATTGAGTTCGGCAAACTGCATTACCCGGTGTTTCATCCGCCGGAACATTTCACCCGCGAAGGATTTTTACGGCAATGGCTGGCGGAAAGTTTGTTCACCCGCTACACGATTCACGCGAAGGCCGTGGGCAAAGAATTCATCGTCGAGGGAATTGATGATCCGAACCGGCTGCCGACCTATCAATCTTCTGTAGGAGACGACGTGAGGAGTCTCAGTTCAGATTCGGGAGAAAAGTTAGAGCCTCCTCACGTCGGCTCCCACGACATCAATAATCCCGCCGTTGCCGCCGCTGTCAAAGTCGTGATTGACCGCTTGAACGTTGAGATGGAGGTCATCGAGAAAACCGGGTTCATCTCCTACTTCCTCATCGTAGGCGATTTCATCCGTTATGGCCGCAGCAAAGGCATTTCGTGCGTGGCGCGCGGCAGCGCCGCCGGCTCGCTCGTCACCTATCTGCTGGAGATCGCGAACGTGGATCCGATCCGTTACGGCCTGCTGTTCGAGCGCTTCCTGAATCCCGAACGCGTCAATCCGCCGGATATTGACATTGATTTCGCCGACGACCGCCGCGCGGACGTCATCGAATATGTTCGCCAAAAATACGGCAATGATTCCGTTGCGCAGATCATCACGTTCGGAACGATGGGCGCGAAATCGGTCGTGCGCGACGTGGGCCGCGTGATGGGCTTGAGCTACGGCGAATGCGACCGGCTGGCGAAGATGATTCCGTTTGATCTGAAGATGACGCTCGAGAAGGCGCTCAAGCAATCGCCGGAATTCAAGCAGGCTTACGAAACCGAGGAAGTCACCCGCGAGCTGATTGACACCGCGCTCATTCTCGAAGATCTCACCCGCAACGCCAGTGTCCACGCGGCTGGCGTTGTCATCGGCGACCAGCCGCTCGTGAACCTCCTCCCGCTCAAGACCGACGAAGACGGCGCCATCGTCACGCAATACGCGATGGGGCCGGTCGGCGATCTCGGCCTGTTGAAGATGGATTTTCTCGGGTTGAAGACGTTGACCGTCATCCGCAACACCTGCGAGATGGTCAGGCGCACGCAGGGCATCACGGTGGACATTGACCAGTTGCCGCTGGATGACAAAAAAACCTACGACCTGCTGAACCGCGCGGAAACCTTGGGCGTGTTCCAGTTGGAATCCGGCGGGATGCGCGACCTTTGCAAAAAGTTTCAGATCAGTTCCGTGGAGCACATCACCGCGCTCGTGGCGTTGTATCGGCCCGGACCGATGGAGCTGATCCCTGAATTCATCAAACGGCGCCACGGCGAGATCGAGATCAAATACGAGCATCCTCTGCTCGAACAGATTTCAAAGGAGACTTACGGCATCTTGATCTATCAGGAGCAGGTCATGCAGGCCACGCAGTTGCTGGCCGGCTATTCGCTGGGCAGCGCGGATCTGCTGCGGCGCGCGATGGGCAAAAAGAAGGTTGAGGAGATGCAAAAGCAGCGCGAGACGTTCGTCAAGGGCTGCCATGAAAAGAACAACATCCCCAAAGCCAAGGCGAACCAGATTTTTGACTTGCTGGAAAAGTTTGCCGGTTACGGCTTCAACAAATCGCACGCCGCCGCGTATGCCATCGTCGCCTATCAGACCGCGTATCTGAAGGCGAACTACCCGGTGGAATTTTTCTGCGCCATGCTCACAAACGACATGGCGGACACCGCCAAGTTGAGCCAATACATCGCCGAGGCGCGCGCGATGAAGATCGAAGTCCTGCCGCCGGACGTGAACGAAAGCCAGATGAATTTCGCGCCAGCGCCCGATGGCAAGGCGATCCGCTTCGGCCTGGTCGCCGTCAAAAATGTCGGCGAATCTGCCGTCGAGGCCATCTTGAAGGCGCGCAAAGAAGACGGAAAATTCAAATCGCTTTCCGAACTGTGCGAACGCGTGGATGGGCGCACGCTGACGCGCAAGACCATTGAAGCGCTGGTCAAGACCGGCGCGTGCGATGGTTTCGGCCAGACGCGCGCGACATTGTTCGCGCAGATCGAGCGCACTCTGGCTCGCGCGGCGAGCATTCTTTCCGACAAACAAAAAGGCCAGAGTTCACTCTTTGGTGCGCTTGAGGAAAAAGCGCCGCCGATGCCCGAGGCCATCAGCAACCTGCCCGAATGGCCGCAGCACGAACTGCTCGCGCACGAAAAGGAACTGCTCGGTTTCTATGTGACCGGCCATCCGCTCACGCCGTTCGTCCCGATTCTGGAAAAGTATTGCCTTGCGAACACCGCGAAACTCGGTGACTTGCCCAACCGCAGCCTGACGCGCATCGGCGGCTTGATCGCGGCGGTGCAGCATGGCGTTTCCAAAAAGAGCGGCAAGTCCTACGCCATGGTCACGCTCGAAGACCTCGAAGGCTCGGTGCAGATCCTCTGCATGAACGAGAACTACGACAAATACCGCGACCTGTTCGTGGAGAACAAGGCCATCCTCGTCATCGGCGAAGTGAACACCGGCGAGGACCGGCCCAAAATTTTCCCGCAGGAAATCATGCCGCTGGAGGACGCGCCCAAGAAATACACGAAACAGGTTCATCTGCGATTGCACACCGCGCATTTGAGGCCGGAAGACGTGGAGGCGGCGCGTGAACTGGTGGCCGCGCATCCGGGCAAATGTCCGCTGCTGCTTTGTTTCATGCGGCCCGGCGGCGAAACCGTTTTCATGGACACGAACGAACGCTTCGGCGTCGCTCCCTCGTTGAAATTGCAGCAGGCGGCGGACGAACGCTTTGGCGAGGAAACGTATTACGCCAAAGTGGACATGAGCCTGCCCGAACGCGCGCGCCGCAATTGGGAAAAGAAAAACGGTTCCGGCAGCAGCGACGAGTAATTGACGCCTTGCCCAGGTTAAGCGGGATTCTTCATTTCAAAACGATCTTGCGTGCGGCAATACCAGTGCGGGCTGGCCATGCGCCCGATCACATGCAAAAGCTCGCTCCGAATGCGCTGCGTCTGGGGGTCGAACAGTTCATCGCGCACCTGGATGCGCTTCACCAGACCGATCACGAGCCGGTTCCCGCCGATCTGCAACGTGCCCCATTCCGTGCATTCCAGGCTTGCCGGCGATTCCGCGATGCGCGGCGGTTTCACCACGGAACTCGGCGCGGTGGTGAGGCCGGCGGATTCCAATTCGCTCACGCCATACGGCAATGGCGTCGCCGTGGTGTTCATCGCTTCCGCCACCTTTTCATCCACGAGATTCACGACGAACTCGTGCGACAACCGGATGTTGCGCGCCGTGTCCTTGGGCGTGCCGTCCTTGCGGTCGGCGGGACAAAACCCGACGATGGGCGGATTCGCGCCGAGCACGTTGAAGAAGCTGAACGGTGCGGCATTCACCACGCCATCGGGGCCAAGTGTTGTCACCCACGCAATCGGACGCGGCGTGACCAGTGAACAGAGCAGCGTATAAGCGCGGCTGGCGTGTTTGCCTTCAAGATCAAGTTCCATGATTCAAAATAGTTTGCGTTCGCGGGTTGCATGGTAACGCCCGCCCTTCTCTGATTGCCAATAAAATTTCCGCCGTTGCTTCGCGTCGCCGCTGCCTTTGCCTATGGGCTGATTCACTTCACGGCGTCCTGGCTGACGATATACCATTTCGGACGCTGCCAGCTTTGGCGGAACTGTGCGACATCGGCTTCCACCGCCTTGCCTTCGCGTTCGTGGCCATCGAGGAAGGCGACGAATTCAAACTGCGCGTCAGGTGTGCCGTATTGTTCATCGAACTGGCGGGCGATCAGGTTCGCCGGCAGCAACTGGCGGCCCAGCATCTCCTCCAGCGGCAGATGCAATCCCCTCATGCCCCGCGCCGGCTCGTAGGATTTATAGACCAGCTCGGTGCAGACCAGTTCGGAGTCCGTCGCGAAATCGAAATTAAAATCATAAGGGCGGCCCGCATAATGGAACGCCCGCAAAATCGCCGTGGCCTTTTCTGATTTCTGCAGCAACGGCCGCAGCACCACCACTGCATCCGCATCGGCGCAATGTTCGAGCGCGGTGAAAGAGACGCCCTCGCTCATCGCCTCGATGATGCGCGGCTGGTGTTCGTGCGGCTGCGGCTTGAGGCTTTCGGCGTAGTTCGTCGCTGAACGGGCTTGAAGCACCTGCTCAAAATTACCGTTCGTGATGCCTTGCGTTTTCAACCAGCCCGCCATGCGGGCATCGGAGAAAAAGTTACGCCGCTCTTCCGGCGTGCCGATGTAGAGCGCGGCGTGCGGCCAGAATCCCGGCAGGCCGATGTTGGACAGGAACCATTCCCGCCGCACCAGCAGCACGTCGCCCGGCAGCAGCTTTTCATGCAGATGCACGATTTGTGCGGACGAGATCAACGAGTGGTCCGTCCGGTGAACCTTCGTGTCGCCCATCCATTCCGACACGCCCGCCTGCACAGGAAACCATGCCGTGCCGCCGGCGTTCTGCATGATCTTGAGCGCATTTTTGGCCGTGAGCAATTCACCCTCGCCGTGGCTCATCCTTAAAATGGCCCCCGCATCATCGTCCATCGTCGTTTTTAACGAAGGCGGCACTGCGTTGTGCATGGTCTGAAACAGCACTGTTTGCGCGCCAAAATCCGTGGCGGTGGCGACGTTCAGAAAGCGGAATTTCAGTTTGGAATACGTTCCCGCCGGCAGGCCGAGTTCTGGCACGGGTTCATTCAGGATGGTGTCGAGAAATGGATTCTTCTCCATCAGCGCCACGAATTCGAGGCTGAAACGATACTTTGCCAGAAAAGCGGCGTAGCCGGTCGCGAACGATTTTTCCCGGCGTTCACCTGATAGCCGGAACCAGTCGCTGTGATAGGCATCCATCGCGTCCAATGCCAGCATGTAATCCAGATAAGTTCCCCAGGCCTGCCACAGGATTTCCTTTTCCTCGCGCCGCGGCAATTGCTGTTCGGCGGGTTTTGTGGCGGGAAAAAGATTCGTCTGCTGCCGGGCGAACGCCAGGATGTTCGACAGGCCCGTCCGGCAGATGGCGATCATTTTCAGATGGTTGGTGATGCGTTCCGTCTGTTCGGCGCGGTCGAGTTTGTAGAGCGGGGTGATTTCGGCTTGAACTGATGCACAACCCAAAACCAGGAAAGCGGCGGCCATTAAGATTCGCATGCCGGAATCTTGCCCGCTCTCCTTTGCAAAGAAAACTTTTCTCGGGAAAAATTTAGGCCGGATTTGAGGGTGCCGTCAGTGGATGGCCAAAGCCGGACTGCTCACCTGCTGTTCCGCAGGGGCATCAGGCCGAAGTGCAGCGTGACCCAGATCGGCACGGCGAACAAAATGATTGCGATGAGCCGTTCCCACGTCCACTCCAGATAATGTGATTGGATGGGAAAGATCGCGATCATGAAATAATTTGCGAACCGTGTGTGGCCGATGAAGCGCAGATGCTTCGGAAATTTTTTCCGGATGCCGCTCACCAGTGCGACCACGCCAAACCCCAGCACAGAAAAGGTCACCAGCAGGCTCACCGGCAGCATCGCGTTCAGTTCCAGATAATGTCCGTGCGACGCATGCGGCACGAAATACGGCCACAACCACTGCGCGCCCGCCCACAGAAAACTGAAGCCGGTCTGGAGCGCCGTGCGAAAGCTCGCCTTGTCGGCAGTCAGTTCGTTCAGCAGCAGGCCGAAATACAACGGCACGATGCCCCAGAACAACGCGACGTGCGCAAACGGCGTGACGATCAACTCGGTGAATGTGGCCCAGCAGCTGTGGATCATCCGGCTTGATTTTGAAATCAGTGCGTAACGCTGTCGTATTTTTCTTTGACCTCGCTAATCGCATTGGTCGTCACTTCCTTGACGTGACTGGCAACGTTGGTGGCCGCATCCTTCACCTTGGCCGCCACATTTGTCGCGACCGTTTCAGCCTGTTCCACGCCGCTCTTGACCGCTTCGCCGGCCCGTTCGGCGGCGGTCTGCGCCTGGGTCTCGATCTGCTGGGTTTTGGATTGTTTTTGGAAATAAACGCCGAGCGCGATCCCCGTGGCCAGGACAATGACAACAAAGATGAATTTTTTCATAAGCTTGATGATTCGTTTCCCGCAGTTCTTTCTATATCAACGCGGCATCGTAAATGCAACGGGGCTTTCTGGCCACCGCCCCCTGATCGCCGCCGAAATGTCCGCCAGAAGTTCATGCTTCGCTTCCTACGGCGAGAGCAAGGCGCGATAAAAGCGTTGCGGCAGTCCTGTGCCTGACGCATCCGAAAAATCAATCGTGGTTCCCGTCAACTGGTTGGTCGCCACCGGTCCCCACATGACGAGATTGGTGGAAGCCTGCACGATCACCATCTGGCCCGGGAATCCTGATATCGTGAATCGCAACTGGTCGTTCTGAATGTGGGGGGCGAGCAGCGACGGTGCCTGCCGGCTTGGGTCAAGGGTGAGGATTTCCGGCGCATAGAGGTATCGCGCGTGCAAACCGTCACTGATGCTGGCGAACAGGAAATAGGTTCCCGGCGGTGTGACGACCGGATCCAGCACAAGATTTTCGTTGTTGAAGGCCACGGCATTGGTGCCGGTGCCGTTGATGGAGAACTGTCCGAGGGTTATTTCGTTCGCATCAAACGGATTTGAATCCGGGTCGAGGAAAAAGCGCACGGTGGCAACGGGGGATGTGTTGGAACCGAATTGATCATAGAATGCGATGGGTAACGGCGAATCCACGGAGAAATGATTGGTGCCGGTGAGGTTCAGGCGGAGAATGTTCGGCCAGGCACCGTTGTCCGCCGGCAGGTTGTTCCGGTTAGGTGTCGAGCCAGCGCCCAGATCCCAGACTTGATTGCATCCGCCGCGAATCTGCCCGGTGCCGGCTCCAGCGGGCTCCGCCTCGCTAAACCGGTCGCCGCCGCCGATCAGGCTGTAATAAAAACCAGCATTGGTTCCGGACGCCTCATCTGCCGTCCACCAAGCCAGGCGCTCGGCGGATGTGATATTGGCCTGCGTGTCGGACGCGGGCGTCTCCAGTTGGATGGTGCCATGATACCAAAGATGCACGTCGCTGTGCGAAGAGGAATAACCGCCGTTCAGGTTGGTGAGATGACGGTTGTAGGCACCGGACACAGCCTGACCATTTGGCACCGTGAGCCCGTCGCCCATGTTCTGCCAGTAATTATCGGCAAACAAAACATTCGCGTAGTTTTTAATAGCCGGATCGCCATAAAGCGGCACCGGATCCGGATCCAGCGTGGTCACCTGGTCCACCCAGATTCCCTGCGCGCCAAGGAACCGCGCCATCTCGGTCACCACCGATCCGCCCCGGCTGTGGCCGATCAAATGGAGCGGCAGTTCCACCAGCGCCCGGCCGCCCAGTTCGGGAAGCAGGTTGGTGGACTGCAACGCAGCCGCAGCCGCATTGGCAATGTTAGCCGTGGAAACGCCCAATGTGGTGTCAATGGTTGACCAATCAACCTTGATGATGATCTCGCCAGAATCCGATGTCAGCGGGGGGACACCGGCGATTAAACTTGGCGTTGCCGTGTAGGTCGAGCCGCTCTTGGTGATGGACAGTTTGTAACAGGTCGAATTCGTGCCGGGGAAATTTTCGTAGGCGGTGATCTTTCCAGCCATGGGAGTGATCCAGCTCGCGATGTCGCTGTTAAACCCGTGGGTGATCACTGTGACCCCGGCCCCTTGGATTGACGGGCCAATTCCGGACAGACCCAACACGGCGGCACACCAGATGGCGGCGCTGCGGGCATAAAACTGCTTGTTCGGATTCACCTTCGGATTCGAACCCAAATTTCGCAGCACGTCAAGATAACCGTGCCATCCCCGAAAAACCGAAGCCGGAGTCAATTCCTCACCCGGCAATGTCAGCACCAACTCAAGCCCTGCGCTCTTTGATGCCCGCCAGAATATCCGCGATGACTTCCGCCTTTCGGCTTCGCGCCTTGCGGGCCGCCGTGGTGGAGGCGCACGCTCACTGCGCCGGCTTCCATGTCGCGACCGCCGACGCTGCCGCGCCAAAGCAAAGCGACGGCGGGTGACCAGCATAGTGTGGACGCGCAATTGTTCCGCGTTGGAAATCTTCGCCTTGAACGGCGTGGCGCTGAAATCCGCATCTACGCGCACCATGTTCGCGCGCAGTTCGGCCACGATGGGCTTGGCGTAGTTGATCAACGCTTCGTCGTCGTTGAGCGTGATCGTATGGTGTAACCTCTGCCATGCGAGTTGCGTCTATTCGCGGCAACACGGCTGTGTGACACGGGCGATACATATGATTTTATGAAAGTGATCCACCTCGTCTTTCTTCTGCTCTTGCCTGCATCCAGTGCGACGGTCGCCGCGAATACTCCGCCGCTCATCAGTGACGTGGCGGATCAAGTCATCGCGTGGAACACGACTACGGCCACGAACTACTTCACCATTGGCGATGCGGAAACGACTTTCAGTTCACTTACCGTCACGGCGTTGTCGGACAATGTCACGCTCGTGCCGAACACGACCGCCAACCTCATTCTCGGCGGCACTAATTCCCAGCGCACCATCAAAGTCGCGCCCGCCGCGAACCAGACCGGGGTGGCAGTCATCACGCTCACTGTTTCCGACGGAACGAACACAGCTGGCAGTTCTTTCAACGTCACCGTGACCGCGCCGAACACGCCGCCCGCGCTGACGGGACTGACGAATTATCAGATCATCGGCCCTGGCCAGACGCCGGCGGCGGTCGCGTTCACGGTGGGCGACGCGGAGACGGCGGCAGGCTCGTTGACGGTCGTGGCGTCATCGTCCAACACCAACCTCGTGCCGAACGCGAACCTCGCGCTCGGCGGCAGCGGCGCGAACCGCACGGTGCAGGTCACGCCGGTTGTGGGGCAACGCGGCGCGGCGGTCATCAAGTTGCGCGTCACGGATGCGCTGGGAATGGCGGCGCAAGGTGAATTTATTTTCAGCGTGTTCGACGAGGCGTCGGCGAACAACGGTTTCGCGCAACCGCGCGGCATCTTCGTGCTGGACAGCGGGGCGGGGACGAACATCAACGGCGTTTCCATGCGCGACGCGAACATCCGCAACAAGCCGTTCGTGGACGGCTATCTGCTCCGCACGGAATGGGCGACACTTGAACCTGCGGATGGCGTTTTCGATTTCACCATCATCACGAACATCTTCGCCAGGCTGCCGGCGAACCAGAAACTTTCCCTCCTCATTGGCAGCGGCGTGCTGCCGCCGTGGCTGCTCACGTTGCCCGGCGTTACCAACTGGACGGCGGGCACGCCGAGCGTGACCGCGCCGTTGCCGTGGAACGCCGTCGCGCAGGAACGCTACCGCCTGCTGCTTGTGGCACTCGGTAATCTTGTCGTGGACGGCGCGCCGCTCCGCAACCATCCGCGTTTCGCGGCAATTGACGCGTGGATTCCCGGCCTCAAGAGCGGCATCCGCGACCCCGACCAGATCAAGATCCGCAACATGGCCGATTATTCGCGCTCCAACATGGAGCATTGCGTCCTCACGCACCTGGCGAACGTCACGGATAATTTTCCGAACGTCCCGGTGCAGATCGGTTTCTGGACTTACGTTGACAATCAGGACGCGAGCTTCGGCGGCGTCACGCCGTGGGAGCAGTTGCGGCAGGTGATTTTGACGAACTTCAACGGCGTCGCCCGGCCGCGCGTCGGGTTCTGGATGGAAAATCTCGCCGCGAACCGCCCCGCCGCCGAGACCGATCCGTGGGCGGGCCTGCCCACGACGACGTTCACCGCGCCGCTGTTTCTCTCGCAGAGCAACACCTTTGTCGGCTTTCAGGTGCTCGGCTCGTGGTCGCGCCCGTTTGATGCTGCGCACGTGGACAACCTGCTCAACGGCACGCCGGAGGACGGCATGGATTACGGCTTCAACACGTTTCAATGCCGCTACTACGAGCAGTATCAGGCCGATGTGGACTTCGCGAATTACGCCGCCGAGTTCCAGCGCTGGCATGATTTTCTCAACGCGTTGCCCGCGCCGCCGGGCCCGTTGACGGGGCGCATCGCGCTGACGCCGACCAACGCGGTGCGGATCAGCTTCACAGCCGCGGCATCGCAGGTGTATCAACTGCTCGCTTCGACGAACCTCGTGAACTGGTCGCTCCGCACCACGCTCACGAACCCGAACGCATTCTCGGCGGAACTGGAATGGTTTGATTCGCTGGATTCCGCAGCAAGATTTTACCGGCTGTTGCAGGGCGCGCCGTCGAATCCGCCGCCAGCGTTCACGGTGAATTTTTCCAACGCGACGAACTGGACATATACCGACATGCAGCGGTCATTCACCGGGATTCTACTTAAGCCGGCGGGCGGCGGACCGTTCCCTGCCGTCATCATCAACTACGGCACGGGCGGCTCGCTGTTCGGCACGAACAACTACGCGATAAACAAAGCGAATGAAATGTTGCCGTGGGGCTTGGTCTGCATCGCGCCGAATCTGACTCACGGCAGCGCCGGCAGCGCCGACACGAATACCTGGGGTTATTCGCCGGAAAATCTCGCCCGCGAACAAGCTTGCGTAAACATTCTCGCCAGCCTCGGCTATGTGGACACGAACCGCCTCGCGCTCTGGGGGCATAGTCGCGGCGCTTTCCTCACGGCGGGCACGGCCTCGGCGCTTGGTAATCAGATTCGCGCCGCCGGCATGAGCGCAGGCGGCATCGAGGATGACGCGGCGGTGACCGACCCGGCGTATCCGACCGTGACCGAGGCGCAGGGCGTCACCGCGCCATTCATCATGTTCCACGGCGATGTTGACCCCGTCGTGCCGCCGGCGAATTCATTGCGCCTGCAAAATCTGCTGATCACGAACGGCGTGCCGAACAGCCGGATTCTTTACGTCGTCTCCACGAACGCCTTCACCGACCGCCACAACATCCAGAATATTCCCGCCGTGAACGCGGACATGCTGAATCAATTCCACGCGTGGCTGCAAACTTACGGTGTGCTGCCGTGATGCATTGGCTTGGGGATTATCAGTCCCTCCGTTCCTTGATGCTCGCCAAGATGTCCGCGATGACTTCCACCTTCGGCTTCGCGCCCTGCGGGCCGCCGTGGTGGAGGCGGACGCTTACCGCGCCGGCTTCCATGTCGTGCCCGCCGACGCTGCCGCGCCGAAGCCAAGCGTTGGCGGATGACGAGCATCGTGTCGTGTCGGCGCTGTGCGCCGATCTTTCGAGCCACAGGCTCGACGCTACACCCGCGTTGGCAATCTTCGCCTTGAACGGCGTCGCGCTGAAATCCGAGTCTACACGCACCATGTTCGCGCGCAGTTCGGCCACGATGGGCTGGGCGTAGTTGATCAACGCTTCGTCGTCGTTGAGCGTGATGACCCGCACCTGATCCGGCGCGAGCCAGAGCGGGAAGTTGCCCGCTGTTGCTCGATGAGGAAGCCGATGAGCCGTTCGTGCGTGCAAGCGGCGCCTGATCATCGGCGAGAGTGATGATGTGAACCTGGCAGAGGCACCGTGACGACACACCGATTCACCACCCTGCTGCTCACAGCCGTGCCCCTGGTCTAAAATTGCGGATCGAAAGCCAATCTACACGATTCACAAATTATGCCAGTCGGTGATAGAATTTATTAATTCTTAAAGAGAGGCCTTGCTTACCTATCCATATTCAACCCGGACCTGGAATCTTATGATAACTATGAAAACAATCAGGCGGTTCAGTGTGCTGGCTGCCTCGTGTGTCTGCTTGTTTGGCGCGCCGCCGACTAAGGCTGTCACCAATGTTTTTTTTAACGCCTCCCAAACTTCAACTCTCATCGCATCGAACATCAACGCAGTCACCATTCAGAGCGGCGATTATCGCTTCACTTACTCGGCGGATGGCTATTGGTCGTCCGGCGGCGGGACGCCCACGGGGCGTTTCTTCAGCATCTTCTGGCCGACCGGCGTGCAGGCGCAGGCCATCACTGCCGGGCCATTGCTTGGCACCGGAGCGAACATCACGCTCAAGCGCGCGGACGGAAAGATTTTTGATTTGCAGGCCTTCACCGGGGAAATTCTTCTCAACACCGCTGGCGCTGGAGGCGCGTTCGAGATCATGCCGCAGCTCAATGGCAATGACGCTTTCAACAACCCGCTGCAATATGACTGCACCGGTTACGCGGGGCAGAGTTTTTCCTGCACGCCGGCGCTGGCTGGCTACGACACCTACCAGATTCACATGTGGGGCGATTTCGCGCTGATGGCGCTCACGCTGATTGACACCAATCCGCCGGTGTTGCCAGCGCCCAGTTTCACCATCACAACCAGCGTCTCGCCCGTTGGCGCCGGCACGGCGGGTGGCGGCGGAAGTTATCCAAGCAACTCACCCTGCTCGCTGGTGGCTTCGGCAAACCCGGGTTGGGGGTTTAAAAACTGGACCGAAAACGGCGCCCAAGTCAGCGCGTCGAAAACCTACAATTTCACCGTGCGCACGAACCGCACGCTCGCCGCGAATTTCGTTCCCGCTTATGTTGTCACCACTGGCGTCTCGCCGAGCTACGGCGGAACAGCATCCGGCAGCGGGACGTTTAACAGCAATTCCGTCGTCCTCGTCACGGCCACGCCAATCATTGGTTTCATGTTTGTGAACTGGACCGAGTTTGGCTCGCTCGTCAGCACATCAGCGAACTACAGCTTCAATCTCACGACCGACCGCGCGCTCGTGGCAAACTTCGTGCCTGCAGGTGTCAGCACGGCGTTCGATTTCGATACCGGCATACCAGCGGTCGGGCCCGGGCAGGGGATGCCGGCGACGCAAACGAAGAACGGCGTCACGGCGACATTCAGCACGCTCGCGGGCGGATGGTCGGTGCAGAACAACTTCTATTACTGGGTGCCGAATGTGTTCTCCGGCAATTTTCTTTATCCGAGCACTTGGGGCAGCACGATGACCGTGGAGTTCAGCCAGCCCGTCACCAACTTCACGATGGCGTTTTTCACCGGCGAAGTTTCCAGCGAATACAACACCGCCGGCCTGGTTCTCGTCACGGCCTACACGAACTCTGCGATGACGAATCCGGTCGCGACCGGTTCGGCGCGGGGCGCGTGGGTTTCCGGCGCGTATCCGGAGGGCGCGCTGTCGTTCGGCTCGGCGACGCCGTTTACGAAGGTGAAAATTGAAGTGCCGTCACAAAGTCCTGTGCCGAGCTATCTCTTTTTTGTGGACAACGTGGTCGTCCAACTCGCCACGCCGCTGCCGCCGCACGCGCCGCCGCTGGCGTTCGGCGGCGCATTCTACCAGCTCGTCGGCCAGCCGCTCGCCATCAACATCGCCGACCTGACGTGGAGCGATTATGATCCCGATGGCGAGCCGATATTCTTCGTCGGCGTCAGCGCCACGACTTCCAACGGCCTCGCGCTTGCCATCCAAGGTGCGCAAATCCTTGTTCCCTCGAACTCGCTCGCCGACAGTTTCACCTACACCATCGCCGATGACCGGGGCGTCACCACCAACGGAACGGCGACAATTTCCATCATCACCAGCCCGACGAGCCATGTGAACGCGCTGGACTTGAGCGTGCCCGGCGAAGTGATCGGCAGTTACATCGGCGTGCCGTGGTATTACTACGAGTGCCAGCGTGCGACCAATGTGACCTTCACCGGCACAGTGCAGACCTGGCCCGTGCAAGCCTGGGCTGACGGCTCAATGTTCGTCTGGGATAATTTCGCTGACCTGACAAACCAACCGCGGCAGGCGTTTTATCGGTTGCGCTGGGTGCCTTGAAGTTCACGCCCTCCACTCTTTAATCGCGGCCAGAATATCCGCGATGACCTCCGGCTTCGGCTTCGCGCCTTGCGGGCCGCCGTGGTGCAGACGCACGCTCACCACCAGCTTCCATGTCGCGACCGCCGACGCTGCCGCGCCGAAGCCAAGCGACGGCGGGTGGCCAGCATCGTGTCGTGTCGGCGCTGTGCGCCGATCTTTCGAGCCACAGGCTCGACGCTACACCCGCGTTGGCTATCTTCGCCTTGAACGGCGTCGCGCTGAAATCCGCATCCACGCGCACCATGTTCGCGCGCAGTTCGGCCACGATGGGCTGGGCGTAGTTGATCAACGCTTCGTCGTCGTTGAGCGTGATGACCCGCACCTGATCCGGCGCGAGCCAGAGCGGGAAGTTGCCCGCGTGTAGCCGACGACGTGAGGAGGCGGGTGACTGACTTCCGCCGATGAACCGCTCGTGCGTGCCGGGCGGCGCGCGATGGCTTTTCCGATTCTTATCGTAACGCTAGCCGATGTGTGTAGCCTCGCCACACATGGTTTTTTTATCCCTCCCCCGATTCGCCGGTTTTGTCCTGCCGCTCCTGATTGCGTCCGCGCTTCAGGCGCAGACCATTCCCACCGTCACTACGCTCGCAGCCACCGGGATGAGCAACAGCGTCGCCACACTTAACGGCACGGTAATTCCAAGTGGGTTGACGACCGCGTGGTTCGAGTGGGGGCTTTATCCGGCCAACAATACCAACACCACCACGCTTGTCCCCGCCGGCAGCAACCCCGTGTTGGTGGCCGTGAGCAATGTATTATCCGGCCTGACGCCGGGGCTGATTTACCACGGACGAATCGCGGCCAGCAATGCGCTGGGCGTGGTGCGCGGAAGAGATGTCTTGTTCGGCTCGCCCCTTGTTACGCTCAATGGCGCGGCATTGCTCACGAATGAATGTCACACCGCGTTCACCGACCTCGCGGCGGCTTCCGGCTCACCGCTCGCCATTGCCGCGGGCGGTAATCACAGTCTGGCGCTGAAGAGCGGCGGAAAAGTCGTCGCGTGGGGATCCAATGCCTATGTCCAGACGAACGTCCCCGTGGGCTTAAGCAACGTGGTGGCCATTGGCGGAGGTCTTGACCACAGTCTGGCGCTGAAGAGCGATGGGACGGTCGCTATGTGGGGACGCAATAACCAGGGCCAGGGGACCATCCCTGCGGGCTTGAGCAACGTGGTGGCCCTTGACGGGGGAGATTATTACAGTCTGGCGCTGAAGAGCGACGGAACAGTCACCGCGTGGGGAAACAATGGCTATGGCCAGACGAACATCCCTGTGGGTCTGAGCAACGTGGTGGCCATTGCCGCAGGCGCTGCTCACAGTCTGGCGCTCAAAAGTGACGGGACGGTCACCGCGTGGGGAGACAATGGCCAAGGCCAGACGACCATCCCTGCGGGCTTGAGCAACGTGGTGGCCCTTGCCGGAGGAGTTGCTCATAATCTGGCGCTGAAGAGTGACGGGACGGTCGCCGCGTGGGGATACAATGTCCAAGGCCAGGTGACCATCCCTGCGGGCTTGAGCAACGTGGTGGCCCTTGCCGGGGGCGGTTTTCACAGTCTGGCGCTGAAGAGCGACGGAACAGTCGCTGCGTGGGGAAACAATGGCTGGGGCCAGACAACCATCCCCGTGGGCTTGAGCAACGTGGTGGCCCTTGACGGGGGAGATTATTACAGTCTGGCGCTCAAGAGCGACGGGACGGTCGTCGCGTGGGGACAAAATGTCTATGGTCAGACGAGCGTGCCGGCGGGCTTGAATCCGCCGCTGACCGTAACCGTAAGCGGCAGCTTGGACACGAATTCGCCCGGCAGCTATCTGCTCACCTACACTGCCACCAACGTCCTCGGCGGTATTGGCCGCGCCACTCGCACCGTGGTCGTGTCGGACACGATTGCGCCCACCATCTCTTTGCTCGGAAATAATCCTCTGCTCATCACCAACCTTTCCAACCTGCCGCTGGTTGATCCCGGCGCGACGGCCTTCGATTCTTGCAGTCAGGGAAGTTATTCCGTTACCGCCAGCAACGCGGTGAATGTGAATTTCCCCGGCATTTACGCCATCACCTATCGTTCCACCGATTCGAGCGGCAACACCGGCCTGATGAACCGCACGGTGATCGTGACGCTGCTGCGCGTGCCCGGCGATCAAAACGGCGACGGCATCGTGAGCCAGTCAGAACTCGACGCGGTGTATGCCGGCTACGTGACGAACAGCCCGTGGCTTTACCTGACGAACGTGGCCGGTCTCGGTGGCACGAACGTGACCTTTGCGTTGAACAATTCCGTCCTGGGCAGCTACACCGTCCAATACTCCACGAACCTGACGGACTGGCTGCCCCTCGGCCCGGCCACGCCGCGCTACCTCTTCACGGACACCAACGCGCCCGCCGTTCCGCAGCGCTTCTACCGGCTCGTCTATCCGTGACGCCCGGAGTCCGCACGATTGGAAAACAAAACGGCCCGCAGGAAAAATCCCGCGGGCCGTTCGCTTGAAAAATGGCTACGCCCTTCGCTCTTTGATGCTCGCCAAAATATCCGCCACCACTTCCCCCTTCGGCTTCGCGCCTTGCGGGCCGCCATGGTGCAAACGCACGCTCACCGCGCCGGCTTCCATGTCGCGACCACCGATGACCAGCATCGTGTGGACGCGCAATTGTTCCGCGTTCGAAATCTTCGCCTTGAACGGCGTCGCGCTGAAATCCGAGTCTACACGCACCATGTTCGCGCGCAGTTCGGCCACGATGGGCTGGGCGTAGTTGATCAACGCTTCGTCGTCGTTGAGCGTGATGACCCGCACCTGATCCGGCGCGAGCCAGAGCGGGAAGTTGCCGGCGTAATGCTCGATGAGGAAGCCGATGAACCGCTCATGCGTGCCGAGCGGCGCGCGATGGATGCACAACGGCGTCTTGTTCGAGTTGTCCTTGTCGCGGTAGGTCAGGCCGAACTTGGCGGGCACGGCGAAGTCCACCTGGTTCGTGGCGATGGTGAATTCGCGGCCGATGGCGCTCCACACCTGCACGTCAATCTTCGGCCCGTAGAACGCCGCCTCGTTGGCGATTTTACTTCTAAATTACTGCACCAACAATTGATAAAATTGTTTCCCCATGGTCGTGGTGCTTGTGTCACTCCAAACCGCAAGCCCGATGGAGTCAAAACGGAAATCCTCGATCAGCGTGTCCGTCCAGTTCAATAAATCATCTGACGTTCTCATGTGGTAAGAGCGGTTTGGTAGATATGGAAAATGAACATTGACTCCGCTTTGCCCAGTCATCTCAAGTTGGACAAACAGACCGCTAGCGGGGTCGTTCGGATCAGTTCCAAGCAGGAATTCATTGTGATTATTCAGACCGTCTCCGTCCCAATCTCCATCGAGATCGTTTGTCCCCGTGCCAGGCAAGAGCGGACTGATGCCGAAATGTTGCATGGCCCAGGCATCTTGGATTCCATCGCCATCCAAATCTTCAGATTGGAAGGCTGTCGCGATGATCGCCGCGCCGGTGTCGTCTATCCGAAATGAAGCCAGTCCGTCGCTGGTGAGCAGGCGTTGGCCAAAGACGATGTTGGAAAAAGCGGATGCAATGCTTCCGTATTGGATCAAAACGAAACTTTGTGAATTGGAAAGAGTCACACCTGGATTGATGGATATTTCCAGACTTCCAGCCAACGAAACGCTCCCGGTGACGACGAGGGAACTGTTCTGCGGAAAGCCTGGCGCACCTGCGATTGAGAATGCCAATTCGGATGTGGAGTCCATCACGAGATTGCTTTGAATCGTGATGACCGAAGGCCAGAGTGCGCCGCGATTGGTGACCGCGCCGATGATGGCTCCGCTGCCGGTCAATCTTGAGTAGCGACGGACTTCCAAGCCGCTCCGGCAGATGTTCGTGCTACCAAGCAAATTCAAAGTGGCCAGGTTCGTTCCATCCCCAATCCGCAGGGGAATGCCTGCGGAAAGATCGCAAGCCGCCCATTCGGCCTTGCCCGCACGGATATTGATGACGGAGAAACTGGCACTACTGGCCGTCAACTTATCGGCGTGGAGCAGTCCGCGATCTAGATTAAGCGGCCCGTTCACGGTCATGTTGGCCGTGCCTGTAACATTGGTCACAAACAGTTGTCCGGACTGGATTGACAGTGCGGCAACCCGACTGGAGGATGAACTGTTCAGCGACAACGATGAGCCAATGACAGAACCTTTGTTGATGACAGTAACAAAATTGGTCCGAAACGAAAACAGCGGGGCGCTGATGGTTAAGCCGCCGCTCAGTTTCCAGAAGCTGCCTTCGCCTGACACGTCTGCCGTCGAACCAAATACTGCATTCAGGACTCCGTTGCTGGTGAACAGATTCGCCCCACCGGCGACTTGCAGGCGCGACTGCGAGCCTGATAGCACGATTTGAGTTGAGCAATTCGCAACCGCGCCAGTTCCGGCCAAGGAGACGAGTGCGCTCGATCCGCTGGCCATGATTTGCGAACCAGAAAAGGCACCACCGGTTTGGATCAGAAACTGATTTTGACTGCCTGCTACGGTCAGGCCATTGGTGGCAAAGCAACTTGCGCCCGCGCCATTCAATGTCAGGCGATTGCTGTTGCCGCTACTGCTGCCGATGGCCGTCGAGCTGGCGAGAAGCTTGCCGCCAAATTCCACGAGCAATTGATTTTGTGAACCACCTGCTCCGACCGAGATGGCGTTGGGAGTCAACCATGTCGAGCCATTGCCTGAAAACGTGGCACTGGCATTGGAGCTTGTGGAACTGAACCCAACGTGACTCGTGCCACCGGTATCGTCCTGGAACAATCCTCCCTGCTCCACGCGGAAAACGCCTGAAGTGAGTGCCACTGAAGCTGAAGGATCTGCGATGAACATGCCACCGCCTTGACCGACCACGAGTTGTTGACTCCGCCAGCCACTTCCACTCCCCATCCGCAAACGCTCATACCCGCCTGCGCCGGTTGCAAAGGTTTGTGAAATCACCGGCGCATTTGTAGATCGTATCAACTCCAGCCCAAGCGCTCCGGACAGTCCAACGGGCGGTGTCACCGATGCAGTGGGAGTGTCGAGATAAGTTACCCAGCCATTCTGAAAGAGGATCATTCCGCTTGGCACTGTGCCGTCGTCGTTGGGGATGATCCCGCCGCCATTGATGACAAGTTTCCCGCCGTCTGACGTGATGGAACTTGCCTGAACCGCAATCCCGGCAGGCACGACAATATCCGTTGCCGGCAAATGAAGCCCGCCGACGAAAAGGAGGAATCCTTGAGAGCCTTGGAAACTGGAAGTCTCTGACAAAGTAACTGGGCTGACAAATCGCAGAGTGCTGTTGTTCAGGATGATTTGGCCGCGATTTGTAAATGTGCCCGCTATGGTTGCGACGCTATTCGTCGCTGCCAAAGCCGAATTGGTTTCAATCAAGATACCCCCGGCCTCTATCGCAGAAGTGCCTCCGTTAAGAATCAACCCTGACCACGTTGAAGCGTCGTTCCCCCTGAATATGAGGGAGGCCACTGACGCATTGGTGGCCTGAATCAGTTGCAGGATGGTCGAGCCGGAACGCTGAATGCGGCCCAAATAGGTGGGGTTGCTCAAATCCAATTCGGCAGCGGTGGCGTTCCGAAATGAAATCGTCGCGTTTGTGATCGCGATGGCGTTGCTGGGTATGATTGGTGTTCCTGAAATGAACTCCAAGGTTGCTCCTTTTACCGAAATCGTTGACACTGGGGCGGTGCAATTGCTGATTTGAAGTGTCGCTGCGTTGCTCACCACGACTATTCCGCCTGTGCCAACGACAAGGTTCGGAGTAAGGAGGCTGGAACCAGGCCCGTTTAGAATCAGCAATCCCGAACTGCCCGCCAAAGCGCTTACGTTTGCAAGGTCAGCCTGAACCAATCCGCTGTTGACGCGAAGCATTCCGCCGCCCACACCACCAACAACGAGTGATCCTGTTTGTGAAGCATTTGTCACATACGCCCGTCCACCGGTCATCGTCACATTGCCGCTGTCACCAGAGAACGCGCCCATTTGCCAACCTCCGACTTCCAATTGGCCGTTCAACGACGCTATGGTCATGCTCGCGCCGCCAACCCGAAGTTCCCCTGCGCCCAAGTTTCCATGATGTCCCACATATAGATTGCCCAGCGTTTGAATCACTGCATTCGTTCCGCCCGTCATGCTCAGTTGATCAATCGTCCCGCTTCCTGCCTCAATGCGTAATGTGCCGACAGCAAAAGTCAGCGACCCAATCCACAAGCTGCCATCTGCAACATTTATCAAATTTCCCGGACGACTGACCGATCCGAGATTGATGTTCGTGCTTCCGTATGTCAGTTGCCGCGCCCAGAAGCGACCCCCGTTCGTGACGAGCAGCAAGTTGTTCAGCGGGCTGACCGGAGACGACCAACTGATTCCAAAATCCGCAACACCGTCGCTGTGAAACCAGGAATTTGAACCTGTGATAATGATCTTGCTGCTAGGATTGTCGAAGGAAGTGAAATGCTGGTCAGAATACGTTGTGCCTCCCGTTCTAAAATAACCTCCATTGGTGATTATCATCGTCTGTGCCCCGGAATGCATCCCGAAATACATCAGGTAATCGTTAATCCACGAACTGCCCGGATCAGAAATCACCACAACATTGCTGACTCCACCCGATTGAAGCCCCAACTGGACCGAGTAAGTCTGAAATTTTGCTCCGCCGCTAATAAAAATCTCGTTGCGCCCGTATGTGTCCAACCCAGGAACAGATAATACAGTGTTCGAACCGCTGAGATTGATCCTCGCTCGGCTGCCGCCGCTATTTGCTCCAAGTGTCAATCCGCCGTAATCGAACTGGCCGGTAATGATTCGATTCATCCCTCCGATGGCATTCCAAACAAACAAGTTACTGGCCGTAGTGCCGAGCGTGACCTTGCTGGCGTTGCTGACGGTCACGCCCTGCAGCGTCGTCAAATCGCCATGCCCGAATGTCAGGATGGATCGGATCCCGTTCGTCGCCAGTAATGTGTCAGCCACTACGCTGCCACCGCGCAAAGCCAACTCTCCAGTCCCGATACGACCAATGGACAAAATACCCGTGCCAGCTTCATTCGTCACGATCAAAGAACCGCTGACCGCTGTAACCCGCGAAGTGCTTCCCACCGTTTCGCCAACTCGCCAAGCATTCGTCAAATACCACACCCCGGTTATGGACTGGGTAACGATTCCTTGATGGAAGTATGCAGTCGAATTTGTTGCGCCCGTGTCAATCGTGAACGTATAGGCATTGGCGTTCGTGAATACGACTTCATCCGGGGCACCCGGAGTAATGTTCGGCGACCAGTTTGAAGCGTCGGAATAAAATCCGCCCGCAGAATTCGTCCAGTATAAAGTGCCCGCTCCCACTTTGATCACCGGCATTGCCAAGAGAAGTGAAAACAAAATAAAACCCAAAGGACGCCCTGCCCCTTGAACAGTCTGCTGGTTCATACTTTAGCAAATCTAATCCTTTATGCCTTGCATATTCAAGCGCAAAATGACTACGCCCTTCGCTCTTTGATGTCTGCCAGAATCTTTGCGATGACTTCCCCCTTCGGCTTCGCGCCTTGCGGGCCGCCGTGGTGGAGACGCACGCTGACTTGTCCCGCTTCCATGTCGCGACCGCCGATGACCAGCATCGTGTGGACGCGGGTTTTTTCCGCATCCGCAATCTTTGCCTTGAATGGCGTCGCGCTGAAGTCGGATTCCACGCGCACCATGTTCGCGCGCAGTTCGGCCACGATGGGCTTGGCGTAGTTGATCAACGCTTCGTCGTCGTTGAGCGTGATGACCCGCACCTGATCCGGCGCGAGCCAGAGCGGGAAGTTGCCCGCGTAATGCTCGATGAGGAAGCCGATGAACCGCTCATGCGTGCCCAGCGGCGCGCGGTGGATGCACAACGGCGTCTTGTCCGAGTTGTCCTTGTCGCGTAGCCGCGATCTCGCCGCGCTTGCGGTGTGTGGCTGTTATGACATGATGGGACGCAACTATGGAACTGCGCCATCTGCGATACTTCGTTGCCGTGGGGGAGGCGTTGAATTTCACGAAGGCGGCGACGCGCCTGCGCGTTGCCCAACCGGCTTTGAGCCGGCAAGTGTCGGACTTGGAGGATGAATTGGGGGTGGACTTGCTGAACCGCACTTCACATGGTGTTACGCTGACCGCAGAGGGGAAATTGTTTTTGGAAGAGGCGCGAGGAATTCTGCAACGCGTGGACGAATCTATTACGAAGGTCCGCGCATTGGCTCGTGGTGAATTCGGCGAGTTACAAGTCGGCTACCTACCACCGCTGGATTTGGGAATCCTGCCGCGTGCGCTGGCTGAATTTCAAAAAACAACGCCTGGTGTGAAGGTGATTCTCCATGATTTAGGCAGTGATGAACTATGTGACGAACTGCGCAAAGGTTTTTTGCAACTCGCTCTCATGATTCAGCCAAGTGAAGAAACTTCAGCCGGGTTAGAGTTTGAAGAACTTCATCGCTACCCATTTTTCGTCGCAATGGCGTCAGGTCATCCGCTGTCGCGAATGAAAAAAATCTCGGTGGAGACACTGGCCCCCCAACCGCTGGTTGTGCTTCGCCGCCGGAACAATTCTGAATATCACCGGGTGTTGCACAAAGTCTTTTCGCCACTGCGACCCAACATTGCCACAGAGAGTGATAGCATCAATTCCCTTATCACCGAGGTTGGAATTGGAAGGGCAGTGGCGGTGGTCAGCCAAATTTTCAAAGAAGCCATCGGCAAAAGACTTCATTATCGTCCGCTGGCTGATACCGCTGCCACAATGTGCGTTGGCATTGCCCGCGCTAAAAGCGGTGATGTAACTCCCGCCGGGGAAAAATTATGCGCGGCCATCAGAAGTATCGCCAACGGTTGACACCCTAGCCAACATCGCGGGGGAAAAGTCGTCCGCTCCACATCCAATCAGCAGGTATTCCCGAAAAGCATCGCCGCGCAAGAAAAGTGGTATTGGTCGCTTCGCAATGGTTGCTGGTAACGTCAGTGCAGATGAGCAAACGCCATCAAACAAAACAAAAAAATAGAAAGTAATCATCATGAGCGCACAAAAATCAAATCAGCAGCAAAGCAAAGCAGTTGTTCTCGTTCACGGCGGGTTCGTGGACGGTTCGGGGTGGGCAGGCGTGTATAACATTCTGAAGAAAAAAGGCTACGATGTCTTGATCGTCCAAAACCCGACCAAATCCCTGGCCGACGATGTTGCCGTCACCAAGGCAGCCATTGCCAGCCAGAATCGCGAAGTCATCCTTGTGGGGCATTCCTATGGCGGGGTGGTCATCTCTGAAGCTGGCAACGACTCCAAGGTGGCTGGTCTTGTCTATATTACCGCGTTTGCTCCCGACCGGGGCGAATCCGTGGCATCGCTAATCGCGAATCCTCCGCCCGGTGCGCCTGTGCCGCCGATTTTGCCCCCCAAAGACGGCTACCTTTTCCTCGACCGAAGCAAATTCGCGGCATCGTTCGCTGCGGATGTCGAACCAGAGACGGCATCATTCATGGCTGATTCACAAGTGCCTTGGGGTCTCGATGCGCTGCAGGGCGCGGTCTCTGAACCAGCTTGGAAAACCAAGCCGAGCCATTATTTGGTTGCCTCGGACGACAAAATGATTCCGCCTCCGGCCCAGCGGGCAATGGCTGGGCGTGCCAAAGCGCAGATCGTGGAAGTGCCGGGCAGCCATGCTGTCTATGTCTCCAAGCCGGCGGCGGTCGCGGAAATCATCGAGAAAGCCGCTAACTCTAGCAATTAAGGCAAAAGACAACGCAGGCGAGAGTTGTTGCAAACAAGACAGTGTCGCCAATCACCGGTGAAGCGTTCCCGCCTTCACCGGTGATTTCTGCAATCGTAATGATCCAGCCGCTGCGGAAAGCAGCCTCGCTCCGCTTCCTACGCCCTTCTTTCCCGAATACTCGCCAGAATACCTGACCAAACCTGCTTGGTATTGCGCTCCCAACTCGCGGCGGAAAGGAATGAGTCTGCTTCGCCAGTGGCAATTTCCACTGCATTCGGCTCGAAATACAGCGACATGAAAGTTTGATCGTCGCGCAGCTTCATCGTCAAGAATTATGCCAGCAGTTTAACTACGGGTCAATTGAGATTCTACCTTTTGGAAATCATATCAGACCACGCCCAAGCATCTGCTGGCTCAACGATTCAACGGCTTCTTCCAACGCAGGCAAGGAGGACGCGGGCCAGAGTTGGATTTGCAGTTCGTCGCAGAGTGGTTGCAGGACGGGTTGCAGGCGCGAGCCGCCGATGAAGATTTTTTCCGGCAGGGTTTTGCCCATCATGAGCGCCTTGATCAAAGTGCGTCCGGCGGCTTCGCCGGGCGTGAGCGCGCCGCTGGCCACGTCCATACCAACGACCATGCCGTTTTGTTTTTCCACGAGCAGGCTGAACCGGCCAAAGCAGGGGCGACCGTTTTCGTAAAACGATCCGCCGGGCATCAGGGTGCAGTCGAATTCGCAGGCGAGGCCGGGTTCGCGTTTGAGCGCACGGAGTTTTTCGAGTTGCGTGCCAGAAGGCTGAAATGGCTCAAGGCCGGTAAGCGGTGGCGGCAGGAGCGGTCGCCAGTCCAAGTCTTTGGGCGTAAGCGGGCGGGCGGGCAGTGCGGCGGGCGGGAACGGAATCTCGGTGGGCGCGCGGTCGTCGAAAAGGTCGGGGTGCTGCTCAAACAATTTGTAGAACGCAGTCAGGCGCGGAAGGTCAACAACGAGTTGATCGGCTTCGGCTTGATTGATGTGCCACGGATGCCAGCCGGGTTCGGAGGAGCGGAATTGCGGCCAGATCGGACCTTTGCCAGCGGGCTTGAACGCTGCGGCTTTGAGGACAACGAGGTCTTCCTTCCAGAGTTCACGCTTGGGAACAAATTCGATTTTGAGGCAATCCATGCCGTCAAAATGGTTGAGATCTTCGGGATCGGGCGAATCGCCGAGCATGGTGAGAATCCAGCGGAAACCGGCGCGGCGATAGACCACGGCGGCGAACACTTCACCCGCGTTGCCGAGGACATGTCCGATGCGTGTCTCGCCGGTGGCGGGATCAATCAAGCCAACCGAATCGCTGTCACAGGCGAATTCCCACGGTTGGAGCGCGGCGAAGTCGGCGGCAGCGGCGAGCAGCGCCCGCCAAGTTTCAGTTGAGACCGGTGGCGGTGGGGCAAGTTTGGTTGGCATGGAAGAAGTTGTTCGTGATTGCAAGTAATCTCACGCCCTCCGCTCTTTGATGCTCGCCAGAATATCCGCCACGACCTCCCCCTTCGGCTTCGTGCCTTGCGGGCCGCCGTGGTGGAGGCGGACGCTCACCGCGCCGGCTTCCATGTCGCGACCGCCGATGACCAGCATCGTGTGGACGCGCAATTGTTCCGCGTTGGAGATCTTCGCCTTGAACGGTGTCGCGCTGAAATCCGCATCCACGCGCACCATGTTCGCGCGCAGTTCGGCCACGATGGGCTTGGCGTAGTTGATCAACGCCTCGTCGTCGTTGAGCGTGATGACGCGCACCTGATCCGGCGCGAGCCAGAGCGGGAAATTGCCGGCGTAATGCTCGATGAGAAAGCCGATGAACCGCTCATGCGTGCCGAGCGGCGCCCGATGGATGCACAACGGCGTCTTGTTCGAGTTATCCTTGTCGCGGTAGGTCAGGCCGAACTTGGCGGGCACGGCGAAGTCCACCTGGTTCGTGGCGATGGTGAATTCGCGGCCGATGGCGCTCCACACCTGCACGTCAATCTTCGGCCCGTAGAACGCCGCCTCGTTGGCGACCTCCACGTAGTTGATGCCGGATTCGATCAACACCTTGCGCACCATGTCCTCGGTTTTCTTCCACAACTCCGGTTCGTTGACGTATTTCTTGCCCAGCCCTTCCGCCGCGTGCGTGCTGAAGCGCATCTGATATTTTTCGAGGCCGAAGATTTTGAAATACTTCAGATACATGTCATTCACCGCGCGGAACTCGTCGGCGAACTGCTCCTCGGTGCAATAGATGTGGGCGTCGTTCATGTTGAGCGAACGCACGCGCATGAGGCCGAACAACTCGCCCGACTGCTCGTAGCGATAGCAAGTGCCGTATTCGGCGAGTCGTAACGGCAAATCACGATAACTCTTGGGTTCAGCAGCGAAGACGCGATGGTGGTGCGGGCAATTCATCGCCTTAAGGTAAAAACGTTCAATTCCGATTCTTTCTCGGATTAAGCGAAACATGAACGCCTTCTTTGACGTGTAATCAAATTTCTCTTTGTGTTCCGGCTTTATGCCATCCCATAACTGCTTAATACCGCTTTGAATCGTGCCGTCATCCGTTTCGCCTTCGACAACCGCATCAATCAATTCGCCATAACCGTCGGCGATTATTTTTTCCTCTTCGGACAACATTGCAGGAACGTTGAGAATCCAGAATGGGTCTTTGTTTGAATCCAGTGGCAGTTCCATTGGTGGGAACATGGACTCCGCGTAATACGGGAGATGCCCGGAGGTTTTATACATCTTCTCCTTGGCCACATGCGGCGTCTTGACGCGGACGTAGCCGGCTGCGAATTCAGTTTCCTTGGCCAGCTTTTCCAGTTCCTCGACAAGCACTGTGCCCTTGGGCAGCCACAGCGGAAAGCCCGGCCCGACGTATTCGGTGTCAATCGCGAACAGCCCCATCTCCACGCCGATCTTGCGATGGTCGCGGCGCTTGGCCTCCTCGAGCATCTTGAAATACTCGTCGAGCGCGGTCTTGTTCTTGAACGCCGTGCCGTAGATGCGCTGGAGCTGCGGGCCTTTTTCGTCGCCCTTGTAATACGCGGCGGCCACGCTGGTGAGCTTGAACGCACCGATGTTGCCGGTGCGCATCACATGCGGCCCGGCGCACAGGTCAACGAAATCGCCGTTCTTGTAGTAAGTGATTTGCTCGCCCTCGGGAATCGCTTCGAGATTGCCGATCTTGAACTTGCTCACGTTGCCCGGACGCTCGGTCAAACCGCCCAGCCGCCCGCTCTGCGCATCGGCGATGGCCTGTTCCCGCGTGACGACGATCCGTTCGAAGACGTTGTTCGCCTTGATCTCCTTCTTCATCTCGGCCTCGATCTTTTCGAAATCCTCCGGCGAAATGCGGTGCGGCAGATCCACGTCGTAATAAAATCCGTTCTCGACCGGCGGCCCGGCAGCAAACTGGGCTTCGGGCCAGAGCCGGAGAATGGCGGTGGCCATGACGTGCGCGGCGGAATGGCGGATGCGTTCCAGCTCGGTCATTTTCGCGCGGTCGTCCAAAGTTTTGCGTTCCGGGTTCGGCGGCGCTTGTTGATTTTCTTGTTCAGCAGACATGGGAGAAGTCTAACCACAAAGACACCAAGACACAAAGCGGAAGAAGTTGGGGGAACATCCAACATCGAACAACCAACATTCAACATCCAATGAAGCCTCCGCGCCAGATCCCCCCATTGGATGTTCGGCGTTCGATGTTGGTTGTTGGATGTTTATTCAATTTCCCCGTCCGGCTTTCCAAATTTTCACCAGTCCGCCGAACCCGCCCAGCAGCAGCGCGCTCACGGCATACGCGCCGGCGTTGGGACTTTGGGCGGCGAACTGGAGCGCCGCCGCGCCGACCGCCGGGCCGATGCAATTGCCCGCGCCGATGGCCGCCTCGTGGATGCCGCCGTGTTCGCTTTTCGTTTCGCCCACGTCCATCGAGTAGAACAGCGAGGAGTAATAAATCAGCCCGATGGCCGCGCCGAAGAAAATCTGGGCCACAATCAGGACGGCCAGGTTGGGCGCGACGAGAATCGCCGTGAAAGCCAGGATCAGCAGCGCGAACGCCGTCGCCAGCCAGCGAAAACGGTAATGCCAGCCGGTCCAGAACCACAGGACAAAGAAGACACCCAGCCGCACAAAACACCAGAGCGAGCAGATGAACCCCGCCATCATCGGCGACAGTTCAAACCGCGCGGCCAGTCCGGGAATGACGGCGATGAGCGTGTTGATGGCGATGTAGGCGAACGGATTCGCCAGCCACGCCATGCGCAGGAAGGTTTTTGCCTTGGCGGGCGACGGCCGGTTTGGATCGGGCGGCGGCCTGACAACGGTTTCCGCAACGTGACGGGAATGAGTTTTGGCGAGTGCCTCCAGCCAGACGGTCAAGGCGAGTTGCACCAGCAAAATGACCATGGGCGCGTAGAAAATGCTGTGGAAGCCGAATTTCACGATGAGCGTGCCGCCGATGAAATAAGCGAGCGCATTGGTCGCGGCCCAGGTGATGTTGTAGATGCCGACGGCGTGGGGCACGCGGGCGGGCGTTTCATTTTCGCTGATGAGCGCCTCCAGCACCGGCCAGGTGAAACTCATGCCGAGCGAGACGACGGCGGCGGCGGCGATCTGGCCGGCGGCGGAACCGAGTTGCGCGCCGACGAGCAGTCCCGCGGCCATGATGCCAAAGCCGAGCTTGAGCGCGGTGAAATAACCCCAGCGGTGCGCAAGCCGCCCGGCCTGCCATGAGAAAAGTGCGTAGCAAAGTCCAAGCAGCGCGGCAGCGACAAGGTTGGCCTTGTCGTCAAACCCGAACCGCGACCGCAGGAAAAAATAAAAATAATTGAAATACAGCGCCGTGACGAAGGAGTTCAACCCTTCGATGGTGAAGCAGAGCCACTGGCGTTTTTGGCGGCGGTTCACGGGTGCTTGGAAATCTCCTCGATGGCCTTGTGGCAATACCATTTCACCGCGTCGCTCATCGGCGGCTGCAGCTTGTCCAAATCCGCGGCGGAACACCAGCGGATGTCGTGATGCTCGGCGGTCGCAAGTTCGGCGACGGGGGCGTCGCCACCACCCTTGGGCCGCGCCCAATAAATCATCCCGATGTGCTCGTGCGTGTCGCTGATGCGGTGGATGTCGAGAAAGCGCGGCGCGATGAGCGCGCGTGTGCCGGGCGAAGTCGTGGGCGGACGTTCGCCGAGCAGTTCGACTTCGAGTCCGCTCTCCTCCTTCGCCTCGCGCAACGCAGCCTGCTCCGGATCCTCGTCCAGTTCGATGTGCCCGCCGAGCGGCAGCCATTTGTCCAGTTTGCGATGATGGATGAGCAGAATCTTGCCGTCGTGGACGACAAAGATCGCGACGGTGAAATCAATTTTTTCGTGGATGTGGGCCATAAGTTGCCGAAAAAATTTAACAGCAAAGACGCCCGGGTGACGACCAGATTGTTTGTTCCAGCCATCGGCAGCGGGTTTGACCTGGGTCAATGGCCGCCAACCGCGTCCATGCGATAGTTGTCCCATGAGCGAGAAACCTTTGATTGATGTGGCGCAGGAAAAAATCCTGTCGCTGGCCGATGAAACTCGGTTTGCGCCAAACGGCATCGTGAGCCGGACGCTGTTGCGCACAGCGAATTCGCGTGTGGTGCTGTTCGGCTTTGCCGAAGGCCAGGAACTCACCGAACACACGTCCACGCAGCATGCCGTCATCCAGATTCTGTCCGGCGAATGTGAATTTTCCCTCGCCGGAAAACCGCACGCCTTGAAAGCCGGCGACCTGATTTACATGCCGCCGCATCTGCCGCACGCGGTCAGGGCGACCAAACAATTTTCCATGCTGCTGACGTTTTCCAAGCCGGAGATCACTTCTGCCAAACCATGAATGAAAACATCGTCACGCTGGATGTCCGGGAAGACTTGCGCAAGGGGTGTGCGCCATTCTCGAAAATCATGAATGCCGTCGGGCAATTGCGCCCGGATGAAAAGCTTTTGCTGATTGCTCCGTTTGAACCCGCACCACTTTTTTCCGTGCTGGCCGGACAGGGTTTTGACCACACATCAAAACAAATTCAGTCCGGTGATTGGGAAGTGCTGTTCACGCGCCGGAATGGAGGATCATCAGCGTTCGTTCCGCCGGAACGCCTTCCCTGCGGAGCGGTGAAAACCAAGCCGACGGAAGTCATCGAAGTGGACGCGCGTGGGCTCGAGCCGCCACAGCCGATGGTAAAAATTCTCGAAGCGCTCGCGGCGTTGCCCGCCGGCGCGGAACTGCGCGCCCACACGGACCGCCGCCCGATGCACCTTTACGCCCAGCTCGAAGATCGCGGGTTCGGCGGTGAAACCGAGGAACAAAATGATGGAAGTTTTATCACCCACATCAGCCGCCGTTGAGCCAAAAGCGGCGGCGCAAAAATCGCCCCGCCCGGCGGCGACGCCGAATCTGGCCGGCTTTCAAGCGGCTTCGGTGAAATTGCCGTTGTGCTTCGTCCTCGTCGGCGTGCTGTCGCTGCTGGCGGGAGCGGGATTTTTGGTGGCGCAGCCGGATTTGCTGGCAATGTATCATTACACCCCGCATCTTATCGCCGTCACCCACTTGTTCGTGCTGGGATTCATCTCCAGCATCGTCATGGGCGCGATGTATCAGCTCGTGCCGGTGACGCTGGAAGTGCATCTGCACAGCGAACGGCTGGTGAAATTTCAATTCGCAGCGCACGTCGTCGGTTTCGTTGGAATGGTCTGGGCGTTCTGGAATTATAACCTGGCGCTGGTCGGCGCGTTTGGCTCGCTGCTGACGTTGGGCGCCGGATTGTTCGTCTTCAATCTGGCGCGCACGCTGGCGAAGGTGAAAGGCTGGAACGCCATCAAATTCGGCGTCACTTCGGCGCTGTTCTGGTTGTCGTCCACCGTCGCCGCCGGACTTTTTTTGACGGCCACAAAACTCTGGAGCTTCAGTTCGTTTCCGCCGCTGGCCGCGATGCACGCGCACGCGCATCTCGGCGTCGCTGGCGTGTTCGTGATGATGATCGTGACGGTGAGCTACAAGCTCGTGCCGATGTTCACCTTGAGCGAACTGCGAAGCGCGCGCCGCGCCTGGTGGTCCATTGCGCTGCTCAATCTTGGATTGATCGGCGCTTTCGTCACCATTCTGCTGCAAAGTCCGCTGAAGCCTGTGTTCGCTTTGGTGATGATTTCCGGCCTCGCGCTTTACGGTTGGGAAATCAAAGCGATTCTGCGCTCGCGCAACCGCCGTTCGTTGGATTGGGGAATGAAATATTTTCTGACGGCCATCGCGCTGCTCGTTCCGTTGTCCATTTTAGCGCTCGCGCTGTCGTGGTCGCGGCTGCCGCCAACCGCGTTCACGATGCAATTGGAAAATGTCTATGGCCTGCTTGCGCTGTCCGGCATTGTGGGTCTGGCGATTCTCGGAATGTCATACAAAATCGTGCCGTTCCTAGTCTGGTTCCACAGTTACAGCCGCCACATCGGCCGCGCGAAAGTGCCGGCGCTGGCGGACATGTATTCCGTTCCGCTGCAAGCCGTCGGTTACTGGACTTACCTCGCCGGACTGGCCGTTTTGAGCGCGGCGACTGCGTGGTCGCATGAAGTGGGGATTCGCTGGGGCAGCGGTTTGCTGGCGTTAAGCCTCGCCATTTTCGCCGTCAACATGGGCAAAATCCTTTCCCATTTCGCCCGGCCAAAAATCGAGGCGTTCGCGCCGAAAACAGTTCGCGCAGCAAAAAAATTATGACCGCCACACCGCTCACCGACGAACTCGTCCTCGAAACCTTGCGCCAGGTCATTGATCCGGAGATCGGCTGCAACATCGTGGACTTGGGACTCATTTACCGCATCGCCTGGGCCGACGGCAAGCTGACGGTTACGATGACACTCACCACGCCCGGCTGCCCCATGCACGACAGCATTGCGGACGGCGTGAAAAACATTTTGCTGACGCTCGATGGCGTGACCGACGTGGAAGTCGAAGTCGTCTGGGATCCGCCGTGGCATCCCTCGATGATGACCGAAGTGGGCCGCGCCATGACGGGCGTCCAAAATTTTTAACCAACAACCAACAACCAAAATAATAAAACATGCAAACTGAAAACCTCGTCGGCGCGGACAAAGTCATGGACGTGCGCCCGATTCCCTGTTCCGTCAAACACGGATTGATCATCAAACAATGGCTGGAACTGCCGGTCGGCGACCATTTCATCCTGCTCAACGATCACGATCCGGTGCCGCTTTACTACCAGTTCGCCGCACAATGGCCGGACACGTTCACCTGGGAACATCTCGTGAAAGGCCCGGCGGAATTCCGTGTGAAGATCACAAAGCTGGCCGCCCTGACCGCGCCAGCCAATCCAGTTGCGGAATGTTGCGGCGGACATTAAAACCATCACTTAAAACACAAACGGCCTTCAGCGATGAAGGCCGTTTTTATTTCCAAGCACTTAAAAATAAACCAGATCAATTCACCGGCGCTTTGCGGAATCCGTCGAGCCAATGGCGCAAACTCATCACCGGATGCTCCCACATCATGCGCGGCCCGGCGTAGCGCATGATGACGCGGACCTGTTCGCGGCGTTCGCGCTGGTAGCAATGCACGGGACACCTGGCGCACGTCGGCTTTTCCGCGCCAAACCGGCAGCGCTCCAGCCGCACGCCGGCGTAATCCAAAAACTGCCGGCATTCCGCGCACAGGCCTTCGGCGGAATGATGCTCGTCGCGGCAATAAATACGAACCATCGCCGTCATCGTCTGCCATTCGCGCGCCAGCCGTGTGCTGGCCAGGTCATTTTTCTTTTTCGTCGCCGACGAAATCGCAGCCGGGGCGAACACCGATCCAACTGAAGTTTTCATGCCGGCATCCTCGCACTGCTCGCGCCGGCGGTTATTGATGCAGGTCAAAGTTTCTTTAATTCCAATCGCCCGCTGAAAACGTGCCGCTAATTGACCTGGGTCAAAACATTGTTGCCGACGGCGGGGCAAACTGATGGTGCGATTGCGCAATACATTTTATGAACAACGACCATTCAAATCCGCCAGCGCCAGCAAAACCATCCACCGTGGTCTATGCCTGCTCCGGCTGTTCGGACGCGGGCGAACTCGCCGACCGCATCGCGCGCCAGCTCACGCGCGACGGCGCGGCGCAGATGTCCTGCCTTGCCGGCATCGGCGGCCGCGTGAAAAGCCTTGTGGCCAAAGCCGAAAATGCGGAGCGCATCCTGGCGATTGACGGCTGCCCGCTGAACTGCACGCGGCACACGCTGGAACTCGCCGGCTTCAAAAATTTTGAGCACCTCGAACTGCACAAGGTCGGCATCCGCAAAGGCTCGGCGCCGGTGACGGACGAGCGCATCGCGTCCGGCGTCACGGCGGCAAAAAAAATTCTTGCGGGCGATGTTGACGCGAAGGAAAACCGCGCTGAAAATCCCCGGACAATTTTATCTGAAACCTCTGAACCAAAAAACTGACACCAAACATGAAACGAAATTTCACTCATCCTTTGTGCGCCGTCGGACTGGGCGCGGCCTTGTTCTGCGACATCACCCTGGCTGCTGACGTTCCTGCCAGACCGGTCCGCCCCGTTGACCCGGAGGCGATCGGCCAGGAAACCGCCGTGCTGACGCAGGCGCCCAACGTGCCGCCGCCCATCAAGCGCAGGCACTCGTCCAAAATAATCGTGCATCTCGAAGTGAAGGAGGTCACGAAACGGCTGGCGGATGGCGTGGACTACACGTTCTGGACTTTCGGCGGCGACGTGCCCGGCAGTTTCATCCGCATCCGCGTGGGCGACGACGTGGAGTTTCATTTGAACAACGCGCCGGACAGCAAGCTGCCGCACAACATTGACCTGCACGCCGTCACCGGGCCGGGCGGCGGCGCGACCTCATCGTTCACTGCCCCGGGACATTCGTCGCAATTTTCGTTCAAGGCATTGAATCCCGGACTTTTCATCTATCACTGCGCAACCGCGCCGGTGGGAATGCACGTCGCGAACGGCATGTATGGCCTGATTCTCGTCGAGCCGGAAGGCGGACTGCCGCCCGTGGATCACGAATACTATGTGATGCAAAGTGAATTTTACACCGCCGGCAATTTCGGCGTGGAAGGGTTGCAGCCGTTCGACATGAACAAGGCGATAGACGAACGCCCGTCGTATGTCGTCTTCAACGGCGCGGTCGGCTCGCTCGTCGGCGACAAGGCGCTCACGGCGAAAGTCGGCGAGACCGTGCGTCTGTTCGTCGGCAACGGCGGGCCGAACCTGACGAGTTCGTTCCACGTCATCGGCGAAATTTTCGACACCGTCTATCAGGAAGGCGGCACCGTGCCGACGCAGCATAACTTGCAAACAACCACGATTCCGGCGGGCGGCTCGGCGATCGTGGAATTCAAAGTGGACGTGCCCGGCACATTCATCCTCGTGGATCACGCGTTGTTCCGCGCGTTCAACAAGGGCGCGCTCGGCATGTTGAAGGTTTCCGGCCCGCCGGATCTGCTGACCTATTCCGGCAAGGAAGTGGATGCGATCTACCTCGGCAGCGCGGCGGAAGGCGGCTCGGACGCGGAAAAGAAAGTGGCCGAGCTGAAAGCGCAGATGGCCTCCGAAATCAAAGGCAATCCCAAGATCGCCGGGCTGACGAAGGAGATTCAAATCGAGAAAGGCAAAGCCGTGTATATGCAGACCTGCTTCGTCTGCCATCAACCGGGCGGTCTCGGCGTGCCGGGACAAATTCCGCCGCTCGCCGGATCCGACTTCCTGGCCAACAACAAGGAAGACGCGATCCGCGCCGTGGTTATTGGCCGCAACGGCGAAACCATCGTCAACGGCAAAACTTACAAAGGCACGATGATTCCGCTAAATTATCTCAACGACGACCAGATCGCCAACGTGCTGACCTATGTGCGGAATAGTTGGGGCAATTCCGGCGACGCCGTGAACGTGGCGGAAGTGGCAAAAATCCGTGCCGACACCGCGTCCTCCACGCCCGCGCCCGGCACGCCGAGCAAGTTCGAGTGATGATTTATGAAGACGAGGATGGAGAATGGAAGCTGGAAGCTGGCAGGCAGTGCGACGCCCGTTCGTAGATCGCCATCATCAATCCTCCAGCTTCTATCCTCGCTGTTGACCGCCTTTACCGTCGCCGCCACTGAAACGCCGCCGGACATGGCCTGCGTTTCCAACGGCGTGTTCCGTCCGCTGTTCCGCTCGCAGTCGGATTTGAAGGAAGTGCCGGTCAAAAGTTTTTACCTCGATGTCGTGCCGGTCACGAACGGAAAATTTCTGGAGTTCGTCCGTGCCAATCCGCGCTGGCAGCGTTCGCAGGTGAAACGGATTTTTGCCGATGATAATTATTTGAAACATTGGGCCGGCGATCTGGAATTGGGCACGAACGCGCTGCCCGAACGGCCCGTCGTGTGGGTCTCGTGGTTTGCCGCGAAAGCCTTCGCGCAATGGCAGGGCAGGCGTTTGCCGACCCTTGCCGAATGGGAACTCGCCGCCGCCGCGAGCCCGGCCCTCGCCGATGGCACGAAGGACGCCGCGTTTCAACGCGACATCCTGCGCTGGTATTCCACGCCGTCGCCAGCCGTGCTGCCGTCTGTCAGTGACGGCCCAAAAAATTTCTGGGGCGTGCGCGACTTGCACGGGCTGGTCTGGGAATGGGTTTCCGATTTCAATTCCGCCACCGTCACCGGCGATGCGCGCGGCGACACCGGCCTGGACCGCCAGTTGTTTTGCGGCGCGGGCGCGATTGGCGCGAAGGACGTGGAAAATTTCCCCGCGTTCATGCGCTACGGATTTCGCAGCAGCCTCAAGGCGGCCTACACCGTCCACAACCTCGGCTTCCGCTGTGCGAAGGATTTATGAACGAGAGAAGACAAACATCCAACATCCAACATCCAACATCCAACGCCCAAGGGATGCGCGATGGAGCGCATTGGATGTTCGGTGTTCGGTGTCCAGTGTTGGATGTTTTTCTGTTTACCGTCCTGTCCGTGGCGACAACATTCGGCGCGACGAATGAAACCGCCGAAGTTCTGCCGCCGTGCTGCCGCCCGCTCGCAGCGCAGACGAATTACACGGACAAGTCATTGTTCCAGCTCGAATCAGTCTGGACTTCCGATGCCGGCCGCCGCGTGAAGCTCGGCGTGCTGCGCGGGCGTCCGCAGGTGGTGGCGATGTTTTTTGCGTCATGCCAGTTCACCTGTCCGCTCACGGTGAGCGATTTGCAGCGCATCGAGGCCGCGCTGCCGGAAAATCTGCGGACGAACACCGGCTTCCTGCTCGTTTCGTTCGACAGCGTGCGCGACACGCCCTCGGCGCTGAAGGTCTATCGCGCCAAACGCGAATTGAGCAGCCAGAACTGGACGCTGTTGCGCGGCGAACCGGACGACGTGCGCGAACTCGCCGCGCTGCTCGGCGTGATTTACCGGCAGGACGCGAACGGAAGTTTCGCCCATTCCAATGTCATCACCGTCTTGAACGCCGGGGGCGAAATCGTTCTTCAACAGCCCGGATTGAATTTGCCGCCGGATGAAATCGTCGCGAAACTAAAAGCCATCTCCCCGCCATGAACATGCCACCGATGAACCAGTTCAAACGCTTCGACGTGCGCGAAATGCTCCAGCGCGGCGTCGAGCCGTTCCCCGAAATCCACAAACGCGTGAGCGCGCTCAAGCCCGACGAAGGCTTGATTGTCATCGCGCCGTTCCTGCCGTCGCCACTGGTCGAGCGGCTCACCGGCGAAGGATTTTCGTCCAAGGTCGAGCGCGGCCACGGCGCGGATTGGATGATTTACTTTTGGCGCGAGGCTGCTTGAATGAAGGCATGTCGTCCGCGTTCGCTGAATTCAAAAAACTGGCCGTCGTCAACACGCTGCGAAGCTGCCAGCTTTTCACCGGCCTGCCGCAGCCGGATCTGCAAAACATCGCGGACGTCACGGTCGTAAAGTCGCTGGCGAAGGGCGAATACCTTTTCCACGAAGGCGGTCCGGCTCATGGATTTTATGTGGTGCAGCGCGGCGCGGTGAACGTCCATCGCGTGACCGTCACCGGCAAGGAGCAGATCATCCATGTTTTCCGCACGGGTGATTCCTTTGCCGAGGTCGCGCTGGCGGCACCGACCGGTTATCCCGCCGACGCCCGCGCGCTGGAGGACACCCATGTCTTGCTCGTGCAGAAAGACGGCATTCTTGCGCTGCTCAAGCGCCAGCCGGATCTTGCGTTGCGGATGCTCGGCTCGATGAGCAGCCATCTGCGCGTGCTTGTCGGACAGCTCGAGGATCTCACGGTGAAGGATGTCGAGACGCGGCTGGCCAACTGGCTCGTGAAGCGCTGTCCCAATCCGCAAAGCGAAGCGCCGGTGAAAATCGAGCTGACGATGACCAAGCGGGTGCTGGCGGCGGAACTCGGCACGGTCAGTGAAACCTTCTCCCGCACGCTCGCCAAATTTCGCGAACAAAAACTGCTCACCGTCAAAGGCAAGACGATCACGGTGCTGTCGCCGGCGAAATTGAGCGCGTTGCTCCGGCGGAATCTGGGCGAATGACGTCACGGCAACGCCTTCACGCGTTTTTGGCCGAATGCGAGCTTGAGAAAAAAGCGTTAGTGGATAAGAATCAAACGCAGTGCAACCAACCGAAGTCAGCGCATTTTGGCAGACCGGCAAACTGACAAAACAGCTTGCGGAATCGGGATTGCTTTCGGTTGCCCAGTTGGATCAAAAGTCTGTTGTTTCATCGGATGAAAGGGCATTGCTGGAAAAGGCAAGGGATGATTACGGAGCCAGCCATGTGTTCTTCCGCCGTCGCGATGGGCGTGCCCGCGTGGCTGAAGCGTTGGTGTTTGATGACGCCTCCCCCAACTGCACGCGGACGGATGACGATTTCGCCAAACTGCACCGCCAACTTTGGAGTTGGGGAGCAGTGCCGCTGGTCTATCGCCGCCGGCCGGGACGCGTGGATATATTCCGCTGTGGTCATGAGCCGGATTTTGATACCGGCCGTGAGCAGCCTAAGTATGCTGCTTACAAAATTCTCGAGACGGCGGGTGACATCACGCAGCAACTTGAAGCTGAACCGTGGTGGGACTTACGACGGCTGGCGAATGGAACATTCTGGGATGACAAGTCCATTGCCAAAGATTTTCTGTCCGACGCCTCAGCACACAAGACCCTCCTGCGGAATGTAGAAATCTTGGATAAGCAACTTGCCGACGAAAGTCGTCTTGCAGGAAACCTGCGCCGACGGCTGCTGATTATTTCTTTGCTCATCGCGTATCTCGAAGACCGGGAAGTCTTCAAGCTGGAGGCGAACTTTTTCAAGAAGTTCAAGGCCGGCGCGGAAAAGTTTCATGACGTTTTAGGCGATGCCAAATCGCTGATCAAACTGCTGGCGTATCTGGAGACAGAACGATTCAACGGCAACGTCTTCACTTTACAGGAAGAGGAAAAGCAACAGCTTCTCCAGACTCCACACCTGCACAAGTTTGCTGAACTGATCCAAGGCAACACGGAGGCTGGCGTCGGGCAGCAAACCTTGTGGCGGCTCTATTCTTTCCGAGACCTGCCGGTGGAACTTATCAGCCACATCTACCAGCTTTTCGTGGAGGACAAGACGACGTGCGTTTATACGCCGCCGTTTCTCGCCCGGCTCATGCTGGAGGAGGCGTTAACGCTCGACCGCATGGATCGGTTGGAGCAATGCGATGAAGTGGTGTTCGACCCTTCGTGTGGGTCTGGCGTCTTTCTTGTCGAGGCCTTCAAGCGGCTCGTGCTCCATTGGCGGAAGAATAACAATTGGGACAAACCGCCGGTGGATGTGCTGCGCACGCTGATGAAACGGGTGCGCGGAACGGACATTGACGGTTCCGCTGTCGAACTAGCGGCTTTCAGTCTGTGTCTCGCCATGTGCGAAGAACTGGAGCCACCAATCATTTGGCGAACCGGGAAGCTCTTTCCAGTGCTGAAGGGCAAAACCCTTGTCGAAGCCTGTTTTTTTGAACAAGCACGCGAGCAGAAACTGCCGCGCAACATTGGTGTGGTGGTAGGAAATCCGCCATTCGTATCTGCGTCCGACAAGGGGACGACCGCTCAAGCCTACAAGGAATACCAAGATAAATTCGGCGAGAAAAGCCTTCCGGACATACAGGCCGCCTATCTATTTCTGCATCACAGTATGGAAGCGCTTGTGCCGGATGGCCTGCTCTGTCTGTTGCAAAAAGACAACTTCCTTTACAACCGCCGCAGTGTCGCTTTCCGGCATGCCATCTTTGAGCGTTGGGATGTGAGGGAGATTTTGGATTTCACGCCCATTCGCAACCTGTTCGAGAAAGACGCGAAAGTTGTCGTGGTGCTGGCAGAGGCGCATCCGCCGAAGGCGGAACGGCCAATTCTCCATGCCATTTTTCGTCGCACCACTCATACCCAAGCTGAATTAAGTTTTGAATTGGATTACTACGACATGCAATGGGTGCCGCAACGTGTCGCATTGGCGAAGGATTTTGTCTGGCGTTGCAACCTGTTTGGTGGCGGACGCACTGCCAGTCTCGTCGAAAGGTTGAAGAAACTGCCGAAGCTGAAAAATTACGTGAAGCAACAAGGATGGAGTTATGGTGAGGGATACCAAGTTGGGACGCCAGACCCTGATAAAACAATTGAATATCTTTATAAGAAGCCTGTTATTCCATCTGAAGCTATTAAGCCGGGTGGTGTTATTGATTATGAACTGATTGCCTCGCAAGCATTGAAGCATTTTCAGTGGCCGCGTCCTAAAGCCCGCTATGCGCCTCCATTGATACTAATTCCTGAAATAGACGATTTACGCGTCGCATATTGGAAAAAAGAAAAAGGAACCATCACCTATGGAGCCCGGTTGGTTGGAATCAGTGGAGCTAACGGTAACACGACTGCACACGAAGATCTTTTTCAACGTCTCAATTCCAAAAAAGCCTTTTTCAGATCTTGGCTTACTCTTACAAGCTCTGATGCCGGAATTAAGCAATCCACTACAATCCTCAAGGCGGACATTGACAATCTGCCATATCCAGATAACGAAGCCGATCTCGATCTTTCATCTAACGACGAAATCATTCTCAACGATGCGTTTGATTTCTATCGCGACTACCAGCGGCTCGGCGATGATGCTGACATGATGCGTCCAGCGACACCCGACGATCATCGCGAGTTTGCGCGCATCTACATGCGGCAAAT
Organism: Verrucomicrobiales bacterium; assembly: GCA_028712475.1. Taxonomy (GTDB): domain Bacteria; phylum Verrucomicrobiota; class Verrucomicrobiia; order Limisphaerales; family UBA11358; genus UBA11358. The sequence continues at coordinate 146,296 of JAQTQB010000001.1, forward strand.
CAACACCGTGCATAAAAAGCTACGTCCGTTGCCGGCCAAGTCATGGGCGGGCATCTGCTGTCAGCCTTTTGTTTTCGGCAAGGCGGAGCCAGATTGGAAAGGCACAGAGGGTCTCACAGAAAAGTTGACGGCGCTGTTGCGCAGCAAAAAGAGCGCAACGCTGACGACCGTGCGCATTCTCCGCATTTTCGACGGGCCATTTGTTTTCCTCATCAAACCGGATCGGCTGCGCTACTGGCTGCGGTCAATCGCCCTGCGCGACGCCGATGAATCGCTGGCTGATTTGAGGAGCATGGGATTCTGACAACACCGCATGATCGCCGACGAATCTCCCAAAACGCCAACCATCGGAATGCCAGATTCCGAGGTGCTGGATGCCGGAGCATTTCACGAGAAGATTGTGACCTTCATTGAACAAGAACTTCCGATCTGGCGTGGCCGACCTGAACTCTCTCAAGTGACAGACGAGCCAAAGTTGAATCAATCACTGTGCTTGCACCTCGACAAAGCTTCGCGTCGTCAGGGTTTTGATTCCGTCCGTTTTCTGCAAGAACCGCTTCAAACTTCTGGACGTAATGCCGACATCGGGGTCATGCCGATGGATAACATCATGGTCGAAGGCATTTGTTACCATGATTTCGAGCAGTTGCTTCCCATCGAATGCAAACGGCTTCCCACGCCACCCGACAGCCGCCGCAGCGATCTGGAATACGTTCACGGAATACCGGGGCATCGAACTGGAGGCATTGAGCGGTTCAAGCATGGCCATCATGGCCCGACCAATCAGCGCGCCTTGATAATTGCCTACGTTCAAGCCAAGTCTTTCGCTCACTGGTTGACTGCCATCAACGCCCGACTCGCCAAACTTGCTACCGATGGAGCGGACAATGGCCTCTGGAATCCTGCCGAACTGTTGTCCCATTCCACTTCTGTTCACAGTTCTGATGCCCAGCGGCTCAAATCATATCATCGTCGGCTCAAGCCTCCGTGTTCCTCGGATAACATGGAGATGGAGCATATTTGGTTGCGGATGAATTGAACAAAACTGCTTACTCGTAGCTACAAAAATCCCGTCCGCGCTTTCACGCGGACGGGATGAAACAAACCCCGCGACAAATTATCAGTTCACCGCCGCCGGCTCCGGCACTTCCACGGTTTCGACCTGTTTGCCTTCGAGCGACCAGCCGGTTTTCAGGCCGATGATGAACCACACCAGGCCGGCGATGCCGAAGGTGAACACGGTGTCGCCAATGACGCGCAGCCAGCGGAGCTTCGCCATCAGCGGCGTTTGCAGGAAATCCGCCGAGCGCGCATACCACATGCCGTGTTCCACGCTCGCCCAGGTTTGCATCAGCCCGACGGGCAGCAGGCTCAACAGCACCATCAGCACCAGCCCGATGTTCAATGACCAGAAGCTGAAGTTCAGCACGCCGGATTTCCACGCGTCCTGCCGCGTCAATCCGCGCAGGCAGAACAGCATCAACCCGATGCCAAGCATTCCGTAAACACCGAACAACGCCGTGTGTCCGTGAACCGCCGTCGTGTTCAGCCCTTGCATGTAATAGAGCGCGATGGGCGGATTGATGAGGAAGCCGAACAGCCCCGCGCCAACGAGATTCCAGAACGCGACGGCGACGAAGAAATAGATCGGCCACTTGTAAACCGACACCCACGAACGCGCCTTGCCCAGCAGCAGATTCTCGTAGCCTTCGTAGCCCACCAGCACGAGCGGCACAATTTCCAGCGCGCTGAAAATCGAGCCTACCGCCAGCACCGCCGTGGGCGTGCCACTGAAATACAGGTGATGCAACGTGCCAAGGATGCCGCCGCCCAGATAAATTGTGGTGGCAAAAATCACCGCCGCCGTCGCCGTGGCCGTCCGCAAGAGTCCCATCCGCGTGAACAGAAACGCGATCACGACGGTGGCGAACACTTCAAAGAAGCCTTCGACCCAGAGATGGATCACCCACCAGCGCCAGTATTCAGCCATGGCCAGGTGCGTCTGGCGTCCCCACATCAAACCTGCGCCATAGAACAAACCGATGGCCGCCGAGGCGAGCAGGAACAGCGCGAGCAGATGGCGGTTCGGGCCGGGATTTTTGAACGCCGGCCAGAGCGCGCGGCCCATGAGGAACAGCCAGAGGAACAGTCCTATCAGCAAAAAAATCTGCCAGAAGCGGCCAAGGTCAACGTATTCGTAACCCTGATGGCCGAACCAGAAATTGCTGACGAAGCCGAGTTTTTGTTGGACGCCCAGCCATTCGCCGAAGAGCGAGCCGACGACGATGACGAGCAGGCAGACGAACAGGAAATTCACGCCGAGCCGCTGGCCGCGCGGTTCGTGGCCGGACACAGCGGGCGCGACGAACAGGCCCGTCGCGAGCCACGCAGTGGCGATCCAGAAAATGCCGAGCTGCGTGTGCCAGGTGCGCGCCACGGAATACGGCAGCCATTTGGCAAGCGGGATGCCGTAGAAACCATCGCCTTCCACGCCGTAGTGGGCCGTGACCGCGCCGAGCCCGACCTGCACCAGCGCCAACGCCGCAACGATCCAGAAATATTTCAACGCCGCCTTCATCGAGGGCGTGGTCTTGAGCGCGAGCAGCGGATCTGATTTTGGCATTACAACTTCCTCTTCGCCCTCTTCCTCGTGCCGCCGCGCCGCCGAATACCAGACCATCGCGCCAACCCCCGCAAGCAGCGCGATGACGCTGACCGCCGACCAGATGACGATGGAACTGGTGGCGTTGTTGTCAATGAGCGGCTCATGCGGCCAGTTCTGCGAATAGGTGACGTGGCTGCCGACGCGTTCCGTGCCACAGGCCCACGCGGCCCAGAAAAAGAATGAGTTCATCAACCGCTGCCGTTCGGGTGATTTGATGGTGTCCGCCGGAATCGCGTAATTGCCGCGAAGTTTTTGCAGCGCGGGATCGTTACCGAACAACGCCGCGTAATGCGCGCCGACGGCTTGAATCGCTTCCGCGCGCGTCGCCGAAACAACAATGTTGCCGGTCTGCACGTCGTAAGTGTTCGAGCGGATCTCCTTTTTCAAGCGCTCGCGCAGCGCGGCCTGTGTCTCCGCGTCAAGCTGGTCGTAGGTTTTGCCGCCGGACTGCGCCGCCCAATGATCGAGCAGCCACGTCGCCTCGCGGTGCAGCCAGTCCGCCGACCAGTCGGGTGCGACATACGCGCCGTGGCCCCAGATGGTGCCGACTTCCTGGCCGCCGATGGATTGCCAGACATTCTGGCCGTCCTTGATGTCCTGCCCGGTGAACAGCACCGTGCCGTCGGTGGTAACGACCTGTTTCGGAACGGGCGGCGCGACGTGGTAAATTTCCCTGCCGAAATAGCCCAGCAGCAGAAATGACAGCGTCATGGAGCCGATCAAGCCCAGCCAGAGGTTGCGGTAGGAACGTGGTTTTTCATTCGTATTTGTTGATCCGACATCATTTTTCATGCGCAGACTTTAGCCGGTCCGTTGAAAAACCAATTTGACCTGCGTCAACTTTTCGGAATTTTGCGATGGCTTAACGCGGGACGGCGTTATTTTTAGAGTCACGTGGATGTGGGCCAGAGGTTGCCGAAAAATTTAACAACAAAGACGCGAAGGCGCAAAACTTTGACATGAATTTCACGAATCAACGCGAATTCAAATTTTCTTCAAGCTCTGCACAAATTGGAACGACCAGCCCGGCGTTGGTGTGGACGTGCTGGAAAAATCCATCGGAGCCATGATTCCCGGCAATCAGGACAAGCGCGTCATGGGCGGAACCGCCGCAGAAATTCCGCCGGGCTGACAATCGGGATGCCCTGAAATTGGCGCAGCGCGAGCAGATGTTTTTTGTCGCCGCTCACGATCAAGTCGGCTTCCGCCGCCAGCGCACATTCCAAAATCATTTCATCATCGGGATCAGGCGTTACGCCAGCAGCGCGTTCAACAGGGAAAACCAGTTCGGCGGATTCGGTCAAGGCTTCCACCCATTCCGCGCATTTGCGGCCGGGATAGTCCAAGCGAAGTTCTCCAACAGTTTCGTGGTATTCGGCGAGCAGGCTGGAACTGACCACGGCCACGCACCGGCCTTGCGCCCACGCCGCCAGACAGTCAAATGGCGCACCCCGCCAAAAGCTGGCGCTGGCGATGACGTTGGTGTCGAATACGACTTTCACGCTTTGACGCGGCGGCGCACGCGTTGCACGGCAGCAGCCACCGCCGTTTCGTCCTTCGCTGTCATTTCTGGCAGACCACGACCGCCCAGCAGCAGCGATCGCACCCGCGCAGGCGTAAGCGACTGGCGTTTGCGCATGACAATGAGCCCGCCGGAGTAGCCGACATCCAACTGGTCACCCGCCTTGATCCGCGCCATTTCACGGATGGCTTCCGGGATGACTGTCTGGCCTTTGACTGAAACTTTGGCAATCATGTGGTAAGACTAGGCTTACTTTGGAAAGAGTCAAGCCAAGAGCCGCCGAACTGGACGCGGCCAGAAAATCCATCGAGCCAGAATTCCAGGCAAAGCAGGCAGGCCGTGAAATTCTCCGCGCTCCTGCATTAAAGCCCATTCGCGTATCTGGCGTGGCTCGCGGTTAAAATAAAAAAACGGCCTCCGTTTCCGAAGGCCAACTGGCGTTATGAAAATTATTTCATCCGGTCAAAGTTCTTCTGGAGAATCTGCCAGTCTTTCAGGCCGGTGACCTTGCTCTGGAACGATTTGTTGATCTCGGCTTCCTTCGCGTTCTTGGTCGGCTTGTTAACCTTGTAGAAGATGCCGAAGCTGCCGGGGAAGGCCTCGCCCGCGAGCTTGTAGGCCGCGAGTTCGTCGGTCACGTCGTGCGTCTTCGGAACTTCGTTGAAGACGCCGCCTTTGCGCGGGTTGCTCGCGTCGAACGCGCCTTCGTAAAATTCCACGCACTCGCTCAAGCACTCGATGAAGCTGAAACCGTCGTGATCCATCGCGGCTTCCATCATCTGCAAAACATGGTTCGGGTTCGTGGAGGTCGTGCGCGCGACGAAGGTTGCGCCCGCAGAAATCGCCTGCTTCATCGGGTTGATCGGATAATCCACCGCGCCCCATTGGTCGGTCTTGCTCTTGAAACCGAGCGGCGACGTGGGCGAGGTCTGCTTCTTCGTCAGGCCATAGACCCAGTTGTCCATCACGCAATAGGTCAGCTTGATGTTCTTGCGGGCGGTGTGGGTGAAATGATTGCCGCCGATGGAGAAGGCGTCGCCGTCGCCGCCGAACACGAACACATGCAGGTCGGGACGCGAAAGCGAAATGCCGCTGGCGAATGGCAGCGCGCGGCCATGGATGTAATGCGCGCCGTGGGCCTGCACGAAATACGGGAAGCGGCTGGAGCAGCCAATGCCCGCGATGGTGGTGATTTTCTCGTGCAGCATCTTGCGCTTTTCAATCAGCTTGAAATAAAGCGCTAGCACGGAAAAATCGCCGCAGCCGGGACACCACGTCGGATGGTCGGCGGCGACTTCTTTTTTGGTCAGCCCCTTGCGTTCCCCGGTGACGGGTGCGGGCGCGTTGACGACCGCGAGGTTGCCGGGAGGTTTTTCAATCAAAGTTTGGCTCATAATAAATTAGATGCTGAAACGCTTGGGCGGTTCAATTTTACAGTTTGCGCAGCCCGGCGGACATGTTGGTTTTGGCGCGTTCGAGGATTTCCTTCACCTTCCAGGTGAGGCCGTCGGTCTTGTTGATGCCCTGGATTTTCGGGTCGCAATAACGGGCGCGCAGAATCGCACCCAACTGGCCGAAACCATAAAGTCCTTCGTCATTCATCTCCACGACGAGAACATGGTTGAAGCCGGAGAAAATGTTTTCGAGGCCGGGCGGCAACGGATTGATGTGCCGGATGTGGACGGAGGAAACGCTGTCGCCGGCGGCGCGCGCGCGATCCACGGCCTCCTTGATCGGTCCCTCGGTGGAACCCCAGCCGACGAGCAGGACGTTGCCTTCCGGCGGGCCGTAAATTTTCGGCACCGGCAGGGAGTTGCCGAGCGCCTGCAATTTCTTGCGGCGTTTGGCGGTCATCTGCATGTGCAATTTCGGCGAGCCGGTCGGATGGCCGAGTTCGTCGTGTTCGAGACCGGTGGCAATGGGATATTTGCCGCTGTTGATTTTTGTGCCCGGCGCAAGGTGGGTCGTGATGCCGTCGGGCTTGGACAAATCGTAAGGCTTGTGGTCGGCCACCGGCGTGAAATCAGGCGAAATGTCCTGGCATACTTTTTCAAGGTTCGGCTCCACGAACGCTTCGATGCGCGTGGCGATGCCCTGGTCGGTCAGGATGATGACCGGCACGCTGTATTTGCGGGCGATGTTCACGGCTTCAATCGCCATGTAAAAACAATCTTCGACGTTTGCGGGCGCAATGACGACGCGGGGCGAATCTCCGTGGCCGCCGTTGACGGCGATGTTCAAGTCGGACTGCTCGATGTTCGTCGGCATGCCCGTCGAAGGCCCGCCGCGTTGCACGTCCACGATTACCAGCGGCATTTCCGCCATGACCGCCCAGCCGAGCGCCTCGGTCTTTAGAGAAATGCCCGGACCGCTCGAACCGGTGACCGCGACGCGCCCGGCGTAGCTGCCGCCAATCGCCATGGAAATCGCGGCAATCTCGTCCTCGGTCTGGATAAAAGTGCCGCCGTATTTCGGCAGTTCGCGACGGAGCAGTTCCATGATGTCCGTCCACGGCGTGATGGGATAACCCGCGCCAAAACGCACGCCGGCGGCGATGAGGCCGTAGCCGAGCGCTTCATTGCCGTTCATCACGACCTGATTGCCGTCTTTCTTCTGGGCGTCCACGAACTTGAAAGTTTCCAGCACGTTGCCGAGCGGGTTGGCGTGACCGGCATGAAACGCCGCAAGGGCGTTGTTCAGAATGCTCGGATCTTTGCCGGTGAACCGTTCGCCGATGAGTTTCTCCAGCTTTGGCACGTTCAGGTCGAACATTTTGGCAATCAGTCCGAGGGCAAAAATATTTTTACCCTTGTCCTTGGCCGTGCCGCCGATGGCCTCAACCGTGAGGCCGGAGATCGGGATGCCAAGATGATGATAGTCCTTCTTCCACTCTTCCTTCGGCTCGACGTGGTCCGAATCATACATCACGATGCCGCCCTTTTTGAGCGAGGTGACATGGTTTTCGTAAGAATGCTGATAAAAGGCGAGCAGCACGTCCGCTTCGTCGCCGGAACTCAAGACTTCGCCCGAACCCATGCGGACCTGGAAGATGGAGGCACCGCCGGAAATGGTGGCGGGAATGGTCATAAACGTCATGACCTCCTGTTCGCTGCGGCCCGCAAGCCGCGCAAGAAACCCGCCGATGGCCTGGATGCCGTCCTGGGAGTTGCCCGCGATCCGGATGACGACTTCGCTGATGGAGGAGATTTTTTTTGCGTCACCCGACGATGCTGCGCCTGTAATTGTATCACTCATGGAACTTAAAAATATGGTTGACCGCTCTGCAAAGTGGGCTGGCGGTTGAAGACGAACAGCACGACACCGTTGCCTATTTACAGTAGGCAGGCGGGGGAAGTGTGTCAATTTCTAATGCACACTTTATGGTCATAAGCCCGCATCATGCAACTGCCCGGCAAACGGAAGCCAACTATTGCCGCACCCCGCCGCTTGCGTTGCGCGGCCAGCGTGCGTAGCGTGGCACCGACGCATGAACCTGCAGGAACAATACGACGACGCGATGTTTGATTTCAGCCGGGGCGAATTTGACCGCGCCATCACCAAACTTCAGGCGGTGCTGGCGGTGGATCCGGCGTATTTCGACGCGCAACTCGCCTTGGGCATGGCGTTTTATCGCAAAGGAGAATATGCGGCGGCCATCGCCGAAGGCCACAAGGCCGAAAAGCTTCGCCCGAAGGAACAGCTCGTCCATACGAACCTGTCGTTGTTCTACATGAAGTCCGGCGACAAGATGACGGCCGAAAAACATGGTTTGCAGGCCAAGATTGAATCGTGGCGCGAAGACGCGGCCAAAGCCAAGTCGCCGGACCTGAAACCGGAAGGCGATCCCGATCTGGTTGTTTCCAAACCGGCTCCGCTGCCGATGAAATTTCCCAGCCAACCATGGAAGAAAAAATAATTTTATGAAATCCTCCTATGAACTCGCGATGGAACGGCTCAACAAAACCGCGCCCGCCGCCAAACTCACCGATGAGCAGAAGAAACAACTGGCCGAACTGGATGCCTTATACACCGCAAAAATCGCCGAGCGCGAGATCGCGTTGAACGGCGAAATTGCCAGGGCCGCCGATGATGTGGAAAAAGAAGAATCGTTCCGCGAGCAACTGGTGACCGAGCGCAGAAAACTTCAGGCCGAGCTGGAAGAGAAGAAAGAACAAATCCGCTCTGCAAAATGATTTGGTGCGCGCGAGAGGACTTGAACCTCCAATCCTTGCGGAACCAGATCCTAAGTCTGGCGTGTCTGCCAATTCCACCACGCGCGCATCCGGGCATAAATTGCGCCGCCCGACGCTGAACCTCAAGCCTGCTTTTGCGGGCCATGTCCGACGGTCACTGGCGCGTTGAAGTCCGTGAAGATCGCACTGTAGAACTTCGGCCCCGCCCACGGCCGCAGCGCGATCGCCGCATTCACCCCGCCGTTCACCACCGTGTTGCTCACACCCGGCCTGATGGGCGTTTTTTTGTGTTCTTTCTTGGTTGAACTAAATCGATCCGGCTTTTGATGGACGGCTACTCCGTGGCAAGGCCGACCTTGGTGATGTCGAGTTGGCGGAGAACATCCAGAACTGCGATCATGTCCTGGTAGTCGGCTTCATCCGATCCTTTGACCACCACCTTCAGGTCGGCATCGGCCGCCTTCATGGCCTGCAAGCTGGCTTTTAATTCCAGCACGGTGACGTTCTGTCCATTGAGCGTAATCTGGCCGCTGGCTTCCACCGCGATCTTGTTGATCTTGGGTTTCACCTTGGCAGGAGGTGGCGGCTTGCCGGAGGGCAGCGTCATCTCCAGGTTGTTCATCATCTGCGGCGTGGTGATGATGAAAATCACCAGCAGCACGAACACCAGGTCCAGCAACGGCGTGATGTTCAGCTCGTGCATCGTGCTGTGGCCGCGTTTGGTGGTCTTCTTGAGTCTCATGGCAGGACGGGTTCGGTCGCTTCGGACATCACGTCGAACCGGATGACGACGCTGGCCGGAAAATTCGTGGGCGGCGGGCGGTCAAAGCTCTTCACCAGCTTGAAAACTTGTTTGACCGAGTCGTCCCACTGTGTGTTCCCGGAGTTTTTCTGCCAGACCGGCGTGCTCATCCGGCCTTGTTTATCAACCGCCACGGCCACTTCGACGACGTAATTGTCATCCGCCATGTCTTCGGGCCGGTTCCATTTCGAGTGAAGGATGTATTCCATGCGGCCCTTGTAAATCTGGACAGGATCGGCGCTGTCAATGACGGTCTTGCCGCCGCTAAAATCAAAGGACGGCAGCTCGGCCGCAGGCGGCGCCACCACCGGCGGGGCCACGACGGGCGGCGCGGCGATTTTGGGGGCTTCGACGACTTTGGGCGGCTCCACGATTTTCGGCGGCTCCGGCGGCTTGGGCGGTTCCGGTGGTTTTTCCGGCGGCTTTTCCTTCTCCATGGTCACGGTGATTTTCTGGATCTGTTTGCCCAGCATCCCGCTGCGCGCCGCGAAGTAGAGCAGCGCGATGACCAGCAACGCATGAAACGCGAAGGAGATCACCAGGTTGACCTTCGACGAGTTGCGTTTCTTGCGCGGCTGGGATTGCGGGATCATCGCTATTTTTTGACGGGGTCGGTGGCCAGATCCACTTTCGGCACGTTGGCCTGCTGGCACGCGTCCAGCACGGCGCGGATCTGTTTGTATTTCGTCCGGGCATCGCCGCGCACGATGATGTTCAAGTCCGGGTCCGCTTCGCGCAGATGCACCAGATCAGGTTGCAAGTTCTCCAAAGTCTCCAGGCTTTTGTTGAGCCAGAGATTGCCATTGGCTTCCACGACGATGTAGTTGGCCTTCTTCGGCGGATCCTTCTCGTGCTTCGAGGCGGCGGGCAGCTCCAGCTTCACGTCCTTCACCGGCGGGATGGTTGTGATGATGAAGATCACCAGCAGCACGAAGGCAAGATCCAGCAGCGGAGTGATGTTCAACTCCGTCAACGTCTCATGCGCCGATTTCGAGCATTTTTTCATCGTCATCAAGCTTTCGGGCCTTGTTTTTCTTGCTGCACTGACAGGCCCGACGTTCATCGTTACACCCTCAAGCCCTCCACGATGCGGCCCGCCAGCGCTTCATTCGCCGATCTGATCTCCTCGGCCAGCGGGCGGTTGTCCACATACACATGTTCAATCTGCGTCGCATAGCGCGTGGCAAAGCCGTCCAGTTCCTGCGTGATGGCGCGGATGGTCGTCACCATGAAGTTGTAGGCGAACATCGCCGGAATCGCGACCAGCAATCCGGTAACGGTGGCCACGAGCGCCGCAGCGACACCGGGTGCCATCGTCGTAAGACTGGCGGAATTGTTCTCCGCGATGCTGGCAAACGTGGACATGACGCCCCAGACGGTTCCCAGCAACCCGATGAAGGGACCGCCCGCCACGGCGGTGGAAAGCACGATCATGCCTTTCTCCAACCCCATCGCTTCCGCGCCGGCGGCTTCTTCGAGCGTCACCCGCACGGCATCGAAGGACGCGACGCTGATCTTGGTGGCGTTGGACTTGGCCAGGAAGTCGGTGTGTTCACCGGCCGCTCCCGGCGGCAGGGTGATACCCTCCGGCCGGCTGCGACCCGAAACGACCACGGGATTGTTTTTCAAATGATACACGAGTTCGTCCGCACCCCGGATGTAGAGTTGATAAGCAGGCGCGCCGTCGAACTCCTCGCTTTTGCGCTGGATGTCCAGCGGATCACGCGTGGCAGTATAGGCGTCAAAAAACTTCTTGGTCGCCGCGCGCGCGATGAGGAGCTGGCGGAACTTGGTCAGGATGATCGTCCAGCTGAACAGCGACAGCAGCAGCAGCACGATTACGGTGATCTGGCCCTCGACGGTGGCGTTCTTGATGGCGAACACCGCCGCGTTGGCGAACATGGGTTGGATTAACATGATTTTTTCTTAGTTGGTTTTCGTTGGTAACAGCACGGTCACGCGGCTCACTTTCTGCGCCAGCGTGATCGCCTTTTTCTTCTTGTTCTGCTCATCTGCATCTTCGCCAGTGCCGTCGTCGGTGGTTTTGGCGGCATCCTCGGTTTGCTCGGCCTGGCTGGTGGCATTGGCGGCGGTGCCTTGGGCAAAACCCGTCTGGCCGCTCGTGTCGCCGCTGATTGCGGCGTTTGACAACAGCGTGGCATCAACGCTGCCGCCGCTGGCGGTGATGCCGCCGATGCCGATGATGGTGCCGGAAAGGTCGCCACCCGCGCTGACATTGGCGGTGCCCTGCGCCAATGCCGTCACGTTCACATTGTTGACGGCACCCACATCAATGTTGCCTTTGGCGAAGATGGCGCCATCAATGTCGCCAGTGGCTTTCAGGATCGCGTTTTGCGCCACGACTCCCGAGTTGTTGGCGTCAATGTTGCGGTCGGCGGACACCAGCACAGGCGTGCCATTCGCGATTTCGTCCGCAGTCAAACGATTGCCGCCACTATCGCGCAACTCGTAACCAGCGAGAACCTCCACCGTGGCGTCAGGATAATCCAGATGGTTGAACGCGAGCTGAACGACGCCCGCCTTGTTGGCGTTGACATTGCCGTTGGGGGTTTGCACCAGCACGTTGCCCAGGATGGCATCGGGCGCCGGGTATCTGGCATCGCGCGGGCCGAACGTTTCCGCCAGGATGCCGCTGCCGAAAACAGTGGGCGTATTTTGATACAAGGCGTGGGTGACCGGATCCACATAGTAGGCCGTCAGAATGACCCCGCCGAGGCCACCGACCCCGGCATTGATGTCGCCATTGAAGGATTCCACCGTGACATTGCCGCCGTCGAACGCGGCGATGCGCGAGCCGTTGAGATTGATGTCGTTGTTGGCGAAGACGGCCACGTCGCTGCCGCTCGAGGAAAAAATTCCGCGCGCGCCAAAACCGTTGACGGTGAACTCCGCCGAACCCACGTTGATGTTTCCGCCCGCGTTGATGTAGAGATCGCCGCCGTTCAAGGAAGCGATGGAACTGGAAAACATATTGAGATCGCCGGTGGTGACGATGGAAAGATCCGCCCCCGTGTTAAACAACTTGGCGAGCGGAGAGGAATTGCCGCCATAAAGTCCCGCGCCCACCGACTGGATGCCGGCCGTGGTTCCCAAATCCATGTTCCGCGCGGAAATGTCCAGCTTGCCGCCACCGCCAATAATGATGCCAGTGGTGCTGTCCGGCGGCCCGACACCGGCCGCCAGACCGCTGGCGGCGTTGATCTGATTGTATTTGTCCATCAACGCCAGAGCCGTGGCCGCGTTCATGACCGAGACCGTGGTCGTCTTGGGGATGGTTTGCAAATCGTCCTCCCATTGCGGAACGCCGTTGACGTAAACCTGCACGGTCAGGTTTTGCACAAGACTCAAGACGCTGGCCAGCGTCTGTCCCGGGATGTTCTGATAGGTCATCACTTTCGTCACGGGGTCAAAATAAAAACTGGAGGCCAGCGTCACTGCCGAGGGCGTGATGCTCAAGGCTTGAGACAGAAAAGTTAAATCAGGCGCAGCCGTTCCGGAATATTGGCTCAAATCAACTGATGTGAACGCGCTGCGGTTGTTGATGTCGCCCGCCACATGGATGCTGGACACGTCGTCAGCCGCCAGGTTCATCCCCTGAAACCGGCTGTTGTTCATGTTGCCGCCAATGGAGATCCGCGCCGCCTCGGGCGTGCCGACCAGCATCAGGTTCATGTTGCCTGCGATGTCCAACGAAACGGGGGTGCCATTGTTCAAATGAATTGGTGCGGCGGCGTGATCATTCAGGCCAAAGTCCCCGCTGGTCTTGTATTGCTTCTTGGCGCTGTCCGAGACGATCAGGCTGAAGATTTGCGGAACATTGGACGCGTTCGGCAGCTTGCCGGTCAGCGAACCACCGTCCGTGGTATTGATCGTGAGGCTGCCTTGCGGTGAAGCAAAAAGGATCAACTGGTTGTAAAATGAATCGCCGACCAGCACCACGCCGCCGTGACCCGCCGAGATGTTCAAGATGGAGGGATAGACGACCGGCACCCGGAGCGTGTCCAAGCGTGGCAGGGATGAAGCAGACGCGCCCAACTGCACCTGGTTGCCGGCGGAAAGATTGACAAAATCGTTGGGTGCATAATCAAAATAATGCTTCAAGGCCGCATTGCCGCTGACATTAAAAATTCCGTTGGGGTTGCGGACTTCCTGCAAGAAAATGTTTTTGGCGGCGGTCACGTTCCAGCCGCCGCTGACCAGCCCCAGGGCCAGATCTGGATTGGAGGCCAGCGTCCCGGCACTGCCCGTGGTTCCCAACACATAATTTCCGGACAGGTCTTTGACTGGATTGCCGCTGGCATCCATTTTGACACCGGCGAAAATGCTGCCGGTGCCGTTCGCGACCATATAATTCCCCGTCACATCGCCGCCCGCCACGATGTTGACATTCCCCGCCTGCCGGCCATAAGCCCCGGCCCCGGCGGTGGCGTAGGTGGAATTCAGCGGCGAGAAAAAATCACCATTGTAGTAATAGCCTTTGTTGCCCGGCAACACGCTGGTTACGTTTCCGCCCGCAATCAGGTTCACATCGCCGCCCGCCACCGTGCTGATGCCGCCCAGACCGCCGCTCAAATCATACGCTTTGTCAATGGACGTAGCCGAGTTCTTAAAGGTGCAACCTTGGGCAAAGGTTCCGCAACCAATGTTCCCCGCCAGCGCATGGGCGGTGATGCTGCCGCCACCCGTCGTGATGATGAAACCTGAACCAGCCTCGATGTCCTGCCCGGCAGTCAAGTTAATGGCGCCCGCTCCGGTCTGGATTGAACCCTTCCCATCGAACGTGATGCTGCCGGTTCCAGCCATGACGATGTTGTTGGCTAAATTATATCCGGCCTGCAGCGTCACCGCCCAATTGTTCGCGTCAAAAATTTTCGAGCCGTCATTGAGAACAATGTTGCCGCCTGCTTGCAGCTTTAATTGTCCACCGTTCACGCCTGTGCTGCCGCTCAAGTCCCAGACCGTGCCCGAATCGAGCGTGATGTTGCCCGTGGCCTGAAGGATGATGCTGGAAAAACCGGCGAAGGCCGTGTTCACATCAATTGCGCCGCCCGCCGTGGATGTGCCCAAGGTAATGCTCACCGGATCGAGAAAAAAGGTGCCGCCGTTCCAGCCGGATTGCGCGCGGGCGTCCATGCTCGAATCGAGCGACAACACATTCGGCGCGCTCACTTCGATGTTGCCGCCGTTGCCGCCTTGCGCGCCGCCGGTCACGGCAATCTGGCTCCCTGCGCTGTCGCTGAAATTGTTTCCGGATTTCAGCGTCACATCGCCACCGGCGCTGCCGGGCGTGGAAGCATCGCCCTGCGCGAGTATCTGCGAGCCGGCACCCAGCGTGAGCGAACCGGCGGCGACGAGTTCGATGACGCCGTTTTGTTCGCGCACCGAATTGGCCTGGAGGATTCCATTTTGATTCACGACTTTAGCGTTCAATGAAATCGTCCCGCCATCCGCGATCAAGTTGCCGAAGTTGTCCACCGAACCTTGCGGCAGCGTCACCTGCAAACTCATGCCGCGACCGTCGGGACGTTCGCTCAACAGGATGGTCTGCCCCGCCGCGAGCCCGATGCTGCCACCGGGCGCTTCAATCGTCCCGTGATTTTCAATCTGGTCGGCGATGAGAAAGGCCGAACCGCCATTGCCGACCTGGATCTGGCCGTAGTTGATGATGCTGGCCAACGGCGGCGGGCCGTTGAATTCCCAGGTGCCGCCGCCATTTTCCGGCGGCGCGCAATTCGCGGTGGAGACGACCAGCCCGGCGGCGCTCACAAACGAGTTCGGGCCGAAATAAAATCCGGAAGAATTCAGCAGCACGACGACGCCGTTGGCCTGGATGGTGCCGAAAATCTGCGATGGGTTCGGGTCGTTGACGCGGTTCCACACGATGGACGTGGAAGACGGCTGGACGAACGTGGTCGTCTCGCCGGCGGCGATGTTGAAGCTTTTCCAGTTGAGAAAGGTATTTTGCGAAGCCGTCACCGTCAGATGTGAACCGCTCTGGTGAATGCTGGCGGAACCACGCCCGACGGTCATGCCGGTGGGGTTGGCCAGCACGTTCACGGCGAAGCCAGAGACCAGCAGGCCGGTGATGACACGGCAAACTATTGAGTCGCGCCGCAGACGGAAGGTTCGCATAAAAATCTTTTTCCCTGATTTTATCGCGGAAGAAATCCGCCGGGCGTTACAATTAGGTGAAATGTTGGAGTTCATGACGGTTCTAGAATTGAGCGCCGATGCCGAAGTAAACGATGATGGAGCCGTCCGAGGCACCGGAAGGTGAAGCCGTATCTGTCAGTAGCGGCCAAGCCACAGTCAGCCGGGCATCCAGATGACTGCCGATGTTGGCCGTGATGCCGCTGCCCACGCCCACTAATTGCTGCCTTGAGGACGAGGTGCCGGGTGTGGGATCGAGCCGGTAAACTTCGCCGTAATCCACAAAGGCCGAGGCACGCACCCAAAACGGAATGTCGCCGTCCACCATGCCGATGTTCACCTGCGGCGTGCGCGGCTCAAGCGTCAGCCGCCAGCCGGTGTCGCCGTAAAGTTCACCTTCCATATAGCCGCGCACCCCCGCCGTGCCGCCCATGGCGAACTGCTCATTGCTGATCAGCGGCGTGCTGGCCCATTGTCCGTCGGCGTGCATCCGCAACGTCCAGCCTTTGCCAAGGGCCTGATCACGGCTGACCCCGGACAGGACGGTCACATAATTGGCGCGGGCATTGGTCGAGTAGGAGTTTTGCGCAAAATCGCCATTGCCAGAATCAATGACAAACGGATTAAAGTTCACAGTCGCGTTAAAAAAAGTGGTTCCCAGCGGATCAGGAATGGAGCTGTTCAAGCCGATGTTCAGCGGCAGATAATTCAAGGTGCTGTAACGGGTCGGCTGCCCCGAGTGCGTCGCAGCGGTGTTGGTGATGAAATTTCCGGACGTGTCCTGATAAACCGATATGGCGTAAAAGTTGTTCGTGTTGTAACTCACGCTTTGGTAGTGCTTATAATCAATGCCGAAGGAGAGCGTGCTGCTGATCCCAGCAATCTCGCGCAATGGCAGGGACAGACGCCCGCCTAGACCGCCGTTCAAGGTGAGATTGTCGCCGCTGTCTTGCGAGATGATGACCAGCCCCGGCGGGTTGTTGACGATGAGCGAAGCTGGACCGGTTTTAACGCCGGTCTCGGAGGTCGAACGGCTGGCGTAGAAATTCAATTCCGGCCGGCCCGTGGCGGGCGGCAGGTTGAACTTATGCGTGACTTCATTGTAGCCGAAGCTGGTGGGATTGCCTTCGACTTCCCGCTCCACTGAACTGGCAGCGGCCAGCGGCATCCGGTAATAACCGCTATAGTTCGCGATCAACGGATCATCCAGCGGCGTCTTGTTGAAATAATCGTTACCTTTCCACTGTTCGGGCGTGAAGCTGTATTGAAGTCCAACCTGATGATCCAAGTCCCAAAGGTTGTCGTATTGCAAACTGGAATTCACCCGCAACTGGGGCGTGCCGGGCGTGGACTGGTTGTTGAGTTCCACCCGGCCGTGCATCGGAAACGTGTCCTTGACCTTGAGCGTGAGCGCGCTGGTGCCGGGTTCGGGACCGGGGCCGATGACGGGATAAATCTGGCGGTTGCGGCTCGCGTTGGCGACATCCAGCTCGCGCTGAAAAACATGCGAGTTGAGCAGCATGTTCGTGTGCAGGCTCGGCAGGGCGCGCCGCACATTTTCCGTGCTGAACCAGCGGTTGCCCGTGACATTTATGGCGGCCAGCGGTGCCTCGGTCACTTTCACCTTCACCACCGCATTGGTGAGTTTCTGCGGCGGCAGCCCCACGGACACCGTCACATAACCGCGCTCACGATAGGCCATCTGCAAATCGCCCAGCGCCGCCTGGATGCCCTCGAAGGTCACGTTGGTGCCGAACGCATCCGGGACGTTCGTGAGGATGCCGCCGATGATGCCTGGCGCGAGGATTGAGTTGCCGCTCACCAGATATTTGTCCACCTTGAAACTGGGGCCGGCGTTGGTGGGCACCGGAAGCCGGTGGACTTTCCCGAACAAGGCCACTGTGTTGGAACGGGCCATGGCGTTCTGTTTTTCGGTTTCGAGTTGCCGCCTTGCCTCCTGCTCCCGGGCGGCGGCTTTTTGTTCTTCAGCCGCCTGCTCGGTCATTTTCTGATACAAGGCTGCGCGCGCCCTGGCCATGGCGTCCGAGTCGCCGTTGGCCGGGCTGGTCTGGGCAAATCCGGCGGTCGAAAAAAACAGTCCCAACATCAGCAACAGCGCAGTAATGCCGGCGGTAGTCTGTGACGGGGAACGGAGGACGGGGGACGCGACCCTGTCACTTGCCATCCGCTTTTGCTCGCGCCATTCGCTGGGGGTGACCCCGAAGCGTTTCTTGAACATGGCGTTGAACAGTCCGAGATGCCGGTAGCCGCTGTCATAGGCGACATTGATGACCTTGGCGTTGGAATCCGCAAGGAGCTGCTGCGCACGCTGGAGCCGCAATTCGGTCTGGCGTGTCCGCAGGGGCACGCCGAATTCCTCGCGGAACAGCCGGCTGAAATGGCGCTCGCTGCAATGCAACTGTCCGGCCAGACCGGCCAGGGACGCTTCCGCCAGTTCGGCCCCCGTCATTTTGTCGAGCAGTTGCCGGAAACGTTCATGCAGTTTATTGCCGCCGGCCGGTTCGGGGGCGGGTGTCGTCAACAATCCGTGCAACGCACTGGCCCACACCTGCAGCAGCGCGCAGCGCAGCGCCAATCCATCGCCGCCCAGAAGCCCGGCAATCCGCGCAAATTTCTGGGCGACCGGTTCGGCAGCGGTAAAGACCGATACATAGGGCGACAGCCGGTCGGGCGCAGTTTCGAGCTGATGCCATTCCGCCACGGTCAGAACGCCGTTGAGATATTGCGGCTGGACGGTGAAAAACTGGAGCTTGAGCGGGCCAAGCTGGCTGGCCCGCAGCCGCATGTTGCTGTTGAAATTCACGGCAAAGCCATCACCAACATTCAATTCGCGGGCATTTCCGCCGTTCAACCAGTAGCCCGCGCCTTCCGCCACTCGCGCGACAATCCAGCCGCGATATTGCGGAGTCCACTCGCCGGAAGGGCGCAGGGTCATTTCCTGGAGGATAAGGTGTCGCTCAACTGTCATCGAATGGGAGAGGATGGGGGAGCCATGCGTCAGACGCGTTTCGGAAATGTGACGATTGGGCAACAATACCCGGCCGTCATGGCCGGAAAGTGTGTGCCGTTGACAACACAGCCTTCTCCAAGAAGCAAAAGACCGGTGCAGTTGCCTGCACCGGTCTTTTGTGTTTAACGGGTCTCGGCTTAAAACGGAGAGATCACGCCGCCGACCGACGCGCGGCTGGATTTCATGTCGCTCAAGCGGATGGCCGTGGCGCTGTTCGTCTTGCTCAATTCGATTTCGTTTTCGATGCTGCCGATGAGCGGCGATCCGCCGTTGATCAGCGTCTGGGCGTTGAACACACCTAGGAAGGAGCCGGGCGTGGTGTTGTTGCCCAGCTTGGTCTGACTGATGTTCTGGTCACCCGGCGGGTTGGCCGACGGGTTGATGATGTGGACGAGCACGAGCTGGCTCCAGCACGGATAGTAGCCCAGGCAGATGGGCGAGAAGTCGTTAGTCACAGCATTGAGCTGTCCGCGAATATTCGGTCCCGCTGCCGTTGGCCACAGACCATTGAAGGAAACGACCTGCAACCAGTTGGAAGCACCGACCCCTTTGGCGTCAGTCAGTGACAGATAGCCGATGGACTGGTTGCTCACACTGAAGGCGTTGGGGCCGACGTTGTTGTTGAGCACAGCAGCGACATTGCCGCCGCCGACATAACCATATCCCCAATTCTGGTTGACGTTGCCCAAACCAGCCGGGCCAACAACGCCGAAGGGGAAATTGCCGACGCCCGTCGCCGTCGAACTGGTGGGCAGATACCAAAATTGGTTGGTCACATCATAGATATAAACGCCGACCGGGTCACCAAAGCCATAATACTGCTGGGCGGTTTCCGCGCGGCGCGTGCCGGAATCGGAAGTGCGCTGCAACAGATAAATGAACTTGTTGGTGCGGTCATCGCCGTCCTTGTTGCTCCAGGCCGAAAGCGGGATGCGACCCTGCGGGATGCCGTATTTCAACTGTTCCCAAGTGACGTTGTTGACGTAGTTGGAAACGTCACCGGTCGCGCGTGATTTGCAAATGACGAAGGGCAGAACCGCAACGTCTTCTTCAGCGTAGTTGCCCGTGGCCGGATAAGGCGTCACCGAAACAGACGCATCCGAGAAGGCAATCGTGGGCGTGTTGGTCACATAGTTCAAGGTGAGGCCGCCATTGGCTCCCAGACCGTCAGCCTTGGGGAAAGCGAGCTTGACGCTCTGTTCCACCGTCTGCACACCTTGAACTGATCCCGTGAACAGGCCGTGGACGACCAATGTATCGCCAGCCAATTCAGTGAGCGTGCTCACCGGAGCGCCGGACATGACCCACGAGGCCGTGCTGGCGCTGAAACCAGAATTGGCGCCGCCGTGAGCAGCATCACCGTAGTAGATGTAAGTGGGCGTGCCACCAACAAATAATTTTTTGGAGGCTTCATAGCAGTTCTGACGGAACGCCGTGGAACCGGTCAGATACACGTCAACGGTGGCCGCCATGAGCGGCGAGGCGCTGACGAGGCCGAGCGCCAGAGAGAGGAGCAGTGTTTTTTTCATATTGTTAGTTTTATTTTGGTTGATATTGCCGGTTGATTTTTTAGTAGAGTTTTCCTGGTTCGATTATTGGGCGGTGATGGTGTAAAACTTGATGTCATCGGTGGTCGTATCCGTCACGGTGTGAACGGCGTTGTCACCGCTGGTCAGCGTGGTGATGGCCGGCCAGTTGGTGGCGGCACCGGCGGTGGCAAGGTCGGCGGCACCACGCAAGGTATAAGTGCCGTAAAGCCCGGCGGTGTAAGTGATCGTGGTGGTCGTGTTGGTGCGGTTGATGGATTGGATGACCGGCACTGTGCTCGGATAGGCCACATAGGTCATCGTGCCATTGGGAGCCAGCTCGAAATAACCCAACCACGTTCCCTGCGCATAACCGTCGTTCGGGGTCATCTGGTAAAAATCCGAGCGGACGACTTTTCCGGCCGTCTGAAAATTATTCGGCGTGGTCTTCTCCGGGTTGCCTTGGAAGGTGCCGTCAAAATTATTTCCATAAGAGCCTTGCAGTGCCGTGCTGTAGCTGTTGCCGCTCGGATAATTGGCGTTGCCCGCGCTGGCGGACTCCTCAATCACAACGGTGGACGTGTTGTTGGGATTGGGGTTGGCGAGGTTGTATGCGGCTGACCCCACAGGAATGGTTGCCATGCGCAATGCCACGTTATCCTGGCTGCCGGCGGCTTTGGACAGCCAAGGGGCTGTCTGCTGATCCACAGAACTGCGGGGCGAAGTCACATAAAGCGTGTCGTTGCCCAACCAGGTGAAAGCCGACCAGTTAAGGTTGTTATTGTTGCCCAATTCGCCAAGCTGCGTGGCGTTATATTGGGAGACTGGTATTATTTGATTCGCGCTGGCACCAGTCAATGTGGCGACCGGTCCAATGTCCACCACCATGTCCAATCCGCCTTTCCGGAAACAGAGCAATACGTCCCCGGTCGCGTAATTTGTCAATGTGCCTGCCATCATTTCGCTGGCCGCAAAGCCGGCAAGTAAAGCCATGAGTCCTATTTTTTTGTTTAGCATATGTTTATGATTTAGATTTAATACCGTTCAGATTCCAATTCGTCCCAGTCCGCACATCCTATAAACACACCGGCCCGCCAGCCTCCATAAACCAGCCAACCACCACCAGTTTGTGACGGATGGCGTTCATGGCCAAAACCCTTGCCAGACAAAGGATTTTTACGCTTAACCCGCCCGCCATGAGAAACAGCCTTTGCGCGTCACTCAAACGTAACGAAGCTTCCCGTTTGATTTTCGTTAAAACGAATTCGGAAAACAAAATCCGTCCTGCCAGATTAGTTTGTAGTCCGTAGTCAGTGGTTGGCAGCCAAAGCCGCGAGCCGCCTTCAACGACTGGCCGTTGACTGCCCGCTACGGACTGCCGGCTGGCCAGAATTGTTTCAATTGGGTTACGGCCGGGTGAAGTTTGGATGACAGCCGCAATAAGTTGTTGCCAAAGTTATTCATGCTGTAGCAGAGTCGGCTGTCCTGGAGTTATGAACGCTGACCAACCACATCTGGACCTGAATCTGGGCGAGCCGATCACCTGCCGGTCGGTCTGGATTTCGGACATCCATCTCGGCACGAAGCACGCCCGCGTCGCCGAACTGCTGGACTTCCTCCGCGTGGTGGACTGCAAATATCTCTACCTCGTCGGCGATCTGATAGACGGCTGGGAACTGAAGTTCCGCTGGTTCTGGCGCGACGACTACAACGTGCTCATCCAAAAACTGCTCCGCAAAAGCCGCAAGCAGACCAAGGTCATCTATATCTCCGGCAACCACGACGAGTTCATCGAACAGTTCATGGGGATGCGTTTCGGCAATGTCACGATCGCGCGCCAGGCGATCCACACCGCCGCCGACGGGAAAAAATATCTCGTCATCCACGGCCATCAGGCTGACGGTTTGACGCACTTTAATCATCTGCTGGAAAAGCTGGGCTCGCACCTCTACAACTGGATTCTCGACTTCAACCTGTATTTCAACCGGCTGCGCCGCGCGCTGGGCTTTGGCTACTGGTCGCTGGCGGCGTATCTGAAATCCAGGGCCAAGTCCGCCGTGAAATTCGTCACCGAATATGAGGGCACGCTCGCCGCCATGGCGCGCAGCCATCAAACCGACGGCGTCATCTGCGGCCACATCCACCGCGCGGAGATGAAGATGATTGACGGCGTGCAATACTTGAACTGCGGGGATTGGGTTGAAAGCTGCACGGCTTTGATTGAAGATTTCGAAGGCAAGATCAAACTCATTCACTTCCATGAAAATGATGTTCTGCGTGCTGGGCGAGGGCCGGGGCCACATGACCCAGGCGATGGCCGTCAAGGAAATGGCCGAGGCAGCCGGACATCAAATCGTCGCCGTCACGCTCGGCGCGGGCGCGCAACGGCCGATGCCGGATTACTTCGCATCGGCGATGAAGATCTCCGTCCGGCAACTGCCGACGCTGGAGTTCAAATATAAGAACAACCGCGCCGTCAGCAATGCGGCCACACTGCTTGGCGTGTTCGGAAAACTACCGAAATACTTCCGCATCCGTCGCCAGCTCGACGACATCGTCCGCGAAACGCAGCCGGACGTGATCCTCAATTTCTTCGAGCCGATGGCCGCGTTCTATGCCATCACGCGCCGCCGTCGCCCGCCGGTCGTTGCCATCGGCCATCAGTTCATGTTCCAGCATCCCGGCTACGTCCGCGCGCCGCAGTTGTGGAAACAGTTGTTGAGCATGAAAATTTACACGCGCCTGCTCGGCGCGCGCGCGACCAGGCTGGCGCTCTCGCTCTACGCAGCGCCGGACTTGCCGGGGAAACGAATCGTCGTCGGCCCGCCGATTTTGCGGAAACAACTTTTCGGGCTGGTATCAAAACCAGACGGCGGCTTCGTGCTCGTGTATTTGCTCAACCACGGTTACGCCGGGCAAATCATTGCGTGGAGCGCGAAGAACCCGCTGACGAAGCTGCATTGTTTTTACGACAAGCCGGGCGCGCCGGCGGAATTTCAACATTCGCCGTCGCTCACGTTTCACCGGCTCGACGGCGAAAAGTTTTTGCAGATGATGGCGGAGTGCCGCCACGTCGTCTGCACCGCCGGGTTTGAATCCGTCAGTGAAGCTGCGTGGCTCGGCAAGCCGCTGTTTCTTGTGCCGGTGGAAAATCACATCGAGCAGCAGGTCAACGCGCTCGACGCGCAACAATCCGGCCTTGGCCTCGCCGAAACAAGTTTCAACCTTGACCGCCTGGCCGAACTGCCAGACCGCCTGCCCGTGGAAAAATTTCAAAACTGGGTGAATTGCGCCCCGGAAAAACTTTTTGCCGCCATCAATCACGCCGTAAACTCTGCGCGATGAGCAACGGCAGCCTTCTAAAATTTCCGCCGGGCTTTTTGTGGGGCACCGCCACGTCGCCGACGCAGGTGGAAGGCCACATCGACAATGAATGGACCCATTTCACCGCGCAAGACGGCGGCAACTGCCGCATCGCGTGCGACAATTATCACCGCTACCCCGAAGACATCGAGTGGATGTCCCGGCTCGGCACGAATGCCTGCCGCTTCGGCATCGAATGGTCACGGCTGCAATCCGCGCCGTTCGCGCCTCTGAATCAAAAGGAGCTTGAGCGCTACATTCACCTTTTGGACTGCCTAAAGGCAAAAGACATCACACCAATGGTCGTGCTGCATCATTTTTCCAATCCGCCGTGGGTCAGCGCCGCGGGCGGCTGGACGAATGCGGCGACGGTTCCAGCGTTTGTGGATTACGTCCGCCAGCTTGTCGCCGCGCTCAAAGAAAAAGTCTTTTTGTGGAACACGTTCAACGAGCCGGACACCTACGCCTGCGTGGCGTATCTGCTCGGCGGCTTTCCGCCGCAACACAAGTGGAAGCTCGGACAATTTCGCAAAGTGATCGCCCACATGGCCCGCGCCCATGTTCAGGCCAGCCGCATCATCCAGCGCGACGGCAACGCGGGGCGCAAACCCGAAGTGGGCATCGCGAAGAACTGGACTTTTTTTCATGCGTATAAAAGATTTTCACCCTGGGACCGCACCACGGCATTCGCGTGCCACTACACGTTCAACAAATTCGTGCTGGACGCGTTTCTCGGCGGCGGGCGGCGGCGGGCCTCGACGTTCATCGGGTTGAATTATTACGGACGCGTCCGCTTCCACCATTTCCGCGCGATGATTCCCGCGAGCGGCACGCCGGTGAGGCGGCTGAACGATTTTGGCTTCGTTTGCGACGACATGGTGGAGCGTTATCCCGAAGGCCTGGTGAAAATCCTTTCGTATCTTGGCCGGAAATTTCGACTGCCCATTTACATCACCGAGCACGGCGCGGCGTCGCACGACGAAAAATTCCGCGAGCGCGACCTGCACGGGAACCTTGCCGCGCTGCACGGTGCGATGGCCGGAGGCGTGGATGTGCGCGGATTTTTTTACTGGTCGCTGCTGGACAATTTCGAGTGGCAGTTCGGCTACACGAAAAAATTCGGCCTGCTGTCCGTGGACTTCGCGGACGAAAAACTGCCGCGCACGATGAAACCGCTGGCGGAAGTTTATTCCAAAATCTGCCGCAATAATTCCTTCCAGGGATGAAGCCGCCAGAACCCGCGGGCGTGACCTGCCGCGTTGTCAGCATTTGCGGGCAGTAAATAAAGTTATCCGCGGTTCATCAGCAATGGCAGGAATCCGCCGCCCTTTCTCAACGGCGGAATTGCACGCCGGCAAAAATTCGTTTAGCTTCGCGACATGGAATTTTGGAACCGCACCGTTTGCAGCGCCCTCGCCGTCTGTTTCGGCCTCGCGCTGGCTGGTTGCGCCCCGGCGGGTTCGGGCGCGGCGGACGACGAGAAGGAGCCGCATTATGTCCTCGGCCAGAGCCGCGTCAACTCGATGGATTTTCAAGGGGCGGTGGAGGCGTTTGAGGAATCGCTGGCGGCGAACCCGCGTTCGGCGGCGGCGCATTTCCAGCTCGCCATGCTTTACGACGAGAAGGAGGCCAATCCCGCCGCCGCGATTTATCATTACCAGCAATACCTGCGCTTCGAACCGAAGGCCGGCAACGCGGAAGTCGTCGCCCAGCGGATCTACACCTGCAAACAACAGCTCGCCGCCGACGTGCTGCCGCTGCCCAGCACGCCCGCCGTCCAGCAACAGCTCCAGCAGCTCGCCGACACCAACCGGTTTTTGCAGTTGCAACTGGAGTATTACACGCGTCAGCTCGCAGCGGTTAAAACCAATCTGCCGCCACCGCCAAACAACTTTGCGCCGCCGTCATCCACCACGATTCCGGCCAGGACGGCGGCGGCAAATCCCAGGCCATCCGCCGCCAGGCCGCGAACGCACACGGTGGCCGCGAACGAAACACCCTCTTCCATCGCCCGCAAATACGGCGTCACCCTCACTGCGTTGCTCGCGGCCAATCCGGGTTTGAACCCCAAAAAATTGCGAGTCGGACAGTCCATCAACCTTCCGTCGCCTTGAATGCCGCATGACTTCACGCACCACATTTCTCCTTGTCGCAGCATTCTGGATCACGATGAATGTCTTGTTGTGGCACGTGGAATACAGTTCGCGCGGCAGCGGCGTCTCCGTGCCGGTGGGACTGGTCTGGCGGAAAATCCTGACCGCGCCGGATGTTTCGTCCATGAACATTTATCAGGACGGCGAGCGCTCGGGCTTCTGTGAATTTTCCACGAGCGTCGAGATGGAGATGGCCAAGCTGGACGAAAACAAACTGCCGCCGGAAGGGATCGCCACCCGCGCCGGCTACTCGATCCACCTGAACGGAAACACCAGCCTCGGCGATTTCACCAACCGGCTGCGCTTCGATGCCCGGCTCCAGTTTTCCTCGAAACGCCAATGGCGCGAACTGAACCTGAAAGTTTCCTCGCACTTCGCGACGGTGGAAATCCATTCGATCGCCACCAACCAGACCGTCCACCTGAAAATCACCAGCGACGGCGAGACGGTTGAACGCGACCTCGCCCTCGATGATTTGCGGAATCCCAATACGCTGCTGCGCGTGTTCGCCGGAAATTTCGGCGGCGGATTGTTCGGCGCGCTGGACCTGCCCGTCCTGCCGCTGGAATCCACCGAAGCCGCCCAAAACATCCGCTGGGAAGCCCACCGCGCCCGCTTGCGAATCGCCCGTGAACCGGTGTCGGCCTACCGCCTGGAAACCCGCGTGTTCGACCGCCCGATTGTCATTTACGTCAGCACGCTTGGGGAAATCCTGCGCGTGGAACTGCCCGGCGGCTTCACCGCCACGCTCGACGAATGGAGCAAATTATGAAGGCAAACCCGTGATCGAACTCGTCAACCTCGTCAAAAAATTCGGCGACCTCACGGCGGTCAACGACATCTCGCTCACGATTCCGCGCGGTGAATTCTTCGCCATGCTCGGCCCGAACGCCGCCGGCAAATCCACCACGCTCAAACTGCTCGCCGGCCTGATGAAGCCGACCGCCGGCTGCTCGCGCGTCTGCGGTTTCGACACGCAGACGCAGCCTCTCGAAGCGCGGCGGCGGCTCGCCTACATCCCCGATTTTCCGTTTCTCTACGACAAGCTCACCGCGTGGGAATTTTTCCGCTTCACCGGCGAGCTGTTCCACATGCCGGCGACGAAGATTGAAGCCGGTGCGCAGGAATTGATCATGCGCTTTCATCTCGCCGATTTTGTGAACCGTCCGCTGGAAAGCCTTTCCCACGGCACGCGCCAGCGCGTGGCCATCGTGTCCGCGCTGCTGCACGAGCCGGAAGTGTTCGTGATTGACGAGCCGATGGTCGGCCTCGACCCGCAGCACGCACGCGTCGTAAAAGACGTCTTGAAGGAACGCTCGCTCGCCGGCATGACCGTTTTGGTTTCCACGCATCAATTGAGCATCGCCGAGGAGATGGCCGACCGCATCGGCATCATCAACGGCGGAAATCTGATTGCGGTCGGCAGCCGCGACGAACTCCGCCGCCAAAGCGGCCGCTCGGGCCAGCTTGAAGAAATTTTCCTGTCGCTCACCGCGAACGGGAAGTGAAGCCGCCCTTGATTTCTAATTCAACTGCATCACAGACAGGTTCATTGTGCCAGACACGACGCGATAAAACACCAGCACTTCGTCGCGCACGCCATAGAAAATAATCCAGCGGTCAAATTCCGCCACGCGCCACGAGCGGATGCCGGCGAATTTCAAATCTTTCCTGACGCGCCCGACCAGCGGATTCTTTTGAAGAAATGCCAGCGTGTGCCAGAGTTTTTCGTGCCAGCGATCTGCGATTTCCGGCCCGGCGCGTTCCAGCAGCCAAAGCTCCTCGCGCTCGATGTCCGCATAAAAAGCCGGGCGGAGGCGCAGCTTCATGCGGCTTTATGTCTGCCTTGAAATTTTGCGCGCGCCTTGTTCCGGGCGGAATCAAACTTCGCCCGCGACAACGGCTCTTCTGGCCCGCTGTCAACCGCCTCTTGAATCAGCCGGTTCACGCGATTGGTCGTGATTTGCTCGTCCTGATCAAAGCTGCGCTGGATGCGCGCCAGCAACTCTTGATTGAGCGAACGGAAATTGGCGTCCGCCTCCTGCTTGAGTTGCGCGTGCAGGTCCGCCGGGATGTCCTTCAAAGTGATGCTCGCCATGCCAGAACCATAACGCAACCAGACTGGTCTGTAAATGGAAACCTTGCCGTCTGTTGGGATTTCCCTGCGGCTTACGGCCACAGGCGCACGCGATAAAAGCGTTGCCCGTCCGAACCGACGGCATTGGTGATGGAAATGGAATTGTTGGTGGCGGTGATGGGACCGCCGAGGTCAATCCAGTCGGGCGCGACGAGATTCGTGGCGGATTGCAACAGGTAAGTGAGATGGGACACCACGCTCCAGGTAAAATTGTAAAGCCGTTGGACACGGCGAAAATCGGAGCCCTCGCCTCACTGTCCCAAAGCGCGGTAAAACTTTTGGTCTCCATCTAGGTTGGTTTCCATGAATTGCCAGTTGCCGCTGGCATCCGTAGAGTTGGTGCGAATGGATTTCCAACTTATCGGCGGGATCAAGTTGGTGGCTGATTGCAGAGTGTAAGGATAATTTGGCGTGCCTACGAGTTGCATCTGTAATCCAGTTACAAGATTTTGGATGGCGAAGTTTTGAGGCGGGAGAAATACCGTCAGCGCAACCGTGGCGCTTGTGACGCTGCCATAATTGTTCGTCACCATGACAAAATAATTGGTAGAGTCGGCGCTCGTGACTGCTGGCAATGTGAACATGGCATTAGTCTGGTCAGACAAGGGTGAGTTAATGACGGGCGGAGCATCTATTTGGATTGTGGGTGGCGTCGTGGTATAGCCAGAACCTTGACTGGTTATGTTAATGGATGTCACCGTGCCGTTATTAACGACTGCCGTTCCGCCGGCTCCGCTGCCACTGCCGCCGACAAATTGCACTTGAGGCGCAGTCGAATACCCCGATCCTCCACTGGTGATGATGGCAATCAGCACATGCCCACCCGAGACAAAAGGCACGGCGGTAGCGCCACGACCGGAGCTTGTGAACCATTGAAAACCGAAAGACGCTGTGCCGGAAACGGACACATTAAAACTGGCGGAACTCCCGTAAGCCGCTTTGGTATTGGTCGGCTGGGTTGTTATGCTAGGCGGAAATAGCACGCTCAAAGAAGCATTGCTGCTGGTTACACTTCCGCCAGATCCAGTGACAATGACTTGATAATTGCCCGCACTTATTGCTGAAATGTTTTTTAGCTTTAGAACTGGATCCCGGCCGGTAAATACTTTCCGAATCCGACTATTGTCCGTGTCCGCGATCAATAGATTGCCGGAATTATCCAGAGCCACGCCTTCAGGTGCCCATAGGCCAGCATTGGTAGCGTAGCCACCGTCTCCTATTGGACTGGATGCCCCAAAACCGGCCACCGTTGTGATAATACCATTGGCATCCACCTGACGGATACGATAGTGGCCGAAGTCAACGATGTAGATATAGCCAAATGTGTCCACGAAGATTCCTTTGGGACTCGATAAGCAGGCATTGGTAGCTTGACCGCCATCCCCTGCAAATGCACCACCAGATCCATTCCCAGCCACCGTAGTGATGATGCCGTTGGTGTTCACTTCGCGTATGCGATGGTTGCTGGAATCCGCGATGAAAAGATTGCCGGAATTATCCAATGCTACGCCGGATGGAAATGACAACTTTGCATTGGTGGCCGCACCACCATCACCAGAAAAGCCATTTGCTCCAGTGCCAGCGACGGTCGAAATGATGCCGTTGGTATCCACTTTGCGGATACGATAGTTGTTTTGATCCGCGATAAACACATTGCCGGACGTGTCCACTGCCACTCCCACAGCCCCTCGTATGAGTGCATTTGTCGCCTGGCCTCCATCACCGCCAGCCCCGCCACCCGCCATTGTGGTGATGATGCCATTGGCATTCACTTTGCGAACCCGGTTGTTTCCGTATTCGGCGATGAACAAATCACCAAAACCGCCCGATGCCACGGCGAATGGTTGATTCAAATTGGCATTGGTGGCCGCACCGCCGTCGCCCGAAAATCCGGTTGTGCCGTTGCCTGCAACCGTGGAGATGCTGCCGTTGGTATCCACTTTGCGGATGCGACTATTGCCCGTATCCGCAATATACAAATTGCCAGTCGTATCCGATGCGATCCCATAAGGGAAAGTCAGCCTAGCATTGGTGGCTGCGCCTCCGTCGCCAGAAAACCCGGAAGAACTTCCCACCACGGTTATAATAATTCCATTGGTAGAAACATTGGTGCCATCTAACTGCCATTGATAAGTGAGCGGGCCAACACCGGTGGCCATCACGCTGAAGGTCGCAGTGCCGCCCCAGACCACCGTCTGATTGACCGGCTGGCTGATGATGACGGGCTGTGCAGGCAATTGCGCCGACCCCAGCACCAACGCGAGCAGCGGCAGAAGTATTTTGTTCATAGGAGCCTTTCTGATGTAGCAGCGGACGCAGGCTGGTTCAAACTTATTTTGGCCGTCGTCACGGATAATCCTGCTTTTCAAGCAGAAGAATAACACTTTGCCGGGCGTAATCAAGACAAGTGTCTTATGTTTGCTCCGGCCCGGAACCGCCATTCTGGCACGAATGGCTCAAGCCCAACCAGTCTTGTCCGACGCCTTTTCGCAGGTGGTCACGAAGCACCGCGAAAAGAAAAAGTTGAGCCGGGCGGCGTTGGCGGAAATGTCGGGCCTGCACCAAACTTACGTCGGCCTGCTGGAACGCGGGGAGCGCAGCCCCAATCTCGACACGGCCAAGGCCATTGCCAGCGCCCTAGGTGTTTCCCTAGGCAAGTTGATCGCCGAGGCGGAGCGAATGCAGAACCGGCGGTGAGATTCCATAACTATCCTGAAAGGACGATCGCAGCCAAGCGCCGGAGGCGCGAAAGGTAGCAGCCCACGGTAAAACCGTGGGCATGGCGCAAAAACCATCCAAGCCCGGAGGGCGACAGAAACCACCAGCGGAATTATCTTTCGCCCTATCCGGGGCTTGATTCGTTTTTGTGAGTTCACCCACGGTTTCACCGTGGGCTGCTTTCTGCCGTCGCTCCGCGATTCTTAAAATGATCTCACTGTGCCACCAAAACACCTTCTTTGGCTTGACGAATTCTTTGGTTGTGCCATTTTGCCACCCTGAAACATTAGTTTTGTCCAATGGCTGCAACCAAATCCAGTTTTCTCGACAAAGTGCTTGGCCGCATCGGGCGGCTGGACACGGAAGGGTTGCAGACGGTCGTCCAGCGGCTCGCGCGCGAGCGCAGCTTTCTCGAAACGCTGTTCAACACGATTGAGGACGGCGTGCTGGTGGCGGACGAGCAGGGGAAGATTCTTTATTTCAACCAGGCGGTCACGCAACTCATCGGCCTGCAATCCGGCGGCGAAGGCCAGCACATCTCCGAAATTTTGCCGGAGGTGGACTGGAAAAAAATTGCCAGGGCCGACGATGCCGGCGGCGAACACGTCACGCGCCTGGAGTTTGAGGTGCATTATCCGCGTCCACGCTTTCTGCGGCTCTATGCCGCGCCGCTGGACGGCGAGGCGACGGGCAGTTCCGGCGTGGCGCTGATTTTCCATGATGCAACCGAGGCGCGGCAGAAAACGTTTGAAGCCATTGAGAGCGAACGCGTGCAGGCTTTGACCCTGCTCGCCGCGAGCGTCGCGCATGAAATCGGCAATCCGCTCAACGCGCTGCACATCCATCTGCAGTTGATGGAGCGCGAGGTGAAAAAGTTAAAACGTGACGAGTGCTGCGTGATGCGTGACAAGAAAACTTCATCACGCATCACGCATCACGCATCACCGGACACAATCGAGGTCGCCAAAAAGCTGGAACAGTATCTCGACGTGGCCAAGGGCGAGATCAACCGGCTGGATTACATCATCACGCAATTTCTCGGAGCGATCCGGCCTGCGCCGTTGCAGATGAAACTGGCGACGCTCAACGAGGTCGTGGAAAAAACCTTGGATTTGTTGCGGCCTGAAATTGAAAACCGCGGCGTGACGGTGAAAACAAAACTTGCGCGGCATCTGACGGCCACGCCGGTGGACGCGACGCAGTTGCAGCAGGTGCTGGTGAACCTCGTCAAAAACGCGGTGCAGGCGATGACGACCGGCGGCACGCTGACGTTGCAGACGGGCGAAAATTCCGACGGCGTCTGGGTGAGCGTCGCCGACACCGGCGGCGGGATTCCGCAGGAGCAGATCAACCGCATTTTTGAACCGTTTTACACGACGAAGAAAAAGGGGAGCGGCCTCGGCCTGATGATTGTGCAGCGGATTGTCCGCGCCCACAACGGTCGCATCGAACTCGACAGCAATGTGGGCCGCGGCACGACTTTTAGAATCTGGCTGCCGTTGCATGAACGCAAACCGCGATTGCTGGCAGACAAAACCCAAAACTAATCAACCACAGATGGACACAGATGAACACAGATGGGAAATGAACAAAATCACCGAGGCGGTGATTGGCGCGGCTTACAAAGTTGGCAACACGCTTGGCAGCGGATTTCTCGAAAAGGTTTATGAGAACGCGCTGGCGATTGAGACTCGCAAGAGCGGATTGCAGGTCGTCCAACAGCATCCCATCAATGTGAAATACGAAGGCGCGGTCGTCGGCGAATTTGTCGCTGACTTGTTGGTGCAAGAGGGGGTTTTGGTTGAATTGAAAGCGGTCAAGGCGTTGGATGAAATTCATCTTGCTCAATGCCTGAATTACTTGAAGGCAACCGGACTGCGTGTTTGTCTGTTAATCAATTTTGGAAACCCCAAAGTCGAAATCAAACGCATCATGTTATGAAATCCCATCTGTGTTTATCTGTGTCCATCTGTGGTTAAATTTATGGCCGAGAAACCAACCTTGCTGATTGTGGACGATGAGAAACCGACGCGCGAGGGCTTGCGCGCCGCGCTTGAGGAACGCTACGACGTTTACATCGCCGAGGACGCGAATGCGGCGGGCGAACTGCTTGAACGCGAATCGTTCGACGTGATGCTCACGGATTTCCGCCTGCCGAACGAGGATGGTTTGAAGCTCATCGCCCGCGCCAAATCACTTTCCCGTCCGCCAATCTGCATTTTGATGACGGCCTACGGTTCGGAGGAGCTGGCAGTGGACGCGATGAAGCGCGGCGCGGATGATTACATCGCCAAAGGCCGCTTGCAGATTGATGAGCTGGAGATGCGGATTGCGCGCGCATTGAAACAGCGAAATCTGGAAGTTGAAAATGTTTCGCTCCGGCAGCAGCTCGATTCCCGGTTCGGCCTCGAAAACATCGTCGGCGAAGCGCCGGTGATGCGGGAGATTTTTGAAATCGTCCAGCAGGTTGCGCCGACACGGGCGACGGTTTTGCTGACGGGCGAAAGCGGCACGGGCAAGGAGATCGTCGCCAAGGCGATCCATCAGTTAAGCCCGCGCGCCAGACAGCCGATGGTCACGGTTCACTGCGCGGCGCTGTCGGCGACGCTGCTGGAGAGCGAATTGTTCGGACACGAAAAGGGCGCGTTCACCGGCGCGCACGAACGGCGCGTGGGCCGGTTTGAGCAGGCGCAGGGCGGCACCTTGTTTCTCGACGAGATCGGTGAGATTGACGCGTCCATCCAGGTCAAGCTGCTGCGGTTTTTAGGCGAACGGACGTTTGAGCGCGTGGGTTCAAACAAAACTTTGACGGCGGATGTGCGGCTGATTGCGGCGACGAATAAAAGCCTGGAGTCGCTGATCAAGGCCGGCACCTTCCGCGAAGATCTGTTTTTCCGGCTGCGCGTGGTGGAAATCAATCTGCCGCCGTTGCGCGAACGCGCCGGCGACATCCCGCTGCTGGCGCAGAAATTTTTGCGCGAGTTCGCCCAGGAAAACGGGAAAGCGGTGAATGATTTCACGGCGGACGCGCTCGCCGGGCTGATGAATTATTCATGGCCGGGCAACGTGCGGGAGCTGCGGACGGCCATAGAACACGCTGTGGTTTTGTGCCGGGGCGAGAAGATTGCCGCGCGCGACCTGCCTCCTTCGGTGCGCGGCGTCCGGGCGGCGGAAGCGCAAATTTCCATGCGAAATGATTTGACGGTGAAGGAAGCGGAGAAACAATTGATTGTGCGCGCGTTAAAAGACACGGACGGCAACCGGACCCTGGCCGCAAAAAAAATCGGCATGAGCCGGCGGACGTTTCATCGCAAGCTGCACGCGTATCATCTGGAAGGATTTTAAATTATGTCGCCATCAGAACAGATTCAATGGTTGATCCACAAACTGGAGGTCGGCGCGGGTTCGCGCTACCTGCGTTATTTCGCGCTGGTGGTGGGCGTGGTGGCGCTGGCCTTCCTCTACGATCTCCGCGCGTATCGGAATCTCGCCACGCCGGAAGCGATGGATGCGGCGCAACTGGCGCGCAACATCTCGGAGGGCAAGGGTTACACGACGCTGTTTCTGCGGCCGTTCAGCCTTTATCTGGTGCAGAAACATGAAGCGGCCAAAAATCCGGACGCCGGCACATTGACGCCGCCGGATCTGGCGCAGATCAAAACAGCGCACCCGGACATTTCCAATCCGCCGGTTTATCCGCTGCTGCTGGCCGGGTTGATGAAAGTGCTGCCGTTCGATTACACGGTGAATCTGAAAAGCCAGCTCTGGACGAACAACGGAAATTTCTGGCGTTACCAGCCGGATTTTTTCATCGCGCTGTTCAACGAGGCGCTGCTGCTGATCATCGTCGTGATGACATTTTTTCTCGCCAAGAAACTGTTTGATTCCAATGTGGCGTGGCTCTCGGCAATTTTGACCCTGGGCTGCGAGCTGCTCTGGCGGTTCAGCGTGTCGGGCCTTACCACGATGTTGCTGCTGGCGATCTTTATGGGACTGGTGCTGTTTCTGCTGGAAATCGAACGCAGTTCGCGCGAATCAAGGCCGCACCCGGGCTGGATGTTTAGCCTGGCGGCGGCGGCGGGGTTTTTGACCGGCATCGGTGCGCTGACGCGCTACGCCTTTGGCTGGGCGATCATTCCGGTCGCGTTGTTCCTGCTTTTGTTCAGCGGGCAGCGGCGCCTGTGGCACACGCTTGCGGCGCTGGTCGCGTTCACGCTGGTGCTGACACCGTGGATCATCCGCAACGAGGTGGTGAGCGGCACGCCCTTCGGCACGGCGGGTTTTGCGGTGGTGGAGGGGACGTTCATTTTTCCGCAGTTTCAACTGGAACGGTCGGTGCAGCCGGAGCTGACGCACGCCCTGTGGCTCAAGCCGTATGTGCAAAAGCTTTTTGGAAACCTGCGCGGCATCCTGACCGGCGACTTTTTGAAGTCCGCCGGCGGCTGGGTTTATGCGCTGTTTTTTGCGGGACTGTTCATCGGCTTCCGCGGCACGGGTGTGCGGCGCATCCGGTATTTTTTGCTGATGTGCCTGGGCGTTTTTGCCGTCGGGCAGTCGCTGGGCCGCACGCAACTTTCGGAGGTGTCGCCGGAGGTCAATTCCGAAAATCTTCTGGTGCTGCTCGTGCCGCTGGTGTTTGTTTTCGGCGTGAGCTTTTTCTTCACGCTGCTGCGGGAGATGACCTTGCCGCTGGTGCAATTGCGTTACGCCGTCATCGCGGGATTTGCGGCGTTATGCTGCCTGCCGATGATTTTCACCTTGTCGTCGGCCAAGACCCCGCCAGTGGTTTACCCGCCGTATTATCCGCCGCAAATCCAGCAGAGCGCCCGCTGGATGCAGCCGGATGAACTGATGATGAGCGACGTGCCGTGGGCGGTCGCATGGTATGGCCAGCGCCAGTGCATCTGGATCACGCTTGATGCGCAGGATGATTTTTTCGCGGTCAACAGCCTGAAGCCAGTCAAGGCGCTCTACCTCACGCCGCAGACCATGGACGGCAAATTTGTGACCGAATGGATGGAAGCCCCCAAACGCAGCTGGGGCAATTTTATCTTTCAAACGCTCACCGACAAGCGGGTGCCGGACAAGTTCCCGCTGACCAAGGCGCCGGTCGGTTTTTTCCCGGAACAAATGTTCCTCACCGACCGCGAACGCTGGCCGATCGCGAAGTAAATTTACGCCGCCGCGCGCCGCAGCCGGTCCGCGACGCCCGACCATTCCGGCGATTCCGGCGGCCTCTCGACGACGATCAATTTCGCGCCCGCCTCGTCGCAGCGGTGCAATTCCGCGTAAAGCGCGCGCGCGAACGCCTCGGCATCGTGCGGAATCACGCTCACCCCGGCAAAGTTTTCGCCCGAAGGAATTTTTGTGTGCGCAATGACGAAGCAAGTGGCGGGTGACAAGTGGCGGGTGACAAGTTGAGATTTCAGATCCGCGTCGTCCTTCCAGTTGAGAACCAATAATTTTGCCTTCGGCGAATAATGTTTTTTCAACAACCCGGGACTTTTCAACTTTGGGTGTTGGGCGTCGGATGTCGGGTGTTGGATGTTCCCAATCACCGCCGCCAGCGATTCCGCATGGATCATCCCCGGACGCAAAATCTGCGGCGGACTCACGCTCAAATCCAGAACGGTGGACTCGATGCCGACCTGCGATTGCGCGCCATCCACGATGAGCGGAATCTTTCCGCCGAGCTGCTGGCGGACGTGTTCCGCATTCGTCGGCGAAATCTGGTTGGACAGGTTTGCACTCGGTGCGGCCAGCGGAAAACCACATTCGCGGATGACCGCCTGGATGAACGGATGCCCCGGCCAGCGCACGCCGACGGTCTCGCCGCCCGCCGTCACGTTGCCGGGAATTTCCTTGGCGCGCGGCAGCACCAGCGTCAGCGGGCCTGGCCAGAATGATTGGGAAAGTTTATCCGCCGGTTCCGACCAATGGTTTACGCAACGCTTCGCCATCTCGTTTCCGGCGACATGGACGATGATGGGGTTGTTCGCCGGACGGCCTTTGATCTGGAAAATTTTGGCGACGGCCTTTTCATCCAGCGCGTTGGCGGCAAGGCCATAGACGGTTTCCGTCGGCAGCGCGACGACTTCTCCGGCGCGGAGCAGTTCCACCGCACGACGGACGGCTTTTTGAAAAAGCTCCGGCGTGTGTGTTGATAAAATTTCCGTGTTCATCTAAAAGTGTCGCGCGAAGCCGGCGAAGAGGGCGAAGGCAAAATCAATTTTGAAGAACAACGTGGCATTTTTCGCAGCCTTCGCAGCCTTCGCGTTCTTCGCGCGACTCATTCGTAGCGTAATGCCTCGATGGGGTCGAGCTTGGAAGCTTTCCATGCGGGATAAAAACCGGAGACGATGCCCACCACCCCGCTGGAAAACGACGCGATGATAATCCACGAAACCGGCGTGAGCGTCGGCCAGGCC
Source organism: Verrucomicrobiales bacterium (assembly GCA_028712475.1). GTDB lineage: Bacteria > Verrucomicrobiota > Verrucomicrobiia > Limisphaerales > UBA11358 > UBA11358. The sequence goes on from JAQTQB010000001.1 coordinate 183,005, forward strand.
ATGAGGGAAGAGACAATTTTTGAAGCGCCCACGCCCAGCCCGATGCCGATCAATCCGCCGATGAGGCTCAACGTGACCGCCTCCACCAAAAACTGCACAAGAATATCCCCGCCGCGTGCGCCGACAGCCATGCGGATGCCGATCTCGCGCGTCCGTTCAGTCACGCTGACGAGCATGATGTTCATGATGCCGATGCCGCCGACGATGAGCGAAACACTGGCGATGGCCGCGAGCAAAATGGACATGACTTTCGCCGTGGCGGTCATGGCCTGGGCCAGTTCCAGCTGGGTTCGCACGGTGAAATCCTGCTCGCCGCGATGGCGCAGCAGCATTGCGTCGGTGATGTCCTGCTGAATTTTGGTGATGGCTCCGGCGCTGGCAGCCTGCACCAGGATGGAATTGACAAAGGTGCGGCGCGAGACGCGTTTCATGTGGCTCGTGTAGGGAATGACAACCGTGTCGTCCTGATCCTGCCCGAACAGGTTAAAGCCTTTTGCCTCGAGCACGCCGACGACTTTGAACGGAATGTTCCGGATGCGCAACGTCTGGCCGACGGGGTCGCTGTCCGGAAAAAGCTGGTCGGCGACGGTCTTGCCGATGACGGCGACCTTGGCGACGCTGCGGACATCTGCATCGGCGAACATCGCTCCGCCGGCCATGTTCCAGTTGCGGATCTGCGGATATTCCGGCGACTCGCCGAGAATCTGCGTGTTCCAATTCAGGCCGTTGGCAAGGATCTGGTTGCGGTCGCGCACTTCCGGGCTGACGGCCTCCACGCCCGGCAATTCCGCAATGGCCAGCGCGTCACCCACTGTGAGTGTGGGCGCGCTGCCCCAGCCGCCGCGCATCCCGCCGCCGGTGAAGCTGCCGGAAAAAATCGTGATCACATTCTGGCCCAGCGCCGAGACCTTGTCTTCCACCTGCTTGGTCGCGCCCGTGGTGATGCTGACGGCGGCGATGACCGAGCCGACGCCGATGATGATGCCGAGCATCGTCAGCACGGAACGCATTTTGTTCCGCCGCAACGCGCGCAGAGCCAGACGTATGGTCGCCAGAATTCTCATGGGCAACAGAAAGTTGAAGGATAAAGGATGAAGGATGAAAAGTTCATTCGAGACCTTTGGCGCGTTTGGAAATGGTTGTCAGGATTGCGAGCAACTCATCATTCTCCCGCATCAAAGGCTGCAATTTTCCGGTGGCAACAAAGTTTTCCTCCAGCAGCAGCTCCATCCAGTAAAGCGTTTCGTCGGCTTCTTTCAAGCAATCGCCAATTTTGGAAATAAATTCCGCTTTCGATCTGGCGCGATGCGCCTCGCGATAGTTTGCACCAACCGAAGTCCCGGCTCGCAAGGCCTGCTTGCCGAGTATTTGCACCGCCGCATTGCTTTTTGGCAACGCGCCATACAGCCGGATTATCCGCCGCGCGAACATTTTCGTCCGCACCCGCAAATCTTTTTCATCATTCATCATTCAACCCTCATCCTTCAAGCGAGCTTCACCGCTTGTTGTGCTTCGCGCAGGCGGCTCAATTCCGTCTCGGCAACCAGCCGTTTTTCCACCAGCTTGTCGCTGATGATTTTTCCGTCGCGCATGATCAGGTTGCGCTTCGTGTAATGCGCGATGTCCAGTTCGTGCGTGACCATGACGATGCTGATGCCTGCGTCGTTGAGCTTCTGAAAAACGCCCATGATCTCGATGCTCGTCTGCGTGTCGAGATTGCCAGTGGGCTCGTCCGCGAGCAGGAGCGCCGGCCTGTTCACGAGCGCACGGGCGATGGCCACGCGCTGCTGCTGGCCGCCGGAAAGCTGGCTGGGATGATGATCCGCGCGGTCGGCGAGTCCGCACAGTTCGAGCGACTTCATGGCGCGTTCACGTTGTTCGTGCGACGGGATGCGATGGCGGTTGTAGAGCATCGGCATCTCGACATTTTCCAGGGCGGACGTGCGCGAGAGCAGGTTGAAGCCTTGGAAAACGAACCCAATTTTTTCGTTGCGGATGTCGGCCAGCGCGTCGCGGTCGAGCGTGGAAACGTCAATGCCATCGAGCTGGTAGCTCCCGCTCGTCGGACGGTCGAGGCAGCCGATGGTGTTCATCAAGGTGGACTTGCCGGAGCCGCTCGATCCCATGACGGCCACAAATTCGCCGGGCAAAATCTCCAGTGAGACGCCGCGCACGGCGTGAACGTCCACCTCGCCGGTGTGATACGTCTTGCTCAATTCAACCAGCTTGATGACGGGATTTGTCTGCACGAAAATTTCTCCGCGAATTTGAATCAGCGCATTCTGGGCATCCCGCCGCCACCGAACGGATTCGCCGTGGCGGCCGTGGTTGGCGCGCCGGTTGAAACGGTGCCGGTCACAACCTTGTCGCCCTCGTTCAATCCTTCCAGCACCTCGGTGTTGATGCCGTCGGTGATGCCCGTTTTGATCTGCACCGGGGTCAGGGTGGGATTGTTCCCGTCGGCATCCGTTTTCAAAACATAAACGGTGTGTATGTTCTGCTTCCCGCCCGCGTCGCGCTTCCCCCCGCGCCGGCCTTCGCCGCGCGGACGGTCGCCGCGCGTGCGATCACCACCTGCGGCTGGCGCAAGCGCAGTTTGCGCGTTTGACGCAGCAGGTGAATTGGTCTTGGCATCAGCAGCGGCATCCGTTTTCGGCGGATGGAACCGCAGCGCGCCGTTGGGGATTTTCAACGCGTCGTCGCGTTGCGCGATGATGATGGAAACATTCGCCGTCATGCCGGGCTTCAATTTATAATCCGGATTGTTCACGCCGATGACGCAGTCGTAGGTGACGACGTTGTTGATGGTCGTTGGGGAATTGCGCACTTGCGTCACCGTGCCGCGGAATGTGCGATATGGGTAGGCATCCACCAGAAACGTCACGTCCTGCTTTTCCTCCACGCCGCCCACGTCGGCCTCGGCCACGTTGGAATCAATCTGCATCTTCGTCAGGTCGTTCGCGATCTGGAAAATCGTCGGCGTGTTGAAGCTGGACGCGACCGTCTGCCCCAGCTCCACCGCGCGCGAAATCACCACGCCGTCCACGGGCGAAACGATTTTGCAATAGTTCAGATTGACCAGCGCGTTGTTGAGTGAAGCCTGCTTGATCTTCACCGTCGCCTCGGCCTGATGCAACGCCGCCAGCGCGATGTCGTAATCCGAACCGGAGATGAGCTTGTTGGTGATCAGTTCACTGGCGCGCTGAAACTGCACCTGTTGCAATTCCAGGTTCGCCCGCGCATTCGCCAAGTCGGCGGTGACCTGCTCGACCGTGGCCTGGTAAGTGGACGGATCAATCTCCGCGAGAATCTCGCCCTGCTTCACCGGAGAATTGAAATCCACATACAATTTGCTGATGCGCCCGGAAACCTGGCTGCCGACCGTCACGTTCACCACCGGGTTCAACGTGCCCGTCGCCGTCACCGTCTGAATCACCTCGCCGCGATCCACCGCCGTGGCCTGATATTGCACCACATCGCTCTTGCCGTGCTTGAAATACCAGACGCCTGCCACAATGGCCGCACCTGCGATCAATAAAATGACCGCCCATCTCACCCAGCCGCCGCTTTGTTTTGCCGCCATAAATTTATTTCCGAGGAATTGTCCCCATTGAGACGCGCCCGCGCCTGACAAGTTACGAAAATTTCTCCGCCTGTCCACGCACTTTCAGTTTGAGCCGGGCGTATTTAACCCTAAAATCAGCGCGTGCTCGAAAAGCTCATCCAACATCTCGTCGCCGCGCAACTGCTGGACGACGAACAAGTCCGGCTCGCCGTGGACCGGCTCACCGACGAAGCCATTCTGGCGAACCTCAAGGCCGACTTCCTGACCGCCTTCGCGCAACGCGGCGAGACGCCCGGAGAAATCGCCGCGTTCGCCCGCGCGTTACGCGACAAGTCCATCACGCCGCCTCTCGATGCCGAAACCCGTGCGCGAGAAATCCTCGATGTCGTCGGCACCGGCGGCGACCGCCTCGGCACGATTAACATCTCCACCACGGCGGCCATCATCTGCGCCGCCGCTGGCGTGACCGTGGCCAAGCATGGCAACCGGGCGGTCACTTCGCAGGCCGGCAGCGCGGATGTGCTGGAAGCGCTTGGCATCAAAATTCACCTGTCGCCCGAGGAGGCCGCGCGGTCGTTGCGCGAACACAACTTTGCCTTTTTCTTTGCGCCCAATTATCATCCCGCGTTCAAGCATATCTCGCCCGCGCGAAAACTGTGCGCCGAGCGCGGCCAGCGGACGATCTTCAACCTGCTCGGCCCGTTGCTGAATCCCGCGCGCCCTTCGGCGATGCTCATGGGCGTGCCGCGCCCCGAACTTTGCGAGCCGCTGGCGCACGTGCTCCAGTCGCTCGGCGTCCGCCGCGCGATGGTCGTGTGCGGGAAAATTCCGAACGGCGGTGAATCCGCAATCCGCAATCCGCAATCCGCACTTTTTCTCGACGAGCTTTCCACGCTGGGCGAAAACACGATCGCGGAATTTTACCAGGCGCGCGGCTTCACCGTTTCCACCACGTTGCCGGATCAATTTCCCTTGCAGCCCGCGTCGCTCAACGATCTGCTCGGCGGCGATAAAAATGCAAATGCAAAAATTGCCCGCAATATTTTGTCCGGCCGGGAACGCGGCCCGAAGCGCGACGCGGTTTTGCTCAATGCGGCGGCTGCGTTGTTCATCGCAGGCAAAACGAAATCACTTATGGAGGGCTGGGAACTGGCGGGCGAAACGATTGACAGCGGACGGGCGGACGCAAAGCTCGCGGAACTGGCGCAGTAATCAAACCGAGGCAAGGCCAGTTCCAGAACCGCCTGGACTTCGATTTCGCGGGCTGAATATTCCCCGCAGATGGCGCAGATTTACGCGGACAGGCTTATATTTGATTCCAGTCTGCGGCATCGGCGCAATCTGCGGGCCGCCCTCTTGAAAATTTCTTCGTGTTCATTCGTGTCATTCGTGGTTAAATCTTTGCGCCCATGAACGAGTGGAACATCCAGTCCCGCGCGCACGCCTGCGAGGCGTGCGGCCAGCCTTTTGCCGACAAACAGCCGTATCACACGCTGCTCCTTGATGAGCCGCCGGAGTTGCGCCGGTCGGACATCTGCGAACCGTGCTGGCAAAAAACTTTTGCCGCCGACGCGCCCAGCCGCGCCGGGTTCATCTCGCATTGGCAGGGGATTTATGAAGCTCCCGCGCCGGCGGTGGACGCCATCCAGAAGGAGACCGCCGAGACCGTGCTGCGCAAACTCATCGAGCAAAACGATCCGCGTTACGCGCCCGCCGCGTATATCCTTGCGGTGATGCTCGAACGCAAACGCATCCTCAAGGTGAAGGAACAAATCATCCGCGACGGCCAGCGCGTGTTCGTCTATGAGCAGCCAAAGACCGGCGACATCTTCACCATCGCCGACCCGGATTTGCATCTGGATCAACTCGAACAAGTCCAGCGCGATGTGGCGCAACTGCTGGAACATGGCTTGAATCCGTCGGCAGCGGAACCATCTGCCATTGCTGAAACTGCCGCAGTTCAAAATTGAAAACATTCAACATTCAACATTCAACGCTCAACACCCAACGCACGGGTGGTCGGCGAAACCTTGGATGTTCGGCGTTGAATGTTGAATGTTCGATGTTTCCCCATTGATTCATGTCTGCGCTCGCCGAACTCCAGCAACGTCTCGGCTACCATTTCCGCGACGAAAGCCTGCTGCGCCTCGCGCTCACGCATCCGTCCGTCGCGCACGAAAATGGCGTGGCGGGCGAGCACAATCAAAGGCTGGAATTTCTTGGCGACTCGGTGCTGGGCGTCGTCCTCTCCCAGCAGCTTTACGAAAAATTTACTGACGCAGACGAAGGCTTGCTCACGAAGTCGCGCGCAAAACTGGTGAACGCCAGTTCGCTGTCTGAACACGGGCGCGCGCTGGGTCTTGGCGCGCACTTGATTTTGAGCCGCGGCGAGGAGAACACCGGCGGGCGCGAACGGCCGTCAGCATTGGCCGATGCATTCGAGGCATTGCTCGGCGCCATTTTTTTGGACGGCGGTTTTGACGCCGCGCGCGAATTCACTTTGCGTGAATTTAGCGCAAAGTTTGGTGAACTGGGCGCGTTGCCGGGCATCGAAAACCCCAAGGGCGAACTGCAGGAGCTGCTGCAATCGCGCTCGCAGAATGCGCCGGAATATCAGCTCGTTTCCGCGAGCGGCGCGGATCATGACCGCGATTTTGAATGTGCAGTGCTGCACGACGGCGTGGAACTCGCACGCGGACGTGGTAAAAGCAAAAAAGCCGCCGAGAGCGAGGCGGCGCTGGCGGCGTTGGAAAAATTGCGGGAAAAACCAGCGGCTTAAATTTGCTCCGAAGGAGCTTTGGAAATTAGCCAGCTACGAAGTGGCTGGAACAATCACCATATTTAATCGCGTCTTGAAAGGACGCTGGAAACATTCAAACAATTCAGCCATCCCTTGCGGGACGGATTTGCTTTTTGCACTAACACCAGCCACTTCGTAGCTGGCTAAATTCCAAAGTCGCTCCGCGACTGCGGTTAATTTTCCCCTTCGTCCAGGAAAGTCAGCTTCACACCGCCTTCCTTGGGCTTGGAAAAACTGTCGAGCAAAGTCGGCGCCCCAGCGGAAGCTGATGCTACAGGTTTGGCCTCCACTTTCTCCGGCTCCAGCGCGGAGCGCAGCGCGCCTTCGACAAGCTGGGCGCAATGGATTTTCATCGGCGGCAACGGGCCAAGTTCGCCGGCGAGTTCCTCGGTCTTGAGCGCCAGCGCCTCCTCGGCGGTTTTGCCACGGATCAGTTCCGTCGCGAGGCTGGCCACGGCGATGGCCGTCTCGCAGCCGAAGGATTGGAACGTGGCCCGGTCAATGACCCGCTTGCCATCCTGCTGCTTGAACTTCACCCACAGCCGCAGCATCTCGCCGCAATCCGCGTTGCCCACCGTGCCGATGGAATCCGCTCCGGCCATCTCGCCCATGTTTTGCGGATTGGCGAGCGCGGCTTGAATGCGTTTTTGCAAATCGTCGGTCATAGATCAATAAACTTCGTCGTGCGTGCCGATGTCCTGAAAGACCGCGCGGTTTTTCGATGCGAATTGAAAAACAACCCGAACGTCATACTCGATGGTGAAGCTCCAATGCTCGCGCAATTCGCCGGAAAGCTTGTGCGTCCGCAAGCGTGCATCCAACGGATTGTCCCGGAAGATTTCCAATCGCCTCCAAAACTTATCCTCCAGCGGTTTGCGGCCTTCGATGCGCTTCTTGAAAGCTCGTTTGAAGGAAGAGCTGAAAGTGATTTCAGTCATGAAGCCAGCGATTTTTTTAATTCGCTGATGGAAATGGAGAACTTTAATTTGCCCCGCTTTAACTCTTCCATGCTGCGGCGTCCATTTTCCTTTATTTCGTCGCGACGTTCTTCAATGAGCGCCCGTTCAAGAAGAAATTTCAATTCTTCCTTTTCTTCCGTTGAACAGGTTCGGACATTTTCGACTAATGCGTTAAAACTCATATCGTCACCTTAATACCTCGGCACGTTGCGGTCAATTTCATCCGCCCACGCGGCGATGCCACCTTTGACGCTTTTGACGTATTTGAAACCTTGCTGGCGCAAGAAATTCAAAGCATTCAACGAACGCAACCCGACTTTGCAGTGCAGATAATATTGCGTGTTCGGATCCAGCTCGGTGAAGCGGCTTTGCAATTCGCTCAACGGCAGCAACGGCACGCCCTTGACATGGGCGATCTCATATTCGTCCGGCTCGCGGACATCAATGACCTTGATGTGCAGGTTTGGATTATCCAGCGCCTTCTTCATGTCCTGCACGGTGACTTCGTCGGGATTCCCCACGTTTTCCGGCTCCGGCACGATGCCGCAGAACATTTCGTAATCAATTAATTCCTTGATCGTCGGGTGCTCGCCGCAAACGGGACACGCCGGATCGCGGCGCAATTTCAATTCGCGGAACTTCATGTCGAGCGCATTGAAGAGCACGAGCCTGCCGACCAGCGAAGTTCCCTTGCCAATGGCGAGCTTCAAAATTTCCGTGGCCTGGATGCAGCCGACGATGCCGGGCAAGACGCCGAGCACGCCGCCTTCCGCGCAGCTCGGCACCATGCCGGGCGGCGGCGGTTCGGGATACAGACAGCGATAACACGGCCCGCCGAGATGCGGTGCGAACACGCTGGCCTGGCCTTCGAAACGGAAAATCGAGCCATAGACGTTCGGCTTCTTGAGCAACACGCAGGCGTCATTCGTGAGATAGCGCGTCGGGAAATTATCCGTGCCGTCCACCACGATGTCGTAGGGGCGGATGAGATCGAGCGCGTTTTCGGACGAGATGCGCGTGTTGTGGATGACGACTTCGCAATGCGGATTGATGCCGCGAATCGTTTCCTTCGCCGACTCCGCCTTCGAGCGGCCCACGTCCGCGTCGGTGTGGAGAATCTGCCGTTGCAGATTGGAGTAGTCCACCGTATCGAAATCCACGATACCTATTTTCCCCACGCCGGCGGCGGCGAGATACATGGCGATGGGCGAGCCGAGGCCGCCCGCGCCGATGCACAGCACGCTGGCGGCTTTGATTTTCTTTTGGCCTGCCAATCCGACTTCAGGCAGAATCAGGTGCCGCGAGTAACGGCGGATTTCGTCATTGTTCAATTCCATAATTCGAGTCAGACATAATATGGCACAAAGCGAATAAATCAAGCGGCGCAATTTGAACAAATGCTTAAATCGTCTTGAGAAGCGGAACGAGAAAGGCGAGATTGTGACCAGCGTAAAATATGTCCAACGAACTAACAGAGCTTGAGTTTTCACTCGATGACATAGTTGGCGGCCAGCCTCTGACTCTAGAGACTGTTGATTTGCCTACGTTGCGTGGCTTTCTTGAGGAGGTTGAAACCTTAATCAAGGGCGATGTTCCTGGGGCGAGCCTTGCAGACTCGCGGGTTAAAATTGAAAAAGGATCAGTCAAGGTGGTTGCGCTCGTTGCACATTTGCTGGCAGCAGATACGCGCGCAGACATTGCGAAGCTAGATCAAACTGGCGACTTGGATGCGATTCAGCCAAAGCGTGCTCAAGTGATTGAGCGCTGGCAGTCGCGTGTGCGCCGTTCGCCCAGTCGCATTTATTCAATTCCCGACGGAGACAAAAAACGCGAAGTTCGCATTACAAACACCAGCCAGTTTCAACACGCCGGGGAAAATTCTTGGGTGAGCGTTGAAAAACATCTCACCGGGAAGGTCATTGATCTTGGCGGCAAAGCACCGAATGTGCATCTCATCTTGGCAGATACTGGTGAAACCGTGCGTGTGGATGCAACCGAACAACAATTAGCGGCTGAAAAAGAAAACCACGCTTACAAGGAAGTAACTCTCCGAGTGCAGGGCGAACAACATTTACGAACAAAGGCCTTGCGAAACCTTCGGCTGATTCAATTCTCGCCGCAAACAACAGACGTTGATGAGCAAGCCTTGGCATTACTTTGGCAAAAGGGACGTGAAGCTTGGAAAGAAGTAAAATCCGCCGCGGGTTGGGTGGAGGCATTGAGAGGGAATAAATAAGGCCATGATTCAAGTTTCCCTCGACACCAGTTTTTTGATTTCTTTCGCCGACCCTGATCGGTCAAATCATGCAGTAGCAGTGGAATATTTTCGTCATTGTCTGGCTCAACGATTCCCGATGTGGATTTCCACCGTGGCGGCAGGCGAGTTTGAGGTAAAACAGCCGATTAGTGATCTGCCACTCCAAAATTTTCGCATCCAACCCTACAACTTACCCCATGCTATTCGAGCAGCAGCGATGTTCCGTTCATTGAGCGAAGAGAATGCAGCATCTACCGAAGACACACGGCGAATTATCATCAACGACTTAAAAATTATTGCACAGGCTGAGGAGGAGCAGATTTCAATAATTTTGACTGAAGATACAAACACGCTTGCGCGAATTGCCGCGCGCCTGCGCCAACGTAATACCTGTTCCGTCCATGTGCTTTTACTTACTGATGGATTCAGTCCGGGAAAACTGGAAAATCCTGATCAGGGAGAATTCACCATACCGCCTACATCCACATAGCCTGATTTGTTGGGGGGAGGTTAGTTGTCGGCAAATAAAAATTAGGCCAAAGACAAGATGGTTTTACATAATCCCAAAACCGCCGCCACCCGGCTCAAAAAAGTTTCCCCGCTGCGCCCGACGCTCGCCATCGTGCTCGGCAGCGGCTTTCATCACGCGCTGACGGAACTGCGCGTGGACAAAAAAATTTCCTACGCCAAAATCCCCGGCTTTCCCAAGCCAACCGTCAGCGGCCACGCGGGCGAATTGTATTTCGGCCACCTCGGCCAGACCCCGGTGCTGGTCTTGAGCGGCCGCGCGCATTTTTACGAAGGCCACGACATGGAGCGGGTCACGTTCGCCACGCGCACGCTCGCGGCGTTCGGCATCACGGATCTGCTTTTGACGAACGCGGCGGGTGGTCTGAACAAAAATTTCCGCGCCGGAGATTTCATGGTGCTGACCGATCACATCAATTTCATGGGCGCAAACCCGCTGCGCGGCGCGGTGATTCCGGGTTTGCCGCGTTTCGTGGATTTGACGGAGACTTATGATAAGACGTTGCGAGAGGTTTTGTTTCAGGCCGGAAAGATTTCCAAACTGAAATTGCAGCGCGGTGTTTATCTGGCGGTGAGCGGGCCGAGTTATGAAACACCGGCGGAAATCCGGGCGTTCGCCAAACTCGGCGCGGACGCGGTGGGCATGAGCACGGTGCCGGAGGCCATCGTGGCGCGGCAAATCGGCCTGCGCGTCGCGGCGGTTTCGTGCATCACCAATCTGGCGGCGGGCATCAGCAAAGGAAATTTGTCGCACAGCGAAGTGCTGGAAACGGCGGAGCGCGTGAAAAAATCCGGAGCGCAACTTATCAAACAATTTGCAGAACTTTATGAAAAACTTTGACACGAATTTCACGAATTAACACGAATTCAAATTGTGAAAATCAATTCATTCAAACTTGTTCAGGCGGCGGCGGCCGCGAGTAAAAACTCGGTGTCGCCGTATTCCAAGTTCAAGGTGGGCGCGGCGCTGCTCACGAAGTCGGGCGAAATCATCGGCGGCGCGAACGTGGAGAGCGCGAGCTACGGCCTGACGTGCTGCGCGGAACGCATCGCGCTGTTCAAGGCGCTGACGGACGGGAAGAAAAATTTCGTGGCGGTGGCGGTCGTGGCGCGCTGTGACGGCGGGCCGATGCCGTGCGGTGCGTGCCGTCAATTGTTGGCGGAATATGCGACGGATGCGACGGTGTTCATCGCAGACAGTGGTGATTTGAAAGCCATCCGGGAGTTCACCGTGAAAGGACTTTTACCTTCGGCGTTTGTTCTCGTTCCTTGAATTTTCGGGAAAGCATTGTAGCCTGCCGTGTTGTCTTGGACTTAATGAAGCCCGATGTTTTTTTTGGTTTGGAAAGTGCGGCGTGGCCGGCGTTGCTGCTGGACACAAGGGGGCGCGTGCAGCGCGCAAACCCGGCGGCAGCGGGTGTTTTTGGCGCGGCCATCAGTTCGGCAGCGGCGGATCTGTCGGCAATCTGGCCGGCGGAAAACGGCGTCCCGTCGGATCAATTTTTCACCCGCTGGCAGCAATCCCCTGCGCCGACGGTGGATTTGAAACTCCGCACTGCCGCCGGCGGAACCGTCATGTTCACGGCGGCCGTCTGCCCGTTCGTCAGCGAGGGGCAAAACTGGTTTGTTCTTCAATTGCTTCCCTTCGTCAAGCCGGCGGCAGCTCCGGCACCTGTGCCAGTTCCGGTCGCATTGGAAACTGCGCCGGCCGTTCTGCCCGCCGAAACCAGGCCCGCTGTGGATGCGGGCGGAATTTTATTGAAACAAAAACTGGACTGCGCGCTGCAACTGGCGCGGACGGTTTCGCTGGATTTCAACAACGCGCTGACGAGCGTGCTCGGCCACGCGTCGCTGTTGCTGGGCAAGGCGGAGGCGGGCCATCCGTGGCGGCATTCGCTGCTGGAGGTGGAAAAGTCGGCGGCCCGCGCGGCGGAAATCGCCAATGATCTCGCGGTGTTCAGCCGTCAGGAAAAAGAGACGCGCCGCACGCCGCCGGGCAATTTGAACCTGGTGATGAACCGGTGCGTGGATTTTTTCCGCAACGCGCAGGGCGAAAAGATCGTCTGGAAGGTGCAGCCGGAGCGGGATTTGTTCGGCGCACGGTTTGACGAGGCCAAGGTGCAGCAGGCGTTGACGAAAGTTTTGGAGAACTCGGTCGAGGCCGTCTCCGCCGGCGGCAACGGCCAGATCACGGTGCAGTCGCGCAATGTGGAGTTGAGCGAGCCGACGCAGGATCGCAACGTGCGCCTCGCGGCGGGAGCTTACATTTGTGTCGAGATCGGGGACAATGGCGCGGGGATTGATCCGGAGATCCTGCCGAGAATCTTCGAGCCGTTTTTTTCGACGAAGGGCGGCAGCCATCGCGGACTGGGGCTGGCGCTGGTTTACGGCATCATCTCCAACCATGGCGGCGGCGTGGCGGTTTCGAGCCAGCCGGGCGCGGGGGCGTCGGTGCGGATTTATTTGCCGGCGGAAAAGGGACTGTTCCGCGACGGCCCGGGCGGCGATGAAGATCTGCACGGCACGGCCTCCATCCTGGTGGTGGACGATGAAAGTTTGATCCTGACGATGGCGGAAGCGATCCTGACCGAATACGGTTATCGTGTGCTGACGGCGGGCAGCGGCCAGAAGGCGCTGGCTTTGTTGTCGCGCGAGGACACGAAGGTGGACCTGGTCGTCACCGACATGGTGATGCCAGCGATGAGCGGACGCGAACTGGCCGAGCGCATTCGGCAGCTCATGCCGGAGGCAAAGATTTTGTGCACGAGCGGTTATGTGATGCCGTCGGACCGGCAGGCCGGCACCGCGTATTTGCAGAAGCCGTTCACGAGCCGCGAACTTCTGGCGAAGGTCAAGCAACTGCTCGGCAGCGCACTGGCGGTTGACTGAAATGCGAATGTGCGGTTAAATGGAACTTATGCAGATTGAAAGCCTGAAAATGTTTTGTGATTTGGCCGAAACGGAAAGTTTCACCAAGGCCGCCCAGATCAACGGTGTCACCCAGTCCGCCGTGAGCCAGCAGATCAGTTCGCTGGAACGCGCCTTCAAGTCGCTGCTCATCGAGCGCAGCAAGAAAAAATTCCGGCTCACGCGCGAAGGCCAGGTGCTCTACGACTACAGCAAGCAGATCATCCAGACCTACGAATCGCTGCACAGCAAATTGCAGGAGTTGAAGGACATCATTTCCGGCACCATCCGCATCGCGACGATTTACAGCATCGGCCTGCACGACCTGCCCGCGTATGTCAAAAAATTCATGAAGAGCTACCCGACGGTCAACATCCACGTCGAATACCGCCGGGCGAACCAGGTTTACGAGGACGTGTTGAGCAACGTCGTTGACCTCGGCCTAATCGCGTATCCGGTCAAGGACCCGAAGATTGAAATCGTTGCGCTCCGCAAAGACCCTCTCGTGCTGATCTGCCATCCGCAGCATCCGTTCGCCAAGCTGAAAACCGTGAAGCTCAAATCGCTCGCCACCCAGAAGGTCATCGGCTTCGAGCCGGACATCCCGACCCGCAAGGCGCTGGATAAAATTTTGAAGGAACACGGCGTCGAAGCCAAGCATGTCATGGAATTCGACAACATCGAAACCGTGAAACGCGCCGTGGAGATTGACGCGGGCATCTCCATCGTGCCGCAGGGAACCATCGCCCAGGAAATCTCCAAGCAGACCCTGGTCGCGCTGCCGATCGAAGACGGGGATTTTTACCGCCCGCTCGCCGCGATCTACAAAAAGAACAAAGTGCTTTCGCCCGCGATGAAACAGTTCCTGACAATTCTCAAGGAAGCGGCCTGATTCAAATTTGAAACAAAAAAACGGGCGACGCCAAATGTTAACAACCAATCTTTGAGCGGAGAATTCATTAAGCATTGCTGTGTTTAAGCGTCTTGGCTATCAGTGTTTGTGTATTGTTTTCGGCTTGGCCTGTCTTTTCCAGGCGGAAGCCGCGTTGCCCAATTACATCAGGACTATCAATGGCACCAACTATACTTTTATTGACTACAGTTACTATGCCCAAGCCGACACCTCCCAGCCCTTCAACAGTCTAGGACGCCTTTACGTTCCTGAAAATTACAATTCCAACCAGAGTTATCCGCTGGTCGTTTTCCTGCATGGCTCGGGTGAATACGGCACTGACGACCACAAACAGGTGGATGTTCATATCAATAACCTGATCCTCAATGCACGTGCCCGGGGGTTCCTGCTCCTTGCTCCACAGACGCCATACAATTACTACTTCAGCGACGACCAGCAGAATGTGATTATAGACCTCATTGCCCGGGCGGTTGACCAATATCACGCTGACCCCACCCGCCTGTATGCCACTGGGCTCTCAATGGGTGGGGGAACTCTTAAATCGCTCCTTGGCCAGTATCCACAGATTTTCGCCGCCTTTGTTCCGCTTTCCCCTAATGCAATATTCAAAACCTATTACAACGACACGTGGTCGGCTGTTGGCAAGCCGCACTGGTATTTTCATGGCCGAATGGACGCGACAGTGAATTGCGACTATAGCGATACATCCGTTGCCAGTATCGTCCAAACTTCAGGCGGAACGCCCCCGACCTTTCCTACCGGCACTAATGCCGAGGAACTTTATGATTTTGGTCCCGGAATTGTCCGGTATACCCAATACGCCAACTTCGGTCATGACGACAGGGTGTGGGACAATGGAGCCTATAGCAAAGCTGCGATGTATGATTGGATGCTATCGCAAACCACCGCTCTGCATCCGCTGGAAATCGGCCGGAGCCTCGCAGTAAATTTTACAACGGCACTCGTTAGCGACCAGCGAATGAATACAGTTCAATCCGATTATTATACTGGAGCGACATGGAATACAATCGGACGCAATGGCACCTTTCACACCCAGGATATTGCTCTCGGTTTTGCTCAAGATATCGCGGGTGCCGTCACCACCACCCGGTTTTATGTCAGCCAAGCCTTCGGCAACACCGGCACGAACATGCTTCCCGATACATACCCCTTTGCCGACTATGTCACCCCCGAGGGATACTGGGTCACCAAGGCGAACCAAAGCGGCAGCATCACAATTGCCGGACTCGATCCACTGGCGACCTATGATCTTCAAGTTTTCGCCTCCATCGCCGCCACGAATTACCAAGGCACCTATATCATCGGTTTTCAAACTAACTTCCTTGATGCCTCGAGCAACTTGGACAACTTTGTGGAATTTCATTCGCTCGCAACGGACAATTCTGGAAGTTTGACGCTGACCGTCACGCCATCTGGTGGCTCTACTTATGCCGTCATCAATTGTATTAACGTCATACCTATTTCCGTGCTCACACCACTTGAAGTCTGGCGCCGGACTTATTTCGGCACGACCCTCAATACTGGAAACGCGGCCGACACTGCCGACCCCGACGGAGACGGCTACGACAATGGGCAGGAATTCATTGCCGGCACCAATCCAACCGATTCGGCCTCCCGGTTCCAAGTCAGCGCAGGGCAGCCCGATGGAAGCACTCCGCCACAGTTTCTCATCAACTGGGTCGCGTTGCCCGGACGTGTATACGATGTTTATTCTGGAATTTCGCTGCCTCCCACTAACCTGACGGCAACGGTAGCGTATCCAACCAACTCTTGGCCGACAGCGGTTCAAGCGGGACAGTCACAATACTTCTACCGGATTGGTGTTCGAATGGAATAGCGGGCCGCTTTATTTTAAATTTGCCGGATTCAGCGGCTTCAAATCCTTGGTCAGAAAGATTCCGTCCTTGCGGATGAGTTCCTCGTCGAACCACACCTCGCCGCCGCCCCATTCCTTGCGCTGGATCAAGACCATGTCCCAGTGGATCGCGCTTTTGTTGCCGTTGCCGCAATCTTCATAGGCCTGGCCGGGCGTGAAGTGCAGCGAGCCGGCGATTTTTTCATCGAACAAAATGTCGCACATCGGGCTTAAAATATGCGGATTAAAGCCGAGTGAAAATTCGCCGATGTAGCGCGCGCCGGCGTCCGTGTCCAAAATTTCGTTCAGCCGTTTCGTGTTGTTCGCTGTCGCCTCGACAATTTTTCCGTCCCTCAACACCAGCCGCACGTTTTCAAACTTCGTTCCCGCATACAGCGTTGGCGTGTTGAACTGAATGACGCCGTTCACGGAGGTTTTGGTCGGGCAGGAAAACACCTCGCCATCGGGGATGTTACGGTCGCCCTTGCACATCTTCGCGCCGATGCCTTTAATGCTGAAGCTTAAATCCGTGCCGGGCGCGACCAGCCGGACGCGGTCGGTTTTGGCCATGAGCTTTTCCAGCGGCCCCATCGCCTTGCCCATCTTCGCGTAATCCATCGTGCAGACGTCGAAGTATAA
Organism: Verrucomicrobiales bacterium; assembly: GCA_028712475.1. GTDB lineage: Bacteria > Verrucomicrobiota > Verrucomicrobiia > Limisphaerales > UBA11358 > UBA11358. The sequence goes on from JAQTQB010000001.1 coordinate 199,449, forward strand.
GTTCTCAAACGCCTCCGTGCTCATGCCCGCCGCCTGCGCCATGCTCGGCGTGGGCCAGCGCAACACGCACCAGCGCGTCTTGTTCACGCGATAATCCTGCACCGGCCGGATGATGCGCGAATGCAACTTCACGCGGTCGCCCGGCACGTCGGAATTTTCATTCATGTTGTCCGCGCCACGGATGGCGATGTAAGCCTGCATTTTTTTCATGCGGAACATCTCGATGTCGCGGATGGTGGCGGCCTGCGCCTCGGTGATGCCGAGCAACTGCTCGCGCCCGACACGCGATTGCCGCGTCTCGACGAACGGCGTCGCGCCCGCCGCGCGAACGGCGCGGATGAGTTCCACGGTGAACTCGTCCGGCACGTCAATCATGTCGCACAGGATGCGGTCGCCCTTTTTCAGCTCGGTGGAATAGTTCACGAGCAGTTTGGCCAGTTTGGTGTAACGCGGGTCGGTCATAAATTTTGGAAAGGGTAAAACGAATTGTCCGAAGAATCAAACCTGCGGTGGCTCTTCCCCGCGTTCGGCGAACCACTCACGAAGAAACAACAAGTCATCGGTGTCTTTTTCGCGATGCGTGACAACTTTCATCCGCCAGAGCAATCGCGGCGAAGCGAAAGGAATCGGCACGCCATCCACCTCCCTCACGACAATATCTTTTGCCGCTTCGGCATATTCAATTCCACCGGCTGACCGCAACAAGTCCACCAGAATTTCGTCGCCGATGCGGATGACATTATGTTTTTGGAGTTCTCCCGGCTGAAGTTCGCGGACGGCATTGTCTGGCAGCGTAGCGAGCGCGGAAAATACTTTCGCCTCGTTTTCCAAGTCCGCCGCCACCATCAAATCCACGTCCATCGTCGTGCGATTGTAATTGGCCGCGCGCATGGCAAACCCGCCGATGACGATGTATTTCGCGCCGCGCTGGTTGAGTTCGCGGCACAAATCCCGCAAATCCTCCACCGTCGGCTCACGGGATTCTAATTCTTCCGGCGGGCGATCATCTGCCATAACCATTGATCCGCTTCTTCATGGGTTTTGAACCGATACACGCCGTGCGGCACGCGCACGCCGCCGAAAGCTTTGCGCCATGCGATGGAATTGGCCTTGTTGCTCGTCGCGGTCGAAAGCGCGTCCGGCGTCCGGGTGCGCCGCCCAACGAAGCGGTCAATCTTTTCCTCGACGTTGATGGACGGTTGTTTCATGGCGGTTTCAGGATAAGCTGCCGCGCCAGACAAAGCAAGCGACGCACAAAAGTCGAGCCGATTAACAATTAATTCCAGCATTTATATTGTTTTATCTGGCCTTCAGATTCATTTCCGGCCCACGCAACAACATTGCCCGCCGCATCCGCATCAAAAATGCGAGCCTCATCTTCCAAGCCCTGACTTGGTTGTGTCTCGTATTGGGAATCTACTGGTTTCTGGCTTTCCTGTTCGGCTGGCCGTCTCCGGTTCACGATAAATTGCGGGTGGTCACTTCACAGCACCACATTTATGAGTCGCCGGGTGAAATGCCGGCGACGATTCTTGCTTTGTGGATTGTCAGGACGTGTCTGGCATTCTTGTGCACGGGCGTGCTGCTCCGGCTGTTCCGGCTCTACGGACGCGGGATTCTTTTCACAGCCAAGAACGTCATCGGCATCCGGCTTCCCGGCTGGTGGCTCATCATTGACTGGTTGATTGATTATCAGTTGCAGGGATTGGCCAAAGACATGGACTTGAGCACCACGCCCGTATTCATCGGCTTGCTGGTTATTTTCGTGGCTTGGATCATGGACGAAGGCCGGAAGATTCAGGAGGAACAGGAACTGACGGTTTGAACCGGAGAATGAACAACCAACATCGAACAACCAACATTCAACATCCAATGCCGCTTGCGCGCGTTACAATGGATGTTGGGTGTTCGATGTTGGTTGTTGGATGTTTCCCCCAATTTTAATAATGCCCATCATCGTCAATCTCGACGTGGTTCTCGCCCAGCGCAAAATGCGGCTGAACGATCTGTCCGACGGCGTGGACATCACGCCGCAAAACCTGTCCGTCCTCAAGACTGGCAAGGCCACGGCCATCCGCTTCTCCACGCTCGAAGCCATCTGCGAACATCTGCAATGCCAGCCCGGCGAAATTCTGGAATACCGTCCCGAAGCCGCCAAAAAGAAAAAGCTTTGACTACAGATAAAACAATTCGTCGGAGCACGGCTGCGGCTGGTGCTTCGCACACAACCGCGCTCCGCAATCCGTGTTTATCTGTGTCCATCTGTGGTTGACCTTTTGCTTCTTTACTCGCCTGCGTTCCTTGTTCATTTTCTGCGCAAATCAGCATGGACAGAGAATCTTTAGACAACTGGTGCGAGCGGAGCATTCTGGGCTTGGTGCTGGGCATCCTGGTTTTTGCCCCGTTGTCGCTTGGTGCGGTGGATGCGTGGGCGTTTCTCGTCGTCCTAGATTTGACAATGGCCGTGATGCTGGTGTGGGCGTTGCGGCTTTGGATCAGCCGCAAACCTCAACTGCTCTGGCCGCCGGTCTGCTGGGCGGTGCTTGCGTTTGCCATTTACGCCATCGCGCGTTATCTCACGGCGGACATCGAATATGTCGCGCGGCAGGAAATGATCCAGGTGCTGATGTATGCGTTCCTGTTTTTCGCCATCGTCAACAATTTGTATCGGCAGGAATATGCGCAGGTCATCAGCTTCACGCTGGTTTTTCTGGCGATGGGGATTTCCGGCTACGCGGTCTTCCAATACTTCACGCACTCGCCGCATGTCTGGAATTACGAAGCGATGTATCCGGGGCGCGGCACGGGAACTTTTATTTCGCCGAACAATCTCGCGGGGTTCCTGGAAATGATCCTGCCGCTGGCGGTCGCCTACATTCTGGCCGGGCGCATCAAGCCGGTGATGCGGATTCTGCTCGGCTACTCGGCGCTGGTCATCGCCGCGGGAATCGTGGTCACCTTTTCGCGCGGCGGCTGGGCGGCGGCCGGGCTGGCGCTGCTCGCGCTGCTGGGAATTTTGATCTGCCACCGGCAACACCAGCTTCCGGCCTTTCTGCTGCTGGTCTTTTTGATCGGCGGCGGCGCGGTTTTCACCGCGAAATATCTGACAAGAACGGCCACGTTTGTTCAACGGGATAAAAGTTCCGGGATGGACATCAAGCATGTTGAACTCGAACTGCGCAGCGATCTCTGGGTGGCGGCGGCGCAGATGTGGCGCGAGAATTTCTGGTGGGGCGCCGGCCCGGCGCATTACAACTACCGTTATCCCGCCTACCGCACCGAGCGCATCCAATTGCAGCCCGACCGCGCGCACAACGATTATCTGAACCTGCTCGCCGACTGGGGAACGGCGGGCGGAATCATCGCGTTTGCGGGCATGGCCCTGTTCGGCGCCAGCTTGTGGCAAACCCGCAAGCATGTCCGGCGCGTGGAAAAGGAATTCAAAAGCGGCAACAGCAACCGCTTCGCATTTTTTCTCGGCGCGGCGGCGGGACTGTTCGCGCTGGCTCTTCATTCCGCCGTGGATTTCAACCTGCACATCCCGGCCAACGCGATTCTCGGCGTCGCGCTGCTCGCGCTCTTGAGCAGCAACCTCCGGTTCGCCACGGAAAGATTCTGGTTCAATCTCCGCCAGCCCGCGAAAATTGTGGCGACCCTCACGCTCGCCGCCGGCATCGCGTATTTGAGCTTGCAGGAATATCGGGGCGGCCGCGAAACCTTGTGGCTCGCGCGGGCGGAACAGTTGCCGAACTTTTCGCCCGAACGCGCCGCCGCTTTGGAAAAGGCTTTTGCCGCCGAGCCGCAAAATTTCACGACCGCCTACGACATCGGCGAATGTTACCGCACGCAAAGTTTTGACGGCGGTGAAAATTCCGGGGAGCTCGCGAAGACCGCGATGCAATGGTTCGAACGCGGCTGGAAACTTAACCGCTACAACGGCTATAATTATTTGCGCTACGGCATGTGCCTCGACTGGCTCGAACGCCACGATGAAGCCGGGCCGTTCTTCAACCGCGCCGATGCGTGCGACCCGAACAATTATTTCACCGCCGCCAACATCGGCTGGCATTATGTGCAGGCTGGCGATTACGCCGCCGCGCGCCCGTGGCTGCAACGCTCAATTCGCCTGCAGCCGCTGGACAATCCCATCGCCCGGTCGTATCTCAATCTGGCCGAGCAAAAACTCCGCAGCAACGCCTCCGGTCAGAATCCTTTCCCCGCCGGTTTTTGAAATGCGGATTTGCTTGCCAGCCGGACTGCAAACTCTTAACAACCCCTCATGCAAATTCCCTTGGTGATGACCATCATCGGGCCGGATCGCACCGGCCTCGTAGAATCCGTCGCGCGCACCGTCGCCGAACACGGCGGCAACTGGCTGGAAAGCCGCATGTGCCGGCTGGGCGGAGAGTTCGCCGGAATTTTGCGGATCGAAATTCCGTCTGAAAAAAAATCGCCACTGCTCGCCGCGCTGCAAGATTTGCAGGAGAACGGTTTGCAAATCGTCGTTCGCACCGACCAGCCAATTGCAATTTGGGGACAAGGCAAACAGACGAAACTGGAAATCGTCGGCAGCGACCGGCCCGGCATCGTCCGCGAAATCACCAGCGCGCTCGCCCGGGCGAACGTGAACGTCGAGGAATTTTTCAGCGAAGTCGTCAGCGCGCCGATGTCCGGCGAAACCTTGTTCAAGGCCACCGCGCGCCTGCAACTGCCTGCAAACTGCGACCTCGCCGCCTTAAAAAGGGATTTGGAAAAGATCGCCGCCGACCTGCTCGTGGACGTTTCATTTGCGGATTTGAATCCAAGGTAGGGATGGCGCACTGCGCCGTCCGGCCAGCGCAGCGCGATCACCCCACCTCAATTTTCATCTTCATTCGCGCCTGTTTTGATTTACCCTTCGCGCGATGTTTGAACTCCTTAAGACCGACACGCACACCAAAGCGCGTCTCGGCAAATTGACCACCGCGCACGGCGTCATCGAGACGCCCGTATTCATGCCCGTCGGCACGCAGGCCAGCGTCAAGGCGCTCGACCCGCGCGAACTCCACGAGATGGGCACGCAAATCATTCTCGGCAATACCTACCATCTCAATCTGCGCCCCGGCCTCGACGTCATCCGCGCGGCGGGCGGTCTGCACAAGTTCATGAACTGGGACAGGCCGATCCTCACCGACAGCGGCGGCTTTCAGGTTTTCAGCCTCGCAAAAATTCGCAAGGTGAAGGAGCACGGCGTCGAATTCCGGTCGCACCTGGACGGCTCGCTGCTGTTCATTGGCCCGAAGGAATCCATGGAAATTCAGCGTGTGCTCGGCTCGGACATCGCAATGGTTTTCGACGAATGTCCACCGCACGACGCGCCCGCCAAGGAACAACGCCTCGCCGTCGAACGCACCATCCGCTGGGCGCGCGAATGCCGCGAACAGCCGCGCGCCGCCGGCCAGCAAGTTTTCGGCATCGTGCAGGGCGGCAGCGACGCCGCGTTGCGCGAGCAATGCGCAAAGGCGCTCGTGGAAATGGAATTTGACGGCTACGCCATTGGCGGCGTGAGCGTCGGCGAACCCGAGCCGGAGATGATGCGCGCCATCGAACTGGCGGAGCAGCATCTGCCCGCGCACAAGGCGCGTTACGCGATGGGCCTCGGCACGCCCGCGCAGATGATCGAGTTGATCGCGCGCGGCGTGGACATGTTCGACTGCGTGCTGCCCACACGCATCGCCCGCACTGGCACCGCTGTCACGCACACCGGCGCGTTCGGCCTCAAGGGCGCGTCCTACAAAACGGACTTTGGCCCGATCGAGGAAGGCTGCGAATGTTACGCGTGCCGCACGTTCACCCGCGCGTATCTGCGCCATCTGCTGCGCGCGAATGAAATTCTCGGCCTGCGCATGGTGAGCGTCCACAACTCGCACCTGTATCTCAAAGTGATGACCGAAGTGCGCGCGGCGATCGCGGCGGGAACGTTCGCGGATTACTACCGCAGCTTCATCGCCAACTACAAGCCGTCGCAAAAAATTCTGGCCGCGCGGAAAGCGGCGAGCGACGAGCGGTGAAACTTCGGCGCGAATTACACGAATTTTCTCCAATTCATGATTGAGAGACTCACGAACGACTCCCGGAGTTGTCAGACTTCGGGGGATCCGCCGGCCTTGCCGGAGAATTTCCTTTGAATTAAACAGGCACTGCGTTTTGCAGGCTGTCTATTTTTCATTTCAAAACGAAAGGTAGGTGTAAGCCTTCAGGCCGCGTTCGTAATCATCCAGCAGGCGCATGGCTTCGGACGGTTTCATGCGGTCGGATTTGATGGCCTCGTCCATCTGCGCCTTCATCTGGCGCTTGAGTTCGTTCTCGTCGTATTGCACGGCGGTGAGCGAATGGATGACGGTGTCGCCTTCGATGATTTCCTCGATGTAATAGCCGGCGGGTTCGTCGGGTTCGAGGAAGACGTGAACTTCGTTCACGCGGCCAAACAGATTATGCAGGTCGCCCATGATGTCCTGATACGCGCCCATCAGGAAAAAGCCGATGTAATATGGCTCAAGATTCCCGTTGCCGTTGGTATTGAGCTGGTGCAGCGGCAACGTGTCGCGCACATCACGGAGATCAATGAACTTGTTGATCGCGCCGTCGGAATCGCAGGTGATGTCCACGAGCGTGGCTTCGCGCGTGGGTTTTTCATTGAGCCGGCCAATCGGCATGATGGGAAATAATTGTCCGAGCGCCCAATGATCCAGCAGCGACTGGAAAACGGAGAAATTGCAGAGATACTGGTCGGCGAGCGTGTCATCAAGCTTGCGGATTTCCTCCGGGACATACGCCTGGCCCTTGAAGCTGGTGACGACTTCCTGGCTGATCTCCCAGTAAAGATTCTCGATCTTCGCCTTGTCCGGCAGATCCATCAGGCCGAGCGCGAACATCTGCTGCGCGTCCTCCTTGCGTTCCTGCGCGTCGTGGCAAGCCTCGAGCTTGTTGAGCTTCGTCAGGTTTTTCTTGATGTCGAGCAGCTCCTTCACCAGCGGGTGCTCGTTGTCGCCGTATTTCAGGAAATCGCCGGGCCGGATTTTTTCAATCGCACCAAAAACCTCCACGATCAGGACGCTGTGATGGGCGACGATGGCGCGGCCGCTTTCGCTCACAATGTTCGGGTGCGGCACCTTCTCGGCGTTGCACACGTCGGCGATGTAATAGACGATGTCGTTCGTATATTCCTGCAACGTGTAATTCGTCGAGGAGTCAAACGCGCTGCGCGAGCCGTCGTAATCCACGCCCAAGCCGCCGCCCACGTCCATGTATTCGATGGCGAACCCCATCTTGTGAAGCTTGGCGTAAAACCGCGACGCTTCCTGCACCGCTTTTTTTACCGTCAAAATGTCCGGCACCTGCGAACCGATGTGGAAATGCAGCAGCTTCAGGCAATGGCCGAGCTTTTCCGCCGTCAGCATTTCGGTCGCCGCCAGCAGTTCCGCCGTGCTCAAGCCGAACTTTGCGTTTTCGCCGCCGCTCTCGGCCCATTTGCCCGCGCCCTTGCTCAACAGCCGCGCGCGAATCCCGATGTGCGGTTCCACGCCGAGCTGTTTGGAAACGGAAATGATCTGCTTCAGCTCCTCCAGTTTTTCGACGACCATGATGACTCTTTTGCCGAGCTTGATGCCGAGCAGCGCCATCTTGATAAACTCCGCGTCCTTGTAACCGTTGCAGATGATGAGACAGCCCAGGTGGCTTTGCAGCGCCAGGCCGGCGAACAATTCCGGCTTGCTGCCGACTTCGAGCCCGAAGTCGTAAGCCTTGCCCGCGTCGAGAATCTCCTCCACCACTTCGCGAAGCTGGTTCACCTTGATCGGGAACACGCCGCGATATTTGCCCTGATAATTGAATTCCGTGATGGAATTTTGGAACGCCTTGTTGATGGCCTCGACGCGATGGCGAAGGATGTCCTGAAACCGGATCAGCATCGGGCATTTCAAGCCACGGCTCTTCGCCTCCTCGATCACGTCGGTGATGTCCACGGTCGCGCCTGCGTCCTGCAACGGTCTGGCGACGACGTGGCCCGCGTCGTTGATGTCGAAATATTTCGCTCCCCAGCGCTGGATGTTGTAAAGCGCGCGTGCGGATTCAATGCTCCACGGTGGCGCGGCGGCGTTCGGATTGTTCATCTCGGTGAATTCAAGCAGAGCGAACTATAAAAGGCTGCGCGCGGAAATCAATCAGCGGAATGAAAAATTTTTGCGACGGCGTTTCTTCCACTGCGCCCCCAGGCCATCATTCCCCTGTGGACTTTGAAACCAACCCCAACTAAAAATACCCATGCCTCATGCATTCACTGCCGGTCCACCAAATCGAGGCAAGGCCAACATTTGAACATGCAAACGCTTGTCGAAGATTTTCTTCAATACCTGCGCCACGAGCGCGGGCAGTCCGACAACACGGCGAAAACTTACGCCGCACTGCTCGGCAAATTCACCGCGTGGGCGGCGAAACAGAAGCTCACGAACTGGCCGGCGGTCGAGCTGAAACATCTCATGGCGTTCCTGCAATACGAACGCTCCCGGAATCTGATGCCGGTGGGGCGAACGTCCTCGCGGACCGGACCCGGCACACCAAAGCAGGGCAACGGCGGCCCGTCAGCAGCCTCGCCCCGTAAAAATTCCTCGCGCCGTTTGAGCGGCGAAAGTGTTTATCTGGAAATCGCGGCGCTTCGGGCGTTTTACAAATTCGCAGAGATTGAGAAGTTTTTGCCGGCGAACATCGCGGAAAACCTGTCGCTGCCGCGCCGTTGGAAGAGATTGCCGAAGGCGTTGAGCAACGATGAAATAGCCAAGCTGCTGACGCCGGAAACGCCGGAGACGCCGGAAGGCTTGTGCGATCAGGCGATCCTTGAACTCGGTTATGCTTCCGGCTTGCGCTTGTCAGAACTGAAAAATCTGCGGCTGGAGCAGCTTCATCTCGACGCCGGCTTCATCAACGTCATCGGCAAAGGCAACAAGGAGCGCGTCGTGCCGGTCGGGAAAAAAGCGGTGGCAGCATTGAATCGTTTCATCGAAATCGGGCGTCCGAAGCTGGTCAGGCCAAAATCACCGGCGAATGTTTTCCTGACGAAACGCGGCACGCCGTTCGCGGGGGTCACGCTTTGGCTGCACATCAAGAATCGCGTCCGCCGCGCCGGCGTAAAGCGCAACGTCACGCCGCACATGCTGCGACACAGCTTCGCGACGCATCTGCTGGAGCATGGTGCGGATTTGCGCGTGATCCAGGAACTGCTCGGCCACGCGAACATCAGCACGACGGAAGTTTATACGCACGTCACCGGCAGCAGGCTGCGGGATATCCACCGCAAGTTTCACCCGCGGGCGTAAGCAGCTTCCCGCAGATTCCGCAGATTTTCGCCGATAAAATCCAATCTGCGGTCATCGGCGAAATCGGCGGGGAAAACGCTTCATTCAAAATCGTAAATTACGACCTTTTTCATCAGCCGTCGGACGTGCTGCTCCACAAACTCGATGTGCTGCGGGTGCGATTGATATTCGTGTTCCGCGTGCTTGTCGGCAAAAACGAGGTTCAGCGCGACTTGATACGATTGATCCACGACAGGCCGGTGGCTCGGCACCATTTTGCCGGCGTGAAACTGCAGCACGCCGGGGATGTTTTTCAGCAAGGCGTTCGCGGCAGCCATCAGCTCATCCGCCGCCTGCGGATTGGCCGGGTCGGTCCAGAAAACAACGATGTGTGAAAGCATGATGCGTTATTGAACAACAAAGACGCGAAGACACAAAGTCCAAAAAATTCTGCTTCGTGCCTTTGCGCCTTTGTGGTTAAAATTTTCGGCATGAGCAAAACTGCACTCCTGTTTGCCGGTCAAGGCGCGCAAGTCGTCGGCATGGGCAAAGACCTTGCCGAAAAATTTCCCAGCGCGAAGGCGTGGTTCGACCGCGCAAACGCCGCGCTCGGCTACGACCTTGCCGGAATCTGTTTCAACGGGCCGGAAGCGGATTTGACGAAAACCGAAAACGCGCAGCCGGGGATTTTTCTCGTGAGCTGGGTCGCGTTTCAATTGCTCAAGGAACGCGCGCCAAATCTGAAATTCGACGCTACCGCCGGATTGTCGCTCGGTGAATTCACGGCGCTGACGGCGGCGGGCGCGATGAGTTTCGAGGACGGCCTACGCGTGGTCCGCCAGCGCGGCAAGTTCATGCAGGAGGCGTGCGATGTGACCAAAGGCGGCATGGCCGCGATCATCGGCCTCGACGAAGCGCCGACGCGCGAAGTCTGCGCGGAAGCTGGCGTCGTGCTGGCAAATCTGAACTGCCCCGGCCAACTCGTCATTTCCGGCGAGGCGGAAAAGATTGCGAAAGCGTGTGAACTAGCGAAGGCCAAGGGCGCAAAGCGGGCGTTGCCGTTGCCGGTGGCCGGCGCGTATCACTCGCCGCTCATGGCCAGCGCGCAGCCGAAGCTCGGCGCGGAACTGGCAAAAACAAAAATTTCTGCGCCGACGGTTCCTGTCATTTCAAATGTCACCGCGCAACCGCACGGTTGTAGTGTTGACGCTGTGCGTCAACCATCGGCTCACAGAGCCGACGCTACAAATCCAGCAGCGGAAATTTCTGCCAAGCTCGTTGAGCAGGTTTGCGCGTCGGTGCTGTGGGAACAATCCATGCGCCATCTGCTGGCGCAAGGATTCACGCGGTTCATCGAACTCGGGCCGGGCACGGCCTTGAGCGGCTTCATGAAGCGAATTGACAAAACGGCAACGATGCTAAACGTCGCGGACGCGGCGAGCTTGGAGACAACGGTGAAGGCGTTGGCGATATAGACAAAATGTCACAGGAAAAAAACACGAGCACATTGAGAATTCCGCCGTCGTTTACAGGCGTCGCTGGCGAGTATTTTGTTGCCGCCGAACTTTCGCGTCGTGGTTACATCGCTTCCATCTCGTTGAGAAACGCGCGTGGTATTGACATTTTGGCCACCAATCAAGCTGGTTCTCGTTCAATCACGATTCAATGTAAAACAAGTCAAGATCGCCTAAACAGTTGGATGCTTACCGAAAAATCTGAGCAGTTTTTTGCACCAAATCATTTTTATGTATTTGTAGGATTGGGTAAGCCAAACGAGCGTCCCGGCTTTCATATTATTCCCAGCACAACCGTTGCAAAATATATTACGAAGTCTCACCGACGATATTTGCAAACATTTCGCAAAGATGGCAAAAGACATGCCGACACTTCCATGCGCAGATTTGAAGACCCTAACAACGAATATTTGGAGCGATGGGATTTGCTTGGTCTATAAATCTGCATCAAGTCGTATTTTTCAAGTGCATACTTCTCACTTCACAGTTTAACATCACAGACACTTTATGAGCCAACTTGCCAATCAAATTGCCGTTGTCACCGGAGCGGGTCGTGGAATTGGCCGCGCCATCGCGTTGAAATTCGCCAATGAAGGCGCGGATGTCGTCGTCGTCTCGCGCACGCAGGAAAATTCCGAGAAGGTCGCGGCGGAAATCCGCGCGCTGGGCCGCAAGGCGTGGGCGTTCGCCGTGGACGTGGCGGATTCCGCCGCCGTCAGCGCCGCCGCCGAAAAAATTCTGGCCGATTGCGGCAAGGTGGACATTCTCGTGAACAACGCTGGCGTGACGCGCGACGGCCTGGTGATGCGCATGAGCGACGCGGACTGGGACACGGTGCTGGACACGAACCTCAAGGGCGCGTTCCTCGTGACGAAGGCTTTCAGCCGCGCAATGCTCAAGGCGAGGAGCGGCCGCATCATCAACATTTCTTCGGTCATCGGGCTTATCGGCAACGCGGGGCAGGGCAATTATGCGGCAAGCAAGGCGGGTTTGTTCGGGTTCACGCAGTCGGTCGCGCGCGAATTCGCCTCGCGCGGCATCACGGCCAATTGCATCGCGCCGGGCTTCATCGAGACGGACATGACGTCCGAATTGAACGAGGAATTGAAGGCGGCCATTTTGAAGCAGATTCCGCTGGGCAAGTTTGGCGCGGCGGACGACATCGCGAACGCGGCGTTGTTTCTTGCCAGCGCCTCCGCGGGTTATGTCACCGGTCAGATTTTGACAGTTGACGGCGGGATGGTGATGTGAGATTCACTCTAAATCTTGATCATCCAGGCAAAGTTGATTGGGATTCGTCGCGAAAAATTAAGAATTCAGGGCTTGAACGGCCTTTTCATTCATGGCATAACACAGGACAAAATTATGGCTGACAAACCTATTGACCAACGGGTAAAGGACATCATCGTCGAACAACTGGGCGTGAAAGCGGATCAGGTGACGCCGGAAGCCAAGTTCATCGAAGACCTCGGCGCGGACTCGCTCGACACGGTCGAGCTGATCATGGCGCTCGAAGAGGAATTCGGCATCGAAGTCCCGGACGAACAGGCTGAAAAGCTCCTGACCGTCAGCGACGTGACCAAATACATCGAAGACAACCAAAAATAATTGCGACTTTCCGCGCTTCGGGCAGTTTGGCTGGACTAGCTCAAACTGCCCTTTTTGATTTATGGCAAGCAATCCTACAGACCGCCGCGTGGTCATCACCGGCCTCGGTGTCGTCACGCCAATCGGACATCAACTGGACGTATTCTGGAACAATCTGGTTGCCGGCCAATGCGGCATTGACCGGATCACGGCCTTTGACGCGGCGCCGTTCGATACGCAAATCGCCGGCGAGGTGCGGAACTTTGATCCTGCTCCTGCGTTTCCCTCGGCCAAAGAAGCCCGCCGTGCGGATCGTTACTCCCAATTCGGCATTTACGCCGGGCATCAGGCCTTGCTCGATTCGGGCCTGGAACTCGACAAGGAAAACCGCGACGAAATCGGCGTCATCATCGGCTCCGGCATCGGTGGTCTGCAGACGACCATCGAACAGCATAAAATCCTGCTCGAACGCGGGCCGGGACGCCTCTCGCCGTTCATGATTCCCATGCTCATCAGCAACATGGCCTCCGGCCTGTTCTCGATGTTCAACAATTTGCGCGGCCCGAATTTCGCCACCTGTTCCGCGTGCGCAACGGCGAATCACGCCATCGGCGAAGCCTGGCGCGCCATCAAAATGGGCGATGCGCAGGTGATGTTCGCCGGCGGAGCGGAAGCGGCCATCGTGTCCGTCGGCATCGGCGGTTTTTGCGCGATGCGCGCCATGAGCACGCGCAACGACGACCCAAAACATGCGTCGCGCCCGTTCGACAAGGATCGCGACGGCTTCGTCATGGGCGAAGGCGCGGGCGTGGTCGTGCTGGAGGAACTGGAACACGCGAAAAAGCGCGGCGCGAAAATTTATTGTGAAGTCACCGGCTACGGCAACACCGCCGACGCCTACCATCTGACCGCTCCCTCGCCGGACGGCGAAGGCGCGTCGCGCTGCATGAAGATGGCGCTCCGCAACGGCGGCCTGAACCTCGATGACATTTCCTACATCAACGCCCACGGCACCTCCACGCCACAGGGTGACGCCTGCGAAACGCAGGCCATCAAGTCCACTTTCGGCGAACACGCGCGGAAGCTCGCCGTCAGCTCCACCAAGGGCGCGACTGGCCACATGCTCGGCGCGGCCGGTGCGGTGGAAATGACCGCGTGCGCGCTCGCCATCAAACACGGCATCGTCCCGCCCACCATCAATTTGCAGACGCCCGACCCGGAATGTGATTTGGATTACGTTCCCAACACGGCGCGTGAAATGAAGGTCAACGCCATCATCAACAACTCATTCGGCTTCGGCGGACACAATGCGACGATCGCGGCGAAGAAATTTGTGGGGTAATTGAGTCATCTCATGCGTGCAATAATTTTCACACTGCTTGCAACCGTGAGCCTCTTGACCGGATGCTCCACTACCCGCGAACCATTCACTTACACCTACCCGCCAAAGTCCGACCATGTAACAAATGTAGTGTCCTTGATCGTCCTTCCAGCCAAAGACCTCCGAGCCAAGACAAATGAACTCGATCAGGTCCTATTCATTCCAAGCGGACTGGATGAAATTGTAATCCACGAAATGGAGAGCACAGGAAAGTTTGCTAAAGTTGTGAAGGCAGACCAGCAAGCACCCGACAACGGCTTTCTCTTAGAAGCAAATCTTTTGGAATTAAATTGGGATATTCCAAACCACGGACAAATGGAAGGCACGGCTTTCGGTCTTAGTCTTTTGACCGGCGGAGTGGGCGGAATAATTTATGGCAGCACAAAGACCACTGTCTATGGCCACGCTCAAATCGCCTTCAAATTTTCCAATCTCGCCAGTAATCACATTATCTTGGAAAAGCAATATTCCGGTGAAGCAACAAACGTCGTAGCCAAGTTTAATTGCGACACGCCTGCGACAGGCCGTCGGATTGCCGGCGAGGCCGTGAAGGTCATCATAGATCAGTTTAAGCATGATTTGAGCAGAGCGCTTCTCGACCAATGAATTGTAGGGCTTGATGAATTTTCTTTCTCTCATCGAAGCGAAGCGCGAAGGAAAAATCCTCGCGCCGGAACAAATCCAGGAATTCATCCGCGAATTCACCGCGGGGGAAATTCCCGATTACCAGATGGCCGCGATGCTCATGGCCATTTATTTTCGCGGCCTCAACACCGCCGAGACCACCGCGCTCACCCTCGCCATGCGCGATTCCGGCGACGTGCTGACATTTCCCAGGGACACACGCCCGCTCGTGGACAAACATTCCACCGGCGGCATCGGCGACAAAGTTTCGCTCCCGCTCGCGCCGCTGCTGGCCTGTCTCGGCTTCCGCGTGCCGATGATTTCCGGTCGCGGCCTCGGCATAACCGGCGGCACGCTCGACAAGCTCGATTCCATTCCAGGTTTCAAAACACTCTTGCCCCCCGCTCAAATCATCAAGCAAGTCCAGCAAGTCGGCTGCGTCATCTGCGGCCAGACGGACACGATGGTTCCCGCCGATAAAAAAATTTACGCCCTGCGCGACGCCAGTGGAACCGTGCCAAGCATCCCGCTCATCACGGCGTCCATCCTGTCCAAGAAACTCGCCGAAAGTCTTAATGCTCTCATTCTCGACGTGAAATTCGGCTGCGCCGCATTCATGCAAACGAAAGCTGACGCGCGCAAACTGGCGAAAGCGATGGCTGCTCTTGGCAACGAGTGCGGCACCAACACCCGCGCAATGTTGACGGACATGAACACGCCGGTCGGCCATGCCGCCGGCAACTGGTTGGAGGTGAAGGAAAGCATCGGATGCCTGGAAGGCAGGGAGCCGGCAGATTTGCTGGAACTGGTTCTTGATTCCGCCGCGCATCTGCTGGTGCAAACCAAGAAATCAAAATCTTTCGCCGCTGCGCGCAAGCAGGCGGAAGATTGCTTGAACTCCGGCGAGCCGCGCCAGAAATGGAATGAGATGATTGTTGCCCAAGGCGCTAACTTGAAAGCTTTCAATCGCAAGCTCGCACTTGATTCAACAGCCAAAACGGTTGTCGAACTGAAGTCAGAAAAACCCGGCTACGTCTCCAAGTGCGACGCGAGAACCATCGGTGAAGTCATCCGCGACCTCGGCGGCGGACGGCTTACGAAGGATTCCGTCATCGACTACGACGTTGGTGTGGATCAAATCGCCAAGCCCGGCGGGCGCGTGGAAAAATCCGGCGTTCTGTGCCGTGTTCACGCGGCGGATTCCATCGCCGCAAAAATGGCAGTCACCCGGTTGAAAACGGCGTTTGAAATTACAGCGAAACGCCCGACCAAAACTCCGCCCGTCGTCGAAGTCATTTCGCGTTAGGCGATTTGCTCCCAAATCTTGATTTCGGGAAACGCCACGCACAGTTCATCCACGCGTGGCAGCAGCGCCGCGATGTGTGGCGACTTCAAATGCACATCGAGCGCGGCCTTGCCCGTCCAGTTTTCGTGGAAGAGAAATTTCGCCGGATCTTCAGGTGAAACGTGCAAATCGTAATTGATGCAGCCTTCCTCCCTGCGTGTGGGCGCGACCAGTCCAACCAGGACATTTCTTAGTTCGATTTCCTTGCCCGGCCTAGCTTGAAACGTGGCGACAACAGTGACAACGGTGACAATTTTCATTTCATGCGATCCGTATTTTTCGTGGTCAAGCCAGCGATTCTAAAATCTTTTCCGCCGCCATGCGCGGATTTTCCGCCGCGTAAATCGGGCGGCCAATCACCAGCCAGTTTGCGCCGGCATCCATCGCCTC
The DNA here is from genome assembly GCA_028712475.1 of Verrucomicrobiales bacterium. Classification (GTDB taxonomy): domain Bacteria; phylum Verrucomicrobiota; class Verrucomicrobiia; order Limisphaerales; family UBA11358; genus UBA11358. The sequence continues at coordinate 215,619 of JAQTQB010000001.1, forward strand.
GCGCGGCGTAAGAGTGCGTTTTTGGTCATCGGCCATTTCCGCGCCGGTGCGGATGCCGGGGGTGACCAGTTGCATGGCGGGTGGAATGATTTGGCGAAGCTTGACCACTTCCTGTGGCGAACAGACGAGTCCGCGCAAGCCGGCTTTCGTCGCGATCATAGCCAGACGGCGCACCTGGTATTCAACGTTCACGTCGAAGCCGATTTCGCGCAGCGCGGCGGTGTTCAGGCTGGTCAGCAAAGTCACACCAAGAACGAGCGGCGGGATACGGCCAAGTTTCCACGCGACTTCCTCGGCGGCCTGCTCGGCGGCCTTGAGCATCTCAAAGCCGCCGCTGGTGTGGACGGTGAGCATCTGCACATCAAGCTGCACGGCGGAAGTCACCGCCTTGGCGACAGTGTTCGGAATGTCGTGAAACTTCAGGTCGAGAAAGACGCTCGCGCCGGTCGCGCGGATTCTTTTCACGATGTCCGGCCCGGCGGCGGTGAACAGCTCGCTGCCGATCTTGAACGCGCCGACGGCGGGCGCGATTTGTCCGGCAAGCTTCAAGGCTTGTTCCGCTGTTGGCACATCGAGCGCGGCGATGATGGGGTTTCGCATGGGATGAATATCAAATGTCCGGCTTCAGAACGAAAGGCTAAAAATTCCCGGTCGTCACGGGGAAGCCGTTGCGCGATAAAAACTCCGCGCTGAATTGGTGGACTGGCAGTCGGCAAAATCAAAAACTCCGCTGCTCGAGGTGGTATTGGTGAAAACCGGCATCCAGCTCATGAGGTTGGTCGAAACCTGAATGACACATACCCGGTTTGGCCCGCCGGACAAGTGCATTTGGAATGGCGCTCCGCTTGCGGTCGGGATCACCGTCAGCTTGATTGGCGGGCTAAGCGCGTTGTGCAGATTAAGCCGTCCGCCGGTCACGCATTTTCCCGCCAGCGAGGGCAGAGGATCGGTGGCGTTCAGGAGGCGGGCGATGATTTGCTGGTAATTCTCCGTTGGAAATTTTGCCAGCATCAACGCCAAAGCTCCGGAAACGCAAGGTGCAGAAAAGGAAGTCCCGGCAATTTTGATAAAACTAAAGGGTGGATAGTAACTGCTGGTCAAACCGCTGCTAGTTGAATACACCTCATCGCCGGGCGCGGCGAGGTCAACGCTGGTCTCGCCGTAATTGGAAAGACCGCCCAAGCCATCGTTGCGGGTGGTGTAGGCAACTGTGACGATGTTGTCAATTTGGAAGCAGGCTGGATAAGTGGGGCTGACGTCAATATTGACACCCGGATTGCCGTTGCCGGCAGACGCGACAAAAATGATGCCCGCATCGCGGGTGGCAACAATGGCATTGGACAACGCCTGGGAATAGCCGGGGCTGTCCAGACTGGCGTTGATGATCCGCGCTCCGTTGGTCCGGGCGTAATCAATGCACGCGATCAAGTCCGAGTCGCTGCCGGTGTTGGTGCTGGTCAGGCATTTGCAGGCCATGATTTGCACCGACCACGCCACGCCGACCACGCCCTTGCCGTTATTTCCCACCGCACCCAGCACGCCGGCCACCATGCTTCCGTGATTGTTATCATCGAGCGGAAGATTATTGGTGGCGACGGCGTTCCAGCCATGACTGCCATCCACGGGACTCACCCACATGTTCGCCGCCAGATCTTCGTGGGTGTAATTGATGCCCGAATCCACCACGGCCACCACGATGTTGCTGGCAGCGGTCAATACGTCCCAACCTTCCGGCGCATCAATATCCGCGTCTGCCGTGCCGCCGTTTTGTCCGGTGTTGTTTAATCCCCACAACGTGCCGTCAGTGTATTTGGGATCATTGGGGATTGCCGCCGCATGAATCTCGTAGTCCGGTTCGGCGAATTCCACCAGCCCGCTCCTTTGATATTGAGCGATGAGACTTGTCACCGTCTCTCCTTTGGGCACATGAAGAACTTGCAAGCGCCCAATCCCATAGAATGTCCGCAGCACTTCGCTCTTTCGCGCCTGATGAAAATTGTTAAGCACCGCCTGATTTATCCCGGCCTTGGGCTGGATCAAAATCCGGTCTGCGCGATACGCCGGTTGTGTGGATTGGGCGCGGGCAGATGCGGTCAGCCAAATAAAAACTGAAGCCGCGATGACGGCCCATATCCGAAACTCAACACAACGCTGTTTCCAGAACATGATGCTGGTAACATTCCAGAAATCCCGGCAAATGAAAGAGGTTTTGATAACCGGACGGCTTTTTGACTTCGCTTCACAATTCCTTTAGCCTGAACCCATGAAAATTGTCCGCCACACCGACAAAGACTTTTCCGCAAAGATTCGCGAAGCCACGTCCGACTCCAGCCTGTTCGATGCCGAGATTGAGCAGCGCACGCGCAAGATACTCGATGCGGTCTACACCTGCGGCGATGACGGGCTTTTGGAATGCACCGAACGCTTCGACGGCGCAAAGCTTTCCGCCGAACAACTCGCCGTGACGCAGGCCGAACTGATGGCCGCGTCGCTCAAGGCGGATGAATCGCTGCGCGCAGCCGTGGCGGAAGCGGAGGCGAACATCGCCGGCTTCGCCAAAAAATCTTTGCGCAAAGGCTGGCAGGCGAAAAACTCCCATGGCGCGAGCGTCGGCGAAAAGTTTGATCCGTTCACGCGCGTCGGCGTTTACATTCCCGGCGGCACCGCGCCGCTCGTCTCGACGGCGCTGATGACCATCACGCTCGCCAGAGTCGCGGGCTGCAAGGAAATCGTCGTGACCACGCCGTGCGGCAGGGACGGCTCCATCAATCCCGCGATTCTCTTCGCCGCGCGGGCGGCGGGGGCGACGGAGATTTACCGCGTCGGCGGCGCGCAGGCCGTTGCGGCGCTGGCTTACGGCACCAAGACGATTCGCCGCGTGCAGAAAATTTTCGGCCCCGGCAACGCCTACGTCAGCATGGCCAAACGCCTGCTTGTCGGGCGCGTTGCCATTGACCTGCTCGCCGGACCGAGCGATCTGCTCGTGCTGGCCGATGACACGGCGAATCCAAAATTTGCCGCCGCCGACATGCTCGCGCAGGCCGAACACGGCTCCGGCCACGAACGCGTCTGGCTTGTGACGACCTCGGCGAAAATTCTCAAGGCCGTGGAAAAAGAAATTTCAAAACAGTTGCCCAAGCTGCCGCGCCGTGAATTCATCCAGCGCGTGCTTGACCGCAACACCTGGCTGATTCAAGTGGCCGGTGTCGTTGACGCCGTGGCGCTGGCGAACCAGCTTGCGCCGGAGCATTGCGAAGTCATCACGCGAAATGCGCGCAAGGTCAGCAGCGGCATCGTGACGGCGGGCGCGATTTTTCTGGGCAACTGGTCGCCGACCGTGCTGGGCGATTACGTCGCCGGGCCGAGCCATGTGTTGCCGACCGACGGCGCGGGCGCGTCGTTCGCCGGCCTGACGGTGGATCAATTCCAGCGCCGCACGAGCGTGGTGGAATACAACCGCGCGTCGCTGAAGAAGGCGCTGAAGACGGTGAAAAAATTCGCGGAACTCGAAGGCCTCGGCGCGCATGGCAAAAGCGCGCAAGTCAGGCTAGACTAAACCAGCGAACAGGTTTAATTTCAAGCCATGACGACGACTGCGGAAGTCAATGAATTCACCGGCAGGCTGGCTGAACTGGTCAAACAAGTTCAGGCGGGCAATGAAGTTTTGTTGACGCAAGGCCGCAAGCCCGTGGCGAAAATCGTTTCAACTTCTGAAAAGGAAATTGTCACCGGCACACCGCTTCAAATTCATTCGCTCAAAGGCCATCGTGTTTTGACGCCCGTGATTTCCCAGTCGGAACTTGCGGACGAAATGTTTGAACGGCCATGACCGGGCTGGACTGCAACATTCTCGTTCAACTCGCGTTGCAGGATCATCCGGCGAATACGGCAACAGTTGGGGTCGTGCAAGCCGAAGTCCAAGGCGGCAGGCGTCTGGTTTTTCCGCCGCTGGTCATCAATGAATTTCTCCACGTCGTCACGGACGCGCGACGTTTCAGTCCGCCTTTGACGATGGTTGAGGCATTGGATTGGGTGGAAAATTTTCTCACCAATCCGGCGGTCGGCTTGCTGGAACCGACACCCGAAAGCCTGCGCCAGACCTTGCGCTGGATGCGGGAATTTAATTTGGGACGCAAACGGATTCTCGACACGCATCTGGCCGCCGTGCTGCACACCGCCGGCGTGCGCCGGCTGCTCACGTCCAATCCCGGAGATTTCACCGTGTTTGGAGTTTTTGAAATCGTCACGCCGGAAAAAGTTTAACCGCAAAATACGCCCTTGCCGCGCCGACTCGTCACGCCGAAATCAGATGCAGGCGGAAGTCTGATGCAGGCGGGAAATATGCGAAATGTTTTTGAAAATTCGTTCGTGTATTTCGCGTGGCTCGCGGTAGATTTTCCTCGGTATGATCAAAGAACTCGACAGCGTGGTGTTGACGACCGACTTGCCGGAGCATGGCCTGGCCAAGGACGACATCGGCACGGTCGTGCTTGTCCACGAGGGCGGCAAGGGCTGCACCGTCGAATTCATGACCCTCGCCGGCAAAACGCTCGCCGTCGTCACGCTGCTGGCGGATCAAATCCGGCAGATTGCCAAGGACGAAATCGCCCACGCCCGCCATGTGGCCGCTTAATTACCACATCGCTTGGCGCTTGCAAACTACCGCTGCCAAACCTAAATTCCAGCCATGAGTAAGATGGAAATTCTGGCGGAATTGCCAAAGCTCGAACTGGCGGATCGCCGCGAAATCTTCGACCGCATTTGCGAGATGGAAGAACGCGATTTGCTCAACGGCGGCGCGACAGATGCGGAAAAAGCCCTGCTTGACCGCGAGCTGGAGGAATACCGCCGCAATCCCGAAGCCGGTTCGAGTTGGAATGAAGTCGAAGCCAGGTTGCGCAAACCGTCGCAGTCGTGAACTGGCGCGTCATCATCCGGCCAAATGCGGAGGCGGATTTGTCGGAGGCGCAGGCTTGGTATGAATCCCGGCGCGCAGGTTACCTAGAAGAAACGTTTGATGTGCATGAAGTCCACACGCGCTATGCCAATTAAAATAATTCGGTGGCTGGCTGTTCCGCCTGCGGTTGGACTCATTGCCGGCGTATTTCATTTATTTTTTCGACGTAGCGAGAAGCAGGGTTATCAAAATTGCAAAGGCCACCATCTATGAGAAGTTTTTTACATGTGCTTGCTGGAGTCACGACCATCGCTAGCATGAATATCGGGTTTTTTAAGATTCTCGTCTTTCTTTATCATCAGTGGGGCTGGATAGGTGTAGCGGGCGGTCTTACGTTCGTTCCTCCAATCTTTATTTGCCCAATTTGGGAGTGGGTAACGACGGGACATTATGCGACATTCTTGCTTATCTACGTTCTAGGTTTTGGTGGTGCTATTTCATGCAAATTTATTAATGATTACCGTTTCTAACTGCACTTGAATAACAAGTTCCTGCACTCGAAACGGAAACATCAGTGGCAATTGAAAAATTAAGGCCGCGCGGCGGGGGTGGTGCGATGAAATGCCAGTGAAATCAAAAGGACGATGCCAGCCGCGATGTCCAAGTTGTGCCAAGTCGCGCGTTGAAAATGAAATGGTAAAAGCGGATTGAAGAGCAGGCCGACCACGACGTAGCCGGGCGCGAACGACGGCCAGATGCGTTCCCGGCAAAGCCAGAGGCCCCAGCAGCAAGTGAGAAAGACCATCCAGCGCGTGAAGATGTAGAAGTTGTAGGGCTGTCTGGCCGTCGCATAAAAAGCGAGGGCGGCAGCGAGGCAGCGAACGACCATGAAGGTGATGCGAACTTGCGGCGACATATAAAATAGACCGCTCACTGTTGGCCGAAAACCTGATTGCTGGCAACTTCTTTCGCTTTTCATTTCGCCGCCGTTTCTTAAACTTTGCACATGGGAAAGTGTGGAGATAAGAAAATAAATTTATGAGTTACGATGTTTCATCTCGTGCTTACCTGACACGCGCGAAATTAAATTTCGATTCTGGAAATAATGAATCGTTGTTTTACGCTGCATTTGAACTTCGGTGTGGAGTCGAGGCCAGACTTAAAGAATACGTCGTAAAAACAAAAGATGGGGTTTCACTTCGCAAGATTCCGTGGGAGATAGAAAAGCTCAAAAAAATTTTAGCCAAATCATCCAACATTCACGATAAACGCTTTGTCTTTATTTTTACCCACCCCAAGACAAAGGAAAAGCATGATGTCATTTATAATCCCGTTTCCAGCAAACTTAGTAAAATTGCCAAAGCACTTGGCGACTACTTGCACAGTGTGGATCAAAATCGAGTGCTGAAACCATTGTTCTTTTCGGAATTCCGGCAACTGCTCAAACAAGGCATTCAAGAATTAGAGATAGCAACTGCTGGAACACTTATTGCACCGCCAATGATTAGTTCTGGAATAATGAAGTTCAAATTTGAAAAGGATCGAATACCAAGCCTGCTTAAAGACCCTGAAATAAATAAATTTACGTTTCAATACAAAGTTACAAAAACACCAATGCCGGGTGATCTGTTTGTTGCTGTAAAACCAATCTGAAACTTCTGATGGAAAAAAAGGGAAATTTTGCATTGGTGCGAAAGTCGTCAAGCGCGATTGAAAAAGTTGCGCCCGGCGCGAAGCGCATTTTGTCTGGCATGGTTGCGGACGCGCACGCACTGGCGAAAAATAAGGAGCGGAAAAAACTACGAATCGTTGTCCTGGATGACGAGGAAGGACCGAGACGAAGCTGCGTGGCAATGTTCAAATCCTGCTGGCCAAATGGGGCGGAAATACTTGAATTTGAAAACGCTCATGACGCTTGGCAGGAATTGTCACGCGCCGACCCCGATCTTTTTATTACAGATATTACGCACCCCGGAATGACGTGCCTAGACACGCTCACGGGGTTGGCTGAAAGAAAAGTCAAATACCCCGTGCTGGTTATATCAGCGAGACTTGGATTAGAATTGGAAGCAGAAAAATATCCAGAAGCGGCAGCTTATATCCACGAGTTAAAACGTGATCGGAGGCCGAATCTTCACGTCTATTTTTTGCCCAAGCCTTACACGCCTAAAGAATTTCAGACAGCTTTGGAAGCTGCTTTGAAAATCCCGCGCGCTTCTGCGGGGCAGGATGAAATCATGTCCCTCAAGACAAGTCTTGCGGCAGAGATTAAACCCAAATTTTCTGTTGCAGTTTGTGGAGTCAGTCCTTACACAGAATTTTATAATGAATTATTGAAATCCCTTCTTCAAGAAGTGTTGCCAGATAACTTTGAGGTGGAATTGAATAACTTCATATATGTAGACCGATTGCTTGAGGCGGCACAGAAAAGACAATTTAATTTGTATTTCATTTTTCTTAACCCTCGACTTCCCGGCGAATTTGACGCTCACGAACTGATTGCACACCTCAAAACACGCTTTCAAAAGCCCATCGTGATTCTAACAAACGAATTCATTTACGGCCTGGACGCCGCTGCCGGATTCGAACAAGCAGGTGCAGATGCATTCTTTTCATTTTTGCCACCATTTCCACTAGAGGGGTTCAAAGAAGCACTTAAAGAATGCGTGGGTATGAAACAGCTTGCGGACATGCTCGCACTGGCGAAAAAGCCTTTCCCAAGAATCGTTCTCGCGTTCTCAAATCATATCCTGTTACAAAGCAACATTTCGCTTGTTATCAAAAGCAAATTTAAGGATTCAATAGTTTTGACTTTCGACGATTCTAAAAAGGCATGGCACAATTTATCACAAACAGACCCCAGCCTGCTCGTTGCGGATTACGATATGTTGAGATTAGGCGGGGAAGAAATGCTTCGTCATTTGCTGGATCGGAAGTCCACTTATCCAATTATTTTGCTCTGTAGAAAGGAGCACTTTAATTTGCCTGAACAAGATTTGCGTGAACACGAGTGCAAGAGGCGGGGGCTAAATGTGCAGTTCCTATTTGCGGATTACGATTCAGCTGCCGAAATAATCGTGGAAGCTTTGGAAACAGCATTGGAAAACCAGCGCGCTATCGTTGAATCAGACACGAAAGCTAATTTTCAAAATTTCCTGATGAACGAGGCTCTCGACTATCATGGTTTTAAGCGCTACTTCTTACGAAAGGCTGCGGAGTTGGGTCATATAGAAGCCATGTATCGCTGGGGTATGGATTTTGTGAGCGGAGACGGCTTCCCACAGGACAACAAACAGGCTGCCTATTGGTTTAACAAAGCTGCGGAACGGGGACATGCAGGCGCGCAACTGTTTTTAGGAAAAGATGTGGAATATGCGCCGCTCAAACGTCGCGGCAAGCTGTTGGTCGTGGACGATGAGGACGGGCCGCGCCAGTCTATGCGCGTGATTTTCAAGGACGAATACGATTTGTTAATGGCCGAGGATGGGCCGACGGCTATCGAACTGGCGAAGCAACACGACGTCGATGTGGTCGTGACGAACATCCGCATGGCCGGGATGTCGGGCATTGAGATGTTGGAGCGGCTCAAATTGTTAAACCCAAACATCGAGGTAATTATATCAACGGCGTTCAGGACAACCGACACCGTCCGGCGGGCGTTCCGACTGGGTGCGTGTGATTACATCAACAAGCCCTTTGACATTGCGACGATGCGCTACGCCGTCAGCAACGCGATGCAGCGTCGCACGCTCGAAATGAAATAGCGGCGGTGATCTGAATGGCGAAATTCTAAAATGGCAACTAAACCGATACTTTACGTCAGTCCCGAACTGGATCAGTTACGCCAGCTTGTGGCGGGCGCGCGGGCGCAACTGGCTGAGTTGGCATAGCTATGATGACCATGAAACAGATTCTGCGATGGCTTGCGGTATTGCCGGGAGCCATATTGGCCGGGTTTATTATTCTGTTCCCCGTCCACTGGGTCGCCATGTTCATTCACTACTTCGGGAACTCTGGCGATGGATTCATCACCACAAACGACGGCAGGAGCCTGCTGTCGCTATCCGCGATGCCACTCGAATCGCTGGAGAGGTTCATGGACGCACTATTTGTTCCCGGCACTATTGTAGCCGCAGGTTCTCGCATTGCTCCAAGATTTCATTTCGTTACCGCAGTCGTAATCACCTTGCTCCTTGCCGGTTTGCTGGCTTTTCTCTTTGCCCAGCTAAGCTCTAATGACTCCGAGATAGTTGACTCGCCGTTTAGGATTGTCGTCACCATTATTTTGTGGCTTGTCGGTGTTATCGTCGCACTTTCATTTGCTCGTGAGCTTGACACAGAAACCTAGGGCCAGTCCTGTTTTTGGAAATTCGTTCGTGTATTTGGCGTGGTTCACGGTCAATCTGCCTCGGCGCGCATGGGAAATGTGCGGCGATAAGAAAATAATTCTACTGCCCGCGCCTAATTTTTATGTTTGAAAGTATTGAAGCGAATTCAGCAAAGGCGATGACGGGATTGTTTAAGTATTTTCCTCCCGACAAGATGGACTTTTTTGAAAACCGTCTGGTGCTTCTCACTCCGCCAAAATTTCTAAACGATCCGTGGGATTTTTTTGCTGAGAGGACGAATGCGAATGGAGCCGGAGGTAAAGCAGCGACTCAACAATCTGCTATCTCAAGAGAACTTCAGGCATGTGCAGAAGCAGACAACAGGCGTTGATAACAAAACTGGCGAACATATTTTGAAGCCTTTATCTTAATTGTCGTGAACGAAAGGAATGATTTTGCGCTAGTGCGAAAGCTGCCCAGTGCGGTTGAAAAAGCCGCGTCCGGCAGGAAGCGTGTTTTGTCCAGCATGGTTGCTGATGCGCTCGCACTTACAAAACCAGTTTTCACAGTGTTGTTGTGCGATGACCAAATCAGTGATGCCGCTGAATTCGTAATCAAATTTGACTTGGAGAAAAAATACTCGATAAGATTTATCCGTTTCAGTAGTGCGACTGAACTATTGAAGCTGGCACGAGAGCAGCCTTTTGATCTTATTTTTCTTTATTTGGGCAATCTCTATTGGGACACGACGGCGCATAAACCTTCCGTCAAAACAGCAAATACATTTGAGGCGTTTCGGGATCGTCTTGTGGCAAACGCACTAGAGGTTTTGGGAAATTTGAAGGCGCAATATGGAAAAGCAATTATCGCCACGCAGGGGATGGATTTAACGAAGCAATTTGAAGGCACAGGTGTTGACTTTCTTGTAATGCCCTTTTCTCTTGAAGCATTTCGAGAAATTCTAATATCAAATCTTCCGGCGCAATACGCCCACCCGCACGCAATGGCAAAAAAAAACACCGTAACTAAAACACGTCCGCTCCGAATCGTAGTGGTGGATCACGATGTCGTTTGGTTGCAGATGATGCGTGAGGTGATCCCGGTGTGTTTCAACGAAGCTGAAATCATGGCGATCTCTAGCCCGATGAGGGCATTGAGCAAGTTGGAGCTGCGCGACCCCGACCTATTAATCACGGCTGATAAAATGCCCCGCATGACCGGGGAACAATTGGTTCGCATACTGATAGCCAAGAATGTCAATTATCCAATTCTCGTGCATTCCGGCAATGATACGGCTCAACAGTGGGTGCGCAAGTATGCCAGCCAAGGTTTTAATGTCGGATTTCTGTCCATAGAAGACCTTGAGCGTGGGTTGAATGGATTGAAGCGTAGGATCGAAAAAATGCTGAACCGACAGCGTAGTGCAATTAAAAAATTGGTATAAACCACGCCATATAATGAGCGAACGCCAAGACTCTTTTTGGGATTTTGGAAACTAAAATAAAAATCTTGCGAGATTCCAAATGAATGCCAACCCAATCATCTACATAAGTCCAGAACTGGAACAATTGCGCCAACTCGTGGCGGGTGCGCGGGCGCAACTAGCGGAATTGGAAACGGATTACACCCGGGACAAATCGCGCGTGACTGCCGTGCAAGCCGCGTTGTTCCGGCTGTTGCGCGAGCATTATCAAAAGCGCGACCGGCTGCGGCTGGCCGTGGATTATCGCCAGAAGTTTTTGGATTCGTTTGTCCGCGACGACCCCGACGAAGTGGAGCAGGCCGAGAAGGATTTGAACCAGGCCAAGGCGCAACTGGACGAGGATTACGAAAAACTGGCGGCGGCGGCGGACCAGAAGAAACAACTGACCGCCGGGCAGGAAGCCGAGTTGATGCTGCTCTGGAAAAAACTGGTGAAGCTGTATCATCCCGACCGTTTCGCCAACGAGCCGGACAAGCTGGAGACGTATCACCAGTTGACCGCCGCCATCAACCAGGCGAAGGACAACGGCGACATCGCCACGCTGCGCGAAATCGCGGAACACCCCGCCGGCTTCCTGCTGCGACGCGGCTGGGCGACGCTGGATTTCACGGACGTGGAGGAACTGGCGCAACTGAAACGGCTGCACAAGACGTTGCTAAAGGAAATTACGGCGGTCACGGAATCGCTTAAAAAATTGCGCGCGAGTCCCGATTACGAACTTTGCCAGCTTGCCGATCAAAAACCCGGCGCGCTGGATAAACTGGCGGCGGAACGGGCAAAGCAGATTGAGCTTGAAATAACGGATCTGGAAAAGCAGGCGGAACGGCTGGCAAACGAAATCAAAAAGTTGTCCGGCAAGGCGGAGGGGGAAATTGTTTAGCTGCCCGGCTTATCTCGCATAACTTGCGGGGCCGGTGATGATGCTGTCTATTTCTTGCAGCGGGCCCAGCGGTTTGACTTTGTTCTCATCGCGTGAGATCCGCGGATCGCCCGAGGAAAGTTTATACACCACCAGATCGTCTTTGATCAGGATCAGCCCTTTGAACTCCCAGCCCGATGTATGCGTCTGCCGCTTGAACCCGAAAATATCGAGAAACAGGCAGCCGTGGCGTTTATCCTTGGTGACATGCAATTCCACGAGGTAGGCCCGGCTTTTTTCCTTCGCCTCAATGCATGCGCGCACGGCACCGGGCAGGTCTTCCTTGTGGATGGCGGCGTTGGGCAGGAATGTCTGGATGATGTCCACATAGGTGAGGATTTTCACGTTGGGGGAAAGCTTGGGATCAAAGTGCAGCAGCTGCAAATCTTCCACGGTGGTGTGGTAGGGTGTGATTTTTCCAAAAGCGATCTCCACGTCCTTGTAGGTTTTCCAGTGTGACACGGTGGTGGACTCGCTGTGGGGAAACAAACTTTTGCACCCCGCAGTCAGGAACATTCCCGCGAACACCAATATCACCATGAACACCCGCCATTTCATAACGACGCCTTTCTCTCAAGCAACGACCGGCGGACTGCGAACTGCAATTTTACCGAAAATCGTCATCTGGAATAACTTACTGCACAATCGAAACGTATCAAGCGGGGCTGTGAAAGACTTTGCCGATCGGAGCCGTCATCGCGCGGACTCGACTTTCAGAGAAATTTCAATTGAAATGACCGGCGATGTCGAACCTGCAATTGATCCGTCCGCTCGTCCACAAGCTGCACGCCTATGTCCCCGGCGAACAGCCGAAGATAAAAGGCTTGATCAAGCTCAACACAAACGAGAATCCGTATCCGCCGTCGCCACGCGTGCTGGCGGCGGTCAAGGCGGCGGTGGACGGGCGGTTGCGGCTGTATCCGAATCCGACGAGCGAGAAGTTGCGCGAAAAACTGGCGAAGCTGCACGGCTGCAAGGCGGAGAACATCATCGTCGGCAACGGCTCGGATGAAGTGCTGGCGCTGGCCACGCGGGCGTTCACAGAGCCAGAGCAGAAAGCAGAAAGCAGAAAGCAGAAAGCGAAGGCAACAGTGCAGTATTTCACGCCGAGCTATTCGCTGTATCCGGTGCTGGCGGACATTCACGGCGCGGCGAAAAATGCGGTGCCGCTCAAGCCGGATTTCAGTCTGCCCGGCATCTCGGAGTTGAAGCGTGGCAGGCAATGGAACTTCGGCGCGGCTTTGACTTTTATCACGACGCCGAATGCGCCGAGCGGGCGCGGTTACAAAACTTCCGAGCTGGAAAAATTGTGTCGCGCGCAGAAGGGCGTGGTCGTGCTGGACGAGGCGTATGTGGATTTCGCCAGCGAGAACGCGCTGAAGCTGGCGCTGAAATATCCGCACGTCCTCGTCGCACGGACTTTTTCGAAGGCGTATTCGCTGTGCTTCCAGCGCGTCGGATATTATGTCGGTCACGCGGAACTCATCGCGGCACTGGATAAACTCCGCGACAGCTACAATGTGAACGGCCTCGGCCAGATCGCCGCCGCCGCGACGCTGGACGATTTGAAATTCTACCGCGCGAACTTCAAAAAAATCATCGCCACGCGCGAGCGGTTGAGCCGTGAACTTACGAAGCTCGGCTTCCGCGTGCTGCCGAGCCAGACGAATTTTATCCTGGTGAAACCGCCGTTGTTTCCGGCGAAGGAGTGGCTGCAAAAGTTGCGCGACAAGAAGATTCTCGTTCGCTGGTTCAGCGCGCCGGAGGTCCGCGATTATCTGCGCATCACCATCGGCACGCCGGCGGAAGCGGCGGCCTTGGTCAAGGTGGTGCGCGGAATTTTGCCGGTTCCATTTTCAAATTGATTTCCCCTCACCCCGGCCCTCACCCCGTTTGGGCGGGGCGAGGGAGAGAAACAGTTGGCACGAAACTTTCAGTGAATCAGCCTGATACTGCAAAACCTTTTCTTTGCAGCGGGCACGATTACTGCTAGTAAAAGCGCGTGTATTTGGAGTATTACAGATTAAGCCAGGCACCGTTCGACATTACGCCGAACCCGCGCTTCCTTTTTCACAGCACAAAACATCGCGAGGCGTTCAACCACATGCTCTACGGCATCCGTGAGCGGAAGGGGTTCGTGCAGCTCACGGGTGAGATCGGCGCGGGCAAGACGACGCTGTGCCGCGCGCTTCTGGAACAGTTGGATTCCAATTTTTCGACAGCGCTGATCTTGAATCCGGTCTTGAACGCGGATGAATTGATGAAGGCCATCGCGACGGAGTTCGGGCTGAACGTGAAGGGCCGCGACCGGCTGGAGACGGTTTCAGCCATCGGCGAATTTCTGCTCAAGCAGATCGAACTGGGCAAGGAAACGGTGCTGATCATTGACGAGGCGCAGGGGCTGACGGAGGAATTGCTCGAACAAGTCCGCCTGCTTTCGAACATCGAGACGGACAACCGCAAGCTGCTGCAGATTATTCTGATGGGCCAGCCGGAATTGCGCGAGCGGCTGAACAGCCCGCGTTTGAAGCAATTGCGCCAGCGCATCACGGTGCGCTTTCATCTCGCGCCGCTCTCGCGCGTCGAGGTCGCCCAATACATCCAGCACCGGCTGCAGGTTTCGGGCGCGAACGGCGTGCCGTTTTTCACGCCGCCGGCCCACTGGCGGATTTTCAATTACAGCAAGGGCATTCCACGGCTGGTCAACGCGGTTTGCGACAAGGCGCTGCTCGCCAGTTTCGTCGCGCGCAGTGAACGCATCACTTTTTCGATGGTGGGCCGCGCCATCCGTGAACTGGAAGGGAATTTTTAAGCATGAGCCTAATCAACGACGCGCTTAAACGCGCCCAAGAAGCGCAGCGGCCGAACACCTCGTCCAGCGTGTCGTCCCTGCGGACAATCGAGGCGCGGCCTGCGGAGCGCCCCTTCATCAGCCGGATGCTGGCCATCGTGATATTTGTGCTGCTCGCCGCCGCGTTTGCTTTTATCGGGCTGGCGATGACCGGGCGCGTGGCGAAAAAAATTGCTGTCGCGCCGCAAAATTCCCCGGCGCATCCAGTTCAAGCGGTGGCCGCTCCGGTTCCGCCGGTGTCAGCCGCCCCGGTGGTTGTGGTTGCCGCTCCTGTCGCGCCAGTTTCGCCTGCACCTGCACCCGCTTCTGCCCCGGTTTCGCCTGCACCTGTGCCCGCCGCTGCTCCGGTGGTCGCTGCTCCGGAGGCTGTGCCAGCTCCGCCCCCGCTGGTCTTGCCGGAAACATTGCATGTGCAGGGCCTTGCCCACGACGCGGCACGCCCGTGGGCGATTGTCAGCGGCCGGACGGTTTATGTCGGCGATACGGTGAGGGGCGTGCAGGTGCTGGAAATTACCCGCGACTCGGTCACGTTCGGCAGCCACGGGCAGTCCAACCTCCTTTTTCTCGGCCAGTAATTAACGGCTCAAACTTCGCGTGCGCTTCCTCGGAAAAAAACTGGCCAGTTCGCCTGCTGTGACCCGCGTCGCGCCGTTTTTGATTTTTCTCGCGCTGACCGTTTGTCAGGGAGAATTCGGGGCGTCTTCGGCTTACTGGTTTTATTTCGCCAAAATTTTTGCCGGTGCGTGGCTGGTTTGGGAGATGCGCCCGCTCGTTTCCGAAATGCGCTGGGCGTTCAGTTGGGAGGCGGTGGTGGTCAGCTTTGTCGTGTTTGCCGTCTGGGTCGGGCTGGATCCGTTTTATCCGCACTTGATGAAAAGCAGCGCGGCGTGGAATCCCCATGAGCAGTTCGGTGAAAATTCCGCGCTCGCCTGGCTGATGATCGGGACGCGGATTCTGGGTTCAACCTTCATCGTCCCGCCGCTCGAAGAAGTCTTCTACCGCTCGTTTTTGTATCGCTACATCGCGAACCAGAATTTTCTCTCCACGCCATTGAATAAATTTTTGCCGCTGCCGTTTTTTGCTACGGCGCTCGTCTTTGGCCTTGCGCACAACGAATGGCTGGCGGGAATTCTTTGCGGCGCGGCATTTCAATGGCTGGTCATCCGCAAAAACCGCCTGGGCGACGCGATGACGGCGCACGCGATCACAAATTTTCTGCTGGGCGCGTGGGTCGTGTGGCGCGGCGCGTGGCACTTCTGGTGAAGGACTGCGGCTCTGTGAACCGCAGCGCTGATTATTTCATCTCCAGCTTGATATCGTTGCGTTCGAGCGTGCTGCCTTCTTCGGCGGCAAGATTGGCGAGGGCTTTGTTGTAATCCGCCAACGAGCGGATTTCCTGCGAACGCGCAGCCGTGAGGTTGTTCTGTAGTTGCAGCACGGTGAAGGTGGTGCTTTTGCCGACGGCATATTTTTTCTGCTCGGCGTCCAGCGCGGCCTCGGCATAAATCCGCGCCTGCCGCGTGGCCTCCACGCTTTGGTAGCTCGACTGCGCCTGTTTCACGGCGTTGTCAATCTGAACCATGACGTTCTGCTCAAGCTGTTTCAACTGCAACAAAAGCTGCTTCAGAGAAACCTTGCCTGCCTTGAGCTGGTTGCGCGGGCCGATGTTGCTCAACGGCATGGAAAGCTGCGCGCCGTAGGTGTAAAACGGACGGTCGGCCTGGTTGAACTGGTCGAACGTGTCGCCGAACTGCCGGCCCGCGCCGTTGAAACCGTAGGAGCCGATCAGATCCAGCGCCGGGAAAAGCTGGTTCTTGTAAAATTTCAACTGGATGCCCTGGGCTTCCACGTTCAACCGCGACTGCAACAAATCCGGGCGCTGGGTCATGCCCTTGTTCCAGCTGTCCTGCAGGTCGAACAACTGCATCGTCGCGGTGAGCGTCGCCGTCGGCTGGATTTCCGTGCCGTGCCACTGGGCATAATCGTCGGTGAGCAGATTCTTCAGCGCGTTCTCGGCGATGGACAGGGCGTTCTCCGCCGAGATCAGGTTCGCCCGGCTCGTGGCGACCTGGGATTCGTCCTGCTGCACGTCCAGCGGCGACATGCTGCCAATCTGCACACGCTGCTTGTCCTGATCGAGCTGCGTCTGCGCGAGGTCGAGCGCCTCCTGCTGCACCTTCACGTTTTCCTGCGCGTAAATCAACTCGTAGTAGGCGTTCTCCACGTCGGTGATGCTGGTGATGATCTGTCCGCGCACGCCTTGCTCGGAATATTGCAGCCTGTTTTTGTTGATGCGGATGGTCAACCGCGTGCTATCAATCCAAAAATTTTTCAGCAACGGCTGGGTAAGGCTAAGCCCGACCTGGCCCGAAGAGTTTTGAATCGGAAAAAAAATGTTGTTGGTCACTGGATTTCTGCCGGCGGTGCTCGAAACATTGCCGAACAAATCGTAGGTCATGCCCCACGGCGTCCCGCCGTTGAAGCCGGAACTGTAGGTGTCCGAGTTGTATTGCGAGCCGGCCACGCGCTGGCCGTTTTGAAACTCCGCGCCGCTGTTGTTGTATTGGTGCTGCCCGGAAAAGTTGAAGGTCGGGTCGTAGCCGCCGTAGGCGCTGTTCAGGTTGAAGAGCGAAAGCTGGGGGTTGTAGCGCTGGATCTGCACGTCGAGATTGTGCGCCAGCGCCTGCTGGATGCAGTCCGGCAACGACATCTCGCGCGCCGCCGGAACCGCGTTCGTCTGGGCAGCGGCAGCCAAGCCCGCCGTGAACAAAAATAAAGCAACGCCGAAATTTTTCATGATGCACCCGTGAAATAAACCCCGCGCTGCGGCTGAACCTGAAGTTCCCGCCGGGCGCGTCCCATTCCAGACGCTCCGGCACGGCCCAAGGTAACCGCCGGTCAGGCCGGCTTCGCTTCCGCCGCCGGCACGTCCGAAATCTTCGCGTTGATTTCAAGGAATGCCAGCACCTTTTCGTGCGCGATCTGGTCGTAAAGTTCATTGATGCCATTGCGCTTCTGCAAATCCTTGATGAACTTGTCCACCGGAATCTGATACGCCTGCGCCATGGACTGCACGCGCTGCAACACTTCCTCCTGCGAGACCTTGATGTCTTCCTTCTCCGCGATGCGCTGGATCAGAAACGCCATCTTCACGCGTTCCTTCGCGCTGCTTGCGGCGGCGTTGTAAATCTGATCCTTCTCTTTTTCGATCAGCTCGCGCCCCACACCGCGCTTGGTGTTTTCCTGAACGATGTTATAGACGACATTCTTCGTCTCGTGTGCGACCGCCGATTCCGGCAGGTCAAAATTGGACTGCGCCAGCAGCGCGCCGAGAATCTGGCCGCGAATTGCCTTGGTCTGCGAATACTTCAATTCATTTTCCAGATCCACGCGCACGCCCGCGCGCAGCTTCTCCACATTTTCCGCGCCGAAAGTTTTGGCCAGCGCGTCGTCAATCGCCGGGAGAACCTTTTCCTTCACCTCGACAACCTCGACTTCATAAACGGCCTTCTTGCCGGCAAGTTCCTTCGTCACGAAATCAGCGGGGAAATCCACGTTGACCGTGCGCTTGTCGCCCGCCTTCGCGCCCGTGAGCTGCTCGGCGAAACCGGCGATGAACGTGTTGGGCGCGATGTCCACCCAGAAGTTCTTCTGCTCCGTCAAACCCTTCGCCGTCGGCGCGATCTCGGTGAGCGGCTTGCCGTCGGAAGTGCCGGTGTAATTCACGACCGCGACATCGCCCATCTTCAATTCGCGTGCGGCGGTCTCAAATTTCGTGTGCTGCTGCGCGAGCAAATTCAGCGCGCGTTCCACATCCGCGTCAGTGACGGATTTGATCTCGCGTTTGACGGGCAGACCCTTGTATTCGGGCAGTTGAAATTCCGGCGCGGTCTCGATCGTCGCGGCGAACTGCAGCGACTGGCCGCGGCCGAACTGGATTTCCTCGATGTCAGGATAACCGAGCGCGGCGATTTTTTTCTCCTCGAGCGCCTTGCGATACGCGTCGCCGATGAGCTTGCGCTTGGCCTCGGCCTGGATGTCGGCGTCGTATTTCTTGGCCACCATGTCGCGCGGCGCCTTGCCGGGCCGGAAGCCGGGCAGCGACGCCTGCTTCTGATAGTCCTTCGTGATGGCGTCAAAGGTTTCGTCCACAGCCTTCGCGTCCAATTCCACCCGCAGCAATTTTCTGCACGGCGCCAGATTTTCGACAGTGATGTTCACAATAAATTCTCGTTTAACGAGCCGTGCAAGGTAGCCGAAGCGCGCCGATTCCGTCAACGGTTTTAGTGGCGGGCCAAAGGTGTTTCGGCTTTGATGTCGGCGAATGAAGCAAACGCTTTTCATCACCGGCACGGACACCGGCGTCGGCAAAACCGTGCTGACCGCGCTGCTGACGCGCTTCCTGCGCGAACGCGGCGTCAATGCGGCGGCGCTCAAACCCGTCTGCTCCGGCGGTCGCGCCGACGCCCGCGCGCTGCACGCCGCCATGGACGGCACGCTCACGCTCGACGAAATCAATCCGTGGCATTTCCGCGCGCCCATCGCGCCCTTGCTCGCCGCGCGCCGGGAAAAGCGGAGCGTGAAACTGTCGCAAGCCCTCGCGCACGTCCGCACGATGCAAAGGCGTTTTGACGTTGTGCTGGTGGAAGGCGCGGGCGGCCTGTTGAGTCCATTGGGCGTTTGTAGCGGCGGTCTGCGACCGTCGCAATCTTCGGCGCTCACAGAGCGCCGCTACAAAGAAAGTTTCGATTCGCGCGATTTGATTACCGCCCTGCGCGCGACGCCCATCATCGTCGCGCCGAACAAGCTGGGCGTGGTGAATCAAATCTTGCTGACGCTCGAAGCCCTGCCGCCCGCTGCGGCAAAGCAGGCGCGCGTCGTTTTGATGTCGCCGCCCAAGCCGGGTGCGGCATCGAAAACCAATCTGAATCTGCTGGCGGAATTTTTGAACGCGAACCGGATTTTTTCATTGCCGTGGCTGGGAAAAAGATTCGACGCGACAGAGGCTTTGAAAAATCCACGCGTTAAGCGGACGTTGAAAGGCTTGATAGATTAACGTGTCACCTCACCCCGGCCCTCTCCCCCAACTCCGAGTTGGCGGAGAGGGAGAATCGTTCGCCGTCGCTGGCGAAAACCCGCGACTGGATTTTTCAGACGGTTCTTGAAAACCTGCAAGCGTTCAATCGCTTTTCCCTCTCCCGTCGGACGGAAGAGGGTCAGGGCGAGGGCGGTTTCTAATTTTTCGCGGGCGCGTTGGTGGCGCGGAACGATTCGCGCCACGGCTGGTTTTTTTGATAAAGCTCCAGCCGTTGCTGGATCATCGGCAGGTCTTTTAATTTTACCTGGGTGGCCAGCCTGACCGCCCCCTTCGCGACTTCCTGGGCGTTGGGAAAATCGCCGGTCTCGGCGCAGGCCATGGCAAGCGCGTCAAGGACGAGCGGTTGCGCGCCGCCGGTCAGGGCGTTGGCCTTGGCGGCAAGCACGAGCGCGGTTTTGCCGTTGCGAACTTCCGAATCGTCAATGGCCGCAAGCACATGGGCGATGTAGGCGAGGAATTGAAAATTATCCGGCTCAAGCCGTAACGCAGCGCTAAATTGGTCAACCGCCCCGGCATTGCGGCCTTGTTTGAGCAGCATTTTGCCCAGTTCCAAATGCGGCGATGCATAACTTGGGTCAAGCCGCATGGCTTCAGCGAACTCGCCTGCGGCCTCGTCAAACCGGTTCAACTTGGCGAGCATCTGCCCGGTGCCGTTGTGCAGAAACGCCATGCCGGGTTTCAGCCGCACGGCTTCGCGATATTCGGCGAGCGCCTCCTCCGTCCGGCCCAGATGATCCAGAATGTTGCCAAGGTTGTTGTGGATCTGGAAGCGTCCCGGCGCGAGCCGGTCGGCCTCGTGATAATAGACGAGCGCCTCCTCAAACCTCCCCTGCGCGTCCAGCGCGACCCCGAGATCAACCAGCGCGACATCATTGTTTTTTGTCACCGCAATCGCGTGGCGGAAAAGCGTTTCTCCGTCCTGCCAGTAACGCAACTGGTGTTCCGTCACCGCCAGACACGCCGCAAGAACCACGGCGGCGGCGGCGGGCAAAATGATTTTCGGCAATTGAAGCCGGCTGGCCAAGGCGCGGCAGCCGAAGGCGGCGGCGAGAAAAATTCCCGTGGCGGAAAAATAAGTGTAGCGGTCGGCCAAAGCTGCGCCGCCGACCTGCACCAGGCCGATGACCGGCACGAGCATCCCCAAAAACCACAGCCAGCCGGCTATCAAATAAGAACCGTGCTTGCGCGCAAGCCAGACGCCGGCGGAAATCATGACCAGGACGGCGACGGCCACAGCGACGGCAAGCGCGGAGATTTTCCCCGGCAGCGGATAGATGATCGCCAGGTCGGCCGGCCAGAATATTTTTTGCAGATACACCGCGTAAGCCACGGGCAGATTTTCCAAACGATAGGCCAGCGAGACATTTTTGAGCGACACGACGGCTTCGCCGTGGTGTTGCGCGAGGAAGGTGACGACGCAGGAAGCGGCGGTGAGGAGGAAAAATGGCCACTTTTCCAAAGTCAGAAGGATGAAGGATGAAGGATGAAGTTTTGAATCTGTGCTACCTTCAACACGCTTCAGCGGCCAATAATCCAGAAGCAACATGACAAACGGCAGCGTCACGAGCATCGGCTTGGACATCAAGCCCAGCGCGAAAAAAATCAGGGCGAACCAGAAGCTGCGCCGGCAATTTTCCTTCGCGTATTTTGTGTAAGACAACAGCGTCAGCATTGCGAAGAACGTGCTTAAGACGTCCTTGCGCTCGGCGACCCACGCGACGGATTCGACATGGAGCGGATGCCACGCGAACAGCGCGGCGATGAACGCGCACGGCCACATCAAATCCGCTTGCCGAGCCGAAGCGTCTCCGCGAAGGCTGGTCAGCCGCAGCAACAGCACAAACAACAGGGCTGCATTCGCCGCGTGGAACAGCGCGTTGACGTAATGATGCGCCCCGGCGTTGAGGCCGAACAGCCAGCAATCGGTCATGTGCGAAAGCCAGGTGAGAGGATGCCAGTTGCTCGCATGGCCGGTGACGAAAGCCCATTTGATCCCGGCAAACGTCAGCCCTTGTTTGACAATGGGATTGTTGGTGATGTAATCGTCGTCGTCGTAATTGACGAAACGGTGCGTCCCCACCGGCAGATAAACCAGCAGCGTGGTGAGCGCGAGCAACAGGGCGATTAGGCGCGGTCGTGACATCGCGCTCCTTTGTAAGCAATTTTCCCGGCGGGGCAAGCCATGAAGCAAAGTTTCTTTTTCGCGAAAAAGGCTTTGCATTTTTCCGCAGGCGGGGTAGAAATTTCCCCGGCAGTTAACGATTCGACCGTCTGCCGCTTGGCCGCTCCTCTCCCTCACGACCAAGTCAAATGTCGTGCATGATGAACGGACTCTCTTTTATTGTCGTGGGGGCTGCCTCTAATCAGGCGGAACTCGTTTATGTCTGGACGCAGGCGACACCTGAAGCCAAGGTGATCATCTGCTGTCTCCTCGTGTTTTCCGTCGTCGCCTGGTCGGTCATGATCTCCAAGGCCATCCAGATGCGCCGCGCGAAAAAATTGAACTATTATTTTGACCAGGAATTCCATTCGCAGAAAAAAGTGCTCGATATGTTTGACCGCAAGTTGCAGGTCGAAGGCTGCCCGCTCTACATGGTTTATCAGACCGGCTGCGTGGAACTGGATGCGCGGCTGCGCGGGCCGGGCGGCGAACGCAGCAAACAGAATGTCTCGCTCAAAAACATGGAGCACGTCAAGCGCGCCATGGAAAACGTCGTCGCGCAGGAATCATTGAAGCTGGAATCCGGCTTGATTCTGCTGGCGATCGCGGTGAGCGGCGCGCCGTTCATCGGACTGCTCGGCACGGTCTGGGGCGTGATGAGCACGTTCGCCGGCATCGCCCAGCAGGGCAGCGCGACGATGGCTGCGATGGCGCCTGGCGTTTCAGCGGCGCTCGTCACCACGGTCGCCGGACTGCTCGTGGCGATTCCCTCGATGTTCGCCTATAATTGGCTCGTGCATAATCTGCGCGTGTTCACGGTCGGCCTGGATAATTTCGCGCAGGAACTGGTTTCCAAGATGGAGACGGAATTTCTGGCGGATGAATGATTTTTCACGATGAGACGATTTTCCCAGCGCAGTCAGATGGTGACGTTGAACGAAATCAACATCACGCCGCTGCTGGATCTTGCCTTCGTGCTGCTCATCATCTTCGTCATCACCACGCCGCTGCTGGAACAAAGCATCAATCTCCAGCTGCCGCGCGGCGGCCAGCCGGAAAAGGCCATTGAGAAGCGCAACATCCGCACCGTCGAAGTCGGGCAGGCCGGCGTTTACGTCCTCGACAAACAGCGCATGAAAAGCCTCGACGATCTGACGGCGCGGCTGGCGGCGGAATTTCGCGCGAATCCGAACCTGATCGTTTACATTCGCGCTGATGCGGAAGGCCGTTATAAATTTGTGGCCGACGTGATTGACCGCTGCCAGAAAAACGGCATCACGCGCTACTCGCTCCGCACCGACCCGTCACCCAAATGAACCGCCTGCAAAAAAAATG
Source organism: Verrucomicrobiales bacterium (assembly GCA_028712475.1). GTDB lineage: Bacteria > Verrucomicrobiota > Verrucomicrobiia > Limisphaerales > UBA11358 > UBA11358. The sequence goes on from JAQTQB010000001.1 coordinate 238,691, forward strand.
CGCCATCGCCACGGCGGGATTTCACCTGCTGCTGCTGGTGATTTTGTTTGTCGGCCCGGCATTTTTCTGGTCGCGGGAAAAACCGGACGACACGCCGGTGCTGGACATGATCCCTGCCAATTTGATTGATGCTGCGTCCACCGGTGTCCGGGGTGCCCAACCGCCGCCGCCCGCGCCCGCTGTTGTTCCGCCAACACCAACGCCCCCGGCCCCGACTCCTCCCGCGCCCACGCCCACGCCGGAAAAAGTTGAACCGGTCAAGCCGCCCAAAGAAACTGTGAAGCCGGATTTGACGCCCGTTGAGAAGCCGAGCGTGACGAAGCCGAAAATCAATTTGGTTCCCACGACGCGCACCGTGCCGAAAACCGCTTCGACTTCGGCCAAAGCGACGCCCGACAATTTAAAGGCGATCAAGTCCGCGCTCCAAACATTGCGCTCAAGCCTGTCTTCCAGCACGACGATTGACATGCCGGGCAACAGCAGCGCGGCGGCGGCGAATTACGCGCAGGTCGTCAAAAGCGTTTACGAGCAGGCGTGGACGCCGCCGGACGACACCGCCAGCGACGACGCGAACATCAAGGTCCGCGTCACCATCGCCAGTGATGGCACGGTGATTTCCGCGCGGGTCATTGCGCCGTCGGGCGACGCCAGCGTTGACAAGTCCGTGCGCAGCACGCTGGAGCGCGTCCAATTTATCGCTCCGTTTCCGTCCGGCACATCGGACAAGGAGCGGTCTTACATCATCAACTTCAACCTCAAATCCAAACGACTGCTCGGATGAAAAATAAAATTCTTCACTCAATCAAAATCGGCCTGCCCGTCTTGCTCGCGGTCGTCGCGCTCAATCTTTCCCGCGCCCAGGAAGAGATCAACATTTCAACAACGATCCAAGTCATGGGCCAGACCAAGCCCATCCCTGTTTCGCTCGAAGGTTTCACCGGCGAGGCGCTGGACGTTTTGAAATTCGACCTTTACGTCCAGGGCTTCAGCTTCGTCGCGCCCGACGCCGCGCAATACCGGATCAGCGGCAGCAGCGCGGGCAATGTGCAGGGCCATGTGACGGATGTCATCAGCAAGCAAACGAAATTTTCGCGCAGCTACACCGGGGCATCGTTGCGGAAACAGGCGCATGCGTTCGCCGATGACATCGTCGAAACCATCACGGGCAAAAAGGGAATCGGGCAGACCAAGATCGCATTCAAAGCGCAGCCGGCCGGGGGCAACGGCGAGATTTATGTCGCGGATTTCGACGGTCATAACCCGGTGGAGGTCACGCATGACAACTCGATTGCGGCTGCGCCGACGTGGGCGCCCAGACGGCTGGCGCTTTATTACACGTCGTATCAGCCCGGCAACCCGGACATTTTTTATCACAATTTGAGCACCGGCGAGCGCCGCATCGTCGCCAAGTTTTCCGGCTTGAACACGAGCGCGGCAATTTCGCCGGACGGCTCGAAGCTGGCGCTGATTTTGAGCAAAAGCGGCAGCCCGGACGTCTGGGTCTGCAACATTGACGGCACGAATTTGAAGCAACTGACCAAAACCCCGGAAGATGAATCATCGCCATGCTGGTCGCCGGACGGGCAATGGATTTGTTTTGCGACGAAAATAAAGGAACGCCGGGCGCTGGCCAAAATTCCGGCGGGCGGCGGCGCGGTGCAGCGGATTCCGACCTCCGGCGCTTCGAGCCCGACGGAGCCGGACTGGTCGCCGGACGGCAAATGGATCGCGTTCACGTCGCAGTATTCGAAGGGGTTTACCATCTGCGTCGTGCCGGCGGGCGGCGGCACGGCCACGGCGCTGGTCGAGGGCGAGGATCCGTCGTGGTCGCCGAACTCGCGGACGCTGGTTTGCACGCGGCGGGCGGGCGGGCGTTATACGTTGTCTGTGCTTGACGCGATGACGAAACAAGTCAAGGATATTGCCCGAATTGCGGGGAACGATTCCCAGCCTGCGTGGGCGAAATAATTTTGACCCTTTGATTTAACAAATTTTTAACCATAGGAAAAACATGAAAATGACGAAACTGATTTACACGCTGGTGTTCGCGCTGGCCATCACGCTGGCGTCCACCGGCTGCCACAACCGCCAGGTCAAAGTCACGCCGATTCCGGGATCGCGTTCCGGTCAGGTTGGCGACAACCCCAGCGGCAGCACTTTGACGCCGGGCGGTGCATTTGATCCCAATGCCGGCGGCGGTGTCGGCACTGGCGGCGGGCCGACGGCAAATGCGGAAGACTTTGAAAACATGAATATGGATCGCGCCGCGCTGGCCGCTTACACGATTCATTTTGCCTTCGACAGCGCCGCCATCAAATCGAGCGAGCAAGCGAATCTTGAAGCCGTGGCGGCGGCGTTGAAATCCGACGCGAGCGCGAAGCTGCTCATCGAGGGCTACTGCGACGAACGCGGCACGGAAGAATACAACCGCTCGCTCGGCGAACGCCGCGCACTGGCCGCCCGCGAAGCGCTGGCCAGGGACGGCGTTGATCCGTCGCGCATCCGCACCATCAGCTACGGCAAAGACAAGCCGGCCGACCCCGGCCACGATGATGCGGCGTGGGCGAAAAACCGCCGCGATGAATTCGTCCTGCTCCACCCAAAAGCCGGCGCCTGATCGTTCGGCGGAAAATTAGAATCTCGCAAGGGTCGCGGTCAAACGCGGCCCTTGTTTTTTACGGCTTTACTATTCGGCGCGGCGGGCGTAGGGTTTGAGCAGGTTCAAAAAAATTTTATGAATACAATGTTCGCAGCTTTTCTCGGTGGTTGGGAGTGGATTATCGTTTTGCTGGCGGTGCTGCTGCTGTTCGGCGCGAAGAAAATTCCCGAACTGGCCAAAGGTCTCGGTCAGGGCATCAAGGAATTCAAGAAGGCGACGAAGGAAGTGACGGACGAAATCCAGAACACGCCGACGGAAACGCCGACGGTCAAGCCGACGGTTGCCGCCCAGTCGCAGCCTGACTCGACGGTTTCCCAAAATTCCAATCCCCCCAAAGCCTGACGTCGGGTTATTTCTCGCATGGCCGACGAGCATGATTCGGAACGGCCTGACGCGCACGAAGGCGGTCCGGTCAAAACTTTCCTCGAACACCTCGAAGACTTTCGCTGGGTGATGGTCAAAAGCGTCGTCGCGCTTTTTCTGGCGATGTTGTTGTGCCTTATCGGGGCAAATTTTGTGATCGGCATCGTCAAGTGGCCGCTGAACCATGCCAGCATGAATTATCCCGTGACGGCCTGGAATTTTTTGATGGGCTGGGCGCTGCCTTTGAAAAACCTTGATTTCAGCTCCCGGGGCACGAACCAGGTCGTCGTCGTCAGCTTCGGCACCAACCATGTCGGTAATTTCACACTCTCGCCGGAAGAGCGGCAGGCTTTCAACCTCGGCACCAACCGCTATGTCGCCGTCGCCGTCGAGCCGCTCACGCTCGGCACCAACCGGGTGCTTGGCTGGCACATTGACGACAACCCCGCCGTCGTCTCCGCCGCACGGGGAATGAACATCGAGCTGGTCAACTTGAGCCCGGCGGGCGGATTTGTCGTGGCGTTTCAAGTCGCGCTTTACGGCGGCATCGTGCTGGCGTCGCCGTTCATCTTTTATTTCATCATGTCGTTCGTTTTCCCGGCGCTCAAAATGCGGGAGCAAAAATACGTTCGTCAAGGGATGTTCTTCGGGGTCGGACTTTTTCTGTTCGGCGTGTGTTTTTGTTATTTCATCCTGATGCCGGTGGCGCTGGCGGCGGCACAGGGATATTCCAACTGGCTCGGCATCGGGGCGCTCCAGTGGCGCGCGGAGGATTACATCAGTTTCGTTTGCAAATTCATGGTCGGCATGGGGCTGGGATTTGAACTGCCGGTGGTGTTGCTGACGCTGGTGAAGATCGGTGTGTTGAATTATTCCACCCTTTCGAAGGCGCGCCGCTACATGATCGTCATCAATTTGATTCTTGGCGGGGTGTTGACGACACCCGAACCCATCACCCAGCTCGTCATGTTCGTGCCGCTGCAATTGCTCTACGAGATCACCGTCTGGATCGCCTGGTATTGGGACAGGCAGGAGAAAAAACGCGCCGCGCTCGAAACGTAAAACGCACTTTACAAACCGGCGATTCGGCGTAGTCTCAAATTAACAACAAAAAAACGTATGCGTAACGTAACACCTTTTCTCGCTGTGGCCGCGCTCGCCGGCTTGTTCACCGCCGGTTGCGCCGGGCCGGAACAAAAAATGGGTCGCGGCGTTTCCAACACCCTGAACATTGTTAACATGGGCGAAATCAACCGCGGGGTTGAGCAGTCCGCCGTCATGGGAACGCCCGCTCCCGGTTACGCCACCGGCTTCTTTCACGGTCTCAACCAGACTTTGGCCCGCACCGGCATGGGAGTTTATGAGATCGTCACCTTTCCTTTCCCGCCGTATCACCCGGTCGCGACCAAATATGTGTCGCCGACACAGGGCTATCCCGACAGCTACAAGCCGGGATTGTTTGACGGGTCCACCTTCCAGACCGACACCTACTATGGTTTCAGCGGCGGCGACATCGCGCCGTTCGTTCCCGGCAGCCGGTTTGCAGTTTTCCAGAATTGAAATTGGCGGATTCAATCACCGCAACGCGCCAATGATTTTACGTTGGCGCGTTTTGCTTTCCCAACCATGCAAAAAAAATCGCCCTGCAAAGTCAACCTGCTGCTGAACATCCTCGGCCGGCGCGCCGACGGCTTTCATGAACTCGAAACGGTCATGCAGCCGGTGAATTATTGTGATGATCTGACATTCGAGCGCATCGGCGGCGGCGTCAAGCTTTCGTGCGGCGATGCCGCTTTGCCCACGGATTCACGCAACCTGGTTTTTCGCGCGGCGGCAAATTTCCTGTCGGCGGCCAAGATTTCCGACGGCGTAAAAATTCATCTGGAGAAAAAAATTCCGCTCGCCGCCGGTCTGGGCGGCGGCAGCGGCAACGCCGCCACCACGCTGCTCGCGCTCAACGAACTTTTCGACCGGCCGCTTTCTGCCGCCAGGCTGGACGAACTTGCCGCCGCGCTTGGTTCAGACATCCCATTTTTTCTCTACGGCAAACCGGCGCTTGCGGTGGGACGCGGTGAAAAAGTTGCGCTGCTCGAAAATTTTCCGGCGCTGGCCGGCAGGGCGTTTTTTCTGATCCATCCCGGCTTCGGCATTTCCACGCCGTGGGCCTATCAAAATCTCGCGCGCTTTCCCGCCGCGTTGAACGGCGAAAAAGGCCGCGCGCAAAAATTGATTTCAAAGCTTCAAAACGATGACTGGCCCGCCGCCGCCGGCGGCTTTTACAATTCGCTCGAGGCGCCCGCGCTGGACAAATTCCCCGTGCTGTCGCTGTATCAGGAATTTCTGCGCGAACAGGGAGCGCTCGCCACGCTCATGTCCGGCAGCGGCTCGACCACGTTTGCCATCGTGGAAAATTTGTCAGCCGGCGAATCGCTCGTGGAAAAGTTCAAAGGGACGTTCGGCCAGAATTGCTGGACGGCAGTTGTGCCGGTTTGACGGAGCGCGGGTTCACTTGCGGAATTTTTGCAGCGCAAACGCGGTCATTTCCTGCGCCGCCGGAATCTTGAACGCCAGCGCGAGGATTCCGTAAACCAGGCTGGCGGCGATGGCCGGCACAAACACCGCGCCGGCTTTCAACACGATCGTTGCGTGGCCGAACGTATTTTCCCAGAGCTGCCAGCCTTGCCACGCAATCAATCCAGCCAGCAATCCGGCGACGGCCAGCGGCAGAAATGTTGCGCGCAACGGCGCCATTTCCAGCCGCCCGAGTTTTTTCCGCAGCGCGAAGAGCAGCAGCCCCGCGTTGCAGACGGAAGTGACCGTGTTGGCGATGCCGATGCCGCCCTGCTTCAGCGGCACGACGAGCGCGGCGGCGAGCAACAGATTCAGCGTGAGGCACGCGAGGCTGATTTGCATCGGCGTCCTGGTGTCGCCCAGAGCGAAAAATGCGCGGGCCAGAATGTTGACCGTTGAGAATGCAACCAGCCCTGGCGCGAGACAGATGAGCGCCAGCGACGCGCGTTCAGTCGAGGCGGCGGTGAACGCGCCACGCTCGAATAGCAGCCTCACAATCGGCTCGGCCAGCACGACGAGCAAAATGGCCGCGATCAAATTTGCGAACAGCAGCGTGCTGATTCCTTGCCGGAGTGTCGTGCGAAACTCTGGATAATTTTTATCCGTCGCCAGCGCTGAAAGCGTTGGCAAAAGAAAAGTGGCCAGCGAGATGCCGAACATCCCTTGTGGCAGCTCCATCAGCCGCACCGCGTAGTTGAACGAGGCGACGATGTGCGGGCCGGCCCAGAACGCGATGGTCTGGGTGAGCAGGACGTTGATCTGAAAGGCGGCCACGCCGATGGTGCCGGGAATCATCCGCGTCGCGACGAGGCGGACCGTTTCATTTTTCCAGGGTGAAACCCAGCGGTAGCGGAAACCTTCGCGCCAAAGCGCCGGCAGTTGAAACGCCGCCTGCGCCACTCCCGCCACCAGCACGCCGAACGCGAGCGCGAAAATCTGTTTAGGCAATCGCAATTCCTGCGGCAGATCCAAGGCCATGCGCTGCGCGAAAAACAGGACGGACGCAATCATCACCACGTTCAGCATCGTCGCGCCCATCGCGGGGATGAAAAAGTGTCCGCGCGCATTGAGCATTCCCATCATCGCCGCCGCGATGCAGACCAGCAGCATGTAGGGAAACATCACGCGCAGCAGCCGCAGCATGAGTTCCGTTTGCGCGCCGAACTGATGCACGGCCAGCACGAGCGAAATGCCGATCATCGCCACGCCAATGATGACGGTCGCCGCAATGATGAGGCCGGAGATGACGGCGTTGGCTGCGCGCCACATTTCGATTTCACCGTGCGTTTTTTCTTTCTCCTTGAAAATGGGGATGAACGCCGCCGTCAGCGCGCCTTCGCCGAGCAGGCGGCGGAACAGATTGGGAATGGTGAACGCCAATGCGAACGCGCTGGCCACCCAGCCGTCGCCCATGAACCGGGCATAAACCATCTCGCGCACCATGCCGAGCAAACGGCTCAACAAAGTGGCGGCGGCCATCGCGCCGGAAGCTTTCAACATTTTTGACACCGGCGGATTCTCACGCAAAGCCGCGAAGTCGCAAAGTTAAATTGCGAGTCCGGTGGGATAAGACTACTGACGAGCCTCTGCATCAGTGTGCAAAGCCAGCTCGCGAGAACGCTCGCCCCACCTGTTTAATTGGAAATTGGCATTTGGCCGGCGGCGAATTACTCTGCCCGCGTGAGCATTCTCGAAGAATTACAATGGCGTGGCCTCGTCGCTGACTGCACCGACACGGCGGAACTGACCAAAAAAATTTCCGCGCCCGTCACGCTTTACTGCGGCTTCGATCCGACGGCGGACAGCCTGCATGTCGGCAATCTCGTGCCGCTGCTTGCGCTGCGCCGCTTTCAATTGCTCGGTCATCATCCCATCGCCGTCGCGGGCGGCGCGACCGGCAGCATCGGCGATCCGAGCGGCAAGACCGCCGAGCGGCAGCTCCTCACGCCGGAAATCCTCGACCACAACATCGCCAGCGTGAAAGTGCAGCTTGCGAAGCTGCTCGATTTTGAGACGAAACAAAATCCCGCGCGCCTCGTGGACAACGCCTCGTGGACGAAGGGAATCTCGTTCCTCGATTTTCTCCGCGACATCGGAAAGCATTTTTCCGTCAACCAGATGGTCGCCAAGGAATCCGTCCGCGCCCGCATGGAAGACCGCGAAGTCGGCATCAGCTACACCGAATTCAGCTACATGCTCCTGCAGGCGTTTGATTTCATGGTGCTGTGCCGCGACTCGAACTGCGAACTGCAAATTGGCGGCAGCGACCAGTGGGGCAACATCACCGCCGGGATTGATCTGACGCGCAAGAAACTCGGCAAACACGTCTTTGGCCTGACGCTCCCGCTCATCACCAACGCCGACGGGACGAAATTTGGAAAGACTGAAGCAGGCGCCATCTGGCTCGATCCGAAGCGCACGAGCGTCTATAAGTTTTACCAGTTCTGGATCAACACAGACGACCGCGATGTCATCCGTTACCTGAAATATTTCACGTTCCTGTCGAAGGAAGAAATTGAGTCGCTGGAAAAGCAGCACGCAGAAAATCCCGGCGCACGCATCGCGCACAAGGCGCTGGCGAAAGCGGCAACGGATTTGATCCACGGCCCCGGTGCCACTGCGGAAGCAGTCCGCGCCAGCGAAATTCTTTTTGGCGGCGAACTCAAAGGCATTTCCGAAACCACCTTCAACGACATCGTTGGCGAAGTGCCGACGAAGGAGATTGAACTGGCGAAACTGGACGGTGTCGGTTTTTCGCTGATTGAACTGCTGGTTCAAGCTAGCTTGTGTCCGTCCAAAGGCCAGGCGCGGAAAGACCTTGAAGGCGGCGGCGTGAACGTGAACAACGTCCGTGAAGCGAATCTCCAGCGCATGGTCGTCACCAGCGACTTGCTCTTCGGCAAACACCTCCTGCTCCGCAAAGGCAAAAAGAATTACGTCGTAGTCACGGCGAAGTAGCAGCCGACGTGAGTTGGCTCAAACTTCCGCCGCTGACATGATTCAGAATGGCGGCGCTCTGCCGAGACGCCGCTACGCCAGCAGCGCCTCCGCTTGCTTCTCCCTCGCCCCTCCGAGGGGAGAGGGCCGGGGTGAGGGGTAAGGCAAGAACTGGATTAACCGCGAACCGCGCGAAAAGCAAATCGGACGTAGCAGCCGACGTAAGGAGGCTCCAACTAATTTCCCCACGCCGGATTTAGAATGAGCCTCCTCACGTCGGCTGCTACTCAGTAAACCAAGACCAGCACCGCCGCCGCTTGCGCCGACTGCACCACGTCCTCAAACTTCCGTTCCGCGCTGACGGGGTCTTTGAGTTTATTCGCCACGTCGGGGACCGACTCCAGGAAGCTCAATAGAAAACTGCTCTTCACCGCGTAGTTCACATTCTCCGGCAACGCCCCGCTCGCGGCCAGCGCCGCCACCGCATGGTGGCCGTGCGCCAGCACCTTGGCCGACACCACGCCCACCACGTTGCCATGCTCATCCACCAGCGGACGATGCTCGTCCTGCCATCTGCCCGGCTTCATGGTGGCCGTCCGCAAGGACTCATCCGCCGCGCCGGAGAGCGACGCGATTTCGCCCCGCGCAAACTTCGGCGCGAACCCTTGCAGGCCGGTGTTGGGAAAACCCACCGTCGCCACCGCGCCGCCCAGCTTCAGCGTGCGACTCGCCGCCACCGGCAATGGTGTTGGTGAGGGAATTACGTTGTGATTTCGAAAGCAATCTGCTTCCATGCAAGAGTAGCAATGACTCGCTGGGCAAAACAGAATGTTAACGCATGGTTCGTAGTCGCGAGCCTGCTGGTCGTTGCAAATCAACTCCACGCCCAAGGCACTGCATTCACTTATCAAGGGCGGCTGCAAAGCGGGACGAATGTCGCGAACGGCAGTTACGACCTCACGTTTAGCGTTTGGAACAACTCCGTTGGTCCTTCACAAGTCGGAAATACTTTCACCAACGTAGCCACGAGCGTTGCGAACGGGCTTTTCACCGTCACGCTGGATTGTGGCACCGGCATTTTCGACGGCAATCCACGCTGGCTGGAAATCGGAGTGCGAACGAATGGCAGTGGTGCGTTCACAACGCTTTCACCGCGCCAGCCGTTGACGGCGTCGCCGTATGCGATTTATGCGGGCGGAGTGAGTGCGACGGGCATCAGCGGAACAATTCCGGCAGGCAACATCGCCGCTGGAACAATCACGTCGAACATGCTCGCTGCGGGCGCAGCGGCTGCGAACTTGGCGGTTAGCGGGCAAGCCGCTGTGCCGTCCGGCGGAGTAGTTCTTTCCAGCAGCGACAGTGATACCAATCTCATCGCCACGGGTTACACGAAGATCGGGGGCTACGTCAGCGCACCAAATCTTTGGCAACAACGGGCGACAAGTCCTGCTTTGGCTGGGCGTGGAGGTCATGCCGCCGTCTGGACTGGCAGCAAGATGATCGTTTGGGGCGGATACTGCGGGAACGAGAGCCCAAGTTCTCAGTTCAGTGATGGCGGTTGTTACGATCCGATCTCTGACTCTTGGATCGCAGTGTCAACGAATGGAGCGCCCCTCGGTCGCGTGTCTTTCACCACAGTTTGGACTGGAAGTGAAATGATTATTTGGAGCGGTTACACGTTTTACACTGTTTACAACTTCTTCAACGACGGGTCGCGGTATAATCCAGTCTCAGTCAATTGGGCTGCGGTGACAACCAACAACGCCCCATCGCCACGTTCCAAACATACCGCTGTGTGGACTGGCACTGAAATGATCGTCTGGGGAGGTTTCTTTGCGACCGGCGCTGGATTCCAATACTCGGTTCTTGCTGATGGCGCTCGCTATAATCCGGTTTTGAATACTTGGACTCAAATGACCACCAACGGCGCTCCGACCGCACGGTTTGATCACACGGCGGTGTGGACGGGCAGTGAGATGATAGTTTGGGGCGGCCAAAACGGCAATGGATCAGGGCTAAATGATGGCAAGCGCTATAATCCTGTAACTGACACGTGGTCGCCAATGAGTTCCACAAATGTTTTACCAGGCCGGTCACGTCACACGGCGGTTTGGACAGGCAGCGAAATGATCGTTTGGGGCGGGTTCAGCGGTGGTGGGCCTTATGAGCAATCGGGGGGCCGCTATAATCCGGCCACAGACAGTTGGTCAGTCACCGATAACACATTTGCTCCTACTGGCCGGGTCAAACATTCTGCACTCTGGACTGGTCGTGAGATGATTGTTTGGGGCGGCGAGTGCGCCAATCCAGTCCCTCAATGTAACGACGGTGGAAGCTATGATCCAGTATCCAACACTTGGACGCCGGTCACGACCGCACCTCGCGCACCGACTTGGCGCGTGGATCACTCTGCGGTCTGGACAGGCAACGATATGATAATCTTTGGCGGATTCGGCGGAGCAGGGTGCTCTAGCGATACTTGGTCCTGCACTGCGCCGAAGCTGCTGTATCTATATTTGAAACCCTGAGTCGTAAAGCGACTGTTAAGGCGCGGCGTTCACGCAGAACGTCCGCAATGATTTCCAGCGTCATTCCTCTGCGGTGCAAAATTTGTGGTTTGAACCTCCCGCATCCCGGCCTTCCCCCAAGGAGAAGGAGAATTGTTCGCCGTCTTTTTTGAAAAATCGAGCGACGGAATTTGCCGGACGGTCAGCCGTAAAACCGGAAATCGTGATTACGCAAATCCTCTCCTGAAAGGGAGAAGATACAGGTGAGGGCGGGCGTTCCCACAAACTTCATCGCCCCCCCCGGAGCGCGGATTGTCCCAATCCACAGCGTGTGACAATTCCAATCCGTTTGGAAAAATTTCAGGCGTTCAGGTCTGGCGCAGCCGCTGCGAGTTGGGACAACTCGCGCTCCGCTCCCAATCCCCAGCGCCGTTTGGACATTGCTGTGGCCGGGGACGGCCACACTCCGCCGTCAATCTTGTAGGAGACGAGGTGACGAGACTCATTTCAAATCCGGGGTTTTAGTCAGAGCCTCCTCACCCGCCTTCACTGTGCCATGGCGCGGCAAGCGTCGTCTCCTGCAATTACAGCAACGACCGCCTTGATTCGTCCCAACGGGGCAGCCCGACAATGGCCCGGCGTTTCAACGCCGGAGTGCTGGCGCACGGCCACCAGTCCCACCAGGACGGCTGAACGGACGGCGCGGCTTCGTCGCATTGTCCGGTCAAGGAAAGCTCAACCGGAGCAGCGCAAAGTCGGGTTCGTGGACTGCCGGGTCGTTGATCGGGCGGAGCGGCATGACTGGCAGCAGGGATGGCGGCACCAACTCTTGTGGATTCCGCGCCGACGGCACGGACGGGTCGAGCATGTCCCATGTCTCTTGCGGCATGACGCAATCCACAAACAGGCCGGTAAGCTGCAGGTTTGACCCAAGCTCCAACTGGGGTTCCGCATTCATTTCCAAGGTGATGCGCGCGGTGGAATTTGTGAGCATCTCCTGATAGAACGACGCAGATTCATCCTGCACCGGAGCCGCCCCGGCAATCACAACACCGGCAGCGAACAACACTAAACTATTGCGAACTCCTCTCATGAACAAAACCTAGGCCTGTCCGCTGGATTGTCAAACGCCGGTCAAACCCCAATCTGCTTCTGAATCGCCCCGCAGATTTTTTCGGACCACGTTTTTAATTTCGCGGCGTCGCGGCCTTCCACGAGCAGGCGCACTTTCGGTTCCGTGCCGGAATACCGCAGCAGCAAACGTCCGCCTTGCGCGGACAATTCCTTTTCCGCGTCGGCCACGAGCTGGTTCACGCCGTCCAATTGCTCGAACGGCTTTTTCTCGCGCACTTTCACGTTGGTCACGAGCTGCGGAAAACGCGTCCAGCATTTCGCGAGCTGCGAGAGCGGCGTGTCTTTCGCCTTCATGATTCGCAGAATTTGCAGCGCGGCCACGAGGCCGTCGCCAGTGCTGGCGTAGTCGCGGAAAATCAGATGCCCGCTCTGCTCGCCGCCGAAGTTGAGTCCGTCACGCAGCATGGCATCAATCACATTTTTGTCGCCCACGGGCGTGCGGAGCATTTTGCCGCCGGCATTTTTGATGGCGGCTTCCAGGCCGGCGTTGCTCATCACGGTCGCGACGAGGGTGTCTTTGGCGAGCGATTTTTCCGTGAGCATCTCCAGCGCGGCGATGGCCATGATGTCATCGCCGTCAATCAGGTTGCCCTTTTCGTCGCAGAGCAGCACGCGGTCGGCGTCGCCATCGTGCGCGATGCCGATGTGCGCGCCGCACTCGACGACTTTCTTGCACATGGCTTCCGGGTGCATGGAGCCGCAGTTTTCGTTGATGTTTTTGCCGTCGGGCTGGTTGTTGAAAACGGTGACCTCCGCGCCGAGTTCCCGGAGAACGCAGGGCGAGGATTTGTAGGCCGCGCCGTGGCCGCAGTCCAAAACAATCTTCATGCCTTCGAGCGTGAGGCCGCGCGGAAAGCTGGCCTTGGCGTATTCGATATAGCGGCCCAGCGCGTCATCAATGCGGACGGCCTTGCCGATCTCATCAGCGGAGGGACGGACATTTTCAATCTCACCGGTGAACACCAGGTTTTCAATTTCGCCCTCGATCTTGTCATCAAGCTTGTAGCCGTCCGCGCGGAAAAATTTGATGCCGTTGTCCGTGTAAGGATTGTGCGAGGCGGTGATGACGATGCCGGCATCGGCGCGCAGACTGCGGGTCGCGTAAGCCACGCCCGGAGTAGGGAGCGGCCCGATGAACAGAACATCCACGCCCATCGAGAGGATGCCGGAGCTGATGGCGTTCTCCAGCATGTAGCCGGAAAGCCGCGTGTCTTTGCCGATGACGATCTTGTGCTTGCCGCGCCCGCGCGACTGGCGCTCGAGGTTTTTGAAGACGTGGGCGGCGGCGCGTCCGAGCTTCAGAGCGGTCTCGGCGGTAACGGGCTCGATGTTCGCCGTGCCGCGCACGCCGTCCGTGCCGAAAATTTTCTTTGGATTGCTCATGGTTTATTATCGCTTTGAGGCGGAAACAGCACGCCGACTTCCGGCGGATCCACGCTCACGAGCGTCACGCCGGGCGGGGTGGAAACCTCCACGCGCCGCTTCAAATTGCGCGCGGCGGTGATGTCCGTAAGGTTCACGACCGCGTGGATCTGGTTTGCCTGCAACACCGCCATGACTTCCGCCGCGCCGCTGACCTTGACCGCCACCGTGCCGGGCAGGACGCGGAAATCGCGCACGTCTGACGCGGAGGAAACGACCAGCACCGGCACGCTGCCATACGTCAGCGGGACGCCGGCAACAACCGACGTCGGAACCGCCGTCTTATGGACGGTCAGCCAGATGGCCACCGCCAAAAACACGGAAAATAATTTCCACCAAAAATCTTTTGTGATCCAGTCGCGCATCGTCGTGAAAGTTTAGCTCTTTTTTACGGGATTTTTTACCGCCGGGCGCGGTTCGTGTTTGATGATGACCGGCGCGCCGGGCCGGTGGCGTTCGCCGAACCGTTTGCGGAACCATTCAACGACGCCGCGCGATTTATCGGGCTGCACCAGCACCGAGGTCAAAAACGCGCGGAGCTCCTCCAGCGTCACGTTGCGCACGAGCTGGCCCTTGTAGGCGTGCGAAATCATGCCGGTCTCCTCGGACACGACGACGATGACGGCGTCGGTCTCCTCGCTCAAACCGATCGCCGCGCGATGCCGCGTGCCGAGCGACTTGTTCAAGTCCGACCGCTGCGTCAGCGGGAAAATGCACGCCGCCAGGGCGATGCGGTCGCCCTTCAAAATCACGCCGCCGTCGTGGACCGCGTTGTTCGGGAAAAAGATCGTCTCGAGCATTTCCGGCGTCGCGTCGCAATCCACCGGCACGCCGGACTCGACGACCTCCTGGAGCTGGATGGATTGCTCGACCGCGATGAGCGCGCCGATCTTCACCTCGGAAAGACGTTCGCAGGTCTGGATGATGACTTCGATGCTTTCGCGCTGCTCGCTGGCGCTGGCGAAAAGCGGCAGGTTTCCCAGCTCGGCCAGCATCCGGCGCAGTTCCGGCTGGAAAATGATGATGACCGCCACCGCGAAGAATGCCGAGAACGTGCCGAGCAGCCAGCGCAGCACCTGCAGATCCAAAATCGTCGTCGTGAAGGCCAGAGCAATCAGAACGATGGCGAAGCCGATGACAACCGGCCAGCCGCGCGTGCCGCGCAAGAAGCGCGACGCGAAATAGATGACGACCGCGAGGATTAAAATTTCCAACGCGGGACGCCATAAATCCTGGATGTGAAACAAATCGGGCATCAAATTTTCTTTCGGGCCAGCACCGCTTCCGCCATTCGCACGGCCTGGACGGTTTCCGCGACATCATGCGTGCGGATGAACTGCACGCCGGCCTCGACCGCCAGAATCGCACAGGCCAGCGACGCGGGCAACCGTTCATCCACTGCCGCGCCCAGCAAATTTCCGATGAACGATTTGCGCGAGACGCCAATCAGCAATGGCCGCTGCAACTTTGTAAAACTCCGCAGGTTCGCGAGCAACTGCAAATTATGCTCCGGCGTCTTGCCGAAGCCGATGCCCGCGTCCAGCACGACCTGTCCGGGCATGATGCCGGCGCTGTTCAACAAGGTTCCCATCCGCTCCTGGAAAAATTCACCGACCTCGCGGACAACGTCGGTATAAACCGGGTTTTGCTGCATCGTCTGCGGCTCACCTTGCGCGTGCATGCAGATGTAACCGGCTTCAAATTCCGCCACGGTTTTCCACAGCTCGTTCTTGTCATGATGGGCGGCCACATCGTTGACGATGCTTGCGCCGGCCTGCAACGCCGCCGCCGCCACGGCAGGCTTCGTCGTATCAATCGAAATCGGGATTTTAATCTGCGCCAGCTTTTGGATGACCGGAATCACGCGGCGCAGTTCCTCGGCCTCGCTGACCGGCTGCGCGCCGGGCCGCGTGGATTCGCCGCCGATGTCGAGAATTTCGGCACCCTGCTCCACAAGTTTCAGCGCATGAGCCACGGCGGCGGCGGGATCCAGAAATTTTCCACCGTCGGAAAAAGAATCCGGCGTGACGTTCACGACGCCCATGACAAGCGCCGGGCGCGGGAAAACGAATTCAAATTGGCGGGCGCGGAAAAGCACATCCAAGGATGAAGGATGAAGGATGAAGGATGAAGCATTTATTTGACCGTCATCCGCACTGCCAGCGTTTCATCCTTCATCTTTCATCCTTCAAAATTTAGCTTTCAAACCTTCGTCTTGAAATAGGCGATGGTGGTGGACATGCCCTCGGCGAGCTTCACCTTGGGTTCCCACTTCAGGATTTTTTTGGCCTTGGTGATGTCCGGCTTGCGCTGCTTGGGGTCGTCCTGCGGCAATGGCTTGTGGACAATTTTGCTTTTGGATTTGGTGGCGCGGATGATTTCATCGGCGAATTCCAGCATCGTCATCTCGGTCGGGTTGCCGATGTTCACCGGCATGTCGTAATCGCTCATCATCAGGCGGTAGATGCCTTCGATCAAATCCGAGACGTAACAAAAACTGCGCGTCTGTTTGCCTTCGCCGAAGATGGTGACGGGCTTGTTCTTCAACGCCTGGCTGATGAAAGCGGGAACGACGCGCCCGTCGTTCAGGCGCATCCGGGGGCCGTAGGTGTTGAAGATGCGGACGATGCGGGTCTCCACTTTGTGCTCGCGGTGATAGGCCATCGTCAGCGCCTCGGCGAAGCGTTTGGCCTCGTCGTAACAACCGCGCGGGCCGATGGTGTTCACGTTGCCCCAGTATTCTTCCGTTTGCGGATGGACGAGCGGGTCGCCGTAAATTTCCGAGGTGGAGGCGACGAGAAAGCGGGCTTTTTTGTTTTTGGCGAGGCCGAGCGCCTTGTGGGTGCCGAGCGAGCCGACCTTCATGGTCTGGATAGGGATTTGCAGGTAATCAATCGGGCTGGCCGGCGAGGCGAAGTGCCAGACGTAATCCACCGGGCAGTCGAGGAAGATAAATTCCGTGACGTCCTGCTGGATGAATTTGAAATTCTTGTTTCCGCCCAAGTGCGAGATGTTGTCCACCGAGCCGGTGACAAAATTGTCGAGGCCGATGACCTTGTGGCCGCGCGCCAGCAGCAGGTCGGCCAGGTGCGAGCCGAGAAATCCGGCCGCGCCGGTGATGACGGAGGTGGGTTGTTTCTTTTTCAAGATGCTAAATCGTTAAATTGTTAAACTGTCAGAGCTTTGAAGGTTATTGAAACGATCCGACGATTCAACGATTAAACGACGTGATGAACTCATTTCGCGCCAGTGCCGCGCAGGACGGCGGGGATGGTCAGGATCAAAATTTTCACGTCAAGCCAGAGCGTCCAGTTGTCAATGTATTCGAGGTCGAGGCGCACCCATTCCTTGAAGTCGGAAATCCGGCTGCGCCCGCTGACCTGCCAGAGACAGGTGAGGCCGGGCTTGACGCTCAACCGGCGGCGATGGGCGAGGTTCTCGAAGCGCTTGACCTCGTCCACTGGCAGGGGACGCGGGCCGACCAGGCTCATCTCGCCGCGCAGGACATTCCAGAGCTGCGGCAGTTCATCAAGGCTGTATTTGCGGAGGAATCTTCCGATGGGCGTCACGCGCGGGTCGTTGGTGACCTTGAAGACCGGGCCGGTCATTTCGTTCATGGCTTCGAGCTCGTGTTTGAACTGCTCGGCGTTCGTGACCATGGTGCGGAATTTGTAAAGCGTGAAGGGCGCGCCGCTCATCCCGGAACGTTGCTGCCGGAAAAAAACGGGGCCGGGCGTGGTGAACTTGATCACGGCGGCAATGATCAAGAACAGCGGCGCGGAAAGCACCAGCAAAACAAACGCGCCAAAAAAATCCATGAGCAGTTTGACAAGGCTTTGCCACCCGGCTTCGGGCGCGGTGCGGAAAATGAGCAAGGGGCGCCCGAGCAGTTCGTCCAGGCTGGTGCGGGAAATGTCGGTGCTGAAAAAATCGGCGATCAGCCAGACTTCGATGCCTTCCAACTCGCAGGCGCGGATGACATATTCGACCTGCTCGAAGTTGGTGTGCTTGGCGCTCAAGACGACGCCGAAGATGGAATGGTCATGGAGCATTTTGACAATCTGCTGCACGGGCGTTTCGACCAGGTTAAGTTCGGCGGCTATCTCGACGCCTTCGCTGGTGTGGTGCAGCAAATCCTTCCGCATCCGGATGATTTCCCGTTCCGTGCCGACGAGGATGAAGCGGCGGCTGGATTGCGACTGGGCCATCCGGCTGTGCAACGCCCACCGCACCAGTTCCTCCTTCGCATAAACGAGACTGAAGCTGATGAGGCCGAAAAACACCATCATCGCGCGCGGGGTGACGATGTGGAGCGCAAACATCGCCAGCACCAGGCCGAAGGTTGTGATGAGGCAGCCTTTGAGCAGCGGCCAGATTACGCCGAGGCGCGAACCCAGCGGCGGACGGCTGTAAAAACCCTGTGATTCAAGGATGAGCGGCGCGGCGGGAATCAGCGCGGCATAAAGCCAGACGAGCTTGTCCGGATCAAGCGTCACGCTGTCAATCGGCGGCAGGTTGAACCATGCGATGATTTGCGGATCGCCGCGCAATGCATACGCAATCCAGAAACTGCTCGCAAACAGGCCGGCATCCACGATCTGGTGGATTTGGGTTCGGATCTGCCGGGCGCGTCGTAACATGGTTTTTTTAGTTTTTCAGCGGAGACACGATAAACAAAGCAGGCGGAAATTCAATGACGGTTCACCGGCCGGCCGGGGCCATTTGAAATTCCGGCACGGAATGGGCGATCAGGTCTTTCATCTGCTCAAACGTCGCGTCTTCCTGGCCGGGCGCGCACATCGCAAAATACGCCACGTAAGCCCAGCGTTGCAGGATGCCGGTGCGCAGCAGGTCGCGCCCCAGCCACCACATCCGCTCGTAATTGTCCGTCGTCTGCTGGCCGTCCGCAACGAACCAGAAGACATAAAGCCCGCTGACTTCGTGTTTCCGCCCGTCGGGCGTCTGATAAGAGTTGCCGATGATCCATCTGGCCACGGGCAGTTGATAACTTTGCGGGCCGGCCACCGAAATGTTCACCACCGATTTTTCCTTGATGGCCCAGCCCTGGCCGGGCAGGCAGTATTCCGGCTTGTGGATGCTCGTGCGGTCCGCGCCCATGAGAATGACCGTGTTGTTGATTTGCAGGCCGTTGGTGGCGGTGTAGAGCCGCCCCGCATAACTCGTGTCCTTGGGCAGATAATTCACAACGATCTCCGGCTCCGGCATGTTTGTGGAGGTGAAATCCAGCACGCGTTCCGGCAGTTGGATGTCCATCATCACATTGCCGGGAATCGCCACGGCCTTGATGCCCGGCTTGCCGAGTTTCTGGTTCGCCCGCAGCCACGTCAACGACCCCGCCGTCCCCGCCATCAAAACGAGCGCGACCACCAGCATCAGCCACTTTTGATTTTTCATGCGCGATCCTCTCCGGGGGGCTGATTTTTTGCCACGCGGCTTTCCATCCGGCGTCCGACCCAGATCATACCGATGATTCCCGGGATGTAGGGCAGCAGGCTGAAAACCCCGCCGGGACCGCCTTCATGGACGTAATTGCCCCATTCCTGCCCGCCCATTTCCGCCGCCAGAATGATGCAAAACAGCCGGACGAAATTTCCCAGCACCGCGAACGGCAGCGCCAGGGCCATCAGAAAAATCCTTTTTCCCGGCGTGCGAAACGCGCCGAACGCATAAATCGTCGCCAGCAGAAACAGGGCGATCAAGCTCCGCATCCCGCCGCACGCCGCCGCGACTTCGTATTGATAATGGCCCGATGGATCCAGCAGCTGCGTGCCGTGCCGGATGATGCCGATGCCCACCAGGTGCGCGAACATCTCCACCAGCCACGTCACCAACATTCGCAGCGGAAAAAGGATGAAATTCAGGTGCGCCGTCAGTGGAACGGAAAAAACAAACAGAAAAAATGGATACGCGCTGTGTCGCAGCCAGGCACGCCCCCAGGCCAGACCCGTCAATGCATAAATTCCCGCGAACAGCGCAATCACGGAAACAAAGGTCTGCTGGACGACGTAGCCAACGAAGTGCAACAACAGCGCCGCCGCCAGCAGCAGCAGTCCCGGCCACCATGCTTGCAGCGGCAGCGCAAGCAGTTCCTTCCGTTTCCACCAGAAAATGCCGATGACCAGGAAAGGCATGAGGTTGCCGATGCTGGCATCTTCCCCCGCCTCGCCCTTGAGGTTGTAGGAGTCGTAAAGCCATGCAAACATGGACGATGTGTGGACGTAGCCCAGGATGGAATTGCCCCAGAACTGGAACAGCAGCAGCCACGCCGCCAGCAGCGTGAAGAAAAAAGCCTTGTTCGGCAGGCGCTGCCAGCATGCGATGGTGTCCGCCCGCCAGTCCACCGGCGCTGTTTTGGTTTGATTACCGTTCATTTGTGCGTTGTTCCAGCTTTCAGATAACCAAACCGCGCGATTTGCTCAAACAAATTCGCAGGGATAGGATGATTTCAGCCTTGTTCCAGCGGATATTTTTTCAGGCCGGAAAGCTGCCCGGCGACTTTCAGCGCGAACTGCGGATTGTTTTTCAGGTAGCGTTTCGCCAGCCGGCGCGGTTCCTGGCAGAGCCGGTAAAACCATTCCAGCCCGCTCCGCTGCATCCAGCGCGGCGCCTGCTTCACCCGCCCGGCATGAAAATCGAACGCCGCACCCACGCCGATCATCAGCGTCACGTCCAGCTTCGTCAAAGATTCCGCCATGAACTTTTCCTGCTTCGGCGTGCTCAAGCCGACCCACAAGATGTCCGGCCGCGCGGCGCGCACCATTTCCTGCAACTGGATTTCCTCCGCCGCGTTCAGCGCCCGGAACGGCGGGGTGTAGCAGCCGGTGACCGCGAGTTTCGGAAATTTTACCTTCAATTTCTGCGCCAGCAATTCCGCCACGCCCGGCGCGCCGCCGTAGAAAAAATGGCGGCAGCCGCTTGTCTCGCTCCACGCGCAGACATCCATCATCAAATCCGGCCCATAGACACGGCGCATTTCCGCCTGGCCGCGAAACTTCCCCATCCACACCATCGGCATCCCGTCGGGCGTGCAGAGAAACGCGCCGTTCAAGATCCGCCGGAAATTTTCATCGGCCTGCGCCTCCATCACGCCATGGACGCCGGTCACGCAGATGTAACCCTTGCGCCGCGTGCGCACCGCCCCGGCGATGGCGTCCAGCGCCGTCCGCAGGTTGAGGACGCTGACACCGACACCAAGGACATTGACACGCTTCGTCATTTACGATTTACGATTTACGAATTACGATTGGATGCCATCTGGCGGCAATCTGCCTGAAATGAAATTCTGCGGCGCAGCGCGAAATCAAGTCCAGTCTGCGCCGCATCGGAAGCCCGGATCGTAAATCGTAAATCGTAAATCGTAAATGAAATTGCTTGTTTTTGCCCACACCCCGCCGCCGCACCATGGCCAGAGCTACATGGTCAAGCTCATGCTGGACGGCTTCGGCGGCGACTGGCGCGGACAAAAACCGGAATCGCCGGGCGCGTTCGGCATCGAGTGCTACCATGTCAACGCGCGCTTTTCCAAATCCCTCGAGGACGTCGGCGAATTTCAGGGCGCGAAAATTTTCCTGATCCTGTTTTTCTGCCTGCAAGCCGTCTGGTGCCGCTTTCGTTACGGCGTGACCACGCTTTATTACGTCCCCGCGCCCGGCAAGGCCGTCGCCGTCTATCGCGACTGGCTGGTCATGCTGATCTGCCGTCCATTTTTCAAAAAAATCATCCTTCACTGGCACGCCGCCGGCCTCGCCAAATGGCTGGAGACCGCAGTGCAGATCCGTTCGCGCGCCATCACCTATCGCTTGTTCAAGCCGGTGGATTTAAGCATCGTCCTCTCCAGATATAATTTTGCCGACGCGGAAAAGTTTCTGTCGCAATACATCACCATCGTCAGCAACGGCATCCCGGATCCTTGTCCTGATTTTGCGACCTCCATTTTGCCGCGCCGCCGGGCGCGTTTTGCCGCGCGTAAAAAAATCCTGGAAGAAGAAAATTCCAGCGCGGGCAAATTAAGAGCTGCCGGGGAGGATCTGCACCTGATCAAGGTTTTATTTATAGCGCACTGCACGCGCGAAAAAGGCCTGTTCGCGGCGATGGAAGGCGTTGTGGCCGCCAACCGGGTGCTGGCCGGACAGAATTCACCTTTGCGGATGAAACTTGCCGCCGCCGGGAATTTTGTCAATGCCGCCGAAAGGGCGGAATTTGACCGGCTGCTGGAAATCCCCGAATTCGCCGGCGCCGTGAAGCATCTTGGTTTCGTTGCCGGCACCGGCAAGGAACAGGCTTTGCGCGATGCGGATGTGTTTTGCTTCCCGACTCATTATCTGGCCGAAAACCAGCCGGTGAACCTGATTGAGGCGATGGCGTTCGGCCTGCCCATCGTGACGACGCGATGGCGCTCGTTGCCGGAAATGCTGCCGCCCGGCCACACCGGCCTGGTCTCTACGCAAGCGCCGGATGAAATTGCCGCCGCCCTGCTCCGGTCTGCGCTGGATGAAACCAATGAAAATTGCCGCGACCACTTTCTGGCGCACTTCAGCCTGCAAAGCCATCTGTCGAAACTGGCGTCAGCCATCCGCAGCGTGGAAAACATTTAATTTACGGCTGGCGATTTACGATTTACGATTTTGCTTCCAGTTCGCGCGCACCGCGCAAATCGCATATCGTAAATCGAAAATGATCATCGGCCTGCTCCAGCTTAATTCGACCATCGGCGATTTCGCCGCCAACCGGAAAAAACTTCTGGCCGGTTATGAACAGGCTGTCGCGCTCGGCGCGGAATTCGTCCTCGCGCCGGAACTGTTCCTCTGCGGCTACCCGCCGCGCGACCTGCTCCAGCGCGCTGATTTCGTTGACGCCAATCTGGCGGCGCTGGAAGAAACGGCCAAAAGTGTCGGCGCGATTCCGCTGTGCGTGGGCTTTGTGGACCGCAATCTGGAAAAGCCCGGACGCGTGTTGAAAAATTCTGCCGCAGTTTTGCAAAGCGGGAAAGTCATCTGGCGCACGACCAAAAGTTTGCTGCCGACCTATGATGTTTTTGACGAAGACCGTTATTTTGAACCGGCCAAAAGCGTCGCGCCTTTCGCGTTCAACGGCCGCAAGCTCGGCATCACGATCTGCGAGGACATCTGGAACGACCAGGATTTCTGGCCGGACCGTTTGTATCGCCGCGACCCGGTCAAGGAACTCATCGCGCAGGGCGCGGAAATCATCCTGAACATTTCCGCGTCGCCGTGGCACGACGGCAAGGAACGCACACGGCTGGAAATGCTGCGGCGCGTGGCGCGCGACGAAAAAATCCCGCTGGCTCAGGTCAACCTCACCGGCGCGAATGACGAATTGATTTTTGACGGCCACAGCGTCGCGCTGAATGCCGCGGGCGAACCGCTCGCTTTTGGCAAAGGTTTTGCCGAGGACGTTTTAGTGGCGGATTTGGAGCTTGGTGGGGCGAGCGTCCCCGCGAGCCGGCTCGTCAGGAGCCTCGCCCCGCCTGAAGAATTTCCATCGCGCGAAGCGCAGATTTTTTCCGCGCTGTCACTGGGCATCCGCGATTACGTCCACAAATGCGGCTTCAAATCGGTCATTCTCGGCTTGTCCGGCGGGATTGATTCGGCGCTTGTCGCGGTGCTGGCGTCGGACGCGCTCGGGGCGGAAAATGTTTTCGGCGTGGCGATGCCGGCGCGTTATTCGAGCAGCGGCAGCCTGGCAGACGCCGGGACGCTCGCGAAAAATCTGGGCATCCGTTACGAGGTCCTGCCGATCGAGCCGGCGTTTCTGGCGGTGGAAAAGCAGCTGGAAAACGTTTTCGCCGGAACCAAGGTGAACGAGGCCGAGGAGAACGTGCAGTCGCGGCTGCGCGGCGTGACGCTGATGGCGCTCTCGAACAAGTTCGGCGCGCTCGTGCTGACGACCGGCAACAAGTCGGAGATGGCCGTGGGTTATTGCACGCTTTACGGCGACATGAACGGCGCGCTCGCGCCCATCGCGGATGTTTTCAAGACGGACATCTACAAGATCGCCCGCTGGGTGAACCGCGAACGGGAAATCATTCCCGCCGATTCCATCACCAAGCCGCCGAGCGCGGAACTGCGCCCGAACCAGACGGACCAGGATTCCTTGCCGCCTTATGAAACGCTGGACGCGATCCTGGAACTTTATGTCGTGAAAAACCTGGGCAAGGAGGAGATCATCCGCCGCGGCTTCGATGCGGCGGTGGTGAACGACGTGGTGAACAAGATCAATTTCAGCGAATACAAACGGCGGCAGGCCGCGCCGGGATTGAAGGTGTCGCCGCGCGCGTTCGGCATGGGGCGGCGCATCCCCATCGCGCAAAAGTTTCGGACGAAAGTTTGACTCCCCGGGGCATCTATATGAAATTCCCCCGCGCGACCGGCATCTGTCCGGGATGCATGCGACCGTTAAAAATCTGTTCATGAAATTCTCCATCGTCACGCCGAGTTTCCGCAATTCAAAATGGCTGAAGCTCTGCATCGCGTCCGTGGCCGACCAGCAGGACGTCGAGCTTGAACACATCGTGCAGGATTCGTGCTCGGACGACGGCACGCAGGACTGGCTGCCGCATGACCCGCGCGTGAAGGCCTTCATCGAAAAAGACCAGGGCATGTATGACGCGGTGAACCGGGGTTATCGCCGCGCCAACGGCGACATCCTTGCGTATCTGAACTGCGATGAACAATACCTGCCCGGCGCGTTGAAGACCGTCCGCGATTTTTTTGAAACGCACCCGCACGTCGAAGTCCTGCTTGCCGGCAGCATCGTGACCGACGGCGAGGGGAAATACATGTGCCATCGCCACGCGCTGACGCCGCATCCGCTGCACATGCGGTTCCGCTTTCCTGTGCTGACCAGTTCCATTTTCATCCGCCGGAAAGTAATCCACGACCGCGGCATTTTCTTCGACACCAAATGGCGCGACCTGGGAGATTATCATTGGGTGCTCGCGCTGATGAAAGCCGGCGTGCCGATGGCTGTCTCCAATGCCTTCACCTCCGTTTTTGCCGACACCGGCGAGAACATGAACCTGAAACCAAACGCCATCCGTGAAAAAAAGGAGGCTGACGCCATGACGCCGGTCTGGGTGCAATGGTTGAAGCCCGTGTGGATCGTCCATCACCGCCTGCGCCGGCTGCTGGCCGGGCATTTTTTCATGAAGGCCACGAGCTATTCCATCTACACGTTCCAAAGTCCTGAAAAGCGCGTGACGATTGACGTGCCCAAGCCGACGGCGGTCTGGTGGAACCGGCTGTGAGTCCGCGCGGCGGCAGAAAATTGGATTGCCACTTCGCAAGGCATCGGGCAGCTTTTCCGTTCGCATGAAGAACAAAATTTTAGTCGCAGGCGCAGGCGGTTTCATCGGCGGCCACCTGGTCGCGGAACTGCTCCGCAAAGGCCACACGGACATCCGCGCCGTGGACATCAAGCCGTTCGGCGAATGGTATCAGAAATTTCCGCAGGTCGAAAATGTCCAACTGGACTTGCAACTCAAGGGTGCCTGCGAAAAGGCGGCTGCGGGCGCGCACACCATCTACAACCTCGCCGCCGACATGGGCGGCATGGGCTTCATCGAAAACAACAAGGCGCTTTGCATGTTGAGCGTGCTCATCAACACGCACCTGCTCATGGCCGCACGCGCCGCCGGGGTGAAACGGTTTTTCTACGCCTCCTCCGCCTGTGTTTATGCGGGCGACAAGCAGACGGATCCGGACGTGACCGGTTTGCGCGAGGCCGACGCCTACCCCGCGATGCCGGAAGACGGTTATGGCTGGGAAAAACTTTTCAGCGAGCGCATGTGCCGCCACTTCACGGAGGATTTCAAGCTGATGACGCGCGTCGCCCGTTTCCACAATGTCTATGGCCCGCACGGCACCTACGACGGCGGCCGGGAGAAGGCGCCCGCCGCCGTCTGCCGCAAAGTCATCACCGCCAAGCTGACCGGCAGGCACGAGATCGAGATCTGGGGCGACGGCCATCAAACACGCAGCTTCATGTATATTGACGACTGCATCGAGGGCATCGAGCGCATTTTCAGCAGCGACAAGGTGACGTTCCCCATCAACCTCGGCAGCTCGGAAAAAGTTTCCATCAACCAGCTCGTGGACATCGTCGAGGACATCGCGGGCATCAAGCTCAAGCGCACCTACAACCTGTCCGCGCCCAAGGGCGTGAACGGGCGCAACAGCGACAACGAACTCATCAAGAAGACGCTCGGCTGGGAGCCGAACCTGCCGCTGCGCAAAGGCATGGAAAAAACCTACGCGTGGATCCTTGACGAGATGACGAAGGCGAAGTGACGGCTTGGCGGTGAGTTTCAAAATCTGAAACGGCAGCCGTGGGAATTGGGCGACCCAAGATTAAAAGCACCGGCAGGGGGCGGCAGAAAAACAGCCGGCCCTGCATGACTCTCTCGCCCCTTCCGGGGCTGACAAACCACCACGGCACTTTTTCCACGGTTTCACCGCAGGCTGCCATAACAGTCCATGCCGCCGTTGGCGCACTTCGGTTTCCGGCGTCCCGTCAGGACGGATTCTGTTTGGGACGATGTTCCCGGCAAGTTGTGCCGGGCCATTTTCCGGCCGTCCCTGCCGGGACAAGGGCTGCGCCCCGAAAAGCTGCAATCAGGATGCCGCCGGCCGTTGCGCGGCGAGAAATTTCCCGACGCGCGTGAACACTTCCTCCTCGCCAAGGTTCCGCAGGCAGAACGGCGTGGCGAACCGGCAGTAATCCGAACATGGCTTGTAGGGGCAGGCCTTGCCCTCAATCCATTCCGAGGCCGGATGCAGCGGCGCGAACCATTCAGGCAGTTGCGGGCCGAAAATGGTGAAGGTCGGCACGCCGCAGATCGCCGCCAGATGCCCCGGCCCGGAATCGTTGCCGATGAACGCGCCGGCGCGATCCACCAGCGCAATCAAATCCGCCACATTGTGCGGCGTCGCCACCTCCGTTTCTCCCGCCTGCAGCCACCATTCGCGCTGGTCGGGGTCGCAGGCGACCTGCACCGGAAAGTTTCCCCGGCGCAGGCGGGCCGCGAGTTTTTTGTAATGTTCCAGCGGCCAGACCCGGACGGCTTGCGCGGCCCCGGTGTGGATCAAGATCATCTTGTGATCCCAGGCGGACGGAATGAAAAGTTTTTCACGCGGCGGGAGCTGGAGATCCAGAGCACCGGCAAGGACGCGCCAGGATTCGTAACGGTGCGACTGCGGCTCGGGACGGGCGAGCGGACGGGTCAAAAACATTTCGCTGTGCATGCGCGGGAAACCCAGCCGGTCCTGTGCCCGGAACAGTTTCAGGAGCAGATGGTCGCGCGGATCCCAGCGCGCCGAGAGGCCGATGTCAAAACATGTCTCCAACAGCCGGCGACGCAGGCGGCCAATTTCAAAAACCGGCCAGCGCCAGAAATAATACTTGTGCTTGAAGGCGGTCCATGGCGCGGTGAAGGTTTCCACCCGGACGCCCGGCCAGAGGCGCGCCTGCAGGTCGTGGGCGAACGGCTTGGCGAGCAGGGTGACTTCAAACTTCTCCGTCGCCGCGCGCAGAAACGGCGTGGCAATGGCGAGGTCGCCCAGCCCCCATAATTCAACGATGAGCAGTTTG
This sequence comes from Verrucomicrobiales bacterium, assembly GCA_028712475.1. Lineage (GTDB taxonomy): Bacteria > Verrucomicrobiota > Verrucomicrobiia > Limisphaerales > UBA11358 > UBA11358. The sequence continues at coordinate 265,913 of JAQTQB010000001.1, forward strand.
GGTTTCATCCTGTAAACTGCAATTCAACCACAGATGAACACAGATGGACACGAATACCAAGCATTTACACCAAACCAATGGTTCTCCGGCGGATGAATGAGGGCCGCAGCACCAAATCCGGGGTTACCGTGCGCATCCTTGGTTTAACAAATCTTGACGGGTTCAACCGGTTGCGCCGCCCTGCGGCGCGGACGGCCCAGCGCGCCGTGCCTGCCACGTCATGATCTGGCAGAGGCATCATCCTGGTTTCACGCGAAAATTTCAGCGCGGGAAAGAAGGCTGGAAATGCGGGCGTGCCAGCGGGGAAGCCGGAGATACCATCACTGCTTTGGCCGGAGCCGGAGCCGCGACCGGGCGTCGGATGCCGCGGTTGATGCTGATGCTCAAGCCGATGAGGCTGGCAAAATAAAACATGTCCCCATAAAGCCCCCCGAAGACGATGAGAAACAGGAGGACCTTCGCAACGAAGGAGGCCAGCAAAAAGCTGTTGATGGTTCGCAATTCAAGATCGCCGTAACGGTAGTTGAACAAAAGGGCGCGCAAACTGGCGATCCAGAACCAGAGAACCGCAATCACCCCCCAGATGCCGAACGGTATGGCAACCGAGAGAGGCCCGCTATGATAATTGCCGGTGATCTCCACAGTTTCAAAATCGGAAGCGTAACGGGTGAAAGCCCGGCTGCTGGCCACATCAAGCTCGCCTCGCGTCAGGGCGTAACCCTTGCCCAGCAGCAGGTATTTGGGCACCAGCGGCAGCGCGTCCTTCCATATCTGGAGCCGCCATTCCTTGGTGGATTCAGCGGCCTGGAAAGCCACCGGATCGAGCTTCAACGGCAGGAACGCCAGCGACCGCTGAAAGGTAAAGGGCAGCTTATGGGCAAAGGGGATGATTAAAGTGACCGCAATCACCCCGGCAAAGATAAAGACCGGGAATATTTTAGTCTTATGCAGCCGCTCCAGATAGCATTGGAACACAAAGACGGCACCGCACAGGATGATGTATGACCGGAACCCGCCGAAAAAAATCAGGACAAAAAACACGCCAAACAAGGGCGGACGCCACAGCCGGCCAGATGTGAAGATGCCCAGCACACCATAGCGGGCCAGCATGAATAAAACCCCGGACATGCCCATGGTCGCCAAACCGCCAAACCGCGTGGTCTCCGTGATGCCCGTTCCACCGGTTGCCACGCCAAAGCCGCTCGGCGGAAACAAGGCGAAGATAAAGGAGCTTTGATAGGGCATCAGGGTCGCCAGATCTCCAATGACACTGCTGAAACCGGCCAGAAAAAACAGGCTAATGTAAAGTTTCGCCCGCTTGGGGGGAATCCGTTGTGCCGTGAGCGCAAAATACCCCAGAATTCCAAGCAGCAGCAGGAAGTAGCTTTTGCCGCCCGCCGTCTCGTTGCCCAGCGCATGCAGCCCGATGCCGCCCGTCAATTTGGCCGTGAACAGCACCACCGCCATGAAATAGATCAGCGGCAAGGTGATGGAGGGCGCGGAGAGAAAGCGGGCCTTGTCATTGACAGTCCGGTGCAGCACGGAGATGCCCAGGCTCAAGGCGGTCATCAGCATCCAGACGGGCGGGCTGCCGGGCAGAAAAAAAATGGTCAGACCCAGGTTCCAGGTGGCCACCAGCAGGAAATGATGCCAGCGGAGCAGCAGGGGCGCGGCCATGATGAGCGCCAGAATGCCCGCGTAGCTGAAGGTGGAGCGATCCGCCGGCGCGGCCAGCAGATAACCCATCCACACCGCCAGCGGCACGATCACCGCATAGATGATGGCAGTCCGGATGACGGCGGGCATGTTGCTGTTGTTCATTTGATGACGACGCCTCCCACTTTAACCCATTCCGCAAATCAGGGGCAACCGGATTGTTTGGCTGAAAAAATGGTTGAGCGTTGAAAGTTGAAGGTTGAGGGTCGGTTCATCTCGTAGGAGACGACGTGAGGAGACTCAATTCGGAAGTCAGAAGTCAGAAGTCGGAAGTCAGACCTCCGGCCTCCGACATCCGACATCCGGTCTCTGGTCAGAGCCTCGTCACCTCGGCTGCCACGGGGTGGGCGGGATTTTTGCCTTGTGCGCCTGCGCTGTCCCCCTATTTTTGCTGTGTGCGCAGCCACCCAAAAAATCCCTGGATCCGAAACGGCTGGTGGGCGGACACGTTGATTTTTTTGACGCAGCACCGGGTGCCGGTGATCCGGCAATTGTTCGCGCGCTTTTTGGGATGTGAAATCGGTGTGGCACTGCCCAACTCCGTTTTTCTGCCCCATCCGCAAGGCATCGTCATTCACAGCCAGACAAGGATTGGCCGGGATGTGGTGATCGGCCATCAGGTCACATTGGGTGGCCGGGACGTTTCGCCCGACGCCCCGAACATTGAAGACGGCGTCTATATTGGTGCCGGGGCAAAAATTCTCGGCGGCGTAACCGTGGGCCGGGGCGCGACCATCGGTGCCAACGCCGTCGTCACCAAAGATGTGCCGGCGGGCGCGACGGTCGTGGGCGCCAACCGGATCCTGCCCAGACCCAGCCTCTACGCGCTGTAAATCACCTGTGAAAGTTCTTATCAATTGCCCCGTCCCGTTCATGCTGGCGCATGGCGGCGCGCAGACCCAAATCGAACAGACGGTGGCGGCGCTGAAACACAACGGCGTGGAGGCGGATTTCGTCCGCTGGTGGGACGGCGGGCAGCAGGCCGACCTGATCCATTTTTGGGGCCGGATGCCCGCCGACCACATCAAGCTCGCGCAGCAAAAAGGCATCAAGGTGGTCATCGGCGAACTCCTCACCGCGCAAGGTTCGCGCACGCCCGGCCAGTTGCGCCTGCAAAAATTCATCAGCCGTTCCGTCCAGCGTTTCGCGCCGGGCAGCTTTGCCGCCGCCTTCAACTGGGATTCCTACCGCCTCGCCGATGCCGTCATCGCCATGACACCGTGGGAAAAACACCTGATGAATTACATGTTCGGCGCGGCGCTGGAAAAAATCTTCATCGTCCCCAACGGCGTCGAGGAAGTTTTTCTGACCACGCCCAAAACCGGACGCGGCCAATGGCTCGTCTGCACCGCCACCATCACCCCGCGCAAACGCGTGCTGGAACTGGCGCAGGCCGCCGTCCACGCGCAAACCCCGCTCTGGATCATCGGCCGGGCCTACGCGGAATCCGATCCCTACGCCCGGCAGTTTTACGCGCTGGCCAGGCAGCATCCGCAACTGATCTGCACCGACAGCCCGCCGATGGCCGACCGCGCCGGGCTGGCCAAAATTTATCGCGCGGCGCGCGGCTTCGTGCTGTTGAGCGCCATGGAGACCCGCAGCCTCGCCGCCGAGGAGGCCGCCGCGTGCGAATGTCCCCTGCTCTTGAGCGACCTGCCGTGGGCGCGTTCGACGTTTGAAAGCTCGGCGACCTATTGCACGCTCACAAAGTCCGTTGATGCAACAGCGGCGGCGTTGCGGAAATTTTATGACGCCGCGCCGAACCTGCCGCTGCCGCCCAAACCGCCGGCGTGGAATGAAATCGGCCGCCAGCTCAAGACGATTTACGAACGCGTGTTGAACGCGGCAGGCTGACTTTTTTCTTGCGCGCATCGTTCAAAGTGCTAACAAGCCGCTGCCGAAAATCAAAAACGTCATCATGTCGAAAATTTCCGTCATCGTTCCGTGTTACAACGAGGAAGACGTGCTGCCAAAATTGTTCGAGCGGCTCGGCGCCGTCACCGGAACGTGGAACGCCGATTACGAAATCATCTGCGTGGACGACGGCTCGCGCGACCGCACCTGGGAACTGCTCAAGGCGCAGAACCAAAAAGACCCGCGCTGGCGCTGCCTTTCCTTCGCGCGGAATTTCGGCCACCAGACCGCCGTGAGCGCGGGACTTTTTTACGCGACCGGCGACGCGGTGGTGATCATTGACGCGGATCTGCAGGATCCGCCGGAGCAGGTCTTCAAGCTGATTGAGAAGTGGCGCGAAGGGTATCAGGTCGTTTATGCCGTCCGCACGAAACGGGATGATGAGATGGTGAAACAAGTTCTGGCGTGGGGATTTTACCGCATCCTGTCCAAAGCGGTGCCGTTCAATGTCCCGGCGGATGCGGGGGATTTTTGCCTGCTGGACCGGCGGGTGGTCGAGGTGTTGAACGCGCTGCCGGAACGCAACCGCTATCTGCGCGGGCTGCGCGCCTGGAGCGGATTCCGGCAGATTGGAATCGAGTTTGAGCGGCACGCCCGCGCCGCTGGCACGCCGCAATACACCTTCAAAAAATCATTCCGGCTGGCAATGGACGGCGTGTTTTCGTTTTCCACCGTGCCGTTACGGGTGGCGACTTATCTGGGACTGATCGTTTCGCTGGCGGCGTTTTTGGGTGCGCTGTTCACGCTGTGCCAGAAAATTTTTGCGGAACAGTTCGCAAAAATCGGCCTTACGCCCGGCCCGCATGGAATCCCAACGCTCGTGATTTCGACGCTGTTCCTCGGCGGCGTGCAACTGATTTGCCTCGGCATCCTGGGCGAATATATCGGACGCATTTATGATGAGGTGAAGGGCCGTCCGCACTGGATCATCCAGGATGCCGCCGGGCTGGACACAAAAACGGTGCCCGAACAACACGCCAAATGGTGATCGTCCCTTTCCGGCCAAAAAATCCCAACTGGACATTTTTCCGTCAAACTTGAAACGATCAGAAATCGCGCTCCGGCGGTTTTGCCCGCATTTGTCATCTGGGAAAAGCCGTCGCTAAAACCAACTGGCGGGAAATGAAACCGCCCGCCGGCTCAAGACGATTTACGGGCGCGTGTTGAATGCAAGATAGGGTCGTCCGGAGTGCGGACTGTGTCCCGAGGCTCATTTCAAAATCAGAAATCGGAAATCGCGAATCGAAAATCAATCAGAGTCTCGTCACCTCGTCTCCTACGGGAATTTAACCCTCCATCCTCAACAATTCCGAATCCATCAACCCTCTTTCTTCCCCAGCACCTCGCGGTAAATCTCCAGATGCCGCCGCGCGATGGAAAGGGGATGGTATTTTTCGCGCATTTGGACGGCTGCTTCTGGCAAAGACGGGTGGCCTTGCCGTATCCAACCGGCGATGGCTCCAGTCAGACCGCTCCAATCCTCCGGGTCAAAAAGTTCCGCGCCAGAAACGTCCCCGGCAATGTCTGTAACGCCGCCGACCCGCGCGCCGAAAAATTTCAACCCCCTGGCCATGCCCTCGGCAGCGACCAGCCCGAAGGCCTCTTCCGACGGAAAATGAATCAATCCTCCCGCCGCGTCGAACCGGCGGATCAATTCCGCCGTGGCAAATTCCCCCAGATGCCGAGCGCAGCCGGCGGCCTCCAATGGCTTGATCCGTTCGAGAAAAGCCGCGCCGTAAGGTTCGGACGGGTTCACATGACCGATGAATTGAAATTCAAATTTCAACCCCAGCCGGTGAAGGTTTTGCGCCACGTCCAGCAGTTCCAACTGACGCTTGCGTCCGGTGATGACGCCGACGTTCAGCAGAACGGCGGGGCGCGCACCGTCCGGCACCGGCGCAAAAAATTCGCGGCGCAGCGGATTGGGCACGCGCCAGGTTTTCCGCGCGCGCGACCGCACCTGTGATTCGGTATAGGCTGAATTGCAAAAAACGCCGTCCGTCCGGCCCAGCGCAAAATCTTCCAGCCGCGCCGTGAGCCAGTAATAGCCGCCAAACCGCGCCCGGAACAACGCCGCCAGCGCGGCCATGTTCCCGTGAATCGTCAGCACGTTGGGGAAACCGGAGAAGACGGCGCACAGGGCGTTGTTGTGTTCCGTGCCCTGGCCATGGACGATGTCCGGCCGGATCTCGTGGAGCATTTTCCGCGTGGCGCGGATGCAGCCCTGATAGCCCGTGCGGAGCCAGCCGTTCTTTGGCACATGGAGGCTGTGATACCAGATGTTGTCCGCAAGTTTTTCCGGCGCACGCACCGGCTCCCGGACGCATGAAAGGACATGAACGTCCACCTCCGGCAGCAGCGCGAATCCCTGCAGCAAGGCTTCCGGAGCGGTGCCAAACGTGGGTGTGGGATTGGCGTAATCCTTGTCGTGCTCGCGTTTTTCGGCGGTGAGGATGGCGACGGAGAGGCGCATTTACGAGACGGTGAACTCCACCAGGATGACGTCGGCCCCGACCGGCAGGCGCTGTTTCTGTTTACGGTAATGACGCAGGAACTCCGGAAAACGACGCACCAAATCTTTCAACAACGCCGCCTTGCCGGCCGGGCCGTGCGGGCCGTATTGCAGCAATCGAAAATTTCGAACCGCCCGCCGGAAGGGACTGGACGGTGGGGTAAAATATCGCATCTTCGCCCCTGTGATCTCGGCGAGCCGCTGGTAGGCGGCCAGATTCCAGCGCGTCATGTGGTGGGGCGGATGGTTCAGGATGTCGAACCACTCGGGTTCAAAGGACATCGGCGAATACGGCGTGCTGATGAACAGGCGTCCACCCGGCGCGACGGCGCCCATCAGCGAACGGACAAACTCGACCGGCTGATCCACATGCTCCAGGCAATGAAACGAGGTGACGGCCGGAAATTCCCCGGCCTTGAAAAATCCGGCGGCGAGCGCCGTGTCCATCGTGCCGCAACAGGCCTGAAATCCCAGCCGCCGGCACTCCACGACCGCCGGTTCGTTCAGGTCGAGCGCGTATTTGTTTTCGCTCGGGATGAAATCCAGGCCTTGCAGGAAATCTCCCTTTCCGCAGCCAACGTCCAGCAGCTTGAAGTTTTTGCCGGTTCCGGCATCGGCGGCGAGCCGGCGGCGCACCTCGCCATATTCCCAGCGGATGCCGGGATAATAGGAGGCAAACCCGCTGACCCATTCGTAAAAGCGGAGGCTGCCCGGCACTGCTGGCCAGGCGAATTGCAGACCGGTTTCCGCACATTCCCAAAGGGCGTAATCGCATTCAACGGCTTCAGCGGGCGGACGGGCACCGTAATAATCCGCCAGCCGGTCGAGCAGAAAAGTCCGCGGCAGGTCGCGGATTTTTTTCGGCGGCAACGTGCTCAACGGAGATTTGGAAACAGGCTGGATTTCGCCAATCAGGTTCATCATTTCAATATCATTTATTTTTTGGGAAAGCTGCGGGCGATTTCGATTCAGCCGTTCAATCGCCTCGTATATTCCGAGAGCAGCCGGTCGGCATAATCCTGCCAGGTGTTGCGCACCGCGCCTTTTTTGTGTGCCGCCTCGCCCATGCGCTGGCACAATCCAGGATCGCGCGCCAGGCGCAGCATGGCATCGGCGATATTTTGCGGATCGCGCCCGCGCACGATGAATCCTTCCACGCCATTTTCGACCACCGTGGTCGCCCCGCCTTCGTGGGTGCCGATGACTGGCAGGCCGGCGGCCAATGCTTCCATTTGGGCGCGGGCAATGCCCTCCTCTTGCGAGGGAAACACAAACGCAGTGCAAGTTTGCAAAAGTTTCGCCAGCTCCGGGTGGGAAAGATGTGGAAAATGGGTAAAACTGCCCTCCCATTTGGGCCGTTCCCGTCTGAAATCAGTTTTGTAGCCACCTGCGCAGATCAGTTCAGCCTCCGGCATTTCCTTTTTTACGATTTCAAATGCCCGGAATAGATACTGGTGGCCCTTGCGCAAGCAGATGGTGCCCACCGCGATGAAACGCGGTTTTGGGGGAACAGTTTCACGCGGTTTGAAGATGCTGGTATCCACGCCCATCGGATTGACCATCACCTTTTCGGCCGGGATGCCATTCCAGATCATTGAATCCCGGCAGAAATTTGATTGGACGATGATCATGTCCGCCCGTTCCAGTTCCCGGTTCATGCGAGCAAACATCCATTGCGGGATGGGCACTTTCTCACCGGGACACCACAAGTCACATTCCCGCTGCCAGAAACCGAAATAACTCAATGGATGGCTGTTCGGGCAGTCCACCACCTTCAGTGCGCCAATCTTTTCCGCAATGTCAAAAGGTTCGCTCGCATAGCCGATGATGGCTTGAACGACATTGGTTTCCGGCCAGAGTTGTCTTTTAACCCATGCACGCCAGATGGGGAAAAGAGCATAAAAGGCATGCTCCGCCCAAATGCCCGGCGCACAGTGATAAAAAGGCTTCATGGCCAGATGAAACGGCCAGCAGCGGCGGTATTTTTTCACGCCCGTGCTGTTTTTATTGGCCATCCACAGTGCGGCCAGAGCATTCCGGGCTTCAAATCCCTTGGCCGTATGCGCCAGCCACCAACCCGGAGAGATCACTAGAACTTTCGATCCATTCATCGTGTTCATTGTGGCAAACGTGTGTCCTGCAGGTAAGGCAAAAGGAAGTTGTCTTCAATCACCGGAAAAATGGACTGGCGGATGAGCCGGTCAAACGTCCTTTCCGCCGCCTTCGCGTCCTTTGTCTCTGCGCCCCGGACCCCATCACGCTGGTCGGACCAGTAATCGGTTTGCAGCCGGGGCTGCATCCGCAACCGCTCGGCCAGAAGATGTTCCTTGCTCATCATGGCCACATGATAACAACAGGCGGTGTCGTGCAGAATTGCGCGGCACTCGGCCGGATCGTTCAAAACCCGGTTCAACGCCCCGCAACAGGAAAGACTGTGCGTGGCCCCGTGATGCCAGGAAGTGAAGGTGGCCATCCGTTTCCGGTCAAAGTAATAGGTTTTGCAGGCGCTGTGAACCAACCCCCGGCCAACCATCTTGGCCAGCGGCACCGCCAGCCACCTGCCATACTTAAAGAGGGGCCTTGCCTGGCGTTGATAATACCAGCCTTGCAGCGAAAACTTCAGCTTCTTGGGCGGCCAGACAGATGAGGGAATGATATCCACAAAATGAAAACCCAAGTTATCCAGGCCGTCCAACATCCGGGGATTTTTGACATACAGAAATTCGTCCGCATCCACCACGAGCGTCCGGGTGATTTCCGCTGGCAGAAAGGACTCGCCCCACGCATGGACATCCGTGCGCAACCGGTGGAATTCCAAGCCCGGGGTGTATTCCGTCGCCGGATAACTGGCCGCCCAGAGGGTGAAATCCCCGTCGGTGAACTCGGAGACCGTCATCTGGCGGCCTGCGGGCGAGGTGCAGATTTTATCGGTGGCGGGCACTGCCACGTTTAATTTGGCGGCCAGTATTTGCTTCAGCGACGCGTGGGTATTGCCCGGAGTCATCAACCCGCAAAAAATCAAGGCCCGCTGGAAGCCAAAATACTGGCGGTAATACGCCATGAACGCGGGCAGCAGCGAAAAATTTTCCTTATGATGCGTGACCACGCACCACTGGCTTCGGTTGGTTAACATTCAAAAAATCTTATGTTAAAATCGTCAGCATTGACAATCAGGATTTCCTGAAAGACACGCTTTGAACTGGTAGATTCGTATCGCTGACGCCCGCTTTAAAAAGCGGGCACGCAGCCGGACAACCGTTCGTCCAATGATTGCAGTAAGGTTCGAAATCTGACCAAACGCGACTGTTTTCAAAACCGGTGCTAGACAAGCAATAAACTCCAATTTAAGGTCGCAACCAGTCAAACACCAAAATGTATGAAACGTCTGATTAAGCAAATCACTCCTCGCCAAGTTCGAAGGTTTATAGCACGACTGGAACGATTTTATGCGTCCGGAAGTGTCGGTTCGTTTCCTTCCCAGGAAGGTGCTTTTTTCAGTCTTAAAAAACTTGGATGGAGCCCAAAAAATTGCATTGATGTGGGAGCATACCATGGAGAATGGGCGAAGATGTTTCTCTCCCTGTTTCCAGATTCCAAAATTCTCATGATTGAGGCTCAAGAGGGCAAGCGAGAAATTCTTCAAAAGGCCGCTGCCGAATCGGGGGATAAACTTGTTTATGAGATGGCGCTTCTCGGTGCAAGCGATGGACAGGAGGTTTCGTTCATTGAAATGGAAACAGGGAGTTCGGTTTATGAAGAGTCCAGTTCAGCCAAGAGGGCTAAAACTATAAAAAAACTCACAAGCCTTGACACCCTTGTAAAAGCGCATCCTGATTTCGCATCAGCCAGCGCATTGAAAATTGATACCCAAGGATATGAGTTGGAAGTATTAAAAGGATGCCCGAACCTGCTAAAGTTGCTTGATGTAGTCCTGCTTGAAGTTTCGCTCGTCAATACAAACAAGGGCGCCCCGCTATTTGCAGAAGTGGTGTCATTTATGACATCCAATGGATTTAAGCTGTTTGATTTTTGCAGCCAGATTCGCAGAAAAGACGGGGTGTTGTGGCAGACAGATCTGTTGTTTATTCGTGTTGACGCAAATATCCACATTCCAACTGAGCTAACCGAAAATAATTGGTAATATGGACATTCAAATTACCGGTGTTTCGGTTGCAGAACGAATTTTGCCGTTTGATGAATTGCATGTTCCGGGGAAGCCGGTGGCGGTCCTTTCCCCAGATCAAAAGGCAGCAGTTTTTGAATTCAACACAAAGGTTCAAAACGGCGAAATTCATTTCGAATCCGTCGGGTGTCTTTGCGGTAGCTGGAAATTTGTTCTTATAGCTGGCTATGACCGCTTTGGGATGCGTCAGTCAACGGTCATGTGCGAGAGCTGTGGGCTGGTGCAGTCCAATCCGCGGATGACAGCCGAGGAGACGAAACGCTTTTATTCTTCGGACACCTACCGTCGGCTTTATAATTCGACCGATTATCTGGAGCAATTTGAAGCGGCATATTTTCCAAAGACTGGAAAGAATATCCTAGAAGAAGTCGCCAAAATTAAGACGGTGAATGCCAGCGTTTCCGTGTTGGAGATAGGAGCGGGGGGCGGTTGGAATTTGGTTTCATTTCGGGACGCGGGAGCCTCGGTTCTGGGCGTTGATTATAGCCCAAGCCTGGTCGAACTGGGCAAAGCCCACGGAATCGCGATGCAACAGGGTGACGCGGACGGCATCCAGGGGCAATACGGCGTGATCATTCTCAATCACGTTTTTGAGCACCTGCTGGATCCGTTGGGAACTCTGGAAACGGTCAAAAAGCATTTGAAGCCGGATGGCATTGTTTACATCGGGGTTCCTAATTTCCTCAATTTTCCGCTGAATAATCTTCAAAACGCGCACACTTACTATTTTGATCCGCTAACCTTCGCCCATTACTGCCTGATGGCGGGGCTGTCGTGCGTCGCCCATGGTCCGTCAGAAAAGTATCACATGTTCGGGATCTTCAAGTCTTCTCCAGCGGCCAGCCCTTCCAGCCTTGACGGGCATGGCCGTCAGGTTCTGAAATTCCTGAAGCGCGTCAAAAGAAGGCGGCAGCTAAAACTATGGATGGATTCAATCGGGATCGGTTCGGCGGCCATGAAATTATATCGCAAGTTCGTGATCAAGATGGATTGAACCGGTTCAAGGGCAGATGAAGAATCATGCTGCCATCAGCCTTTTCAACACCGCCTTCAACCAGCCCGGCGCTCTTCCAATGATTTCGGCTTGCAACGGTTCCCCTAGACCGTGGCGCAGCAACATCACGCCGCCCCAGAGGCCGGACAACAGCACATTCACGGTCAGTTGCCATGGGGCTGGCAGCCCGCGTGCCAGCCACCAGATTCCAAGGGCGACGGGAACAAGCCGCAGGGTCAAATGCCAGGTGGGGCGATACCAGCCGGCCAGTTCGCGCCAGCCCAAACCGCAATAACCACACGTCCGCCACAAACCATACGGCAGGGTGAAAGCCAGCGTGCAGACAATCGAAAATATCAGCATGGTCGTCATCCCGGCCACCCGGTGCGCCAGCAAGTTCAACCCCACAAATGCCAGCCCTTCCACGAGAAAGATGAACCGCAAAAAACCAAATCTCTTGGTCTGGGTCGCCAGGCCGGTGTGTGGCCGGACAAAAGTGGCCACGAAACAAAGGATGGCCAGCAGCAGATCGTTGACCGGCGGCCAGTGGATTTTGCCGCCCGTCCACAACCATACAAAAGGGCCGTTGCACACCGCCAGCAAGGTTCCGGCCACTAGGCTGACACTGGCGCAGAAGCCCGTGATCTCCCTGAACCGCCGGAACAGGCGTTCGCGTTCGTCGCGAACCATCATTTCTGTCAGCGCCGGGAAGGAAAAATCAAAGATGCGCGAGATCAGCATGATCACCACGGTGTAGGTCCGGGTGCAGACACTCCAAATGGCCGCCGTTTCCAGCCCCAGAAACCGGGTCAACAGGATGGTCTGGCTGGCGGAAATGAACTGCCAGCCAATCCCCATCAAAAAACTGTCGCGCCCGAACGCGAACAATTCCTGAAAGCGCGCCCGGGACATGGCACCCCATTCCCCCGCCTTGGGCAGCAACCCCAGCCATATGCAGCCGGCGGCGTTGATGACCAGGTTGCCAAGCGTCATCAGGGCCTGTCCGATCAAAAAGCTATAAACGCCCCAGCCCATCGCCAGCCCCGCCCACATGCCGGCCAGATTCACGATCAACATCACGGCCGCGCCGTAGCACGAGATGGCCGGCTGCTGGTGTGCCAGCAGGATCGAGCTCAAGACGCGCCCAATAAAGGAAAGGGCCAGCAGCACGGACTGGCCGATCATCAGCCACACGAACTGCCGCTGAAAATCCGCCGAGATGTGCAACAGCGGACCGGCCACCACCGAAAGAAACACGCCCGCCAGGATGATCAGCACCCCTTGCGCCCCACCCACCAGCACGCTGGTCTTGATGACACTGCCGTAAGCCCCGTTCTGCCGGTCATCCTTGTGGTCAATCAGGAAGCGCGACACTGAATTGCTCATGCCGAAATCAATCAGCGCGATGTAACCGCCTATCTGCGTGACCAGCGCCCACAGGCCGAATTCCAGCTTGCCCAGGTAATGCAGCGCCAGCGGGACGCCCGCCAGCGTGTAAAAGATGTTCGCCCCCAGCAACACATAGCCGGACGCCAGCGAGCGGGTGAATTTTTTAAGCCGGGACATTTTAATTTGATCGGGTCAATCAATCGGAGCCGTGCGGGTATTCTTCAATCGAACGGTTCAACTGGCTGCGAATGGAAACACAGCACCGCCGGAATTCAAGCGCATTTGAGCCGGAACCATTGTTTTGAACCACAGATCCACACGGATAAACACTGATGTGGAAAAACTTTGACGCGAATTTCACGAATTAACACGAATTCCAATTGCAATCCTTCACGCGATGCTTCGCTTCCCGTCGCAGTCCAGAAGCTCACCACCGGCTTGCAGAATGCGGATGCTTCCAATTTGAGCGGCCATCATCGTTTGACCATCACAGGCAAAGATTGCTCAAACAGCATCAATTCGTAATAATTTCCGCACCGATGGCCCGACCAAACAATTCCCGCAAAATCAAAACCGCCGTGGTGCTGGCCGCCGGCGCGCCGCCCGCCGCGCTGGGTTCCATCTTCGGGCGCACCTCCTCGGCGATGGTTCCCATCAATGGCCGCCCGACGATCCACTGGCTGTTGCATTACCTGCACACGCTGGGCGTCACGCGCGTCGTGCTTGGTTTGCGCGCCACCGAGACGCGCCTGCCGCGCTTCGTGCAGCAGGCGTTCGGCAAGATCCAGGAGATTGTCTGCGTGCCGGTGGCGGAAGACCTCGGCCCCGGCTACACGCTGCTGGAATGTCTCAAGCAGTTGAAAAAAGGCGAATCATGCCTCGTCGTGCTGGGCGACACGCTTTTTGAATTTTCCCCGGAAACGCTCGCGCAGTTCGGCAACAATTTTGTCCTCACCGGCCCGGTGGAGGATGCAACGCGCTGGTGCCTGGCGGAAGTGAACCGTTCGCGCACGGTCAAAAATCTGGCGGACAAGCCGGCGAAAAATCCCGACGGCTGGCCGGCGCTGGTGGGCGTTTATCATTTCCACGATGCCGGCCCTGCGCGCGACGCGCTGCAAGCCAGGCTTGATTCCGGCGCGCGTTCGCTCCAGTTGCGCCATGCGCTGGAGCCGTATATCGCGGCGGGAACCTTGTCTGCGTATCCGGCGGGCAAATGGTTCGACTGCGGCAACCTGGATTTCCTGACCAGCTCGCGCCGCCGCCTGTTGCAGGCGCGGAGCTTCAACACGCTGCACATTGACGAATTGCGCGGCACCATCACCAAGCGCAGCGAGCACGGCGCGAAATTCCTCAACGAGATCAACTATTACCGGCTGCTGCCGCGCGACCTCGCCACGTTTTTCCCGCGCCTCGTGGATTTCAGCCTCGCCCCCAAAGACCTGTTTGTGACGCTGGAATACTACGGCTACCCGACGCTCTCGGAGGTCTGGGTGTTCGAGGAGTTTGAAAGCGCGTATTGGGAGGCGGTCTTCAAGACGCTGGGGAAAATTCTCGCGTGCTTTGAAAGCTACTCCGCCGGGCTGTCGCCGTCAGGCACGTTCGATTTTTATTGGAACAAGACGGTTGACCGGCTCAAAACTTTTGGCGCACAGCACCGCAATTTCGCGCAGTTGATCGCGGCCGGCACGATTGAGTTGAACGGCAAAAAGCTGGCGGGCTGGCCGAAAATCCAGAAGGCAATCGAGGCGCGCGTCGGAAAAATCGCCGCCAAACCGCGCGGGCAGATCATCCACGGCGACCTGTGCTTCACGAACATCCTTTACGACCCGGTGTCGCGGCTGTTCAAGTTCATTGATCCGCGCGGCAGCTTCGGTGAATCGGGCATCTATGGCGACGGCCGTTACGACATCGCCAAGCTTTTACATTCGCTCGACGGCGGCTACGATTTTTTCATCCACGACATGTTCCGGCTGGAACGCGACGGCGTAAAATTCCAGCTTCAGCAATTTTTCCCGGCCACGCGCGGCGCGGTGCTGCAAGCCTTCAAGAAAACCTTCGGCGCTCATTACGACTTCAACGAGGTGCGGACGCTGGAAGGGCTTTTATTTTTGTCCATGTGCCCGTTGCACAAGGATCATCCGGCGCGGCAGTTCGCGATGTTCGCCACCGGCCTGCGGATACTGAACGAGATATTGAACGATGAAGATATGCATTGACGTTGACGGCGTGCTGTGCGAACTGCGCCAGCCCCACCAGGCCTACGCCGAAGTCCGGCCGCTTCCCGGCGCGGTGGAAAAGATGCAGGCGCTCAAGGTCGCCGGGCATTATCTGATCCTCTGCACGGCGCGGCACATGGCGACGTGCAGCAGCAACACCGGCCTGGTCGTGGCACGGCAGGGGAAAACCCTGCTGGACTGGCTGGCGGCGCATGAAATCCCCTACGACGAGCTCTGGTTCGGCAAACCGCACGCGGACGTCTATCTGGACGACAACGCGCATCGTTTCACCGGCTGGGATGAAATCGCCGGGGATGGCAGCAATCTCCCGGTGAGCCACGAAAAATCGGCGGCGAAAAAAACTCCGCCATCCGCAAGATGAATCCGGGCTGGAAACTGAACATCGTCATGCCGATGGCCGGTCTTGGCAGCCGTTTCCGTCAGGCCGGTTTTGCGGCGCCCAAGCCGTTGATCGAAGTGCGCGGGCGGCCGATGTATGCGTGGGCCACCGAAAGTTTGCCGCTGGAAAAGTCCACGCGCCTGATCTTCATCCTGCTCGCCACCCAGCCGGAATTTCCCGGTCTGAAACGCGACATCGAAGTCCGTTACGCGAAACACCAGCCGGTCATCCTGACCGTTCCTGAATTGACCGCCGGCCAGGCCATCACCGTTCTGCGCGCAAAAGAATTCATCAATAACGACGAACCGCTCCTGATCCACAACGCGGACACGGCGTTTGACGTTGACCCGGCCTGGGTCGAACGCGCATGGGCGGAAAAACTGGACGGCGCGCTGCTGGTGTTTCCCTCGCAGGAAAAACGCTGGAGCTTCTCGCGGGAAAATCCGGCGGGCCTGGTCGGGGAAGTGCGCGAAAAGGAAGTGATTTCACCGTGGGCGACCACCGGCGCTTATTGGTTCCGGCGCGGTGCCGACTTTGTGACCGCCGCCGAAGCCCGCGTCAACACGGGCCGCCGCGAGGCCAGTGAATTCTACGTCGGGCCGCTCTACAACGACCTGATCGCGCGCGGTGCGCGGGTGAAAAATTTTCCCATCGAGAAACTGTATTGCTTCGGCACGCCGGAGGATCTGGCGGCCACGCTGCGCGACCTGGAGAAGGCCAAAGGTTGAGAGTTGAGGGTTGATGGTTAGAGTCAAAAAGCCGGAACCCTTTTCGCAGCAGCCGACGTGAGAAGGCTCAAATTTATCCCCTGTAAAAAATCGGTGAAAGAGAACAGCGCACCCCTCACCCAACCTTCGGCCACCCTCTCCCGTTGGAGGGGAGAGGGGTGTTCGACGTTTTAGCCTGCAATCATTCGAATTTGGCATCAACCGATTCCCCGTTTTTCTCCGACCACAAATAAAACCAAGACAAAATTAGAGCCTCCTCACGTCGGCTCCTACGGGTTGAGCCGCATCAGCCCGCATCCAGGCCGGCCTTCGCCAGGAGTTTTTTAACTTCGTTCAGATCCACCGTCGTCATCATCATGTGGTCGGACGGGAAAAGCTGCCAGTGATAATCGAGCTTGTTCACGTCGCAGATCCACTCGACCCAGCTGTCCACCCAGTTGCTGGCCATGAACGTGATGACCTTGCAGCCGGGCCGGCTCCAGATGCCATTGGTGAAGCCGCTCCCGAGGACGCCCGCGAACGCCTCGGCATTGGCGAACAATTCAATCTCCTGCGCGAAGGTGAGCGTCTCGGTGTCAATGATGGCCCAGCCCAATTTTTTGAAAAACTCGTTTACCTCGGCCTCGTTTTTAATGCCGCGCGCCCTGCCCTTGCGCTGGATGATGAACCGCTTCGGGCCGTGGTGGGATTTGTCGGCCAGCGGCAGGAAGGCGGAGCGCAGCCAGTTCACGCCGTAAGGGCTGTAACATGAAATCATCGCGGTGGGCGCGCTGAAATAATAATTTTCCACGATGATGTGCGGCTCCGGCGTGCAGCGCACGCGGTCAAGCAGGCCGAGCAGCGCGAGCGTCTCCTTTTGATAGGCCGCCAGTTTTGCCGGCACCAGGATTTTGGTGTCCGCCGGAAATTCCTTGAGCAACGCCAGGCGCGGCAGCGCGTCCAAAATCCAGTGCGAGAAGGTCGGCACGCCATCGTTCGGCACCCAGCGCGAAACCAGACTTGTCCAGTTTCCCGCCAACCTGACCGGCTGGGGCAGCCGCCAATAGCGCCACGCTGGATCGCCTTCCAGACAATAATCCCCATAGACGGATTCACGGCAGATGCGTTTCTGATCATCGAGCAGGGCCAGGGTGGACGCGACAAGGCGTGCGTTCCGGTGCTGGCTCCAAAATATCGGCCACGGCTGGAAGGCGTGCTGTTGCAGGCCGGTCTTGACCAGGAGCGATTCATCTGTCGTTTTTGGCGCGCCCTGGTCGGTCAGCACAACCCGGTTGGGCCGGCGATTTTCGTGCAAGAGTGATTGATAAATCGAGAAGGATCCCTTGGGCGGGCCGAACCGCAGGGTTTTCGCCGGCGCAAGAACCCGCAGCAGATTCACGAACAACATCGGGATGCTTTCCGTCAGCAGCCGCCGGATTGCTGTCAACGGACGGTGCAGCGCCGGCCAGCGCCGCGTGCGCATCGCCAGTTTGTGATAGAAAGCGGGCATGTCAAAAAAACCGCGCGCAACGAAGCAGGCGCGGGCATGATGGATTTTCAAGCGCGGGCTGCGGCCCGGCAAGGTTGGCGTTATGCGCAAGGATATCGGTCATGTGCGGGAGCGGGATGATTTCGCCTTTTTGGCTGAAGCGACTGCTGATTTTTTGCGGCTGGCCTGAAAACGCAACGACAACGTCTCGGCCTCCTCAAGCCATTCGAGTTTCTCGCGGAAGGTGCATAGCAATCCGAGCAGCAGGGTATGCAATTCAGATCCTTCCGAAGTGCCCCAGCGCCAGTCCGGTGTCGTGCAAAGTTTGCGCAGTTCTTTTTTGGTCATCGGTAGGGATCGAGTTTTTTTAATGCCGCAATATCCAGCAAATCCTTGTCGCGTCCAGCCTTTCTTTTCATGGCCAGGAGAGTTTTATAGGCAACAATGGGCGCGCGGGTTTTTCCGGCCACCCGCTCCCATTTGGCGCGGGCCAGTTCCCTTTTGAAGTTGAACGGTTCATAAACAAAGACATCAACCGGCGTCCGGGAATGAGCATCGCTCCACAGCTTGAGCACAATCATGTCTTTTTCCCTGCGCCAGGACTCGCGGAGTTTCGGATTGGCGAACTCTTCCACCGTCACCGGAATGGACATCCGCCAGCCGGCCGACTGCAAGGTGCGGAGCGCGCGGGTTATGTTTTCCGGTTGGAGGCCGATGACCAAATCCACACCCACGGTCAGCCGGTCATACCCATGCGCGCCGACCGCCAGCCCGCCAACGATGAGATATTCCACCTTCGCGGCGTTCAGCGCCTTGACAATGACTTCGATGCTGCGGACTTCCATGATGCAGCGCGATGTTACCCGGATTTTAACAGCCAGCAAGCCGATTGAAAAAACGGGGCGCATCTTGGCACTGCCCCCGTTTTCT
The DNA here is from genome assembly GCA_028712475.1 of Verrucomicrobiales bacterium. Lineage (GTDB taxonomy): Bacteria > Verrucomicrobiota > Verrucomicrobiia > Limisphaerales > UBA11358 > UBA11358. The sequence continues at coordinate 284,363 of JAQTQB010000001.1, forward strand.
CCCTCTCCTCCCCCGAGGGAGGAGAGGGTCGGGGTGAGGAGGCATCAATGTTTTCAGATCAAATCCCCTCGCCCAAGCCCTCGCCCCGTTTGGGCGGGGAGAGGAAGTCGGGGGGCGATGCCAAGATGCGCCCGGCCCCGCCCGTGGTCAGATGAAGGTTGAGCGTCCGCCGCGGCTGTGTTTCCATTCTCCGCCATGCACTGCGTCATCGGTTCCGGCCCGGCGGGCGTCGCGTGCGCGAAGGCCCTGCTCGCGCGCGGTGCCAGCGTGCTCATGCTCGACGCCGGACTCGAACTTGACCCCAACCGCGCCCAAATCGTCCGCCAATGCGCCAGCACCAAACCCGCTGCATGGAATCCAAATGAAATCGCCACGCTGAAAGGCGGCATGGCTGCTGACGCCACAGGCGTGCCGCTCAAACTTGTTTTCGGCTCCGACTTTCCCTACCGCGAAACCGAGGAAAAAATTCCGTGGCGCAATCACGGCACCGGCTTGAAACCTTCGCTCGCGCTCGGCGGCTTGAGCAACACCTGGGGCGCGGCCATGCTTCCGTATCGCGACCCGGACATCGCCGGCTGGCCGGTGGGCAATGCGGAGCTGGCGCAGCATTATCGCGCCGTGACGGAAATCACCGGCCTCGCCGCGCAACACGACGACCTGGAGGAAATTTTTCCGCTGCATTGTGAAAATCCGGGAGAGCTCCAATCCAGCCGCCAGGCGAACCTGCTTTTCGGGAATCTAAAACAACACCGCGACGAACTGCGCGAACGCGGCTGGCATTTTGGCCGCGCGCGCGTGGCCGTGCGCGCCGCCGATTCGCCCAAGGGCGGCGGCTGCATCCACTGCGGCTTTTGCATGTATGGCTGCCCTTACGGCTGCATCTACAATTCCGCCGGCACCGTCCGCGAACTGCGCGCGGAAAAAAACTTCGCCTATCAGCGCGATGTCATCGTCACGACCGTCCGCGAAACGCCGGAAAAAGTTTTCATCACCGGTCATCACCGTGAGACGCGCGCACCGCTGGCCTTTGAGGCAGACCGTGTTTATCTCGCGGCAGGCGTGATCCCGACGGCGCAGATCCTTTTGCGTTCGCAAGCCGCCTACGACCGGCCGCTGACCTTGCGCGACAGCCAGTATTTTCTGGTTCCGCTCGTGCTCGCACGCCGCACGCGCGACGTGCAGACCGAGGCGCTTTACACGTTGAGCCAGCTTTTCATCGAGTTGAACCAGCCGCACATCAGCCGCCACAGCGTGCATCTGCAGCTTTACACTTACAGCGACATCATCGGGCAGGCCGTGCGGAAATCGCTTGGGCCGCTCAAAATGTTTGCGCGCCCGCTTGAGGAACGCATGATCATCGTCCAGGGCTACCTGCATTCCGACGAATCGCCGGCCATCGCGATGACTTTGAAACGCGACGGCGAAAAAGATTTTTTGCAACTGGACGCGCAGCCGAATCCCGAAACGCGCCGCACTGTCAAACGCGTTTTGCGCGAACTATTCTCGCAAGCGCGGCGGCTCGGCGGCGCGGTAGTGCCGCCGATGCTGCAACTGGCCGAACCGGGGCGCGGCTTTCATTGCGGCGGCTCGCTGCCGATGCGCGCGCAGCCGGGGAAGTTTGAGAGCGACACGCTGGGCCGTCCGCAAGGCTGGTCGCGCGTTCACGCCGTGGACGCGAGCGTGCTGCCAAGTGTCCCCGCTACCACGATCACTTTTTCCGTCATGGCCAATGCGCACCGCATCGGCTGGGAAACGGCTGAAATCTTGTAGCAGCCGATGTGAATCGGCTCATTTTTGAATGGAGCGGACTCACGTCCGCTGCTACAAAGTTGAAAATTATGGGCGAGAAAAAAATCTGCGCGATCACCGGCAGCAACGGCTACGTTGGCGGCTGCCTTAAAAACTATTTCGCCGCGCGCGGCTGGGAAATCCTGGAGCTGACGCGCCAGCCGAAACCCGGCACGCAGGGAGTTGCATTTCAACTCGGCGCGGACATTTCCCCGGCGTCGCTCGCGGGCGTGGATGCGCTGGTGCATTGCGCCTACGATTTCAAGCCGCTGCGCCGGGACGAAATCCGCGCGGTGAACGTGGACGGCGCGCGAAAAATTTTCCAAGCGGCGCGCACGGCGGGTGTCGGGAAAATCATCGCCATCTCATCCATCAGCGCCTACGACGGCTGCCGTTCGCTTTACGGGCAGGCGAAACTGGAGATTGAAAAGCTGGCGCTGGGCAGCGGCGCGCTGGTCATCCGGCCCGGACTCGTCTATGGCAGCGGGCCGGGCGGGATGTTCGGCAAACTGACGGCGCAAGTCCGCCAATCATCGGTGATTCCCATGATCGGCGACGGCTCGCAAATCCAGTTTCTCGTCCACAGCGAAGACTTGTCGGCGTTCATCGAGCGGTGCGCGGGCGGCGAAGTAAAAATCACTCCGAGAATTTTGACGGCGGCGAACGAACAGCCGTGGGCGTTCAAGCAACTGCTTTTGGAGATCGCCCGTGCGCTGGGCAAAAAGCCGAAGTTCATCCCGCTGCCGGGGCGGCTGGTCTGGGCGGGCTTGAAGTCGGCGGAGTTGTGCGGGTTGAAATTAAATTTCCGCAGCGACAGCCTGGTGAGCCTCATGTATCAAAATCCCAAGCCGGATTTTTCGGCGAATGCAGAAGCCGGCCTGGTTTGCCGGCCGTTCGAGATTGAGAAGTTAAAATTGTAACCGGGAGCGCGCCCGCCCCGGGCGCAACCAAATTGGCGAGAGCTGACGTCCGCCCGGTTTTCTCCCTCTCCTCCCCAAAAGGAGGAGAGGGCCGGGGTGAGGAGGCCGGCTCTTCTGAAAATAAAATCCCCTCTCCCCAACCCCCTCCCCGTTCGAGCGGGGAGAGGGAGAAGATTCCGTTTTGGAATCGCTCGCTATTGCAAGTTCGTGTTCAGTGCGAGGGCGCGCCGAACTGCTGCAGCCGGGGCGGCTGCGCTCCCTTTTTGTCAGACGCCCGGCGGTTTGCGCGTGGTGGTCTTCAGGCCGAGCGCGCTCATGAAGAAGCTGGAGAAAACCGTCTGGATGCCGAGGACGATGAGCGTCGCCGCCGGGATCAGCCGCCGCAGGTTCTCTTCCGTGGACGGCAGAATTCCGTAATCCGCCTGTTTCCAGATCCAGACCGAGCGCGCCAGCAGAATGATCCCCCCCAGCAAAACGAGCAGGCCAAAAACAATTCCCTTTTCGAGCGTGAAAATTTTGAACACGCGCGACAATTTCGGATCGTCGGGCAAAAGCCCTTCGGCAATCGCAAACACCTTGGTGAAGAATGCAAACGCGACGAGCTGGAAGCCGACGATGACGGTCATGCACGCGACGACGAGCGAGCCGACGTTCAAAACAACGCCGCCGATGTGGATGTCATTGAGCGAAAGCACGGCGGCAAAAACAAATCCAAGCGCCGAGAGCAAAAGTCCCGGAACCAGAAACAGCCAGCGCGGCGAGAAGAGCAGCATGAAGCGCAAGTGCCGCCAGCCGTCGCGCCACGGCTTCAAGTGCGGCGGACGCGAGCGTCCGTCCTTGTGCAGCGTGACGGGGACTTCCGAGATGCGCAGGGATTTAAGCGTGGACTTGATGACCATCTCGGAGGCGAACTCCATGCCGGTCGTCTGCAGATCCATTTTTTTGAACGCGGATTTCGTGAAGCCGCGCAGGCCGGCGTGGAAATCGTGCGCGGGGCATTTGAAAAACAGCCGGCCAATGAACGACAGCACGGGATTGCCGATCCACCGGTTTTTCCACGGCATCGCGCCGGACAAAATGGTTCCGCCGCCGACGGGCAGCCGGCAGCCCATGATGAGCTCATCGCCGGCCTGAAATTTTTTAACGAAGCCGGTGATGTCGGAAAAATCGTAGCTGTCGTCGGCGTCGCCCATGATGATCCATTCGCCGGAAGCGGCGCGGACGCCGCCGATGAGCGCGCTGCCGTAGCCTTTTTCCCTCACCTGCACGAGGCGCACGCCGGCCTTTTCCGCGATGGCCTGCGAACCGTCGGTGCTGCCGTTGTCGGCGATGAGGATTTCGCCGCGCACGCCGGAGCGTTGGAGGCCGAACCTGGCTTTTTCGATGCAGTGCGCGAGCGTTTCCGCCTCGTTCAGGCACGGCATCAGGATGGTGAGTTCAACAGGTCCGGGCATATGGTGAATTTAATTGAAGCCGCCGCCGTTTGGCGAGCGCGCGTTTGGAAAATCAGTTCAGTTTAACGAGGTCCCAGCCGAGCGGGCCACTGGAAGCGCGGAGGTTGAGCGGGATTTTTACGATGACCTGCGCATCCATCCGTTTGAGCCAGTCGTTGAGCGTGCAGTCAAGCGAACTCATCACCTGCTCCCGCAGAAGGATGTATTGGATGCCGCGCGCGCGCAAATCCGCCGCCGTATCCGTGGCGCAAACATGCTCGATACGGCGGGAGCCCCATGGCCGCCATAAGGACGCTTCGGGGTCGTCATAAGTGATCATCCCCAAAACTTTCAAGCCGGGCGGCAGGATGGCGCGCGCCGGGGCAAAGCCGTCATTGCGCTCGCGGTAAACGGTATAAACCTCCTCCATCCGGGCCAGCGCCTTCGAATGGGCGGCGTGCCCGGCAACTTTCCCCAAAATGGTCTGCACCGGAAACAGCGGGCGGGCCGGTGAAATGACCAGCAGTCCTGCAGCCATCAGGAAGACCATGCCCGCCGCCACCCGCCACCACCCTTTTTTCACAAGCCGCTCCTGTGCGGCCCCGTTCAGGAACACCGGCAGCAGCAGCGCGTAATAGGGGGTGATAATGCGGCAAAAGACTGAAAGATTATATTGAGTCATCATGGCCAGCAGGCTGATGACCGGCGCCCAGCGCACGCAACGCTGCCAGGCAGAATTGCGCGTGAAGATTTTTTTCTGCCGGGTGAGTCCAGCGGCCACGACACTGACCAGCAGCAGGGCCGAGACGCCAAAGCCCAACCCCGCGTTTTCCTCAATTTGCATTTCCGAGACCGAAAATTCGTAAGCTTGATGTTCGAGCATCACCGAGCGCAGTCGCGATTCCAAGCCGGACGGGATGCGTTTTAAAACCTCTTGATTCCATTTGTCCGCCAGGGGAAATACCGGCGGAACCAAGTTTTGAGAAGCCAGGGAAACCGTGTTGGCCCCGACTCTCAAGACGGTCGCATTTTTCCCGGCATCACGCCCAATGCCGGCCCCCGACCAGTCGCCGGAGAATTTCGCGTTCAGCACCATCGTCGGCAGGGCGGAGGCGAACAGGCCGATGACACACACGGCCACCGTCCGCACCGGCCAGCGAAAAAACAGTTTGAGTGACGGCAGCAGCGCCAGCGCGCAAGGCAGCAGCAAAGGCAGGCTTCCGGTTTTGGCGCTGGTCATCATGGCGGCTGCCAGAATCGCCGCGAAAAGATCACGCGCCAGACCGGATTTTTTTGCGCGCAAGGCGAAGTCCACCGCCGCCAGGGCGAACGTGGCGCCGAAAAGATCATTACCGATGCTGCCGGCTTGCAGCACAAAGCAATACCCCGTCGGCGCGATCCACATCCAGTGCCACGCCACGCGCCGCCGCACGCCGAGCCGCGTAAACACGCTGAACACCAGTCCCGGCAGCAGCAGGAACGAAACGGTGTTGATGAGGAACAGCAGCCGGTCGGTTTTCAGGAGCGCGAGGAACGGCGCGGAAACCCATTCTATGCCGCAGGACCGGTTGTTGAGGCGCGGAAAAAACGTGTGTATCCAATGCCATTGATCGGCGGCCAGCCAGTGCAAAATGCGCGGCAGACGGTAGGCCAGCGCGTCGTAATTGGTGGGCGCATAGATCACGCCGCCGAGAGAAGCCATGGCGGCCAGAATCAGAAAAGCGAGCGGAAATGGCCGGCGAAACCGGTGGAGATATTTATGCCAGTGAACTTGCGGCAGCATCTGCGGCGAACTTGTCTTCCGCCAAACCAACAGGGCGCTGAAACCAACCGCCAGCGCCACCGCATAGCCGCCGGCGTTCAGTTGATGCAGCGCGGACAGCGTCCAGCCCGCGCAGTTCAGATACGCGCAAACCCAGACCCACAGCAAAACGAGCGTTGGCATTGTCCGGAAGTTTCTACTGGTGATGGTTTGGAAATCAATCAAATTGCCACGCTCCCTCGCCCCGCCCAGGCGGGGAGAGGGCTGGGGAGAGGGGATTTTAGTTTCAGACAATCGGCCTCCTCACCCCGGCCCTCTCCTCCTTTTGGGGAGGAGAGGGAGCAGCGCGCGATTCGACTTTTCCTTTCACGCCGGATTTTTTACGCTGCGGCCATGCCTTCATTCGACATTGTTTCGCAGGTCAACACGATGGAAGTTGAGAACGCCGTCAACCAGGCCAAAAAGGAGCTGGCCAACCGGTTCGACTTCAAGGGCAGCAAATGGGAGATCGTGCTGGAGAAAACCGAGATCAAACTTTCCGCCGACAACGCGTTCAAAGTGACCACGCTCAACGAGATCGTCGTCGGCAAGCTGGCCAAGCGCGGCATCAGCATGAAAAACCTGGAGCAGTGCGACCCGGACATCTCGCCGCTCGGCCACGCTCGGCAGAGCATCAAGCTCAAGCTGGGCATCGAGACGGCGGTGGCCAAGGAGATCACCGGCTTCATCCGCGACGGCAAGTTCAAGGTGACGACGCAGATCCAGGGCGACGAAGTGCGCGTGAACGGCAAGAGCCGCGACGAATTGCAGGCCGTCATCGGCGCGGTGCAGGCCCATGAATTTCCCGTGGCCGTGCAGTTTGTGAATTTCAGGGATTAACAAAAAAAGTTCCTTCAATGAGTTGCGAACTAATATACAAACTTGTTAGCGGAATAATTTTATCGCTTGGGGTTCTTGGCTTGTGGGCAACTTTCCTTAAACCTTCGCGTTTGCGATTTATGAAATGGGGAAATTTGGAGGCGGATTTTCCATGTCCCGACTTGGTCATTTCGCGTGGAACTTTCTTTTTGCTGTAATTGGATTAAGCGGCTTATTTCATGGAACACCTGCGAATGTCAATTCCAGTTTTTTCGTCAAGGCTTGTTTGATTTTTGTTGTGAGCCTTGTAATTTTCGCCGCGTTTTACGATTGGTGGTTGGCAATTAAAAGGCGTAAAAAATAAATACTGCTTTGAAATTCTTCGCTTGTTTCAAAAATTTCCGGCAATAAACTCCGCTCATGCCGGAAGTGATGAGAACACGCGGGTTTCGGTTTTTCTTTTTCAGCCGCGAGGAGCATGAGCCGCCGCACATCCATGTGGAACGCGCGGAGAAATACGCAAAGTTCTGGCTCGAACCGATGGTGGAACTGGCCGGGTCGCGCGCGTTCCGCAGCCATGAGCTGACGGTGTTGCGCGAAATGGTTGAAGAATATCGCGAACAGTTTATACTGGCCTGGAATGAATACCATAATCGCTAAACCGGTGGCGGACGCGGTGAACGTCACGTTCAGTGAAGATTCGCTCGTCGTGGCGCTGGCCGACGGACGGCAGGTTTCCGCGCCGCTGGAATGGTTTCCACGTTTGCGCGGCGCAACTGCCAGGCAGCGCAAAAACTGGCGGCTCATCGGCGGCGGCGTGGGAATTCATTGGGAAGACATTGACGAGGACATTTCCGTCCGCAGTTTGCTTGCGCAGTAAATTTTCCGACCTCTGGCTTCCGCCATTTCTCACTGCCGCTCGTATTCGCCCTTGCCGAGGCGTTTATAGACCTGGAAGCCGGACTTCTTCGCGTCCGAGATGGACAGCGGCTTGAGCTTGTGCGGCGAACTGAAGTTGGAAAAAACTTTGCGCACCGGCTTCTTGCACGCGGGACAATTCGTGAGCGGCCTGGCCGAAAGCGGACGGTTCAAGGTGAACTTCCCGCCGCAGACCTTGCAGTCGCCTTCGCACAGTTCGTATTCGTAAAGAGGCACGGCTTGATTTTGGATTTCGTTTGCCGAATGTCGAATGGAAAAACTTTCCCGTCAAATCAAGACTCCGGCGAACGGCATCCCGAATGATGTCACCTGCCCCAGATTAAAAGTCTGACGCCATAGGGCAAGGCGTTCGCGCCATCAAAGCAAGATCAGGAATTTGCTGGAATTGAAAAGCGAGGCATTGCAAAGACTGGTGCATCCGGCAGGGGTCGAACCTGCAACCTTCTGATCCGAAGTCAGAAGCTCTATCCAATTGAGCTACGGATGCGTCCACAGGCATGGTGCGGGGTTTTTGCGTCCGAATCCAGATTCTTAATCGTCCGCCCGCCGCGTTGACTTGGCGCGTCGGTTTGTTAGCGTGCGGTGCGAAATATCATGAAGCTGCTTGCCCGCCTCATAAAAATTTTGTCCGGAGTCCAGACGGGCGCCGAAGAGGAAATCAGCCGCCTCGAACATGGCGCGCATTTCTGCGTTCTTGTCTGGAAAAGTTTCGTCCGCAACCGCTGTCCCGTGCGGGCGGCGGCGCTTTCTTTCACCACCTTGCTGGCGCTCATCCCCATGCTCGCCGTGGCCATCGGCGTCACGAGCAGCTTGCTGAAGAAGGAGGGTGAGCAGGAGATTTACGAGTTCATTGATAAAGTGGTCTCCAACGTGATGCCGCCCGCGACGTTCAATGCCAACAGCGGCAGTGCGGCACTCAATTTGAGCCCCGGTTTCTCCGTCCCGCTCACGTTGGCCAATCCGCCCGCCAACACCAATGCCCTCACCGCCTCGACCAACTCGGAAACCAACCAGGTGACGACGCCAAACGCGGTGACCACGGGCGACAGCGAACGTGTGGTCACCGCGCAAATGGAGGCGGCGAAATGGATTCATGAATTCATCCAGAAAACGCAAAGCGGCACGCTCGGCGTGGTCGGGATGCTGTTGCTGGTGGTGGTCGCCATCCAGATGCTGGCGAACATCGAGGAGACGTTCAACGACATCTGGGGCGTCACGCGCGGGCGGAACTGGCTTTCACGCATCGTCCTCTATTGGACGACGATCACGCTCGGCCCGCTGTTGCTGGCCGGCGCGCTGGGACTGGCGGGCAGCCCGCATTTCCAGGCCACCAAGGGCGCAGTCACCGGAACCCTCGTCGGGGGTTTTGCGTTTCAACTGCTGCCGCTCGTCATACTGTGGCTGGCATTCGCGCTGGCCTACCGGCTGGTGCCGAACACAAAAATCCATTTCGGCGCGGCGCTGGTCGGCGGCCTCGTCGGCGGGACGTTGTGGCATTTGAACGGCGTCCTGGGATTTCTGTTCGTCTCGCGGGTTGCGAGCTACGCCAAGGTCTATGGCATCCTCGGCCTGGTGCCGGTGTTCATGGCCGGGCTGTATTTTTCGTGGCTGATCCTGCTGTTCGGCGCGCAGGTCGCCTACGCGTTCCAAAACCGCCGGTCGTATCTGCAGGACAAGCTGATTGAAAACGTGAACCAGCGCGGACGTGAATTCATCGCGCTGCGGCTGATGACCTGCATCGGGCAGCGCTTTCAAGGCGGCCAGCCGCCGGTCTCGCTCCAGAAAATTTCCGTGGAGCTGGGAATTCCCTCCCGGCTGGTGCAGCAGGTGGTGCAGACGCTGCTCGCCGCGCGCCTCGTCGTGGAAACCGGCGGCAACGAACCCGGCTATGCGCCCGCGCGCCCGCTCGACACGATCACCGCGCATGACGTTTTGCGCGCGCTGCGCACGGGCGCGGGCCAGGAACTGCTCATGCGCGACGGCCCGGTGCGCGTGGAGGTTTATGGCGAGTTCGCGCGCATCGAAAAAGCCGAACGCGACGCGGCGGAGGCCATCACGCTGCTCGCCCTCGTCAGCCGTGCGGAAACAAAACTGGCATTAGCCGCCACGGAACCGGAAAAACAAATCGCCGCAGCGATAGAAAATAAGTTTGCCGAAGAATCGCCCGCCCCGGTTTCGCCGGCACCCGCCACCACCACTCCGGTTGAAATAGAAAGCGAGGTAGTCGGGCCAACGAAGGCAACCATTTCCCCAGCGCCAAAACGCACCGTGACCCTGCCCGATGAGGACCGGGAATTCCCCTTGTGAATCGTAGCGTCAGGCGAGGACACCCGCCGCCACCACACCCTACCAGTCCTTGACCGGTTTCCGGGGATCGCGCGGCTTTCCGTCCGGCTTGAGTTGAAGAACCTGTTCGTCGCCCTTTTGCGCGTCCAGCAACCGCTTCGCCTCCTCCGGCGTCATCTGGCCCGGCGCCATCGGCTGACCTTCCGCATTTTTATCTTCGGGCTTCTCGCCATCTTTTTTTTCAGGTGAAGACTTTTGCTGATCCTTCTGCTTTTGCTGCTCGTCTTTCTTCTGATCCGCCTTTTTTTGATCTTCCTGTTTCTGTTCGTCCTGCTTCTTTTGCTCCTGCGATTTCTGCTGCTGCGATTGATCCTGCTGCTTTTGGTTTTGCTGATCCTTTTGATCCTGCTGTTGTTGCTGCTGGTCTTTTTGATCTTGCTGCTGCTGATTCTGTTGCTGCTGTTGCTGGCTCTGTTGTTTGAGCAGTTCATCCAGCTTTTTCAATTTTTCATCGTCGGGATAAAGTTTCAGCCCCATGTCCACCGCCGCCCTGGCCTGGGCGACGTTGTTGGAAATATAGAACTGCGCGCCGCTGTGAAAAAAATCATCGGCGGGCGCGAGCTGGGCGCAAGCTTTCTGCGCCGCACACAGCAGCAGACTAAGGCTGATGAGGAGTGGCAATCGCATCAATGTCCTTCAGTTTTTTGGTGAACTCTTCAAATTGTCTGGCCGCGATTTTATTTTGCATCAGCGCGTCCATGATTTCCACGGCGCGATGGTAATTCCGCTGCCGCACCGCCGCATCGGCATCCGCCCGCGCCCGGCGCATCGCTTCACGGAACGCCTTGATCTGCTCCACGCCGTTTTTGACAAACGCGAGATTAAACGCCGCATCCACATCGTTGGTGTTGAGCGCGGCGGCGCGCTCATAACTTTTGATGGCCGTCTCCCACGTTTCTTGCAGGCCGTCCAGATCTTTGGCTGCCGCGCCCATGCGATACTGCGTGTTGCCCAGATTGTAGTAAGCCTGCTGCTGCAATTTCAAATCCGGTGCCGTCGTCACCAAAGTGAACGCCTTCGCCGCCTCGTCAAAATTGGTGCCACGATACGCCGCCGCGCCGGCGTTGAAAATCAGGCGCAAGTCATTCGTCTGCACCTGCGCCATCCGCTCGTATTCCGCCAGCGCGTTCGTGTAGTTGCCAGCCTTGTAATCACGCAGCGCGTCGGCGGGCGAAGCCAGCGCGACGCTGGGAACTAAAAGCAGCAAGAATATCATGGCCGCCGCCGGCTTTGGAACGCCGGTTTCCGACCCGGCGCTTTTCGATTGAGACTTCAATTCACGCCGGGTCGGAGACCGGCGCTCCGGCAAAAACATCTCCGCCAGCAACACCAGAGCCGCCGCCGCCAGCGGCCAATGAAACTGTTCGTGATAGCGCCGCACCAGTTTTTCCTTCCCCTCCGACTTTGGCAGCGGCTCCAGCCCGCGTTCGTAAAGTGTGTTGATGGTGTCCGCGCCGCGCAACGGCAGGTAAAACCCGCCCGCCGCCCCGGAGATCTGCTGGAGCAGCGGTTCATTCAAGTGCGATTTCACCACGTTGCCCTGCCCGTCGCGGACATAATCGGAATTTCCGCTCGCATCTGTCACGCGGATCAAATCGCCCGCCGCCGTGCCGATGCCGATGGTGAAAATTTTGAGCCCCGCATCCGCCGCTTTCTTCGCCGCCGCCAGTGCGCCCTCGTCGTTGTCCTCGCCGTCGGTAAACACGACCAAAACTTTGAAATGATCCTTCTCCTTGAACGCCGTCAATGCCGTGTCAATCGCCGCCGCCAGCGCCGTGCCGCCCTGCGGAATGGAGTTCACATCCAGCGCCTGCAAGCTCTGCTGGAACGCCGTGTTGTCAATCGTCAGCGGACAGGCCAGAAACGCATCGCCCGCAAACGCCACCAGTCCCATGCGATCCGTGCCCGCTTTTTGCATCAGCTCCAGTGCGGCAAGCTTCGCGCGCGCCAGGCGGTCCGGTGCGATGTCCGTTGCGAGCATGGATTTGGATGTGTCCACCGCCACCACGATGTCCAGCCCACGCTGCTCAACTTCCTGCAAATCAAAGCCATGCTGCGGCCGCGCCAGGGTGATGACCAAAAAGGTCACTGCTAAAATTAACCATGCCAGCCGCATTTTCCGCCGGAATGGAGAAATCCCGACCGTCAACTGCGACAGCAGCCGCGCCTCGACGAATTGCGTCAGCAATTTCTGTCGCGCCCGCTCTGCCCACCAGAAAAACAGCCAGAGCGCCGGCGGAATCACCAGCAGAAGCCAAAGAATTTGTGGATGCTCGAACCTCATTTATGAATTGCCGATTGCCGATTGCCGATTGCCGATTGAGCTTGTAAATTCGCCCCATGAACCCAGCTGAACTCAAAGCCCGCACGAAAACATTTGCGTTGAGGATCATCAAACTCACGCGCGCCATTCCAAAGTCCGACGACGCCGGACGCGTCATCGCCAAACAAATTGTTCGCAGCGGCACCTCGGTGGCTGCAAATTACCGCGCCAGTTGCCGCGCCCGCAGCCAGGCCGAATTCATCGCTAAAATTGGAACCGTCGAGGAAGAGGCGGACGAAACCGCGCTTTGGCTCGAATTGCTGATTGAATCTGGCACGATCACCGCGCGCAAGCTGTCCGCCCTGCTTGAGGAAGCCAGCGAACTCACCGCCATCATGGCAGCATCGCGCAAAACTGCGGCGGGAAAGTAAGTTCCCAATCGGCAATCGGCAATCGGCAATCGGCAATCGATTCATGGCAGCCTCCGAAACACAGTTTGCCCCAGCACCAGCTCGACGAGCAGCAAGGCCAGCCCGCCCAGGACGAACCACGGGAACAGCTCCTTGAACTCCGTGTATTTGTTGATCGTCACCTCGGTCTTTTCCAGCTTGTCAATTTCCGCGTAGATCTGCCGGAACCGTTCGGCATTGTCCGCGCGATAGTATTTTCCGCCGGTAGCGTCCGCGATTTTCTGCAACGTCTCTTCATCCACGTCCACCGGCACATTTTGATAGACCATCTGGCCGGTGTAGGGATTCCGGCCGACCGGCATCGGCGCAGTGCCTTGTTCCCCGATGCCAATCGTATAAACCTTGATGCCCAGTGCGCGCGCCGCATCGGCGGCCATGAGCGGCTGGATTTTGCCCGCATTATTTTGTCCGTCTGTCATCAGGATCACGATTTTACTTTTGGACTTCAAATCGCGCAACCGGTTCACCGCCGTCCCTAGCGCGTCACCAATTGCGGTCTGATTTTGGTTGATGGACCCGATTTCCAGCCGGTCCAGGTTCTCGTGCAAAAATTCATGGTCCAGCGTCAGCGGCGTGGCGATGTAAGCCTGCGAAGCGAACACCACCAGCCCGATGCGGTCGCCCGGTCGCTCATCAATGAACTTCTTCAACACCGAGCGCGCCATGTTGAACCGGTTCACGCGCGCGCCTCTGACCACAAAATCCTCCGACAACATGCTGCCCGAAAGATCGAACGCCACCGCGATGTCCACGCCGCTCGCCTTCACCGTCGTCCCGCCGCCAATCGTCAAACGCGGTTGCGCCAGCGCAACGATGAAAATGGCCAGGACCAGCCAGCGCAACGCCGCCAACAATCCGCCCGCCCGTGAACGCCGTGCCCGCGTCAAACCTTCCACCAGCTTCACCGACGAATACAGAAACGCCGGCGACCGGCCGCGTCTGCCTTTCAGCCACGCCATCAGCGGCAGCAGCAAAAGCAGCAGCAGAAAATATGGATGGGCAAAGGTCATCTGGGGTCTGGCGTCTGGGGTCTGGCGTCTGGGCTTTCGATGTGCGGCTCGGTTTCTTCGACCAGTTTCACCGCCGAGCAGTGCAGTTCGCGCAATTCCGTTTCGCGCGGCTCATACTTGGCGAATTTCACGAGGTCGCAGCTCTCCAGAAAATCGCCGAGGCTTTCTTTTTGTTCCGTCGCCAGCAGATCCGTGCCGCTCAACTCGCGCAGAAATTCCTCCGTCGTCCGCTCCGGCGCGTGAAAATTGAAACGTTCCTCCAGATAAGTCCGTGCCGTGTCGGAAACTGCGATGACAAATGGTTTCGGCTGCGCGATGAGCGCGAGCGCTTCCTCCAATTTTTGCTTCGCGCGGACATGCGCCGGCACCGGCGGCACGAAAGCCGCCTGCAAACGTCGTTTCTGCCACCAGCGCCACAGGAAAAAGGCGGCAACCGCCAAAACAATGATGGCAAGTGCCGCTGGCACCCAGGCCCAGCCGTTCGGAATTTCAATCGGCGGCTTGATGTCGCGGATGTCGTTGGCGACCGGAACGGCGGCTTGCGCTGTTGTATTCGTAATCATCCGCGCAGCCTCCGCTTTTCCCGCGTCTCGAAAAATTTGCCCAGAGTCGCGCCGTAGGCTTCGTTCGTGCGCAGTTGAATCGAATCAATTCCCGACGAACGGAACTGTTTGGCCAGATCGGCGATCTGTTTCTGTTGGCGCAACGCAAACGCATCGCGGCTGCTCGCGCTGCCGGTATTTACCTCGAGAATCTCGCCGGTCTCCGCGTCCTCCAACGTCAGGCGGCCCAGCGCGGGCAGTTCCAGTTCGTGCTTGTCGGTGATCTGCACCGCGACCACATCGTGCTTGCGATTCAACATGCGCAGCCGGGTTTGCGTCAGCTTGGGCAGCACGCCCGCCGAATCGGGTGAAATGAAATCCGACACGACCACCGTGATCGCCCGGTGCGCCGTGACCCGCGCCATGAATTCCAACGCGTCCACCAGATTTGTTCCCCGCTTCTTTGGTTCAAAAAATAAAACTTCCCGGATGACCCGCAGCACATGCTTGCGGCCTTTGCGCGGCGGGATGAATTTCTCCACTTCGTCGCTGAAGAGGATGAGGCCGACCTTGTCGTTGTTGCGGATGGCGGAAAAGGCGAGCACCGAAGCAATTTCCGCCGCGAGTTCGCGTTTGGATTGCCCGCGCGATCCGAACAGGCCCGACCCGCTCACGTCCACGACGAGCATGAGCGTGAGTTCGCGTTCCTCGACGAACTTCTTGATGAACGGATGATTCATCCGCGCGGTGACGTTCCAGTCAATCGCGCGCACGTCATCGCCGGGCTGGTATTCGCGCACCTCGTCGAAGTTCATGCCCTGGCCCTTGAAGACGGAATGATACTGGCCCGCGAGCGTTTCGGTCACGATGCGGTTGGTGCGCAGCTCGATCTGCCGGATTTTTTTGAGAATTTCTCGCGGTATCATGCGCTTGCAAAATGTCTTTGGCCAAACCAGTTTAATTCCATGAGTGCGACCAAAATTCTCGAAGAATTGCGCCGGATGCCTGAAAACGAACGGCGCGAAACCGTCCAGCAAATCTTGGATGAATTTACCGGATTCGACGACGAACTGACGCCAGAACAAATCGCTGAACTCGAACGCCGAGCCGAAGAGCTGCGGCAGCACCCCGAACGTGGAATTCCAGCAGAACAAGTTTTTGCTGAAATTGAAGAACGGCTCGCCGCGCGGCGGAAAAACCCTGCTTGCGCGAACAAACCAAAGGAGTAAATTGCCGCCATGAGTGCGACCGAAGTTTTTGCCGCTGCCAAGGCGCTGCCGCTCGATAAACGCATCAAGCTGGCGCAGGATTTGTGGGACGACATCGCCGGAAACGGCTTCGATCCTGACCTGACACCGGAGCAGGCCGCCGAACTGGATCGCCGTCTGGCTGAATTCGAGAAAAACCCGCGCCGCGGAATTCCTTTGGAGCAGGTCAAAGCTGAAATGCGGGAACGTTTCGGCTGGTGATGAATCTGGACTCCCTCTTCGAGCCGGAAGCCAAGGCCGAATTTTTCGAGGCCATCGCCTGGTATGAAAATGAATCTCCCGGCTTGGGGAAGGAATTTGCCTCCGAAGTTCTTGGTGCGGTGGACCGGGCGCTGCTTCAGCCGGAACTCTTTCGCAAAGTGCGTGGCCGCGCTCGCAAAGTCCGATTGAAACGCTTCAAGGCATACAGCATCTACTTCGCAATCAAGGATGACGTTTTCTCTGTGGTTTCGGTTTTTCACGGCGCGCGGAATCCAGCGGAACTGCGGCGGCGGCTGAAATGAACAGCCCGCGAGCGTTTCGGTCACGATGCGGTTGGTGCGCAGCTCGATCTGCCGGATTTTTTTGAGAATCTCGCGGGGGATCATGGGCGCTTTGTTAAAGTTATTTTGGTAATCTTGAAATGCTCAATCACGCTTGTTGAAGAATGTCGCTCGGCAAAGTGAATCAAGTCTGTTCCATCCGGTAACGCCTTTGTCACATTAGCCCCGGCGGCAATCAAGCACCCCACAACCTCTGCTCGATCATGCGCTACGGCAAAATGAATTGCCCTCCAACCAGCCGCTTGTTTGTGCTTTGAAATAATTTCCGCTTCCAAATTTGCTCCTAACTTCAAAAGGCTTTGTATTACATCAAGCGGTGCTGCTGCCGCAGCAGGCATCAAGGGTGTTATTCCTTCGCGGTCTGATTTGTTGACGTCTGGCTGATGCCGCAAGATTTCGCGGACTATCTCCAACAAAGGTGTAGCTTGACGGGCCAAATCTTTCATAGCGGGCAATGCTGCGGCGTGTGCCGGCACGCCGACCGCGTTCTTGTATGCAAAAAGCGCCCGAGCCAGAAGACTCTCGCCGGAACTAGCCGTCCCTTCAACGTCAGCACCATTTTTCAGCAGCAAAGAAAAAGTCTTTGATACGGCTCGATCAATACACGCTTCTAGAGCGGACGGCACACCCTTGCGGCTTTCGTTGGGATTCACTCCGAAGCGCAGCAGTAGCTCAAAGCAAGAGAATTTCCTTTCCCATACGGCGAACGTTAGCAGCGACCTGCCCATCGGTTTGTAATTTGGACTTGCCCCCGCCGCGAGTAACACTTCCGCGATGTCACAGTGTCCGAGTCGGATAGCGTGCACCAAGGGTGGCTCGCCAAGAAAATTATCTTTGTTCCGATTTGCTTTGTTTGCAGCGTTCGGATTTTCGCCACCGGCCAGCAATCCTCGCACTCGTGTTAAATCGCCCTTCAGGACGGCTTGCACAAGCGGTGGCTCGGTCTTGGTGCTGGCGATCTCAACAATACCCGCTTTGAGCAGATTTGTTTTAATAGCATTAACAGCAGCAGTCGTGGTGAGCGCTCTTTTTTTCATTGGTGTATGATGCATTTTGTTCGCTTGCATCATTCGATATTTTCGCTCACGGCACAGGCAGTTCATCAAAGATTTTCTGGATGACCGTTTCGCTGGTTTTTTCCCCGGCCCCGGCTTCCCGCTTGCGGCGGGAAACGTCCGGTGTCATCTTGTCGTCATGTCGAACGCACAATTGCTCTCGCGCATAACGATGGACGCGGCCATCTGCCACGGCAAGCCGTGCATCCGCGGCCTGCGCTACCCGGTGGAATGGCTGCTGGAATTGTTGAGCGGCGACATGACGGAGCCGCAAATCCTGGCGGACTATCCCGATCTCGAAGCGGCTGACCTGCGCGCCGCCATCGCCTACGCCGCGCGTTTGAGCCGCATCAAAAGCATCGAACCGGTGGCGGCATGAAATTTCTCGTGGACGCGCAACTGCCGCGCCGGCTGGCGCGGGAACTGGCCGCATCCGGCCACGACACGGTTCACACTTTGGATTTACCCGCCGCAAACCGCACGCCGGATCAGGAAATTGTCGCGCTGGCGATGCGGGAAAATCGTATCGTGGTGACGAAGGACAATGATTTTGTAATTTCATTTCTTTTGCATGGCACGCCGCCGAAATTGTTTTTGATTTCGACCGGCAACATTTCAAACGACCAACTTTCCAGACTTCTCGCATCAAATTTAACAGTTTTGGAAAATGCTTTCAGCAACTATGACTTCGTGGAATTGAGCGCATTGACGATTACAATTCACGCCTAAGTTCATTCTTCATTCTTAATTCTGCCTTCGTTTCACGGCACGGGCAGTTCATCAAAAATTTTCTGGATGACCGTTTCGCTGGTTTTTTCCTCGGCCTCGGCTTCGTAGGTGATGGCCACGCGGTGGCGCAACACGTCCATGCCGATGCTCTTCACGTCCTGCGGTGTGACGTAGCCCCGGCCTTTCAGGAACGCGTAGGCCTTGGCCGCCAGCGTGAGCGCGATGGTCGCGCGCGGCGACGCGCCGAGCTGGATGAAATCCTTCACCGCGATCTTGTAATGATCGGGATCGCGCGTGGCGCAGACGAGGTCCACGATGTAATCCTTCACCTTGTCGTCCACGTAAATGTCATTGATGATTTCGCGCGCCTTGAGGATTTGTTGCGGCGTGACGACGGCGCTGGCGGTAGGCGTGCCGGACGTTTTTGCCATCACTTCGAGAATCTGTCGCTCTTCGGCGCGCGACGGATAGCCAATCTTGAGCTTGAGCATGAAGCGGTCAACCTGCGCCTCGGGCAGCGGATACGTGCCTTCCTGCTCGATGGGATTTTGCGTGGCGAGCACGAGGAACGGTTCGTCGAGCTTGTAGGTCTGGTCGCCGATGGTGACCTGCTTTTCCTGCATGGCTTCGAGCAACGCGCTTTGCACCTTGGCGGGCGCACGGTTGATTTCGTCAGCGAGAATCAGATTCGCAAAGACCGGGCCTTTGCGCGTGGTGAAGCCGCCGGACTGCGGATTGTAGATCTGCGTGCCGATGACGTCGGCGGGCAGCATATCCGGCGTGAATTGCAGGCGCGAGAATTTGACGTGCATGCAGTTCGCCAGTGATTTCACCGCGAGCGTCTTGGCTAGGCCGGGCACGCCTTCGAGCAGGACGTGGCCGTTGGCCAGCAATCCGATGACCAACCGCTCGGTCAAGTAATGCTGGCCGACGATGACTTTGCCAAGTTCGTTAAACAGCGGGTGCGTAAAGGCGCTCGCTTCCTTGACCGCTTCGTTGATGGCGTTGATTCCTGTATTCATGTTTTCTTAATCATCTTTCCTGTGGACGACATTCTGACAATCAGTTTGCCGTCGTGTTCAACCAAAATTGCAGCCGGTGGGGCAAGCGTCCTCGCGAGCCGGTCTTTGCAGACGGCCATCACCAACCAAAAAATTATGCCCCCGGCAAAATCTCAACCTGTTTTACCGGCAGCCAGCCGGTTTTTCCCGTTGCGTCCGCCACCTGCACCCAGTCATCGCGCCGGCTCAACACGGAAAGCTCCGCGCCGTCGCGCGCGGTGAACGCACTTTGCGCATCGTCAAACGGCCCGCTGCGCGCGGTCACGTTATCCGCCACCACCACCGCGCTGGCGTTGGAAAAGTGATTCGCCGCCTGCAAGCCCAGCACGGCTCCGGAGAAAATCGCCAGCACAGCAAAAATCCGGGTGGCACTCTTCAACTTCGGAATCAGGGCAGGGCGAAGCTGTCGCACAATGAGCAGTCCGAACGTCAGCCAGAACAACACCGCCGTCAGCACGGCGCCTTCGTTGAGCGTGAGTGCGCCGACCCAGCTTTTCCAGCGGCTTTCGCGCAGCGTCACTCCCTGCACCTGGTTGCGGGCGAACGCGAGATTCGCGCGCAGCTCCGCATCGCGTGGCGACAATTGTCCGGCTCGCTGATACGCGGCGATGGCTTTGCCCAGATGGCCGGACTTGAATTCCGCATTGCCGTAGTTGAACAGCAACGCCGGCGACGTGGCACCGGTTTGCAAAATGGTTTCGTAAGCCCTCGCCGCTTCGGGAAATTTGCCTTGGGCATAAAACCTGTTGGCGGCTGAAAAATCGGAGGCGATGTCGGATGCGGAAAGGTTTCCGGCGAAAATCAATGCAGCAAACGAAGCTAAAATCCATTTGAAGCTGCGGAGCAGCGAACGAAAATAGCCCACGGTTGAACCGCGGGTTTCAGGACAAAGACAAGACAAGCCCCGGCAGGGGCGACAGAAAACCGTCGCCGGAATATTTCTTGCGCCCCGTCCGGGGCTTTCAATTTCTCCCGCCACAACCCACGGCTGGCACCGTGGGCCATTATCTTTCGCGCCTCCGGCGCTGAAAAAGTAAAAACCGCTTTTCATGCCTTCACCCCCTGAAGCTCGCCGATGGTTTTCTCGAATTGTGCGGCGACGGAATTCAGTTCGCCGCTGCCGCGCACGGGCGCATATCGCGCCTGGTTGCAAAGCTGGAACAATTCGCGCAAACCAGCGAGCGTCGCCGCCTGCGCGCCCCGAAGAGCCGGCTGCTCATCAAGCACGTTCTCCGTGATGGCCGAGGCCGGGCAGTCCAGCCTTTCGCCAAGCTGTTCCTGCAACAGGCGGAACAGAGTGGCAAAAAATTCATCCGGTTTGTTTTCCGCCGCCAGCCGGCGCAGATCGTTCAGCCCATCGCGGACGAGTTGCGCCACCGCGCGTTGACGGCGCAGGCGCGGATTATTCGCCAGACTGTCCGCGCGCCTGCGCCAGATAAACGCGGCGAGAAACGCGATGACGGGCAGGCCTTGCACCGCGAGAAATTTCGGCGACGCGATCAGCGGCGTGCCGGTTTGAGCGAGCGTGCCAAGATCTTCTTTGATCGGCAAGATGTCCTGCGGCGATGCGGGATTTTCCGCGTTGGAATTCTTGTTTCCCGCAATGACCGGCATCGGCGTCGAACCGGCGGAATGGACGAGAAGCGGCGTGGCGGGCTGCGTCAGCGTGTGATATGCGCCGTCGTCGGGATTGAAAAACGAGAAGCTGAACGGCGGCAGTTCATGCACGTCGGAATTCAGCGGCGAGACGATCTGCTCAAAGGTCTTGATGCCTTGAAATCCGAATTGATCGGTGTTGGTGACGTTCGAGGTTGGCGGAAAGGTTTTGAAGTCGCGCCATGCGGTCTGGTCCGGCAGGGTGACGGCGTTCAGCGCGCCGCGGCCGGAAATCTGCACGCGCACGGTGATGGGATCGCCCACGGTGAGGTTGGTCGGCCCGGCGGTGACATTCAGCGAGAAGTTGCCGATGGCGCCGTTGAAATCCGCCGGCACGTTTTCCGCGGGCAGAGGCAACGCCTGGACGGCGAGCTGTTCAGTGGCGAGCGAGACTTGCCGCTGTTCGCCCTGATTAAGCATCTGGAAGAACGGGTTGCCGCCCTGATTTTGCGACGGCAGCACAACGACCGCGCTGGCGGTAAACGGGCCGAGGGTGAGCGCGCCGGATTTCACGGCTGTAAGCGGCAGCAGCAGTTGTATGACCGTATAAACGCGGTTGCCGACCTGCGTCCGCGTGCGCTGGCCTTCGATCATTTTGCCGACGCTGAAACCCTCGGCGGGCGTCCCGGTGAACTGGAAGTTGCCGAAATTTTGCACGTCGTCCCGGAGGTAAAGTTCCACCCGCCCGATGACGGTCTGGCCGGAGTAAAATTTTTCATGCGGAAGCGTAAGTTTCAGAAACGCGATCTCCGAACCGGAATTCACGGCGGCAGCAGATGGCGCATCGGCTTTACGCGCTGTCAGTTTGAGCGGCTCGGTGGACAGCCGCTGCCCGTTCACGTCCGCCGTCAGCGCGGGGATGGTAAATTCGCCCGCCCGCTGCGGCGTGACAGAATAAGTGACGGTGACAGTCGAAGTCATCTGCCCGTTGATGATGCTGACGTTTTGAGAACTTCCCGATTGCACAATCCGCAGGCCCGGCACCTCCGGCGTCGGCAGGTTGTTGGCCTTGCCACCCTCGAATGCCAGCGACATCGTCGCGGTCTCGCCCAGTGTGATGCTGTCACGATCCAGCGACGCGGTGAAGCTCGCCGCGTCCGCCGTTGCGGCGCGGAAAATCAACGCCGCCATAAACAAAACGGCGGCGGTCTGGAAAAAGAAACGGTTTGACTTCATCGCTTAATGCACACTCTTGCCATGCCCATGGCTTTCGGAAAATATGACAGAAGCACGGGAAAAATGTTCACAATTCGTCGGGGAGATTCGCCGGTTTTAGCCGTCATGTCCACAACTGCCGGCCGGACTGGCGATATTCTAACCGTGCGCAGGCGAAGCTGAAATCTGCCACAACGTCCATATTGGAAAACAAATTTAATCCTCCCATTCCAGCGCGGCCACGGCGCTCCAGATGAGCGAGCCGACGACCGCAAGCGCCAGCGCCCACGGCAGCAGCACCTGCGGGTTGGGCGAAAGCAACGCCGGCAAATTCAGCGCCGGCAAACTTCCCCACGGCACCCACAAGACCGCCAGCACCGAGCCGATGGCCGTCGCGCCCAGCAACAGCACCGGACGCAGCCACGCACGGCGGCGGCGCGGCAGCGTTTTGATGACGCGCGCGGTGAAGCCGCCGTCTTCGACGTAAGTGTTTTGTTCGCGCAACAGCGCGTCGAGCGGATCATTTTCTTCAGGCGCATTCATAATGACAGCCGGCGTTTCAATTTTTCTTTGCCGCGCAAAATGTTGGTTTTCACCGTGCCCAGCGGGCAATCCAACACCTGCGCCGCTTCCTCGTGCGACAAGCCGTTCTGGCAGCAAAGAACAACCGCCGCACGCTCGTCTGAATTTAACAGCTTCAGCGCTTCCGTCAAATCCAGGCGCAGGTCGCTGCCGGGAGCGGCGGACGGATCGGCCAGTTCCGGCGGCGTTTCGGCCATGTCTTCCAGCGCCAGTTCTTTTCGCTTGCGCGCCGCGCCGCGAAATTCGTTGAACGCGATTCCGAACAGCCACGTCGAAAATTTTGCCGTGCCGCGAAACGTCTGGAGTTTCTGCCATGCCTTCAAAAAAGTTTCCTGCGCCAGGTCATCCGCCAGATGCGAATCGCCGCGCGTCATGCGCGTCAGGAACGCGCGCACGGGCGATTGATTGCGCCGCACCAGTTCGCCGAAGGCATTGTGGTCTTCGCGCGACAGGACACGGGCGATGAGGTCGGCGTCGGTGAAGGACACGGATTATGACTTGGGCGGTTGATCGTTGTTCTTGGTTTGAAACCAGGCAATCGCCAAAAAAGCCAGGCCCAGGCAGAAAACGATCCAGCCCGCTTTGCCGATGAATGCAACAACCCCGATGCCGAGGCCGGTCAAAATCAAGCCCGTCCGCAGGTCGTTGCGTGTGCGCTTGGGACTGTTTTCAGATGAAGTGAACATTTCCGGCGGGACTGGCACGCCCTTGTCCACCATCGCCCGCACAGTCTCGTGCAGCATTTGATTTTTGCGGTGGCGGAAATAAAGCAGCAGGCCAACGGTTACGATGGGAATGCTGCAACCCATCACGATTCCAACAATCGGAATGAGGACTGCCAAAGTTGCCGCAAGGGGCGGCTGGGTGTCCGCAGGATTCGGCCCCGACACATGAATGCCAGTTTCATCAGCACGGACGGATGGAGCCTGGGCACCTTGAGAGACATCCGCCGTCGCCTGGGAGACGGCGTTCGTGACTGCGGCGTTGGTCATTCCGGTTCCGGCTGCCGGGTCGGTTTGCGCCTTGAGCGACAAAGGCATGGCTGCGAACAGCAGAAAGAGAATCGTTGCCAGCGTGATAATATACGAAACCAGGGTCAAAAACAGGCTTGTTGTATTTTTCATAATTGTTGTTTCAGTTGAATTGTTCATAAGTGAGATGCGCTGAAACGCCGTTATGGATTCAAAAATCTTTGCGCCACCCAAGACGGCGTAAACTACGTCCACAACTGCCTGTCCAAAGAGCGGTATTGGATCGCCTCGGAAATGTGTTCGCTGGAAATGTTTTCCGCGCCCGCCAGGTCCGCAATCGTCCGCGCCACCTTCACAATGCGGTCGTAGGCGCGCGCGCTGAAATTCAATTCCGTCATCGCCATCTTCAGCATCTCCTTCGTCGCGTCGTCCAGCGCGCAGAATTCCTTCAGCTCCTTCGGCCCGATGCGCGCGTTGCAGGTGATCTTCGGCTTGTGCGCAAAACGCGCGTGCTGCCGCTGGCGCGCGGCGATGACTCGATTGCGGATCTCCGCCGAGGCCTCGCCGTTTTTATCTCCGGAGATTTCGCGAAATTTCACCTGCGGCACTTCAACGTGCAAATCTATGCGGTCAAGCAACGGCCCGGAAATCCGTCCAAGATAACTTTGGATTTCGCGCGGCGAACTTTTTGATTCGCCGGGCATCTTCCCATCTGGAGTCGGATTCATCGCGGCGACGAGCATGAATTGCGAGGGAAACGTCATCGTTCCCGCCGCGCGTGAAATCGTCACGATACCTTCTTCGAGCGGCTGGCGCATGGTTTCCAGCACGCTGCGCTTGAACTCCGGCAGTTCGTCCAGAAACAAAACACCATGATGCGCGAGCGAGATTTCGCCGGGTGTCGGATTGATGTTGCCGCCCAAAAGTCCCGCGTCGCTCGCGGTGTGATGCGGCGCGCGGAACGGCCGCTGCGTCACGAGCGCCTGGCCCGCCTTCAGGAGGCCGACAATGCTGTGAATCTTCGTCGTCTCCAGCGCTTCGCTCAACGACAACGGCGGCAAAATCGTGGCGAGCCGTTTGGCGAGCATGGATTTGCCCGTGCCAGGCGGGCCGATCAAAAGAACATTGTGGCCGCCGGCGGCGGCGATTTCCAACGCGCGCTTCACGGATTCCTGGCCTTTCACTTCGGCGAAATCCGAATCATCGTCGAGCGGCTGGTTGAAAAGTTTTGCGATGTCCACCTTCACCGGCGCGATTTTGATTTCGCCTTCGAGAAACTGCGCGGCCTCGCGGAGATTTTGCACCGGGATGACTTGCAGCCCCGCGACAACCGCCGCTTCCGCCGCGTTTTCCGCCGGCACGAGCAGGCCGGTCTTGCCGTCGGCCTTGGCGCGCAGGGCAATTGGCAGAACGCCTTTGCACGGACGGACCGCGCCGGTGAGCGCGAGTTCGCCGACGATGACAAAATGATCAAGCTGGTCGGTTTCAATCTGTTCACTGGCGGCGAGCATCCCGATGGCGATGGGCAGGTCAAAACTCGGCCCTTCTTTTTTCACATCGGCGGGCGCAAGATTGATGGTCGTCTTGCCCATCGGAAATTTGTAGCCGGAATTCGTGAGCGCGGTCGAGACGCGGTCGCGCGATTCCTTCACGGCGGCGTCGGGCAGGCCGACGATGACGACGAGCGTGTCGCCATAGCCGACGTTGACCTCGACTTCGACCGGATACGCCTCAATGCCGTTGACGGCGGCGGAACAAACCCTTGCAAGCATGAAGTCTTATGGCCGAGACCGCGCGCAACTGCAATTGCATTTTCTGAAAAAACATTTTACCCACCGTCAGCCGCGCCGCGCTTCTCCCTCTCCGCCTCGACCGGGGTGAGGGGGAAAGCATCTGCGTCAATCCGCGTCATCAGCGGTTAAGAAGTTTTTGACCCCTTCCCCCCAAGACGCACCTCATCCGGCCTGCGGCCACCTTCTCCCCATCCGAGTCGCAGAAGGAAACGCTGCGCGGTTCTGTTCAGGCTGTTCAAAAAGTGTCGCGGCCAGCGGACGCCGCGTGCCAAATCAAAGGGGTTTTGCTGGTTCGCGGCGGCTGGCACGCGCGCTGCACTACGGAGCAAAAAATAAATTCGATTGCTGAACAAGAATCTGGCCGGACAAAAATGTTTTCAGGTTCGTCGCCGTCGCCTGGCGCTTCGCCCGGCGACGCGGAGCGATCCGGCACGCCATCCCTGCCAAAGGAAAATTGAATCATGAAACGCATCGGAATCCTCACGGCTGGCGGCGACACGCCCGCGCTGAACGCCACCATCCACGGCGCGGTCACACGCGCGAACCATCTCAAGGTCGAGGTCGTCGGCCTCATCAAGGGTTTCAACTGCCTGTTCAATCCGCGCGTGCCGCACGTCCACTTGAACCCGCTGTTTCAGGAGATCCCCGAGCTGGATCCGACCAAAGGCGGCACGCTCATTGGTTCGTCGCGCGATTACGTTGACCCGGAAAAGAAGGACGACCTGGATCTCGTCGCGTCGCGCCTCAAAAAACTCGGCATCGAGGGGCTGATCTGCATCGGCGGCGACGGCACGCTGAACGGGTTGCAGCCGTTCGCGGAGCGGCTGCCGACGGTGCTGGCGCCCAAGACGATTGACAACGACCTCGGCCTGAATTATCCGAGCGAGCCGGACGAATATGTGCGCGTGAACGACGCTGCCGCCAGGGCCGGCTACCGTTACAAGCGCACGGAGTCGCACACGCAATTTGACCTGAACAACATCGTGAACTACGCCACGCCGGGGTATGCCACCGCCGTTTTTGTCTCCGCGCAGGGTGTTGAACGCATCCGCACCACGGCGGAAAGTCATCGTCGCATCGCCATCATTGAAGTCATGGGCCGGCACTCCGGCTACATCGCGCTCGGCACGGCCTACGGACAGCCGGACATTGTTCTGGTCCCGGAAATCGCGCCGGACCTGGAACTGCTCGTCGAGCGGGTGAAGCATCTTTACGATCTGCAAAAAAACGTCGTCATCGTCTGCGGCGAAGGCATCGTGGATGAACAGGGCCGCGAACTGGGGGCGGAAACGAAGTCCACCGACCCGGCGGGGAACGTGGTTTTGAGCGGCGCGTCGGAGGCGTTGCGGTCGAAATTGATCCAGATGATCGGCGATAAATATTTCCAGCTTTACCGGCGCGGCGATTCGGCCAAGGAGGCGATCTTCACCCGCAAAGTCGGCCACACGCAACGCGGCGGGCGGCCAATCTTGTTCGACCGTTTTTACGCGGCGCATCAGGGCGCGAAGGCCGTGGAACTGCTGGTGGAAGGCCGCAACAACGCCGTTTCCGTGCTGCAATACGACACGACGAAGGGTTTTTATGTGGAAGGCTACGATGCGAACCGCTTCCGCGACCGCTGGGGTTTGATCCACGCGCGGCGGATGCACCCTTCACTTTACGATGCCAGGCTGATGAAGCCCTCGAAGCTGGGGATGGATTATCTGACACCGATTTTCACGGACGCGATCGGCGCGGACGACATGGAACACTTGCGGCGGACGCTGTTCGGGGCAGGAAATCTTTCGCAACCGTATCACTCGATCAACACGGACGTGCATAAACGCATCCGGTATCTGCCGGAGGCGGGTTAAATCTTTGGCGGGATATGGCGGGCCGCGCAATGCCCGGCGCTCCGTTACGCTCAGAATTTGCTGCTGCGTGCGGCGAGTTCGCGCCGGATACGGTCGAGCAGGAAGACGATGACTTGCAGCACGGCGAAGCGCATGAACGTATTCCACACGAGCACGATGCCGGAGGAAGAATACCAATCATAATGATCCATCTGCAATGCAGACCAGGCCGCCGACGACGCCAGCGCCATGAAGGAACCCCAGCCACGCCCGACGATGATGGTCAGCGCCATGGCCGGCAGGGCATAAAAAATCGCGAGGCTGATTTCGGGTCCCGTGAAATGATCCACCACGCCAACACCCGCGAGGAGACCCATGCTGATGAGGATGGTGAGCCAGTGTTCGGTCAATTGCTGGCGCAAGCTGCGGCGTTCCACTCCGGCTTCGCCGCCGATGAACCACTCCTTGAACAGCCGGTAGTTCCGCAGCCAGGGCAGCGGGAGAAATTCAAACGCCAGCCGCTTCGCGTTTTCCGCCGCAAAGAAAAAACCGCCGATGAAGCGGTGATACATGCACTCGGCGGCAGAAGCTTCCGTCCCGGCGGTCCGGCAGGCGAGGCCGAGACGCTGGCCGCCCAAGCGCTCCCATCGGCGGCAGAAGCGCCGCAGCTTGGCTGCCTCGGGTGGCGGAACCAGGGCCTCGGAATAATTCTGCCGTCCGATGACGCCGCGCCGGAGAAATTCATGCTGCGGCTCCTGATAGATGGCCGAGAAATCGGCGTGCTCCAGATCCAGCATCTCCTTGGTAAAAGGGACGCCGAGAAACTGGCAGGTGGCGCGGCACGTTTCTTCCGTTCGATCCACCAGATCGTCATAGCTGACGTGGTGAATCCGCGCGCCCCCCCGCTGCAACTGCCCGGCTTCGCGGATCATCTTTTCCTGGTGAAAAATCAGGCGGTGCAACATTCCCGGACGGCGAAAGAAAGAAATTTTTTCCCCGGCACGAAGAATACTGCGGTAAACCTCCACCGGGTCGCGCCAGATGAGGATGAACGAGCCGTTGGGATACTGGCGCGCGAGCTGGGCCAGGCGGGTGGCATAGACCGGGGATTTTTCGCCCCAGAGCCGCGCGTCCTTGGAATCGCCGTGACAGCGGTAGAGGTCGTCGGGCGTCTGGATGTTCTCGAGTCCGTTCAGTTTGCCGCCAAAGATGAGCCGGTGGCGGGAGAGCGCCTGGTTGTAAAATTCCTGCCGCTCGAGCCATTTGCCGGAAAAGCGCTGCCGCCCGGCCGCGCCGGGGAAATCCCACACGTCGCACTCATACATCAACGCGACCTGCGGGTGCTGGTTGAGCAGCGAGTAGAGCAGGGAGGTGCCGGAGCGGAAAACGCCCACGACAAACACCGGGTTCGACGGCTGTTGGCTGGATTCTGACACAACTGATTGTCCGATGGAAACCGGACGCCGTTCATTGTCGCCGCCCTTGTGATTTTTTCAAGAAAAATTCCGGTAACGCTTTTCCCAGACGCGGTTGATGCGCTGAATGTTTCTGCCAGCCCGTTAAAAAATTGTTTACCAGCCGCCCTGCAGCAGGCATCGTAACAGCCAAGGAATTGGTCGGGATAAAAAAGTCCAACCTGGATGGAAAAGTTTTGAAATGAACGACAGGCTGCCAGCCCAGCTCATTGCGCACATCAATGTCAAACTCGCGTTGATCGGCAGCCCGCCCGTGCCGATCGAGGGCGACAAGGAGTTCACGGAGGTCGTCTCCGCCATGGCCGCGCAGTCGCGCGAAAAGGACCGCCTGCTCGGCCATCATCTCTGCCCGGTGGACCAGCGCATCCAGACGTTTCTCTACGATTACTTGCAGGACACGCCGGTGCCCAAGCTGCCTGCCCGCACCTTCACGCTCGACCGCCCCGGCCTCGCCCGCGTGCTCTCGCTGCCGGTGGACCGCAATGAATTTGCCTCGGACATCATCAATTCATACCGCGTCAAGCAGGGCGTCCTGCACAATCCGAAAAGCGACCGGCGCACCACGGCGGGCATCTTCCACGTCACGGAAGGCGGTTTGCCGATTCCCGACGACAAGCTCGGCGTCCCGAAGATCACCTTTGCCAAAATGCTCGCGCTCGCGCTCAATCCGCCGCGGGAGTTGATGACCCTGCCGTTCACCGCCACGCAGCCGAAACCGGCGGAATGTTTCGTTTCGCTCCTGCTGCGGCCGCTGGTCTGCCCGGCAGTGCCCGGCTTCACCCCCGAAAAAACGATGGAAGTCCGCTTCTTTGTGCCGGGCAACCTCGTGAGCAACCTGGATTTTGTAGAAGCCATCTTCAACAACGGCGGCGATCCGATCCTGCCGGAAAACGACGCCGCGCTCGACAGCGAACATTGGACCGGCCACACCGGCTGCGTCATCCTCGCGCCGCACCTGACCAGGGTGACCAAGAAGGCCGCCGGCCTGCCGCCCTTCGACCACGCCACCGAACGCCAGCGGCGCGACGGAATGTGCTGGAAAAAGGAGGACGAACTCTACAACGGCGGCAACGCCTTCAAGCTCACCGCCCGCGATGAATCCGGCGTCATCGTCACCATCATCGCCGACAACTATTTCGGCTACTGCAAAAAGGAAGTGAAGACGCAGTTGAGCTACGCCGCGAACCTGTTCGGCCTCGCGGAAGAGGAACATGCCGGCGGCGCGCTGGTGTTTCCCAGCTACGACCTCGGCGAGGAATTCAACGGCGACGTGCTGGCACGGCGCCTGCCCCATTCTTTCGTGGAGATGACCTCCATGTTCGGCGACATCATGGACGTGCGGCCCGAAGGTTACGCGGTGGACAAAAATTTCCCGGAAATAATCTACGTTCCCGCCTCGGCCCGCTTCGATCTGCAAAGCCAGAAAATTCTCTGGACGAATCCCGTGTCCGGCGAACAAAGCATCAAGCTTTCGCCCGAAAAAACCTACGTCCGTCCCTCCGGCTACAAGATCCGCATGGAAAAACCGGCCGGCCACGGCCGGCAATGGAGGCTCGTCGGCACGGTCGCGGAAGGCACCTATTGCCACAAGCCCTGCACGGTTTCCGGCGGCGGCAAGTCGGAGATTTCCAAGCCCATCACCGACGCGATCCTCACCGGGACGGTGTTTGTGGCTGATCTGCAGGATCCCGCCCGGGTCGAAGCGCTGATTTCACGGGATTACTCGGACCGCTTTGCCGACAAGTCCCGCGTTGACAAGCGCTCTGTCCTTTCGCCGGACCGCTCGCTGGGTTCCGTCATCAAGCTGCTCACGCCGGATGAACACGATTACACGCCGGAATACAATGCGTGGCTGGCCGGCATCCCGCAATATGTCAAGGAACTCGTCTTCGTGGTGAAGCGCTATTACAAGCCCGAGTGGGGTGCGAACTGGCGCGAACATTTCAGCGTGGACATCATCAACGGCACGCCCGGCAACGAACTCAAATGCGACAACCGCAAGCTCGTCACGACCTATCTGCGCGTCGGCTTCGATGCCGACGGCGCGTGGCGCACGTTCGGACTGCGCAAAGATTTTCATCCCGCCGTCAAGGTGCAGATGGAGGATGACATCACCGCCTCCACCGTCGTCCCGGCCGGGGCGCTGGAAAATCTTCCCGAGGGCGCGGATAAAAACTCGTCGCTCAAATTCGCGCAGAACTGCGAACAGCGCCTGTTCCAGCGGCCGGACGATGCGATCCATCGCGGCTACGACAAGCAGGCGGAGCACGACTTCATCCAGCCGGAAAATTTCTTTTCCAACTACCAGCCGCTCACGCCGAACGACGCGAAGGAAATGGTCGCGGACGCGCTGGGCTTTGACCAGTTCACCGGGCCGATGCAGAAGTTCATCCGCGAAGTCGCCGAAACCGGCGCACCGGATTATTTCGTCTGCACCGCCAGCCCGCGCCTGGTGGACGGCAAGCCCACGAAAAATCCGCGCTATCTCCAGAAACGCCCCGACCTCGTCCGCGCCAGCGAAACGTATCTGGCGGAGATCGCCGCCCGCCTGCGCAGGCGCGTGCCGCCCGGCAAACCGCTGCACACACCCGTCACCGCCGTGCTGCCCGGCCGCCGCAACAATCCGCCCGAAAACGGCATCCGCGCGCTGGCCTGCTACAACCCGGTTCATTTCATGGAGCTGCCGGAATTCTTCATGGAAGTGATTTGCAGCATGACCGGCAAATCGCCCTCCACCACCGGCGCGGGGTCCGAAGGCGCTCTGACCAAGGGACCGTTCAACGCGCTGCCGCCGATCATTGACCTGAACAACGCGCTCGTGTCGTTCATCCTGACCGGCCACAATCCCTTTGTCACCGCCGCCGGCTACGTCGGCCCGAACCTCCGCGTGGATCATGATGTCAGCCTGATCGTGCCGGAAGTCTGGGCCCGCATGACGCCCGAGGAACGCGACCCGAAATTTCTGATTGAGCATCACTTCCTGGAAAAATGCACGGACTTCGAGCATGCCGGCAAAAAAGTCCAGGCGAGCCTGCTCGGCTGGCGCATCAACGCGCGGTTTGTCCACGCATTCTTTGGCCGCGTATTCAATCATCCCCACGTCGTCTTCACCGAGGCCATGCTCAAGCCGGAGTTGCAGGACAGGGGCGTTTTCGCCGATGGCATGGACAACATCATCGCCACCCAGAAACGCGTCGCCAAAATGTATTTCGACGACGGCAGCATCGCGCAGGCGTGTCCGCCGCTCAAGGCGCTGCTGCACATCATGCTCAACGACCAGTTCGAGGGCAAAGGCCTGGAGCATCCGGAAATCCGCAAACAATTCACGCGCGACTATCTGATGGCGAGCGACTGGTATGCGGCGCGGCTCGCGGCCAAGCAAAAAATTGACCGCGCACTGTGGAAACGGCATGTGGATTATCTCAATGCCTTTTTACGGAAGCCGAGCCACGAAGACATCGCGGCCAGCCTCAACATCGCCGACCGGCTGGCGCAGGCGCGCAAAACCCTGGCCGAAGTCGAATCGCCGGATTACTTGAAGAAACTTTCCGGCACGCTCGGCGCGGAGCCGATTGAGGCGTATCGGTAGTTATAACTCATATGTCCGCCAGCAATTACAATTGGGTTTGCTTTTATTGCCGCATTGCAATTCGGCAGGCCAAGACTGCGCGTCGCGTCCCAAAGTGTTCTGAATGTGGAGCGGATTGTTACTGTCTCGGTTACAAGGTGGAAATTCCTAGAAAATCGGATGCACGTGGCTGGCGAAGATTGCATCTCGACTGTCGCGAACGCCAGTTGGAATTGTCTGACAGAGCTGCTGTTAAGCGTGTTCGCGAGATTCATTTGGTCGAGCGCCATATCACTCGCTTACAATCTTTAGGGCCGAGTCGAAATCGCGAGTGGATTATTGCAGAACTGAAGAAGAAAATTCGCGCCTAACCCGACACGACATGGACACGGCCATCACACTCCGGTTGCAAGCATGACTCTGGCGGGCCGGATCACTGAGTTGGTGTCTTAACAACAACGCTGCATGCGTGGCAGTTCAAAAGTGTTTCTGCACCCACTGCAGCGCCTGCTTCAGCCATTCAAAATTGAACCAGCCGCGCACGAAACCAAAATAGGCCAGCCAGAGCGCGGCGAAAATCGCCGCCCATTCCCAGCAAAGAATCTTGTGTTTGCCCGCCTTGACGAAAATCAGCGCGACCAGAATGTTCGCCGCCCCGGCGATCCCCAATCCCCAAAACATGATCTGTTGTCCGGTCGAGGCGGATGACAACTGCACGCCGCCCAGTTGCGCCCGCGTCGCCGCCGGCAGACCGATGAGCAGCAACACCAGCAACACGCAATTTGTCGTGATGATCAAGAACCGCTGCATGGCCGGTCAGTTGATTCGCTCCCCGATTTTGTATTTGAACATCCGCTTCTGCATCCAGCGCACCGCGAGCAGATCATAGAACGACGCGAACAGCCGGTTCCACACGCCGTAATGACTCACCCCGGCGGAACGCGGATTGTGCCGCACGGGAATCTCCGTGACCGTGAAGCCCTCGATCTTGAACAGCGTCGGCAGGAAACGGTGCATGCCTTTGAAAAATTTCAGATCGGCGATGCACTCGCGTTTGAACGCGCGGTAACAGCAGCCGGCGTCAGTCACGTTTTCTCCGGACAGCTTGTTCCGCACCCAGTTCGCGATGCGTGAGGACGCGATGCGGACAAATCCATCGCCCTGGCCGCGCGCCTCGATGCGCGAGCCGCAGACGCAATCCGCCTTCTCCAGCGCCTTGATGAACTCCGGCACGTCGCGCGGATCGTTCTGCAGATCCGCGTCAAGCGTGACGATGTAGCGGCCGCGCGATTCCTTCATGCCCGCCCACAGCGCCGCCGACTGTCCGCAGTTGAACGCGAACCGCAATCCGCGCACGCACGGATCAGCCGCCGCCAGTTCCTTCAACACCGCCCAGGAATCATCCGAACTGAAGTCATCGGCGATGACAATCTCGTAAGTCCGCTTCAGCGGGTCAGTCGCCTCGCGGATCGCCGCGACGAGGGCGCGCAGATTGTCCTGCTCGTTGTGGCAGGGAATGACAAAGCTGATTTCGACCGAAGTATTTTCAGCGCTCAAGGTGCTGATACTTTTTAGAAATCACCTCGCGGCAGCAAGATAAAAGGCTCACCACGAATAATGCACGGTGTAAGTCACCGTGCGTTCCTCGTCGGGATTGACCGGCACGCGGAACTCGATGGTCTGCGCATCTTTTTTAACAAAGTCGTCGGATTTGGCGGTGATTTTCCAATTGCTCCAGCGGTAGAGATGCTCAACCACGCGGATTTCCACGGGCCCGTCTTTCTTGCGGTTGCGGAGCTTGATCTCGAAGGTCTCGTCAATGGTGTTGAAAATATTCGCTTTGAAATTCGTCTGCTTGCGTTCGCCCACGAGGTCGAAGGCGTTGCCGGTGGTCACGCGGACGGTCTCGTTGCGCGGCGTGTGGTCAATCTGGTTCTCGCCCACAAACTGCAACTGGCCGTCCGTGTCACGACGGTAGAAACGCAGCTTGCCAGCGGGCAGCGCGATCCCGAGCTGGTTCGTCTCGGCGTTCTTGAACTCGCGCTGGACGATGACCTTTTTGTTGTCGGATGTGCCGTAATTCTGGTCGCTGTTCAAACCGTAGAACTGATAACCCGCCGCGCCGTCATAAACGTAGATCGTCGGCGCATACATTTTTTCGGCGTGGACGAATTCAACCTGCTTCGTTTCGTTATCGTGCAGCGTCGTCGGGCGCGCGATGGAATAGAGATGAAATTCGTCGAAGGCTTTTTCGGTGACGGCGGGGGCGGCATCCTCGTAAGCCATGGCGGCTTTCATCAACATTCTTCCCCCCATCGGCGTTACTCGGCGAGGCTGGATTTTATTCACGTCTCCGGCCATCAATTTGATTTTGGCGCTCTCAAAGGTCTTGCCGCTCTGGTTGTTCATCGTGATCCAGCCGACGAGGTCGCACTGGTCGCCTTTTTCCGGCGAGACGAGATTATAGCTGGCGCTCCAGTCGAAACCGCCGGTGACGTAGCCGACTTCCGCGTCGAACCTGCCGGGCTTGTCGGATTGCAGCAGCCAGTTGAACGCGGGCTTGAGAATCGTATCATCGCCGAGGTTCGGGAACAACGGCTGGCCGGGCAGCGTGAACTGCATTTTTCCACTTACCTCAATGATGGGCTGCTGCGCAGCGCCGCCGGGAACGTAGCCGCTGCGGACAATTTTGCCGGGAATGAGTTCGCGGATCTGCGTGTTGTCTTTGATGCGGAAATTTTGAAAATCAATCGTCTTGCCCTCGAACAGCGAGAGCAATAATTCCTGCGAGACAGGATCGTTGCGGTAATTCTGCTCGAGGATTTGCAGTGAATGTCTGCCCGCCGGGTCGCGGAGAATCACCGAGTCCGGCTCCACCTGCGCGGTGGCGTCGGCGTAGCGCACGGCGTTCGCGCCGCCCTTCAAGTCGAGCGGCACGGTGTCGCGCACGACGGCGAAGTTCTGGTTGTAAATGGTCAGCGCAGGTTGCGCGGATGCGGCAAGCGTTGCCGCCGCGCCGAGGAAAAGAACGGAAGTGAGTGTTTTCATAGTTTGTCCGGTGTGTTTTGATACATAGCCAAAGAATTGGACGGCGTCGCGCAAAAAATACTCCCCGTTTGTAGCGGCGCCCTGTGAGCGTCGGCGCTGACGGTCACAGACCGCCGCTACAACGACCTCACACCGCTACCGGTTTCTTGCGGAAATCAATCTCGCGGCCTTTCCAGCAAGCCACGCCGATATTGTTCATCAGCCCCAGCCGGTAACGCCACGACGACCCGTAAAACGGATTGTTCGTCGGCCAGAACGAAATGATGTCCACGCCGATGGCCTTGGCCATTTCAATGGCCTTCGCGATGTGCTTGGGATGGTCGTTCCAATTGAAGAGAAGATATTTCCATTCGAGAATCGGCTGCTGCAAACCGCGCGCGTTGCGATATGCCACCATGTCGCGCATCGCGGCATAGGCTTTTTCAAAATTGCCGCCCTTCATGTATTTCTCGCTCATCGCGTCGCTGATGCCGTGGACGGAAAAAAGGATGTGGCTCAAATACAGCGCCGCCTCGCGCTTGGCGTCCGTGTTCAACAGCACGCCGTTAGTCGAAACCACGATGCGGCAGTCGGGGTTCTTCTCGCGGAGCATCGGCAGTTCCTTGCCGATGTTCGGCGACAAAAACGGCTCGCCCAGGTTCAGATAAAAAATCTGCCGCATCCCCAGCCGCGCCGCGAGATCCGCCATCTGGCTCAATTCCGCCAGCGGCATTTGCTTCCCCGCGCGGATGTTGGACGCACTTTCGCGCGCGCAGCCGATGCAGTCCACGTTGCAGATCACCGTGTTCTCCAGCAGCATCCCGCGATACGGCAGACGCGGCCTGGCCGGTTCGATCTGGCCTTTGGCCATGCGCCGGAAATCGCCGCAGCGCGTGCAGGTGGGGATCGGAATTTTCCCTTTTGCCAGTTCCGCCTGGAATTTTTGCGAAACGGGGCCGAAGAAAACTTCTTCAAATGAATCCTTCCGCAGATCGCCAAGATGCCCGCTGCCGTCGTAATCCTGGCAACTGCATGAAACCGTCAGGTCGGAATTGATGGTGATGCCGTATTCCGATTCGCCGATGAGCGCGTTGCAATAATATTTGCGGCCGGTGACCTTCGCGCGCAACTCATGAAACACCACCATGACGTGCCGGAGAAAATCGCTGACGCGCCAGTTGATGCGCGCTTTCGGGTCGCGATTGCGTCGCAATGCTGGCTGTGCGGGTTGAGTTGCCATGAGAATAAGATGGCCGCTCGAAGTTAATTCAGCAAGCGATACCAGTTGTCGCGCTGATGCGGTTCCAGGCCGAGGTCTTTGATGAGGCGGTGCATGTCCGGCACGGTCATGCGGAAGGACGCGCCCGCCTGCGACACGACATTTTCCTCGAGCATGATGCTGCCGAGGTCGTTCGCGCCGTATTTCAAAGCGACCTGCCCGATCTCCAAGCCCTGCGTGACCCACGAGCTTTGGACGTTCTTGAAATTATCCAGATAAATCCGGCTCAACGCCTGCGTCCGCAGATACTCGTGCGCGCCCACCGTCGGCGCGCGCAACTTCGTGTGCTCCGCCTGAAACGTCCACGCGATGAACGCGGTGAAGCCTCTCGACTTGTCCTGCTGCACGCGCAACCGCTCCAGGTGTTCAATCCGGTCTTCAATCGTCTCGACGTGGCCGAACATCATTGTTGCGCTGGAAGCAAGCCCCAGCCGGTGCGCCACGTCCATGACTTCAAGCCAGTCGTCGCTCATCGCCTTGAGCGGGGCGACGCGCTGCCGCACGCGGTCCACAAGAATTTCCCCGCCGCCGCCGGGAATCGAGCCGAGGCCGGCCTTCACGAAATCCTTGATGATGGTTTCCAGCGGCTCGTTGAACACATCGCGGAAGTGCACGAACTCGCTCGGGCTGAACCCGTGGATGTTAAAGCCGGGGAATTTATTTTTGACGTGCGACAGCAGATCGAGATACCACTGCTTCGTGAGCTTCGGATGATGCCCGCCCTGCATCAACATCTGCGTGCCGCCGCAGGCGATGGTCTCCTCGATTTTCTTGTCAATCTCGTCGAGCGTGATGACGTAGGAATCGTCGTCTTTCTCCACGCGATAGAAAGCGCAGAACTTGCAATAGACATTGCAGACATTGGTGTAATTGACGTTGCGGTCAACGATGTAGGTGACGATCTCGTTGCCGCGCCCGTCGAAATCCTTTGCCTTGGCCAGTTGCCGGCGACGGTCCGCGAGCGCGCCGAGTTCCTCCAGCGGCAATTTATAAAGCCGCAAAGCCTCGGCGGCATTGATGCGCTGTCCATCCCATACCTTTTGCAGCAACTCGTCCAATGACGCGTCGTAAATCACGGTGGAAGGTTAGCGCGTCCGTGCGATTGAGACAAGCCGGACAAAATGAAACCGCCTAGAAGCCAGGATGAAGTCGCAGAGCGACGGATGGCACCCTATTTAGAACCAATCAGGGATTCGAGGGCGTCGGACAACTGGTGCATTTTAAACGGCTTCCACAGTCCCACGCGCCCCGTCTGTTTGATGAACTCGACAACCTTGGGATCCCCCTGATGACCGGTGATAAAGATGAACCGCTTGCACAAATGCGGACGGGATCGCTGAACCGCCTTGTAAAACATGTCGCCGGGAAAGTTCGGCATCACCATGTCACATACGATCGCATCGAAATCGGAAGTGAGTATGTGCTGCACCCCTTCCGCGCCGGTCGGCACAATCGTGAGGCGATAACCCAAACTTTCAAGCGCGTCCTTCAGCGTGTCGGCAAAGGCCGTGTCATCCTCCAAGATCAGAACGGTCCTGGCTTTTGTATCCAAGAGGTCGTCGGAGATTTCGTATGTCCTCGGCTCCAGTTTTGGCAGGTCGAACTCTTGCATATTTAAATTGGCTGATAAAAACTATGAGATAAGTAAGCCAGCCGTCCCGCCCCGGCAAGATAAAACATGCGCGTCCGGCTTTGCGCAAATCGCGGAGCAACGGGAGAAAGCAGCTTCTCCGGCGCCTTATTTGCCGATGCTGGCTTGCTAGGCCGGAGCTTCAGCAAAGGCTCGATACACCCCGTCTCGTCACTGATTCTTGCCGTTCACGACCTTGATGGCATCGAACAGGACATGCATCTCAAAGGGTTTCCAGAGCATCAATCCCCGGATGCTGCGGATGAACTGTTCGATCTTTCGATCGCCCTGGTGTCCGGTCATGAAGATGAACCGGTTGCACAGTTGCGGGCGGACTCGTTCGACTGCCAGATAAAACATGTCGCCGGGAAAGTTGGGCATCACCATGTCACAAAGGATGACGCTGTAATCGCCGGCCATTATCTTTTTCAGCCCTTCAGCCCCGTTTGGCACGACGGTGACAACATATCTTTGATTTTCGAGCGCTTCCTTCAGTATGAAGGCCAGGGCGGCATCATCCTCCAAAATCAGGATGCTCTTCGTCTTGGGAATCCCGCCGGTGTCAGGAAGTTCGTAAGTTTTCTCCGACCGCGCAGATTCGCGTCTCCGCATTAATTCGTAATCGTTCATTTCGTCAAAATTTGAATTCTGGTTTCATTTTTTACTCCGCCATCTGTCACCCTTTGCGCAGAAACGATGTTGTGTCGGAACCCGCACCGGGAAAAGCTATCAAATTATTCCGGCATTGGCAAATTCACCTTTTCCCGATGCTCATCCGCAAATCTTCTTCCAGCCGGCTTGTCGCGCCGAAGCAAAGCGAAAGCGCGCTCAAAAGCATCGCGGTTCTTCCTGCAAAAATAATTCTCCCTTGGCGCTTGACATGCAACCAAAAGGTTGCATAATGTTGCGCAGATGGATGCAGTCTTCAAAGCCCTGGCGGACGAGAGCCGGCGGAAATTGCTCGACCAGTTGCACCAGAGCAACGGGCAGACGCTCGGCGAATTGTGCGCGCACCTCGACATGACGCGGCAGGCGGTGACCAAGCATCTCCTGTTGCTGGAGGCGGCGAATTTGGTCGTCGTCGTCTGGCGCGGGCGCGAGAAACTGCATTATCTCAATCCGGTGCCGATCCAAGAGATCTCCGAGCGCTGGATCGGCAAATACGAACGCCAGCGCCTCCAGGCGCTCGGCGATCTGAAAAAGGGTCTCGAACAAAACAAAACGAACAAGAAAGGATGACGATATGCAAAAGCCAAAGTTAGTTTATACCACCTATATCCGCTCAACACCGAAGGATGTGTGGGCGGCCATCACCAAACCCGAATTCACCGCTCAATACTGGGGGAAGATGACGAACGTATCTGACTGGAAACGCGGCTCGAAATGGGAACACCACAATCCCGAGCACGAAGTCTGGATCACCGGCAAGGTTTTGGAATCCGCGCCGCCCAAACGCCTCGTGCTGTCCTGGGCCGACCCGGATGACCTCAAAGACAAATCGCGCGTCACGTTCGAAATCGAGAAGATCGAAGACATGACTTGCCTTACCGTCACTCACGGAAGTTTCACGACCGGTTCGACGATGGCCGGCAAAGTTTCCCAAGGCTGGCCGAAAGTGCTCTCCAGTCTGAAAACCTTTTTGGAAACCGGCAAGGGACTCAACATCTTCTGCAAATGACGGCGTGAGTTCCTGAACAAAAATTGAAAGGGGTATGCGTATGCGAATCGGAATCATTGGCACTGGAAGCATGGGAGGGATACTTGCGCGTCACCTCGGCAAGCTCGGCGATCATGTTTCGATCGCGAACTCGCGAGGACCGGACAGTCTGATCGCGTTGGCGGCGGAGACGGGCGCGACGCCCGTTTCCGTTGCTGACGCCGCTCAAGCCGGAGAAATCGTCATCCTCGCCATTCCAACGAAGGCCGTCGCCGATCTTCCGAAGGCGTTGTTTGCGAACGTGCCGGACAGCGTCGTTGTGATTGACATTGGCAACTACCATCCCGAGCTTCGCGATGGCCGCATCGCTGCGATTGACCGAGGTATGCTCGATAGCCAGTGGGTCGCGCAGCAGATCGGGCGTCCGGTGATCAAGGCGTTCAACAATATCTTCGCCAAAAGCCTTCTCGAAAAGGGTGTTCCGAGGGGAACGAAAGGGCGGATCGCTCTCCCGATCGCCGGCGATTCGTTGGATGCCAAGGCAACAGTGCTTCGCCTTGTTGACGAACTTGGCTTCGACCCTGTTGACGGCGGTGATCTGGACAACTCCTGGCGGCAGCAACCCGGCACGCCGGCTTACTGCCGCGATCTTGAAGCCGCTACCCTCCGTTGCGCGCTCGCCGAAGCGGATCGAAACCGGGTCGCGGAATACCGCGCTGAACAGGAAGCTCGTATCAGAAGACAGATGACAGCGCAGGCAGCAAAATGAGTCGCGGAGCGCGGTTGTGCCCGCAGGGTCAGCCGCAGCGTGTGGAATATTCGGAAGCGTCCGGATTAAACTGCGTGCTGCGGCTGGTCTGCGTTGGTAGGGCGGGCAGTCCTCTGCCCGCCGCGAGCGTGGTGAGTCGTCTATTTGCCAATAGCCGACGGCGCGCACGAGTGACGCGCCCTACCTTGCGCTTTGTCCCGTTGCGACGTTTCGTTATGCTCGCTGCATGGATTTGCCTGTCCGCAAAAAACTGCCGCACACGATTCCGCAATGGGTCGCCGAAGGCAGTTGGTTTTTCATCACCATCAAATGCGTGCCGCCGGGCAAGAACCAGCTTTGCCACGCGGACGCCGGCGACGCCGTTCTCGCGGCGATGGCGCACAATCACAACAAACTCGTCTGGCATTGTCGTCTGTGTTTGCTGATGCCCGACCATTTGCACGCCATCATCGCGTCCCCGCGCGAGCCGGGAATGCAGACGGCGGTTTCAAATTGGAAGAAGTTCGTCGCGGTGAAACACGGCATCGAATGGCAACGAGATTTTTTTGATCATCGGCTGCGTAACCAAGACGAGCTGGAGGAAAAGACCAGCTACATTCTGGTGAATCCCGTCCGCAAAGGTTTGTGCGAACGGATGGAAGATTGGACTTGGGTCTGTCGTCCGAACGATCGCCCGCCACCAATGCTTGGGTAGGGCGCGTCAGTCCCCTGCGCGCCGCACAAATCAAATCAGGTAGGGCGGGCAGTCCTCTGCCCGCCGCTTTTGGAATGGACGCGTTCGGATTCACCACGACGGCGCGCACGGAGTGACGCGCCCTACCTGCCAACCGCCGCGCGTAAATCTTTTTCCAGCCGGGCGAAGGCGCGTTCAAAGGCGGCGTGGCTCTTCCAGTTCGAGAAATCGGGGAGGTGATATTTGCGGACTTCTTCCGCCAAAGCTTCACTGGAGTAATGACGTTATTCTTCAATTCCATTCTGGCCTGACACTCTGCACCGCCTCGTGCCATGCCGACGGTTTTCGCTTAATCCGCCTTAAGGCAATTTTTACATTGATGTCGTCCAAAATTAAATCGGTCAACTTCTCGCCCTTTTGCTTGTCTTCTTTTGCGACGGCAAATCTGGCTGCCCACATCGCGCTGGAAAAATTTCCACTCTGAAGTAATTCCGCAGCAGCTTGAGAAAATGTTTCCTTGCCATAAATTTCTCGAGGTGATTTCACCGTCCCTGAAATTGTTTCAGCCCAAGTTGCCGGATCGCTTGATCCTAATTTATGACGGCCTAAAATCATTCGAATAAGCCTTGCCCTTCGGTCAAAATA
This sequence comes from Verrucomicrobiales bacterium, assembly GCA_028712475.1. GTDB lineage: Bacteria > Verrucomicrobiota > Verrucomicrobiia > Limisphaerales > UBA11358 > UBA11358. The sequence continues at coordinate 326,061 of JAQTQB010000001.1, forward strand.
TCTGAGTGTGAACCACCCAATCAACGGGAGTAGAAGAAGTATCGCACCTGTCAATTCATCGCTGATTTTTCGGTCTGTGGCTGGACTTAACAATTCAACCAGAAGAACTATTGCGCCAATTACCAATGACAAAATCAACCATCTTCTCAGATAGCAATAGAGGACTAGCTTAACCGACCATCGTATTGGAATTTTTCGATACTGATTCCCGTTCCAATCAAAAGTATGAATTGCTTGGTAGGGAAATATTGGCATGAAGAAAAACACCATGCATTCCATGCCATCGAAATCTGGACTTCGCGTCCAAATGCTATCCGTCCAAGCCACCATTCCATTGCTTGGAACAACCGCTGTCCCCATTCCATTGACGGTTAGTGGCATTGGATCTTAATTTCACTTTGGCATTTCCAACTTCACCTTCGCCGCCACCTGCGCCACGTCTTTGTCGCCGCGACCGGAGAGGTTCACGATGATGAGCGCGTCCTGGCCCAGCTTCGGCGCGCGCACCATGCACTCGGCCACGGCGTGCGCGCTTTCCAACGCAGGGATGATGCCTTCGAGCCGCGCGAGTTTCATGAAGGCGGCGAGCGCCTGGTCGTCGGTGGCGTAGGTGTATTCGGCGCGGCTGGCGTCGCGCAGCCACGCGTGTTCCGGCCCGACGGCGGCGTAATCCAGTCCGGCGCTGACGCTGTGCGTGGATTGGATCTGGCCGAATTCGTCCTGCAAAATGTAGCTGCGCGTGCCCTGCAACACGCCGAGCGAGCCGCCTTGAAACCGCGCCGCGTGCTGCTCGGGCTGGATGCCGAGTCCGCCGGCTTCCACGCCGACGAGCTTCACGGATTTGTCATCGAGGAACGGATAAAAAAGTCCGATGGCGTTCGATCCGCCGCCGACACAGGCGATGAGCAGGTCGGGCAAGCGCTTTTCCTTTTCGAGAATCTGCGCGCGGGCTTCGTCGCCGATGACGCGCTGGAAATTTCGCACCATCACCGGATACGGATGCGCGCCGTAAGCCGTGCCGAGAATGTAATGCGTGCTGCGGATGTTCGTCACCCAGTCGCGCATGGCTTCGTTGACGGCTTCCTTCAAGGTCTTCTGGCCCGCGTGAACCGGCACGACGTCCGCGCCGAGCATCTTCATGCGATAAACATTGAGCTCCTGCCGCTGGCAATCCACCGCGCCCATGTAGATGACGCATTTCATCCCGAACATCGCGGCGACGGTGGCGGTGGCGACGCCGTGCTGGCCCGCGCCGGTCTCGGCGATGATGCGCGTCTTGCCCATGCGCTTGGCGAGCAGGATCTGGCCGATGGCGTTGTTGATCTTGTGCGCGCCGGTGTGGTTCAAATCCTCGCGCTTGAGATAGATTTTCGCGCCGCCGAGTTCCTTGGTGAGTCGTTCGGCAAAATAAAGCGGCGTGGGCCGGCCGACGAATTCCTTGAGGTAATAGGACAGCTCCTTCTGAAATTCCGGGTCGTGCTGGGCGCAGAAGTATTCTTCTTCCAGTTCCTGCAACGGATGCATCAACGTCTCCGGCACGTAACGTCCGCCGTAGGGGCCGAAGTGACCTTGGGCATCGGGCAAATTTTCTGCGACAACTGAACTCATGGCCTAATTCTCACGCAAAGGCGCGAAGGGCGCAAAGAGATTTTGTTGTAGCGGCGCTCTGCGAGCGCCGGACGACGGTCATAGACCGCCGCCACATTCTTTATGACGGAAACAGCTCACAAGATGGTCGTTCACCATGCCGACGGCCTGCATGTTGGCGTAGCAGATCGTCGAGCCGACAAACTTGAACCCACGCTTCAGCAGATCTTTGCTCATCGCATCGGAGATGTCCGTCTGGGCGGGAACTTCCTCCATGCTCTTGCGATGATTGATGATCGGTTTGCCTTCCACAAACCGCCAAAGATACGCGTCGAAGCTGCCGAATTCCTCGCGCACTTTAAGAAAAGCTTTGGCGTTCTGGATGGCGGAGCGGATTTTCAACTGGTTGCGAATGATGCCGGAGTCGTTCATCAGCTTCACAACTTTCGCCTCGCCGTATCGAGCAATCTTCTCCGCATCAAAATTGTCAAACGCGGCGCGGTAGTTTTCCCGCTTGTTCAAGACTGTCTGCCAGCTCAAGCCGGCCTGGGCGCCTTCGAGAATGAGATATTCGAACAGCAGCCGGTCATCGTGAACCGGCACGCCCCATTCGGTGTCGTGATAAAGGGTGGAAAGTTCATTCGTCGGCCAGGGACAGCGGATGAGTTCCTTTTTCATGCAACAGCTTTGGCGAAGACGATGAACACGCTTGCGATTACGTCATCAGCTTTTGGTTTGGGCACGAAGTTGCGCCAAACGGCTATTTATGCCCGGTTGCGTGCTTCTGCTGCTTCTGCTGCTTGCGAAGTTCGCGGAGGTGGCGGTAGCCGACCAGCCTCTTGTTCTTTTCATCCCAGAGCCGGTAGGTGGCTGATTTGAAACTGGAAAACAAGGTGATGGGCTTCACCTGCTGAAACAGCGGGTCGGCCTTGTGGCATTTCTCCAGGTTGTAATTGGGAATGCGCGGGCTCAAATGATGAATGTGATGGAACCCGATGTTGCCGGAAAACCATTGCAGGACACGGGGCAGCTTGTAAAAGGAACTGCCCTGCAACGCCGCCGCCACATAGCTCCAGTCTTCCCCGCGCTCCCAATAGACATCTTCAAACTGATGCTGGACGTAAAACATCCAGACGCCCGCGCCGCCGGCGACCATCAGGATGATCAACTGGATCAGCAGATACTCCTTCCAGCCGAAAATCAAACTCAACGCGATGGCCATTCCCAGGATGGCCGCGTTCATCGCGTGGACGGAATGACGTTCCCGCTGGCTGGCCTTGGGCGACGGAAACCGCTGCCGGAGCAGGAACAGGAACAGCGGCGCGATGACAAACAAAATGAAAGGATTGCGCGACAGCCGGTAGGCGAATTTTTTCCAGCGCGACGATTCCAGATATTCCTGCACGGTCATGGTCCACACATCGCCCGTGCCGCGTTTGTCCAGATCGCCCGCGCTGCTGTGATGGATGGCGTGTTCCCAGCGCCAGTGATAATACGGAGTGAACGTCAGGACGCCCGCGATAAATCCCACCGTGTCGTTGGCGGCGCGCGATTTGAAAAACGAGCCGTGGCCGCAATCGTGAAAAATGATGAACACCCGCACCAGCATCGCCCCGGCAAATATCGCCAGCGGCACCACCAGCCACCAGGAAACGGGAAGACACAGATACATCAGATACCACAACAATCCATACGGGATGACTGTGTCAATGATCTGCCACAACGCCCGCCACACCGAAGGCTTCTGGTATTTGAGCACGATCTCCTTCCACGCTGCGTTGTCGGCATGGGGCTTTGCAGGAATCGGCTTCGCATCGTTTGTCATAAATCTGAAAACAGTTTAACCCTAATTCCGGCGACGGCAATAGGGACTTTGAAAGAAGCGCCGGACGTTTGTCGTTTCCCCTGGCAAGGCCCGGCTCAAACCGTTTTAACTGCCACGATGCACGGCTGCGGCTTTTGTCTCCAGGCGGCGTTGCGGCCAGGCGGTTAAATGTCCTGCAGCCTGCCGTGCAGATAGCTTTCAAAGGAACTCAAGTCGAGCAGCCCGTGGCCGGAAAGGTTGAAGAGCAGCACGCGTCTTTTTCCTTCCTCACGCGCCTTGATCGCCTCGGCCACCACGGCCGCTATGGCGTGGGACGATTCCGGCGCGGGCACGATGCCCTCGTTGCGGGCAAACAACATCGCGGCCTCGAACACTTTCGTCTGATGATACGCCTCGGCTTCGATGAGTCCGAGCTTCAGCGCGTGGCTGACCATCGGCGACATGCCGTGGTAACGCAGCCCGCCCGCGTGGATGCTCGGCGGCATGAACTTGTGGCCAAGAGTGAACATCTTCAGCAACGGCGTGGTCTCGGCGGTGTCGCCGAAATCGTAGCGCAATTCGCCCTCCGTCAGGGTCGGACACGCAGACGGTTCGACGCCGACAATCCGGTATTTTTTCCCCTCCCGGATTTTTTTGCGGAGGAAAGGAAACGCGATGCCGGCGAAATTGCTCCCGCCGCCGCAACAGCCGATGATCACGTCCGGCTCCTCGCCGGCCTTTTCCATCTGCTTGATGCTCTCCTCGCCGATGACCGTCTGGTGCAGGCAGACGTGGTTCAGCACGCTGCCGAGCGAATATTTTGTGCCCGGCGTCTTGACCGTGTCCTCGACGGCTTCGCTGATGGCGATGCCGAGGCTGCCGGAACAATGCGGATCTTCCGCCTGCAACTTGCGGCCGTATTCGGTCAGGTTGCTCGGACTGGCATGCACCGTCGCGCCCCAGGTGTGCATGAGCATCCGGCGATACGGCTTCTGGTCGTAGCTCACTTTGACCATGTAAATGTTACATTCCAGCCCGATCAGGCTGCACGCGAACGCCAGCGATGCGCCCCACTGGCCCGCGCCGGTTTCCGTGGCGAGCCGTTTTGTGCCGGCGACCTTGTTGTAGTAAGCCTGCGGCACGGAGGTGTTGACCTTATGGCTGCCGGCGGGACTGACGCCTTCGTATTTGTAGTAGATGTGGGCCGGCGTGTTCAGCGCCTTTTCCAACCGCACGGCGCGGAGCAATGGCGTGGGCCGCCACAGCGCGTAGATGTCGCGCACGGGTTCGGGAATTTCAATCCACTTTTCCGCGCTCATTTCCTGCTCGATGAGATTGCGCGGGAAAATCGCCTCCAACGCCTCCGGCGGCAGCGGTTCTTTGGTGCCCGGATGCAGCGGCGGCGGCAGCGGCTCGGGAAAATCGGCGTTGAGGTTATACCAGGCCGACGGAATGTCCGCCTGTTCCAGATCGAATCGGGTTTTCTGGCTCATTTGAAATGTGGATTGCGGCAAATCATGCCCGCAGTCGTGAACCAAACCAATCCTGCGCTGCTAAAAATCAATTTTCTCGGCGCAATAACTTCAGCTCGCCTTCACCGCCGCGACGAGCGCGTTGAGCGAAGCTTTGGCATCGCCGAACAGCATCCGGGTGTTGTCCTTGTAGAAAAGGTGGTTCTCAATGCCGGCGAAACCGGCGGCCATCGAGCGTTTCATCACGATGCAGGTCTTGCAGCGGTCGGCGTCAATGATCGGCATACCGTAGATCGGGCTGGTCTTCTCCTCGCGGGCAGCGGGATTCACGACGTCGTTCGCGCCGATGACGAGGCAGACATCCACGCGGTCCATCGAGGGATTGATCTGCTCCATTTCGATGAGCTGGTCGTAGGGAACATTCGCCTCGGCGAGCAGAACATTCATGTGACCGGGCATGCGGCCGGCGACCGGATGGATCGCGAACTGCACTTCCACGCCGCGCTTGCCGAGTTCTTCGGTCAGTTCGCGAACGGAATGTTGCGCCTGCGCCACGGCCATGCCGTAGCCGGGAACCACCACGACGCGTTGCGCGTAGGCCAGCAGCAACGCCACTTCGTCGGCTTGAATCGGTTTGACGGTGCCGACCACGCCGGCTGCTGCCGCGCCCGCGCTGCCGCTGGAACCGAACGCGCCGAACAGAACATTCGTGACCGGACGATTCATCGCCTTGCACATGAGCAGCGTGAGCAGCGTGCCGGAGGAGCCGACCAGCGTGCCCGCCACGATCATGGCGTTGTTGTTGATGGCGAAGCCGTCCGCCGCGACGGCGAGGCCGGTGAAGGAGTTGAGCAGCGAAATCACGACCGGCATGTCCGCCCCGCCAATGGGCATGACCATCGCGATACCGAAAAACAGCGCCAGCGAGAACATCACGATGAACGCGACGACGGCGTTGTGGCCGGTGGCGTGGAACGTGAGCCAGCCGCACAGGCCGATGATCACCAGCAAAATCAGGCCGTTCAGGATGTTCTGGCCGGGAAAGGTGTGCGGCTTCTCGAATTTCCCTTCGAGCTTGAGATAGGCGATGATGCTGCCGGAGAAGGAAAGCGAGCCAATGAGCGTGGCGAACAGCATCGGAATCGTGATGGCCGCGCCGACATCATGGAGCATGGGGATTTCGGCACCGGCGAGTTGTTGCGGTTGCGCACCCTTCAAAAATTCGAGGCTCGCGACCAAGGCCGCCGCGCCGCCGCCGAGGCCGTTGAAGAGCGCGACCATTTGCGGCATGGAAGTCATTTTCACCGAATAGGCGCCCATGGCTCCGATGATAAGCCCGATGATTGTGCCGATGACGATGAGCGTGTAGTTGAACGTCCAGCCGTGCGACCAGACATTCGCGCCGTCCGGTTTGCACAGCACGATCAGGCCGATCAACATGCCCGCCGCCGCGACGAGGTTGCCCGCCCGCGCCGTCTTCGGCGAACTCAAGAACTTGATGCCGAGGATGAATAAGACCGAGACGCCGATTAAAATTAACGCAATGGTTGAGCTCATTTTTTCTTTTTCTTGAACATTTGCAGCATGCGGTCCGTGACCATGAAACCGCCAAAGACATTGGCCGATCCGAACACCACCGCGACAAAACCGAGCACTTGCACCAGCAGGGTGTCCGCATCCGCGAGGACGAGGATGCCGCCGAACAGGATGATGCCGTGAATGGCGTTCGTGCCGGACATCAGCGGCGTGTGCAGCATGGACGGCACTTTGGAGATGACTTCAAACCCCACGAAAATCGCGAGGACGAAGATGAACAACACCAGGATCTGGTTGTAAGCTTGGAGGCTTTCGAGCGTCATAAAAAATCAGTTGGGTTTGGGGAGAAGTTTTTCGTTCACGATCTTGCCGCCGTGGGTGACCAGGCAGCCCTTGATGATCTCGTCGTCGAGCTTGAGGACAAAGGTCTTTTCCTTCTTGTCCCAGAATTCCTCGACGAGCGCCACGAGGTTCGCCGCGTAAACCTGGCTGGCGTGCAGCGGCACGCGTCCGGGCAGATTGGCGATGCCGATGATCTTCACGCCGTTGCGGTCGGTGACTTCGTTGTATTTCACGCCTTCCACGTTGCCGCCGGTGTCCACTGCGAGGTCCACGACCACGCTGCCGGGCTTCATGGCATTGAGCATTTCCGCAGTCACGAGAATAGGCGCTTTGCGGCCGAACACCTGCGCGGCGGAAATCACCACGTCGGAATCGGCGCAGGTCTTCTTCATCGCATCGCGCTGTTTCTGGATCTGTTCCTCGGTCAGCGCCTTGGCATAGCCGTCCTTCGTCTGACCGGTTTCGCCGATGTCAATTTTGAGAAATTGCGCGCCAAGCGATTTCACCTGTTCCTCGACCACGGGCCGCGTGTCGTAGGCGGTGACTTTTGCGCCGAGGCGTTTCGCGGTGGCAATGGCCTGCAAGCCGGCGACGCCGACGCCGATGATGAACACTTTGGACGGCAGGATCGTTCCCGCCGCCGTGGTCATCATGGGGAAAATCTTGTTGGAATAGCGCGCGGCGAGGATGACGGCCTCGTAACCGCCAAGGTTTGCCTGCGAGGAAAGCACGTCCATCTTCTGCGCCCGCGTCGTGCGGGGAATGAATTCCATGCTGATGGCGCTTACGCCGCAATCGGCAAATTTCTGGACCAACTCCTTTTCGTTGAACGGATCAAGCAGGCTGGCGTGGATGGCGCCGGACTTGAGCCAGGAAATTTCCTCCACCGGCGGTTTGCGCAGGCGCAGCACGATGTCGCCGGAACCGATGAGCGCCTTGCGGTCGGTCGTGATGGTGGCGCCGGCTTTGATGTAGGCGTCGTCGGAGAAGCCGGCACCAAGTCCGAGGCCGGCCTGGACTTCCACCTGCGCGCCGAGCTTGACGAGCTTGGCGGCGCTGTCCGGCGTGATGGGCGCGCGGTTTTCACCCGGATGCGTTTCTGAAGGAATTGAAATTTTCATGCGAAAAATCTGGCGCAAAGTATCAGATGCCCGAATGTGCGAAACACATTTTTTGCCTTTTGCTTGGCTAAACTTGCTTCAGCGGCGGCTCCGTTCCGTTGGCGTGCCGTCCGCGTATTCCGGGCGGACGCCCTTGGTTTGAGACTCAATAGACGGCGATGCGTTTCATTTCCGAATCCTGTCTGCCGAAAAATCAATTGTCCAGCGGACTCCGCACACCGATGCCCGGCTTCTGCATGACGTGCGTGTAAATCTGCGTCGAGACCGACACGCCTTGCACCGCCAGCGCCGTCAAAAACGGCGTCACCCCCGTGCTGCCCAGATCGCGCGGATCCATCCAGACGCCCGCCCGCGCCCGGTGTAATTTTAGATGCCTCACCACCCATTCCCAATACGCCTGCTCCGTGCGCAGCGACAAATGCTGGAACCGCGCCACCGCGTGAACCTGATCCTGCAGCCGGACTTTGGGCTTGGGCGGCGCGGCGTCCGGCAGCGCGTTTTCAGCCTTTGCAGCCGCCTTTGCTGAAAACAAATCATCCGTCGTCATGCTGCAAATTATGTGTTGGACAACACCTTCCGCCCAGCCTAACCTTGAATTCATTAAACTTGATAGGCCACAAATACTGCGGTCGAATACTTGTTAGGCCACTTCACGCTTTTATGACCACAGAAGATTTTGTTCGAGGTTTCAAGCATCAGAAAGATGAGATGATGCAGGAGTATTTCGCCGACACTTCCGCCGCTTCTGTCGTTTCGGTTGGCACACATATCCGTTCCTTGCATTTGAGTGCCGAGCAGTCAGAGACGATGCGGAAGTTGCTCGACCAAGCATTGACCGATGCGTTCTATTCCGTTTTACTCGCGTTCGATGGTTGCGCTCGGCTTGGCGATCTGGAGCAGCAGAGTTTTCAGATTCAGGCAGAGGACGGTTCGCTTGTGTGTCGCGGTGACGGCAAGCTTGAGGGTTTAGCTTATGAGAGTTTTCACAATAAGACCGTGGCCTAACAGCAGGATAGGCTGCAAACTTCCCCGGTAAGTTTTTCACACCGCCCGCACCGCCGCGATAAACGCCCGCACTTTCGCGATGTCCTTTTTTCCGGGCGCGGATTCTACGCCGCTGGAAACATCCACGGCGAACGGCTGCACTTTCCGCACGGCGTCCGCCACATTCTCCGGCGTCAAACCGCCGGCGAGGAAAATGGGTTTGCCGAACTTCTGCGCCTCGACGGCCAGATCCCAGTTGAACTTTTCGCCCGTGCCGCCGAGTCCGCTCTTGGAATGTGCGTCGAGCAGAAACGCGTCGGTCTTATAATTCTCCAATGCTGCCAATGATCCCGCGTTGCTGATGCGGAAGGCTTTCAGGCTCATCGCGCCGAACTGCGTGCAGAATTGCGACGGCTCGTCGCCGTGGAATTGCAGCAGGCTCAAGCCGCAGTCGCCGAGGGCGCGCATGACCAGTTCCTCCGCCGGATTCACGAACACGCCGACCTTGAGGACGAACGGCGGCAGCGCGCGGGAGATTTCCACGGCCGTCTGCAACGTGATGTGACGCGGGCTTTGTTCGTAAAACATCAGCCCGATCATGTCCGCCCCGGCTTCGGCGGCGGCCAGCGCATCGGCGACATTGGTGACGCCGCAAATTTTTACTTTGACGCTCATGCTGCGGCGACAGCATTCCACTTTGCGCGCGAAAGCTCAACTGCGTTCCGTTGCGCCGGAACATTTACGGCGTTGTCAGCCGGAAGAACTGGGAGGTCGCTGTCTTGGGAACGAGCGCGGAGATGACCAGTCCGTTGGTGCTGGCAGTGGGCGTGGTCAAACTCCAACTGCCCGCGTTGATAAGATTCGTGGTGGTTTGAAGCTGGTAGCTGGAAGCATACAGCGGCCAGGAAACGAGGACGTTTGTGCCCGCCGGGGCGATGGACAGTTGCGGCGGCGTGGTGGCGATGATTTCCGAGATTTGAGTGGACCAGGTGCCGCCGGTGTCCGGGTCAACGGCGGAAGGGTATGTTTGAATCGTCCAAAACCGCGTCGGATCGGCGGGATCAACAGACATCGCGCTGTAATCGCCCCAGCGGCTCGGCACGACCGGCTCCTCAAGCAACTGCGCTATAATTTCGTAGATGTCATGATAGCTGCCGGCTCCCGCCTGCAACAAAATGCCGCCGCCAAATGTGGTCGTGCCATTTTTCGTTTCGCCAACGTAGGCATAGCTGTTGACGAATGTGGCGGCGCCGGAGCCGTTGCAGCCGATGACCACCACGCCGTATTGGTTGGCCGCGATGGACGGAAAAAACAAATCCAGATTCGGGTCGGCGATTGTTCCTTGTTCAATCAAGACGTGGTCGGCGGCGCGGATGCGATACCAGCGGATGGCGATCCGTCCGTTCACGAGCGTGTTGTGAACGGCGTAAAGCACGCCGCCCACGGCATAAACCTTGGCGCTCAAGCGCGCGTCATTGGCCATCAGCGTGGTGGAGCCATCAGGTTGCAATGCGGTGAACTGCGGAGCGTCAAGGTCGGCGTTGTCCGGCACTTGATACGGCAGGACGTTCAAAAATGAGGAGGAGGACAAGGCCGGACTCGCGCCCCCGGCGTTTTGAACGGCGAACCAGACGACATTCGTGTGCGGGCTGCTGTCGCTTCCGATGTCGCCGATGCTTAACACGCTGCCGGTGGCGCTGCCGTCGAAGCAGATGGCCGGCTGCAGCACCGCTCCGCGCACGGCGTAGTCCATCACGCCAAACCAATGCATGTTCGCAACCGTTGGCGTGGCTGCCAGCAAATCCGCCTTGGGGATGGAAACCAGCCCCGGGCCTTCGGGTGTTTCTCCTGCGCTGTAAAAGTCGCCGGATATGTAAACGGCGTCTCCGTCAAGGCCAAGCGTCGGAAAGTCGGCGAAAAATCCGTTGTCCGGGTCGGCTTGAAATGAAAATCCTTTCCACGGGCCGGTCGGGCTGGAAGTAGTGGAAACGGCCACCAGAAATTTGTTCGCCAGGGCCGTCGGGTCGGGCGCGGAAGAATTCACCGTCACCTGCACGGCAAACCAGCGCTGCACTGCGGGATCAAAAATCACGCGCGGATCACTTGTCACATTGTCCTGGGCAATGATCAGGCCCGCGTCCGCCCAGAATTCGAGGTTGGATTTTCGCTGGACGCTCGCGCCGTTGGTCTTGTTATAGACAGCCACGGTGCCATTGATGAATTCCACGAACCTTCCCGGGCCGATGGCGCCGTTCGCATCCGGCGGTATGAACTCGGAATCCACTCCAAAAGTGCTGCCGGTGAAATTCACCCCCACGGAAACGGCGACCGCCGCGCCGGAATCCTTGCCCGCTAAAATAAGGAATAATGACAGCAGCCAGGGTGAAAGGCGGGAGATTGTTGAAAATGACTTCGGCACGGCTTTGGCCGCTAATAGAACCCATGTTTCCACCCGCGTCAAGTTTGCCAGCGGCCCGGTAGCAGGCCGGTTTGGCGGGGCGGGCGTCCTCGCGAGCTGCCGAGCCGCCAGTTTTTTCCTCTGCTTTGTCAATTTCCTCGTTTTTGTTTTGAGCCTCCTCACATCGTCTCCTACCTTGGGAGCCGATGCCGCGCACGGTTTATTTCGATTACAACGCCACCACCCCGCTCGACCCGGCGGTGCGCGACGCGATGCTGCCTTTCTTCGGCGAAATCTGGGGCAATCCCTCGTCCGTGCATCATGTCGGGCGCAAGGCGCGGGCGCTGCTCGATGATGCGCGCGACCGCACGGCTAAATTTCTGGGCGCGAAGCCGAGCGAAATCATTTTCACGAGCGGCGGCACGGAGAGCAACAACCTCGCCATCTTCGGCGCGGCGCGGATGCTCAAGCCGAGGGGAAAACATCTCATCACTTCCGCCATCGAACATCATGCGGTGCTGCACTGTTTCGATTACCTTGAAAAAAAAGAGGGTTTTGAAGTCACGCGCCTGCCGGTGAATTCAGAAGGCCGCGTTTCCGTGGATGATTTGAAACGGGCGATTCGCGCTGACACTGTTCTCGTTTCCATCATGGCGGCGAACAATGAAATCGGCACGGTCCAGCCGGTCGCGGAACTCGGCGCGGCCTGCCGCGAGCGCGGAATTGTTTTCCACACGGACGCCGCGCAATGGTTCGGCAAGGAACCGTTTGAAATCATCAACCAGTTCAATGCCGGCCTCGTTTCTGTTTGTGCTCATAAATTTCACGGGCCAAAAGGCGCGGGACTGCTTTACATCAAATCGCCGTTGCACCCCGACCCCATCTTGTTCGGCGGCGGCCACGAAAACGAACGCCGCGCCGGCACGGAAAATCTTCCAGCCATCATCGGCCTTGCCGCCGCGCTTGAAAAATTTGTAAAGCCGCCGGTTTTTGAGCGTTATAAACTGGCGGCGATGTCTGCCAAACTCATTTCAGCCATTGAGAAAATTGACGGCTGCGAGCTGGTCAGCCCGCGCGAAAACTCGCTGGCTAACACCGTTTCCTTCGTCGTGCGCGGCGCGGACAGCATTGGACTGATGGCGGGGCTGGACTTGGAAGGCATCTGTGCCTCGAGCGGTTCGGCGTGTTCCGCAGGTTCTCTGGAGCCGAGTCATGTGGTTCTGGCAATTGGTAAAAAAACTTCGGCAAATTCGCTCGTGCGTTTTTCTTTGGGGCGCGATTCGACGGAGGAGGAAATTAAATTTGTATGCGATTCGCTGCCTGAAATAATCCGTCGCGCACAACTAGGCAAATAAGCATGGGACGGACGGTGAATGGAATGTTGGCTCTGTGAACAAGTGGATAACTTGCCGGCTTTTTGGCTGGCTTCCGGAATCAATTCGCAGTTTCATTCCTGCCGGATCGGTTGCAGCAACTTGACAGCGCGAGTTGTTTGCCTTATTCACAGCCCTTAATAATAAGAATTATCTTAAGAAAAAGACTTTAATAATATACGAGCATGAACCTCACCATCGCCAAAGATCAAATCCTCGTCGGCCTCCAGGCTGTGCAAAACATCGTCGGCTCGCGCACGACCCTGCCGATCCTTTCCAACGTCCTGCTGCGCGCCGAGGGCGGCCATGTGGAATTCACCGCCACCGACCTCGACGTCTCGGTTTCGTGCAAGGTCGAGGCCAAGGTGAAGAAGCCCGGCGCCACCACGATTCCCGTGAAGAAGCTTTTCGGCATCGTCCGAGAACTCGGCGGAACCGAGATTGACATCGAAGTGGACGAGAAAAACATCTGCACCATCCGCTGCGGTTCGTCGTTCTTCAAAATCCACGGCCTTAACGCGGATGAATTCCCGCCGCTGCCCAAGTTCAAGGACGACAAGAAAGTTTCCCTCTCGCAGGAAACCGTCAAAGGCATGTTGAAGAAAACCTCCTTCGCCGTCTCCACCGACGAATCGCGCTACGTCCTCAACGGCATTTTCATCAGCCTCAAGGATCACAAGATGACGATGGTGGCCACCGACGGACGCCGCCTTGCGCTTGTGGATGAGGAAGTGGACATCTCCGAGAAAAGCAGCGGCGAATTCATCGTGCCGGCCAAGGCCGTGAACGAATTGAACCGCCTGCTCCAGGAAAAAGGCGACGTGGAAATCAAGTTCGGCGAAAATCAGGCGTCCTTCGCGCTCAAGGACGATAAAGGATTTTCCGTCCTGGTCATCTCCAAGCTGATCGAGGGCAATTATCCGAATTACCGGCAGGTCATTCCCGGTGAAGCCAAGGAACGCGTGCCGCTCATGCGCGAAGAATTTGTGCAGGCCCTCCGGCGCGCAGAGATCATGACCAGCGAAAAAGCCAACTCCGTCAAACTCGCGTTCGGCAAGAACACGCTGGCCATCACCGCCAACTCGCCGGAAGTGGGCGAGGCGCGCGAAACCATGGCGGTGAATTACAAGGGCAAGGAGATGGCCATCGCCTTCAACCCGCGCTACCTGATTGACGCCTTGAACGCGCTGACCGAGGACGAAGTGTTCTTTGAGCTGATTGATGAATTAAGCCCCGGCGTGCTGAAGATCAACGGGCCGTTCCTCTACGTCGTCATGCCCATGCGGTTGAGCTAAGAAAAAGCCGAAACATTCAACGCTCAACATTTAACCTCGAACATTCAATGGCCGAAAGCGCCCCTTGGATGTTCGGCGTTGAATGTTGAATGTTCGATGTTCCCTCAAATCTTCCGTCCCAGACGCTGGACGCCAGTTCCCAGACCCCATCTCACCCATCCAGCGGACTGCGCACGCCCAGCCCCGGCTTCTGCATGACATGCGTGTAAATCTGCGTCGTCGTCACGTCCTTGTGGCCGAGCAAATCCTGCACCGTGCGGATGTCATAGCCGTTCTCCAGCAGGTGCGTGGCGAAGGAATGGCGAAAAGTATGAGGCGTCACCGTCTTGCTCACGCCCGCCGCGAGCGCCGCCGCCTTGACCGCCCGCTGCAAATTCACCTCATGCACATGATGCCGCTGCAACCGGACGGTGGGGCCAGACCCGGTGGGGCGAGACTCCGTCGAGTCGTGACTCACACTTTGCGGATCATTCGCCAGTCCCCTGGCCGGAAACACCCATTGCCAGCCCCACTCCCGGTCCGCATTTTGATACTTCCGCGCCAAAGCAAACGGCAGCGAAACCCGGCCCAAGCCCGCCGCCAAATCTTTCGCGTGGATCGCCCGCACCCGCTCCAGATGCAGTTGCAGCGCGGGTTTAAGGCTCTCCGGCAGTATCGTCATCCGGTCCTTGAAACCCTTGCCTTCGTGAATCGTGATTTCGCTCCGCCCGAAATCCACGTCCTTGACGCGGAGGCGGAGACATTCCAGCAGGCGCATCCCCGTTCCATACAGCAACTGGCAGGTCAATTGATGCTCCGGCGACACCAGCGCCAGCACCCGGCGCACCTCCTCCTTGGTCAACACCGCCGGCAGCTTCCGCGTGCGCGTTGGCCGCTCGATTTCCCCGATGGCCCCCAATTCCAGGTTCAAAACCTCCCGATACAGGAACACCAGCGCATTTACCCCGTGAGATAGCGCCGCAAACGACCCTTGATATATCTCTTACCCCAAGCCGTCTTGAGGTATTTCTCACGTTGCGCGGCATCACTCTCGTTCAGGCAACCCTCCCAATAGACAAGCTCCAATGGGACACGCTTCTTCGTTGAGGGAACTTGTCCGCTGTTATGTGCCTGTAACCGCGCCGGCAAATTCCTGGTCAGCCCAACATAAAACTGACCATCCTTCTCGGAGCGCAACACATACACATAACAATAGGTGGCCATGTGCAATTATCTCACGGGGTGAACGCCTGATTCTGCGTGGCCGCCGCCACATTCCTTGCCACCGCCAGATGCGAGAGATACGCCCGCACCTCCGCCGCCTGCATCTCGCGCGGATGCCGCTTCTGATGAAACAGGATGAAACCCCTGATCCAGTGCCAGTAGGCCGACTCTGTCCGATGTGAGAAATGCTTGAACCGCATGACCTCATGCACCTGCTCCTGCAGCTTCAACTTGGGATTCGGCAGAAATTTTTCAAATGTCGGTTTTGGCATTTCAGTAATGACCCGCAGATTTTCAGAAAACGCCTGCTTGACAAGCATAAAACCCGGATTTAAGGTCGGAACCAATGAAAGCGATAAACATCAATCCAGTCGCTTAATCTTAATGTTAGCCGACCACCACGCCACACATGAATTCAGGCGCACAGTTTATCGAGCAGCTCGGCATCGAGTTCCCGGAGTTGTGTGAGGACATCAAGGAGTATGAGGGCCTTCTTCATGTCCAGATGGGTTCGTTCGCTCGCATCACTCAGGCAGCCATTGATGCCGGAGAGTTTGAGACGTTGCGGCGGCAGTTCATGTTTGCAGACCGTTTCTTTCGTGATGCCGCACCGGACCTTGAGAACGCATTCTACGTCTCTTATTTGGAGCATTTGGATTTTCGTGGATCGCACGGACAGCGAGCACAGAGCTTCATGTCATCTGCATTGCGCAAGGGTTGGCAGGACATCATGGAGTATATGGACGAGTTGTCTCGGAAAGGACAGAGTGACAAGAGGAAGTCATAGGTCGGCTAACCATGCGCTGCAGCGAACGGCGGCGGGCCGTCGCAGTTGCAGTCGGCGCGCCTCGTGGCCGCCGTCGCTGAGCTTTTGTCGTTGATATGGCTTAATAATGTCAAGCGGACAGTTCTTCTGCTTTCCGAAAATTCTTTTCATTTTCCGGTTTCCTTCACCACGAACTATTCTGAGTCAGCCGCCGGGACGCCATGACTGCGGTTTCAAGGCTGAGATGCGTGAGTCCACTCGCCGGCTTGCACCGGGCGAAGTTATCACAGGTCACGGTCCGAGGCGGCGCGTGTCTCCGTCTAGGCTCAAGGATTGCCAGAGGCACCTTTCAACGACGAACGAGCGTCACGCCTGACCGGGTCCCGGCCGCTGGTTCAGAACAGGTTCATGGGCGCTGTCATTTCTTTTCTTTTCTATAAGTGGTTTTGGTTTTTCCGTGCCGGTGCGTTCAAGGGGTCGCCGCCACGGGTTTGACCTGGCGCGCGATGGCCCAGACAAAACCCGCCAGTTCGCGGGCCAGCGGCCCAGGGCAAAGCCGCGCGGCCCGGCTTCGTAACAGAATTTCAACGTCGTGCCGGGATGGGCGGCCTGGAGTTTATGGGCGAGTTTGAGCACGTCGTCGTGTTCGCCGCCGATGATCCCGTAACGCCGCACCCCGGTTGAACCGGACGGCGCGAGGCTGACCGCGATGGAATCGTTATGCACGTCCAGGCCAATGAACAGGGCCGGGCCTTTCGTGGGCGCACCGGGGCGTGGCCGCAGGTGGGCGGCGGCCACGCGAGCCGCCGGTTTGAGCCGGGGCGGGCGCGGTGATTTTTGCGGCTGGACAGGCTGGGGTTGGCGCAGTATGTATGGCTTCATGGTGTTTGCTTTTCGTTTCAGTGTTGTTACGGACGCGAGTCCCACAACGGGTGGCCCGGCGCCGCTCACGCGGCGCAACCCACGTTTGCTCCGGAGAGCAGACACCGCTTTCGCTTTCATCGCCAGCCATACTGTCTAGGCCGCTTCACACCATGAGCAGTTCCGAACAGATCCCGGTTTACCGTTACGCGACTCGGTATCTGAACGAGGTCATTCAGTGCACCGAGCCGATGACCGACGAGTTGGCGCAGCGGATTCGTTCCCTGCACCGCGATCACGGTCTCGACTACGAGACGCTTCCTGCTCATCTCTGCACTGGCGACACCACTGGCTCTCAGGCATTCGGCGCTGGTAAGATGTTGGTCGAGCTTGCAGCGTTTCATCTGCACGAGGATTATCGGCGTTGGAGACAGTCATGACACAACGGCCTCCTGATAAGCTGATTAGATAAGTCACTGGTTTGGGACGAGTTTTAGGCCGAGGGCGGCGGCGCTGTTGTGGAGGCGGGCGAGTTTCTTACGCTGCATTTTTTCTTCTTCTTTTTTGAATACTTCGGGATCAAATGGCTGGCGATACTTGAAGAGGTGCCAGAGGATACGTGCCAGTTTGTGCGCCATCGCCGTGATGGCCTTCGGGGTTCCGAGGCGCGCTTTCCAGCGCCGGTAGAGGTCGCCAAAGTGGTTCTGGGCCCGGTTCAAGGCTTGCGCGGCCAGTCGCAGCGCGGTGGCGGCCCGGCTCTTCACGTCGCGCGTGGAGGAACTCATGATCTTGCCGCCGGTGATCCGGTTGTCCGGACACAGCCCCAGCCAGTTCCAAAAATGTCTGGCCGTGGGAAACTTGGCGGCAAACTCCGGCCCCAACTCGGCCATCAGCACGAGCACGGTCGGGGTTTGGAAGCCGGGCACCGCCGTCAGGTCCACGCCCAAGACGCGGTGACATTCTTCCCGCGCGGCGAACTGCGGTTCGTTGCGCCGGGCTTTTTTATGGGTGGTCTTGGCCGGGGCCGGCGGCGTGAGGGCGAGGCCGGCCCGCGTGTCGAAGCCTTTGAGCAGCGCGGCGATCTCCACGTCACAGTCGGCAATCAAAGCCTGATGCTGCTGCCACAACGCGCGGGTTTGCCGCAGCGTGAAGAGGTGTTCGGGCCGCCAGCCGCCGGTTTGAGCCGGGGCGGGCGCGGTGATTTTTGCGGCTGGACAGGCTGGGGTTGGCGCAGTATGTATGGCTTCATGGTGTTTGCTTTTCGTTTCAGTGTTGTTACGGACGCGAGTCCCACAACGGGTGGCCCGGCACCGCTCACGCGGCGCAACCCACGTTTGCTCCGGAGAGCAGACACCGCTTTCGCTTTCATCGCCAGCCATACTGTCTAGGGCACATCGCACGCTCATGAAAAAGCACAGAGTGAAGATTGGGATTTTGATTTCCATACTATCGGTTATTGGCGTGTTGGAGTTTTTTGATCTGCATCCAAGTATTTCGATTGGCAAGACCGACATCACGTGGACTGGATTCAGGCACATGAGTAGGTGGACGCGCGGAGAGCAGACCGCGTCCGT
Organism: Verrucomicrobiales bacterium; assembly: GCA_028712475.1. Taxonomy (GTDB): domain Bacteria; phylum Verrucomicrobiota; class Verrucomicrobiia; order Limisphaerales; family UBA11358; genus UBA11358. The sequence goes on from JAQTQB010000001.1 coordinate 344,377, forward strand.
CGGAGCTCTTGGTGCTAAGAATGGCAAGCTCTATCGCAAGTGTTACATGCGTTTTATTGGTCCAATATCTATTTACAGATATGAACAACCTGTGCCCTCTTAAGTAACAAGACGCGCAAGTGATTGATATGCAAGTAAAGTCGCCACCCTTGTTTCTTGTGTCATTGCCCCGCCTCGGAGGCGGGTGGAGTGCTAACCATGCGCGAGCCCGTGTGAAAACCATTTACCGGCGGATGAGTTGAAGACGGGGAGCGGGAAAGTTTGTCTTGGAGGGAAAGTTTTGCCGGAACGGCTTCGTTCGATTCCGCTGGTGAGGGGAGCGATCACCACTCTTATCAGGACGGGCTGACCCGCTTTTTTGCGGGCAGGCGTCGCCGCTACGAACAAAAGATTTCAGCGCCCTTTTCCCGCCGGCAATAGAATCGTCAGGCCTTCACGCGCGGCGTCCACTTTCAGTTTCCCTTTCCGCTTTGCCACGAGTTTGCGGGCGTGTTTCACCAGTCCGTCCATCCGCCGGTCGTCGTGGTCGGGGTCGTGGTGAAAGAGATAAAGGTGTTTGACGCCGGCCGACAACGCGAGCGCCACGGAATCATCCACGCAGCCGTGGCCCCAGCCGGTGTGGGTCTGGTATTCCGCCCGGTCGTATTGTGAATCGAGAATCAGCACGTCGGCATCGCGCACAAAATCAATCATGTCGCGGTCAATGCCGCCGGTGCGCGGTTCAGTGTCGGGGAAAAAAGCGATCAATCCGTCCGGCGAAAACAGCCGGTAGCCGACGCAGACGCCGGGATGGTTGGCGCGTTGCGCCCGCACGAGCACGTTGCCGATGGCGAAGTTGAAGTCTTTGAATTCCTCGATCTCGATGTTGCTGGGCAGCTTGTCGAACGGCACGGGAAAGTAGGTGCTTTCCATCTGGCCGGTGAGCGCGGCGACGAGGCCTTTGCGCGCGCCCTCGCAGCCGAGAATCCGCAGCCGGCAGCGCGGATTGTAAATCGGCCCGAAGAACGGCAGGCCCTGGATGTGATCCCAATGCGTGTGAGTGAGGAGCAAGGTGAGGTTCAGCGGCTGGCCTTTGAATTCCTTGAGCAGGGATTGCCCGAGCGCCCGCAGACCGGTGCCGGCATCAAGGATGATGATTTCGTCGTCGTTGCGGACTTCGACGCAGGAGGTGTTGCCGCCGTGGCGCACTGTGCCCGCGCCCGGCGTGGCGATGGACCCGCGCACCCCCCAAAACTTTATGCAAGTGCCAGCTTTGATGGAGCTACTCTAGCGCAGCGCGGGAAATAATAAACTGGAAAATCAAAGAACCGGCAGCGCCTGGCGCGGTGTGCCGACCTCAACCGCCGCGCAAAAAATCTTGCGCGCTGGCGCGGGTAATTTAAGATGGTCGTCTTGGCGGGTTGGTAGCTCAGTCGGTAGAGCAGTGCCCTTTTAACTCGAAACGGGCAATAATTGCAGGCGGCAACTTTCGGCATCTTTCTTTATCTTGGTGCATCTTCGCCAGTGTTCACAATGGGATTGTGAGATTGCATTTTAGACTGGTGATAACTCGCGGCATCCTTGCGACGCTTGTTTTGACGTGTCGGGATGTAAAAACGGGATGTAAAAAAGATTCAGCGCAGCTTGAAACCGATTTTCTGGACGTTTTTGGACAAACTTCTTTGGACACGGACAAAGCCCATTTCCGGTGCTGGCATCAAGTCCGGTGTCCGATGTTGCGGGAAACCGGATGCAATGCGGACGAATCTTCGGACACATTGACCGGACTTGTTTAGGACGCTTTAAGCTCTCTCCATCCTGTTTTGCGGTGTTTTTAGGCGGATTTTGGACGCCGTATGTCCGGCCTTGCTTGATACTCTAATCCGTCCGGCGTCCATTTTGCATCCGGCTTTGTGTGTCCGGTTACTTCCTTTGCCCGCGCAACCAAGTGGCAACCTCGTCGTGATTCATTACGTCGTAAGCAATGAGGCTTTTCCCGTCGTGGATGAATACAACGCGCCATTGTAGATGAACTCTGGCTTCATAGGAACGGCGCGCGAGCTTCCGCAAGCCAAGTCCGCTGTGCTTGTGCGGGTCGCCAAAAGCGGCGGCAACGGCGGCAATCACCTTGCCAGCCTTTTCGCGCACGTCGGGCGGCAGTTTGTCCGCCGTCTTGCGGATGCGCGGCGAAAGTATGACGGCAATCATAATTTGCCAGTGAAGGCTTCCAGCTTGCCCGCCTTGCGGTCTGCCGTGAGTTCGGCAAGGGCGGCATCTTCGGCGGCGGTTGCTTGCGCCAGTGTCACGCCGTATTCATCCAGCGCGGGGAAGTGCGCGGGGCGAAAGGGCAGTCCGCGAAGTTTCACCATTTGCGCGAAGAACATGGACACGGCGGCGGCGGGCGTGATGCCAATTTCACGGCACACGCCAGCGGCCTCTTTCACCAACCCTTTGTCTATCCGCAATCTTATTTGCTCATTCATGCCTCAATTGTGCCACAAATGAGACGGGAAGCAAGCGCGGGCGGCGTGGTTTTCGTCAAAATGGGAAAAAGGCTGTTTCTGGGATTGCGGAATAAGTAGGAATAAGGGGGGTAAGAAAACACTCAATGTTTATGCGGGTGAAAACTTTTGCCCCCTTGCTACTTATTGTGGCGCGCGGGAATGCTTATTTGCCTTTGGGTGGGTTGTGACTCGACGTGTGACTTCCCAGGGGAAAGCATGAAAGCGGGCAAATCGTAGTTTTGGGTCGTTCGTGGCGAAAAGCGGGGCGCGCATTTAACCTGTGGCGCGTTTTGATTGGTTGCCCGCTGTCTTGACACTCCACTTTTCACGGGTGAAGGCATTGGCATGGCGGCGCGGGCGGGCGGTGTCAGTAGCGGATGCGGTAGAGAGTAACGGGCTTGCCCTTGGTTGGCTTGCGCGTCTCGGTAATCCGACACATTACCGCCAAGCATTGCGAGTCCTGGGCAGTCACACGCAGCAAGGAAATTGCCGCCCCGACTTTCAACAACGAGCTTGAAACCATTCGCGGCGCATTCGGCTACGCTGTCGAGCAAGGGCTAGTTGGCCGCGACCCGTCCAAAATCATCAAACAGCACAAGATTCGCAACCAGCCGCCCGCCGTGCCGACGCGTGAACAGTTCGCCGCCATCGTTGCCGCGATTCGTGCCGACATGCAAGGCAAGGGAGACGACGGCGCAAACCTTGTCGAGCTGCTCGCGTATTCGGGAATGAGATTGAACGAGGCGCGCTCGCTCCGCTGGCGCGACGTGAATTTCGCGCAAGGCGTGTTCACCGTGACAGGCGGTGAACGTGGCACGAAGAACCATGAGCAACGCCCCGTGCCGCTGTCGGATGAAATGCGCGGCTTGCTTAAACGATTCAAGCGCGCACGTGGCAAGGCCGCGCCGGATGCCTTCATCATTCAAACCACATCGGCGCGCAAGTGCATGGAGACCGCGTGCCGGAAACTGAAGCTGGCGAACGTCCATCATCATTCCTTGCGCCACTACTTCGCAACGTGTGCGATTGAATCTAAAGTGGACGTGCCGACAGTTGCGCGCTGGCTTGGACACCGCGACGGCGGCGCGCTCCTGATGAAAACCTACGCGCATTGCCAATCCTTCAGCAACCGCTTGGGGTTGCCTTGTCGGTAGTCTTGAAAGACTTGGAAAATTGCTTGCCCTTCAACTTCGCAAAGCCATAATACACGCCCGATGTTTACGGCGTTTCAAGTTCTCGCCAGCATATTGCCAGTCGCCTTCAGGCGTTTCAGGCGTATTTGAGTCCATGCCGCTATGCTAAGGATGCAAAAACGGGATGTAAAACATTTGTTTCAAGGATTGAAACCCTTGAAAACATTGGCGGGGGTTGGTAGCTCAGTCGGTAGAGCAGTGCCCTTTTAAGGCATTGGTCGAGGGTTCGAGTCCCTCCCAACCCACCAGCCTTCGCTTGAACGAAGAGAATGCGAAGGCTGCCGCGCTGCAGCGCAGCGCAGGCGGGCGGGAATCAAACTTCGCCAAGAACTACGGCTCGGCGAGCCAGAACCAAGGCGCAGAGAGGAAATTTTTCCCCGCCAACAAAACTTGCTCCGCGCAACACGCGCCGACTAATCTCCCCGCAACATGCGGTTGCTTGACCGATATCTGTTCCGCGAACTGTTCGCGCCGCTGGCATACTGCCTCGGCGGGCTGCTGGTTCTGGGAACATGCTTCAGCCTGTTCGGCGAGCTGGCGGAATTGCAGGAACGCAAGCTGCATCTGCTCGATGTGATCGAGTATAGCGTGGCGATCATGCCGGGATTTCTGGTGCTGGTGCTGCCCATCACGCTGCTGCTGGCGCTGCTCTACACGCTCACGAACCATTCGCGCCACAACGAACTGACGGCCATGCGCGCGGCGGGCTTGAGTTTGTGGCGCATCTGCCTGCCCTATTTTGTCACGGGCCTGCTGGCCAGCGCGGGGCTGTTTGCACTGAATGAATACTGCGTGCCGCGCAGCGCGGACTGGGCGGAACAGATAAAAAGCAGGTATGTTCAAAAAGCTGGCGATGTGGAATCGAAAAATGAATTTTACAATTTCGGCTTCAGCAACGCGCGCGGGCATCGCTCGTGGTTCATCAGCGAATATCATGTGCATCCCCCGGAAATGCTGAAGTTGCAGGTGAACTCGGCGATGCCGGACGGCTCCATCCGCCGGATGTATGCCGACCGCGCCATCCGCACGAACGGCGTCTGGACGTTTTTCAACGTCGCAGCATATTCGCAGGCCGATGCCGGCGCGCAACTCGTGCCGTCCTTCCAGACCAATATGCTTGCGATGCCGGAATTTGACGAAACGCCCCGGCAAATCCAGAGCGAAATCAAAATCAGCAGCTACCAAAATCTCCGCCGCGCCCGCAGCTCGGACATTCCGCTGTCGGATATTTCGGCCTATCTGAAGTTGCATCCCAAATTGTCGCACGCGGATTCAAGCTGGCTGTTCACAAAATATTACGGGCGGCTCGCCATGCCGTGGACGTGTCTGGTCGTGGTGCTGATGGCGATTCCTTTTAGCGCGGCACCGGGCCGGCGGAATATTTTTATCGGCGTGGCGGGAAGTATTTTCATCTGTTTCGCCTATTTTGTTATCCAACAGGTCAGTATTGCGTTCGGCTCCGGTGGCCATCTGGCTCCGTGGCTGGCGGCGTGGCTCCCGAACATCATTTTTGGCGCGACGGGCCTGTTGTTGATGGTGCGCGTCCGGTGAGTTTTTAGTTTTGGATTTCAGATTTTGCGTTAAAACTTCTCCCGGTTGAAATTCAAAACGCAAAACAGAAAATGAGCGAGGAACTTTCCAAGCTGACGGCGCGTTATGAGCGGCTGCAATTGCTCTATCAGGTGAGCAACGTCATCCACTCGACGGTCGAGGCGCAGGAAGCGCTGCAATTGATAGTCAGCGAGGCCGTCCGCCTGATGAACGCCAGCTCCGGCTCGGTGGTTTTGCTCAATCCAACCTCGGGGTTGCTGGAGATTTCCGCATCGCAAAATCTGCCAAGCGCGGCAACAAAATTGAAATTGCGCGTCGGCGAGGGCGTCACCGGCTGGGTTGCGCGCCATGGCAAACCCGTGCGTGTCGGCGATGTGACGCAAGACCCGCGCTACGTCGCGGCGCGGCGCGGCGTAAAATCAGAACTGGCTGTGCCGCTGGAAGTGAATGGCGAAACGCGCGGCGTGTTGAACGTGGATTCTGATCGTGTGGATGCCTTCAGCACGGACGATCAGGATTTGCTGGAACAGCTCGCTGTGCAGGCGGCCAGGGTGATCCATAAAACCTGGCTCTATGAGCAATTGCGGTTGAAAGTTCATTTATTCGAGTCGCTTGCGAATGTGAGCCGCACGATCAACTCCACGTTGAGCCTGGACGAGGCGTTGCGCGTCATCACGCGTGAAACGTGTGTGCTGATGCACGCCCGGATGTGTTCGCTGATGATGCTGGATGACAGCCGGGAATGGCTCGACCTGCGCGCGAGCTATGGTGCGGGCGAATCTTACATAAAAAAACCCCGGTTGAATGTAGAAGAAAGCCTGCTCGGCGTGGTCGCGCGCCGGAAAAAACCGATGCAAGTCGCCAATGTTCAGGCATCGAGCCGTTATCAAAATGTAGAGGTGGCACGTCAGGAAGGACTGGTTTCATTATTGAGCGTGCCGCTGCTTTTCGCCGGTCAGCCCATTGGAACACTCAATGTTTATACGGGCCGGCCATACAATTTTTCCAACGAAGAGATCCGCATCTTGAGCGCGCTGGCGGAGTTGTCCGCGATTGCGATTGAAAAGGCGCGGCTCTACGAACGCATCGTGGACGTGGAGGAACAGTTGCGGCAGAACGAAAAATTATCCGCGCTCGGCCTGCTCGCCGCCGAAGTCGCCCACGAAATCCGCAATCCGCTCACGGTGATGAAATTGTTGTATCATTCGCTTGATTTGAAATTTCCACCCGGCGATCCGCGGGCAAAAGATGCGCGGATCATTGACGCCAAGATCGAACACATGAACAAGATTGTGGAGCAGGTTCTGGATTTCGCCCGCACGACCGAACCCAAGCTCGCTCCTGTGAACCTAAACGAGCTGGTTGACGAACTTGGCCTGCTCGTGCGACACAAACTCGCCAATCAAAACGTCCGGCTGGTCCGCGATTTGCAGTCTGATTTGCCATTCGTCATGGGCGATGCGCCACAACTGGAACAGGCATTTTTGAACCTGATTCTCAATGCCGCCGAGGCCATGCCTGACGGAGGCACGCTCATAGTCAAATCGCGCGAAATTCGCGAGCCAAGCTCAAGCCCTTACCCGACGCACATCGTTGTTGAATTCAAAGACACTGGCAAAGGGATTAGCGCGGAAATCCAAAAGCGCGCGTTCACCGCAGTTTTGAGCACGACCAAGGCCAAAGGAACCGGTCTGGGTCTGGCCATTGTCGGACGTATCATTGAAACGCACCGTGGCACCATCCGCATCAAATCCAAGACCGGTCGCGGCACGAGTATGATCATTAAGTTGCCGACGTAAAAAACCTCGCTGGAAGCTTTGTCTCGGCTCGCGTGCTCAAAACTTCTCAAAGAAAGCAAAAACCAAGGTGTGCTGCACCTCCACATCTCCGAAATTCACTTTCAACGTGCCTTGATTTATAAATGGTGATAAGCTAGCCCACCTGATTTAATCGAAACGATTCAAATAGAAAACTGAAATTTTAATGACTGTTTTTGTCAATAATCCATGTTCATTTATCCAAAAAAATACGACGTTATCGTAATAGGTGCCGGCCATGCCGGGGTTGAAGCCGCATTAGCTTCGGCACGGATGGGTTGCCAGACAATGCTATTGACAATGAATGCAGATTCGATTGGGCAAATGTCCTGCAACCCAGCAATCGGAGGGCTTGGGAAAGGGCATCTTGTTCGAGAAATTGACGCCCTTGGTGGAGAAATGGGCAAGGCCACCGATTTGACAGGGTTGCAATTTCGGATGTTGAATATGAAAAAGGGGCCAGCCGTCTGGTCTCCGCGCGCACAATGTGATAAGAAGTCTTACCAATTCAGACTTAAATGGATATGTGAGTCAGAGCCGAATCTGGACGTTAAACAGGGGCAATCTACCAAAATATTGCACAAAGATGGCGAGATTTTTGGAATAGAGACGAATTTAGAAGTTCAGTATCACGGACAGGCGGTCGTTATAACAACTGGAACATTTTTGCGCGGGTTGATGCACATTGGATCAAATCAACAGGCTGGAGGTCGCTCTGGAGATTCGGCAGCAATGGATCTTTCCGGCTCACTCAAAGGAATTGGGCTGGAGCTTGCAAGACTCAAAACTGGAACTCCACCGAGACTGCTTCGTCGTTCAATTAATTTTTCAAAGACTGAAGCACAATTCGGGGACGAGCCAGTCCCTTACTTCACCCATTGGAAGGACGATTTGTTCCACATGGAACAAGGACGAGGCAGATTTGCTGGTGCTGGCGGATCAGGCGGTAAATATCCACACGGTTCAGTGCTTGACAAAATTAACTGTCAATTGCCGTGCTTCATCACATTCACAACCGAGGCTACAGCTAACTTGATTCGTGCGAATCTCCACAAATCCCCGATGTATTCGGGTGTGATCGAGGGTGTGGGTCCTCGGTATTGCCCTTCAATCGAAGATAAAATTGTCAAATTCGCAGAAAAGGAGCGCCATCAGATTTTTCTTGAGCCTGAAGGGATAGAGACGGATGAAATCTATGTGAATGGGTTTTCAACATGTTTGCCATTTGAGGTGCAAGTTGATTTAGTTCGAACAATCATCGGATGTGAGAACGCCGAGATATTGCGCCCAGCGTATGCCGTCGAATATGATTTTTCTCATCCGACGCAACTACTGCCATCGCTGGAAACCAAAGTTTGTAAAAATCTATATCTCGCCGGACAAATTAACGGCACTTCCGGATATGAGGAGGCGGCCGCACAAGGATTGATGGCAGGAATCAATGCCGCTCGCCGAGTAAAAAATCTTGAACCAATTGTTCTCCGGCGCGATCAGGCGTATATCGGAGTCTTGATTGATGATTTGGTTACGAAAGGAACGACCGAGCCATATCGAATGTTTACGTCTCGGGCAGAATATCGGCTTTTGTTGCGTCAGGACAATGCCGACATGCGGCTTTCCGAAATTGGCTATGAAACAGGCCTGCTGTCAGAACAAAACTTTAAAAAATTCAGCACCAAGAAGCAGGCCATAGAAAGCGAGTTAAATCGTTTGACAAAAACGATTTGTGAAGGAGACTTTCTGGTTAAAATTTTAAGCAGGCCGGAAATTTCATACAAAGATTTGCCGGATCGAAATGAAAATATATCTGATGAAGTTGTTCAGCAGGTTGAAATTGCGGTCAAATATGCTGGATACATTGACCGGCAGGAACTGGAGGTAAAAAAGTTCAAAAAAATGGAGGACAAGGCAATTCCCGAAACGTTTGATTTTTCAACCGTGCCAAGCTTGCGGCTCGAAGCCCGTCAAAAATTTTCAAAAATCCGTCCAGGAACCATAGGTCAGGCGGCGCGCATTTCCGGCGTATCGCCCGCCGACATTAGCATTCTCATGGTTTGGTTAAAACGTTCGGCTAGCAGACCAAATAATTTTGAGAAAGAACCGGAAGCGTGTGATGCGTGCGGGCCGGATTTGGAGGAGTGAATAAAATGGCTGTCCGACATGGATAGCAACCATAAACTTGATTATTTTCACTGTGTTCATAGTTTTTTGGCCGCCTTCCATGTGCCACTGGCGCAATCGCGTTAAGTCGTGCGTGTGAATCCAAAAGCTTGATTTTCTGTCGCCAGTTGCTGAATAAATCCTTTTGTGCTGTCGCCACCACTGTCGGAGATTTGAAGTCCTTTGCAAAGGGCACTCTGATTCTGCGTCTGACTTCGATGCCAGCCAGCCTTCCCCTTGACGAATTGGCCAATGTGCGCAAGTTTGCAATAAGAGGAACGATTGGAATTATGAAAAGGCGACTTTTTCCAATAATGTTGTCGGGCTGGTTAAGGCAGGTTTTTTATTTTCACTTCCCCCTTCATGGGCAATTGGAACAGGTGCGTTTGCCCCGCAAACATCGCAACCAAAGGAGGAATTATGAAAACTAAAGCGGGACTGTGGATTGACCATCAAGCGGCGATTATCGTGGAGCTGGCGGAAGCCGGGGAGCAAATCCGGCAGATAAAATCAACGGTTGAAAAACAACGGCGGCGTTCCAAAGACAGCGAGCCGGCTCAAGTGTCAATTGCGGCCGGGGAAGTTCCTCCTGATGATTCGCGCGAACGGGAATATCAAGGACATCTTGCGCGCTATTATGACGAAATCATTTCGTATCTACAATCATCTGATGAAATCCTGATATTTGGTCCTGGGGAGGCCAAAGGCGAACTGAAAAAAAGGTTCGCGAAAGATAAAAGCGGCTCGCGCATCATCGCGCTCGAGACCACCGATAAAATGACCGTGCCACAGATTGTGGCTCACGTTCGGCAACATTTTCACCATGAGGCACCCCGAGGGAGGGTGACAACCACCGCAGTTCCCAGACAATCAACCAAGGCTGATTATGCTTAAAAAATTCTCAATAGATTACATTGCCATGCCCAGGAACAACACCCGGGTCTTTACGCATCTCACCGATGATCCGGTCGAGGCCGAGGAGTTTTTGATGCATTTGCTGTCTGCCAATGCGCGCATCAAAGAGATCCGGCACGACGGCAACATTCTGACCGGACATCAGTTCGACAAAATGCTCAAGGTGGCCGCCGAACGCGTCGCGTCCCGGATGTTGGCGGAATCACTCGCCGTTGACGGGGCGGAAATCAAGAACCGGTTTGGCTTTGCCGCCTGAAGCGACTGATTGCTGTTGAGAAGCGTCAGTCACCCGTGTTGAGCCCGTCAATTGAGGGCTTGACGCAAACGTGGCGGAGACTGGGAAATGGAGTGGAAATTGCGTTAAATATAATTCCCGGCGCATTGACCGGGCAACCGACCTTCAAACAGGTCTGGAGGGAATATGGCAAACATTTATTCCGAGCCGGCTGCTAATAAAAAAACAGGACGCATGTCTCTGGGCAGTGAAGCAGCGGCGATCATCGGTGCAGTATTGATGCCGCACGCGCCGATTCTCGTGCCTGCCGTTGGCGGGGAAAGAGGGGGCGCGGTGGAGGCCAGTTGCCGGGCGATGCGCACCGCCGCCGCCTGCGTGACGAGCCTTCAGCCGGAGACAATTGTTGTGATTTCGCCGCACTCGCCGAGGAAACCAGGAGCGTTTGGCCTGTGGGCCGACGACCGCCTCGAAGGCGCGTTCACCCAATTCAACGCCCCGCACGCGCGGGTGAGTCTGCCCAACGATCAGCCTCTGATAGAAGCCATCGTCGCCGAAGCGCAGGCGGGCGGGGTGGAAACCTGGCTGATTCACAATCGCAGTCTTGATCACGGAGCCCTCGTGCCGCTCTGGTTTCTCGCCGGGGCGGGCTGGTCGGGACCGACTGTTGTTCTTAGTCTCAACAACCATGATGAATATGGCCTGACCAAATTGGGCGAGGTGATAGCCGCCGCCGCCAGCGCGCTGCGCCGTCGCGTGGCAATCGTCGCCAGCGGCGACATGAGCCATCGCTTGACGCCCGACGCTCCCGGCGGTTTTCATCCGCAGGCGCACCGGTTTGACGAAATTTTTATGCGCCTTATCCGCGCGGGCGATTACCGTGAAATTCAACACATCAATCCCGAGTTGAGAGAAGTGGCGGCGGAAGACGCGGCAGATTCCACCATGGTCGCGGCCGCCGCCGTGAAATGGAACGCAACCGGCCACAAAGTTTTAAGTTACGAGGGACCGTTTGGAGTCGGCTACGGCGTGGCAATTTTGTTTATCAGGAAACCAAAGGCTCAAGGCGAGGCGGCGACATCGCCAGCAAGAGCCAGCCGTGATGGGGCCGGGTTGCCCGGTTTGGCTCGCCGGGCGGTGGAGACGGCGCGGCGGGGCAGCCCCGCTACTCCCCCGGCAGCCTCCGGGGAGTATTTGAATGAGCAACGCGGGGTCTTTGTGACGTTGCGCCACCGGAACGGCAACTTGCGTGGCTGTGCAGGGACGATTGACCCGGTCTGCACCAATTTAGTGGCGGAAACTTGGCGGAACGCTTGTGTGGCGGCATTCCAAGACGCCCGTTTTCCACCCGTCGCGGCGGCGGAACTCGCCGACCTGCGGTTTCATGTCAATGTGATTCATTCAATTGAAGACATCTCGACGCCGGATGAACTTGACCCACAGCGCTACGGTATGATCGTTTTCACAGCGGACGGACGCCGCGGCATCCTGTTACCTGGAATTGAGGACATTAAGACCGGTGAAGATCAGTTGAAACTTGCCCAGACGAAGGGCGGGATCAGGCCGAACGAACCGATGAAAGTCCGTCGTTTTCAAGTAGATCACTTTGCAGATCCGGACTGACAGCCAGCTTTCCGAAAAAGCGCAGCAAACTTGTGCCGGAAAGTTTCTTATTTCAGTCGTCCATCAAATTTTAGACAGTGACGGCATTTCGGGCAGCCTAGGACACTGGTGCGCAAAGCCTGCCAGCACTGATGTGCGTCCTGAAAAGCTTGAGAAAACGACCAGATATTTTTTGCGTTCACCGTGGCAAAACCAGTTCCCTTGCGGACGAAACGGGCTGTGCTAGCTTTACAAACGGGGTCGGACGAATGTGCCTTCCCGGTGGTTCGTTGACCTCATCCGGCAGGATGGAACGGTCGGCGGGACTGTTCTGCCGTCATGATCAACTCCCGCCGACAGGAGACAGATTATGAATGCATTAACCAAATGGAATCCCTTTGGAATGCGTGAGCCAGTGAAGCTGTGGAGTGCGGAACGGCCATGGGATTCGTTTCTGGAAATGGAACGGGAAATGGCCACCATGTTGGACCGCATGGATCGGATGGTTGGTCGCTGGCCAATGGAAACCAAGGGCGAAGGTCTCACGGTCGCCGCGTGGACGCCGAGCGTGGACATCATCGAGGACGAGAAGGAGTATCTGGTTAAAGCCGAACTCCCCGAGGTGAAGAAGGAAGAAATCAAGGTGCGCGTGCGGGATCACACGCTCTCGATCACCGGCGAACGCAAAGCCGAGAAAGAGGAAAAAGGCAAAAAATATCATCGCATTGAGCGCACCTACGGCAGCTTCGAACGCAGCTTCATGCTGCCCGAAGAAGCCGATGCAGGCAAAATCACATCCGAGTTCAAGGACGGCGTGTTGAAGGTGCATCTGCCGAAAGTTTCCGTCCCCGAACCGAAGACGACAGAAGTGAAGGTGGCGTGATCCACCAAACACGCTCCGTGTGCGGAGACGCGCCGGGGCCAAAACAGTGAACCTTTGGCGGCGGACTGCCGCCAAAGGCAGGAGGTTTTCAGAGGTCAAATAGACCAAGGGCAGTTCAATGGAAAGGAACGCTTCAATGAAAACACGATTAATAATTTTCTTGGGAGGATTGCTGGTTTTGGCCGTCTTATCCGGTTGCGGCAACAATCCAAAATCACCCCGGGGATTCCGTTTGCCAGATGGTGACGCAGACAAAGGCAGGCAGGCTTTTCTCGCGCTTAAGTGCAACACATGTCATAAGGTGGAAGGCGTGGAACTGCCTCCGCCGAGTGCGTTCAACCTGACGCTCGGCGGCGAAATCACCTATGTGAAAACTTACGGCGAGCTGGTAACTTCCATCATCAATCCTTCGCATGTGCTGTCCGAAAATTACAAGAAGGAGCTCTTGGATGCCAAAGAATCCCCCATGCCGAAGTTCAATCATGTGATGACGGTCGAACAGATGATTGACTTGGTGGCGTTTCTCCAGCCGCACTACAAATTAATAGTGCCGGATTACACAACTTATTCCGCCCCTTGAGAACGCTTATGCGCGCTGCTGCGAAACAGGTGATCGAACCTGTAGTGATTGCTGGCCAATGGTGGCACCGTTTGGCCGATGGCCGTGTTCAATGTGATGTCTGCCCGCGGTTCTGCAAACTTCACGAAGGGCAGCGTGGTTTCTGCTTTGTGCGCCAGAACAGCGGCGACCGCATCGTGCTGACCACCTACGGTCGCAGCAGCGGCTTCTGCATTGACCCCATCGAAAAGAAACCGCTGAATCATTTCTATCCGGGCACCAGCGTCCTCTCGTTCGGCACCGCCGGTTGCAATCTCGGCTGCCGCTTCTGCCAGAACTGGGACATCAGCAAGGCTCGTGAGTTCGACCGGCTGGCCGATCAAGCTTCGCCGGAAACCATAGCCGCCGCCGCCCGCCGGCTCGGGTGCCGGTCGGTCGCCTTCACTTACAACGACCCGGTGATCTTCGCCGAATACGCCATGGACGTGGCAGATGCCTGCCGCGAAGCCGGCGTCGCCTCCGTCGCGGTCACCGCCGGCTACATGACCGACGATTCGCGCCCCGAATTTTACCATCACATGGACGCCGCCAATGTGGATTTGAAAGGTTTCACCGAGGAGTTTTATCACCGCAATTGTTTCGCCGAACTCACGCCCGTGCTCGACACTTTGAAATATCTGCGCCACCACACAAAAGTCTGGTTCGAAGTGACCACGCTGCTGATTCCCGGTGAAAACGACAGCGAGGGCGAACTTGAAAAGGCTTCTGACTGGTTTGCCGTCAACCTCGGCCCTGACGTGCCGTGGCATTTCACCGCGTTTCATCCGGATTACAAGATGCTCGACAAGCCGCACACCCCGCCCGCAACGCTCACGCGCGCCCGCGAGATCGCACGCGCGAAAGGTCTCCGCTATGTTTACACCGGCAACGTCCATGACCGCGACGGCAGCAGCACCTGGTGTCCGGGTTGCGGCCAACGGCTGATTGAGCGCGACTGGTATGACTTGGGCGAATGGAAACTCAAAGGCAATCGCTGCGCCTTCTGCGGCTTTGAAATCGCCGGCCACTTCGACGCACAGCCCGGCGATTGGGGCAACCGCCGGCAGCCGGTGCATTTATCTTGATTCAATGGACAGGAGAAATCTACAACCACCAGGAAGTCATGGCTGTCCGACATGGATTCGAACCATGAATAACGCCTTCAAAGGGCGCTGTGTTACCATTACACCATCGGACAATCCGGCAATATATTAGATTTTTAACATCGCTGGAGCAAAGAGAAAATCACCGGCAGTCCGATACGTCTGCCACTGTCGGATCCGGAAGCCCGCAATGGAATGATTGATGATGCGCAAAATTCCTTCTTGTCATCCAGCTTGTCCGTGATAATGTTGCTCCCCTTTTATTATGAAGACGGACATACATCCGAAATACAACGACGCAGAAATCCGTTGCGCCTGTGGCAACGTGATCAAGACGCGCTCCACCCGCTCAACCATCATCATCGGCATCTGCAACGCCTGCCACCCGTTCTACACCGGCACGCAGAAATTCGTGGATACCGCCGGCCGCGTGGATAAATTCCAGCAACGCCTCGCCAAGACGCAGGCCGCGCAGGCCGCCGCCGCCGCGCCGAAGAAGAAAAAAGTTTAGCTGCCCGCTTTCATCCCGCCCGCACTCCCGTCATGGGATTGCGGGCGGTTTCTTTTTTCTTGAACGCGCGCACAGGACGCGGTCACAAGAACCATGGACTTAAAACCACACATTGAAAAATTCCGCCGCCGCTTCACCGAGATCGAAGCTGCGTTGAGCGACCCTGCGACGTTCGACAACCAGCAGCGCGCACAGGAAATGTCCAAGGAATATGCCCGGCTCAAGGAGCTGGTGGCGTGCGGCGACAATTTTTTCAAGGCACAGGATCAACTGGCGGAAAACCGCGCGTTGCTCCAAGGCGAACTGCCCGACTCGGAAATCGCGCAGCTCGCGCGCGAGGAAGTGACGCGCCTCGAAGCCGAGGAAAAAAAGTTCGCGCAGCAGATCCAGTTCGGACTCGTGCCGCCGAACCCGGCCGATTCACGTAACACGATTGTGGAAATCCGCGCCGGCGCCGGCGGTTCGGAATCCGCGCTCTTCGCCGCCGACCTTTACCGGATGTATTTTCGTTACGCCGAGACTCGTAAATGGAAGGTCGAGCCGCTGGATTCCAACCCGTCCGACCTCGGCGGCTTCAAGGAAATCATTTTTGAAGTGACCGGCACCGATGTTTTCAAACGGCTCAAATACGAGAGCGGCGTGCATCGCGTCCAGCGTGTTCCCGCGACCGAGGCGCAGGGACGCATCCACACCAGCACCGCGACCGTCGCCGTGCTGCCCGAAGCCGAGGAAGTGGACGTGGAAATCAAGCCCGACGAAATTGAGATCAACGTCTGTCGCGCCTCCGGCAAGGGCGGGCAAGGCGTGAACACCACCGATTCCGCCGTGCAAATCATCCACAAGCCGACCGGCATGATCGTCCGTTGCGCCGACCAGCGGTCGCAGCAAAAAAACCGGATCCAGGCGATGACCGTTTTGCGCTCGCGTTTGCTCGACCGTAAAATCGCCGAGGAAAATGCGAAATACGCCGCGCACCGAAAAGACCAGGTCGGCACCGGCGAACGCAGCGAAAAAATCCGCACCTACAATTTCCCGCAGAACCGCGTCACCGACCATCGCATCGAGGTCACGCTCTACAATCTGTCGAACTTCATTGACGGCGACCTCGACCCGCTCATCGAGCCGCTGATGACGCATGACCTGGACGAGAGGCTGAAGGCGTTAAATGGTTGAATCGTTGCATTGGGCGCGACGATTCAACCATTCAACGATGTAACGATTTATGAAATTACCCGCACACATCAAGGGACTGGTTTTCGACTGCGACGGCACGCTGGCCGACACCATGCCTTTGCACTGGCGCGCGTGGCAGGTGATCGCCAAGAAATACAAACTGCATTTCCCCGAGGACCGGTTTTATTCCCTCGGCGGCGTGCCTTCGCGTGACATCTTGAAGATGCTCGCCAAGGAACAAGGCGTCACGCTTGACCATATCCAGGCTGCGCACGAAAAGGAAAATGCGTATCTGCCGCTGATGGCTCAAGTCGAACCCATCCACGCCGTCGTGGAAATTGCGAAGGCGAACTACGGAAAAATCCCGATGGCCGTCGCGTCTGGCGGCACGCAGCCGATCATCGTGCAAGTGCTGGAGCATTTGAAAATCCGGCACCTGTTCGGTGCGGTCGTGACCAGCGAGATGGTGAAGAACCAAAAACCTGCGCCGGATATTTTTATCGAAGCTGCGCGGCGCATTGGGGTGGATCCGAAATGTTGTCGCGGCTACGAAGATACGGATTTGGGTATGACCGCAATTCGCGCGGCAGGAATGGAAGCGGTGGATGTGCGTGGGTTGATTTAGAAGTTGAACGTCTGATTAAAGTCGCCTTAATTATCAATGCAGTGCAACTTTTAATTCAAAACTTTCTGTAAATCAGATTTGAGCAATTTAATTTTCGTGTCAAGTTTTCTGCGCTTCACTACTGCTGCTAACAAATCAAGTTTCTGAAGGATTGTTTGTTTTAAGAAATCGTAGCGCTCCTCTTCGGATTTACGGAAAAAGTTTTCATTGTTTACGATTATCGGTATTCCAATTGATTTTTCTTTCTTCCTGTAGCTCTCTATGTCTTTCAAGTTTTGCAGTTCGTATGGAATCGGATTTACATAAAACTGAAATAATGCCAACACCAAATCCTTTCCGTAATCTTCATTTTTCAATTTCTTCAAGTTGTCACAAATTCCCTTTTCTCCCCAAATGTAAGTGCGAAATAAATCCCCTTGCTCCTTGGCTAAGGTTTTCATTTGTTGAGTAGCATCGTGATAAAGCGACGGGTAAGAAATAAAACAACCAAAAATGTTATTTTCATCATTCATCTTAATTGCAATTAGAAAATTTATCCTTGCCCGAGCTTCTTCGACTTCTCCGTCGCCGCGCGGACGGCACTAATCACGGTGGCGCGTAGCTTGCCCTTCTCCAAAGCATGCAGACCTTCGATCGTCGTGCCGCCGGGGCTGGTGACTTGATCCTTCAGCGTGCCAGGATGCTGGCCGGTTTCCAAAACCATTTTCGCGCCGCCGAGAACGGTTTGTGCGGCGAGCTTGGTCGCGATGTCGCGCGGCAGGCCGGCGGCGACGCCGCCGTCGCTCAACGCCTCGATGAATTGATAAACATACGCCGGACCGCTGCCGCTCAAGCCGGTCACGGCATCAAGCAGACTTTCTTTCACATGAAACGCGATGCCGACGGCGGACAAAAGTTTTTTCGCCAGTTCGCCGTCTGCGGCGTTCGCATTTTTCCCGAGCGCGAATGCGGAAGCGCCTTCGCCCACGAGCGCCGGCGTGTTGGGCATGACGCGGATGACGCGCGCACCGGCGGGCAGCGCGGCTTCCAGTTTAGCCAGCGTCACTCCGGCGGCGATGGAGATGAGCAGATGGTTTTTTGTGAATGCGCGGGAAATTTCCGCGAGCGCGGCGGCGACCTGGTCCGGCTTCGTGGCGAGGATCAAAACCGTCGCGAACTGTGCGACGGCAATGTTTGTTGGGCTGGTTTTCGCGCCGACTTCGCCGGCGAAATTTTTCCGCGCCGTCTCAAACGGATCGCTGGCGATGATTTCTTTCGGGGTGACGAGTTCGGCGCGGACAAAACCGCGCGCCAGGGCCGTGGCCATCTTGCCCGCGCCGAGAAAACCGATTTTTAATGGAACTGCCATGCGGGTTTTGTAGCAGGCGGCGGCGTGAATCGGAAGCGTAATTCGCGGCTTGTGTTCGCGGGGCGAAAGCATAATTCTCTCTTCCTGTAAAAAATGTCCAACAACCGGAAATCTTGGGACACGTTTGAACTGATGCGGACCGCCGCGCAGGAAGGCGACGCGCAGGCGCAATGTTATCTCGGCGTGTGTTTTCAAAACGGCCAGGGCGTCCCGCAGGACTATCACGAGGCGGTGAAGTGGTTCCGCCGCGCGGCGGAGCAGAATGACCCCGTGGCGCAATGCTATCTGGGCGTGTGTTATTTGAACGGCGCAGGCGTGCCGCAGGAATACACGGAGGCGGCGCGGTGGTTGCGCGAAGCGGCGGAACAGGGCGACCCGGCGGCGCAGTTCAACCTCGGCATGCTTTACGAAACCGGCCAGGGCGTCCCGCAAAATTATCCCGAGGCGATCAAATGGTATCGCGAGGCGGCGGAACGCAACTATCCGGCGGCGCAATTTAATCTCGGCGTTTTTTACGAAATGGGGCAGGTCGTCCCGCAGGATTTCAAGGCGGCGGTGGAATGGTATTACGCGGCGGCGCAACAGGAATGTGCGCCCGCCCAATGCAATCTCGGCCTGTGCTACCAGACCGGGCGCGGCGTCGAGAAAAACACGGCGGAAGCGGTGAAGTGGTTCATCCGCGCTGCGCGGCAGGGCGACAAAACTGCGCAGCACAATCTCGGCCTTCATTACGCTGCGGTTGAAGCGAAGACGGAAGCCGCCATCGAAGCCGAAAAAAACAGGCCGCGCTAAATCAGCGCCGGTTGGCAGGTCTGCCTCTTTTTGCGGACTGCCAAGGCGTAAGTGCGTGGGCCAGGTCAACACGCCACGGAACACTCCAGGAGGAAGGTGCAAACCCCGCAGTGCGCCCGGCTGCCAGTTTCCGACGGACTTTGAATCTCAACTTAAAAGAAACCATGGCTCATGCGTCACCCCAATGCATGTCCACCAAACCGGAGCCAGGCCACACAGCGGCATTGGACACGCCGCCGATTTTTTGTATCGTGACGCGCGAAGGAGATTTATGAACAAGGAAAAATTGAACACCGGCCAGAAGGCGCTGCAGATCAATCTTGACGCCAAAAAATACGGCACGTTCGCCGAGATCGGCGCGGGACAGGAGGTCGCCCGCTGGTTTTTCCACGTCGGCAAGGCGTCCGGCACCGTGGCCAAGACCATTTCCGCCTACGACATGGCCGTGAGCGACGCGATTTACGGGACGGCGGAACGCTATGTGAGCCGCAATCGGCTGCAGGCGATGCTGGATCTGGAATTCGACCTGATCGTCAAGCGCCTCGAAAAGACGCGGGGTAATAAATGCACCTTCTTCGCCTTTGCCGACACCGTGGCCACCAAACAAGGTCTCAAGCCCGGAATGGAAGAAGGCCAGGGCTGGCTCGGCATCAAATTCCAGGCGCATCCGCTCGGCGACCCGTCCACCATCATCATCCATGCGCGGCTGCTGGACTGGGAAACTCCACATCAGCAGGAAGCCGTCGGCGTCCTCGGCGTCAATCTCATACACGCCGCATTTTATCAGCACACGGATCCGATCAGCTTGATTGGCTCGCTGCTCGACGGCCTCACCAGCCAGCGCGTCGAAGTGGACATGATTAAATTTTCCGGCCCCGCCTTCACCGGCGTGGACAACCGCCTCATGGCCTTGCAGCTCGTCGAGCAATGGCTCACCGAAGCCGCCATGTTCACCGCCGACGGCGAGAGCGTCATCCCCGGCGAACTGCTTTACAAAAAGCCCGTCCTCCTCGAACGCGGCAGTTTTCGTCCGCTCACCAATCCCATGCTCGACATGCTCGAACGCGCGCAGGAGCAGTTCGTCCAAGAAGAATCGCTGCAAGGCGAACCGCCCGTTGTCATGTTCGAGATGACGCTGCGCCAGTTGCAGGTCGGCGACGCGATTGACCACCGCGACTTCCTCGACCGCGTGGACACGCTCGGCGCGCTGGGCAAACCGGTGCTGATCTCCAATTTTCTGCGCTACCATCGCCTCGTCAGCTACCTTTCGCGACAGACGCAGAAACCCATCGGCCTGCCCATCGGCCTCGTGCGCCTGCGCGACGTGCTGGATGAAAAATTTTACACCGACCTGCCCGGCGGCCTGATGGAATCCCTCGGCCAGCTTTTCAAGAACGGCGCGAAACTCTATGTCTATCCTTCGCTCGACAAGAAGACCGGCAAGCTCACCACCATCGAAAACCTGGAAGTTGCGCCGCACCTGCGCCATCTCTACGCGCACCTTGTGGAAAATAAATTCATCGAGAACATCGCCAACTATAACGCGGACGCCCTGAAGATTTATTCCGGCGAAGTTCTCGCCAAGATTCATTCCGGCGACGAAGCCTTGAGCAAACTGATTCCCGCGCCCATCTTTGAAGTTATAAAAGCGAAAAAGCTTTTCGGCTGGCGACAAAAGGCGGCGGCGTAATTCGAACGCGCCCAAGATTGAGTTGCATTTGCCCGGTTCAAATACAAAGATAAATCCATGAATCTGCTTTGGTTTATTCTCATCGGGCTGGCGGCGGGATTTCTCGCCGGAGCAGTGATGAAGGGTCACGGCTTTGGGTTGCTGGGCAATCTCATTGTCGGGGTCATCGGGGCGTTACTCGGCGGATTTCTGCTGGGCTTGCTCGGCATCTACACCGCCGGTGTAATTGGCAACCTGATCTCCGCCTTCATCGGGGCCGTGGTGCTGCTGGTGCTCATCGGCTTCATCAAGCGCAAGGGCGGCTGATTACAAAAGACATTTTATGCAAAGAATCATCGGCGTCATCTGTCTGGTCATCGGCGTGCTGCTGCTCGTGTGGGGACACGACATCACGCGGTCAGTGGACTCGCAGGTCAAACAGCTCTTCACCGGCGCGCCGGTGGAGCGCGCAACGTATTATTACATTGCCGGCACGGCGCTGGGGCTGTTCGGCCTGTTCCAGATTTTCTGGCCGAAAAGATTAAAATGATTTTCCCGGCGTTCTACCGAGATGCCGCTGTTTCATAGCTTCACCCATCTGCCTTTGGCTGAAGATTCCTCAACGGCCGTCAGCACGCGCTGATTTTTCAGGCCGTCCTCAAACGTGGGATGCACCGGCTTGCCCTCAACACACGCATTCACGAAGTCGGCGATGGTGTGGATGAACGTGTGCTCATAGCCAATGCCGTGTCCCGGCGGCCACCAATTGCCGACGTAAGGCTGGATGCCGTCGCGTTGCGTCACAAGAATATCACGGAAACCCTGCCGGTCTTTCGGGTCGTCGCCGTTGTAGTATTTCAATTTGTTCATGTCCTCGAAATCGAAGCAGAGCGAACCCTTGCTGCCGTTGATTTCGATGGCGATTTGATTCTTGCGGCCCAAAGCGTAGCGCGTCGCTTCCAGGTTCGCCAGCACGCCGTTTTCCATCCGGCCGATGAACACGGCGGAATCCGGCGCGGTGACTTTTCCCATTTTGCGGACGCCTTTCGCCAGCGACGCGGCCAGCGGACGTTCGGGAACAAATGTATTCACCACGCCGCAAACTTCCGTGAACTCGCCGACGAGATAACGCGCCAGATCAATGATGTGCGAATTGATGTCGCTGTGGACGCCGCTGCCGCTCGTCTCCTTTTGCAAACGCCAGTCCAGCGGAAATTCCACATCGGCCAGCCGGTCCTGGGCGTAACGGGCGCGAAAATGAAAAATCCGTCCGAGCGCGCCTTCGGCCAGCATCCGTTTCGCCAGCGCGATGGCGGGAATGCGACGGTAATTGTGGCAGACCATGTGGACGACCTTGGCCTTTTTCACGGCGGCGAACATGGCTTCGCATTGCTTGAGATCCAGACCGAGCGGTTTTTCGCACAGGACATGCTTGCCATTCTGCGCGGCGGCGATGGCCATTTCCGCGTGCGAAAAAGTCGGCGTGCCGATGTCCACGATGTCAATCAGTGGCGACTCGACGAGTTCGCGCCAGTCGGTTGCGGCGTGTTCCCAGCCGAGCTGCGCCCGCGCGGCCTGAACGCCTTTCGCATCGCGCCCGCAAATCGTGTGCAGTTCGACCTTGGCTTTGAGATTGAAAAACCGGGGCGCCTGCCGCCAGGCGTTCGAGTGGGCGCGGCCCATGAAACGGTAGCCGATCAATCCGACGCGCAAGGTCTTGGTCATAAAAGTAGGGGTTGGAAATGACTGCGCCCGCCTTTATAGTGAGCCGCACTCATCAAGTCAAATATGCCTTTTACCACTGCTGAAATTGCGAAACGTCTCTCGGGCGAAATTCTCGGCGACCGCAACGCCACTCTGACCGGCTTCGCCACCGCCGACCAGGCCAAGCCCGGCGACCTCACCTTCGCGGAAAACGAGGAATTTTTCGCCCGCGCCGAAGCCAGCGCCGCCACCGCCATCATCGCCGACCAGCGGTTCAGCTCGGCCAAGAAAATCCTCATCCGCGTGCCGAACGCCCGCATCGCATTTGCCAAGGCGCTCGCGCTGTTTTTCCCCGAACCCGTAAAGCCCGCCGGCATCCATCCGCTATCGGTTGTCGCGGCAAGCGCGCAGGTGGATCCGACCGCACACATCGGCCCGCACTGCACCGTGGGCGAACGCGTGAAGATCGGCGCGCGCTGTGTATTGCAGGCGGGAAACTTTGTCGGCGACGATTCCACGCTCGCTGACGAAGTGAATTTATTTCCGAATGTCACGATTTATCCGCGCACCGAGATCGGCAAGCGCGTCCGCATCCACGCCGGCACGACCATTGGTTCGGACGGTTACGGCTATGTGCTGGACGGCGGTTTTCATCGCAAGGTGCCGCAGATCGGCAACGTCATCATCCGCGACGACGTGGAGATCGGCGCGAACGTGACGATTGATCGCGGCGCACTCGGCCCGACGATCATCGGCAAGGGCACGAAGATTGATAACCTCGTGCAGATCGCGCACAACGTCGAGATCGGCGAACATTGCCTCATCATCGCGCAGGTCGGAATCGCGGGGAGTTCCGAGCTTGGAAATTACGTCGTGCTTGCGGGCCAGGCCGGCATCGGCGGCCATTTGAAGATCGGCAACCAAGCCACCATCGGCGCGCAGTGCGGCGTGATGACGGATATTCCCGACAAAACCACATGGCTGGGTTCGCCCGCACAGCCGGACCGGCAGTTCAAGCGTCAGGTCATCGCCCTCCAGCGGCTGCCGGATTTGCTGAAGCGCATCGCGGAATTTGAACGCAAGTTCGGCGTCAAGCTGGACGGTGGCGCGGAGTAAATTTTATCCAAAAGAACTCCTAGTGGAGTAAATCTACTACGGCGTTGTGCCTTACAATCCAAGTTTAGATTTTAACGCTGTTCACATTGTTCGTGCAGCTCAAAGTTCCCACCGCAAGGTTGATGCTGAACTTGTTCGTGCAACCTTTACCGCACTTGGCGAGAACCGCGCTCACCTTGTTCGTGCAACCCTTGCCACAATCGGCGAGGGCTGCGTTCACTTTGTTGGTGCAGCCGCCGGGACATGCCAGCAGCGGATCAGCAGCGAAGCCGTTCGTGCAGCTTGTCGCTGCCGCGGATTTGGCACCGGCATTGTTCATTTTGCCGGAGGCCGGGTAGCTAATAGCCGTTAGCGTGGTGACGGCAATGACCGCCGCCAATATTATCATTTTTTTCATGCTGTTTTCCTTTGGTTATTCATAAATCTCTTCTACCAACCGCCAATACCATCCACGGTGGCCGCCGAGATATCAATTATTATCCGTCCGTCAGACCGACTCACTTGACGGTTTCTGATGTTCAACGGTTACTTATTTTTTGCAGCACTTGGCGCAACCGGCCTCGTCCGTGCAGCATTTAGTGCATGTCGCCTTGTCTTTGCAGCAGCTTCCGTCGCAGGCCATGGCCGGCTTGGCGCTGGCTGCGTCTTTCTTGCAGCAGGTTGAGCAGCCGGTGGTCATCAGGATTCCTGCGGCAAAAACCGCAGCCAGTGTGAGCATTGTTTTCATGTTTGTTGGTCTTTTTTGTGGTTGGTTTTTTTGCATCCGCACCCGCTCTGGGCCGGGCGCAACTTAACACCTTTTGTCCATGCCGCAACCTTCATCCAGCGGCCTTGCCTCGGTTTGGTGGACAGCGTCCCCGCTAATCCAGCGTGTGGGCTTTCATGCCCTTGAGCCTGCCAGGCTGCGTTCAATTTGACCATGAACTGCCAAAATGCGTCGTTTCAGACTTTCCGCGCAACGGAAACGCGCTATACTTTTTTTATGTATCGGACGCAGGATTTACACGTCAAAGAAATCGTCCGGCTCTCGACGCCCAGCGCCCTGAAGGCGCTGGCACCGACGACCGAAGCCGCGAATGCCACCGTCGCCCGCAGCCGCGAACGGGTCATCCGCATTTTGCGGCAGGAAGACCCGCGCCTGCTCGTCGTCATCGGGCCTTGCTCGATCCACGATGAAAAAAGTGCGCTCGAATACGCGGCCAAATTGAACGTGCTACGGAAGGAATTTGCCGACCGCATGGAAATCATCATGCGCGTCTATTTTGAAAAACCGCGCACGACCATCGGCTGGAAAGGGCTGATCAATGACCCGCACCTCGACGGTTCGCAGGACATCGAGACGGGTTTGAAAATCGCGCGGCGGCTGTTGCTCGAAATCACCGGCATGGGCCTGCCGGCGGCCACGGAATTTCTCGACCCCATCGTGCCGCAATACATCGCCGACCTCGTCACCTGGGCGGCGATCGGCGCGCGCACGACGGAATCGCAGACGCACCGCGAGATGGCGAGCGGCCTTTCCATGCCCGTCGGCCTGAAGAACGGCACGGACGGCAGCCTGCAAATTGCGATTGATGCGATGGGCGCGACGCGGCACGCGCACAGTTTTCTGGGCATTGACCAGGACGGTGCCACGGCCATTGTGCGCACCTCGGGCAATCCCCACGCGCACGTCGTGCTGCGCGGCGGACGCGCGAAGACGAATTACGACGCGGAAAGCATCCGTGCGGCGGAGGAGCAATTGATCGCCGAAAATTTGCCGCCGGTGCTGATGGTTGATTGCAGCCACGCGAACTCGGAAAAGAAATTCGCGAAACAGGAAGACGTCTGGCACAGCGTCATCCAGCAGCGCGTCGAAGGCACCAAGTCGCTCATCGGCATGATGGTGGAAAGCAACTTGAATGAAGGCAGCCAGCCAATCCCGAAAAACGCGGCGGATTTGAAATACGGCGTGTCCATCACCGATTCGTGCATCGGCTGGGAAACGACGGAGCGGATGCTGCGCTGGGGCTACGAAGCTTTAGGGAAAACGATGCCAGCCGTTGTTTCGGCGGCGTGATCCATTCCATCACGGCCAGGACCAGGCGTAAGGGAAACGCAGCCGGTAAAACTGCTGTGGCCCGGAAATTGGGACAAAAACCGCCTGCGTAGTGCTGATGCTGTTGAAGCCTTGCACGCTCGACCAGTTCGTCTGCATCAGATTCGTGACGCCATCCACAAAGCCATTCAGGCCAATCGGGACATTCACCAGATCAAGCCGGTTGCTACCGGTGAAGGAAGCGATG
The DNA here is from genome assembly GCA_028712475.1 of Verrucomicrobiales bacterium. GTDB lineage: Bacteria > Verrucomicrobiota > Verrucomicrobiia > Limisphaerales > UBA11358 > UBA11358. The sequence continues at coordinate 370,134 of JAQTQB010000001.1, forward strand.
TTGCCGATCTGCACCGGCGAGATGAGTTGCTGCGCAAGGCTCGCCATCAGGCTGTGGACCATCGCCGTTGGATCTTTCTGATCCCAAAAGATGTAGTTCGTGCCATAGCCATTAGTGTTTGCTGTGGGAAATCCATAGTTGGACGCATCTACCGCGTCCATGCTCAAGCCCCCAACCAAGACATTGGTCACTCCATAGTTTGAGGGGTGCGTCAGCAGATTTGAAAGCAGGGCGTAAAAGCCTGGGACAAAAATGGTGAGGCCGGGGCAGTTTGTTCTGGCCTTATCCAGCGTGGCGTAGAATGCGACATTGAAATCCGTTGAAGCCTGATGAAACAGGTTTGTTTGAGTTGTGTAAGTATTGAACGCTGGAATCGTGGAAATATCCACGACGTCGGGCATAATCAAGGTGCGAATGCCCTTGGCGTAAAGGTTCGTGATGGCCTTGAAATGATTCGTCTGGGCGAAATTGATGGCGCTGGTGAATTTCGCCAGCGTCGGGCTGGGATCAGCCGCCGGATAATACAAATCCGCATTGTTGACCCAGATGACCACGAGTGCGTTGCTCGCATCCGTCGGCGAGGTAAAGTTATTGATTTCGGCCAGCAGATTGCTGCTGGTGTTGCCAAAGAAGGAATTGGTGTTACTGGCCGGGTTAAAGGCCAGCCCTTGCCGTTGGGCCAGCACCTCCACCCAGACACGCCCGTTGGAAAAACGCTTGCCATAATAAAACGACCCAGCTTGCGGGTTGGTTGTCGTGCAGGAAAGGCCGTCGCCAAAAACAATAAGCGACGAGTAGGCGTGCGCCGGGAAAAGAGACGCCCCGAAAAACAAGATAATCAGCAAGAACCGAAACCAGCTTTTCACCCGACCATTCTATCTCATGTCGCACCAAAGTAAAGGAGACCTCCGCTCTGAACGGGCATATTTTGGAATCCGTCTGGAGTTTGATATTTGCTGGAACGCCGCCCGGCGATGGGTAAGCTTCTGCCCCAAGTGCAGCACCCACGCTCAACCATGAGACCTGTTCCGCTGTTTGAACCGACGAACCGGCTCAAAATATCGGGATTGCTGGCGGTATTGATCTGGGGAGTTGCGGCTCTTAAAACTTTTGCGAACGGCTTCGGACTTTCCGATCAGGACGCGTTTGCGACCGCACGCGGCGAGGCGTTCGTCGCCACGGCGGACAATCCATCGGCCATCTACTACAATCCTGCGGGCATCACGCAGATCGAAGGCAGCAACGTGCGGATGGGCATTTATGCCATTGATTACCACATCAGCTTCAAGCCGCCGTCAGGCCAGGCGAACACAGGGCACACCTACAATGAGCAGGACAACTTCGCGGCGATCCCGCAATTTTTCTACACCTGCTCGCCCACCAATCTGCCGATGAGTTTTGGGCTGGGCATTTATTCGCCGTTTGGCGGAAATATGAGCTGGCCGCAGGACACCGGTTTCCGCTCGGTGGCGTTGAGCGGCAAGCTGACCTATGTGACGATCAACCCGGTGGTGGCGTGGAAAATTTCACCTTCGCTTTCCATCGCCGCCGGTCTGATGGTGAACTATGTGGACATGAGCCTGGAGCAGGGGTTGCTTAGATTTCCAAAACCTTTCGCCAATTACTTTCGCTTCACCGGCGACGGCTGGAGCGTGGGTTACAATCTCGGTGCGCGCTGGCAGCCGCTGGAAAAACTTTCCTTTGGCGCGAGTTTTCGCAGCCCGGCGAAAGTGACGCTGGATGGCCGGACGCAAATCGCCTACCCGGGCATTGCCAACTCGCAAACGTCCGCACACACGGACTTCACTTTTCCGATGAGCGTGATCGGCGGCGTTTCCTACCGGCCGACACCGAAGTGGAATCTGGAATTTGACGCGAACTACACCGACTGGAGCAGTTTCGATTCAACCACCATTCATCAGGCGAATCCGCCGGCTCCGTTCCATCCAGACGTTCCAGTGACGCTCGACTGGCAGGCGAGCTGGATGTATGAATTCGGTGTGACGCGGTATTTTGACAACGGCTGGCATGTGAGCGGCGGCTACGTTTTCAACGAGAACTCGGTGCCGGACAAATATTACACCCCGCTGGCCGCCGACATGGACCGGCATTTCTTCAGCCTCGGAGCCGGGCGCAAAGGCAAAACCTTTGATTTTGATGTCGCCTATCAATTTGGATATGGCCCGACGCACACAGTGTCGGACAGCAAGCCGTCATCCACCCCGGGTTTCATTACCGGGCAAAATGCCGATGGCAAATACAGCTTCAACAGCCAGGCCGTCATCGTGTCGGTGGGAATGCACTTTTAATCCCGCCTCCTAATGCGGAAACTTGAGGCGCCCAGCGGCAAAGGAAACATGAATCGTGCTTGACGCGGGCGGCTTTTTTGATTGGAGTATGCGCATATGAAAAAGATAATTTTTGCGGCGTTTGCGGGAATGGTCATCATCGCCACCGGTTGCGTCAAAACCGTGAGCGGCACCCACTCACCGGCGATCACCTGGTCCAAGGACCGTGTCGTGGGCCGTTACCAGCGTTCCCTTGATCAGGTTTATCAGGCCTCCGTGGCCGTCATCCAGGCCAACGGAGTGATGATTCAAGAATATATTCCGCACGACACCACCAACACCGTGCGCTCGGTGCAGGGCAAGGTGAATGAGAAAAATGTCTGGATCAGCGTTGAGGCGGTGGATCCCAAAATCACTCAGGTCACCGTGCAGGCCCGCTCGACGATGGGCGTCAGCGACATTGATCTCTCGCACGAACTGGAAAAGGAAATCGCCCTACAACTGGCGCGGTGAGCCGTATTTCAGCCCGATGTTTTGCTCGTAAACGCCGAGTTTTTTGCCCGGCGTTTCTTTTTGCCCCTTGATCTCCAGCTTCAAACGCCCCAGCCGCGATTGGGCGATTTCTGCGACGGGCAGATCAGGAAAGCGCTCCACGATTTGCTCCAAAGTCCCGCGCACCGTGTCATAATCCGCGCCGCCATGAATCTGCAAATCCGCCAGCAGATTAAGCCAGTGCGCCACGCGCTTCACCGGCTGGTTCGGCTCGTTGATCAACTGTTCCAGTTCGAGCGCCGCCAGATCCAGCCGCTGATAGTGGCGCGCATAAATGATCGCCAGTTCCTCCCGCGCCTCCGTGTCCTGCGGGTGCTGCTCCAGGTGCTTCACATATTCCGCCGCCAGTTTTTCCGGGTCGGTTTCAGTCGGTCGTAAAAACTCGGTGGAATCCAGCAGGCCGATATTATTGACGCCTTCCGGGAGAAACATTGCCTGCCGGTCATGCGCTGCCGACAGAATTTTCTCCGCGCCGCCCAGATGCGCGATGCGTTGCGCCGCCTGCGCCGCCAGTGCGGTTCCCGGAAACCGGGCGATGATTTTTTCCAGCACGGCGCGCGCGGAATCCGCGTCCTGCGCGATTTTCAAATGCCAGTCGGCAAGTTGCGTGAGCGCGGCGGCGACCTGCAATGGCGGCGCGTCTTTCCGGTCGCAAAAATGATTGAAGGTGATTTCCGCGCCGGGCAGATCCTTCATGTCCTCCGCCTGGATGCTCGCGAGCAGCGCGACGCCTTCGTAATCATTTGGAAATTTGGCGAGTTGTTTGCGGATTTCCACGACCGCTTCGAGCGGCTTGTTCAATTTCCGCTTGGTCATGGCGGTGGAATAAAGTGGTTTTGGATCCGGCGGTTCAGTGCCGCCGTCATACAATCCTGCCAACGGTTTGGCCAGCAATTCGCCGATGTGCGGCGCCCACATTGGCGACAGAACGACGGCCATAAAAACTATGAGGAACGGGCCGGCCACGCCTATGTGTCCCGCTGTCCATATGCAAAAGATCACAAAAGGAATGGTGAACGCCCATTTGAACAGCAACTTCATCGGGTCGTCACTCCGCTTAAGCATGTGGTAAAGCGCCCAGGCGACGAGGCCGATGGAGGCCGCCAGAACAGTCGTTCCCAATACGATGTCAAAAATCCGGCTCATGGCTGTTGTGCAACATTCATCCCGTTTATCATTGCCTGCAAGGAAATACTTCAGCCGTAGCGATACGGTTTCGCCATCGGAAACGTGTTCGGCAAATGGCGGATTTCCCGCACGACTCCACCCGCCAGCAAAACCTCCACGATGTCGAAACGGATTTTCACCGCCGGATTTTTCAACAGCCGTAGATAATCCAGCGCCGTCTGCGAAAGCAACCGGCGCTTGCGCGCATCCACCGCCGCTGCCGGACGCGTCCATTCTTCCGACGAGCGGGTTTTGACTTCCACAAACGCCAGGCAGTCGCCGTCGCGAAAAACCAGGTCGATCTCGCCGCGTGCGGAACGGAAATTGGCCGCGAGAAATTTCAGGCCTGCCTTCTGCAAAAACTTTTTGGCCGCCCGCTCGCCCATCTCGCCGCGCCGCAGATGCTCCGGCTTGTCCTTGCCGGAGAGCACGGATTTAATTTTTCCGAGAAGATTCATTTTTACCAACCAGAATTTTGACGCGAATTAAATTTATCGGTTTGAATTCGCGTAATTCGCTTCAAAGCTGCCCCGGTTCTTTCAGCTTCAACGGCGCAAAACTTTTGCGGTGGATCGGGCACGCGCCAAATTCTTCAATTGCCGCCAGATGCTTTACAGTGCCGTAGCCTTTGTGTTCCGCAAAACCATATTCTGGAAACTGCGCGTGATATTCCAGCATCAGCCGGTCGCGCGTGACCTTGGCCAGCACGCTCGCGGCGGCGATGGAATAGCTGCGCGCATCGCCCTTCACGATGGCCGTCTGCGGCACGCGCATCGTCCTGACCGGGCGGCCGTCCACGAGCGCGTGCTGCGGCTGCGGATTTAATTTTGCCAGCGCGTCATTCATCGCGCGGTGCGTCGCCTGCAGGATGTTGATCTCATCAATCACTCCCGCGTCCACGGCGGCGATGGCGGATTCGATTTCCGCGCAGGCGGTGAGAAATTCAAAATACTTTTCGCGCTGCGCTTTGGTGAGCTGCTTGGAATCGTTCAAGCCAACGAGTTCGGCGGGCAAACCCGCTTCCGCCCAGCGCGACGGCAGAATGGCGGCGGCGGCGACGACCGGCCCGGCGAGCGGCCCGCGCCCGGCCTCATCCACGCCCGCGACGCGCGCGAGATTTTGCTGCCACAGCACGCGCTCGAACTCGAAACGGTCAATGAATTTTGCTCCCATTCAAATTTGATTCACGATGACGTGGTGCGCGAAGTCAGGCAATGAAAAATCCGCTACATTCGCGTCCTTCCTGCCATCGCCGCTTGCTTCGGCGTGGCAAGCCGTGGTTAAATTTTGCCTATGAAAATTGATTCCCTACACATCGGCATGAGCGTCCGGCATCCGCAATACGGCCTGGGCACGGTCAAGACGATCTCCGAAATCACGGCGGATATTTTATTCAGCGAAGGCAAGCGCACCATTGAACCTGATGCCGCCGGCCTCGAACCCGCCGAACCGCAGGCGGCGGTGAGCGGCTTGAGCGTGCCGCTGAAACAATTTGTCGAGCAGACGCTGGCGGCGGCGGTCGCGAAGCTCGGTCTGGAAAAGCCGGATTCGGTCGTGGAACAACTCGGCCTGCGCTGGCACGGCGGCAAACTGGTCATGCATCCGGCGGACGTCACGTTGCAGACCAAGGAAGTGCCGTTGGAAGTTTTTTTTCACAAAATCGTGATGGTCAGAAATAATCTCCGAGTGCTGGAACAAAAGATCAACGCGCACGAAAAACTTTCCGACGGCGAGAAGGTGGAGATGCAGCAATACATCACCAGGAGCTACGGTTCGTTGACGACGTTCAATGTGTTGTTCAAGGAAAAGGAGGATCAGTTTTGAAGAATGGTGCGCGGTGCAGGGTTTGAACCTGCGACCCCTTGCGTGTGAAGCAAATGCTCTACCACTGAGCTAACCGCGCGTCGCCATTTAAGGCTAACCAGCGGCAGAATTTTCGCAAGCCAAATGCCCTGCCCGCATCAGTTTTAACTGCCCCGCCGCCAAGCCGCGTTGTCCGCAAATCGTCCGCTGCAAGGGGTTGCAGCTTGTTTTTGGGACACCCGGCTAAAACAGGCTTAAGATGAAATGCGCGATTTCATTGATGATTATCGGTTGGCACACGCATTGCTAAATTCAGCGCGTGCAGAAAACCGAACACGTCGCCCGGTTGCTTCACCTGTCCACGACGGGGAAGTCCTTCTGCATCATCACCGCGCTTCTGATTTCCGCCGCCGTTTCCGTGTGCGCTGGAGAACCCGTCATGACGCTGGCGCTGGCGGATCAGCATCAATCGCCGGTGGAATCAAACGCGCCGGAGCCAACGGACTTGCTGTCCGGCGTGGACAGTTCGCTTTTTGATTTGAAAAGCAGTCCGCCCGCAGCGTCTCGCCCTGGAAAAGAAATGCCGGTGGAATTTTCAACGGGGACATTGCTCGAAGAACAGGCCAGATTCAGCCATGGCGATTCACTCCAGCTCGTCCGCGAAAATCGAACCTCCGCCAGCCGGTCGAATGTGACATTCAGCGTCCAGGCCGGTTACGGGCGGATTTGGGACGAAAAATCCATGCTCCAAAAAATTTCTGACGGCCATCAGGAATCCGGCTGCGCCTATGTCAGCGCGAACTTCAGTTTTTAAGTTTCCGCAGCACCGAGTCGCGCTGCGCCCAGGCGGGATTTGCGTCGGGAAAATCCAGGTTATAATTCAGCCCGCGACTTTCTTGTCGTTGCAACGCGCAATTCACAATCAGTTCCGCCACCGTCGCGATGTTGCGTAACTCCAGCAAATCGCCCGTCACGATAAAATTCCAATAATAGTCCCGGATTTCCTCCTGCAGATTCGCGATACGTTTCTGCGCGCGCTGCAATCGTTTGTTCGTCCGCACGATGCCGACGTAATCCCACATCAGCCGCCGGATCTCGTCCCAGTTGTGCGCGACAACGACGAGTTCGTCGGCATTCGTCGCGTTTCCGGACTGCCACGCGGGAATTTTCAGATCCGAGCGCGGCTGCGGATGGGAAATAATTTTCACCGCCGCCCGATGCGCGCAGACCAGCGCCTCCAATAGTGAATTGCTCGCCAGCCGGTTAGCGCCGTGCAAACCAGTGCAGGCGACTTCGCCCACCGCAAAAAGTCCCGCGATGTCCGTCTCGCCGTCCACGTTTGTCACCACGCCGCCGCATTGATAATGCGCCGCCGGCACGACGGGAATCGGCTCCTTCGTGATGTCAATGCCGTAGCTAAGGCAGGTTTGGTAAATGTTCGGAAACCGCTCGATGATGAATTTTGCCGGCTTGTGCGTGATGTCCAGCAGCACATTGTCCGCGCCGCTTTTTTTCATCTCGCTGTCAATCGCCCGCGCCACGATGTCGCGCGGAGCGAGTGATTTCATTGCGTGCGCGCCGTCCATGAACTCCCGCCCGTCGAGCGATTTCAAAACGCCGCCTTCGCCGCGCACGGCTTCGCTGATGAGGAATGATTTTGCCTTCGGATGATACAGGCACGTCGGGTGGAACTGGACGAACTCCATGTTCGCGATGCTAGCGCCTGCGCGATACGCCATCGCCACACCGTCGCCCGTCGCGATGTCGGGATTCGTCGTGTAGAGATAAACCTTGCCGCAGCCGCCCGTCGCGAGAATTGTGACTGGCGCGGAAAAAGTCACGACACGATTGGAATTTTTGTCGAAAACGTAAGCGCCGAGGCAGCGATTCTCACCAACGTAACCAAGCTTCTCGCTCGTGATCAGATCAATCGCGATATGATTCTCAAAAATCTCGATGTTCGGCTGCGCCGCCACCGCCGCCAGCAGCGCGCGCTCGATCTCCCGTCCCGTCACATCCTTCGCGTGCAGGATGCGGCGTTCGGAATGGCCGCCCTCACGTCCGAGGTCAAGCTGTCTGCCGCCATCCTCGCCCGGCGCGTCGCTCTCGGAAAATTTCATGCCGAGTTCGATCAATTCCTGAATCCGCGCCGGGCCTTCCTCCACAATTGTGCGGACGACGCTTTCCTTGCACAAACCCGCGCCTGCCGTGAGCGTATCTTGAACGTGCGACTCGAAGGAATCCGTCTTGCTCGTCACCGCCGCGATGCCGCCCTGCGCGTAATTCGTGTTCGACTCCGCGCGATCTTTCTTCGTGACGATGGCCACGCGCCCGCGCGGCGCGACCTTCAGCGCGAACGTCAGCCCAGCGATGCCGCTGCCGAGGACGAGATAGTCGAATTGCTTCATAAAACCTTACCAACCTAAGCTCGTGAAATAACCTCGATACAAGGCAAAGCCAAAAGCTATCACTTCGCAGACAGCGCTTCCGAGAACAAGAATCCGGCCACCCTTTCTCTTCATTTTGCCCCAAACCCAAGCACAGGTAATAACCACACCAACACATAATGGATATTGAAGCAATCCTCTTGTCTGAATCAATTCATGAAGTTGGTTTTCGCTTTGCCCCTTTTGAATATCCTGTTTCATCTGTAATAATTCTGTGTCGTTCAACGGTGACTGGTCGGCCTCGCCGTCTTTCTCTAGACGATGATGTTTCTTCCAGAATTCCTCATTGATATCTGGCGACCACCTCCATTTCGAGTGGGATTCATTTGCGTCGTTATGGGGTAAATAATATCCCGCCCTGGAATTTAAAGCTTCAATTTCAATGCAGGTCAATGCCGTATAAACAGCCGCTGTGACAACCAGCAAAACAATGAATGAGTTAAAGCCGCGCATTATCAATCAACCGGGTCTTGCCGAAGAAAACCGCCAGCGCCATCTGTGTTCCGCTTTTCACCTGGGCGACGGGTTCCAGTGTTTCGGGATCAAAGAATTCCATGTAATCCAGCCGTGCCAGCGGTGCAGCGGTGGTGAATTCGTTCAAATCAATTTTCATGCGCCCGGCAGAAATGGACTTTTGCTTCACGGCTGCCTTCGCGGCCTGTAATGCATGGTATAGAATCACCGCCTGCGCCCGCTGCTCCGCGTCGAGATACTTGTTCCGCGAACTCATCGCCAGGCCGTCGCGTTCGCGCAGCGTCGGCGCGACCACAATCTTCACTGGAAAATTCAAATCCGCCACCATGCGTTTGATGACCGCCGCCTGCTGAAAATCTTTCTGCCCGAACACCGCCACGTCCGGCAGCACGATGTTGAACAGCTTGGCCACCACCGTCGTCACGCCGCGAAAATGCGCTGGCCGCGAGGCGCCTTCCATCGTGCGCGACAACTTTTCTTCGACGACATATGTGCTGAATCCGCTGGTGGGGCGAGACTCCGTCGAGCCCAAACCCGGATACATTTCCGCATCGCTCGGCGTGAACACAACATCCGCATTCAGCTCACGCAGCAATTTCAAATCACGCTTCAAGTCGCGCGGATATTTGGCGAGGTCTTCTTTCGGCCCGAACTGCGTCGGGTTCACGTAAATGCTCACAACGACTTTTCCGTTTTTGCCGACCGCTTGCCGCGCGCGTTTGACGAGGCTCAAATGACCGTCGTGCAAATAGCCCATCGTCGGCACGAAGCCGATGCGCGTGCCGGCACGCTGCCATTTTTTTGCCAGCCGTTGCATCGCGGCGATGGAAGAAACGATTTGCATGAAGTAAAAATGCGGCAGCAAAGACAGCCAATCAATGCAATTCAGGTGGGGTCAGCGCGCCGCGCTGTCCGGACGCCGCAGCGCGGCATCCCCGCCAAAATCAAAAAACCGCGCAGATGGCTCCACGCGGCTTGTGAGATTCAGGATTTTTTACCGGGGCGCAAAGTGTAACGGCTGGCTCTGCGGCATTTCGTGAGCGCAGGGCTGGTTGATGGGCGCGTCGGGCGTGCGGTCGTTGGGCGTCACGATGTTGTTCGCGAGCATCCAGGCTTCGACTTCCTCGCCGCTGATGTCGGGCAGCATCTGGCCGTTGATCTCGACGCACGGGCTCATCATCTGGCCGCTTTTCTCGATCATTTCCTGGCGTTGCAACGGGTCGTTGATTATGTCGCGATCCTCGAAGGGCAGATCGTATTTTTTGAGGACAGCGCGGACGCCCTGGCTCCAGCCGCAGCTCGGTTTCAAATAGGCAACAATTTTTGGTTTGCTCATGGCAACACAGTGCCACATCCAAAAGCGCAGGGCAAATTCTTTAGCCAGGCGGAAAACTTTCAAGCCACGGATGGACACGGGAAAATCAGCAATTGAACTTTTATTTTGTCTTCCAAAATTCCCACCGCTGCCGATTTTGGCCAGTTGAACCAGACAATTGCCTTGTTCCGTTTCCGTGAACGCAAACAGTCAGCCAGGGCAAACATTGCGTTTGAAAGCACTTTCAGATTTAGGCCGGGCAAACGCTGCATAAATTACGGATTTCCCAACACTGTAATCTTCCTGCATCATTTCCCCGGATGCCTGATTCCAATCCCAACGCAGAACTGCTCCGCTCGCTTGGACAACTTGCGCGCGGCCTGTCCGCCTTGTTCTGGGGCCTGCCCGTGTCGTTGATCATCTGCGCGGAGACCGCGCGTGCAAGCTGGCTCAAGCCGCTCGGCATGTTGCCCGCGCTCTTTGCGACCGGGCTGCTGCTCTACGGCCTCTGGCAGATGGGCCGTTTTCAAAAACAGGAGCGCCCGTGGCGCAGCGCCCTCGACCGCGCCAAACTCTCCGGCCTTGTCAACTTCGGCCTCTGCCCGTTTCTTTACTGGCAGAATAAAATGCCGGGCCAGCCGTTCTTCAACGCGGCGGTCCTGGTGCTGCTCCTCTCGGCGATCATTTTTTTGTTCAACCTGAACGTCGTCCTCAAACAACTCGGAGCGATGCTGCCGGACGAAACCTTGCGTCACGAAACACGGCAGTTCACCGCGCTCAACCGCTGGCTGCTTGTCGCGCTGTTGTTGTGCGCCACCGCATATGTGGTCGTGATGAACGACCCGCGCCTGACCGCCAGGCTCGGCGACCTTTTTGTCTGGATCAACCGTTTCAGTTTCTGGGCGCTGATCTTGTTCGCGCTCCTGCCGCTGGCCATGACGATGGCGTTGATCTGGAAAACCAAGGAAGTCATCCTCGACAGCGTTTTCGGTTCAAGAAATTGATCGGTGGGCGGGCGTCCCTGCCGGACGAAATGTTTGTCCATTGCGGCCAACAAGCAGTCTCGCCCCACCGCAAACCGCCGCTTGCCTGTCGCGCAGAATTTCTGTTACCGTCACCAGCCATTTCACATGAAAACAAACGTCCTGTCCAAAATGGGTCGGCGCACCGCCGTGCCGCCAATCTCCTGGCTCATGCACGCGGCGCTCTCGCGGCCAAAGCTGATTTCACTCGCCGCCGGCTTCACCGACAACGCCACGCTGCCCACGGAATTCTCGCGGAAACTGCTCAATGAAATTTTGCGCTCGCCCAAAACCGGCCAGCCCGCGCTGCAATACGGCATCACCGCCGGCGAAAACAATCTGCGCCAGCTCACCGCGCAACACCTGCAAAAACTCGACGGCACAGGCGCGAAAAACAAAAGCCATTCGCCCGGCCGCGTCATGATCACCGGCGGCTCGCAGCAGTTGCTTTACATGACGCTCGAAGCGCTCTGCGACGAAGGCGACATCGTCCTCGTCGAAGACCCGACCTATTTTGTTTTCTTGAGCATCCTCCAAAGCTGCGGCATCCAGGCACGCGGCGTGAAACTCGAACGCGACGGCCTGGATCTGGCGCATCTCGAACGCGTTTTGGAATCGCTCAAACGCAGCGGCCAGTTGAAGCGCGTGAAGGCGCTTTACCTTGTCAGCTATTTCCAAAATCCGACCGGCGCTTCGACCAGCATTGCCAAAAAAGCCGCCGCGTTGAAGCTGCTGAAAAAATTCGAGCGCGCCGCCGGACATCCGATTTATCTGCTCGAAGACGCCGCGTATCGCGAACTGCGCTACGCGGGAGAGGACACCAAGTCCGCGTTGACGCTGCCCGGCGCGGTGGAGCGCGTGATCTACACCGGCACTTACAGCAAGCCGTTCGCGCCGGGCGCGCGCGTGGGCTTCGGCATTTTGCCGGAACCGCTGTTCACGGCGGTGCAACGCATCAAGGGCAACCACGATTTCGGCACGGCGAACCTGTTGCAACAACTGCTCGCCCGTGCGCTCGCCTCGGGGCTTTACGACCGGCATGTCGCGCGCATCAAAAGGCGCTACACGCAAAAGGCGCGCGTGATGAAGCGGGCGCTGGCGGAACATTTTCCAGCGAACGTGGAGATCTGGGAATCCGGCGGCGGACTTTATTTCTGGGCGCGACTGCCGAAGGGGATTTCCGCCGGCGTGAAATCACGCGTGTTCCAGACCGCGCTGAAGAACGACGTGCTCTACGTTCCCGGCGAACTCTGCTACGCCGACGATCCGTTACGCCGCAAACCGGACAACGAAATGCGCATCAGCTTCGGCAGCGCGTCGGAAGCAAACATCCGCGAAGGCATCAAGCGGCTGGGAGCGGTGTTGGAGAAATTTGTTTGATGCCAAGTCGCGGAGCGGCGAAAGAAAGTAGCCCACGGTGAAACCGTGGGTAAAACGGAAAACGAGGCAAGCCCCGGCCGGGGCGACAGAAAATTTCCCCAAACAATCTTCAGCCAGATTTCTTTCGCCCCCGCCGGGGCTTGATAATTTATTGGGCAAGAAACCCACGGTTGACACCGTGGGCTACGATCGGTCGCCGCTCCGCAGCTTCAAATGGCTTTTTATGTGCAAGAATTGACAAAGTTTTCGCGCATCAGCAAGATTCCGCCGGCGTCAGGAGATGTTCGGCTTTTCAGAAGCCCGGCCAACAACCATCAATCCTATATGAAAATAAAACTCGCTGCTCTGCTGTTCACCGGATTTCTCGCTGCGACAGGCTTTGTCCGCGCGGAGGATGACACCAACCAGATCGCGCAGCTCAAGCAATTCATGCAGCTGGTGAAGAACTTGAAATATCAGCAGGGCGAGATCGAGTTGCGCGGAGGCCTTGCAAAATTAACCGTGCCGAAGGAATTTAATTTTCTCGGGCCGGACGACGCCGAAACGGTGCTGGTGAAGCTGTGGGGCAATCCGCCTTCCGACGAGAAGCCGCTCGGCCTGCTGATTCCGGCGGGCATGACGCCGATCAGTTCCAACTGCTGGGTCGTGACGATTGATTACAACGAGGACGGTTATGTGAAGGACGACGATGCGGGCAAGATCAATTACGACGATCTGCTCAAGAAGATGCAAAAGGGCATCGCGGCGAACAACAAGGCGCGGCAGGAACAGGGTTATCCGGCCATCACGCTGCTCGGCTGGGCCGCGCCGCCGCATTACGATGCCGCCACGCACAAGCTGTATTGGGCGAAGTCGCTGAAGTTCGAAGGCGAATCCGGCGAGACATTGAATTACAGCATCCGCATGCTGGGCCGCAAAGGCGTGCTGGAGCTGAACGCGATCGCATCCGTGAATCAATTCGCCGAGATTGACGCGCAGACGCCGCAAATCCTCGGCATGGTGGATTTCAAGGAGGGCAGCCGCTACGCCGACTTCGATCCGAAGGTGGACAAGGTGGCAAAATACGGCATCGCCACGCTGGTGGCGGGCGGGGCGCTGGCGCTGGCGGCGAAGGCGGGATTTTTCAAGGTGCTGCTGGTCGGCCTGCTGGCGGCGAAGAAATTCATCATCATCGGCCTGATCGCGGTGGTGGCGGTCGTGAGAAAGTTTTTCAAACGAAACTAAAGTTTAAGCGAGGGAAATCCGAGCGTCTGACTCTATTTGTTGAGAGTTTTCAACGCTTCATAAAAAGACGAGCGATATTCATCCCTCGTCTTTTTTCTAATGCTTTCCCATTGGTCCACAGGAGTGCTTCGGGATTTGCACGAACCCCACTGGCTCATGCGATGGAAAATAATTCGTCGCCGGCAGGGACTGGCTCACCGTGTTCAAAACGGTCGGCCAGCACGCGCAAGGCGAGCGCCTTGGCTTTGGCCAGCGCATCCGTCCGGGTTTTCCCGTAAGCCATGCAGCCGGGCAGTTCCATGACTTCGGCAATCCAGCGGTCGTCCGATTCGCGATCCAGTTCTATTTTCAGATTCACGTTTTGAACCTAGTTCAATTTATTATAACTGTCGAATCCAAAACTTTCATTCACCCCGGCGGCCAGGCCATGTGGCGTCCGCCGAGAATGTGGCAGTGCAGGTGCGGCACGGTTTCGCCGCCGTCCGCGCCGTTGTTGATGACGAGCCGGTAACCGCCCTTTTTCAATCCCACCTTGTCCGCGACTTCGGCGGCCTTGAGCAGCAAATGGCTCAAGAGTTTTCCATCTTCGCCTGTCGCCTCGGCGATTCGCGGAATAACTTTCTTTGGAAAAATCAAAACGTGGACGGGCGCCTGCGGATTGATGTCGCGGATGGCAAGCACGAGGTCGTCTTCAAAGACAATCGCCGCCGGGATTTCGCGGGCGATGATTTTTTCAAACAAGGTTTTGCTCATGCCGAAACTTTAGACACGAATTGCACGAATTTTCACTAATTAAATTTCGGCTCGACGGAGTCCCGCCCCACTGAAAATTCATTCCACCACGAGCGCGCAGCCTTTTTGCTCCGGCTCGGCGGTCAGGCATTCGCGGAGGAATTCGATGATCTGCTCCTGGATTTTATCGCAGCGCCCGCTCCAGCGTTGCGCGCCGGCGAGCTGCTTGACGCAGCTCCGAAGCCCGCGAAAACGCAGCAGTCGCGGTGACTGGCGGAGCCGGGCGCGCAGTTCGTCGCGCAGGCGGGGGAAGAAAAAAAGTTCAAGGCTGCTGTCGGATTCGCGGGCGATGTGGCAGAGATCAGCTTCGAGAATCTGTTTCACACAGGGCGGATCGTCGTCGGTGTAGAGGGTCAGGCCGAAATTGCGCATGACTTTTTCCAGCGCGAGGGCGAATTCGCCGACGGTGACGGTTTCGCGTTCGAGCTCGACCTTGAAATAGTGGAACACGGAGGCGGCGGCGTGCCGGAGCATTTCCGCGTCAATAAATCCTTCCGAGTTGCCGACAATCTCGATGGTGATCATCTCCGCCGAGCAGGGGACGCTCTCGCCGTCGGTGAGCTGGAAGATCAGGTGGTCGGATGACAGGGCGATCATTTGGCGGCCTCCAGTTTTTTGACTTCGTGGACGAAGTCGGTGGCTTCCTGAAACCGGCGATAGACGCTGGCAAAGCGGACATAGGCGACTTCGTCAATCCCGCGCAGCCCTTCCATGACGAGCTTGCCGATGAATTCGCCGGGAACTTCGCTTTCGTATTTGGCGGTGACGGCGGCGACGATGTGATCCACCAGATCTTCCATGGCCTGCGGACTGACGGGACGTTTCTGGCAGGCTTTCTTGAGGCCGGATAAAAGTTTTTCGCGGGAGAATTCCTCGTGGCGACCATCGCGTTTGAGCACCATCAGGCCTTCGTGTTCCACTTCTTCGTAGGTGGTGAAGCGATGACCGCACCCGGTGCATTCGCGGCGGCGGCGGATGGTCGCGCCTTCACGCGAGGCACGCGAATCAATGACTTTATCTTCCTGGCAACCGCACTTGGGGCAACGCATAAAACCACTGCTAATTGTGGTTGCACGTTTGTAACATACAAAATTTTGTGGTGTCAAGGGGCGGTTATTCACAGGAAGATGGCTTTTGAGCCGGGCGTTATCGAAAACCGGGCTTGCCTCGAAGCGAATTTGAGTTAATCTCTGCGACTCTGATTACGCGAAAAATTGTTCAACAACTAATTTAATTTTATGGCAACAGCAGGTGATCTTCGACGCGGCATGGCAATCAATTATAACGGCGACATTTCCGTGGTGCTGGACATGCAGCACCGCACGCCGGGCAACCTCCGCGCGTTTGTGCAGGCGACGCTCCGCAGCATCCGCACCGGCAAATCGTCGGACGTGCGCTTCAGCTCGACCGAAAAAATCGAGCCGGTGCCGATGATCACGACGAAGATGGAATTCAGCTACAAGGACGGCAAAGATTTTGTTTTCACCAATCCGGAAAATTACGAGACGGTCACGCTCTCGGCGGAACTGGTCGGAGACGACAAAAATTATCTCGTGGAAAATGCGCCGGTGACGGTGACGTTCGTCGAGGACAAGGCGGTTTCCATCGAACTGCCGTCGAATGTGATTTTGACCGTGACCGACGCGCCCGAAGGCGTGCGCGGCGATTCCGCCAACAACGTGCAGAAGGCCATCATCATGGAAACCGGCATCACGGTGCAGGCGCCGCTGTTCATCAAGACCGGCGAGAAGATCAAGATTGATACGCGCACCGGCAAATACATGGAACGGGCGTGAAAGTTGGTGAGGGTTGAAAGTTGAGGGTTGAGATTTTCAAAGCCCGCCGATTTGGCGGGCTTTTTCTGTTTGATACGAAGGCTGGTCAGAAAATGCAGCTTGCGAATTTCAAATAATCATCATATTTTGATTCAAAAGTATGAGAATAACCATCGAACTTGATGCTGAAAACATGCGGCGGATTCAGAAGATCACCGGCCAAAAGAAGAAGTCGCCCGCCGTGAGCCGTGCGTTGTCCGAATTCATTCATCAACACCAAAGGCGCCAGTTCATTGAGCGGGCGCTGTCCGGCCAGACGGATTTTTCACTGACCAACGAGGAATTGGAAACCCGCGACGTGTATGAAGCTCGTTGACACGTCCGCCTGGGTGGAATTTTTGCGGCGCAAAGGCGACGCGAAGGTGAAGCACTCGGTTGCCCGCCTGCTTCAAGCAGATGAGGCTGCCTACACGTGCCCGGTCCGGTTTGAACTGTTGAGCGGCGCGAAACCCGATGAAGAAGATGATCTGGAACAGGCCTTGGCATTGGCCCAGAACTACCAGTTTGAGCCGGATGACTGGCGTCAAGCAGCCTTGCTGGAACGCCGTCTCCGGGCAAAAGGACTGACTATCCCCCGCAACGATCTTTTTGTCGCAGTGGTCGCCATTCGCGCCCGGATGCCGGTCGTGTGTCGTGACAAGCATTTTGATGCGATCAAGATGATTGTCAGCGAACTAAAAGTTGAACAAGCGTAGCGGGTTTTTTTCATTTTTGCGCGGAATTGCTTTTCAATGCAAAAGCATTTCGGTTATTTCTTTATGTGACTCGTATGTCAGCGCAAACCAAAGGAGAAAAGGTGTTTCGCGGCATTGCCGTTTCCGCCGGCATTTGTCGCGGGAAAATCCTTGTCCTGCACCGCGCCCGCCACGTCATCGCCAAACGTGAATTGTCCGACGACGAAGTCGAGACAGAGGTCGGCCGGTTTGAAAAGGCGCTGGTCCAGACCCGCCAGCAGATTTCCGAAGTGCAGCGCAAGGTCGTCGAAAACATGGGCACCAAGGAAGGCGATATTTTTGAAGCGCATCTGCTCATGCTCGAAGACCGGATGCTCGTGGATGAAGTCATCCGCTCCATCCGCGAGCAAAAATTCAACGCCGAGCACGGGTTTCACACGGTCGCCGAGCGTTACGCCGCCGCGCTGGCGGCCGTGGATGACGAGTATCTCCGCGAACGCGCCGATGACATGCGCGACCTGACCGCGCGCGTGCTGGACAATCTGCTGGACGTGCGGGATCAATTCGACCTCCGCCACATCACCGAGCCGTGCATCCTGGTCAGCCATGATTTAAGCGCGTCCACGACGGCGCAACTGGATAAAAAACTGGTCCTCGGTTTTGCGACCGACATCGGCGGCAAGACTTCGCACACCGCGATCATAGCCCGGTCGCTCGGCATTCCAGCCGTGGTCGGGCTGAAGACGGCCAGTGAAGAATTTGACACGGGCGATTACGCGCTGCTCGACGGCTACAACGGCACCGTCATCGTCAACCCGACCGACCAGACGCTGTTTGAATACGGCCAGCTCGAAAAAAACAAGGCGTCGCTCGAGGAAAAACTTCACGAGATTCAAGGGCAGCCCGCTGTCACGCTGGACGGGAAATTCATCCATCTTTCCGCGAACATCGAAGACCAGAACGACATCGAAGCCGTCATCCAGCACGGCGCGGAAGGCGTCGGCTTGTTCCGCACGGAATTTTTGTTCATCAACCGCGAAAGCGCGCCGGGCGAGGAGGATCAATACAAGGTTTACCGCCAGGTCGCCGCCGCGCTGAAGCCGAATCCCGTCATCATCCGCACTCTGGACCTGGGGGGCGACAAGTTCGCCTCGCACCTGCAGCTCGCGCAGGAGATGAACCCCTTTCTTGGCTGGCGCGCGATCCGTTTCTGCCTCGCGCAGCCGGAAATGTTTTGCGTCCAGTTGCGCGCAATTCTCCGCGCCAGCGCCGAAGGCAACGTGAAGATGATGTATCCGATGATCTCCGGCCTGGACGAATTGAACCAGGCCGGCGTGCTCGTGGAAAAATGCAAGGCCGAGCTGCGCGCTAAAAATATTCCGTTCGACGAAAAAATGGACATCGGTGCAATGATCGAGATTCCGTCCGCCGCGCTCATCGCCGAGACGCTGGCGCAGCGCGTGAAATTTTTCAGCATCGGCAGCAACGATTTGATCCAATACACTCTCGCCGCCGACCGCACGAACGAAAAGGTGTCGCACCTGTATGAGCCGGCGCATCCGGCGATCCTCCGCCTCATTAAAATGACCGTGGATGCCGCGCACAAGCACGGAGCATGGGCGGGCGTGTGCGGCGAAATTGCCGGCGACCCCGCGCTCGTGGCGCTGTTGATCGGCCTCGGCGTGGATGAGTTGAGCACCGCGCCGTCGGTGGTGCCGCAGGTCAAATACATCGTGCGGCGGCTCAAGTTGAGCGAGGCGCAGGCGCTGGCGGAATTTGCGTTGCAGTGCGAATCGCCGTCGGAAATCTACGCCCGCTGCCAGAAACTTGCCTACGAGACCGCCCCCAGCCTTTTCGAGAACAAGACGTGAACGTTGTTGAATTGTTGAATCGTTTAATTGTATTTTCCTGCCGTGCTTGACGGTTTAACGATTCAACGATTCAACAATTCAACGGTTCAACGACTCACCAATGAAAGTCATCATCCTTGCCGCCGGATACGCCACGCGCCTCTACCCGCTCACCCTCACGCAGCCCAAGCCGCTCCTGCCCGTCGCGGGCAAGCCGATGGTCGAGCACGTCCTCGACAACCTCGCGCCCATCACCGAGATTGACCGGGTTTATGTCGTGACCAACGCCAAGTTCGCCGGGCATTTCGAGAAATGGTCCGAACAGTATCACGCCACCAAGTCCAAGTTTGAATTCACCGTCGTCAACGACCATTCCACCGACGACACCAACAAGCTCGGCGCGATCGGCGACATTAATTACGTCCTCAAAACCCAGAACGTGGACGATGATGTGATCGTGGTCGCCGGCGACAATTTGTTCAGCGACAAGCTGGGCGACTTCGGGAAATTCTGCCGGGCGAAAAATGCGCCCGCGCTCGCCGTCTATGACGTGGGCAATCTGGAAGAAATTAAAAAATACAATTCCATCACCACCGACGCTGCCGGACGCATCACCTTCTTCGAGGAAAAACCGAAGAATCCAACCAGCACGCTCACCGGCATCGCGCTGTATTTTTATCCGAAGGCGACGATTCCGCTCATCCGGCAATACATCGCCGAGGGCAACAATCCCGACCAGCCCGGCCGTCTCGTGCAATGGCTTTATCCGCGCACGCCCGTCTATACCTGGCGCGTGCCCGGCCTGTGGTTCGACATCGGCTCGAAGGAGACTTTGGAAGAGGCGAACCAGATTTTTGCGAAGTTTTAATGAACGCGAATTCAAATCCCATTCGCGATAATTCGTGTAATTCGCGTCAAAGTGTTTTGCAGTTCTTGTCTCACCCCTCCCCCGGCCCTCTCCCCGTTTGGGCGGGGGCGAGAGAGAAGAAGCGGCGGCGTTCTGTCTTGGATTACGGCACCACCAAAATTTCCGGGCGCAACTGGCCGACAAACTGGCTGGGCAATTTCTTGTCCAGCGAGCCCGGCACCATGGATTCCAGCGCGACGTGGCCGTCCGCAAACGTCACATTCGCCTTCTGCGCGTGGCGGAAATGGCCGTTGGGATAATTGTTGGCGCTCGCGTAATTCGTCTCCAGATCCAGATAGTAAAATTCTTCGAGGAGTGGATTGCTCTTGGAGGCGGGCGGCTGAAAATTGTTGACCTGTGCTGCGTCGGCAAAGAGCGCGGTGTCGGTGGGCTTGGAGATTTTACCCACCTTCACCGGCGGCTGGCTGGCAATTTTGGGCGAGAGAAAATCATTGTAGCCGTAGCTGAAGATCACATTGGTGCCTTTCAGTTTGAACTGCGCGGCCAGGGCGTTGTTCAGCACGGGACAGAGCCGGACATTGCTGCCGTTGAGATACGGAAACAAGGCGCCGGTGGACAGGTCAAATCCACGCTGCCCGTCCGGCGCGCCCGTTTCCAGCCAGCCGAACCACCAGAGCGCGCCGCCGTTGGCGCTGCCTTTTAGCTTGGAGAAACACTTGCCGCCGTTGTCGTCCCAATACATCTGCGTGGCGATGCCGAGCTGCCGCAGGTTGCCCTCGCACGCGGCGCGCTGGGCGGAAGCCTTCGCCCGTGCGAGCGCCGGCAGCAGCATCGCCGAAAGAATGGCGATGATGCCAATGACGACGAGCAGTTCAATGAGCGTGAACGCCGACTGGTTCTGGGTTGATGCGCGGTTAAACGATTCCGCACACCGGCGACAGATGCAGGCGCGGTTGCGCAAATTTTCCGGCACGCGCGCGAGGAGCGCCGCCGGAATCTCAACCTGCGCGCACCAGCACGGGCCTTTGACCGCTGCAACCGAGCAACGTTGGCAATCGTTCGGCCCGCCGCATAGCGGACACAAACCGGGATTGTCAGGCTGCGGGGCGTTCATGGCAGGTCGGCGCGGACGCGGTAAAACGATTGGTCGGCGGGAGGATTTGTGGCTTGCAGCACAAGGTTGGTGCCGTTGCCCACGCTCACGGGCGCGGCGGGCGTCCACGTTTTCAGGTTGGCGGATTGTTCCAGCGTGTAGAGCCAGTTGGTGTCGCTGATGAATTGAACTTCTCCGGCGGCGAGGGTGTTGACCTTGTCAACCGGCAGCGGCGACGCAAAGGCGAGATTGTCCACGATGCCATGCGCCAGCAGCGAATCACCATAGATGTCATCGGTCGTCGTGTAACTGCTGATGGTGAGCGTATCGAGGTTGAAATCGTTTGCGCCGTATGCGGCGATGCTGGGCAGCGATGTGAAGACCTGGCCATTTGTGAAAACCGTGCCGCCGATGCTGGCCGCGCCGGCGCGGTGGATGAGCACGACCCGGTAAGTCACGCCGTTGGCCAGCGGCTGGCTGGTGTCGTAGGCGAAATAAAAATTGTCGCTCGCGTCAATCAGCGTGGCGTCAATGGACGGCCCGTAGCTGTTCGGACCATCGGGAAAATAATCAAATTCAAACAGGTTCGGGGAGATGCCGTTGGCGCGGGAAAAATTGGTGCTGGTGGCGTCGGCAAAGTTGCACAAGCCGATGGCCAGCTCAAAGTATCCGGTGGCGGCGGCATCCGTCAGCTTCAGGTCAAACTGCACGCAGAAGCCGTCGGCCTTCGTGAAGGTCGCGCCGAGCGGATGATAAAAATAGCTGTTGGTCTGCGATGAATCCCAGGTGACAGCGAGATTTTGGTTGATGGAATCCCACTGGAACAGATTCGTGTCGCCGAAAATTTGCCAGCCGTTGAGCGCCGGGTCGGTGCTGAATTTTTCGTGGACAAGGGTTGCGTGGGCGATGGTCAGGACGAACAGGCTGGCAACGGCCAGCGAACGGATTTTTAACATGGCTGATCTTTCATTTTGGTTCCGCGAACACAGTTCACGGAACGGTTTTGATGGGAGACCAGCGCGAAATCTGAAAATAAAAAACCTCCAGACTTCGCAAACGAGGAATGGAGGAAATTCGACGAGCCGCCCAAAAACAGTTTGGGCGGACTGGTCTCATCCTTCTCTTTGCGGAGAAGCGCCCCGATACGCTCGGAGCCGACGAGTGCAATCAAACCGGTATCCTGACTTCGGCTTCAAACCTCACTCCCGCCTTCCCGGGCCTGTGCCCGGTGGCATTGGGAATTTGTAGCCGTTACAGTGGCGCAACCGTCCCGGATTCACACCGGGTTCCCTGACATTTGACTGCGATTGTTGGCGGAAACTTTTCCGCCGGTTTCAAAGAGCGGTTCCTTTTTACGCTGAATAATTTTTTTTCCAAGCTAAATTTTCGCCGCGCGGAAAACTTGCGCAGAAACGCCTGCATTCGCATAATGTCCCTCCAAATTTTATTATGAACAAAGCTCCCCTTCGCGTGGCGATCACCGGCGCGGCCGGCCAGATCGGTTATTCACTTCTATTCCGCATCGCCTCCGGCGCGGCTTTCGGCCCGGATCAGCCGGTCATCCTCCACCTCATCGAAATCCCCGACGAAAAAGCCATGGCCGCGCTGAACGGTGTCTGCATGGAACTGGACGACTGCGCGTTCCCCTTGCTCAAAGGACTCGTGCCGACCTCCAACCTCGACGAAGGTTTCAAGGGCGTGAACTGGGCGCTGCTCGTCGGCGCGGTGCCGCGCAAGGCTGGCATGGAGCGCAAAGACCTGCTCGGCATCAACGGGAAAATTTTCACCGGCCAAGGCAACGCCATTGCGAAAAACGCCGCGAGCGACATCCGCGTGCTCGTCGTCGGCAACCCGTGCAACACCAATTCGCTCATCGCCGCCAACAACGCGCCCGGCGTGCCGAAGGAACGCTTCTTCGCCATGACCGCCCTTGACGAAAACCGCGCCAAGAGCCAGCTCGCCCAGAAGGCCAGCGTGGATGTCACCGCCGTCACCAACCTCGCCATCTGGGGCAACCACAGCGCCACGATGTTTCCTGATTTCTTCAACGCGAAGATCAACGGCCGCCTTGTGCCGGAAGTCATCAGCCATCGTGAATGGCTGGAAAAAGATTTCATCACCACCGTGCAGCAGCGCGGCGCGGCCATCATCAAGGCGCGCGGCTTGAGCAGCGCCGCCAGCGCCGCGAATGCCGCCTGCAACACCGTCTATAAGCTCACGCACCCGACGCCCGCCGGCGACTGGTTCAGTGTGGGCGTGCATTCCGACGGCAGCTACGGCATCGAGAAGGGCTTAATCTTCAGCTATCCGACCCGCAGCAACGGCAAGGATTTTGAGATCGTCCAGGACGTGCCGCTCAACGATTTCAGCAAGGCGAAAATCGCCGCGACCGAGGCCGAACTCAAGGAAGAGAAGTCGCTCGTCGCCGACTTGCTGCCGAAATAAACAGGTTTCAACGCAAAGGCGCAGAGATGCAAAGACGCAAAGGTCTTTCACTCTGCGCCTTTGCGCCTTCGCGTCTTTGCGTTAAATTCCGAAAAATGAAATCGCGTCCCAGAATCGGTGAAGTCGGCGAGCTGGCCATCCCCACGGACATGAAACACGTCGTGGAATTTCACGGCGACGGCATGCCCGCCGTCGTGTCCACGCCGAACATCATCCAGTTCCTCGAACGCACCGCGCGCCACACGCTCGCGCCGCACCTCGAAGCGGATGAACGCTCCGTGGGTCTTGAGATTGACATCCGTCACCTCGCGCCGACGCCCGTCGGCCAGACGATTCATTGCACCGCCCGCGTCATCTCGGTTGATGGCAGCAAGGGGCAATTCCAGATTGAAGCGCGCGATGCGCACGAAGTCATCGTGCGCGGCCTGCACAAACGCGCCATCATCCGCACGGAAAGTTTCAGTCGCCGGCTGAAGGCGAAGACGGGATAAACGCAGCGTCGCGGAAGAATTGTTCAATTTTACCTTCTCGACAAATCGAAACGTGGAAATAGCATTTCAATATGCCGCGCGTGGCAATTTTTTTATGCAATAACCGAACTATGGCTGGATGTTTTGAACATCAGCTATTCGGAACTGGAGACGGCTATGGGCTTCAAGTGAGGCAAGGGGATTTCTGTTTGCTTTATAACTTTGAACAAAATCAAGTTTTTGGTGTTTGGCGAGCCACTTCTGATGGCGGCAATTACGAGCCACACGCATGGCATGGTCAATTTCCAAATCAAGTCCGCATCGAGGAGGCTGGTGAGATTAAACAAGCAACTCGAAATCAAATTCAGGCACTTGTTGGTTCTCAAATTATTGGAAAAATTTATGTTGGCGAACTAGCTGAGAGTTTACTTCAGCATTTCCAGCCAGAAGTGAGAGGACAAACAGCGCGAACAGGGCAAACTGCGACGGCTTCAAGACCAACTGAAAGTCGCGCACCACGGCAGACGACACCGGATTATTTATTGCTTCCGCCCAAATTCTTTTGCGAAGACACACACCGCGTGCGTTCACAGGGTGAAAAAATTATTGATGATTGTCTTTTCCGACTTGGAGTGCGACATGACTACGAACCGCAAATCACAATCCAAGGCGGGCAGATGATTCCCGACTTTGTTGTATACGCAAGAGATGGCAAGCCAGTTTATATTGAATATTGGGGCAAGCTTAACGAACGAGATTACGATGCTCGTCGCATAGAAAAAACTTTACTCTATCGGAGCAATAATTTGCCGCTCATTCAAATAATCCCCGACGACCTTCAGAAGATTAAGTTTGTTCTTGAGAAAGAATTAGAAAATTGGGACGTGCCTTTTAAGGACAGTTTTTTCAGCTTGCTCGGTTATTTTTTCAAGCGGCTTTTCAATATGCTCCGTTCACGTTGAAATGCCAGCGATTGCCCGCCGCAGGGTTTTCAGTTAGCTTCGAGGGCGTATGGCTTTTGATTCCTTCCGCGATTTCGTCAACGCCCTCGACCGTGCGGGCGAACTCAAACGCATTTCCCAGCCCGTCGCCACCGAACTCGAGATCACCGAACTCGCCGACCGTGAAATGAAATTGCCCGGCGGCGGCAAGGCGCTGCTGTTTGAGAAACCCACCGTCAACGGCGTCGTCTCGCCGTTTCCCGTGGCCATCAACACGCTCGGCTCACACAAGCGCATGGCCATGAGCATGGGCGCGGCGTCCGTGGAGGAAGTGGCGAACGAACTCGGCGCGCTGATGAAAGCCAAGCCGCCGACGAGTTTCAAGGAAGCCATCAAGCTGCTTTCGCTCGCGCTGGATTTGCGCCACGCGAAACCGAAGCTCGTTAAAGACGGCCCGTGCAAGGAAATAGTTCACAAGTTTCAAGATTCAAGTTTCAAGCCCGGCATGACGTGGCCGTCCGCCCCATCACTTGAAACTTCCAACTTGAAACTTGAAACTGCGCCACCACCGACACTCCTAAATCTCCCTATCCTGAAATGCTGGCCTTTGGATGGCGGACGGTTCATCACGCTGCCGTGTGTTGTCACGCGCGACCCGGACACTGGCGAACGCAACGTCGGCATGTATCGCATCCAGATTTACGACGACCGCACCACCGGCATGCACTGGCAGCTTCAGAAGGTCGGCGCGCGCCACGGTCGCCGTTATTACGAGACCGGCACGCGGATGCCCGTCAGCATTTTTCTCGGCGGCGATCCGATGTTTCCCTTCGCCGCCACCGCGCCGTTGCCCGATGGTCTCGACGAGTTTCTCCTCGCCGGTTATCTGCGCAAAAAATCCGTCGAACTCGTCAAATGCGAAACCAACGACCTCGAAGTCCCCGCCAACGCCGACTTCGTCATCGAAGGCTACGTTGACCCGACCGAGCCGCTGCGCGACGAAGGTCCGTTCGGCGACCATACCGGCTACTACACGTTGCCCGAGCCGTATCCGGTGTTTCACATAACGGCCATCACGCACCGCAAGGACGCCGTTTATCCCGCCACCATCGTCGGCATCCCGCCAATGGAGGACTTCTACATCGGCGGCGCGTCCGTGAAACTCTTCCTGCCCATCTTCAAGATGAACTTCCCCGAGATCGTGGATATCGCGCTGCCGGCCGAAGGCGTCTTCCACAACCTCGTCTTCGTGAGCATCAAGAAGACCTACCCGATGCAGGCCTACAAAATCATGCACGGCCTCTGGGGCATGGGCCAGATGATGTTCACCAAATACATCGTGGTGGTGGACGACGACGTGGACGTGCACAACACCAGCGAAGTCCTCTTCCGCCTTTGCGCCAACACCGACCCGCAACGCGACAGCATCTTCACCAAAGGCCCGTCCGACGTGCTCGACCACGCCACCAGCGAAATCGCCAGCGGCAGCAAACTCGGCATTGACGCGACGAAGAAATTGCCGGGCGAAGGTTTCAAACGCCCCTGGCCGCCGCTCATCAAGATGGATGAAAGCGTGAAGGCGAAGGTGGAGAAACTTTTCAACCCGTAGCAGTCAAAATGAAATGAACGACACCGTTGAAAGTCTTGTTGCCTATTGCCGCGAGAAGAATCGCGTTTGTCCACAGCCGGGATTGTGGCATCAGATGTGGGAAATGCTGCCAAACCGTCGGCAGGTCGGGGCTGGTTGGCAACCACCGCTGCCATTGATTCTCGCCGCTTGGGACGAAGCACCAGCACTACTCAAGATGCTTCGCCTTGCAGAACACATTGAATGGGCAGAGAAGCATACCGCACTCGTCCCGATTTCCGCCTTCCTTCGGAATTTGCGTGAGGAGGACTGGCATCACATTGGTGAATGATTCTGTCGTCATGCCTCCGGGAATCCCAACGGGATTCTGCCCCAAAGCCCAGGGTTGCGAGGCACGAGCTACCCTGGGTCACCGTCCGCAAATCATTTTCAACCGCAACGCGGTTGCGGCCATTCCCACCAGCCAATCGCGCACGACATTCGCCACAACCGCGTTGCGGTTGATGATTTATTTGAACGATGACCCAAGGTAGGCGCTGACGCGCCAACCTTGGGCTGGAGGCCACAATCCCTTTGGGATTGGAAAACGCGGATGCACGTGCCATCATTTTGCCATGCCACAATCCCTGTCCGCCGTTTACATTCATCTGGTTTTCTCCGCCAAAGACCGACGGCCATTGCTGCGCGACAAACCCACGCGCGACGCGCTTCACGCATATCTCGGTGGCATTTCCAAACAATTGGATTGCGCGCCGATCCAGATCGGCGGCGTGGAGGATCATGTTCATGTGCTGGCGCGGTTCGATCGCACCATCTCGCAGGCCGAATGGGTGAAGGAATTGAAACGCGTCTCGAACCTCTGGCTGAAAGCGCGCGGTCGCGATTACGCCGACTTCGAGTGGCAAGGCGGTTACGCGGATTTCTCCGTGAGCCAATCGAACCTCGAACAGGTGAAGCAATACATCGCCGGACAGGAGGAGCATCATCGTAAAATTGGATTTCAGGATGAGTTGCGGGCGTTGTTGAAACGACACGAAATCGAATGGGATGAGAAATACGTTTGGGAATGAATCATTTCCTCGCGGGGGAAATTGCCACAACCGCGTTGCGGTTGAATTTATTTCCGAACCGTAACCCAAGGTAGCTCGTTCCTCGCAACCTTGGGCTGGAGGACACAATCCCGTTGGGATTGCCGCAGAACAGTTGTGCTCCGCGTCGCCCGACACTCACGCGCCGCGTGGCGGCAGGAATTCCAGCCCGAATTTTTTCGCAATCTCCATCACGCGCGGGATGTCCTGCTGTTGCTGCGGACTCATCGCGCCGATCTCCTCGAAGAATCCTTCAAACCCCGACGGCGTGATGACGCACATGAGCCGGCCCGGCGTCTGGCCGATGTAACGGTAGGTGTGCGGGATTCCGCGCGGCGCGAAAATCGTCGTGCCCGGTCTGGCAATGAATGATTTTCCGGCCACGGTGAATTCGTATTCGCCTTCGAGAATCTGAAACGTCTCGTCCTCGCGATGATGGATGTGCGGCGGCGGTCCGCCGCCGGGCACGTCGTGTGATTCAACCACGCTCAACACGCCGCCGGTGTCGCGACCGTGGATGCGGATGAGCATCGGGATGCCGAGGATGTTCACGGATTTGCCGCCATTGTTGGGAATGGAGATTGGATTCATAAACGAATTGAGGCTGGTTGATTGATGTTCCGCTGTTCTCGGTTTCTCACGGTTTCGCCGCCGTTACTGCTTCGACCGGCTCAAACTCGAAATAGGCGAAGTTGTTGCCTTTGCCGTAGTGAAAGGTCAGGAGCTGCGGGCCGGCGGCGGGAAAGTGGATTATGCCGATGTCCGCAAGGTTCCACTGATGAAAGCTCGCGGTCGGCAAGGGCAGGCGGCAGGTGGCGGCAGGCTTGCCATTGAGGTCAAAGGTGACGGTGTTGGTCTGGAAAGTGTAGAGGGCTTTGATGCGGTAATCGCCAGGGCGGGTCACGTTGACCGTGTAATTGCACCACTCACCATCCTCGGTCCAGCCAATGTAGAACTGGTTGATGGGCGGAGTGACGAGGTTGGTGTGGTTGAGGTCGGCGAAATCCTTCACGAACGAGACATCCACGCCGTCGCCCTTTCGGAAATGCCAGATATATTCGCCGGCGTGAGGGCGTTGGTGTTTGGTTTCGAGGTTCAACCTGCCGCTGCCGCTGTTGGTGGAGTCGGTGTCGTGATAGGCGACGCCTTCGCCGCCGAGATCATAGAGCGCGCACTGGACAATGCCGGGGATGTTCGGCGCACCTGTCTTGTGGAATGTATCGGCGAATGGTTTGCCCTGGTAATCAGCGGGGACTTCGGCGCGCACGGTGAAGGCCGTGCAGCAGCACATCAAGCCAAGAGCGGCAACGAGAGTTGGGTTGTTCATCAAGGTGATTCTAACGGGACATTCTCCAGCGTCAGCTTTTTTCTCCCCGACCCCGGCACAACGCCGTTCGCGCTGTTTCGATTTCCGAACACGCTTCGCAAAATAATTGATTGACAATTTCGCCGTCGTTGTGTATATGCACACTATTATGGCCAAAGAACTGGATTTGTCGGCGATGGAAAACTGCGTGTGCTTCAACCTGCGCTGGGTTTCGCGCGCCTTTTCGCAGTTCTTTGTGTCTGAGTTGAATCAGCACGGGCTGTTGCCCACGCAAACGCCCATCCTCGGCTTGCTCGCCGCCAAACCGGAAGCAAGCATGGCCGAGGTCAGCGACTGGCTGGGCATGGATCGCACGACGCTGGTGCGCAATCTGCGTCCGCTCGAACGCGACGGTCTGATCAAGGCCACCGGCAAGGGCCGCGGCAACAAGGTGAGCCTGGCGCTCACGCCCAGGGGCCGGGCGGTGTTGCAAAAATTTCTGCCCGACTGGCAGCTTGCCCAGCAGAAAGTCATCAAGACCCTCGGCAAGGAGCGCTGGGCGGAAATCCTCCGCGATCTCGAGCGTGCCGCGCTCGCGTTGACCTGAACTAAGCCCGATAAAACCATGAACTCACACACCACCACCTTCGATTCAAGAAGAAATGTGCATATACACACTAAAACACCCGTGAGCGCCACTGCGCCCGTGCCCCGCGTGCTTGATGCGGTCTGGCTGCGGGAGCTTTGTCTGGAGGCCGGCGCGGATGATGCCGGCTTCGTCGAACTGGCGCGTCCCGCGCTGGCCGAGGAACGTCCGCACATTGAGCGGGCCTTTCCGCGCACACGCAGCCTGATCAGCTTCGTGTTGCGGATGAACCGGGACAATGTTCGCAGTCCGGCGCGGTCGGTCGCGAACGCGGAGTTCCATCACACGGGCGACGAAGTGAACAGCGTGGCACGGCGCATCACCGCCGCGTTGGAGAGGGCGGGCGTCCGTGCGCTGAATCCGCCGATGGCGTTTCCGATGGAGGCGGACCGCTGGATGACGGAACGCATGTGGGTCGTGGCGCACAAGCCAATCGCGGTTGCAGCCGGTCTGGGGCACATGGGGATTCATCGGAACGTGATTCATCCGCGCTTCGGGAATTTCGTCCTGCTGGGCACGATTCTGGTTGCGGCGGAAATCAGCGAATACTCGAAGGAACTGGATTACAATCCATGCCTGACGTGCAAGCTCTGCGTGGCGGCGTGCCCGGTGGGAGCGATCGGCGCGGATGGCACATTCAACTTCTCGTCGTGCTACACGCACAACTACCGCGAGTTCATGGGCGGATTTGCCGACTGGGTCGAAGCCATTGCCGACAGCCGGAACGGTTTGGATTACCGCCGCCGGGTGAAGGATTCGGAAAGCGTTTCAACGTGGCAGAGCTTGGGCTTTGGCCCGAATTACAAGGCGGCGTATTGCATGGCCGTATGTCCGGCGGGCGAGGATGTGATCGGGCCTTACCTCGCCTCGAAAAAGGATTTTGCCGACGAAGTGATGCGTCCCTTGCAGGCGAAGCGCGAGCCGGTCTATGTCATTCGCGGTTCAGATGCGGAGGCGCATGTGCAGAAACGTTATCCGCACAAGACCGTGCGGCACGTCCGCAATTCACTGCGTCCACGCAGCATCGCCGCCTTGCTGCAAGGAATGCCGCTGACTTTCCAGCGACAGGCCGCCGGGAAACTGGAAGCCACCTATCATTTCGTTTTCATGGGCAGTGAGCAGGTTGAGGCGACCGTGGTGATTCGGAGTGGAGAAATGACGATTGAAAATGGACTGCAAGGCCGGCCAAACATCAAGGTCACCGCCGATTCAGAAACGTGGCTGGGGTTTCTGGCAAAGGAAAAGAATTTGCTATGGGCGCTGCTGGCGCGGCGCGTCAAACTACGGGGCAATCCCAAATGGCTGCTGGCATTCGGACGGTGTTTTCCGTCGTAAATTTCCCGCACTGAAGCCGCATGACCGTCCAGAATCCGCCCCCATTTGGCCGGGTTGACGAAAAACAAACACCCTGCAATTCAAAAAAAGGGCGGACAATTGAAAGAGTTTGATGCCATCGAAGGCGGCAGACAGACTTTGGAACGGCTTGGAAATCATCTGATGAGGCTGGACATCGCGTTGCAAAAGCAACGCACCGCTGCTTGACTCATCCCCGTCGTGGCGGGATATTCCGAACGCATTTGCCTGAACACAAATGAGTCAAACCGAGATCAGCAACCCGGAACCGCGGGAAATCGGCCAGGTGGTCGAACATCTTTTCCGTCATGAAGCGGGAAAAATGGTGGCCGCGCTGACGGGCATTTTCGGCATTGAGCATCTCACGCTGGCGGAGGACGTGGTGCAGGAGGCGCTGGCGCGGGCGTTGCAGACCTGGCCGTTTTACGGCGTGCCGCGCAATCCGGCGGCATGGATCATGCGCGCCTCGCGCAACCTCGCGCTCGACGTCGTGCGCCGGCAGCAAAATTTCCGCGCGAAGGAGGCGGAAATCATCCGGGTGATGGATCGCGACGTCGCCTCGCCGGATGACATCATCTTTTCCGAGCAGGAAATCTCCGACGACCGGCTGCGGATGATGTTTGTGTGCTGTCATCCGGCGATTCCGGCGGAAGCACAGGTGGCGCTCGCGCTGAAAACGCTTTGCGGCTTCAGCATCACGGAAATCGCCAGCGCATTTTTGACGACGGACGCGGCCATCGCCAAACGCCTGACGCGCGCGAAACAGAAAATTGCCGAGGCGAAGATTCCTTTTGAAATTCCCGCCGGTGAAGAATTATCGCAGCGGCTGGACGGCGTTTTGCAGTCGCTGTATCTGCTGTTCAACGAAGGCTACAAGGCATCGGCCGGCGACAAGCTCGTCCGCGAAGACATTTGCGAGGAGGCGCTCCGGCTGGCGGATTTGCTGGCGGGACATCCGGCGGGCAACCAGCCGAAGACGCACGCGCTGCTCGCACTGATGCTGCTGACGGCCGCACGAACGCCGGCACGCGTGGACGACGAGGGCAATCTGCTGCGCCTGCGCGACCAGGACCGCGCGAAATGGAATCCGGCGATGATTGCGCGCGGCCTGTTTCACCTGACGCACTCGGCCAACGGCGAGGAAATTTCCGAGTTCCATTTGCAGGCCGGCATCGCGGCGTGCCATTGCGCGGCGCAGGATTATGCGTCCACCGATTGGGAAAAGATTTTGGCGCTCTACGACCGGCTGCTGGAGTTTGACGACTCGCCGGTCGTCGCGCTGAACCGCGCCGTGGCGCTGGCGGAAGCGCGCGGGCCGCAGGCGGGCATCGAAGCGGTGAATGCAATTCCGAATCTGAAATCGCTGGAGTCGTATTATCTGTTTCACGCGGTGCTGGGCGATTTTGAATGGCAGTTGAACCATCTGCCAATTGCGGCGGCGCATTTCCAAAGGGCGTTGCAACTGGCGGAAATCAAATCGGAGAAAATTTTTTTGGAAAAGCGGTTGCAGACGTGCGATCAGGTGTCGGGGAGCGCAGCCGCCCCGGACGGTTCGCGCGGCGGACAGACGGGCTGAATTCGGAGGCTCAACGCCAAGACCGGGGCGGGCGCGCTCCCCGAAAATTTATTTGAATTGTTGTCCTAAACGGGGCTGGCCGTTCGTCGTATCCATGACGGAACGACAAAACCATCAACGATAACAACGAAAATTATGAAAAATTCAATCATTCAACCTTACCTGTTCTTCGACGGCAAATGCGAGGCGGCCCTCGAATTTTACAAAAAAGCGCTCGGCGCGAACGTCAACATGCTGCTGCGCTTCAAGGACAGTCCCGAACCGCCGAAGCCGGGCTGCACGCCGGCGGACACGAACAAAGTCATGCACGCGCAGTTTCAGATCGGCGAGACCGTGGTCATGGCGTCGGACGGACGCGCCACGGGCAATCCAAAGTTCGAGGGTTTCGCGCTGTCGCTCACGGTAAAAACGGAAGCGGAGGCGGACCAGGCTTTCAACGCGCTGGCGAACGGCGGAAAAATTGAAATGCCGCTGGCAAAAACGTTTTTTTCGGCGAGATTCGGCATGGTCGAGGACAAGTTCGGCGTGTTCTGGATGATTTTGGTGACGCCGAATCCGGTGAAATAATTGTCGTGAAACGCCGGACTCATTCGTCTTAATGTTGAAAGTTAATTTAAACAACCAAACGAAAGGAAAATTATGAGCACACAAAATCAAACCGGCTACATGCTGCTGTTCGTCGGCATGGACTGGCACAAAGGTCTGTCGCCGGAGCAGGCGCAAACGGTTTCCGAAGCCTGGATGGCGTGGTTCAAACGCCTGAACGAGCTAGGCAAAGCGGTCGCCGGCCATCCGCTCGGCGGCGAGGGCAAAAGTGTTTCGGGAAAAAATCGCACGGTGACGGATGGGCCGTTCGCGGAAGCCAAGGAAGCCATCGGCGGCTATTTCATGCTCGATGTGGCGACGATGGACGAGGCCGTGGCCATCGCGCAGCAATGCCCGGGGCTGCCTTACGGCGCAAAAGTGGAGGTGCGTCCGGTGCTTTCGGAATGCCCGATGGCGATGGAAGCCCGTGTGGAAGCCCAGCTCGCACAGGCTTGATCCACTTCAACCGACGCCAAAAATCTGAAAACCATGAAAACACAAATCACCTCCATCTGCACCCTGTTGCTGCTGGCCACCTCCCTCGGGCTGCAAGCAGTCGAAACCGAAAAGAACGAGAAACCGAAGCAAGGTTCGGCAGAATTCGAGCGGATGAAAACCCTCGTCGGCTCGTGGACGGGCAAGACCGACATGGGCCAGGGTCCGATGGACATCACGCTGCAATACCGGCTGCTCGCGGGCGGCACGGTGCTCGAAGAGCGCTGCTTCGCCGGCACGCCGAACGAGATGGTCACGATGTATTACGACCAGAACAACCAACTGGCCATGACCCATTACTGCGTGCTGGGCAACCGCCCCGGCATGAAGCTCAAATCCTCCGACGCCAAGACGATCAGGTTCGACTTTGACGCGACCTGCGGCATCAACCCCAGGAAGGAATCGCATATGCACGCATTGAGCATCACGTTCGACGACGCGGACACGATCACGACCAGTTGCAAGGCGGTTATGGACGGCAAGGAAATGGAGGAGAAACCCACCCCGCTCAAGCGCGTGAAGCTGTGAGCGGAACGCCCCGGCAGGAAATGAAAGCACCAACCTTGATTCAAGCACTCTCACCCCACCAAACCAAAAAATCCCATGATTAAAAAAATCCTTCTCGGCGGCGGCCTCATCGTTGTCTTCCTCATCGTCGTTGCGATGCAACCCGGCGACTTCAAAGTCAGCCGCAGCGCCACGCTTGCAGCATCGCCTGCCGCCTTGTTCGAGCAGGTGAACGATCATCGCAAGTTCACCGTGTGGAATCCGTTCATGAAACTCGACCCCAATGTGAAGAATACCTACAGCGGCCCGGATTCCGGCGTTGGCGCGGTGTGCAGTTGGGAGGGCAACAGCGACATTGGCGCGGGAAGCTGCACCATCATTGAGAGCAAACCGGGCGAACTGGTGCGTTGCCGCATGGACTGGAAGCGGCCGATGGCAGGCACCAGCACGGTTGACTTCACGTTCAAACCGGAAGGCGACAAGACCATCGTGACGTGGAGCATGTATGGCAAGAATGGTTTCATGGGCAAGGCGATGAGCCTGTTCATGGATTGCGACAAGATGTGTGGTCCCCAATTTGAGCAGGGCCTTGCCAGTCTCGGTGAAGTCGCCGCCGCCACGCCGGCCAGGTAACAGCAGCCTAATCTCAACAGTGAATAAACTATGAGAAAGATCATTGCCATTACCCAAGTCACGCTGGACGGCGTCATGCAGTCGCCCGGTGGCCCCGAGGAGGATCCGAGTGGTGGGTTCACCCACGGAGGCTGGGCCATGCCCTTCATGGACGACGACTCGGGCCAGGCCATCGGCGAGATTGTCTCCAGTGAGTTCGACCTGCTTCTGGGGCGACGGACCTACGAAATCTGGGCCTCCTACTGGCCGCATCACGGTGACAACCCGATTGGGAAGGCCTTCAACCAAGCAACAAAATACGTCGTCACACGCAGCCTCGACCAACTCGATTGGAAGAAATCGCAACACATAGGCGGTGATGTCGTGGACGAACTCCGTCGGCTGAAGGCATCGGATGGGCCGGCGTTGCATGTTTGGGGCAGCAGCGAATTGCTGCAGACGCTGATCGCCGCCGATCACATTGACGAATATCGCCTCTGGGTCTTTCCGGTGGTGCTCGGCGAAGGCAAGCGGCTGTTCGGGAATGGCGTTCCGTCACGCGGCCTCACTTTGATCGAGACGCGAAGCACGCCCAAGGGCGTTCTCATCAACGCATACCGCCCGAAGCAAGGTAAAATTTGATGCCCATCGCGACTTTATGAAACAACCAGCTTTCTCTGAGACCATGCAAATCGGCATCGTGGTGCGCGACCTTGATGCGATGATGCGGGGATATACGGACGACTACGGAGTCGGTCCGTGGGAGATCCATCAGTTCAAGCGCGAAAACATCAAAGAGTGGTTGAGCAGGGCCTGGCCAGTCTCGGTGAAGTGGCCGCCGCCACGCCGGCCAAGTAACACTTACCCATTCACCCCATGAGCACACCCGTCAAATACCCGCCCATGAGTCCTTACCTCACCGTGAAGGACGCCAGCAAAGCCATCGCGTTTTACCAGGCCGCCTTCGGAGCCACGGAGCTTTTCCGGCTCACGGATGCGGGCACCGGAACCATTGGCCACGCCGAAATCATGATCAACGGCAGCCACTTCATGCTCGCCGATGAAAATCCCGCGTGGGGCAGCAAGTCGCCGTTGACCCTTGGCGGCACCGCCGTGAAACTCTGCCTCATGGTGAAGAACATCGACAGCGCCGTGGCCCGCGCGAGTGCGGCGGGCGCGACCGTCGAGATGCCGCCCAGCGACATGTTCTACGGTTTCCGCTGCGCCGCGATCCGCGATCCGTTCGGCCATCAATGGCTGATCCAGCATGAGATCGAAAAAGTGTCGCCCCAGGAAATGCAGAAGCGTTGGGATGCGATGGTGAAGTTGGGAACCACGGGTTGCCCGGCCACCGACAAATAAGGCCATGAATACCGACGCAAAATTCAACTACCTCGTCATCTCGCGCGGCCAATGGGACAAGGACACGGCGAAGGAGGAAATCCAGCAGGCGATTGACCAGTTTTACGTCTGGCTCACCCGCTCCATTGAGGAAGGCCGGATGAAAATGGGCAGCCGCCTCGCCGATGAGGGGGCCACGGTTTCAAAGTCGGGCATCGCGACCGACGGCCCTTTCGGCGAAGCCAAGGAAGCCATCGGCGGCTATTGGTTCATCGTGGCCAGCAGCCTCCAGGAAGCGGCGAAGATCGCGGCCGAGAATCCGTGTCTGAAACACGGTTTGTTCTTCGAGATCCGCCCGACCGACCCGGAGCGGGCTTCTGCCTTCAGCGTGATGACCGAAACCCCGGACGAGTGATCCCTCACAAAAACACAGTCATCGGCGACGCGGTTCGTTCTGCGCCGCCGCGCCTCGCGGTTCATCCGTGTTTTATTTGTGCCTCAGCGTGGTTTCGGTTAAAACGGTGGCGCGTTCACAGATTATTTCCGGAAAGTTGTCCTGAGTGGCGGCTTTCGTTCGTCGTAGTATTGGGATTGAGTTAAACCGTAAACCCGAAGAGGAAAACTATGAGCAAAGTTCGAGTCTTGGTTGGCACAAAAAAGGGCGCGTTCATCCTGACCGCGGATGGCAAGCGCAAGGACTGGCAGGTCAGCGGCCCGCACTTCGCGGGCTGGGAGATGTATCACTTGAAAGGTTCGCCGGTTGATCCGAACCGCATCTATGCCTCGCAGACGAGCGGCTGGTTCGGGCAGATCATCCAGCGTTCCGACGACGGCGGTAAAACCTGGAACACGCCCGGCAGCAGCCCGGAAGAGTTGAAAGGTGAAGGCGGTTTCCCGAAAGGCGAGAGCAACAAATTTGTCTATGAGGGCGAAGTTGGCAAACATCTGTGGTATGACGGCACGCAGCATCCGTGGGAGTTCAAGCGCATCTGGCATATTGAGCCGTCGCCCACCGATCCTGACACCGCTTATGCCGGCGCGGAGGACGCGGCGCTTTTCAAGACCACTGACGGCGGAAAAACATGGAAGGAACTTTCTGGGTTGCGCAAAACCAAAAGCCATCTCTGGCAGCCGGGCGCGGGCGGCATGGGCGTTCACACCATTCTGCTTGATCCTAAAAATGAGAAGCGCATTTACGTTGCCATCTCGGCGGGCGGCTGTTTCCGCACGGACGATGGCGGCAAGACGTGGAAGCCCATCACGCGCGGACTGAAATCACAATTTGAACTTCCCGATCCCGATGCGGAAGTCGGGCACTGCGTGCATCGTATTGCACTGCATCCATCCAAGCCGGACGTGCTGTTCATGCAGAAGCACTGGGACGTGTTGCGCACGGACAACGCCGGCGAGCAGTGGAACGAGGTCAGCGGCAATCTGCCCAGTGATTTCGGTTTCCCGATTGATGTGAACTTCAATGAACCGGAGACAATCTACGTCGTGCCGATCACCAGCGATTCGTTGCATTATCCCCCGGAGGGAAAGTTGCGCGTGTATCGCAGTAAAACCGGCGGCGGTGAATGGGAGCCGTTGACGAAAGGTCTGCCGCAAAAGGATTGCTACGTCAACGTGCTCCGCGACGCGATGGCTGTGGATTCGCTCGACCAGTGCGGAATCTATTTTGGCACGACTGGCGGCCAGGTTTATTGCTCCGCCGACAGCGGCGACAGTTGGAACGCCATCGTCCGCGACCTGCCGGCGGTTTATTCGGTGGAAGTGCAAACATTGAAATGATTCGCGTCGTGCTGCCATTTCACCTGCGAAACCTCGCGCGCGTGGACGGCGAGGTGGAGCTTGACGTTGCCGCGCCGGTCACAGTGCGCGCCGTGCTCGATGCGCTGGAGTCGCGCTATCCAGCGCTGCGCGGGACGATCCGCGACCATGGCACATTGAAGCGCCGTCCGTTTGTCCGCTTTTTTGCGTGCAAAGAAGACATTTCGCTCGAACCGCCGGGGATCATTTTGCCCGACGAAGTGGTTAACGGCGCGGAGCCGTTCCTCATCGTGGGCGCGATGGCGGGCGGTTGAACTTTTTGAGAATTTTAAAAAACCAAACCAAACCAAAAAAACCATCCATGAAAAAACACCTACCGACCGTCGCCGGCATCCTGCTGGGGCTTTGCTTTCTCGCCGCAAGCGTCCCGGTCTTGCTTAACCTTGATTTTGCCAAGCCGCCGCCGTTGCCGGAGGGCACGCCGGTCTGGCATTTCATGGAGGCGTTCGGACCGACCGGTTACGTCAAGTTCGTGAAGATATTTGAGTTCGTCGGCGCCATCATTGTGATGGTTCCGCGTTTGCGAAACATCGGCCTGCTGCTGCTCGGCCCGGTCATCGTGAACATCATCGCGTTCCATGTGCTCATGGACGACCCACGTCACCTGATCAATCCGATGCTCGACATCATCATCGTCTGCGCGCTGTTTTTGCTTTGGGATGCGCGCCGGAAATTTGCCGGACTGCTGAACTAAACTTCGAAAGGAAATTTATGCTTCCCATCTTTCTCGCCCTCGCGTTCATCGCCATCCTGTTCATCATCGTCATCGTCGGGCAGCCCGATGAATTCAAACTCTCCCGGTCGGCGACAATCTCCGCGCCGCCGGAAAAAGTCTTTCCGCACGTCAACGACCTCCACAAATGGGAGGCCTGGTCGCCGTGGGCGAAAATGGATCCGAACGCAAAGAATTCGTTTTCCGGCCCTGACGCCGGCACCGGCGCGGCGATGCGTTGGGAGGGCAACAACAAAGTCGGCGTCGGCACGATGACCATCACGGAAAGCAGGCCCGCCGAAGCGATCCGCTTCCGGCTGGATTTTGAAAAGCCGATGAAAGCGACAAACAGCGCCGAGTTCACATTCAAACCGGAGGGCGGCCAGACGCTCGTGGCCTGGAGCATGTCCGGCACAAGCAATTTCACCGGCAAAATCTTTGGCCTGCTCATGAACTGCGACAAGATGGTCGGCGGGCAGTTCGAGAAAGGTCTGGCGGCGTTGAAATTATTGGCGGAAAGCGATGGCAAGAATTAAGCCGGCAGTTGCGTTCTGATTCCGATGATTGCGAGGGAATAGATCCTGTGGTTCTGACACCGTAGTTGCACTTCTCCCGTGCCGGTGTAAGTTGCGCGCGCATTTGACACAGCGCGGGATGACATGAACCAAAAAACTCAAAAATTACCAGTCCTGGGAACGGCGAAGCGCGGCACATTCTTCAGCAAGGCTTTTCGCTGGCATCCGGCCAGGCCGGGCGACCCGAACCCCGCGTCAGTTGAGATCGCGGGCACCTTCACCGGCTGGAAGCCCGTGGCCATGGCGCATGACCGCGCGACCAACCACTGGCAGCTTATGCTCCATCACATCCCCGGCAATTGCACGCACCACTACATGCTGCTGGTGGACGGCCATCCGGCGAGCCACAAGCATTGCGACGGGCTGGCCGTGCCGGCGACCGAACAGGAAAAGCAATACGCGTTGCAGACGCCGCGCGGGCCGCGGGTGTTCATGCTGTTCAGCAACACGAAGTAAATTTTTGGAGTTCGCAGCCGGCCTGGCTGTCGTCCGGGTTTTCAAACGGTCAAAGCAAACCGGATGGTGCGCTTGAATTTATCCGCGCACGCAGTAGTTTCTAAACCATAGGAGCGGATTCCCGTTCTGACAATTGAAAGGGCACCGATTATGAAACGCAAAGCATCAGCAGTCTGGCATGGCGGTTTGAAGGAGGGCAAGGGCAGCATCTCGACCGAAAGCGGCGTGCTCAAGGACACCCAATACTCGTTCGGCACGCGCTTCGAGAGCGGCGCCGGCACGAATCCCGAGGAATTGATCGCGGCGGCGCACGCGGGCTGTTTCTCGATGGCGCTCTCGGCGGAACTCGGCAAGGCCGGCTTCACTCCCGCATCCATCCACACCACGGCGACTGTCACGCTGGACAAGACGGACGCGGGCTGGACGGTCACGGAATCGGATCTGGATCTGACGGCGAAAATCCCCGGCATTGACGAGGCGCAGTTCATTGCCATCGCGGACGGAGCCAAGGCTGGCTGCCCGATTTCGCGTTTGTTGAATGCGAAAGTCACGCTCTATGCGAAGCTGGCGGGATGAGCGAAGATCGCCCCGGTCAAAATCCAAAACTTGTTCCCGCCTGATTCTCTGTTACCGTTCACGACCTTTGTGAACATCACGGAAGAAATCCAGCGGCGACGCACGTTCGCCATCATTTCGCATCCCGACGCGGGCAAAACCACGTTGACGGAGAAGCTGCTGCTTTACGGCGGCGCGGTGCAGCTGGCCGGCTCCGTGACTGCGCGCAAAAACCAGCGCGCCACCACCTCCGACTGGATGGAATTGGAAAAGAAACGCGGCATCTCCATCAGCTCGACCGTGCTTCAGTTCGATTACGACGGCTACCGGCTCAACCTGCTCGACACGCCCGGCCACAAGGATTTTTCCGAGGACACCTATCGCGTGCTGACCGCCGTGGACGCCGTGGTGATGGTGATTGATTCCGCGAAAGGCATCGAGCCGCAGACGCGAAAGCTTTTTGAGGTTTGCCGCCAGCGTGGCGTGCCGATCTTCACGTTCATGAACAAGTGTGATCGCCCGATGAAAAATCCGCTGGAGCTGATTGACGAACTCGAGCGCGTGTTGGGCATCGGCGCGTTTCCTGTGAACTGGCCCATCGGCAACGGCCCGGAATTTCAGGGCATCTACGACCGGCAGACCAGGACGATGCACACGTTTGAGCGCGTCGTGGGCGGCAAACATCGCGCGCCCGTGGTCGTAGGCGGACTGCATGATCCCGAGGTGCGCGGCAATTTGAGCGAAGCTGAATTCAGCAAAACTCTCGAAGAACTGGAAATGCTCGAACACGCCGGGAATGAATTCGATGAAGCCGCCGTGCTCGCAGGCAAAACGACGCCGGTGTTCTTCGGCAGCGGCGTGAATAATTTCGGCGTGCAACTGCTGCTCGACGGTTTCCTGAAACATTCGCCCGCACCGAAATCACGCGTGATGGGCGGCATTGAGATCGCGCCGGAAAATCCCGCGTTCTCCGGTTTCATCTTCAAGATCCAGGCGAACATGGATCCGAAGCACCGCGACCGCATCGCGTTCATCCGCGTCTGCTCCGGCAAGTTCGACCGCGACATGACCGTGCATCATTCGCGCTCCGAGAAAAAAGTGCGCCTGTCCAGTTCGCACAAACTGTTCGGCAACGAACGCGAAACCGTGGACGAAGCGTATCCCGGCGATGTCATCGGCCTCGTGGGCCACGACAGCTTTGGCATCGGCGACACGCTGACGACCGATCCAAAAATTCTCTACAAGGAAATCCCGCGCTTCACGCCCGAGGCGTTTTCGTATCTGCACAATCCGAACACGGGGAAATACAAACAATTTCGCCAGGGCCTCGAACAGCTTTTGCAGGAAGGCGTCATCCAGGCGTTGTATCTCCGCAACTCGTCGGTCAAAACGCCGTTGCTGGCCGCCGTCGGCCCGCTGCAATTTGAAGTCGTGCAATTCCGTCTCGAAAGCGAATACGGCGCGGAATCCCGTCTCGAAGCCGCGCCGTGGAGCGTCGTCCGCTGGCTGCCAACCGACATCAAGGAAGAAGAACTCGACGCGCTTTCGCTCCCGACCGGCGCAAAGCTCGCCTATGACATCGGCAAAAATGCCGTCATCCTTTTCCAGAACGAGTGGTCGGCCAACTACTTCGGTGAGACGAACAAGAACACGCCGCTGTCGGCGCTGCCCGTGCAAACGGCGAAAGAATAAAATTGTGAATTTGTTGAATCGGCGGGGCAAGTGATCGCAACGCAAAAACTTTGACACGAATTGCACGGATTAACGCGAATTCAAATACGCTGAAGGCGTAATGGAAATTAGCCTAGGGTTGTGAGGAACGAACTACCCTAGGAAACGTCCCACAAAATAATTCTCCCTCTCCTCGCCAAACGAGGGCCGGGGTGAGGAGTCGAACATTGAGAGGCCATTCCTTGCTGAAACTCACAGTTTCTTGTTATCGTCACCGCCGATGGCTCTGGAAGATGACATTCTCGCAGCACTCACGCGTGAACCGGGTTTGAAAGGCCGGGAAATCGCGAGCCGTCTTGGTTTGGACAAGAGCTTTGTCAATTCGACGCTCTACAAACTCCGGCTGCGGAAACTCGCATGGCAAGACAGCGGCTATCGCTGGTTTCTCAAGTCTGCCAGTCGTGAGTCTGGCCAGACCGCCCAGCCCCAACTTGACACGCCGTTGACGAAGTTGAGCCGTTATTATCTTCACTGCCTCAGTCTGGATGACGAGAGTGGGGTCAGTTTGTTCGCTCAGTCTCGGTTTTCGCCGGAATACATCGAACTGCCAGTTCTCCCCGAGTTCGATCCTGAAGAACGCAGCCTCGCGAGCTTCACCGGAGTTTCGGAGTTATTTCAACGGTTGCGAACTTCTGCGAGTCGTCAAGTGCCTTATCTCGGTTATCCAGTCCGGTTAAGAGCGCACCGGTCAGAAAAGGGTTGGGAAGGATTTTTTGTCGAGCCGGTGTTTCTTTTTGATTTCACAGATGACGCGCTCCAGAGAGGCGCAGACCCTGCGCTTACTGGCGAATTGCCAACCTTCAATTTTCGCGTTCTGAAATCCCTCGCAATGGGCGACGACTCGCAAATCATGGACGAAGCCGCGCGGCTTGCAGAGGAGCTTGGATTTTCTGAAGCCGAGCCACCGGAACTGGATGAGTTCATAGCGCGGCTGGTTCAAATTCGAGAGGATTGGGATTGGAAAGAGGAAATGAATCCCGCGAGCCTTTCATCGGGAACACCTCTTAGCCAAATCAGTGACGGCGGAATTTACAACCGGGCTATTGTGTTCGGCTGCGAGCGCTCGCCATTCACAAAAGGGCTCGAACAAGAACTGGCAGAGCTGCAAAAGAAAACTGAAGAAGCATATCGTCCCACTGCGCTCGGAGCTTGGTTGCGCCGTGATTTCACGTCGTTTCGAGCGCCCGCCGCTCAAGAATCGGAGTTGCTTGAACCGCTTCCACTCAATTCAGAACAACGTGAAGCCATTGAAAAGGGGCTTTCACTTCCGCTGACCGTTATCACTGGCCCGCCGGGAACAGGAAAATCGCAAGTTGTTTCGACGCTGCTGGTCAATGCTGCAAAGCGAGGACTGCGAGTTCTGTTTGCCAGCAAAAACAATAAGGCGGTGGATGTAGTTGAGACACGCGTGAATGCTTTGGGGTCGCGCCCAATCTTGTTGCGTCTTGGGCGCGGAGAATATCAGGCCAATCTTTCGCAATACCTCACAACCTTGCTCGCCAGTCGCGCGACGCCGGAAGATGAAGAGAATTTCCGTGAGGCACAAAGTGAATACGCCGCCTTGACCGTGAAGATTCGGGCGTTGCAGGACAGAGCGCAGGAGATTGTCGAGTTACGGAATACTGTGGATGCCGCAGAAAGGAAGGCCGAAACCGTCCGCAGCGAACTTGGCGAAGAACGGTTCAATCAATTCTGCTCGTTTGACGCGAACGGCCTTCAGCAGCAAGCAGAACGTCTTCTGGCGGTAGCAGAACATGCCTGCCGTGAGAGACAACCAATCTTCACACGGTTGTTCTGGTTTGCTTTTCGGAACGCCCGCATAGCCGCACTCTGTCGAGTCACGGAAGATGTTCGGAAGTCGCTTGAGTCCGTCGGAATCTCAGTTCCAACAAATCCAACTGCGGACACCCATGTGGCAGCTTGGATTGAAACTTCAGGTGAACTTCGCCGCCGGTCTGAACAGGTTCGCTTGACTTCGGCTTACTCGAAGCAACTGAATCTGCTGTCAGCGGGCGAGCGATTGGAAGACCTGACAAGCAAGTTGGTCGGCCTTAAGAACGATTGTGCTTCCAAGTCCATGCGAGTGTGGGAGGCGTGGCTGTGTCTCGCACCTGCCCGACTCAACCAATCTGACAGGAAGAATCTAGGTGACTTCAACGCCGTGCTCAGGCTCTTGGTTCAAAGCGATGGGCAAGGGCAACGCGCTGGCCGCGATGTGTTCGCACGCTATTATCGTCTGTTTCCACATCTTGTAAGCCAGTTGCCTTGCTGGGCTGTGACTTCGTTATCGGCACGCGGTCGAATCCCGCTTGAAGCAGGATTCTTTGATCTTCTTGTTGTTGATGAGGCAAGTCAGTGCGACATCGCATCGTTGCTGCCGTTACTCTTCAGGGCGAAAGCGGCGGTAATCATCGGTGACCCGATGCAGCTCCGCCATATCAGCGCAATTTCCCCGCGACGCGACCGCGATCTTTTGCAGCAACATGGCTTGGCAGAAACACACATCAACTGGGCTTTCTCGGA
The DNA here is from genome assembly GCA_028712475.1 of Verrucomicrobiales bacterium. GTDB lineage: Bacteria > Verrucomicrobiota > Verrucomicrobiia > Limisphaerales > UBA11358 > UBA11358. The sequence continues at coordinate 414,253 of JAQTQB010000001.1, forward strand.
GAATTCAGTTTTCGATCTGGCAAGCCCGCTTGCATCGGCTGACGACATTATCATGCTGCGGGATCACCACCGGTCACACGCCGACATCATTGGCTTCTCCAACGATCATTTCTACGGAGGCCGATTGCGCGTTGCGACAAACTATGATCGCCTGCGACGGCCCGCGCTTGATACACCGACAGTCCGATGGGTTCAGGTCGAAGGAACGGTCACGAAGCCCGGTTCAGGTGCGTTGAATGAAGCCGAGGCTAAAGCTGTCGTCTTGGAACTTGAACGCATGTTGGTGCGGCAGGGATACCGAGGCAGTGTCGGCGTTGTGACTCCGTTTCGCGCGCAGGCAAACAAAATCCGTGACTTGCTGCACGCGCATCCGCAAGCCAACCTGATGCTCAGAAATGGAGAGTTGCTTGTGGACACTGTTCACCGTTTTCAAGGCGACGAGCGAGACGTGATGATTTTCTCGCCCGTCGTGTCGCGAGCAATGCCGCAAGGCGCTTCAATCTTTTTGAGAAAGACCGGCAACCTGTTCAATGTGGCAATCACCAGAGCGCGAGCTACGCTGGTAGTCGTTGGAGATTTTGGCGCAGCCAAGAACTCCGACATCAAACACCTTTCCGCTTTTGCGAACTATGTCGAGGGCGTGAACACAAACACACGTCATGCCGGGATGCGGGGACAAGAAAACTATGACGGCGGTCCGAACTTTCCAGCGGTCGCTCGTCCCGAATTGGTTTCGGATTGGGAACGGGTGCTTTATACCAAACTTTACCAAGCTGGCCTCAGACCAATTCCGCAGTATGACGTGGAGAAATTCATTCTCGACTTCGCGTTAATTGCTGGCAATCGCCGGCTCGACATCGAGGTTGATGGCGAGCGATACCATAGGGACTGGACGGGTGAATTGTTGCGTCGCGATCAACTTCGGAATATGCGACTCATCGAGCTTGGGTGGGACGTGATGCGCTTTTGGGTTTACGAACTCCGTGACAACATGCCGCAGTGCATTGAGCGCGTGAAGCGCTGGACGCGCGGATAGGGTCGACTCCTCACCCCGGCCCTCTCCTCGTTCGGCGAGGAGAGGGAGAATTATTTTGTGGGACGCATCCTAGGGTAGTTCTTGCTTCGCGCGAGCAACCCTAGGCTAATTTCCTTAGCGCCTTCAGCGCATATAAAAGCGGCCTCCGTTCCTTTCCCGTCTTGTTCCCGCCTGATTATCTGCTACCGTTCACGTTCTTGTGAAACTGATTTTACATTCTTTGGGCGGTTAAAAAATATGCCCACCATCATTTCCGCCTCCGAGATCGCCGTTAGCACGGCGACTGCGCATCTTCCCGCAAAGATGGTAAGGGATTGCCAATAAATGATTGGGCGGAGGGCGGATCCATCCTTAAACTTGCCGGATCTAGAATTCAGTCAACCATGATCGGCGAAATGATCACGACCAATTCCAAAGTTTTCTGGCTCTTTGGCCGTTCCGGTGCGGGCAAGACCACGCTCGCCCGGCGGTTGCAACAAGGCTTCAACAACCGCAATATTCCGATGCTTTACCTGGACGGCGACGACATGCGCTCGGGCATCTGCGCCGACCTGGGCTTCAGCAGCGAAGCCCGGCTGGAGAATCACCGGCGGATCGCCGAAATCGCCCGGCTGGCGACGGAGCAGGGTTTAAGCGTCGTGGTGTCCACCATGGCCCCGGAACTGAAAGACCGGGATCGAGTGAAACAGGTGCTCACCGACCGGCTCGTCTGGGTTTACATCCACGCTTCCCTGAATGTGTGCATGCACCGCGATCCCAAGGGACTTTACCGGCGGGCGCAGGCCGGCAGCATCCAGAATCTGATTGATTTTCCTTTTGATCCGCCCCGACCGGAAGAACGCCAGCACACGATTGACACCATGGCGCTGGACATTACGGGCGGATATGAAGCCCTCGCTGAACTGGCGTTTTTTCAACTGATTGATTACTCCATCTGACGGGGCCGGCCATCCCGAATTCAAGGGGCGATGCGCCAGGCAACGCCTTTTCCCGTCTTGTTCCCGCCTGATTCTCTGCTACTGTCCGTGTTCCTTTGAAGACTAAAACAAATTCCGCAGCGGCTTGAACTGGCATGGCCACCATCATTTCCGCCTCTGAAATCACCGTTCGCTACGGTGACCGCGCCATCCTCGACGCCACCACGCTCGGCATCCAGGAAGGCGAACGCCTCGGGCTCGTCGGTCGTAATGGCGCGGGCAAGACGACGTTCCTGCGCATTCTTGCCGGCCTGCAAGCGCCCGACATCGGCGAAGTCGCACGCCAGCGCGATCTCGTCGTCAGTTATCTGCCGCAGGATTTCATGCTGGATGCCTCGAAGTCCGTGGAGGAAAACATCCGCGACGGCGCGAAGCCCGTGCTGGATCTGATCGCGGAATTTGAATCGCTGCCGCACGACTCAAAGCGTCACGAGTTTCTGGAGCATCGCATCCAGGCCCTGGAAGGCTGGACGCTCGACACCCGCATCCAGATTGCGATGGCGCACTTGAACTGTCCCGCCAGCGACCGGCGCGTTGACACACTTTCCGGCGGTGAGAAACGCCGCGTCGCCATGTGCCGCGCGGTGGTTTCGCTGCCCGACTTTCTGATTCTCGACGAGCCGACAAACCATCTCGACCCCGAATCCATCGAATGGGTCGCGGAATTTCTCGACGAATTTCATGGCACGTTTCTCGTCGTGACGCATGACCGCTATTTTCTGGATCGCGTGGTGAAGCGCATGATCGAGTTGTCCGACGGGAAATTTTTCTCGCACGACGGCAATTACACCGAATACCTGCTCGCCAAGGCCGAGCGGCAAGCCGCTGACGCGACCGTGGAACACAAGCGCCAGATGTTTCTGAAAAAGGAACTCGCCTGGGTGCGCCAGGGTCCTCGCGCCCAACGCAGCAAGCAGAAGGATCGTTTTGAGCGATACTACGACACCGCCGCACAAGCTGGCCCGGTGATCGAGGAAGACGTGGAGCTTTGCATTCCACCGCCGCCGCAACTGGGTAATCGCACGGTTGAGGTTGCGGATTTGGGCATGACGATTGGCGGGAAAAAGTTGTTTTCCGGCTTCTCCTTCAACTTTGCGAACGGCCAGCGCATCGGCGTTTGCGGGCGGAACGGTCTGGGCAAAACCACGCTGCTCAAGGCCATCATCGGCCAGTTGCCGCCGACCGAAGGCACGGTCAAGATCGGCCAGCTCACGAAATTCAACTACGTGGACCAAGGGCGTCTGCACCTGAACGAAGAAAACACGGTGATGGACGAAGTCGCCGAGGGCCGGGAGTTCGTGCAATGGGGCGACGACAAAATTTCCGTGCGTTCCTATCTCAAAAGATTTTTGTTCTCGGATGATCGCATCACAACCCAGGTGAAAAAATTGAGCGGCGGCGAACGCAGCCGGTTGTTGCTCGCGCAGGTTTTAAAAAATGGCGGCAACTTCCTGATTCTCGACGAACCGACGAACGATCTGGACCTGCCGACGTTGCGTGTGCTGGAGGAAGCGTTGATCGCATTCACCGGCATGGTGCTGGTGGTGAGCCATGACCGCTATTTTCTTAACCGCGTCTGCACGGACATCCTGGCGTTTGAAGGCGACGGCAGGATTCATCACAGCGTCGGTGACTACGATTATTACCTGGAGAAGAAAAAGAAGGCGGAGGCATCGGCGGCCCGGCAGAGCGCCGCCATTCTCGCGACCAATAAATCAGAAGCGCTTGCCCGCGAAGCCGCCAAGCCGAAAACGAAGCTGCGCAAACTGTCCTTCAAGGAGCAACGCGAACTCGAAGGCATGGAGGCGCAGATTCATGCGCTTGAGGCCGAAGTAACGCGCATCGAAGGTTTGTTCGCCGACCCAGAATTTTTCCGCAAGCACGCGGCGCAGGTCAACCAGCTCACACACGAACTCGACGCGGCGAAGGCAAATGTGCCGAAGCTTTACGCGCGCTGGGAAGAGCTGGAGGCCATCAAGTCGGCAAGCGAAGTGACTGTCCCGGCAGCGCGAGCGACTTGAAACACCGCGAGGCAGACTTGCACCTGCGCGGGATCGTTCAGACAAATGGCTCCTTCACGGATTCTTGCCGTCGGTTCGCCTTCGAGCCGGAGTGGAAAGTGTTTGTTCAATGAGCGCGCACAGGCCGCGAAATCAGCGAAGCCTTCGGCGAGCGCCTGTTTGCGGCTGATCAGCCGGAACAGCCCGTGGCTGCCGGAACACGCCTGCCGCATCAATTCCACCATCACCCGTCCCATCGTGTAGCGGGGATTGATCTCCACAATCGGCTTGAGCCGGATTTTGCCATCATCATCGCGATACGCAAAAGCGTCAATACCCACCGGGCCGAGATAATTGACGCGGCGCAACTCCTCTTCCAGCAACTCAAAAATGTCTGCGTAAAGCGCGTGCAGCCGTTGCGCGATGTCGGCGGGTTCACGGAACAGGGCGATGACATTTGCAGGAATCCGTTTCTCATGGCCGGGCGCGGCGAAGTTACCCTGGAACTGGCCCCTGGCATCATTGAGCAAACCCGTGTAACCGCACAGTTTCAAACCGTCGGCGGTCATTTCCAGTTGCACGGAGAAATCCAGTTCGCGTTCCAGCCACGGCTCGACAACGAGTTGGCGGTGATTCTCGACCGCATTGGCAATCCAGCGGCGATGCGTTTCCAAAAGTTCCGGCTCGAACAAGCGCATCGCGTTGCTGCCCGCAAGCCCGAGCGCCTCCTTGATGACAATTTTGTGATGGCCGCGTTGACGGATGGTGGCAATCGCGGCGAGGGCGTCATTGAGCGAATCCACCTCCACGCCGACTTCGTATTCAGTGCAAAGGTAGGGCGCGTCACTCCGTGCGCGCCGCTCGGCGGGCAGAGGACTGCCCGCCCTACCAAGAATCCTCTTTAGCAAGGCCGCGCTCCACGCCTTTGAGTAAAGCTGCGCGATGTCCGGATTGAAACTACCCCTTGCGGTGCGTTTTTCGCCGGTGAGATTGGCGAACAGCGGCGCGAATAATTCAACGCTGTCCGGCCCCCAGGCCCACGGGCGCAGGCGGCCGAGCTTGCGTTCGGTGAGATTCGTGAACGCAGGCGGAACGCCGGTCTCCGCCCCGGCGAGTTTTGCGACCGCCAATCCGATTTGCTTGCCGGGCCGGAGGCCGGCGCTCCAATCCAGTTCAACAAACTCCGGCAAATCGAAGCCCGCCTGCTTGATGCCGCTTAAAAATTCCACCGACGGTTTTTGATCCACCAACACGATGTCATCCTGCCGACACAAAAATTGCGGCAGATTTGCGAGGTCGCGCGCGAGTTGCGCCTGATGCTTCGTGGGATTGAATGATTTGCCGTGGGCAATGCGGGCTTCCGCTAATGGATTGAAGACAAAAACATTCGGTGTGCGTCCCCGCGATTGCGAGAAGACATCCAACTCGGCGATGAAATGTGCGTCGAGTCCGGCGGCGCGGCGGCCTTCGACATTCAACGTCATGCCTTTCGCGCGCTGTGGGGACAGGGGAAATTTCAACTGGCGGCAAAATGCTTCCCAGTCGCTTTCGTTTGGATTTTTCCAGCGGCGAAACCATTTCAGCCCGTAGGCGACGTGGCCGATTTCGTCGTGATAGATTTTATCGAGCAGCTTCGCCGTCGCGTCGTCGCCCACGGTTGCGAAGCCTTGGGCGAAATGACGGGCGAAATCCAGGTTCGCCTGCTCGAAGGTCAGGCACAGACTGGAGACGTAATCCATCGGGTTTTCCATCACGGAAACCGAGCGCCAGAAATAGCCGCTTACCGGCAGCTCGCCGAAGCGGATGCCGCATTGCTTCATGCGGTGGAGGTAAAGCTGCGTGTGTTCCTGTTCGTCCTTAAGCGTCTGATAAACGCCTTTGCGGAACGCGGTGGGGGCATCGGGAAATTTCAACAGCACCAGCGCCATCAATTCGGTGGCAAGCAGTTCGTGATTGGCGAAGAAGTGAAGGAGTTTTCCGCGTTCGGATTCCCGTTCCAGATTTTTCGTGCCGGGAAAACTGTCGCGCGCCTCACCGGTCACTTTGAATTGCAACTCAGCCGGACGACCCGGCGCGGCGGGCGTCTCGAAGGCGGGACCGGGACGCTCATCGGTGATGTCGGCTGGACGCAGGAGTTTTTCCTCCAGCGTCGTGGCGAACAAAACGCGTTCGGCAAATTCACGAAGTTCCATGAAACGAGGAATGGCGTAACAGTTACGCCGCAAGATTGCCAGCCCACTATTTCGGTGCCGCGTCGGGTTTCTTTGACGGATGCAGCGGCTCGTTGATGCGGTGCGGCTTCAATTCGGCGTAGATGGATTTGGCGAGGTCGGACTTCGCAAAGCCGACCGTCTTCGCGCCTTTGATCTGGAACAGCCGCTCAAAATCCGCCGCCGTGAATTGCTGCACCACCGGATAATGGATAAAATCTTTGAGCACTTCTGCGCGATGATTGGCGATGATGTCCGTGGCGATCAAAACAAAATGCAGATGACTTTTGTTCCGGCGCAACGCTTCGCGCCCGATCAGCAGGAGCTTTGACGACACGGCCAGCTCAAACAACTGCTCAATGCGCGAGGCTGGAACTTCACCGCTCATCACGCCGCCTTGATCTTCACCTTGTGGCCTTTGATCTCGGCGCGGTTCAGCTTGGCGAGAATGGCATTGGCGTGCTCGGTGGACACGTCCACAAACGAATGCCGCTCGCGGATGTCCACCTTGCCGACGACCTTGCCGGGCAGGCCGGTCTCGCCGGCGATGGAATTCACGACGTCAATCGGCATGACGCCCATCTCTTCGCCGACGTTGAGGTGCAGGCGGGTCTGGTCCGACGGAGTTTTGCGCTCACCTTTCACCTTGCTCTTTTTCGGGAAGGATTCCGCGCCGGCGACCTTCGCATAAAAGGGTGCGGGCTTGGATTTGACGAACGCCGGAGCCGGCGGTTCGGGTGTTTTCACCGACGCGAGAATTTCCTCATCGGAATAAGTTTTTACCGGTTCAATTTTCGCTTCGCTGGTAGGGCGCGTCACTCCGTGCGCGCCGACCACAGGTTTTTCCACGACGGCGGGCAGAGGACTGCCCGCCCTACCTTCGACGGCTTTTTCCCCTGACGCGGCTGCCGGTGCGTCATGAAATGTTTTCACGACACGCTTCGGCGGCGGAATGATGGTCTTCGGAACGCGCGGAGCCGTGCTTGGTGCAACCATCGGACGCGGCGCTCCGTAGGGCTTCGGCGTTGGGCGATCATCGCGCGGATCACGATAAGGCGCGCGTCGGTCGTCATCACGGGAACGGGCGTTATACGCAGGACGATCTTCGTAACGGCCTCCACGATCATCGCGGCGTTCACGAAAAGGCGGACGTTCCGGGCGTTCAAAGACTGGCTCTTCACGCGGCGCGGGTTTCGCGGGCGTGGCGTCGCCGCCTTGCAGGTGATGGATGAGCGCGGAAGCGATGTCGGTGGAATTGAAACCTTCCTCCAGCAGACGTTCGATGAGGTGATCCTGTTTTTTGTATTCGCCGCTGGTCAGCGTGGCGCGCAGTTTGTCGAGAAACAAACTCGCGCGGACTTCGTGGACTTCATCCACGGTCGGAATCTTGGCGCGCTGAATCCGCGTGTTGGTGTAGCGCTCGATGTTGCGGATCTGAAAGAGTTCGCGGCCGGAGGCGAATGAAATCGCGCGACCGGTGCGGCCCGCGCGACCGGTGCGGCCGATGCGGTGGACGTAATCTTCGCCGTCGTAAGGCAGGTCGTAGTTGAACACCACCTGGATGTCGTCCACGTCAATGCCGCGCGCGGCGATGTCGGTGGCGACGAGAAATTCGAGGCCGGACTTGCGGAATTTGTTCATCACGCGGTCGCGTTGCATCTGCGTCATGTCGCCGTGGAGACGGTCGGCCATGTAGCCTTGCGCTTCGAGATGATCCACGAGTTCGTCCACCATGCGCTTGGTGTTGCAAAAAATGATTCCCAGCTTGAGGTCGTAAATGTCAATGAGGCGCGTGAGCAAATCCACTTTGAACCGGCGGTCCACTTCGTAATAAACCTGTTCGACGGTCGGCACGGTCATCGCCTTCTGTTCGATCTTCACGTTCTGCGGATCGCGGGAAAATTTTTCGATCAGGTCGCGGATCGGGCGCGGCATCGTGGCGGAAAAGAAAACGGTCTGCCGTTCCTTCGGCGCGTCCTTCAAAATGGTCTCAATGTCCTCGCGGAAACCCATGTTGAGCATCACGTCGGCTTCGTCGAGGATCATCATCTTCAACGTGTCGAGGCGGATTGTGCCGCGCCGCATGTGATCCATCACGCGCCCTGGCGTGCCGATGACGATTTGCGCGCCTTGCTTGAGTCCCCAAAACTGCCGTTCGTAGGACTGGCCGCCGTAAATCGGTAGCGAGGTGATGCCGCGTTTGTAGAGCGTGAGCTTGTGAAATTCTTCCGCCACCTGCACGGCCAGTTCGCGCGTCGGGCAAAGAATTAAAACCTGAACGGCCTTCAAATTCGGGTCGGTCTTTTCAATGGCCGGAATGGCGAACGCCGCCGTCTTGCCGGAACCGGTCTGCGACTGGCCCACGACATCGCGTCCGCTCATGAGAACGGGGATGGCTTCGGCCTGAATTGGAGCGGCCTTTTCAAAGCCAAGTTTCTCAATCGCCTTCAGGATTTCAGGAGAAAGGCCGAGTTCGGAAAATAATTTGATGCTCATAAAATGTCTTTCGACTTTCCCAGTGTATCTGGTATTGGCGCGAAAGGAGAGTTAATTCGGCGGGCCTCTGGTTAGGAGCGCGACTGTGCGCGAAGCGTCAGCCGCGGCTATTTTCAAACTGCTGCGGCTGGTCTGCGACACAGCCGCGCTCCGTTAAAATCAGGACTTGCTGCATTTCGGGCGCATCTCACTTTCTTGCAATGTCCCGGAGGGACAAACGACAATAGCCCGGCGTTTCAACGCCGGGAATGTCGGTTCGCAATCCAAGTCCCGCAGGGACGGCTGAATGAATGAGCCAGCCAGAACCATCAGCCGTCCTTTCAGGACTTGGTGTTCTTGCCAACCGTTCCCGGCGTTGAAACGCCGGGCTATTCTCAAACGTCCCTCTGGGACGACCGGTATGACGCCCAACCCAATTGAGCCTGCAAGTAACTGAGTTGCGCCCCTGCATTTCTTCGTTCTGCAAAGACAGTTGCCCGCTTCGTATTCCTGCGGCAAGATTATGTGTCATGGCCGGAACCGGCGAAAAAATAGACTCCGTGCGACTGAACCGTTTTGAAATGAAACGGCTGGCGCTGGCATTGGCGTTGTCGCTCGCGGCGCATTTTCTGGTGTGGGGCGGCTATGAACTCGGCAAGAAAACCGGCCTGTGGCAGCGGTTGCACTTGCCGGCGCGGCTGCATCTGGCGCAAAAAAAATTCCCGCCGCCCGTGGTTAACGAAACCGAACCGACGATGTTTCTGGACGTGGATCCCGACCAAGCCGCGCTGGAAGCGCCGAAAGATGCGAAATATTATTCCAGCAAAAATTCCCGCGCCGCCAATCCTGAAGCGGACCGCGATTTGAACCAGCCGAAGCTGGAGGGCAAACAATCCGACGTGCCGAAAACCAAGGACGTGCCGCGCACGCCAAATTCCAAACCGCAACCAGCCCCGGAACCGCAATCCAAAAAGGAAGAGCAGCCGGCGCAGCCCAAGCCGGTGGAACAGCCGGGCAACATGAAGCTGGCGAAGCTGGACATCTCACGGGAGGAAAAAACCCCCGCGCCGGAAAAACCCCGCACACTCAAAGAGGCGCTTGCCCAATCGAAACTAAGGCCGAGCATGGCCATGCACCAGGAGGGCGGGATGCGGCGGACGTCGCTCGTTCCGTCGCTGGATGCGAAGGCCACCCCGTTTGGCGAATACGACCGGAAGTTCATAGATGCCGTGACGGATCGCTGGTATAGCTTGCTGGACAGCCAGAAATTCGCGCAGGACCGCAGCGGCAAGGTGACGCTCCGGTTTCGCTTGAATTACGACGGCACCATCGCTGACATGCAGATTTTGGAGAACACCGTCGGCGACCTGCTCGGCTACGTCTGCCGGAATGCGGTGACCGACCCTGCGCCGTTCGAGGCGTGGCCGTCCGACATGCGGCACATGGTCGGTGCGAATTTTCGGGAAATCACCTTCACCTTTTACTATTATTGAAATTGAGCCGCGCGTTGCGGCCGTGGAAAAAATTTATGGACGCACTTATTTATACGTTGCTGGCGCTGACTTCGATTGTCGGGCTGGCGTTTATCGTGGAACGCGGGCTGGCCCTGCGCTGGGACAAGGTCGTGCCGCCGGCCATCGAAGAAGCGCTCGCCGCGTGCCGGACACGCGCCGACGTGGAACAATTGCGGCTGGCCTGCGCGCAAAAACCGTCGCCGCTCGGACGCCTGCTGACGCTCGCCGCAGACCACCTCGACTGGCCGAAGGCGGACAACGTGGATGCGATCCAGTCCGCCGCGCGCCATGAAATCGTGCGGCTGGAACGCGGGATTGTCGTGATGGAGATCATCGTCGGCATCGCGCCGCTGCTTGGTCTGGTCGGCACGATTGCGGGCATGATGACCGTGTTCGGCGACCTCGGCCAGACGGGCTTGAACGACGCCGCCAAGCTGGCGCAGGGCATCGCGCTGATCCTGCGGGCAACGCTCATCGGCCTGCTCATCGCCATCCCGGCGCTCATTGCGTGGAGTTATTTCAGCAAGAAAGTCGAGGTGCTCGCCGTGGAGATGGAGGCGCTGTGCGACGATTTCATCCGGCGGCAATATCGCAACGACAAATGAAGAAACATCGAACATCGAACATCCAACGCCCAACATCCAATGATTGTGCGGACGCAATTTCTTTGGGAGTTCAATGTTGGATGTTGGATGTTGGATGTTCCCCCTTTTAAATTATGCACTTTCAGGTTCGCAAACGCCGCAACACGCCGACGGTCATCATCGTTGCGCTGGTGGACGTGCTCGTGGTGCTGCTGATTTTCCTGATGGTCACGACCACGTTCAAGCAGCAGCCCGCGCTCAAGCTGGCGCTGCCGGAATCCTCGTCGGCCCAGAAATCCGGGGTGACCACCAACGAACCGCCGTTCATTATCAATATCACCTCCAACGCCGTCATCGTTGTGGGCACGGAGAAAATGCCGATTGAGCCTAAAAACCTCAAGGCCCGGTTGCAGGCGGAAGTCGCCAAAAATCCGCAGCTCCGGCTTGCCATTAACGCGGATCGGAACGCGCCGTTCTACCGGATTGTGAACGTGATGGACATTGCCAAGGAATTGAAGATCAAATCCGTCAGCGCCTCCACGGCGGCGGCAAAGGAAGCGGCCAAGCCGTGAAATAAAAGGTGGGGCGAGACTCCGTCGAGCCCTGACTTCCAAAAAACGAACTTAAAATTTGGGCTCGACGGAGTCTCGCCCCCCCCCCACAATTTACTTCAACAGCTCTTCCGCGATCTGCACCGCGTTGAGCGCCGCGCCTTTGAGCAGTTGATCGCCGCTCACCCAGAAGCACAGGCCGTTGTCCAGCGCGCAGTCCAGACGGAGGCGGCCCACTTCGCAGTTGTATTGCTCGGAAGTGTGGAGCGGCATCGGATATTTTTTGTTCTCCGGCTCGTCCACCACGTCGAGGCCGGGCGCTTTGAGCAGCACGGCGCGGGCGGCGGCCACGGTCACGGGCTTTTCAAATTCTGCGCTCACGGCGATGGAATGGGAACGATAGACCGGCACGCGCACGCAGGTCACGCTGGCGCGGAACGCCGGGTGATGCATGATTTTGCGGCCTTCGTTTTCCATCTTCATCTCTTCCTTCGTGTAGCCGCTGGGCAGAAATGAATCCACCTGCGGGATCACATTGAAGGCGATCTGGTGCGGATAAACTTCCTTTGTCACCGGCTGTTTGCCGACGATCTGTTCCACCTGGCGTTCGAGTTCTTCCAACGCCTTCGCGCCCGTGCCGCTCACGGCCTGATAGCTCGATGCAAAAATGCGCTTCACGCCGAACGCCTGATGCAGCGGATACAACGCCATGAGCGTGATGGCCGTGGTGCAATTGGGATTGGCGATGATGCCCTTGTGCTGCTTCACGTCGGCGGCGTTGATCTCCGGCACGACGAGCGGCACATCCGGGTCTTGCCGGAACACGCTGGAATTATCCACGACCACGCAGCCTGCCTTCACGGCGGCGGGCGCAAATTCCTTCGAGATGCTGCCGCCCGCGCTGAACAGGGCGATGTCAATGCCGGCGAACGAATCCTTCGTGAGTTCCTGCACCGTGATGTCCCGGCCTTTGAACTTGAGCTTCCTGCCGGTCGAACGGGCGGAAGCGAGCAAGGTGAGCCTGCCCGCGGGAAAATTTCTTTTTTCCAGCGTCTTGATCATTTCGATGCCGACAGCGCCGGTCGCGCCGACCACGGCCACATGAGGATTCCGGTTCATAAAGGGCGCGAAATATACCAGATATCGCCCTTGCGTCAATCACACCAGCCGGGACCCAACACATTTTCTTTTGATTTCTGATTGACCGGCGTTGCGACGTATGACGAAATGATAGACCTAAATTTTTTCAGATGCCGAAATCAGCAAATCGAAATGGGAACAGCCCGCGCGCGGGCACGACGAAATACGACGCCCATCATAAGGTGCTGTCGCAAACCTATGGCGCCTTCGCGGATCTGCGTCGGGAACTTTCCGATTCCAAGACCACCGTCAACGAGCGCGAGGAGATGCTGCGCAGCTTCGCGGCCTGTCCCGATTCGCAGCGCGCGTGGCTGCTGCTGGAGGATTATTTCGAGAAACTGCTGCTCTCGCGCAAGGATTTCCCCGACACGAACTGGTGGCCGCGCCTTTTGAATGCGACCGGCAAAACGCGACTGGAAGAACTCGCGTTTTTGTTTTTACGCGCGAAACGTTCCGTGCCGCCGGAATTGTCGGCGCACGCGAGCTTGGATCGTTTTGCGAAGGCCGAGGAAGCCGAGCAGGAAGTGAAGCTCGTGCAGGAGCTGGAAAAATGGCTCGCGCCGCCCGCGTTGCCGCTGCTCGACACGCCGCGCGCCACGCTCCGCGTCGCCTGCCGCGTGCAGGCGGGCGAGGACGAACCGTCGCATCACCGGCTCGCGGTGCAGTTTCTTCTGTCGCGTCCGCGCACGGGCGAGAAGGCGCGCACGTTGCGCGAGATGATTGACCTCGTCGTCCGCGCCACGCACGAGCAGGAATTGTTTCCGCCGGGCGACTGGGAATTCATCCAGTGGATCGCCGACACGCACCGCAACCGCAATGACGGTGCTGACACGCTGGTCTTGTCGGACGCGGAACTGCTCCAATGGCTCGCGCGCTGGGGCCACACGAACCGCCTCGAACTCGCCGACAACGGCCAGCCGCTGCACTTTCAAGGTCAGGTCGTCGCGCTCACGCCGCATCTTGAAAACGGCGACAAGGAACTGTCTTTCACGCACCACATCGCGCTGCCCGGCGGTGAAAATCATTCCGTCGGCAATGTGAAGTTTTTCAACCACCAGCCGCCGCTCGCATTGGTGGGCAACACTTTTTTCCTGCTCCGCAACGCGCCGCCGTCGCCGGTGCTGCGTCATCTCGCCAAACAGCCGTCCGTCCCGGTCCGCAAATTGAGCCACCGGCTGCTGCTGCATCTGCGCAAGACGCAGTCCAATCACGGCGTGGACTGGGAAAGCCTGTGCGTCGCGCATCCGGCGACGCCGCAGTTCGTGTTTGAACTGCTCGACGAAACCGTCCGTCTGCGGCTGCTCGCGAAAAGTCTGCGCGACAAAAGCACCTGGTTTTGGAACGGCCACGAATGGGTGCCGAACGACCGCAAACATCGCGCGGGCGACAAGCCGGAAATCCTCGATGACCCGCGCCTCGAACCCGCGACGCAATGGCTGCGCCGGCTCGACTGGTTCACGCCGGAATCCGGTTTGTGGATTGGCGATGCGAATGAAAATTTCCTGGATTCACTCGCAGGCGCATGGGCGACGCGTCCGGCAGAAGCGGAATTTCTCGGCAACCCGGCGTTTCACCGGCTGTTCCTTACGCCGCGTCTGCTCAAGCCCAAGCTCATCGTCAAGGGCAGCGGCATTGACTGGCTCGCTGTTTCCGCCGAGTGGGAACAGGAAGGGCTGAAACTTTCCAAGGCCGACCTCGAGCGGCTCGCGAGCGCGACCGGACGTTTTGTGAAGCTGCCGAATTCCGGCTGGGTCGAACTCGACACCGCCGCCGTGCAGGGCGCGCACGAGGCGATGGCCGAGATGGGCGTGGAAGGCCTCATCGCCGTGCCGCAGCGCATCGGCCTGGAAAACGTGGCGCATCTGGACGAGGACGGGTTGACGCGCTTTGTGGATTCGCCGGAGGCGCAGGCGTTGCGCGAACGTGTCCGCGATTTCAAGGGCGTTCCGTCCGTCAACCTGCCGAAAAATTTGCAGGCGGAACTGCGGCCGTATCAAAAGGACGGCTTCGATTTTCTGGCCCATCTCGTGCAAATCAAGCTCGGCGGCATTCTGGCCGACGACATGGGCCTCGGCAAAACGCTGCAAACCTTGACGTGGCTGGGCTGGCTCAAGGAACGCAACACGAAAAATCCCAAGCCGTCGCTCGTCATCTGCCCGGCATCCGTGCTGCACAACTGGCGGCGCGAGGCGGAAAAATTCACGCCGAATTTAAAAGTGCTCGTGCTGGAAAGCGGCGCGGCGCGGCACAACTTGCGGAAACAGATTCCGCAAAACGACATCATCGTCACGAACTACGCGCTGCTGCGGCGTGACTTGGAGGAATTGCAGAAGTTCGCTTTCCGCGCGGTCATCCTCGACGAGGCGCAGTTCATCAAAAATCCCGGCGCGCAGGTCACGCAATCCGTCAAGCAGCTCAAGTCCGAGAACCGCATCGCGCTCACCGGCACGCCGCTGGAAAACCGGCTGCTTGATTTGTGGAGCATCGTGGATTTTGTGCAGCCGAATTATCTCGGAAATCAGGAACATTTTCTCGATACCTACGAACCGCGCGGCGAAAACGCCGAGTCCGAACAGCGCATCGCGCGCAAACGGCTTTCCGCGAAATTGCGCCCGTTATTGTTGCGCCGCCTGAAGAAGCACGTCGCGAAGGATCTGCCCGACCGCATCGAGGAACGCCTGGATTGTCCGCTCGGCGACGAACAGCGGAAACTTTATCTCGCCGAACTGCGCCGCAGCCGCGACCAGATCCAGCAGGCCGTCGCGGAGCAGGGCCTCAACAAAAGCAAGATGCACGTCCTCGCCGCGCTCACGCGGTTGCGGCAGGTCTGCTGCCATCCGTCGCTCGTCGGCAACGACACCGCGTCCGGTAAAACGGAAACGCTGTTTGAGCTGCTTGACCCGCTGGTGGCCGACGGCCAGAAAGTGCTGGTCTTCTCGCAGTTCGTGCAGATGCTGCACATCCTTGAAAAGGAATGTCAGGCGCGGAACATCCCGACGCACATCCTCACCGGCCAGACAAAGGATCGTCAGGCGGTCGTCAACGCATTTCAAGGCGACAAGGGCGCGGGCGTTTTCCTGTTAAGCTTGCGCGCGGCGGGAACGGGCTTGAATCTGACGAACGCCAGCTACGTGGTGCTTTACGACCCGTGGTGGAATCCGGCGGTCGAGGCGCAGGCCATTGACCGTTCGCATCGCATCGGCCAGACGCAGACGGTGAACGCCTACCGCCTCATCGCGCCCGGCACCGTCGAGGAAAAGATCTGGGAACTGCAGCAGAGCAAGGCGCAGACGATCGCCGACGTGCTCGGCGAAGAAGGTTTCGCGCGCAGCCTCACGACGACGGATCTGGAATATCTGTTCGCGGAGGATTGAAAACTAAAGTCAGGTCGTTACAGAAATGTTGCGGATTCGTTTTCTGATGAGAAACGCAATGAGCGCGGCGATTCCTCCGACAACCAAGGCTAGGAGAATCCCGCCAATCGCCCCCAAAGTGATATTCAGTGCTTTATTTGGCCTTACTGGCGCATTGCCAGGTTTGGCCGTGGTAACGATTTCCGCCATTGAAGTATTCGGAATTTGTTCGTCTATTTTTTCGGCCTCAATATGGGCGGCGAGTAGTTTGTGAAACTGAAGTAGCTGTGCCAATTCGCGTTTTTTGTCCCAATAAGGCTGCTCTTGCGGTGATATAGTTGGGCTTGGGGTGAGGGCTAGCGAATCTTGATAATTTATTTTTAGATCCCGCCGCAGGCTGTCTAGGTTGGCTTGCAAAGTCTGGATTTGTTCTGCCTCTTGCCTAAATTCCGACTGCAATACCCCGAGGCCTTTTGCGGTTAATGTCGCGTGGTATTTCACTCGATAATCCTGATAGGATTGGGCAATGGCATTAGCGATTTGTGCGGCCTCATTTTTATCATTGCTATAAACAGCAATTTCGATGAGCGAGGTATTGCGCACGGGAGTGAGCTTAATTCGTTTTTTAAGCATTTCCAGCGTGTTCTCTGTCTTGAGCGGTTCGTTATAACCATATTTTTTGCCCCAGATAGAGTTTAGATTGAGTTTCTCTATGACCGGTTCTAGAACGAGTTGGGACTCCATGATTTCAAACGTTGTTTGGATGAAATACGGATCGTTAGACGGTGTGCCACGAACTGGCTCATCCGATTCTACCTTCATACACGAAATACTGGCATACGTTTCCGGCAACAGAAATGTGACGGCCACCGTTGTGCAAAGGATTAAAAGAAACACCATGACAAACACCTTGAAAAAAGCTGTGCGCGGTTGAGTCAATATAGTCATTTTGTCGAACATAGATTTCCTTTCGTTAAGAGCGGCAAGACGTTCAGTAATTGAAGTGTTCACCAAATCCGGCAAGACGCGCAGCCAGAGTCTGGCCACACCCCAGCCTCGTGATTCATTCCACGCATCGCGGCACTGGTCGCGGAATAGTTGGGCCATCGCCGGGCCATAATCCGCGCGGTGCGCCTTGGGATACGCCAGCAGCAGCCGGCAATAAAGTCTTTGCGAAACCGCCAGCGTCTGATTGTTGAAGTCTTTTGACATCAGTTTACACAGGTTTGCGAATCAATTTTTTCCCGCGCGCAATGTCAACAATCTCCGCATAGCGCCGCGCCTCTGCCTTGACCACCTCTTCGCCAACTCCGGTCAACCGATAATACCGACGGCGCTCATCATCCAAGCGCGGGTCAGGGCGTTCGTGAGATTCCTCGATCAACTGCACTTCTAGCAAGCGTTTCACCGTGCCATATAAAGTCCCCGGCCCCATTTTAATTTGTCCGTTCGTGCTCCCGGCTACTTCCTGCATAATGGCATAACCATGCCGCTCCTCGCCCGCCAGCGCGAGCAGCACATGAAACACCGCCGGTGTGAGCGGCAACATACTTTCGGGATCAATTTTTGGATTTGCCATTTTAACAGATGTATCGGTTACGGATATAATTAACCAAAGCTACCATTATGTCAACGCCATTTTGAATTTTTCAACGCGCTGCGTGGCTTTATTCGTATCGCAACGACTCAATCGGATCCAGATTCGCCGCTTTCCACGCCGGGTAAGTGCCGAAGACGACGCCGACGACGGAGCAGATGCCCAGCCCGAGCGCGATCCAGTCGAACGGGATCACGGGCGGGACTTTCATCAGCAGGGCGACGCTGTTGCCGCCCAGAATCCCCAGCCCGACGCCGATGACGCCGCCGACTTCGCAGAGCACCACCGCCTCCAGGATAAATTGCGTCATGATGTTCCGCTTCTTCGCGCCGATCGCGCGGCGGATGCCGATCTCGCGCGTCCGTTCCGTCACGGAAACGAGCATGATGTTCATGATGCCGATGCCCGCCGCGATGAGCGCGATGGAACTGACCACGGCCACGCCAAACCGCACGGCGCGCGTGAAGGTGTTGAATTGTTCGATGAGCGAATCGTTCGAGAACAGTTCAAAGTCGTCGTCCGCGCCGGGTGGAACTTTGCGCGCGTTGCGCAGGATGCCGCGAACCTGTTCTTCGCAATCGTCATAACTGGCAGTGTCGCGCGCCTGCACCAGAATCGTGAGGTCCTCCCACCAGCGACCGTAACGGTTGAGCGCGGTGGTGATGGGAATGACGGCGAAATTATCCTGGTCGCCGCCGAGCGAACCGCCTTTGGGCGCGATCACGCCGATCACAGAGTAGTTGATGCCATTGAGCTTGAGCTGTTCGCCGATGGGCGAGCCAAGCGGGAAAACCGTTTTGGCCAGGCTGTCGCCGATCACACAGACGTTGCGGGCGCTGTCCACGTCGCTTTCCATCAAGCTGCGGCCTTCGGCGATGAGCCAGTTCTTCGCGGGAAAACTGCCGGGCGTTTCGCCGAAGATGTTGACGTTGGGCGGCGTTTTTTTGTAGCGCGTCTGGATCTGGCCGCGCCAGAAATTGCCCTCGATGCCCACGCTGCTTGCGAGCGTGGCCTTTTCCGCAACCTGTCGTCCCTGCGCGAGGGAAATCGTTTTCCGCCGCCAGTATTTTTCCCAGTCGGCGTGGGTGCCAAAATTGATGGTCGGCTGGCGTTGGACCGCAAACGTCTGGCTGCCCAACTGGCTGATCTCGGATTCGATGTTCTGCTTCAGCACCCGCATCGCGGTCATCACGACGATGATGGAAAAGACACCAATCAACACGCCAAGCAGCGTGAGCGCCGAGCGCAGCTTGTGCGACGCGAGCGCGTTCATGGCCATCGTGAAACTTTCGCGAACTTCGGCCAGCAGCAGGGTTGGTTTTTTAAGGCGCATGGCTGTCGTCCGACCTGGTGATGCGTGATGCGTGATGCGTGAAATCGTGGAGCGGGGCGTCTTCCATCCAGTCTGGTAATTGAACGGTTCCAGACTCGGACGCACAGTCATACGGAGTGGGAACCTCTTTGAGATATGAACCGCGTTGATCGGGAACCATCGTCAGCAGCAGACGGATAATTTGAGTGGCCAGCCGGATCCGATGTTCGGCGACATTCTCTCCGAGCACATGGCGGCCTTTGTAAAACCAGCCCCGGCTTTCGCGGGCGGAACCGAGGGCATACTCATAAAAGCGGGCGCGGTCTTTTCCGCTGCTGCGCGAGTATCCTTCCGAAATGTTCGCGCTCATTGAGCCAACAGCGCGATAAAGCTGGTCAGCCAGTCCAAACATCCGCTTGTCCTGCGTGAGCTTGGTCACATCGTGCCAGGCAAGGTCGGCAAGAAATAGCGCCAGCCGATACGCTTCGACCTTCCACAACAGATCGCCGGCAATTTCCGTCGGAACTGATTTTAGCCATTCATCAAATTTCATAATTTTTCAGATCACGCATCACGCATCACTCATTACGAAGCGCATCCACGGGATTCATCCGCGCCGCGCGCCAGGCCGGCAGAAAGCCGGAGATCAATCCGGTCAGCAATGACACGACCAGCGACATGACCACGATGTTAAATGAGAGCGACGTCGGCAAAATATGTTTCACCGCCAGCGTCGCGAGCCACGCGATGCCCAGCCCGATGACGCCGCCGATCAGGCAGATGCACGCGGCTTCGATGAGAAATTGCAGCAAGATCGTCCGGCGTTTGGCGCCGATGGCCTTGCGGATGCCGATCTCCCGCGTCCGCTCGGCCACCGAAACGAACATGATGTTCATGATGCCGATGCCGCCGACGAACAGCGACAGGCTCGTGATGCAGAGGCCGATGATCGCGATGCGTCCCGTCACGCGATGGAACATGTCAACGATCTGATCCTGCTGGTTGACGGCGAAATCGTCCGGCTGATTGGGCGCGAGATGGCGGACATGGCGCATCGCCTGGCGCAATTCCTCGCGCGCTTCATCAAGCTGCACCAGACCCTTGACCTTCACATGGATTTCAACTTCCGGGCGGTTATGGATCTCCGCGAGAAACTGTCGCAACGGGACTATTATGCGGTTGTCGAGGCTCCAGCCCAGCATGGTTCCCTGCTTCTCCAAAATGCCGACCACTTCAAACGACTGGTCTTCAATCTTGATTTTCTCGCCGATGGGCGATTCGCCTCGAAACAGATTGCTCGCCACTTCGCTGCCGATGACGCAGATCGGGCGTCCGCCTTCGGCATCGGCGGCGGTGAGAAAACGGCCTTGCGCCACAGCCACGCCGCTGGTGTCCAGATATTCGTCGGTCGTGCCGATGATGAACGCGGTGCTGGCGCTGCGGTCCTTGTATTTCACTGAATTGCCGCTGTCGTTTGCCACGGGCGCGACGGCGGCGAGTTGAAGCTGGCCGGCCAGCGCTTCGGCTTCCGCCAGCCGGATGGGACGGCGTTTCTGCGCTTTGAGCCAGGAGCCTTCGGTGTTTTCATTGATCCAACTGTTGCGCTGGACGTAAAACACATCCGCGCCCAGCGACGAAATGCTTTGCAGAAACGCCTTGTCCAAACCTTCAATGGCCGCCGCCATAAGCGTGACGGTGACGATGCCGATGACGATGCCCAGCGTGGTGAGCGACGAACGCAACTTATGCGCGCGGATGGCGTCCCACGAGATGCCAAAGCCTTCCCGAAGTTCGGAGAAGAAGTTCACTGGATTGGTGGATTATTGGATGATGGATTGGTGGGCGGCGGAGTGCGCCGCCACGCTGCGAGCTTCATGCAGCCCCGGTTCAGATTTCGTCGCCTCGTGTATTCCATAAAATCAAAACGGATGGTTGGATTGTCAGATGAATGGATTAGTGGTCCGGCGCGTTTATCCAACAATCCAATTATCCACTCATCCGCTGCTGTGCGGCACCTTTTCATCGCTGGCAATCAACCCGTCGCGGATGCGGACGATGCGGCGGGACAACCGCGCCACCTCCTCCTCGTGTGTGACGACGATGATGGTGTTGCCTTTGCGCGACAGCTCCTCAAACAATGCCATGATTTCCGCGCCGGTTTTGGAATCGAGATTTCCCGTCGGCTCGTCCGCCAGCAAAATGGACGGGCTGTTCACGAGCGCACGCGCAACGGCGACGCGCTGGCGTTGCCCGCCGGAAAGTTCCGTGGGCTTGTGGTGGATGCGGTCGGCCAGACCGACGTTCGCCAATGCTTCCAGCGCAATTTTCCGGCGCTCTGCCGACGACACGCCGGCGTAAATGAGCGGCAGCTCCACGTTATGCAACGCGTTTGAGCGCGCGAGCAGGTTGAACGTCTGGAAGACAAAACCGATTTCGCGGTTGCGGACTTCAGCAAGCTGGTTATCGCCCATGTCGCTCACGTTGGTGCCGTTGAGTTCGTAGCTGCCGGACGTGGCGGTGTCGAGGCAGCCGATCAGATTCATCAAGGTGGATTTGCCGGAGCCGGACGGCCCCATGATGGCGACGTATTCGCCACGCTGGATCTCCAGCGACACGTCGCGCAGCGCGTGGACGGTTTCCGCGCCCATCTGGTAGCGCCGCGAAATGTTTTGGAGGCGGATCAGGCTCATGCGGAAAAATTAAAAATTAAAAATGCAAAACGACCTCGCGTGGAGTGGTTTTTTAATTTTGCATTTTTCATTTTGAATTTGTGTCCGCTTCGGCCACGCCTTTTTTGACTTTTTTGCCGTCGGCCAGGTCGCGGCTGATGGCGCGATAACCGCCGACGACAATCTCCTGCCCCTCGGCGAGGCCGTCGGTGATTTCCCAGTAATTGTCGTCGCAGATGCCGATCTTCACCGGCGCCATCTTCACATGGTCGCCTTCAAGGACAAACACGACCTCGCTCAATTTGGGCATGGAATCCTTGGACTTCTTGTCGGCGGCAACCGCGTTGGTGGACGAAGTGCTGACGTTGTTGGTTGACCCGCGGACAGCGTTCGTCGCAGCACTGGCGTTGTTCGTGGCCGAACCGGCCTTTTTCTCCGGCGGTTTGGGCGGGCGCGTGGTGACGCTGGCCAGCGGCACGGTCAACGCATTCGTGCGGTAACGGGTCTCGATCTCCGCCGTCACCGACATGCCGGGACGGAAAAATTCTTTTTCGTTGATGTGGATGCGCACTTCGAATTTCGTCGCCTCCTGCGACTGGCTGCTGGTGTAGGCGCTGGCAGTCAGACCGGAAGCTTTGGAGGAATTGGCGATCTGCGTGACCGTGCCGGGGAACTTTTTATCTTTGAACGCGTCCACTTCCAATCGCACTTTTTGTCCGGGCTGGATCAGCACCACGTCCATTTCGCCGATGTCCACGCGCGTCTCCATCTCGTTCAGGTCGGCGATGGTCATGATCTCCGTGCCGGCATTTTGCACCGTGCCGAGGACGCGTTCGCCCACCTGTGATTTCAGCCGGCTGACCGTGCCCTCAATCGGCGAGACGATGGTGGTCTTGGCCAGTTGCTCCTCCGCGCTGGCCACGGACGCTTGAGCCATCTCCACCTGATGCACGGAGCTGTTAAGTTGCGCCTTGGCGATGTCGCGTCCGGTCTTGAAGCCGATGTAATCCGCCTCCGAAATCAGCTTGCGGTCGAACAGCTCCCGGTTGCGCTTGTAATCCGCCTCCGCCTTTTCCAGCGTCGCCTGCGCCGTGGTCTGGCCATTGAGCGACGATTCGTATGCCGCCTTGCTCTGGTTCAACGCCGCCACATAAAAATCCGGTTTGATCTTCAGGAGCAGGTCGCCCTTGTGGACGAACTGGCCTTCCTTGACCGGCAGTTCGGTGATTTCGCCGCTGACCTCGGCGCTGATCGGAACCTGGATGACCGGCTGGATCTTGCCGTTGGCCACGACGACCTCCGTGAGGTTGCGGCGCGCGACTTTTTCCGTCTGCACCGTGACGGGCGGCGTGCGTTTTTTGAAGACCACCACCAGCACCAGCGTGACAAGGCACAGTCCGATGACCAGATAAACCAGGCCGTTACGGCGTCTTTTTGATTTCGCCGGGACGGCTGCCGCCGGCGGCGGGAGAATGGGCGGTTCTGGTTTCACAGGTGTTCTGGACATTGCCGGACAGCACCGCCAAAAGCAATTTCAACCTGTGTGCGGAAGGTTGAACCGCCAAGACGCCAAGGCTGCCAAGATTTGATAAGGGAAACCGGAAAGCAGGAGACGGGGTTTTCCTCATGGCTGTTTTCCCTGCTTGAAACTGCTTGGCGTTCTTGGCGTCTTGGCGGTTAAGCCTGCCCAAAATCATTTTTCCCACCAAAGGCTAATTGAGGACACGCCTCACAACCTGATTCCCCTTCACCACCTCAATCCTCATCCACGATCTTCACCGCCCATTCGGGATACGGCTTCGTCCCCATCGTCGCGCGCCAGAGGATGCGGTTCAGCACGTCCTCGTCACATTGATCAGGCTTGTCCAGCGGCAGGCGCGCGGAAACGTAGGCGTCCTTGCGGAGTTGCGCGTCGGAAATTTTCTTCGGCGCACCGTTCATCTCGTCCAGCGGCACGTTGTTCGTCACGGCATCGTAGGCGGTGAAGTCCGGCGTGTTGGTGAAGCAGTCGAACATCGGCGTGGCAGTGGCGTCCATCTGGTTCATCGGCGGCAGACCCAAAATCAATTCCATCGTGCGCAGCAAACTCGTTTGATTGTATTGCGTGCCGACGACCGCGTGGCGTTTCGTGAACGGGCTGATGACGTAGGCCGTGGTGCGGTAGCCGCTGACGTGGTCCCAGCCGTTCTGCGGGTCGTCCTCGATGGCGAAGAGGCAGGTGTTCGTCCAGAATTTGCTGTGGCTCACGGCTTCGACAATCTGCCCGAACGCGAGGTCGTTGTCGGCCACTTGCGCGGCGGGCGTGGGGCTGCCGCTTCCGGTGCCGCTCGTGTGGTCGTTTGGCAGCCAGATGATGGTCAGGTCTGGAAAATTTCCGTCCTGTTCAAATTGTTTCAATTCTTCGATGAATTTTGCGGCGCGCACAATGTCCGGCACTTTCAAATCCCAGCTCGGCCAGTCCTTTTTTATGTAAGGCCGCAGCGCTTCAATGTCCGGCTCGCAGGCATAGGCGATTTCGTTCGAGCCGTTCACAAAATCGCGGTAGCAATCGAGGAACTTCAACTTGCCCTTGTGCGCGGGATTTTTCCAATGATTGTCCGCCCCGGTGAATTCGCCGAAGTCGCGGACGGTTTTGCCATGCGCGAGCGCATCGTTCCAGATGAATCCAGCAGGCGAATACGCCAGCGCGTCCATGGTGTCGCCGCCGCCGCCGCTCGGATAACTGCGCGGCCAGCCGGCGAAGGAGCGCTCGACGTATTCCGTGGCGATGCCGCTGTCGGCCCAGTTGTGGCCGTCGGCGCTCAAGATGCCGGAACAGCAGGTGTTGTCGAGCAGCACAAAATCGCGGACGAACTGGTGCTGGTTCGGCGTCACGCGTTCGCCAAAACTGCAAAGTGACGCGTCGCCGTTGCCCGCCGCCACGTCGCCGAGAACCTGGTCGTAGGTGCGGTTTTCCTTGATGACGTAAATGACGTGCTTGAACACGCTGGGTTCGCCCACCCGTTCCGGCACTGGCACGGGCGGACGGTCGGGACGCGGCGCCAGCCTGGCCTGTGCGAGCAGCGGATAACGCAGATTCGCCAGCGCCTTCTGCGTGAACGCCGCCAGCTCCGCTTTCGATGGGACGGGAATCAGTGAAAGCGACCCGCAGTATTGGTGCGTGGTGAAGCCAAAACCCGTCGCGCCTGCCTTGGCCCTTTCAGTTTTTGTGGCGATGCTTTTGATGTTCGCGACGCAAATTTGTTTCCGTCCTGCGTCGAATGCAAGCGCGCCGGGAAACCAACCGGCAGGAATCAGGCCCAGCAGTTTCGATTCGCCCGGATTGAATTGAACAACAGCCACGGCGTTCTGCGTGCCGTTGCAGACGTAAAGAATCCGCCCTGATTTGTCGAACGCAAGCGCGTCTGGCTGCGCGCCGAACGGATCACCCGGATTTTGCCGCGCGCAGATCGTCTCGACGATTTCATCTGTGCGCGTGTCAATGACGCTCAATGTGTCGCTGCCCGCGTTGGCGGCGACAAGGAATTTTTGATCCGGTGACAATGCCAGCGCGCAGGCGTGCAAGCCGGTCATGATTTCGGGTTTCGGATTTCGGGTTTCGGATTTCGGGTCGAGATCAATCACGCTGACCGAGCCTTCGCTGGCAATACTGCGATCATCCACACGCACGAGCGTGCCGCGACCGGCCGGACCGGTGACGCTGTCCGCAGCAGGACGGCGACCGCCCCAGTTGCTCACATAAACTTTATTTTTACAAAGCACCACGCCGAACGGCGCTACGCCCACGTCCCACATCCGCAAAACTTTTCCCGTCGCCGCGTCAATTTCCGCGAGGCGGTTGGAAAGATTCAGCGCGACGTAAATTCTTTTGCCGTCCGCAGAAACCGCGATGCCGGCGGGAATTTCACTCGAGCGGTGCGGCGCATTGGCGGGCGGCAGCGCGATTGAATACAGCGGCGAAACTTTTCCGTCATTGCCGACGCTGAAAACCTTGAGGTCGCCGTTGACGTTCGCCATGTATATCCGCGAACCGTCGGGCGAAAACGCGAGGCCGGTGTAACTCAACTGCGCCCGATTGTCCGGGTTGAGAATTTCTGAAGCAACCGGCGCCTGTTCCTGCGCTGTGTCTGAAGGAAACGCGACGCGCTGCGAGATTTTTCCAGTGGCCGGATCAACTGCGACCAGCTCATGCGTCAGTCCGGCGGTAACAAGCAGTTTTCCGTTGGGGCTCAAGGCGAGCGCATTTGGCCGGATGCCAGGCAGCTCGACCAAGGTTCCGGCGGGCGTGACAAGCTGATTGGCGGGTGTCACCAAACCGTTCGTGCCGCGGCCAACGGCTTCAGCCGTGGCGGCGAAATCATCGGCAAAAATTTCTTTTGTGAAAAAACTGAACGTGGCGAGCGCAATCATCCCGAGGCGGATGAACGAATTGCTTTTCATGGCAGCAGGCTAGGCGCAACTCGTCTCAACGGCAAGCGCATGGCGGTGAATTTTATGCGACGGCGGGATCAAGCCGCCTGTCCGGCACGAGATAATTGCGGACGTAATCCGCCACGGCATCTTCGAGCGAAATGACCGGCGCAGCGTAACCGGCGGCGCGCAACCGGCCCAAATTGGCCTGCGTGAAATACTGATACTTGTCGCGGATGTTTTCCGGCATCTCGATGAACTGGATGTCAGGCTTTTGATCCAACGCGGCGAAAACGGCGTTCGCCAGATCAATCCATGTCCGCGCCTCGCCGCTGCCGATGTTGAAAAGTCCGCCGGCGGACGGCGTCGCGGCGAGATGCAGCGTCATCGCCACGGCGTCTTTGACGTAGAGAAAATCGCGCTTCTGTTCGCCGTCCTTGTAATCCTTGCGGTAACTTTTGAACAGGCGGATGAGTTTCCCGGTCTGCACCTGCGCGGTTGATTTGTGGACCAGCGAACGCATGTCGCCCTTGTGATCCTCGTTCGGGCCGAAGACGTTGAAATATTTCAGGCCGACGATCTTGTTCAGGAACCCGGTGCGTTTGGCGTGCAGATCAAAGAGGTGTTTCGAGTAGCCATACATGTTCAACGGACGCAATTTGTCGAGCTGTGTGTCGTCGTCGTCCATTCCTGCCGAGCCGTCGCCGTAAGTCGCGGCGGACGACGCATAGACGAAGCGCACCTTGTTCGCGAGCGACCAATGCGCGAGGTCTTTGGTGAACTCGTAATTATTCTTGGCGAGATACGTCGCGTCCTTCTCGGTCGTGGATGAACACGCGCCCATGTGCAGCACCAGATCAAATTTCCCCAATGCGCCGCTTTGCAGACGCGGCAGCAGCGCATCGGCCTCGACGTAATCAGTGAAGCGCAGCGGCGTGAGGTTGCGCCATTTTTCGTTCGTGCCGAGGATGTCGCAGACGACGATGTTGTCGCAGCCCCGCCGGTTCAGCGCCCAGACCAGCGCGCTGCCAATGAAGCCCGCGCCGCCGGTGACCAGCACGCGCGCGTCGGAGAAATCATTGGGCTTCATAAAAATTTACCAACCAAGAACGTGCGCGAAAATCAGCGGCGCGACAATCGTTGCGTCCGATTCGATGATGTATTTGGGCGTCTTCACGCCGAGTTTGCCCCAGGTGATTTTTTCGTTCGGCACCGCGCCGGAGTAGCTGCCGTAGCTCGTGGTCGAGTCGCTGATCTGGCAGAAATAACCCCAGAGCGGCACGTTGGTGCGGCCCAAATCCTGATGCAACATCGGCACGACACAGATCGGGAAGTCGCCGGAGATGCCGCCGGCGATCTGGAACATGCCGAGCGGATGCTTCTTCGTGGCCGTGCGCGTGTAAAATTCCGCGAGCCACGTCATGTATTCGATGCCCGAGCGGACGGTGTGGACGTTTTTCACATCGCCGCGCATGACGGCGGCGGCAAACATGTTGCCAAGCGTCGCGTCTTCCCAGCCGGGCACGACGATGGGCAGATTCTTCTTGGCGGCGGCGAGCATCCAGGAATTCTTCGGGTCAATCTGGTAATACTTCTCGTATTTGCCGGAGAGCAGGACCTTGTAGAAAAATTCGTGCGGGAAATGGCGTTCACCCTTTTTGTCGGCGTCGGTCCAGACTTCGAGCATGGCTTTTTCCATGCGGCGCATGGCTTCGCCTTCGGGAATGCAGGTGTCGGTCACGCGGTTGAGATGGCGGTCGAGCAGTTTCTGTTCGTCCTGTGGCGTGAGTTCGCGGTAGTTCGGCACGCGCTCGTAGTAATCATGCGCGACGAGATTAAACACGTCCTCCTCCAGGTTCGCGCCGGTGCAGGTGATGAGATGCACCTTGTCCTGGCGGATCATCTCGGCGAGCGAAAGGCCGAGCTCGGCGGTGCTCATCGCGCCGCCGAGCGTGATCATCATGCGTCCGCCCTTGTCGAGGTGCGCGACGTAGCCTTTCGCGGCGTCCACGAGCGACGCGGCGTTAAAGTGACGGTAGTGATGCTGGATGAAGCGGGAGACGGGTCCGCCGGAGATTTTGTGTGATTGTTTTTTTGCCATGATGGATTTGTAAAAATTTGTTCCGCTAACGATACGGATGCGGGCGCGATTGCCAATCTCAAATTAACCCGAAGCTCCAGAATTGAATTTCTACGTCAGCGGAGTGTGGACGTCCCGGCCACAGCAATGTGGGGTGGGTGAGTGGATATTCCGCAGATCGAACTAAGCCAGTGGCTGCGCCCGAGGACGGGCGCACTCCGCAGCAGTTATTGCACTATCACCAAATCCGGCTGTGCCAGCGAAAGCCCGCCCTTGCGATTCCCGTCAAACGTGGCGCGGATGATGACATTGTTCGTGCAGGTGTTGTTGTTGACCCGGAAGGCCGCCCCGCCGCAATTGACGGCGATGAGGTTGGTAAAGGAGTTTTGCGCGCACTCGGTCTTCGGTGCCGGTTCCCAGCCGTGTGCGGTCTGCGTTTCGGCGTGCGCCATGAACACGCCGTGATGACGGCTGTCGCGGATGGAGACGTTGCAAAATTGATTGTTGCGGCTCGCCCGCATGAAGACGCCCAGATCGTTGGCGTTCAAAACGGCGTTGCTGATGACGTTGTGGTTGAAGTCGAGGTCGAGGGAGATTCCCGCGCCGGGATTGTCGTGCAGATAAAGATCCGTGAAAAGGCAGTCCTCCGTCTCATAGCACGCCAGGCCGTCAAACTCATTGTCAAACGCATCCAGGCCGCGCACCGTCAGCCGCCGCACGTCGCGCGCAGTGACCAGGCCGCCGGAACGGCAGCGGGCGCTGGTCACATTTTCAATCGCCGAATCACTGGTGCCCTGCACGGTGATCCCGTTGTTGCGGATTTCCGAGCCTTCGCCGTAAAGCTTCCATAGTTCGCGCTGCTGGTGGGTGCGGTTGCCGTCAATGAACAAGTCGCTGACCCGCAAATTTTTCACGGTTTGCTCCGGGTTGTTGACGGGTTCGCCCATTATGATCACGGGGCAATTGGCACCATCCGCCAGCCACAAGACAGTCGCCGCTCCGTCGCCGCGCAGGGTTTGAAAATCGCGGCGCAACACGATGGGCTGGCGGATAAAAATTTTCCCCGGCGGCAGAACCACCACGCCTCCGCTTTCAGGCAGGGCGTCCAAAGCCTGCTGGATTTCGGCCCCGGTCACGCCGGTTTGCAATGTTACCACCCTCACCGGTTTCCCGATGGATTTGAACGGGGCAACCGCATCTGACATGGGAAAGACAAGCGAAAACATGACCGCGGCGATTGCGGCAGCCACACCCGGACGACGGTTCTGGTTGAAGTTCGTTTTCATGAGAACGAGACCTTTGAGCCAATCGGGATTTGCAATTCAATTTCGTCCATTTGAAATTTTTTACCACAACTATTTTTAATTATCTGTATAATTTCCAGACACGCTTGGACACGCCGGATTTGGCGCATGACCTAAAAGGAGCTTGGGGCGGCCTGGCTGACCGTAAAATCCATGCCACCACCTTGGCCTAGCAAGTTTGGAACCGTCCGGCCGGGGTCGTTAATGTTTCGCCGGTGTATTTGTGGAAGCCGTGTCCGTCTTGACCAAGCCCGCCTTCACGAATGGTTCGAGATATTGGCCGTAGCCGGCCTTTTCCATTTCTTCCACGGGAATGAATTTAAGCGAGGCCGAGTTGATGCAATACCGCAAACCGCCCTTGTCACGCGGACCGTCGTCAAAAACGTGGCCAAGATGCGAGTCGGCGTCCTTGGAGCGGACCTCGGTGCGGCTCATGCCGTAGGAATTGTCTGTGTGTTCGACCACGTCCGCGCTGTTCACCGGCTTGCTGAAGCTTGGCCAGCCGCAACCGGAATCAAACTTGTCCAGCGAGCTGAACAGCGGCTTGCCCGACACGATGTCCACATAAATGCCCGGCTTGTGATTGTCCCAAAACTCGTTATGGAACGCCGGCTCCGTGGCGCTTTGTTGCGTGACGGCAAATTGCTCGGCGGTCAATTTCTTTTTCAATTCCGCCGCGCTGGGTTTTTTAAAATCGCTCATGTTGGTTGTTTGACTGGTTGAAATGTTCGCCGGTTCGGCGCGGCCCGCGTTGTGAACGACGGCAAGCACGCCTGCCGCCAGCAGCGCCACCGCCGCAATGCCCGCAATTTTCATCGGTTGCATACAAGTTTGATGGTATGTCCGCGATTCATGTTCAATAATGAGTCGCGCTGGTCGGCGAAACCTTACAGCGCAAATCAACCGCCCGCCATTGCGCGCCCGGCCAGCCAGCCCGTCGTCCATGCGGCTTGAAAGTTAAACCCGCCAGTGATGCCGTCAATGTCCAGCACCTCGCCGGCAAAAAATAATCCCGGGCAAATCTTGCTTTCCATCGTCTTGAAGTTGATTTCGTTCAGGCGGACGCCGCCGCACGTCACGAACTCGTCCTTGTTCAGGCTTTTTCCCGTCACCGGAAATTCCGAGCGCAGCAATTGCTGGATGAGCCTGTGCTGCGCGCCGCTTGAAAGGGCCGCCCAGCGCGTTTCGCGCGCGATGCCGGACGCAATCACGAGCTGCTCCCAAAGCCGCGCCGGCAGCTTCGCCAGCGGCGTGTTGACGATGAATCTGGCCGGTTGCGACTGGCGGCAGGCTTGAAAAGCCGCCGCGAGTTTCTCTGCGTTCAAATGCGACAGCCAGTTTATTTGAAGCGTGAAGTTGTAATTTCTTTTGTTCAACTCACGCGCGCCCCACGCCGAAAGCCGCAATATCGCCGGGCCGCTCAAGCCCCAATGCGTGAGCAGCAGCGCGCCGCGTTCGCGGAGCCTGGTTCCAGGCACGGATGCCCCGACATTTTCAACCGAAACTCCGGCGAGTTCGCGCAGCCACGGAATTTCCACGTGAAAGGTGAACAGCGACGGCACGGGCGGCTCAAGCGTGTGGCCGAGCGAGACGGCCAGTTGGCCGAGCGCCAGTGTGCGGCAGCCGCCAGTCGCCAACAGCAATTTGTCGCAAGCCAGATTTTCACCGCTGGAAAGTGTGAGTTCAAATCCGCCGCCGGATATTTTGGCGGCTCTTTCAACGCCGCAACTGGTCTTCAGCTTCACGCCCGCTTCATTCGCCGCGTTGATCAAGCAATCAATGATGGTCTGCGAAGAATCAGTCGCGGGAAACATCCGGCCATCGGCCTCGGTTTTCAATTTCACGCCGCGCTGCTCGAACCAGGCGACGGTGTCGGCGGCTTGAAATTGTTTGAACGGCGCGATCAGGGCGCGTTCGCCGCGCGGATAGCGCGTCGTGAGTTCGCGCGCGTCAAAGCAGGCGTGGGTGACATTACAGCGCCCGCCGCCGGAGATTTTGACCTTCGCGAGAAAGTGCGCGGTTTTTTCGAGGATGAAGATTTCCGCATCAGGCCGTTCTTCGGCGCAAGTCAAAGCGGCGAAAAAGCCCGCCGCCCCGCCGCCCACGATAACGATGCGTTCTGGATTCATCCGCGCAAAAATAGCAGATGAGCCGCTGGCCTCACAGATGAAACCCGATGCAGCTTTTGCAGACTTCAGAAAAAACGGCGGGCGGGTTGGCGGCGGGATTTTTCACTGGGCTGGATGATATTGCGCCAGCGCCTCCGGCATCCACACTTGGAGCTGCTGGATGCGCTTCGCGTCGGTGGGATGCGTCCGCAGAAATGCCGGGGTGCTGCCGCCCTGCTGCTTTTCAAAATCGGCGAAGCGCTGCCAGAACGCCACGGCCATCCGCGGGTCATAACCCGCCTCGGCCATGTAAATCAGCCCGATGTGGTCGGCCTCCGATTCCTGCGCGCGGCTGTGCGGCAGGGCCACGCCCACCTGCGACGTGAGACCATAAGCCACGTTTGCCGCCGCCTGCAGGCGCGGATCACTGCCCGACAAGGTCGTGCCCAGGATTTGACCGCCGGTCTGCAACACCATCGCCTCGCTCATCCGCTCGCCGCCATGCCGCGCCACCGCGTGCGCCACCTCGTGGCCGATCACCGTGGCCATGCCGGACTCGTCCTTGGTGATTGGCAGGATGCCCGTGTAAACGCCCACCTTGCCGCCCGGCAGGCAGAACGCATTCGCCTCCTTGCTCTCGAACACCACAAATTCCCATTGCGCGCCCGGCATGTCCTTGCCCGCGACGGCGGCGATGCGATGACCCACTTTTTGCACCAGCGCGTTCGCAGCCGGGTCTTTGCTGATGGGTGTCTCCTTTTTGAGCTGGTTGAAACTGGTCAAGCCCAGTTGGGCTTCCTGGCTTGTGGACATGATGTTGAACTGCTGCCGCCCGGTGACTGGCACGGTGTCGCAACCGCTCAAAACCGCCGCCAGCAGGCCGATGAAGGCTGAAACCAAAACCCGCGTGACAAATTTATTTTTCATAGCCGAAATTGTTTCTGCGAACAGAGAATCAAAAATCCGCCGGATTGCAACCCCGGCCTTGCTCAAAGAAATTCCCAGCGGTCGAACACCGCCGCCTGACCGCAGGGCCTGTTGTCTTCGGTCAATAGATTCCAGACGGTCGCGCGGGAAATTTTGAATCGCCGCCCGGTCTTGGAAATCCGCACACCGGAATAATCATCAATGAACCCGCGCGCCGTCACCGCCGCCAGCAAACGCGCCCGCTCCTCGCGGTTGGGCGCTTCGGCGGTGAGCCGCGACGGCGTGCGCGTCAGTTCCACCCACGACATTTCCCACAGCGCCAGCGCGGCGGCGTTGCCGTAGTTCAACACCGGATCCGCCTCCGTGCCGTGCGAGACAAGCACGAACGGCGCGTGGAAAATTTTCTCCGCGAGCTCTGCCGTCGGAAAATTCCCCGCCAGCAGGTCGCGTCCCGTCCAATGTTTCAGGCTGCGCGCAAGGATTTGCGAATGCGCGATGACCGGAACGGTCTGCCAGATGGAATCCATGTTGTGCGTCGGATATTGAATTTTTACCACGCGTCCGGCAACTGGCAATTTGCAGGCTGGCGGCGGAATTTTGTTCGTGTAAGCTGGCTTCAGCAAAATTTGCGAGCACGTTATGGCTGGAAAAATTGAAATACCGGAGACGTTGAAAGCAGAACTCCCGCACAACAAATGGGGCAAAATCCTCGGCGCGACACCCATCATCATGACGGTCATCGCCACGATGCTCGCCGGCCTGGCCTCCAGCGAGATGACCAAGGCGCAATACGATCGTGCGCTCGCCGCGCAGCTCCAGTCCAAGGCCGGCGACCAGTGGGGTTATTTCCAAGCCAAGAAACTTCGCAGCGCGCTCGCGCACAATTCCCTCGACCTGCTCGAAGCCACGAGCGATGCGCGACCGCTGGACGCGGCGGCGTTGCCGGATGCTGACGCGGCCACTCTCGCCGCGCTCACGAAAAATCAACTTCCCGAGGCTATGCCCGCCAAGTTCGATGACAATGTGAAGGCCGCGCTCGCCGCCGTGGAAAGCGCCAGATCCGAAAACGAAGTCACCGACGCCCTGGCCAAGGTGAAACCTCAAATGCTCGCCGATGCCCTGGTCGCCGCCAAGGACGCCGCCAATGCTTTTGACGACGCCACCAAGCCCATCACCAAAGCCGTGGACAAACTCAATGCGACCTTCATGGCCGGCGACAAACGGATGCTCCGCGATTTTACCGTCACCCGGCTGATTTTCAACGCCGCGCGTTACGATGCCGAATCGCGCTTGAACATGGCCATCGCCAACATCTACGAATTGCAGGTGCGCCAGAACAACATCTCGGCCGAGCATCATCATGCGCGCAGCGCGAAATTTTTCTATGGGATGCTGGCCGCGCAGA
This sequence comes from Verrucomicrobiales bacterium, assembly GCA_028712475.1. Classification (GTDB taxonomy): domain Bacteria; phylum Verrucomicrobiota; class Verrucomicrobiia; order Limisphaerales; family UBA11358; genus UBA11358. The sequence continues at coordinate 447,905 of JAQTQB010000001.1, forward strand.
TGGCCGTGATCATCTCGACCTTTGCGATTGCCGCGCGGCAGCGGAATTTCCTGTGGTCCATCGCGGCGGCGGCAGGCACGGCGGCGATTGGTTTTGCCGCCTACGTTTATCTCTACGTCTGAACTTTTGCGTCAATCCGGCAGGTCAGCCGGAATTTTCCGGAGGCTGCGGGCAGCAAGACTGGCATCGCCTCGGTTTTGACAGCGGCGGAAAGTTTCAGCAAGGCTTCAAGCTGCGAAGTCGCGGAGCGCAAATTTTCTTCCATCGGCCCGGTTCCATCCGGCACGAAACGCAGAACACACTCGCCATTTTCGTTCTGGCGGAGTTCGTAATGCGCGATGCCGCGTGCCTCATTAAAACACTGATCCGCCTGCCACGTCGTCACGCGCTGGCCATCACTTGCAGTCAGCGCATCCCGGGCGCGGCCGTGAACGGTGAAGTGATTTTCGTAAGGTAGAACGTGCCGTTCCGCCAGATCGCCGATGCGATAGCGCAGCAACGGCATGTAATCGTTGCTTAACGTCGTCACGACGAGATCGCCGATACCGCTCGCGTCCGCGTCCACGAGTTCGAGAAACGCCGTGTCGTAGCTGGGCTTCATTTCGCCCGACTCATTTTCCATGAGCAGATGGCCGGTCTCCGTGGAGCCGTAAAGATTGAAGACCGGCACGCCAAAGACGCGTTCCAAAATCCGGCGATGCACCACGCTGACAAATTCGTAGCTGCATAAAACGAATTTCAGCGAAGGAAATTTCAGGCCGCGATGCTCGCAATAAAGCGCAAAGCGCGCGCCGTGGACCGGGTCAACATCCAGAAATTGCGGCGACCAGCCGGCAATTTCCATCGCCATGTGCGCCAGTTCCGGTTCGCCGAGCAGAAAGGGGATTCGTGCAAGATTCACAAACAAAGCGTTCCCAATCGTGCGCTGCTCCCGCGACATCCAGACCGTCGGACACGTCAAACCGTTGCACGACGGCGATGTGATAGTGGCGCGGCGCGCGTGGGGATGTTCATCCAGAACGCGGGCGACAAACCTATTCAGCCGCAACGCGCGTTCCTCCTGTGCATTCCACCACCCGCGCCCGAAAATGACCGGCAGCCGTTCCGACGACGTGCCGGAAGTATGTTCCAATTCCACCAGATTTTGATCGAGCAATATTTCGAGCGTCTGTCCGGCGGAAAGGAAGTTTTGCGGAAAGTTATGCCGCATCTCCGGCTTTGCCATCAACGGCAGCCTTTGGAAACAATCGAGGTTGACGCGCGGACAGTCGGCCCGCGCCAGCACATCGCGGTAGAGCGGCACATCGCGCCAGCGCGGGAGCATTTCGCCCAGTTGCGCAAGTTGTCCCGATTCACGGATAAGTTCTGGTGTTGCCAGCATGGCCGCAATATACACGCAGTTTTAAAAATGCAAACCCGGACGGAGTGAGTCACGGCAGTTTCCCCGTAGCGGCGGGCATCCTGCCTGCCGTAGAGCCGGGCGTCCCGCCCGGTGGATAAAACACACGAACACACCCGCCACGCTCAATTTTTTAGAACCTTTCAAACTTTCCTGGTTCGTTCCGGGCGGCGGGACGCCAGCCCTCTACGGCAGACGAGACGTCCGCCGTTACTTCCGGGCCCAGCGGAGTTTGGCCGGCGAGCAGCGCGGATTGTCGTGGCGTTCTTCCGGCGTGGGGCGGATCAGTTCGTGCGCGATGTCGGCGTAAAGCCCGTCGCGCAAACCGGCCTCGAAAGATTTTTTCACGCGCCGGTCTTCGCCGGAATGGAACGTGAGAATCGCCACGCGCCCGCCGGGGTTCAGGCACGCCGGCAGATGGCGCAGCAGCATGTCGAGCGCGGAAAATTCGTCGTTCACCGCGATGCGCAAGGCCTGAAACACGCGGCGCACCGTGAGGTCGAGATCGTCCTTGTGCAAGCGCGGCAGCGCGGCGCGGATGGCGGCGGCGAGTGTTTTGGTGGTGGCAAAGTTTTTCCCGGCGAGCGCATCGGCAAGTTCATCGGCGCGCGGTTCGTCGGCATTTTCCTCAAGCAATTTTGCCAGCGCGTCGGGCGACGTTTTTTCCAGCAAGGCCGATGCCGGAAAGCCGCGCTGCGGATTCATGCGCATGTCCAGCGGGCCATCGGTCTTCACCGAAAAGCCGCGCGACGGATCATCAATCTGCATGGACGACACGCCGAGGTCGGCGAGGATGCAATCTGCGCCTGTCAACATTGGCGCGGAGATTTCCTCCCTCTCCCCGCCCAAACGGGGAGAGGGCTGGGGTGATGGGTTTTGAACTTGCGAAGCATTGGCCTCCTCACCCTGACCCTCTCCTCCTTTTTGGGAGGAGAGGGAATAAAACGAAGCCAGCGCCTGCGGCAGGCCGGCGAAGTTGCTGCGGATGGCGGTGAACACTTCCGGCCCGAAGCCGGCGGCGCGCAATCGGGCTTCCGTCTTCGGCAATTCCACCGGGTCGGCGTCGAGGCCGAGCAAACGTCCGCCGGGCTGGAGACGGGCGAGAATTTCCTGCGCGTGACCACCGTAACCGAGCGTGCAATCCACGGCCAGTTCGCCGGGCCGGGGCGCGAGCGCGGCGAGGATTTCCGCGACCATGATGGGCCGGTGTGTGCCGGCGGGCGTCTTGCCGGACGCGAGGATCTTGGCGACGGTGTCGGCGTAACGCTGCGGATCGCGTTCCTTGTATTTCTCCTCGAACCGGCGCGGGTTCTTGCCGGAATAGCGCACGCGCCGCTTGTGCGGCATCGCGGGCTGGGAACTGCCCGGTGATGAAATGGTATCGTCGCTCACAGTGCGGATAAAATGAGATAGATTTAGGCGGATGAACAGAATGGAATCGCGGGTAGGCGGCAACTTAGGACAACGATCACTTTTTAATTGCTTCGGTCTGTTTCCGCGTTTCGATTGCTTTTGCGATCGTGGCTTCAAAATTTGGAACGCACTGGTGTTGGTCTGGCCGAAATTCTTTGGGATCAATCCAGATTATTTCGCTGTGCTTTTGTTGAGAATATTTGCTCGCGACTTCATTCGCATCAGCAATGTAAGCGGCGAAAATTATGCCCGGAATAACGCGGCGTTCTGCAGTGTCTTGTATTTCGTATACGCCGATTGTCACGGGCGGCTCGCTCAAGATTAAATCCACCCCGAAATCATCCTTGTATGCACGTCTCAAGCAATCGCCGAACGATTCGCCCAGACGCAACTGACCGCATCCAAACTCTAGACAGTTTGGGTAGCGTCTCTTTGTTGCCGGTCTTTTTGCTGCCAAGATTTTCCCATTGGGCGAAAAACAAACAGCCACACAGTGGATTTCCGCATAGCGATCTTTGGGAATTTCAATCTCGGTTTTTGTCTTTCGAGGTTGCGCACAGGCTCGTTCTATTGAAGCCATTAAGCCATCAATCTCTTCTTGGCGTCCCAAATCACTAAATACTTTTTCGATTGTCGCCAGGGAGGAATCTTCAGGTAAACCACTCTTTACCGTCGCAGCAATTTCAGAAGTTAAGTGTTCGTCAAATAGAAATGTTTTACCAACGTTTGCCCAGTCTTCTTCATACCACACGATCGGATAGTGGCGGCCACCCCAAACGCCTTTGAGTGTCTGAAACGATACAATCTTCAGTCGTTTCTCAATTTCCGGATAAGAAGTTTTTTCGCGGTAGAGCACAGATGCAAGTTCAGCACTTACGACCAAGCGCCGCCGCAATGCAAATTTTGAGATCCGAAACCCGGTATCGATTTCAGGCCCTAAAAAGTCCCGTATCATCCCACTTGGTGACCGCCCGGTTTCCACAATGATATTTCTTGATGTGAGCTGAATGCTGCTTGCATCCGATGGTTGGATAGGTTGCACTTCTGCAATCCAAACTGTTCCTTTTATTGCGAGGAGTTCGCGACTCAATGGAAAGCGCTTATGGAGGACATCCATCGTAGCCAGCAGCGCTGCGTGCGCTGCCGGCAGCGCGAGAAAAAGCTCCTCTTTCTTGACAACTTCTTTGAAAAAAAGAACTTCGTCTCCAACAAATTTCCAAACAATCGCAGATCCAAGACGCGTTGTGAATTCATTGATTATTAACTCATAGAAACGAGTGACAACAACAGGCCAATCGTTTGGATGAGAAGCTTTGAATTGAGTGGAATTAACCAGATCAAAGGAGAAAAACAAATGGACGCCGGGCTGGGGTTTAACAAGAAGTGTCGTGAACCCATGTTCACGAATGCTGGCACGGGTTCGCTCAATCAACTCATTTGAAACCGTTGGCATTAACTCGGAATACTCCTAATTCTTGGCCTCTCTTCAACGTAGCTGAAGCAGAAGTCTTGAAATGATTTGCCAACTCTTTAACTGGGTTATTTCTCTTATCTCTAAGTTCATTTGCCGCTCTGCGAAATTCTTCTTCTGGCATCAAAAAAGCCGCAGCAAACAGGTTAGCTTCTGCCTCTTCAATGTTGAATCCAAACCTGTGGTAAACTGAATCACAATACTCTGATGAATGTCCCCATGTATCAGGGTTAACCAAATAACCCATGTGTATGAACAGGTGACCAAGTTCGTGAGCTACTGAAAACCGATTCCGAGCCGGCAAGTGATTTTTCTTGATGGTAATCTCGAATCGTTCACCGGTGCGTCGGACTGTTGCTTCAGGCTCGCCAGGCGCGGTTTCTACCTCCTTCACAGTGCCGCCCAAACGATTTACAGCCTCGACGATGTCAATCGGGACGCGTAGCTCCAAACTTTCGCGAACCACTTCGGCGAGGGTCGATATCTCAGATGATTTTTTTAGGTCCACAAGTCAGTTCATCTAACATCGGCGTCCGACTAAAGGCAATCGTTTTTGTATAAATAAAAATCGTTACGACTCCGATGAACAACGAATTTAACCAATCTATTTTACTAACCCCATTTGCAACAATTGGATGCCCATCGCTTTTTGTGAAACATTAAATTGATCCGTTAACGAGGCAAAAAATCGGCCTTTGTAAGTATGTGCTGATGCAATCGCAGCGGCGCGATCCAATGGACTTAGGAATGTAAATTCTTCTGGTGTCCATCTAGTTCTCGTATCCACGCCCGTGCCAACAGCAATAACCAAATCTGGATTTAAGATTGTTCCATCAATAGGGCCGCCAAACATATTTCGGAATACGGGATCAAGGAATTTGCGTGGCATCAAAAACTCAGCCGCAAAGGCATCGGCCTCAATTTCAAAATATTCGCGATGAATGCCGGGCGCACTTAGTTCACGGTCGCGGAAGTAAATCGTGCCGGGGTGTAAAATGAAATGCGCAATCTCGTGCGCACAGGTAAAACGCTGAGAAGTATGCCGAAACTTCGTTGCAAGCTGTATTCGTTTTTCCAACCTATTAAGCACCCCTGCTATTTGATTGTCTCCCAAAATGACAGGAACATGCTCAACCGTTAGCATTAAATCCCGTGATGCGAGGTCTAGCGAACTTCCCAAAACCGCGTGTGGATCTGTTATTCCTGATTTGAACCAGATCCTACGTAGTAAAACTCGTGCAGCCACGCGAGCTGCAAAAAATCTCGGCTTCATACTGAAAGAAACTTTGCATTAACTCAATGCGGGTTGTCAAGCTTTTGCCACAACTAATTGTGGTGTGCGGTGTAGGCCAATACAGTATTTTGTGGATTTCGTGTTTTCTCAAAAATTCAGAAAAACGATAAATTGGGTAAAAATTTGCCTAATCCCGTTCTTTTTAAAATCTAAAATCTCCCTGATCTGCACCAGAAACCAAGCGGTCAGGGCTTTTTTGCCTTTGACTTGTCGTCGTCATATTTCACATGGAAGCCGATTTCCCGTTTCGGCTTCGCCGCCGGCGACACGACATTAGCTGCCGGATGGCGTCGAACACAACCTTGAACTGCGCGTCGTATTTCTGCTCCAGCGCGGCCAGCTTGCGGGCCAGCCCGGCATTGGAAGCCAGCATCTGCCGCAGCCGCACAAAAACGCGGACGACCTGACGCTGGTTTGCGCCGCCCGTTCGCTGTTCAGCACATTCGCCAGCATCAGCGCGCCGTGCTCGGTGAAGGCGTAGGGCAGCTTGCGAACGCCTTCCCAACTTAAAGTCACAATTTGTGACTTCAAGTTTCAGCTACGGCTCGACGGAGTCTCGCCCCACCGAAATTATTTTTCGGGAGGCTGAATCAGTTCCAGCGTTCCATCGCGGAGCAGCGTGTAGCGGCGACCTGCCCAGACAATCGTGCTGCCGAAATAGGCGCCGAAGAACGTTATTCCTTCCACGACATCCACGACCGGCAGCAGCCGCCAGACGCGCGGCCAGTCCGGCATTTTCACCACGGATTGCAGTCCGGCGGCAAGCAGCCAGCGAATCACGACTACCATTGCCAGCGCGGTCCACGACCACCAGGCGAGCGGTTGGAGCAAGGCAAAGATCAGCGCCCAGAAAACCAGATAGGTGATGATCACGCCGGGAAATTGCGCGCCGCGCGAACGACGGATGGTGCGTTTCCAGCGCTGCATCCGGGTGAACGCCTCCGCAAACGATTCCGCCGGCACCACGCAATCCAGCAGCAGCGGCGGCACGATCACGCGCAGGCCGAGCTGCGAAACGCGGTTGCCGAGTTCGTAATCGTCGGCCAGATGATTCAGGAAATTTTTAAAGCCGCCGATTTTTTCCAGCACCGAGCGCGGAACGGCCATGGTGTGGCCGATGGCCCAATGGATGCCGGTCGTCTGCTGCGCGAGCATCCATTGCGGCAGATAATTAAACCCGTAGTGCAATGCGATCAATTTGCCGCCAATGGTGCGCGCTTCGATGCCGCGCGGCAGGCAGGTGAGGCAGCCCACTTCCGGTTGCACGAGCCGGGGTACGAGTTGACGCAAATAATCCTTGGGCGCGGCGACGTCGGCATCGGAGAAAAACAGGAATTGCCCGGTCGCCTTTTGCCACATCCCTTCCATGATGCTGGTCTTGCGGTTGGTGCCTTGCAGTTCGGCGAACACGAGCCGGATGTCGCGTCCGGGAAATTCCGCGCGCAGCCGTTTGACAATCGCCACGGCCGGATCATCCCGCCGGATGGTGCCGATGATTATTTCCACGTCGCCGGGATATTCCATCCGGCAAAATGAAGCGAACGCTTCGTAAGTGTTCGGCCCGGCACCTTCGACGGGTTTGAGAATGCTGATCTTCGGCGCGGGTTCCGGGAGCACCGGCAGAATTTTATTCGCGAAATGCCTGCGGGTGGCGAGCAGGCCGAGAATGACGGACGCCAGGCCGATCAGAACCAGAATTCCAACGAGCGCGGTCGCGGCATACCAAAGTTGAATCATGGGGCTTTCGCCTGCGTCACGGAGCGGGCGACAAAGATGACGCCGAGGATGATCAGGAAAATTCCGAACCAGCGCGTGGCGTTGACCGGTTCACCGAGCATCCATTTGCCCAGGATGGCCGTGCCCACATAACACAAGCCCATGATCGGGATCACGACGCTCGCGTCCCAGCCCCACTTGAAGAGCAGCATCGTCCCGATGAACTGCACGGTCATCAGCACGATGCCGATGGGAAGCTGCGGCACTTTCACCAGCGCCTGCACCGTGGGAACGCCGGAGGTGGTCAGCGCGCCGAAGCGGTCCATGCCCATCTTGAGCAAAATATTGCCGGCGGACAGGCTGGCGATGGATATGGCGAACACCACGACGGTGTGAAATAAAGGTCTCATCTGGGTTGAATTATTTTTCATGGCGCCGGTCTTCCGGGCAATCGTGAACGCCAAAATGTTGCTTTAGTCTGTTCGTTTGCGAGCTTGATTCAAGCGAAAATGTTCCGTGCCCGGTGTGAATCTGCGAGCGGAGCGGCACTTGCGCGCAAAGGAACCATGCGCCATGCTTCGGACGCATGAAAGCCATCGCTTTAACCCTGATGACAGCTTTCGTCTGCACGACCGCGCCGGCGGCTGGCAGCAAGGAAGCATTCACCGACACCTTCGCCGTGGACAAAGCCGATCTCGCCTCCGCTGGCACAAACCGGTTTTTCATTCTCGCCCCCCGTTTTCAGTCCGTGCTCGAAGGCGAGGAGGGAGGCAAACACATCGTTCTCACCATCACTGTGCTCAACGAAACAAGGCTGGTGGACGGCGTGGAAACGCGCATTGTCGAGGAACGCGAAACGGCGGACGGTCAGCCCGTGGAGATCAGCCGCAACTATTTCGCCATCTCCCGCCGCACGGGCGACGTGTTTTATTTTGGCGAGGACGTGGACATGTATAGGGACGGCAAGGTGACTTCGCACGACGGCGCGTGGCTCTCTGGCGTGGGCGGCGCGCGTTTTGGCCTGCAAATGCCCGGCACACCGCTGCTCGGAGCGCGTTATTACCAGGAAGTCGCGCCGAAGGTGGCCATGGATCGTGCCGAGGTGAAAAGCCTGGGCGACAAACTCGAAACGCCCGCAGGCCGGTTCGAGAACTGCCTCAACACAGATGAAACCTCGGCGCTTGAAAGTGCGCGCGAAGTGAAAATTTACGCGCCCGGCATCGGGCTGGTTTTCGATGGCGCGCTCAAGCTGACCAAACATGGCTACACCAGCCAGTGACGGGCGGTAGTGTGTGGAAAACGGGAAAAGCTGGGCGAGGAACTGCAAGCGAGAGTGGCCGTGGCAGGCACCTTTACCAGGGGCGCGCGGGATTGGGACGGTTTGCGCGGATTTCCCGGGCTTTCGCCTTGCGGCTGGTAATTGGCAAGTCTTCGGGAGGGGTCTCATCGTCCTGCGGTGGTTGTCCTGATTCAGCCTCTGCTGCGGTCATTGCCTCTTCGATCACGGCGAGCAATTCCCTCCGACCCTGCTTCGTCTTCGCGGAACAGGTGAAGATTTCCGGCGGTGTCACGCACCAGCCCGAGATTCGATCTGTGAACGCCGCGATGTTCGTCCGCACCGTTGTGGCTGTCACCCGGTCAGTCTTGGTGAAGACGAGGACGAACGGGACGGAGTTGCTGGCGAGCCATTCCACAAATTCCAGATCAATCTGTTGCGGTGGCAGCCCGGAATCAATGAGCGCAAAGACGCAGCAAAGGTTTGGCCGATCCTTCAGATAGCTGGCCACCGACCGGTTGAACTGGGTCTTTTCCTTCCGCGCCACCTGTGCAAAGCCATAACCCGGCAGATCCACCAGCCGCCAGCGCTTGTTCATCGTGAAGATGTTGATGAGCTTGGTGAACCCCGGCGTGGGCGAGACCCTGGCCAGATTCAGCTTGCCCGACAGCATGTTCAGCAGCGAGGACTTGCCGACGTTCGAGCGCCCGATGAAGGCGAATTCAGGCAGCGACTCGTCCGGACACGAATCCAGGTCCGGCGCGCTGCGGTCAAAAATGGCGGATGAAATGTTCACGATCGGAAATCAACAGACACTGTCGCAGCAACCCTGCTTCATTGAAATAACTATTCTTCGAGAATGTCGAGGCTCCATTGCCATCCCATGGGGAATGTGGTTTGATGGCGCGCACAAGGCTGCGCGCGGAAATCATTCAGCGGAACGGAATATTTTCACGACGCTTCGGGCTTTGCAGTCCGGGAAAAATTTGATTTCATCGCGTCATGCCGAAAATTTCACTCGCCGCCATCGTCAAATGCTCTGACCAGATCCTTCGCACGCGTGACATCGGCGACTACGACGGCGCGGCAAACGGATTGCAGATGGAAAATTCCGGCACCATCACGCGCATCGCGGCGACCGTGGATGCCAGCCTCGCCACCGTGAAACTCGCCATCGCCGCCAAGGCCGATCTGCTCATCGTGCATCACGGTTTGTTCTGGTCACCAACGCATCCGTGGACCGGCAAACGCCGTGAACTGCTGCGGCTGCTGATTGAAAACAATCTTGCCGTTTACAGTTCGCACCTGCCGCTCGACGCGCATCCCAAGCTCGGCAACAACGCGCTGCTTTGCGCCGCGCTCGGCCTGAAAAAGCTCAAGCCATTTTTTACGAGCCACGGCCAACCTATCGGTTTCAAATCGCAAGCGAATATCTCCCGTGCGGATTTGGCGAAGCGATTGGAGCGCGCGACGGGCGCAAAACCAAAAATCCTTCCCGGCGGAAAAAACATCTGCGAACGCATCGGCGTCGTCACCGGCGGTGCCGGCGGCGATTTGAAACTCGCTGCCGCCGAGGGCGTGGACACCTTCATCACCGGCGAAGGGCCGCACTGGACTTATGCGCTGGCGGAGGAACTGGGACTGAATGTTTTCTACGGTGGCCATTACGCGACGGAAACTTTCGGCGTGAAAGCGCTCGCGGCGGAGCTTTCAAAGAAGTTCAAGCTGCCGTGGGAATTTCTCGATCATCCGACGGGGCTGTAGCGGCCGTCTGTGACCGCCGAAAACGGCGCTCATAGAGCACCGCTACAGCACTTAGGTCAGCCGCGATAATCTTTTCCTTCGGCAAATTCAATGTTGGTCGGGCGCTTGATCTGCCGGCCTTCCCTGGCTTTGACGAGCTTTTCAGCAAGCTGCCATAATTTGCGGCTGATGAATCCCGGCAGCAGCAAGATGATGACGAAGGGCAGGACTTTCAGGAACCAGATGGGGCCGGCCTTGAAACTTTCCACCGCCAGCCGCCACGCGTCATGGCCGGTGTTTTGATTGGCAAAACCTTTTTGAAACAGCGTGTATTGCGCGATTTTCTGCGGGTAAAAACTGCGGCCCAGCATTTCGTGCATCATGGCCGTGGCGCAGGGTTTATCTTGCGGTTTTTTGCGCAGGCCGTTCGCAAAGTTTATCCAGCCGACGACGAAATGCAGCGGACGGTAGCCCACGTTGTCCTGCTGGTTGAAAATAAAATCGTTCTTGCAGACGTAAATCAGCGAGTTGCGGCGCACGGCTTCAACAAAATAACAAAGGTTCGAAAGGATGGTGCTGATCTTATAATAACCGCTCAACACGACTTCGGGCGTGACGTTGGCCGTGCGGAAGATGATGCAGGGGATGAACGACGCGGTGTAAAAATAATTGAAGCGACGGTCGCGGATCAAATCCTGCGCGCGGATTTCCGTTCCGCGCGGCAATACGGTGTGGTTCGGCACGCCGAGGAAAACGATGTCGAATTTCCGCGAGGTCACGGCGGTGACGATCTCGTCGAAATGGGTGAAGTCCAGATGGTCGTCGTCGCACAGAAACCACGCAAACTCCTTTTCGGCGGCTTCCAGTGCGCGCAGGTAATTGCCGCTGATGCCGACGTTGAAGCGGTTGCGGCGGATGACGAAATCGGGAAACAGCTTCGCATATTTGGCGCAAACCGCCGGGGTCGCGTCGGGCGAGGCGTTGTCAATCACGGTCAGGCGGCAGCGGGCGATGGGGCTGCGGAGCAATTGCTCCAGAGTCTTTTCGAGACATCCGGCGCGGTTGTAAGTGATGAGCACCACTTCAACCATTTCGTAAAATTCAGGATTCATGCAGCCAATGGACTAACGGTTTTGCGTAGGTTTGGACAAGCTTTTTGTCGGCGCGGTGTCAGCAGGCCGGATTATTTTTCTCCACCCATTCGAGCATCATCTTGAGGCCGGCGGTTTTGCTGACCTGCGGCCACCAGCCAAGTAACCGTGCGGCTTTGGCGGTGTTCGCCACGAAAACCCGCTGGTCGCTCTGGCGCACGGGCAACCGGTCGTAGGCCAGTTCCAGTCCCAGCATTTCACCGAGGATGGAAAATAATTCGAGCAGCGAAAGGCTGTTCTCCTGTCCGCCACCGATGTTGAAAATTTCTCCCGCGACGGCGGCGCGATGCTCATACGCCGCCGTGTAAAGCCGGATCAAATCCTCTGCGTGCAGGACATCGCGCACTTGTTTGCCGGTTCCAGAAATGGTGAACCGCGGCAAAGGCTGTTTGCTTTTGTGAGCCTGCTGCTGGCGGACAGCTTGCGCAACAAACCAGCCGATCCAGCCCTGATCAAACGTGGCGAATTGCCGTCCGCCGTAAATGGACGAATGGCGGAACACCACGGTCTTCAGTTTGAAATTGCGATGCCAGTCGCGGACGTATTGGTCTGCCGCGCCCTTGGAACAGCCGTAAGGACTGGCGAAATCCAGCGGCAGGCTTTCATCAAAACCGTCCGGATGCGCGGGCACGGTGAAACGCGTGGGAGTTTCGGCATATTCCAATTGTTCGAGGTCGCCATAAACTTTATTCGTGGAACTGTAAGCTATGAATGCGTCCGGGCTGGAACGCCGCGCGGCCTCCAGCACATTGAAGGTGCCGAGGGCGTTGGTCCGAAAATCCCGGCGTGGGTCGGCCAGCGACACCGTCATCGCCACCTGCCCCGCCAGATGGCAGACGTAATCGAACGGCCCGTGTTCCCCGAATGCGGCTTGGACGGCGACTTCATCCGCGAGGTCGGCGTGGACATGGGTCAATTGTCTGTCGCGCGCCTGTGATTTCAGCCACGCCAGATTCGCGGGGCAACCTTCGCGGAACATCGCGTCCACCACCGTCACCTGCCAGCCGGCCTGCAGATGATGCGCCGCAATGTTGGAACCCAAAAAACCGCAACCGCCCGTGACCAGAATTTTTTTCATACTCATTCCAATTCTTATGTGAGCGAAGCCAGCGTCCGCTGCAAACCATCCGTCAGCGAGATTTGCGGATGCCAGCCCATCGCAGTCAGTGCGGAAATATCCGCCTGCGCCAGCATCGGCTCGCCGGGGCGATGCGGCAATGCGCCAAATAAAAGTTTTGACCGGCTTCCCGCCAGGCGATGAATCGTCTCCACCAGTTCGCGGATAGGCACCGCCATGCCGTTGCCTATCTCAACCTCGTAAAAATTATGCCCGCCGGAAACTGGCTGTTCCAGCACGGCGATAATTGCGCGCACGGCGTCATCAATGTAAATAAAATCGCGCCGCTGCTGGCCGTCCGTGAGTTTGATCTCCGGCTCGTGCGCGAGGCATTTCATCATCATCGCCGGAATGAATTTCGTCAGGTCATCGCCCGGCCCGTAGAAATGCTGCAGCTTCAAGTTCGTGATGCGCACCGGCTCCGCCGCCGCCGCCCGCAGCCATTCCACCGCCTGATGCTTGCTGCGCGCGTAAGGATTGACCGCCGGATCGAGAATAGTGTCCGCGTGCAAAAAAAGTGGAACCGCATGCCGCTGTGCCTGCTCGAACAATTGCACGGGCAACAGCGTGTTCGCCGCGATCAGATCCGAAATTGTTTCATTCTTCCGCCCATACAACGCGGCACAATGGATGACGGCGTCCACCCGCGCGCCCGTCGTGAAAGGCGTGGAAAAAGTTTCGGGCGTCAGATGCCACTGCACCTTCGCCGCCGCATCGCCGAGCCGGGCGAGATTGCTTTGCGGCCGGTGATACGCATGAACCCGATGGCCGCGTTCCACCAGCGCGCGGCACAAATGGCTTCCCAGAAATCCGGTCGCCCCGGTTAGCACGACGGTTTGGGATTTCGGGTTGGCGGAAGGCATGGCGGGAATCAATGTTGCCGGACAAAATTGCGGATGGTGTCCACCATGTAATCAATCATGGCAGGCGACAGGCCGGGATAAGTGCCGATGAACACGGCTTCGTTCATGATGCGGTCCGCGCCGGCGAGATCGCCGACAACACGAAACGCGTCAGGCTGTTGTCTCCGCAAGCTGACGAATGCGGGCTGACGGACGAGATTGCCGCCGAACAGCATCCGGTTGCCGATCTTCGCCGCATCAAGACATTTCACAAATTCGCCGCGCGTGAACGGCGCGGATTTTTTCACGAGCATCATGAAACCGAACCAGGAACATTCCGTTTGATGGCCGGAGTTGTCCCAAGTGAAACCTTGTGGCGACCATGCGGCGGCGTGGGTCGGGAGCTGGAATTGGATGAATTCCTCCAAGTCCGCCAGGCCGGCGCGGAGCTTGTTCCAGTTGTCCATCCGCGCCTGAACGAACGCGGGCAGCTTCTTCAACTGCTGCCGGCCAATCGCGGCCTGCGGGTCGAGCGGCTTCAAATTATAGCCGAGGTGCGAGTAAATATATTTGTGGTCGTAGCCTTCCGGCAGTTCGCCCAGTTTCCAGCCGAAGCGTTTGTTGCAGGTGTTGTCCTTGCCGCTGGCGCACCAGCAATCACGGCCCCAGTCGCGGAAACTTTCGGCCAGCACCTTGAGTTTCATGTCGCGCACGACGTTCACCGCGCCGCCTTCACCCATCGTCAGGTGATGCGGCGGATAAAAACTTTGCGTGGAGAGATCTCCGGACGTGCCGGTGAGCTTTCCGTCGTAACGGCAGCCAAGCGCGTCGCAGTTGTCCTCGATGAGCCAGAGATTATGGCGCTGGCAAAATTCCGTGACGGCGGTGAGGTCAAAGGGATTGCCGAGCGTGTGCGCCATCATCACGGCCTTGGTTTTGCCGGGCGTGAACGCGGCTTCGAGCTGGTCGGGACGGGCGTTCAACGTGGACGGATCGTTGTCAATGAACACCGGCACGCAGCCGTTCTGCAAAATCGGCGCGACGGTCGTGGGAAAACCGGCGGCAGCGGTGATGACTTCATCGCCGGGGAGCAACTGACGTTCGCCAAGCTTTTGACTGGTCAGCGCGGACAGCGCAACGAGGTTCGCGGAAGAACCGGAGTTGACGAGGATGGATTTTTTGACGCCGAGAAACGTGGCGAGTTCATTTTCAAATGCGTCGCCTTCCGGGCCGAGCGTGAGCCAGAAGTCGAGCGTCGCAGAAACGGCGGCTTCGACTTCATCCTCGTTGAACACGCGGCCCGCATACGGCACGGTGGTCTGGCCGGGAACGAATGCGGGACGCTTGGAGTCTTCACCCGGACGGTTCGCGCCATGGGTGAGCGCGGAAAATTCGCGCGTGAGGCGGAGGATTTCAGCTTTGATTTCTGCGGGTGATTTTGACATCGGAAATTTTATCGGACGGCCCATGCGGTTTTCGCAGCGCGGGCGGCGGCTTCATATTCTTCAATCTGCGTGACGGTCAACGCTTCCGCAACCTTTTCGCCGCGCTCATGGACGGCGCGATACCAGCCGACCGTTTCCGCGATGGCGGTCTCAAAATTCCAGGTCGGATGCCAGTGCAGCAGCCGTTTCGCCTTTGCGGTCGAAAGCATGAGGAGCTTCGCTTCGTGGAGATCGTGCGGACTGCTTTTGTCGTCCCAACGGCCAGGCCAGTTTTTCAAAACTTCGCGGACGAGTTCGCCGACGTTGCGGTTGGCTTCCTTTTCGGGGCCAAAATTAAACGGGCCGGAAATATCTTTTGCTTCCGCATCAACAAGCTTCGGTTGCGCGAGCGTGGTCGCGAGCCAGAGATAGCCGCTTAAGGGTTCGAGCACATGCTGCCACGGGCGCGTGGCGGAAGGATTGCGGACGGGAATGGTCTCGCCACGTTGCAAGGCGCGGATACAGTCGGGCACGATGCGGTCAAGCGCCCAGTCACCGCCGCCGATGACGTTGCCGGCGCGGGCGCTGGCGATGCGGACAGGCGATTTGCCAAAGAATGAACGGCGATACGCGCTGATGACGATTTCCGCCGCTCCTTTGCTGGAGCTGTAAGGGTCGTGTCCGCCCAGATGATCTTCCTCGGTGTAGGCGTAATCCTGCTCGCGGTTTTCGTAGCACTTGTCGGTGGTGACGAGCACGGCGGCGCAAGGTTTGGCGAGCGAGCGCAACGCTTCCAGCACATGCGCAGTGCCCATGACGTTGGTGGCGTAGGTTTCCAGCGGTTGCTCGTAGGACAGACGCACCAGCGGCTGGGCGGCGAGGTGGAAAACAAAGTCGGGCTTCGTCCGCACAATGGATTTTTTTACGACGGCAAAATCCCGGACGTCGCCGATCTCGTGTTCGATTTCTTTTTCAAGTCCGAGCTGTGAAAAAATGGCGGGCTTGGTGTCCGGCGGCAGCGCGAAGCCGTGAACGCGCGCGCCGAGGCTCAACAACCAGCGCGTGAGCCACGAACCTTTGAAGCCGGTGTGGCCGGAAAGCCAGACGGTCTTGCCTTGGAATGCGTCGGCGAACATGGGGCGGTTATTTGAGCCACGGCGGATTGCCCGCCTCGACCAGCGCGGTCAACTGCTCGCGGTCGCGCTGCGTGTCCATGCACGCCCAGAAGCCGGAATGTTTGTGGATGTTCAACTGGCCGTCGCGCGCGAGCTTCATCAGCGGCTCGCGTTCGAGCATGGATTTTTCGTCCTCGGACAGATAGCTGTCGAAATCGCGGTGGAAGAAGAAATAGCCGCCGCTGATCCAATGGCCTTCGATGTCGGGCTTCTCGGCAAATTCCACCACGCGGTCGCCTTCCGTTTTGATTTCGCCGAAGCGGGAGGGCGGATTGACACCGAGCACGGTGCCGATTTTTTTTTGCGCGAGGTGGTAACGGAATTCCTCCGCGAGGTCGGCGTCCGTCACGCCGTCGCCGTAAGTCACCGCGAAATGTTCCGACTGGCCAAGATATTTCCGCACAGCCTGGGCGACGCGGCTGCCGGTGAAGTTTTTTTCGCCGGTGTAGGCAAGGGTCACTTCCCAGTCGAGCTGCCGGTGGTGTTCGTGGACGACGACTTCGTTGGTTTTGAGCCGGATGGTGCAATCGGCGTTGTGCAGGTGAAAATCGCGGAAATAATCTTTCACGACCTCGGCCTTGAAACCGAGGCACAGCACAAAGCGGCGGAAGCCATGCTGCGCGTAGCTTTGCATGACGTGCCAGAGGATCGGATGCTCGCCGATGGGCACCATCGGCTTGGGACGGAATTCGGTTTCCTCCTTGAGCCGCGTGCCCAGGCCGCCGCACAGGATGAATACTGGAACGTCTGCCGTGTTCATGCGTTTATGCTGGTGAAACAAGCCTGCCAATGAAAGCGCAAACTTGTCCGGCACGTTTAACCTGCCCGGATATTATGGTTCACCTGCCGGCTTGCGACGGCCCAGGAAAATGAGGAGGCCGATCAACACGAACCCGGTGGCGATGGCGGCCAGCGTGATTTTGAGCGGGCCGTTCGGGAGCCTGAATTGAAATTCCACGGTGTGCGGCCCGGCGGGCAGATAAACGCCGCGCATGATGAAGTTGCAGCGCAGCAGTTCCGCCGGCTTGCCGTCCACCCGCACGCGCCAGTTCACATCAAACCGGTCGTTCAACAGCAGCACCGACGGCGCTTCGGATTTCGTGTCGAAGATGATGTCG
This sequence comes from Verrucomicrobiales bacterium, assembly GCA_028712475.1. Classification (GTDB taxonomy): domain Bacteria; phylum Verrucomicrobiota; class Verrucomicrobiia; order Limisphaerales; family UBA11358; genus UBA11358. The sequence continues at coordinate 465,044 of JAQTQB010000001.1, forward strand.
GTGGGCTTGTAACTTTTGAATTCAACCGTGCCAGAGTTTTGATTGGTGGATGGCGCGGCTGGCAGCGGCGCGGCCACGAGGACGGTTTGTTGGGGATCGAAATTTTTGTCGCCCAACATTTTCAGCGTGGCCTCGTCGTTCGTGCTGACCTGCCAGTGGGAATAAAGTTTCACGCGCGGCAGGGCGCCGGTGAATTCAAAGAGCGCGTAGGCACCGGTGTCGCTCGTGACGGCGGTCAGTTCTTCGAGCCGGGTCGGTCTTTCAATTCCTGGTTTGGGCACGACATCAAACCGCTGGGCGATGCGAAAACGCTGTTGCCCGGCGTCAAGCTGGCTGTTCATCACGTCGAGAAATCCCGCCGGGCCGAGCAGGTGACGGGTGTTGGTCAACTGCCAGCGGCGCGGGATGAGATAGGACGAGTCCTCCGAGTTGCGGGGCTGGAGCGCCTTTTCAAAGGCCTCCAGATCGGCGGGCATGCGCGACATCTGGATGATGTCCAGTGATTGGATGTTGTAATACGGAAAATGATGCTGCGCCCATTCGATGCGGTAAAGCTGGTCAAACAACTGGAATTGTTCCGGCATGCGGAACGGCAGGACGGCGACGCGGTTTTCGTAGGGCCGCTCTTTCAGAATATCCACGATGGGGTTGCTGGCGTATTTCTGTGCGTAGTCCCAGTGGATGATCCACGGCAGATTGGCCCGACCAAGATCCAAAAGCAGCAGCGTGCCGAGCAGAATGCCGCCGAGCTTCGCCCGTTTGCCCGCGAAAACCCCGGCGATGACCAGCGTGCAAAGTCCGGCCGCCGCCGCAAAATAAAAAATAAACCAGACGACCTGCGCGCTGCTGAACGCGGCGATTTCCCTCGCCATGCCTTCGTCCGGGAAGCCGACCATTTGCAAATACTTGACCAAGGCCGGTGTTTGCGCCGAGTAAATCAACCAGCCCAGCACGCTGCCGAGGACGGCCACGCCGCAGGCGATGGTCCAATTGCGATCAAAGCCCCGGACTTTCGCCCACCAGTTTTTGAGCTGGATGAAAGGCGAACTGGAACCGCTGGCCGGAACTTCCAGATAGCGCCGGCTCAAGGCGTGGACGCCGCAGCCGAACAAAATCACGATGACCCACGAAAAGACGAGGATGAATTTGGCCGGATTCCGGATGGTGGAAAAATAGGGCAGATGATAAAGCAGCGCATAAAACCCAGGCGAATCATATTCCTTGGAGAACGGCGCAAACCTTCCCCATGCCAGCGGCAATGACAAGGCCAGCACCGCCGTCCAGAACCAGATGAACCGTTTTTGACTGGCGGTGAACACGGAGTTTTCCCGCCGGAACGATTGCGCGACGGCCCACGCCGCAATCAGCGCGACGAGGATTCCCGCATAAACACCACCACCGGCGAAACGCATGAAGCCCGACGGCGGTTGCGGGCCTTGCCGCCCACCATCGAAATACCGGTCAATCGCCGGATCACGCCCGACACCACCCCAATACTGGCCACCCTTGTAGGCATCCTGCAGCGCGGGCATCATGTTGTTGGGCGTGTCCATTTTGTAACCGAACAGGCCCGGCACGAACACGGCCAGCGTTTCGGCCTTGGGCAGGCTCCATTGCGTTGCCCAATCCCAACGGGCTGCTTTCGTCTCCTTTTCCTGCCCCGTTCCGGCGATGCCGGTGATTTGCGAACCGATCAGCGCCACCACGATTTGGGTGGCAATGAATCCGGCAAAACCCGCCACGACCACCACCCGCAGGATGCCGCCGCCGATTTTTTTCAAGGCCGGAACACCATCTTCATTCAGCGCCTTGAAAAAAACATATGCGGCGATGAACAAACTGAAGATCGCGCCGATGTCCGCCGCCTCCATCACGTTGACGCCCACGCAAAGCCCCGCCAGCGCCAGCCGCGACCAGCGCGTCAGCCAGGGAGTTTCCGCCGTGTTGGAAACCACCAGCCCCAGCGCAAAAAAATCCATGCCGATGGCGATCTGCTGCGAGGCGACGCCCCAGCACGCCGTCGAGAAAAAGGTGGAATTCAACGCCGCCGCCAGCCCGCCCAAAACCGCCGCCAGCGGGGAAAATTTCAATTGCCGGAAAAAGAACCACGCGCCCACGCCCAGAATCCACAAGGCGACGGGGGCGAGAAATTTGGCGTAACCGACCGGTTCTAGCAGCCAGCGGACGGCCGATGTGATGCTGGGCGAAAATGCACCCGCGCTCGAACCTATGCTGTTGAGATCATACCAGGATCCCGTGATGGCCTCGGGCAGGTGCATCCACGCGCCGTTCTGCATGCCCAGCGGGCCGTCGTTGGAAAAGTGGACGAATCCGGGTAGAAAGCTCCGCCAGAACAGGACGGCCAGCACGAGGAGCAGCAGCAACGGGGCGAACCATCCGCGCGGGCGGGCGGTGGAAGTGGATTTCAAATTTTTCATGCGTTTATTTTTTGGTCGGACACATTATTTCACAGTGATGACGCCGATGCCAAACATGCCCTGCGCCGGGTTTTCAATGAACTCCCAATGTTCACGGCCTTGTTTAAGCTGGCTCCACAATTCGTCCACATGGCAGCCGTATTCCGCTAGATGCACGCAGACATCGTGGAAAACAATCGCCCCGCCGGATTTGACCAGCGGCGAATACATTTCATAATCCTGCCGCACGCCAGCCAGGGTGTGGTCGCCATCAATGAACAAAAAATCCAGCCCGCCGGGCGGCACCAGTTTTTTCACCGCGTCGAGCATCGCCGGATAGTGCGAATTGCCGCGCAGCAGGTGCATCCGCTGATTGGCCCGGGCAAACCGGCGGTAGAGCAGAATCTTCCAGGCCGGATAACCGCCGCCGTGGATGCCGCCCGGCAGATCCAGGCTGATGACCGCCGCGTCAGGCGCAGCCATCGCGCACCAGCAAAACAACGTGCCGCCGCGCGCCGTGCCGATCTCCAAAACCGCGCGGGGTGCCGGACGGCCAGCCATCCAGTGGAGCAGGCCGGACAATTCTGATCTGGCCTGCCCCGGGCAGATCAGTCCGCGCCCGGCCTCCCAGATGAATTTGATGATCGCTTCCGGCTTCGCTTCCGGCCGCCGCGCGGCCAGAAAACGCGCAGCGGCGGCGAGGTCGCCAAAATAGGTGCGGATTTTTCGGAACAGCGAACCAAAGCCCTCCTTGCGGATGGTGCGCCAGGTGATTCTCAATTCGTAAAACATATTTTTTGTCAGCCGATTTTGGGCAGTCCAAACTTAAAAACTTTTTTGAAATCCGGCCAGCGGCCAAACCGCCAGCAGAAAAACCGCAGCATCCACCAGTCGCCGTGCCGGCGGAAATCCCGAACCTGCCTCCGCTTGGCGCGCACATGGCCGCGCAGCCGCCAGCAATCAATCAATGGCTCCAGGCTTGTCGTCCGCAACAATGACCAGCGCCGCTTGATCAGCAGCCAGAAAAATCCTTCCAGCAACAGCAACCCCGTAAACGCCACCGCCGTCAGCAGCAGAATGTGCTGGGAATGTTTCAGCAAGACCAGCATATGATTGCGGTTGGCATAAAACCGTTTGCGTTCGCTCGTGCGGAATTCCGTAATCTGTTCGCCGCCCTGCGGATTAACGGACGCTTCACCGCGATGGTGCAGGCGCGCTTTGGGAGCCGCCGCCACTTTGCCGCCGGAAATCCAGATCCGCCACGCCAGATCCGCCTCCTCGCCATACATGAAAAATTCCTCGTCGAACCCGCCCAGTTTCCGAAAGGCGTCTGCCCGGATGAAAGCGAAAGTGCTGGAGGAAAAACTGGTCGCGCGCCGGCTGCCGGGCCGGGCGATCACGCCCAATCCGAAAATATCAAATCCGTCGTCCAGCCACCATTGCATGGTGTCGTCGGCATAATCCATGATCAGCGAAGCCACTGCCGTCGCCTCGTTTTGATCGCCCGCCGCCACGAGTTCCTCCAGACAGGCTGGCTCCAGCCAGATGTCCGGGTTCACAAAAAAAAGATACCTGCCGCCCGCCGCCGCCGCGCCGCGATTGCAGCCGCCGCCAAAACCAAGGTTGCCGCCGTTCTGGATCACCGCCCCGTTCACCCAGCCCGTCATGCAGTCGCGCGCCACCTTTTCCGAGCCATCGCTTGATGCGTTGTCCGCGAAAATGATTTCAACCTGCGAAAAAATGGTCTGCTGGCGCAACGACTCCAGGCAGCGCGGAATCCATCGGGCGGCGTTCCAGTTCAAAATGATGACGCTCACAACGGGCGCTGGCGGGTTGACGTTCATTGAAAATTCAGCGGCGCAGAACGTGCCAGACCCGATTTTCTAATTCAATCCATTTCCCTGGCGGCATCGCACAGTTTTGCCAGGCAAGAAGCGCTTGGAACAGGCGATGACGTTCAAACGTTCGCTTGCTTCCGCGTGTAAGTTGCAACTCTGCTACGGAGCAACAACGCGATAGAAACGCCCAGACATTTTTACCGCGTTTAAGTCATCGAAGTCGAATGTCCCGTCGCCTTGATCCTTGGCGACGCCGATTTTTTCCCAGTCCACGAGGTTGGTGGAGGCCTCAATGATATAAATCTGCTGATGCATCCCCGAAAAGTTCAGATGAATTTTACCATTGGCATGGGAGGAGGCCTTCAATGCCTTGTTGTTTGAGGCTTCACCACCGCCGGAAAGCGCGTTGATGATGCTCTGCGCCGCATCAATCAGTGATTGGGCCAGTTCAGGATCCAGCGGGCTGATTTGCGCGCTGACTTGATTTTGGAACGCCTGGAACTGGTTGATGGCCGCCGTTGGATTGCTGCGGTCTATCGAGGCCAGGGCGGCGTTTAAGATGGCAATCAGGGATTGTTTTTGAGACACATCCGCAACCGCATCCTTCAACCGGTCCACTGCTTGCGCGAGGGTGATTACTTCAACCGCGATCGTATTTTGGTTTGAAGCCAGCCCATCATTGACCAGCAACGTGATTGAATTGGTGCCAACGGGCAATGCCACGACGGCCACAATGCCCGCGGCCAGAGGATCGAGCGCACCGGTTTGATACCAATAATACTGGAGCGAATCTCCGTCCGGGTCGAACGACAACGACCCGTCCAAAACAACCGTCGCGTTGGAATTGTTTACCGAAATCACCAATGGCGTGGTGGCAGATGCATCAGCCACCGGCGGATTATTTACCTTCAGAACGGCATTTGAACTTGTGCCCGATCCATAAAGATTCGTCACGGTGACAAAATAAGTTCCCGCATCAGAAACTTGAACGTTTGAAAGTGTCAAGGACGCGTTCGTGGCTCCGTCAATCGGCAAACCCTTGAAATTCCATTGATAATTTAATGGATCGGTTCCCATAGCTGTGATGCTGAACGTTGCATTATCGCCCACAGTAACCAATAGATTCGCGGGTTGCGAAGTAATAACCGGAGGAGCGGTGTATAACTGTTGAATTTCGTTGGTTGAAAGCGCGCGACTGTAGATTCGGACATCATCCACTGCGCCGTTCAGATAATTGTTGTAAGCGGGCGCAAACCGGCCGATAGTCCGGCTGGCCTCGCCGTTGATCGTGCTCCCATAATTTGATGGAACGTTGGTCGGTGCTCCGGGTTCGGCAGCAGCAAATTCACGATTACCATTAACATAAAGCTTCAAGGTTCCGCCTTCGTCCACCATCACCACGTAATACCACCGGTTCGATTGCGGGAAAGTTGTGCTGGCCACCTCAACATTCACGAGCCCGTCCCAACAATTCGCCACAAATCCATAACCAGGGTCAAAGAACAATCTATATGAACACGGCGGATTATTAGGAGAGGCACGGTCCATGATTAACTCCTCGCGTTGCGCGAGACTCGCCAGATTGACCCACGTTGCAACCGTATAGTAATTGGAACGCGCATCAAAGTTCAATTGCTTGGCTATATCGGGGACAATCAGATAAAAGTTCTGGCCATTGAAAGAATACGCTGAATTGTTCTTTCCAAACCGATCTGGAACCGGCACGGCTCCATTCACCTGGCCGTCATGCCCGTTGCCGCTGGCGTCCAAAGCGTTCCCGTCAAAGGGATAGTGCAGCAGCAATCCATCGTTCAATGTCGGTTCAACGACGTTTAATGTCGCATTGCTGCTTAAAACAGAACCAGCAATGTTTGTGATTAATACAGAATAATTCCCAGCATCTGTGAATTGCACATTCGGAATCATCAAGGTCAAGCCAGTTGCTCCGGGAATATTTGTCCCATTTAATTTCCATTGATAGCTCAATGGGGTTGTCCCTGTCGCACCCACACTAAAACTAACTGTTGAACCAACATAATTTGTAACACTTGTCGGCTGATTCGTGATTGCAGGCGGACTATTAATCGGCGACGCGGCTAACTGCTGGATTTCGCTCGCTGAAAGCGCATGGCCATAGATGCGAACGTCATCCAAAGCGCCTTTGAAATAGTTGCCATAAGATAAACCGGCGAAGCGACCGATGGAACGGTTGGTTTGTGTGTTTACCGTGCTTCCAAAGCCGGAAGGCATATTAGTTGGCGCGCCCGGCTCGCCTTGAGCGAGTTCGCGGTTGCCGTTAACATAGAGCTTTATGGTTCCGCCTTCGTCCACCATAGCCACATGATACCACTGATTGCTAACCAGGTGCGTCACACTGGCAACCTCAAGGTTTATAATCCCATCCCAGCAACTTGCAATTAGTCCATATGTGGGGTCGAAAAATAAATCATAAGAAGCATGTGGGTTACCGACAGACCCTCGATCCATTATCAATTCCTGTCTGGTTGTGACATTCGACAGGTTAAGCCAGAAAGCAATGGTGTAGTAATTGGAGCGCGCGTCAAAATTCAATTGTTTGGATTGGTCTGGCACTAAAATATATGCGCTCGATCCATTGAATGAATATGCAGAGTTCGCCGTTCCAAAGCGGTCGGGACACAACGCAGCACCATTCACCTGTCCGTTATGGTTGTTACCACTGGTGTCCAGAGCATTTCCATCAAAAGGATAATGTAATAACAGCCCACTATCCAAGGAGGATGAAGTGCATTTCCCGGCACTGCCGGCAGTATAGATGGCCGCAATTTCAGGGGCCGATAGAGCACGACTGTAAATGCTCATTTCATCCAGATCGCCGACATAATTAAATTGCAATGCTCCCCCCAGATAGGTTCGCGCTCCCAATAGAAGATTCCCAGTGGTCCTTGGGGTGAAAACACCCAGATTTGAATTCGCAACCAAAACCCCGTTCCGATAAAGGGACGCCAGCCCGGTAGCCTTATCATACGTCAACGCCACATGCTGATAACCAGAGGAAAGAATTCCTGCCGGAGTTGAAAACGAATGTGGGTTATTAGCTGTGTCCATCACATTGGCATACAGGCAGCCCGCTCCGCCAACGGCTGATATCCAGAAATGAACTCCGTTTTGAACTCCGTCAAACTGCCATTCAAACAGGGGAAGCTGGTTTATGAGATTGCCGGGCTGAATCCAGCCTTCAAGCGTAAATCCTGCGCCCAGCCCCACATTCAATGATGGCGACGCGGGCACCTGAACAAATCCGCCACCGCCATTATAATGAAAGGCCGAACCGACTTTTCCGGCACTGTATGAAATCACCCCGTTCGTCACGAACCCGTTGTTCCCGCCAATGCTGTCGAGAGCATTTCCCTCGGCACGCCACCAACTGACGAGGCCGGAGGGTGCGGACGTGCAGGAAGGCACAGCGACCGTCAGGACAGCGTTGCTGCTTAAAGCAGAATCTACCGCATTTTCAACCTGCACTGAATAAATTCCTGCATCGGCAAGTTGCACATTAGACAACGTCAGCGTGTCATTGGTTGCGCCAATGATATTCGTTCCGTTAAACTTCCATTGATAAATCAACGGGGCCGTCCCAGTGGCCGTCACGTTGAAATTCGCCACGCCGCCCACGGTCACCGTCTGGTTGGTCGGCTGTGAAGTAATGCTCGGCGCCGTCGCGAACGGAACGAGGTTGCGATAGATGGAGATGGTGGCATCATAGAAGTTGCCGAAAGTGATGTCCGGCCGGCCGTCCCCATCCAGATCACCAACAGATATGCCAACGGGATTATAGCCCGCAGAGTAGTCCACCCGCGCCATCAGCGACGTCGGCGTGAAACTTCCCGGCACGCTCACATTCTTGAAGATCGAGAACACGCTGGGTAATTGGGTGGCCAGCGCAATGTCGAGTTTTCCGTCCCCGTCCAAATCCGCAAGCGTAAGGGTATTTACCCAACCCGGTGCCGCAAAATCCACCCGGGCGGCAAAAGAACTGGTGGTGATGCTGCCAACCGAGGACGTGTTCCGATAGACTGAAAACGCTTGGGAGTTCTGTGCGCCCCCGATGAGCAAATCCAGCTTGCCATCGCCATCCATGTCACCAATGGCAATCGAAAAACAAGTCGCTAGGGCCGGAAAGTCCACTCCGGAGGCAAATGAGTTGGTCGTAATGCTGTTTCCAGTGCCTAGGTTTCGGAATACGGACAGTGTGTTGCCATAGTAATTGCCCACCACCAAGTCCGGCTTGCTGTCACCATCCAAATCGCCAATGGCCACGCTGGCTGAACCATTGCCGGTAACAAAGTTGACTCTGGCGGCAAAGGCGATGTTCCCGATGGTGCTCGTGTTCTGGAAAATTGACACGCCGCCGGGAGATGTCTGGCTGGCTGTCACTATCTCCGGCTTGCCATCGCCATTCAAATCCTGCACCGCCAACCCGCGCAGGAAGGTTCCCGCCGGCAAATCTATCCGGGCGGCAAACGAATTGGTCGTCAAGCTTCCCGGTGAACCGATGTTTCTTAGGATGGAAACAACATTGTTATCCGCATTGAGCGCGATGAGGTCGAGCCGCCCGTCGCCATCCACATCGGCCGCTGCAATCGTAAATGGGCTTGACCCGCTGCTGGGCAGCAGCAGCGGCAACACAACCCGCGACGCAAAAGAACCCGCCGTCAGCGAACCGGACGTGCTGATGTTTCGATAGATGGAAATTTTGGCGATGCTGGAATCGGCAATGGCCAAATCCGGCTTGCCGTCGCCATCCAAATCCGCAATCACAACCTTGCCCGGTCCCGTTCCGGCTGGCAAATCCAGACGCGCCGCCAGCGAAGAACTGTCAATCATCCCGCTGCCGGAAAACGTGGGCAGGAACGGCTGATTGGCATAGGCGGTCAATCCATTCACCGTCACCGTGATTGGCACAAAGGTCGCACCCGTCGGCATCACGACCGTCAGATTCGTAACACTGGCGTCCGTCACCGCCGCCTGCACGGCCCCAAAATAGACGGTGTTGTTCGCGGCCACGGGACTGAAATTGGTTCCAGTAAGCGTAATACTCACGCCGTTCGTCGCGGATGCCGGGCTGAAAGCCGTGATTATCGGAACTGGCAGCGGAGGATTGGCTGGCACGCATTTGCCGGCGCTGCCGGCGTTGTAAATGGCGGCAATTTCAGCGGCAGACAGCGCGCGGTTGTAGATGCCCACCTCGTCCAAAAGCCCTTGGTATGGGCCATAGGAATCAAACGGATGGCCGAATACTGAACCATAAGAGTTCCCCAAGTCCTTGGAAGGGTAGACAAATGACCGGCTGCTGGTGATTCCTGTCCTGACATTCACCCCATTCACATAAAGTGTGGGCTGTTTGTTCACATAAACCACGGCTACGTGGATCCATCCATTGATCAGATTCGTATAGCTTAGCATTGATGGCATGTAATCGTGCGCATGTTCAATGACGGATATTCCATTCGTTCCCACACAGACTCCGACCCCAGCCTGGCCGTCTAATCCGCCCCAGTCTGGAAAAATGGCGTAGCTTTGGCCGCTGATGCCGGGGTAACCGCTGTTATTTTCCGGGGCAATATCAAATCCCTTCTGCGGATACGCCCAAAATTCCATTGTGAATGAGTTCTGGATGTTTGTCATCGGCGGCGTATTGGTATTCATCACGCAACCAGTGACGCCATCAAAAGAAAATGCCTGACCGACCTCGCCATTGGCATAGCCTGTTCCTGGATAAACAAGCCCAGATGGCCCGCCCGCCACATTATTGGCGTTCCCTTCCGCCCGCCACCACGAAATCAAATTTGAGGGTGCAGGATCACAGGGCGGTGTGATTTGTGAAAACGGAGTGGCGTTCGTCAATATCGAAAGATTGTTGCCATGAAAATTCGCGCTAATTAAATCCAGCTTGCCGTCCCCGTTGACATCCACCGCTATGACACCATTGGGACTGGATGAGCCTACGCCCGGCAAGGCGGCCAGGGCAAATTCGCCGCCGCCTTTGTTTGTAAACACCGAAAGCGTATTGTCAAACTGGTTTACGTTAATCAAATCCACCTTGCCATCCCCGCTGATGTCCGCCGCCGTGACAGAACAAGGATAGTTACCCACGCCCGGCGAGGAGGCCAGCGCAAAACCGCCGCCGCCGTTATTCGTCAACACCGAGAGCGAACTGCCATACGCGTTCGCGTTAATCAAATCCACCTTGCCATCCCCGTTCACATCCGCTGCTGTAATGCCATACGGCCCGCTGCCAACTCCCGGTGAGGACGCCAGCGCGAAGCCGCCGCCATTATTCGTCAGCACCGTCAGCGTGTTGCCATTAATATTTGCGCTAATTAAATCCACCTTGCCATCTCCGTTGACATCCGCCGCCACGACCGAATAAGGATTACTACCCACCCCTGGAGAGGAGGCCAGCACAAAACCGCCACTACCATTATTCGTCAGCACCGTCAGCGTGTTATTTCCGCCGTTTACGCTAATTAGATCCGCCTTGCCATCTCCGTTGACATCCGCCGCCGTGACCATCCGTGGATCGTTGCCCACAGCATGGGTGCTGGATATCACGAAGCCGCCGCTTCCGTTGTTAGTCAACACCGAAAGGGAATTGTCCGAATTGTTCACGCAAATCAACTCTGCCTTGCCATCCCCGCTCACATCCGCCGCCGTGACCCAAATAGGCGTGTTGCCCACGGCCGGAGAGGAGGCCAACACAAAGCCGCCACTGCCGTTGTTGGTCAGCACCGTCAACGTGTTGTCCAAACCGTTCGCGCTGATCAAATCCATCTTGCCATCCCCGTTGACATCCGTCGCAACGACCATCCAAGGTTGGTTGCCCACGCCTGGCGAGGAAGAAAGCGTGAAAGAGACTTGCGCCTGTAGCTGGCAGCCGAGCACACACATGGCGATGAATGTGAGATTTATCTTCATAATTCCTTTAGCTGAATTTTAAGGTTCCCCTTTTTGTGGTTTGCACGGACTAGAGTTTACTAGAAAGTCGCTTATGTCAAGTTAAACCTCTGTCTTTACGGAACCTAACCTGGTTTATTCACCGGCTTAATGGCAGCGTGCGCCATACTAAAACCAGCTATTTTTGCAGGAAAAGCCGGCTGGGCAGCAGGCAAACCACCACACCGGTCACGGCAGCGAATCCAATAGACAAATCCGCGCGGAGCGGTTTTCATGCGTGCCGGCAATGGTAAAAAATTCAACCTGTCTGGTCACTGGCGCCGCCGGATTCATCGGCAGCCATCTCGTGGACGCGCTGCTTGCACGCGGCGCGATGGTCACGGGCATTGACAACATGAAACTGGGCCGCCGCGAAAACCTTTCGGCCGCACTCCAAAATCCGCGATTCAAGTTCTTCGGGGCGGACGTAAATGATCTGGCCGCCTTCAGCAAAATCATTTCCGAGCAATCTGCGTCAGCACCGTTCGCCGTCGTGTGGCACATGGCCGCAAATTCCGACATCCGCGCGGGCGGCGTGGATCCGGACGTGGATTATCGCGACACGTTTCTCACCACGCACAGCCTGCTGAAGCTGATGCGCGAGCATAAAATTCCCCGGATCGCGTTCGCCTCGACCTCGGCGATTTATGGCGACCTTAAACAGCCGTTGACCGAGGACATCGGGCCGCTGTTCCCCATTTCCAATTACGGCGCGATGAAGCTCGCCAGCGAAGCCGCCATTTCCGCCGCCACCGAAAGTTTTCTGGAGCGCGCGTGGATCTTTCGTTTCCCGAACGTCGTCGGCAGCCGCGCCACGCACGGCGCGATCTATGATTTCATCCACAAGCTCAAAAAGAATCCCGCCGAACTCGAAGTCCTCGGCGACGGCACGCAGGAGAAACCCTATTTCCACGTCGCCGATCTGATTGAAGCGATGCTGTTCATCACGGACAACGCGCAGGAAAAATTAAATTTTTTCAATATCGGCACGAGCGATACCATCACGACGGTGAGTTATCTCGCGGAAGCCACGATTCGCGTCGCGTCGTCCAAGGCAAAAATTCGCTATACCGGTGGCAATCGCGGCTGGGTCGGTGATGTGCCAAAAGTCAATTACTGCGTGGATAAATTGAAAAAACTCGGCTGGTCACCGCGCCTCACCTCCAACCAGGCCGTGGACCGCGCAGTCGCGGAAATCGTGGCGGAAAATTCCTGAACATGGCGCGGCAGCTCATCATTCTCGCGGGCGGAGCGGGCACGCGGTTGCGCGAACGGCTCGGCGATCTGCCCAAGCCGATGATTCCCATCGCGGGCAAGCCGCTGCTCGAACATCAGGTCGAGCTGGCAAAAAAGCACGGCTTCACGGATCTCATTTTTTTTGTCCATTATCGCGCCGACCTGATTGAAAAACATTTTGGCGACGGGACTAAATTCGGCGTCCGCATCCGTTATATTTTGGAAAAGGAACCGCTCGGCACGGCGGGCGCGGTGCTGGCGGGATTTGAATATCTGGCGGAGCGCTTCGTCGTGCTTTACGGCGATACGATGGTGAACGTGGACTTGAACCGCATCTGGAACGCGCACGAAAAAGCGAACGCCGCCGCGACGTTATTGCTGCATCCGAACGATCATCCGTTCGATTCCGACCTGGTGGAAATCAATGCTGAATCGGTTGTCACCGCGTTCCACAACCGCCCGCACGACGGAACTGTCTGGCGGCAGAATCTGGTGAACGCCGGGCTTTACGTTCTGGAAAAGCGCGCGCTGGCGTCTTTTCAATTTTGTAGCAGCGGACGTGAGTCCGCTCATCCTCCAGAAAAACAGAGCCGACTTGCGTCGGCTGCTACGATTTTCGATTTTGGAAAAGATGTTTTCCCGGCGATGGTTCGCGCGGGGGAAAAATTGCTGGGCTACAACTCGCCGGAATTCATCAAGGACATCGGCACGCCGGCGCGGTATGACAAGATTTCCGCGCAGTTCGCGGCGGGCATCGTGCAGCGCAGTTCGCTGGCCACGCCCCAGCGCGCGGTGTTTCTGGACCGCGACGGCACGCTGATCCCCGACATGGATTGCCTGCGGAACGCGGACGAACTGGAACTTTTGCCGGGCGTGGCCGGGGCGATTCATGAGTTGAATCTGCAAGGCTGGCGGACGGTCGTGATCACGAATCAACCGGTGATAGCCAAAGGTTTTTGCGACGAAGCTGAATTGCAGAAAATTCATAACAAACTGGAGTCGCTGCTGGGCCGTGAACACGCTTTCATTGACCGGATTTATTTCTGCCCGCATCACCCGGAAAAAGGATTTCCGGGCGAACGCCCGGAATTGAAAACCGAGTGCGATTGCCGCAAACCCAAGACCGGCATGATCCAAAAGGCGGTGGCGGAGTTGAACATTGATTTGAAACAGTCGTGGCTGGTCGGCGACACGACAACGGATTTGCAGACGGCCAAAAATGCCGGGCTGAAATCCATCCTGGTGCGGACGGGTTCAGCCGGTCGCGACGGAAAATTTGACGCTCCGCCGGATTTTGTATGTAATGACCTCCGTCAAGCCGCCCAAATAATATGCGAAACCGAAGCCGACAGCGCGCCACGCGATAAAGGATGAAATCTCCCCGGGACATTTGCATGGGCATTTTGCTGCGAACTTCGTGGATGCTGCGACGCAATCCGGCGCGCTTTCTTTTCAGCGATGGAAACTTCCAGCGGGTCACGGGTGGCGAGCGCGACGAGGTCAGTTTCCTAAAACGGCGCTGGCTGGCGGAAGGCGGCGGAACCATCTGGGACGTGGGGGCGTCGCTCGGCAAATACACCTGCGACATCGCGCGGGCGAACCCGAACTGCAAAGTGCTGGCGTTCGAGCCGAACTTGAATTCGCTTTATTTCCTGGCACACCGCGCGGCGCGTCTGCCGAACATCGAGATCGTTCCGTGCGCGCTGACCGCCGACGGCCGCGACATGACGGGCAGCTACGAACCGAATTTCACAGCGGCGGCGACCGGCCCGCTGGTGCCGACGTTTTCGCTGGCCGAGGCGCTGGCCAAGTTCGGCAAGCCAGCCTTCATCAAGATGGATGTCGAGGGCGAGGAATTCAGGATTTTCCGCGAACACGGTGATTTGCTGCGCGGCGTTCATCTGCTGGTGGAATGGCATGCCTGTTTTGTGAAGGAGCCGGTTCCGCCGTTGAAACATTGGCGCGTCCATGACGTGTTTCCCGGGCACACCTACCTTGAACCGCTTCCGGAAAAATAATTTCCCATGATCATCAGCAAGACACCATTAAGAATGAGTTTCGTCGGCGGCGGCAGCGATCTGCCGGTTTTTTACCGCGAGTTCGGCGGCGCGGTGGTCTCCACGGCCATCAACAAATTTGTTTATGTGACCGTCAACCAGAAGTTCGACGAAAAAATCCGCATCAGCTACTCGAAAACCGAGGAGGCGAAGTCGGTTGAGAAGGTCAAGCATCCGCTCGTGCGCGAAAGCATGAAGCTGCTCGGCATCAACGGAGGCGTCGAAATCACTTCAATTGCCGACATCCCGGCGAAAGGCACGGGGCTGGGCTCCTCCAGTTCGTTCACGGTCGGATTGCTGAACGCGCTCCACGCGTTTGCGAACCGCCATGCCTCCGCCGACAAGCTGGCGCAGGAAAGTTGTGAGATTGAAATCGGACGTTGCGGTGAGCCGATCGGCAAGCAGGACCAATACGCCGCCGCGTTCGGCGGGTTCAGCTTCATCCAGTTCAACCAGAACGATTCCGTCTCCGTCGAACGGATCATCTGCCAGCGCGAAACATTGCGGCAGTTGGAAAATAATCTTATTGTTTTTTACACCGGCATCACGCGCAGCGCGTCGGCCATTTTGAAAGCACAGTCGAACGCCGTTGCCAGCCAGAAGGCGAAGCAGAAAACGATGGTCAAAATGGTCGGGCTGGCCCGGCAGTTAAAAGCTGAACTGCAAAAAAACAACCTGGCGGCGTTCGGCGAGATCATCCACGAAAACTGGCTGCTCAAGCGCAGCCTGACGAGCGAAGTGAGCAACGACCTGATTGACGGCTGGTATTCACGGGCGCGGAAAACAGGCGCCGTGGGCGGAAAACTGCTGGGCGCGGGCGCGGGCGGATTCCTGATGTTTTATGCGCCACAGGAGAAACACGAAGCCATCACGCGCGAACTGAAGGAATTGCGCCCGGTCAAATTCGGCTTCGAGCCGCAGGGCAGCAAGATCATTTTTGTCCACGATTAAGAAGTTTATAAAGATAAAACTACATGAAGCTCAACACTGATTTTTATCAAGGCTTGCACAAGACCGATAAGGAATATTCCGCCGGCACTTACCACATGGCCAGCCTGTGGTCGTCGCGGGCGTTGCAAAACTGGGTTCAGGGCCGGCAAAAAATCCGGATTCTGGATGTCGGCTGCGGCAAGGGCGTTTTCCTCCGCGATTTCGTCCACGGCATCTACCAACGCTGGCAGGTGAAGCCTTCCCGCGTCACGGGTATTGACTTGGTGCAAAGCCCCAACAACCACTTCGCGGAAATTTCGCCGGAGTTTGAATTCCACCAGCACGACACCGACGGCAACCCATTGCCTTTTCCGGATTGCAGTTTTGATTTTATCTGTTGCAACCACGTCCTGGAGCATGTTTTTGAAACGGAAAATCTGGTGCGTGAATTTCGCCGGGTGCTGGCACCCGACGGATTTTGCATCATCAGCGTCCCGAACATCGCCGCGTGGGTGAACCGCGTGGCGTTTCTGGTGGGCGGGCAGCCGCTCGGCTCGGAACTGGGCACGGACAAGGTGACCTACGGTTTTCGGCCGGCGTTCATGCAAAAAAAACTGGAGGCGTTTCATCCATCCGGCCACATCCGCGATTTCACGCCGCCCGGACTGCGGGATCTGACCGCGCATTGCGGGTTTCAGACCGTTGGCTGGTGGCCGCAAAGCCACGGCCTGATCGCCCGGTTGAGCAAATGGGGCGGGCGTAACATGTCTATCATGCTCCAGCCGAAGGCCTGATATTCAAACGCGGTTTTCACTTCGCAAAATGGAAAAAGTATTTGTCACCGGCGGGGCGGGCTTCATCGGCAGCCACTTGGTGGATGCACTACTAGCCATGGGCGCGACGGTGGTGGTGTATGATAATTTCTGCACCGGGCGGACCGAGTTTGTGCCGCAAAACTCTCCGAAGCTCCAAGTCATCCGGGGCGACACCTTGGATCTGCCCGCGTTGAAGGCCGCCGGCGAAGGCTGCGATTTCATCTTTCATTTCCAGGCCAACGCGGACGTGCGCGGTGGCCGGGACAATCCGCGCGTGGACCTGGAGCAGAACACCATCGCCACCTGGAACGTCCTGGAAATGGCGCGGGTTCACGGCGCAAACGGTTTCGCCTTCGCCAGCAGCGCGGCGGTTTATGGCGAGCCGGAAGTTTTTCCCACGCCGGAAAATTACGCCTCGCACCAGACGTCGCTTTACGGCGCCAGCAAGCTCGCCGGGGAGGCGATGATCGAGGCCTATTGCGAATACTACAACATGCGCTGCTTCAGCTACCGGTTTGTGAGCTGGATTGGGGAACGCTACACGCACGGGATCGTGTTCGACGTGCTGAAGAAACTGCAGCGCGACCCGAAATGCCTGCCGCTGTTCGGCGACGGCACGCAAAAAAAATCCTATCTTTACGTCAAGGACGGCGTGGCGGGCGTGATGCGCGGCATCGAAAAATCATCCGCGCAAAAGAACGTCTTTAATCTCGGCCATGATTATTTCATCACGGTTGTTGAAGTGGTCAAAATAATTCTGGACGAACTGCGCATGAACGAGGTGAAGCTGGAATTCGCCGGTGGCAAGCGTGGCTGGCTGGGTGACAGCCCGCTGGTGCACCTCGATACTTCAAAAATCAAACAGCTTGGCTGGCAGCCTGAAACGTCCATCGAAGAAGGCATCCGCCGCACGGTGCGTTTTCTCAAGCAGAACCCGCAGTTGCTGCAACGCGCCTAAAACGTCTTGAGCGTGGCGATGAAACGGTTTCCCGCCGCCTCCCACGAGTGTTCGGCTTTCAGCAATGCTAGTTCGTGGGCGTCCAAAGCAACTTCACCACGCCGCGCCTTTGTGACAGCAGCGAACGATTTGCTTTTGAAAATTTCAAAGTCGAACGATGGCACATAATCAATCAGGTTGCCAAAAATCGGGCGATAGGCGGGCAGATCGTAGGCCACGACCGGCACGTCGCACGCGAGCGCCTCCGCGATGACGATACCCCAGCTTTCCTGCCGGCTCGGCATCAGAAAAACGCGGCTGGCCTTGAATATCCTGAACTTTGCCTCCTCCGAAACCAAACCGGTCAGCGTCACACAATGCGATAGCTTTAAATCCGCCAGACGGGGCGCAAGCTCGTCCAGTCGCCCTACCAGCACCGCGCGAAAATCCTTCAACTCCCTTGCCAAAATCACAAACATCGCCAGCAGATCGTCAATGCCTTTTTGCCGGTGGACGCGCCCCAGCCACACGACATCGTATTCCTTTTTCTGCGGTGGAACCTGTTCGGCGGCCTTCAGGTTCATGCCGTTGGAGATGAAAACAATTTCTTCCTCTCGATAGCCCATGGCCAGCAGGCGCGGCTTCATGTCCGGGTGGACATAAAACAACCGCTTGTTTCCGAGCAGCAGAAATAGCCAGAGCGAAAGATTTTGGCTGAGCCAATAATAAATCGAATTGAGCCGGCTGGCGTCCACATCCGGGCGAAGCCGAAAAATGATTTCCTTAAGCGTCGGCGCGTCCATGCCAAGAATCATCAGCTTGCGGCGGGCTTTGCAGAGCAGCAGCGGCCAGACGTCGAACCAGTAATCGCTCACGGCATAGACGCTGTCGTCGGGTTTGATTTTATGCAGTTGTTTTAAGCTGCCGATGAACCTGCGCCCATAGTCCAGCAAAAGCCGGAATTGGCCGCCGAGCGTGTGGGCATCGAACGGTTTCACCTGCGAATGATCGGTAAGCGTCACGGGAATACCTTGGGGAAACAGCCGGTCAATTTTTTCCTTCAGCGCGTGCCCGCCAAAAATATCCACCGCCCTGCAGGCAGTCACCGCCGCTTCGACCATGTGGAAGAAATGAATTTCTCCGCCGGAAGTCTGTTCGCAATAGGTGCCATTTCCGATAAAGAATATAGTTCCCTGCCTACCGCTTGCTGTCATGTCAGTCATCTGTTCCATTCGACTGGAAATTTGCCGCCATAGGCAAGCTCTTTGTTGGAGCCGACAATGTGCTAGACATGATTCCGGTGATATCGCAGCCTTTGCCGCACAAGATTATGGCTGAATTGATAACCAACCGCGTCAAACTGCTCCAAGATCTCGTGAGCGGAAAAGATGTTCTGGATGTCGGGTGCGTGAACCATAATTTGGACAGCCGCAAGGGCGAGCGGGCGAACTTCTGGCTGCACGAGCAGCTCCGCCAAAGCGCGCGCAGCGTGTTCGGCATTGATTACGAGGAAAAGGAAATCCAAAAGCTCAAGGCGGAGGGTTACGATGTCGCCGCTGCCGATGCGACCAACTTTGATTTGTTCCGCCAGTTCGATGTTGTGATGGCCGGCGAAATCCTGGAACACCTCACCAATCCGGCGGGTTTTTTGAACAGCGTCAGGAAGCATCTGCGGCCCGGCGGCTTTCTGGTCACCACGACGCCGAACGCAAACTGCCTGATTTTTTTCCTGGAAAACTTGATCTTGGGCCACGAGATCGACAACAGCGACCACGTCTGCATTTACAGCCCGGCGACCATCAAGACCATGTTTGAAAAATGCGGCTTCAAGTTGGAGCGCGTCATCTTTGTCGCCCAAAACACGGCCTGGATCCACGAATCGTTCTTCTACAAATTTCTCTGCTACATAAAACAATTCCTACAACTGGCCTTCGGTCTAGTGCGCCCGTCGTTGTCGCATCACTTCATCACCATCTCAAAGCCGGCGGATCCAGTCCCGTCCAAAATCACGGGCGGTTGAGTTTCTGGCGCGGCTGCAGGTTTTGGATCAGCTTTTTATCCTTCGCCGCGATCGCGTAAGTTTGCAATCCCCACGCCACGCCGAGCGCGGAGGCGAAGCTCGCCCACGGATGCCACAGCCAGCGCGCGTCGCGCGTGCGCACCAGCGCGGCGAGCATTTGCAGAAACGGAAAAACAAAGGTGACGCACAGCAGGCACGCCAGCCAGCCGGGAATGCGCGGCTTGCGTTCCGTCCACGAAAAGCCGTGTTCCTTCTGCATGTCGAGAAAATGGCACGTCGCGCGGCGGCGCTTCTTCATGAATTCACCGAGCGTGGCGACGTAATAATGATGCACGCCGCGCCCGCGAATCCGCAGCCATTCGCGCTTGCCGGTGGCCTGGATCAGGTTTACCGAGGTGTGCGTGTCGGAATAATTTTCACCCGCCTTGACCATGTCCAATTCTGATTTACGAAAGACAAATCCATTTGAGCCGACCGGATACGCGAGACTGTTTTTCGGAAACGTCCAGCGCTCGACTTCGCCCGCTGCGCCGAGAAAAACCGGTTTGATGCTCATCAGCCACGCGACCGGATCGCTGATGTGCAGCAGGCAGGTGAGGTAGGAACAAAACGAAGTCATGCGCGGCGACGGCAGATAATAACTCTCCACGCCGAACGCCGCCGGGTTGGCGGCCAGCGCCTCGACCGCGCGGCGGATGTAATCAGGATGCGTGATCTCGTTGTCCGCGTCTATGAAGACGACGTATTCGCCCGTCGCGTGGACCAGCGCAGCGCGTTTGCCGTCCTCGATGTTGCGCCCATGGTCGTCCACGACAAGCGCGCCAAAACTTTTCGCCAGTTCGCGCGTGCCGTCCTTTGAACCTGCGTCGCCGACGATGATCTCGATTCTTTCCTGCGGATAATCCTGCCGCCGGATGGATTGCAGGCAGTTTTCCAGAATCCCCGCCGCATTCAAAACGGGGATGATGAAACTGATTTTTGGCAGGCTGGTATTGGTCATAAACGGCACGGCAAGTTGCCAGAAAACCCCGCGCGGTCAAATGCTCTTTGCCAGCACCCGCCCGATGGTTGCGTGAACTTCATCCACCGTCACGGACGACATGCAGCGCAGCAATTCCCCGCGTGTGCCTTTGATCTGGCCGCCGTCGTAGCGGTAAAATTCCAGGTTGCGCCCGGCCACCGCCGGATTTTTCACGAGCGTGAAAGGATTCGCGTAAGGTTCGATGGGCTTGTTCCACGTCGGAGTCTCGATGACGATCTGCCCGCGCACGTTCATCGCGGCGGCGACGTGCATCAGCGCCGTGTCCACGCTCAAAAACGCGTCGCACTTGCCGATCAATGCCGCCGTCTGCCGGAGATTTTCTGATTCGGGGAAAAATAAATTTTCAACGCCGGCCAGCGCCCGGATTTTTTCGTGGCCGGCTTTTTCCTCCGGCCCGCCGAAAAATAAAACCCCGAGTTCCGGCCGGTTTTGGCGGAGGCGGCGCGCCAGTTCCGCGTAGCTTTCCAGCGGCCAGCGGCGCAGCGCGAGGTTTTTTGTGCCGCCCGAGCCGACGTGGATGCCGAGGAGCGGACGCCCGGAAAGCTTTTGCTGCGCGACAAAATCCGCCGCCCAGGACTGCTCCGATTCCGTCAGATAAATTTCGTAGCGATGCGCCGGCAGTTCAGGGTTCGCGCCGAGAGGAGACAGCAGCGCCAGATTGTTTTCCACGGCGTGCCGCGAATAATTCTGCGGCAGGGTCTTGTTCACCAGCCAACGGTCGAGCGCGCCGGAACATTCGTATCCGTGGCTGATGCGCACCGGCGCGTTGATGAATTTCGCCACGATCCGGTAATGGCGGCGGCTCTGCGGAAACGTGTTGAGGGAGGCATCGTAGCCAGCCCGCCGCAACCCCGCCAAAAATTTGAGCGCGCCGGCTTTCGATTCCGCCATCAGGTTTTTCTGGTGGACGGTGTTCAGGTGCGGGTTGTTTTCCAGCAGGCTTTTTGAGCCGCGCCACATCACGAGCACATCAATCGTCGCTTCGGGAAAATTCGCGCGCAGCTCGTGGATGAGCGGCGTGGCGAACAGGGTGTCGCCAATGCCTGCAAGTGAAATAACCAGGATTTTCACAGCCGGGAAATCTTTTCGAGCAGCGCCGTCGTGGATTTGCCCGGCACGAACGGAACCAAAATAATTTTTCCGCCCGATTGCTCGACCGCGCGGCGTTCGTCCTGGTTCAACGTGTCCAAAGTGTAATCGCCGCCTTTGACGTAAATGTCCGGCTGCGCGGCGGCGAGAAATTTTGTGGCCGTCGTGTCCGTGAAAATGCAGACGCCGTCCACGCTCGCCAGCGCGGCGAGAATTGCGGCGCGGTCGGATTCGGAATTCACCGGACGGCCGGCGCCCTTCAAGCCGCGCACCGCCGCGTCGCTGTTCACGCCGATGAGCAGTGTGTCGCCGAAATTGCGGGCGTTCTCCAGATACGTCACATGGCCGAGATGCAGGATGTCAAAGCAGCCGTTGGTGACGACGAGTTTCTTGCCCGAAGCGCGAACAGCCTTGCGCCACTCCGGCAGTTTGTCCCACGCAATGATTTTGCTGCGGAAAGTCATGTCGTCATTTTGCCAACGTCATGCCGGTTGGCAACGATTTACCGCTGTAGCAGCCGACGTGAGTCGGCTCTAACTTTCTCGGATAAAAGTGAGCGAACTCACGTCCGCCGCTACGATGGAGATAACATTTTCCACACGCGCAGAGCCTCCGTCGCGTCCCACGCCTGCGCGTCGCAGCCGCGTTGCGTATGCGGGGCGTCGCCGTCGAGGATTTCGGGAAGCTGGCCGAGGCAGCCTTCGTTCAGGATTTTTTCCGAACTGCCCAGATAGCTTTTTGCCGCCGCCACTGCTTCCGGTGAAAAATTCCACGCCGCCGCCAGCGCTTCGCAAAAGGTCGGGAACGTCCAAGTCCACGCCGTGCCGTTGTGGTAGGCCGGCTTGCGGCGCGTGTCTTCATCGCCTTCGTATCGCGGCCAATACGGTTCGACGGGATGGTTCAGCAGATGTCCGTCGCGATCGATCGGCAGCGGAACGGAAACCGTCAGTGGCGCGAGCGAGCGCAGCGCGCCCGGCACGACCAGATATTTTTGCGCGGCCTCCACGCAACGTTTCGCGCGTTCGCCGGTCACCAGGCCAAGGCTGACGGCGAAGAGGCAATTGCTGCGCAACGCGTCGCTGGCGGTTGCGTCACGGGCGATAATGCGCGGCCCGCCGATCAAAACGTCGGCAAACCATCCTTTGTCTTCGAGCCAGAAGAGCTTTTCAAACGAAACCGTCGCGTGGCCGGCCAGATCGCGCCATTTTTTTTGCCCGGGCTTGTCGCTGATCTTTTCCAGCAGCCGCAGCAGCCGGATCCACAAGACTTGAATCTCGACGGGATAACCTTCGCGCGGCGTGCCGGCGGGAAAATTCGTATCCATCCATGTGAAGTGGCTGGGGCTCCAGATGAGCGCGGAGTCTGTATCCATGCGGATTCCATTGGGCGTGCCGCGCGCGTAGTTTTCCGCGATGCTTTCCAAAACCTGGTGGATGGTGCGCCCGGTTGAATCCACAGGGGTGGAATAAAACTTTCCTTCCACAGCGGCGAATTCTTCGCACACGACGGCGAACCACAGCGGCGCGTCGGACGTGTCACGGTTGGAGACATCGCTGCCATGAATGATGTTCGGCAGCGTGCCGTCCTTCTCAAATTTCGCGAACGTGAGCAGCAGTTGTTTCACTTCGTCAACCATTCCCGCCGCCAAAAGTCCGCGCGCACAGATCAACGAGTCGCGGCCCCAGTCAAGAAACCACGGATAACCGGCGATGACCGTCCTGCCTTCATCGCGTCGCACGACAAATTGTTTCGCGGCGCGTTCAAGCTGTGCGGAAAACGGAACGCCAGCCTCCGGCACGGCGTGTTTGGACGATTTTTCTTGTTCAATCCGGGACGGTGCCCGGCGTTCCGCCGCCTCGTCCTTTTCCGCCGTCAGAACCAGCGTTGTGCTTGTGCCTTTCGCCAGCGGGATCTCAAACCAGCCGGGGCTGTAGGCATCGCCGCTGCCAGCCTGGCCGCGCGTCTGTTCGACCGGATGCGGGATGTTCTCGCACCACTCCGGCTGCGGATGGTATTCGCCAGCGTCGGCAAAGACGCGGAGCTGGCGGTCGCTCGCGGGCGTGAATTCAAACCCGGCGCAGTTTTTAATCTTTAATTTTGAATTTTTGATCTCCCTGGTGTTCGACGAAAAATGAAAATCAGCGCCGCCGTTGCGCTTGGTCTCGCTGTGAAAATTCCGGTCTTCAATGTCCACGCGCACGGTCAGACGCACGTCGGCGTCGGCGGGCAATTGCTTTCCGTGCGCGATCTTTTCCGCCGGGCGGCTGAATTGAAAGACGGTGGTGTTTTTCCCTTCGATCATCCCGGCGCGCAATTCGATTTCAACCGTGCGACCGTCGCCCGCGTTCGCCACAAAATTCCAGACGACGGGCGGGCCGGGCTGGAACGACACGAGGTTTTTGAAATCGAGCGGCGATAGAAATCCGTCGGCGTTCACCCAGACGCGGATGCGCTTCACGAAAACGTGGCGGTCCACCGGCACGGTTGGATTCAGGTTCGCGCCGAGGACGCAGTCGTATTTGGAATTCACGCGGCCCAGATCCGCGCACAGCCGCGCCATGCCGCCAATGCCGTTGGTCAGCAAAGCCAGGGTTGAAGGTTGAGGGCTGAAGGTTGAAGGTTGCGGCTCCGGCGCGAGAAAACGGATCGCCGCCGAAATTTTTTGCGCGGTGGCGGCGTAGCGTTCCAAAATCAACCCGGCTTCGCCTGCGTTTTGGTCTGGCGCAAAACAGGCGATGAATCCATCGCCGGCAGGAATTGACTGAACATGCACCGGCAGATTGTTCATTCCACATTCTTCATTCCGCAGTTCCAGCGTGGCACGGAACGGCGCGCTGTCTTCAATCAACAGCCAGTGGCCATGCGGCACGGGCGTGACGCGGCGGGCGTCCAGCAATGTCCATCCGACGACTCGCGGAAAGATTTTTCCCGACCCGGCTTCGCGCAGCAGGTCGGCGAGCGGCGTTTTGGCGGCACGCGCGGCGAATTCGCCGGCGGCGGCCAGAAAGTTTTTTGGCGAACGTCCGGCTTGTTCCGCAAGCCAGCGCCAGTCGAGTCCGTCAATGGTTTCGACAGGAGCGATTTTGTTCAGCGACTCAATGGCCCACGCCGCCTGCGCGCGGGCGCGGCGGTAATCGTCGCCGTTCAAACCGACGGGCTTGCCGGCCGGCGCGAGACAGATGGCTGCGCCGGGAGCGAGGGTGAAAGTGGTTTCATCCTTGGTGGCAGAAATTTTCGGCAGCGGCTGGCCGAGCAATTCAAATGCGGGTTGCGGATTGCGGATTGCGGATTTGGGAAGTGCGATGATGTTTTCCTTTTCAACGTCGGTGTTGACGAGGATGAGAACGGAATCTTTTCCTTCGGCGGATTCGCGGAGCAGCGCATAGACGGGCGAGTCGGGCGCGCTCAAACGGGTGAGTTTTGCGCCGTCGAAAAAACACGGATGGCCGGAGATGAGGCGGTTCAGTTTCGCGAGTTCGGGGACGATGTTTTCAGCGGCGTCCCAGTTCAAACCGGTGTTGCCGTGGACGCGGATTTTTTCGGTGGCAAGCCATTCCACGCCGCAAGTGAAGCCGAATCCACCGCTGGGGCTGGCGAGCGCGCAGAGCCGGTTTCGCAGAAGCGACCATGCGCGGCCTTTTTCAGCAAGGCGGCTGTTGTCGTGCGTTTCGGAATAATGGACGTAACTGCCGACGCGTTCATTCTGGCGGCTGGCGTAGTCGAGATACCACGCGACTTCTTTGCCGGAATAATTTTGGAACATCTCGGAGTAGGCCCATTGCATCCCGCCTTCGGTCAGCAAAAGCTCGGTGGCATCCCACGAGCCGCCAAGGCCTTCGAGGAGAAAAATGATTTCGGGAAATTCTTCCTGCACGCGGGCGACGATGTATTGCCACGCGGGCGCGGGAATTTTGTAGCCGGCATCGCAGCGGAATCCGTCCACGCCGCGCTTGCACCAGATGATGAGCGAGCCGGCGATGATATCCCAGAGCGCAACATCGTGCTGTTCGAGTTCGACCAGGTCTTCCCAGACGGTTCCCCACGCGCCGGGGCTGGCGAATTCGCCGCCGGAATTTTTCAGGAAAAATTCCGGGTGATTTTCCTGCAAGGTCGAACCCCAGCCGGTGTGGTTGATGACGATGTCAATGAAGACACGCGCGCCGAGCGAGTGCGCGGCGTAAGTGAGTTCGCAAAACTGGTCAATGCCGGTGGTGCGCTTGTCAAACTCGACGAGCGCGGGATCAACGGCGGTCAGATCCAGCGCGGCATACGGGCTGCCGAAGCGCCCGAAGCGCGCGTAGGTCGTCGGCGTCGGATGCACGGGCAGCAGGTGGATGATGCGGCAGCCGAGCTTGTGGACGATGTGCGGCAACTGGCGCGTGAGGTCGCGGAATTTTCCTGACGGCGGCAACGTGGCGTAGCCGAGGGCTTCGAGTGATTTGAGCCGGGCCTCCAGTTTTTCGTCGGCAGATGAAGCGAGATTATTGGCCGCGCCAAAGAGCCGGGTGAAGGCGCAGTAAATCGTGTTGGCGGTGCGGGTGAAATTTGGGTGGACGGAAATGCCGACGTCCGAGCCGTCCGGCCAGTGCTGCCATTTATTTTCGTCGAGCAGATAAGCTTTGGCTTTAAAATAACCGGCTTCGGCGAGCGGCAGTTCGATTTCCCAGCCGTCGGCAGTTTTTTGCATCGGCACATCGCGCCATGAAGAATTGGCGACGACCGCCTGGCCGGCGTGGGCGGAAATGATTTCGCGGCGGCGGGCGGCGGCGCGTCCGAGGTTGGTGCGCAGGCGGGCTGACCAGTTTTTATGCGCGGCGATTTTTTTCCCGGCGCGGATGGAGAAATGGATTTTATCGCCGACAAAACGCAGGAGGCGCTCGCCGGCGGCCGGTGACAGGACTGGTTTGGATTGGTCCACCTGAAAAAGTTTTACCAAGAAGCGGCGGGGCGAAAAGCGTAAAAGTGTTTTTCTTTGGATTGCTTTGGGGTGGCGGAAGTTTTAGCTTGGCGTCGAACTTGCTGATTTTGGCGGACAGGAATCTTAATTATGGCGGCAACAGCGTTAAATCCGGGCGAAGAAGCTCAATTGCAGCAGACGATTGAGATGTTCGAGGTCATTGTGCAATCGCAGCCGAACGATTGCCAGTCGCTGGAAATCCTCAAGGAGGCTTATTCCAAGCTGGGCCGCGAGCCGGATGTGATCAAGACGTCCAAGCGCATCGCGCAGGCGTATATGCAGACGGGGCAGCTGTCCTCGGCGATTCTGGAATTTGAGACAGTGCTGCAACGCTGCCCCGATGACGCGGAAGTGCAGGCGGCACTCCTGGAAATCGAAAGCAAGGCGAGCAACGCAGGCATGCAGGCCTCGGGCGCGGAACCGGCGGCGCTGGCGATGGCCCCGGACGCAAACAAGGCGGCGGCAAATAAATCGCGGACGGCGGCGGTGGAGATTGAAGACGGACGCAAGTCGTTCTACAAAATTTTTGTCGAGAGCAGGGTGATCAGCGCCGGCGACTTTGATTTGTGCTGGCGTTCGACGGACATGGCGGCGACTCCGGCGAATGCCGTCGAACCGTTCATCCATATCCTGCACGAAAAGGGAATTTTGCTGGTGGACAAGTCGCTGAAGCTGCTGGTGGACAAGTCGCGCATGGCCTATCTGCCGCTGGAAAAATACGACGTGGACATTGATTTGACCCGTGGGTTTCCGGCGGAAGTGTGCCGGCGCTGGTGCGTCCAGCCTTTTGACCGGATGAGCAAGGCGATCCTCGTCGCGACCTCGAATCCATTCAACCAGCAGGCGGTGAAAGAATTGTCCGAGACCACCTCCCACCGGCTGGTGTGGTATCTCGTGCCGCCCGCCGACCTGTTGCTTAACCTCCGCAAAGCGTTCCGCTAAAACCATGGCCAAAATAAAATCATTTGGAGAACGCATCGCCGACGCGCTCGTCGAGGACGGACTGCTGGGCGTCAACCAGGTGGAGGCGCTGCTTGAGCAGCAAAAGAAGGAAGGCGCGCGCCTCGTCAAGCTCATCATCGAAAAAGCCTACGTCAGCGAACAGGATCTCGCCGTCTGCATGGGCCGCGTGCTGAATGTCACCCCCATCAACATCACCCGCGCAAACATCTTGCCGGATCTGGTTGAGCTGATCCCGCGCGAGACGATGCACAGCTACCGGGTCATCCCCGTTTCGCGGCTGGAAAACAAATTGTTCCTCGCGATGGCCGACCCGCTCAACGTCCTCGCCATAGACGACGTCCGGCGCATCACCAAACTTGAGATCACTCCGCTCATCGCGTCCGAAAAAGCCATCGCCGACAAGCTTAACGCCCTGGATGCCTCCAAGGGCGGTTCGATGGAGGACATCATCCAGGACGCGCAAAAACTAAAAGACGCCGAGGACGAGGCCTCCTCCATTGAGAACGTCCGCGAAGAGGCCGAAGATGTCAGCATTGACAAGCTCGCCGCCTCCGGCGAGGAAGCCCCGGTCATCAAGCTGGCCAACCTGATGATCATGCAGGCCATCAAAGACCGCGCCAGCGACATCCATCTGGAGCCGTTTGAAAAAACCATGCGCCTGCGCTACCGCGTGGACGGCGTGCTGCTGGACGCCACCCCGCCGCCCAAGCAGATGCAGCTCGCGCTTGCCTCGCGCTTCAAGATCATGAGCAACCTAGACATCGCCGAACGCCGCCTGCCGCAGGACGGGCGCATGCGCGTCAAGGTCAGCGGCAAGGATTTTGATTTGCGTGTTTCGGTGATGCCCACGGTTCACGGCGAAAAAATCGTGCTTCGCGTCCTCGACAAGACCAATCTGTCCGCCAGCATTGACAAGCTCGGGCTGGATGCCGACACCTTCAGGAGCTTCAAGACCGCCATTGACGCGCCGCACGGCTTGATTCTCGTCACCGGGCCGACCGGTTCCGGCAAGACCACCACGCTTTACTCCGCGCTCAACGAACTGAACAGCCCGGTTTACAACATCATCACCGTGGAAGACCCGGTGGAATTCCAGATTCCCGGCATCAACCAGGTGCCCACCAAAAAAGAAATCGGCCTCTCCTTCGCCAATGCGCTGCGTTCCATTTTGCGACAGGATCCAGACATCATCATGATCGGGGAAATCCGCGATACCGAGACGGCGGAAATCGCCATCGAAGCCGCGCTCACCGGCCATCAAGTGTTGAGCACCATGCACTGTAACGACGCGCCCGGCGCCATCGCCCGCCTTGACGACATGGGCATCGCGCCATTTTTGATTTCATCTTCCGTGATTCTCTCCTGCGCGCAGCGGCTCATGCGCCGCATCTGTTCGCACTGCAAGGAGCCGGTGTCCTACCCCGACAAAATGTTCAATGACCTGGGCATCGAACCCGGTGTGTTCAGCGGCGTGCAGCTTTACCGCGGACGCGGCTGCGACCGTTGCAAAAATTCCGGTTACGCCGGGCGCATGGCCATCATCGAAGCCATGAACATCACCGACCAGATCCGCAAACTGATCATTGCCCGCGCCAGCACGCGCGAAATGGGCAAGGTGGCTGTCAGCCAGGGAATGAAAACCCTCCGCATGGTCGGCCTCGACCGCGCGCGTGAAGGCGTTTCGACCTTGGAGCAGGTGCTGGTCATGACCTCCTCGCACTGACGCGCCTTCAGAAATTCCGCTGTGAAAATGCGGCCGGCTGCGGCGACTGGGACAGCCACGGCGGGGGTTGTGGTTTCCAGCTTGGAATCACCACCGGTTGCAGGCGGGGCGTGACGACCCCCGGCAACGGGGTCAATCCCGCCGGCTTGCCGATGCTGCTGATCAAAGGTTTGAACGATGCACCCGCCGGATTCGGCACAAAATCCGGCTGCGTCAGGTAAGGATCCACGGCCGGTTTTGGCACGGGAAAATACCGGCTGTCCGGCGAAGGTTCTGCCGGCTCGGAACCGGGCAGCAGCATCTGCCGGAACCGTTGCATCGTCGCCAGTTGTTCAAGCTTGTCTTTGTTCAATTTTTGCTGCGCCATCGGGTCAAACCCGTTCCCGTCAAAATTCACATTTTGCTTTGCCGGGGAGCCTTGGTTTTGCCGGCTGTCCGGGAACCGGTTCGCATTTTGAGCCGGATCCGCCGTGCCATTGCCCCAGCGGGCGAACGGATTGCCACTGTCTTCATCGCTCGAAATGCTCCACGGCAGACCGGCCCGGTCGCTGCGCAAGCCGTTGGTGAGGCCGCCCCGCGCCTGGTTTTCCCGGTCAAGAAACCGCTCCAGTTGCGTCGTCTTTTTTTCCCGGCCATACGCATCGCGCTCTGGCGGCTGGAGCAGCTTATCCGCCGGCGTCACCCCAAAAATCTCCTCCGGCGTCATCAACGTCCAGTTCCGGCGCTCCTCCTGCGATTGTTTCAGCCGCTGCTGCCCGGAAAAATTCACCGGTGAAGGCAGCCGGTCGCCCGTCATGCTGGGAGGAATGACTGTCATCGGCGCCTGCAACGAGCCGGGCAACGTCATCAACTGCGAATTTTGCGGCGTCAACGAAGGCGTGACCGCCTGCGAATCGTCGGTTTTGGGCGAGGAAAAGATGATGTCCTGGCCGGATTCCTGCGCGGCGGCGGACAAAACCATCGCGCCCGCTGCCATGACCAGCAACGGCCGCTTCAACTGTGACCAAAGGAGATTCACTTTCAGGCTAACACGCTAGTGTAATGGACACCGCCCGTCAAAATTGAATTCAAAATTAAATCCGCGCAGTGCGTATTCGGCAAATCTTGCGGCCGCAGGCGCGGCGGCCGGCCGGCTTTGGGCGTCTGCTTGAGGGCGGATTTGCCACCCTTTTCCCAGGCTTTGTGCCAGCGGCTGGCCGACTGGCAGGAGACCCCGAGCTGGCGCGCCACTTCGGCGGGAGCCAGTCCCTTGTCGAACAGGGTGGCGGCTTTCAGTCGCCGACGTTGCAGGGCGTTAAAATCGCGCTTTTGTCCTTTGGGAAATCCCATGCATGATCTGACAGAATCTCCGCAAATACGTTCACTTTATTATGCAGGAGTCAATAATTCCAATCAATGCACTTTCCACGGGACCAAATTATACATTATACGGTGGTGATATTTCAGGCTTTGCCGGACAAACAACCCAAATGACTTTTTCAGATGTGGGTATATTTGCCAACTTTTGGAACATAGACAATATACAATTTTCTTCTTCGCCGATTCCCGAACCAAGCATGCTTGCCTTGTGCATACTTGGTGCATTGCTTCTCGGTTTCCGCCGCTGGCAGCAATCCAGTCAATAATCAGCAGCCTTTTATTTCCAAGGTCTTCGACAGGTTGTCCGCTTTGCTGGCAACCCGCTTTGTTTGTCCGCCAGACAACGCCCCGTGTTTCATTGCCGGAACCGTCCATGCGGAATATCTTTCGCCTGTCATGCACACCAACCGGCTCGCCCGTGAAAAATCGCCGTATCTGCTCCAGCACGCGCACAATCCCGTGGACTGGTTCGCGTGGAACGACGAGGCCTTCGCCAGGGCGCGCGCGGAAAACAAACCCGTCTTCTTGAGCATCGGCTATTCAACGTGCCATTGGTGTCACGTCATGGAACGCGAATCCTTCGAGCAGGAAAACATTGGCAAATTCCTCAACGAACATTTCGTCAGCATCAAGGTGGACCGCGAGGAACGCCCCGACGTGGATAAAATTTACATGACCTTCGTGCAGTCCACGACCGGCTCCGGCGGCTGGCCGATGAGTGTTTTTCTCACGCCCGATTTGAAACCGTTCTTCGGCGGCACTTATTTTCCGCCGGACGCACGTCATGGCCGGCCCGGTTTTTTGCAATTGCTCCAGCAAATCAGCCAGCTCTGGCGGGAACGCCGTGAAGAACTCGCCTCCTCCGCCGAGGAAATCCATGCGCGGCTGGAAATCGCAATGGCCGGCTCGACCACGGGCGATGCGTTGCTGGACGCAGAGACAATCCGTCGCGCCGGGGCGCTGTTCAAGGAAAGCTACGACCCGCGCCACGGCGGATTCGGCGGCGCGCCGAAATTTCCGCAGCCGGGCATTCCCTCGCTCGTGCTGCGCTACGCCAGACGCTTCAACGACGTTGAAGCGGTGAAGATGGTCTTGCACACCTGCGATGCGATGGCGGCGGGCGGCATCCACGACCAGCTCGGCGGCGGCTTTGCGCGCTACTCCGTGGATGCCGAATGGCTCGTGCCGCATTTTGAGAAAATGCTCTACGACAACGCGCAGCTTGCGCAGCTTTACCTCGACGCGTTTCTGGTCAGCGGCGACGAGCGACACGCCGAAGTTGTGCGCGACATTCTTGATTATGTGTTGCGCGACATGACGCATCCTGACGGTGGCTTTTATTCCGCGGAGGACGCCGACAGCGAAGGCCAGGAAGGGAAATTCTACTGCTGGACGAAGGATGAACTTTCCAAGCTGCTGACGGTCGAGGAATTCAACGTGGCCGCAAAATACTTTGGCATCACGGCGGCTGGAAACTTTATTGACCACAGCCATCCGCAGCCGTTGCAAGGGCTGAACGTGTTGAGCGTCGTCAATCCCGTCCGTAGCAGCGGACGTGAGTCCGCTCAAACTTCCAGCCAGTCCGCCGAAAGGATTGAGCCGATTCACATCGGCTGCTGCGATGACGAACTGCTCGCCTCCGCCAAAAAGAAAATGCTCGCCGTCCGCGCGCAACGCGTCCGCCCGCATCTGGACGATAAAATTCTCGCCTCGTGGAACGGCCTGATGATCGGGGCGTTTGCACGCGCCTACGCCGTCATCGGCGACGAAACCTATCGTGCGGCGGCGGAGAAAAATCTGGCATTCATTTGCGAAAAACTCTGGGTGAATGGACGAGACAGTGGTTTGGACATCTCGCTTTCCCTCACCCCGGGGGAGAGGGAGAATCATTCCCCGTCACTTGGCAAATCTACGGCTGAATCTGGTTCGGCGACCGATGAAAATTTAAGCAACGCACAACGGTTGTTTCCTCTCCCTGGGGGAGAGGATCAGGGTGAGGGGCGGCATTTTGTTGTCGGCACATTGTTCCACCGCTGGCGCGACGGAGAGCGGGACAGCGTGCAACTGCTCGAGGCCTACGCCTTTCTTCTGTCCGGCGTGATTGATCTGTATGAAGCGACGCTTGAGCCGAAGCATCTCGACTTCGCGATTGAACTGGCCGGGGCGATGCTCGTAAAATTTTACGACGCGGAGAACGGCGGCTTCTGGCAAAGCGCGGCGGGCGCAACTGATTTGATCCTGCGCGTGAAGGACGATTACGACGGCGCGGAACCTTCGGGAAATTCCGTCGCCACGCTCGCGCTGCTGAAACTTGGCGCGATCACCGGGCGGAAAAATTTCACCGTCGCCGCAGAGAAAACTTTGCGCCTGTTCGCGCATCGCCTTCAAAACTTTCCCCAGGCGCTGCCGTTCATGTTGCACGCGGTGGATTTTTCGTTGCAGGAGCCGGCGCGGGTCGTGGTCGCTGGCGATCCCGGCCTGTTTCACTTTGATTTGACTGGTGATGACACGATTTCCAGCAAGGCGCTGGCACTGCTTCACGCCGCGCACTCGGTTTATCGGCCAAATAAAATTGTTCTTGGCAGCACGGGCGCGGTGGAGGAATTTGCCAGAACCTTGCCCGCGAAAGACGGTGCGGTGGTTTATCTTTGCACCGGCAATGTCTGCCAGCCGCCGACCGACGATCCGGCCAAGCTGAAAGAAATGCTGAAATAATCCGGCTACACGGCGTTGTCGTCGCGTTCGTCGGTGCGGATGCGGTAGGCTTCGGTCACCGGCCAGACGAACACCTTGCCGTCGCCGATCTTGCCGGTCTTGGCCGCCTTGATGATGGCCTGGACCGCCTGATCGGCCAGGTTGTCGGGCAGCACGGTCTCGATTTTGATCTTCGGCAGAAAATCCACGGTGTATTCGCTGCCGCGATAAATTTCCGTGTGACCTTTCTGGCGTCCGAAACCTTTCACTTCGGTGACGGTCATGCCCTGGATGCCGATTTCGTTCAGGGCGGCTTTGACTTCGCTCAACTTGAACGGCTTGATGATGGCTTCGATTTTTTTCATAAATAATTTCCCTGGTTATTCGGAGTAAGCGCGTTCGCCGTGTTGCGTGAGATCCAGCCCGACACTTTCGTCTTCGATGTCCACGCGCAGGCCGACCAGCGCATCCACGATTTTGAGCAGGACAAAGGTGGCAACACCCGCAAAGCCCACCGTGAACAGCACGCCGATGGCTTGATGGCCGAACTGGCTCATCCCTCCCGCAAGCGACACCGCCACGCCGTTGACTTGAAACGTGGAGGCGATGGCGGGATTGACCGTCGCGCTGGCCAGAACGCCGAGCATCAACATGCCAATGATGCTGCCGACGCCATGCACGCCGAACACGTCGAGTGAATCGTCGTAGGCGAAATGGGCTTTCAATTCGGTCACCGCAAAATAACAAACCACCCCGGCGGCCAGCCCGATGCAAAACGCCGACGGCACCGTGACAAATCCCGACGCGGGCGTGATGGTGGCCAGCCCCGCGACCATGCCGGATGCCGCACCCAGCACGCTGGGCCGGCCTTTGTGCCACCATTCCACCATGGCCCAGCTCAATGCGGCGGCGGCGGCGGAAAAATGCGTTGACGCAAAGGCGCTGGTGGCAAGCGAGCCGGCATTGAGCGCGCTGCCGCCGTTGAAACCGAACCAGCCCACCCACAGCAATCCAGTGCCGATGAGCGAGAGCACCACGTTATGCGGAATCATCGCCTCCTGCGGATAACCCGCGCGCTTGCCGAGCACGAGAGCGCACACGAGCGCCGAGACGCCGGAACTGATGTGAACCACCGTGCCACCGGCGAAATCCAGGACCGGGATTTTGCCCCCGCCCGCCCAGTTGAAAAAGCCGCCCTTGCCCCAGATCATGTGGCACAGCGGGAAATAAACGACCGTCACCCAAAGCACCACGAACAGCACATACCCTTTGAATTTGATGCGTTCCGCCACCGCGCCGCTGATGAGCGCGGGCGTGATGATGGCGAACATCATCTGAAACAGCATGAACGACTGTTGCGGCACCGTGCCTGCGTAATCAGGATTCGGCGCGCCGCCCACATCGCGCAGCATGAAATAGGTGAGCGGGTTGCCCACGAACGCGTTGCCTTCCGCAAAGGCCATGCTGTAGCCAAAAACCATCCACAACACGGAGACCAGCGCCATGAGAATCAGGCTGTGCATCATCGTGGCGAGCACGTTTTTGCTCCGCACCAGCCCGCCGTAAAAAAGAATCAATCCCGGCGCGGTCATCATCAGCACCAGCGCCGAACTCGCGAGCAACCAGGCGTTGTCCCCGGAATTGATGACGGAGGTTTGATTGCTGGCAGCCAATTTTTCCAGATGGTCGAGGCGTTGCTCCACAGAAGCGACGTCGGCAGCCGACAAAGAAGACATTCCCAACCCGGTAAAAAGCACCACGACCCAAAAAGCAGACACGAAGGAACGGAAAGGTTGATTCATGAGTGCCAATAGATGAACAAAACTGATGGGCGGCGTCAATCAAACATCGGCTTGAATGGGAGGGCAAACGCTGGCCGCAGGCTTTGCCGGCGAATCAATCGTTCGACGGCGGTGCCGGGCTTTCAGGCTGTTCCGCCGCCGCCGAAGGTTCGGGGCGATCCACGCGCTCCGGGCGTTGAGGCAAAGCCCGTCGCTCGGGACGTTGCGGACGTTCGGGACGTTGCGGACGATTTGGCCGGGCCGGGCGGTTTTGATTATCCGGGCGGGCCGGCCGTTCATGGCGCTCCGGTTGTTCGGAACGATCAAACCTGTCGCCGCGCGATTGAAACTGGCGCAAGGCGCGGAGCAGTGATTCGATTTCGCGTTCGTCGGTGAGTTTCTGACGCTCGGCGAGTTCGACCAGTTCTAAAACTTCCTCCATCTGTTCCAACGTCTGTTTCAACGATTCCACGACCTGCATCACTTCGTTGACAGCCTGGCTGATGGCCGAGCCATCCGTCCGGGGCACGCGCGGCGCGTGAGGCACCGGCTCAATTCTGGGACGCGGCGGCAGCGGACGGGCGGGCTGCGGGCGCACCGGTCGTTCGGATAATTTAATCGGAGGTTCTGCACGCGGCGGGACTGGCTGTGCAGGAGATTCCACCGGTGCCGATGATTCGGTTGGCGCCGCCGGGTCGGAAACGGGCGTCGGTTCGGCC
This sequence comes from Verrucomicrobiales bacterium, assembly GCA_028712475.1. Classification (GTDB taxonomy): domain Bacteria; phylum Verrucomicrobiota; class Verrucomicrobiia; order Limisphaerales; family UBA11358; genus UBA11358. The sequence continues at coordinate 500,596 of JAQTQB010000001.1, forward strand.
AGATCATTTTTTACGGGCGGGCGCGGGCCGCGTCCACGACCTCGTCCACCGCGATGTCCGCGACTACGGCGACGCGGCTCCATGCCTTTTGCGGGTGCTGGGCTGTTTGATTCCGGCGATTGTTCCTCTGACATTTAGAAATAAGCATGACGCCCAGACGGGCAAATGCAACAAAGAATCTGAATCGGAAGCGCCCGCGTCTTATTTTTTCACGAACAACGCCAATGATGCGGTGAAGCCGTGCAGATAATTTTTTTCGCCGACCGGGCCGATTTCGCCATTACCGTAAAACCCGGCCAGACCCAGCGGGCCAAGCTCCTTTTGCACCAGTTCGGCGTCGTGGTTCGGCTGGCCGAAGAGATTTTTCCCGCGTCCATTGCAGCAGCACAGGCAGCCGCCGTAAATTGTGGCCCCGCCGATTCTTTCCTTGGCGTGTTCGAGCAGTTCGCCCATGTCCTCGTTCGCAGCCACGGCGTCGCGCCGGTGAAACTGGATGGTCTGCCCCGCGCGCGGCAAGGCGGCAACGGCCAGCACGCCGGAGTTCGGGTCGCCGCCGATGAGATTGCGCACCAGGAAATCGCCGCGATGAAAATCCTCCAGATATTCGTTCACGACCAGGCCGATGAACAGATTCCCGCGCGCCTTCTGCTGGTCGGCGGGCGAAAGCTGCTGCACCGTTTCCGCGAGCACGGCGTAGGCGGGACGGTTCGCGATTTGATGAATGAGATTTTGTTCTACACGCGTGAGAGTCCACGTTTCACCGATCGGCGTGCAGCCTTGCGAGATGACGCCGGACAATTTCACGCCGCCGCCGATGGAAACCGCCACGCCGCCGTCTTCAAAAACTTCGCCGTTCAAATAGACCTGGGTGGTTTGATCAGCCGGAATCCCGCTGGACAGGCCGCCGAACGCGGGCAGCGGCGCGTAGGCCATGTTCCACGAGCGCATCCAGCTTTCGGCATCGAGATGAAACGGATCAATGAATGTGAGCCAGCCATTCGTGCGCTTCGGATCCACGCCCGATTCCAACGGCCAATACGTCGCGCCATCCGCTTCTTCCACTTGCCCCTGCGTGAAACGAAAACCCTTCAGCTCCGCGCCGGGCAATGAATACAACGCCAGCACGATGCCGGTCGCATCTTCAATCTCGTGCGACCCGGCGATCAGGGCAGTGCTGGAACAGCCGGCCAGCAAGGGAATCCGCGCATGGACGCGCAAAATCTCCAGCGTGGCCTGCGCGTGCGGGAAAAACTTCGGCGACATGAAAACGAGGCCGAGCGACACCGGATGCGCGCCGAGCTGTGCGCGCAATTTCTCCGCCCACCCGCGCAGGCCATTCTCATCAAAGTCACCCTGCCAGTAAGCGGCGGTGGAAAATTCACTGTTCATAAATCCAGCTTAACTCCGCCGGGCGCGATTGCAAATGTTCTGCACGCGAGAAACGGATTTTGTTTGGCCAATTTTTGAGTTATGCTGCCCGTCAAATGGTTTCAACCGCCACAACCGATGCCGCGAAAAGCGGACGCGACGAAGAGAATCTGCCGCGCCTGCCAGAATTGCTCGCGCCCGCCGGCGACTGGGAATGCGCCAAGGCCGCCGTGGAAAATGGCGCGGATGCCATCTACTTCGGCCTGGATAAATTCAACGCGCGGATGCGGGCCCATAATTTCACCGGGGCCGACCTGCCGAAGCTCATGGAGTTCCTGCACCGGCGCGGTGTCAAAGGCTACGTCACGTTTAACACGCTGGTTTTCCAGAACGAACTGGCCGATGCGGAGAATTATCTGCGCGCCATCATCGCCGCCGGGGTGGACGCGGCCATCGTGCAGGACGTGGGGATTTGCCGGCTCATCCGAAAATTGTCGCCCGATTTTCCGATCCATGCTTCCACGCAGATGACCGTCACGAGCGCGGCCGGGGTGGAATTTGCCCGCAAACTCGGCTGCAATCTCGCCGTGCTGGCACGGGAATGTTCAATTGCTGAAATCGAAAAAATTCGCGCGGCAGACGAGGCCGCCTTATCACTCGTCACTCGTCACGCATCACTGCCCTTGGAGGTTTTCGTCCACGGCGCGCTGTGCGTTGCCTACTCCGGCCAATGCCTGACGAGCGAATCGCTGGGCGGTCGTTCGGCCAACCGCGGCGAATGCGCGCAGGCATGCCGGATGCCTTACGATTTGATCTCCGATGGCAAACAAGTGCCGCTTGGCGACAAGCGGTATTTATTAAGCCCGCAGGATCTGGCCGGGTTGGAAGTGTTGCCGGAACTCGTGCGCGCCGGCGTCGCCTCGCTCAAGATCGAAGGCCGCCTCAAAGCGCCGGAATACGTCGCCAGCATCACGCGCGTCTATCGCAAGGCGCTCAATCAACTTGGTAGCAGCCGACGTGAGGAGGCTCAAATCTCCTCGTTGAACCAAAAGAATGAGCCTCCTCACGTCGGCTGCTACGACGAGCAAGACCGTTACGACATGGAGATGTCCTTCTCGCGTGGTCTTTACACCGGCTGGTTCGGTGGCGTCAACAACCAGCAGCTCGTTCATGCGCGGTTTGGAAAAAAGCGCGGCGTGTTCCTCGGTGAAGTCGCCCGGGTCCAGAACGAAAAAGTCACCCTGCACCTGCAAGCGCCGCTGAAACCGGGCGACGGCGTGGTGTTCGACGCCGGCCGGCCGGATGAAAAAGAGGAGGGCGGGCGCATTTACGGCATCAAGAATTTTCAAAACAAAACGACGCGCACCGAGGAATCGGTTCTGGAATTTGGCTACGGCAACATTGATTTCAACCGTGTCCACGTCGGCGACAAATTGTGGAAGACGAACGATCCCGAACTCGACAAGCGCCTGCGCCGGAGTTTTGCCGGGGATGCCCCGCGCTTTCAACGGCCCATTGAGATGGAAGTTCATGGCCTCGCTGGCAAACCTCTCACGATCATCGCTCGCGACGAACTGGGACACGTCGTCCAGTTTGATTCCACGATGCCGCTGGCCAAGGCTGAAAAACAACCGCTCACCACCGAACGTTTGCGCGACCAGTTCGGCCGCCTCGGCGGAACGCCCTTTAATCTGGGCGAGCTGAAAAATTTTCTGACGGGTGAAGTGATGCTGCCCATGAGCGAACTGAACCGCCTGCGCCGCGAAGTCGCGACACAGCTCGAAATACTCCGCGCGCAGCCGAAGCGGTGGCAGTTCAATAATGGTAGCAGCCGAGGTGACGAGGCTCATTCCTCGCTTCCAACCAGTAAGAGCCTCCTCACGTCGGCTGCTACAAATCCAGAATTGATTGTCCTCGTCCGCAGCTTGCCGCAGTTGGAAGCGGCGTTGAAATGCGGCGTGCAGACCGTGTATTGCGAATTTGAAGACCCCAAGAAATATCGCGAAGCCGTCACGACTTTCCACACCGCCTACGGCTGTTCAACGCCATCCTCCATCCTCCATCCTCCATCCTCGCAACCCAGCATCTGGGTCGCCCCGCCGCGCATTTTCAAAATGGGCGAAGACTGGATATTGAAGCTGGTCCGTTCCTGCAACGCCGATGGCTACCTCGTCCGCAATTACGATCACTTGAAGTTTTTCGCCGGTTGCCGGAAGCGCGGCGATTATTCGCTGAACGTGGCCAACCGGCTGGCGGCGGATTATTTCAAAAACCAATTCGGCCTGGAGCAGCTCACGCCGTCCTACGATTTGAATTTCACGCAGCTCGAAGCGCTTTTACAGGCCGCGCCGCCGGAATGGTTCGAGGTCACGATCCACCAGCACATGCCGATGTTTCACATGGAGCACTGCGTCTTCTGCGCCTTTCTGTCCAGCGGCACGGACTACACGAACTGCGGCCGGCCTTGCGACACGCATGTCGTCAAGCTGCGCGACCGAGTCGGCGCGGAGCACACGCTCAAGGCGGATGCCGGCTGCCGCAACACCGTGTTCAACTCGCAGACGCAGACCGGTGCGGAATACATCGCGAAGATGATCGAGCTGGGCGTGCGGAATTTCCGCGTGGAATTTCTGAATGAAACGCCGGAAACCGTCGAGCGCACCATTGTCAGATACCGCCAGCTTCTGCGCGGGGAAATTGATGGAACGCAATTGTGGCGCGAGTTGAAGTTGATGAACCAGCTCGGCGTCACACGCGGGCAGATCGCGAAGTTGTAGCGTTCGGCCTGTGGCCGAATCCGTTCGAGCCAGAGGCTCGACGCAATATCACTTCTGCCACGGCGCGATTTTCTCGTCTGCCCAAATGCTTTTTACCGGCTGACGTTCGCGCACGGCGGCGAATTTTTTGCCGTTCACCAAAACTTCCGTCGGCAGCGGACGCGCGTTGTAGTTTGAACCCATGACCGAGCCGTAAGCTCCCGCGCTCAACAGAGCGATGGCGTCGCCTTCACCAAGTTTCGGCAGCGGGCGGTCCTTGCAGAAATAATCGCCGGATTCGCAGATTGGCCCCACGACATCCGACGAAATCTTTGCACCGCCTTTTCGCGTGAGCGGAACAATTTCGTGGTAAGCATCGTAAAATGCGGGACGGATGAGATCGTTCATCGCCGCATCAACGATGAGGAAATTCTTTCTGCCCGTGCGTTTCACGTATTCGACGCGCGTGACGAGGATGCCCGCGTTGCCGGAGATGAAGCGTCCGGGTTCGAGCAGGATCTTCAAACCAAGCGGCTTGAGCAACGGCACAAGGCGCGCGGCGTATTTTGCAGGCGTCAGCACGTTTTTAGCTGCCGCCGATTTCCACCAGTCCGCCGTGCCGCTGGCGAGCGCCGGTTCGTAAACGATGCCCAGCCCGCCGCCGATGCTGAAAAATTCCAGCGCGTATTTTTCCTTCAGCTTCGTGACCAGCGGAAGGACTTTGCGGATCGCCTGTTCAAACGGCGACACGGTGGTGAGCTGGGAGCCGATGTGCATCTGCACGCCGTGCAGCCGCAGGTTTTTCAACTTGCTGGCGCGGGCATACACGCCCTCGATGTTCTCAAATGCAATGCCGAATTTGTTTTCGTAGGTGCCGGTGGTGATCTTGGCGTGCGTGTGCGCTTCAATGTTCGGATTCACGCGCACGGCGATGGGCGCGATTTTTTTCAGGCGCGCGGCCACCTTGTTAATGCGCTGCAATTCCGGTTCGCTCTCGACGTTGAAGCAATAAATCCCTTTGCGCAGCGCGAATTCAATCTCTGTCTCGGTTTTTCCCACGCCGGCAAAGACGCATTTGCGCGGGTCGCCGCCCGCCGCGATGACGCGCTGCAATTCGCCGCCGCTCACGATGTCGAAGCCGCCGCCTAAGCTGGCGATTGTTCGCAGCACGGCGAGGTTCGAATTCGACTTCATCGCGAAGCAGACCAGATGATCCAGCGGCGCGAGGGACTGGTCCAGTTTCTGAAAATGATTCGTCAGCGTGCGCTGCGAATAGACGAACAGCGGCGTGCCGAACTTTTTGGCGAGCGTTTCAATGGCGACACCTTCGCAAAATAATTTATCACCGATGTAACGAAAATCATGCATGGGAGAGGAGTTTAGGGTTCAACGGGCAAAGTTCAAGTTTGGGAAATGAAAAACCCGCCGGAGTTCGACGTCCGGCGGGCAAAGGAAAAAGGTTTTTACCTCACGGCTCGGCCAGGATCGCTGCACGCCGCGTATGATATTGCTCCGGCGTGATCTGGTCGGCCTTGTAAAGCATGAGCAATGCCTGAAGCCGTTGTTCCTTGGTCATCGAAATCGGCAGGGCGGGCGCGACGATCGGAACCGGGCCGGGAATAGTCACAGCGGGCGGCTTGGGCGCCGGGTGGGCGGCGACAGCATTAGTGTTCAATATTATCACTACTGGCGCGGCGGCGGCGGGAGCGGCAGGCACGGCTGGTTTTACTGCGGGCGCGACGGGAGCAGCAGGTGCTGCGGGTGTGGTCGGCGCGGCGGGCGGCGTTTGTGGAGCCGGCGCTTCCGGCTGGCCCATCTGTTTCATCAACGCCTCGCGGGCGGCGGCCTGGGCCGGGTTGTCCTGCGCGCGGACGGAAACAAAACTCACACAAAAGGCAAATACGCACACGGCGGCCACCAGTTTGGAAATCTTCATGCCACTTTTTTACGCCAACTTCGCGCCCGACGCAACAGCTTTCCGGCCTGCGGGGAACTGATTCCGCCACACACCCGGCAGCGGATAGCTCGCCAGCGACCGCAATAAAACCCCCCGCACCTCCCCGCGCGACACCTTCACGCGCTGCCGCAATTCAATCACATTCACCGCGCGCAGCTTCTCAATCGTCCGCACGCCGATGAGAATCGGCCATGCGCAGGCGAGCCGCACCCGCACCTGGCCGAACGGCAGGGTGTTTGTATAATTCCAGCCTGCGGCGAGATGCGCCTCCGCCTTGTCCAGATATTCGTGATAGAGCGGCAGGAACTTCGCCTCGTTCACGGGCGACAGCAAAGTTTCCGGGAACAGCCTCGCTTCCGACAACTTTTCGGCCGGCAGATAACAACGGCCATTTTTCAGATCCGCCGGCAGATCGCGCAAAATGTTCACGAGCTGCAATCCTTTGCCGAAACGGATACCGTCCGCGATCAATTGCGTTTCGTCCAATCGCGCCTTCGGAAACAGATGCGCGCGGCAGATTTTCGTCCAGAACCCGCCCACGCAGCCGGCCACGCGATAGGTGTAATCGTCCAGCTCCGCCGGCGTTTGCAGCGCGATGATTTGACCGGTGGGGCGGGCCTCCGGCGGACCCAAACCGCCAAACCGCCGCAAGTCCAGTTCCTGCCCGCTCGTGATGGTGGTGAGGACTTCGCGCACCAGTTTTAAATCGGCGGGCGAAAGCGTTTGCAGCAGCGCCAGGCTGTCCTCGGTCTTTTCCAGCAACATTTTTTCCGCAGGCGAACCTTGATGCTGTGCGAGATCCCGGAAATTCACCGGCTCGCTCCGCGAACCCAGAATGCGCTCGCGCAAAATTTGCAGCGCGTGGATGCGTTGGGCGGGCGGGACGAGCTCCGTGTCGGCGATGGTGTCGGTCGTGCGCGCGAGCAGATACGCCAAGCCGATCTGCGGGCGCACGCGCGCGGGCAGCACTCGCAGCGTCAGGTAAAACGAACGCGACGTCGCCTTGAGCAGATCATTCAACGATTTTGACATTCGCATTTTTATTGTCCTGAAGGGACTTTGGATACTAGCCAGCCACAAAGTGGCTGGTAACTGAATAAAAAACAAATTTGTCCCGCAAGGGACGATGGAAAATATCACCACAAATGTTTTTCATCGTATTCAACAAGATGTTTCTGGAGAAATGTCACATATTCCTCCTGAAATGTTTTTGTCCGGTGATGCTTGGCCTGGTTGGCGATGTATTCCTTCACCGCCTCGCAATTGGAAACGCTGACCGTGAACGCGCCATAACCCGGTTGCCATGCAAAATTTTTCACGCCGATGGTTTCATGAATCCAGCGCGACGAGGTTTGCTTGATGTCTTGCACGAACGACGCAAGCGCGTGCGTTGCACGCAAACCAACCAGCAAATGAACATGATCAGCCGTGCCACCGATGATTTCGGGAATTCCGTCCGCCGCCCGCACCAAGCCGCCGAGGTATTCATGCAATCGTCCGCGCCAGTCATCAGCGATGAACGGATGCCGGTCTTTCGTGCTGAACACGATGTGAAAATGCAGGCTTAAATGCGTGGATGGCATACAAATTTATCCGGCAAAGTTTTGTCGCGGAGCGACAATGGAGATTAGCCAGACACAAAGTGTCTGGATTCGGCACGCAAATTGATTCGTCCTGAAAGGACGATGGAATTTCCGATAGACAATCATCATTCAAATGTTTCCGCCGTCCTTTCAGGACGGGTTTTCTTTTGCCGCGACACCAGACACTTCGTGTCTGGCTAATTTCCGGTTGTGCCTTCGGCACGATTCAATGACCATATAAACCAAACCAGACAACCAAAGCCGCAATCACCAGCAGAAAAATTATTACTGAACGACGTTGCTCTCGGCATTTTTTGAGAGACTCAAACGAATATTTACAGAATAGATTTGGAAAAAAGAAAGATTTCTGCCCATCGCTTGGTCCTTGTTTGGGCTGTCCTCTCGGACAGGATTCGTCGTATGGCAGATCCAAATGTGTGTATATCTTTTGCCAAAATAATGGGTCTTGGTAATTCAAAGTCCAACAGAACGAATTAAAGGAGAGGGGTGTTTCTTCCTTTTCCAGTTCCTTTTCCTCATCAGCGTTATTCTTTTGGTTGTGAATTATTTCCAGCATCACACGCTGACGTTCAGGAGTGTTGTCGGTGAATCGAGCAAGTAGTTCAAACTGTTCGTCTGGCACTACCATCATATCGAGGGATGCAATCAAGGCGCCTGCCGAGTCAGCAAGTTTTGCACACTCTGTTTTCAATTCCTGGTCATCGCCAGCAATTTGTCGTCGTCCGGCTATAACCAGAGCGAAAGCCCGCGATATTTCTAAAAAAGAATGGCCACAAAGTTTTGATCTGGCGCAGAAATTATTGCGCGGTTTTGACGCAAAAGCATCGGTGGCAATTTCTGCAATCTTATGCGCCTGATCCAATGTCATAAACTACCCTGATATTTATTGTAGCTTTACGAAAGCTGTTCCCGCCAGCGCGCCAGTTGATTCGCGACTTCCTTCGTGCCAGGTGCGCCGGTCAGGTTCCGTTTCGCCATCGCGGTTTTCAGATTGAACACGCCCAGCGCGTCGCGGCCAAAGGTTTTGCCTATGGTTTGCAGTTCCGCGAGCGTGAGTTGGTTCAGCGGTTTGCCGGTCTTTTCCGCCAGCGCCACAACCGCGCCGACGACGTGATGCGCAGGGCGGAACGCCATGCCTTTGCGCACGAGATAATCCGCGAGGTCGGTCGCCAGCAACGCCGGGTCGCTCGCGGCGGCGGCGCAGGCGGTGCGATTGATCTTCGTGTTTTGCAACATTGCGGCCATGAGCCGCGTCGAGGCGCGCACGGTGTCGGCGGTGTCAAAGAGCCGTTCCTTGTCCTCCTGCAGATCGCGGTTGTAGGTCATCGGCAATCCTTTCAGCAGCGTGAGCAGCGACATCAGGTTGCCGACGACGCGGCCGGTCTTGCCACGCGCGAGTTCGGCGATGTCGGGATTTTTCTTCTGCGGCATGAGCGACGAGCCGGTGGTGTAGGCGTCAGCGATCTTGATGTAATTGAATTCCGCGCTGACCCAAAGGATGACGTCCTCCGCGAGCCGCGAGATATGCACGGCGAGCAATGCGGCGGCGGCGGCGAATTCGACCATGAAATCGCGGTCGCTCACGGCGTCCATGGAATTTTGCGTCAATTGAACCTTACCGTTCGCGTCAACGAAATTGAGCAGCTTCGCGACGAGTTCGCGTTTCAACGGCAAGGTCGAACCAGCTATCGCGCCGCTGCCGAGCGGGCAGACGTTCACGCGCGAGTGGCAGTCCCAGAGGCGCTCGCAATCGCGTTCCAGCATCTCGACGTAGGCGAGCAGATGGTGCGCGAGATAGACGGGCTGCGCGCGTTGCATGTGGGTGTAGCCGGGGATGAGCACGTCGGCATTTTTCTCGCCGAGGGATACGAGGGCGCGTTGCAATCCGGCGATTTCGCCGAGGAGGAAAGTGATTTCATCGCGCAGCCAGAGCCGCATGTCGAGCGCGACCTGATCGTTGCGCGAGCGGCCGGTGTGCAATTTCGCGCCGGCGGGAACGCGTTTGGTCAGCTCGGCCTCGATGTTCATGTGGACGTCTTCGAGTTCGGGCTTCCACTTGAATTTGCCGGCGGCGATTTCCTTGCCGATGGCGTCGAGGCCTTTGGTGATGGCGCTCAATTCATTTCGTTTCAGCACGCCGATTTTTTGCAGCATGGTGGCGTGGGCGATGGAGCCTTGGATGTCGTGCCGCCACAACCGCCAGTCGAAGGAGATGGACTCGGTGAATTGCGCGACATCGGCTGCGGGGCCACCGGTGAAGCGTCCGCTGCGGGAGACGGGAGATTTGGTCTTCATAAGCCGGCTTGTTTTTAACGCAAAGACGCAAGAACGCAAAGGCATTTCATCCGCGTCTTCGCACCTTTGCGCCTTGCATAAAAAAATTCCGCGAAAAACCGCATTGCCGTCGGCGCGCGGATGTGAAATGTTTCCGCCGCTGCCATGAGCGAATACACATATGCCTGTCCGGTGTGCGGCCAGCACATGCGGTGCGATTCGTCGCAGGCCGGCACGGTGATGGAATGCCCGACGTGCTTCCAGAAAATCACTGCGCCCCAGGCTCCCGCATCGGAGGACCAGAAATTCATCCTGGCCGGGCAGAAATACGTTGAGGGTAAAATCCCCACGTCAGTCTTCAACGCCGCCGCCCAAGCAAAGGCTCCGGCGGGGGAAAAATTCTCAATCTGGATCATCGTTGTCATCATTGCGGTTCTGGCGGCAGGCGGCGGCATTTATTATTTCTACGGCGAAAAATCTTTCAGTGGGAAACCCTCCGGCGAAAAACCTTCCAGCGGAACACCTGCGCGCCTCGTATTGGCAGCGGGCTGGCAGGCGGGCGACATCGGCAATGTCGGCGCAGACGGATCGTTCAGCCAGGCAGACGGAGTGTTAACCATCAGCGGCTCTGGTGCAAACATCTGGCATCAAGCCGATGGTTTTTATTATGTCTTTCAGACGCTGAACGGCGACGGCTCGCTCGTGGCCCATGTGCTGAACATTCAAAACACGCATGAGTGGGCCAAGACCGGCGTGATGATCCGGGAAACTACCAATGCCAGTTCGGAGTTCGCCCTGTCCTCCATACGTTCCGACGGCCAGGCGCAATTTATTTGGCGCAACGTCACGGGAGCAGATGCGGCAGCATCCAGGCTGGCTGGCGGCACGGGCTGTCCAAAGTGGCTGAAGATAGTGCGGAGCGGCAAAACCTTTGGAGCGTATTACAAGGTGAATGCCGGGGATGAATGGATGCAGGTTGGGACGACGCAGACGATCAGCATGGCACCAAGCACGCAGGTCGGCCTCATCGTGTGTTCGCACAATGCCGGAACCTTGTGCCAGGCACAATTTGACCAGGTGACTTTGCAAACCAACCTTGATGCCAGCCCGGCGGCGGCACCCGCTGTTCCGAAACCGCCGCAGCCGAAGCAATAAGACCCCAGGCACAAACGCCCGGCTTCCAAAGAAGCTCCCAACTTCAACTTCCAGATGAAAATGCGTGGCAACTCCTTGAGACGTGGTTATTAAAAGTTGTCTGGAGCTTGGATGCCGGAGGCTGGAATTTTCCACGGTGAAATCGTGCTTGTGGGAAGGCTGTCGTTCCCAAACCATTTCCGCGTGAACGTCGAACTCATCAACACCGGCAGCGAGCTTTTGCTGGGCCGCGTTTTGAACACGCACCAGCAATGGCTTTGCCGACGCTTCGCTGACCTCGGCCATGTCGTCTCGCGGCAAGTCGCCGTGCCGGACACGGCGCACGAAATCCAGCAATCCGTCCGCGAGGCTCTGGGCCGCGCAGACCTGGTGATTGTCACCGGCGGACTCGGCCCGACTTCCGACGACGTGACGCGTGACTTGATCGCGCGATTGCTCGGCAGAAAATTATTGCGCGACGAAGCGGTTTTCGCGCACATCAAAAATTATTTCGCCGCGCGCAACCGCCCGATGCCCGAGAACAACGACGTGCAGGCGATGGTGCCGGAGGGAGCCATCGTTTTGCCCAATCCAAATGGAACGGCACCGGGGCTGGCGATGCGTGCGGAAAGAAACGAAGATGGAGGATGGAGGATGGAGGATGGAGGAAAACCGTCGGTTCCATCTTCCATCCTCCATCCTCCATCCTCGCACTCCGGCGCATGGCTCATCATGCTGCCCGGCCCGCCGCGCGAGCTGCGCCCGATGTTTGACGATGCCGTGGTGCCGCTGCTGCAACGGGAATTTCCAGCGGCGATGCCGTTCGTCTGCCGCACGTTGCGGACGGGAGGCATCGGCGAATCGGCGATTCAGGAAAAAATCAAAGCACCGCTGGCTGCGCTCGTGGCTGCGGGTCTGGAGGTCGGCTACTGCGCGCGGGTCGGGCAAGTGGACGTGCGGCTGACGGCGCGCTGTGCAGGTGCGGAAAAAATTGTGAGCGAGGCGGAAGCGGTCGTGCAAAAAATCCTCGGCACGAACATTTATGGTTTTGACGACGAGGAAATCGAGATGGTCGTCGTCCGGCTGTTGACGGAGCGCAAAAAAACCCTGGCGCTGGCGGAATCCTGCACGGGCGGCGGCATCGCCAGCCGCGTGACAAATGTGCCGGGAGCGTCGGCAGTTTTTCTGGGCGGGTTCGTGACTTACAGCAACGCGTCGAAGGAAAAATTTCCGGGCGTCCGCGCGGAAACACTGGCCGGCCACGGTGCGGTGAGCGAAGCGGTGGCGCGGGAAATGGCCGCAGGCACGCGGGAAAAGTTCGGTGCGGATTTTGCCATTGCCGTCACAGGCATCGCGGGGCCGGGCGGCGGCACGGCGGACAAGCCGGTGGGAACGGTTTTCATCGCACTGGCGGGAGAATGCGGCACGGTGGTTGAACACCGGCTCAACGCTTATGAGCGCGAGGTGTTCAAGGAATTGACGTCGCAGCAGGCGTTGGAAATGTTGCGGCATCGGCTGGTTTCTGCTTGAGGGCAAAAAACTTTCGCGTAGAGTGGCACAGGTTAAGTTAAAAACTTTTTACAAAATGCTATTGACCACTGATCCATTGACCGCCGGGACGGATGCCGTTGTCGAGACCATCGAGCCGGCACCGGCGCCGAAACGCCGTGGCACGTTGCTGATTGTGGATGACGAGGACGGGCCGCGCCAGTCGTTGCGGGTGATTTTCAAGGATGATTACGACCTGCTCATGGCCGAGGACGGGCCGACGGCCATCGAGCTGGTGCAGAGCAATGACATTGATGTGGCGGTGCTGGACATCCGCATGGCCGGCATGTCGGGCATCGAAGTTCTGGAGCGGCTCAAATATGTGAAGCCGGACATCGAGGCGATCATGATGACGGCGTTTGAGACGACCGACACGATCCGGCAGGCGTTGCGGCTGCGCGCGTGCGATTACATCAACAAGCCGTTCGATCTCGCGACGATGCGCGCCGCCGTCAGCAAGGCGATGCAACGCCGCACCCTTGAAAGCGAAATCAACAGCAGCGCGGAAAAAGTCCAGGAGCTGCTCGCCGAACTGCAAAACCAGCGCATCGAGGAGCAGATCGCCAAGAAGCGCGGCGACATTTACGCAAGCATCATCCATGACATCAACGGCCCGCTCACGGTCATCTCCGGCTTCGTGCAGGTGTTGAACCAGCGGCTCAACCGCACCGCGCGGATGGAGGTGGAGGATTTGGAATTCGTCAAGCACCGCCTGAACATCGTCACGCGGCAGACCACGAACTGCATCGAGATTTCCCGGCGTTACCTGGATATTTTGCGGAACAAGCCCGGCCATCAAAGTGTGGCGCGCGTCAGCGTCAACCAGTTGCTCAAAGACCTGGAGCCGCATTTGCGAGTGCATCCAAGCTTGCACGAAAACGAATTCAACATAACCCCGTTCAGCGATGATGTCGGCGTCAAGGTCAACAGCACGGACGTGATCCAGATTTTGCAGAACCTGGCGGTCAACGCCTTTCAATGCTCGCCACAGCCGCATCGCGTGGAAATTGGCGGCGAAGTGCTGCGTGCGGCGCTGGATTTGACGATGTTCAAGGACGGCCCAAACGACCGGATGCTCAACATCGAGAGCATGGAAAACACCGCGCCCCTCGTGAAATTCTCGGTGCGCGACACCGGCCCCGGCATTCCGTTGGAAGTGCTGCCGAAAATTTTCCAGGCCTACTTCACCACTAAAGGCCCGCGCGAAGGAACAGGGCTGGGACTCAACATTGTCCAGCGGCTCATTCGGGAAGGCAACGGCGCGCTGCACTGTCACACACAACCCGGCGAAGGCACGACCTTCACGGTTTATCTGCCGGGGGCGGAACTGGCCAAGTGACCGGAAATTATTTTTCCAGCACGGACTTCAGCGTCCTCAAATCCTGCTCCACCAAGCCAATGTCTTCGGCGAATTTTTCCGGCGACATGAACGGCTGACGGAACAACGTAAAAACCACTTCGCTGCCGGAACCGTTTGGCAGGACACGCATGGGAACGAAAATCTCCACACCCGGCGCGGGCGACACAAAATGGTCGGCGACGCGGAAAGCATTTGGCGGGACGAAACGCACTTTCATCTCGCCGCCGGAAGTTTGCATGACCCAGTCCGAACCCGCCTGGCGGATGGATTTGCAAAACGCCGTCGCCCACCGCGGCAGGTTGGCGGGATTGGAAATGAACTGATACACCGCATCCGCCTCGCGGGCGATGGACACGGTCAGGGTGCGGGATTCAAAGGTAGTGTTCATGGTTGTTCCGACGCAATCAACCTTCCGGGGTGTCCAACAATTCCTGCAAGCGCGATCTTAAAGTTGCCGGCACTTTGTCCAGCCAGCTTGCATCCACCAAGCCCACGTCCATCAGGTCGCGCAGATGCACGCGGTCCTTGTCGCGGAACGAGGTGAGCTTCATCCGCACCAGCGCGTCGAGGGACAGCAGGCGGAAGGTTTCCGTGGCCTCGGATTCGGAAACGTCCGGCACGGGTGCGGCGTAATCAGCACGGACTTTTTCGGCGGCAAAAACAATGTGAACCGCGTCGCGCGCCTTCGCGTCCGGCCCGTCGAGAAACATGTCAATGCTCGCCGCGTGGCGATAAACAAAGCCGGCTTGCTCCAAAGCTGTGCGGGCAGCGGGAAAATCGGCGCGGCGCAAAACAATGTCCACATCCTGCGTGTTGCGCACCGCCGCCTCGTCCACGCGCGAAACCCAGGCGGCAACGGCGTTGCCGCCCGCCACGGCGTAAGGGACGCGCGCGACTTCCAAAGCCTGCGCCGCGCGCAGCAGCCGTCGCCGGACATTTTCCACGGCATTGCTCATGCGTTCCCAGGAAACTTCGGCATAGGTGGCGACAGCCATAGTTGCATTTTTAATTCCCCAAATACTCGCGCGGGTCGGTCACCTTGCCGGTCAAGGCGCTCGCGGCCACCGTCATCGGCGACGCGAGGAACACCTGCGATTCCTTGTCGCCCATGCGGCCGGGGAAATTGCGGTTCGTCGCGCTGATGCACTTGATGCCGGATTTATTGATGCGGCCAAATGTGTCCACCGGCCCACCGAGACACGCGGCGCAGCCGGCATTCTCCGTCATCTGCACACCGGCGTTCACCAGCACGTCCCAGATGGTCGTGTTGCCCCAATATGTGGACTGCAAATCGCGCACGATGTCCGGCGTCGCGGGCACGCCGAATGTATCAATGACCACTTTCTTGCCGCGCAGGATGTGGGCGAACTCCACGAAGTCGCTCGTCTTGCCACCGGTGCAGGAACCGACGTAGGCGCGATCAAGCTTAACATCCATGTCCTTCGCTTTTTTGCGCTGGCCCGGATCAGGATGACAGGCAACCGTGGGTTCGAGCTTGTTCAAATCCACGACGAGTTCGTAAACGAATTTCTCGTCCTTGTCGCGCGCGACCGGTTCGTAGGTGGATTTTGTTCCATTCAATTTCACTCGGGCATCCACATATTCCGCCGTGCGCGAATCGAATTCAAACATCGCATTCTTGCCGCCGGCCTCGATGGCCATGTTGGCGATGGTCATGCGATCATCAATGGACAAATTCAATGCGCCTTCGCCGTCGAACTGCATTGCGCGATACGTCGCGCCGTCGAAACCAATCTCGCCGATGCAATGTAAAATAATGTCCTTCGCCATGACGCCGGGCTGGAGTTTGCCTTCGAGCCGGAAGTGCATCGTTTCGGGAACCTTGATGAGCAATTTGCCCGTGCCCATGACAAAACCCGCGTCGGTGTTGCCGATGCCGGTGGCGAACTGGTTGAACGCGCCCGCCATGCAGGTGTGCGAGTCGGTGCCGAACAAAATTTCGCCGGGCCGCGTGTGGCCTTTCGCGGGCAGCGCGGTGTGGCAGACGCCCGCGTAGCGCGAACCGTATTGGCGCTTCATGTTGCCCTTGGCGGCGTCGAAGACCCAATGGCCGTTCGAGTCGTCAATCACGTCGTAGAAATATTCGATGCCCTGCTCGCGCGAAAAATCGCGGAGGATGTCCACGTTCCGGTTGGACTTCGAGTCGGCGGTGAAGATGTAATGGTCGGGGATGATGACGATCTTGTTTTTGTCCCAGACTTTCGCGTCCTTGCCGAATTCACGTTTGAACACGCCGATGGTGCCCGGCCCGCAGACGTCGTGCGTCATCAGCACGTCCGCGTTCACCCAGATGTTGTCGCCGGACTGGACTTTGGCCTTGCCTGCCGCGCGCGCGAGAATTTTTTCCGTCAACGTCATAGTCGAAAGAAAGTAGCCGATGCACTGGCTGACTTCAACTGAACAAAAGTAAAAACGCAGTGGACATCCGCCGTCGTTTCGCTAGATTTGGCCGCACTCATATGAAATGTGACACGACAAACACCATTCTGACTTTTGTGCTGGGCGTGCTGGCGGTGGCCGGTGTGATTTTTGCCCTGCAAACCATTTTCCTCACGCGCGAATTCCGGTCGCTGACCGTGCAGGCGACCATCGCCAACAACAGCTTCATTCAAGTGCAGGCTCTCGCGAATGACGTGGCCGCCTACAACCAGAAAAACCCGAACCCCGAGCTCACCAAGCTCCTGGCAGCCGCGCAGGCCGGCCCGGCACCTGCTAAAAAATAATATTTATCCGCCATGAACGAAATTCCTTCGCAAACCGAAATCTCGGATCAAATCGCCGCGCTGCGCCGACAGACTTTCACCTTGCTGCTCGCGCTCATCATCGTCAGCGGCACGCTCACGGTTTTCCTGTATCGGCAGGCCAGCCTGACGCGCCGGGACATCGCGGCCGTCAAACCGCAGGCCACGCAAATCATCCAGGCATTCACGCAAAACGGCCCGAACATCCAGAATTTTGTCAAGGAACTCGCGGCTTTTGGCGTGACGCATCCCGACTTCCAGCCGATCCTGAAAAAATACGGGATTGCTCCGACAAACGCCGCTGCGCCCAAAAAATAACCGCCTTGATTTCACGCCGCCGTTCCGGTGAAAACCAGACGACGGCGTTTTCTTTTTCAATCCCATCACTTCTGCGTGATGTTCCAGTTGGAATCCTGCTTTAAGTAAACCGTCTGGGTGGGGAACGCGAAGTTGATGCCCTCGGCGTCAAACCGTTCCTTGATGGCCAGATTGATTTCCTGCATCCCCGCCAGATATGCCTTTGCGTCAGTGGATCCCCACCAGTGGACCACCTGGATGTTCAAGGCCGAATCCGCGAATTTGTTGAAGTTCACCAGCAAATCCGTCGTTTGCGGATGCGCCTTGTAAATCTCTTCCAAAATCGCCAGCGCGCGTCTTACTTTTGCGGCCGGGGTGTCGTAGATGATGCCGATGTTCATGACCGTTTTGATGTTGGGCCGGCTGGTCACGTTGGTGAGCGTGGCGTTGCCCATCGTCTTGTTGGGGATGGTCACGAGATGCCCGTCAAGATTGCGGATTCTGGTGCTGCGCAGACCGATGGTCTCCACCGTGCCGTCCACGCTGTCGAGGGTGATGCGGTCGCCGATGCGGAACGGCTTGTCCAGGAGGATGGCCACTGCGCCGAACAGATTTGCCAGCGTGTCCTGCGCCGCAAGGCCGACTGCCAGGCCGCCGATGGACAGCGACGCGATGGCCGCCGTGATGTTCACCCCGATGTTGGACAGCGTCACCAACGTCGCCACCACCACCACAAACGCCTTCATTGTCTTGCGGATGATGGGGAAAATCTGTTCGCGGAATTGCGGATCCGAATCCGCCGCCGCCCGCAGATGCCAGTAGCCCATCAGCAAATCCACCAGCTTCATCACGGCGTAGGTGATCGTGATGGCGACGATTACGGTGAATCCCTTGGTCAATACATTCTGAACCGTGGGCGGCCACTCAAAAACATCCAGCCCGATGCGCAGAAAAATCACGAACGAAATGATTTTCACCGGCCCGTTCAGCAACGTCAGCAGCAGGTCATCCAGTTTGGATTCCGTCCTTTCCGCCCATTTTTTGAGCCAGACCCGCGTCAGGTAATCGAGAAACTTCGAGACGTAAAAGGCGAGGAAGATGTAAACCAGCGAGAAAATATATTTCCACAGTTCATTCCCCCAAAAGTGATAGCGCAGAAACGGCCAGTCCTGCGCCAGGCGTTTGATCCACTCCGGCGATGCAAATTCCTTCACCAGGGCGGACTTGTCCATCGGCGACACATTGTTGGTGCCACCCGGATTGGCTGTCATCGAACTTAATCCTGCCGCCGCCTCGGTTGTAACATTCGTTTCTGCCGCCGACTGCCAGACCGACCAGACCAAAATTAACAGCAGCAAGACCATCAACGAACAGAACACATTTTGAAAACTCTTCATCATACTCCTTTTGATTAACGAACCGAAGCTGCCGGAACAAGCCCGAATCTCTGTGCGATTAAACATTTCGCGCCCAACAGATCAACCGCCCGCGACAATCTTCACGATTTCCAGCCTGTCCCCGGCCTTAAGCGTGCGCCCGGAAAATTCCGACGGCGCGACCGCCTCGCCATTGTGTTCCACCACGACGCTGCGCGGCAAAAGTTTTTGCGCGACCAAAAACTCCTCAATCGAGCAAGGTAGCTTCGCCGCGATTGGTTTTCCGTTGGCGATGATCTCGTTCATGGCGGCGACTTTTCCTCTCCGAGCTTCAACGTCACCCGGTCGGGCGATCCGTTCAGTTCCACCATCACGGCGGCGTCCCGGATCTCCCGGCAGCGCACCAGCACTGTTTTGTTTTTCAGTTTGATCTGTTTCTGGTCGCCCGCCGCGAACGCCACGCCGTTGATGACCGCCTGACGGTCTTTGCCGATGGTGAGCAGCCCGCTGAACTTGAGCGCTTGCGGCAACACCGGCGGGACATAGGAAAACGACGCTGACGCTGGCGGCGAAGCCCGGACGGAAAAGCCCGTGTCTTCTTCAATCGTCTCCGTCTTGCCATTCTTCACCCAGTCCAGCACATAATCCGTGTCGTATCGCTTTTCAATCTCCACCAGCGTTTTGATTTTCCCGTGGGTGTAGGGATTTTCCAGGATTCTTTTCTGCATCTCCGGCAGATTTTGTTTTTGCATGAGCTTGTAGGCCGTCAGTTCGCAGATCGCCTCGACCGTGTCGCCGGCAATCACACGGTTGCTGGGGCAGTTTTCATATATCCACAGATGCGTGTATTCATGCGCGGCGGTGGAAATCATCTCGTTGCGCAACTGCCCGCTCAACATCACCACCTCGTGGGTGCATTGGCCGCCCGGCGTCCGGCGCGTGCTGGCGAAACCGTATTTATCCAGGCCGTTATCGCGGCCCTTCTCTGACCAATAATCCACGTCGAACATGTTCACCGTCACGTCCGGGTATTTGAGCATGAAACGCCGCCCATACAGATCCGTCGCGTCCTGACGCGCGTTCTCGAAAATTTCCCGGGCGGCATCCACATCCAGCACCGCATTCGTTTTATCGAACTTGCAGATGAACCGTCCGTCACCCGTCTTGACCGAGCCGTCGCCGTCGCGGACGGGCAGGCCGCAGAGGGAGCAGCGGTTTTCCAGCTTGTGACAACCATCGCAGACCGGGCCGCGCGGATGCAGCCAGATTTGGCCATACAACGGCCCCTTGCCGCAAACGATGCAGAAATAGTTCGTCTCCCCGGCGGCCGCCGCGCCGGCCGCCGCGAACAAAAATAAAATGATCGCAAGCTGGCGCATGGCAACACAACTTCAAACCTGTTCGCCAGCGGCAGGCTTTTCGTCTTTTCTTTTGAGAGGCAGCGGCACATTTTGACCGGGCACTCCAAAAACAACCGTGTTCCCAGAACTTTCGCCTATGGACTGAAGCACGCGCAACTGCATGAGTGCGGGATTTTCTTCCACCATTTTTGCTGCGTTCGCCAGGTTTCGGAGTGCTGCCGTTTCTCCACGCGCCCTTTCCAAAGATGCCAAGCCTTCCTTCTGTGCCTTCACAACTTGGGAAAAGATTTTCTTCAGCTCTCCGGGGAATGTGATGTCTTTGACGCTGACACCGTGCAACTTCAAACCATAACGACCGACTTTTCCTTCTGTCGCCGCCAAGAGTTGCTTGGAAAGTTCCGCGCGCTTTTCAAAAAGTTCGTCAACTTTTGCTGCGCTGACGATGTCGCGCAGTGCCATCTGCAACTCCATGTATAGAGCTTCTTGGAAATTTTCCACTTGGTTTACCGCCGTCGCCGGATCGCTGACTTCATACGCCGATGTGAGACTGATTTTTAAAGCCACACTGTCGGCACTCAAAACTTCCTGCCCCGGAACAGTGATGGTTTTAAGCCGCCCGTCCACGACTTTGATTTCAGCCGATTGTCGGAAATACCAATGCGCGCCCGGATCAAGCACCTTGATAAATTTCCCGCTCCGATAAAGCAGGCCGCGCTGGTATTCAAGAACGATTGCACGTCTAAAGAAAATTTTGAAGACAATTACGACAACAACGACGGTGAAGACTGTGATGTAGGCTATTTGCATAATTTACCTATTAAATTTACCTGAATCAAAGAGCCACAAGTTGCTGGCGGGAGTCTTAACCCGCATGGCCATCAGCTTGCTGCGTTGCCGCCGACCCTTTGAGACAGGCGTTAATTGGGCTTTGAACCCAGCGTGTTTCCACGTTCCCAGTTTGGCAAGCAAACGCGCAGAACCAGTTTGAAAACTTCGCGCTGGCTGCTTTACGCCCGCCGAGGTTAGGGTATGGCAGGCTTTTACTTATTAGCAACACCGAACATTTCACATCGTCAGCGCCGCGTCCCAATCCTTCCAAACCGGTTCGTAGCCGAGTTTGCGGATCAGTTCCGCCACTTCGCCCGGCGGTCGGTCATCGGAAATCTCAAACTGGCCGGTCGCATTCGTCGCGCGATCCGGCTGCGGTGCCCATTCGCTTGCGCCTGACGCGAGTTCCACAATCCGTCCGCGCTCGGTGTGATGGATATTCTCCTTGCCCGCGCCGGTGTAACCGCCGGGTTCGGTGTGGCTGCCAGCGCTTGCCAGCGTGATGCCCAGTGGGAAAAGCCCGTCACGCAGCTTCGCCGGTTCGCGCGTCGAGAGCACCAGGCCGGCATCAGGAAACATCAGCCGGAACGCGCACACGAGCTGCACCAGTTCGCGGTCGGTCATGTGCGTGAGCGGCTCGAACTCGCCCGCGCACGGACGCAGGCGCGGCATTGAAATCGTCAATTGTGATTTCCAGCAGTTCCGCAGCAGATAATCCGCGTGCGCCGCCACGCACAACGCTTCGTAACGCCAGTCCGCCAGTCCGTAAAGCGCGCCGATGCCGAGCCGGCGAAAACCGGCGGCGTAGGCGCGTTCCGCCGTTTCAAGCCGCCAGTCGAAATTTTTCTTCGGGCCGGCGGTGTGCATCTCGTCGTAGATCGCGCGGTCGTAGGTTTCCTGATACACGACGAGGCCATCCGCGCCCGCCACTACGATTGGCCGGTATTCTTCCGTTTCCATCGGCCCGACTTCGAGCGAGATGCTGGGAATCTCGTCGTGCAGCGTGCGGACGCAATCCGCGAGATAATTGTTCGAGACGAACTTCGGATGTTCGCCCGCGACGAGCAGCACGTTGCGGAAACCCTGTTTCTTTAGTTCGTCCGCCTCGCGCTTCACTTCATCCAGCGAGAGCGTGACGCGCAAGATCGCGTTGTCGCGCGAGAAGCCGCAGTATTTGCAGTTGTTGATGCACTCGTTGGAAAGATACAGCGGCGCGAACAGCCGGATGACCTTGCCGAAACGCTGCTGCGTCAATAGCTGCGAACGGCGCGAAAGGGTTTCGAGCAAATCCCCGGCGGCGGGAGAAATCAACTGCGCGAAATCCGCGAGCGACAACTTTGCCTTGCCCATGCTCGCGCGGGCGGCGGCGGCGTCAGTCGCCAGCGAACGGCTGACCAGTTTTTCCAGCGGCAACGAATTAAATTCAGCGACAAAGCTCACGGAAACAGTTTAACCAAAATCAGCGCGAAGTCGAGACGTGGCTGGTGGGCGGGCGTCCTCGCGAACTGTCATTGCAAATCAAAAGCGGCTCGCGAGGACGCTTGCCCCACCAAGGTTATCAATGATGCGGCGGCCTGGGGTTGTTGGCCTTGATGCGTTCCAGTTCCAGGGTTTCCAGCACGCCGGACTGGCGTTGCACCTGCTTTTTCAAAAACTCGACGAGCTTGCTTTGTCCGGTCACCACTTCATTCAACTGCTCGACCTGATGTTCGAGATGCGCGAGGTGGGCTTCAAGTTTTTCAATCCGCCGGGATATTTCATCTGCCATGAAACGATTTTGCCCGTGCGCTGGCGGGAAGTCGAGGCGGTGAATTACTTGGCGTTGCACTGCCGGTAAAATTGCGGAACAATTCCCGCGCAAAAATGCCGCGCAAAACTCCAGATCAAAAGTCCGCCGCCAACGTGATGATCCTCGGCGTCGGCTCGTTCGCACACAGCATCGGCACGGCGCTGGCGGACGCTGGCGCGAACGTCTCGACGTATCTCACGCGTAATTACGGGCACTTTTCGCCGTCGCTCGTCGGGCCGGCCTTTTCCAACAGCACGCATCCCAGTCCGGTTTCGCTGGTCCGCGAAAAGAAAATTGATGTCGTCATCCCGCAGTCCATTGATTGGGCGCTGCAGCCGTGGGCGGGGGATTTGATCAAATCCGGCGTCGGCATTTTCAGCCCCACAGGCGAGGCGATGCGGATTGAGCGTGAACGAGACTTTGCCCGCGAGCTGTGCGCGAAGTTCAAGATTCCGTTTCCAAAATCATTTGTTGCCTCAAATCGGATTGAGGCGGAAAAAATCCTCGCAAAAAATCCCCAGCCATTTGTCATCAAGAATCCGCTATGCTCCCCGACGAGTCCGGTCCACACGATTTTGTGCGAGACGGTCGCCGACACGCGTGCGTGGCTGCGGCAGGTGAATTACGCCGAGGGTGTTTTCCTGCAGGAATATCTTGGTCGCGCCGAGGCCGGGCACATCGCGCTGGTGAGCGGCGGTGAAATTCATTCGCTCGTCACAAACCAGGAATACAAATACGCCTTCGACGGCAACATGGGCATCGTGGCCGGCGCGCCGCTCGGCGGGCTGGTCGAGCGTGATGAGAATGATAAATACGGTTTGGCGCGCGAACTAATTCATCCGCTGAAGCCGTGGCTGCGCGAATCAAAATTCAACGGGCCGCTGCAAGTCACGGCCATCAAACGCGGCGGCAAATGGCATGTCATCGAATACAACATCCGCATCGGCGTCACCTCCGGCCCGATGATTCTGCGGATGCTGAAAAATCCGGCGGAAACTGTTTTGCGAACGGCGCGGAATGAAAGGCTGAAGCTGGAGTTCAACGACAAACTGAACTTCGGCTGCTCGCTAACGCTGGCGGGCTACGGCTATCCGTTCACGCAGGTGCGCGGGCCGCAATTGCCGCTGGAAGTGGACGGCAAGTTCGACTGCGACGTGTGGTGGAACGAGGTCGCGCGCGGTGCGGACAGCAAGTTGGTTTCCACCGGCCATCGCATTGCGGACGTGGTCGCGCTCGCCCCGAAGCTGGACGCCGCAATTGCAAAGGCTTACGCGAACATCCGCAAAATCCGCGTCGTCGGCAGTTATTTCCGCACGGACGTCGGCCAAAGCCTGTGGCCGCCGGGAACGGTTTAGACAAGTAAGGAAGGCAGGGAAAAATTTGTTCTGAATTTTTCGTGTGTTTCGTGTGTTTCGCGGTAAAACTTTTTGCAGCCAGATGAATTTGAATTCCGAACATTTTCCGCAGCGGCCGGCTTGGGTTGAAATTGACCTCGCACGGCTGCGCCGCAACTTGCAACTCATCCGCCGCGACCTGCCGCGCGAGGTGAAATTGCTCGCCATCGTAAAAGACGAAGCTTACGGCCACGGCGCGCTCGACATCGCGCGCATCGCCATCGAGGAAGGCGCGTGGGGCTTTGGCTTGAGCACGCTGGAAGAGGCGATGGTTCTACGGGAGGCGGGCATCACCTCGCCGCTGCTGCTGCTGGGCGAACGGCAGGAAGCCGAACTCGAATGGTGTGTGGCGCACGACCTGACCGTCTGTGTGAACGAACCTCTCACCGTCCGCAAACTGGCGCGAGTCGCGGCGGGCTTTGAAAAACAGGTGCCGGTCCACGTTAAAATCCACACGGGCATGAGCCGTTACGGCGTGCGCTGGGACGAGGCGCTGCCGCTCATCGAGCAAATCCTGTCTGAAAAATCACTGCGGCTCGAAGGCGTGATGACGCATTTCTCGCAGTCAGATGAGGCGGAAAAAACTTTTGCCAATCTTCAGTTCGCGCGTTTCAACGAGGTGTTGCGCGCGCTGGAGCAACGGAAAATTTCCGTGAAGCTGCGCCACACCTGCAACAGCGGCGGCTTTCTGGATCTGCCGCACGCGCATCTCGACATGGTGCGCGTGGGCATTTTGATGTTCGGCGTTTTTCCATCGAGCGTTTGCCGGCGGATTCCCGGCATCGAACCGGTGATGTCCGTAAAGGCGCAAATCGCGGCGATCCAGAAATTGAAGCCCGGCGAGGTCGTTGGCTACGGGATGCGTTACACCGCGCCGGGCGAACGGCGCATCGCCATTTTGCCGATTGGCTACGGCGACGGTTTCCCGCGCGTGCGAAACCAGGGCGACGTGCTGTTGCATGGCAAGCGCGCCCCGATTGTCGGCGGCATCGCAATGGATGCGCTGATGGTGGACATCACGGACATTCCCGAAGCGCAGATGTGGGATGAGGCCGTCATCATGGGCAGGCAAGGCGGCGACGAAATCACCGTCCACGACATGGCGAAATTGAAAAACTCCGTCAGCTACGAAGTGCTGACGAGCTGGCGGCTGCGGCTGCGGAGAAAATCGGTGAACAACGAACAAAAAGCCGCTCGCCAATTTGTAAATGCGGAGCTACGCTAAAAACATGGTTGAACGAGCCAAAATTAAAACCTTTTGCAATGCGGTGGCGAAACAATTTCGTCCGCAAAAAATCGTTTTATTCGGTTCATACGCCTACGGGAAACCCACGGAAGATTCCGACGTGGATTTGCTCGTCGTCATGAATCGGACGCGGCGGCGTGGTGGGCGGATGTCGTTGCAGATTCGACATGCCGTGCCGCGTGACTTTCCGATGGACCTGCTTGTAAGAACTCCGGCGGACGTTAAAAAACGCCTTCGCTGGGGCGATTTTTTTATTCGCGAAATCATGGAAAAAGGCAAGGTCATGTATGAAGCCGCTGACGCGTGAATGGGTCAGAAAAGCGGAGAACGATTTCAAGGTGGCCGCGCAAATTATGCGACGGCGCAAGGAAATTGTCCCTGATGCGGCGTGTCTTTTCTGCCAGCAATGCGTTGAAAAATATCTGAAGGCGCGATTGCTGGAAGCGGGCATTCCATTTCCCCGCACCCACGATCTGCTTCAACTGCTTAATCTGTGCGCGCCAGTCGAACCATTGTGGCTGGCTTACGCAAAAGTGGTGGATGCGATGACGGATTTTGCGGTGGATTTTCGCTATCCCGGCCAGTCCGCAACCTTGCGCCAGGCGAAACTGGCGTTAAAACACTGCCGCTCACTGCGCGCTGAAGTGCGACGGGGCTTGGGATTGAAGGCTTGAATGAAACTCCTTTTCTCCGAACAAAAGTCCGACTACGACCATTACCAGTTTCCCTACGCCATCTGGGCGATTCCGGAAACGGGCGAAACGCCCTCGGATATTTTCAACGCGGGCTTCCTGCCATCATCGCGCAACTTGGACCGCTTTTATCTCTGCCGCCAGGTGCGCGTGAACCTCGCAAAATTCAAACCATCGTCCGAGAACCGCCGCATTCTGCGCAAGGGTGCGGGCATTGAGGTGAAGCTCGTCCCGCGCGACAAGTTCGATTACACGCCCGAACGCCGCCAGTTTTTCAAGACCTACGCCGACATCAAGTTCGGCAAGGACACGATGACCTTTGAACGGCTGGACGCGCTGTTCTCCTCGCCCATCATCTCGCATCTGCTAGTGTTCACCGACTCGGAAAAAGGAAACGAGATCGGCGTGGCCACGCTGTATCTGGAAGGCAAGGCGCTCGCGTTTTACTACTACGCATTTTACGATCTGAATTATTACGCGCGCAACCTCGGCATGTTCATGATGACTTCGGCGGTGACGCTGTTCGCGGAGCGCAGTTGCAAACAGCTTTATCTTGGAACGTGCTATTCGGACAACGCGCTCTACAAGACGCAGTTTGCGGGCGCGGAATTTTTCAACGGCTTCCGCTGGTCCGGCGACATGGACGAACTGAAATTCATCATCCAGCGCGACCAGGGTGAAGTGAGCCAGCACCTGCTGGAAACGGACGAATACCGCGAGGAATTTTACAAGGGCGACCTGGAAAAAATCAGCGGCGCGAGCGAGTTTCGCGTGAAGGTTAAGTAAAATTAACGCAATGTCGCGGAGCGACTCGGTTGCATTAATCGCTCAATCCAATCTCAAAACGCGGCTGGCAAATCTAAAGCCGCCTCCGAAATAGAAACCGGCTCAAGCGTCAGCGGCTTGTCGTGATCCAAATGATCTTCGCAGACGCGGAAAAAATCCGCCGTCGTCGCCACGCGGCGGATTTCGTGCAGGAATTTTTCGCCCACGCCGTCGCCGATGAAGTTCATGAATTTCTTCATGCGCATCACCTGCGACGATTCCTTTACGCCGGGCGTGATTTCGTTTTCCCACAGTTCGCGGATGTAGGCCAGCACGTCGCGACCGGTCGGAAGCTTGATTTTTTCACCACGCATTTGCGCCCGGATCTGGTCGAACAGCCACGGATTGCGGATCGCGCCACGCCCGATCATCAGGCCGCGCACGCCGGTTTCCGCGACGAGTGCCTGTGCCTGCGCTGCTCTGTGGACATTGCCGTTGGCGAACACGGGACAGCGGAGTTCGCGCGCCGCCTGCGCGATGAGGTCGTAGCGCACGCCGGGCCGATACATTTGTTTGACCGTGCGCGCGTGGACGGTGAGCAGATCAATCGTGTGCTTCGCGAAAATTGGCAGCAGCGTGTCGAACTCGGCTGGCGACTCGAAGCCGAGGCGCGTTTTCACGGTGAACGGAATCGTCACCGCATCGCGCAACGCGCCGAGGATGGCGTCAATCTTTTGCAGTTCGCGCAACAGCCCGCCGCCCGCGCATTTGCGATAAACAATCGGCGCGGGACAGCCGAGGTTCAGGTCAATCGCCGCGACGGGATATTGTTGCAGCAGCTTCGCGTTGCGGACGAGCGCAGGAATGTCGTTGCCGATGAGCTGCGCGATGACAGGCCTGCCCGTGGGATTTTTGGTGATGGAATCAAGAATCCATTTTTCCGGACGCGAATCGCCATGGACTCGGAAATATTCCGTCCAATAAACATCCGGCCCGCCATAGCGGGCGATGACGCGCATAAATTGCAGCGTCGTCACGTCCTGCATCGGCGCGAGCGACAGCACGGGTGCGGGCGCGCGGAGCAGGTTTGAAAATATTTCGTGTTGTGTCACGCGCCGCAAAGTTAAACGGGTTAAACAGGGAAACGCGAATAATTCTTGCCTTTGATTGCGCCGTCCGCATTTTAAGGGGCTGAACCATGAGCAAAAAGATTTTCATCGGGACGGACAGCGGCGCGACCAGTTCCAAAACCGCGGCGGTCTGGGAGAACGGCGAAGCCGTCACCAGAGAATTGCAGCAGCAACCCACGCCGGCACAGAACGGCACGGACGCCGTGGTCCGTGGCTGGATCGCAGGCATCGAGAATTTTCTCGTGAACAACCAGCTTCCTTGGGCACAGGTTCAGGGCGTCGGCCTGGCCATGCCGGGGCCGTATAAACGCTACGGGGTGCTCGACAGGACGTCCAACCTGCCGGCGTCGTTCGAAGGCTGGGATTTTCATGCCGACTACAGCCGGGCGCTCGCCAGGCAGGCCGGTCGTCCCATCCCGTTGATCACCGGCAACGACGGCAATTACGGCGGCGTGGCCGAGGCGCAAATCGCCCGTGGCAAAACGAAATCCTCGGTGATGATGCTCATGCCCGGCTCCGGTCTGGGCGCGGCATACGTCGGCGCGGACGGGCTTTCGCTCGACGGTCACACGCTTGCGGGGATGGAAGCCGGCCACATGCCCGTGCCGTTGCATCTGCTCGGCCTCACCGGCAAACCGTTCCCGTGCGGCTGCGGCAAAGACTGGGGCTGCGTTGAAGCTTACACGACCATCTCCGGCCTGCCGCATTTACTCGCAGAAAAACTTTTAAAATTTCCCGGCCATGAACTTGCCAAATCCACGGCGCCCGCCAGGGAAAAGGTTCTTTCGCTCCGTAGTCTGGCGCAGAAGGGCGACGCGCTGGCCCTGGAGATTTTTGATTTTCAGGCGCGCGTGATGGGGCTGCACGTCGCGAATCTGGCGATGGCCCTCGACCCGGGCATCGTGGTCATCGGCGGCGGCTTGATGGATTACGGAGCGACCACGCCGGAATTTCGCGAGCGTTACTTGCGCATCATCCGCGAGACGGCCAGGCCGTATCTGTGGCCTGCGCAACGCGACACCATTAAAATTGTCCCCGCAGTTTTGGGCGATCTGTCGCAGGCCATCGGGGCCGCGCTCGTGGCGCTTTACCAAAGCGCGGCGCGCTGACTGCCGTCTTCACACAATCGCGCGGTTGGATTTTGAACGGCAATTGCGCTCGACTTTCCGCGTCCGCCGCGTTTTCTTTCCGCCATGAAAATCCACTTCTTCGGCGCGGCGCGCACCACGACCGGCTCCATGTATCTCATCGAGGTCAACGGCAAAAAACTGCTGCTCGAATGCGGTTTGTTCCAGGGACATCGCCAGGAATCAGAGCAGCTCAATAAAGTTTTGCCGTTTGATACGAAGCAGGTGGACGCCGTCGTCTTGAGCCATGCGCATCTGGATCACGCAGGCAAGCTGCCCAGCCTTTGCAAAAAATATGACGGCCCGATCCATTGCACGTCCGCCACGCGCGACCTGTGCGGCATCATGCTGCTGGACTCGGCGCACATCCAGGAACAGGACGCCATTTTCGTCTCCAAAGTGCGGGCGCGCAAACATCAGCCGCCGGTCGAGCCGCTTTACACCACGCCTGACGCCGAGAAATGTGTGCAACAACTCGTCGCCCACGATTACGAAACGCCGTTTCAACCCGTGTCCGGAGTGACCGTCACGTTCCGGGATGCCGGCCACATTCTCGGCTCGGCGCAGGTGATTTTGGACGTGCAGGAAGGCGGCCGGAAATTCCGCCATCTTTTCACCGGCGACATCGGACGCGGCGGCGATGACTTGTTGCGCGACCCGATTCCGGTTGAGAACGTGGATTATCTCCAGATTGAATCCACCTACGCCGCGCGTGTCCACGAGCAGCGCCCCGACGCGGACGACATGGTTCGCAAACTTGTCGGCGAAACGATCAAGCAAAACGGCAAGGTCATCATCCCGGCGTTTTCCGTCGGGCGCACGCAGCAGATCGTTTATGTGCTGCACGAACTGACCTGCGCTGGAAAACTGCCGCGCATCCCAATTTTTGTGGACAGCCCGTTGAGCGCAAATGCCACGGACATTTACAAAAAGCATCCGGAATCTTTGAGGCCCGGCATCAATGACACGATGTGCAACAATGAAAATCCGTTCGGCATGGGCAATCTCACCTACATCGCCAGCGCCGAGGAGTCCAAGAAGCTGAACGACCGGCACGAACCGATGATCATCATAAGCGCGTCGGGCATGTGCGAAGGCGGACGCATCCGGCATCATCTGAAAAACAATCTCGGCGATGCGAGGAATCTGGCGCTTTTCATCGGCTATTGCGCGGAGGCCACGCTCGGCGCGATGATCGTGGCGGGCAAAACGCCGGTCAACATTTTCGGCGAACCGTGCGATGTCCGCGCGAAAGTCGTCTCCCTTGACACCTATTCCGGCCACGCGGACAAAAATGAATTGAAACAATACGTCCAGAAAATTTCCGGCAACCTCAAAAAAATCATCTGCATCCACGGCGAAGAATCGCAATGCCTCGCCCACGCGGAAACGCTGCGCGCCATGAAGCCCAAGGCCGGAGTCATCGTGCCGGAATACAAACAGGTGGTGGAGATTTGAATCGGAATAACACCTATTGACATCTAATGTCATCAGCCTAGATTAATTCCATGAACGTCGCCTTGAGCAAATACTACGAAGACTTGGTCGGGGACTTGATTGAAAGCGGGCGTTACGGCAATTCCAGCGAGGTCGTGCGCGCGGGGTTGCGCGCGCTGGAAAAAGCCGAGCAACAGGCCGCCTTGAACATTCCCGACCTAGACAGGAAACTTCTTGCTGGCGTCCACAGCCTGGCCAGGGCGCTGACCGACGCCGATTTTGATCGCATTCGCGCCCGCACCCGCCGAAAACTCAAGGAATTTGAAGCTGCTTAAAATCATCCGCGCCGGGGAAGCAATTCACGACATTGCGGACATTCATTTGTTTATCGCAGTGGAAAATCCCGATGCCGCCGAAAGATTTCTTACCGCACTGCGCTTGAGTTTCCGCACGCTGGCACAATGGCCGGAGATTGGCCCGCGCTATCAATCAAACCGCGCCGAACTTGCGGGACTGCGTTTTTGGCCGGTGCGACGTTTCACGAATTATCTGATTTTCTACCGCGTGATTCAAAAGTCGGGCCAGTTGCACATCGTCCGCGTTCTTCACGGTGCGCGGGATGTTCCGCAAGTTTTGGAATGATGCCTCGCGTGTGCGGGGGCGCGCTTAATTTTGCATCGTCTCGGCCTCGCCGCCGCGATAAACTGGAACCATGTTGTCGGAAAAACCCTGGCGGGCCGAGGTCGTGATGCTGTTTTGCGCGGCGCAATTCGCCTGTCTTTGCCTCGGCCTGACCATCGGCATGTTACTGCACAGGGCGGGCGTGGCCGGCTTCAAGCAGCCGGAGGATTTCGGAAATATTTTGTTCAGCACGTTGAGTTTTCAAGGCGCGGCGTGGCTGCTCATTTTGTTTTTTCTGCGGCTGCACCAGACCGGATGGGCCGCGGCGTTCGGCTGGCGCGGGCCGAAATTAAAAGCGGCCCTGTTTACGGCGGTGAAATTCATCATGGTCATTCTGCCGGTCGTGCTGCTGCTGCAATTGGCCTGCGTCAGCGCCCTGGAGAAGTTCGGCTGGTTGCCGGAAAAACAGGTGGCGGTGCTGCTGCTGCTGAAATCACAATCGGTGTGGCTGACGGTCTATTTCGGGGTGTTCGCGGTCGTGATCGCGCCGGTCGCGGAGGAGTTTATCTTTCGCGGGATGCTGTTTCCGTTCGTCGAGCAGCTTGGCTTTCCCAAGCTCGCGTGGTTCGGCGTGAGCGCGCTGTTCGCCTTAATCCACATGAACGCGCCGACGTTCGTGCCGCTGTTCGTGTTCGCCCTGACGTTGACGTGGCTTTACGAAAAAACGGACAACCTGCTTGCGCCCATCACCGCGCATGCGCTGTTCAATGCGACGAATCTCGTGCTGCTGCTCTGGCAAAGCCGTCCTCCCACACATGAATGAATTTGAACTCATCGCCAAGCTGACCCGCGCGCTGCCGACGAATGAATCCGTCGTGGCCGGCGCGGGGGATGACTGCGCCGTGCTGGATCTGGGCGTTACGGACAAATTATTTTTGTTCAAGACGGATGCGGTGGTAGAAGGATTTCATTTCACGTGCGAGACGCCGCCGGGAAAAATCGGCCGCAAGGCGCTCGCCCGCTGCTTGAGCGACATTGCGGCGATGGCCGGAGCGCCCATCGCCGCGCTGGTGACGATCGCATTGCCGCAAAGCTTTGAGCCGGGGTTCGTAGGGAAAATTTACGACGGGATGAACGCGTTGGCGCGCGAGCATGGCGTCGCGATTGCCGGCGGCGAGACGACCACGAATCCCGAACGCATTTTGATTTCCATTTCACTGCTAGGAACCGTTCAGCGTGGAAAGCAGGTTTTGCGGCGTGGCGCAAAGGCTGGCGACGCGATTTTTGTGACGGGCGAACTCGGCGGTTCGCTCGCGGGGAAAAATCTGGACTTTGAACCCCGGCTGGCCGAGGCGCACTGGGTCGCGGAGCATTTTACGGTTCACGCGATGATTGATTTGAGCGACGGGCTGGCCGGAGATTTGCGGCACATCTTGAACGCCAGCAAAGTTGGCGCGGAGATTTTGAAATCGGCGATCCCGATTTCGCGCGCGGCGAAACGCGGTGGGGCGAGTCTCCCGACGAGCCGGCTCACGGGAACGCCCGCTCCGCCAAAACCGCCGCTGCTTGCCGCGCTGACGGATGGCGAGGATTTTGAGCTGCTGTTCACCATCGCCAGCAAAGACGCGGTCAAGCTGCTGGACGCGTGGCGGAAAAAATTTCCAAATTTGAAATTAAGCTGCATCGGAAAAATTGTCCCGGGTGAAGGGATTTTAATCCGCGACAAAAGCGGTTCGCACAAACTCAACGCGCATGGCTACGTTCATTTCACATAGTCCGGCGGAGACGGAGGCGCTCGGCGAACGCTGGGGACGCGCGGCGGAACACGGCCTCGTGCTGGCGTTGAGCGGCGACCTGGGCGCGGGCAAGACGCAGCTCGTGAAGGGCATCGCACGCGGGCTGGGCGTGACGGCGCGGGTGCATTCGCCGACGTTCACGCTGGTGAACGAATACGGTGGCGGACGGCTGAAATTATTTCATCTGGATCTGTATCGGCTGGAAACGAAGGCGCAGATTTTGTCGGCGGGTGTCGAAGAATTTTTGTCGCCGGACGGCGTGGCGGTGATTGAGTGGGCGGAGCGGATTGCGGATTGCGGATTGCGGATTGCGGATTGGCGGCGCGTGCAGATTGAAATCATCGGCGAGTCGGAGCGGAAAATTATTTATGACGATCTTGGCGCTTGAATTTTCATCGGCGCAGCGGAGCGTGGCCATTGCGCGCGACGGCCTTGTTCTGGCGATGGCTTCCGAAGCCGGCGGGCGTGAGACCCATGCGTTCGGCATGATTGAAAAAGTTCTGGCGTCGGCAAAGATTGGACGCGAAGAAATCGGGTGTCTCGCGGTCGGGCTGGGGCCGGGTTCCTACACGGGCATCCGCGTGGCG
Source organism: Verrucomicrobiales bacterium (assembly GCA_028712475.1). Lineage (GTDB taxonomy): Bacteria > Verrucomicrobiota > Verrucomicrobiia > Limisphaerales > UBA11358 > UBA11358. The sequence goes on from JAQTQB010000001.1 coordinate 533,805, forward strand.
CTTGCCATCGCCCAAGGCTGGCAACTGGCGTGCGGCGTGAAACTGCTCGGCATCAGCAGCGCGGAATGCCTGGCGGCGCAGGCGCAGGCGGAGAAATTTTCCGGCCGGGTGAACGTGGTGATTGATGCGCAGCGCGGCGAATTTTACCTGGCGGCTTATGAAGTTTCTGCAAGCGGCTGGAAAGAAGTTGAGCCGTTGAAAATCGTGGCGTTGGCGGCGGTCGGGTCCCGCGCGAGCGCAGGAGAAATTTTAACCGGGCCGGAAGTGACGCGGTGGTTTGCGGCGGGTAAAACTTTGTTTCCATCCGCGACACAACTGGCCGGACTGGCCGCGCACCGGATCGATTTCAGCGCGGGCGAAAAACTGGAGCCAGTGTATTTGCGGAAGACGACTTTTGTGAAGGCTCCGATGCCGCGGGTTTTTTGATCAAAGCAAGCGGACAACCCTGTCCAGATTCGGGGCAGGCGCAAAAGCCGGAGCCTTTATTTGGCCGGTTCGCTCGTGGCACATGACGTGCTGATAAAACCTGTATGTCGCGTAATGTTGGGCGCGGTTTTACTGATGAGCGGGTTGGGGCATGATTCACAAACCATTAAATTTTAACAGGCACAATGCACGGGCAGATTATTAAGGTGCTGTCCTGCTCACTCAAAAAGCTGGTTGCAATGCTCAAACAAAAAAACAATTTGAATCCGGAAAAGCTCCAGGAACCGGCGGTGAAGGCTTTTTCGCTGATTGAAGTGATGATAGCCATCGGCATGGCGTCAATCATGTTTTTAGCGCTTTATTACGGCGTTGCCACGGGGGCTGTCATAGTGAAAGTCACTCGCGAGCAGCTCCGCGCCACGCAGGTTGGGTTATACCGGATGGAAGGAATCCGGTTGTGCAACTGGACACAGGTTACCAATGCCAGCATCGTGCCCGTCAGTTTCAACGACTATTTTTATCCCCCGGGGGTGGGTGGCAATTCCAATGGGATTGTTTACAAATGCACCATGAGCGTAAGCAACGCCATTTTTAGCCCGACCAACAGTTATTCCGGCAAGATGAAAGTTGTCACCGTGACCGTAAACTGGACGGATGTGGATTTCAAGCAGACCAACAACCGTTCGCAGACGTTTAAAACTTTCGTCTCAAAATATGGGATGCAGAACTACATCTTCAACCATTAACGGGTTATGCTCATCCACCACATAGATCGGCCGAAGAAACTGCAACATTGCCGCGGCATGACCTTGGTGGAAATGATGATCAGCGTGGTCATTTTTACTGCGTTCGTAATCTGGGCGCTGGGCGCCATGATCACCTACAACCAAAATTTTCTGGCCCTCGGAAACTATACGGAACTGGGAGCGAAAAGCCGCATTGCCCTGGACACCATGAGCCGCGACATCCGCAACGCCAGCGGTCTGGCTGCCAATGGTTTTGCCACCAATTACATCATTTTGACCAATGCCAATACCAGCACGATCAGTTACACTTGGGACGGTTCTAACGAAGTCACCCGCACTTATGTTCTTGGCGGAACCACCACTTCGACGGTCCTTATGAAAAACTGCGATTATCTTAATTTTGGCAGATACTCGCGGGTTCCTGTCACTAATTTTCAGTTTAGCGCGGCTTCAAGCTGGTCTCAAACCAAGTTGATTGACGTGAGCTGGGTTTGCTCGCGCTCATACTTGGGGAACAAATTGAACACCGAAAGCGTGCAGACCGCCCGCATTGTCATCCGCAACTAAGCCAAGGCATCCTTGTGAAAACTATCATCCAGCCATCCTTAAGAAAAGAGCACGGCGGCACCATCCTGCTCACCGCCCTGCTTGTGGTCGTGTTTGGTTCTGCGCTGGCCTCCTACCTTTTATACTCACAAAACGAATACACCGTGGTTGCGCGGTCGCAGGTCTGGAATAACTCCCTCGTTCTTGCCGAGGCCGGTGCCGAGGAGGCCATGGCCATGGTCAACAAATTAGCAGGCACCACGACCCCGCTCACCAACTGGGGAAACACGGCGTCGGCGTCGGCGGATGGATGGAACGTTGTTTCCACCTCCCCGGCGGACAGAAAGGTGTATTGGATAAAGCGGGCTTTGGATTCATCCAGCCCCAGCAATTACTATGTGGTTTATGTGACCAATGTGATCACGAGCACCAGCGCCATACCGGCGATCGTATCCACCGGCTATGCCTATTGGAATTCATCGCGTGCCACCTTTTCCGCCTCGTCGGCTTCGCGCACGGTTTTTGTCCAGACCGCCCCTGACGCTTTCGTAGGGGGCGGCATCCTCGCCTGGACCACCATGGATTTCAAAGGCAACAATGTCATCGTGGACAGTTTCGACTCATCTGACCCCGCCGCCAGTCTCTGGCAGACCAACCGGTTCTACCGCGGCAAGAATTATGGCACTTACACCGTTGCCAAGCGGCAGGCCAATGCGATCGTGGGAACAGATGGCCTGATCATCAACGTGGGTAACGCCGATATCTACGGCTATGTGGATACCGGCCCGGGTGGCACCGCCAGCGTGCTTGCCAACGGCTCGGTCGGGGATCTTGCCTGGGTGAATGCCAGCACCCCCGGCATTCAAACCTCGCCGGAAAACCATGCGCGGGACGACATGAACATCAATTTCACCGATGCGACGCTTCCCACCTTAACGTGGAACATTTTGGTCAGCGCCCCGCAGACCATTGGCGGAATATTCTATGATTATTGTATCACCAATAATCTGGCCCTGCGCGTGGGCGGCGTGCTTTACTACGCAATACCCGCCCAGCTTACAAAAAGCATCATTTGTATGACAACCAACGCTGTTTTATACCTCCCCGCTGGACTGAAATACGGCCCTGGTAATACTTTGACAATTTCAACCAACAGCGACCTCGCCATTTATACGGGAGATGCTATTGATACAGGAAATGGCGTCGTCAATAACATCAACGAATATGCCCCAGCATTCAAGCTTTACGGCCTCCCTGCCTGCACGTCCATTAAATTTGGCGGGAATGCGATTTGGGTCGGCTATATGTATGCTCCTTCAGCCAGTGTGGAGTTCAATGGCGGTGGCACCCCCAGCGTCCCCCAGGATGTGATCGGCTCACTCGTCTGTCACGATGTGAAGGTCAATGGTCATTATAACTTCCATTTTGATGAAACTCTCAAGACGGCCTTTCCGCCCACATCCTTCATAGCCACTTACTGGCAGGAAAAATAACGGGCCGGCTGGCCGGCAAAACCATCTTCTCAAGAACGCGCCTAGGATCGGGTGCGCTCTTTTATTTCATTCATTGTAGCCGCAAACAACCGCCGCCAGACCTGCTTTTCGGAGGCCGTGAATTTTCAAAACCTTCTTCCACTTTGACCCCAACCGCGCCTACACTGTGGCCGTGAAAGCCGCTGTTCTCCACGGAAAAGAAGACTTGCGCATACAGGAAATCGTTCCGCCTGCGCTGCAGCCGGGTGAAGTCCGCATCCATATCGAGGCCGCGCTCACCTGCGGCACCGACCTGAAAGTTTTCAAGCGCGGCTACCACGCCAAAATGATCGTGCCGCCCGCCGTCTTCGGCCACGAACTCGCCGGGGTGATTTGCGAAGTCGCGCCTTGTAGCGTTCGGCCTGTGGCCGAATCAAATCGAGCCACAGGCTCGACACTGCAAACCTGGGCTGTCGGCGACCGCGTCGTCGTGGCCAATTCCGCTCCCTGCGACGGCTGTTTCTTCTGCAAAAACAACCAGGAAAACCTTTGCGAGGATTTGTTGTTTCTCAACGGTGCTTACGCGGAATCCATCGTCGTCCCTGCCCGGCTCGTCCAAAAAAATCTGCTGCGGCTTAAACCGGAAACGGATTTTCCCGACGCCGCGCTCACCGAACCGCTCGCCTGTGTCGTGCAAGGCGTGGAAGATTTGAAATTGCGCGCCGGACAAAATGTCCTCGTCATCGGCGTGGGGCCGATCGGCCTGATGTTTGTCGCGCTGGCCAAAAATCTGGGCTGCGAAGTCACCGTGGCCGGACGCCGCGCCGCGCGACTCGAAGCGGCGAAAAAACTCGGCGCAGCACAGGTGATTGACATCGGCGACGGCGCGGATTTGGTTTCAAAAGTCCGCGCAACGACGGGGAAAAAATTCGACGCGGTGGTTGAAGCTGTTGGCCGTCCCGAAACCTGGGAAGCCGCCGTGCAACTCGTCCGCATGGGCGGCGCGGTGAATTTCTTCGGTGGTTGTCCGTCCGGCGCGACCATCACGCTGGACACGACGCTCATCCATTATTCCAACCTCACATTGCTCGCGAGCTTTCATCACACGCCGCGCACCATCCGGCGGGCGCTGGAATTCATCGAGGGGGGCGTGATCCGCGCGGTGGATTTTGTGGATGGGGAATGTCCGCTGCACAAGCTGCCGGAATTGTTCAAGTCAATGGCCGCAGGCAATCACGCCGTCAAGACGCTGATCCGCGTGCAGGAATGACGCCGGCGCGAATGACTAATGACTAAATCCTAATGACAAATAAGCAGATACGCGGCCGAAATTTTGGTCATTAGTCATTTTCAATTACGATCTTCTCCAGATTGCGGCAAAAATGAGATGCAGTTCCTTTGCTTCCTGCCAAAGTTTTCGGGCTTCAGCTTTTGTCTCCGGCTCGGCGTTGGCAATCATTCGCAACCAAAGTTTCGACTCGCGAGATTCCTTGCGGCAAGTGCCAATTTTATTTTTGAAATCCTTTTTGGAAACCGCGTCGTCCGCTTCGCAATAATTAGCGCCAACGCTCGTGCCGGCGCGCACAAGCTGGCTTATCAACGGAGTTGTCACAGGATTGCGGGGAATTTTCTTTGCAAACCCGATGACCGCTTCGCCAAAAATTGCCGTTCGTTCTTCCAAATCAAATACCGGCGACTTTTTATTTTCGCCATTCGGATTTGGAAATTCTTTAGTCATTAGGATTTAGAAATTAGTCATTTCGTTAAAAAGTTTTCCAGATCCTTCTGCATCTTTTTCAAGTCCGGCAGGTTGATATACATCATGTGGCCGGAATCGAATTCGGCGTAGCTGATGTTCGTGCGATACGCGGCGTCAAGCGGCATGTGGCCGAGCGCATAACGCATCGTGTCCAGCGGGCAGACCAGGTCGCGCTGGCCGCCCAGCACCAGCACGCGCATGAAGGGATTCTGGTTCATCGTGGTCGCCAGCTTCTCGCCCGCGCTGGCGTAACTGTTGCGCACGCCGTAATTCCACGGCTGCACCCCGGCGATGATTTCATAGGGCAGATCGTCTTCAAACTTCAACTCGCCACGGACGTAGGAATTCATCGCCGCCGAAAACGGCCCAAGCGTGGCGGCGGCGGACGGATCAAAATCGGGAGACGACGCGGCGGGATTGTTGTCGCGCCCGGTGATGCGCGCATCGTAGGCGCCAAGAATCAACCCCTTGTCGTGCAGCAGTTGTTTGCGAAACACACCCTGGTCCACCCGCAGGTTGTTGTCCGAGATGACCTGCGGCGTGAGGCCGGTGAGCCGCACCAGTCCGGCGGTAATTTTTTTGCGTTCATCCGCCGGCAGCGCATTGCCCTGCTGCAACGCCACCGTGTATTCGCCCTGGGCAAATTTACGCGCCTCGGCGAGGGCTTTGGGCAGATCGTTTTGCAGGTCCGCCGGCAATTTTCCATGGAACTGCGCCGTGGCCGTGTAGGCAGGCAGCGACAGCGGATACGGCAGGTCGTTGCCCGCATTGTTCCAGAGGGTCGCAAAATCCAGCACGCCGGACACGAGCATCAGGCCGTTCAAATACATGCCGTAGCGCGAACGCAGATGGTCGGCCAGGCCGGCGGCGCGAAACACGCCGTAGCTTTCGCCGCAGAGAAATTTTGGCGAGAGCCAGCGTTCATGCCGCGTCGTCCAAAGGCGGATGAATTCGCCAACGGAATCGAGGTCGGCGGAGTCGCCAAAAAATTGATCCGACTTTTCATCCTTCGCCGCGCGGCTGAAACCCGTCGCCACCGGATCAATGAACACCAGGTCGCTCGCATTCAGGATGGAATAATCATTATCCACCAGAACGAACGGCGGCGGCGGCAATGTGCCGTCGGGATTCATCTTCACGCGGCGCGGCCCAAGCCCGCCGAGGTGCAGCCAGACAGATGACGAGCCGGGGCCGCCGTTGAAACAGAACGTGACGGGCCGCGCGGATGTGTTTGTCTCATCGAGGCGCGTGTAGGCGATGTAGAAAACCGAGGCGCGCGTGGTGCCGTCGGGTTTGAGGATCGGCAACATGCCTGTTTCGGCCACATACCTCACGCGCTGGCCGGCGATGGTGACGGTGTTCGTGGTGAAGACCGGCTTGTGCGTCGCGTCGGGAATCGTCGCCGCGTCATTTTTTACGGGCGGCGCGTTGGTGGCGGGCGAATTTGTTGACGCAACATCAGCCGCGTGAATGTCGGCGGCGGCGGTCATTAGGAGAATCCAGATCATTTTTTTCATTTGAGCCTTTGTCTTTGGGGGCACGGACAATCTGACCGGGATGATAATCTGTTTGTTCATATACGCCTATGGAAAATTTTGTGCCGGTCGGGTTACGATTAGGAAAAATGTTAGTGAACTGTGAGTAATTTTCAATATAAGCACTTGCAATGTTCAAAAAATCTGGGAGGATTCTCGCGTCGGGCAGCCGGACAAACAAGGAGAAGTCAAAACACCGTTGAGAAATAAGAGCAAAGGACTCCTATAATCATGAGCATAATTGGATTTAAGAACATCAAGGCGGCAAACTTGAAACTTCAACCGCCGCTTCGCAGGGCTTTCACGCTGATCGAACTTCTTGTCGTCATTGCCATCATCGCCATCCTCGCCGCGATGCTCTTGCCTGCGCTGGCCAAGGCGAAAGCCAAGGCAAAGCAAGTCAGTTGCGTTTCTAATTTACGGCAATGGGGTCTTGGTCTCCAGATTTATGCCGGGGACAACGACGACAGAATTCCTCGGGACGGCATGAACCCGACTTCTGGAACCTACACGCCTCCTGCGGACACCATGCTGGCGAACGCATGGTTCAACCAATTGCCCGCACTGGTCGGAGAAAAACCCCTTTCTTACTATGTGGCCAATGCGGTTCCACAGGCGGCAGGAGCGGCTCTTAAGAACTCTGCCGCCATGCCTTTTCCCGGCGGCGCGGGGAAAATTTATCAATGCACTGGCGCAGAATTTAACAGCAGCGACTTCGCTCAATGGGATACGGCGGGTTCAGGCCAGGGCGGCTTCTTCAGCTTTGCCATGAATCTGGATTTGAAACGTCAGACTGCGGGTTACAGCAATGGCAATAACTACCCGAACGGCCAAATGCCAAAACTGACCTTTATTCCCCGGCCAACGGACACGGTGTTTTTGTTTGATTGTGTTTTCAGCCCCACTAAGGAAGTGGTCAACGGCTCCCCGCAATTCAACTCGGTCAATCCGGCCAATCGCTGGCGTAGCTTTGCATCACGCCACAGCCTTGGCGGCAATGTTCTATTTGTGGAGGGTCATGTGGCTTATTACAAAACCGCCGTTGTTCAAGCCGGCGGAACGATGAGCGGGGGGGCGCAAGAAGTTCCCGGCTCGCCTTTGATTTGGAATCCACCCTTTCGCCTGGCTCATCCGTGATCCGAAAGGCGCATTTTTGACCAAACAAAAAAACCAAAGAAAACAAAAAAAGAAAAAGAACAAACCCAAGGACAACCCAAATACCAAACGATTATGAAACTTAAATATATTTTATCCTGCCTGGCCGCCGTGCTTTTGGCCGCACCCGCTGCGTTCGCGCAGACCACCCTGGCCGTTTGGACTTTTGAAACCGCTTATACTTCCATCAGCGGCACAGGCGGGTGGATCACCAATATCGTTCCGGAAATCGGCAGCGGCACCGCTTCCGGCTGGCATTCTGGACTGTTTGGCACCACCACCTATTCTGCTCCCGCTGGAAACGGCTCCGCCAAATCATTTAGCTCAAACGGTTGGACCAACAGTCCCGGCGATTTCTATCAATTTGCCGTCAGCACCGTTAGTTTTCAGGACATATCAGTCAGCTTTAATCAAGTTGGCAGTGCCACCGGCCCGCGAGATTTCAACCTGCAATACAGCACCGATGGCATTAGCTTCACCACGTTCACGAGTTATTCCCTGCCTTCTTCACCGACTTCCTGGAGCAGCGGCTCATCCAACGCGTTATCGGTGTTTTCTTTTGATTTAAGCGCGATAACGGCGTTGAACAATGCCACGGTTGTTTATTTCCGGCTGGTGGACGCTTCTAACGCGAGCATCAATGGCGGCACCGTTGCACCCGGTGGCACAGATCGCGTTGATAACTTTGCCGTGGTCGCTGCTGGCGGAACAGGGCCGACGGTGATTATCACCCAACCACAAAGCAAGGATGTATACTTTGGTGACACGGTCAGTTTCAGCGTGCTCGCCTCGGGCGAAGCCCCGGTGTATTACCAGTGGTTTTATTCGGCTTCGGGAGCAGCTGGCACTTACAGTCCGTTGGCCGACGGCAGCAGCGGTTACGGTTTTGGAACCATATCCGGTTCCGCCACGGCCGGTTTGGCCTTGAGCTATTTGAATCCGGCTCAAGCGGGATATTATGAAGTCGGTGTCAGCAATGCCCTGGTGTCTGATTATGTTTACAGCTCCCCGGCACAATTGACGGTGGGCATCCGCACCCCGATCGTGACCAATATTGCTTATTTGCGAACATTGCAGACCACAAACTGGTTTCCCTCGGACACGACCAATCTTTATACGGTCACCGGCACGGTCACGACCCCGATCAACATGACTGCAAATACCAGCAGGGAATTCTTTATCCAAGACGCCAGCACAGCGGGCATTGCTGTGTTTATCGGCGGCGGAAGCTACCTGCCTGATGCTGGCGATTCCGTGCAAGTCACCGGTCCAATCGGCCAATTCAACGGTTTGCTGGAGCTAAACCTTAGCGCCAGCAATCCGGCGCATTCGGTCAACTACATAAACAGTGGCAATCCATTGCCGGCGCCAAAATTCTTCGACTTTGCCACCCTGACGAACATTTCGTTGGTTGAAACAAACATCGAAGGATCGCTGGCCATTGTTTCCAACGTGTTCTTTCAGTTGCCGCAAGTCGCTGGTTTCGTCGGCAATGGCAGTCTCAACATGACGAATGTGAACGGCAAGGTGCTGCAATTGTTTGTGAACGCCCAGGCGAGTGACGTCATCGCCCAGACCGTTCCAACATTTGCGGCCTCTGTCTCCGGTGTGTTTGGACAATTTACGAGTGCATCACCGGCCACGAATGCATATCAATTGAACATCCTGCAATATGCCGGACTTGTGTCTGGCACAATGGCGAGCATTCCTTTCGTTATCCAAACGGCGGGAACCAATGCCATTCTGACCTGGAGCGGCACCTTGTTCAGCCTCCAAAGCTCAACCAATGTGGCCGGTCCTTATGTGGACATATCACCATCCACAAGCCCATATACGAATTATAATTCCAACACAAACAGCGCGATGTTCTTCCGCCTCGTGCATTAGGCTGGCATAAAACTCAAGGGCGGCCAGCAATGGCCGCCCTTTTTTGTCTTGTAGGAGACGAGGTGACGAGTCTCAAACTAAAAAAGCTTAACCCGATTCCCAAATATAATTGGGAGCGCGCCCTCGCGGAAAACCAAGACGCACGAAATCGTTCCCAAAGTTCATGCCGCACGGCGTGTGCCAATTGCTGGCCGCGAGGCGCGGACAGCAACGCTCGGGGCGGGCGTGCTCCCCATCTTCGGAATTCACGCTCAAACCACCGCCGCAATCGCATCGCCCATTTCGCGGGTGCCGACCTTGCGCGCGCCGCTTTCGCTTGCGCTGAAGATGTCGCCGGTGCGGTGGCCGGATTCTATCGCGCGCTGCACGGCGCTTTCGATCGCCGCCGCCGCCTCGTTCAGGCCAAAGCTATGCCGCAACATCAGCGCGCTCGACAGGATTTGTGCGATGGGATTCGCCAGGTTTTTCCCGGCAATGTCCGGTGCAGTGCCGCCCGCCGGCTCGTAGAGACCAAAAGTGATTTCGCCGCTGGTCGTGCCGAGGCTCGCGCTGGGCAGCATCCCCAGCGAACCGCCGATCGCCGCCGCCTCGTCGCTCAAGATGTCGCCAAACATGTTTTCGCACAGCATCACGTCGAACTGCGTCGGCTTCAGCATCAGTTGCATCGCGCCGTTGTCCACGAACATGTGTTCCAGTGTCACGCCGGGATAATTTTTACCCACGCGCGTCACGACTTCGCGCCAGAGAATTCCGTTCTCCAGCACGTTTGCCTTGTCAATGCTCGTCAATTTCTTCCGGCGCAACTCTGCCGCCTTGAAGCCGACATGCGCGATGCGTTCGATCTCCGGTGTCGTGTAAACCATCGTGTCCGTCGCGCGAAAATTGCCGCCGCCTAAATCTTCCGTCTTCTTCGGCTGGCCGAAATACATGCCGCCGGTCAGTTCGCGGACGACCAGAATATCAATGCCGTCGCCCTGCCGTTCCTTCGCGAGCGGACACGCGTGCGCGAGGACTTTCGGCAATTTCACCGGACGCAAATTGGCGAACAGGCCAAACTCCTTGCGCAGCCGCAGCAGCGCGGCGCGTTCGGGACGTTCCTCCTTGGGAATCGTCGGGTCGCGTTCGGGCAAACCGACGGAGCCGAAGAGGATCGCGTCGGATTTTTTGCAAAGCGCGAGCGTGACGTCCGGCAAAGCTTTTCCCGCCGCGTCAATGCCCGCCCAGCCGACCGGGGCTTCGGTGATGGCGAGTTTGAATTTAAATTTCGATTCGGTTGCGCGGAGAACCTTGATGGCCTCGCGCATGACTTCGTTGCCGATGCCGTCGCCGGCGAGCGCTGCAATGTTGTAAGTTTTCATGAAAGCGAGCGGACAGTTTAATTTTTCGGCGCAAACTGACAATGGAATTTTGCGGGCCGTCCCCCCTCACCCCGGCCCTCTCCCGGCGGGAGAGGGAGAATTGCTCGCCGCTTCAAACGAAATCCTGCGACTGGATTTGCCGGACGGTCGTTCATAAAACTGAAATCAATCGTTTGCTGTTCCCTCTCTCCGAGGGAGAGGGTCAGGGTGAGGGGAAACGCGTTTCCACACTCGACATTCGGCATCCGGCATTTGAAATTTAGGTGATGTCATTGCCCTACAAAATCGCCACGCTGCTTTACTGCTTCAACGAAGCGGGCGAAATCCTGCTGCTGGAACGCGCGCAGGAACCGAACCGCGGTTTCTGGAGCCCGTGCGGCGGCAAGCTCAAGATGGACATGGGCGAATCGCCCTACGCCTGCGCGTGCCGCGAGGCGCGCGAGGAGATCGGGCTGGAGCTTGCGCCGCCCGATCTGCATCTGGCCGGACTCATCAGCGAACACGGTTATCAAGGCCAGACGCACTGGCTGATGTTTTTGTTCGAGGTGAAGTTGAAATTGAAATCACTGCCGCCGCCGATGAGTGAAGGCCGCTTTGAATTTTGTTCGCGCGAAAAGATTTTGTCGCTGAAAATCCCGCAGACGGATCGCGAGCAGATCTGGCCGTGGTTCTGGCAGTTTCGCGGCGGCTTCTTCGCGGCGCATTGCCATTGCCGCGCGGACGGGCGGAACGAGTGGACGCTGGAAGAATTTGTGGCAGCGGACGTAAGTCCGCTCTAATCTTTTGAAATGAGCCGGCTCACGCCGGCTGCTACGAATAAAATTATGCCCAAAGCTCCCATCATTGACCTGCACAGCGACGATTATTTCATGGGCGAAGCCTTGCGGCAGGCCGTGAAAGCCTACGAGGCGGGCGAAGTGCCTGTCGGCGCGGTCATCGTGCGCGAAGGACGGATCATCGCCCGCGCCGCCAATCAAGTCGAACTGCTCAAGGACGCCACGGCTCATGCCGAGATGCTCGCGCTCACCCAGGCCGAGGAGGCCGTGGGCGACTGGCGGCTGACCGATTGCACGCTTTATGTGACGAAAGAGCCTTGTCCGATGTGCGCCGGAGCCGTCGTGCATACGCGGCTGGCGCGAGTGGTTTTTGGGGCAAACGATGCGAAAGGCGGCGCGGCGGGCGGCGCGCTGAACCTGCTGCAATTCCCCACGCTCAATCATCAATGCGAAATCACTTCCGGCGTGCGGCTGGAGGAATGCCGGGCGCTGCTGCAAAATTTCTTCGCGGAACAACGGCAGGCGTCGAAGGAAAAAGAGAACGGGGCAAATCAACCGCCGTCGTGATCGGGATGCCAGCGGTAGGGACGTCGCGCTGCGGCGTCCCCGTCGCCGAGCGGAGCGTCAGGCGACGGAATCACGCGTGACGTGTGAATCACACCCCACGTTGCGCCGCAACCCGGCGCGGACGCCGCAGCGCGCCGTCCCTACCTGACCAATAAAAAACGCGGCAACCTTTCGGCTGCCGCGTTGTGGTGGGGAAACTTTATTGATCAGTTCGGGAAGCAGAATGCCGCCTTAACCGCCGAGTTGGTGCTGTTTTGCAACGCAGTATGCAAACCGGCGATGGTTACCGACTGCACGCTGCCGTCGGACAGGGCGATGTTGCCAGACTTCTGGTGGAAATCATTTTGTGTCCAGGCCCACGCGCCGTTGTTAGGTCCAAATGCAACGCCGTCGACGTATTTAACTTGGGCGGCGCTTACCGTGGTTGGAGTGTTAGCTGCTGCGCCAAAACGAAATGCTGCGGCGGCATTGGCAGCCGTGGCCGTGTCGCTGCCGATATTAAGGTCGCCAGCCATGATGGATTGCGGGTCAGCTTCGGAAGCGTCGCCATTGATGAAATAACTGACCTTGCCGGCAGTGGCGCCTTGAGGGGCCGCTTTTTGGTTGAGCGCAGGAGCTGCGACGCCCAACAAATCAAGATACACGAAGTTTGAGGCATAGGTGTTGTGATAGCTGTCGGACGGGCAATAGACGATTTTGGGCGTGGAAAGCTCGTTGGACATGACCATGAACACCATGCCGGGATTGTTCACAGTGGGACCATTGCCGCTATGTCCGACATAATCAGAGGCCCCGCCCTGATCCCAGGCAACAGCCATGGGATAGCGGTCATTGTTGTCGCCAGACCAGATGCGGACGGACAGGCCGACCTGCTTGAGGTTGTTGGTGCAACTGATTTTCTGGGCTTTCCGCTTGGCGGCGGCGAGCGCCGGCAGAAGCATGGCGGCGAGAATGGCGATGATGGCGATGACGACGAGCAGCTCAATGAGCGTGAACGCCGACTTTTGTTTCAGGAGTTTTTTCATACGTTGACGGTTTTAATTGTTGTTTTTATTCCGGTGACAGTCGGCAAATTTTATTCAGATTTCGCCCGCTGTCAATTCCGGATTCTGAAATCTCTTTAGCAAAGCCGGTGCCAGCCGCATTTTCCGCTGAACGCCCAGTAAAACCGGAGAAATGTTTTTAAGCCAGCCCTCGCGGCGTGAAATTTTCACGCGCCTTGCGTGAGCTTCACGCGGCGGCGGGAAAGTTGTTCATACAAAAGCCGGCGACGGATCAACGCAAAGACGCAAGGAGCGAAGGCGCAGAGCCAGCGGCAAGGCAATCCGCTCTTTTATTGCAGGAGGCGACATAAGGAAACTCTGATTTGGTCTCGGTTTGTTTGGTGGATGAAGGTTGGAGAACTGATTTGAGTCTCGTTACCTCGTCCCCTACGGATCTTAACTCTGCGCCCCTCTACGTTCTCCGCGCCTTCGTGATTGATTTTCACGCGCGATTGACAAACACTGGCCAGCCCTATGGCCGAGCCAAAAGAGAATTTGCAGATGGAAAAAATCGTGTCGCTGTGCAAGCGGCGCGGGTTTGTGTTTCAGTCGTCCGAGATTTACGGTGGCATCAACGGCTTCTGGGATTACGGCCCGCTCGGCGCGGAACTCAAGCGCAACGTGAAGGAACTCTGGTGGAACGCCATGACCCGCCAGCGCGACGACGTCGCCGGCCTTGAGGCGACCATCATCATGTCGCCGAAAATCTGGGAGGCGTCCGGCCATGTGGCGACGTTTGCGGATTTGATGCGTGAATGCCCGCTAACAAAAAAACGCGTTCGCGCGGATCAAGTTGAGCCATTGAGCGGTGTAGCTTACCATTTTTCAGGGGCCAAAAGCGGTCAAATCGTTAATGAGCTTAACGATCAATTAATGAACGAAGGAGCGAGTGCCGCAGCCAAAGCAGTGCTTGTCGAAACGATGGCGCGATTGAAGGACAGTGAAGAGGCATTAGTAGCCGCTGCCACCATGTTAGAGGCAAGTAACGACAAAGTAGTTGCGCAGTGGGCGCGAAATGTATTTAAGCAACTGGCCGATAATAAAAAATCAAATCACTCTTTCTCGTATTTATTGCTTCAAGGCAAGAATCCTGAAAGCGCTCGCAAGGCCGCGCGAGAATTTTACAGCCAAGCTGGGATAGAAATGCCGTTGTTACTCGACGAGAGCACCGAAAAAATGGAAAACTCGACTGATTATCACCCAGACAGTTTTGTGCATTTGGCTGAACCGCGTCCGTTTAACTTGATGTTTAAAACTTACGTCGGCCCGGTTGAAAGCGAAGATGGCATTGCTTATCTCCGCCCGGAAACCGCGCAGGCGATTTTCGCGCAGTTCAAGAATGTTTTGGAAACGTCGCGGCAGAAAGTTCCGTTCGGCATCGCGCAGGTCGGCAAGGCGTTCCGTAACGAGGTCACTCCGCGCAATTTTATTTTCCGCTCGCGCGAGTTTGAGCAGATGGAACTGGAATTTTTCATCAAGCCGGACGAAGTCATCGAAGCCATCCACGGCAGTGTCGCTTCTGTTTCCGACTCTCAACTCTCAACTCTCAACCCTCAACCAAACTGGGGCTGGCGGGCATGGCATCAATACTGGGTCGAGGAACGCGTGCGCTTCTACGAAGGCATCGGGCTGGATCGCTCGACGCTCGGTTTTCACCAGCAGACGCCAGCGGAACTCGCGCATTATGCCCGCGCCTGCACGGATATTTTGTTCAAGTTTCCGTTCAGCAAAAAAGACGAGAACGGCAACGTGGCCGGCGACGAACTGGAAGGCATCGCCGCGCGCAGTGATTTTGACTTGAGCCAGCACCAGCGTTTCTCCGGCAAGCCGATGGGCGTGTTCGACGACGAATTGCGCGCCGCATGGGCGAAGTTGCCCAAGGAAAAACAGGATGATTTGTGGAAGCGGTATTACGACAACCGGAAAAATTATCTGACGAAATGTGCCAAGCCGGACGAAACAGCGGAGCAAATCTCGAGGCAGGCGACGGACGATGCGAACGGTCTGGCGAAGGGCCAATACATCCCGCACGTCATCGAGCCGAGCGCGGGCGTGGACCGGCTGATTCTCGCGCTGATTGCGAATGCGTATTCCGAAGAAACCAAGACAGACGAGAAGGGCAAAAGCGAGACGACCGTGGTGATGAAATTTCATCCGCGCGTCGCTCCGGTCAAGGCGGGCATTTTTCCATTGCTCAAGAACAAGCCGGAACTCGTGAAGAAAGCGCAGGAAGTCCGTGAGCTGCTGCGTCCGTGGATGAATGTGTTTTACGACGAGGCTGGTTCGATCGGCCGCCGTTACGCGCGCCAAGATGAGATCGGCACGCCGTTCTGCGTGACGATTGATTTCGACACGCTCGGCGAGAAACCGGAACTGCTCGACACGGTCACGCTGCGTTACCGCGACGACGGGCGGCAGGAGCGGCTTAAAATCTCCGAACTGCGCGACTGGCTGCTGGCGCGAATCCGTTAAGCAGCTATATTGTCCGCCATGAATCAGCCCACACGCATTTCTTACGTCATCATGGCGGTGCTGCTGGTGTTGATCGGCCGGCTGCATCTGGGGACGCTGGTGTTGACGGCTCTGTTTGGTTTTTTCGCGCTGCAGGTGTTCAGCTTTGGCCGGAGCAAGTTTCTGGGGCTGGCGTTGTATGTGGTGGTGGTGGCGCTCATCGGCTGGGGGATGTTTTATTTTTCGCGTCAGGCGTATCTCACCTTGCCAAAAATCGCGGAAACGACGATTCCCGCCGTGGCGGAATTCGCCGAGCGGCAGGGAATCGAACTGCCGTTCACGGACTACGCGAGCCTGAAAACGCTCGCCGTCACCGAAGTGAAAGAGGATGTGGCGGGCGCCGGTCGGCACGCACGGTCGGCGGCGTTCCAGTTTGTGCAACTGCTCATCGGGCTGGTGGTGGCGGCAAGTTTATTTTTAAGCGCGACTTGGGGATCGGAGAATGATCCGGGCACATCGCGCGACAGCCTTTACGCCACGATGGTGCGGGAATTAAGCCTGCGGTTCCAGACGTTCTTCCGCAGTTTCTCCAAGGTCATCGGCGCACAGATCATCGTCTCTTCCATCAACACCGCGCTGACGGCGGTATTCCTGGTCTGGAACGGTTTTCCGTTTGCCGGCGTGATAATCGTGCTGACGTTTCTCTGCGGGCTGCTGCCCATCATAGGAAACATTTTGAGCAATACGCTCATCGTCGGCGTGGCCTTCAGCCTTCCGGAGATCGGGCCGAGAATGGCCTTGATCGCGCTCATCTTTCTTGTGGTCATCCACAAGCTGGAATATTTTCTGAACAGCAAAATCATTGGCGACCGCATCAAAAACCCGATGTGGCTCACACTCATCGGCCTGGTGCTGGGTGAAAAATTGATGGGCGTCCCCGGCTTGGTTCTCGCGCCCGTCGTGCTGCACTACATCAAGGTCGAGGCCTCGCGGAACAAGGTCGCCGCCACGACCACGCCGGACTGACCCATCCTCATGGCGGCTGAAACTCAAACCCCCGAATCCATGCCCCGCCGCGCGCCGACGCTCTACGTCATCGCCGGCATCAAGCTCGTCAAGGGGCTGGTGCTGGTGCTGTTGGCGCTGGGGATTTTCGCCCTGGTCGGAAAGGATTTGCAGAACGATTTTGAACGGCTGGTGCGCGGATTCGGGCTTGACCCGGAACGGCGTTTCTTTGCCGGCATCGGCGACAAGCTGGATAAAATCACGCCGGCGAACGTGCGCTGGGTGGGGATTGTCACGGGGCTTTACAGCCTGATTTCACTGACCGAAGGCGTGGGACTGGTTTTCCGCGTGTCGTGGGCCGGCTGGCTGGCCATCGGCGATGCGGCCTTTTTTATTCCCATCGAGGTGCGCGAGCTGATCAGCCGTCCGCACTGGTTCGTGCTCGGCGTGCTGGCTTTGAACGTGTGGATCGTGTGGTATCTGTTTGCGAACCGCCGCCGGCTCTTCCGGCACCATCACCTTTGAAGCCCCGTCACACACTTTTAACTTGCGCGCCCGCCGGAAAACCCTTACAAACAGGTAATACTTATGAATCGCCCTCGATGGTGATTTGCCTGATGCGAAATTTTAGAAATATGCCACAACCAACGAGGGTGTTTTGAGCCGCCCTTATTCTCCACGCAATTCCTCGCCCACCGCGTTCGTCCGGGTCAACGGCAAAATCCGCGCCCGCGAAGTCCGGGTCATCGGAGTTGAGGGCAACCAGCTCGGCGTCATGCCGCTCACCGACGCCATCAATCTTGCGCGGCATCATGCGGTTGACTTGGTGGAGATCGCCGCGACCGCCGTGCCGCCCGTCTGCCGCCTCGTGGATTTTGGCAAATACCGCTACGAAATCGCCAAGAAGGAAAAGGAATCCAAGAAGCATCAGCACGCCTCCATCGTCAAGGAAGTCCAGTTAAGCCCGCGCATTGACCCGCATGATCTTGGCATCAAGCTGATGCACGCCATCAATTTTCTGTGCGAGGACATGAAGGTGAAGATCGCGCTGAAATTTCGTGGCCGCGAAAACGCGCACACGGAAGTCGGCTTCGAGGTCATCAAAAAGTTCATTGCCGACATCGCGCCCTACGGCCAGCCTGATTTCCAACCCAAACTCGTCGGCAAGGCCATCAACCTGATGATCAGCCCGCTGCCGCGCAACAAACGCGGCAAGAATCCGCATCAAGTCGAAGGCGAACCTGCGGACGCTTTGGAGGATGATGGTGGAAAAACTCAAGGCAAACCTGCGCCGGTGAAAGCCAAAGTTCCCGTCGCCAGC
Source organism: Verrucomicrobiales bacterium (assembly GCA_028712475.1). GTDB lineage: Bacteria > Verrucomicrobiota > Verrucomicrobiia > Limisphaerales > UBA11358 > UBA11358. Next base: position 551,852 of record JAQTQB010000001.1, read on the forward strand.
GAACCGGAGTCGGGCGGACTTAACGACGCTTTCTCAAAGCTCGAAGCGAAGTAAAAACAGCCCAAAGTCCGAAGCCCAGTGTCCAATGCCAAAGACAGCGGGGTTTAACAATCTGCCACTTTGGGTGTTGGACTTCAGACTTTGGGCGCATTCCATTCGCGCACCAGTTCCGGAAAACGGCAGTTTTCGCAGACCGCGTTCGAGTGCTCGCAAAAATCCCGCACGATTTGCATCAAACCTTGTTGCGCCGCCGCCGTCCGCAATGCGCGGGTTTTCCCGACGCCGAGCAGACGCTGCCGCGCCAGTTTCAAGACGGAATTATCCTCCGCCGCCGGCCACGCGAAGTAACGCTGCCCGATGACGCGCCGGAGTTTTTCATTTTTACCTTCCACCGCCCGAACCCACAGCCACGGCAGAATCACGTTCACCGCCAGATCCGTCACCCGCGCATCGCCCAGCAACGGCTGCGGTTTCTTCATCCGCGTCGAACGGAACGTCCAGTGCCACGACCAGAATTCATCGCGCTCCACCTCCAGAATTTCGCGGAGTGAACCAGCCAGTTTTTTGTCCGGCAATTCCGCCGCGCACCAGCTTTCGATTTTCGCGGTGAACTTTTCATCCGCCAGCCAGTGCGCCGCCAGCGCGAGCCGACGTTGCGGATGATTCGCCGGACGCAGGCCGTGAAATTTCCAGGCGGCGCGCGGCAAAACGCAGTCGGCGAATTCGTCGCGGTCGCGCCACCAGCAATCCCAGGCACGGCGCAAATAACTGTCGGTGCTTTTTTGGGCGCGCGTCAGTTCGTCAGGCAATAGTCCGCTGACGCCGAGCAGCCGCGCCTGTAATTCAAACGCGGAATTCGCGCCGCGCTCCCAGCGGGATTTTGTCTCCGCAAGATGCTGCATCGGCCAGACGTTGTGCTTGTAGCCGAGCGCGCGGAACAAATTTTCCCACAAAACCTGCTCCCATCCGGCGTGCCGGGCGCGGGCGCGAAATTGTCCGGCCTTGGCTTCAAAACGGACGCGCGCCGCTGCGCGCAGCAGTCCCGCGAGTTGTATTTCATCCAATTCGCGCAAGGGCGAACAGCATTTGCCTCGCAGATTTTCCGGCAGCGAGCGCAGCGGCTCGCTTTCGAGCGACAGGCTTAACTCGGCCAGCGGCGCGTCGAGGAAATTGCGCAAAACCAGAGTCGGCGGGCGATTTGTTTTGGCCGGATCGGAGTCCGGCGTTCCATCGCTTTCCCAGACGACGTGCAGGATGACGTTTTGGAAACCTGGATTCCGGTCATGGCCGTGCGCCCGCCAGCCGCTTGAACGCAAATCAATTTCCACATCGCCAGAGCGCGGCGGATTGTCGCCGATTTGTAGAACAGAATTGCCAAAATCCGGCCCGCCTTCGACGCTGACAAATCCAGGATGAAAGATGCGGACGTGTTTTCCGCCGGTGGTTTTCAACTGGTCGCGCCGCAAGCGCTGGTGCTGCCAGACAGCTTGCAGCAAACGCTCGGATGGCAGGCCATTTTCGTCGCGCAATGCACTGGTCGCAACGAAACGCGTTCGCCAGATGGCGTAGAAATGTTCAGATGGCGAAAACACTTTTGAATTTTTTGCGCCGGAAGTTTGTCAAAGTCAAGCCGGGGCATAAGATTTTAACGCATCCAACGGAAGCCTTGAGTGTTTATAGTAACGGGCGGTGGAGTTTTTGTTGGCTGTCGGCGGGATTTTCCAGCTATACTCCTCGCCAAGTTTTGATGAGCGAGAATCCGATGATTGAAGTGTCCAACCTGACGAAACGCTACGCGGGCCGCACCGCCGTGGCGGACATTTCGTTCACGGTCGCGCGCGGCGAGATCGTCGGACTGCTCGGCCCGAACGGCGCGGGCAAAAGCACGACCATGCGGATTCTCTCCAGTTTCATGCCGGCGACGAGCGGCACGGTGCGCGTGGCGGGCTTCGATGTTTTCCATGAATCGGTGGAGGTCCGGCGGCGCATCGGCTTCATGCCGGAAAACAATCCGCTCTATCCCGAAATGCGCGTGCGCGAATACTTGAAATTTCGCGCGCGGCTCAAAGGCCTCGGCTGGCGGCGTTCGCGCGTGCGCGTGGCGACGGTGATGGAGCAATGCGGCTTGACGGACGTGCACCGCCGCATCATCGGCCAGCTTTCCAAGGGCTACAAGCAACGCGTGGGACTCGCGGACGCGCTGGTTCACGAGCCGGACTTGATCATTCTGGACGAGCCGACCATCGGCCTTGACCCGAACCAGATCCGTTCAGTGCGGCAATTGATCAAGAGTCTCGCGGAGAAGCACACGGTCTTGATCTCAACGCATATTCTGCCGGAGGCGGAAATGATGTGCAGCCGGATGCTGATCCTGTATGACGGGAAAATCCTGGCGGCGGACACGCCGGAAAATTTGCAGAAACTGATGCAGGGCAGCAGCCAGATTGTCGCGGAAATCGCCGCCCCGGCGGAGGAGTTGCGCGCGGTGTGGGCGCAGATGCCGGGCATTGAACAGTTCGATGTGTCGGAAGGCACGGATGGTTTTCAGCGATGCGCGCTGACGCCGCGCGACGGCTATGATTTGCGCCCGGCGATCTTCACGCTGGCGAGCGAACGCGGCTGGATGTTGCGCGAGCTGATGCGGAACCGGCATTCGCTCGAGGACATTTACGTCCAGGTCACGAGGCCAAATGAGGAGGAAGAAAACTGATGCGAGTTTTCCTGACCCTTTTGCGACGGGAGCTGTCGGCGTTTTTTCTGTCCATCGCGGGCTACGTCATCATCGCCTCGGTGACGCTGCTGAACAGCTTGAGTTTCGTGGTGTTGATGACGAACCTCGGCAACGACCCCTCGCCGATGCCGGTGACCGAGATGTTTTATCGCACCTACTTTTTCTGGCTGGTCGTGCTGCTGGCCGCGCCGATCATCACGATGCGGCTGTTCGCGCTGGAGAAATCCTCCGGCACGTTCGAGACGCTGATGACGACGCCGGTGGGCGATTTGCAGGTGGTGGCGGCCAAGTTCACGGCGGCGGTCGTTTTTTACATCGTGACCTGGCTGCCGATGATGGCGTGCCTGTTTGTGGTGCGGCATTTCACGAACCAGCCGACCGCGCTGGACGCCGGCACGGTGGGCGGGATGTATCTGGGAATTTTCCTGACCGGCTGCCTGTTTTTGTCGCTCGGTTGTTTTGCGTCGGCCATTTCGCGCACGCAGATGGCGGCGGCGATGATCAGCTTCGTGCTGGGAGTGAGCTTGTTTTCAATGGGTTTTCTGGCGGAGGCGCTGCCCGCGACCGCGCAATGGCAGTCGCAGGCGCTGTCGTTTTTCGGCCTGTTCGAGCAGATGCATGATTTTGCGCGGGGCGTGGTGGACACGCGGACGGTGGTTTTTTATGTGAGCGCCACGTTTTTCTTTCTTTTCCTGACCTTGCGCGCGGTGGAAAGCCAGCGCTGGAAATAAAACATGGCAACCCATCTCAAATCCAGTTTCTCGCCCGCCCGCCGCTGGACCAAAGGCTTCGACGTGGCGCTGCGCACGGCTTTTGTGCTGGCGGTCGTGGTGATGGTGAATTATCTCGGCGCGAAATTTTACGCGCGGTTTTATTTGAGCTCGCAGACGCGGGTGCAATTGTCCACGCGCACGTTGAACGTGGTTCATTCCATCACGAACCAGATCGTGGTGACCGTTTATTACGACAAGAACGACGACTGGTATCCGGCCATCATCGGATTGTTGAATGAATACCGCTCGGCGAATCCGAACATCTCCGTCAAGACCGTGGACTACATGCGCGACCCGGGTGAAGCGCAGAAGATCAAGGCGCAATACAAGTTAAGTTCCGCCAAGGACAAGGATCTGGTCATTTTTGACTGCAACGACCATGTGAAAGTCGTCAACGGCGACGCGCTCACGCAGGTCAAACTGGAACAGGTGCCTAACTCCAAGGAACGTGAATACCGCCGCAAGCCCGTCGCGTTCAACGGCGAGATGATGTTCACTACGATGCTGCTCGCGGTCGTGAACCCCAAGCCGCTCAAGGCGTATTTTTTGCAAGGCCACGGTGAACCCTCCATCAAGGAAACCGGCGAGACGGATTATCAGAAGTTCGCCGCCGTGCTGGCGGAAAGTTACATCGCCACCGAACCGCTGCTGCTGGCAGGCGACGCGCCTGTGCCGGATGATTGCAACCTGCTCATCATCGCCGGGCCGCAGAAGGCGTTTTCCGAAACGGAAATCCAGAAGATTGACCAATACCTCGCGCAGGGCGGACGGCTGTTCATGCTGTTCAATTATTTTTCCATCAAACATTCGACCGGCCTGGAACCGATTTTCGCGCGCTGGGGCGTGAACGTCCGCGCCGACGTGGTGCAAGATCTGAACCCGAACAACACGACTTCCGGTCAGGATGTGGTCACTTACGATTTCAGTTCACATCCAGCCGTGAATCCGCTCGCGCAGTTTGCGCTTCAGTTGATCTTGCCGCGCCCCGTCAGCAAGGTGGACTGGAAGAATCCGCCCGCCAACGCGCCGAAGGTGGACGAACTCGCGTTCTCCAGTCCGCAGTCGAAACTCATGGTCGAACCCACCCTCGCGCCGCAGAGCTATCCGCTGATGGCTGCGGTCGAGCAAAAGACAGCTCCCGGTGTCGCCAACACGCGCGGCACCACGCGCATGATTGTCGTGGGCGATTCGTTCTTCCTCGACAACCGGCAGATTGAATCCGCCGCGAACCGTGATTTCGCCGGTTACGCCGCCAACTGGCTGCTCGACCGCACTGTTTTACTCGAAGGCATCGGGCCGCGCCCGGTCACGGAATTCCGCCTGACAATGACGCAGGCCCAGCAAAAAAATGTCCGCTGGCTCCTGCTCGCCGCGCTGCCCGGCGGCGTGCTGCTGTTCGGCTGGCTGGTCTGGCTGGTGCGCAGAAAATAATGAACTCGAAAAACACCTTTGTCTGGTTCGTCCTCGCGGCCGCGTTGTTCGCGTCCATCTTTCTTGTGGATCGTTACCTGCGTCCGCCGGTCGTTGCCACGGGCAATGTCCTGCCCGGCCTGCAACCGGCGTCCGTCACCAGCGTCCAGGTGATTCCCGCCGGGGCGATGGAAATCCGCGCTGACCGCGTGAATCATTCGTGGCTGCTCGCCAAGCCCATCGCTTATCCGGCGCAGCCCGCCGCCATTGAAGCGCTGCTGACGGCGCTGCAAAAGCTCGCGCCCGCCACCCTCATCAGCGGCGGCGAACTCCGCGAGCAACGCACCGCCAACGCGGACTTTGGTTTTGATTCACCGCAAATCAAACTCGTCATCGAGGCTGGCGAACAGCGCTGGCAGTTGTTGATCGGCAACAAAACCGCGCCGGGAGACGAGGTTTTCATCCGTGTCGTCGGCGTGGGCGGCGCGTTTGTGACCGACGCCGGCTGGCTCAAGTTCGTCCCGCACTCCGCCGCCGACTGGCGCAGCACGGCGCTCGTGGCGGCGGACGCAGACATCTGCGACGCCATCGTGCTGACCAACAGCACGAAGATCATCGAACTGCGGCGCGACGCGACCAATCATCTCTGGCGCATGATCCGCCCGTTGCAAGCCCGCGCCGACACCGACCGCATCACCGAGGCGTTGCAGCGTTTGCAGACGGCGGGCGTCGCGCAGTTTGTCACGGACGATGCGAAGGCGGACTTGACCGCGTTCGGCCTGCAACCCGCCGATCTTTCCCTGTGGCTCAATCACGGGACCAATTTTATTTCCGCCCTGCACACCGGCAAAACCCTGACGAACGATGCCGCGCAAGTCTATGCGAGGCGCGAAGGCTGGAATGTGGTCGTGACCACGGCCAGAGAGCCGCTGGCGCTCTGGCACGGCACGGTGAAAGATTTTCGCGATCCGCATCTGCTCCAACTGACCGCGCCCGTCACCGAGATCGAAGTGCGCGGCAAGAACAGTTTCACCCTGCGCCAGCAGGGCACGAACAGTTGGAGCATCGTTGGTGAAAAATTTCCGGCAGACACCGAAAACGTCCAGCTCTTCCTCAAGGCTCTGGCCGGCCTGCGCGTGGCGGAATTTGTGAAGGACGTCGTGACCGCGCCGGACCTGCCGGCCTACGGGCTGGATTCACCCCGGCGCGAAATCACCTTGCGTGCGACGGCGGGCGACACGAACGCTGTCATCACGCAACTGGCATTTGCGGTGCAGACCAACGGAGTTTTTGTCCACCGCGCCGACGAGGATTTTATTTACGCCATCACCCCGGAGGATCAGAAAATCCTGTTTGGCGACAGCAGCCTGTTTGACGCGGGCTGGCAGTTCCGCGACCGGCACATCTGGAATTTCTCCGAGAACGACGTGACGAACATCACACTCCGCCAGAGTGGCCGGACGCGCACGCTCATCCATGACGGGCCGAACAAATGGTCGCTCGCCGCCGGCTCGCAGGGCATCATCAATCCGTTCGAGCTCGAAGAAACCGCGCACCGCCTCGGTGCGCTGGCTGCATTCGGCTGGGTGGGGCGCAACGTGACCGAGCCGGAAAAATTCGGGTTGAACCCGGATAATCTGGAGATCACCATCGAACTCAAAGGCGGCGAAAAACTCTCCGTGGCTTTCGGCACGGAGCTTGAGTCGGCGCACACCGCACTCGCCGCCGTCACGCTTGACGGGGAGCGCTGGGCGTTTGTGTTTCCGGCCACGCTTTACCAGTTCGTCTTGAGTTATCTCACCATTCCAGCCAACGTGCGGTGATGGAAGATGAAATCAGGTTTGTGTAAATACACCGGACTGACACGTTTGCGCAATTAAATGACCGCCGCTGAATTCAAAAAGAAATGGTCGCGCTATCAGGGCAAGGAAACTTCTGCCTACCAAAGCCATTTTGATGACCTGTGCCGCTTGCTTGGTGAACCAACGCCCAATGAAGCCGATCCCAGCGGGACGGATTTTTTTTGTTTCCAAAAGCGCGTGGTCAAGGACGCGGAGCTTTTGGAAATTGAAACGCCCGACGCCAGCGAGCCGGTGGAACGCGGTTTTGCCGACGTGTGGAAGCGCGGCTGCTTCGCGTGGGAATACAAGGGCAAAAAGAAAAATCTCGAAGAAGCTTACAAGCAATTGCTCCGTTACCGCGAATCGCTGCTGAATCCGCCGTTGCTCGTGGTCTGCGATTTTGACCGCTACATCGTCAAAACCAATTTCAACGGCACGGTGCAGGAAGTTTACGAATTTACCAACGACCAGCTAGATGATCCCAAAATACTGAAGCTACTTCGGGATGTTTTTACAGACCCGGATTACCTGCGTCCGCTGCGAACCACGGCGCGAGTCACGGAGGAGTTGGCGGGGAAAATCGCCGAGGTCTCCCGTTCGCTTCAAGGACGGGAAAGCGTCGAGTTGGAAGACGCTTTCTCACGGCGCGAATTACAGGTCGCACAGAAGAAGAATTTGCGCATTGCGCGCTTCCTCAATCGCATTGTTTTTTGTTTCTTCGCGGAAGACACCGGCTTGCTGCCCAAAAACCTTTTTTCGGAAATCGCAAAGGTGGGTTTGGAAGACAAGCAACAGTTCACCGAATCTTTGGAGCAGCTTTTCCGGGTGATGGCCAAGGGCGGCTTGTTTGGCCATCGCAAAATCCGTCATTTCAACGGACACCTGTTCGAGGATGCCACGGTGTTTGAGCTTACGGACGATGAAATCCGTCTGCTGGCGGACGCGGCGGAATCGGACTGGCAATTTATCCAGCCCGCCATCATGGGCACGTTGTTCGAGCGAGCGCTCGACGGCGAAGGCAATCTGCGCGCGCAACTTGGCGCGCACTACACCAGCGAAATTGACATCAAGACGCTGGTTGAACCTGTGCTAATGTCCCCGTGGCGGCGTGAGTGGGAGCAGCTTCGCAAGGAAGTCCGTGAGATTCATATTTCGTCGTTGCGCAATCCACTGAAACCGGGACAAAAACCTCATGCCACAGCAACTGGCTACAAACGGCACAGCACGACGCTGCAATACAACTTGCTGAACAAATTTGTCGAACGGCTGGCCGGTGTCCGGGTGCTTGACCCGGCCTGCGGCAGCGGAAATTTCCTTTACGTCTCGCTTCAACTTTTGCTGGGGCTGGAAAAGGAAGTTATTTCCTTCGGCACGGAGATTGATGTTCTGGTCGAGCCTCGGGTCAGCGTGTCGCAGTTGAAGGCCATTGAAATCAATCCCTACGCTTTCGAGCTGGCGCAGGTGTCCGTGCAAATCGGCTATCTGCAATGGCGGCGCGACAACGGTTTTGACAACGACCGCACGCCCGTTTTGCAAAATCTCGACGGATTCCAAAATGAAGATGCCTTGCTCGTGCCGCATTTCCGCAACAAGGCCAAGACGCTCAAGGAAGCGCAGGCGGGCGAACACGCGGGCGACGATGCCTTGAAATTTTACACCGAACGCGATTGGCCGGAGTGCGATGTCATCGTCGGCAATCCGCCGTTTTTGGGCGGCAGCAAACTTTGGGAAGAACTCGGGCGACACTATCAAAAAGAACTTTTGAAAATTTACGACGGCCGCGTGCCGGGCGCGGCGGATTTATGCTGCTACTGGTTTGAAAAAGCCCGGCAGCAAATTGAAAAAGGAAAATGCCAGCGCGCGGGCTTGCTGGCGACACAAGGAATTCGCGGCGGCGCAAATCGTGACGTGCTGAAACGCATCAAAGAAACGGGCGACATATTTTTTGCCGAGAGCAGCCGTGATTGGATTTTAGCAGGCGCGGCATTGGACGTAAGCATGATTGGCTTCGACAATGGAATGGAGACTGAAAAGATTTTAGATTCAAAACGCGTCGCGGAAATAAATGCAAACCTGACTTCTTCGGCAGACACCACGGAAGCTAAAACACTTAATTCAAATCTGAACCTTTGCTTCATCGGCTCAAAAAAAGCTGGTGAATTTGAAGTGTCAGACAAAATCGCCGCCGGATGGCTTAACAATCCCAATCCACACGGGCGGCCAAATTCAGATGTTTTGCGAGTTTGGGTAAATGGTGACGCACTAATTAAAACGCGCCGGTCTTGGTGGATTGTAGATGCTGGCGACAAACTTCCGCTGGACGTGATGAGCGGATATGAAAAGCCGTTCGCATGGATTTTAGAAAAGGTAAAGCCGGAGAGAGATAAAAACAATGAGACGCGAACTCGTAATAATTTCTGGATTCATAAACGCTCCGGTGCGGATATGCGAGAAGCTGTTGCGCCGTTGTCTCGTTGCCTCGCGGTTGTCAGGCACGCAAAGCATTTAATTTTTTCGTGGCTCAATCCTGTCATTTTGCCAGACGACGGAATTTATGTTTTCGCCCGTGACGAAGATTGGTTTATGGGTTTGATGCAATCCCGAATTCACCGGGTTTGGGCATTGAATCGCGGAACATTTCTTGAAGATCGCCCGCGCTACACGCCGACCACTTGCTTTGAAACATTTCCCTTCCCGTTCGCGGACGATCTGGCGGAACCCCTCGAAAATCTTGAAGCCGACTTAAATGCTGCCAAACATTACGCCCACATCACTCTGCGCGAGGAACCGGTGCCTTACCACACAAGTAGCAGCCGACGTGAGGAGGCTCTGACTAAAAAATCGGAAATTAAAAAGAGCCTCCTCACGTCGGCTGCTACAAAAGAGATGCAGCGCGCCGCAATCGCCGCCGCCGCCCAGGAGTTGAACGAGTTGCGCGAACGCTGGCTCAATCCGCCAGAATGGATGGTGGAAAAGGTTCTGGAATTCCCCGGCTCGGCAGACGGCCCGTGGGCGCGCTACGTCGTTGAGCCGGACAAAAACGGCGTCGGCACGGTGCGTTACCCGCGCCTTGAACCGCGCGACGCCGATTGCGCCGCCAAACTCAAAGACCGCACGCTTACGAAACTTTACAACGAGCGTCCCGCCTGGCTCGACCTCGCGCACAAGAAACTGGATGCCGCCGTCGCCGCCGCCTACGGCTTCCCCGCCGATCTGACGGACGAACAGATTTTGGAAAAGTTGCTCGCCCTGAACCTTGAACGCGCCGCAGAAGAAGCCAAAGCCGCCAAAGTGAAGAAGCCGAAAACCACCCGTGCCAAAAGCGACGATGAAATGATTTGAGAATATATTTATGAATCCAGATGAATTAGCGGCCCAACAGCAAGCCCTGCTAAACCAAGCCATGCAAGCACAGCAACAAGCCATGCACACACAGCAAGGTTGGGTGTGGGGCATGATCGCGGTTCAAATCGCGTTGCTGATCATCGGCGGCTGGGTAATTTATATGTTTTACGCCAGGTTGCGGGACGTCGCCGAGGAGTTGATGAAACTGCGCGTGGCCTATGAGTTTGCGAATCCGCCCAAATCCGGTGGCACCCGTCCTTTAACGCCAGCAGAATCAGCGGCCAACCCGTTTATCCCAAGCACGGGGAACGACCGCTACAAACCAAAATCTTGAGTTATCTCACCATTCCGGCCAACGTGCGGTAAATTTATGAGACTTGGTTTCTGGCGCAAATGCCGCGTGTGCTTCCGCTGGTTGCGCATCAGCGCGTGGCTTGTGGTGCTGGCAGCCCTCTGCGCGGTCGTCTGGTTCAACCAGATCGGGCTGCCGGATTTTCTAAAAACCCGGCTGGTCGCCACACTCCATGAACGCGGCGTGGATCTGGAATTCACCCGGATGCGGCTGCGGTTCGGGCGCGGCATCGTGGCGGAAAATGTCCGCATCGGCGACGCGCAAAATGCCGGCAGCCCGACCCTTTCGCTCGCAGAAATCCAGTTGCAGCTCGACTTCCGCGCGGTTCTGCGGCGGCAGTTGCAGGTGGACGGACTCGGTCTTCATCAGGGCAGGCTCATCTGGCCGGTTTCGCCGACAAATGCCTTGAAGCTCGACAACATCCGCACCGAGCTGCGGTTTCAAACCAACGACACCTGGTCGCTCGACAATTTTCAGGCGGATTTTGCGGGCGCGAAACTTGCGCTCTCCGGCGAGATCGCCCACGCGCCCGAACTCCGCAACTGGGAAATGTTTCATGGCGGAACAGCCGCCGGCCGTCTGACGCTGCAATCACAGCTCAAAAAATTATCCGACGTGCTGCGCCGGATTCATTTCGACGGCACGCCGCAGTTGAACCTGACGGTGAACGGCGACGCGCGCGACATCCATTCCTTCATCGTCCGGCTCAAGGTCGCGGCACCCGCCATGCAAACACCGTGGTTCCAGGCGCGCAACCTCCAACTGGCCGCGAATCTGACCGCACCTGCCAGCACGCTGACGAACATTGATCCGGCGTGGAGTTTTTGGACGAATGTGCAGCCGTATCGCCTGGAATGGTCGGCGCGGCTCACGCAGTTGAAGTCGGAAAAACTGGACGCGGATTCCGTGGCGTGCGGCGGCTTTTGGAGCGCCCCGGAACTGGTCGTCACCAATCTGTCCGTCGAGCTGGGCGGCGGGAGGCTGGATGCGGGCTTGAAATTAAATGTCGCCACCTGCGAACTGGCGTTCACCAATTCCTCGCGGTTCAACCTTTCCGCCATCGCCGCGCTGCTGCCGGAAAAGATGCGCGGGCGGCTCGCGGATTTCAGGTGGAAGCAGCCGCCGGTGTTACGGGCCGGCGGTTCGCTGGTATTGCCGGCGTGGACCAATGCCGTGCCGGATTGGAACGGCGCAGTGCGGCCAACTCTGCGGTTGAGCGGCGCGCTGGCGCTCACCAACGGCACGGTTATGGGTGCGGCGATTGATTGGGCGCACACGCATTTTTCCTGCTCGAACCTTGTCTGGCGGCTGCCCGATCTGGCGGTGGTTCAGGCGAAAACGCGGCTGGAAATGAGCGGCAGCGAGGATGACGCCACGAAAGATTATCGCTGCCACATTCGCGGCGTGTTCGACCTGAAAACGGCGCGTTCATTTTTGACGGACAGCAACGCGGCGCGTGGTTTTGCGATCGTGAAGCTGAACGAACCGCTGGCGCTGGACGTGACGGTGGCCGGGCGTTTGCATGATTACGAGAGCATCGCGGTGGGCGGAAATCTGGCGGTGACGAATTTTGCGGTGCGCGGCGAGGCGTTTGGGGATGTGGCGGCGGAGGTGAGCTACACGAACCGCGTGCTGATGTTTTTGCAGCCATTGATGCACACCGGCACACAGATGGCGACGGCGGACTCGGTCACTTTGGATTTCAACACGCGGCTGATTTATTTCACAAACGCGTTGAGCAGCGCCGATCCTTACTCAGTGACCCGTGCCATCGGGCCGAAAACGGCGGCGCTGGTGACGCCGTATCATTTTTTCCAGCCGCCGACGGCGCGGGTGAACGGCCAGATTCCACTGGGCGACATGCATGGCGGGCCGGAGATGGCGGCGGTGGACATGAGGTTTGAAATCATCAGGGGCGGGCCGTTCCAATGGGAGCGGCTCAAGGCGGACGGCATCACCGGCATGTTGCATTGGCGCGGGCAGACGCTGCTGTTGACGAATGTGCTGGCGGACTGTTACGGCGGAACGGGGACAGGCCATGCGTATTTTGATTTCCGCGTGCCGCATGAAGGCGCGGATTACGACTTCCTCGCCGATGCGACAAACCTCAACCTGCACGCGCTGGCGTCGGACTTATGGTCGCCGACCAACAAGCTTGAAGGCACGCTGGCCGGATTGCTCGTCGTGACGAACGCCAGCACGATGCATTTGCGGACGTGGAACGGCCATGGCCATGCGAGCCTCCACGACGGGCTGCTCTGGGACATTCCCATCTTCGGCATATTTTCGCCGGTTTTGAATTCGGTTTCGTCGGGCCTGGGCAGCAGCCGGGCGACGGAGGCGTCGGGCAAATTTATCATCACCAACGGCGTGATTTATACGGACTCGCTGTTGATCCGTTCGACGATGTCGCGGCTGGAATACATCGGGACGATTGACCTGCAACAGAACGTGAATGCGCGCGTCACCGCACAGTTGCTGCGCGACACCTGGGTGGTCGGCCCGCTGGTCAGCACGGTGCTGTGGCCGGTGAGCAAGCTGTTTGAATATCGCGTCACCGGGCCGCTGCTGGATCCGAAAAGCGAGCCGATCTATGTGCTGCCGAAATTGCTGCTGGTGCCGCTGCATCCCTTCCGCACGCTGGGAGAAATGATTCCCGGCAGTGAATCTTTCACAAATCGTCCATCGGGGAATTGAAATCAGTTCACGCCGGGAGCGGAATTGGTCTGCGCGCCGGTGGCCGGAGCATCTGTGAGCGGCTTGGTGGTCTGGCTGGCCGGGGGAACCGTGCCATTTCTCTTTGCTTTGGCAGCGGCTTTCGCGTCAGCTTTGGCAGCGGCCCTTGCCTCTTTTTCTTCCTGGAGTTGCAGGAGTCTTTCCTCGGCTTGAACCTGTTTGCGTTCGGCCTTGGTGTCCTCGGATTCCGCATGGGCGATGCCCGGCAGGCGCGCTTCTTCTTTCTTGGCCTGGAGCGACGCCAGTTCCGGTGTTCTCAACACCGTCGGGCGCATCAACACCAGCAGTTCCTGGCGCTGCTTGTCGCTGGTGCGCGAACTGAACAAGGCTCCGAGCAGCGGGATGTCCATCAACAGGGGAACCCCGCTTTTGCTCAAGCTTTTGGACGAATAGATGGCACCGCCGAGAATGATGCTGTCGCGATCCTTCACCGCCACGTTGGACGACAGCGACTTTTTGGACGTGTTGGGCACCGGATTGCCATCAATCGTGGTGTAGCCGGAGATGTTGTCAATTTCCTCTTCAATTTGCATCACCACCAAACCATCGGGATTGATGAAGGGCGTGACTTGCAGCGAAACACCGACCGAGAGCTGCGAGTAGGAGGAGCCGATGCCCGTGGTGCCGCCATTGTAGGTGCTGGTCACATATGGCACGGTTGAACCGACAAAGAATGTGGCCGGCTGCGCCTGAAATGTCTGGATGCGCGGCTTCTGGATGATGGTGATGCTGTTGTCGGATTCCGCCGCCTGGACGGCGATGTCATAATTCTGATTGATGTTAGCGAAGTAATTTAAGCCGCTTGCGCCATTGGACGGAAAGCTGCCAGACAATTGCGAAACGCCATTCGTAGCGACAGTTTTAAGGATGTCCAAAAACGAACCGTTGCCGTTGTTCATGATGCCTCCGCCAACGACACTGGAGTTGTTAAATTGTTGAGGTCGCTGGGCGGCCGAAACGCCGAAATTCCAATTTTTGCCCAGCGACACTTCCATGACGACCGACTCGATCAGCACCTGCGAGAGCAGCACGTCCAGTTTGTCAATGACGTTCTTGATGCTGACCATGTCCTGCCGCGTCGCAAAAATCAGCAGCGAATTGCTCCGCTGGTCGGCGATGATTTTCGTCTGGCCGAAAACCTGGATGGCATCCGGCTGCCCGCCGGTGCCCGAGGCGCGCTGGATGATGGACTGCAACCTCTGCTGGAACGACGTGGCACCGCCGCTGGGCGTGCCTGCGGCCGTTGTCGTCCCCAGACCACGCTGCTGCTGGCCCTGATAGCCACCGCCGAGACCAGTATTCAATCCGCCGCCGAATCCGCCGGTGCTTCCGCCGCCCATGGAGCGCGCCCCGCCGGTCGTGCTTGAACCAGACGAACCGCCGATGCTGACCGTGCTGCCGCCGCCGGTGCCGCCAAGGCTGTTCAAGGCGTTGGCGATGTCCTCGGCCAGCGCGTATTTGATCGGGATGACTTCCGAGATGTATTCCGCCGGCACGGACACATCCACCCGCTCGATCATCTGCAACATGCGCTTCACATTTTCCGCGTTGTCGCGCAGCACGAGGATGCCGTTGCTGTCAATGGGCAGGATGGAATTGGCCAGCCTTGCGAACGGCTGGATGATCGGCACCATCTCGCTGGGCTTGATATTTTTCAACTGCACGATATGCGTCACATACGCCCCCAGATCCGGCAGCTGGCTCGCCACCGCATCGTTGAACTCCGCCCCGGCGGTGTTCGCCTGGTCCATCGGCAGCACCTTCACAAATTTATCGCCGATGTTGATGACGGAAATGCCGTTGAGCACCAGCACCGCCTGCAATGCCTGGATCGCCTCGGACTTGGTCAATGGCGTTTCCGTTTTCAAAACAATCGAGGCGGCGGGCAGCCCGGCGCGCAGCAAGGTGCGTCCGACCAGCTTCGCATACACTTCCAAAACCTGGCTCACGTCCACGCCCTGAAAATTAATGTTGCCCGCCGGAATCATTTCCTCTGGCTGGCTCGCGTCTGCCGGGGTCTCGTTCGAATCAGCCGGATTGACTCCCGGTGTGGTCGCCGGTGCCGGTGCCGCCGGAGCCGCGACAGGTGCGGCCACCGGAACTGCCGGCGTGGCTGCCGGGGCGACCGCCGCCGGAGTGTTGGTGGCGATGTCGGTGCTGCGGACGCGGCTTGGCGTCTGGCGCACGGTCGGCGCGGGCTGCGCCCAGACATTGAGGCCGGTTAAAAATAAAATCAGGGCGAACGTGGTCGTTTTCATTTTGCCTTTGCGGTTGCGGGTTTTAAATTAGCGGCGGGCGTATTTTTCTGGTAGCTGGCCACGAGCCGGATGTTGGCGGTCAGGTTTTGTTTGGCGGTGTCGGGCTGCAGTTCCAAATCACGCACCCGGATGGTCGAGGCGCTGGAGCCGAGCTTGTAGAGAAAATCCACCAGCGCCTTGTCGTTGGCGAGGACGTTGATGTTCTGGATCTGCTCGACAAAAAAAGCATCGTTCGTGCGCGTCATCTGGCGCGAGTTGTTGACGATGCTGACACCGCTTTGCGTGGACTGCGACTGGATGGTGCGCAGCATGTTGACGGACTGGTCTTCCGGCGCGACAAACTCGCCCGCGCTTTCCAGTTTTTTCGCCTGCGCTTCGTATGCCGGTTTCTGCGCGATGGCCGTCTGGTAAAGCTTCAGCTTCCGTTGCGCGTCGGCCTGGCGCTGGCGCAGTTTTCCCCAGTCCGAAAAATGCGGCCAGATGAACACATAATTCAGCACGAGCAGCAAAATGACCAGGACGCCGATGGCCAGCCGCCGTTCCAGCGGACGCAGTTGAGCGAAATATTTTTTCATCGTTTTGCCTCCTCCGCGCGCCGGAGTTCCAGGCTGAAATTCCACGTCACTTGGTTGCCGTTCTGCCGGTAATTCAATGGCTCGCCGCCGCTGGCAACAAACATCGGCTGGCTGTTCAACTGCGCCTTGCGGAGCGTGTCATAGAAATCGGTGATGGGCGTGATCTGATCCGGCGTCACCGTGCCGCCGAGCGCGAGCTTGTGGCCGTCGCCAAAACTGAACCGCTGCAGGGAAATCCCGGCGGGCAGGTTGTCCGAAACCAGCTTCCAGCAATCCAGCGCGGCGTATTTTAAATCCTGCCGCTCCTGGAGCACTTCGCAGCGCGCCTTGAGCTGCAGCGTGTTCGTGTAACTGCCGCTGATGGACGCAACCTGCTGTTCCACTTTGCGCGTTTGATAACCCAGCACGCCCGTCGCACAGAAATAAATCACCACGCCGATGGCATACAAGACGCCCGTCGCCATCAGGCCGCGCAGCCACAGCCGGTCCACGAACTGCTGGTGGTAACGCGCGGAAAATTCAGCGGGCAGCAACGCCGGATTGCTGGCGTCCGCCGTGGTCGCTCGCCGCGCCGTGTGTGCCGCAAGTTCCGGCAACGGCATCGGCTTCACTGCTTCCACCGGCTCGCCCAGGCCGTCGCGCAAAAAAGCTTCCCATTCACCGGCGATTGCGCCCTCGGCCACGAGATGCCATTTCGGCTGCGCCGTCAGCCAGCCTTCCAGTTCGCCCGCCCAGACCAGTTGCGCGAGCTGCTCCTTCAGGCTTTTGGCGCGGTCGCCATTGGCGGGCAGCACGATGAAGCTTAAACTCCGCAGCGCCCCGCCGAACCACCACGCCACGAGCGCGGCGTTCTGGCCGTTCAGCAATGCCGGATAAATCCACGCGCCATCTTCGGCTGCCGTGGTTGCCGCGAACTGGTCGAGCATCGGCACTTCGAGCTGGTCGGCGAGGTAGCCTTGCGTCTCCAGCTTGCCGAGAAATTCCTCCACCACGCCGCGCGCGACGATGACCACGATGACCGTCTGGGTGTTTTCCGCCGGAGCCTGTGGCAAAAGCTGGAGCGTCCAGACAATCTGCGTGACGGGGATGGGTGACAGTTTTTCCAACTGCAATTCCACCATCGAAAGCGTTTCGCCAAAGCTGCTCCTGGGCAGTTCGATGACGCGCAGAAAGACATTTTCCGGCGGCAGCCAGGCGACGTTCAGTTTTTTCTGCCAGAGCGAGGTCCAGGATTTTTCCGTCAGGCCGGACGGCATCGGCTGGCCCGGCGCGCTGCCGGACTCGCGGTTCAACGCACCGCTCCTGGCGTCGAACTGCCAGAGGCGGTTCGCGTCAGGCGCAGTGTGCAGGATGTTGCAGGATTGCCAGCGGGCCATGATTCAATTGCGGATTGCGGATTGCGGATTGCGGACCGCCAATGATTGCCCGCGCGGCGGACAAACTGGAAATTGGGAATTGGGAATTGGAAAGGTCATTGGCGCGGGATGAATTGCGTTTGTTCGCCGCCGGCCAGCGATTCGAGATGCTCCTCCATCTGCGTCACGCGCAGCACTTCCTCGATGGTTGTTTCGCCGCCTTTGACTTTGATCCAGCCGTCGTCGCGGAGCGTGCGCATCCCGGCCTCCATGGCGCGCATGGCGATGGCCGTGGCGGACGAACGGTTCATGATCAACGGGCGGATGGCTTCGGTGACGACGAGCAGTTCGTAGATGCCTTTGCGGCCCTGATAGCCCAGTTGGCGGCATTCCTCGCAACCGGCGCCGTGCCAGACCTTCGCCGTCTCGATGTCCGCTGCGGGAAAACCGATGCGCCGCAAATAATCGCGGTCAACTTTCTGCTCCGTCTTGCAATGCTTGCAGATCGTGCGGACGAGGCGTTGCGCCATGACAGCCTCGACCGACGACGCCACGAGAAACGGCTCGATGCCCATGTCAATCAACCGCGTGAACGCGCTCGGCGCATCGTTCGTGTGCAGGGTGCTGAACACCAGGTGACCGGTGAGCGAAGCGCGGATGGCAATCTCCGCCGTTTCGGAATCGCGAATTTCCCCGACCATCACGACGTTCGGATCCTGCCGCAAGATATGGCGCAACCCCATCGCAAACGTCAGCCCGATGTCCGAGCGCACGGCGATCTGGTTGATGCCCTTGAGTTCATATTCGACCGGCTCCTCAATCGTGATGATGCGTTTCGTGACCGAGTTGATGGAGCTTAAAAAAGCGTAGAGCGACGTGGATTTACCGGAACCCGTCGGGCCGGTGACGAGGAAAATCCCGTGCGGCTTGACGATGATTTCGCGGATGGCGTTTTCCTCGGCGGGCGCAAACCCGAGTTTGTCGAGGCTCAAGAAAATTTTTCCGCGCGTCAGCAAACGCAGCGAAACGCTTTCGCCATAGACTGTCGGCACGGTGGAAACGCGGATGTCAATCTCCTCGCCCTTGATGCGGACGTTGATGCGGCCGTCCTGCGGCAGGCGTTTTTCCGCGATGTTCATCCCGCTCATCACCTTGATGCGCGAGATGAGCGCGGCCTGATAACGCTTCAACTGCGGCGGCATCGGCGTCTGATGCAAAATGCCGTCAATGCGATACCGGATGCGCAGCTCGTCTTCCGCCGGCTCAAAGTGAATGTCCGTCGCGCGGTCCTTGAACGCCTCCCAGATGATCTGGTTCACGAACTTGATGACGCTGGCTTCCTGGTCGTCCTCGGTGATTTCCTTGTCGCTGGCGAGTTCGAGTTCCATCGGTTCCGCTTCGCCCATTTCGTCCAGGGTTTCCGCGCCGACGCCGTAATATTTTTTCAGCGCCTTCTCGATTTCCGCCTTCGGCGCGAGGGCGAACTGCACCGGCATGTGCGCGTCGAACTTCACCGCGTTCATCATCGCCGCGTCAAACGGATCGCTCACGACGACCTGCAACGTGCCGTTTTCCAGCGCGGTGGGCAGGACGGAATATTGAAAGGCGATCTTGGTGGAGATTTTATTCCGCGCTTCGGTGGCGATGGGAATTTTCGGCAGATCCAGGTAAGGCCAGCCGAGCGCCGTCGCGAGCCGCTGGACAAAAACATCCTCGGCCACGCCGCGTTCGCGCGCGACGAACATCAGCAACGGCTCCGTGGAGCCGCCGTCCGCCGCCGTGCGCCACGCGTTCCGCCACTCGTCAAACTGGACGGGCGATGCTTCTGCGACCGACGCGATCAGGTTTTTTACCGGGCTAAAGGCCATTTGTTTCTTTAGATTCAACAGCAAGAGCCGTGAAAAGTTGCAGAAATTCTCAACAAACTCAACCACGAACGGACGCCAATTGACACGTCTGACATCAAGCGCCGGCCCTGAATTCCTTTGAATTTACGGCCAATAGTGTTTATTCGTGGTTTCAAGATGAAGCAGTTCGCCACCATCACCGTCATCGGACGCGATAAAACCGGCGTCATCGCCCGCGTCACCAACTTTCTTTTCGAGCAAAAAGCCAACATTGAGGCGCTGGAGGAACAGGTCACGCGCGGCCAGTTCAGCATGACGCTGCAAGCCTCGTGGAAAAGCAGCGAGTTGAACTCCCATTCGCTCCGCGCTGGTCTGGAAAATCTCGCGCGGCAGCTCGGCATGGAGATCAAAGTCCGTCTGACCGAGCCGGACCGCCGGCAGAAATTCGCCATCATGGTCACGAAGGAGGCGCATTGCTTCGACGCGCTCATGGCGGCGAAATTGAAGGCGGACGCCGCGCTCGTCATCGGCAATCACGACGACTTCGCGCCGCGCGCGAAAAAATTCAGGCTGCCGTTCGCCCACATCAACTGGCACGACCGTGCCCAGGCCGAGAACCGCGCTCTCCAATTGATTGAGGAACACGAGATTGACTTCATCGTCCTCGCGCGCTTCATGAAAATCCTCTCGCCGAACTTTGTGTGGCGCTACAAAAACAAGATCATCAACATCCACCCGTCGTTGCTGCCGAGTTTTCCCGGCCCGCAGGCGTATCGGCAGGCTTACGAACAGGGCGTGAAGATCGTCGGCGTCACCGCGCACTTTGTTTCCATGCGGCTGGACGAAGGCCCGATCATTTCACAGGGCGCTTTTCACATCCGCCCCGGCACGTCGCTCAAGGACATCATCGCGCGCGGCCAGCAGATTGAATCTGCCGTGCTCGTCAAGGCGGTGAAACTGTATCTTGGCAAACGGCTCGATGTCTATTGGGGCGTGGTGAAGGAGGTTTGAGCCAGAACATCTCCACGCTTGACTTGCCTTCGCTTTCCGGCGGAAATGTTTTCATGATTACCCGCAGAGATTTTGCCGTCGCGGCCGTGTCCATTTTCGCCACGGCTGCGGTTGTTGCCTTCGCCCAATCCGCCGCCAAACCACTGATGCATTCGTCGGTGTTCAATTGGAGCAGCATGAAAGTTGAGCCGACCAAGATTGGTGAACGCCGCCAGGTTTTCAACGCGCCCACCGCCACGCTCGAAAATTTTGAGTGCCATGTCACCACGCTCAATCCCGGCGAATCACCGCACGCCGCGCACAGGCATCCGGACGAGGAATTGATGATCGTCAAGGAGGGCACGCTCGAAGCGGTGCAGAACGACCAGACGAACCGCGTGGAGGCGGGCGGGATCATTTTCGAGGCGTCGAACGAGCTTCACAGCCTGCGGAACATCGGCACGACCCGCGCGACGTATTTTGTGCTGAAGTTTTATCCGCACGATCTGGTGAAGCCGAAGCCGCAATAACCTTCGCTTGCCGCTCGACTCGCCAAGAGTTCGTGCTACCTTGTCCGCGTGAGCCTGCTGACCCATCTTTTGTCCGTGATTGTGGCGACGAATCCGCCCGCCCTCGCCGTCAGCAATGAAATCCAGCAGGCCACCGGCATCTCCGTGACCGTGCCGGACACGAACGACCCGGTGGAACGGGAACTGGACAAGCTGATGATGGAGGACGACGCGGCGCAGGCCGAGGTGGACAAATGGATCCGCGACAACGCCGACTTTTTCAAGGAGGGCGCCGGCGTGCCAAATGCCGAATTGAACAAGCGCATCATGGAACGTTTCGCCTCGGTCCGCAAAGGCTACGAGGATTTTTTGCGGCGGCATCCTGATTCCGCCCACGGTTATCTGGCCTATGGCAGTTTTCTCAACGACATCGGCGAGGAATACGAGGCGTCGCTGCAATACGAAAAGTCCCGCGAGCTGGATCCCAAAAATCCGGCGGCCTGGAACAATCTTGCCAATTACTACGGCGAATTCAGCCCGGTGACGAACGCGTTCGCCTATTACGCCAAGGCGATCGAACTGGACCCCAGCGAGCCGGTGTATTACCAAAATTTCGCCACGACGGTGTATCTGTTCCGCAAGGACGCGCGGGAATTTTTTGGCATCAACGAGCAGCAGGTCTTCGACAAGGCGCTCGCGCTTTACCTTCAGGCGATGAAGCTCGCGCCGGATAATTTTCCGCTCGCGACGGATTACGCGCAGAGCTACTACGGCATCCGCCCGCTCCGCACCAACGACGCGCTCGTCGCGTGGACGAACACCCTGGCCATCGCGCGTGACGAGGTGGAACGCGAGGGCGTTTACCTCCATCTGGCGCGCATCAAAACGTCCATCAGCCAGTTTGACGAAGCCCGCGCGCTCCTCGCCGCCGTGACCAATGCCGCGCTGGCGGACATGAAAAAACATCTGGTCCGCAGCCTTGCCGACCACGAACATCCGCAGACGAATGTGGTGGACGAGGCCACGAACAGCCCGGTCACGATTTCCACGAACTCCGTCCCCGTTTCCACCAACGCGCCTGCTCCTGCAAAGTAGGAGACGACGTGAGGAGGCTCTAACTTTCTTTTTAATTTGAGTCTCGTCACCTCGCCTCCTGCAAGAATTTGAACTTTGTGTCTTGGTGTCTTGGTGGTTAAAATCCGTCGCATGAGTTTCTACGACAAATTGAAATTTGACGCCAACGGACTGATTCCCGCGATCATTCAGGAGCAGAAAACCGGCCGCGTGGTGATGATGGCGTGGATGAACCGCGCGTCGCTTGAAAGCACCATCGCCACGGGCAAGACGCATTTCTGGAGCCGTTCGCGCCAGAAATACTGGATGAAGGGCGAGGAAAGCGGCAACACCCAGACCGTGCGCGACATCGCGTTCGATTGCGACGGCGACGTGCTGCTGATCCAGGTTGAGCAAAAAGGCCCGGCCTGTCACGAGGGTTACAATTCCTGTTTCTTCCGCTCCATCGATGGCAAAGGCGAGACGTTCAAGACCACCGAGCCGCAATTGCTCACGCCGGAGCAGATGTATAAAAAGAAAGGGTGAGGCAGAAGGACAGGCCGGGCCGGACTTGTTTTTTAAGGAGCGCCGGGATTTAGAACCGGTATTGGAGGCTGGTGTAAACCATCTCGGCGGTGTTGTTGTTGTTCCCGCCGGAAGCCCAGTCGTTGTATTGCGAATAGGCGCATTTGAGGCTGACCCGCAGATGCGGGCTGATTCTCCTGGTGATGGCAGCCGTCACGATGTGTTCATCCGCCCCGGCGCCCAGCGGCAGGCCATCGGCGGAGTTGTTGTTGTAATCGCTCGCCTGATAATAAAGATAGGTCAGGTTAAGATCGGTCTTGTCGTCCACAACCACCGCCGAATTAAATGTCACCGTCCAATAGTTGTTCTGCGAGTTGAGCACGGCCTTGGTGTAGTCGGAAGTCGGCGTCTCCGTCTCGCTCAAGACGTAATTAAATCCGACTTGCAGGCACAGCCGTGACCACGGGCTCCAGCTCGCGTTCTGCCCGATGATCTGGCTGGTCATCTTTGAGGACTGGGATTCGTTCAGTCCCGAAATCGCGTCCGGCGTGGTGTCAATGGTGGACCATTGATATTCGTAACGGCTGACCAGCATGATGTTCTGGGCGGGCCGCAAGGTCAGGCGCACATTGCCGTCGTAAGTCTCAAAACTTTGCCGGATCAGGTAAGCGGGGTAGCGGTCGGGACTGGATGCGTCATTCGAGGTGCTGTCGAGCGGGTTGTTGTAATCGTATTGGTTCCGCTTGTAATAGCCGCCCAGGTCAATGCTGGTGCGGCGATACGGATACCATCTCGTGCCGACGAAATATTTCTGAAACCAACGCGTGTCGTCCGTGTGACGCTGGACGGGCGGCGGGCCGAACCCGTTTACCTGGCTCAAGCCGCCATTTTCGTTCAGGTTGCCGTTGCCCTCCGTCCATTCACCGCCGCAGTAATAGACCCAGTTGGTCATGCCGGTGTAACGCACATCAATCCGTTCGCGGACGTCAAGCATCTCCCCGTCGCTGTTGCTGGTGAAAGGCCCGGTGTCATTGCCCAGCGTCCCGGTGCCGCTGGAGTTCGCATCCCAGTCCCGTTGCTGCACGCGCAGGGACGGCACGATGGTCAAATTCTTGAGGGGAATTGCCATCAGGTTGACGTTCATCACATGCTCCTGTGTGTGGGCTCCACCGTTGAGGCTGGTGTAGCCCAGCCCGTTCAATGTGTTGGGGCTGTAGGCCACGTCAAAGTCATCACCGTAGATGCGGCTGCCGGAGAAGCCGTCGTTCAGATTGGCGAATGAATAACCGGTCGAAAAGAAAAGGTCTTTTTTGAGCCAGGTCTCGCTGAAGGCATGCACGTTGAGCATGTCATATGTGGTCCCCTGTTTGTCGGTGACATTCCGCTGGATCGGTTCGCCTGACCAGAAAGTTTCCTTGCGCGTGTCAGCCAGGCTCGCGGTTTCGTAGCGGATTCCCGCGCCAAAGTCCGTGTTTTTGATGTGATGGGTCAGATCCAGCGCGTAGCTGTCCACTTTCTCATTGATGCTGTAGATGGACGGAAACACGCCGCGCACCGCCGTCGTCAGATCAGGATGCACCGGGCCCCAGATGGTGGAGCTTTTGTCGCCATCGCGATAGCTGTGTGTGTATTTGAAGACGGCCTGCGGCAAATCCTTCAGGGTCAGTCCCGCCTCCACGGAAATCTCACCACGATCCAGAGACAGCTCATCGTTCGGGAGCCGATATTGGATGCGGGTGGGTGGATAATATCCGCCCGCGCCGTTATACCAGGTGCGGAAGTCGCTCGCATTAAACCGGACGTAGCCCAGTTCTTCGCGCTGCAAACCGAGGATCACCTTGTAGTCGTTCTGGTCGAACAGCGCGTGACCGTCCAAAGTCAGCGTGGTTTTTTTGGCGACCTCCTGCTGGATGTGAAGGTCGCTGATGCCGCCGAAAGGTTCGTTGCTCAACTGATACTGTTGCTGCGCCTGCGCGTTGTTGCCGCTGGTGATCAGGCCGCCGACGGAAAGATCCACCCAGTTGTTGTAAGTGTCCTTGCCGCCTTCATACATCTGCTCCGGCGTCAGCGGTTTCACCGCCGGACTGTTGGTGCTGCCGGCACGCGCTGTTACGCCGCACGACAGCAGCATCGCCGCGACCATGATGCAACGGCGATACCACTCCCGCTTCGCGGCCTGCTCGCGTTGTGTTTTTGATTGGGATTTGGTTTTCATCGGCTTTCCGTTCGCGGTTCAGAACCGGAGTGACGAGTTCACGCGCGAACCATGAACCGCCTCATGGCAGCCCGCCGTCCAGCAGGAACCTTGCTGCAAACGCGTGGTGTGATCGGAACCGCCGATCAGGATTGCGCCGCCCTTGACCTGCTGGAAGTGGCATTTGAGGCAAAGGTTGGAATCGCGCACGGTCAGCAATTTGGCGTTGATGCTGCCATGTGGCGTGTGGCAGGTGGTGCAGCCTTCGTGCAGCGCCTCATGTTCAAACACATACGGCCCGCGCTGGGCTTGATGGCATTGCAGACAATTTTCTTCCTGCGAAAGCATCTGCGTGCTGCCGCCGGCATGTGCGATCCCTTTGTGCGGCGGATGACAGAGGATGCACGTCATCCGGCCTTCGGGCACGGGATGGTGGCTGGGCAGTTCAAACTGGCCGCGCACATCCATGTGGCAGGTGTAGCAAACCGTTTCCTTTGCCCGCGCCGGCGACACTCCGGGAGCCGGGCCGCCCAGCCCGACCGGCATTGGCCGTCCGGTTGTAAAGCTGTAAGGCGGCTTGACCTCGCCGCCCGAATCCGAGTGAAGGCTGCAAGGGCCGTGGCAGGATTCGCAACCGACGCCAAGCGCGTTCGGTCCCGGAGCAATCAGACGCGCGTGATCGGCGGTGACGAAGCTCTTGGTGATTTCCTCATGGCATTGTTCACATTCCGAGGAGCCGATGTATTTCGCGCCCGGCACATTGGGCAGCATCACGGCCTGCCGCGAAATGGAACTGCAGGAAATCGCCACCAGCAGCAGCCCGCCCGCGACGCTGACCAGGGCCACGCCACGGTTCCGCCGGCAGCGGAGCCAGAACTGGTTGATGAATGAAAGGGTCTTCATGCGATTTTGAACTGCTCGTGATTGGTCATTGCAATAGCTGCACCATCCAGATTTGCGCGTCGCTCAACAAATTTCTCGCCAGCGGGGGATTGTGAACGCCAAAACTGCCGTCGTTCAAAACGGTATAAAGATTAAACCGGACCTTCAAGATGTTCGGAAAATTCGTCGTGAGCAGACTCTGGCCGGCGGCGGCCGGGCCGGTGAACGTCACCGGATTGCTCAACGACCAGCTTGTGACCACGCCCGCTGAATTGGTCTGCCACGTCAGGCCGCCGGGGTTCGTGTATTCCCACGCCACCACATTCGTTGCGGTCAGCAACGAATTCGTCTGCATTGCGGCCCAGCGGTTCAGGGCCGTGAGCAGCGTGGTCACGCTGTTGGAGATGGCCGGCGTCAGGTAATAGTCCTCCAGCAATTCGGGCGGAGTCACATGACAGTTGAAACACACCGTGTCGCTCGTGACCGCGAAGGAATGATTGTCAGCATCGCTGCTGTCGGCCTGCATGTGGCAGGACGCGCATTGGTTGGTCAGATAGAACGTGCCGGAGATCGAATAGTTGGTGAACGATGGCAGGCCGGCGTGCGGCATTGGATTAAAGGTGGACGGGCCGTTCAACAACTGGCCGACGGAACCGAGCAGGAAGTTGTATTGGAGTGAATGGTGCGGCGCGCGCGAAGTGTCCGTCCATGCGGCCCCGCGGTCGTTGTGGCACTGGGCGCACAGGTTGATGTTGATGTTCGCGTTGTATTTGTTGGTGAACGCCGCCACGGTGGCCGTGTCCGCGCTGGTCAGCGCAAAATAGTTGGTGGACCAGACCGGGTTGCGCAGTTGATCCGGGGAACCGTTGGTCTGGTGCGGGTTGTGGCAGACCGCGCAGGTGATGGGGACATTGTAATCTTTCGTGAGCGTGACGGCGGGATTTTTTCCGCCGATCATCGCGAGCCGGGCGGAACCGGAATGGCACACACCACAGGTCCGGATGCTGTTCGTGCTGGAACTCATGGATTGCAGCGCGTCCGGCACCACGACAGCATGGCCGCTGGACGACCATTCCTCATACGTTGGCGCAGTGTCGAAAGTGGTGTGGCTGGCGCTGTGGCAACCGCCGCAGACGGTGGCGGCGATATCCACGCGCGGCCGCACGGTCGGGTCGTTCTCATTTGCCGCGTGGTTCGCCGCCGGGCCGTGACAATTTTCGCATTGCACATTGGCGAGCTGCGGCGTGGCCGTTGCGCTCACAAAACCGGTCGGCAGCCCATAACCCACGGTGTGACACGGCAGGCAGGACGCGTTGTTCTGTCCGCCCAACGCCTTGAAATCCGGACTGCTAAAAGCGGTGGCGTGCGCCGTGTTGGTGACATAACGGCAGATGTTGTTATGGCACTCGAGACAGAGTTTGTAGCCGGCATATTTCGGAGCCGGCCCGGAGACGCGGAAGAACGCGTTGCTATAAAGCTTGGTGATGGTGGCGGTCAGGGCCAGGTTGGTCTGCTGGCCCAGCGCGGTCCAGGGAGCAGTCAGGCTGTTGCTTTTCTGCTGGACCAGATAATAGCCCGAAGGCCCGGCCCAGGTGAGTTGCACGCCGTTTGTTACCTGGCTGATGCCGGTCATCACCGGCAGTCCGGGCATGCCGCCCGGCTGGGTGATGGTGAGATGCTGCACCTGCTGGGCGCCTGCCGGCAAACCGCAGACTCCCAGGCTCGCCAGCGCCAGGGTCACGGCAACTTTTCTGACAGATAAAAACTTCAAGCAAATCAAAGTTTGAAATTAAACTGAATCATTTCAACCGCCGCCCCCGGTTCATCGCCAGCCCTTCAAAAACTCCGGCGGACTCCGGTGAACATTGGATGTCTGCTTTATGGTGATGACGATATGTGTCAACCACAGTGGAATCCAACCGGAATTTGCCTCATGTTAGTCCGGAATTGGCTTCCCAGGATTTCTAAATTGACAGTCCCGGCCCATGCTTGAAAATGTCCGTCGTCAAAACAAGCATCAACTTATGAAATCAAATCCCAGCCCGGCCCCGCCGCAAACCTTCCGCTCTCAACCGCTCGTTCTTGCATGTCTCGCATTCGTGCTGGGGATTGCGCTGACCGGCATCTGGTTTCACCACCATCAGGCTGTTTCCGAAAGCGGCAGGCTTTCTGCCTCGACCAAAAAGATGCTGGGCCAGTTGGAATCGCCGGTGACCATCCGCTATTACTCCTTGCTGCCGGCGGGAAGCGCCGATGAAACGCTGCAGGCTTTTGCCGGACGCGTGGCGCAACTGCTCAACGCCGTGCAAACCGCCGGCGGCGGCAAGGTTCAGTTGACCAGCTTTGACGCGCCGGCCAGCGCCGACGCCGCCAGCGCCGACGGCATCCAGGCGTTCAACCTGGACAAGGGTGACGCCTGTTTTCTCGGCCTCGCCATTGCCAGCGGCAACAACAAGGAGGCCTTTGCCCGGCTCCAGCCGGAATGGGAGCCGGCGCTGGAATACGACCTTGCCCGCGCCATTCAGCGCGTGGCCGCCGTTGCCGCCCCGGCCAAACCCCCGCCCGAAGTGGCCAGGCCCAGCCCCGGAACCATTGCCACCATCAACCGCCTCATCCCGGATGTGAACGCTGTCACTGCGGAACAGGCCGGCCAGATTTTCCATTCCGAATACTTGAAGCAATGCGGCGAAGTCGGCGCTGAAGCGGAAGCCAGAATCAAGGCCGCCCAGCAGCAGCTGGCCGGGGCGCAAGCCGGCGGCTCCGAGGCGGACATCCAGGCCGCCCGGAAAAACGTGCTGGAAGTGCAGTTGGCGCAGGGTGAAAAACTCAAGGATCTTGCCGCCCAGCTTCAGATTCAACTGGCCGTCTTCCAGCGGATGAAGAGCGGCGCCACCAACGACGCGAAATGATTTACAGCAGCGGCCGAGCGGCGACCGCCCTTTCACCAAAATGATTTGTCCGCGCCGGACAATCAGCATAGCCTCTCGCGTCACTGGCAATGCACCCACTGGAAACTTATCTTGCGGAAGTCGCCACGTTGCGCGGGGCGACCAAGGAAACCTCCGGTTATCCGGCGCTGGCCAATCTCCTCAACGCCATCGGCCACACGCTCAAGCCCAGGGTCAAGTGTGTCATCCACCCCAGAAATCAAGGCGCGGGCATCCCGGACGGCGGCTTGTTCACGCCCGACCAGTTGAAGCAATACGACGAGGCAGAAGATTTCGGCGACCTCGTCCCGGCGCGCGGCGTCATCGAGGTCAAATCCGTGGGCGATGACATCGCGGACTTTGCGGAATCGGAACAGGTGGAAAAGTATCTCGCCCGCTACGGTCAGGCACTATTGACGAACTACCGCGAATTTCTCCTGCTCAAGCGCATCGGCGGCAAGACTCACCGGCTCGAAGGCTTTCAACTTGCACCGGACGAAAAATCCTTCTGGCTGGCCGCCGCCCATCCGCGCAAGGCGGCGGACGCGCTGGGCGAACGCTTCATCGAATATCTCAAGCGCGTGATGCTGCACGCCGCGCCGTTGAACAATCCCAAAGACGTGGCCTTCTTTCTTGCCTCGTATGCGCGCGATGCGCGGGCGCGCGTCGAAGGCGCGGGCAATCTGCCGGCGCTCGCCGCCGTCCGGGGCGCGTTGGAAGAAGCTCTCGGCATGAAGTTCGAGGCGGAGAAAGGCGAACACTTCTTCCGCTCCACGCTTGTCCAGACGCTTTTCTACGGCGTGTTCTCCGCGTGGGTTCTCTGGCACAAACAACAGGTAGGGCGCGCAGTCCCCTGCGCGCCGCCCGCGTGTCAAGACGCGCTCGGCGGTCAGAGGACTGACCGCCCTACCGAACTATTCGACTGGCGCTCCGCCGCGTGGACGCTGCACGTCCCGATGATCAAGGCGTTGTTCGAGCAGGTCGCCACGCCCACGAAGCTTGGCCCGCTCGGTCTCGTGGAAGTTCTCGACTGGACCGCCGCCGCCCTCAACCGCGTGGATCGCGCCGCGTTCTTTGAGCGGTTTGTGGAGGACCACGCCGTCCAGTATTTCTACGAGCCGTTCCTCGAAGCCTTCGACCCCGAACTCCGCAAGCAACTGGGCGTGTGGTATACGCCGCCGGAGATCGTGCAATATCAGGTCGCCCGCGTGGACGCCGCCCTGCGCGAGGAACTGGACATCCCCGACGGCCTGGCCGACCCGCGCGTGTTCGTGCTCGACCCCTGCTGCGGCACGGGCGCGTATCTCGTCGAGGTGCTGCGGCACATTCACAAGTTTCTGAAAGATGACCAAGGCATGGGCGCGCTGGCGGAACACTACACCAAGCAAGCCGCACAGGAACGTGTCTTCGGTTTTGAACTTCTGCCCGCGCCATTCGTCGTCGCGCATTTGCAAATGGGATTGCTCCTGCAAAATCTTTCCGTGCCGCTGGACGATTCCAAGAATGAACGCGCCGCGATTTATCTTACCAACGCGCTCACCGGCTGGGAACCGCCGTCGGAAGAAGCGAAGAAGCAGCTCACGTTTGCCATTCCCGAATTCAAACAGGAAAAGGAGGCGGCGGACGGCATCAAGCAGGAAAAGAAGATCATCGTCATCCTCGGCAATCCGCCTTACAACGGCTACGCGGGCCTGGCCGTGGAAGAAGAACGCGATTTGAGCAATGCCTACCGCACGACCAAGCGCGCCGCCGCGCCGCAGGGGCAGGGCTTGAACGATCTTTACATCCGTTTCTTCCGCATGGCCGAGCGGCGCATCGTGGAAAAGTCCGGCGAGGGCATCATCAGCTTCATCTCCAATTATTCGTGGCTGGATGGCTTGTCGTTCACCGGAATGCGCGAGCGGTATCTGGAGGTTTTTGATTCCATCACCGTGGACTGCCTGAACGGCGACAAGTTCAAGACCGGCAAGCTCACGCCGGAAGGCAAGCCCGATCCCAGCGTGTTCTCGACGGAATCCAACCGCGAAGGCATCCAGGTGGGCACGGCGATAGCCACCTTGATTCGTAGGAGCCGACGTGAGGAGGCTCAAACGCTGGCCCCTCACCCTAACCCTCTCCCGGCGGGAGAGGGAACAGCCACGTTTGCGCGTCGTAAATCCAAGCGTGTTGGCTCCGACCCAGCGCTGGGAGCGGTTCCCCCTCTCCCCACGGGAGAGGGCCGGGGTGAGGGGAACATGATTCATTTCCGCCATTTGTGGGGCAAGGACAAGCGCGGAGAATTGCTGGCCACGCTCAACGCACCGTCGAAGAAAATTTACACGCGGCTCAAACCGCCGCTGGAAGTCGGCCTGCCGTTTCTGCCAATGAAGACGGAATCTGGCTATTACAAATGGCCGCTGCTCACGGGACTCTTTCCCGTCTCATTCCCCGGCGTGAAAACCAGCCGCGATGAATTTCTGGTGGACGTGGAAAAGGACGTGCTGGTTGAACGGCTAGAAAAATATTTTGATCCCGAAATCAGCCACGAGGAGATGCGGCGGATTGCTCCAAGCGTCATGGAGAAATCTCCCCAATTCAAAGCCGAGCGTGTCCGTGATGAATTGTGCAAGCGCGGAATATTGAAAAAGAATATCATCCGATTTTGCTACCGTCCGTTCGATGTTCGCTGGCTTTACTGGGAACCGGAAACGAACTTGTTGGACAGGGGTCGCCCCGATTTTCTTCTTCAAGTTTTTGAAGGCAATGTTTGGATTGAAGCTCGTCAGAAGCAAACGATGGACAACTTTGATCGTGGATATTTTACAAAGGTTCTCTCTGACAACTTCGGTAATGGTCTTTCCAATTTCTTTCCGCTCTGGCTCAAACCAAATCCCGACCCTTCGTCGTTATTTGATGCGGTTTCCGACGGCAAGCCCAAAGCCAATTTGACCGACGCCGCGAAGGAGTTTCTGGCTGACTTGCGTTTGGGCAACCAGCCGGAAGAATTGTTTTACCACACGCTGGCCGTGCTTCATGCGCCAGAGTATCGCGTGGAAAATTCCGGCGCGTTGCGGCAGGACTGGCCGCGCGTGCCCTTGCCCAAGTCGCGCAAGGCGTTGTTGGCGTCCGCCGAATTGGGGCGCCAAGTCGCCGCCTTGCTCGATACGGAAACGCCCGTTGACGGCGTTACCAAAGGCAAGCCGCGCCCGGAATTGAAAGCAATTGGCGAATTGAGCTGTCCCGGCAAATCAGATTTGAAAGTCACCGCCGGCTGGGGCCACGCGGGGCAGAACGGCGTGACGATGCCCGGCAAAGGCCGATTGGAAACGCGCGCGTTCACGGCGGAGGAGGCGGCGGATGGTAGGGCGCGTCGCTCCGCGCGCGCCGCCGATTGCAATGACGATTTCCAAACTGACGGCGAACGGCGCGCACGGAGTGACGCGCCCTACCTTGGCCACTCCACGCACGACATTTTCCTGAACGAAGCCGCCTGCTGGCGCAACGTGCCGGAAAAGGTCTGGGATTACACCATCGGCGGGTATCAGGTGATGAAGAAATGGCTGTCATATCGGGAATTTGAATTGCTGGGTCGCGCGCTCACGCCGGACGAGGCGCGGGAGGTCACGCATACCGCCCGCCGCATCGCCGCGCTCATCCTGCTCCAGCCGGAACTCGATAAAAATTATCAGACGGTGAAAGCGGCCACGGTTGCGTTGTAACGCAGCGCGATGACAATGTTGGATTCGCCCGCATCCGAAGTTCCCTCCCGCCGGGCTAAAAAAAAAACCCCTCCCCGCTTTCGCGGGAAGGGGTGTTGATATTTTCAGTTTCAGCCCGTGATCACGGGGTGTGAACCACGCGGTAGAACATCTGTTGCACTCCGTGCGTCGGCGTCAGGTAGCTGATGGTGCTGCCCGTGCCGGGGATGTTCGTGCTGATGTTCTGCCAGGAGTCGGTCAGTTGCGAGATGCCCTGGATCTGGTAGCTGGTGCCGGGCACGGTGTCGAAGGCGATTTCCGCCGCCGTGTAGATGGCAATGGTGTTGGTCGCGCCGTTGACGACGTTCCCATCATTGATGTAGATCGCACCGCTGCCGGCGACCGTGAAGGCGCCGAACGGATTAAGGTTCAGTGAGCACATCATCCAGTTCGGCACACCGGCGGTGTTGTTGAGCGCGTTGGGGCCGGCGGCAGCATTGGTGGCAAAACCAGCGCCGAAGTAGGCGATCTGCCAGGAATCGGGCAGGCCGTCGTTGTTGTCATCGCCGGTGAGGTCGCCGATGGAAGCCTTGAGGACGCCCACAGCGTAAGGCGCGTTGTGAACGCCCTTGCTGCCTTCGACATTAACGAACTGCCAGTTCCATGCGGCATTCAGGAACTTGGTCGGCCAGTTGGTCTTGGTGGAGACGGAGGTCTTGACCAGGCCGTCGGCAACATAGTTGGAGGCATTCGCCTGATAGGTCGAGTTCGGCAGGAGCGTGGACAGTTTGTCGAGCAGGTGCTGGACTTCGGTCTGGACGCCTTCGATGATGCCGTCGCCATTGTAATCCTTCCGGGCGAAGTTGAATTCTTCAATCGGACCATGGCACTTGACGCAGACGTCAACCAGATCCGCCGTGTTCGTGACACCGGCGTTCACGACCTTGTAGGTCATGCTGTAAGTGTGGCCGCCCGCCTGGCCATACGCAGGATTCGTGCTGGCCACGGGTTGCATATGGCAGCCGACGCAGACATCCGGGATGACGGCGCTGTGCGAGCCGCTGGGAATGACCTTGCCGTAGGTGATGGCGTTCACGCCCTCAACCATGTCGCCCGCCGTGCTGTCATGCACGCCGAAGCTGGAACCATTAGCCCAGGTGGGTTTGCTCTGCTGATAATTCAGGATGTTGTTGGTCGCGGAACCGTTGCGGCTGTGATGGCAGTTCATGCAGAGCGCGCCGAGTCCCACGTTGGTGACGGTGGTTCCTTCCGGGAGGGTGTAACTGTTGGCGGCGCGCAATTGATGCGGGTTGGAAGCGTCGTGCGGATCGTGGCACGCCGCGCAGGTGATGGCTTCATAAACCACGTTGGTGACGTAGCCGCTGGCGTTGTTGGTGCTGACGGAATTCGCGATGAAATCCCGGAAGCCCGGCGCGGTGTGGCAGCGGACGCAGTTGATCCGGCTCGTGCTGCCGGAAGGAGTGCGCGTGGGGTGGGCGTGCAGCGAATTGTTCCATTCGGACACCTTGATGCCCCATTGTTCCTGGGGATTGCTGTCGTGGCATTGGGCGCAATTGCCGGCCACGTAACTGACGGCGATGGCGTTGGGGTTGCCCACAGTGCCTTGCGAGAAAAAATGCTGGCTGCCCGGACCGTGACAGTTTTCACATTGGATGTTCGCGAGGTTTTGCACTGCGGATGGCATGGCGTCCCAATTGCCGTTGGTCAGCACGTTTGGAAAATTCCATCCATAGAGGAGGGCAATATCATCAAAACCATTGTTGTTGGCCACGGCATTGGTGTCGTAGCCCAGCGTCGAGGCCGGGAGGTAACTTTTGCTGAAGTAGCTGCTTTCCAAACCGTCAATGGAGCGCTTGAAGAACGCGGCGTGCAGCGTGTTGGAGTAATCGTGGTAAACATCGGGCACGGTCACCCCGTTGATGGTCGTTCCGCCGCTGTGACAGGAACTGCAGGTCTGGAGGCCAAGATAGGTCGCCGCCGTGATTGTGGCCGAAAGATTGGTCGAGCCGCTGCCCACCGTGGTGATGGTGGCGTTCACGGTGTATGGCCCGACGGCATCCGGTCGGAAGAACGTGCGGCCCGCCAATTGGAACACCGCAGCGCCAGAGTTGTTATAGCGATCCGCCACCTTGTAAAGCGGCACATTGGTGCCGAGCGGTCCGTCCGACAACGTGGCCGCCGATCCAGCCGGCTTGTTGCTGGCAACCAGCGACCAGGTGACTCCGACGATGTTGGATGGCGCGATCGCCGCATTGACCATGGCATCAATATAGACCGGCTCGCCGAGGCCGACGGTTCTGATGCCGGCGGAGATCTGGGCGTTCGAGCCGGTCAGGCCGTAGGTCGTGATTTCCGTGGGCGTCAGCGGCCGCAGGGTGAGCGAGCCGTTCAACGCGGGAGCCGCCGCCCGGACTGCGGACAGGCTTCCCAGTAATGTCAAACCCGCCGCCGCAAAGCAGGCTGACATTTTCCAATATGGATTTAGTTTTTTCATAATCGTTATGTTTTTGCTAGTTCACCGTCTGTTGTTAATGCCCGATGCCCGTCATGCCGTTGCGCCGCCCAATGCCCAGCCAGGCGCGGTCTCAACCGCTTCTTCCCTGGCCGGCTTCGCCAGCGGCGAGGTAAATTTCTCAATCAATTTTGCCGAGTGTTCCGCGATGATCTGATGGCACAGGACGAGTTCCGATTCGCGATTTTTCGTGTTCTCGCGGACGACCGCTTCCAGGTCGTCAATGTCGTAAAGAAAAACATTCGGGAGCTCCGCCACCGCCGGGTCAATGTCCCGCGGCACCGCGATATCCACCAGCACCAGCGGACGGTTTCCGCGTGCGGGCAGAATCTTCGCCACATCCTCGCGGCGCAAAACAATGTCCGGGCTGCCGGTCGAGCTGACCAGAATATCCGCCCCGGTCATCGCCACGGCTGAATCTTCCAGCCGCACTGCGCGCCCGCCAAATTCCACCGCCAGCTTTTCCGCGCGCTCCACCGAGCGGTTGGCCACCAGCACCGTCTTCGCGCCGCGCTTGGCCAGATGCTTCACGCAGGCTTCGCCCATCTTGCCTGCGCCCAGAATCATCACGGTCTTCTGCGACAGGTCGCGGTCAAAAATCTTCTCCGCCAGTTCCACCGCCACGCTGCCGGCCGAAGTTGCGCCGCGGCCGATGGCCGTTTCCGTGCGGATTTTTTTCACGACCCGGCACGCGGCCTGAAAAAGCTGGTTCATTTTTTTGCCGGTCAGGCCCGCCGCCTTCGCCGTTTCATACGCGCTTTTCACCTGGCCGGTGATTTCCGTCTCGCCAATCACCATCGAGTCCAGCCCGCTTGCCACGGAAAACAGATGCTGCGCCGCCTCCGCGCCTTCCTTGACATAGAGATACGGCGTGAAATCAAGGTCGGTGTTCGTCAATTCCTGAAACAGCCGGTGGACCGTCCCGTGAATCCACGGCGACACGCCGTAAATCTCCACCCGGTTGCAGGTTGAGAGCAGGACGACCTCGGAAAGATTGCCGCGCAGCTTGAGGCGGCAGCCGCAGCATTGCAGCCGCGCGCGGGACACCGCCAGCTTCTCGCGCAATTCCACGGGCGTGGTCTTGTAACTCAATCCTGCGACGAAGATTTTCATTTTTTCTGTTGTCCGCTTTTAGAGTCTGGACAAGAAACTAAACCAGCGTGGAAAACCTGCTTACCATTCTTTGCCAATTACCACGCAATCCTTGCGTTCATTATATTTCATACTTTGATTTACAATAAGCACCAGTTCCGCTTACGGCGAGTCGTTGTCGTTTTGCGCCGGATCAACCGTGCCCTTTTCCAGCGGGTGTTCGTGCGCCTGCAGTTCCTCGGAAATCCGCCCGTCCAGGCACGCCGTGTTCAGCGGATAAACGTCCGGGTCGAACATGACGTGATAGAAATGCCACACCACGATCGCCAGGCAGGCGAGCACGGCCTCGTAATAATGGATCGTCGTCGCCACCACCACGACCCAGCGCGGCAGAAATTGCGTCACATCAATCTTCAACCAGATGACCAGCCCCGTCGCGCCCATGAGAAACGTCCCCCAGACGACCGCCCAATATTCCATCTTCTCGGCATAGCCAAAGCGGCCGATCTTTGGCTTTTCCGGCGAGAACCCGGTGAGATATCGCACCGCCTGCATCACGTCGGCCAGATCTTTTTTCACTGGAAACAGATCCGCAAGCAGCCGCCTGCCGTCACGCGTGGCCAGCAGATATATCAAGTGATACAATCCGACAAGCAGCAGCAAAATTCCCGCGATGCGATGCACCCAGCGCCGGAACGGCTCGCTGGAGCCGAGAATTTTTGCCAGGAACGAATCCGGGAATTTCAGTGCAAATCCCGTCAGCGCCAGCACGATGAAACTCGCCGCCAGCACGAAATGCTGCCACCGTTGCGACGCCGTCATCCGCACCACCGGCCGCACCGAGGAGCGCAGCCGCGCGGCCATTTTCTTGAGGAAAAGCGTCGCATTGTGCGCGAACATGGCGCCGACCGTGACAAAAATCAGGACGAGATAAATCCGCCGCACCCAGTGGTTCAAGCGGCTGCCGAAATCCGCCCCGTCCGCCAGGCCGTCCGGCTCCACATGGATTTTGCCCAGCGAAAATTTTGTGCTCGCGCCGGGATGACATTTCCCGCACGTCGCCGCCAGATTGGCTTTGCTGATGGTTGAATTCGTGTCCGACGACGGCAGGATTTTGTGGAAGCCGTGGCAGCTCGCGCAGTTTGCCGCGACCGTGGAGCCGTATTGCCCGGCAAGGCCGTGGTAACTTTCAAAAAAAGTCTTCACGCGGTCGGCGGGCAGGTTGTATTTCGTGTTCAGCCGCTCCGACGCGTGGCAGCGGCTGCAGACATCCCCGGAAATCGCCATCGCGGAACTGCTCTTGAGCGAGCGGATCTGATGTTCGTAATGACAGCCCGTGCAGGTCGGCGCGTCGTGCGAACCGGCGGCCACCGTCTGGCCGTGAATGCTCGCCGCCCAATCGCGCGCCTCCTGGTCGTGGCACGCGCCGCACGTCTGCGCCTGCCGCGAAAAATATATCGGCGATGTCGGCGAGTTGCCGGAAACCATCTCATGCGAATCGTGGCAATCCTGGCACGTCGCCGCGTCATCGTGCCCCGCCTTGAGCGCGAGGCCGTGGACGCTGGCGTTGAAGCTTTCCGTCTGGCGCGTGTGACAGGCCTTGCAGTCCACCAGCGCCACCGGCTGGTTGTCGTTGGGATGTTTGGCGGAAATGTCCGCGTGGCAGTTGATGCAGGAATTCGTCGCGTGGGCGGATGCCGCGAGCTTCGCCTTGTCCACGAACAGCGAAACCGCCCTGCCCGCCGAATTGGTTTTGAAAAGCGTGTTGTCGCCGTGGCAATCCAGACAATCGCCGTCCTTCAAACCTGCGAAGGCCGGAACTGCCATGAGCAGCAGCGCCGCAAACCACGGGTGGAAACCGCGTTTCATACCCTCCAAGTTCGATGATTGGGTGGAGGAAAACTCCACCGGTCTTGCCAACTACTCACCCGTTTTTGAATCGGCTGACCGCGTTCGCGGCGGCCAGCTACGTCACGGGTTGTTCACCAGACGCGGGAAACGCCAAAGCGCGGAGGCAGTTTTTATTTGGCAGCACCTTGCATTTTCAATGCACCAGCCGTGAGACCATGGCGTAAATGATGAGCGCCAGCAGCACGAGGCCGATGATGAAGGCGATGTAGCCGAATGATTTGGCGATGTTCTTCCACTGGAACCATTCGTCCTTCACGCGGTAATCATCCAGCTTGCCGGTCGCCACCAGGCGGTCATACCAGCGCTTGCGTTCGTGCAGCATCTCCGTCTTGGAGACGCGACCGGAGAAAATGACGGTGTCCATCGGGAATTTTTCGATGCGGAAATGCGTGTTGAAAAAGTGGATGGAAAAGATGAATCCCGCCGCGAGCAGCGCCTCGTCCGAGTGCAGGATGAGCGCGATGTTGATGACCCAACCGGGCATGAAGCGCGTGAAAAATTCCGGGAACCACATGACGAGCCCCGACGCGCCGATGATGGCCACGCCCCAGAACACGGCGAAGTAATCGAACTTCTCCCAATACGTCCAGCGGTCGAAATGCGGTTTCGGGCCTTTGCCGAAAAACCATTTGTTGTGCGCCACGAAATCGCGCCAGTCCTGCATCGTCGGCACCATCGAATCGGGCCCGAAGACGACCGCGTAGAAGCGCTGCATCTCCATTTTGCCGGTCTCCGGATTGCGCAATTTGCCCCGGCCTTTCCACGACTTGCCGGCCAGCGACGTCAGGTGCAGCGTGAAATACAGGAACGTGATGAGCGCGCCGAAGCGGTGCAGCATCCGCGCGGTTTCCGGCCCGCCGATGAAGGCGAACAGCACTTTCGCCCAGTCGGTGTAATAAAACTTCAGCGGCATGCCGGTGATGACCAGCAGCAGAAAACTCGTCACGACCAGGAAGTGCAGGAACCGCTCGAACGGCACGAACCGTGTGAACCATTCATCGCCGTTCTGGACCGAGAATTTCGCCTCGCGAAATGTTTTAGTGTCGTGCAGATACAGATAAATGGCGCGCACGCCCCAGGCGATCGTGTGGATGCCAAAGAAACTAAACGTGCCGATGAGCAGCGCGGTCATCGCGAGGAAGACGACGTGCAGCATCGGGTAATTTTTTGCGTCCAGCGGATTGGCATGAGGCCGGTATTCGGTGAACTTCGCCGTCGCGCCCGGATGACACTTCTGGCAGGTCACAAGAATGTTCGTCTGGGACAGATGGGAGGCCGGGTTGGCGGCAGGCAGCACGTCGTGGAAGCCGTGGCAGTCATAGCACGCGGCGACTTCCGGCGCGGAATTCGGTTTGCCGAGCAGCATCGCCTTGCCGTGATAGGTCTCGCTGTAATGTTCCAGCCGGTCCTCGTGGCACTTGCCGCAGCGCTCGTCGCTGATGGTCTTGAAATTATTGCCCGTGGGATTTTCAATTTGGTGCGCGCTGTGGCAGTCAATGCAAACGGGTCCGCGCTTGTCGCCGACCGCGAGCAACTGGCCGTGAACGCTCTTATTGTAAGTCTCCTCGATGCCGACGTGGCACTTGCCGCAGGTCTTGGCGACGTTCGCGTGGTTGATGGGCGAATCGCGGTCCACCGAACGCTTGATGCCGTGCGCGCCGTGGCAGTCATTGCACGATGGCGCGACGATCAAGCCCATCTTCAGCAACGCATTCCCGTGGATGCTGTCCATGTATTGCGAGGCCGCGTCAGGAACCTGGATCTGGTATTCCTTCGAGAGCTTCGTGTTGCTGTGGCACTTTGCGCAGGTCAGCGGCAGATTTAGTTTATAAGTTGATGAAGCGGGATTCTTCGCCGGCAAAATTTCGTGCCCGCCGTGGCAGTCCCAACAATTGGCCGCGCCGGACGCGCCCATCTTGTGGCTCATTCCGTGGATGCTGCCCGCGTAATCCCTGCCTTCTTTTTCGTGACAGCTTGCGCAGTTCGGCGGCGAAACATTTTTGTCGTGGACCAGTTCCTTGATGCCGTCGTGACAGTCAACGCAGTCCAGTTCGCTGTGGACGGATTTCTTAAAGCCATTGGCGGGGAAAACCGCAAGCGCCACCTTTTCGCCATTCACGACGCGCGTATTCTTCGGGTCGCTATGGCAATCCAGGCAGTCCGCGTTGGAAAATTTTTCAACCGTGTTCGTTGCCGCCCATGCCGTCGAGACTGCAAAACAGAATGCCGCCAGCACAACAAGCGGGGGAAACTTAAATGTGTCTTGCCGGCGGCAGAAGTTCATACGCCAGCAAAATCGGTGGAACCGGGAGAATCCGCTCACCGAATGTTGCGCATTGCTTGGCGTTTTTTGACTGGCAAGCAAATGGAGCGCAGAGCATTGCTCCGCGTTCCTTTCCAAAGCGCTAAAAACAACGGCTACGGCCCGCCGTTGTGGCAGTCGTTGCAGACAGGATTGTCGTCCAGATCGCCGCCGGGGTGGATGAATTTTTGTCCGGCGGGAGCAAGCTTGTTCAGTTCGTCGCCGGCGCCCTGCGCGAGGATGGTGTGGCAGGTATTGCAGTCGTTTGCCTTGATGGTCGTCTTGCGATCCTCGGTCTTGTGCTGGCCGTCGTGACAACGGTAACAGCCAGGCCAGATCATGTGGCCGACGTTGTCCGGGTAGCTTGCCCAGCTCGCCTTCATCTCCGGGAAAAAGTTTTCCGAATAAATCTGCTGCATCACGGGAATGGCGGCCTGCACGCGCGTGTCGCCCGGATATTTCTCTGTGAGCAGGGCCGCGATGCGGTTGGTGGCTTCGGTTTCGGTCTGATATTTCTGAGTCAGGACGAACAGGGCATTGGTTTTAATCCACGGGATGCCGGGGTCAATCCGCTTTAGGGACATCGCCTGGTTCACGGCTTTTTCCGGCGAAAGATAGCGATGCGACGGACGGTTGTGACAGTCCATGCAATCCATCGTGCGCAGTTCCATCCGGGACACATCATTCGTAAAATTTTTCGTCTTGAACACGGTGACCTTGCCCGAGGCGTCCTTCACACGCACCCAGGGAATTTTCTGGCGCGCGTCGTCGGTCGCGACGTATTCGACGTCGTTGCCGGGCAAATTGTGCCAGTGGATGCCGCCAACCGGGCCGCGCGTGGGATCGCTGCCGCCGATTTTCAGGAGCAGGCGGATGGAATAGGGCGAGTTGGAGGCGTCGCTCTGGAAATAATTAAAAGTGCGGTCCAAGTTGCCCACGAAGGACTGCGGCCAGTGACATTCTTCGCAGGTATCGCGTGCAGGACGCAGGTTCTTGATCGGCGTGCCGATGGGCGTCGGATATTTGTGGAACGCCACGGAATAGAGCTGATACGAACCGGAGATCTTCGATTTCACGAACCACGAAACGCCCTTGCCGACGTGACATTCCACGCAGGCCACCCGCGCGTGCGGACCGTGGTCGTGCGTCGTGAGTTCGGGCTTCATCACCTTGTGGCATGTCTCGCCGCAGAACGTGACCGATTCAGTGAAGTTAAACGCGTTGTAGGAACCAACGGCCGAGAGAAGCAGGAAAATGACACTGCCGGAAAGGAACGCCGCCATCACGCGCCGGTCACGCGGACGGCTCAAATCAATCTTCAGCGAGGTCGGCCCGCTTCCATGCGCGCGGCGACGGCGCTCCCACCACAAGCCCCCAAAAATCAGCACGAGGCCGAAGATCAGAAAGGCCGGCACCAGCATGTAGGTCAGCAGGCTGACATACGGGTTGGAAAATTTGGCGACCGCATCCAGGGTGAACAAAAACAAAAAGGAGAACAGCGCGCCGATGGCCACCACGGCGCCAACCAGACTGGTCCAGTTGCGGAACAGGGAAAGCCGGGTTTTGTCTTTGGCCGGCGTGTTTTCGGAATTCATGGCGATGGCGGAGAGCGGGCTGGTTGGAGTTGGCGGATCTTAAATTAAAAAGATGGCCGCTGGCCGGCTGGGGATTCCACCGGTTCACGTTTTTTGTTCTCCGACCGGTGAATGCACCCGGCTAGCAGCCGAAGAGCGGATTATTTTTTCAAGGTGCGGACGTAGGCCACGAGCGCTTTGATTTCGTCGTCGGACAGCGTGTCGAACGGTTTCATCAGCGTCTTGTCATCGGCGGATTTCAGCCCTTCCTTGAGCGCTTTGAACGCGGCGTCATCCTTGATTTCGGCCTGCACCTTGGCGTCGGTCATATCTTTACAGCCAAGTTTCGCGCCCATCTTGGTGTCGCCTTTGCCCTCCGCGCCGTGGCACTTGACGCATAGCGTGTCCCAGTTTTCCTTGGCCTCGGCACCCTTGGTCGTAAGGGTGGCCGCCAGGCCAAACATCGCTGCCAGCAGAAGTATTTTTTTCATATGCTTGTTTCTGTTTAGTTAACTAACCAACTCTGGTCATTCCCATCGTCGGGAACCTTGAAACTTTCGCGAAATTCCGTTCTTCATTCAAGCGCGTTCCGACGAAATGATTTCGCCAAAATTTTCCAACGACAAATCCTGACGCAGACATTCTCATTCCGCCTCGCCGCCCTGTCCTTTCCAATCTTGCTGAAGGCTTGTCATTTCTTGACATGGCACCCATTCCAAAATGCCAGCCGGTTCCCGCCAAGCCTAGGCTTTGGAGCTTTTTTCCAGCACATGTTCACAGGGTTGCAACCGTTCGGACAAAAACAATTTCACGAGCACCGTCAGAATGATGAACGGCAGGCACATGATGACGGCGCTGATGAGCCATCCTTCCTGTCCGGCGAATTCCATCTTGTAGCTCATCACGCCGCGAAAGCTCTTGGAGAAAAACTGCCCGCCCATGACGACATTCCAACGCATCATCAGCACGCCCAGCAAAATCATCGCGCCGCTGCAAAAAATCATGACCCGCCGGGTCGCCTCCGGCACGCGCCGGGGCAGAACCTGGAGCAATCCCAGCAGCAGCAACGGCACCAGCGTGCCGACGCCAACCTGTCCGATATTAAGCGTATAAAACAGCTTCTCGTGAATCATGGTCTGCAGCACCGCAAATCCTTCCTCTGCCGCGTAACCGCGATGGAGCACATCCAGTCCTTCCACGACGGCATCCATCACCAGCGCGTAGAAAAGAAACATCGCCATGGCG
The DNA here is from genome assembly GCA_028712475.1 of Verrucomicrobiales bacterium. Classification (GTDB taxonomy): domain Bacteria; phylum Verrucomicrobiota; class Verrucomicrobiia; order Limisphaerales; family UBA11358; genus UBA11358. The sequence continues at coordinate 594,489 of JAQTQB010000001.1, forward strand.
TCCAGGCAGCGCATGTCCAGTGGCCTGCGGCGGATCCAGTTCAGAACGATGTAATTGAAGACGCACAGCGCGATGCCCGAAACGATGGCCGACAAAATAAACATGATCGGCATCAGCACATTGCCCCACCAGGGATTGGCCTTGATGGAACCGAAAATGAAACCGACATAGCCGTGCAACAGAAACGCCGACGGAATACCGACAATCGAAAGGATCCACTCCATCTTCATGTCCAGCCGCACGCTTTTCTCGGACACATCCGTCACACCCAGAGTCAGCACCCGGTAGAGGAACCCCTTGAACCCGGCCGTCGTTTTTGACCACTTCACAAAGTCCTGCCGGTAATCAAACCACAATTCCAACAGCAGGACCGCCATCAAATACCACGCATAGACGAAGCCGAAGATCGCCATCGGTGACGTCATGTGCGGCGTCATCATGATTTCGTAACACCGCTCCGGATGCCCCAGATGGCACAACAGCGGCAAGGTGGCGCACAGCAAAAACGCCAGCGCCGTCAACATCGAGAGCCGATACACCGGCGCCAGCGCCTTGACATCGAATACGCGCACGAGCGAGGCCATGATGAAGGCTCCCGCCACCAGGCCCGTGATGTAGGGATAAACGACAATCAACGTGCTCCAGACCGGATGAAAGTTCGCTTCGTTCGGATACACATAGCCCTGAAACTGCGGCAATGCCTCGACCACGCTGTTGGTGACCTCGTTCATCATATCATCTGACCTCCTTGTCCAGGCCGGCGTAAAGCACGCGGGGTTCGGTGCCCAGGTGTGGCTTCAGCACCTGCACCCGGTTCTTTTCGTAAAATTTCTGAAGCGGATCGTCCGCCGCCAGATTTTTGAGATCGCCAAAAATCCGCGCTTCCGCCGGACAAACCTCGACACACGCCGGCTTCAGTCCGCGCGAGATTCGATGATAACAAAGCGTGCACTTCTCCGCTGTCTTCGTGGCAGGATTCAGAAACCGCGCGCCATACGGACAGGCCTGAATGCAGAAGGCGCAGCCGATGCAGTAATTCGGGTCAATCAGCACCGCGCCATCCGGCGCGGTAAACGTCGCGCCAACCGGACAGACCTGGATGCATGGCGGATTCTCGCACAAGTTGCACAGCTTCGGGACGAAGAACGCGTGCTCAATCTTGTCTTTCGGTAAAGTCGGTTCAGGAAAACCATGCATGCCACCGTTGGGCGAATCCACAATCGCCTCGCCACGGGTCAGATCCGAGCCCGGTTTCGGCTTGGGAATGATGTAACGCTCGATCCAGGTGCGATAGTAGGGACCTTCCGGAACGCCATTCTCTTTTTTGCAGGCTTCCGCACACAGTCCGCAACCGATGCACTTGCTGGCGTCGATGCACATCAGCCATTTGTGCTTGGTCGGGTCATAACCTTTGGGAGCGGTGGTGGAAACAAACACCGTCTGCACCGCGGCTTTGGCCGCGCGCGCGAAGGAAACCGTGAGCAGCCCGGCCATCGCAGCCCCCATGCGCAACAAGGAACTCCGCCGATTAATGGTATGATTCATGGCGATTGAGTGGGTTGATGCGGCAGGTGGCATTCCGTGCATTTCGGCCCGTAATGATCTTTAACGACAATTTGTTTGAGCCAGGCTGGCCGCGCCAGATTCGCTTCGTGGCAGCGGATGCAATGACTGCCGGTTGCCTTCACCGGCAGGATGTCCGGGTTGTCGCAGTGCTCCCGGCTCACACCGTGGCAGCCCTCGCAGGAAAGTGTCTTGTGCGCATCCTTTGCCAGCTTATGCAGAATGTCGGAGTGACATTCGTCGCACGCCTGCTTGCCGGCAAAGACGGGATCCCGTGCCGCAATCAATTTCAGAGCATCGCCGCGATACCAGCCGTATTCACCAAACGACGGCGGCACAAGAAACGACCGCGCGACCAGATAGGAACCGACGATGGCCATGGCCACCAGAATCAGGCGGAGAATTTGTGGCGGTAATTTAAAGCGATGCATAATGTCCGACTTTATTTTTACGCTTCCGATGAGCGCGCGGGCCGCCTTTTCAATTTGCCGGTCCGGCCAGCCCCGCCTGCAAACCCTGCCAATGCCTACTTCTGAAAAGCGCGGACGTAGGCGACCAGCGCCTTTACTTCATCACCCGACAACGTGTCGAAAGCCTTCATAAGCGTCTTGTCATCCTTGTCTTTCTTGCCCTCTTTGATGGTCTTAAACGCTTCTTCATCCTTGAAACCGGCTTGCACCTTGGCGTCGGTGAAATCTTTCGCGCCCAGTTTCGCGCCGATCTTGGTGTCGCTCTTGCCATCCGCGCCGTGGCATTTGGCGCAAAGCGTGTTCCAATTTTCATTGGCCTCGGCGCCCTTGGCCGAAAGGGCGGCCGCCAGACCGAACATCACCGCCAGCAGAAGTATATTTTTCATGGTTATTTTGGTTTGTTTGATTGCGTGATTCTTTTGCGGGATTCTGATGAAGCTTCGGCCAGTCCCCAAGTTCGAGCCAACCATCTGCTGTCCGATGCTTGACAAATCTTGCCGGGAGCAACCAAGGCCGCGAGGCGGCGAAGCGGACTCAAACGCGGACCGGACGGCCGGAGGTGAAACAAATCATCGGGTATGATGTCATTTCTTGTCGCATCCGTGGCAAAAATTGGTCTGCTAAAGCCAAAGAAAGTTTTGTCGGCGACTGTTTTTTCCGTTATTTAACATCCACGAACATGAAGTCATTCATCCATCTCACACTCTGGCCGGCCACCGTCGGAACCTTTTTGATTCTTGCCGCCGCCGGTTGCGGGCGCGACAGCGTCAAAGTTTATAACGTGGACGCCAGCGACGCCGCCACTCCGGCTCCGCCGCCAATCGCCACGACCGGCGCGATGCCAACGGCCATGCCGGACGGAATGCTCGCGCCGGATAACAGCGGCCAGCCATCGTTGCAATATGCTTTGCCCGCCGGCTGGGAGAAAAAAGCCCCGTCGCAGATGCGCGTGGCGAGTTTTGGAATTTCCGAGAACGGCAGGCAGGCTGACGTCAGCGTGATTCCGCTCGCCGGCACCGCCGGCACCGATCCCGCGAACGTCAATCGTTGGCGCGGACAGGTCGGCCTGGAGGCCTTGTCAGAGACTGAACTTGCGAAGCTCGCCGAAAAAATCACGGTCGGCGAGTCGCCCGCAGAACTGTATGATCTGGCCGGAACCGCGCCGGGCAGCGGCGATGCCGGACGGATCATCGGCGTGATATTGCATCGCGAAGACACGGCGTGGTTTTTCAAAATGACCGGTGATGCCGGCGTGGTGGAAGCGCAGAAGCCAGCGTTCATCGCCTTTTTGAAATCGATTTCCTTCGGCGCACCCGCTGCGGCTCCAGCCGCGATGGATATGAGCCAGTTGCCGCCGTCCCATCCGCCGGTCGGTGGAATGAACCCCGGCATGCCTGCCGCCAGCGTCCCCGCCGGAGATAAACCGACCTGGACCGTTCCCGCCGGCTGGCAGGAAGGCCAGCTTGCGCAGTTTCTGATCGCGAAATATGTCATAACCGGCGCAAATGGCGCGACGGCGGCGGTGAATGTCAGTTCGCTTGCCGGTGATGGCGGCGGTCTGTTGCCAAACGTGAACCGCTGGCGCACGCAGCTCGGCCTCGCGCCGATTGCCGAAGCGGATCTGGCGAATCTGCCAACCATTGATGCTTCCGGCGGCAAGGCGACATTGATTGAATTCACCGGCACGAGCGCGGGCAAGCCGGCACAACTGGTCGGCGTGGTGCTGCCTTTGGGCGGCCAGACATGGTTTTACAAACTCATGGGCGACGCGAACGTTGTGGCACAGCAAAAAGAAGCGCTGGTGAGCTTCGTGCAGTCGGCTCAATATCCCCATGCTCATTAATAAAATCGTCCGGTTCTTCACGTCGCTCAAGCTCACCGCCACGCTGCTGGCGTTCTCGGTGGTGCTGGTGTTTGTGGGCACGCTCGCGCAGGCGGATGAAGGGCTCTATGGCGCGCAATCGCATTATTTCAAGCAATGGCTCGTGATCGGCGCGCACGTCTTCGGTCATAAAATCCCGCTGATCCTGCCTGGCGGTTATCTCATCGGCACGCTGCTGCTGGTGAACCTGGTCGTGGCGCACATCTACCGTTTCGAGTTCACGGTTAAGAAACTCGGCATCCAGCTCGCCCACGCTGGCGTCATCCTGCTGCTCGTCGGCCAGCTTGCGACCGACATGCTCGCGCGCGAACTGCAGATGCACTTTGCCGAGGGCGAGACGCGGAATTATTCCGACAGCGCCACGGAGTTTGAACTGATTTTCCTTTCGGGCAACGAAGTCACCGCCATCCCGGCAAAAATGCTCAAGTCGGGCAAGGAATTGAAGATTGAAAATCTGCCCTTCAGCATTCTCGTGAAGACCAACTGGCATAACTCCGATCTGAATTTTCGCGCGCCGATGATGCAGAACGCCCCGCCGCTGACGCCGAACGGCATCGCAAAGAACTTTGATTTCAAAAAGGCGGAGGATGTGAAGACGATGGATCAGCGCAACATCCCGACGGTGCTGCTGGAATTCGCCACGCCGTCCGGCTCGCTGGGCACCTGGGTCGCCAGCGACTGGGCGGGCGACGCCTCGCTCGTGGAGGCGGTCCGCAACAGCTACGCGCAAATGGGCACGGACATGGCGCAAAAAATCGCCGGGCAGCTGGTCGCGCCCCAGACCATTGAGGCGGGTGGAAAGAAATTCACCTTCACGCTGCGGCCGGCGCGTGCTTATAATCCGTTTTCGCTGACGCTGCTCAAGGCGACACACACGGTTTATCCGGGCACGGACATCCCCAAGGATTTTCGCAGCCGCGTGCTGCTGGACAATGCCAGGACCGGTGAGAAGCGCGAGGTGGAGATTTCCATGAACCATCCGCTGCGCTACGGCGGCTACACTTATTACCAATACCAGATGGACGCCGGTCAGACCGCGCAGATGGCTGGCCGCACGCCGACCTCGGTGCTGCAAGTCGTCCGCAACCCCGGCTGGTTGACGCCTTACATCGGGTGCGCGATGGTGGGCACGGGGCTGGTGATCCAGTTCATGTATCACCTGTTCGGCTTTGTTTCCAAAAGAAAGACCAAATGAAAAAGTGGATCCCCGTTATTTTGATGTTCGTGATGGCGCTGTGGTTCTTCGGCAAATTGCAAACGCCCAAGGACAAGGATTTCGCGTTCAGCGAATTCGCCCGCCTGCCGCTCACCGCCAACGGCCGCATCGTGCCGATGGATTCGCTCGCGCGGAATTCGCTGCTGGAGATCCGCGAGAAACAAACGCTCAACACCGAGCCATGGAAAGGGTGGAACGCGAAGCCGAAAATCATTTCCGCCACCGAGTGGCTGGCGAATGTGATGATGAACCCCGCCGTGGCCGACGAATGGCCGGTGTTCCGCATGGACAACCCGGATTTGATCTCGCTGCTGAAACTGCCGGAGAAGGACGCGGCGAAACATTCGGACGGCAAACATTATTCCTGGAACCAGATCCAGCCGTCGCTCGAAATTTTTGACAAGGAAAACCAGCGCGTTCAAAAGGTCGAGCCGGCGAGCCGCACCGCCTACGAAAATGCCATTGTCAAGACGCAGCGGCGGCTGATGCATTACGTGCAGTTGAAGAACGCCGTGCAGCCCGCCGACGCCCAGGACTGGCCGGCGGAACTCGCCGCGTATGAAAAACTCATCCCCGCCGGCGTCGCCGCCATCCAGGCGCAGCAGGCGAACCAGAAATTCGACCAGGCCATTTTGGCCGAATTCATTGGTTACATTCAGAAGTTCCAGTTCATGGCCAGTCTGGAGCCGCCGCTGATACTCCCGCCGGACGGCACGCCCGAATGGCGTCGCATGGGCGACGCGCTGCTCGACGCCCCGCGTCCGAACAGTGTCCCGATTGACAATGCCGTCCGCGACTACGCGAAAATGGCCGGCGCGCTCGCCGCCGGCCAGCCGGAGGAGTTCAATGCCGCGCTGAAAGATTACCGTTCGCTGCTGGCGCCGGAGCAGTCAAAGGCGCTGGCAAAGGCGGGCGCGGAATGTTTCTTCAACCAGATGGAGCCGTTCTACAACGCGATGGTGATTTACGTTCTGGCCGGCCTGCTCGCGTGTTTTTCGTGGTTTAATTTGTCCGAGACGCTGCGGCGCTGCTCTGTGTGGCTTATCGGACTGGCGTTTGTGATCCACACGACCGGGCTGGTTTACCGCATGGTGCTGGAAGGCCGGCCGCCGGTGACGAATCTTTATTCCTCCGCCATCTTCATCGGCTGGGGCGCGGTGCTGCTGGGCTTGATCCTGGAAAAATTTCACAAGAACGGCATCGGCGCGGTCGTATCGGCGGGCATCGGCTTCATCACGCTCATCATCGCCCATCACCTCGCGCTGGAAGGAGACACGATGGAGATGATGCGCGCGGTGCTGGACACGAATTTCTGGCTGGCCACGCACGTCGTGGCCGTGACGGTCGGTTACGCGAGCACGTTTGTGGCGGGATTCCTTGCGCTGATTTACATCCTGCGCGGTGTGTTCACCAAAACTTTGGATGAGGCCACGGGCAAGTCTCTGGCACGGATGATCTACGGCATCGTCTGTTTCGCCACGCTGTTCAGCTTCGTGGGCACGGTGCTCGGCGGCATCTGGGCGGATCAATCCTGGGGCCGCTTCTGGGGCTGGGATCCGAAGGAAAACGGCGCGCTCATCATCGTGCTGTGGAACGCGCTCATCCTGCATCTGCGCTGGGGCGGCATGATCCGCGAACGCGGCCTCGTGAACTGCGCCATCTTCGGCAACGTCGTCACGGCGTGGTCATGGTTCGGCGTGAACATGCTGGGCATCGGCCTGCACAGCTACGGGTTCACGGATGCGGCGTTCAAATGGCTGGTGCTGTTCGTGGTGAGCCAGCTTGCCTTCATCGCGCTTGGGCTGCTCCCGGCGAAATGGTGGAAAAGTTTCAGCCGTCCGGCGCGCGCCTGAAAACCAGGAAATCGCATTGCGATTCGCGCGGGCAAAACAATCACAGGTGAAGATGAGACGAACTCAAACTTGACTGTGGCTTCCTGCTTTTGTTTTCTCCAGGCTTCGGCTAAAAATGACGCATGTATTCGCCGACGCTTGATGAATTTTTGAAGCTGGCCGCGCAGGGAAATCTGATTCCCGTCACGCGCCGGCTGCTTGCGGACATTGAAACGCCGCTCTCCGCCTATCGCAAAATCCGGGGCCAGGGCGAATCCTTCCTCTTTGAATCCGTCGAGGGCGGCGAACATCTGGGCCGCTACTCGTTCGTCGGCTGCAATCCGCGCGCGGTCATCAAGCAGACCGCCAACCGAGTGGAAGTCATCGAAAACGGCAAAGTCGTGGAAACGTTTTTGGTTGGAGCGCCGGTCTCCGACCCGGCCCGGCCAGCGGCTTCCAGTTCCCAACACGCCGGGTCGGAGACCGGCGCCCCGGCAACCGTCCGCGACGGCCTCGAAGTCGTCGAGCGCGTCATGAAGCAATATCGCGCGGTCGCCCTGCCCGGCCTGCCGCGTTTCACCGGCGGCGCGGTTGGCTTCATCGGCTATGAATTCATCCACGACGTCGAACCGGTCGTGCCGCGTCCGTCGCACGATGAGATCAAGACGCCCGTGATGTATTTTCTCGTGGCCGACCAGCTTTTGATTTTTGACCGAGTGGCGCAGACGATCACCGTTCTGGTCAATGCGATTCTCGACGACGCGACCTCGCCGCAAGACGCCTACGAAAATGCCACGAGCGAGATTGACCGCATCATCTCCCTGCTCGAACAGCCGAGCGAACATCAGCCCGCGACGGTGCCGTCGGAAATTCCGCCGGTCGTATTTGAATCGAACATCTCGCAAGAGAAGTTTTCCGCGAACGTGCTCAAAGCCAAACAATACATAACGGCGGGCGACATCATCCAGGTGGTCGGCTCACAGAGATTTTCCGCGCCGGTCAAGGCCTCGGCCATTGATATTTATCGCGCGGTGCGTTCGGTCAATCCGTCGCCATATCTGTTCCTGCTGGAGCTGGAAGGCTTTTCACTCGTCGGCGCGTCGCCGGAAATCCATGTGCGCTGCGAGGAGAACCAGATTGAGATCCGCCCCATCGCCGGCACGCGGCGGCGCGGCAAGAACGAGGCCGAGGACGCCGCGCTGGAAAAAGAACTGCTCGCCGACCCGAAGGAGCGCGCCGAGCACGTCATGCTCGTGGACCTCGCGCGCAACGACATCGGGCGCGTCTGCGATTTCGGCAGCGTGCAGGTGAAAGAACTGATGACCGTCGAGCGTTACAGCCACGTCATGCACATCGTGACGCGCGTGGAGGGGAAACTGTCTGCCGGCAAGACGACCTACGACCTCATGCGCGCGACGTTCCCCGCCGGCACCGTGAGCGGCGCGCCGAAAATCCGCGCGATGCAGATCATCTCCGAACTTGAGCAGACCGCGCGCGGGCCGTATGCGGGCTGCGTCGGTTATTTTTCCTTCAACGGCAACCTCGACACATGCATCACCATCCGCACCGCGCTCATCAAGGACGGCAAAGCCTACGTCCAGGCCGGCGGCGGCTGGGTGAATGATTCGACGCCCGAGGCGGAATTTCAGGAGACGGTCAACAAATCCATGGCCATGCGCAAAGCCGTGGCGCTGGCGGAAAGTTTTGGACGCGGAATTGTTGGAATTGCTCCGTCAGCTTGACGCGCCTTGATTCAGTGATGTGCATTCGCACATCGTTCAAGCCTCCTCAAATAAAATTTACCACGGCCGGCGGACACGGAAGAATTTCTGGCCGGTGGTTGCAGGCACGGTGACTGTGAGAGTATCCAGGTTCAACTCCACCGAGTTGGTCACCGCGACCCAATTGGCGTTCGGCCCAAGCGAGCCGGCTTCCTCCAGAAGCGTGTCGGCAAAGGTATCGGGCCACAGGAGGGTGAGCGCACCGCCAGCTTGAGTGACGTTCAAACGCATCGAATCAACGACCATGATTATGCCGGCGTCAGCCGCGCTCTTGCCAGACACGGTGGCCGTCACCGTCCAGAGGTAGAAACCGGGGGATTGATATGCATGCGCCGGGAACTGGTTTGTGCTGTGAGGCGTTCCATCGTCAAAATCCCAGTCAAAGGACACCGGCGCGGTTGAGTTCGAAACTGTGGGAACAACCGCGAACGAAACCGGCCAGACCGCCGGATAAGACGGCGGCACATATCCAACGGCGGTTATGGATACCGGGCCTTGTGCCACCGCCACGGTGCCGGTGGCGAGATTGGAATTCTTCGAACCGTCCCACGCGGCGTAAGTGAACGTGTCGCTGCCAACGAACCCGGCATTCGGGAAATAGGTCAGCACTTTGTTGCTGGCGCCGAGCGATCCGTTCACCGGCTGTGAAATGATCCGCAGCGTCGCGCTGGCCGGAGTGACGGTGACGGTTAGATTTACTGGAGCACTGTTCAGCGTGCTGCCGGAAACAACATTAACCGTCGGGGTCGCGCTGGTGTTGAGGTTGTTGTTGGCCGGGCCATTGTGACAGTTGTAACAACCAATCATTGCGCCGCGATATAAATTGAGCGTCACGCTGCCTGCATCAAAACTCGCCGTCAACGTTCGTGTTCCTTGTGCGCGCGACAGCACCGTGCCGCGGAAATCCAGGCCGTGACATGCCTGACACGCCGCCACGCCACCGGGCATTGAACCGATGTAATCATGATGGCCGGAGACCCAGTCATGGCCAACCGGGTGCATTCCGTGCGGGCCACTGGCGGCGGTGGTGCTGTTCACCGGCATCGTGGTGTGGCAGGAAGTGCATTCCACCATCACGCCCGCATGGCCCTGGATGCTGATGTTCCGCATGTTGTCGTTGGCGTGCGTGCTTGGAAATTCGGCGTGCGTCGAGCCGTGGCAGGCGGAACATTGCAAACCACCGTGCCCGGCGGAAAAACGATACAGCGAAATGCCGTCCGCCGGAATGTTCGGCTGCGTGGAGAATGTCTGGTTCACCGCCACGCGCACCGTGCCGCTGGTGTCGGTGAAGACCGAGTCATAGCGAATCTGGCCGTTGTTGGTCGTCGCCGTGCCGGTGTGGCAGCTGGCGCAATTCGGCTCCATGAACCAGCCCACGCGAACGGCCGAACCAACCGTGCTCATGTTGCCGTGGCAGCTCTGGCACTGCATGGACATGGAGCCGTCCGCCGCAATCGCGCCGCCCATCGCGCCGCGCAGACATTTTGTGGCGGAACCCGGATGACAACGGTAGCACGCCGAGCGATTCGCCGAACTGTCGAGTGTGACGCCGGAAACCGGATCCATGACGTGGGCGTGAAACGAATGCACCGAGGTGGTCAGTTGAGGAATCGTGCCGTAGCTTGGCGTGCCGAGCGCCTCCGAGGCATGACACGCGGCGCACAAAACCGGCTTGTTATCCGCGACCACGCCGCGGTAAAGCCCTTGCGGATTGAAGCCGCGCGCGGCAAGTGCCGCCGTGTAAAGCGCCGCGTGCTGTGCAAAGTTTTTTTCATCATGCAGGCGCAAAATGTTCAAGCGAAAATCACGTTCGGGAAATCCGTTCCAAACCCAGCCCGCCGCCGGTTGTGCGGCGGCTTGCGTGCCGGAAGCGTGACACGCACGGCAATCCATTTCATCCGAGACCGGCAGCACGATGTCATTCGTGGCGATTGGTTGATTTGCAGCGTTGCGTGCGATGAGCCGCATCAGCGGATACGGATTTTTGTTATGCGCGTCGTCGTAGGGTGAAATGGGAATGCCCTCTGCTCGGAACCAGTTGACTGGCGTGGCGACGCCGGCTGCGGGATGATTGGTCGTCTCAAACAACATGCTTTGCGGCGGGTTGCCAATGCCGGGCATGTTCCACCCGGCGAGTCCGCCTTCCGGCGATAGCGCCGCGCCATAAAGCGCCGTGGCATAGGTGTAGTAATTGCCCTTGCCCATCGCGGTGGAATTGAATGATCCACTGGCATCGGCCACGGCCTGATACGTCACCGTAAAGCCCGCGCCGTTCGTCACCAGTTTATTGCTGACGATGAGCTGGGACTCTATGGTGTTGTAGGGAGGCAGAATGGAAAACACCGAATAATCGCTGTCCATGCAGTGCATGCCCAGATTGTTCCAACCAAGGATTTGAGCGCTGGCTCCACGGCTGACTTGAGGGGCGAGCCATATCAAGGCACCGGCCAATGCTGCATGGCAAACAAATCGAACGTGCTGTGCATTCATAATGCCTGGTTTTTCTTCCCTACCATTCTAAACCGACGTGGAAGTCCGGCAATCCACACTTTTTGTAGAATGCACCGCAAGATACGTTTGACGGGGGGGCGTCAGTTGCCGCCGGTTTGACCAGCAATTTTCCGGGCGCGGGCGAGTGATCCGAGATTAAAGACATTCGGATAACCCATGTTTTTCAATTTGCTTTTCGCCAGGCCACTGCGCATTCCGCTCTGGCAGTGCAGCAGCAGCACCTGGTTCTTGTCCTTCACACGATCCGGCAGGATGGTTTCGATCACGTCCAACGGAATGTTGATCGCGACCGGTAAATGCCCGGAACTGAATTCACCGGGACTGCGCACGTCAATCACCAGCGCGCCGCTCTTCAAATGAGCCACCGCCGCCTGGGGCGAAATCTGTCCTGCTTGTTTCAACATAAAAATGATCACGACAATGGCCGCAACAATTAACAAAAAATTCAAAGTCATGTTTCAACGGGTTGGGATTTCTTCTTTGCTTTGGGTTCGTTCGCCATGAAATACAGCAGCGGCACCAGCACCGGCGCGGTGAACATGGAAATCAGGCTGCCCGCCATCAGCGCAATCGCCAGGCCTTGAAAAATTGGGTCGGCCAAAATCACTGTCGCGCCCGCCACCACCGCCAAGGCCGTGAGCATGATGGGCCGGAACCGCACCATGCCCGCTTCCACCACCGCGTTGGCCAGTGGATGACCTTCCGCCAGCCGCAGTTCGATGAAGTCCACGAGAATGATTGAATTGCGCACCACGATGCCCGCGCCCGCCATGAAGCCGATCATCGAAGTGGCCGTGAAAAACGCGTGCAAAATTCCGTGCGCCGGCAGGACGCCGATCAGCGAGAACGGAATCACAATCATCACGATCAACGGCGTGAGGAACGACTTGAACCAGCCGACCATCAAAATATAAATCAGCACCAGCACCGCGCCGAAGGCCAGGCCTAAATCACGGAACACTTCGATGGTGATGTGCCACTCGCCATCCCATTTCATCGAAGGCTGCTGGTCGGTGAAGGGCATGGCGGCGTTGTAAATTTTCAGCGGTGAGCCATTGCCGCCAAATTGCTTCGTGTCGAGTTTCTCCAGCGCCTGATTCATTTTCAAGATGGCATAAACCGGGCTTTCCACCACGCCGGCGACGTCGCCGATGACGTAGGTGACGGGCATGAGATTCTTGTGATAGATGCTCTTGTCCGTGATGGTGTGCTTGACCGTGACCAGTTCGCGCAATGGCACGAGCGGGGAAGGGCTTCCGGAGGACAACGGTTCGGGCAGGGCATTGGCATCACCGGAACGGACGCGCAGTGCGAGCAATTCCTCCGGGTTGCTGCGGCTGGCGAGCGGCAATTGCAGGACGATGTTCACGTCTTCCTTCTCACGCGGAACGTGCAGCAAATCCACCGACTCGCCACCCACGGCAATTTTGAGCGTCTGCGAAATCGTCTCGGCGCTGATGCCGTGCAACGCGGCCTTTTCCTTGTCTATCACGAACTCCACCTTCGGCTGGTCGGCTTCGATATACCAGTCCGTGTCCACCACGCCGGGCGTGTTGTGGAAGATATCAATCACCTTCTGCGCCAGCGCGAGGCGGTCTCTCTCGGTCGGACCATAGATTTCAGCGACCAGCGTCTGCAACACCGGCGGTCCGGGCGGCACTTCGGCCACGGCCACGCGCGCGCTAAATTTTGCCGCGATCTCCGCTACGCGCGGACGCACGCGTTTGGCAATGTCGTGACTCTGCGCCTTGCGTTCACTTTTCGGCACCAGGTTGATCTGCAAATCGGCCACACTCGCGCCGTGCCGCATGAAGTAATGGCGCACGAGACCGTTGAAATTGAACGGCGACGCGACGCCCGCATAAATCTCGTAATCCGTCACCTCCGGTTCCGTGCGGACGGCATCGGCGATTTCACGCGCGCACTGTGCGGTGCGTTCGAGCGAGCTGCCTTCCGGCATGTTCAGGATGATCTGGAATTCGCTCTTGTTGTCGAACGGCAGCATTTTCACCTTCACCCAGCCGATGCCAACCAGCGCCATTGAGACGAGCAGCAGTCCGGCAATTGCTGCGAGAAACATGTAACGCCTTTTGGCGCTGGCGATGAGCGGCAGCATCAAACCGCGATACATCCGGCCAAAAAAAATTTCACTGGCCGCCTCGTGATCCTGCGTGTGGTCGTTGGCTGAATGAATTTTCCTCCGCCATTGCAAAATGCGGATGGCTGCCCAAGGTGTGACGATGAAGGAAATCGCCAGCGAGAAAAACATCGCCGCGCTCGCGCCAATCGGAATCGGCCGCATGTAAGGCCCCATCAATCCGCCGACGAACGCCATCGGCAGCACGGCGGCAATCACCGCGAACGTCGCCAGAATGGTGGGATTGCCGACCTCGCTCACCGCTTCGATGGCGGTAACGGTGCGGCTGCGGCCCTTGCTTTCCGGCAAATGAAAATGCCGGACAATGTTTTCCACCACGACAATCGCGTCGTCCACGAGGATGCCGATGGAAAAAATCAGCGCGAAGAGCGTGATGCGGTTCAGGGTGAAGCCGTAGAGGTAAAAGACGAGAAGCGTCAAAGCGAGCGTCGCCGGAATAGCCAGCAGCACGATGAGCGATTCGCGCCAGCCGAGCACCAGCAGGATGAGGAACGACACGCTCACCACGGCGAGCAGCATGTGCCAGAGCAGTTCGTTGGATTTGTCCTCCGCCGTCAAGCCATAGTTGCGCGTGACCGTCACCTGCACATTGGACGGGATGAGATGGCCCTTGAGCGTGTCAATTTTCTTGAGCACCTCGTTGGCCACCGTGATGGCGTTCGCCCCGGGCCGCTTGGCGATGCTCAACGTGACGGCGGGTTCATCGGCTGCGATGTCTTTCGCGGCACCCTCTCCGAAGAACACATACTGGCCCGGCTCTTCCGAGCCGTCCTCGATAGCCGCCACATCGCGCAGATAAACTGGCTTGCCCGAATACACGCCCACGACCACGTTGCCCACGTCCTGCGCCGTTTGTAAAAACGCTCCGGTTTCCACGATGACGGCGTGGTTGTCGCTGGTGAGATTGCCGGCGGAATACTGCCGGTTCGCCTGTTGCAACATCGGCACCAGGCCGGCGGGCGAAAGATTGCGGGCCGCGAGCTTCACCGGATCAAGCAGCACCCGCATCTGCCGTTGCGCGCCACCGATGACGGTGGTTTCGGCCACCTGCGGCACCTGTTTCACTGCGTCATCCACCTGGGCCACCAGCCGTCGCAGCGCGAGATGATCATAGTGCGCGCTGTGAAATGTCAGCGCCAGAATCGGCACATCGTCAATCGTCCGCGCCTTGATAAGCGGCGTGGAAACACCGTGCGGAATTCTATCGAAGTTCTGCTGCAGCTTCTGGTTCAGCTTCACCAGGCTGCTTTCCATGTTTTCGCCAACCTTGAACCGCACGATGGCCAGGGACTGGCCTTCGCTGGAGGTGGAGTAGATGTATTCGACGCCGGGAATTTCCCAGAGCAGCTTTTCCATCGGCCGAGTGACGCGTTCCTCAACCTCTTTCGCGCCGGATCCGGGCATGGAAACCATGACGTCAATCATCGGCACCTTGATCTGCGGCTCCTCCTCGCGCGGCAGCATCACCACGGCAAACACACCAAGCAGCAGCGACGCAATGACGATGAGCAGCGTCAGCTTGGAATCAATGAACGTCTGCGCGATGCGCCCCGCGATGCCGGGGTGCGCGCCCGACAAATTGTTCTGGCTGGCTTTCACGGTTTGACAGCCACTGGCTGCCCGTCCACCAAAGCAGACACGTCTTCGGTCACAACTTGTTCGCCGGAATTCAAACCGGAAACCACCTCAACTTCGTCACCAATGTGACTTCCGGTTTTGACGAGGCGCAATTGCGCGTGACTGCCGGCAACGACAAAAATTAATTCCAACTGTCCGCGCTGAATCACGGCGGAAGCGGGGACACGGATCGCGCTCACTTCACCGACGGGAACCGAGACGCGCCCGAACTGTCCGGATCGCAAAGCCGTCGCGCCCGGCAAATCCAGTTTCACCAGATACGTCCGGCTGTTCGGATCGGCGGCGGGCGACATTTCGGCGACCATTCCCCCGATTTCATTGGCAACGGTCGTGATGCGCACGGCAAGTTGGTCGCCCAATTTCACGTTGCCAATGAGCGCTTCCGGCACATCGGCTTCGAAGCGCAGCGTGTCGGGATTTTCCATTTGCAGCAGTGCTTTTCCCGGCGCGGCAAGGTCGCCCACGTCGGCGAGTTTGCGCGTAATGACACCGTCGAACGGCGCGACGATGTCCGTGTAACCGAGCATGGTCTTCGCCTCGGCCTCGGCGGCGGCGGCCATTTGAAAGCGGGACTGCGCATTGTCAAACTCCGCAGCAGAAAGAATTTTTTGTTCCAGCAATGCCTTGGCCCGTTTCAAATCGTTTTCAGCCTGCTGCCGGGCGGCGGCGGCCTGGTCGAAGCGCGATTGGATCTCGTGGGCGTTGAGCTGGACAAGCCGTTCACCGGCTTTGACCGTCTGGCCGGGCACGGCGAACATCTGCTCGATGCGCCCGCTGATTTTCGACTCGATGGCCGCGCTCAACTTCGGACGCACGGTGCCGACGACATCCTCGGTGGCCGCGCGCGATTTGCGCTCGACGGTCTGGACGTGGACGGTGGCGGACGGGAGTTCCGCCTGGGTTTGTTCTGGCGCTTTGTGGCAGCCAGAGAGAAGCGGAGCAGCCGCTGCGACGATTAAAATCAGTAGGCGTTTCATGGCGTGGTGAAACTGTGTCACGGACGTCATGAGTCGCCGGGCTTTTTTTCATCGCCGCAGCACGAGCCGCCGACACCCATCTTCTTCAGGATCATTTCCAGCGGACAGAAGTTCGTGAACGATGATTGCAGCAGGTTGAAGCCGACAAACGCGGTGAACCAGAGCCAGTATGGGCTGTGATAATGCGCCAGCACCAGGCTGACGAGGATGAACGCGCCGGCGAACCGGCGGATGAGCATGTGCATTTTCATGGGCTTTAAGGATTTTGGTTGAGATGCATGAACTATCGTGACATAATCATATGACCATACGGTTATATGTCAAACAAGAAAACCAGGCAACCACTGGGCGATGCAGAGCTGGCGGATGTCGCCCGCCACTTCAAGCTGCTGGGCGAACCCATGCGGTTAAAGATTTTGCAGGTTGTGTGCCGTGAGGCGCAGACTGTGGGCGACATTGTGTCCGCCACCGGCGCCAGCCAGGCCAATGTTTCCAAGCATCTGGCGCTGCTGGCGGCCGCCGGCATGCTGACGCGGGAAAAGGATGGCCAGAATGTTTATTACGGCTTGAAAGACCGGTTGACGGTGAAGCTGTGCGAACTGGTGCGGACGCAGCTCAATAATTAATCATGGGCCGGCAACCGGAAATTCTCCCCGCCGAAAAATCGCAGTGCGATGAGTGCGGAAATTTTGGCGCGCTGGAGATCGGCGACCGCAGGCTCTGCACGGATTGCGTGACACTGGCGGGCAGCGCCTGTGCGGGTTCGACGGCTGACGACGGCGGTTGAATAAGTTTCATTTGCGGTAGCCTCGGCTTTTGTTAGGTTAGGTTCAGATTAGGAATTTTATGCGGCACTGGCGTTTCATCGCGGTGGTCGGATTCTTCTTCAGCGTGGCGGCCAACGCCGCGCAAGTGGGGATGATTAAAATTGAGGGCGCCATCGGCCCGGCCACGGCCAGCTACATTTCCCGCGCGATTGATGCCGCCGCCGGGCAGCATGACGAATGCCTCGTCATCCAATTGAACACGCCGGGAGGTCTGCTTACTTCAACCGAGGAAATCAAACAGGCGTTCTATGCTTCACGCGTGCCCATCGTGGTTTTTGTCTCACCCTCCGGTGCAGCAGCGACCAGCGCCGGGACATTCATCACTTTGGCGGCGGACATCGCGGCCATGGCTCCCCATACCCGGATCGGCGCAGCGCATCCGGTCGGCCCGTCCGGCGAAGGCGACACCAACAGCGTCATGTGGACAAAAGCAGAAAACGACACGGCTTCTGACATTAAAAGCATCGCCGAGAAACGCGGGCGTAACGCCGAATGGGCCGTATCCGCAGTGCGTCAAAGCGCCTCCATCACTTCGGAGGAAGCCCTGACGTTGAATGTCATTGACCTGATAGCCGACGACGTGCCGGATTTGCTCAATCAACTGGACGGGCGCGAAGTCGGCGGGAAAACCCTCAAAACGGCGGACGCGAAGGTCGTGGAGATCCCGAGGATCGCGAGTGAAAAAGTTTTTCAACGGCTCTGGCGGCCCGAAGTGATGATGCTCCTGATGCTCATCGCGATCTACGGCATCATCGGCGAAATGAGCAGCCCTGGCGCGATTTTGCCCGGCGTAGTGGGCGCGATTGCGCTGCTCCTCGTGCTTTACATGTCGGCGATTTTGCCGGTGAACCTGACCGGCATGGCGCTCATCGGGCTGGCGGTCGCGCTGTTCATCATTGACGTTTTCGCGCCGACGCATGGCATTCTGACGGCGGGCGGCGTCGTGTCGTTTTTCCTCGGCTTGCTGATGCTGTTCAACCGCGCCGGGCCGGGCTTTGGCCTGTCGCTGCGCTGGATCATTCCGGCGACGGTCATCACGGTGCTGTTTTTTATCTTTGTCGTCGGCAAAGGCATCCGCGCGCAGTTCAAACCCGTCCGCGCCGGTGCTGAAACCATGGTCGGTCGGACGGTGACCTCGCTTTCGCGCATTGACTCGCAGGGCGGCAGGGTGTTTATCGAAGGCGAAAATTGGAACGCCGTGAGCCAGACGCCGGTGGAAGCCGGGCAGCCGGTGGAAGTCATCGGCATGGACGGACTGACTTTGAAAGTGAAACCCAAAACCAACTAACGGAGAAAAATTATGAACGAACTCATCAGCTTGCTTGTGAACCTGGTCAGCAAGGTCGGCCCGGTCGTGGTCGTGGTCATCGTGCTGGCGATTTTCATCCTGCCACAGTCCATCCGCATTCTTCGCGAATACGAGCGCGGCGTGATTTTCCGGCTCGGCAAATTGCAGGGAGCGAAAGGGCCGGGGCTGATTTTCCTCATTCCCGTCGTGGACAAGATGGTGAAGATGGATCTGCGTGTCGTGACCATTGACGTGCCCAGGCAGGAGATCATGACCAAGGACAACGTGCCCGCCACGGTGGACGCCGTGATTTATTTCCGCGTCGTGGATCCGAACTCGGCGGTGGTGAAGGTGGAAAATTTCTGGAAAGCGACCTCGCTCATCGCGCAGACGACCTTGCGCAGCGTGCTGGGACAGTCGCCGTTGGACGACCTGCTGGCGCAGCGCGACGTGATCAACCAGAAGCTGCAGGAGATCATTGACAAGCAGACCGAGCCGTGGGGCATCAAGGTCACCGCCGTGGAGGTGAAGGACGTGGCGTTGCCGGACAGCATGAAGCGCGCGATGGCCAAGCAGGCCGAGGCCGAACGCGAACGCCGCGCGAAGGTCGTGAACGCGGAAGGCGAATTTCAGGCCGCCGAGAAAATGGTGCAGGCCGCCGCGCTGATCGCGAAGGAACCGATCGCCCTGCAACTGCGCTATCTCCAGACCATGCGCGAAATGGCGAGCGAACACAACACGACCACGTTTCTGCCGCTGCCGATTGATTTGTTCAGCGCGTTTTTGAAGAAGTAAACGTCCCGGCGCGTCCGCCGATTTTTCTCCCGATGCCGGCGGATGGAGCTTAACCTGTGGCCGCATGGCAATCATCGGCAAACGCAATCTGCTCTCCGTCGTCCGGGAATCGAGTCCCGGCCTGTATCTCGACGGCGGCGAGCTGGGCGAAATTCTTCTGCCTGGCCGTTACATCCCCGCGAACCTTGCGCAGAAGGACAAGATTGACGTGTTCGTCTATCGCGATTCGGAAGATCGCCTCGTGGCCACCACCGAAACCCCGAACGCCATGGTCGGCGAGTTCGGCTACATGAAAGTCATCAACGTGCATCCGCAGGTCGGCGCGTTTCTGGACTGGGGCTTGCAGAAGGATCTTCTGGTGCCGTTTCGTGAACAGGAATTTCCCCTGCGCGTCGGTGATTGGGCGATTGTCTATGTTGCGCTGGATGTGAAGACGAATCGCATCCTCGCCAGCACGCGGCTGAACCGGCACCTCAACCGTGAACCCGCCGCATATCGCGATGGCCAGCCGGTGAACCTGCTTATCACCGGCAAAACGCCGCTCGGCTACAATGCCATCGTGGACAACGCGCATCGTGGGCTGCTTTATAAAAGCCAGCTTGCGGCGGCCTTGAAGACCGGACAGAAATTGAAAGGTTTCGTCCGCACCGTGGGGCCCGGCGGCAAGATTGATTTGAGCCTCGACGCTTCCGGTTACAAACGCGTCGCGCCGCTGACGAACCTGATCGTCGAAGCCCTGCAAGCCGCCGGCGGCAAGCTCGCCTTCGACGATGACAGCTCGCCCGCCGCCATCCGGGAAACTTTTGGCGTGAGCAAGAAAGCGTTCAAGCAGGCGCTAGGGAAGCTTTACAAAAGCCGTCGCATCGCCTTTCTTAAACCCGGAATTCAACTGCTGGAAAATTCATCCTGGGTGCCAGGAACCAAACCATGAACGAACAAATCCTCCGGCTGCTGGAGCAAAGGATTACGTCCCATTGAGCGCGGAGCAGCCAAATTGGAATGATTGACCGTTTCCGCAACCAGGCGTAAGGTTTCAGCCATGAGCACGGTGGATTTGATTTACGAAAAAGCCAAAACGCTCCCGGGTAAATTGCAGTCGGAGGCCCTGGGCTTTGTGGAATACCTTGGCCGCCGCCGCACCGCCCAGGCCGAGGCGGGCGAGTGGCAGCGGCTGGCGCGCACCACGCAAGCCCTGCCCGCCGCCCAGCGCCTCACGGATGCGGATATCGCCGCTGAAATCGCCGCCTACCGCGCTGGCAAATGAGGGTGGTCATTGACACGAACGTCGTGGTTTCGGCCATTCTCCGCGACCGGCTTCCCGAAAAGATTTTATTGTTCGTCCTCGGTCATCCTGACTTTGAATGGGTGGCTTCCGGGGAAATTCTGGCGGAATATCGCGAGGTGCTGCGCCGCCCCAAGTTCGCGTTGCCGGATCCGGTCTTGTCCGAATGGGACGAACGCTTCCGCTCGGCCGTCGCGGAATGGCCGGTGGAAATTTCAGTTTCATTTCCGCGCGATGTGAAGGATGCCAAGTTTCTGGCCTGCGCGCTGGCGGCAGAGGCGGATTTTTTCATCACCGGCGACCATGATTTCACCGAAGCGCGAAAGCTTGAACACACAAAAATTATTTCGGTGAACCAATTTAATGAACTCGTCTGCCAGCCTTTAAGTTGACGAAAGCAAAGTCCGCTTAACGGCCTGGCAAGCTTAAAACCATGAACGAACAAATCCTCCGGCTGCTGGAGCAAAAAGATTATGTCCCGTTGAGCGCGGAGAATCTGCGCCGTCATCTGCGCGTGCCGCCCGACCGCGAGCCGGAGTTTGAGCGCACGCTGCGCAAGCTGGAGCGCGAAGGTCAGATTGTGCAGATCAAGGCCAGCCGTTATGTCCGCACGAGCGATGCGGATTTGATTCCCGGCCGCATCCGCATGAACCGCGCGGGCAAAGGTTTCCTCCAGCCGGATGACACGGGCCTGAAAGAAATCGCCATTCCTGAAAGCGCCACCGGCACGGCGTTGCACGAAGACCGCGTGCTGGTGCGCCGCGATGTGCGCCGGAAAAATTTCCGCGATGGCGACCAGGAGACCGGCACGGTCGTCCGCATCCTCGAACGCAAGCGCACCCAGATCGTCGGCACACTGGCGCAGGGCCGCAACTCGCTCTACGTCATTCCCGACGACCCGCGGATGCCGCATGACATTTATGTGCCGCCGGCGCGCGACGTGGGCCGTCCCGGACGCGTCGGCGACAAAGTAGTGGTCGAACTGCGCGAATGGGAATCGCGCCACACCAGTCCCGAAGGTGAAATCGTGGAAGTCCTCGGCGCGCCCGATGCGGAAGGCGTGGACATGCTGTCCGTTCTGCGCCAATACGATCTGCCGCTGCATTTTCCCAAGGCCGTGCTGCACGAGGCGCACGCCATCGGCACGACGGTTCACCCCCACGACTTGGCGGACCGCTTGGATTGCCGCGCGCATAACGTCGTCACGATTGATCCCGATGACGCGAAAGATTTTGACGATGCGATCTGTCTGGAGCGTGTCTCGCCGGAGCAATGGCGGCTGTGGGTTCACATCGCCGACGTGTCGCATTACGTCAAGCCCGGCACCGCGCTCGACGAGGAAGCGCAGAAGCGCGGCAATTCCACCTACCTCGTGGACCGCGTCATCCCGATGCTGCCGGAAGCGTTGAGCAACGAACTCTGCTCGCTGAAACCAAACGTGGACCGCCTGACCAAATGCGTGGAGTTTCTCGTGGCGCACGACGGACGCGTGTTGAGCACGAAATTTCATTCCGCCGTCATCCATTCGCAACGCCGCTTCGCCTACAAACAAGTGCTGGAGATTTTGCAGCGCGCGCCCACGGACGACCCGATTGAGCAGATGTTGCATCGCGCGCATGATCTGGCGCAAAAGATCCGCCGCCACCGGTTCAAGAACGGTTCGCTTGACCTTGATTTTCCGGAAACCAAAATCCGGCTGGACGAGCAGGGGAAAATTCTGCGCATCGAGAAAAACGAGAATGACGTGTCGCACCAGTTGATCGAGGAATACATGCTGCTCGCCAACGAAGCCGTCGCGACGCGCCTGATGCACCTCCGCACGCCCGCGATCTACCGCATTCACGAAGAGCCGGACGCCCGCCGCCTGCAGGAATACCGGCAGGACGTGTTAAGTCATAATGTTCCGTGCGGCAACTTGAGCCAGCCCGCCGAGGTGCAAAAGCTGCTGAACAAACTCGGCACGCTGCCCATCGGCCAGGCGTTGAAGATTGGATTTTTGAAATCGCTCATGCGGGCGCGTTACGCGGTCGAGCCGCTTGGGCATTACGGATTGGCCAAGAAAAAATACACGCACTTCACCTCGCCCATCCGCCGCTACGCCGACCTCGTGGTGCATCGCGCGCTGTTCGATAAAAGCGCGCCAAAACTCGGTGCGCTAAAACCGGTCGCCGAACACATTTCAGTCACTGAACGCAATTCCGCCGACGCCGAGCGCGACAGCAAGGACGTGAAGTTGTTCGCGTTTCTGAAGGCGCAACTGGAATCCGGCGAACCGCAAAAATATCCCGCGCTTGTGACCGACGTGCGGAACTTCGGTTTTTTCGTGGATGTGCCCGGCCTGGCGATGAGCGGCCTCGTGCCGTTGTCCACGATTCAGGACGACTTTTATGTCTTCGACGAATCGCGGAGCAATCTGGTTGGCCGTCGCACGCGCCGTATAATCAGGCTTGGCGACAAACTAACCGTGCAGGTGGCCAAGGTGGACAGCTTCAAGAAGCAGGTGGATTTCTGCCTCGCCGTCGAGGAAGGCAAATCCGCTTCACCGCGTCCGCAGCAACATCAACAGCACCCGAAACGTCCGCAATCATCACGGCGGGATTCAAAACGTCCGGCGTCCTCGCGTCCGGGAAGTTCGCGGCGGCAGGATTCGCGTCCGGGCAAATCACAGAATGTGCGCAAGTCAGACGAGCGTCCGCAAAACCCCAAGCCGGCGATGTTTCAAACTTCCGGCTCAAAGTTTTCCACCGCACAACGCCCGCTGATCAAATCCAGCGGCGCGGGCCGTTTCTCCAGGCGCCGCCGCCGTTGATGCGGATTGCCGTTGCGCCGCGCAGCCGCTAGGATGTTTTCATGTCCGAAAGTTACCGGCAATTGCTCGACGCGACCATCCAGCACGTCGAAGGCCTGAAAGCGCGCGGCGTGCGGCACCTCGCCGTCGCGCCGGAAACGCTCCGTGCGCTGGCCGCACCGGCAGCGCGAAACACCGCACCGCCGCCAGAATCTCGCAGCCACCTCACGTCGGCTGCCACAAATACCGACTCGCCGCCGGTTCAATCCGCAATCCGCAATCCGCAATCCGCAATTGAAAAAGCCGCCGCGTTTGCAGAATTGCAAAAACGCGCGCTGGCCTGCGTGAAATGCCCGCACCTCGCGTCGTCGCGCAAGAGCGTCGTGTTCGGCGTGGGCAGCATTGACGCGCAGCTCATGTTCGTCGGCGAAGCGCCGGGCGCGGATGAGGACGAACAGGGCGAACCGTTCGTCGGCGCCGCCGGACAATTGCTCACGAAAATCATCCAGGCCACCGGGCTTTCGCGCGCGGACGTTTACATCGCGAACATTTTGAAATGCCGGCCCGACACGCCCGGCCAGTCCGCCGGCAACCGCAAGCCCACGACGGATGAAATGCAGACGTGCATTCCGTATCTGCACGAGCAGATTGATCTGATCCGGCCCAAAGTCATCGTCGCCCTCGGCGCGACGGCGGTGGAGGGCTTGCTTGGCAAGACCGTCGGCATCACCAGGCTGCGCGGCAACTGGCGGGAGTATCGCGGCACGCCGCTCATGCCGACGTATCATCCGGCGTATCTGTTGCGCAACCAGTCCCTGGCCACGAAACGCGAAGTCTGGGAAGACATGCTGGCCGTGATGGAAAAACTCGGCATGCCCATCAGCGAGAAGCAGCGGAATTTCTTTTTGAAGGGGTGAGCCATGCTCCACCTGCGAAAGTCAGCCAGGCCGGAAAAGCTTTTCGGAATCGTTGCGGACGGCTAATCTCCGCCCGCATTTGCCCATGAGCCTTGTAAAATCCAAACAACGCGTCGCCGACCACGGGGAGGTCTTCACACCTGCGTGGATGGTCGAGGCGATGCTCGATCTGGTGAAGGGCGAGACCGAGCGCATTGACTCGCGCTTTCTGGAGCCAGCGTGTGGGAACGGGAATTTCCTCGTGCAGGTTCTGCGGCGCAAGCTCGCCGCCGTGGAACTCAAATATGGGCAGTCCGATTTCGAGCGACGCCACTACGCTCTGCTCGCGTTGATGTGCGTTTACGGCATCGAACTGTTGCCGGACAACATTGCCGATTGCCGCGCGAACCTGCTGGAAATCTTCGCTGCGTATCTAAACCTCGATCCGTCCGATGATTTCTATCGCGCCGCCGTCTGCGTGCTTTCGCTCAACCTCGTCCACGGCGACGCCCTGACGCTGCGTGCCCAGGGCAACCTACCGATCACTTTCGCCGAGTGGGGTTATCTGGGCAAAGGCCGATTTCAGCGGCGGGACTTCCGCTACGATAGCCTCACCCAATCATCGGCCTACAGTGCCGAGGGGTCGCTCTTCGCCCACCTTGGCAAGCACGAGATATTCACGCCGGCTAAAACCTACCCGCCGATGACGGTGGGTGAACTGGCAGCGCTCGCACCGGAGGTCATTGGATGAGCGACAAAGCCAGCTTTGCCCTGCGCGGACGCAACCCGGACGTGTTGACGTGCATCGCGAACCTCTCCAACGACGAGGTGTTCACGCCGCCGGAGTTCGCCAACCGGATGCTGGACACATTGGCCGAGGCGTGGGCCGCCAACCACGGCGGCGCGAACCTCTGGGCCGACAAGACGGTGAAATTCCTCGACCCCTGCACGAAATCCGGCGTGTTCCTGCGCGAGATCACCAGCCGTCTTGTGAAGGGCCTGGAAAAAGAGATTCCTGACTTGGAGAAGCGCGTGGATCACATCCTGACCAAGCAGGTGTTCGGCATCGGCATCACGCAAATCACCAGCCTGCTCGCGCGGCGCAGTGTGTATTGCTCCAAGCACGCCACGGGTGAGCACTCCATCGCCAAATCCTTCACCGGCGACGATGGCAACATCTGGTTCAAGCGCCTCAAACACACTTGGGATGGCGACAAGTGCAAGTATTGCGGCGCGGGCAAATCCGTTTTCGACCGGGCGGCGGGACTGGAAACCCACGCCTACGCGTTCATTCACACCGACAACATCAAGACTCGGCTCGCCGAGATTTTTGGAGGCAATATGCAATTCGACGTAATCATCGGAAATCCACCGTATCAACTTAATGACGGCGGTGGCGACGGCTCAAGCGCCACACCGCTCTATCACCAGTTCATTGAGCAAGCGATGCAACTCGAACCAAGGTTCTTGTCGATGGTCGTGCCGTCGAAGTGGTTTTCGGGAGGCAAAGGATTGGACGAGTTTCGCGCTAAAATGCTTTCCGACCAACGTATCAGGTATTTGGTTGACTATCCGAACTCAAGAGAAGCATTCCAAGGTGTTGATGTTGCTGGCGGCGTTATGTATTTCCTTTGGGATCGGGACAACCATGGCACTTGCATGGTGGAGACTCGCGCCAATGGTCAGAGCGTGGTAGCTGAGAGATCCTTGAATGAGCATGAGGTTTTCGTTCGCGATAATCGTGTGCTCGGCATCGTAAAGAAAGTGAAAGCACTGGGTGATGAGGATTTCTCAAATCTCGTCTCTGCCAGAAGGCCGTTCGGAATTGATTCGGCAGATGAAGGAAACAAGACGGGCGAGCTTTATTTGTATACGAGCGGTGGCGACTGCCGGATTGATCGGAAAGATGTCATTAAAGGGACAGAACTCATCAGTAAATGGAAGGTCCTACTTTCAAAAACATCGAGCGAACATGCGGGGCAACCCGATAAGTCAGGTCGGAAGCGTGTGCTGTCTCGAATTGAGGTGATGCCGCCAAATTCAGTTGCTACGGAGTCGTATTTAATTGTCGGGCCGTTCAAATCAAAACAGGAGGCAGAGAATGCAGCAGAGTATCTGCGCACGCGATTCACGCGATTCCTTGTTTCTGCCATTCTGCTGACCCAAAACATCACTCGCGGGTCATTCCTCTTTGTCCCTGCCCAAGACTTCTCAAAGTCGTGGACCGATAAGACGCTCTACAAAAAGTATCTTCTGACACCTGAAGAGATTGAGTTCATTGAGTCCACCATTCGTCCGATGGAATGACCGAATTTAACAAACATCAACATACAACAGAAACGGAGAAAATATGTATCGAAGAACATTTGGCACAAAGGATCAGGTTCGTTTTGAGACTGCGGCGGATTACTACGAATTTCTGGGTTATCTCGCCAAGGACGACGGAACGACGCAGCTAGTGTGGGAACATAATGATGAACAAGGAGCGTGGGCGCAAGAAGGCCGAATCCATTTCAATACGCCGCAGCCTGTAGCGCTACGTGCCAGGCTAAATCACACAGCCGGCGTTGGGAGTATCGTTTCGCGGGTCAATTGCAACGATTTTATTGAGCATATCGCCCAGCATCATCATTTTGTATCTAATGGTCCTCAGAATGAACCAATAATAAGGGCATCAATTCCAGCGGCGCACTTAGATGATTTTAACAGAGGTCTCGCGCTTTAGAGTTGTTATTGAGATTACCGAACGATGAGTAAGACCATCGAAGAAATCCTAGCGCCGAAGCCGGAGGCGCGTCCGCGCATCTACGCCTACTCGATTGACGATAAGGCGCACGCGGGCCTGCTCAAGGTCGGCCAGACCACGCGCAACGTGAAGCAGCGCATCGCCGAGCAACTCAAGACCGCCAACATCAAGAATTACAAAATCGAACTGGACGAGATAGCCGAGCGCGCCGACGGCACGACGTTCACCGACCATGACGTGCGCGCTGCCCTCGTCAAAAAGAAATTCGAGAACACGGAATTGGAATGGATGCGCTGCACGCTCAAGGATTTGAAGGCCGTGCTCATCGCGCTCCGCACGGGACAGCAAATCGCAGGCACACGCGACCAAAATTTTCCCATGCGCGCCGAGCAGCGCGCCGCCGTGGAAAAAACCCACGCCTATTTTCATTCCATCTGGAAGGAGGACATGCACTCCGTTCCGCGTTTCCTGTGGAACGCCAAGATGCGCTTTGGCAAGACCTTCACCACCTATCAACTCGCCCGGAAACTCGGGGCGAAGCGCATGCTCGTGGTCACCTTCAAGCCCGCCGTGGAGGATGCGTGGCTGACGGACCTCGAATCACACGTGGACTTCGATGGCTGGCAATATCAGTCGCGCAATTCCGGCAGCGATCCGACTAAGGTTTCCGCCAGCAAGCCGCTCGTCTATTTCGGTTCGTTCCAGGATTTGCTGGGCCGCGACGATGCGGGAAACATCAAGGCTAAGAACGAGTGGCTTCACAAGGTGAAGTGGGATTTGGTCGTGTTCGACGAATATCACTTCGGCGCATGGCGCGAGACGGCCAAGGAACTGTTCGAGGGCGAAGAAGAGGCGGTCGCCAAAAAGGAGGCCAAGCTCGAATACGCCGCCAGCTTGGAAGGCGTGAACGAGGACCTCACGGTTTTGTCCGAAAAGGAAACCGAGTTTCTGCCCATCACCACCAAGGCTTACCTGTATCTCTCCGGCACGCCATTCAAGGCGCTGGCCACGGGCGAGTTCATCGAAGAACAGATTTTCAACTGGACCTACACCGACGAGCAGCGCGCCAAAGAAGATTTCGAGAAAAAGAATCCCGGCCAGTGGAATCCTTATGGCGCATTGCCGCAGATGCGGCTGCTCACCTACCAGATGCCCGACGAGTTGGTGGCGATCGCCAGCGCCGGGGAGTTTGACGAGTTTGATCTCAATGCGTTTTTCGAGGCCACGGGCACTGGCGTGCTCGCGCAGTTCAAACACAGGAACGACGTGCAGAAGTGGCTGGACATCATCCGTGGCGGGTATGCGCCCAAGGCCGTCGAGTATCTGAAGACCGGCACGCGCCCGCCGTTTCCGTATTCGGACGTGCGCCTGCTGCCGTATCTCCAACACTCGTTCTGGTTTCTGCCCAACGTCGCGGCCTGTCACGCGATGGCGAACCTCCTGGCCGAGAAGCAAAATGTTTTCTGGCATGACTACGATGCGATCGTTGCCGCCGGCGCAGGCGCGGGAATCGGGCTGGACGCACTGCCGCCCGTGCGCGCGGCCATCGGCAGCGGCTTCGACACCAAGACGATTACGCTGTCATGCGGCAAGCTCACGACCGGCGTGACCGTGCCGCAGTGGTCGTCCATCTTGATGCTGCGAAATCTGAAATCGCCGGAGACGTATTTTCAGTCGGCATTTCGCGTGCAATCGCCGTGGGCCATCAAGAACCCCAACGGCGATGACCCGAACGCGGAGGAAATTTTGAAGCCGGTCTGTTTCGTGTTCGACTTCGCGCCCACACGCGCGCTGCGGCAGCTTTCGGAATACGGCATCGGCCTTTCGCCCGGCGAAGCGAACCCGGAGAACGCCGTCAAGGACCTCGTGTCGTTTCTGCCGGTGCTCGCCTATGACGGCGCGAACATGACGCAGATTGATGCGGGGGGCATCCTCGACATCGCGATGGCCGGAACATCGGCCACGCTGCTCGCGCGCAAATGGGAAAGCGCGCTACTCGTCAACGTGGATAATGACACCTTGCGCGGCATCCTCGACAACCCCGAAGCGATGGCCGCGGTGGAGCGCATCGAAGGCTGGCGCTCGCTGGGCGACAACATCCTCGAAACCATCATCAACAAGAGCGATGTGGTGAAGGGCCTGAAGAACAAGGCGAAAGAGGAAGATTTGTCGAAGAAAGAGATGAAGCAGCTCACGGAGGAGGAGAAGGAATACAAGTCCAAGCGGAAGATGGTTCAGGAAAAACTCATCAAATTCGCCACGCGCATTCCGGCGTTCATGTATCTGACAGATTTCCGTGAGAACACGCTACAAGATGTCATCACCAAGATCGAGCCAGACTTGTTTCAAACGGTCACGGGACTGACCGTAAAAGATTTTCACCTGCTAGTGCGTCTCAAAGTGTTCAACACGGAACACATGAATCAGGCTGTGTTCGCCTTCCGCCGTTACGAAGACGCCTCACTCCGCTACACCGGCATCGAAAGTCACGAGGGTCTGACCCACTACGGCCTTTACGACACCGTGGTAGCGAGGGAGTAAACGGTCCTGCTCAAAACAGATTTACCGCCGACCGTCTGATGTGTTAAGTTCCGCCCATGAAGTCGAACGATCTCATCACAGTGGATGCGGACATCCTTGGCGGCACGCCGGTGTTCAAAGGCACGCGCGTGCCGGTGAAGTCGCTGTTTGACTATCTCGAAAACAACTACACGCTCGACGAATTCCTCGAATGTTTTCCGTCGGTGACGCGCGAACTGGCCTGCTGCGTCCTGGAAAGTTCTGAATCGGCGCTGCTCACGCCCGTTGCGGCATGAAAATTCTGCTGGACGAATGCGTCCCCTGGCCGATGCACAAATTTCTGGCCGGCCATGAATGTTCAACCGCCCAGCAACGCGGCTGGGGCGGAATCAAAAACGGTGACTTGCTCCGGCAGGCAGAAGGCGAATTTGACCTGTTCGTCACGTCGGACCAAAACATCCGCTACCAGCAAAATCTCGCGGGCCGGCAGATTGCCATTCTCGAACTTTCCACCAACGATTATCGCCGCATCAAGGCGGCGGCGGGATTGATTCAATCTGCCGTTGCGGCAATTCAACCGCGCGAATTTCGTCGGTTGGAAATTCCAATTTAATTTTATGCATCAAATCATCCAGAGGTTGAACGAATGGTATTCGCACGCGCTGCAATCGGGCGGGTATCCGCTCGTCGCGTTCATGATGGCGGTGGAGAGTTCCATCTTTCCGCTGCCGAGCGAAATCGTGATCCCGCCGGCGGCACATCTGGCTTACACACATCAAATTGGCTTGTCGCTCTGGGGCATCGTGCTGGCCGGCACCATTGGTTCGTGGATTGGCGCAACGGCGATGTATTGGGCGTCGCGGATCGCCGGGCGTCCGTTGCTGTTGCGCTACGGCAAATACGTTTTCATCTCCGCCGAAAAGATCGAAGGCGCGGAACGCTGGGCGGCGCATTACGGCGCGATGGGCATTTTCATCTCGCGCCTGCTGCCGGTGGTGCGGCATCTCATCGGCATTCCGGCGGGCATCGTGCGGATGAATTATCTCAAGTTTTCCGTCTTTACGCTGCTCGGCTCGGCAATCTGGTGTTCGGTATTGTGCTGGCTGGGCATCAAGGCCGGGCAGGATGAATCGTTGATGAAGGGCGAGTATCATCGCATCACGCTCTGGCTCGCGGGTGCGATGCTGGTGCTGGGAGGGCTGTATTATTTCTTCGTCCACCGGCACATGAAGCGGAAGCCGGACGCCTGAATAATAAATTGCCTCCTTTCCGTCCACCATTGTCTTGATTTGCCATCACCCTCCGCAAAATTGTCTGAAAATTTTCTTGTTATGCTTCAACGGCTTATGGCACGTTGCGTGCTTTTTAGGGGACATTATGCTCGCAAGCGCAAAAACTTATTTTATATCAACTGCTGGCAAAGCCGGAAGCGGATTCATCCGGGGGCTGGTTTTACTTGTTTTGGGCGCATGGTTTTTGTGCGTGACGCCGGCGGTGTTTGGCCAGACGGATCCCAATTCGCCCACGACGCTATGGGTGCCGATTCTTTACGGGAATAATAATTTTCCGGATCCGTCGGCTGATCAGCAGACCGGAAGCCCAGAGTCGGACATTGTGGGCAACTTGAGCCAGCCTTCCTTGTATATGCAATACGCGAATGGCTGGCTGGGTTTTCGATTCCGCATCGGAGCGGACAAAAATCCGCCGGGATTCAACGGGGCGGCGTTCGTCGGTCTGGATGCAAACTTGAACGGCTCATTGGATTTATTTATTGGCGTCAATAATTCAGGCAGCGCCAACCAGGTCGGCATCTGGTATGCGGGTGCAGGGCTGAACACTTCGCCCAACACCACAACGATTGTCACCCCGGCACAGACCAGCGACAGCGAAACAGCCCTCAACTACGGCTTTGCGCCGGTGACAGCAGTCAACGATCCGGGGGCGTTGTCTTTCGATCTCAATGGTGACGGGAAAACAGATCAGTTTTTGACTTTTTTTGTTCCGTTTTCCGCCATCATATCCCCCCTTGCAGTTCAGGGCATTGTTTTCTCCCTTAACAGCCCCATGCAGATGGTTGCCGCCACCGCCACGCAGGCCAACAGTTTGAACCAGGATCTGAACGGCGTGAACGGCGGCATCAATTCCAGTTTGTCATGGCAGCAACTCGGCGCAACCAGCCAGACTTACCTGCCCACCGGCATCACCCCGGTTCCCGAACCTTCGGCGCTGGCGCTCCTCGGGGTCGCCGGGAGTTTGTCTCTGCTCGTTTTTGCCAGACAAAAAAGACGGGCGTAAATTTGGCTTTCGCAACTTTTCCCTCCGGCAAGCCGGTTGAGGCCGTTTGAAAATTCCTTTGCGCGTTTGCGCCTTTGCGTGGAAATTCTCCGCGTGCCTGTCACCGAAGCCATACGCAAAAAGTTGAGCGCCGTCCCGCACAAGCCGGGCGTGTATCTGCACAAGGACCGTTTCGGCACGGTCATCTACGTCGGCAAGGCGCTCGATCTGCGGAAGCGCGTCAGCCAGTATTTTCAATCCAGCCGGCGCATGGGCTGGGATTTGAAATTCAACGCGCTTGTCGAGGCCATCCACGATTTTGATGTCCATGTCGTCAAGAGCGAACCCGAGGCGCTGATGCTCGAAAGCAAGCTCGTCAAAGAATTCAAACCGCGTTTCAATATCAGCCTGCGCGATGACAAGCGTTTCCTGATGCTCAAGGTCAACTTGAATGACCCAATCCCGAATTTCACCTTTACGCGTCTGAAAAAAGACGACGGGGCGCGCTACTTCGGGCCGTTCGTGAATTCCGTCGGGCTGCGCAACACCGTCGCGCTCGCGCGGAAACAATTCAACCTGCGCGGCTGCCGCGTGTTCACGCCGGGTGCGGCCGATTACAAGCATTGCCTTTACGCGCATCTGAAATACTGCACCGCGCCGTGCGTCGGCAACGTCACGCGCGAACAATATCTGGAACAGGTCAGGGCCGCGTGCAATTTCCTCGAAGGCCAGTGCCGCGAGATGCAGGGCCAGCTCGAAGCGGAGATGCAGAAGGCCGCCGCCGCGCACGAATTCGAGAAGGCCGCCGACCTGCGCGACCTCATCCGCGACCTCAAAGACACCTGGAAAAAAACAGAAAAGTTCGCCCGCGTGCCTTACAAACTGCCGCTGTCCATCAATCCTGAAAAAGATCTGTTGGAACTGGCGAAGATTCTTAATCTGCCCGCGCCGCCGCAGCGGATTGAAGGCTTCGACATCTCGAACATCAGCGGCACGTTCGCCGTGGCGTCGCTGGTGAGTTTCAAAAATGGCCGGCCCGACCGCGCAAATTATCGGCGGTTCAAAATCAAGACCGTCGAGGGTCAGGACGATTTTGCCGGCATGGCCGAAGTGGTTGGCCGACGTTACTCAAGGCTGAAGCGCGAAGCCAAGCCGCTGCCGGATTTGATTTTGATTGATGGCGGCAAAGGCCAGCTCGGCATGGCCTGCGCGGAACTTGAGAAGCTTGGTCTCGAAAATATTCCCGTCATCGGGCTGGCCAAGGAGTTTGAGGAGATTTATCTGCCCGGCAAAAGCGAACCGCTCCGGCTCGGCCTCGCCAATCCGGCGGTGAAACTGCTCCAGCGTTTGCGCGACGAATGTCATCGTGTGGCGAACAGCTACAACGCGCAGTTGCGGCTCAAGAAAATCTCCGAGAGCGTGCTGGATGAATTCCCCGGCATCGGCGAACGGCGCAAAAAGGCGTTGTTGGAAAAATTCGGCTCCGTGCAGCGGCTGAAAATGGCCACGCTGGAACAGCTCGCGGAAGTTTCCGGCTTCGGCGGCAAGGCGGCGGAGGAGTTGAAAAGATTTCTGGAAGCGCGGGGGACAACCCCGAATGCACACCAATAACCACGGATCTTTTTGCCGGGAGACTTCATTCGTGTTGATTCGCATCCATTCGTGGTCAAGAATCCGCCCATGAACATTCAAGTGGCGGTGCTTTGCGACGCGGCGACCGAGGACAACGGCAAGTTGAACCTGCTCGGTTCCTTCGACACGATCTACGCGCCGCAACTGCCCGCCGTGCATCCGCAGTGCGCCGTCGCGTTGCGCCTCACGTTCATGTCCGGCGACGAGGGTGCGCGCCAGCTCAAGTTGAACTTTGTCAATGCCGACGGGCGTGCCATCATGCCGCCCATCGAAATCCCGGTGGCGGTCACGCTGCCGGACGACGTGCATTTTCTCACGCGCAATTTCATCGTGAACATCCAGCAGTTGAAGTTTGCCGAGGCGGGCTTGTATTCCGTGGATGTCCGGCTCGACGACAAATCGCAGGCGGGCATTCCGCTCTCGGTCAAGCTGGTCGAGCGGCCGGTGGCGTGAGAATTCTGCGTAGGAGCCGAGGTGACGAGGCTCTGACTAATTTACGATTTACGAGCCGCCTCCGATCCGCAAATGCCGCGTAAATCGCATATCTTAAATCGAAAACAATGAGCCTCCTCACGTCAGCTCCTACTTTGGGCTTTGAACTTCGCGCCCCGGCCATTATTTTCCCGCCCGCCATGAACGAACCCATTTTACAGCTCGACCTGCCCGGCATTACCAAAGTCCGCTCCGGCAAGGTCCGCGAAGTCTATGACCTTGGCGACGCCTTCCTGCTCGTCGCCAGCGACCGCATCTCCGCCTTCGACGTCATCATGCCCAACGGCATTCCGCGCAAGGGCGAGGTGCTCACGCAGATCTCGCATTTCTGGTTCGAGAAATTTGCCTCAATCGTGCCGAACCACCTGCTCGCCAAGGCGGATGATCCGCTGCCGAAAAATTTGCAGCCGTTCGCTGCCCAGCTAGCACGCCGCTCGATGATCGTGAAAAAGGCCAAACCGCTCGCCATCGAGTGCATCGTGCGCGGTTATCTTTCAGGCAGCGGCTGGAAGGAATACAAAAAATCCCAGACCGTCTGCGGCATCCAACTGTCCGCCGGCCTGACCGAATCCGCCGAACTGCCCGAACCGATTTTCACGCCGTCCACCAAGGCCGAGGCCGGCCACGACGAGAACATTTCCTTTGCGGAGGCATGCAAGATTGTCGGCACCGACCTCGCCACCCAGGCGCGCGACTTGAGCCTGATGATCTACAAGGCCGGACGCGATTACGCCCGCCAGCGCGGCATCATCATAGCCGACACGAAATTCGAGTTTGGATTGTTCGAGGGCAAACTCATCCTCATTGATGAAGTGCTCACGCCCGATTCCTCGCGCTTCTGGCCCGCCGACCAATACGCGCCCGGTCGCGGCCAGCCAAGCTTCGACAAGCAATTCGTCCGCGATTACCTCGAAACGCTGACGTGGGATAAAACCCCGCCCGGCCCGGTGTTGCCCGCCGACGTCGTCGCCAAAACCAGCGCGAAGTATCTGGAAGCGTATGAGAAGCTGACGGGCAGAAAACTGTGACCGAAATCACCAAATCCAAAAACGGCGTATTCATCCGGCTCACGGACGAACGCTGGTCGCACATCAGCGAGGAACACGCCGAGCTGGCGGGTTTGAAGTTGGACGTGCTGGAAACCGTGGCCGAGCCGGAACGGATTCTGGCTGGCGGCGCGGGCGAACTCCTCGCGCTCAAAAAACAAACCGATGGCAAAATTCTCGTGGCCGTGTATCGTGAGGAGGCTGGCGACGGCTTTGTCGTCACCGCGTTTCTGACGCGGCGCGAAGCCGCGCTCAACCGGAGAAAGCAATTATGGCCGTAGCCGAAATCAACGAATATGTGAAGATGCTGGCCACCGTGAAAGGCACGCCGCATCGCTACCTCTGGTCGTCCTACGATGCCGAGGCCGATGTGCTTTACATCAACTTCAAAAAGCCCAGTCACGCCACTGATTCGGAAATGACCGACGACGACATCCTCGTCCGCTACGAAGGCGAGGAAGTGGTCGGTCTGACCGTGCTGCACGCCAGCAAACGCTGAACGCCCGCCAAAACCAGCGCGAAGTATTTGGAAGCGTATGAAAAGTTGACTGGCAAAAAACTTTAACTCTGCGCGTCATATGAAAGGACTACTCGTTCGCGTTGGCGCTGATCAAAGTGAAGGAGGTGGTCACTGGAATGGATTGGTGAACAGCCGAACCGGAGAATTTGTTTATGTTCCAATTCCCGAAACCGGCACGATTTTTCCGCAGTTTGAAAAGCCTTATTCATTGGTGAAACCGGCACTTGAACGATTCGGTTTTTCACTGCCTGGTTATTTGGCTGGGAACAAAATGCACCTTGATCCAGATTTTTCTCATTTGAGTTATGGCGATCAAGGCCAGCGGGCTGCACAAATTTCGACAAAATTGGGAGAGGGTGACTTACTGGTTTTCTATGCGGGCTTGCGTGACGTTCATCCGCAACCGCGATTGATTTACGCCATCATTGGATTTTACGTTGTTGATCGAATTGAAAAAGCGTCGTCAGTTTCACCGATGCTACACGATGCAAACGCGCACACTCGCCGAATTTTGTCACCAAGCTCGACGGACATTGTGATTCGAGCGAAGCCGGCGATTTCGGGACGCCTTGAGAGATGTTTACCGATTGGTTCGTTTCGCAAACCGGCAGGACAACCACAAAAAAATCCCTCTTACCGTGTTGAGAGCAGTCTGTTGGAAAATTGGGGCGGATTGAGCATGGCTGACGGTTTTTTGCAGCGCAGTGCTCGCCTGCCTGAATTCAACGACGCGAATCGTTTCTATGATTGGTTTTCGGGACAACGAGTGCCGCTTCTCCAAACCAACAACTGACAAAATATGAAGCCAAAAATCTTCGTTTACAAAATGGTCGCCGACAACGGGGGGGGCGCCATGTGTTTGGCACGGTTTGTTGAGCCTAGCGATTTGCAAGCCGAAGATTCGCAAAAGCGCTGACGAAGGAGATTTTATTTTGGGTTTTGGTGGCAGAAGCCGATTCCCCAAAGAACCTTTGATTTACATAGCGAAGGTTACAGCAAAGCCCAAAGTTGGCGAATACTACAAACTGCCAAAGTATGAGAATCGGCCAGATTGTATTTATCACGGTGTTGACGGCGAGGTTCGACTGAAAACCAATGCTCATTTTCACAACAAATCCGATGAGCGAAAAACGGACGTTGGTTGGCACTTTGAAAACGCATATGTCTTGTTGAGCAATGATTTTCGCTATTTTGGATCAGAAGCAACGGCTGAATACAAAAAGCAATTTCGTCTGATTAAAGATTTAGTCGAAAAACTCAATCGAGGCGCACGAGTCAATCATCCGCCAGAAAGATATAATGAGCTTTTAGATTTGGTGAGTCAAACTTGGCGCAACAATTCCGAAAAGCAAATTGGCAAACCGACCCATTTGGACAAAAGCTTGGTTTGTAACAAATAATTGTTTTGGCCTGTGCAAACACTCGTCGAAGATTTTCTGCAATACCTGCGCCATGAGCGCGGGCAGTCGGACAACACGGCGTAGCGTTTGTTTGCCGAAGACGCTGTCGAATGATGAAATAAAAACTGCTTGCGCCGGAGTTGCCGGAGACCAGGGAAAAGTTGCGGGCTTGATGCAGGCGGCCTTGTTCACCGGAACGTTGCCGTGGCAGTCGCGGGCGCAGCCGCCCGGACTGTTTCGTTGAGCGTGAGCGGGCCGAAACGCAGGATGACTTGCGCGAAACCTTTGTGACCGACGCCCAGCCGCAATCCCTCCCGCGCTTCCCGGCGGCGCACCGGATCGAAGAACGCCCACGCCAGGCCCAGTGCCTGCGCCTGCAAAACCGTCCGGGCCATTGTCTGTCCCGCCTCCAGCCAGCCGTGCTTGTCGTCCGTCTTGGTTTTCACAACGGCCAAGGTCGCCGCTGGAACTGACGGTTCGCGAACCGGCTCAACGCCCGCATTCCAGGAATCCATGTTTCGCCCGCCGGCGGCAAAAAGCGGCAGCGGCCAGCTTGAAGCGTGTCCTCCCGCCGCAGCGCCCGCTGGCCGGACGCGCGAACGGTCAAAGCTTATCCAACCGTGATTGCCCAAAAGCGTGATCTTCAACACCTGTTGCCGGCTCGTTTCGCTTTGGACGAAGTCCAGCCAGCCGCGTTCTCCCGCCGCCGCGTGGCTCAATGCCGAGAGCATTGTTTCGGTGACCGGTGTGCCGCCGAGGGGCGAACCGGTTGCGCGGCTGCCGGTCATCGCCTCGAAAAGAAGTTTTTCCTGCGCGTCCCGTTCGCGGCAAAAGCCGAAGTGAACCCTCGCCACCAGCGCGGGTTGACCAAGGTCTGGAAACAAGACCACCCGGCCCAGGCAGCCGAAATGTTTCAGCGCCAGTTTCAGATATTGCAGCGCAGACCCGCAACCGATCATGAACTCACGCCGGTCCGGGTCGGCCTCCTCCCGCGCCGGACTGTTCTTGGCCAGCAGCTCGAGATGCGTGTCCGCCAGCCGGAAATACCAGGGCTGCCAGCCGCTTTCGGTGGGGGCCAGCGCCGCATACTTCAGGGCGAACATCAGTTTCTGGCGTGGCGAATCGTTCGCCGGAAACCCGGCCTCGGAGATGTTCCACATGCTGCTTGCGCTCATAGGATGCAGTGGAACAAAGCATGGCTTTTGCCATGCGTGAAAATGCTGGGAAATCCGACTGCGCCGGACGAAATTCCTGTTCCAATTTGAACAACGTGCGCAGAACTGAACGAGACGGCGGATGGTGGCCGTGCGCAAGAACCGGAATCTGTCGAGGCGGGTGAGTC
Source organism: Verrucomicrobiales bacterium (assembly GCA_028712475.1). Classification (GTDB taxonomy): domain Bacteria; phylum Verrucomicrobiota; class Verrucomicrobiia; order Limisphaerales; family UBA11358; genus UBA11358. The sequence continues at coordinate 632,365 of JAQTQB010000001.1, forward strand.
CACCCGTTGGGATTCGCGGGCGGAGCATTCCGAAAACGGGTGAAGGCGGAAAACCCTTCGCCTTGGGTCGAGTGTGTTTGCAATCAATCTAAATAACACACCCCGTTTTTATCCGTTCTTTGAATAATTCCAGCCAGCGTTCGTCAGGCTTATGGCAACGGGATTCATGAAGACAATAAATTTTCTAAAAGTGCTGACGGTCGTGGTTCTCCCGCTGTTCCTTTCCGGCTGCGTTATCCTGCCCGATGAACAGGAATCGCGTGGCGTCAAGTTGAGCGATGCCATGCAAGTGTCCGCAAACGGCGACCGGCATGATGTGGGCGGCCGCAGTTCCCAGGATTATTTTGCCAGCACCAGCGAAACGACCACCGCTTCGGCTGCGGTCAGCAGCGGTTCCGGCGGCGTCATGGATGCAACTGTGTCCTACGACAAGGCGGAATACGACTGGCAAATGCTCGCCGACGTCAGCTATTCGCTGCCCATCAACAGCCAGTTTGAAAGCCTCACCCATTTCACCCTCACGCCAGTTGCCATTGAGGACGAGCACAATTGCTTCGGCCTCTACCTCGGTGGCGCCGATGTGCAGCTCAAGTCCGGCAGCCTGGCCGGCCGGGCCACGGATCGCACATGGATGCTCGAATCCGGGCTGACGTATCGCTACTACTTCAATCACTCCCGCACGGCTTTGAGTCCCTACATCACCGCCAGCGCCGGATTCACCTGGTTCAACTGGTCCTACCGCAGCCCGGTCATCTCCGATGGCGAAACCTTCCATTCAGACTCCCTCTATGGCGCCGAAGGCACCCTCGCCATCGGCATCTCCACCCGCCGCGACTATCGCGTGAGCGCCTTCGCCGAAGCGGGCATCGGTGGCACCGTGTTCGCCCCCGTCACGGTGAATGGCTTCGACAACGATGTGTTCCACGACTTTGGTTTCGTTTCCTTCAAAGCCGGAATTGCTGTGAAGTTTTGATGGCGTTGCCGGCATTTGGGCGTCTTGTAAACTCAAACGGAGTGTGGCCGTGTGCCAGCAACAGGGTAGGGCGGACCAGATGATCCGCCACCCCGGCGGCGCAGCAGCCCGGCTCGAACTCGCGCGGGCTTCGCGCGTAATGTCGTTCTTGAGTTCGTCGAGCAGGCAGCCGACGGCGAGGTTGGCAAACTTAATTCCACCGTTGACATTGTGGACTAACTGGACTAATACTTCTGCAATGAAAACTGTGAATGTGCATGAAGCGAAAACCAATTTTTCGAGCCTGCTGAGCAAACTGGAAACGGACAGCGAAACCATCGTCATCTGTCGCAACGGCGAGCCGGTCGCCGACCTTGTCCCGCACAAACGGATGAGCCGGATCAAGCCGCATCCGATCCTGGGTAAAATGAAAATCAAATACGACCCGACCGAACCCGCCACCGAAGCCGAGTGGCCGCGGAGGTTTCGGTGATTCTAGACACCTGTGCCCTGCTCTGGCTTGCCAGCGGCAACAGAAAATTAAGCCGCGCCGCGCTCAAGGAAATCAACGCCGCCCCGGCGGTTTATGTCTCTGCCATCAGCGGATTTGAAATCAGCCTCAAAATTTCCGCAGGCAGGCTGGAACTTTCTCATCCCGTCGAAACGTGGTTTGAACAAGTCATCGAACACCACGGGCTGACCATTCTTCCCCTCGAACTGGATGTCTGCATCGCGGCGGCGAAATTGCCTGCCGTTCATGACGACCCTTTCGACCGCTTCATCATTGCCGCCGCCAAACTTCACGGCCTGACCGTGGTGACGCGCGACGAACAGTTCGAGAAATACGGCGTGACAGTGATTTACTGAATTTGCTGTCCCGATGCGCCACGGTTTGCCGTCGCCGCCCAGGCCGCTGCGGCTGGTGGCGCGAGGTAGGGCGCGTCACTCCGTGCGCGCCGCCGGATAGAGTGAGCACGTTGGTGGCAACAGCGGCGTGCAGAGGACTGCTCGCCCTACCAACGCGAGCGCAGGCATTTTTGCAGGCTTTCCTTGAACGTGCGGCCGATGGCCATCGCTTCGCCGACGCTTTTCATCTGCGTGGTGAGCGTGGGGTCGGCTTGCGGAATGGTGGCCGTGCGCAAGCACCTCGAAGGCAAAGCGCGGAATTTTGGTGACGACGTAATCAATGCTCGGCTCGCAAAGCGGGATCGTTCTTGAGTTTGTCGAGCAGGTAGCCGACGGCGAGTTTAGCGACAGGAGCGCGGCGTTCACGCCGCTTCACCGTCCGTAAAAACAGAACGCTCGAAATCTTCCAGAGTCTCATTACCATCGGGCATTGAAGCGGCATAAATGCCGCACTCCTTGCGCAATGGAATCGCCGAAATCAATTCGCCGCACGCCGCCGAAGAATCTCGGCTTGCTCGAACTCATCCGCGCAAAACGCGAATGGGATTGGAAACCATCCGTTGCCGAATTGAAGAAAGGTTTTCGCGGCTGGCATCAACGCGGATTTCTGCCGCACTTCGACGCGCCGGGGGTGACGCAGTTTATTACATTTCAACTTCACGATTCTTTCCCTGTCACGCGGCGCGCGGAGTTTGAGGCGATTTTGAAAGAGCCGGATGATTCTGTGAAACGTCGGAAGCTCGAAGCGTGGCTGGATCGCGGTCATGGCGAGTGCTGGCTTCGACGCCGGGATGTGGCTGAACTCGTCGAGAAGATTTTGCTCGAAGCCGATGGGTATGATTATCGGATGCAAGCTTGGGTCGTCATGCCGAATCATGTTCATCTGGTCGTGGACGTTTGGGACGTGCCGTTGGTGAAACTGATCAATGGTTGGAAAGGCAAGTCATCGCGTCTGGCGAATGTGCTACTGCGTCGCAGCGGGAAATTCTGGCAGGAGGATTACTACGACACGGTCATCCGCGACGAAGCGCACTTGAAGCGGGCCATCCGCTACACCGAGCAGAATCCTGTGAAAGCATTTCTGGCAAAAGCCGCCCGCGAATGGCCGTGGCGTAGCGCCCGTCATCGCGATGAATACGAACGCCTGCCGTGGCAGCGCAGCGAATAGGCGCACGGCATTTATGCCGCTTCAAGGTGCGAAGTTCGGAAGACTCTCGAAATATCGGACGCGCTAAGTTGACGAACGGTGAAGCGCCGTGAACGGCGCGCTCGGCAGGAGCGCGACCTTCAGGTCGCTTCAGCGTGCGGATTGGCGAGGGCGTTGGAAAATTTCTGCGCGTGCTGGCATGCGTGAGGTGAAGCGGCGTGAACGCCGCGCCCCGGGCGCGAATTCGCGATTCAGGACGCAGCCAATTGTTTCGCGCCTTGAAAGATTTGTTTGCGATGATGTTCCAGGAATGGGCGGTGGTCTTCCGTCAAACCGCTAATCTTGCCCGACAAGTTCAAGCCAACTTGCAGTAGTCTTTCTCTGTATGCCTCATAAACCAAAATTGTGCCGGCGTCCGCGAAGGAAATGTATCCAAGGTCAAATGCGCGGTGATAAAGCAATGACAGTGCTATCCCATTATCGGGATTGATGCGGTCAAAGTTTGACGCAATTTGCCACGGCTTAATGTGTGCAGCCGTCACCAAGATGTCCGCTCCGGTAGCTGCACAGCGACCTTGCCAACGTTCGAGAACCAGTCGGCGAAAGCGGTGTTGTCCAAGTCGAACCGAGATTTCTGAACGCTTGCTTGTCGCGTCGAGGCGGGCTTCTTGGATGATTGCCAGCAACGGGCTTTCGCTGCCTTTCTCAATGCTTTCACGCAACTCTGCTATGATGTCGTCGTATTCTCCAACCAAGCTCTGGATGTCTTGGTGATCCTCATCTGATTGCGCAACAGCCTCGAATTCCAATGTGGCATCGCGTCGAGCCTGAACTGCCATCATCAAAGCACGAGCATCCCCATGCTTTACGATTGAATAGGCAGCGGTTCGCGGCTTCTTGCTTCCATGTGTCGGATGCGGGCACGTCATCTGCCAACTGCGGTGGATAGTTCCGCTTGGTAATCTTGTCTCCGCGTAATTGACGCCCATGATCCCAGTCCGATTGTTCTTCTGAAGTTGCCGCCTCAAAATTGGCCGTGAAGGCCAAAGGTGTGGATTCTTCTCAAAGAAATTATTTCGATACTCGCGCGCTTCTTGCAATGAAACGTCTGAATGCCGCCCGGCATCGGCAAAGCTCTTGGTGTGGTAATCTGGTGTGCGTTCGCCGACTCTAAACTGCCAAGCATTTTCAGTCCGATAGAGATATTGAATGTCGAGCTGCTCTTTTTCGGCTGAGGTCATTGTTGAGCAAGTTCAATTCTTCGCCCCCGCCAGCTCTTCTTCAAAATCCACAATCTCTTTGATCTGCACCAAGAACCAGCGGTCAATCTTCGTGAGGTTGAAAATCTCTTCGACGGTGAAACCGGCGCGCAGGGCGTGGCGGATGAAGAAAATGCGTTCGGCGTTGGGCACGCTCAGTTTGCGGCTGATGACGTCGCGGGGAAGGATGTCGCGGTCGCCATAGACCTCCGTGCCGATGCGCCACGGTTTGCCGTCGCCGCCCAGGCCGCTGCGGCCGATCTCCAGCGAGCGCAAACATTTCTGCAGGCTCTCCTTGAACGTGCGGCCAATGGCCATCGCTTCGCCCACGCTTTTCATCTGCGTGGTGAGCGTGGGATCGGCCTGGGGAAATTTTTCAAACGCGAACCGGGGGATTTTTGTCACGACGTAATCAATGCTCGGCTCGAAGCTCGCGGGGGTTTCGCGGGTGATGTCGTTCTTGAGTTCGTCGAGCAGGTAGCCCACGGCGAGTTTGGCGGCAATCTTCGCGATGGGAAAGCCAGTGGCCTTGCTTGCGAGGGCGGAGCTGCGGCTGACGCGCGGGTTCATCTCGATGATGACCATGCGGCCATTTTCCGGGCTGACGCCGAATTGGATATTGGAGCCGCCCGTTTCCACGCCGACGGCGCGGATGACGGCGAAGCTCTGGTCGCGCATGATCTGAAATTCCTTGTCGGTCAATGTCTGGATGGGCGCGACGGTGATGCTGTCGCCGGTGTGGACGCCCATGGGGTCGAAGTTCTCGATGGAGCAGATGATGACGCAGTTGTCGGCCTTGTCGCGCATGACTTCCATCTCGTATTCCTTCCAGCCGAGCAGCGATTCTTCGATGAGGATTTCGTTCACGGGCGAAAGCTCGATGCCGTTCTTGGCGATGGCTTCAAACTCTTCCTGATTGTAACCGATGCCGCCGCCCGTGCCGCCAAGGGTGAACGCCGGGCGGATGATGAGCGGGAAACGGCCGATCTTCTTCGCGACGTCGCAGGCTTCGTCCATGTTGTGCGCGACGCCGGAGATGGGAACGTCGAGGCCGATCTGGAGCATCAATTCCTTGAACGCGAAACGGTCTTCGCCTTTGTGGATGGCCGCTGGCTTCGCGCCGATCATCTCCACGTCGTGGCGTTCGAGCGCGCCGTTTTTGTGGAGGGCCATCGCGGTGTTCAAAGCCGTCTGGCCGCCGAGCGTGGGAAGCAAAACGAGTTTGCCCTTCGCGCCGAGGCGTTTCATTTCGTCCTTCTCACGCACGATGATTTTCTCCACGCATTCGGGCGTGATGGGTTCGATGTAGGTGCGGTCGGCGAACTCCGGGTCGGTCATGATGGTGGCCGGGTTGGAGTTGATGAGGACGACGCGGTAGCCTTCCTCCTTGAGGGCTTTGCAGGCTTGCGTGCCGGAGTAATCGAACTCGCACGCCTGGCCGATGATGATCGGGCCGGCGCCGATGATGAGGACGGAATGAATGTCGGTGCGTTTGGGCATAATCGAAACGGCAAGATGAAACACGAATCAGATGCGGAACGAAAGAAAATTGCGGTGCCACCTACTTTTACAAAACTTATTTCAAATGTGTCACTTTGAATGTGTATGCCAAGCCATAAAGATTTTCCTTTTCGTAGTCAAAATTAGCGGGAGATTTGGTAAGTTTTTCAGCTCCAAAATCCATGTAGTCATCTACAACCCGCACCTTTTCCACCAATTTTGCAAGTTGGCCACAAAAATCGCTTGGAAGGTCAATTTCACTTGCTTGCTTTAGATAGCTCTTTGCTTCGGCAAGAGGTAAGCGATTTTCTACTATCGTGCTGTCATAAATATGACGTGTATTTTTTAGGCTAAAAATCTTTTGTTCAAGTTCAGAAAAAAACGCTTTGAACCCTCTCCAAAACAACTCAACTTTTTCTTTTTGAGCGGCTTTCTTCTTTTCTTCCTGCTGCGCGGCGTTTTCATCTCTGCCCATGTCTGCAATTTCATCAGGCGCTGCTTCATCGGTGCTGCTGCCGCGTCGGATATAAACTGTATTGCTTTTTAAGCGCCCGAAATTTTTCGTGAGAAAAATTGGGCGTTGCTGCGCTTTATCAATTTGAATGACGGTGAGATTTACTCCTTCGTGCTGTCGCACTTCAATTCGGAATGATATTGGACGATTTGTTTTAGAATTTACGAACTGTTGCAGGTCAGAATCACGAAGAGTAATTTCAGCACCGCATAAATGTTTCATTCTTCCGTGTTCTTCCTCAACGCCAATCAAAATATATCCATCGGAATCTTTCCACGCATTGCCGAATGCGAGAATATCTTTGAGCAGTTCACTTTTCTCTTCATCGCTCGAAAATGGATATTGTTTGCTTTTGAAGTCGAGCGTTTCACTTTCGCTTCGATGCAAAAGCGCAGTTAAATCAATTACATTCACAGTGACAGTCCGGGCTGGTTTCCAGAGGATTTTTTCAAGCCGAGTTTCTTGTAACTCAATTCCGTCGCGACGCGGCCTTGCGAGGTGCGGTTGAGGTAGCCTTCCATGATGAGATACGGCTCATACACTTCCTCGATCGTGTCCGGTTCCTCGCCCACGGCGACGGCGAGCGAATTCACGCCGACCGGCCCGCCGCCGAATTTCGTGATGACGGCTTCGAGGATGCGCTTGTCCATTTCGTCGAGACCGTTTTCGTCAATCTCCAGCATCGCCAGCGCCTTGTCGGCGACGGCGGCGGTGATGCGTCCGTCGTGACGCACTTGCGCGTAATCGCGGACGCGACGCAATAAATTATTTACGATGCGCGGCGTGCCACGGCTGCGCCGGGCGATTTCATGCGCGCCGGACGGGTCAACTTCCACGTTGAGCAGATTCGCCGAACGGATGACGATTTTATCCAGGTCGGCCACGCAATAATAATCCAGCCGTTCGCGCATGCCGAAGCGCGTGAGCAACGGCGCGGTGAGCAGGCCGCTGCGCGTCGTCGCGCCGATGAGCGTGAAGCGCGGGAGATTCAGCCTGACGCTGCGCGCGTTCGGGCCTTGGTCAATGATGATGTCCAGTTTGAAATCCTCCATCGCGGGATAGAGATATTCCTCGATGGTTTTTTGCAGGCGATGGATTTCATCAATGAACAGCACGTCACCTTCTTCAAGATTCGTGAGCAGGCCGGCGAGGTCGCTGGCTTTTTCAATCGTCGGGCCGCTGGTGGCTTTGACATTCGCGCCCATCGCCTTCGCCAAAATATTTGCGATGGTGGTTTTGCCGAGGCCGGGCGGGCCGGACAGCAGGATGTGATCAAGTGATTCGCCGCGTTGCCTGGCGGCGGTGACGGCGATTTCCAGACGCTCCTTCACTTTCGGCTGGCCGGTGAAATCGGAAAAGAGCGACGGGCGCAGCGTCATTTCAAGCGCGACGTCGGGTTTGTTCAAAGTGGAAACGGTATGTTCGGCCATCGCGTCCAGCATGGGAAATGCGGTGTGCAGCGACAAGGTCAAATGCGCCGCGTCAAGGCAGGCGATGGAACCGGTGGCGCGACAGTTCAATTTTGGAGGACTCTTTGCCAATAAACAGTCAGCAAAGACGATTAAGCATGCTTAAGGTAAGCTCGTAAAATTTGTAAAACTTTTATGAATATAAATAAAATCTCTTCGTGGTCACTGGCCTGGTTGTTCACCGCCGGCTTTGTCACGAGCGCGTCTGCCAGCGAGGCGAGCATTAAAATCCCCGACCTTACGCAGGTGACCTTCACCGGACTGGGCGGCATGAGCGGCGTGATGTTGCTGTATCTGGGCCTGGTGATGTGCCTGTTCGGGGCGGCCTTCGGGCTGGTGCAATACCGGCAGACCAAGGCGTTGCCGGTGCATCAAAGCATGGCTGACGTGTCGCACACCATCTGGGAAACCTGCAAGACCTACCTGTGGCAGCAGGGCAAATTTCTGCTCATCCTCTGGCTGCTGATCGCGGCGTGCATGGTGTATTACTTTATCGGCCTGCCGTGGCATGATCCGGAAAATCAGTTGAGCCATGGCGCGCTGTTGCGCAACGGCGGCGTCATCCTGCTGGCGTCGGTGCTGGGGATTCTGGGTTCTTACGGCGTGGCGTGGTTCGGCATCCGCATCAACACGGTGGCCAACTCGCGCACGGCGTTTTCGGCGTTGAAGGGCAGGCCGCTGCGAACGCTGTTGATCCCGCTTAAATCCGGCATGAGCGTCGGGCTGCTGCTGGTGTCGGTGGAATTGTTCTTCATGATCTGCATCCTTACGTTTCTGCCGCGCGAACTGGTCGGGCCGTGCTTCATCGGCTTCGCCATCGGTGAATCGCTGGGGGCGACGGTGCTGCGCATCTGCGGCGGCATTTTCACCAAGATCGCCGACATCGGCTCCGACCTGATGAAAATCGTCTTCAAGCTGCCGGAAGATGATCCGAAGAATCCCGGCGTGATCGCCGACTGCACCGGGGACAACGCGGGTGACAGCGTCGGGCCGACGGCGGACGGTTTTGAAACCTACGGCGTCACCGGCGTGGCGCTGATCTCATTTCTGGCCCTGGCCCTGACCGACAACGCGCCGGTCTGCGCCACGTTGATCATCTGGCTGTTCGTCATGCGGGCGCTGATGGTGGCGACGTCGCTGGCCTCCTATTTCCTGACCACCATCTTCAACAACCTCAAATTCGACCATTTGAAGGACTTTGATTTTGAAGCGCCGCTGACGCATCTCGTCTGGATCACCTCGGGGCTGTCCATTGCGGTCACGTTTGTCGCGAGCCATTTGTTGCTGGTCGGCCAGCCCGGCATTCATTCCGACCTGTGGTGGGTGCTGTCCTGCATCATCAGTTGCGGCACGGTGGCGGGCGCGTTGATCCCGGAATTCACCAAAATTTTCACCAGCACGAAATCCATGCACGTCAAGGAAGTGACCAACTGCTCCCGGCACGGCGGCGCATCGCTGAATATCTTGTCCGGCATGGTGGCTGGCAACATGTCGGCCTTCTGGATGGGGCTGGTCATCCTGATGCTGATGTTCGTCTCCTATCACTTCTCCCATAATGCGGCGCTGCTGGCGATCATGCCGGAAAAATTCACGTTCGCCGCGCCCATCTTCGCCTTTGGCTTGGTGGCGTTCGGTTTCCTCGGCATGGGCCCGGTGACCATTGCGGTGGACAGCTACGGGCCGGTGACGGACAACGCGCAGTCGGTCTATGAATTGAGCCAGATTGAAGGCCGCGCCGGGATCCGGGACGAAATAAAGAAAAAATTTGGGTTCAAGCCGGATTTTGAAAACGCCAAGCATCTGCTCGAAAAAGCGGACGGCGCAGGCAACACCTTCAAAGCCACCGCCAAACCGGTGCTCATCGGCACCGCCGTCGTCGGCGCGACAACGATGGTCTTCGGAATCATCATGCTGCTGGAAAATAAATTCGGCAATGTGGTCAACCATTTGAGCCTCGTGCAGCCCGAAATCATCCTCGGCCTGCTGGCCGGCGGCGCGGTGATTTACTGGTTCACCGGCGCTTCCACCCAGGCGGTCGTGACCGGAGCGTATCGTGCCGTGGTTTACATCAAGGAAAACATGCAGCTCGACGCCACCACCGCCTCCGAAAAAGACAGCAAGGAAGTCGTCCGCATCTGCACCGTCTATGCGCAAAAAGGCATGTGGAACATCTTCATCGTCATCTTCTGCCTCGCGCTGGCGCTGGCGTTTTTTGATCCCTATTTCTTCATCGGCTACCTGATCGGCATCGCCTTCTTCGGTTTGTATCAGGCCATCTTCATGGCCAACGCCGGCGGGGCGTGGGACAACGCGAAGAAAATCGTGGAAGTGGACATGCGGCAGAAAGGCACCGACCTCCACGCCGCCACCGTCATCGGCGACACCGTGGGCGACCCGTTCAAGGACACCTCGTCCGTGGCGCTGAACCCGGTGATCAAATTCACCACCCTGTTCGGCCTGCTTGCCGTCGAAATCGCGGTGACAATGACCAGCCAGCCGTTGAAAACCGGCATCGGACTGTTCTTTGCCGTCATCGCGCTGACCTTTATTTATCGCTCGTTCTATTGCATGCGCATTCCCGAAGAAAAAGTCATTCCGCTGCTGCTTGGAGATGACGAAGAGCCGCCGACAGCCAAAAATCTCTTTCCGGCGACGGAAAGGCCATTTCCCAGTCTGGCCGGTTCGGAGACATTCGTCACGGATGCGAGCACGCTAAAAACCGGGGCATAATAAATATCCAGCACCGTGCTTTCCAAACGCCCCTTCACTTTTGGCTGGCTGGTGAGATCGGAAGAGAGGAGCGGCTGCTGCAGCATCATTTCCAGCGCGGCGACAGGTTTGTTCACAGTGGAAACGGCATTTTTTTGCCAGTGCCGCCAGGCATGAAAAACCACTGGATAATCAGAGTTCATCCCCCTAGGCTTCCGGCCTTATGCCGAAGCGAAATATTATTGTTTGGTTGTTGACGCTTGCCGCCAGCAGCGCCTACGCCGGCGATGCGGACATCCAGTTGCCGTCGCTCGACGAGGTGAATTTTTTCCACGGCGCGGTCACGAGCCGGGCGATCCTGTTTTTCGGCCTGTTCGTGTGCGTGGTCGGCGCGGCGTTCGGCATCCGGGAATACGTCCGCACCCGCGCGCTGCCGGTGCATCGCTCGATGCGCGAGGTTTCCCAGATCATCTGGGAGACCTGCAAGACCTACATGCTCCAGCAGGGGAAATTTCTTGCCGCCATCTGGGCGCTCATTGCGGTGTGCATGATTTATTATTTTTCCGTGCTGCAGGAGAAGCCGTTCAGCAAGGTGCTGGTCATCCTTGGGTGTTCCATCTTCGGCATCCTCGGCAGCTACGGTGTCGCGTGGTTCGGCATCCGCATCAACACCACCGCCAACTCGCGCACCTCGTTCGCCGCGCTGCGAGGCGACCCGCTGAAAACTTTGTTCATCCCCCTGCAAGCCGGCATGAGCATCGGCCTGCTGCTGATCTGCGTGGAGCTCGCGTGCATGATCGGCATCCTCGCGTTCATCCCGAACGAACTGGCCGGACCGTGCTTCATCGGTTTCGCCATCGGTGAATCGCTCGGCGCGAGCGCGCTCCGCATCTGTGGCGGCATCTTCACCAAGATCGCCGACATCGGCTCCGACCTGATGAAAATCGTTTTCAACCTGCCGGAAGACGACCCGAAAAATCCCGGCGTCATCGCCGATTGCACCGGCGACAACGCGGGCGACTCCGTCGGCCCGACGGCGGACGGTTTTGAAACCTACGGCGTGGTTGGCGTGGCGCTCATCGCGTTTCTGGCGCTGGCGCTGGCGTTGTCGCCGCTGCTGTGCGCCAAGCTTATCATCTGGATGTTCGCCATCCAGGCGCTGATGGTGCTGGCGTCCCTCGGCTCGTTTTACTTCAACATGGCTGTCGCCAAATTCCGTTACGGCGGCAAAAAGAATTTCAACTGGGAAGCGCCGCTCACCGACCTGGTCTGGATCACGAGCATCGTTTCCATCCTCGTCTGTTTCGGCGCGGGCAAGCTGCTGCTCGGCGATTTCACGATTCCGCAGATGGTGGATGGCGTGATGAAAGACGTGCCGCTGCCGAACCTCTGGTGGGTGCTTTCGGCCATCATCGGCTGCGGCACGCTCGCCGGCGCGCTGATCATGGAGTTCACGAAAATTTTCGTCAGCACCAAGTCGCGGCACGTCCAGGAAGTCACGCTCGCCTCGGACCACGGCGGCGCATCGTTGAACGTCCTGTCCGGCCTGGTCGCCGGCAACTTCTCCGCGTTCTGGATGGGCATGGTCATCCTTGCGCTGATGTTCACGTCATTCCTGTTCTCCCTGAACCACGACTTCATGGCGCTGATCCCCGCGAAGTTTGTTTTCGGCGCGCCGATCTTCGCCTTCGGCCTCGTGGCGTTCGGCTTCCTCGCGATGGCTCCAGTCACGATTGCCGTGGACAGCTTTGGGCCGGTGACAGACAACGCCCAGTCCGTTTATGAATTGAGCCGCATCGAGGCGCAGCCGGACATCAGCGCGGAAATCGAAAATGATTTCGGCTTCAAGCCTGATTTCGCCAGCGCCAAGCTCGAACTCGAAAAGGGCGACGGCGCGGGCAACACCTTCAAGGCGACGGCCAAACCCGTGCTCATCGGCACGGCCGTCGTCGGCTCCACCACGATGATTTTCGGCATCATCATGCTGCTCGAGCACGTCTTTGGCGACGCCGTGGGCCGCTTGAGCATCGTCATGCCGCAGATCGTTTTTGGCCTGCTCATGGGCGGCTCGGTGATCTACTGGTTCACCGGCGCGAGCACGCAGGCCGTCGTCACCGGTGCCTACAGCGCGGTCGTCTTCATCAAAAAAAACATCAAGCTGGACAAGGACGCCGCCTCCATCGAGGACAGCAAGCGCGTCGTCGCCATCTGCACCCGCTACGCGCAGAAAGGCATGATCAACATCTTCATCGTCGTCTTCGCGTTTGCGCTCGGCCTGCCGTTCTTGAACCCGTATTTCTTCATCGGCTACCTCATCGCCATCGCGTTCTTCGGATTGTTTCAGGCCATTTTCATGGCCAACGCAGGCGGCGCGTGGGACAACGCCAAGAAAATCGTCGAGGTGGATCTGAAAATGAAGGGCACGCCGCTCCACGCCGCCACCGTTGTCGGCGACACCGTGGGCGACCCGTTCAAGGACACCAGCTCCGTCGCGATGAATCCCATCATCAAGTTCACCACGCTCTTCGGCCTGCTCGCCGTCCAGATCGCCGTCGAGTTGAAACAAAAAAACCCCGATTCGCATCTGCCGTTCATCATCGGCGGAACCAGCTTCCTCATTGCGCTTGTCTTCGTTTATCGTTCGTTCTACTGCATGAGGATTCCCAAAGAATCGTTGGAGAAATAAAACTCGAAACTCTCGCGTCGAGATTCCACATTGCTGTCATGTCCGTGATTCAGCGTTCCATTCAAGCCGGCTGGGATCTCCGCGTCTTTTTCACCGAGGACGTGTTCGCCGCCGGCAACCTGACCCTGCGCAACGTGCTTGCCGATGCCGCATCGCGGAAAGTCCTTGTTGTCATTGACGAATCGCTAGCGCAGGCGCAGCCGGACATCTCTCGCCAGATTGAAACTTATTTCTCCGCGCACGCTGACGGTTTCCAACTGGTCTGTTCACCGGTGAACATCACCGGTGGTGAGCGCGCCAAAAATTCCTACGCGCCCGTCGCCGAGATCCATTCACTGATTGACCGGCATCACATTGACCGGCACTCGTATCTCATCGCCGTGGGCGGCGGCGCGTTGCTGGACGTGGCTGGTCTGGCGGCGGCCACGGCGCATCGGGGCGTGCGGCACGTCCGCATTCCGAGCACGACGCTGGCCCAGGCCGATTCCGGCGTGGGCGTGAAGAACGGTATCAACGCCTTCGGCAAAAAGAATTTCATCGGCACGTTCGCCCCGCCGTTCGCCGTCATTAACGATTTCAACCTGCTCGCCACCCTGGAGCCGCGCGACAAACGCGCCGGTTATGTCGAGGCCGTGAAAGTCGCCTGCATCCGCGACGCAAAGTTCTTCGACGAGATTGAGCGTGACGCGGACAATCTCGTCGCGTTTGAACCGTCAGCGATGAAGCGGTTGATTTTTCACTGCGCCGAACTGCATCTCGACCACATCGCCGGCGGCGGCGATCCGTTCGAGACCGGTTCCGCGCGTCCGCTGGACTTCGGACATTGGGCGGCGCACAAGCTGGAGCAGCTTTCTGGTTTTCAAATCCGTCACGGCGAGGCTGTCGCCATCGGCATCACGCTGGATGTAGTTTATTCGCGCCAGATTGGTTTGCTCGACGCCAAATCTGCCGGGCGGATTTTGAAGTTGTTGGAGCAGCTTGGTTTTGACCTGTTCGCCAACGAGCTGTTGAACCTCGGTTCGGACGGCAATCTGCAATTGCTCGGCGGCCTGAATGAATTCCGCGAACACCTCGGCGGCGAACTGACCATCACGTTGCTGTGTGAAATTGGGCGCGGCGCGGAAGTCCACGAAATGAACCTGCCGAAGGTCATTGAGGCGATTCACGAGTTGTGCGAACGATTCAAAGGCCATTGTAGCGTCGAGCCTATGGCTCGCGCCGGTTCGGCCACAGGCCGAATGCTACATCCATGATTGGCATGAACCGGCTCGCCGTCATCAACGTCGTCGGCCTCACCGAAGTGCTCGTCGGCGAACACGCGCCGCGCATCGCGGAATTCCGCAAGCGCGGCGCGCTGGCGCACATCGCGCCGGCATTTCCCGCCGTCACCTGCACCGCACAATCGAATTATCTGACGGGCAAGCCGCCGTCAGAACACGGCATCGTCGGCAACGGCTGGTTCAACCGCGAACTCGCCGAAGTGCAGTTCTGGAAGCAGTCCAACCACATCGTTCACGGCCAGAAAATCTGGGACGCACTGCGGGATCAACCGGGTCTTGTCACTCGTCACTTGTCACTCATCACTTCTTCAAACTGTTTCTGGTGGTTCAACATGTATTCGAGCGTGGATTACGCGATCACGCCGCGCCCGCTGTATCCCGCCGATGGCCGGAAATTTTTCGACATCCATTCGTGGCCGTATTCCGTCCGTGAAGAAATCAAACGTGATCTCGGCGAATTTCCGTTCTTCAGTTTTTGGGGGCCGGCGGCGGGCGTGGATTCGCCGCAAGGCAGGGCCGATGCCGCTTCGCGCTGGATCGCAGAATCGGCAAAGTGGATTGAAAACAAATATGCGCCGATGCTGAACCTGATTTACCTGCCGCATCTCGATTACAACTTGCAGCGTCACGGACCGTTTGTAGTAGGAGACGAGGTGACGAGCCTCGCTTCAGCAATCCGCAATCCGCAATCCACAATCCGCAATCGAAATGAGCCTCCTCACGTCGGCTCCTGCAAAATCAATCCCGCCATCCAACGTGATCTGAACGAAATTGACGCCATCGTCGGCGACTTGATTGATTATTTTGCCAGGCGCGGCGTGCAGGTGGTTTTGCTTTCCGAATACGGCATCACCAACGTGGACACGCCGGTGCATCTCAACCGGATCTTCCGCGAGCAAGGCTGGCTGACGGTAAAGGACGAACTCGGCCTGGAGATTCTCGACGCGGGCGCGAGCCGTGTTTTCGCCGTGGCAGATCATCAGGTCGCGCACATTTATCTGAACGATCGTTCGCTGGAAAAATCTGTGCGCGAACTTTTGGCAAAGACTCCCGGCGTCGGGGAAGTTTTGGGCAACGCAGAAAAAGCCGCCGCCGGCATCGCGCATCCACGCGCGGGCGATTTGATCGCCGTCGCCACGGAGAACGCGTGGTTCACGTATTATTACTGGCTCGACGACGCGCGCGCCCCGGACTTTGCGCGGACGGTGGACATCCACCGCAAGCCGGGCTACGACCCGGTGGAATTGTTTCTCGACCTGAAAATTCCGCTGGTGAAATTGAAGATCGCATGGCGGCTGCTGCAAAAGAAACTCGGCCTGCGGATGTTGATGGATGTGATTCCGCTCGATGCTTCGCTGGTGAAAGGCTCGCACGGCCGGCGACCGGCGGACACGCAAGACTGGCCGGTGTTCATCACCAACCAGCCGGAACTTTTGGGCGCGAAGCAGATTGAATCAACAGACGTTTTTCAAATCCTGCTGCGGCATTTAGGCGCGTCTTGAGTGCGGCATGGATCGCAGGCCGATGTGCGGCCCGCGCTTAAAAATCCGGCGCATCCTCGGGATTACCCGCCTTCAATAACTGGTTGCGTGTGCTTTGCAGCCGGGTGATGACCACTTCGGCGACGCGCTTCATCATCGCGTAACCGAGGTCGTGATCGCTGTCACATAGTTCACGCAGCGTCGAGGCAAAAAAGATGATGGCCTTGGTGGGTTGCACCGCCCGCGCATCAAAATTCCAGTGGTAGGGCGGGAACAACCAGGACCAGCCGAGCACATCCCCCGCGCCGATGGTCTGGATGAGCCGGGGCTCTTTTCCCTCCGCTGCGGACTCCAGCGCCACCTCGCCTTCCAGAATGATGTAAAAGCGATTGGCCGCGAGACCCTCGTTGAAAATCATCCGGCCCGCCGGAAATTCCACCAGCATGGCGTTGCGGGCCAGCACGTCGAGCTGCGGCTGGGTGAAGCCCCGCAGAAACGGTTGTGCGGCCAGAAGCGTCGTTTCGATTTTCATCATGATTTCCTTTCGCCAGCGATTGAATCTTGATTGATTCAGCCAGTCAAAATCTGCGCTGCCCCGCCGCAAACCGCTCCCCCTGAATTAAGGAAAACCCAACATATTTTGGCGTCCATGATCCGTGCTTGGCGGGCGGGAATGTCATGAAATTCCGCGGCTTTGGCTGGACAAGGATTTTAGACGAGTGCAGAGTTTCAATTATGAAGCTACGGGTTTCCAATCGTAAAATGGATGGATTGACGTTGATTGAGGTGCTGGTGGCTATTGGAATTATTGTGCTGCTGGCGGCAATATTTTTACCAGCACTTGCCGCAACAAAAAAGAAATCGAGTAAAATTGGCTGCGTAAACAACCTTAAGCAAATCGGCTTGTTTTTTCGCATTTGGAGTGGTGACAACGGCGATAAATACCCAATGGAGGTTTCAGTTGCAAATGGCGGCGCAATGGAATCGGTGGTTACGGGTGATGTCGTTTCTGTTTTTCAAGTCATGTCTAATGAATTAAGCACGCCAAAAATTTTAATTTGTCCCAACGACGAAGATCATGCCTACGCAACAAATTTCAATTCAGATTTTACCGCAAGAAACATTAGTTACTTTGCAGCATTGGCCGCATACACGAATTCTCCTCAAGCGTTTTTATCGGGAGACGATCATTTTCAAGTTGGTAGAGTTCCTGTGAAATCCGGTTTGTTAGAGATTTCGCCTGCCACGCCGGTTAAATGGGCGGCTGAACGGCACAAATTTGCAGGCAATATTGGTCTGGTCGATGGTAGTGTTCAGCCAGTGAACAATTCCGGTCTTGCCAAACTGATTCGGCAAACCGGCCTTGCCACCAACCGCCTCGCGATTCCGTAATCTGTGTTCATCCGTGGTTGAAAAACTTTCCGCTTTTGCCCGCGCCTTCCAAAACCTAGACTGCTGCCATGAATTTGCCCGGATTTCCCATCGCCCGCCCGCGCCGGTTGCGGACTTCGCCCGCGTTGCGCCGCTTCGTCGCGGAAACGTCGTTGAATGTTTCGCAGCTCGTGCTGCCGTTGTTTGCCCGCAGCGGGCGCAAGTTGCGCCGGCCGGTGGACGCCATGCCCGGCGTGTTCCAGTTGTCGCCGGATGAAATTCTGCGCGAGGCGGCGGCGGCTCACGCGCTCGGCGTTCCCGCCGTTTTGCTGTTCGGCATTCCCGATAAAAAGGATGCGAAGGCAAGCGGCGCTTACGCCAGGAACGGCATCGTGCAGCAGACCGTGCGATTGCTGAAAAAGGAACTGCCGTCGCTGCTCGTCATCACGGACGTCTGCCTGTGCGAATACATGGCGCATGGCCATTGCGGTTTGGTTCATGGCGGAAAAATCCTGAACGACCCGTCGCTCAAACTGCTCGCGCAAACGGCGGCGAGCCACGCGGAGGCAGGCGCGGACATCGTCGCGCCGAGCGACATGATGGACGGGCGCGTGGCGGCCATCCGCGCGGCGCTGGACAAAAATCATTTCACCGACACGCCGATCATGAGTTACGCGGCAAAGTTTGCGTCGGCGTTTTACGGCCCGTTCCGCGAAGTGGCCGAGTCCACGCCGCAGTTCGGCGACCGCCGGAGCTACCAGATGGACGCGGCAAATGTGAACGAGGCGTTGCGCGAAGTGGCATTGGACATCCAGGAAGGCGCGGACATCGTCATGGTCAAGCCCGCGCTGGCGTATCTGGACATCATCCATCGCGTGAAAAAGGAATTCGGCCTGCCCACCGCCGCCTACGCCGTGAGCGGCGAACACGCGATGATCAAGGCCGCCGCAGCGAAGGGCTGGATTGATGAACGCGCGGTGACGCTGGAAAGCCTGCTGGCGATGCGGCGGGCGGGCGCGGACATTTTGATCACCTACGCGGCGATGGATGTGGCGAAGTGGCTGAAATAAGGGAATTAGGCCTGGCATCTTGGGTCTGGGTTCTGGGGCGCAAAACTTCAGGGACGAGACCCCAAATTCAAGACGCCAGACCCCAGACCCGAATTTGCGTTTGCCATGCTCCTCCGTGCAAGTTAGGCTGCGCGTTCATTTTTCACTTATGATTGGAACAATTCGCAAACATTCTAAATGGCTTTGGGGAATCACTGTCCCCGCAATGATCATTTCCCTGTTTTTCTTCTTTACGCCCCAGACGAAAAACGGCGGGCGCACCATTGGCGGTCTTGGCACCATCAACGGGAAGGCCGTCACGCCATCGGCTTATGCGGGGGCGTTGAATGAATTCAGACTGTTCTACCTGTTTCATTACGGCGACTGGCCGGACAAAAAATCCAACGTGACCGAGGCGGACATGGAGCGCGAAGCTTACATCCGCCTGTTGCTGACGCAAAAGGCCGACGATCTGGGCATTCATGTGGGCGAAGACGAGGTGGCGGCGATGGCGGGCCAGATGCTCCGGTCGCTCGGCCGCAACGGCCAGACGGTGACGATGGAGACCTTCGTGAAACAGGTTTTGACGCCAAAAAACTTGAGCGTGACCGATTTTGAAAATTTTGTCCGGCACGACCTGTATATCCAGCAGCTCGTCCAGGCGCTGGGCCTGTCCGGCGCGTTCATCACACCCCAGGAGGCGGCGGATGTTTACAAGCGCGAACATCAGGAAATCTCCGCGCAGATCGTGTTTTTCTCGGCGACCAATTACCTTTCGTCCGTCAAGGTCGCGCCGGAGGCCGTCGCGCAATTCTACACGAACTACCTGGCAGCCTACCGTCTGCCCGACCGGGTGCAGGTCAGCTACGTCGTGTTCAGCGTTTCCAACTTCCTCGGGCAATCAAAGGCGGAATGGGCGAAGACAAATTTCGACGCGCAGATTGACTCGGTTTATCTCCACTATGGCGCGCAGGCATTTCCCGAAGCCAAGACGCCTGCCGAGGCCAAAAGCATGATTCGCGAGAAGATGATCGCCGAACGCGCGATGGCCGAGGCCCGAGTCCAGGTCAACGAATTTGCCAGCGCCGTCTTCAAGCTTGAACCTGCGAGCGCAGGAAATCTTGCCGCCGTCGCCAAGGAAAAAGGGCTGGCGGTCCACGTCACCGCCCCGTTCAGCGCCGCCGATGGGCCGCAGGAATTCGCCGCGCCGGAAGGTTTCGCCAAAGCCGCGTTCGGCCTGACGCCGGAGGCGCCGTTTGCCAATCCGATCATCGGAACCGACGCCATTTACGTCATCGCGCTGGCGAAACAACTGCCCAGCGAAATTCCATCGTTCGCTGAAATCCGCGACCGTGTCACTCAAGATTACAAGTTTCGGGAAGCCCGTCAGCTCGCCGTGCGCGCCGGAACCAATTTCGTCCACACCCTGGGCGGCAGCCTGGCCGCCGGAAAAAGTTTTGCGTCTGCCTGTGTCGCCGCCGGATTGCAGCCGCAGGTGCTGCCGCCGTTTTCCTTGAGCACGCGCGAACTGCCGGAGCTGGGCGGCCGCGCGGAATTGAACCAGGTCAAACAGGCGGCGTTCGTCACGTCGGGCAGCCATGCCAGCGCATTTGAAGAAAACAGCGCAGGCGGATTCGTCCTGTTCGTCCAGTCGCAACTGCCCGTTGACCAGTCGGTCATGAACGCTGAAATGCCGCAGTTCATCGCCTCACTCCGGCGCTCCCGTGAATATGAGGCTTTCAACGAATGGCTGCAGACCGAGGCCAACCGCGCTTTGACCGACACGCCGGTTGCGCGCCGGGCCGCCGCCGCCCGATAGTCTGACGTGAGTGCCGTCATCAAACTTTCGTCACCCGCCACCCGCGAGTTTTGGGAAATCCCCGTGCTGTTCGAGGACGAGCATCTCCTCGCGCTCGACAAGCCCGCGCGGCTTCTGACTTCGCCCGATGCCCTTGACCTGGCGCGTCCGAGCCTGATGAAGCTGCTGCACGGCGGAATCGCGGCCAAGAAACCGTGGGCGGCCGAGCGCAAACTGGATTATCTCAACAACGCCAACGACCTCGATTTTGATGTCACCGGCGTCCTGTTGCTCGCCAAAAACAAGCCGGCGTTCATGGCGCTGGCCAACCTGTTCAGCTCGGAAAAGGTGCGGCTCAAATACCTCGCGCTCGTGCGCGGGGAGCTGCTGGAAAAGGAATTTGAAGTGGACGCCAAGCTCGCGCCGCACCCGGTGAAACCCGATGTGATGCGCGTGGACCGGGACAACGGCAAGCAGGCACGGACGCGGTTCATCCTGCTGGAGAATTTTTCACGCGCCGGTTATGCGTTGCTGCGCGCCGAACCGCTGGCCGAGCGCACGCACCAGGTCCGCGTCCACGCCAGCCATGTGGATTTGAAGATCGTGGGCGATGAAGTCTATGGCGGCAAACCGCTCTGGCTCTCTCGCCTCAAAAAGGATTACCGCCTCAAGCCCGGCCGTGAAGAGCGTCCGCTGCTTGCCCGCGTCACCATGCACGCGGAGGAATTGAGTTTGCCGCATCCCATCACCGGCGAACCCGTGACCATCAAAAGCGAGTGGCCGAAGGATTTGAAGGTCGCTTTGAAATTCCTGCGGCAATACGCAGCATAAGAAATTAACCACGAAATATACAAAATACACGAAAGCCAGAAACGAATTTTGCCGGGTCTTTTCGTGTGTTTTGTATATTTCGTGGTTCAATTCACCGCCCAGTTCAAAACCGCCTTCTGAACATGCAGCCGGTTTTCGGCCTGCGTGAAAATCGTGCCGGCGTTCGCTTCGAAAGTTTCCGTGTCAATCTCCTTGCCGCGATACGCGGGCAGGCAGTGCATGACAAGCGCGCCGGGTTTGGCGAGCTTCACGAGCTTCTGGTTGATCTGATAGCCGCTTAAAACCTTGATGCGCTCGGCAGCCTCGGCCTCCTTGCCCATCGAAACCCACACGTCGGTGTAGAGCATATCAGCGCCGGTGGCGGCGGCTTGCAGATCTTCGGAGACGATGATTTTTCCGCCGGCCCGCTTGAGGATTTCTGTGGATGGTTGAAACGCCTTTGGCGCGGCGATGCGCAGTTCAAAGCCCAGTTTCGCCGCCGCAAAAATCCACGACACCGGCATGTTGCACGCGCCGTCGCCGATGAAGGTGACGACCTTGCCCGCAACCGGTCCGCGCATTTCTTCAAAAGTGAAAATGTCCGTCAACACCTGGCACGGATGCTCGTCGTCGGTCAGCGCGTTGATGGTGGGGATTTTGGAAAACTCCGCGAATTCCTCCACGTCGCTCTGCGCAAACGTGCGGATGACCGCGCCGTGGATCATCCGGCCCAGCACGCGGGCGGTGTCCTTGATCGGCTCGCCGCGCCCGAGCTGGATGTCGTTCGCGCTCAAAAAAAGCGACTCGCCTCCAAGTTCCCGGATGCCGACCTCGAAGGAGACCCGCGTGCGCGTGGACGACTTGGAAAAAATCAGCGCCCATGTCTGGCCGGTGAGCGGCTGCGACGTGTGCTGGCCGCGTTCGCGCTTGAACACGGCGGCGTCGCGCAGAATTTTTTCAAAGTCCGCGCGCGGCAGTTTTTCCAAAGACAACAGGTGCTTCATGCTAAAAAATTTCGGGAGGTTCACCCAAAGAAAATGATTTACCCGAAGACGGGCGCGCCGTCACTTCTTTTTCTTGGCCTCGTCCGCCGCGCGCCAGAGATACCACGCCGCCGTCGTCGCATGTGGCCGCCAGCGCTCGCCGTGCGCGAGCAGCGCTTTCGGCTTCGGCATTTCGCGCTTTTTGTAGGCGAGGCGAAAGCCGTTGCGCACGCCAAAATCGTCGGCGGGCAAAACGTTCTCGCGGCCAAGCTGGAAAATCAATAGCATCTCGACCGTCCAGCGCCCGACGCCATGAACCTCTGTGAGCCGCGCAATGATTTCGTCGTCTGACAATTTCACGATCTGCCGTGAAGTTGGCACCACGCCGGACAAGGTTTTCTCGGCGATGTCGCGGATGGCCTTGATTTTGGCGAAGGAAAATCCGCAGGCGCGAATCTGTTCGTCCGTCACTTTTGCCAAATCCTCCGGCTTCGGAAACCGCCGTCCCGGGAACAGTTTTTTGAACCGCGTGAGAATCGTGTTCGCCGCCGTGCCGTTGAGCTGCTGGTGTGCAACGGCCTGCACGAGCGATTGAAACGGCGGGCGCCGCGTCTCCGGCTCCAGCTTGCACGCGCCGACTTCGCGGATGAGCTTCCTCATCACCGGATCAACGGCGGACAGATGTTTCAGAGCGGCGGCGTTCATGAGTTGAAACTGTTGTCTGGTAAAATTGCAGCGAACTGCGCTCGTTCGTATTCGCTGCCCCTCACCCTGACCCTTTCCCCGGGGAGAGGGGACAGCCGCTGTCAGCTTCCAGAATTTCAGATGATCGTTGAGCGGAAGTCAGCCGTGATTTTGCACAGAGGCTGGAAACAATTCTCCCTCTCCGCTCCTTCGGCGGGAGGGGAGAGGGCCGGGGTGAGGTGAGGGTTTTCTTCATACAAGTTGCTTCACGACTTCTTCGATCTTGGAAATGCCTTCGCCTGCTTCCTGCGGCTTGAGGTTCAGCGGCGGCAGCAACCGCACGATATGAGTTCCCGCTGGAATCGTCAGCACGCCTGCTGCGTGCAGCCGGTTCGCAAACTGGATGGCCGCTGGTTTATCGCTCGCGGCGAAGGCGGGGATTTTCTCCGCCAGTTCAATGCCGAGAATAAAGCCCATGCCACGCGCCGATTTCACGACGGTCGGACAGGTCTTTGCCAGCCGTTCCAATTCGGATTTCAGCCACGCGCCGAGTTTGCGCGCCTGTTCGGCGAGATTTTCCTGCTCGATGACTTCGAGGATTTTCAGCGCCACGGCGCAGGCGAGCGGCGTGCCGCCGTAAGTTGTGCCGTGCGTGCCGGCGCCCAGCAAATCTGCGAACGGCGCGCGCACCCAGAACGCGCCGATGGGAAATCCGCCGCCGAGCGACTTGGCCATGGAGAGGCCG
This sequence comes from Verrucomicrobiales bacterium, assembly GCA_028712475.1. Lineage (GTDB taxonomy): Bacteria > Verrucomicrobiota > Verrucomicrobiia > Limisphaerales > UBA11358 > UBA11358. Next base: position 655,708 of record JAQTQB010000001.1, read on the forward strand.
TCGGGCAGAAATTTTTCGCCGCCGGGAACGCCTTCCAGAATTTTTTGGAAGCTCTGAAATTTTCCGGTGCGATAATGGCCGCATTGCACGCCGTCCATGAGCAGCATCAGTTTCTTCTCGTCGCACAATGCGCGCAGGCCGAGCAGATATTCCGGCGTGGCGGGCGTGACGCCGCCTTCGCCTTGCACGCCTTCGATCATGATGGCGACGGTCGCAGGAGAAAGCGCATTGCGCGCGGCATCCAAATCGTTGAACGGAATGTGCCGGAAGCCCGGCATCATCGGCTCAAAACCTTTTTTTACCTTGTCCTGGCCGGTGGCGGCGATGCCCGCAAGCGTCCGTCCGTGAAACGAATTCGTTGCGGTGAGAATCTCAAACCGGCCTTCGTCGTGGCCGAACTTGCGCGCGAGTTTGAACAAGCCTTCATTCGCCTCCGCGCCGCTGTTGGCGAAAAAGCATTTGCCCGCGCCGATGCGTTTGACGAGTTCGGCGGCGAGCCGGCCCTGCGGTTCGGTGAAATACAGATTGGACACGTGGATGAGTTTTTTGGACTGCTCGACGAGCGCTTCGGTGATGGCGGAGTGCGAGTGGCCGAGGCAGCAGACGGCGATGCCGCTGCCAAGGTCGAGATAGCGTTTGCCCGCGACATCAAAAACGTAGCTGCCCGCGCCGTGGCTCAACACGATTTCAAAACGTCCGTAGCTGGGCACGACGTTGCGCGTGAACAGTTCGCGGACGGACTCGTAGTCGTTGCGAACGATGGCGGGCGGCGCGGGAACAATTTCTTTCATTTACGATATTGGATTTACGAGTCCAGCGTGGATTCGTGGGCGAATCCTAAATCCTAAATCGTCATTCGCAAATTATTTTTCGTTTTTCAGGGCGTCCCACGTTTCCGTGTAGAGTGCGCGGACGGCGGGATTCACGGCCAGGTCGCGTGGAAGCTTGCGGCGCAAAATCAGTTCCACCACGTCGGATTTGTCCTTGAGCCGGCGGTTCGGACTGTTGTTCCAACTGTCGAGCTTGAGCGCAAGCAGTTCTTCCAGCGGCACGATTTGAAATTGTTCCGTCACTTTCACCGGCTGGGGAAACGGAATTTTGCAGCCGCGCTTCACAACTTTTCCAGCCGGCAGAAGGTCAATCTCCACGCCATTGCGCCGGTCTTCGACGCGGTCGGGAAATTCCGGCACGCGGAAAAACGGGCCGGTCAGACTGGCCGTGAGAAATTCCACCGCCTCCAGCACGTCCGGCACGACGATGTCCACGTCAATCGTGACACGGGGATAACCGTATTCCTGCACCGCAAGGCCGCCGACGATGAGATGCGGAATGTCATGTTCCGCCAGCACGGCCACGGCGGCGCGGGCAGATTTCACAAGACCGGAAGTTCCGGTGTTCTCGCGCAGAATGTAGGCGGCTTGGTTCGTCACGATTTGAAAATCGCACTTCTAAAACCAAAATCAAAGCACAACTTCGGTGCCCACGCCCTTGTCGGTGAAGATTTCGAGCATGACGGAATGGGGCACGCGGCCGTCCACGAAGGAAACTTTTTCCACGCCGGATTTGATGGCGGCCACGGCGCTGTCCACTTTGGGAATCATGCCTTTGTCCACGATGCCGGAGGCTTTGAGCGCGGGGACTTCGCTGATCTGCAAATGCGCGATGACGGTTGAAGCGTCCTTTGGATCGCGCATCAAGCCGGGAACATCGCTCATGAACACCAGGCGTTTGGCGTTGAGCGCGATGGCGCACATGGCGGCGGCGATGTCGGCGTTGCAATTGTAAATTTTGCCATCCTCGCCGCGCGCGGTCGGGCTGATGACGGGTGTGTGGCCGCACCAGATGGATTCCTTGAGCGGCGCGACGTTCACTTCAATCACTTCGCCGACAAAGCCGATGTCAATTTTTTTGCCGGGATTTTCCTTGTCGTCGAGCCAGAGCTTCCGGCATTTGAAAATGTCCGCGCCGGAAAAACCGACGGCCTGGCCGCCGAGCGCATTGATGGTGGCGACGACTTCGGGATTGATTTCACGCGACAAAACATCGTCCACGATTTTCACCGTGGCCTCGTCGGTGACGCGCTGGCCTTGGATGAAATTGGCTTTCAGTCCGGCTTTTTCCATGGCGCGGGTGATGGCCTTGCCGCCGCCGTGGACGACGACGGGGTTGATTTCCACCGCTTCGAGAAAAACAATGTCGCGCGCGACGCCGTTGCGGACAGCCGCGTCGGGCGAGTCCATGAACGAGCCGCCGTATTTGACGACGAACGTCTCGCCGCTGAATTTCTGGATGTAGGGCAGCGCCTCAAGAAGCGTCGCGGCTTTGGAAATCAGGTCTTGCACACGGAATTTTTAGCAGGTGTGGCGCATGTTGTGAAAAGAATTGTTTTGTAACCGGTTTGCAGGATAATCAGTCTAACTCTGCAATCAAATGAAAGCATCAAAATTCTGTTCGCTCGTTTCCATTTTCACCGTCTTGCTCCTCGCAGCAGCGTCCACGGCCCCGGCTGCGCCCAGGAAGATTTTATTTTTCACCAAATCCAGCGGCTACGAGCATTCCGTCATTTCGTGGAAAAAAGGCCGGCCCAGTTTCGCCGAAAAAATCCTGCTGGAACTCGGCCAGAAAAACGGCTGGGAGTTCACCTTCTCCAAGGACGGCTCAAAGTTCAGCCCGGAGTATCTCGCGCAGTTTGACGCCGTGTTCTTCTACACCACCGGCGACCTGTGCAGCGAAGGCACCGACAAACAGCCGCCGATGACGTCCGCCGGCAAGCAGGCGCTCTTCGATTATGTGCGCGGCGGCAAGGGCTTCATCGGCACGCATTCGGCCACCGACACGTTTCACACGGCCAGCGAATCGCAAAAAGGGCCGGATCGCTATGTGAACCACGGCAAGGACGCCGATCCTTATGCGTGCTTCATCGGCGGCGAATTCATCATCCACGGCGCGCAGCAGGTCGCGACGAACCGAGTGATTGATCCGGGCTTTCCCGGCTTTGAAAAAGTCGGCGACAGCTTCGCGTTTCAGGAAGAATGGTATTCGCTCAAGGATTTTGCGCCGGACGACCATTGCCTGACGGTGATTGACGCGCCGCACATGAAAGGTTCGATGTATGAGCGCCCGCCGTATCCGAACACCTGGGCGCGCAAGGAAGGCAATGGCCGCGTCTGGTATACCGCCATGGGCCATCGCGAGGACGCCTGGACGAATCCGACCTTCCAGCAAATCCTTGTTGGCGGCATCAAGTGGGCGCTTGGCGAAGTTTCGGCAGACGTGACGCCGAACATCAAAACCGCCGCCCCCGGCGCTTACACGAATCCTCGTTATATTGAACCCAAACCCGCTGCTGCCGTGCCTAATACTTTGACCGCACAGGAAAAGAACGACGGCTGGCGTCTGCTTTGGGACGGCAAAACTTCGGACGGCTGGCGCAGCGCGAAATCGGAAAATTTTCCGGCCAGCGGCTGGACGTTGAAGGACGGCGTGCTGACCGTCCACGAAAACAGCGGTGAAGAATCGGTCGGCGGCGGCGATATCATCACGCGCAAACGTTATGCGGACTTTGAGCTTACGGCGGATTTCAAAATCACGCCTGGCGCGAACAGCGGCATTAAAATTTTTGTGCAGCCGAACATTTCACCCATCACCAAGGCGGGCGAGAAGGCCGCGGTCGGCTCGGCCATCGGCATGGAATTCCAGATTCTTGACGATCTGCGGCATCCCGACGCGAAGCTGGGGCACGATGGCGACCGCACGATTGGTTCGCTCTACGATTTGATCCCTGCGCCCAAGGATAAAAAAGTTTTGCCCATTGGCGAATGGAATCACGCGCGGATTTTGTCGCAGGGCAGGCACGTCGAATTCTGGCTGAACGGCCAGAAGACGGTGGAGTTTGAACGCGGCTCGGCGGATTTCCGCGCGCGTGTCGCCGCCAGCAAATATCATAACATTCCTGATTTCGGCGAATGGGCGGACGGCCATATACTGCTGCAGGATCACGGCAACGAAGTTTCCTTTCAAAACATAAAAATCCGCGGGCTTTCCGCCAAATAAAAATACTCTGGAGCCAAAATGAAAAATCAAACACGTCGCAGTTTTCTCAAGGCCGCTGTTCGTGGCGGTGTCGGTCTGGCCGTTCTGCCCAGCATCATTCCCGTGCGGTTGCTGGGTGCGGATGCGCCGGGCAAAAAAATCCAAGTCGCGCAAATCGGTTGTGGCCGCATGGGCCGCGCCGACATGGGAGATGTTTTGAAGCAATCGTCCGCCCGCGTGGTGGCGGTATGCGATTTGGATTCAAGGCGCCTCGCCGCCGGCAAAAAACTGGCCGAGGATTTTTATGCGAAGCGCGGCGAGTCCGGCGTGAACATGAAGACGTTTCACGATTACCACGACGTGCTGGCGTCGCCGGACATTGATGCGGTGGTCATCACCGTGCCGGATCATTCGCATGCGCTCATCGCGATTGAGGCGGCGATTGCGGGCAAGCATATTTACCTCCAGAAGCCAGTCACATATTCAATCGTAGAAGCCATCGCGTTGCGAAAGGCGGTGGAGGCGAAGAAAATCATTTTGCAGACCGGTTCGCAGCAGCGTTCGGAACATCCGTGGGGCAGTTTCCGCGCGGCGAGCGAAGTCGTCCGCAACGGGCGCATCGGGCAGTTGAAGACGATCAAAATCGGCGTCGGCCTCGACAAGGCCAGCGGCCACGCGCCCGCGCCGATGCCCGTGCCGGAGAATCTGGATTACGAACGCTGGCTCGGTTCCGCGCCGGAACAGGCATACATGGAGCGCCGCGTGCATCCGCAGAACAGCCTCGAAGGCCGGCCCGGCTGGATCACCACGGAGGATTTTGGTCTGGGCATGATCACGAACTGGGGCGCGCATCATGTGGACATCGCGCAGTGGGCGATGGGCCAGGAACTCGGCGGGCCGATGACGATTGATTCGCACGCGGAATTCATGAAAGGCGACGCGTGGACGGTTCACACCACTTATCACGTTGAAATGCTCTATCCGAAGAATGTGCAAATGATCCTCGACAACACATTTGAAAACGGCATCCGGTTTGAGGGCGATGAAGGCTGGGTGTTCTGCACGCGTAGCCAGGAAAAAGTCACCTCGAGCGACCCCAATTCACCGGCTGGCCGCGAGGTGCTGCCGCCCTTGCGCGCTAGCGATCCAAAAATTCTTTCACCGCTCGGCGGCAACGCGGTGCGCTGGATGCCGAGCAAAAGCCAGCATGGAAACTGGCTCGAAAGCATCGCGGCCAACCGCCAGCCCATCGCGCCGATCCAGCAATCCGCCCGCAGCCTCGAAGCCTGTGCCGCCGCATGGATCGGCATGAAGCTCAAGCGCAAGCTGACGTGGGATGCGACGACGGAAATGTTTGTGGGCGACGACGCGGCGAACGCGCTGCGCGGACGCAAGGCGCGCAAGCCGGAGTATGATTTTCAACTCGTCCTTCAGCGCGCGGGAATTGCTTGACGAAATTTCACTTTGACGGCGGCGGCGACTTCTCTAGATTGCAGCCATGTCCGAAATCGCAAAATTCGTCAACAACGGCTCGGCGAGCATCACGCCGGCGATGGCTGAAAAAATCCTGCACCATCTGCCGCAGTGGAAACTGGAATTTACCCAGATCAACGCGCCCAAATTTCCGCATCTCGTGGATCAGCTGGAATTTCTTGCCGATGCCGCCGAAGATGCGGTTGAGGGCGCCTACAAGGATCTGCCGTATGCGGCCATCGCGCAGGCCTTGTTCGCGCTCATATACGCCCACAAGAAGATGGGCATCATCCCGGAGAGCATTCTTGAACTTGGCCGTGCCGACGATTCGAGCGTGGTGCGTGCGGTGCTGATCCAGAACGAGAAGGCGTTCGCGATCTATGCTGGAACACAGGGAATTAGCTGGCAAATGATCACAAGTCAGCCGTGAAGCCGGGGTGCTAGTTACAGGTTGACATTTACAGGCGCGCATTTATACTGCCTTCGAATAGAAGAAGTCCCGAAAGAACACGTTATGAAAAACATTCAATCTGTATTTTCCGCCGCAGTGTGCGGTCTCGTTGTGGCCTTCACCGCCGCAGCTTCTGCACAAGACATCAAACAGGGCGTCGCGACGGTTGTTCGCGTTCAAGGCCCGGCGAGTTACACGCTTGAAAGCGGCCCCAATCCCAAATGGATTCCGTTGGTGGCCGGAAAAGTTCTCATGGCTGGTTCCAGCATTAGAACCGGGCCGGACGCGACCGTGGACATGGTTTTGGGCAAAAACATACAGATGCCGCAAGCCCACCCGTCACCTGACAGGATTGCTCCTGCGGCCGATGCGGCTGTCCGGGGACTGGTCGCCTACACGCCTGCGGCGGAGCAGAACACCGTTCGTATGACGGGCGAGACGACGTTGAAAATTGACAAGCTGACCATATCGGACACTGGCGTGGACACCGTCAGCGACACCGAGCTTGATTTGCAAAAGGGCCGCATCTTTGCCAATGTAAAGAAACTTTCCGCTGCGTCCCAATACCTCATAAAAATTCCCAGCGGCATCGCCGGCGTTCGCGGCACTTTTTTTGGCATTGATGCCAGCGGATGGTGCGCGGTGCTGCGGCATCAAGTTGACCTTGCTTTGTTTGGTTCTGATGGAAAGGTTGTGACCCATACCGTGGGTGAAGGCAACCAGTTTGATCCTGGAACCGGCCAGACCACGCCGTTGCCACAGTCTTTGCTTAATTTCCTGGGGCAAGTCTCCTCGGCCATCAACACGACTTATTTGAGCGTAGTTTCGTTCGCTTCACCTCTGTCAAATTGCTATATCTCACCAAAGAACGGCCATCATAAAGGTGGCGGGAATAGTGGGAACGGCGGCGGCAATCAGCCTTGATCCCAGAAGATTTAATTCTTTTCAAACCAGAGCAGCCTTGAGTTGCTCTGGTTTTTTGTTTAATCCGGGGCCGTGAAATTCAAACCGTTCAAACGCGCGCCGGTCATTCTGGCCATTTTCGTTCTGGCGCTCGTCTGCGGTGCGCGGCTGTTTCATCCTGATTTTTTTGAACGCCTGGAGCGGATCACCTACGATCTGCGTGCGCGGACAGCACTGCATTTTCCTGCGCCTGCCGCGACCAATCTGGCCTTTGTCTCGATGGAAGATTCCAGCATCGGCGCCGTCAAAAACGGCGCTCTTGGTTACAAATTCGGACTTTACTGGCCGCGCCAGGTCTATGGCCGCCTGATCGAAGAACTCTCGGCACAGGGCGCGCAAACCATCGCGTTCGACGTGCTGTTCGGTGAATTGCGCAACGACCATCCGCCGGTGCAAATGGGCGACGGCAGGCTGATTGAGTCGGATGATTTTTTTGCGCTGCAAGAACGGCGGGCGGGCAACGTCATCATCGCCATCACCCCGGAATTGCGTCCGCCTGATTTGTTCGCGACCAACGCCCTCGCGCTGGGCGGCATTTCGACGGACAAGGATTCCGACGGCACGCTCCGCCGTGTCGAGGCCTTTCATGTTTATCGCAACTGGCATCCGCTGTTCAAAAAAATCGAGGCGACGCCGGAACTGGCAGTGGATTTGACCAATGCCATTTTTGCGCCCGGCAAAATCATTTTACCGCAAACCGGAACCACAAACGCCATCACCGTTCCCGTGGATGCGGAAAACAATTTTGAGCTTGCTGATTTTGTCGGCGACAGATTGCCACCCGGCGTTGCGCCCAAGGCCAGGGCTTTCACCGACGAGCGCATCTGGCACATGGGCATCGTCCTTGCCGCGCAGGAATTGAAGCTTGATCTGGCGCGCGCGGAAATTGATCTGCCGCATGGCCGGATTATTTTGCGCGGGGCGAATGGCGTCGAACGTGTGATTCCCGTGGACTCCAGCGGTTATTTTTACATTGATTGGCGGCTGACGCCAAGGGATGCGCACCTGCTGCGCGCGCCGGTTGAAAATTTGCTTTTGCAGGACAGGCGGCGGCTTCTGGGCCAGACCAATGATTTGCGCGATGACTTTCGCGGCAAGCTTGTTGTTGTCGGTTCGACGGCGCAGGGCAACGATCTGACTGACCGGGGCGCGACGCCGCTGGAAAAGGACACGTTCCTCGTCAGCAAACACTGGAACGTCGCCAGTTCCGTCATCACCGGCCAGTTCATCCGCCGCGCGTCGCTGCCGGTTGAACTCGCGCTGATTATATTTCTGGGCGCACTCACGGCGTATCTTACCTGGCAACTGCGCGCATTTTCAGCCACGGGCGGAACTTTGCTGTTGATGCTGGGTTACGTTGCTTTGGCGTTTTTTGCGTTCACCCAGTTTCATTACTGGCTGCCGCTCGTGTTTCCGATTGTGGGCGCAATGCTGGTCGAACACGTCAGCCTTGTCACCTATCGTGTCGTGTTCGAGGAGCGCGAGCAGCGCCGCGTCAAATCCGTTTTCTCCAGAATCGTTTCGCCTGACGTGGTGAATGAATTGCTCCGGGCGGAAAAACTTTCACTCGGCGGCGCGCGCAGCGAGGTGACCGTGTTCTTTGCCGACGTGCGCGGGTTCACCACGTTCACGGACGAAACGCAGGAGCGCGTGGCGGAATTTGTCCGCACGCACCAGCTTGATGCGGAAGCGGTGGAAAAATGCTTTGACGAGTCTGCGCGTGAAACGCTCGAGACCGTGAATCTGTATCTCTCCGCCGTCGCCGACGCGGTGAAAAACCACGGCGGCACTCTCGACAAATACATCGGCGACTGCGTCATGGCGTTTTGGAATGCGCCGGTTGCAAATGAAAAGCACGCGCTCGCCTGCGTGCGTGCGGCCATTGAATCGCAACGCGCGATTCATGGCTTGAACACAAAACGTCTGGCGGAAAACGCTTCTCGCGAAATCGAAAACAGCGCGCGGCAGTCTGCCGGACTGCCGCCCAAGCCGCCGCTGACCGCGTTGCAGCTCGGCACCGGCATCAACACCGGACTGGCGACCGTCGGGCTGATGGGGTCGGACGCGCATATTTTGAACTACACGGTTTTTGGGCGCGAGGTGAACCTGGCCAGCCGGCTCGAGGGCGTTTCCGGCAGCGGCCGCATCATCATCAGCGATACGACTTACAATCATCTGCTGCGCCACGATTCGGCGCTCGCATCAACTTGCATTGAAATGTTTCCGGTCACGGTCAAAGGCATCCGCGCCGCCGTGCGGATTTACGAAGTGCCGTGGCAGCAAACAAATAGTTTTTAATTTTAAGGTTTTAATTTTAACTTAAACCGGTCGAAGCGGCGGGCTGCCGTTCAACCAGGAACTCAAAATCAACAATTCAACGATGCGAACCGTAATTTATCCCGGCAGTTTCGATCCGCTCACCAACGGCCATCTGGACGTGGTGCAGCGCGCGGCGAAATTATTCGACCGCGTCGTCGTGGCCGTGGCGAAGAACGAGGGCAAGCATCCGACCTTCACGCTGGAGGAGCGGGTCGGGCTGGTGAAGCAGGCGGTGAAGCACCTGAAGAATGTCGAGGCGGACAGCTTTGACCGGCTGCTGGTGGATTATGTCGTTGGCAAACAGGCGCAGGCGATTGTGCGCGGGCTGCGGGCCGTTTCCGACTTTGAATTTGAGTTCCAGCTCGCGCTGATGAACCGCAAGCTGAACGAGAACATCGAGACGATTTTCATGATGCCCAAGGACACCTACACGTTTTTGAGTTCGCGCATCGTGAAGGAAATCGCGCGGCTCGGCGGCGATGTGAGCGGGTTTGTGCCGGTTCATGTGCAGGCCGCGCTGGCCCAAAAGTTTTCCGGCGTTAAAAAATAGATCATGCCGCTCACCGTCAATCTTCGCCATCTGGAGAACCGCAACCTGGTTTTGCGCGGCGAACTGCCTCTGACGGAACTGGATTTCGACGCGCACGATGAGATGATCCGTGTCACGCAGCCGCTGCATTACGACCTTGAGATTGAAATGCTGGATGACTGCTTGCTCGTCGAAGGGTTGCTCCGGCTAAGGCTGGATTGCCAGTGTGTCCGCTGCCTGAAGAACTTTGAGTTCGAGCTGGAGCTGGATCCCTGGACGTTGCATCTGCCGCTGGAAGGCGAGGATGCGGTGTCTATCAAGAACGATTGCGTGGACTTGACGCCGCTGGTGCGGGAAGATATTCTCCTTGAGTTTCCGCAGCATCCGTTGTGCAGACCGGATTGCAATGGATTGAAGCAGGCCAGCGTTGGCAAAGCCTTTGAAACTGCCGGCAAAGACGAATCCAAGCCGGCGGCGTGGGCTGAATTAAACAAACTGAAACTCTGATTTTGAATTTATGGGCGTCCCAAAACGTAAACCTTCGACGAGCCGGCAGAAAATGCGCCGCGCTTACAACAGCGTGCTGAAACTGCCGCAGATCAGCAAATGTCCGCAGTGTGCCGAGCCGCATGTGCCGCACCGGGTCTGCCCGGCGTGCGGTTATTACAAGGGGCGCCAGGTTCTCACGGTCAACGCAGGCTGATCATCCAGTCTGCAGCCGCGGAAAATTTTCCGCGTTCTCTCGTTCATCTATGCGAATCGCAGTGGATGTCATGGGCGGCGACCACGGTTGCGGGGTCGTGATCGCAGGAGCCAAGCTGGCGCTGGAGGCCGGCAAAAAAATTACCGCCCTTTACCTCGTCGGCAATCAGGCTGACATCCATGCCGCCCTGCCGGAACGCGGCTTCCGCGACCATCGCGTGCGCGTGATCCACGCCAGCGAAGTCGTGGAGATGGACGACAAGCCGGCCATCGCTCTCCGCAAAAAAAAGGATTCTTCCATCGCCCGTGCCGCCGAGCTTGTCCGGGATGGCGAGGCGGACGCGGTCGTTTCCCTCGGCAACACCGGCGGTATTTTCGCGGCGGCCACGTTCAAGGTCGGACGCATCGCCGGCGTGGATCGCGGTTGCATCGCGACCGTCATTCCCCGGCAGAGCAACGAATTTGTGCTGCTCGACGCGGGTGCCAACATCGAGTGCAAGCCTTTTCACCTCGCGCAATTCGCCGTCATGGGCAGTGTGTATTCCCGCGAAGTTTTGAAGCGCAAAAATCCGCGCGTCGGCATCTTGAGCATTGGCCGGGAGGATTCCAAGGGCAACGACCTCACGCTCGAAGCTTTCAAGCTCTGCAAAAAACTGGATTTGAATTTCATCGGCAACGTCGAGGGCCACGATTTGTTCAAGGACCATGTGGACGTGGTCGTGTGCGACGGTTTTGTCGGCAACATCGTCTTGAAAACGTGCGAGAGCCTCGCTGTCGGGATGTTTTCGATGCTCAAGCGTGAATTGATGCAGAACACAAAACGGCAGATCGGCGCGTATCTGGCGAAGAACGCCTTTCATTCCATCCGCCGCCGCATGGATCCGGAAGTGTATGGCGGCGCGCCACTGCTCGGTTTCAACGGCATGGTGTTCAAGGCGCACGCTTCGGCGCGCGAACGCGCCATCGCCAGCGCCCTGCGCGTGACCACCGAGGCGTTGCAGCATCAGGTCAACCAGGTCATCGCCAGCGAAATCGCCCGGGCGAATGAAGCGCTCGCCGCCGCTGAAGTTTCCGCCCCTGTCTCCGCATGAAACCCAAATTCAAAAATCCGCGCGCCCAGCACAATTTTCAAGGCCGTCCCTGCTCCATTGCCGGCGTGGGTTCGTATGTGCCGGAAAGAATCCTGACCAACGCCGAACTCGAAAAGATGGTTGATACCACGGATGAATGGATCACCTCGCGCACCGGCATCAGGGAACGCCGCATCGCCGCGGTGGATGAATTCACCTCCGACCTCGCCGCGAAGGCCGCCAAACGGGCGATGAAAATGGCCGGCATCACTGCCGACAAGATTGATTTGATCATTGTCGCGACGCTCACGCCAGACATGCAGTTTCCTTCCACCGCGTGCCTCGTGCAGCGCAAGATCGGCGCGGCGCGCGCGGCGGCGTTCGACGTCGAAGCGGCATGTTCCGGTTTTATTTACGCGCTGGAAATCGGCCAGCAGTTCATCCTTTCGCGCACTTACGAAACGGTGCTGGTCATCGGCGCGGAAAAACTTTCGTCCATTGTGAACTGGAAAGACCGCAACACCTGCGTGCTGTTCGGCGACGGCGCGGGCGCGGCGATTTTGCAGCATCGTGAAAATACCCACGGCCTGCTTACCGCCGTCATGGGCGCGGATGGCAACAAGGCCGATCTGCTTTCGATGCCCGGCGGCGGCAGCGCGTGTCCGGCCACGCTGGAATCGGTCGCCGCCGGCCTGCATTTTCTGCGCATGGACGGCAAGGAAACCTTCAAAAACGCCGTGAATGCGATGGTTTCCGCCGCGCACGAGGCGCTGCGCCGCTGCGACATCGACATCACCAGGATCAAATGCGTCATCCCGCATCAGGCCAACCAGCGAATCGTTGACGCGGTCGGCGAACGCCTCAAGGCGACGCCGGAACAGATATTTGTGAATCTCCACAAATACGGCAACACCTCGGCGGCGTCCGTGGCCATTGCCCTGGACGAGGTTGTGGCTTCGGGAAAAATCCAGCGCGGCGACCTGGTGTTGCTCGTTGTGTTTGGCGCCGGTTTGACGTGGGGCGCGGCGGTCATCGAGTGGTGAGCTTATCGGTTTAATTGTGCCGGCTAATTTGACGATTGCCCGGAGCGTGGTAGTTTTCATGTAAATTATGAGTGCGAGAAAAATTGGCAGCATTGAAACCCCGAAGCAACAGGTGACCATTGGCGGTCGCCAGTCCAGCTTGGAACTTTCCACCGATGCGGTTGCAATCCATAAAAGCGGCATCGAATTTCGCAGCCCGACGCCTTTCAACGAATGGACCGAAATGACCGTCGCGCTGCAATCCCCGCACGATGGCGCCAAGCTCCAATGCAGCGGCGTTGTCATCGCCTGCTCCGGCAACAAGCACACCGGCTACCGCGTTTCCATGGTGTTCACCGGCCTGACGGATGGTGCGCAGGCGCAGTTGAATTCCATGGCCCGCTCCGAGTTGGGCGCAGGTTAAAAGGCCAAAATATTCCAAGCGAAATGTAATTCCCCCCGGACAAATGTTCGGGGGTTATTTTTTTTGACCCTTCGCCTTCGATTTTTTAAGCTGCGTGGATGAAAATTTTGCTCACCACCACTTCCTTCCAAGACACGCCCGGCGCGCATCATGATTTGCTCAAGCAGACTGGCTGGGAAATCATCACTGCGCGCGGCCCGCTGAACGAGGCGGACACGCTCGCGCTCGTCGGCGAGGTGGACGGCTATATCTGCGGCGACGACGCCATCACGCGCAAGGTTCTGGAAAAGGCACGCCCGAAGCTGAAGGTCTTGAGCAAATACGGCATCGGCGTGGACAAGATTGACGTAAAGTCCTGCACCGAATTCGGCATCCCGCTGCTCTTCACGCCCGGCGTGAATCATACCACCGTTGCCGAACACACTTTTTTGCTGCTGCTCTCGCTCGAAAAGAATCTCCTCTACCACACCGACTCTACGCGCAGTGGCGGCTGGAAACGCAAGACCGGCCACGAACTGCTGGACAAGACCATCGGCATCGTCGGCCTCGGGCGCATAGGCAAGGAAGTCGCCATCCGCGCGAAGGCGTTTGGCATGAAGGTCATCGGCTTCGACGTTTATTGGGACGAGAAATTCGCCAATGAGCACGGCGTGAAACGCGCCGCCACACTCGACGAGATTTTTGCCGCGAGTGATTACCTGTCGCTGCACACGAACCTCACGCCGGAGACGCGCGACATGATCAATACCAAATCCATCGCCAAGATGAAGAAGGGAGTGGTCATCTTGAACTGCGCGCGCGGCGAGATCGTCCACACGTCCGACATGGTGGAGGCGCTGAAATCCGGCCAGGTCGGCGGTTACGGCACGGACGTTTTGGATCAGGAACCGCCGCCGGCGGACCATCCGCTGCTCAAGCTGCCGAACGTCGTCTGCACACCGCACGTCGCGTCGCGCACTTACGAAAGCGTGGTGCGCCAGGCCACCTGCGCCGTGAAAAACCTCATCCTCGCGATGAACGGCGAAAAACCCATCGCGCAGGTGAATCCCGAAGTGCCGGTGAAGAAAGTTTCCTGACGCATTGACGCATGGGCGCAAACGGATAATCTTGAATTGAAATGAAAACTTACACCGCAGTCGTCGAACGATGCCCGGAAACAAATCTGTTTGTCGGCTACGTTCCCGGATTTCCCGGCGCGCACTCGCAGGGCGCGACGCTGGATGAATTGAATCGCAACTTGCAGGAAGTCATCGAAATGCTGCTCGAAGATGGCGAGCCGAAACTGGAAGCGGAATTTGTGGGCACACAATCGGTGGCTGCGGGCGCATGAGCAATCTTCCTGTTCTCAAGCCGCGCGAGGTCGTTCGGATTCTGGAAACTTTCGACTTCGTGGAAGTGCGCCAGCGCGGTTCCCACCGGCAGTTCCGGCACGCGGACGGACGCGGCACGACCGTGCCGTTTCATGCGGGTCGAGACATTGCGCCGCCGTTGCTGCGGCAGATTGCCAAAGACATCGGCATGAACGCGCAGGAATTCATCAGCCACAGATAAATTATGAACGGCGAAAATTTAATCGCGATGAACGGCGAAAAACCCATCGCGCAGGTGAATCCCGAAGTGCCGGTGAAGAAAGTAGTTTGATTGTTTATGCCCGAATTAAGCCGATTTTTTGGAATCATCATCCGAATGTTCATGGAAGCCGGTGTGCAACATCACACGCCGCATTTTCATGCTTACTATGGCGAGGCCGTCGCGGTTTATTCCATCAATCCGGTCGAATTGATCAGCGGCGAGTTGCCGCGCCGCCAGCAGCGCATGGTCGAGGCGTGGGCGGAACTGCATCAGGACGCGCTGCTCGAAGACTGGCGGCGATTGCAGGCTGGACAATTGCCGCAGCCAATCGCACCTTTGCAATGATGAAACATCCAATTTACAAAGTCCGCTCGGTCAAAATTGTCGCGCCTTACACGTTGCGAGTCGGTTTTGATGACGCAACCGAGCAGGTGATTGATTTTCGTCCAGTATTGGCGGGCGAATTGTATGGCCCGCTGCATGACCTGGCCGTCTTCAATCAGGTGCGGATTGATCCTGAAGTCCACACGCTTGTCTGGCCAAACGGCGCGGATTTCGACCCATCCACGCTGCACGACTGGCCGGAAAATGCGGATGCTTTTGCCGCCCGCGCTCGGGAATGGGAATCACAACCTGCTTGAAAACAAAAACTGAAAGCGTGGTGCGGCAGGCCACCTGCGCCGTGAAAAATCTCATCCTCGCGATGAACGGCGAAAAACCCATCGCGCAGGTGAATCCCGAAGTGCCGGTGAAGAAAGCGCAATGACTGCGACAGACATAGAAACGCTGTTTTCCGACTTGCTGAAAGCCGTGAGTGAAAAGCTCAAAGGTCTTGGCTACGCTAAACGCGGCCAAGTTTTCAGAGTGGTCGCAAACAATAACTGTGGACTGATTGGTTTTCAACGCAGCGTCTCAAATACTAAAGAAAATATTTCTTTCACTATAAATTTAGGCGTTGTCTGTGGTGATTTATTGGACCAAACGATTACTCAATTGAAAAGCGTTCAAATTGTTGACGCGCATGTTTCACAGCGAATTGGCTTTTTGTTGCCTGAACATCAAGACAAGTGGTGGCAGATAAATGGTTCGGTGAGCTTTGAATCTTTGAGCCAAGAAATTTTGGAATTGGTTTCAAGCAAAGCTGTGCCCTACGTCAGCAATTTTCTTAACACGAATTCTATTTATTCATTGTGGGAGTCTGGAAAATCTCCCGGTTTGACAGAATTTCAACGAGTTCAATTTCTTTCCAAGTTGAAAAGCAAATTGAACGCTTAAAATTTTTATGCCCGAAACCTACTACATCATTCCCAAAGACAAACACGATTCACTCGTCACGAAGGCGTATCTCAAGCGCGGTTACGATGTCGCCGAAGCCGCCGCCGGCGCGCGGTTTTGCGCCAGCGCCGCGTATTACGGCATCCGCACGCACAACGCCATCAAGGCGCTGCACCTCGATGAATTGTTTGGCAGCAAGGTCGGCCGCTGGACGCCCGGCGCCAAGATCGAGAAGCTTCCGTCGCGTTTTGCCGCCGCCGAAATCTGGAATGGTCACAACAAACTTGGCCAAGCCGTCGCGTATGAAGCGATGGACACCTGCATGAAGCTCGCCGACAAATTCGGCGTGGGCATGGTCAGCGTGGACAACGCCACGCATTATCTCTGGGGCGGCGGCTACGTGATGGACGCCGCGCTCAAGGGCTACCTCGCTTACACGAACTGCACGTCGGCCACGTCGGAAGTCGTGCCGTTCGGCGGCAAGACGCCGACGATGGGCACGAACCCACATTCGTGGGCGTTCCCGACGCAGGACGCGATCGGTTTTCCCATCGTGATTGACTGGGCGACCTCGACCATCGCGATGGGCCGCGTGCAAGTGATGAAACGTGAAGGCAAACAACTCGCGCCCGGTTGCGCCGTGGATGCCGAGGGCAATCCGACGACCGATCCGAACAAAGCCGTCGCGTTGCTACCGTTCGGCGCGCACAAAGGCTACGGCCTTGGTTTGATTGACGAACTTTACGCGGGCTACATCGGCGGTTCGCTGCCGCAAATTCGCGGAACAAAGCTCGGCGGCGAAGGTGAGAAGCGCGGCTCGACGTTTTATTTTCAAGTCATCCATCCCGACGCGATGAAGGGCAACGACTACGTCAAAGGCCGTTCGCAAATCCAGAACGTGAAGGCGATCATCGAGGACGTGCTCGGTCACGGCAACGAGAAGTGCATGTTGCCCGGCCAGCCGGAAGCGCGCTGGGGCGGCTTGTCCAAGCAACACGGCGGCCTGCTGTTCACCAAGGCGGAGATCGAGGAACTGAACCACCTCGCACACGAAGTCGGCGAAGCGGCGTGGAATCTGGCTGATTTCAAATCCGTCCAAGTCTAAACTTTTAACTCACAACGAAAAACTTTATGGCAATTCAATTACGCGACAAATCCACCTGTAAATACGACCAAATCTCGCTCGGCGAAGTCATGCTGCGCCTGGACCCCGGCGAGGGCCGCATCCGCACCGCGCGCAATTTCCAAGTTTGGGAAGGCGGCGGCGAATACAACACCTCGCGCGGACTCCGCAAGTGTTTCGGCTATAAAACCGCCGTCGTCACCGCATTCGTGGATAATGAAATCGGCCACCTCGTCGAAGACTTCATCATGCAGGGCGGCGTCTGCACGGACTTCATCAAGTGGCGCGAGGACGACGGCATTGGCCGCACCGTCCGCAACGGTTTGAATTTCACCGAACGCGGTTTCGGTATTCGCGGTGCGGTTGGCAATCCGGATCGTGGCAACACCGCCGCCTCGCAGCTCAAGCCCGGCGACATTGATTGGGATCATATCTTCGGCAAGGTCGGCGCGCGCTGGTTTCACACCGGCGGCATTTACGCGGCGCTCTCCGCGTCCACGGCGGAATTGACCGTCGAGGCCGTCAAAGCCGCCAAGAAACACGGCACGATTGTCAGCTACGATTTGAACTATCGCCCGTCGCTCTGGAAAACCATCGGCGGTCTCAAGAAGGCGCAGGAAGTGAATCGCGAAATCGCGAAATATGTGGACGTGATGATCGGCAACGAAGAGGACTTCACCGCCTCGCTCGGCTTCGCCGTCAAGGGCCAGGAAACGCTCGGCCACATCGAGACGGACGCGTTCAAAGCGATGATTGAAACAGCCGTGAAAGAATTCCCGAATTTCAAGGTGGCCGCGACCACGTTGCGCCACGTCATCACGGCGACGAAAAACGACTGGAGTGCGATCCTCTGGCACGACGGCAAATTTCACGAGAGCAAGCAGTATCCCGGCCTCGAAATCCTCGACCGCGTCGGCGGCGGCGACAGCTTCGCGTCCGGCGTGCAGTTCGGTTTCATGGAATTCAACGACGCGCAGAAGGCGGTTGAATACGGCGCGGCGCACGGCGCGCTCGCTTCGACCACGCCCGGCGACACGAGCATGGCCACGCGCAAGGAAGTGGAAAAAACCATCGGCGGCGGCGGCGCGCGGGTGCAGCGGTAAAATTAAACCAAGGTAGGGCGGCGCTGCGGCGCCGCCTTTTTTGGCTGACCGGCAGGTCAGCCCTACCACTAAAATTATTATGAAAACACCAGCAGAACTATTCTCACTCAAAGGCAAAGTGGCGGTCGTCATCGGCGGCACGGGCGTGCTGTGCGGCGAGATGGCGGAAGGCATCGCCATTGCGGGCGCGACCGTGGCGCTCGTCGGCCGCGATGCCGCCAAAGCGAAGGCGCGATTGGACAGCATTGCCAAAGGCGGTGGCAAGGCGGAGTTCTTCCCGTGCGACACGACTTCCAAAGCCGGCTTGCAACAGTTGCTGGCGGATGTGCTGAAGAAGCTAGGTCGCGTGGACATCTTGGTGAACGGCGCGGGCATTAATTCGCCGACGCCGTTCTTTGATATTACTGAAGACGAGTTCGACCGCATCCTCACCGTGAATCTGAAAGGGGTCGTGCTGGCGTGCCAGGTGTTCGGCAAGCATCTCGTCGAGCAGAAATCCGGCAGCATCATCAACCTCGGTTCGGCTTCTGGTCTCACGCCGTTGTCGCGCGTGTTCACCTATTCGGCATCGAAGGCGGCGGTGCATAATCTTTCCAAGAACCTCGCGCGCGAATGGGCCGCTTCCGGTGTGCGCGTAAACATTCTGGTGCCGGGGTTTTTTCCGGCGGAACAGAACCGCAAGGTGCTGAATCCCGAACGCGTCGCTCAAATCATGGGCAAGACGCCGATGAAACGCTTTGGCGAAGCACATGAGCTCGTGGGCGCGACGCTGCTGCTGGCGTCGGATGCGGGCAGCTTCATCACCGGCGCAGAAATCGTGGTGGACGGCGGGTTTGATGCGATGAGCATTTGACCGGATTTGAACAGGGGCAAACGGAGGGACAGAGTTTACGAAAAAGCCCGTTGAAGTTTTACTTCAACGGGCTTTTGCTTTGTCGGAAGCGGTCATCGGCTCACACGACGATCTTCTTGAATTTGGGCACAAGCAAGTGCATTAACAGCCAGGCGGCGACGTAGGCGAGGCCGCAAATCACGAACATGATGGAGTAACCTACTTCGATTTTCCCCAAGTCCTTAAAGTGCTGGAGCAGGAGACCGGCAGCATAGGCAATGAGAATGCCGCCGACCGAGCCGGCCATGCCGCCGATGCCCGTGACCGAGGCCACCACTTTCTTGGGAAACATGTCCGAGACGGTGGTGAAAATGTTGGCCGACCACGCCGCGTGAGCCGAGCAGGCGATGGCAATCGTGGCCACGGCGAACCAGGTGTTGATTGCGCCGAGGCGCGAGGCGAAGAGCACCGTGAGCGGGAACAGAGCGTAAATGAACATGGCCAGTTTACGGGCCTTGTTGGCGTCCATGCCACCATTGATGAATTTCTTTGGCAGCCAGCCACCCAGGATCGAACCAAATCCGGAAATGGTGTAAATCAGCGCAACCGCGAGCGGCCAACTGATGACGCCGGGGAAGTCAACGCTGGGAATGTCGGATAGTTTGCCGGCATAGTCCGGGTGGGCGGCGATAAATTCATTCACCTTGAGCGTGTTTATGTCGGTCGGATAGGCGGCCATAAACTCCTTAACCTTGCGGGCGTTCTCACCTCCAAGAAACGAAGGCAGCCAGAACAGGAAAAACCACCAGATGGGATCGGTTAAGAACTTGCCGATCACGAACGCCCAGGTTTGCCGGAACGTCAGGAGTTTAAGCCAGGGGACTTTTACTTTTGCCACATCGGCTTTTTCGGCATCCTGTTCGTCCACATCGCTGTGGATGAAATCATATTCCACCTGCGACAATTTTCCGCCCTGAAGCTTTGCGGCAGGTGAACCATAGATGGCATACCAGAAGGCGAGCCAGATCAGACCGATCGCTCCGGTGAGGATGAACGCCCATTCCCAGCCCCAGGCTTTGGCGATGTAAGGGACCGTGAGCGGAGCGACGATGGAGCCGATGTTCGCGCCGGAATTATAAAGGCCCGTGGCAAACGCGCGCTCTTTTTTTGGAAACCACTCGGCGACGGCCTTGTTTGCGGCCGGGAAGTTGCCCGCCTCGGAAAGGCCAAGGGCGGCCCGCCAGAATCCAAAACTCCAGGTGTGATGACCGAACGCATGACCAATGGCCGCGAAACTCCAGGCAAGGAGAGCGTAGGCGTAGCCTGATTTCGTGCCCACCTTGTCGATAATCTTGCCGGCCAAAAGCAAGCCTGCGGCATAAGCGAACTGGAAACAGATCACCACGTTCGAATAATTTATTTCCTGGTGTCCGGCAATGCCGAACACGCCTGCCGCCGAGAGCGTGTCCTTGAGCAGGCCGAGGACGTTTCGATCCAGGTAGTTGATGGTCGTGGCGGCGAAGATCAACGCACAAATTGTCCAGCGATGGCGCCCGATTCTTTCATTCACAGAAGAGAAGCTCATAAATGCAGTTGGCTAGCGTCGTGGGATTGGGTGATCACAGCACGCGGAAGTTTTGGGACGCCGGGTTGGCACCGCTGAATCTTGTGTCCACGCACCTGAACTGCCCTTTCAGAACCGGCTTGAGCAGCGACCGAATCTGGCGGTTTATGTAATTGATCGTGGTCGCAAAGAACAGCAACGCGCAAATGACCCGGCGATATTGGCAAAAGCCCGACCCGGCCTGACTTGGGGAATTCATAGAGGACGGATAAATAGCGCAATACAACGGGCGGTTCAAGCATTGAACGCGCGGAATTCCAACTTTACAAGCCGGCTTCGCTTTGCAAGGATACAGCCATGATTTGGAAAAAATTTCTGCCGCTTTTGCCGTTGTTGTTGTTGACCGGTTGCGCAACGACGTTCACGCGCGTGACGCCGCTCCAGCAGCCACGCAATCCGGACAATCTTTATCCCGTCGAAGTCATCTTCAATTCGAACCAGCAATCGTTGCGCTGGGACAGCATCAAGCCTTACGTTCTCGTCAATGGGGAGTTGTATCCGTTGCGGCCCGTGCCGGTCATGAAAAACCGCTGGGAAGGTCTCGTGCCGGTGCCGCCGACGGCCAGCAGCGTCAGCTACCGTTTCAAATTCGATTATCTCTACAACAACATGGGCACGGAACCCAAGCCCAGCAGTGTCTTCTCGCCGTCGTATAACCTGAAGATTGTTGAATAGAACCGGGTGCGTTCAGCGGCGCGGACGCAGCAGCAGCACTTTTCTTTCCGTGCCGGCCACTTCGACGCTGTGCGTCTCGACATCAGGGTCGTCTTTGAACGCGTGATGGATGATGCGGCGGTCGAACGTCCCAGCGCCTCCAGTTCCACGGGTTCACCCCAGCGCCGGACCTTGTCCGCAGCTTCCTGCGCCTTCTTCATCAACGCCTCGCGCGCCTGCAGGCGATAACCGCCCACGTCCACCGTGACTTTTGGCACGCTGGGATCCTGCTGGAAAAGAATGCGGTTCGTGAGGTATTGCAGGTCGGCCAGCGTCTGCCCCTGACGGCCGATGAGCCGCCCGGACTCTTCCGTTTTCACGTCAAGCAGCAGGCCGTCGTCCAGTTTGTGCTCGTCAACCGTTGCTGGAAAGTCGAGCAGCGCGAGGATTTTTTCGACGATTTCTTTGGGTTGCGCGGGCATTTTTAGCTGATGGTTGAAAGTTGAGAGTTGATGGTAAAAACTCTTTGACGGTTATTTTTTCTTTTTTGACAGCGGCGTCAAGGGCGAAACCGTGATCGTGGGAGCCACGGTAACCACGATGTTTTTCGTGAGCTTAGTCTGCACGATGGTCAGCAGGTTGTTGACTGTCCAGTAAAGCGCCAGCCCCGCCGAGTAATTGTAAAGGAACACCAAAAACACCAGCGGCAGGTAGCGCATCATCTTGGCTTGTGCGGGATCCATGCCCGGGGCCGGCGGTGTGAGCAGCGACTGCCACAACATGGACGCCCCCATCAGCAGCGGCAGCAGGTTGAAGGGAAAATCAATCCCCGGAATGATGAACAGCGTGTCCGGCTTCGAGAGGTCCGCGACCCACAGGAAATGCGCGCCGCGCAGTTCGATCGCGCTGCGGATCATCGTGAAAAAGCCGATGAATATGGGCGTCTGGATGAGCATCGGCAGGCAGCCGCTCATCGGGCTGACCTTGTTTTTCTTCCAAAGCTCCATCTGCTTCTGTGTGAACTTTTGCAGGTCGTCCTTGTATTTTTCCTTGAGCGCAGCGACCTCCGGAGCGAGCGCCTGCATCCGTTTCATCGAGCGCGTGCTAGCCGCCGTGAGCGGCCAGAACAGAATCTTGATGATCACCGTGATCAAAACGATGACCCAGCCGTAGCCCAGCGTGGTCGTGTCGTGCAGCCAGTTCATCGCCAGCAACAACCCCTTGGCAAAAAATCCGAAGAAGCCGAATTGCATCACGAGGTCGGCGCGATTGTTGAACTCGTCGCCGATGAGCGCCAAGGTCCGGTATTCTTTCGGCCCGGCATAGAAAGTGACTTGACGTTCGACTGATGAATTTGCCGCGAGCGTTTGCGCCGGATAAACAAGCGCCGCTTGGATTCCCTCCGGCGGGGCGGACTGGTTCGTCGCCAGCAAAGGCAGCTTCACCGGCACTGCGACCATCTGCTGCGCTGGTTGCTTGGGCATGGCGATCAACGTAAAAAACTGGTTGTGCACCGCCGCCCAGGCGACGTTGCCCGCGCCTTCCTGGTAAACCGTCTTGGGCGTCCGGGGAAACACAAAAAAAGTGGTCGTGCTGGGGCTGAAATACGACACCGCGCAATCGCCCGGCGAATTCGTGCCGTCGCACCACATCGCGCCAAGATACATGCCGTTGTCATCCGGCCCCATCGTCGTGGCCGTGCCGACGACCCACTGCTGCGCGGGCAATGCGAGCGGTTTGTCGGAACCGTTTTTCAAGCTGACGCTCGCATTGAGGAGATAATTTGAGCCGATGTGAAATTCCTTCACGAGTTGCAAACCATCGGGCAGAACTTTTTCCGCGCGAACGCCGTTGGCGGTTTTCGTCAAAGTGAAGTTACCGTCGCCGACCAGGCTTGGATCGCCCAAAATCGCCAGCACCGGTGCGGGCGCGCCGGTGTTCAGCGTGGCGTAACCATTGGTCGCCATCTCTTTTTTCCAGCGCAGCGGAATGCTGTCGGGATATTTGGAAAGCTCGACCGACTTCAAGCCGCCGCCTCGCGAAGTGAACGTGTAACGCGCGTCAACATTGGTGATGACGATCAAGCTTTCCGGCGCGTTCGTGTCGAAAACTTGAACGGAGGCGGTAGTTGCTGACGAAACACTGGACGGACTGGCTGCGGGAGCTTGTGGGGCGGCAACCGTGTTCGTCGTCAATTGTGGCGGCGGACGCTGCGACTGATATTTCTGTTCCTGAATAAACCAGACGCCAAGCAAAATGGCGCAGATGGTGACAACAATGATTCCGGTGCGATCCATGAAATTAGTGGGTGTGTTTGGGGGGAATTCCGAATTCCGAATTCCGAATTCCGAATTCCGGGACTGGGTCGTGGCCGCAACCGCCCCACGGATGACAGCGGCAGATCCGTTTCACCGCGAGCCAGCCGCCAGTGACCGAGCCGTGCGTGCGAATGGACTCGACCGCATATTGCGAACAGGTGGGCGTGAAGCGGCAGCCGCCACTGGAACCGAATAGAAAAACCTGCGCGGGCGAAATCGTCCAGCGATACGCGCGGATGGCGAAAACCAAGATATGTTGGGCTGGATTCACGGTTGTTTCAGCAAACCTGCGCGCCGCAGTGTCGTCAAATAATCCTTCTCCACTTCCGCAAAAGTCCGTCCGGCGATCGAATTCCGCGCGACCAAAATCAATTCCACGGGCTGCGCCAGTTCATTCTGATGCTGCCGGAAACTTTCCCGCAACAACCGCCGCGCGCGGTTCCGCGCCACTGCACCGCCGATTTTCTTGCTCGTCACGACGCCTAATTTCGGTTTCGACCCGTCTGGCAGCCGCTGCCAGTTGGCGATGAGACATCCGAGTGCCAGACGCTGGCCCTGCTGCCGGATGCGCGCGAAATCGCCGCTCTGCTCAATGCGCGCGGAGCGGCCCAGGCGTTTCGGCGTTTCGGCGGGCGCGGGCACGCGAAATCAAACCGGCGTCAGGCGTTTGCGGCCGTTGCGGCGGCGGTTGGCCAGCGTGGCCTTGCCGCTCTTGCTCGAATTGCGGTTAAGAAATCCGTGCTGGCGTTTGCGGCGGATCTTTGACGGTTGATACTGGCGTTTCATAAATTCAATTGGTTGCGCGCTGGGCGGAAAAACTCCGGTTTAACGGAGCGGGAGAGGTTATCAGTGAACCGCTTCGTGTCAAGACGGGGTTGGGGGTTGAAACGCGCCATTGATTTCAGGCGCAACTGCGGCGATGATACGGGAGCAATTAAACCAAATCACACTTTATGAGTTCTGAACTGAAGATTTTAACCCGCGACGTCGAGGCTTCCGTGGTTCCCGTCGGCACCAAGGTCACGTTGCAAAAGGGCGAGCAGGCGCACATCACCCAGTCGCTCGGCGGCACCTACACCGTCATCGTCAACGGCAACATGTTCCGCATCGAGTCCAAGGACGGCGACGCGCTGGGCATCGAAGCGCCGACGGGGTCAACCACCGCCACGCCCAGCGGTCCGCTCACGCAAGAGGAACTGGAGAAGAAAGTCTGGGAATCGCTCAAGAC
Source organism: Verrucomicrobiales bacterium (assembly GCA_028712475.1). GTDB lineage: Bacteria > Verrucomicrobiota > Verrucomicrobiia > Limisphaerales > UBA11358 > UBA11358. Next base: position 680,422 of record JAQTQB010000001.1, read on the forward strand.
CTGTTACGACCCGGAAATTCCCGTCAACATTGTTGATCTCGGACTGATTTACGACTGCCACCTCACGCCCATCGGCCCGGACAACTACAAGGCCGAGGTGAAGATGACCTTGACCGCGCCCGGCTGCGGCATGGGCCCGGTGCTTGCACAGGACGTGCAGAACAAACTCATCTCGCTCGAACCGATTGACGAGGCGAACGTCGAGCTTGTCTGGGATCCGCCGTGGAACCAGGGCATGATGACCGAGGCGGCGAAGCTGCAACTGGGGCTGATGTAAAGACGAGACACGGATTAACACGGATGGAAAAATCGTCTATGTCAACCGACGACCCTCGAATCAAAAGAGTTCTTAAACGCTATTTGAAGAACGCTCAGTTCTCCGAGGCATCTTTGGAGTTAGCCGGAATCAGTTTGAGGGAATTGCAAGCAGCGTTGCGTTGTGCATCGGATGACAACCTAAGTTCGCCTCGTGAACTTGATGAGTTTGCAATGGCATGGTTTACAAATCGGATGCAAATGGCTTTCGAAGCCAAAGCGTATGACTATTTTGTGCATTCCTATATTCGACGTGAGTTTTGCTCGTCCGAGCGGGTTCCACCAGATGATCTCCGATTTTCTTGTGAAGATGGTCCTCCAAAGAGAATACCTATGCCAGAAGGATATGATTCTTGGGTTTCGGCGCGGCCTGAAAATGGACAGGAAAACTACATTGCAGTTGAAGATGAACCTTCACAATCCGCTCCTTGATTTTTATCTGTGTCCATCTGTGTTTATCCGTGGTTAAATTTTTTGAATGAGTGCTGTGAAAACAATTGACTGGCCTGCGCTGCGAAACGATTTTCCGATCCTGGATCAGAAAGTCCACGGCAAGCCGCTGGTTTATTTCGACAACGCCGCCACCTCGCAGAAGCCGCGCGCGGTGATTCAGGCGTTGGTGCATTACTACGAGCACGACAACGCCAATGTCCATCGCGGCATCCACGAGTTGAGCAACCGCTCCACGTCCGCGTTTGAAGCCGCCCGCGCCCGCGCCGCGAAATTCATCAATGCCAGAAGCGCCGATGAAATCATCTTCACGCGCGGCACGACCGAAGGCATCAATCTTGTCGCCAGTTCTTGGGGCGCGAAGAATCTCAAGCCCGGCGACGTGATTCTGCTCACGGAAATGGAGCATCACAGCAATCTTGTGCCGTGGCAGATGCTCGCGCAAAAGACCGGCGCGAAGGTCGCCTACATTCCCATCACCGGTGACGAAGGCGTTTTAGATTTGTCCAAGCTCGATTCATTGCTCACGTCGCAGGTGAAGCTGCTTTCGATGGTTCATATCTCGAACTCGCTCGGCACGCTGAATCCGGTGGCCGAACTTTGCGCCCGCGCGCGCAAGCTCGGCGTCACCACGCTGGTGGACGGCGCACAGAGCGCCGGGCATCTGCCCGTGGACGTGCAGGCCATTGGCTGCGATTTCTTTGCGTTTTCCGGCCACAAGATTTGCGGGCCGACCGGCATCGGCGTGTTGTGGGGACGGCAGGAAATTCTCGACGCCATGCCGCCGTATCAGGGCGGCGGCGAAATGATTTTGACCGTCGGCTACGACAAGACGGAATTCAAGCACGCGCCGCACCGGTTCGAGGCCGGCACGCCGGACATCTCCGGCCCGATCGGTCTGCACGCCGCAATGGATTATCTCGATGCCATCGGCCGCGAAAACATCTGGAAACACGACCAGGAACTGGCGAATTACGCTTACGAAAAGCTTTCTGCTCTTAAGGACATCCGCTTGTTCGGCCCAAAATTAAACTCCGCAAATCGCGCCGGTCTTGTGAGTTTTCTCCTCAAGGAAGTTCACGCGCACGACGTGGTGACGCTGGCGGACCAGGCGGGCGTGGCGTTGCGCGGCGGCCATCACTGCACGCAACCGCTCATGCACAAGCTCGGCGTGGAATCCACCGCGCGCGCAAGTTTTTATTTTTATAACACCAAGGCCGAAGTGGACGTCGTCGTGGATGTGGTGAAGGAGATTCAGAAATTTTTCGGGCAATGAATCCAGTGCTATTTCGCTCGGTGGATTTCCAATAATTCTGCCAACACGCTATCAAGATACATTTTCATCTGTTGGACTTCACCGCGAGAAGTTGTAATGTGCGTGGAAAGTGAAGATCGGTTGTAAGTCGAACGCGTTAATTTCCCAATCGTTTCTTCAACAATTGAAATTGCATTTTCAGGCACGTCTGTTGCAGTCGCAGAAAGCCCTCGCGCGCGGAGAATGAATTTCACTTTTTGTTTCATCGTCGGTTTTTTCTGGTCGCCTTCAAGTTTGAAACCAGGCTGGGATAAAACAGCTTCGTCTGGTGCAAAGTGATCCAATAATTCCCGCAAGGCTTCACGCAATTCATTTGCAGTTCCGCGATATGACAAGCGCGTCCGATCACTCAAATCACGGCAGGCTTGCTCATAGGAAAGGCCAGCGACAGGAACAATCTGCTTTAATGTTTCGAGAATTTTTAGCTCCTGACTACTAACGGACAAATTAAGATTCATCCCGCTCGTCAATGCTTGTCCGATTTTCTTTTCTCTTTCGGCATCAAATGCTGTTTTTAACGTCAGGATGTTTGCCAGACCAGTTTTGTAAAGACGCAGCGAATTGTTTCCGTTGCTCAATTTAAGCAAGTATTGAAAGGCACAATCCAAATCGTTTAAATCTGATTCCCGAAAGCCGGTTTGGACTAACAGCGGTCTGCATTGGCGGAAATAGACTTGGACGATTTCTTTGGCAGCGTCTTTAAGCCCTGACGTGTTTACGTTGACAGCTTTACACTTTGCAAGACTGGCCTTGTAAGAGGAAAGTTTGGCCTCGAAATTAGTCCACGCGTCTTGTCCGGATTTTTCCATAATGACACTTTGTCATTTAGTTTTCCGAACAGTCTTTTTGGAATTACTTTTTTTCTTTGCGCCATTTTTCGAGCGCGATCCGCTTGTTCTTGGTTCAGAAAGTCCATGAGCAATCAGGTTGTGGCCAACCGGATTAAGTTTGTAAAAACCTTTTTCTGCCACGTCAAAATATCCGGCGTTTTTTGCATTTGGAAGCGTGAATTCAGGCCGTTTAGGCAGTGGAAAATTCGCTTGCGTAAAATATTTTTCAATATCTTCGCGTTGAATTGAATCCTTTCTTTCTTCTGGAGGCGCGTGATGTTTAAGATAATAAGCTACTAACGCGGCCATTTCACCGTCCGACTTTGGGGCTTTTGATTCCTTTAAGCTACGAATGTCAGTGATGTGGCTAGTGCCTGCTGGTGCACCTTGTAATGGCAACATTGTGCCACCCGGAGATTGAAACACAGTTGGCGTGGCTATTGTCTGTGCCGGCATTCCAAGTCCGAGTCTTTGGAATACATACGAAATGACGCGGGAACGCGCAGTGTCATCCAATCCTTCTAACGCCTTAATAATTTGTTGAATCGCCTCCAGTTCTTGGTCGGCTTTTTGTTCGCTCATAGGATTATTTTCAATAGCGGTATAATGAATGTAATCATACTTAGACGTGGCTTGCAATGATATGGTTTTGTGCGGACTTGCAGGATTTCGTTCCAAAGATTAGAGTGCCGACGTGAAAGCGATTTCCATTCGGGAAGCTCAAGGCCAGCTCGGCGAACTCATCGCCCAAGCGTGCCGGGGTGAAACCATCGTGCTGACGGACGGCAACAATGAGGTGACGCTCGCCCCGCACGTTTTGGATCTGGAAGAGGACAGCCCGGAACTGGAGGCGGAATTGTTGAAGGCGGCCAACGGGCCGTTCAGCCCCTACCGCGAAAGCGAACTTCGAGAAATTGCGGACCGGGTGTTGCGCGAACGGCAAGCCAAGCGGCAGACATGAAACTGTCGCTGCAACGCGCTGATGAATTCAACGCCGACTTTGAGCAGCAATATCGTTGGTATGCGGATCAAGCTGGCGAAGAAATTGCGGAACGTTTCCTGCGCGCGGTTGCGGACACATTGCCACGGTTGGCCGCACTGCCGGATTTGGGCCGCCGCCGGAAATTTCGTCATCCCATGTTACGCGATCTTTATTCGTTTCAAGTTGAGCGTCCGTTCAACAAGATTCTCATTTTCTACCGCGTGACGGGAAGCACATTGCAGGCTTGGCGATTGATGCACGGTTCGCGCGATTTGCCCCGGCGGTTGGTCGAACCGCCAGAAGATTGATCTTCATTCCCGCACTGTCTTCAACCCCGTGCGGATGACGCGCTCGATGAGTTGCGGATAATTCAGGCCGGCCTTGAGCGCGGATTGCGCGAAGTCCTCGTCGGCGGCGAGGATGGGATTCGGGTTGGCTTCGATGAAATAAATCTCGCTGGCCGGCGTGACGCGCAGATCCACGCGCGCGTAGCCGTCAATGGTCAGCAGCCGGTAGATGCGTTTGCAGGTCTGGACGATGTCTTTGGTGAGCGCGGGGTCGAGATTTTCGGCGAACTGGTTTTGCAGGCCCCAGCGTTTGCGATATTCCTCGTCCCACTTGGCGCGGTAGGTGGCGATCTTCGGTTCGTCGGGCGGGACTTCCTTGAAGATCAGTTCGTGTAAAGGTAAAGGTGTAAGTCCCGATTTTTTTATTCCTCGTCAAACTTCCGCTTCACGAGAGCTTCGATCTCGGCGATGGCCTGGGTCGCATCGCCGCCGTTGGCGTGGATGGTGAGTTTGCTGCCGGGGCCGGCGGCGAGCATCATCAGTCCCATGATGCTCTTGCCGTTGATTTTTTCGCCGTCCTTTTCCACGAAGATGTCGCAGGCAAACCGGTTGGCGGTCTTGACGAACATGGCCGCAGGCCGGGCATGAATACCCAGCTTGTTCACCACGGTGATTTCCTTGGTGAAGATGTCGGCGTCGTCCAGTTTTTTTGCGCTCATCGGTTTGCTCATGTGAGGTTAAATCATGTCAAGGTGCCGCGCCATTGAATTTTAGTCGGGCGGCGGACTGCCTGGATTCATCTGGGCGATGAGGCGTTCGTTCAATTCGTGCGCGGCATTGTAGCCGGAAATTTTCAATTTTGTCTGATAAGCAGCGACTTCGATCAGTCGCGCCAGGTCGCGACCGGGGCGCACGGGAATGGTGATGTGCGGAATATCCACGCCGAGGACTTTGATAAAATCCTGTTCGATGCCGAGCCGGTCCACATCCGGAACTTCATTCCACGCCTTGAGCGTGACGATGAGATTGAGCGTCTTGTCGCGCCGGACGCTCTTGATGCCGAACATGGCGGCGACATTGATGATGCCGATGCCGCGAATCTCCATGTGGTTGCGGGTCAGTTCGCCGCTGGTGCCGAGGATTTGATGGCCGCCGACGAGCGAGACCTTGGTCACGTCGTCGGACACGAGGCTGTAGCCGCGTTCGATCAGCGCGAGCACGGCCTCGCTTTTGCCGATGCCGCTTTCGCCTTTGATGACCACGCCGACGCCGAGGATGTCCACCATGCTGCCGATTTCCGTGCCGCGCGGCGCGAACATGTTTTCCAGCTCGAGCGTCGCGTTGTTGATGAAGTTCATCGTCACCAGCGGGCTTTGGAAGACCGGCACGCCCGCTTTGCCGGCGGCGGCCAGCAGTTCCTTGTCCGGCTTCAACCCGCGGCTGAAAACGATGCACGGAATTTTGTAGGCGAACAGATAAGCATAGCGTGATTCGCGCTGCTCATGGGTCAGCGACCGCAGATAATAAACTTCGGCGTTGCCGAAAACCTGCACGCGTTTGTAGGCGAAATACTGGGTGAACCCGCTCAACGCGAGGCCGGGGCGGTTGACTGTCGGTTCGCGGATGATGCGGTTCAGATCCGCCCCCTCCGAGAGCAGCCGCATCTGCAGCGCCGCGCCGTGTTTCTTGAAAAATTGTTCGACCGTGATGGATGGGTGCGCCATAAATTTCACAGGTTAAATTCCGGCCCCAGGTAAATCTCCCGCGCCTTCGGATCGTTCGCCAGAAATTCCGACGAGCCTTCCACCAGCACCTGGCCTTTGTGGATGATGTAGCCGCGGTCAATCAACTTCAAGGTTTCACGCACGTTGTGGTCGGTGATCAAGATGCCCAGCCCGCGCTCCTTCAAGCGGCGCACAATCTTCTGCACCTCATAGACCGCAATCGGGTCAATGCCGCTGAACGGCTCGTCGAGCAGCAACAGCTTCGGGCTTGTGACCATCGCACGGGTGATCTCCAGACGCCGCTTCTCGCCGCCGCTCAACTGATACGCCTTGCTCTTGGCGATCGGCGTCAAATCCAGTTCCTCCAGCAGGTATTTCAACCGCACCGCGCGTTCCTCGCTGGACAGCTTGCACGTTTCCAGAATCGCCAGGATGTTTTCCTCCACCGACAGCTTGCGGAAAACCGACGGCTCCTGCGTGAGATAACCGATGCCCAGCCGCGCGCGTTTGTGCATCGGCAGCGTCGTGATTTCGCGCCCGGAATAATTCACCGCGCCTTCGTCCGGCTTCACCACGCCCACGACCATGTTGAAGGTCGTCGTCTTGCCCGCGCCGTTCGGGCCGAGCAGCCCGACGATTTCACCCGCGCCCACGCTGACCGAAACGCCGTTGACCACGCGACGTCCGCGATATTCCTTCACCAGTTTTTCCGTGGTGAGCAGCAGGCCGTTCTTTTGCGCGGTTTCCATTTTTAAGGCTGGATGATCATTTTATCAATGTTCTGAATCGTTCCGGGCGGAGTATTTGTCTTCGTTATCGGCCAATCGGATGTTTTGGGTGGCAAATTCGTTTTAGCGGCTGGCGCATTGGTGTTCGTCAGCGAGCTGGCGATGTTCTGGTTAAAAACCATCTTCTGATTGGTCGCAGTCAGGCGGTTCTTGGCGCGATCCCATACGATCGGTTCGCCAGTGAGCGTGCCCTGTGAGTTTTCCATCTTGGCGTTGCCGGTGAGCGTCACCGTCTCGTTCGTCACGCCGTCTTGCACGTTGTAATCATAGATCGCCTTGTCGCTGGTCGCGTGGTTCGTCTGGCCTTTTTCGTCCACGGAATCAATCACCACGTTCGTCTCGGCCACGATGTGCTTCATCAACCCGCCCGTATGCGGCAGATCGGCGGTGAGCAGTTCGCAGGTCAGCGTCATCTGCGGATCATCCACGCGCACGTTGCCGCGGTAAACCGCCCGGCGCGCCGTCAGGTCAAAATCCGCGCTGTCCGAATTTATCAAGGTCGGCGGGCGCGGCGGCTTTGGCGTGTCCGCGTCGTTCGTTTGCGCGGGCAGACTTCCGGCGAGAACCGCCAAACATGCGATAAGATAAATTTTTTTCACAAGCCAGCCTTCGTTTCCGACGTGTTTTCAATCACCGTCCGGACATTGTTTGAAATGGTGAGCAACGAACTGCTTTGCCGCCACAAAAAACCGTCGCCCTCGACATGGGAGCTGCCGTCGCCCGTCTCCAGCCGCAGGTGTCCCGGCGAATTCGCCACGCCGTTTTGCGTGTCATAAACGCAGTGCGGCGCCCTGATGACCACTTCTGGCACGCCGTTCGTGTCGAAAATCTCCAGCTTCAGGTCTTTGATCAGCAGCAGCCCGCCCGCCTGCGGACGGGCTTCCGCGCCCGACAGCCGCGATTTCATCTGCTGCTGGTGCGGCGGTTCAAAATATTCGACCGAGGAAAAATTGTTCGCGTGCCCCGCCACATTTTGCTGCGCCCGGACCGCCCCGGCCAAAAGCCCCGCCGCCATGAAAGCAGACAAAGCCCGGATGGCGCTGTTCAATCTGATCTTCATTCCGAGTAGTGCGCCACGAACGGCTCCCAGATTCCCTGCGCCCGCAAAATCATTTCGATTGCCTCGCGCACCGCGCCGCGCCCGCCCGCCGCGCGCGTCACAAAATGCGCCGCCGCCTTTGTCTCGGCCACGCCGTCCGCGACCGCCACCGAAAATCCCGCGCGCTGCAACGGCCCCAAATCCACGATGTCGTCCCCGACATAACAAACCTCGTCCCAGCCCATTTTTTCCTGCGCGAGCAGTTTTTCAATCGCGCCCGTCTTGCTCACGCGGTCGCCCTGCTGGATGAGAAAATGAATTTTCAATTCTTCCGCGCGCATTTTCGTCGCCAGCGAAGGCCGCGCCGAGACCCAGCCGACCTTCAAACCCGCTCGCCGTGCCAGCACCAGGCCGAGGCCATCGCGGATGTTGAACCGTTTGAACTCGCGCTCGCCACCGATGAAGATCGAGCCGTCGGTCAACACGCCGTCCACGTCGCACAAAAACAGCTTGATGCGCGCGGCGCGCTGGCGGAGGGCGGGTGAAATTTCTGCGGGCATGTGGTTAAAAATGTGGTGAGAAATTGCTTGATGCCCGATGGTTGGTGAATTTCATTTCCAAAAATATATCATTTCGCGGCACTCATTTTATACGGAGTCCAATCATAATCATCCAATGGCTTCAAAACAGGATGACTTTCAGAAAACTTTTCCGCCTTTGTTTTGAGTGCAGCAGTTTGATCGTTTTGTCCAACCGCTTCATAAATAGCGGCGGCTTCTGTGAGTAAGGCAAAATATTGTGCGGGGACATGTTCGCTGACTTCATCAATTCTCGGAACAACTTTGTCTAAATAAGACGCCGCCCGAGCGTTATCTCCATGCGCATGATTTAAGCGCGCGAGTTCAACTAAATCCATTCCCTTCGGTCCGTTAAATTTTTCATCCAGCCGAAGCGCCTCTAAAAGATTTCTTTCCGCGTCGTCATATTTACCCAGCACACCAAGCGAACGTCCCAATTCGTAATAATAAACGGCAATTAGTTTTGGAGAATTAGACAATTCTGGGTCATCCCAAATTCCTTTTTCAATATTGATTGCTTGCTCCCAGAGTTGTGCTGATGTCATCCAGTCGCCATGCTTTTCGGCGACATTTGCCTGACGTGCAACTAAACGGCTCCGATCGGTGGCGCTTTCAGTCACACAGCCACAAACATATAGTGATAGGACAATGATTGACAGGCCAACTCGCATTTGTGTTTTAGTAAAATCTGTCTTCAATTCTACGGCGTTGCCGCCTTGTAAATTTTCAATAGCGAGCGCAACACCGTTGCCATCTCGGCGAGCGGAATCATGTTCGGCCCGTCGCTCAATGCCTTGTCCGGCTGCGGATGCGTCTCGATGAACAGACCGTTGGCACCGACGGCGAGCGCCGCACTCGCCAACACGGGCGCAAACTCGCGCTGGCCTGCCGACTTGTCGCCGCCGCCGCCGGGCAGTTGCACGGAATGCGTCGCGTCGAACACGATGGGAAAGCCGAACGATTTCAGGATCGGGATCGAACGCATGTCAGCCACGAGATTGTTGTAGCCGAACGTCGTGCCGCGTTCGGTCAGAAGAAGTTTCAAGCGGGAAGTTTCAAGTTTCAAGCTGCCGGCCTTGGGCTTGACACTTGAAGCTTGAAACTTTTCCCGCCAAAACTTCTCCGCCTTTTCGGCCACGCGGCCCATCTCCTGCGGCGAAAGGAACTGGCCTTTCTTGAGGTTCACGATTTTGCCGGTGGCGACGGCGGCTTCGATCAAATCCGTCTGGCGACAGAGAAACGCGGGGATTTGCAGGATGTCCACGATTTCGCCCGCTGCTGCGGCCTGCGCCTCGGTGTGAACGTCCGTCAGCACCGGCACGCCGAATTCCTCGCGGATGCCGGCGAGCGTTTTCAATCCGGCCCCGACGCCCGGCCCGCGAAACGCCTTTCCCGATGTGCGGTTTGCCTTGTCGAAGCTGGCCTTGAAGACGTAGAAAATGCCGAGCTGTTTGCAGGTCTTGACGAGCGACGCGGCGACGGTGCGGCACAGTTTTTCATTTTCAATCACGCACGGCCCGGCGATCAAAAACAACCGGCGCGGCGAATTGAGATTTTTCCAGATGGCGGCGGAATTGAGCACGCGGAATTATTAACACCGGCACAGGGGAAAGCAAATCCAAGCGCAGGTGTTTTTCCGTTTCAATCCGCACGAACACGCGATGCCCCGGCGGTGGCGCATTGCAAAATATTTGACTGACAGCCTGGAACGGTCGCCTGCAAAAACTATTTTAAGATTCTGCGGACAGAGGGCTTGACAATGATTGCGTAAAATGTGGAGGTTGGGCTTATGAGGCTGGTAGTCGTTTCAAATCGTTTGCCGTTCACGGTGTCGTTCCAGGAAGGTTTGCCGCAGTTCAAACCCAGCGCGGGCGGGTTGACCACCGGGCTGTGGAGTTATCTGGACCGCAAGACGCTGGACGGCACGGAGCGCCCGGATTATCTGTGGATGGGCTGGCCCGGCGCGAGCGTTCCGCCGGAACACGAGGCGGCGGTGCGGACTTATGCCGAACAGCAGTTCAAGTCCAGCCCGGTGTTTCTGCCGGAGGAAAGCATGGAGAAGTTTTATCTTGGCTTCTGCAACAAAACCATCTGGCCGCTGTTCCATTATTTTTCGATGCTGACGCATTATGAGGAGGAGAACTGGCAGGAATATCGGAACGTCAACCGCGCCTTCGGCGAGGCGGTGGTGAACGCGCTGCGCCCGGACGACGTGCTGTGGATTCACGATTACCACCTGATGCTGCTGCCCAGGCTGGTGCGTGAAAAATTCCCTGAAATGTCCATCGGGTTTTTCCTCCACATCCCGTTTCCCTCCTGGGAAATTTTCCGGATGCTGCCGCGCCCGTGGCGCGAGGAGATCATCGAGGGGCTGCTCGGCTCCAGCGTGGTCGGCTTTCACACGCACGACTATGTCCGGTATTTTCTGACCTCGGTGCTGCGCACGTCCGGCTACGAACACCAGCTTGGAAACCTTGCCTTGCGCGACCGGGCGGTGGAGGTGGACACGTTTCCGATGGGAGTGGAATTCGACCGCTTCGCCCAGGCCGCTGCGTCCAAAGAGACCGGGCTGCGCGTGGAGGAATTGCGCCAGAAGTGCGTCGGGCAAAAGGTGATTTTCTCCGTGGACCGGCTGGATTACACGAAGGGTCTCATCAACCGGCTGCGCGGCTACGAACTGTTTTTGAAGAACAACCCGCATTGGCATGGCAAGGTGGTTTTCATCATTTCCGTGGCCCCGTCGCGGATCGGCGTGGACAGCTATCAAGCGATGAAGCTGGAACTGGAGCAAACGGTCGGGCGCATCGTGGGCGATTTCGGCAACGTCCATTGGACGCCGCTGGTCTATCAGTTCCGCAACCTCACGTTCGAGGAAATCGTGCCGCTATACCGGCTGTGCGACGTGGCGCTCATCACGCCGTTGCGCGACGGCATGAACCTCGTGGCGAAGGAATTCATCGCGTCCCGTCCCGACCAGGCCGGCGTTTTGATTTTGAGCGAAATGGCGGGCGCTGCGAAGGAAATGGGCGAGGCGATCATCATCAACCCGTTCCACCGCGAAGATTTTGCGAAGGCGCTGGAACAGGCGTTGACCATGCCGGTCGAGGAACAAATCCGGCGCAACCAACTGCTGCAAGACCGGCTGCGCCGCTACAACGTCGTCCGCTGGGCGGATGATTTTGTCCAAGCCCTCGTGGCCACGCAGAAAACCGAGGCCGCCCGCCGCGCCCGCCTGCTCACCGGCAAGGCCTATTCCGGCGTGATTCAGCAATATCGTTCCGCCACCCGCCGCGCGCTGCTGCTGGATTATGACGGCACGCTGGTGCCGTTTTCGGCGGAGCCCAAACTCGCGCGGCCTGATCCAGAGCTGATGGAACTGCTCACCGCGCTCGGCTCGGATCCCGCCAACCAGGTGGCCATCATCAGCGGCCGTCCGCGCCGCACGCTCGAGGAATGGGTCGGCAACCTGCCCATTTCTCTGATTGCGGAACACGGCGTCTGGCTGCGGAACAAAGGGGAAGACTGGCGGATGTTGAAGCCCATGACCGCAGACTGGAAGGAACGCGTGCGGCCGATCCTCCTGCTTTATGTGGACCGTCTGCCCGGCGCGCTGCTGGAGGAAAAGGAATTTTCACTCGCGTGGCATTTCCGCCGTGCCGACCCGGAGCAGGCCTCGATGCGCGCGAAGGAACTGCTCGATGACCTGGCCGGCTACACGCGGAACATTGACGTGCAGGTGTTCGAGGGCAACAAGGTCATCGAAATCCGCAATTCCGGCGTCAACAAAGGCTCTGCCGGGCTGGAATGGCTGAAACAATACACGCCGGATTTCATCCTCGGCATCGGCGACGACTGGACGGACGAGGACTTGTTCCGCACCCTGCCGCCGTCGGCCTTTTCCGTGCGTGTAGGCGTGGCCAGCACGGCGGCGCGTTATTATTTGAGCGGCCCGGCGGCTGTGCGCAAGATGCTGCGCGAATTGAGCGAAGTTCCGCGCGAAAAAACTGCCGGCACTCCGCCGGCTCCTTGAACCATGTCAAACTCCCAAACCAGCACCAAAGGCCCCGGCCCGGAATCATTCTGGTATAGGAGCGGCGTCATCTACGAAGTGCACGTCCGCGCGTTTTACGACGCGGACGGCGATGGCGCGGGCGACTTTCGCGGGCTGACGGAAAAGCTGGATTATATCAAAGACCTTGGTGTGACCGCGATCTGGCTGCTGCCGTTTTATCCATCACCGCTCAAGGACGACGGCTATGACATCGCCGATTACTGCGACGTGCATCCGATGTATGGCACGCTGGGCGATTTCAAAACGTTCCTGCGCGAGGCCCACGAACGCGGGCTGCGCGTCATCACCGAAGTGGTGCTGAACCACACGTCCGACCAGCATCCATGGTTCCAGCGCGCGCGCCTGGCCAGGCCCGGCAGCCGCTGGCGGAATTTTTACGTCTGGAGCGACACGCCCAAAAAATACCTGGGCACGCGCGTCATCTTCAAGGATGTGGAAGTTTCGAACTGGACGTGGGATCCGGTGGCCAAGGCGTATTTCTGGCACCGCTTTTTTTCGCACCAGCCCGACCTCAATTTTGAAAATCCCGAGGTGCATGAAAAAATCACCAGGGCGGTGGACTTCTGGCTGGAACTCGGCGTGGACGGCCTGCGGCTGGACGCCGTGCCGTATCTATACGAACGCGAAGGCACCAACTGTGAAAACCTGCCGGAGACGCACGCCTTCCTGAAAAAGCTCCGGGCGCACGTGGACGGAAAATTTGGGAGCCGCATGCTGCTCGCCGAGGCCAACCAATGGCCGGAGGAGGCGGCGGCGTATTTCGGCGAGGGCCGGGGGGACGAATGCCACATGGCGTTTCATTTTCCGCTGATGCCGCGTTTGTTCATGGCGCTGCGCATGGAGGATCGCCTGCCCATCGTGGACATCCTGGAGCAGACGCCGCCGATTCCCGAGACCAGCCAGTGGGCGCTGTTTCTCCGCAACCACGACGAGTTGACGCTCGAAATGGTCACCGACGAGGAGCGCGACTACATGTATCGGATGTATGCGCAGGTGCATCAGGCGCGGCTCAACCTCGGCATCCGCCGCCGCCTCGCGCCCCTGCTGGGCAACGACCGCAAACGCATTGAACTGCTCAACGCACTGCTCTTCTCGCTGCCCGGCACGCCGGTGCTGTATTACGGCGATGAAATCGGCCTGGGCGAAAACATCTACCTCGGCGACCGCAACGGCGTGCGCACGCCGATGCAGTGGAGTTCGGACAAAAACGCCGGTTTCTCCCGCGCCAATCCGCAGAGCCTTTACCTGCCGATCATTCTCGACCCGGCTTATCACTACGAAGCTTGCAACGTCGAGGAACATCTGGCCAATCCGCATTCGCTGCTCTGGTGGATGCGCCGGATGCTGGCGCTGCGCAAACGCTGGCGTGCGCTCGGCGAGGGCAGATGCGAATTTCTCCAGCCGGACAACCACAAGATTTTGAGCTACATCCTGCGCCACGAAAAGGAAACCCTCCTCGTGGTCGCCAACCTCTCCCGCTTCACGCAGCCGGTGGAACTGGATTTGTCGGCCTTCAAGCAGATGATTCCCATCGAGCTGTTCGGGCGCATGAAATTCCCGGCCATCACGGACGCGCCGTATTTTCTCACGCTCGGCCCGCACAATTTTTTCTGGTTCTCGCTCGAAGCCAGGCCGCAGCCGGTGCCGGTCAGTTCCGGCGACGGCACGCCGCTGCCCCTGCCGGTGCTTGCCATCGCGGAAAACTGGCAGGACATTTTCCAAGGCGAAACCAGGGTGAAATTCGAGATGCTCCTGCCAGATTATCTCCGGGCGCAGCCGTGGTTTTCCAGCCGCAGCCAGGCCATCAGGCTGGTCACGCTCAAGGAACATTTCCTCGTGCCGCTGACGGAGGCCGCGAGCGCCGCGCTTGCGTTTCTCCAGGTTGAATATGTGGATGCGAACCCGGAAGTGTTCGTGTTGCCGCTGACGTTGGCGACCGGCGAAGAGGCCGTGCAGCGCCGCGAACAGAGCGTGGCAGAACTGGCGTTGCCGGACGGCTCGCGCCCCGGCGTGCTTTACGACGCGCTGGCCAGCCCGGCGTTCAGCAAGGCCCTGCTGGATCTGATCCGTGAGCGGGATCACCTGCGCAACGAACAAAATGAAGTCGAGGCGACACGCACGACGGCCCTGCGCCAGGCGCTGAATTCCGGTCCGACGCCCGCCCCGGTCTGCCGCAACACCGACGAGGGCAATGTGACCGCGACGTTTTTGGACAAGGTCGTCCTGAAATTTTTCCGCCGGCTTGGCCATGGTTTGAATCCCGAACTGGAAATCGGCCGCTTCCTCACGGAGAAAAATTTTTCCCACAGCCCGCCGCTGCTCGGCGCGCTGGAATACCACGGCGAAGACAATTCACAAATGACGCTGGCCGTCGCCAAGGCGTTCGTTCCCTATGCCAAGCACGCCTGGCAGTTCACACTGGACGAGGTCAGCCGCTATTACGACCGCGTGTTCGCCTCCGCCTCGCAGGGACATGCCCCGCCGGCCGCGCCCGTCAGCGGCCCGCTCAAAATGCCGCCTCACAGCCTGCCGGGCGAAATCGCGGATCACGTCGGCACTTACCTCGAATCCGCCCGGCTGCTCGGCGTGCGAACCGCCGAACTGCATCTCGCGCTCGCATCCGGCGGCGGGGACGATGATTTTTCGCTGGAACCGATGACGCCTCATTATCTGCGCGGCGTGTTCCAGTCCATGCGCTCGCTGGCGGTGCAAAACCTTCGCCGGCTGCGGAAACAAATCAAAACCCTGCCGCCGGACCTCGCCCCCGTCGCGCAGCGCGTCACGGAATTGGAACCGGCCATCCTCCGGCATTTTCGCCAGCTGGTGGATCAGCGTTTCGAGGCGGGACGCATCCGCATCCACGGCGACTTTCATCTGGGCCAGGTGCTTTGGACCGGCCGCGACTTTGCGTTTCTCGACTTTGAAGGCGACGCGACCCTGCCGACCAGCGAGCGCCGCATCAAGCATTCGCCATTGCGGGACGTAGCCCGGATGCTGCGTTCGTTTCATCACGCGGCGTATGCGGGATTTCACATGCAGGCGGATCTTGGTGTCATTTCCCATGAAAACCTGCCGAAATTCGAGCCATGGGTCCGGCACTGGAACCGCGCCGTGAGCCGCGCCTATTTGCAGGCTTATTGCGCGAAGCTGCACGGCACAGGCATCCTCCCCGGCGAAGAGGACAGGCTGCAGATGATGCTTGTGGCCTACCTGCTGAACCAGGTCGTGGATGAGCTGGGCGATGAATTGCAGCGGCACTCCGACAATGTCCGCGCCCCGCTGCAAGCCATCCTTCACCTGACCGATGAACAGATGTTGCTGCACATCGCCGGTGCCAGCGACGCGAAAGCACCAGTTCAATGAAACCCTCTCCCCACGGAGAGGGTTTTGACGTTCCCCGTGTCCTTGGAAAAATCAACGGCCAAAATTGGCCGGGCGTTCAATCAAATCACAGAAAGCGGGACGAGTTAAAATCCCCTCCTCGGGGGAGAGGACACAGGCGAGGACAAGCGTCAAAACAAATTCCATTTACGCCGATCCATCCCTTCTGCCCCGGCACATTTTTCAAATCACCGTGCCGTGCGGGATGACGCCGTTTTTGGGAATGACCACGATGCCGTCGCGGATGAAGTAGAGCTCGTGATCCAGTTTGTCGGGCTTGCCGGCGGGCGAAATCGTCACGTTGTTCCCGATGCGCGCGTTCTTGTCAATGATGGCGTTCTCGATCTTGCAGTTCGTCCCGATGCCGACGCGCGGCTGGCCTTCGCTTTCATGCCGGGCCACGGATTCATCGGATTCGTAATAATCGCTGCCGAGGACGATGACGCGGTTCAATTCCGTCCCATTGCCGACAAAAGTCCGCAGCCCGATGATGCTGTGGGAAATCTTCGCGCCGTTGATGATGCAGCCGTCGGTGACGATCGCGTGGTCAATGTGCGCACCATTGATCTTCGAGCCGGGCAGATAGCGCGGACGAGAAAAAATCGGCGCGCTCATGTCGAAGAAATTGAATCGCGGCAGTTCGGAAACCAGGTCCAGGTTCGCCTCGAAGAATGAGCGGATGGTGCCGATGTCTTCCCAATAGCCTTGATAGACGTAGGAATAAACGGGATGCGTCTTGATGGCGTTCGGAATGACGTGCTTGCCAAAATCCGGGAGCGGATTGTCGAGCAGTTCGCGGACAAGGTCGCGATTGAAAACATAAATGCCCATCGAGGCAAGGAAAGAATCACCCGGAACCTCGACTTCGTGCTTGGCCTTCAACTCCGGCGTAAGCCTCAACGAATCGAGCAAGGCGTCCTCCTTGGGTTTTTCCACGAAGTTCGTGATTCGGTGGTTCTCGTCCGTCTGCATGATGCCGCACGCTTTGGCCTCCGCACGCCCGACGGGGATCGTCGCGACGGTGATGCCCGCCTTGGTCTCGATGTGCTGCGCGATGACGGGCCGGAAATCCATGCGATACAACTGGTCGCCGCTCAAGATGATGAGGTAGTCGAACTCGTGATTGAGAAAATGGATCAGATTTTTCCGCACCGCGTCCGCCGTGCCTTCATACCAGGAGCTGTTGGTGAGCGTCTGTTGCGCGGCGAGAATCTGCACGAAGCCGCTGGTGAACGGGTCGAAATTATACGTCCGCGAAATGTGGCCGTGCAGCGAGGTGGAATTGAACTGCGTCAGGATATAAATGCGCCGGTAGCCGGAGTTGATGCAGTTGGAGATCGGGATGTCCACGAGGCGGTATTTGCCCGCGAGCGGCACCGCCGGCTTGGCGCGATCCTTGGTGAGCGGAAACAGCCGCGTGCCCTGGCCGCCGCCCATGATGACACAGAGAACTTTGCTGGTGTTGTGAGTCTGGCGTCCGGTGCGTGACATAAAAAAACCTTTTGGATCAGGTGTAAAAAAAGATTTAACGCCGATTGCCGCCGCGAAGCAAGCCGCAGATTTTGTTTTGTGAAAAATTATTCTGGCAAAACCGTTTCCGGCACGATGAACAGCCGGCCTGCAATCAAAAAAAATTGCGCTAGCCGCGGAACAGTGGTCCGTAATTTTGAAGATGGGTGTCATTGGGAAAATACCCGCGTCAGCCGATGAAAATCAAATGTAAAACATTCTTAAAACAAGGAGATTACGTCAAACAAGCAGCTTCACGGCGGAGCGCCTGAAGTCCCGCGTTGGATTGTTTGTATTTACGGGCCGGGTTGCTCCGTTGTTCATGGCATGTCGTTTTAACCCGCACGCGCACTCAACGGCAGCCCGCCTTGTCGGGACGAGGCCAGTTATACCAACTACGCAAATAGTCTGGTAGAAGTTGAGCCATTCTGTTAGCGTTGGCGGATGGCAAGACCCCGAGCAAAACTAGATCGTAGCGGCGAGGCTGATTTGGTCATCCGCCGCCTGCAAA
>JAQTQB010000005.1 GCA_028712475.1 Verrucomicrobiales bacterium
AACACCATTGGCAGGCCGGTTTACTTGCCGCCGCCCGCCGCCAACACTGAACCGTGAGAACGCAATGAAGGCAAGCCAGCTTATCGTGTCATTGCCCCGCCTCGGAGGCGGGTGGAGTGCTAACCAGCAGTTTCAGGTGAACTGGAACACAAATGCGGCTTCCACCAACACGATTTACAATATCTTGAATCCACCGGTGTTCGCGTGGTCGAACCTGACTTTTGTCGTCACCGCCACCGGAACGAACACGACGCTGCAATTCGCCGGGCTGGACGATCCTGATTATTTCGGCCTGGACGATGTCAGCGTGCTGGCCATTCCCGTGCCGTCGTTCACGGCATTCAGCCGGCAGGCCAATGCCTTCAGTTTCACTTGGAACTCGCTGCCGGGAGTTTTGTATCAGGTTCAATACTCCACCAATCTGATGAACTCCAACTGGCTGGTCTTGAACACCAATCTGGCAACCGCCGTCACCACCAGTTTTACCAACGGCATCGGCGGCGAACCGCAGCGTTTTTATCGCATTCGCCGGTTGCCATGATATGATTAGACAGACAAAATTTTACTTTTAGAACATGTTTTCTCCTGCTTCCCTAATATTTGAGTTGAGCCTGCTGATGTTTTTCGGCGGGCTGTTGTCCGGTCGCAGCGCCGGGACTGGGCGGGAGACGCTGCCCGACCGTGTGCCTGCGATTGTGGCAAAAATGACTCCGCTGGGACGGCTGCCGGCGACCAATCTTCTGCACCTCACCATTGGCCTGCCGTTGCGAAACCAGCCGGGACTGGATGAACTCATCCGGCAGCTTTATGATCCGGCCAGCCCGAACTGCCGCCAATTCATCACGCCGCAGGAATTCACGGCGCGCTTTGGACCGTCGGAGGCGGATTACGCGGCCTTGCTGGAGTTTGTGCGGACGAATGGATTTGAAATTGCTGGCACGCATCCAAACCGCGTGCTGGTGGACGTGGTTGGAACGGCGGCGACGGCGGAACGGGTTTTTGCCGTCACTTTGCGAACCTACCGGCATCCGAAAGAGGCGCGCGATTTTTTTGCGCCGGACAGGGAGCCTTCGGTGGCAGCGCCGGTGACATTGCTGAATGTCAGCGGGCTGGATAATTTTTCGCTGCCGCGTCCCCAACTGAAACCTCGTCCGAGCGCATCGCCTGCCGTGATGCCTCGCGCCGGTTCGGGGCCGGGCGGTTCGTATCGCGGGAATGACTTTCGCGCAGCGTATGTTTCTGGAACCACGCTGAACGGGGCGGGGCAGTCGGTCGGGCTGGTGCAGTTTGACGGCTATTATTCCAACGACATCGCCCTCTACATCAGCCAGGCTGGCATCACCACGAGCGTGGTGCTGACCAATGTCCCGATCAACGGCGGCGTGTCCACGCCCGGCAGCGGCGCGGTGGAAGTTTGCCTGGACATCGAGATGGCGATTTCCATGGCACCCGGACTGGATAAAATCATTGTTTATGAAGGGCCGAACGGCACCACCGCGTGGTCCACGATCTTGAGCCGCATGGCCAACGACAATCTTGCCAGGCAGTTGAGCTGTTCCTGGGGCGGTGGTGGGCCGGATGCCACATCGGAGCAAATCTTCAAGCAGATGGCAGTGCAGGGGCAGTCGTTCTTCAATGCTTCCGGTGATTCCGACGCTTTCACCGGCTCGGTGCCGTTTCCATCGGACAGCACAAATATCACGCAGGTTGGCGGCACAACGCTTTCAACGACCGGTGCTGGTGGTTCCTATGTTTCGGAAACCACTTGGAACTGGGGCGGCGGCACCGGCAGCAGCGGCGGGGTCAGCACCTATTACAAAATTCCAGACTGGCAGACCAACATCAGCATGGCATTGAATGCCGGCTCCACGACGTTCCGGAATATTCCCGACGTGGCCTTGACCGGCGACAATGTCTATGTGGTTTATACCAACGGTGCCACCGGCGTCTTCGGCGGCACCAGTTGCGCCGCGCCGTTGTGGGCGGGTTACACTGCGCTCATCAACCAGCAGGCCGCGCTTGCCGCCAAGCCGCCGGTTGGTTTTCTCAACCCCGCGCTCTACGCCATGGCGAACACCGCCAGTTACAATAATAATTTTCACGACATCACCACCGGCAACAACACTTCCAGCAGCAGCCCGACAAAATATTATGCCGTGGCTGGCTACGATCTTTGCACCGGTCTGGGCACGCCCAATGGAACCAATCTCATCAATGCGCTGGTGCCGCTGGTTTTTGCGCCGTCCATCGCGGGGGGCAACTGGACGCTGCTGGCTGAAAGCGCCACGCCGACCAACAGCGTGATTGATCCCGGTGAAACAGTGACCGTGCGTTTCACGCTCCAAAACCAAGGCAACCTGGCTACGGGCAACCTGGTCGCCACACTTCAGCCAAATGCCGGCGTGCTGGCACCCGGCGCAGCGCAAAGCTACGGCGCGCTGGTGGCGTTTGGTGGTGCCACCAACAAGAGCTTTACTTTCACGGCGGCGGGAACCTGCGGTTCAAACATCATCGCATCGTTGCAGCTTCAAGATGGCACGAACAATCTCGGCACCGTCAGTTTCACATTGCCCTTAGGCAAAATTTTTGGCCTGTCACAAAACTTTGATGGTGTGACGGCACCTAACCTGCCTTTGGGCTGGACGTCGGCAAATGTGGCCGGCACGGCGGCAAATTGGACTACCACCACAGCTTCGTCTGACACCTCGCCCAATTCCGCCTTCATTGCCGAACCGGTCAATCCCGGAGAAAACGCCTTGGTTTCTCCGGGGATTCCCATTGCAACCGCCAGCGCCCAGCTTTCCTTCCGGCACAATTACAGCCTGGAGGTTGGCGGCAACGGCGCAAAAAAAACTTATTACGACGGCGGCGTTCTGGAGATCCAAATGGGCAATGGCGCATTCACAGACATTCTTACGGCTGGCGGGAGTTTTGTCTCTGGCGGTTACAATCACACCATCACCACCTCTTCTGACAATCCGCTGGGGGGCCGTTCCGCGTGGGGCGGAAGTTCCGGTGGTTGGACATCGGTCGTCGTCAATCTGCCAGCATCCGCTGTCGGGCAAAACATCCATGTTCGCTGGAATTGCGCCACCGATACCCAAAATGTCGGCAACAGCGCGGTCGGATGGTATGTGGATTCAGTTTCAATCACAGATGCCGCTTCCGCCTGCCTCTCGGTGTTCACCGACATCGCCGCCAGCCAGTCGCTTGCGACCAACTCGCTGCAACCAGGACAAAATCTCGTTTACACGCTTTCTGTCACCAATCTCGGGCCGCAGCCGGCCGCGAATGTGGTGGTGACGGACGTTGTTCCCGACAACGCCGCGTTTGTTTCCGCCTCGCCCGGCGGGACATTTTCCACCGGCGAGGCCGTGTTTTCTGTCGGAACGCTGGCGGCCAATGCCGGCACAAATTTCACCCTGACGCTTGCGCCGGTCTCCGGCAGCGTGTTCACCAACTTCGTCTCCGTCGCTACCGTCACGCCCGAAATCACCACGGCCAACAACAGCGCGACGCTCGTGAGCACCCAGGTAATTCCCGTGCCGCCGGTGATCAGCAGCATTGCAATCAACCCTGACGGCGGCATTTTGATCAACCTTACTGGAACGCCCGGGGCGACTTATATTTTGGAAAGCGCGACGAATTTTCCCCCTGCCGAATGGCTGCCGGTTGATACGAACACGCTTGGCACAAACAGCCTCTGGCAGTTCACCGACCCGCAATCTGCCGGCTTCCCGCAACGGTTTTTCCGGCTCAAGCAGGTTCCGTGATTGACGGAAGACCAGTGCCCGCCGCGAGTCGCTTGTCAGGTGCTGCAAAAAAATGCAAGCTGGCCGCGTGAGTGAATTCCTCCAGCGCGTCGAAAGCGAAATCCAGAACCGTCGTTTGCTTTTGCGCGGGCAAAAAATCCTCGTCGCCATTTCCGGCGGCGCGGATTCGATGGTGTTGCTCCACGCGCTGGATTCTTTCGCGCATAAATTCCGCTGGAAAATCTCCGTCGCACATTTCAACCACCAGCTTCGCGGGCGCAGCAGCGACGCGGATGAAAAGCTCGTCCGCAAAACTGCCGCTGCGCTGAAGCTGCCGGTGTTCGTCGAACGGGCGGACGTAAAATCCTTCGCAAAAAAATCAAAGCTGTCCATCGAGATGGCGGCGCGGAAGCTGCGCCACGAATTTTTTGCGCGCGTCGCGCGGGAACGGAAAATTTACACAATTGCCCTTGCGCACCACGCCGACGATCAGGTGGAGCTTTTTTTCGTGCGGCTGCTGCGCGGCGCGGGCGGTGAAGGCCTGGCCGGAATGAAATGGCGTTCCCCGTCGCCCGCCGATAAAACAATCACGCTCGTCCGCCCGTTGCTCGGCTTGACGAAAGCCGAGATGCTCGATTTTGCCAGCGAAAATAAAATCCCATTCCGCGAGGACGAGACGAATGCTTCCTCCGACTTTCTCCGCAACCGGGTTCGCAACGAGTTGATTCCGCTGCTGCAGAAAAAATATCAGCCCGGCCTCGCCAAGTCCGTCTTGCGGCTCATGGAGATTATCGGCGCCGAATCGGAAGCGGTCGGCAAACTTGCAGAAGACTGGCGCAAGCGACGCTGGCCCGGCTTTGAAAATTTGCCCGTCGCCGTCCAGCGGCGCGTCCTGCAATCGCAGTT
The DNA here is from genome assembly GCA_028712475.1 of Verrucomicrobiales bacterium. GTDB lineage: Bacteria > Verrucomicrobiota > Verrucomicrobiia > Limisphaerales > UBA11358 > UBA11358. The sequence continues at coordinate 4,659 of JAQTQB010000005.1, forward strand.
GGTTTCGCTCGGGCTGATGGCGGATTTTGAACTGGTTGAATCGCTCCGGCAAACAGCCGGCTTTACCATCAGTGTCAGCCGGGACATTTCCGTTTTGCGCAACACATCTGGCAAGGTGAGTTTGAAAAGGTTTCAACCGACAGAGTTTAACCCGGACGAACTGGCCGTGGATCTGGCGGGCAGGGCAGGGGAAGTTTTTTTTGATGGCGCCTGCGTGAACTGGAGTATTGACGAGCAAAAAAAATTCAAACGGCCGCCCGGCAAAGCCGCCCGCGAGTTTTTTGACGCGGTCAAAATCGGGCGCAAGATCACGTTGCGGCATTGGCGGGCAGGTGATCGTTTTCAGCCGATTGGGTTGAAATCGCCTGCAAAATTGCAGGACTTGCTCACGAACGCAAAAATTCCGCGTGAGCGGCGGCACAATCTGATCGTGGCGGCGACGGCCGGCGGCGAAATCTTTTGGGTGGAGGGTTTGCGGATTTCCGAAAATTTCAAGCTGACGCCGGGAACGAAACGGCGGCTGGTCTGGCGCTGGAGGCGCCGGTAAATGTTTAAACGGCGCGGCGAAATGATTGGCTCGGGGCTGGACGCGAAAATGGTTCCCGAACGCTCGGGGACATTTTTTAACGCGTCCCAAAAACGGCGGTTAAAGTGCTTTACAGTGATGCAGTGTCAAACTAGACTTTGCCGCTCTAATATCGATTTTGATTTGAAATTCTATGGAAGCGAAGACGAAAACAATTGAACAGTTCAAAGTGCATGCCAAAGACACCGGTTCCGCCGATGTCCAGATCGCATTGCTCACGCACCGCATCAATCATCTGACGGAGCATTTGCAGACTAACAAAAAAGATCACAGTTCGCGCCGCGGATTGTTGATCATGGTCAGCCAGCGCCGCCGCCTGTTGGAATATCTGCAGGGCACCGACGTGGGCCGTTACCAGACGGTCGCCAAGAAGCTGAAGCTGCGCCACTAAAATTTGCGGAGGCGCGGCTCTTGTTTTTCAAGCAGTCGCGCGCCGCTTTCGGATTTGAGCCGGAAACGCGAACGGCCCGATTCTTCAACCAAACTTCGCGAATTAAAATCCGTTGCCGCTGGGAAATTTCAATCAGCTCCGATAGTTGTTCGGAGTTCACTGAAGTTCCTCGTGCGGCGGCGGTAAGTTACCATATGTCAGAAAAAATAACCGCCGCATTGGGCGACAAGCAGATCATCATCGAAACCGGCAAACTTGCCAAACAGGCCGACGGAGCCGTCACGGTTCAGCTCGGCGAAACCATCGTCATCGTGGCCGCCGTGGCCGCGACCAAGGCCAAACCCGGCCAGGACTTTTTTCCGCTAACCGTTGACTACCGCGAAAAGGCCGCCGCTGCCGGAAGATTCCCCGGCGGTTACTTCAAGCGCGAAGGCCGTCCGACTGAAAAAGAAATCCTCACCTGCCGCCTTACCGACCGCCCGATCCGCCCGTTGTTTCCGAAGGGCTGGTATAACGAAGTGCAGGTTCAGACCGTGCTGTTGAGCGCGGATGGCCAGAACGATCCCGATATTTTGAGCATCATCGGAGCCAGCGCCGCGCTGATGGTCAGTGATATTCCGTGGGACGGTCCGCTCGGCGCCGTGCGCGTCGGTCGCGTTGCTGGCAAATTTGTCGCCAACCCGACGCACGCCGAAATGGCCGAGAGCGATCTCGACCTTGTCTATGTCGGCAACGACAAAGACATCGTGATGTATGAAGGCGCGGCCAACGAAATCACCGAAGCCGACTTCAACGCCGCGCTGGTCTATGCGCAGGAAGTCATCCAGCCCATCATCGCTGCGCAAAAAGAACTTGCCGCCAGGGCCGGCAAGAAGAAGCGCGAAATCACGCTGAACATTGTTCCTGACGAAATTCTTCAGGAAGCGAAGAAACTTGCGGGAGATCGTTTCGTTCCCGCGTTGCTCACACCCGGCAAGCTCAACCGTGAAAACGCCTGCAAGGCGATTCAGGACGAAGTCGGCGCGAAGCTCGTCGAAAAATTCGGCGCGGACAAGGTCAACGACTTTGTCATCAAGGACGCATTCTATTACATCCAGAAGGAAGCTGTTCGCAGCCTTATTTTGAAAGACGGCAAACGTCTCGACGGTCGCGCGTTTGACGTGGTTCGTCCTATTTCCAGCGAGGCGGGCATCCTGCCGCGCGCGCATGGCTCGGCGCTTTTTGCCCGCGGCGAGACGCAGGCGGTCACGCTGGTCACGCTCGGCACGGGCGACGATACGCAGGACTTTGATTCCTACACCGGTGGCCAGACGGAAAAGAAATTCATCCTCCACTATAACTTCCCGAACTTCTCCGTTGGAGAAACCGGACGTATCAGCGGCCCTGGCCGTCGCGAAATCGGCCACGGTGCGTTGGCAGAACGCTCGATTGAGCCGATGTTGCCCAAAGATTATCCCTACGCCGTGCGCGTCACCAGCGAGATCATGGAGTCGAACGGTTCCACCTCCATGGCATCCGTCTGCGGCGGCACGCTGGCGTTGCTGGATGCCGGTGTTCCGATGACCCGCCCGGTGGCCGGCATCAGCGTTGGCATCTGCACCGAATACGGCGCGGACAAGAAGATCTCCAATTACAAACTGCTCACCGACATCATTGGCTGGGAAGATGCGTATTGCGACATGGATTGCAAAATTGCCGGCACGGAAAAAGGCATCACCGGATTCCAACTCGATCTTAAGCTCAAGGGCATTCCCTTCGCGCTCATGGTTGAAACGGTGGAAAAAGCCCGGATCGCCCGGATGCATATTCTCGCGGAAATGGCCAAGACCCTCGCCGGCCCGCGCACGGAATTGAGCAAATACGCCCCGCGCATCGAAGTCATCCGCATCAATCCCGAAAAGATTGGCGCGCTTATCGGGCCGGGCGGCAAGAACATCAAGCGCCTCGTCGAGGAATCCGGTTGCGAAATCAACATCGAAGACGATGGCACCGTGAACATCTTCTCCGTGTCGCCCGAAGGCATGAAGATCGCCCGCGATGCCATCAACGGCATGACGGCGGAAGCCGAGATCGGCAAGATCTACAAGGGCAAGGTCGTCACCGTGAAGGAATTTGGCGCGTTCGTCGAATTTCTGCCCGGCAAGGACGGCCTTGTTCACATCAGCGAACTGGCGAACTTCCGCGTCAAGAACACCGAGGACATCGTCAAGGTCGGCGATGAGATTTCCGTCAAGTGTCTCGGCGTGGACGAAAAGGGCCGCGTGAAACTCTCGCGCCGGGCCGCCATGGAAGAGCGCGATCAGGAAATGGCCCCGAAGGCGTAATCCGTTTTGAATTCAATAAGCGCGAACAGTGAAAGCTGTTCGCGCTTTTTTCTTTTCCGAAAGACGTGGCAATCAAAGCCAGTGCGGACGGGCGTGGACGAAATGGTGGACGGATCAGGTTTATTTTGGAATGCAGCCTATTTCTTACGAGGCGGCTGGTTTGTCATACGAATTAAGAACCTCTCGCGCCTCCGCAGCTTCCGCCGTTGGCACGCGCACCGGATACTCAATGTCTGCGCCTGCCACCGAAAAATGGCTGGCTGTGTCTGCCTCCATGGGATGAAGTCCCGCGTTCTCCAAGATGCCAATCAACAGACCGGCTTCCATCGGCGTCCGAGTCGTGCGAATTGTCGTGAATGTTTGAGTGTTCATAAAATGTGTCAAGCCGCCGAACATTATTATTAAGCCGCAGTGTGCGCGCGCTGTTGTGCATGGCTGACTTTTTTAACGGCGGCTATCATGGGTTTATGAAAGCGGACTGGCGAATTTCTATCAAGGATTATCACCGGAATAAAAATCTCAAGATTCAAATGGTGCAAGTGCCTTTCGCCGCTGGCCACCGGAGCGCGGATTGTCCCCAATCCGCAGCGCATGGCCAGACAGACCAGCGTTGAAATCATTCCAGCGACCTTGGTCATCCACCCGCTGCGAGTTGGGACAACTCGCGCTCCGGCGGCCAGTCTTTGCGGACGGCCACCAAAAGTAATTGTCAGTTTTCCATTCAAGAGCCGGACGGAATCGTTTCATTCGGTTTTTTTGTTTGCCCGCCAGCACAAGTGGTTTGACTAGGGGGCTTGGCAAAAGTAGGATTGATACGAATGCTGGCAGTTGAATCAAAGGCGGCGACTTCGGACTCAACCGATTCGCCAGACACCAACCCAACCCGTTCCTGGAATCAAATCGTGGAACAAGTGAATCCATTTCTGCAGGCGGTCAATGAACGGTTAATCCAGCAGGCCAATGACTTTGATCCAAAGATTGTGCCTTACGCGCAATCCGCCTTGAACGGCAGCGGCAAACATCTGCGGCCCACGCTGGTAGCCCTGGCGGGCAGCGCGGTCGGCAAGACCGGCGATGCGCAGGTCACCGTCGCCGTCATCATTGAGATGGTGCATCTGGCCACGCTCGTGCATGACGACGTGATGGACGAGGCGCAGATCCGTCGCGGTCAGCTCACCATCGCGGCCAATTGGGGCAACGAAATCGCCGTGTTGTTTGGCGACTGCCTGTTCGCACAGGCGTTGAAGCTGGCTTCCAGTTTTCCCACCACGGAAGTCTGCCGCGCGGTGGCCATGGCGACGAACACGGTCTGCACCGGGGAAATTTTGCAGACCCAGCACCGCCGCAATTTTGAGCTTTCCCGCCGCGAATATTTTCGCGTGATTGAAATGAAGACAGCCGAGCTGTTTACGCTCTCGTGCGATCTGGCGGCATTTCTGGGGAATGCCAGCGCGAAACAGCGCGCGGCGTTGCGGCAGTTCGGCGCGGCGTTCGGCACGGCTTATCAGGTCTATGACGACTGCGTGGATTTGTTCGGCTCGGAAACGGCGGCGGGCAAATCGCTCGGCACGGATCTGGCAAAGGGCAAGCTGACGTGGCCAGTGTTGCTGGCGTGGGAGCGCGCCAGTGCCGCCGACCGGGAGAACCTGGAAAGTCTGATCCAGAACTGGCAGCCGCAAAACTTGTCCGCCGTGAACGAACTGCTCGCGCGCTATGAGACTTTTGAGCCGTCGCTGAAAGTCATCGCGAAATATCTGGAAAAGTCGAGGCAGGCGTTGAAAATCCTGCCGGAATCCAGCGGTCGGTCGGGACTTTTTGGGCTGGCCGATTTTTTAGCGCAACAAACGGCGAGTTTGACGGTTAGTATTTGAATGACCATGATTATGGCCGAACCAGCCGAATTAACTGACCCGGAGCCATCTGTTCCAACGGCGGAAATGGAACTGGTTCACCGCGCGCAGCACGGCGATCTGGAGGCCTACGACGAGTTGATCAAACGCTATCAGGAGCGCATCTACGCGACGGTTTATCACATGACGTCCAATCACGAGGACGCCAACGATCTTGCTCAAGATGCGTTCATCAAGGCGTTTCAGGCGCTCAAATCCTTTAAGGGCGGCTCGAGTTTCTACACTTGGCTCTACCGGATTGCGGTCAACAAAACCATCAACTTTCTGAAGCAGCGCAAGAACCGCCTGCACATGAGCCTGAACGATCTGGACTTCAACACGGAAAACAATCCCGACCTGATCGCCTTGATTTCCGACAAAACCCCGCGACGCGACGCCGGCTTGAAAGAATTGCAGGAAAAATTGAACGAGGCATTGCTGAAGCTGTCAGAACAACATAGATTGGCCATGGTTTTGCATGATGTGCAGGGGCAGTCGCATGAGGAAATCGCGGAGATAATGAACTGCAACATCGGCACGGTGCGGTCGCGGTTGTTTTATGCGCGGCAGCAGATGCAGGCGTGGATGGCGGATTACTTGAAACCAACATGAACGAAAACGATAACAACTTCGAATCGTTGCGCCGGTTGCTGGCGCAAAAGCGGCACGAACTGCCGCCGCCGGGATATTTCAACAGCTTTTCCGGCCAGATCATCGCCCGCATCCGCGCCGGCGAAGCCAAGTCACCGCTGACCGCCACTGAAACACCGTGGTTTTTGAAGCTGTTGCAAGCCTTTGAATTGAAGCCGGCTTTTGCGGGCGCGTTCGCCTCCGCGCTTTCCCTGCTGCTGGTTTTCGGAATCATCTACGCCGAACGCCCGGATTCTGCACCGCAGTCGTTTTTCCAGGCTTCCGAACAGTCAGGTGCTTCATTTGCCGCCGTGTCACCACCTGCAATCGCGCAACCATCCATTTCAAGTGACATCACTGCCAGCAACAGCGCCGCCGCCAGCCTTCAACCCGTGGCGTCGCTTTTTGGCTCGCAGAACGTGTTTGCCCAGCCGGTAAGCTTTTCGCCTTCCGGCAACTGACTTGGCTTTTAGCTTCTGAATTTCGCGGTGCGCGCTTGAAACGCCGCCGCGTTTTTCATTTAATCAGGCCAGTGCCAACCAAAGTCATCGCCGTTGCCAACCAAAAAGGTGGCGTGGGAAAAACCACCACCGCCGTCAATCTGGCCGCCTGCCTTGCCGCGATGGGCCAGCGCGTTTTGCTGTTCGACCTCGACCCGCAGGCCAACGCCACCAGCGGCGTCGGCCTGGAAAAAATCGAGGGCGCGAGCGCGTATCGCGTCCTGCTTGGCGAAGGCAGCCTGCTCGACAAGATCAAACCCACCGCCTACGAACGTCTTGAAGTCGTGCCCAGCGAAGTGGATTTGTGCGCCGCAGATTTGGAACTGGCGCGGACGGAAAATCATCTGCTTGGCGTTACCAAAGCCCTCAAGCCGGTCGTGGACAGCGGACGCTTCGATGTGATCCTCCTGGATTGTCCGCCATCGCTGGGAATTCTCTCGCTGAATGCCTTTGTCGCCAGCGATGGCCTGCTGGTGACGTTGCAATGCGAGTATTACGCGCTGGAAGGCATTTCGATGATGACCCGCGTGCTCGGCCAGTTGGGCGCTGCGGGCGCGAATCCGGGCCTGCAAATCTTCGGCGTCGTGATGACGATGTTTGATGGCCGGACAAAACTTTCGAATGAAGTCGTCGGCGAAGTGCGGAACCAGCTTGGGGCCAAAGTTTTTGAGACCGTGATTCCGCGCAGCACCAAGCTCGCCGAGGCGCCGAGCTTCGGCCAGCCCATCATCCATTACGACAAATACAGCTCCGGCTCGGCAGCGTATGAACTCCTGGCGCAGGAAGTTTTGGCGCGGCTCAATTCCTAATCGCAGTGAACGCACCGTGACGAACGCGGGCAAATATGAAGCGGGTGGAAATCAACCAATTGGCAATAACGGTTCAGAGTTTGGCAGTAAACGGCAAGTCGTTCGGTTCAGAAAATCGTAAATCATACTGCGCTTGCTGCCTTTGAACGGATTCATTAGGCTCAAGCCCCTTTAATAACTTATGGCCAAAGAAATTCTCGAAATGTCCATCGAAACAGCGACGATGGAATTGCCCGACACCAAAACCATCCGCCTCAAATGGCCAGACGGCCACAATCCCGAATTCAAGACCGGCCAGTTCATCACTCTCTATTGGCCGGACACGATGAACTACAAGCGCGCCTACTCGCTCTCGTCCTGTGCGTTGGATCGCGGTTTTTACGAAGTCACTGTCAAGCGCGACGGCAAGATGGGCACGCGCATCGTGGATTGGGCCAAGCCGGGCGACAAACTGTTTGTCATCCCGCCCGTTGGGAAATTTCTGCCGGTGTATGAACCGAACAAACATCTCATCTGCGTAGCTGGCGGTTCGGGCGTGACGCCGTTCCGCGCCTTTGCGCGCGAGGCCACGCGCCGCAAGTTGGACACCAAAATCACCGTGCTTTACAGTGTCCGCCAGCCGAAAGACATCATCTTCAACACCGAATTCCGCCAGTTGGAGGCGGAAAATCCGAATTTCAAATTCGACGTCACCTGCACGCGGGCGACGCCGGAAGACAATTGGACCGGTCGCACCGGTCGCATCACGCCCGAATGGATCAAGGAACACGCGACCGATCTGCCCAACACGGTTTTCTACGCCTGCGGCCCGAACGCGCTCGTTGAATTCGCCGAAACCCTCGTCATTCACGGCCTCGGCATGCCCAAGGAACAGATGAAGACGGAGAAATGGGGATGACCGGGAAAGACAGAGTGGAAAATGAAAGATGAAGAAGCCAGAAAGTGATTTTGCTGGTTGAACAATTCTTCACTCTTCATTCATAATTCTTCATTCATGTTAAAACGCACTTCGCTCTACGCCGCCCACCAAAAGCTCGGCGGCAAGCTTATCGAATTTGGCGGCTGGGAAATGCCGGTGCAATACACCAGCATCACCGACGAACATCTCGCCGTCCGCAGCGCCGCCGGCATCTTCGACATTTCGCACATGGGCGAAGTCACCGTCAGCGGCGCGGGCGCGGAGGCGTTTCTGAATTCCATCCTCACGAATGACATCCGCAGACTCGCGCCCGGCGAAGGCCAATACACCCTGATGTGCAACGAACGCGGCGGCGTGATTGACGATCTTTACGCCTACAAACTTTCCGACGGCGTTTATTTTCTCATCATCAATGCCTCCCGCATTGAGCCGGATGTCGCGTGGCTGAAGTCGCAGGCCGCGAAATTTTCCGGCGAACTCCATCTAACCGACGCTTCGCATCAATACGCCGCCATTGCCGTGCAAGGCCCGCGTGTGAAGGATTTCATCAACGACTGCATTCCTGGCGCATCCATTTCCGCCATGCGCGTCAACGTCGTGACCGGCCTGAAGAAAAACCAGATCGGCGGATTCAAGTTTGACCATCACTGCGTCCTCGTCTCGCGCACGGGCTACACCGGCGAGGACGGATTTGAAATCGTCGGTTCCGACGAAGCCATCCAGCATTTGTGGGATAAAATCATCTCCGTCGGCCAGCCGTTTGGGTTGAAACCCGCCGGACTTGGCGCGCGCGACACGTTGCGCACGGAAGTCTGCTATCCGCTTTACGGCCACGAACTCGATGAAAACACCACGCCGATTGAAGCGGGCGTCGGATTTTTCGTTTCGCTCGACAAGGGCGAATTCAACGGACGTTCTTTGCTTGTGGAACAAAAGACGAGCGGCGTGAAAAAGAAATGCGTCGCGTTCAAGATGACCGACAAATCCGCCCCGCCGCGCCCGCATTATCCCATCTGGGCGAACGGCGCACCCGTCGGCGAAGTCGTCAGCGGCACACAAAGCCCGTCGCTGAACATCGGCATCGGCATGGGCTATGTGCCGCCGGAATTTGCGAAGCCGGGAACGGCGATTGAGATCGAGATTCGCGGCAAACGCTCCGCCGCCGTCGTCGTGCCGAAGCCAATTTATCGGAAGGGTTGAATGTGGTCGCTGAAGCCGGTATTGTCCGCGCATGGCAAAAAAGATTTCCGGCGCGAAAACTTCCGTAGCAGGTAGGGCGGTCAGTCCTCTGACCGCCGCCTCGCAGACCTACGACGGCGCGCACGGAGTGACGCGCCCTACCACCACCAAGCCCGCCAAGCCTTCCGCCCTCCTCGACACCCGCGTCATTTACTGTGGCGACAATCTGGACCAACTCAAGAAGCTGCCCGATGCCTGCGTGGATTTGATCTACATAGACCCGCCCTTTAACTCCAACCGCAACTACGAAGTCTTTTGGGGCGAGACCAAGGAGAAGCGCGCCTTTGAAGACCGCCACGAGAACACCAAGGCCTACATTGACTACATGCGCCCGCGCTGCGTGCAGCTCGCCCGCGTCCTCAAAAAGACCGGCAGCTTTTATTACCACTGCGACTGGCACGCCAGCCACTACGTCAAGGTCATGCTCGACCAGATTTTGGGAGAAAATAATTTCCAAAGTGAAATCATCTGGCATCGCACGCTGGCAAAAGGTTTATCTTTTAACGGCTATCCGAACAACCACGACACAATCTTTCTTTACGGCGGCGGAGAGAAAACAACTTTCAACCGGCCTTACAATCCATACGACCAAGACAACCTTGATGAGAAAACTGCGGGCAAGTATTCACATCGCGATCCAGACGGACGGCTTTATCAATTGGACAACTTGCTCAATCCAAATCCGAATCGTCCCAATCTCACTTACGAATTTTTAGGTCACACCAAAGTTTGGCGATGGACAAAAGAGCGGATGCAGGAAGCTTACGACAATGGAATTGTTGTTCAGCCAAGTCCTGGTTCTGTTCCGAGAATGAAGCGTTATCTCGACGAACAAGAAGGCCGTCCAATTGACACAGTTTGGACAGACATTCCGCCGATTAACTCACAAGCGAAAGAACGTCTTGGTTATCCAACGCAAAAGCCATTGGCATTGCTCGACCGAATTGTCAGAGCCAGCAGCAACGAAAACGACATCGTGTTAGATGCGTTCTGCGGTTGCGGCACGGCGCTCGTCGCGGCGCAGAAATTGAAACGCCAGTGGATCGGCATTGATATTTCGCCCACCGCCTGCCGCGTCATGGCCAAACGCCTGCGCGACGTTTGCGGTCTGCCGGAAAGCGAACCGCTTTGGCGCGCTGGACGCGGCTTCGTCGTCCGCGACCTGCCGTGGACGGTGGAGAAGCTGCGCATCCTCCCGCCGTTTGAATTTGAGAACTGGGCCGTTATTGCCCTCGGCGGCATCCCGAACAAGGTGCAAGTCGGCGACATGGGCATCGATGGCCGCATTTTCCCTGTCAGTTCCAGCGCCGCGCCACGCCGCCAACAAGAAGGCGAACTCGGCTTGAAAGAACGCTGGTATCCGATTCAGGTGAAACAAAAGGACAAGGCCGGTCGCCCGGACATTGACGCTTTTGAGGCCGTGATGATGCGCGAAGATTGCGAGAAAGGTTTCTTCATCTCATTTGATTTCAGTTCGGATGCGTTGACGGAGATTGATGCGTTCTTCAAGCGCAGTCACAAAGTCATTGTCGCCCTGACGGTGCAGGAAATCTTGGACGAACAGATTGCGAAGAAGCTGGTGTGATTAATTCTACGCTTCCACTCATGCTTGCCGAAAAAACAACGATTAAAGCCATTTGCTGGCGTGAGGATAAACCAGAAAAAAAACTTCAGGGAGTGTTGGAATTCGGCCCAACAAGTGGAGCCGTTGCTGATTTATATGGACACCTAGATGATGATTGCTTTGATGGAAAGAAAATCTTGGAGCGGTTCACGTTGTATGGTCTTAACTTCAAAAACAAGCCGTTTAGCCTATTTAACAGTTTGATTAGCGGCGGAGAAATTAATCTTCCTGGAGGCAGATCATGCAAAATCAGCAGTGTCTTTGGTGTGGTAGGTGGTCACTATCGCTCACCAGAAGAAATTTTATTCAAAAAAGTCGAAGTTCGGTTCACAGGACTTGTTGAATGGACGTGCATGACCGGAATCGGAATCAAAATTGATGAAAACCCACGGAGTATAACGACCACTTACAAAATTTTACCGGCAATTGATCTTGGAAAGCTTGGGCCGTTTTCCGCCCGTTTGGAAATTAGCGGCAATGTGCAACCTGATTTTCATTCCTTCAACATCAAAGAGAACTGCACATTCGTGTTGGAAGCTGAACAAATGCAGCCTTATTTGGCATTTGAAGAATATATTTATGCTTTCCAGCTATTTCTCAGTCTAGCGGTTCAACATCCTGTCCGTGCCTTGCAAATTATTGGAAACATAGATAAGCCGAGAGAAAATATCCAAGACACGCCCGTCTTTGAGGATTTTCTAATCATCCGAAAGATTACAAAGTCAGATTGGGAAGATGACAAACTTATCCCGCAGTTTTTGCTGTTTAATTTGCATGACCTTCACCCTTCTCCGGCAGCAATTTTTGAAAAATTTGTTCAACGGAAAGAAAAACTGAGGGCTGCCATAGATTTATATTTCTCTACAATTTACAATGACGGCGGACTTCCTCGCGTAGAATTTCTGACTCTCGCTCAAAGTTTGGAGGCATATCACCGAGCAGCTATGCCGGGCAAATATGAGAACGATGAAACATATAAAGCTGGATTGCGCGCAAAGTTTTGGGGTGTTGTGCCAACGCCGCCTGATATTGGTGCAGATTTCCGTGCAGCTTTAGCCAGAAAGCTTGATTTTCTAAACGAGTTCTCTTTGAGAAAACGATTGAAAGAACTCGCGATAAAACATACCGATGTTCTTCAAGAATTGATTGGCACTGCTGATAGTTTTTCGGGAATCGTCAGCGATTTGAGAAATAAATTAACACATCCCGGTGAGGGGAATGAGATGCCTGATAAAGATTATCGCACGCTAATCAAATTTTCAGAAATGATGGCACTGCTATTGGAAGTTTGCTTTCTAGATGAAATTGGTTTCACAAAAGAGGCTATCAAAGAAATAATTATTAATCGCAGTAAGCGTGCCCGCCGAATTCACCAAGGTTGGGTTTAATATATTTATGGCCCTCATCAAATGCCACGAATGTCAGGGACAGGTTAGCGACCATGCGCGGACGTGTCCGCATTGCGGTGCGCCAGTCATCGCCACCATCAAGCGGCGGCAAAAGGCGGCACTGATTGATTTGGGCATCCGGCTGGCTTTTGCCGTTGTCATCATCATCATTGTTTCGATTACATTTCACCGATTCATGAGCAGGGCAATGGCTCCGCTCAAGGCGGAGCAGCAACAACAGCAGCCACATTAGTTTTACATCCTCCCTCACCCAACCCTCTCCCCAAGGAGAGGGCTTTCGAGTTCGCCATCCCCTTGAAAATCCGTGCGACTGGATTGGCAGAAAATTTGAATCCGAAGTTCTAGCTCGCCAAACCGGGCCAATTCCCTGATTCTATTGCAAATTATGTTCTCTGGAACCTATACCGCGATTGTGACGCCGTTCAAAAGCGGCGCGCTGGATGAAGCCGCGCTTGAACGCCTGGTCAAAATGCAGATCAAGGGCGGCGTGGACGGCATCGTGCCCGTCGGCACCACCGGCGAATCACCCACGGTGGATTGCGAGGAGCACATCCGCATCATCGCGCTCTCGGTGAAGTTCGCCGCCGGCAAAATCAAGGTGCTCGCGGGCACCGGCGCCAACGCCACAAGCGAAGCCATCCAACTGACGCAGGCGGCGGAAAAGGTTGGCGCGGACGGTTCGCTCCAGGTTGCGCCCTATTACAACAAGCCCACGCAGGAAGGATTGTATCAGCATTTCCGCGCCATCGCGCGCGCGACGAAACTGCCCATCGTGCTGTATAGCATTCCGGGGCGTTGCGGCGTTGAGATAGGTGTTGAGACGGTGAAACGCCTCGCCCGCGAATGTAAAAACATAGTCGGCATCAAGGAAGCGGGCGGAAGCTGCGACCGCGTGTCGCAATTGCGCGCGGCGACCGGCCCGAAGTTCACGATCCTGTCCGGCGACGATTCGCTGACGTTGCCGTTCATGTCGGTCGGCGCGCAAGGCGTCATCAGCGTGGCGTCCAACGTCATTCCGCGCGAGGTGTCGCAGATGGTGAAGCTGTTCGAGTCGGGCAAAGCCGCCGCCGCCTTGAAGATTCACGAGCGATTTTATCCATTGTTCAAGGATCTGTTCATCGAAACGAACCCGACGCCGGTAAAGGCCGCGCTTGCGATGATGAAGGTGATCGAGGAAGAATATCGCCTGCCGCTCGTGCCAATGGATCCCAAAAACTGGGACATCCTGCGCACGACGCTCAAACGTTGTAATGTTTTGGAATAATTATGACACGCGTCATCATCACAGGCGTGAAAGGCCGCATGGGCAAGGCGCTCGTCGCCTGCGCCGCGAATTTTCGCGAACTCGAAATCGTCGGGAAGATTGATGCCGGCGACGATTTGTCCGCCGTCATCGCCAAAAGCGATGTGGTGATTGATTTCAGTTCGCATAGTGCCACGCCGGGCATCGTTGAACTGTGCGGGAAAAATAAAAAGGCCATTGTCATCGGGACGACCGGCCATACGGACACCGACACGTTCGAGATCACAAAGAACAAGACGAAGATTCCCATTGTCTGGGCTTCAAATTTTTCCACGGGCGTGAACACGCTGTTCTGGCTGACGCGCAAGGCGGCGGAGATTCTTGGAACCGGTTTTGATTTGGAAATCGTCGAGATGCATCATCGCTTGAAAAAGGATGCGCCGAGCGGCACGGCGAAGTCGCTGGCGGAAATACTGGCGGACGTGCGCAAGCTGCATCTGAACGAATCAGCGCGGCACGGGCGCGTGGGCATCGTCGGTGAACGCAAGCAGTCGGAGATCGGCATTCATTCCATACGCGGCGGCGATGTGGTGGGCGATCACACGGTGATTTTTGCGAACAACGGCGAGCGTGTTGAACTCACCCACAAGGCATCCAGCCGCGACACGTTTGCGAACGGAGCCTTGCGCGCGGCGCTCTGGGTCGTGAAGCAAAAGCCCGGCATCTACGACATGCAGGACGTGCTGGGGCTGAAATAATTTCGGATTGGCGATTGCGGATTGCGGATTGAAATCCATCAAACGTGTGACTGATAAATCCGAAATCCGAAATCCGAAATCCGAAATTGCAATCGTCGCCCTCGGTTCAAACCTTGGTGATTCGCGGCAAATCATTCTGGACGCGATGGCGCGGCTGCAAAATTTTTCTGACGCGCCGATCCTCAAATCTTCCTTGTGGCAGACGATGCCGGTGGATTGTCCGCCGGACTCGCCAAAATTTGTGAACGCCGTCGTTGGTTTGCTCCCACGAACAGATGAGACGCCGGAATTGCTGCTGACAAAACTTCGTGAAGTGGAAAGGGAATTTGGTCGCATCCCCAAAAAAAATCTTAACGAACCGCGTCCGCTGGATCTGGATTTGATTGCGTTCGGCTCGGAAACGCGCGACACGCCTGAATTGATTCTGCCACATCCGCGCGCGCATTTGCGGCGGTTTGTGCTTCAGCCGTTGAGTGAAATTGCGCCGGATTTAATTTTGCCGGGGCAGGGGAGAACCGTTTCGCAGTTGCTCGCCGGACTTCCCAGTGGCGAAAGCGTCACGCGGCTTTGAGTTTCTTGCCAAAGATGCGTTCGCTTTCGAGCATGACATAGCGGTCGGTCATGCCGGCGAGGTAGTCGCATACGGCGCGGTGCAGTCCGAATTTTTTGATGCGTTTGCGGGAGCTTTCGCCGATCTCCTTCGGATGCGCGAGGAAGTATTTGAAAAGTTGTCCAAGCAGTTTCACCGCGCGCAGGTTGGGTTCATGCACGACGGGGTTGTAGTAAAGATTTTTGTAGAGATAGTGGCGGAGTTCAAGATTCAGTTTGCTGCGCTCGGCGCCGTGTCGCACGAGCGGCCTGGCACAAAGGCGCACTTCATCGGCAGATTTCACGCCGGCTTTTTGGATGAGCCGTTCACTGTTCTCAACCACGTCGCGGATCTGCATGTCAATGATGGTGCGGATGGTGACGTAACGGCGGGATTCGTCCGCGAGCTTTCCGTATTCTTTTTTGACCAGTTTTGCGGCGTGCGCCCAGACGCGGACGTTGGCGGCGAGTTCTTTCTCGGACAACAATCCTGAATCCAAGCCGTCGTCAAGGTCGTGGCTGTAATAAGTGATCTCGTCGGCAAGGTTGGCGATCTGGGCTTCGAGCGAGGAATTTTTCGCGTAGAAGCCTTTGCGCCTGCCGGGATGGTCGTAGGCGGTGAAATGCTTGGCGAGGCCTTCTCGAACTTCCCAGGAAAGGTTCAGGCCGGAGAAATTCGGATATTTTTGCTCCAGTTCCTCGACGATGCGGAGGCTGTGCTGGTTGTGTTCAAAGCCGCCTTGGCCTTTCATCAGGCGGGCGAGGACGGTTTCACCCTTGTGGCCAAACGGCGAATGGCCCAGATCATGCGCAAGGGCGATGGTTTCGGCCAGATCGGTGTTCAGCTTGAGCGCGCTGGCGATATTGCGCGAGATGGCGGCGACTTCCATGGTGTGCGTGAGCCGCGTGCGGAGATGGTCGCCCGTGCCGTTGAGGAAAACCTGTGTTTTGTATTCGAGCCGGCGGAAGGCGCGGGAATGGATGACACGGTCACGATCGCGCTGGTATTGCGTGCGCCATTCGGGCGGGGCTTCCTGGTGTTCACGCCCGCGCGTGTCGCCGCTGAACTGCGCGTAGGGGGCGAGGGTTTGACGTTCGATCTGCTCCAGTTCCTGACGCGTGCGGGGCATTTTTGAATGATGATCAATTCGCCAGCAGCTCTTGAACTGAAATGCCGCGCAGCTCAAAGAGCCGGCGGATGGTGTCCTCGATCAGATTGTTCGGACAGCTTGCGCCGGCGGTGATGCCGACGGTGATCTTGCCGGACGGCAGCCAGTCGGCGGTCTCAACTTCCTTGTGCAGATGCTGGTTGTAATGAACGATGAGTTTGTCGGAGGCCATTTTGCCTGCGTTTTTGATGAAATAAGTCGGCAGCTTGGCTTCACCCATTTCCGCGAGATGCGAGGTGTTGGATGAATTGTAGCCGCCGATGACGATAAGCAGGTTCATCGGTTCAACCAAAAGTTTTTCAAGTGCGTCCTGACGATCCTGCGTTGCGCCGCAGATTGTGTCGAAGAAGCGAAAATGTTTGTCGAGTTCTGCCTCACCATGTTTTTTTGCCATGGCCGCTTTGAAACGGCGTTGAACCTCCTCGGTCTCGCCGCGCAGCATGGTGGTTTGATTCGCCACGCCGACCGCCTGCAAATGCAGGTCGGGATCAAACCCGGCGGAATACGCGCCCTTGAACTTTTCGAGGAATTCCTCCTTGTCGCCACCGTTCAAAATGTAGTCGCAGACGTAGTCAGTTTCGGCGAGCGTGAAAACCACCAGATAATGTCCGCTGCCGTAAGCGCGGGCTTGCGACGTGGTGGCCTTGGTTTCTTCATGCTTGGCCTTGCCGTGGATGATGCTGGTGACGCTTTCCTTGGAGTATTGGCGCACACGTTTCCAGACGCTCATCACGTCGCCGCAGGTGGTGTCCACGAGCCGGCAACCTTTGGCCTCGAGTTTTTTGCGCGTGCCGACTTCCGTGCCGAAGGCGGGGATGATGACGGCGTCGCCAGATTGCAAAAGTGACAATTCCTCATCAGTCGGCTTGGGTGAAATAATCTGGATGCCCAGGTTGCTGATTTGATCGTTCACTTCCGGGTTGTGGATGATTTCGCCAAGCAGATAAATCGGCGTGTGAGGCGAGACCTCGGAAAAATATTTTTTTGCGGCGTAGGCGAGGTCAATCGCGCGCTCGACGCCGTAGCAAAAGCCGAATTCCTTCGCGAGCTTGACGGTTAGCTCGCCGGCGGACAAGACGCCGCCCCCGGCGCGGATGCGTTCGACGAGTTCGCTGCGGTAATGGGTGAGGACTTGCGCCTGCACCGCTTCCATGATGTCGGGCCGGCGAAGGTTGATTTTCTGCGGGTTGGCGGAGACTCCAGTAACCATGGCATCAAGCTAATCACGAATGGGCGGGGCGTCTAGCATAACTTCCCCCGGATCTGGCCGGTGATTGTCATGGCAGCCAGTCAAAGCGTGGTCAATCTTGAGATAATTTTATTGCGCGGCAGCGGATTCGTGGGATGATTTGAGGGCATCGGAGCGTAGCTCAGCCTGGCTAGAGCGCGTGGTTTGGGTCCACGAAGTCGCAGGTTCGAATCCTGTCGCTCCGACCATTTTTATTCAGTTTCTTCGATTTGGCTGGCAGTTTCTGGCAACAAAAAAACCGAAACCCCACAGAAAAGTCGAAATACGCGCGGCGAACCGTCTAATATACGCGGATTTTTGGAAAATAATGGCTGGCGTGGGCGTATCTACCAACTGACCACTTCAAACACTTCAACTAACTCTGCTTGCAACCGTCAACTAACACTCACGTCCACACCAGCCAATTTTACTTTCGTCCTGTTTCATATTCTGTCAAGGCGCTGGCGTGAAATTCTGGCGAAAAATATTTCAAAAATCCTTTTTCACCGCCGCCGCGCCGCTGGTTCTTCCGCCATTTCACCCAGGCTTGTCCGGCTACAGCGGTTCGATTGGATATGGAAGGGGATGAATGTTGATTGTGGGGCTGTTGGTTGCGGGTTTCGGCGACTGGGATTCCAACGGGGTGGGCACGGAAAACGGCGCATTCTTTTTTTTGTTCGGATTGAGGCGGTGCGGGGCCTGTCGGAAGTTCAGCTTGATGCCGAAGTTGCCGTGCTCGCGCCAGCCGAAATAGAATTCAAACCGGCCGCGTTTGTAGTCAATGAACGGCAGATACAAAATATGCCGATGCGAGACGGCGAAATTCCAGCCGCCGCAGGGGTTTCCAATCTGCTTCGGATACCTCCCGCTCCGCACCGATTCTTTATCGCCAATGCCGATGACGTAATTGCTGAAGTTCGCCAGGGGATTGCGAAAATACCAGGCGACATTCCGAAAACTGGAATTGGGCCTATACCAGTCCGGGGCGCGCGGTTCGTCCGCGTTGCCGAACCACCAGATGGGATTGATTTTGTTGTAAAAGTGGATGGGGGGCAGGTTGGTGCGAACTGGCATGACTACGCTGTGCCATTTCGGTTTGGGAGCGGCGGGGCAGCAGCATCCTGGCGCGCACTCCATCGCGGAACAGTTCGCCGCCAGCAATGCGCCCACGGTAAACAGCAGCCCGTGCCGGAGGATAATACATTTCAGGCGGGAAATTTTTCCCATAAAAGTGTGACTCATCCGATTGGACTTTATTCAACCCCAATGCCGCCTGATTGCAAGCCTGCCCACGACATAATTTGACTTTTTCCAGATGGCTGCGGCCAATTGTGGGAGGCGGCTGTCCAAAATTATCCAGCTCATCCTTTGTTGTTTTTCGCACGCGAAACACTGGCTAAATTTTTCGCCCGTGGGCAAAAGGAATCAGGGAAATCATCCGGCCAAACCAATGAAAATATTCCGGCGCCATAAAACCACTGCAAACACGGGTGATTTTCAGGCTGTCCGCGATGTTTTCAGGATTGGCATCTGCGTTGCTAAAGGGCGGTGTGCCGATAGCAGCCAAGCAAAGCGAGAGTTGGGTTCTGTCCGTGAGTCGCGGCGGAAAGCGGTTTGCGCTTGTCGTGCGGGTTGGTCCGGCCAAAGCAGTTAAACCATCATGAGAAAACTATGAAGAAAATCGAAGCCATCATCAAACCATTCAAACTCGAAGAAGTGAAGGACGCCCTTAGCGAACTCGGCATCGAAGGGATGACCGTGAGCGAGGTCAAGGGGTTTGGCCGTCAAAAAGGCCACACCGAAATCTACCGCGGCAGCGAATACACCGTGGACTTTCTGCCAAAGATAAAAATCGAACTGGTTGTCGCCGACACGCAGACCGATGCGGCGCTGGGCGCCATCGTCAAGGCGGCCAAGACCGGCAAGATCGGTGATGGCAAAGTATTCGTTTCGTCCATCGAACAGGCCATCCGGATCCGCACGGAAGAGAAGGGCGATGCGGCTGTTTAACCAGTTAAAAAACTTGAACCTCACTTAAATAAAAACCATGAAAAAACACTTTCTGATTCTAGCTCTGACCGCCATCGCCGTGCTCGGCATTTCTTCACTGCGCGCGGAAGACACCAATGCGGCTCCCGCTGCTGCCGAGGCTCCGGCAGCACCAGCCTTGCCGGCGGCTTCACTTGACCAGCGCATTGCCGCCCTCGAAGCCTACATCGGCAATGGCGACCCGGGAGCTTCGCTGACAAAGGACACCAACGGCAATCTAACCGTCACCGCGCCGGCGACAGTGGGCGTGGCCGGCCCCGGCCACAACGCATGGATGATGACCAGCACCGCGCTGGTCTTGTTTATGACTCTGCCCGGCCTTGCGCTGTTCTACGGCGGCCTCGTCCGTAAGAAAAACATCCTGTCCGTCGTCGCCCAATGTTTCGCCATCACCGGTCTGGTGACAATTCTCTGGGTGCTGTGCGGTTACAGCATGGTATTTGCCGATGGCGACGACATGATCAAAGGCATTGTGGGTAACTTGAAATTCAAGATGCTCGAAGGCGTCACCTCCGCCACAAACTCAAACTATGCCTACTGGGTTTCCCAGAATGTGTTTTCGATGTTCCAGTTGATGTTCGCCATCATCACCCCGGCGCTGATTCTTGGCGCGATTGCGGAACGCATGAAGTTCTCCGCCATCCTGGTGTTCATGGCTTTGTGGATGCTGGTCGTTTATTTCCCGCTGGCCCACATGGTCTGGGGCATCAATGGTTGCATGAACGGTGTCTGGAACGCTGGTGCGAAGATTCACGCGATTGATTTCGCGGGCGGCACGGTCGTTCATATGTCGTCGGGCTGGTCGGCGCTTGTTCTCTGCTTGATCCTCGGCAAACGCCTTGGCTTCGGCAAAGAAAACTTTGCGCCGCACAGCATGGTGCTCACCTTTATCGGCACCGCGATGCTCTGGGTTGGCTGGTATGGTTTCAACGCTGGCAGCGCCTGCGCGGCTGACGGTGTTGCCGCGAACGCCTTTACCACCACGACCATCGCCACAGCGGTTGCGTCCTTCGTCTGGCCGATGGTGGAGTGGCTGGTCAAGGGCAAGCCGAGCATCCTTGGTTTCTGCTCCGGCGCCGTGGCTGGTCTGGTTGTGATTACGCCCGCTTGCGGTTTCGTTACGCCGCAGGGTTCAATCCTGATCGGCATCGCCGCCGGCATCATTCCGTGGTTCTTCTGCTACAAAGTCAAAGGCTGGTTCGGCTATGACGACGCGCTGGACACCTTCGGCGTTCACGCCATCGGTGGAACGATGGGCGCACTCATGACCGGCATGCTTGCCCGCAATGCGGCGAATGGCAACCTGGCCTTGAACTTGAAGGACTATGTCAAAGACACGATGTTCCAGCCGCTGCTCATTGAACAGTTCAAAGCAGTCGGTATCACAATCGCCCTCGCGGTGGGCGGCACGGCGGTCATCGCTCTTGTGGTGAAACTGCTCATCGGCCTGCGTCCGAGCGAGGAAACTGAAATGACCGGCCTCGACCTCTCCGAACACGGCGAAGAAGGCTATCACAGCTAAGAACTGAACGGATCTTGTAGATTCACACGGCGGGCAACGCAAGTTGCCCGCCGTTTTTCATTGAACAGGAGGCAGTGGAGAAAACCGGGGGCGATTGCTGCGAAGAACTTGCAAATGGAAATTTTCCTCCGTTCCCTCCGTTACTCCGGTTCAATCCGAAGGTCAGATAACATGGACCACCAGCGCCGTCGTGTTGTCGCGCCCGTCGTTTTTGACCGATTCTTCGACCAAGCGGAATGCCGGATTGTCGTTTGCCCCGGCAGATTCCGCCAGGCGCAATAATTCCACCAGCCGGTGATTGTAAAGTCCCTCCGTCAAACCGTCCGAGCAAAGCAGAAAAATATCGCCGCGCTCATAAGCGACCGCGCCGACCTGTGGATCCACAAACTGGTTGCCTCCGCCCAGCGCCTTTTGCAGCACGTTGCGGCGGGGATGAGTGCGCGCCTCGCGTTCATTGATCTGACCGTTGCGAAAAAGCCAGCCGACATGAGTGTCGTCGTGGGTGAGCAGCTTGATTTCCTTTTTTCGCTTCGGCAGATGATAAATCCGGCTGTCGCCGATGTGGCCAAAATACACCCAGCCCGGCGTAAACCAGCACAGGCTCATCGTGGTCTGCATTCCGGCACACTCTTCGTAAGAACCGCCGAGGTAAACCAGGGCGCGATGGATCTGCGCAAACAATTCCGTGAGCACGTCGGAGAAGCCGGCGTTCATTCCGTGGGCGGACTGCTGGAATGCGCGCGGCAGCAGCGTCGTGATTTTGTCAATGGCAATGCCGCTCGCGAATTCACCCGCCAGCGCGCCGCCCATGCCGTCGCAAACAGCAAAGGTGAAATCGGTTTTTTCCAGCGAGGACTCGCCGAATTTTCCCAGCCGGAAAATTTCCCGGGCGTCGAACCGGAGGCCGAGAAAGGAATCCTCGTTGTTCTTGCGCACCTTGCCGATGTCCGAGCAGCCGGACCATTTTAGCGAGAGCGGTTTCAAGGCTTTGCGTGACGGTTTTGAATTCATGTCGGCTTGGATTCGGGCAGAATGGTGGCGAATTCAAAATCAATCAAACAAAAGCGCCCGTCGGAAAACCGGTAGGTCACATTGCGCACGTCCGGGTCGTCGTGCCGCACGCCGAATTTTTCCAGTTCCGCGAACAATTCTTTCGTGCGCTTTTCGTCCAGATGTTCGACGCGGGTGCCGCAGTTGGTGGTGATGATCTTGAGATGTGCCCGGTCGGCTTCGAGCAGGCGCGGAACAAAATTGCAGCCACGCGCTTCGAGATGTTTCAGCACACGCACCTCGTTCTCGAACCGTTCCTCCGCCTTCGGGCCGTGGTAGGCCTTGAACACCCGGCCGTCGAAGCCGAGATGCACCGTCGCCCGAAGCGTGTCTTTGACCTTTAACATGCGCGGTTCAACTATTGCCCATCCGGTTTGCAATGGAAAGCCAGTTCGCTTATCCAGGGCAAAGACGAAATCCCGGAGCTGCCGATATGAAATGACTTGGTTGCGCGAGTTAGACATTAGCGATTGGCTCGTATTGTTTGGCGAATTCTTTAGGCCGGATAAATCCCCCCCCATGCACGTTAGGTGTTTCTCCCTATGGAACACCATCGAACTTTTAGGTTATTCTTTAAAAAAGAAATGCAACCGCAAGTGTTGCAAATGGAAGATTAAAGAAACTTACAGAATTATGAAAGTTTGCGACCACAGCACTCTGTCGGATGCAACCGAGAATAGAACCGATTCGGGTTCCAAATCATGGAACGTCCAAATCCCGGCGCAGAAAGTGATGCTTCCCGGGGATTTGAGGATGCCCGAGCAGGCGGAAGGGCTTGTTCTTTTCGCGCACGGCAGCGGGAGCAGCCGCCACAGCCCGAGAAATCAGGCCGTGGCTCGTTCGCTCCGCAAGCGGGGAATCGGCACCTTGCTGTTCGACCTGTTGACGGCGGATGAAGAAGCCGAAGATGCCGTGACCGGCCATCTGCGGTTTGATATCGGCCTGTTGACGCAACGGCTCGTGGCGGCAACGCACTGGATGGGCAATCATCCGTTGGGCCGACGTTTCAACCTCGGCTACTTCGGTGCCAGCACCGGCGGCGCGGCGGCGCTGGTCGCGGCGGCTTCGCTGGGCTTGCAAATCAAGGCGGTGGTCGCACGAGGCAGCCGGACGGACCTGGTTGGCGATAAACTCAAATTCGTCCACTCGCCCACGCTGCTGATTGTCGGCGAATGCGACACGAGCGTGTTGGAACTCAATCGCCAGTCCTACGCGTTGTTGAAATGCGAGAAGGAAATGGCGGTCATTCCTGATGCCACCCATTTGTTTGAAGAACCCGGAGCGCTGGACGAAGTTGCGAAATTGGCCGCAGACTGGTTTTGCCGTCACCTTGCGCCGCCGAAGGAACATTGAGAAAGGAAACTGGCGTAGCCACATTCCTGCAAGTGTGATAATTTGCATCGTTGAGAGGCAAAAATATTAAACGCGTATTTAGTTGACCGGCCAGCGGGGTAGTGGGTTGCTCAAGAACACGGAGGTCGCGTGATATGAAAAAACCAAAAAAGCGCGGAATTGAAAAAGGCATCCAACAAAAGTTTACTCTCAAAGCCCTGGGAGCGCGGTCGGTGCTGCTTGCGGCTGACTTTACAAATTGGCAACAGAGTCCGCTCCCCATGAAACGGCTGACGGAAGGTGTCTGGGATGCGTCGGTGGTTTTGCCGCCTGGTGTTTACCATTACCGCTTCGTGGTGGACGGCAGGTGGCGAGACGATTCCGAAGAAGGCATGCATCGCACGCTTAAACCATGGGGCAGCCAAAACAAGCTGCGAGTGGTGCCACAGGTGCATCAAATGCCAGCACGCGCTGTGAACGTGCCAATCACGCTCATCCGTGGTCAGCAATCCGAATGGAAACATCCACCAACCGTGCGGGCTGAAATGTTCGCATCCCAAATTAGTGCCTTATGAAAATTAAAACCGCCCCCAAAAAAGGCAAAGTCGTAGTGGAACTGGAATCCCGGGATGAAGGATTGCTCAAACCACTGTCCTTTGAACTGCAACGCATCCTGGTGCCGGTGGATTTTTCGGATACGGCAAAGAAGGCCCTGCAATACGCCGTGCCATTCGCGAACGCGTTTGACGCCGAAGTGTTGCTGGTGCATGTGGTGCAGCCTTACACCGTGCCTGCCGAATTCGGTTACATGCCTCCGGAGTTGCCGGTCAGCCAGCAGGAATATGAGAACTCGGCGCGGGAAGAACTGGACAAGCTGCGCACCCGCGAGATTGGCGTGGGCACCCGCGCACAAGTGCAGGTGCGCGTGGGCGTGCCATGGCAGGAGATCGTCGCCGCCGCTGGTGAAGCCAAAGCCGATCTTATCATTCTCTCTACGCACGGTCGCACTGGCTTGAAGCATGTGGTGCTGGGCAGTGTGGCCGAACATGTGGTGCGCCACGCGCCTTGCCCGGTGCTGGTGGTGCGCGAACGGGAACGGGATTTTATTCCGATCTCAACCAAGATCGAAACCCTGTCTAAAACCCCCGAGGTAAAATGAAGCTTGACAGCGATATTTTCGCCGACGGTCAACCCATACCGACCAAATATACCTGTGACGGCACCGACGTGTCGCCGCCATTGAACTGGAGCGACGTCCCGCCTGATACAAAAAGCTTCGCGCTCATTTGCGACGATCCGGACGCACCCATGGGCACCTGGGTTCATTGGGTGCTCTATGACCTGCCTGCAACATCCAGCCACTTGAATGAGGCCCTTCCAACAATGGATCCGCTTCCTGACGGCTCGAAGCAAGGGGTGAATGATTTCAAGCGCATTGGCTACGGTGGGCCCTGTCCGCCGCCGGGCAGCCCGCATCGCTATTTTTTCAAGCTCTATGCGCTCGACACCAAGCTGGTATTGAAATCGCGCGCCACAAAGGCCCAACTGCTCAATGCCATGCACGGCCATGTCCTGGCCGAAGCGTCGTTGATGGGCGTTTATCAACGCAGGCGTTGACCCAGAACGCCGGACGCGCGATGGGTTGGTGAAAGTTGAATTTAAAAAGCTGTTAGCAGCATGCTCAATCCATGCCCGCCAGACACCAACGTGATTACTACGAAGTCATCGGCGTCCCACGGAACGCCGACGAGCAGCAGATAAAGCGTGCCTTCCGGGAACTCGCGTTGAAGTATCATCCCGACCGGAACCCGGAGCCGGGCGCCGAAGAAAAGTTCAAGGAAATAGCCGAAGCCTACGCGGTGCTCTCCGATCCGAACAAGCGCGCCGATTATGACGCCGGCGGATTCGCGGGCGTGGCGGGCTATTCGGCGGAGGATTTGTTCGGCGGCATCAACTTTGACGAAATACTTGGAGGCCGCAGCTTTGGCCTTGGCGGGGGCGGCGGTTTGTTCGAACGCTTCTTCGGCCGGCGCGGCCCGGTGTGCGGTCAGGATATTCAGGTTGCACACACCATTCCACTGGAGCAGGTGGCCTCCGGCGGTGAAGCCAGCGTGAGTGCGCCACGGTTGGAGAAATGCCCGGAATGCGACGGCACGGGATGTAAAACCGGAACTGGGCGCCTGCGGGGTTTGCCGCACGGACCTGCATGTATTTGACGGGGAACTGCCGGAACCAAAATTGCCTTTGATTCTAGGGCATGAAATCGTCGGGCGAGTCGAGGAACTTGGTGCGGGCGTGGAGCGTTTCCAACCGGGGGATCAGGTGGGGATTCCGTGGCTGGGTTGGATCTGCGGCGCGTGCGGATTCTGCCGTTCGCACCGTGAGAATCTCTGCGACCGTGCTCGGTTCACCGGCTATACGCTCGACGGCGGTTATGCCGAATACACGCTCTGCGTCCTCTGCACCGGCGCGTTTTTCCGCCGGGGCGGATGATTTTGTGCAGCACGGCTAAAATTCCACAGTGGATTTTTCCTGCACAGCATTGGTAAATAACATCTTCGCCTCACGAACCCCTTGTCAATGCAGCGAAGCACAATTTTTACCGCTCAAGGCAAGCAAAGTTCTTGCCGCGTGGCATCGCCCCTGCTAAAAAATCATGCCGCAGGAAAACTAAACGCTTCGGCGCAATCAAGCCGGGCGTTTTCTGGGCGCAAACTGACAACAACAACCATCACGCACATGGCAAAATATAAATTAGAATACATCTGGCTCGACGGTTATGAACCCGTCCCCAACCTCCGCGGCAAAACGCAAATTAAAGAATTTAAGGCTTTCCCCAAGCTGGAAGAACTCCCGATGTGGGGCTTTGACGGCAGTTCGACGCGCCAGGCCGAAGGCCGCACTTCGGATTGCATGCTCAAGCCCGTGGCCGTCTTTCCCGACTCCACCAAGAAGAACGGTGGCCTCGTCATGTGCGAAGTCATGATGCCCGATGGCAAGACCCCGCATCCCAGCAACTCCCGCGCAACCATCCTTGATGACCCCGGCGCCTGGTTCGGTTTCGAGCAGGAATATTTCCTCTACAAGGATGGCGCACCGCTCGGCTTCCCGTCCGGCGGCGGCTTTCCGCCTCCGCAGGGTGAATATTACACCGGCGTCGGCTACAAAAACGTCGGCTCCATCGCCCGCGAAATCGTGGACACGCACCTCGACTTGTGCCTTGATGCAGGCATCAATCACGAAGGCATCAACGCCGAAGTCGCCAAAGGCCAGTGGGAATTCCAGATTTTCGGCAAAGGCTCCAAGAGTGCGGCGGATCAAATGTGGATGGCGCGATATCTTCTCATGCGTCTCTGCGAGAAATACGGCGTGGACGTGAACTGGCATTGCAAACCGCTCGGCAAGGACGTGGATTGGAACGGCTCCGGCATGCACTCCAACTTCTCGACCACCTACATGCGCGAAGTCGGCGGCAAGGATTACTTTGAGGCGCTCATGGCCGCGTTCGACAAATATAAGAACGAGCACATCGCCGTCTATGGCCCGGACAATCATCTGCGCCTGACCGGCCTGCATGAAACGCAGTCCATTGATAAATTCAATTACGGCCTGGCGAATCGCGGTGCGTCCGTGCGCATCCCGCACAGCTTTGTGAACAACGGCTACAAGGGTTATCTCGAAGACCGCCGTCCGAATTCGCAGGGCGACCCCTACAAGATCGCCAGCCGCATCTTGCAGACGATCGCCACGGTGCCGACCAAGAAGGCGGCGAAGAAGTAGTCAGAACCAGCGGAGGAACTGGGGAACGGCGCGGACAAGAGTTCGCGCCGTTTTTGTTTTCAGAAACCGAAAAACTTCAGATCTGCGCGCGTCTTTTCAGGCGTCTCATGCAGAATCGTCCGCCAGCCGTGCGCCGCGCCGACGGCGATGTTTTCGGGGCGGTCGTCAATGTAGAGAATTTCCGCGCCGTGCCGTTCCGTCATGTTTTCCAGTGCCCTGTAAATCCTTGCTTCGGGCTTCATGGCCTTGACTTCGTAGGAAAAAATGTAGCCATCAAAGTTTCTAAAGAACGGAAAGTTCCGGCGGATGTGCTCGATGGCCAGGTCATTCGTGTTCGAGAAAATGTAAGTGGGAACTCCGCGCCGCCGCAGTTCGGCGTGCAATTCGATCATTGGCGTGATGGCCGTGAAAATGTCCGCGAAAAATTCGCCAAACTCTTTGGGTTCGCCAAGAAAGCCGGTGGCCTGCCGCATCGCCTCAAAAAAATCCTGCCGCGTCAGCGAACCCGTTTCATACTGGACGAGCAGCGGTGAACTGCCGAGAAACGCGTGCAGATTCTCCGGCGGCTGCGTGCTGCGCGCCGCAATCCGCCGGGCGGCAATCGAGTAATCAAAATCCACCAAAACCTTGCCGAGATCAAAGGCGATGACGGGTTGCATGGAAAATTATGAAGGGTGAATTATGAAGGATGAAATGTTTGGCACACGTCGGGCGGGGTTTGCTTCATCATTCATAATTCTTCCTTCATCCTTCAAAACATCTCCCTGCGCCCTTCCAGCGCGCGGCTCAAGGTGAGTTCATCGGCAAATTCCAGGCCGCTGCCTGCCGGCAAACCATAGGCGATGCGCGAAATCTTAAGCCCGCTCCGCGCCAGCCGTTTGGCCAGGTAAAAACTGGTGGCGTCACCCTCCACGTCCGTGCCGAGCGCAATGACGATTTCCTTGATCGGCTCGTGCGTGAGACGTTTTTCCAGCTCGGCGATGCGCAAGTCGTCCGGTTCAACGCCGTCGAGCGGGGAGATTTTTCCGCCGAGCACATGAAACCTTCCGCGAAACGTGCCGGACTTTTCCACGCTCAAGATGTCCACTGCGCGTTCGACTACGCAAATGAGCGAGCCATCGCGGCGCGCATCCTCGCAAATGGGGCAGGGGGATTTTTCAGTCAAAGCGCCGCAGATGGTGCAGAACTGGATTTTCTCGCGCGCGAGCAGAATCGTGTCCGCCAGTTGTTTCACGATTGTCGAATCGGTCTGGACGAGATGCAACGCGATGCGTTCAGCGGAGCGCGGCCCGATGCCGGGCAGTTTGCTCAACGCCGAGGTCAACGCAACGATGGATTCGGGAAGCATGGCTACAAGGATGAGGGATGAGGGATGAAGGATGAAAAAACCTTTCGCGCCATGCGCGGCAATTCCAATTCATCATTCATAATTCTTCCTTCAAACTTTCATCACATTCCCGGCAGGCTCATGCCCGCCGTAATCTTGCCCATTTCCAAATTGGAAATATCCTTGGCCTGGCCGAGCGCCTGGTTCGCAGCGGTCAGAATCATGTCCTCGAGCAACTGCGCGTCTGATGGATTGAGCGCCTGCGGATCAATCTTGATGGACGCGATGCTGCCGTCGCACCTGGCCACGACCTTGATCGCGCCGCCGCCGCTCGTGGCTTCGACCGTGCGCGCCGCGAGCTGCGCCTGCACTTGTTCCATCTGCTGCTGCATCCGCGCAGCCTGTTTCATCAATTTTCCGATGCTGGACATATTAGTTGATAGTTTGGGAGTTGATAGTTGACAGCAAAATCAGGAACGGACTTCGACAATCTGGCCTTTGAAA
Organism: Verrucomicrobiales bacterium; assembly: GCA_028712475.1. Classification (GTDB taxonomy): domain Bacteria; phylum Verrucomicrobiota; class Verrucomicrobiia; order Limisphaerales; family UBA11358; genus UBA11358. The sequence goes on from JAQTQB010000005.1 coordinate 33,529, forward strand.
ATCTCCAGGGCTTTTTGAATCAGCGGGTCGTTCTTGAAAGTTTCTTTGTTGAATGGAACGGGCGCGGATTTTTTTTCGGTGGCTGGCGCTGCGGCTTCGGTTCGTTTCGGCGCGGCTGACGCGGCTTGTGGCACGGCTGCGGGCGCGGCGGGCGCTGGAGCCGCCGGCCTTGCCTGTCCCACGGGCGCCTCGGCCTTGATGAATTTGATCTGGCAGTTCGCGTGGCCGAGTTCGGCGAGCTTGGTCTGGAGCAGCGTGTGATTGCGCGCGTTGTCCACGAGGCCAAGATGATCTTCAAATTCCGGATCAAAGCCGATGACCAGAATGTTTTTTACAAATGAAACCGGATTTGCGTCCACCAGATAACTGCGGGTGAACGGACTGACGCGGCCCACGGCCTCGACAAGTTGCGTCCACAAAACCGATAGGTCGGCCGTGACCGGCGGGGTCTCGGCAAGTGCCGCTGGCGCAGCGACGGTCTCCTGCGGGGCCACGGGAACTTTTGGTGCCGGGCGCATTGGAGGAGGCGAAACTGCAGCCGGTGCCGGAGCGGTTGCGGCTGTCATTGGAACTCCCGCACCACCCGCCCGCAACTGATTGAGCTGCTTCAAAACAGCGTCCAGGCTGACGGCATTGCGGGCTTCAATGGCTTTAAGCGCGGTCACTTCGAGCAAAATCTTTTTTGATGCGGTGTCGCGCAGGCGAAGTTCGGCGTCGGAAAGAACTTCGAGGATTCGCGTGAGCGACTCGGTGCTGGCCAGGGCGTTTTGTTCCTTGAGCGCGCCGACTTCCGCTTCGGAAACTTCGAGCAGGTTCAGATCACCGCGTGACACCTGGAACAGCAGCAGGTTGCGGAAATGGTTCAGCAGATCGGTAAGCAGGCGTCCGAGGTCTTTGCCGTTTTGCGCAAGTTCGTTCACCAATGTCAGCGCGGTCTGGATTTCTCCGGCGAGAACGGCCTTGCTCAAACCGAGAATCTGGCTTTGCGCGGCAAGGCCGAACATGGACAGCACGTCGGCCTCCTCGATCTTGTCGCCGCAAAAGCTGATGAGCTGGTCCAGCGTGGATTCAGCGTCGCGCATTCCACCGTCCGCGCCGCGCGCGATGGCGTGCAGCGCAAATTCGTCAATCTTCACTTTCTCCAGCTTCGCGATGTGCGCGAGATGCTTGGTGATGAGCGCGGTGGGAATCCTGCGCAAATCAAAACGCTGACAGCGCGAGAGGATCGTCGGGAGAACTTTCTCCGGGTCGGTCGTCGCGAACATGAACTTCACATGCGCGGGCGGTTCTTCCAGGGTTTTCAACAGCGCGTTGAACGCCGCCGTGGAGAGCATGTGGACTTCGTCAATAATGTAGATCTTGAACTGCGAATTGGCGGGCGCATATTTGCAGGTCTCACGCAGTTCACGGACTTGTTCGACGCCGTTGTTGCTCGCGCCGTCAATTTCCAGCACGTCCAGCGCGCGGCCATCGGTGATTTCCTGCACGCGCGAATCGTTGTCGTCAAAATCAATCTTCGGGCCGCCGGTGCAGTTCAGGCATTTGGCGAAGATGCGGGCGACCGTGGTCTTGCCCGTGCCGCGCGGGCCGCAGAACAGGTAGGCGTGGGCGATGCGTTTCTGTTCGATGGCATTGGCGAGCGTCTGCGTGACGTGCTCCTGCCCGACGACGTCGGCGAAACGCTGCGGGCGGTATTTGCGGGCGATGACCTGGTAACTCACGGCTTGATTGTGAATTAAAAATTAAAAATGCAAAATTAAAAAACAGGCCTGGCGAAACGACGGCCTGGAATTTTAAATTTTTCATTTTTCATTTTGAATTGAAAGGGGTGTCAGGGTGACCACGGCAGATACGGAGCAAACTACCGTTGCTGCCTTCCGGCCCTGGCGGGGTTCGTAAGTCCACATTCCATGGGCCCTGACGGACAAATGGTGCGCGACACAGGCGGGTCGTTCAAGAAGAAATGGCCGGGAATATTGCTGCAAGAATTTTCCTGCGCCCTATCATCTGACCACTTGAGCGAAGAACTTCAGGGTTTTGACGCATACATCTGTCATCCGCAATTTGGCAACGAGATGGTGCGGGGCCGTTTTGTCGTGAACCGGGGCGCGCTGCGCTTTGAATCGTCGGTAACGCCGTTCGTGCTGCCGTTGGATCAGGCCGTCATCGAACTGGGCGACGACGACGATTGGGTCGCGCTCGGCGACCGGCGGCAGCCGGAATTGAAGTTCTTTGTCGCTCGTTCCATTTTGGAGGACGACCACTTTGTTCAGGCCATGCCGATTCGGCGGCAGCTTGAAGTTTTGCTAGGCCGGCGGGAATTATTGCGGCGAACCTGGGTGACGCTGGGATTTTTACTGGCGTTTGGCCTGATTGCCTGGGTTGGTTCGATGGCAGCAGGCTGGGGAGTGCGGTCGGTCGTGAAAGGAATTTCCGTAAAACATGAAATGGAATTCGGCGATGAAGTCTTCAAAAAAATCGGGCCGCGGCTGGTTTTGATCAATGACACGAATGCGATTGCGCAATTGGAAACTCTGGCTGCGCCGCTGTTGCCGGCGGTGCCGGCGCGCGGCATCCCGTTCAAGTTTTACATCGCTGCGGGAAGTCCCAATGCGTTTGCGCTGCCGGGCGGACGGATTGTTGTGACAACGGGTTTGATCGAGTTGCTGGACAAGCCGGAAGAACTGCTCGGCGTGCTGGCGCATGAATCGGCGCACATCGCGCAACGCCACGCCTTCCAGCACATGATTTCCGGCAAAGGCCCGGTTTTCCTGTTTGAGATTTTGACGGGCAGCCGGAACAAGATGTTGAATGTGATGGCGTATCCGTCGGAGCTTTTGATTTACGAAAGTTTTTCGCAGCGTTACGAAAAAGAGGCGGACGCGTTCGGCTGGAATTATCTGGTCGCCGCCAAAATCAACCCGCACGGCATGATTACGGCGTTGCAAAAGCTGAAGCAGTCCGAGAAGGATTTAAGTTTTACGAACCACGCGTCGGCGTTTGACAGCCATCCGGATTTGGTCAAGCGGATTGGCTGGCTCGAAGCAAAATGGGCGGCGTTGCCGGACAAAACAAACTTTATGGTGCTGACCAACCCGCTGCCAAAGATTAACGTCGAGAACAAATTGAATGACCGGTTGATGAAGCTGTTGTCCGGCGGAAGTTTTAAGTGAACCAGCCCAGCTCATATTTTTTATTGCGGTAAAGCAGGCCGAGAATCCGCATTTCTACGATCAACAGATAAAGTCCCACCAGGCTGGAAATGATTGTAGGCAGCAGCGGCACCGGCAGGATGGTTGCCAGATAATTTTTCATGAGCCAGCGTGCGACCAGAATGACGGCCAGCATCACGACCGTCAGCACATATTCTTTCAGCACTTTCGCAATGGACGGAATAATGAGCAGTGGATTGACCGCCCCCACTGAATCAAACATCGCCACTGCCGTGAATGCCATCGGAAAATAGACACAGCCGAGCAGAAGCGACGCCGTCGTTACCCAGCCGAGCCATGCCGTGTCGCCGTCGCCGGACGAAACGGCGGCGTAAATCGTCAGGCCGATGGCCGGGGCGAAACAGAACAGCACGGTGACGAGCAACTGCCAGAAGGGCGACACGACGTCGCTCATTTCCGGCCAGTCCGGCATTTTATCCTCCCCCATGGCTGTGGCGTTCAAGTTGAGGCGCAAATAGGCCGTCAGATAACCCGTGCCAAAAACGGTGAGTAAAATCAGGGCCAGCCAGCCATAAACAAAGGCGAATTTTGAAAGCATCCGGGCTCCGTCGAGCAGCAGGAAGAAAATCGTTCCGGTCACGATCAGAATAATGCCGTCGCTGTTCAGTGGATATTTGAAGGCGCCAATTGCCTGGCGGGTGAACGACAATTCCGTCGCATCATCGGCCACCGCAGCCGGTGTCAGCGGCGAACATTCCACCACACAGGTTCGACAGAAGTGGCCGCCTGTGGATCGTGTGCTGACGCACATCTCGCAAAAATTTCCGTGGCATTTCGGGCAGAGATAACGTGCCGGATTGCGGGGATGAAATTTGCAGTGGGCATGGCTGGTTGCCGTGGCAGCGGCGGCGGGTGCGGCGACCTGTTCCAGTTGCAGCCGGACTTCGCCCACCTGAAGCGTCTGGCCGGGCAGCAGGATGGATTCATTCACCGCCTGTCCATCAATGAAAGTGCCGTTGAAGGAGCCGAGGTCTTTGACGGTCACGCTGGAATCCATGACCATGAATTCGCAGTGCTGACCGGACACGGAAGGGTGGTCAATCACAAAGTCGTTTCCCTCTTCACGGCCCAAGGTGGCAATGCCGGTTCGCAGCGGAATTTCCCAAGTGCTCTCCATGCCGGGGTTGACGATGAGCCGTTGCACGGAGGCAGTTAATGGGCTTTTTGGGTCAGACTGTCAACGGCGTTTTTATTGCCGTTTCTACTCCGTCATTTTCGCCCGTTTGTTCCGTTACTTTATTTCTTCACCGGCCAATCCGCCTTGACCATGCCTTTGTATCCACCGATGAGCGAGTGGACGCTGCGGTAGCCCATCTTCTGCGCCACGTCGCAGGCGAGGGCGGAACGGTAGCCGCCGCCGCAATACATGATGATCTCCGTGTTCACATCGGGGAACATTTTTTCCAGGTCGCGCTCCAGAACGCCCTTGCCGAGGTGGACGGCTTCCGCCGCGTGCCCCGCGTTCCACTCGGAATCTTCGCGCACGTCCAGCAGCACGACCTTTGGATTCGCGACCAGTCTGGCCCGCGCTTCAGCCACGCTGATTTCGTTCACATGACGTTTGGCCTCGCCGACAATTTTTAGAAACCCGGGTGAATGATGCATGGGTGAAAACTAAATCGTTTGTCATGCCGGTCAAACAAAATTCATTCGCAACTTCGCCGCTTTGGCATAACTTCGCCGCGTGTCGGAGCAAAAAAACAATACGGCCATCGGCGGCGGCCTGCTGCTCACGGTCATTTTGTGGGGCGGCAACAATGCCGGAACCAAATGGCTCGTCGCATCGTGGCCGCCCATCTGGACGGGCGGAACGCGCTTTCTGCTGGCGGGCTTCATTCTCTTCGCCGTGCTGCGCTTCACCAACTGGCTGGGCGAATATCAGCCGCTCACGCCGGAGCATCGCCATTCGCTCTGGTTGCGCGGCGGGTTGAGTCTGGCGGCTTACATCGTCGCATTTTGCTGGGCACTGCATCTCACCGCCGCGTCGCACGTCGCGCTTTACCTTGGCGCGTCGCCCATCTGGGCGTTGCTGTGGGAGGAAGGGCCGCGCCGGAATTGGGCGAGCGTCCGTCGCTATGGCGCGGCGCTGCTGGCGGTGACGGGCGTGCTGGTGTTGTTCTGGCCTGCGTTGAAAACTGCGAATACAAATCTGGCGGGGGAATTCTGCGGCCTTGCCTCCAGCCTGCTCTGGGCAAATTACAACCATCAAAGCCGGGTTCTTTCCGCCAACATCCCCGGCGTGCAGATTGCCGCCAATGCCATGTGGATGTCCGGCGTGTGGCTGATGCCGTTCGGCCTCATCGAGGTCGCCGCGCGCGGTCTGGCCGTGGATGCGCCGCATCTCGGCGTCCAGTCACTGTGCATCTTGTTCGGCGGCGTGGTGCCTTACGCGTTGTGGAACTCGGCGCTGCGGCACTGGCGCACGAGCCGCGTGATGCTGTTCAATAATTTCATCCCGCTTACGACGACGGTGTGGGTGTATCTGACGCTTGGCGAACCGATCACGCCGACGTTCTGCGCGGCGATGGCTTTGATTGTTGCGGGCGTGGCCATCGGGCAGATGGACTGGGCGAAAATTTTCAGGATGCCGGAAAGCTTTTGAAGGAAGAACAAACCGTGGAATACGCCTGGGCGTGCTTTCAAAATCTGAAACGGCAACCGCGGAGCGGTTAAAAGACAATAGCCCACGGTGAAACCGTGGTTAAAAGCGTCAGCACGAATCAAGCCCCGTATGGGGCGGCAGAAAATCAACATCGCAACGTGTCTTTCGCCCCATCCGGGGCTTAAACGGTGGCTGGCAATCAAACCCACGGTTTCACCGTGGGCTACTACCGTCCGCTGCTCCGCAGCTAAAAATATATTTTCGCATCGTTTGCGGTTTGTTTATTTTTGAAAAGTTATGGACATTAAAAACCTTAACGAAGCCGCGCCGTTCACCACCAAGGACGGCTCGGAAATCCGTGAACTGCTCGCGCACCGCAATTCCGCCATCCGCAATCAAAGCCTTGCTGAAGCGCGATTGCCCGTCGGTGCCAGCACGCAGGAACATTTTCATCCGCGCGCCGAGGAGATTTACTACATCACGCACGGCACGGGAAAAATCCGCATTGAAAATGAGACGCGCGAAGTGAGGGCAGGGGACGCCATCGCCATTCCGCCCGGCCAGAAGCACAAACTGTGGAACACCGGCCCCGAAACGCTCCGGCTGCTCTGCTGCTGTGCGCCTGCCTACGAACACGCCGACACGATCATTACCGAATCGTGAATTGACCTCCGCGCCGACGCACGTTTAACTGTCGCCATGAAAATCTTTTCGCTGCTGACCTTGGTGTTCGCCGGGATTTTTCTGGCTGGTTGCGCGCATCATCGTTCATCGCCCGTCGTTATGGTGGCCAATCCGGCGCCAGCCATTGTCACACCGAACGATTCGCTCGCAGGCAAAGTGGCCGCCTTCAATTCCGCCGGGCGTTTTGTGGTGTTGAATTTTCCCGGCGCCCAGATGCCCAAGGTGGATCAAACCCTGTTTCTCTATCGCGCCGGCTTGAAAGTCGCCGAAATCAAAGTCACCGGGCCGCAAAGCGACGACAACACCGTGGCCGACATTATCTCCGGCGACGCACAGGTGGGCGACGAAGTGCGCGACCAATAAAAACCTCCGCCAGTTTTAATTTTCCGCCTTTGGCGATTTTTCCACGAGCGGCTTAACCGGTTTGGGCGGCGCGGATTTTTGGTAGGGCGAATGGAGGTTGAAATAGATGCCGCACAATGGCCGCGCCTCGTCGCTCTGGCTCAAGATTATGGTGACTTCCTTGTCCAGCGCGATGCCGTGCCGCATGCCCGCGCCGCGCGTTTCGTAAGCCTTGATGGCCTTGGCCATGAGCGAACTCAACGACGCCTCAAAATCTTCCGGCGTCTTTTCCAGGCAGATGATGAACTTGTCGTAGGCCCTGGCCGACGCGGCGATTTCGCGCTTGAAGGTTTGAATTGTCATTGGCAGCAACTTAATTCATGCCGGGCATATTGCAGCAAAATTTAGTCTGCCGCTGCACGCGCTTTGGCCGCCACGCGCGGCCCGAACAACGCCGTGCCGATGCGGATCATCGTCGCGCCTTCCTCGATGGCCACTTCAAAATCGCCGCTCATGCCCATGCTCAAATGCGGCAGCGGCGCGCCGAGAACCCGTTCGCACTCCGCCTTCAACTCGCGCAGCCGGCGGAAATGCGGGCGCGAATTTTCCGCGTCCGGCGACCACGGCGGCACCGTCATCAAACCGTGAACCTCGATCCGTGGCAGCGCATTGATCTGCTTCAGTTCAGCGAGCAGCGCCTGCGGCTTGTAGCCGAACTTGCTCGCCTCGCCCGCGAGATTGACTTCGAGCAGGACCGGCATCGTCTTCGCGGCTTCGCCGGCGCGCTTGTTGATTTCCTGCGCGAGCAACAGGCTGTCCACGCTCTGGATCATCTGAAATAATTGAACGGCGTCGCGGCATTTGTTCGATTGGAGATGGCCGATGAAATGCCAGCGCAACCTGCCGGGGCACAGCGGAATTTTCGCCTTCGCCTCCTGCACCTTGTTTTCACCGAACAAGAGCAGGCCGAGTTCCGACGCCGCCTTAACGGTTTCCGGCGGCTGGGACTTGGTGACGGCCAGCAGCGTGAGGGAATTCGGCTCGCGGTCGGCGCGGTCGCACGCGGCCTTGATGCGCTGGCGGATGTTCTCGAGATTTGCTGCAAGAGTCACAGGCTGAAATTAACCACAAAGCCGCCAAGGCACAAAATTTTCTTTCTTGGCGTTCCGGCGTCCTGGTGGGTTAACCTTCTGGCATGAATTACTGGCTCGTGAAATCGGAACCCGCAGCCTACGCGTGGGCGACGTTTGTGAAGGACGGCAAGGTCGCGTGGACCGGCGTAAGAAATTATGCGGCGCGAAATAATTTGCGCGCGATGAAAAAGGGCGACCTGGTTTTCTTTTACCACAGTGTGACGGACAAGCGGATCGTGGGTTTGGCGCGCGTGGCCAGGGAATTTTATCCCGACGCGACGGCAGAAGAAGGCGACTGGTCCTGTGTGGATATGGTTCCCGTCAAACCGCTCGCCAGACAAGTGAGCCTCGAAGCCATCAAGTCCGACAAGCTTCTGAGCGAAATGCCGCTGGTGAAGCAATCGCGGTTGTCCGTGACGCCCTTGACCGGGGCGCAGTTTGAACGGCTGTTAAAATTGGCGGAAACGCAGGTTTGAGCTTCGTCACACTTGACCCGGCGGATTGGTAAATGTAATTATCGAACCCAGCCTAGGCGGTAACCAATCAACCAAATCCACCATGACCGATTCCACGACTCTCATCAAAGACACCACCGCCAACCCGGCGCCCTTGGGCCTGCTCGGTTTCGGCATGACGACCGTGCTGTTGAATTTTCACAACGCCGGCTTTTACGAGTTGAACACCATGATCCTCGCGATGGGCCTCTGCTACGGCGGCACCGCGCAAGTCATCGCTGGCATCATGGAGTGGAAAAAGGGCAACACCTTCGCCACCACCGCGTTTATTTCCTACGGTTTTTTCTGGATCTCCCTGGTCACGCTGATCGTGCTGCCGAAAATCATTCCCAGTCTCATTCCGGCCAGCGAGACGGCCATGGCCACCTATCTCGCCCTGTGGGGACTGTTCACCGCCGTCATGTTCCTCGGCACCTTCTGGCTGAATCGCGCGCTGCAAGTCGTCTTCGGCACGCTGACGGTTTTATTTTTCCTGCTCGCTTATGGCGACTTCACCGGGGCCAGCGCCGGCTTCAAGCACTTCACCGGCTACGAAGGCCTGGTCTGCGGGTTCGCCGCCATTTACACCGGGCTGGCACAGGTGCTCAATGAACTGGCCGGCAAAATCGTCCTGCCGCTCGGCATGGTGAAAAAATAATTGTCCGTCAACCTTCAACCCGGAATTGACGCCATCGTGCGTCATCTCTAATCTCCAACCATGAAATTCAACACAACGCTCTTCACGCTCGCCGCCGTTGCGGCGCTGCAATTTTCCACCATCGCCCAGACCAATGCGCCCGGCACCGGTGTCGTCGCGCCGGCGGTTCACATCAACACCGGCCTCATTCCCGTTCCGCGCACCGGCCCCATCACCAACCGCCAATCGCTCGTGTTGCAGCGCGCCAAGGACGCGCCGGGCGACTACGACATCGAGTTTATCGGCGACTCCATTACCCAGGGTTGGGAGGGTAAAGGTGCGAACGTCTGGAAGGAACTCGGCACCAAATACAAGATCATCAACTTCGGCGTCAGCGGCGACCGCACCGAGCACGTCCTCTGGCGGTTTGAACAGGGCCAGCTCGACGGCATCAAGGCCAAGGTCGCCGTCGTCATGATCGGCACCAACAACTCCGGCAAGAACAAGGACGGCACGGACAGCTACACCGATGCCGACATCCTCGAAGGCGTCACCGCCATCGTGAACCAGATTCGCGTCCGCCAGCCGGACACCAAGATTCTGTTGCTCGGTATTTTCCCGCGCGCCAAGACGTTCAGCCCACAGCGCGGCCGCCTTCTGGAGATCAACCAGGCGCTCGCCAGGCTGGACGACGGACAGCACATCTTCTATCTCGATTTTGGCTCGCAATACATCGAGAAGGACGGCTCCATCTCCAAGGATATCATGCCCGACGCGCTGCATCCGAACGAGACTGGCTATAAAATCTGGGCCAGCGCCATGGAGCCGAAGTTGAAGGAACTGCTGTCGAATTAAGTGGAGCGCCGGGCACCGTCCCGGCTCGTTGGAAATTTAAAAGCTCCACATTCCAAGCTCCAACCTCCAGAGAAGCTTCCAGCCTCAGGCATCAAACTGAGGCCTGCCGTCTGGGATTTGATGCTTGGTTCTTCACGGGGAAAATTTCCGTCACCGCTTCGCACAGCGTTGAAACCATCTTCTGCAATTGCGCCTTCGTCGTGCAATAGGGCGGCATCAGCACAATTACGTTTCCTACAGGCCGCGTCAGCACGCCGCGCCGCGCCATCGCCTCGCATACGCGGATGCCGGCGCGGTCGCGCAGGACAAACGGCTCGCGCGTCCGCCAGTTTTTAACAAGTTCAATTCCCGCGACCAGTCCGACATGGCGCACGTCGCCGATGTTTGGCAGCGACCAGAGCGATTGCAGCACTTCGTGCAGATTTTTCTGCAACTGCGCGCGCTGGCGGATGGATTTTTCCGTCTGCAAAATTTCCACGCTCGCCACCGAGGCCGCCGCGCCGAGCTGGTTGCCGGTGAAACTGTGGCCGTGGAAAAAAGTTTTAAACTCCTCGTATTCGCCAAGGAACGCGTCAAAAACTTTTTGCGTCGTGAGCGTCGCCGCCATCGGCAGGTAGCCGCCGGTCAGGCCTTTCGCCAGGCAGAGAAAATCCGGCTGAACAGCTTCGTGATGAGAGGCGAATAAGCCATCGTAGCGGCCGACGTGAGGAGGCTCTAATTTTTTCCGGGAATTTGGAATGAGCCTCCTCACGTCGGCTGCTACGATGCCAGTGCGGCCAAACCCAGTCATCACCTCGTCCGCTATGAGCAGTGCGCCGTGGCGGCGCGCGATGTCCGCGACTTGTCGCAGCCAGCCGTCCGGCTGCGGAATCATTCCTGCCGCGCCTTGCATCAATGGCTCGAAAACGAATGCCGCGTAAGGATTCCCTTTTTTCTTCTGGGTGGAAAATTTCTGCTCCACTTCGCCGACACACTCCCAGTTGCACTTCCGATAATTCCGCGCGTCGGCGCGTTCCGGCTTGGCGCGGTTGAACGGACAGCGGTAGCAATACGGCGACATCACCTTGTCCGTCCTGAACAGCATCCCGCCGTAGGCCCGGTGAAACAGATCAATGTGGCCGAGCGAAACCGCGCCAATCGTGTCGCCGTGATACGCGCCGTCCAGCGAGAGAAATTTAGGAGTCACGGCTCGCGAGGAAGCTCGTCCCGCCGTTTTACCACGTGTGCGGCGCGTGAATTCATAGGCGAGCTTGAGCGCGACTTCCAACGCTGTCGAGCCGTCGTCGGAAAAGAAAACCTTCTCCAATTTCGGATTTCGGATTTCGGATTTCGGATTGGCTGCCTGAACCAGCTTTGCTGCCAGTAAAGACGCCGGTTCATTCGCATAGCCCAGCGCGGAGCTGTGGGAAATTTTCTTCAACTGCCGCGCGATGGCGGAATTGATCTTTGGATGCTGATGGCCGTGAAGATTGGTCCAGATGGAGGAATTGGCGTCGAGATATTCCCTGCCGCGCACGTCGCGCAGCACTGCGCCCTGGCCGGAGGCGATGACGATAGGCTCGCGCTTGAGCCAGTCGCGCATCTGCGTGAAGGGATGCCAGACAAACTTCCGGTCGAGTTGGGCGAACTTGTTCATGGCTTCAAGGTATTCAGCGCCGCAAGCAGTTCAGCTACGTCTTCCGCCGAGTGTGCAGCGGTCAGCGTGATCCGCAACCGCGCCGCGCCGCGCGCCACGGTCGGATAACGAATGGCGGGAATAAAAATGTTTTGCTCGCGCAGTTTTGCAGCCAGGTCAACGGCCTTGGTTTCGTCGCCAATCATGAGCGGGATGATGGCGCTGGGAATTGCGGATTGCAGATTGCGGATTGCGGATTGAAATTCTGCAACGCGCGACCGCAGCTTTTCTTTGAGTGATTTACCGGCGGCAGATTGAACGACTTGAATTCCTGCCGTGGCTGCCGCGGCGGCGGCGGGAACGGGCGCGGTGCTGAAAATGAAACTGCGGGCGCGGTGCATGAGAAGATCAATCAGCGGACGCGAGCCGCAAATGTAGCCTCCGCTGGCGCCGAGCGCCTTGCCAAGCGTGCCCATCTGGATTTCAATCCGGCTGCCGACACCAAGCTCTTCCGCAAGGCCACGCCGCTTTTCCCCGTAAAGCCCGGTCGCGTGCGCTTCGTCCACCATGAGCCAAGCGCCGTATTTGTCCTTGAGCATGACGATTTCCCGGAGCGGTGCGGTGTCGCCGTCCATCGAAAAAATGGATTCAGTGACGATTAGGACGCGCTTTCGATGTTGGATGTGTTTTTTTGCCCACATCAACTTTTCTTCCAGGTCGTTCAGATCATTGTGGGCAAAGACGCGGAGCTTTGCGCCGCTCAAGCGCGCGCCGTCCACGATGCAGGCGTGGACAAGTTTGTCGAGAATGATGATGTCGTCCTTGCCTAGCAGCGCGCAAATCGTGCCGGTGGCGGCGGCGTAACCGGTGGAAAATGTCAGCGCGGCCCCGGTCTTTTTGAAAGCAGCGAGTGTTTCCTCCAGTTCGTGAAACGGCGCAAGCGAACCGCAGATGAGCCGGGACGCGCCCGCGCCCGCGCCAGATTTTTCGACCGCTTTGATCGCGGCCTCTTTAAGCGCCGGATGATTGGCGAGGCCGAGATAATCGTTGGAAGAAAAATTCAGAAAAGTTGTGCCGGCGATTTTGATTCTTGGCGACTGCGGTGAATCCACCCGGCGCAGTTCGCGGTGCAAGCCTTGTGCGCGCAAGGCTTCAAGGCGCTGGTTCAATTCTTCATCGAACGGATTCATCGGGGGAATTTACGATTTGAGACTTGCGATTTACGAGCCAAAAGACTCACTGTCGCGTCAATCGTAAATCGCATATCGTAAATTTACATCGGCGGAACCGCCCAACGGCCATCAATCATGCTGGCCTTCACATTTCCCGCGTGGGCGAGAACGGTTTCGTAAGCGTCGGCGGATTCTGCCCCGGCTGGAATCGCAATCAAATCGGCGAAAGCGTTTTTGGCAAGCTCGCCAGTCTGTCCGGCCAGACCCAGTGCGCGGGCACCGTTGACGGTGGCCATGCGGAGAATTTCCAACGGCGAAATAGTTTTATCGGCGGCTGCAAGCTGGCGCATCTCTTCGAACATGTTGAGTTCAGGTTTTTGCTTTCCGGTCTTGCGCGTCGTGGCCAGGCTGTCCGTGCCGAGGCAGAGGTTGGCGCCCGCGTTGGCAAGCCGTTCGCGCAGAAACGGCGCATGGCGGAAGTAATCATGGCTGCGCGGGCAATGCACGATGTTGACGCGGTGTTTGCCGAGCAGGGCGGCGTCGCCGCGCGCGAGATAGTTGACGTGGATGGCAAGCAGGTTTTCGCCGAGAATTTTATGGCGGGCGGAATGTTTCACGGGCGAACCGATGCCGCAGTCGCTCATGTCGCGCTGGTTCCGCTTAAGCCAGTCGAACATTTTGCCGCGCGCGTGCAGGAACATCTCAAATTCCTCCCCGGATTCAGAGATGTGGGTGCAGATGCGCCACTTTTTCTTGCGCGCAACCTCCGCGCTCAAGCGCAGCAATTCGGGCAGGGTGGAGTAGGGCGCATGGGGCGAAAGCGCGGCGTAACAGCGGGCGTGGGCCAGCGAATCAATTGTCTCGACGGTTTCGCGTAAAATTTCCTTTGGCTCACGGCGTGCGCGGATACCGGTCATTTCGAGAAACGAAAACACGCGCAACGGCGTGGCGTCCCAGGTTTCCGGCAGCAGGTCCGGCATGGCCTCGATGTCGGCAACGGTGGTCGTGCCGGTTTTCAAAAGCTGGTGCGCACCGCGCAGCCAGGAGTGGGCGTAGTTGGAGTAGCTCCAGCCGGTTTTGGCGGCGGTGATCAGCGAGATCCAGTCGGTGAATGTTTTCGGCGGCGGCAACTGCCCGGCCATGTCCGTGTAATCCAGATGGCAGTGGGCGTTGATAAGCCCGGGCAGCAAGATTACTTCGCCGAGGTCAAAAACTTTTTCGCCAGACTGCGGTTGCAAGTCCGCCCATGAACCGACAGCGCGGATGCGGTTTCCAGAAATCAGGACGGCGCCGTTTTCAATCGGCGGCTGCGAGACCGGCAGAATCGTGCGGGCGCGGAGAATCACTGCTAGACTCCGGCATCACGGCGGACTTTTTTCAGCTTGACGGCATCCTGATGCTTGTGCGCCTTGAATTTGTTGTGCTGCTTGCGGATTTGCTGCTCGATTTTTTTGGTCACGCGGTCAATCGCCGCGTAGAGGTCGCTTTCCACATCTTTGGCAAACAGGTCGGGGCCGCGCACGGCAAGGCGCATGGAGCATGAGAATTGTTTTTCCGGCACGCGCGTATGATCATGTTCAAGCGTGACGCGGGCATCAATGGCCCTTGGGTCGAAGTGATCCAGTTTTTTGATGCACTTCACGACATGCGCCTCGATGGCTTTGGTCAGGGTCAGGTTGTGAGTCGAGAGAATCAATTTCATGTCTTAAAGATGTGACTGTCGCGCGAGTAAATCCAGTTTTCTTGATAAATTTTTTTGTGAAGCGAGAGTCATGCCAATTTTTCTTGTCTTTGGCCGGAACTGGTTTAACTTGCCGCGCAAATGGTTCAGGGTTTGCAACTCTCCACGCGCTTGACGCAGTCAATGGTGCTTGCGCCGCAGCTCCAGCAATCGCTGGCGCTGCTGCAAGCTCCCACACTGGAACTCAAGGCCCTCGTCGAACAGGAACTGCAGCAGAATCCAGTCCTTGAAGAGGTCGAAGGTTCCGAAGTCGAGCTGCCGGACAAGCCTGTCGAAGAAATGGGCGAAAACAGCGACGCCACCGCCACCGCCGATCCCTCCGAACGCGCCGAGGATGCGCCAGTGGACGTGGAAAAGGCCGACGACGCGCCAGCCGATGATTTTCAGGAGGAATTTGACAAGCTTGTGCAGCTGGACCAGGAGTGGCGCGATAATTTTTCCCAGACGAACGCCCCCATCCGCCAGTCCACCGAGGATGAAGAACGGCGGCAGTTCATGTTCGACTCGCTCACCTCGGGAACTTCCTTCACGCAAATGTTGATGGATCAGGCGCGTGAATCTGATTTGACTGCGGACCAGCAAGCCATAGCCGAGCTCGTCATCGGCAACATTGACGATTACGGCTATCTCAAGGCGACGGTCGAGGAGATTTCCACGGCCAACAATCTTCCGGCCGATAAAATTGCTGAAGTCCTCAAAGTCATCAAAACCTTTGATCCGGCCGGCACCGGTGCGGGCGATCTGCGCGAATGCCTCATGCTCCAGCTCGAGCGCAAAGGCCAGCAGGACTCGCTCGAATACCGCATCATCCGCGATTTCATGGAGGCGCTGGGCAAACGCCGCATCCCCGAAATCGCACGCGGAACCGGGCGCGATGTGGACGAAGTCCAGGAATCCCTTGCTAAGATCGCACATCTGGAGCCGCGCCCCGGACGCGCCTTTCTGCCGGACACGGACCAGTTCGTTTCGCCCGAAGTGTTCGTGACCAAAGTCGGCGATGATTTCACCGTCGCCACCAACAACGACAACGTCCCGCATCTTCGCATCAGCAACGTTTACAAGGATCTCATGGCGCAGGGCGAGAACAACGCCGAGGTGAAGAATTACATCCGCGAGAAGATCCGCGCCGGAAAATTCCTCATCAAGAGCCTGCACCAGCGGCAGCAGACCATCGGCAACATCGGCCGGGAGATAGTCAAACGTCAGCGCGAGTTCATGGAAAAAGGCGTCGCGCATCTGAAGCCGATGACGATGGCGCAGGTAGCCGAAGTGGTCGGCGTGCATGAAACCACCGTGAGCCGCGCCGTTTCCGGCAAATACATCGAGACGCCGCAGGGCATTTTCGAGATGAAATTTTTCTTCACCGCCGGCTTGCAGACCGCCTGCGGCACCGGTGTTTCCAACACGAGCGTGAAGGACATGATCGCCGAAATCTTTAAGAACGAGAATCCCAGCAAGCCGTTGTCCGACCAGGAAGTCGTGAAGATGGTCGGCGAAAAAGGCATCACCATCGCGCGCCGCACCGTCGCCAAATACCGCGACGAGTTGAACATCCTCCCGTCGAATCTGCGCAAGGTTTATTGAACGGCTTTGCCCCTTTTCGTTCAGCGCCTTCACATGCACGGATTCAGGGCGAGAAATCTCCACAATGATGTTACTGAATCCTTCGTTGACGCAGGCAGATTTCTGGCGGCGCGGAACCGGCGGAGATTTATTTCACGTCCTTTAACTGGAAACGCACGCTGGCGACGCCGGCCTTCAAGTCTATCTCAACCGGGACGGCGGTTTTCCTGAAAGTTTCCAGCATCGCGGCATTGTCCGAAAGCACGTCGGCGGTAAATCCGATGATGCCTTGTTGCGTTGCCACTTTTGCCAGATGCCGCAGCAAGAAGACGGCAATCCCGCGCTGCCTGAAATCTTCCTGCACCACGATGGCCACTTCCGCCCAGTTGGTTGCCGGGTCGCGATAATAACGCCCGACGGCGATGAGCCGCTGGCGGCCTTCCCACACGATCTCGCCGGTGATGGCCATCGCGTCGTGATAATCCAGCGTGACCATTTGCTGAAGCGTTTCATGCCGCAGATGCCGGAGCGTTCCAAAGTAGCGCTGATAAATCGTCGCCGTCGTGTGCGAATAAAAAAGTTCCTTCAGCAAATTTTCATCCGTCGGCTGGATGGGCCGGAAATGAACCTTCAAGCCGCCCTGAAATTCATGGTCGGTCTCAAATTTTTTCGGATATGGCTGCAAACCTTGCGGCAGGGCGATCTGATTCGGATGAACCAGCCGGGCTTCACGCGCCTGCTGCATCAGTTCATCGCGGAATTTCGGATGCGCAATGTGGATGAGCGCCAGCACCCGTTCGCGCACGGATTTCCCGTGCAGACAGGCCACGCCGTATTCGGTCACGACATAGTGGACATCCGCGCGCGTGGTGACGACGCCCGCTCCGGTCTTGAGCCAGGGAACGATCCGCGAAACCGAGCCGTCGCACGTGGTGGAGGGCAGGGCGATGATGGGCTTGCCATTTTCCGACCGCGCCGCGCCACGCACAAAATCCACCTGCCCGCCGAAGCCGCTGTAAAATTTCCCGCCGATTGAATCCGCGCAGACCTGCCCCGTCAAATCCACTTCGATGGCCGAGCTGATGGCGATCATGTCGCGGTTGCGCGCGATCTGGAACGGGTCGTTGGTGAACTCGGTGGGGCAGAATTCAAACGCCGGATTGTCGTGAATGTAATCGTAGAATTTGCGGTTGCCGAAACAAAAGCTGGTGACGATTTTCCGGGGCAGAAGCGTCTTGCGCCTGCCGTTCAGCACGCCTGATTCGATCAATGGCACGACGGCTTCGGTTATCATTTCCGTGTGCATTCCGAGGTCGCGCTTGTTTTTCAACGCGGCCAGCACCGCGCTGGGAATCGCGCCGATGCCGGTCTGCAACGTCGCACCGTCCGGCACGAGCGATTCGATGAACTCGGCGATCTTTTGCGCCTCAGGCGTGATGGGCTCCATCGGAAATTCCAGCACCGGCAGTTCGCTTTTCACCATTGCGTCGAGTTCGCTCACATGGACAAAGCTGTCGCCGAGCGTGCGCGGCATGTTGGGATTCACTTCGGCAATGACAAAATCCGCCGATTCGACGGCGGCCTTGACCACGTCCACAGAAACGCCAAAGCTGCAAAAACCGTGCGCGTCCGGCGGGCTGACCTGGACGAGCGCCACATCAAGGTGCATCCGTTTTTCGCGGAACATGCGTGGGATTTCCGACAAAAACAGCGGCGTGTAATCGGCCACGCCTTCGTTGACCGCGTCACGGACGTTGGCGCCGATGAAAAAAGAATTCTGCCGGAAATGTTCCAGCAGATCGCGCCGCGCATACGGGGCCGGGCCGTGGGTAAGGATGTGCAGCACCTCGACGTCGTAAACTTCCGGCGCGCGCGCCGCGAGCGCCTCGACAAGCGCCTGCGGTGCCGCGCAACCCGAACCGATAAACACACGCATCCCGCTGCGCAGACAGTTCAGCGCTTCTGCTGCCGGTTTCCACGGAAAAAGGGATTCGTCCATAAACCAATAAACCACCGTTGCAAATCAGCTGCAAAAAATCAGCAACAAAATTTTGCCGTGAAGATTCCCCGGTCGGCCTTGCATTGATTTGGTGGACAGGCCGGGGCGGGCAGAATCAATGATAAAGCAAGATTTGGCGAGGTTTTCGCAATGGCGTCCCTGAATTCTTCGTTGACGGTGCGAGGTTCGTAGGTAGAATTTCCCAATCGGTTTGAGGAAATTTATTCCACCACAAAAATAGAAATAAAATAATTATGGCAGTCAAAGTCGCAATCAACGGGTTCGGTCGCATCGGTCGCTTGGTTTTTCGCGCGATCGCCGAACAGGGCCTTCTCGGCAAGGAAGTCGAAGTCGTCGCGGTCGGGGACATTGTTCCCGCCGACAACCTCGCTTATCTGCTCAAATACGATTCCATCCAGGGCCGCTTCGCCGGCACGGTCGGCTCGAAGAAATCTGCCGCCGACAAGACCGAGGACGACGTGTTGATCGTGAACGGCAAGGATGTCCTCGTCGTCAGCGCGCGCACCCCGGCGGAATTGCCGTGGAAAGCGCTGGGCGTGGACGTGGTCATCGAGTCCACCGGCCTCTTCACCGACTGCGACAAGGCGAACCCCAAGTCTGCCTACGGCCACATCACTGCCGGCGCGAAGAAAGTCATCATTTCCGCCCCGGCCAAGAACGAAGACATCACCGTCGTCATCGGCGTCAATCACGAGAAGTATGACGCGGCGAAGCATCATTGCATTTCCAACGCGAGCTGCACCACGAACTGCCTCGCGCCGGTTGTTCATGTTTTGCTCAAGGAAGGATTCGGCATCGAAGAAGGTTTGATGACGACCATCCACAGCTACACTGCCACGCAGAAGACCGTGGACGGCCCCAGCAAGAAGGATTGGAAAGGTGGACGCAGCGCGGCCATCAACATCATCCCGTCCACCACCGGTGCGGCCAAGGCCGTGGCGCTGGTATGCCCGGAAGTCAAAGGCAAGCTCACCGGCATGGCGTTCCGCGTGCCGACCCCGACGGTTTCCGTGGTTGACCTCACCGTGAAGACGGTCAAGGACACCAGCTACGCCGAGATCTCCGCCGCGATGAAGAAGGCCAGCGAGACGTATCTCAAAGGCATCTTGGAATGGACGCCTGACGAAGTGGTGAGCAGCGATTTCATCCACAGCAAATCGTCCTCCATTTTCGACGCCGGCTCCGGCATTGAACTGAACAAGCGCTTCTTCAAGCTCGTGAGCTGGTATGACAACGAATGGGGTTATTCCAACCGCGTGGGCGACCTGCTGAAATACATCATCAGCAAGGGCCTGTAAGCGAAAGCAAAATTCAAAACGGCGGACTGGAAACAGTCCGCCGTTTTTATGCGCTGAAGGCGCTACGGAAATTAGCCCAGGGTTGCGAGGTGGCCCGTCCGGCTCGGCCCGATCTACCCTGGGTAACTCGCAAAAAACAATTCCACCCTGAAGGGGTGGCGGAAATTTTAGCTCGCAGCCGCAAGGTTCGGACGCAGATTCCACACAAAGCCGATTGAATCCAGTTGTTGTTTGCGGGCCGGAGAAATTTTGCCACGAAAGTTTGCCGTGCGCTGGCCATTGACCCATTTTCCAAGCCGCTTTTGCTCGAGCGAAATATGTTCGCGGGATTTTTGCGGGACGTTGCAATGACCGTGAATTTTTCTGAACTCGACGAGTGCTGTAAACATTCTCTCCCAACTCAATGGTTCAACGAGCATCCAAATAAAACCGAGTTCATCAAGCCGCTTGGCGCGTTCTGCCATAATTGGGCGTTTATATCGTTTCGCAGCCCTTTGGTTTCTAACCCATGTTCCGAGTTCCCGGTATTTGCCAGAACGTTGAGGCACATTTGTGTGACCATGCTCCTGCTTGAACTCGACCAACTGCCGAAAATATTTCTCCCAATGATTGCTGTTTGGATCCCAATCAAAGCCCAACTCATCGAGCCGACGGGATCGCTCCGCATCAAGCAATCCTTTATTATTGATCACTCTTTGTTCTGAAACCCAATCTGCAAGTCTCGGATTTTCTTTGCAACGCTGGGGCACAAGACAATTCCCATGTGCTTGCTTGTATTGTTGGAGCGCGAGGAACATTGCGTCCCACGCCTGAGCAGCCGTCAGTATATTGCCGCGTTGATTGAGCATTGGCAGTGCGCCTCGTCGCTCAACAATCCACTCGAAGCCAATTCCATCCAAAGCAGCCATGCGTTCAGCTTTTAATTCTCCATGCTTTTTGAATCGCCGTTGCGTGGCAACCCAGTTGGCAAGTTTGCGATTGCCTGACCATTGCCCCGGAACTCGGCAATGACCATGCTCACTTTTGAATGCTTGGAGAGCTTCGAGCATTTTCCCCCAGCCCTCGTCATCGGATGAAACTCCACCATGTTGCGGCGACCAGTCGAAACCAAGTTCATCGAGTCGTGCAATCTGTGTTGAGTCAAGTTTCCCCTTTCGACGATCCCGGCGTTGAATTGTCACCCACCAGCCAAGCTTTCTATTCGGGACAAATTTCTGCGGGACATTTGCATGATCATTTTCCAGACGGAATTGTTTGAGCACTGCAAACATTGCTTCCCACGCTTGTCCGGGCGGTCGCCCACCAGACCAGCTAACGCGCCATGAGAATCCGAGCGCATCAAGTGCGGTGATGCGTTTGGCAGATAGTTTCCCAGCCACTTTGCGCGCTCTTTGAACTGCAACCCAACTGGCCAGCTTTGGATTCTTTGACCATTTCGTCGGAACGCGGCAGTGCCCGTGTTCAGAGTGGAATTGCCGGAGCATTTCAAACATTTGTTCCCACTGTTTGGAAAGCGGTTGCCATTCAAAACCGATGCCGTTGAGCCTTTGTTCGCGCGCCGCGTCAAACTCGCCATTCTTTTTGAATTGCCGCTGGGTCACCATCCACCTTCGCAATTGCGCATCCATGACACTGTCACGCGGTTTTCCGTTGTGCATTGGCCGTAGATACTGAACCAACTTCGCGAACATGGTTTCCCATTCACCATCATTCGTGTTCCAAGCAAAACCGATTTCGTCCATCTGCCGCACTTGGTCAGCCGTCAGGTTGTTCCGTTGCTTTGCTGCGCGCTGGTGATAAACCCACCGTGCCAGTTCTGGATTTGCCTGCCAATCGGCGGGAACATTGCAATGCCCGTGCAGCTTGAAGAATTCGCCCACTTCAGAAAACATCTCACTCCATGTGCGCGACACAGGTTTGTGAAAATCCGGCGGCAATTTCGGCGCTGGCGTGCTCTTGTTCCGCTGCCAAATAAATCCAACCGCATCCAAAGTGCGAAACCGCGCATCGCTTAATTGTCCGGTTTTTTTAGCCCTTCGCTGTGTCAACACCCAGCGGTTTAGCTTGGCCGTCTCGTCATCAATGACTCTCACGATTGAAGCGCCATTTGCAGACGCGCATTTTTTGAATCGCTCGAACATTTCAAACCACTGCTTGTCAGTGTTTGGAGGCGCAGGTGTCCATGGGAAATCAATTTCGTCTAACCGCTTCTTAATTTCGACTGGCAGCGTTCCGTTCTTGAGTCGTCTCCGTTGCTCGGTCATCCAGTTCGCCAAGCCCGGATAATTTTTGTCGAGATGTGAAACTGCCAGATGTCCATGCTCGGCTTTATGTGCGAGCAGTGCTGCAATCCTCTCATTCAAATCTTTGGCCGGCGGCAAGGCGTTGGGCGCTTTCCACTCAAAGCCGATTGAGTTTAGTCGGCCTTCGTAGTCCTTGTTCAGTTTGCCTTGGTTGCCCTTGTATCTTTGGGCGGACACCCATCTACCGAGCAGTGGGTTCTCCTTCCATTTGACCGGCACAAGCGTGTGGCCAAACCGTTCTTTGTAAGCACACAACTCCGCGAATCGTTCATCCCAAGTAGCCACGCCACCCGTCCACTCAAATCCGATTTTCTCCAGCATCGCAATCCGTTCACTAGACAGCTTGTTGCGACCGTAATCAACGCGCTGGGAGCTGACCCACCTTGCAAGCTTCTTGTTTTCCTTCCAATTCAAAGGGACGAAGCAATTGCCAAAACGATTTCGGTAATCCAAGAGCGCAAGATAATATGTCCGCCATGTGCTGGCGTGCGGCGACCATTTGAATCCGATGCGGTCGAGCAGTGCGATTTTTTCTTCCTCTAGCACCCCATCTTTTTGCAGCACGCGCTGATTTACGACCCAAGTTGCAAGTTTCTGATTTTCCGGCCAACGGGCGGGCATGTCGCGATTCCCATGCTTCTGCTGATAAGCCAAGAGTTGTCCATAACGCTCAAACCAACCTTCACCAATCGCATCAAGACACGCAGCGGTAATTGATTGTCGCAAACTATCCAGCGAAATCTCCGGGCCAATCATTTCCAAGCGTTCACGAATACGACTTTCATCAAAGCCGCCAGTCCGTCCGCGTTGGATTCGCATATCGTCTATGATTTGCGACAGCAAATCATCCTGCTCTTTCAACGCTTGAAGGACTTTCCAAATCTCGTCGAAGTTGCTCCGCAGAACGGCTTGCTCAACCGTTTCGCCTCGCGTCTTCTCCACATAAAGCGGCACGAGCACATACCCGAATTGCTTGCCGGGCGACCGACGCATCGCGCGACCAGTCGCTTGAACAATGTCAACCATGCTCCGGCGCGGCGCGAGAAACGCGACCATGTCAACCGCAGGCACGTCAACTCCTTCAGTCAAACATCTGGCGTTGGAAAGAATCGCGTGCGGCGCTGACTTGAACCCACGCATGACGCGCTCACGATAGGCGGTAGGCATCGCGCCTTCGATATGCTCGCAATGGAATCCCTGCAAATGATTGGAGATGCCCGCCGCTCCATCAGAGGTAAAAGATTTTGCGGCATCCACTCTTGAGTGAAACGTGAAAACCTTCGAGACGTTGTATTTCTCAATGGCAGATTTTAGGGCGATTTGATTGGCAACCTGACGCGCTTTGATTTCTTCGCCTTTAACCAAGACAATCCCGCGCCGGAGCAATTCGTCATTCACCATGTCAGAAGTAACTTCTGAAATGATGACTTTGTAATCAGAAATAATTCCTCGCTTCGCCGCCTCGCTGAATGGCAGACGGTAAACAATCGGGCCGTAAGTCTCCCGTTTGTCCATCGAGAAAACAAGTTGGGCACCGCCATCTTTGTTTTTGGCGAGTGGATTGTAATGTCGCGGGGTGGCGGTCACGAACAGACGTTTGTGGATGGAAATGTTTTTATCTTCCAGCGCAAAACCAAAGTTGCGGCCTTCGCGTCCGGCGGTCTTGTGCGCTTCATCAAACACGGCAAAGTCAAACGCCTCGCCCGGCTTCATCGCCCCGCCAACGACGGACGCGGATTGGTAGGTGGAGAAAATCATTTTCACGCCGGCAAAAGGTGCGTCCAGAAAACTCCGCACGCTCGCGGTGTCGGTGGAGACTTGAAAGTCGAGGTCGGATTGTTGCGTGGTGAGCGCGTCTATGCCTTCCTTCACGGTCGGGTCGGAGCAGACGCAGAGATAGGCGAGACCCGGCAATCGGGTTTCGCGCAGCCATTCGTGAAGGGTCTGCCGCAGCAACGCAAGCGAAGGCAGCAGGACGAGAATCTTGCAACCAGCATTGGTGGGGCGAGGCTCCTGACGAGCCGGTTCGGTGGAATTTCCAGCACGGCTCGCGGGGACGCTTGCCCCACAGGCCTTCGCAATATGTTCAGCCACCCAAAGTGCAACGAGCGTTTTGCCCGTGCCGCAAGCCATGATCGCGGAAACGCGGTCGTGTGTTTGCAGCGCGGGGAGCAAGGCGTCCAGCGCTTCGGTCTGGTGCGGGAGCGGTGATTTTTTCGGCGCGATGAAAGCGGTGTCGGCCAGCCACGCTTCCATCGCGCGGAAGTCACCGGCTTCCAAACGATCCAAGTCCGAGCCACGGATGCAGAAGAAACCCTGGCGGTCATTGAGGACGGCGGGCAGTTCGTCGCAGTTGGTGAGCAGCACGCGGCTGTGGATGCGCGAACTATCGGCCAGTCCGATGAAGGTGGAGAGTTCACGCCACGTCAGCGCCGGGCGTCCGGTGCGGAACTTGATTTGATAGGCGTTGAACTGGCCGAGCAAAGTTTGCAACACGCCGTCCACGCCCTGATCCTGCTGCGTGAGGCCGAGATTTTTGAGGATGTCGAGCGGGACGGAACCGTGCGGCCAGACTTGCGCGGCGTCGTATTTCCGTTGCGTGGCGAGATAGGCTTCGGCGAAAACTTCAAACGCAGCACCGCGAGATTGCTCGTCGGGCAGCGCGGCAATCTTCTGTTCCAATTCAGCAAAGCTGGTCAGGCCAGAGAACAAATGTCGCTGGACGAAGAAGGTCGCTTTTGGATGGCGAGCCGTTGCCATGCGGAAAGAGTATCAATTCATTCTGCGAAGAAAAGCCTCCGCCACCCCTTCAGGGTGGAAATAATTTTTGGGGCGTTTTCCTAGGGTAGCTCGTTCCTCGCAACCCTAGGCTAATTTCCGTTACGCCTTCAGCGTATTTGAATTCACTTCGTCGTCTGCGGCGTTTCCTGAATCACTTTTTTCTGCTCCAGCTTTTCCAGCTTGGGCGCGATGAACAAGCCACAGTCGCGCATCATTTCAGCGATACACTTCGCGCCTGTGCCCGACGGTGATGACGAGGATTTGCAAAACGCGGTCATGGATTTCGTAAATCACCCGGTAATCGCCGATGCGAATCCGCCACGCGTCGCGGCCTTTGAGTTTTTTCACGTCCTGCGGGCGCGGGTTGGTTTCCAATCCGGCCAGCCGCGCCAAAACCCGCCTGGCGATTTCATCCGGCAGACGATCCAGTTCCTTCTGAACCGACTTGGGCAGGATGACTTAAAATTTCATTTTGCCTTGCGGCTTCGGCTGGCGCGGTAGCTCGTCAGGGTGGCGCACTGGCCGGCGGCAACTTCGGAATGCGCCCGGTCGTGCAGGACGTCGTAAGCCTGTATGTCGGCCAATTCTTCTTCGGCTGCGCGAAGATGCTCGTAAGTCTGCAAATCAAGCACGACGCCGGTGCGTTTGCCCTTGGCATCTGTGAGAAACTGTTCACTTTTGACGGCCAGCGTTTTCATTGGAAAATTTTAACCGATTCCAAATTATTCGCAACTCGTTACTAATTCTTCCCGGTCTGCGGCTCGGTTTGGATCACTTTTGCCTTCTCCAGTTTTTCCAGCTTGGGCGCGATGACGACCCGGCAATAGCCCTGGCTGGAATTGTTGTCGTAGTATTCCTGGTGATAATCCTCGGCCTTGTAAAATTTCTTGAGCGGCACGATTTCCGTGACGATGGGATTATGGAAATCCGCCTGCGCCGCCAGCTTGGATTTTTCCGCGAGCAGTTTCTGTTTCTCATCACGATACAAAATGATGGAGCGATACGACGTGCCCACATCCGCGCCCTGACGGTTTAACGTGGTCGGGTCGTGCGCCTGCCAGAAAACTTCCAGCAGCTTGCTGTAGGAAATTTTTGCGGGATCAAATTCAATCTCCGTGACCTCGGCGTGGCCGGTCGTCTCGGTGCAGACCTGCTGGTAGGTCGGATTTTCCGTGGTGCCGCCGGCAAAGCCGCTGGTCACGGAAACCACGCCGGGCAGCCGTTCAAACACGGCCTCCATGCACCAGAAGCAGCCGCCGCCGAGATCGGCGATTTCAGTTTTGTTCGTCGCGGACATTTTGGATTCAGTTGTGTTTATAACTGACTTGGTTGATTGAGCCGGTTGTTCTGCACGCGAACAAGATAAATTCAACGCGCCTACAGCCAGCAGGAGAGGGAGAATGTTTTTCATTTTGGTTTCAATGTCTGCCGGTATGTCGCGCCCGAACAGGGGAACCTTACACCCTTTTCAATCAATCCGCCTCGGGCTTGTCCAGATGCTGGCCGGGCGGCGGCGGCGGGGACGGATGGACTCCGCCGTGTTGCTCGCTTTCATTGTTGGCGGCATTTTTAGCCTGCTGCTTGGCAATTGAATAAGCCTGGGCAAACGCGGAACCCGCCACAAGCAACGCACAGAAAAATGCGATGGGCGTTCTCATAAATGTCAATCATCGCGCGATCAAGGTGCGGCTGGCAGACAAAAGCGAGATGTAATCCTCAAGAATATGTTCGGCCTCGGTGAGCGCCGGATCCGGCGGCGGTGATTTTTTATCCGTTGCCGCCGCAACGGCGCTGGTTGAACCAGCCGATGTAATTTTATTCGTCCTGGCAAAAGCGCTGTCGGACGATGCCTCGCCGTTTGTTTTGAAATAGCTGTCAAAATTGGAATCGTAGTCGTAGGTGGCTCCAGATGCGTGATTCGTCGTGGTTGTCAACGACATCGGTTCCGGCAGTCCAGGCTGCTCGGAATTCTTCACGGTGATCTCGTAGGTTTTCATGCCCGATGCCTGCCGCGCCTCCCGTTCCTTGTCGCGCGCCTTCTGGCGGGCCTGGTTCGCCCGCCGTTCCTTGATCTGCTCGCGTTCGTTCAGCGACGCGGTTTTATCGGCCTGCATTTTTTTGAACTGCTGGATGTCCTGCTGGATGTATGCAAAATCCTGATTGCTCATGACCCGCGCTTCGGAATGAAGGCGGAGGTCGGCGAGAAACGGTTCCACCAGGTTCAGCTTGTCATATTTCACGCTGGGGATTGTGTCCCACGGCAGCGGGTTTTCCAGCGCGGTCTCGCCGATGTCGGGTGAATAATTAAACACGTCCGGCAAAATGATGTCCGGCACGACGCCTTTCAACTGGGTCGAAGCGCCGCTGACGCGATAGAATTTACGGATGGTGATCTTGACCGTGCCGGGGTCGTTCGTGGCGGTAGGCATGTAGGGCCCTAGCGGGTTCAGATTTTGCACGGTGCCTTTGCCGTGGGTGGAAATATCGCCGATGACAATGGCGCGCCCGTAATCCTGCAACGCGGCGGCGGCGATCTCGGCGGCGGACGCGCTGAAACGGTTGATCAACACGGCGAGCGGACCGCCATAAAGCACGGACGAATCAGTGTCGGCATCCACTTTGACGCTGCCGTCCGGCGAGCGGGCGAGGACGATGGGGCCGTCTTTGATGAACAGGCCGGTGAACTTGATGGCTTCCTCCAGCGAGCCGCCGGGGTTGCTCCGCAAATCGAGGATGATCCCGTCCACTTTTTCCTGCTCCAGTTTTTTGATCAGCATGGCGACATCTGTCGTGGTGCTTTTGACGGAATGACTGGCGCTGCCGGGCAGGTCAATCGTGGCGTAAAACGAGGGCAGGTCAATGACGCCGATGCGGTTGGTGCCGCCGTGGCCGTTGGGCATTTCGATGAGCTTCGCCTTGGCCTCGGAATCTTCGAGCTTGATTTCGTCGCGGGTCAAAGTCACGACGTGACGCGCGGTCCGGTCAGCCGCCGGGCTGATGGTCAGCCGCACCTCGGTTCCCTTCGAGCCGCGAATGAGCTGGACGACCTTGCCGAGTTCCATGTCCACCACGTCCACCGGCGGCTTGCCGCCCTGCGCCACGGCGACGATGCGGTCTTTTTCATTCAACTGCCTGCTCTTGTCCGCCGGGCCGCCACGAAGAATTTTGCTGATGGTGCAATAGCCGTCGTCCTCCGTCAGTTGCGCGCCGATGCCGAAGAGCGAAAGGCTCATGTTGATGGAAAAATCCTGCGCGTGCTGGTTGTTCAAATAATCCGTGTGCGGATCATAGGCATGAGCCATTGCGTTGAGATAGGCCTGCAAAACATCCGTGCTGTCCCAGTTCGTGGCCATGTGGAAATTCCAGCGGTAATGCTTCGCGAGCGTCTCGGCGATGTCGGCGGGCGCGGTTTTGGACAGGGCGATGACGGCGTTGTCGTTGGTCGCCGAAAGTTCGCGGCTCAATTTTTCCTGCAAATACTGGTAGCGCAACTGGTCGCGCCAGAGCTGCTTCGCCTCGTCCAGATCCTTCGGATATGGCGCATGGCGGCGGTCAATCAAAATCCGGTCGCTGCCGGTGAATTTGAATTTGCCATGCTTCAGCAAATCTTCCACATAAGCGTCATGCTCGCGCAGGCGTTCGAGGAAACGCTGATAAATCTCAAACGCCGGTGTCAGGTCGGCAATGCCCCTGGTCGTAATCGTAAGCCGGTCGAGATTGGTCCGGTAGTGCGCGAAGCCTGCGATGTCCGATTGCAGGAAGTTCTCGCGGCGCGGATCCAGCGTTTCAATGTAGCCATCGAGAAAGCGTTCTGACATCTCCGCGTCCAGCGGTTGCTGTGAGTAATGAAACTCCTCCAGCAGCCGGGCGGTGACGTAGGCGATGCGTCCGTCGTTCGGGCCGGGCGACAACGCCCCCGGAACGGCCGCCGTCGTGGCCGGGCTGGCGATGATGCTGATGATGATAGAACAGCCGAGCAGGACGCTGGACGCGATGACGGCTGGCGTTTTAATCTTTAGATGGCGCATGATGATTTGCAAACTTCGACCGAATATAGCGCAATTCGTTCAGCAAGGAAAACATTTTGAGCGCGGCGAAATTATTATGTTCCTCCGTTTTTGCGGGACGGGTTGCGCCGGACCTTCACAAGCACAACCATGACAGCAACCCACACACATCCCCACCCAAACCAATCGCCATGCCGGTTGTAAAAGGTCGGCGCGGGTTTTTCAGCCGGCAACGGCAGTTCCATGGTCATCCAGCCGGGGCCGTAAATGCCGCCGGTGGCGTCCTTGAAAACCTGCCGCACCCGTCCGTGCGTGTCTATCCAGCAGGTCACGCCGTTGTTGCAGGAGCGCACGAGCGGCAGGCCGTTTTCCACCGCGCGGAAAATCCCGGCGGCGGCCTGCTGCCATTGCTCCGCGCCTTCGCCGAACCAGCCGTCGTTGGTCAGGTTCACAAGAAAATCAATGTCATCGCGGGCGGAATCGCGGGCGGTCTGCGGAAACATGTCTTCAAAGCAGATCAGCGGCGCGGTCTTGATGGGAGCGCCGGCCTCCGGCCCGGCATTCAGGGAAATCACATTTATTTCGGGCCGGGCCGGAGGCCGGCGTTCCAATTCAAAACTCCCGGGTTTTTCGCCGGCTTCGTAGCCGCCGGTGATGGGCGTGAGCCATTTCACGAATGGCAGCCAGCGCACGAGCGGAATGTATTCGCCGAAGATGACGAGCTTTTGCTTGTGATAGACGCTGACAAATTTTCCATCCGGGTCGAACAGGAACGCGGAGTTGAAAACGTCGTAATCATTTTTGCCCTTCGCATCGGGCCGCCACACGGCGTCGTCCGCATTAAACATCATCCAGACGTGATGCGCGCGGACGAGGTTGGTGATGGCGGCGTAGCTGGCCTCGTCGAATTCCGGCAATGCCGATTCCGGCCAGATGAGCAGGTCGGTTGAACCTCTCACCTCGTCCGTCTGCCCGTTTGGCGGGGCGATGGTGGAGGAAGCCAAAGCCTTTTCCGTGAGCGCGAGCAATTGCTGAAAGCGATTTGAATTTGCGCTCGAGTCCCAAATCATGCTTTGCGGCACGCTTGGCTGAATCATCGTAATGCGGAGCGGGGCAGGGCTGAAACTGGAGTCTGGCTTGGCCCGCATTTGAAAACTGCCGGTGGCAAACAAAATGGCGACGACGAGCAGCGGCAGAAAAACTTCCGGCTGCCAGGCAAAGCGCGCGTCCGGCTTGGAAAAAATGGCGAGCATTGCCGAGAACAGCGACAACGAAACCCACACGACCAGAAACGAAACGCCATAAACACCCGTGACCGCCGCGATTTGAATAAGCGGCGTAAGCTGATATTGGGACGTGCCGAGCATGTTCCACGGAAACCCGCCGAGGAAACGTGCGCGAATCATTTCAAGGCCGACCCAGGTTGCCGCGCCCGCCAGCGCCCAAAGATTTCGCCTTGTCCAGGTGCCGGCTCCAATTTTTCCAGCGAAGAGCCACGTCCAGACGGCAAAGTAAAGAGCCATGAACGCGCTCAACGCGACCCAGCCCAAAACCGGATAGCCCGCCACGGGAATCAGCAGCAGCCAGTAAAGTGATGCGAGCCAGAATGAAATTCCGGCGACGTAGCCGACGCGAAAGGCATCGCCGCCAGATTGACCAAGCGCGGCGACGAGCATCAGTGCAGGCGCGACCCACGCAAAACCGGCGATGCCGGGGTTGGGAAATGCTGCGGCCAGCAAAAGCCCGGCGACGATGGCCAGCAGGTAGCCGCTGCGGATGAACAGTTCGTTCCAGACACTTTTGAGAATGGTGAATGGTGAATAGCCATCCACAAACGTCGGCCCCGGCTTCGTGCATTTCGCGGCCTTCTTCAAAACCGACGGACTCGCGTTGACGACCACGGCTTCGCGCGAACCGCGCCACACGGCGAAATCGGCAGAGGAATTTCCGGCGTAATCAAAACCGCGCGCGCCAAATTTTTCCGTTAGCAGCTTGAGCTTGTTTTCGCTCCGCAAATTGGTTTTGCCGTCGCTGCCCAGCACTTCGTCAAACAAACCGACGTGACTGGCGACGGGCAGGGCCATTTGCAAGTCCGATGCAGTGGCGAGAATCAGTTTTCGCCCGCCAGATTTTTGTTCGCGCAGAAACGCCAGAAATTTTTCGTGATAGGGCAGGGTGACGGGATCAATTTTAATCCGCCGTGCCAGTTGTTTTTTTAGAAAGGCGCGGCCGCGCATCCACCAGACCAGGACGGGCAGAAGCCAGAACGGATTCCGCCGCAGCAAACGCGCGAGGTGTTCCCAAAGCAGGTCGGTCTTGATGAGCGTGCCGTCCAGATCCACCACGAGCGGGATTTGATTTGAGGGCGGCGCGGCTGGCGTTGACGGCATAGGGATGATTAACCGTTGAGCGCGCGGTGGGGCAAGGTTTTTTTGGCCGGGAAACGGACGGGGCATCTCGTGATTCACGGCGCGACCGACACGTTATCGAACAGCGTGGAGTTCAGCACGGAATTGTTGTGCGCGGTGACGGCAAAACCCGCCAGCAGGTTTTTGTTCATGGGAATCCTGACGCTGCCGGTGGAAACCCAGTTCGTGCCATCGGCGGAAACGTAGCCGATGAAAATATTGCCGCTGCGCGTGAGCTTCAGCCAGTGCGGCACTTTTACCGCCGGCCCGTCGGTGCTGGTCGTGAGATTGTCTGTCGCCGCGCGCGATTGAAACACGGAACCTCCCAGTCCCGTGAAACCCACAAATGCGTATTTCGCCCCGGCGGAAATATTTTCGCGCAGCATCACGCCGGCCTTTGCCCATGGGTCGGTGTATTGAAACGACTGGACGCGCGCGATGATCTGGCCGTCGCCCGCCAGCGGCTTGTAGGCAAAACGAAACGCATCGGCGCTTTCCCAGATGTCGCTGCCGGAGGCGAGCAGATGAAAATTACCGTTCAGGAAAGTTGTCTCGCCGGGCAAACCAACATCGCCGATGTCCGCATCCTGCCAGCCATGCGGCAAGGTCGGCGGCGCGACGTGCAGCGCACTGATCCATTGGGCGAACACGGCCACGGCCTTTTCATCCACGAC
The DNA here is from genome assembly GCA_028712475.1 of Verrucomicrobiales bacterium. Classification (GTDB taxonomy): domain Bacteria; phylum Verrucomicrobiota; class Verrucomicrobiia; order Limisphaerales; family UBA11358; genus UBA11358. The sequence continues at coordinate 65,091 of JAQTQB010000005.1, forward strand.
ATTTTTGGCGAGCGGCGGCATCTGGTTTTCACCGGCAAGGCTCATGCGGCGGAACAAAATTGATTTGTTCGTGTCGCCGGGCGCGATGATTTTTGCGCCGGTGATGCCAAGCGGATTTTGCACGGGGCCGTTGATGAGATTCTGCTTCGCAAGCGGCGTGTCGAAGCGCGCATCAAAGAACGCGCCCGCGCCGCCGGGGCGATGGCATTGCGCGCAATTGGCATCGAGGTAGGAACGGATTCGCAAATTCGGCGATGCGTGCGGGTCGGCGATGGCGGCAAGTTTGGGCAGGCGGGAAATTTTCTTTTCGTCGAGCGGCATGTCAAACAGCGCGAGGTGATTCAACGTGCGAAGCTGGTTGTCAGTGACGCCGTTCGGATACTTGAAATCGCCATTCAACTGGCGCGTTTTCACGCCGAGAACACCGCCGGAGATTGTCGTGTGGCAGGTGATGCAATCCTGCCGGCCGGGATAAAACCATTTTTGCGTGCGCGAGCCGGCCGCAGTTTTGACTTCGATGTCCTCGTTCGTTCCCACGGAAACCAGATCCGCATCGCTATTATCCGCGCGCCATTTGTAGCTCGCGCCATAGACGGTGCCGTCCGTGTCGCGAACGAGCAGGCGCGTCTCAAGGCGGTGGAGAATCCGGGGATTCGTGTCGTCCACCGGCAGTTGGAAATCTTTCACGAACACCGTGCCGGCGGGGAATGTCCATTCGCCCGTTTCCGAAAAATTGATTTTGGAATTCGCCGGCACCACGAGCCAGCGCGACTTCACCGCGCCATCCGACCACAGCGGCGAATTGACCGTGTAAGGAATCAGCGCGTCGGCGGGCGTAAGTTTTTCGAGGTCGGCGAACGCGCCGGTTTGCGAGAGGAGATTTGGCAAAACTTTGGCCGGCGGTGGCGGGCCGCCGCGTTGCAGTTTGTAAATGCACCCGCCGATGCTGCTCATCTGGCAGAGATAAATTTCGCCGTCGGCGTCCGTGCCAAAGGATGAGAGGCCGGTGTAATCCGTGCCTGCGTTCGGGCCGGGGCCTTTGGGCAGGACGCAGAGCAGCGTTTTTTTGAACGGCGTGGTCGTCTCGTCAAGCGCCCAGACGGTGCGCATGACGTTGTCGCCAAAAATATATTTGCCGCCGAGGTCGCGCGCGAATTCTTTGCCGCGATAAACATAACCGCCGATGACCGCGCGGCCTTCGCTGTGCGAATAATCCAGCGCCGGCCCGCGGCTCGTGCCGATGAACGGGGCGGCCATTTTGCCGAGCGTGCCTTCGCAGCGGTTCCACTGGAAATTAAGGCCGGACTCGCCGGATTCGATCACGTCAATCTCTTCGCGCGCGCTTTCGCCGACGTCGCCGATGAAAATTTTCCCGCCCGGCGCGTCGTAAGACATGCGATGCGGACTGCGCAGGCCGAGGCAGAAAAATTCCTCCAGCACATTCGACTGGCCGACGAACGGATTGTCGTTCGGAATGAAATAATTTGCGGTGAAGCCGCCAGTTGGCTGGCGTGGCGGAGCGTGGCTCACATCTCCGCCGCGACAATCCACGTCCACGCGAAAGACGCCTGAATAAAGGCTTTTATTGATGATCTGGTCGTTGTCGCCGACGGAATTGTCACCGTCCGTCCAGTAAAGGAATCCATTCGTGGGGTGGAAAAACATTCCGCCGCCGTGATGCCAGACGGTCTGGTTGGTGAGATCCACGAAAGTTTTCACCGAGCCGGGAATGGCGACGCCGTCCGCGTCGAGCTTGTAGCGTTCGAGACGGTCGTGATAGGTGCCGGGCAGAACCGGATCGGGCCGGGTGGTCGGACTGCCGGCGACGGTGCCCGGTTTGACCCAGGTGTAATAGACGAACATGAAATGATTAGTGGCGAAGCCGGGATGAAATGCGATGCCCAACAGCCCGGAATCGTCCCAGCCCTGGCATTGGCTGCTGATGTCGAGGATGAGTTTTTTCTCCATCGCGCCGGGAGTGTTTTGAAACGTCCACACGCGGCCTTCACGTTCCCAGACGCAAAGTTCGTCCGTGCCAGGAACGGACGTAAGGCCGGTGCTGTTGGTGAAAACGAGATTGGTGAACGCGACGACGGCGGACCAGTTGCCGGAAATGCCCGGCGCTACTTCGGGCATCGTGCCGTTGAGAAATGCGCCGACAGGCGGACGATTGGTGAGGCCGTAGGGTTTGGCGGCGGCGTGGAAAATGAGGCCGCCCAGCAAAGCGAGGGACAGCAGCCATTGGCGGTTTTTGAAAAACGTCTTGATCACAACCGGGACGCGCACAAGTTTCGCCGCCCCGCGCGCGGCGTCAACCAATTATCCCGCCGCAATCCACCGATAATTATTCGCAAGCGACCGGCAGCAGAAATGTTTCCAGACGACTACTCTCCCGCCCGCATGAAAACTCTAAATCAGAAACTCGCGGTCGTTTTGACCGGCTTGACAATGTTGACCGGCACGCTGCCCTCGCACGCGGATGAACGGTTTTTCACTTACATCTATGACGCCGACGTGATTCCCCAGGGCCGCTGGGAATTTGAACAATGGCTCACCTACCGCAAGGGTTATGACGGCGACAATCATGATTACGACCGATACATCTGGGATTTCCGCGAGGAGATGGAATACGGCCTGACGGAAAAGTTGAGCGGCTCGCTTTACTTGAATTTCCGCCAGGAGCAGATGGTCGCGCAACAGGCGGGATTGTCGGACTCCAGCGAATTTTCGTTCAAGGGCGTCTCCGCCGAATTTAAATACCAACTGCTCAATCCCAACACCAAGCCCGTGGGTGTGGCGCTGTATTTCGAGCCAACCTACAATGGCAACGAGCAGGAACTGGAGTATAAGCTGATCGTCTCCAAAAATATTGGCGACCACTGGGTGCTGGCGGCCAACGCCGCATTCGAGCAGGAATGGGAGCAGGAGGACGCGGCCACCAAAATGGAATCGGTGCTGGAATTCACGGCCGGTGCCGCCTACCGCTTCACGCCCAACTGGTCGGGTGGTATTGAAGGGCGCTATCATTCGGTCTATGAAGGCACGACGTTGAACGAACATCTCGGCACCGGCTGGTTTCTGGGGCCGAACATTCACTACGGCACCGACAAATGGTGGGCGACCCTGACCGTGCTGCCGCAGATCGCCGGTAATCCGACTGACGACGGCATCAATCTCACCGAACATCAAATTTTCGAAACGCGGCTTATTTTCGGCATCAGCTTCTGACGCGCCATGAAAAGTTTCTTTCATGGTCACCGGCCGGGACGAACGGCGGCTTGTCCCGGGCATCGGCGGCGCAGCAGCACAGCCCTGCCTAAATCATGAGCGATTGGATTCATCGGATCATCGCACCCTCGGCGATCATCATCAGCGCCGGGGCGATCCCGTGCTACGCCACGACGTATCTGACGGTCGGGCAGGCGCAGAAAATCTGCTTCACCAACGCCACGCAATTCATCGCCGCCGACGTGACGCTCACGTCGGAGCAGAGGAAGGCCATCACCAAAGATTCCGGCGTGCGCGTCCGGCTGGACACGCAGAAAGTCTGGCGCGTCCAGAACGGCGACAAATTCATCGGCTGGTTCATTCAGGACGAAGTGCTGGGCAAGCACGAATATATCCAATGGGTGCTGGCGCTCAACGCCGACGGCAGCGTGCGGCAGATCGAGATCCTGGATTACCGCGAAACCTACGGCTACCAGGTCCGCGATGAAAAATGGCGCGCGCAGTTTTATGGCAAGCAACATGGCGCGAAACTCAAGCTGGACGACGACATCAAGAACATCAGCGGCGCGACCTTGAGCAGCCGTCACATCGCCGACGGCGTCAAACGGCTGTTAAGTTTTTATGAGCTTGTCCTCAAGAAATAGTTCGGAGCGCGGCTGTGTGCGAAGCATCAGCCGCAGCCCTCACGAATTGTCCGATATGCTGCGGCTGGGTCTGCGACCACATCTGCGCTCCGAACCCAAAATCCGCCGCTGCCGTCCGTTGCTCGGCACGTTCGTGGAGATCACCGCTTCGGGAAACGCCTGGCACCGTCTCGGTCTGAACCCTGCGCTTGACTTGCCGAGCCGTTGTTCGGCGTTCCATGAGGCCGTTGACGCCGCCTTTGCGGCGATGAAAAAAATCCAGAACATGATGAGCGCGCATGACCCGGCCAGCGAACTCTCGCTGCTCAATCGCGAAGCGGCGCACCGGATTGTCACCGTGAGCCGGGAGACGTATGAAGTCCTGCGCCGTGCCGACCGGATGGCGGTTGAATCCAAGGGGGCGTTTGATTACACCGTCGCGCCCACCTTGGCACGCTGGGGGCTTTTGCCGGCTACGTTGCAATGTGAGAATGCCGGGAACTGGCGCGATGTGCTGCTGCTGCGCCGCCGGCAGGTGCGTTTTCTTCGTCCGCTCACGCTGGATCTCGGTGGCATCGCCAAAGGGTTTGCGGTGGACCAGGCCATCGAAGTGTTGCGCGAACACGGCGTCGCGTCCGCCATGGTGAACGCGGGCGGCGATCTGCGTGTGTTCGGCGCGCAATCATCCAGGATTCATCTGCGGCATCCCTCGCAGCCGCAACAGTTCGCGCACCGCATCGAACTGGCGCAGGCCGCGCTCGCCACGTCATCACCGTGCTTCACGGAGAAAAATCTGCACGGACAGCGGGTGAGCCATCTTGTTGATTCGATCCGGCAGACGGCCGTCACCGGCGTCATCAGCGTTTCCGTGCGCGCCCAGGAATGTTGGCTGGCCGATGCGCTGACGAAAGTCGTGCTCAACGCGCCGCAACTCGCGCAAAAAATGCTGGCGAAATATGGAGCCGAGGCTTTCGTGCTGACCGCCTGATTTTTTAACCGTGTCCATGCGTGTCCATCCGTGGTTAAATTTTGAGAAATGAAACGACGTGGACTGCAAATGGGCCGACGCCACCGCCGCACGCTTTACGCGGCGAGCCTCGCGCTGTTTCTTTCGGGAATTTCCTGGGCATGGATTTATCACCTGGACGAAGCCGGGCGGGCAGGGGAAGAACTGATGCGGATGAAAACGTCGCTCATCGCAGTCCACGGTTTCAGCGCGATGGTGTTTGTGCTGCTGCTGGGAACCTTGCTCGCCGGTCATGTCCGCCGCGCATGGCACGCGCACAAGAACCGCAAGAACGGAGTTTTTTTCCTCACGATGGCCTGCCTGCTGACGCTTTCCGGCTACTTGCTTTATTATCTGGGCGATGAACATGTGCGCGCCGTCGTCAGCAACTTTCATTTGTGGCTTGGTGTGACGGCCCCGATGTTATTGATCTGGCACATCTGGCTGGGCCGCCGCGCCACTCGGCGTGATTGAGCGTTGAACAACGCCTTGAACATGGCAGACTGTCAACGTGCGCGAACTTTCTAAACGCCCTCAAAAAATCGGCGAAACCGCTGAAGCCGTCGCCGCGCCTGCGTTCACCGAACGTCCGGTGTGGCGCGCGGTTGGCGATGGCTGGCGGCATCTGCACGGCAGCGTGCGCGGCGCGGGCGCGAGCTTCGAGTGGCACGACTTCAAGGCGAACGTGGAATTTGACTGGGGCAAAAGTTTTCATCCCGGCAGCATCGAAGTCTGCCTGAACCTCGAAGGCGAAGGCCGCGTCAGTCTCAACAAACAGGAAGCGGTGTTCGCACCGTTGACCGCCGGATTCTACCGGCGCGGCGAACAAACTTTGCCAGCCACGCGATCGGCGAACCAGCGGCATCAGTTTCTCACCGTCGAGATGTCGTTCGATTTTTTGCGGCGGCATCTGGGCGAATTCGTCACCTCGCTGCACCCGCTCGTGCGCGAAGTCGTGGCCGGGCAATCCGAAAAATCCGCCGTCGCGCCGTCCACGCGCCTGACCAGCCGCCAGCAGCAATTGCTCGCCAGCCTGCGCGAGGCCCCGGTGCTGGCGCTCGCGCAATCCGTCTGGTATCAGGCCAAGGCGCTGGAAGTAGCGGCGGAATTTTTCTTCGTCGCGCCGGGCGAACAGGAATTATTCTGCCAGCGGCAGCAGCGCATTGCCGCCGAGCGCGTGGAAAAGGTCGTCGCCGTCCTGCGCGAAAAATTATCATCGCCGCCCGCGCTGGAGGAACTCGGACGCGCCGCCGGTTGCAGCCCGTTTCATTTGAGCCGGACATTTTCCACGGCCACGGGCATGACGATCCCGCAATACACGCGGCAGTTGCGGATGGAGCGCGCGGCGGAACTGTTGAAGTCGGGCAGGTTCAACGTCACCGAGGCTGCGCTGGAGGTGGGCTATTCGAGCTTGAGCCATTTCAGCCAGGCATTTCACGAGACCTTCGGCTGCTGTCCCGGCCTTTATCCGCTCAAAACGCCGACGCAGCAAACCGCGCTCAAATAAACAACCAGCCGGAGTGATGACGGTCCGGCGGCGGAGTCGCTGGGATGGCGTGATGGTTCTGATTGGCCCGCGGTGATTTTTGCGGCTCGACAGGTTGGGAGCCGCGCAGTATGTATGGCTTCATGGTGTTCGCTTTTCGTTTCAGTGTTTTCTGGGGCGTGAGTCCCACAACTTGTGGCTCGGCACCGCTCACGCGGCGCAACCCACGTTTATCCCGGAGAGCAGACACCGTTTTCACTTTCATCGCCAGCCATACTGTCTAGGCGGCAGAGCGTATGGCAACTATATCAAAGTCATCCAAAGTAGCGTGGTCGGTTGCTTTGTGTGTTTGCGCTGCCCTTGTGATTGGGAGCGTGGCCCGGACTTACTTGATTATTCGCACCGACCGAATTCGCACGCATGTGACGCTGCATTTTAGCAACGGAGAGCACGACATTATTTTTGGTGCACCGGCAGGCAGATATCTTATCCATTTTGCTAGTGACCCCAAGGCTGCGACATCGGGAGTGTTTCCTGCTACGAATGTTATGGGCTGTCACATTATGACCAGCATTGACAGTTCGATCGGTCAGTCCATTCTCAAGCCGACAAGCGCAGAGCACATGTCATTTGTGATTTCCGGCAGCGACGCGTTTCAAGCGCAGAAGCTATCTGTTTCAGTTTCTGGAGTGGGGCCGGCAGGAGTTTACATGGATGTGAGACCCACGTTTTGATGATGCCGCCTCCTATGAGGGTTCATCGGTCAAGCGCTAAGTGAAGGGCTTCATTTTTTAAAAAGTGTTTTGGTTTTATTCCGGTCAGCGTCTCCGTCCGCAAGGCGTTGAAGTTGCCTTCAAGCTCATCCTCCTATCCGTGCGTCAACCCAGCGGTTGAGCACATTAAAACGTATGCGATCGTTTTTGGCGGACGGAGCGGGGCGGCTCATTCTAACTCACGGGTGAACGCTCATTCACCCAAGGCCGTGTGCGAGCGCATCGCCATGCGTCGCGGACGGCACAGCGCGCCTCCCCGTCAAATCTAAAATGAGATTCTTGCAAAATCCGTCCGGCCTGAAATAATGCGCCGGCACCAATCCACAACATCTCACATTATGAAATTCAACCTTGCCCATCTGCTTGCCTTCACCTGCGGCTTCACGCTGGCGGGCAGCCTCGCCTTTGCCGCGCCGATTCCCGATTACTGCCAGACCGGCGGCTTTGCGCTCGGCTGCCAGGCGTGGACGTTCAAGGAATTCACCGTGATGGAGGCCATCCAGAAAACGGCGGAGGCGGGCGGCAAGGTCATTGAATTTTTTCCCGGCCAGAAATTCAGCCCGGAACAGCCCGGCTTGAAATTCGACCACAACGCCACTGACGAAATGATCGCGGCGGTCAAGACGCAGTTGGAAAAATCCGGCATCCGGGCGGTGAATTATGGCGTCGTTGAAATCCCGAAAGATGAAGCGGCCGCGCGGAAAATTTTTGAATTTGCCAAAACATTCGGCCTCTATGGCATCACCACGGAGTCCGTGGACGCGATTGACACGATTGAGAAGCTGGTGAAGGAATACGACATCCGCGTGGGCTTTCACGACCATCCGCGCCGCCCGCTCGATCCACTCTACAAAATGTGGGATCCCGCCTACATCTTGAGCGTCGTCAAAGACCGCGACCCGCGCATTGGTTCCTGCGCCGATGTTGGACATTGGGTGCGTTCGGGTTTGGATCCCGTGGCCTGCCTGAAAATTTTGGAGGGGCGCATCATCAGCTCGCACATGAAGGATTTGAACAAAAAATCGCCATCCGCCCATGATGTTCCCTTCGGCACCGGGGTCTCAAACATCGCCGGAGTCCTGGACGAATTGAAACGCCAGCATTTCGCCGGCAACGTCTCGATTGAATACGAATACGACTGGAAGAGCTCATTGCCGGAGGTGGCCCAATGCATCGGCTTCGTGCGTGGTTATGGCAGCCGGTAGCCGGTTCAATCGGAGCGCCGATGCGGAGACCCTGCATGAAAAAATTCTTCCCTGTCCAGCTGGTGCGTGCCAAAACTATTCAATCAACTGTTTTGCTATGACGCGCCACAACATTGGATATGAACAACAAGCTGGCTGCTCGAAATAAGTTCGCGCGCCGCCGCTTTCTGCAACTGACCGCGCTGGCGGCCGGATCGGCAGCGCTGGGTTTCCCGAACCTGCTCCCGGCGCGGGGCGCAAATGAAAAGTTGAACGTCGGCTTCATCGGCCTGGGCGGCCAGGGCCGCAGCCGGTTGAAGGAGATTCTGGGTTGCGACGTGAACGTCACCGCCTTGTGCGACGTGGACGAAAAGCAAACCGGCGAGTGCAGAAAAATTTTGGAGACGACGCCTTACACGCCCAAAACCTGCCTGGACTATCGCGAACTGCTTCAAACAGATCTGGACGCGGTCGTCATCGCCACGCCGGATCACTGGCACGCGCCCATCGCCACGGCGGCGTTGAAATCCGGACGGCATGTGTTCTGCGAGAAACCGCTGGCGCATTGGATTTATGAAGCGCGCGAACTTCGTCTGCTCGCGCAGCAAAATCCCCGGCTTGTCACCCAGATGGGCAATCAAGGCAGCGCCTCGCCAAACATGCGCCGTGCGATCGAGTTGATTGCCGGAGGTGTCATTGGCAAGGTTCGTGAAGTTCATGTCTGGGTGCCCCGGAGCAAATCGTTCAAGCCGGGCCAGCCCGTCCCCGTGGGTGAAGATGCCGTTCCCGCCGGATTGCATTGGGATGCCTGGCTTGGCCCGGCGCCATTTCACCCTTACAAAAAGGGGATTTATCATCCCGAAGCCTGGCGTGCCTGGTATGATTTTGGCGGCGGCTCAATCGCCGACTGGGGTTGCCACGGCTTGAACCTGCCGTTCCGCGCGTTGAAACTGGACTATCCGACACGCATTGAAACTGACGTTCCCGGCAAGCCGGTCGCCAGCTACCCGGAGCATGTCCGCATCCGTTTTGATTTTGCCGCGCGCAACGCCCTGCCGCCGCTGACCATCTGGTGGTATGATGGCGGACGGTTGCCGCCCGCTGACGTCGTGCCAAAGTCAATCGTCAGCTACTACGGAGAGATGCCGGCCGGCGGCGTTTTGATTCTCGGCGACAAAGGTTTCACCTTTGGCGCCCCGCATCCAGGGGCGGATTATATCCAGCTTGCCGACGAGAAGAAATTATCCGGCATCTTGCGCTACCAGCCCGGCGGCAACATCCCGGAATCACTGCCGCACAGCCCCGGCCACCTTAATGAATGGACGCTCGCCTGTGCCGGCGGCCCGCCGACGTTCTCCAGTTTTGAAGTGGGCGGGCACCTCACGGAAATAGCCCTGTCCGGCGTTGTCGCGCTGCGCAGTGGCAAGACACTGGAATGGGATGGCGAAAAAATGACCGCAACCAACACGCCCGAAGCCGGGAAATACATCAGGCCGGATTACCGCACCGGCTGGAAGATATAAAAAATGATTGGCGCGCAATCCGTTTTGGGTATCGTGAGCCGGTATAAAAACGGCAGGCATCGCGAGCAGAACCCTGTTTGCCATGGCGAATAAAAACTTAACAACATGAACGACTCGACTGATAAAAAACCAAACGGTTCCGGCGAAAGCCCGTGCTGCAATTGTGACTACACGCTGGCCTTTCTGTTGTTGCGCGGCTGGCTGGCGGTGCGCGCCATCCTGGCGGGCATTGAAAAATTCGGAGCCTACAAAACCATCCAGCAACCGTTTATTGACCCCGCAACCGGCCAGCCAGACCCCAATGCGGTGGTGGACATAAAAGTGAAGTTTTATTCGCTGGCAAATTACAACGGCATCCCGGCGTCCTTGCAGGGCAAGTTTGCCAACGAACCGTTGCTGCCCCATTTCGCCACGGCGGCCTTCAACTTTCTGCTTGGTCCGGCGCTCATCATCACCGGCGTGATGTTGTTGATCGGCCTCGGCACGCGGATATCACTGTTCGTGCAAGGTTTGATTTATATTGCGTTGACCGTGGGCTTGATTTTAATCGGACAAAACGACGGGCCTCCTTACTTGGGCATCCACCTCGCCCTTGTCGCGTTCGCGCTGATGCTCGCCAAACACAACAAGCTCGCGCTTCTCAAAAAATGGTAAACCAGCCTTTCACCCGCCGGGAATTCATCAGCACCACCGCCGCCGCCGGGGCTGGTTTGTTGCTGGCTTCTTGCAGCCCCGACAGCAGCCAGAAAGCAGCCGGTCCCAAAAATCCGGCGCTCAATAAAATCAACATCGCGCTCGTCGGCTGTGGCGCACAAGGGCAGGTGCTGCTTGATTCGCTGCTCGTGATCGAAGGCATCCGCCTGGCGGCCATCGTGGACATCTGGGACTACAACCGCACCAGCAACGTCCGCCGGCTCAAAAGCCAGGGCGTGGAGGTCAACGGTTATGAGAACTTCGAAGACCTGCTTGCGCACGAAAAAGATTTGCAGGCGGTCATTGTCGCCACGCCGGATTTCTGGCACGCCCCCATAACGAATGCCTGCCTTAAAGCGGGATTGGATGTGTATTGCGAGAAAATGATGAGCAACACCATAGAAGGCGCCCGTTCCATGGTGCAGACGATGCGGGAAACCGGCAGACTGTTGCAGATCGGCCATCAGCGCCGCAGCAACCCGCGTTATATGTTTGCGCTCAACCGGCTGGTGCGGGACGCGAAGCTGTGCGGACGGCTCACTGCGGCCAACGGGCAGTGGAACCGCGCGGTCTCCGAAGATCTGGGCTGGCCGAAAAAATTCACCATGTCCCCCGAAGAACTCGCCAAATATGGTTACAAGGACATGCACCAGTTTCGAAACTGGCGCTGGTTCAAAGGCCTTGGCGGCGGTCCCTTGTCCGATCTTGGCGCGCATCAGATTGATATTTTCAACTGGTGGTTTGGCGTCATGCCCTCGTCGGTCATGGCCAGCGGCGGCGTGGATTACTACAAAAACCACGAGTGGTATGACAACGCGATGGTGATTTACGAATATCCGTTGCCGACCGGAATGGCGCGCGCGTTCTATGAGGTGCTGACGACGACGAGCGCGGGCGGCGGTTATTTTGAAATGTTCATGGGCGACGAAGGCACGATCAAAATGTCGGAGAATCCCCTTATCACCAAGCTTTACCGGGAAGAACGGGCGCCAGCCTGGGACGATCTGGTGGCAAAAAATTATCTGCGCGCCAGCGCCGTCGCCGCCCCGACAGGTGACGCCGACAAAGTGGATGTTCGTGAAACGGCCCCACTCCTGCAATATGAAATCCCGGTCACGTTCAACAAAAAAATCCACCAGCCGCATCTGGAGAATTTTTTCAACGCCATCCGCGGCAAGGCCAGATTGAACTGCCCGGCGGACGAGGCGTTCTCCAGCGAATACGTCATCCACAAGGCGAACGAAGCCATCGCCGTGCGAAAAACGATTGCCATCACCCCCGAAGAGATCGAAGCTTGAAGCCATAACGTATGAAAAAAATGTTTTTGAAATTGTCCGTGGCTGCCGCCTTGCTCGCCGTCACCACCGTGTTCGCCGATGATCAGGTGGTTCTGAAAACTGATCTGCCCAAGCCGCTGTTCGTCGGCACGCCGGTTCCCATCAAGCTGCCAAATCTCGAGCCTGCCCGCACCGGCAAGCGCCCTGATTTCATGGTTCCCGCCGGCACGGTGAATCTCGCCAAGGGCAAAAAAGTTTCCGCCAGCGACAACGATCCCGTCATCGGCACGCTCGATTTGATCACCGATGGCGACAAGGAAGGCGATGAAGGTTCGTGGGTGGAACTCGGGCCCGGCAGGCAATGGGTGCAGATTGATCTTGAAAAAGACGCGAACATTTCCGCCGTCCTGATCTGGCATTTCCATTCGCAGGCGCGGGTTTACTTTGACGTGGTCGTGCAGGTTTCCGACGACCCGAAGTTTGAAAAGGACGTGAAGACAATCTTTAACGCCGATGCCGCCAACGAACTTGGTCTCGGCGCGGGCAAGGACTTTGCCTACATCGAAACCTACGAAGGCAAGTTGATTGACGCAAAAGGTGTCAAAGGCCGTTACATCCGGTTTTACAGCAAGGGCAACACGACCAACAAACTGAATCACTACATCGAGGTCGAAGTGTTTGGCAAGCCCGCCGCCTGAACGAAGCGCAGCGTTCACGCCGCTTCATCGTTCGTGGCGAAAAGTTTTCTGGTTGAAACCGGGCTTGAAGTTTTTGAGGGTTCAAGCGGGCTGAAGCCCGCGCTCCGGCTGCAACGAGATCAAGCTTACGACGCCATCACTTAAAATCCGTTGGGCGATCTTTATCGCCCTTGCGCTGCTCGCGCTTGCCGTCCGCCTCCCGCAACCCGGCGTGCGGCCGATGCACACGGACGAATCCATCAACGCCTACATCGTCGGCCAGTTGCTTGCCGGAGAAAGCTTTCACTACGACCCGCAGGATCGTCACGGCCCGGCGCTCGCCGCCGAAACCCTGCCGTTGGTCAAATTGCTTGGCGTAAAAAAGTTCGCCGACCTGACCGAACCTCAACTGCGCATGGTTCCCGCCCTCACAGGAGCCGTCACCGTTTTACTATTTGGCGCGGGCGTGGAGATATTTGGATTCACAGCGTGCATCATCGCTGCGCTGCTGTTCGCCTTCGCGCCGCTGCCGGTTTATTACAGCCGCTATTTCATTCATGAAACCTTGTTTGTCGCCGCCACCCTGGGGCTGATTCTTTCCGGCGGGCGGGCGCTTAAAAAAAAATCCCTTCTGCCCGCCGCGCTTGCCGGAGGCTGCGCCGCTGTGATGCTCGCGTGCAAGGAAACGGCGGTCATCCACTTCTTCGCACTGGCCGTTGTTCTGATTGCCCGCTGTTTGGGAACGCCGGCCTCCGGCACGGCCCGGACGAAAGAATTTTTGAAACACGTCGTGCCGGAGACCGGCGTTCCGTCCGCAAAGATAATTTTCACCGCCGCCGCAGTTTTTATCTTCACCGTGATTTTGCTGTTCACCTGGTTCGGCCAGAACTGGCCGGTGTTTTTAAATTTGCTGGACGCGATTCCACGCTTCGCCGACCGCGCCGGTGGCCAAGGCCACGAAAAGCCGTTCTGGTATTACTCAACCCTCCTCGGTGGCGGCTGGTCGGGCGCGGTGATTCTTGGTCTGGCGGCGCTGGGCATTTTTCGCGCGTTCAAATCGGGCCGCAGGCTTTGGGTCGTCATTTACGCGTTGCTCATCGCCGTGATTTACAGCGCGATTCCCTACAAAACTCCGTGGCTCGCTCTGAACCTCTGGCTGCCGCTGGCAATTCTCGCAGGCATGGCGCTCGAATGGATTTGGTTCGCCACGTCAAAACTTCCCATCCGTGTTTTGGTTCTGGTTTTCATCGGTGCGTTAGGAATTTTAATCGCCCATGACACGCGGCAACGGGTGTTTGTGAATCCTGCGGGCGAAAAAAATCCCTATGCCTACGCCCATACTTCCGAAGATTTGCTGCGCCTGCCGGCGCGTCTGGAGGAACTGGCGCGGGAAAACAAAATTCAAAATCCGCTCATCGCCGTGGTCGCCGCCGATGCGTGGCCGTTGCCCTGGTATTTGCGGAAATTTCAACAGACCGGCTTCTGGCAGCCGGGGCAGGAGACCGGCCCGGCGGATTTTTTCATCACCACGACGGATGTGCACGGCACGCTGGCAGAGCGATTGAAAGATTTCCGCCCGGAATTTTTCGGCGTCCGCCCGGAAGTCCTGATGATTCTCTGGACGCCGCTGCCGGCTGGAAACAAACCATGAGCGAACCGGTCATCCATGTTTCCAAACATCAAGCAATGGCAACGCAGTTTCAGGTGCGCATTGCTGACGAGGAGAAAAGCTACGCCGCGCAAGCGGCACAGGCCGCGTTTGCTTTGACGGACAAGCTGGAATCGCACTTGAGCCGCTTCCGCGCCAACAGCGACATTTCCCAAGTTGCACAACTGGTGCCCGGCGAAAAACTGCGCTTGAGCGAACCGGTTTTCGCCTGCCTTGAGATCGCCAAAAAAATGGAGACTGCCACGCGCGGCGCATTTTCCGTGACCGCCGCTGCGTTGAAAACACAAGCGGCGTTGCCACAATGGTCGTTGTTTTCCAAAGAATTTTCCATCCGCTGCGACGGCGGCAAACTGGATTTTGATCTGGGCGCGATCGGCAAAGGTTTTGCGCTGGATCGCATGGCGGAAGTTTTGCAAGAGTGGGATTGCCCGGCATTCCTGCTCGTGGCGGGCGGCAGCAGCATCCTCGCGGGTGATGCGCCTGCGGGAACGACCGGCTGGTCGTGCGGACTGGGCGATGATCATTCGCCGCACCGTTACTGGCTGAAAAATTGTTCCTTGAGCGGCTCCGGCCTCGTGGTGAAGGGACAACATATTTTTGATCCGCGCACCGGGACGGTTGCACAGCGCAAAAATCGTGCGTGGGCTTTGGCCGACAGCGCCGCCGAATCAGACGCACTCTCGACCGCCTGCATGGTCTTGGATGAAGTGGAAATCGCCGGGGTCGTCGGGGAAAGCCATGACTGGCTGGTCTTTTTGGAAGAGCTTGGAACGTGTCGTTGTCTTGGCTGTCGCGCCTCCCCGCCGCGTGCTTGATTTCAGGACGCGGCTGGCTCTGGCGCCGGTTTTTTGGCGACGATGACGGCAGCCGGGCGCAACAGGCGTTCGCGGAGCTTGTAGCCCCTGCGGATCTGCTGGACGACATTGCCTTCCGGCACGCTTTCGGTTTCCTGTTGCGACACCGCTTCGTGAAATGTGGGGTCGAAGGCCTTGCCGGTGGCATCCACTTCTTCCAGACCGGATTCGGCGAGGACGCCCTTGATCTGCTGTTGAATCATGGCGATGCCGGCCTGCAAGGAGGCAATCCCGGTTTGCGGGACTTGCGCGGTCTGCGCGGCGGCCTGCGCCATTTCAAAATTATCCAGGATGGGGAGCAGTTTCTGGAGCAGGGAGGCGTTGGCGAACTGGGCCGCCTCGGTTCGTTCACGGGCGGCGCGTTTTTTGTAATTTTCAAAATCAGCGGTCACGCGCAGCAGCCGTTCCCAATGCTCATCGGCCTTGGCGGCACGGGTCTGGAGTTCGGCCAGTTGCTCCGGCGTCAGTTCGAGCGCTACGACTTCATCGTCAACATCAGCCATGTTTTCTTCTTTCTTCATGCAAATTGTTTCGTGTAAAAATAAAATCTTGCCGGCAGATTAAACCATCCGCCGGAATCCGCAACCGGGATGAAGCGGCGTGATCAGTATGCCGGGACGAGCTTTTGAAATTCCGGCCGGTTGCGGATGGCATTGAAACGCGTATCCTTGCGGGCTTCGACGATGAGGTCGAGCGCCATCGAGTTGGTCAGGAGCCGTCTGGAACTCATCTGGATGGCAATGCCAAGATTTTTCAACGAGTCGTCAGTTTTTCCGTTGATTGATTGGAACGCGGCCAGATCGAAACGCGGTTCAGGCTTGTCGGGCAGCAGCACGACGAGTTTTTGCAGCGCGGCTTCAAGTTTGGCGTAGTCGCCGAGCATTGCGGAAATCTGTGCCATCGCGGTGACATTTTCTGGACGGGCGTTCGGGTCGGCCAAAGCCTGGTCAAACAACGCGGCGGCCTGCCGGAACAGTTCGGTGGCGCGGTTGGTTTCCTGCATCTGGTTGTAAAGGCTGCCCAAGTTCAGGATGTTCTGGAAGTTGGTCGGATTGGCGATTGCCTCGCTTTGCAGTTTTTGCAATTGCTCCTGAATGTGGCCGCGTTCGGCGGATTGCAGCTTGAAATCCTTCAACTGGTTGATGAGGTTTTTAATCTGGTCGTTGTAGGGGTCAAGCTTGATGCAGGTCTGGGCAACAATCAGCGCGTCCTCCAGCCGGTTGAACTGGAGCAGGAAGTTGACGTAGCGATAAACGGCCTCCGGGCTGTAAGGGCAGAACGCAAATGCCTGTTTGAAGGCAAAGTCGGCTTCCTTGATCAGTGCCTGCCTTTCCGCCTCGTTTTTCGGGGCATATTCCGGAGGGCAATCCCGGCCCAGCCGCCACGCATAAACCCCGGCGATTGAACTGCGCAGTTTGGAAAAGGCCTTCTGCCCGCCGTCATCGCGGATGAATTTGCGGTCGCCCTTGAAGCCGGCGTAATTGTTACCGACATAAAGTCTCTGGGAGAAATCCGAGATTTCCTGCGGCTTGGTGTCGTAAGTGATCCAGTTGCCGATGAGCCGTTCGGAATACTTGCTCCAGAACTCATGGTCGCGCTTGAAAACCTCCGGGGGCAGCGACGGCAGCGGATTGCGGTTGATTTTCATGATGATGCCAAAAGGCGTCTCGTAGGGATACATCCAGTCGAGCGGGAAACTTTCCTCGATGTAAAATTCATTGGTCGGGTTGTGGTCGAAAATAACCTTGCATAACAGGCCGTTGATCATCATCACGGCGACCTGGCCGGAAACCTGCACACGGCCGTTTTCCACTTTGACATTTTCGCCGGGACGAAGCTGTCCCAGCGCCTGCCGGCGCGCGACGTCATCGGTGTATTGCTGGAAACATTCCTGTGAATCTTGCGGCGACGGGATGTAAATCTCGTTGGGCGGATAAACTCCTTCAGCCCGGCGGCGTGCTTCGACTTTTGCGCCTAATTTTGTGAACGGCACGTCCAGGACGGTGTAGGCGAGGCTCGACAGGCTGCGAACCAGCGGATTTTTTTCACCCAGCAATTTTACAAATTCCCGGAAGAACGGCGGATCCTGCTGCTGGCTGCGGAAATATTGCGAGCGCAGATAATCCAGATAAGTTCCGTCGGCGAGCGCATTTTGGGTGATAAGGTAGCAATCGCGGCGGTCAAAATTTTGATCCTGCTTGGGCTGGCAACTGTGCGGGATGAAGCTCTCGCAAAAAATCATGTAGGTCGGGCAAAAACGGCCGGGGTCGGTGCCGCCGAAAACAATCGAGTCGCGCGCCATTTCGGGATAGACAAGGTCGCCTTTCGGACCTTTCATCGCTTCCGCGCGGAGCTTGGCGTCGTAAATCATTTTGCCATCTGGTCCGACAAAGGGCGGGGTGAACATGTCGTGGCCGAACCAGTAGCCAAACCAGTGGTTGCGCTGCTCGCTCTTATACCAGTGGGACAGACCGGACCAGACCGGCATGGCCGTGAAGATCAGGAGCACAATCAGAACCGGCCCGCGTTGGCGGTAGGCCAGCAACGCCAAGATGAAAATGGTGGCGGTCGCCACTAGAATGAGATTGGCGAAAATCGGCAGTCCGTATTGGTCGGTTTCAAAAGCCTTGGCGACGTAGTGCGGCAGTTGGAACAGGCTTATTTCCCCGGCAGGGCCAAAATAAAGCCGGCCTGCCGCATCCACGAGGCAATATACCGCCAGCACCAGGGCGATGCCGCCGCCCAGCAATCCCCAGCGCCGGAATTTCAGATAATGCGTGGCCATGTAGGCCGACAGCAGCGCCAGCCCGTAGCCGATCATGATGGCCACCACCGCGTGGGAGGCGCAAAAGAACACCTTGCTCTCCTCCGCCTGCTGGCGGTCGGGCGACGTGTTCATGATCATGGTCAGCAAAATGCCGACGCAGAAGTAAATGGCCGTCAGCCCGATGATCCAGGAACGTTCGCGGTTCTTCATTTTGAACAGGAAGAAGAACGGCAGGAGGGCGATGAAAAGGCAGACCCAGCTGAACGAACCCGCGAGGCCATCCACCAACAGTCCCAGTTGCATCATGAAGCGATAAGGATCGGCAAACACGTCCGTTGGGCTGGCTTTTTCATACTGGCCGCGAGTTAGCGCATGGAAAAAACCTTCCACCGTGCGCGGATAACCCCATTGCATCGGCGGACACGTCATGCCCGAGATCGGCTCGTAAAAATAAAATGAAGCCCCGACCGCATAAAGAATTCCCATGAAAATGACCGATTTCCATTCCGTTCCGATGCTTTTGGTTTTGAGGCTCAACCAGAAGCAGGCCGCGATCGAACCAATCCCCACCATGTGGAAAATGGCGATGAACATCGGGCTCAAGGCGTTCAACGCGGGAAACCATTTGGCGGCGAGTGCCATGCAGCCCAGCAAATAGATGATGCTGTTGCCCAAAAAAAGATCGCGACCGAGACGGGGCAGGGCGGCGGCGATGCAAACCTCGATGCCCATGGCAGCCACGAGCATGGTCTGGTGAATCGTCGCGCACACGCCGAAGAAAAACATCGCGATGTAGAGATAGCGTCTTTGGTGCGGCGCATAAATCCAGCGCAGAAGGCAGAGCGCCACCACCATCAGCCACGGCACGTCAAAAATCGAGATGCGGTTGATGACCACCGATTCTTTCCACATGAACCCGTCGAATCCCAGCATCAGCCCTGCGACGATGCCCGTGACCACGCAGATGAGGTTCTCCCATTTGCGGTTCATTGTTTTCAATTCTTCGATGCCCTCGATGAGCATGCTGCTGCCGCGCGACACCATCAAGCCGACCAAACCGCACGCCATCGCCTCGGCAAACGATTCGCCCACCTCCACCCGCCAGGCCACGTTGCCGAACGGCACGATCACCGTCCACAGCCATGAATAAATCGCCCAGAACGGATAGCCCGGCGGATGCGGAATGCCCGCGTAAAAGGACGCCGTGCAAAGCTCGCCGGAATCTTCCAGCGTCACTTCCGGCGCGAGCGTCAGCAGATAAGCCGTCCACACCACGCCGAAACTGATGGCCATCACCAGCCAGTCCATCCTACGGAACAACGGGGGAACTTTGACGGGGACGGGTTTGGCGACCGGGGCATTGGTCGCATTCGGTTTCTTGCCCTGTGCTTTGCTTTTGTCTTTGCTCATTTGCCGGATAACATTTTGTAAGGCCGCATAGTTGAAAGGCATTGCTGGTATTTGTCCATCAAAAACGACGTGCTTAATAGACGGGTGAACGTCAAATTCGTTCAATTTGCCTGTGCTGACAAGGCAGGGCAGGGCAGTCAGATCAAACCGCCGTGTCACCAATTTTCCTGAAAAATAGCCGGCCAAAGAAGTCAAACTGCCGAAAAAGATGACGCGGAACGCGCTTCGTTTGCTCAATCACCCAATGCTTGCCCACCAAATCAAGCAAGGCCGCTATTGCGGTGGGAACGCGCGCCAAGTGATGCTGACGTTCTGATAGCCCATGGCAATTCCAAAAATGTCCGTCGCCGTGAGGTTCACGCTCAAATGATTCCCAACCACAGAGACTTCGGCAGGATCCACGCTCACATAAGAAATCGTGGCCGGATAGCCGCCGCCAATGGGCGATGGAATGGCATTCACGTCACCAATCGAACCGGAGTCGTCAAAAATCGCCGAGTTGATGATGACCTGAAAATCGCTGGGGATGAACCCAAAGTCCAGGCTGTCCAGATTCGTAGAGATGGACATGCCAAAGCCACCAACAGAGAAGTAATCATCCGGATAATTTATGGTCTGTTCGATGGCAGGCCGGGCGGCGGCGATGCTGATGTTCGCATCCACCGGGTCAAGCGCGCTATTATTGGTCTGGCCGATGGTGCCTTGATAGACGACAAGGAATTTGGTGCCGGAGGGTGCCGGGCCGGGATAAGTCATGTTCGCGCTGCTGCCGTCCGGCAGAATGCCGCCCGATACCATGTCGCTCAAGTTCGTGTGCTGGACGAGGGACCGGTTTCCGCTGGCATCCTCTTCAAACAAGGAGAACGCACCGTTGTAGAAATCCTGGCCGGAAGTGTTTTTGTTCGTGAACGTGTAGATGTCTGTATTGGTGTCCCAATTAAAGCCCACGTCCAATGTCCCGCGAAAGAAATAATCCAGAATGCCCGCGCTATATTCCACCGCTTTGGGGATGAGAATGTCGTGATAAGCCTTAAGAACATTATCGTCTTGAATCGTGCTGGAAACTTCAAGGACGCGCCCGCTTTTTCTGGTATAAGCACCCAGATATGTGAGCGCGCTGTGATTTGCAAAAGAAATCCCATCGCCGGTTTTATCGAGATAAATGCGATTGACCAGTTCTTCGTCTTTCAATAGAACCGTCCTGACTCCATTCCCCAAGGTTGTTCTTTTTTTGGGGTAGTCCGTGCTGGTTTGCAACGAGGGATAGGGAAAGTAATGCTTGGAGTAATCCTTGTCGCTTAGTTTGAAGTATTCACGGTAGGTCGTAGTTCTCCCGATGAAATTTCCGTTGCTGAATTCGGCGAGGCCTAGTTTTTTGCCGGAAACATTATTTTTATCATCGTTGAGAGCCTGGGTGTTCCCTGTGTAAAAATCCCTGTCCCAAAAATCCTGCATTTTTGTGAAACCAGCCGCGCGCCAGTTCAACAAGTTGGCTGAATAATTCAATTGCTGCCAATGGTCTGCGCCATATTGCTCCATGGCACTATAATAAGGAGGCCAAAAACTCAAATGCTGTTCGTTACGGACGTGTTGAGGTTGACTCGTATCTTGCAGCAGATGAACAACGTCTCCAAGACCTCGAAACATTTGAGCTAAAAAACTGTTGCGAATGATTGGGTTGGCATTGGTCAAACCTTGCCATTCGTTTTGTCGCACGTTTTGCCATGTCCATTCATTCATCGTATTGAAATTTGGAAAAGGCAGCCGAGAATTTATACCGGGTTCATTGAACCATGCGGCCCAATTAAAAGAATTCACACCATATATTTGGTTTCCATCAAATTCAACCGGCGGAATATCTGAAAGGCCTTGGCCATTCAAAGGATTGTAAAAATGATTATATGATCTGGCTCCGCCAGCGTCCTCATAGAGGTCATCTTCCCGAATTGCTCCAAGAGACATCCAGCCAAATTCTCCGCCGATAGGCCGATAATCTCCACCGAATGGAAACAGGAGTTGGCCGCTAGGATCGGTTACAGTAATTGTATTCAAGAATTCCTTGTATCCGTCCGACTGTGCAGAAACGATGGAGGCCGCACTCATGGTAATATGTTGATGCACGACAACTTCGTGTGCAACGGAGACGAATGGGAGGCTCAACGCCAGCAACATCAAAGCAATTGCATTATTTTTCATCATTGCTCCTCTTGATAGAAAACAAAATTGCCGCAACAATCGCCGAAATAATTGTTCCAAGAACCGTATTCATGAGGATACAAATCAGATCGTCTGTAAAAATGCCGTTGAATGGTGCTGTGGGCATTTTGTTCCCAATTATCAAGTATACAGGAAGGCCGATTACACCTCGGATTAAAGCAAAAAACATTGCCACGCCACCCTCGCCGCTTCCATGTGCAAAAAGATGGAAACAAATAATCACAAAAAAAGTAAAAGCTGCAAACAGCAAGCCACCACGAATTGCAACTTTTGCTACTGCACAAAGTTTTGTTTTTGTTTCTGGATTTTTCATAGTTTTTTCAAAAGGAATCAATTTTCCACGCGCCGTTCTCCTTAACAAATTCTATCGGAAATGTGATGGCTTGTCCGTCAATCGTTTGCTGGAAATAGTATTCAGCCGTGTCACCATTAACAAAAACTGGCTTCAGTGTTCCGATCTGACCAATGGCGGAAATGGTGGTGACGGTGCCAAGATCAAGAAATGACTGCCGGTATTTGTCTGCCGAGAGGCTGGAGAAATCCGATGCCGCGCCCGGAATGTCGGCAGCGGCAATCCGGGCGGTCATGTGGTTCCAAACCGCCAGCACGGGGTCCGCATCTCCACTCGGAGCTGTGCATAGAATCACGCGGTTGTTGCCGGTGTCGGCAATATAGAACAGGTCGTTGGTGAAATTATTGACCGCAGCCACCGCATACGGCTGGCTTAAATTGGTGGTCACTGCGTAGTCAATGCTGGACGCGGTGATGCTGAAAAACCCGCTTGCCGGAAATTTGAATTTCTGGATGCGGTTGTTGCCGGTGTCCGCCACATAAACGCCGCGCGTGCCAACGCAGAGGTTGACCGGCCCACTGAATTGTCCCAAGGCAGTGCCATTGGTTCCCGCCACGCCTTGAACCGAACTTCCCTGTGCCAGCACGATCCGGTTGTTCCCTGAATCCACGACATACAACGTGCCGACCGAATCATAGGTGAGTCCCTTGGGCGCATTGAACTGGCCGACGGCACTACCCGCTGCGCCGAAGGAGGCGATGAATGCGCCGGTCGTCACTGCGAATTGCTGAATCCGATGGTTGCCGGAATCCGACACCGAAATGCTCTGACCGTCGGGAGTGACCGCGACATCGAACGGGGCATTGAACGCGCCGTTAGTTGTCCCGGAAATTCCGTTTGTAAATCCGATGACACCTCGAACACCAAAATTCGTGTCCGCCGCGAATGAACTGCTTGTCGGCTTCAATTTCCAAACCTGATTGCTGGCGCTCACGGCCACATAAACATTGCCCGCTGCGTCCACGTCAAAGCCCGACGGATTCGTGCCAACGCTGCTCAAGGAGCGGATGGTGCTGCCGTTGGTGCTGAATTCCGTAAGCGTCGCAGCGCTGCGCGACAAAACGTAAAGATTGGTGCCGATCAATTTTAAATCCACCGGGTCGGTGATGCTGGCGAACGTCGCCACCGTCGGCGGCATCTGCACATTGATGCGGATTGGCTGATTAATCTCGTCCAAGGCCACGGCGTTCCATCCGCCCACGCTGGAAAAGCGACCCGTGGTGGTCTGAATCGTAACGACCGGGAAGTATTCGCCGTTGGTCGCGTAAGCGTGGGTGATGGAATTCAGATTGTTGGTGACAAAATCGGCAAGGCTGTCGCCGTTGAAATCATAAGCCGCCTGCTGAAAGGTTCCGGGCATATTGGTCTGAACCTGGAACGTGACGGTCAACGGAGCAAAGCCGGCAATCGGCGTGGCCTGGAGTTGAACCGGATTGTTCAGGCTGCCATTAGCATTGGTGGTCGTAATGATGTTGATTGAAGCAACATTGGTGCTTCCGGTCAAATCTTCGAGCAAGGCTGTGATGATGTTGGTGCCCGCATCCAACGGCACGTTCAAGGCGTTAAAGTTTGTGCCATTCACAAAGGCCAGAACGCCATTGACCGTGACTTGTTTCAGAGAACCAGCGGTGAAATTCCCGCTGACGTTCACCCTTGACGCGTTGAACGAGACATTGTTGACAGGATTGGTGATCGAAATGGTTGGCGGAACAGAATCCAGAACCAGAGTGGTCTCCTCCCATGTCTGATGCGCGTTTGACGGCAATCCCCGGAGTCCGACCCAGACATCATGCGCTCCCTGATTTGTGCCGAGGCTTACCGTGAGATTGGATGACGTGTAGGCTGTCCACGTTGCCCCCGCAAAATTCGTGCTGTCCACCAGCAACGCGAAGTAAGACGGCACGCCGCCCAAAACCGTGATGATGCCGCTGACGATGTTGGTGCTGACGTATTGATTCGCAAACGAGAAAGCAAAGCTGATTTTGTTCGGGTCGGCGCCGTTCAGATATTCCTGCAAATTATTGGTGCCATCACTGTCATAGTCACCGAGCGGATCCAAACCACCATGGCCGAAATAGTTTGTTTCCCAAGTCCCCAGCGCGCCGTCGGGATTCGCCAGATAATCCGGCAGGCCCGACCAATAGGTGCCGGCCGGATAACCGATGATGTTCGGATTGAAATTCGTTCCAGTGTAATATCCACCGCTGCCAATCTGCACGGAAACCATGTCATCCAGAAAATTCGCAAGGGGAACATTGGTTGGAAAATAGACCCAGAATGATGTCAGCCCGGACGAATCCGTAGTCAAGGTCAGGCTCGTCTCCGCAATGCCATTCGTGGCCGTGGCAAGCTGGACTGCGCCACTGACAATTGCGACAGCTTCCTCGATGTTGGTCAGCGGTGCTGAACCGGCTCCGGTGAGTTGCACCGTCACCGGCAGAAACATCCCGGCGGCGTTCGTCTGATATTGACCGCCGGTTATCTGAAATTTCGGAATGACAATGGTTAGTTGCAAATTGGTTCCCACCCCCAGCCCGCCTTCAGGACTGGCGGCATAAAAGTTGATCGTGCAATTGGTGTTGACCGTATCAAAGGCATAGGCAAACACCTCGACCTCCCCGTTGGTGCCGGTATCAAGTCTTAAATCGGAGAATTCATTGTATTGAATAACCTCCGCATCCGAATTGGTATCCAACCATAAATCACCTTGGGCAACCCGGACATAGACCGGTGCATTGGTCAACGGATTGCCCGCCAAATCGGTGACCCGAAATTGAAATGATTGCGCCAGGAAAGGATTAGCGCAGGCCCCAGCCTGGATGATTTGAGGTTTGGGTTCAACGGGATTGTAGTAAACAGAGTAGGGCCGGGTATAGTCAGGCTCGTTTGATGAATATGTCGTCCCATATCCAAGCTCATAATCGCTTCCATCACCGGCACCCCAAGCATACAACTTTCCGTCTGATGCAAGCGCGACGGAAAAGTCATATCCAGCAACGACCATTGCAGCCTTGAACGCATTGGTCAATTGCAAAGGCAAATACGTCTCGCCACTGTAATCGCCTATCCCAAGTTTTCCATTATCTTTATCGCCCCAAGACCAAATGTTTCCTGCACTGTCCACGGCAAACGAATCATACCTCCCGCCCGCGACTTGGACGGCATTGCTCAAACCTATCACTTGCACAGGCCGGTTAGTCTTATTGCCGCTCTGACCATTCCCCAATTCACCACTATAATTTGCTCCCCAGGCCCAGACTAACCCGTTGGACTGAACTGCTAGACTGTGATGTGCACCGGCAGCAACTTGGGCGATGTTGGCCAGATTTGTTACAAGAACTGGCGTTTGAGAATCGGTATAATTACCATTGCCTAACTCTCCAAAAAAATTGTAGCCCCAGGCTTTCACAGTTCCATCCGCTAAACGAACCAATACTTGATCAAATCCAGATGCCACTTGAACGGCGTTGGTGATCCCAGCAATCTGGGCTGGTGTTGAATTGCTGCTTCCTGTCCTATATATGTCTCCCCAGCCCCAGACAGTTCCATCAGATTCAACAACCAGTGAATTATAGCCTCCTGCCGCAATATCAACGACATTAGTAAGTCCAGGCACAGGCACAGGTGTTAGCTGATAGTCGCCAGAGGCGACAGTCCCAAGTTCACCAGACCAATTATCGCCCCAGGCCCAAACAGTTCCATTTTCAGCAAGCGCCAACGCGTGATATTTCCCGGCAGAGATTTTAACAATGTTCGTCAGGCCTGGAATTTCTTTTGGGACGCTAGTTCCATAGTATTCAGAGGCGGCACCACCCAAAACTTCCCGACCCCAAGCCAAAACATGTCCATTGGGCTTCAGATAAAATGCAAAATCATCTCCAGCAGAAATCATCGGCATCTGTGAATGCTCCTTAAAAGTTGCTGTCACAGAATTTGTCCCGCTCCAAGCCGTCACGCTGACGAAACAATCGGCATTGGTTGTTAAAGGCAGAAACAGATAAACGGCAGCCATGCCATTTGAGTCGGTTCTTAAAGCAATGGAATTTGTCGTTGTTCCATTGGTGGATGTGGTTAATCCGCCTTGGGCGGCAGTGAAAATCAGCGGTGCGTTGGTCAAAATCACACCGTTGGTGCCGGTGATTTTCACGGCCAAGGCAATTGGGAGAAGACTGCCCGGCGCGCCGCATTGATAATTTCCTTTGTCAATTGTCAGTTGCGGCAAAACACCATTGTAATAATTTGTCGGATCGGTGCCGTTGAGATATTCGTTCAAGTTGCTCACGCCGTCGCCGTCGTAATCGCCACTGCCGGTTTGGGTATAATTGCCGAGCCATTTCCATTCCCACCAGTCGGGCAGGCCGTCGTAATCGGAATCTTCATTCACGGGATAATGGTAGCCGGGGTCGGGTGTGTTGGTGTCGGCATAACCACCGTCCTGTGGCGCGTAGGTGGTCATTGTTCGGAGTTCCGCCAGCAGATTGGGATTGATGTTCGTCGTGCCCGCATTCCGAAGACCGCTGGCATCGGTCAGATAATAACTGCCCGCACCGGCGCTTTGAAAGGGCAAGTCGCCTATGCCGATGGGATTGCCAAAATCATTATAATCGGGGTAGAACCCGTTGTAACTGCCGCTGAAGTGGCCGCCAGAATTGTCGAAGTTCATGTCAACCAAGATGCAGTTGGTCATGTTAAAACCCCAGCTTGTGGTTGATCCCTCTCCAACCAGCGAATAGTTATTCTCGTCGCCAGAATCGGGCGTGTTGGCAAAGGTCGCGTTCTGGGCGAAAAGGGACGCGCCCCCGTAGAGGCCCACCAGATTGACATTGGTGCGCACATTGGCCATCAGCACGTTTCTCAAATTCAGGGTCAGTGATTGATAACTGCTGACCTTCACACCGTTCTGGCAGTTGGCCATCTGCACATTGGTCAAGTTCACGGTGCCCCCGCCCATGATGGCCGTTTGCGCAAAGGCAAAGCGCATGTTTTGCAGTGAACTCGTGCTGCCGGTGAGCCACAATGCATCAGCGGCGTAATAGCCGTCCGGGGCGCCCGTCGAGCCGCCGATGTTGTCGCCCACGCTGTTGTCGTCTTTCGCCGTGAATATCACCGGACGATCAGCCGCCGCATTTATTTTTATGGCCTGAATGCAAATATAAGCATTGTTCGTGTATTTAAGCACCGCGCCACCCTCAAAGATATTGGTTCCCCAAAGGAGCACGTTGCCGCTGATGTAATAGGTCGTGTTGCTCTGAAAGGTGTAGTTGGTCTGGCTGCTGTTGACCGTTTGATAATCCAGCACGAAACCTTGCGTTGGCAACGCGGCTTTGGCCATGAGCATGGGCTTGGAGGCGTCGTTTTTCGCCAGCCGTTGCGGTGGCAACGCCAGATGCCGGGAAGCCGTATGCGAATTCTTGCCGGAACCCGACTGCATCGCCGTCAGGGGCAAAGCCGCCAACCCGTCAGCAATGGCGTCCACCGGCACTTCCTCCACCAGAAACTGCCGCCCGTCGAGTTGCTGCCATTGCTTGCCCACCAATGCCTTCGCATCCTTCGCCCCCGCCTCTTTCGCATTCTGCTCCAGCAAAAATGCCCGCCCCGGTATCATCTGCATCGTGCCGAAACCAAGGCTTTGATCGGTCAGGGCCAGCCCCGTCTGCTCCGGCAATTTTGTTGTTTGGATGGTCGGCTGCGGAGGCGCAAAGAACTCGGTCAGGACTTGAAGCCGGGCAGTGCCGGGGTTCAGGCCGAATGATTCGGGTGTCGGCGGCTGTTGCCGCAGGATTATGTCCTGCTCAAACCCGGCCTTGGTGTAGGTGTAGCGCAAATCCGCCTTGAAATCCGTGAACGCATTTTGATAGACCACTTGGTTGTTGCCCACCACGACCCCGATGGAATTTGTCAGTTCGGCGATCAACACGCTGTTCTTTCCGTCAAAAAAACTCAACCCGATGGGCCGGCTTTTCAGGTGCTGCCCGTCCGGGGTCACCAGTTCAATCTGGCCTTTATAAATGTCGCCGGGGAAATAGGCCTGATGCTGGCCGCTGGTCGCCGCCGCCGTGCCGTTGGGCAGAATATCAATCCATTCCCTGGATTCCACCCATTGTCCATTCCGCTGGTGGTGCATTCCCGTCTCCAGTTCGGTGTAGCTGTGGATGCAATTGGTGCCATTCTCCACGGTGGTCTTGCTCACCACACGCCAGTCCGCCCCGCGCCCGGTGACAAAATAACCAGACTGCGCGCGGGCAAGGCCGGCAACGAGAACCGCAGCGAGCATGACAACCGGCCAGTTCATTTTTGATTTCATTTTTCCTTCCGATGTTTTTTCCGCAAATCAAGACCGCTGCAAAATTTGTTTTACGCACCACCTCACCCCGGCCCTCTCCCCCAACTCTGTTGGCGGAGAGGGGGGAAACTTTCGCCGTCGCCCTGGCTGCTTAAGATTCATTTCCAGACGCCAGACCCCATTTTTCATTTCATCACGCGGTCGGACGGGAGTTGAAACTCCAGGCGGACGCCCGCATTGGCGGAATCAGTGTGCGGCCATTCGGCATCGGCGGCAAACTGGATTTCGCGCCGCCGGGCAATGATGTCGTTCACGGCGGTTTCCAACTGCCGGCGGGCGGTGGTGGCATCGCCTTGTGCGCCGGTCTGGTCGCCTTGCACGCCTTGATAATCCACCAGCGCCGTTTGCAGCGCGGTGATTTTGGCGGGCGTGATGCCGGGCAGCGCGTCGGTGGCGAGCTTGCTTAAAATATTTGCGGCGGTCTGCTCCAGCAAACTGCGGCTGTTGTAAAACTGCTGGCCCACGCCGTAGTCCTTCAGCTTCACCGGCCCGGTGGCGTCGTATTTCTGCCGGGCGCGTTTCTGCACTTCCTGAATCTTGTTCACGAGGTCATCCATCAATCCGCTTTCCTCGGCGGTGACGCCCTGTTTGCCGGTGGTTCCCTGCACGGCCTGCGCGCCCAGGTTGCGCGCGGCGGCAATGGCGGTCGTCAAGCCGGTGACTTTGGCGGCGTCAATTCCACCAACGGCGAGCGTGGCGGCATAGGCCGGTTTTTTGGCGGCGGCGGCAATTTCTTCGGCCCCGCTCAATTCATCGAGCAAGGATTGATTGACGATGCCCCGTTTGGGCGTGGTTTTCGGCGCAGGTGCAGGAGCGGGTGTCGGCGTGGGATCGGGCATGATTAGTTTATGGTTGAGGGTTGATGGTTGAGAGCATTGGCGAAAGCAAGGATTTTTAACCAGTCACGGCAGGCGGGCGGGCTGATTTGGCGTAACTGGTTGAAAACAAGCTGACACGGCAGGAATTTAGCGTTTCCCGGCAGAAAATCAGGGCTTCCCGGCTGGAAAATAAGGCCGCACGGCTGGTGGCCAGCATCACCCGGCAGAAAGACAGCATCACCCGGCTGGAAAACAGGATTGCCCGGCAACCGGACGGTGTTTCCCGGCGACTTTTTATCTCCGCCCGGCTGACGGACAGGTTTCTCCGGTAGGAAAACATTGCCGGACGGCTGGCGGCTGGTGCCCCAGACATCGGCAGTGCCGGGAACCGGCTTGACTTTAGGCAATGAAAACTTCCCGCGTCTAACAGACGCAAGAGTGGCGACGCAAGAGTGGCGACGCAAGAGTGGCGACAATTTCCTTGATTGGTGAAACTAAATTCATTGCCGGACAGGGTTTTAGTTTTGCACGGATGCGAAGTCAACAATCTTTTCCATTTATTTTAGAAATTCATAATCGTGGCAGCGGATGTGAGTCCGCTCGGATTTCCCAAATAATGGAGCTGCTTGCGTCGGCTACCACAGGGTTTTGAAAAAGCTTCGTTTGCTTTTTTATTTCCAATCCGCCGTCGGTTTGGGCAGCATTCAGCAAATTTCGGAAGCAAATCATGTATCAAGGGAAAAAAATTGTCGTCGTCATGCCCGCCTATAACGCGGCGCAGACTGTCACCAAAACCGTGGATGAAGTCCACCAGCAGCAGATCGTGGATAAAATCATCCTCGTGGATGACCGCAGCCGCGATGACACGGTGCAGGTGGCGTCGTCGTTGCTAGGCGTGTGCGTCCATGTCCACGAGAAAAACACCGGCTACGGCGGCAACCAGAAGACGTGCTACCGGCTTGCGCTCGAGGCCGGTGCGGACATCGTCATCATGGTCCACCCGGATTATCAATACACGCCCAAGCTGATTCCGGCGCTGGCCTGCATGATTGCGAACGACCTGCATCCGTGCGTGCTGGCCAGCCGCATTTTGGGCGGGTATTCGCTGCAAGGCGGGATGCCGGGCTGGAAATATGTGGCGAACCGTTTTCTCACGCTGGCGGAAAATATTCTGCTGGGCGCAAAACTTTCGGAATACCACACGGGTTACCGGGCGTTTTCCAAGGAGGTTTTGCAGAAGCTTGACCTGTCAAAAAACTCCGACGATTTCGTGTTCGACAACCAGATGCTTGCGCAGATCCTCTGGCACGGCTTTACGATCGGCGAAGTGAGCTGCCCGACGAAATACTTCAAGGAAGCGTCGTCCATCAATTTCCGGCGCAGCGTGAAATACGGCTTCGGCTGCTTGAACGTCGGGCTGAAATTCCGGCTGGCAAAGATGGGGCTGTGCCGGTCGGATCTGTTTCCCTGATCTGCGCAATCAAAAAACGCAAGGCCTCTCAAAATCCACTTCAAAGGCTTCCTGCCTTCATTTTGGAACGGGCCGGTGATAAATGAACCACCCGTAGCCGCCGATGCTAAAGTCAGGGATGAGGGTGTTAACAGAGTTCGGCCAGCCGCTGATTTTCACCGGCTTGAAGTCTTCTGCATTTGACAATTCAACGGATCCGGTTACGCGGCGGCTTGAAAGGTTGATCAGGACAAGGAACTCATCATTCGCATCCTTGCGCAGGAAGCTGACAATTTCTCCCGGAGCCGTGTTCTGAAGCCAGGCAACATCCCCGTTATAAAAGGCAGGGTATTGTTTGCGGAGCTTGATTAAATCCCGGTAAATGTCGCGCAGAGGAGGGCGTCCGCCGGAGTTCCAAAATACCGGCATTTTTTCAAACAAGGCCGGATCTGCGGACTCGGTGGCATCGCCCACTTCCATGCCGTTATAAAAGAGCGGGACGCCGTCGAGCGTCAACATCAACACCTGTGCCGCGAGGGCTCCATTCACGCCGTAACGCGCCACCGCCCGGATTTGCTCGTGGTTGTCGGTGAATCGCAGATGCATCGCGCCCTTGGGGAACTGCTGATCGGTGTGTTCCCACGAATCTTTTATGAAATAGGCAGGCACCACGCTGTTCATGACCGTATTCAGCGTGCCAATCAGCGCCCATGAAGAATCCACGTCGAAAGCTTTTTCAAGCAGCGCCGGCTTGGCCCCGGCGTCAGCAAGAATAACGACTTGGGGATTGATCTTCTCAAGTTCAGTCCGGGCTGCCTCCCAAAAATCCATCGGCACCGTTGGAGCCACGTCGCAACGAAACCCGTCCACGCCAAAATCCTTCAACCAGTATTCCATCATTCCAATCATGTAGCGGCGAACCTCTGGATTCGCATAATTCAACCCGGCCACATCCGTCCAGGCAGGGTCGGGGGGGATAATCGCACCATTCGTATTCTGCAGGTAAAATTCCGGATGTGACATGAGAACGCTGTCCCAGGCAGTCTGGCCGGCGACAATATCCATGACCACTTTCATGCCGCGCTTGTGGGCTTCCCCGACCAGTCGTTTGAAATCATTGGCGGTGCCATAGGCGGGGTTGATGGCATAAAAATCGCGCACCGCGAACGGGCTTCCGATGGAACCTTTCTTCATCTTTTCGCCTGTCGGGTGGATTGGCATGAGCCAGAGAACGTCCACACCAAGATCGTTTAATTCATCCAGCCGGGCGGTAATAGTATTGAAATTCCCTTCCTTGGAGAAGTTTCGTGGAAAGATTTCATACACAACCGCACTCCGGAGCCAGCCGGGTGACTTGTGAGCGCCTGGAGCGGACGCATCCGCCGCTGAAACAACAGTGGGATGAATCGCCAACCAGCCGATGAATGCTATGACGAGCAGGTATCGCAGTTTTTGTTGGGTGCTGTTCATGGGTTTTGAAGGGTTGAATTGATTTAATGAAGCATGTTTTCGGCATGCATTTTCAGGTGACAGAGAAGACCTTACCAAAAGGCCTAATAGCTGTCCAGCAACACAAACGGATAATTCCATCTCCGTATCTTTGCGCCTGGTCAAGCCGATTCCGGGTGGTCAGCGTGCGGTTTCACTTCGCAATCATCCCGCTCGCGCGGGCATAATTGAAGATGCCGCCGGCGTCCACGACCGGCCGCACATCGCCGAGCGGTTTGAAATGATGAACCTTGCCGGTGGCCTTGACAGTAACGGTCGCGGCGTCGAGGTCAACGGTCACGATGTCACCGGTTTTCAGCACGTCGCAGAGGCGCTCGGTGATTTCGCAGGGATATAGTTCACCGGTGGCGACGCAGTTGCGGAAGAAGATGCGCGCGAAACTTTCCGCGAGCACGAGATGGCAGTTGGCGGAACCCATCGCAATGGGCGCATGTTCCCGCGAGCTGCCACAGCCGAAATTCTTGCCGCCAACGACGATGGGATAATCGCTGTCGAGCTGGCCTTCCTTGACGTAACGGACAGGGTAGAGCGATTTGGGCAGGCCGTCGAGGGCGTGGCTGCCGAGCTTTTCGTATTCCTCGGCAATCGTAGGCACGAGGTTCAGAAATTGCGCGGAGATGATCTGATCTGTGTCAATGTTGTCGCGCACGACGTAAACAGGCCCGGTAAATACACTTTGCATGGGGCCAATGTGCCGCGCGGGAATAAAATTTTCAATCAGATTTCAGCGATCCGCCAAGGCTTCAACCTTGCCGCTGGTGATGAAATTTCTATAATCCGTCCGTGCTCGACATCAAATTGATTCGCGAAAAGACGGATTTTGTCCGCGCCCGGCTCGCGCTGCGCGGGGCAGGGGACGAAAAGCTCATTGAGCAAATCCTGCAGGCCGACGAACAGCGGCGCACAATTTTAACAGAGGCCGAATCGCTCAAATCCCAGCGGAATCGCGTGTCGAAGGAAATCGGCGCGTTGATGGGACAGAAAAAAAATGAGGAGGCCGAGGCGAAGAAAAAGGAAACGCGCGACCTGGGCGACAAGATTGCCGGGCTGGACAAGCTCGTGAACAAGGCCGACGCCGAGCGCGACGCGTTGATGCTCCGGCTGCCGAATCTGCCGCACGAATCCGTGCCGCCGGGCAAAACAGCGGAGGATAATCCCGAAGTCCGCGTTCACGGCGAGAAAATAAATTTCAGCTTCAAACCCAAATCGCACGTTGAACTGTGCGATTCGCTCAAGCTGGTGGATTTCGCGCGTGCGGCGAAACTTTCCGGCAGCGGATTTCTGCTCTACACGAATTGGGGCGCGCGGCTGGAACGGGCGTTGATCCAGTTCCTGCTCGATCTGCACATCACGGAACACGGCTACACGGAAGTTTCGCCGCCACTGATGGTCGGCGAGCAATGCCTGGTCGGCGTAGGGCAATTCCCAAAATTCAAAGACCAGTATTACGGCGTGGCCGAGGGCGACGATGCAAAAAATCTCGGCAAACTGTATTTGATACCCACGGCGGAAACGCCCGTGGCGAACATTCATCGGGAAGAAATTCTGGCGGAGAAACAATTGCCGATTCGTTACTGCGCCTACACGCCGTGTTTCCGTGGCGAGGCGGGCGCGGCGGGCGTCGGCACGCGCGGCATGATCCGCGTGCATCAGTTCGACAAAGTTGAGCTGATCAAAATCGTGAAGCCGGAGAACGGTTACGACGAACTGGAGAAGATGGTTTTGAACGCTGAAAAAGTTTTGCAACTCCTCGGCCTGCATTACCGTGTCATCATGCTTTGCACGGGCGACATGGGTTTTGGCAGCGCGAAGACTTACGACATCGAAGTCTGGGCGCCAGGGCAGGGGAGCTATCTGGAAGTTTCGAGTTGCTCGAACTGCGAAGACTTCCAGTCGCGCCGGATGAACCTGCGTTTCAAAGCGGAAAGCGGCGAAAACAAATTCCCGCATATCCTGAACGGCAGCGGCACGGCCTTGGCGCGGCTGTTCGTCGCGCTCATCGAAACGCACCAGCAAGCGGATGGCAGCGTGAACATTCCCGCGCCATTGCAGCCATATTTGAAAACCAATTGTATTTCCATTTAAGTTGAACCACCAAGACACAAAGACACAAAGGAATTTTCCCCATTCACTTTTCTTGGTGTCTTGGTGACTTGGTGGTTTATTTCCGCGAATGAAAATTCTTCTGGCCATCAGCGAAGTTCATCCGTTCTCCAAGACCGGCGGACTGGCCGACATGGCCGGGGCGCTCGGCAAGGCGCTGGCGCACGCGGGTCACGAAGTTCGAATTGTCACGCCATTGTATCGCGGCATCCGCGAAAAGTTTCCAGCCATGCGCCGCGTGGAGTGGCAGTTCAATCTGCCGCTCGGCGCGAAGTGGGAGCAGGGGAATTTGTGGGCTCTGGAGCTTGAAAAAGGGCTGACGGTTTATTTTATCGAGCATCCGGGATTTTTTGATCGGCCGGGAATTTATCAGGAGAACAACATCAGCTACGCGGACAACGCCGCGCGGTTCATTTTTTTCTCCAAGTGCGTGGCGCAACTGGCGCGCTATTCGCCGTGGCGGCCGGATGTGGTTCATGTTCACGACTGGCAATCGGCACTCGTGCCGGTGTTGATGCTCCATCAAAAACGGGCTGAAGGGTGGGGGAATCCGCCGCCGACGTGCCTGACGATTCACAATCTGGCTTATCAAGGCATCTTCCCGGCGGGCGCATTTGCGCTGACAAACCTGCCAGCAGAATTTTTCACGCCGGACGGCGCGGAGTTTTACAAGCAATTAAACTGTCTCAAGGCGGGCATTGTTTTTGCGGACGCCATCACTACGGTCAGCCCGCGTTATGCGCGAGAAATCACCACCGAGTCGCTGGGTTGCGGCCTGGATGACCGGCTGCGCCAGCGGAGAAAGCAGCTTTTTGGAATCCTCAATGGCGTGGATTATGGTGAGTGGAACACAACGAAAAATTCGTTTTTACCGCACGCTTATACAGTCACACGGCTGGCAGGAAAAGCGGCCAACAAACTGGCGCTGCAAAAAGAGCTTGGCCTGCCGCAACGAAAGGATGCGCCTTTGTTCGGCACGATTTCCCGGCTCGCCGAACAAAAGGGCGTGGACATCGAACTCGGCGCTTTGGAGGAGATGTTGAGTTCGGACATCCAGTTTATTTTGCTTGGAAGCGGTTCGTCGGTCTTTGAACGCGGCTATCAAAAACTCGCGAAGCGTTTCCCGGACAAGGTGGCCGTGCGGGTCGGCTACGACGAAGGACTGGCTCATCGCATTGAGGCGGCGTGTGATTTTTATCTCATGCCATCGCAGTTTGAACCGTGCGGCTTGAACCAGATGTATAGCTTGCGTTACGGCACGGTTCCGGTTGTCCGCGCCACCGGCGGCCTAGATGACAGCGTGATTGATTTTACACAGGACACGATGCGTGCCAACGGGATAAAATTCCAGGAATACTCGGCACGCGCACTGGCCAAGGGCATCCGCAAGGCGCTGGCAATTTACGGACAACCGGAATTGTTCCGCCGCTTCCGGCAAAATGCGATGCGCGCGGATTTTTCATGGGAGCAAACCGTTGGCGAATATTTGAGGGCTTACGACGCGGCGAAGGTTTTCAGCGCTGGACAAGATTCACAAACCGCCGGGCGCGTTCCGTGACGGCGGCGCTCGGATTATCCGCCCGCCAAGGGGCGTTCCATAAAACGTAAAACTCAAAATCGGTCGCTTCGCGCTTGTGACTTTGCTGGAACCCGGCGAGGCGCGGACGCATGATTTCTTGAGCGGCAGCCAAGGCGATTTGTGCATTTTGTGGATCACCACCCGGCCAGAGTTTGGGCTGGATTTGAAACCGTGAAATTTCTCCGCCCGGCCCGACGGCCTTATCATCATCGCCGCTTTCAATCATAGAAAGTGCCGACCAGCGATCCATCGCCGACACGGGCGCAACCAGCACAAAGCCGAGTAAAAATAGGATGGCCAGTCGAATTGTCACATTAGACCAATAAGCCGGCAGCCATCAACCCGTCAACACCAGCTTTCAAACAATTAAATATAACAGACATTGTGGCACTAGAACAAAGCTGTTTAAATCTTGATGATGATTTCTGGACAACTGGGCTGGTTTGGTGAATATATTGTCAAACCATTAAAATTATGACACTAACAAAACGCGACCTCGTCATCCGCATCAGCAGCGAAACCGACCTCGGCCAGCAGCAGGTTTTTGATGTGGTGCAAAAAACCCTCGACTATATCACTGAATCGCTGGCCAAGGGCGACAAAGTGGAACTGCGAAATTTTGGCGTTTTTGAAGTCAAGGTTCGCAAGGCACGAGTCGGGCGGAACCCGAACAAGCCGGAAACCGATGTGCCCATCCCTGCCCGCTCGATGGTCAAATTCAAGGCCGGCAAGGAAATGCGCGCAGAAGTTTTGAAGCTGCCGGCAAAAGCCTGACTCCAAAGTGAAGCCAGCCGGAAATCTTGAAAAGGATTTCCTGATTTGCTGTTTTCCAATTTCAAAATCTTCCTTACCCTTGCGGCATGGAACGATTGCCTGGATTTCGCGACTTTTATCCCGAACCGCTCCCGCATCAGGATGTGTGGAGCGCCGACGCCCGTCAGCACATTTTTGACAAATGGCGTGGAACCGCCCGCCGCTACGGTTTCCGTGAATACGACGGCCCACCGCTCGAACCACTCGAACTATTCACGACGAAGAGCGGCGAGGAAATTGTCGGGCAACTTTACAACTTCGTGGACAAGGGTGAACGCGCCGTTTCGCTCCGCCCCGAAATGACCCCTACCCTTGCGCGCATGGTGGCCGCGCACGAACGCAACTACAAAAAACCCATCA
Organism: Verrucomicrobiales bacterium; assembly: GCA_028712475.1. Lineage (GTDB taxonomy): Bacteria > Verrucomicrobiota > Verrucomicrobiia > Limisphaerales > UBA11358 > UBA11358. Next base: position 101,805 of record JAQTQB010000005.1, read on the forward strand.
AATGGTTCGCACTCCCGCAACTGTTCCGCTACGAACGCCAGCAGAAAGGCAGGCTGCGCGAACATTTTCAATTCAACGCCGACATTATCGGGGAAACTGATCCGGCGGCGGATGCGGAATTGATCGCGCTGCTGATAGACACCCTGCGTTCCTTCGGCCTGGCCAGTGAGGATTTTGTCATCCGTTTGAGCAGCCGCAATGCGTGGCATGATTTCTTCAAGCATGGCGGCGGCGACATGGCGCACGAATACGCCTTTTACCAGATCGTGGACAAACTCGAACGCGAAGCCACGGAACACAGCGACGAGAAACTTCGCGCACTCGGTTTCTCCCTCGAAGCCGTCGATGCCTTCATTGAAAAAGGGGCGCCGACGATTGAGTTGCAAAGCATCCTCGACAATCTGGCCGCGCGCGGCCTGCGCGATTTCGTGAAAATTGATTATCGCGTCATTCGCGGCCTGGCGTATTACACCGGCGTTGTGTTCGAGGCGTTTGATCGCAAGGGCGAATTCCGCGCCATCGCCGGTGGCGGGCGCTACGACAATCTCGTCAAGCTGATCAGCGGCGGCAAAGTGAATCTGCCCGCGCTCGGCTTCGGCATGGGTGATGTGGTGCTGCTGGAAATCCTCAAGGCGCGCGGCCTGCTGCCGCAATTCGACGCCAGCGTGGACGTTTTTGTTTTGATCGAAGACGAAAACCTCCGCGCGCCTTCGCTGAAACTCATTCAAGATTTGCGCACGGCGGGATTTGTTGTGGAGTATTCACTCACGCCTGCCAAATCGGACAAGCAATTCAAACGCGCACAGGAGTTGAAAGCCGCGTTCACAGCCAAACTTGAAAGCGAATCCTATGTGCGCATCCGCAATTTGAAGTCACGCGATGAAGTGGTGGCAGGTGTCAGCGATGTGGCCAATCACTTGCTGATCAAGACGAACCCTCAATAAACCTTCAGCCAAACAAAAAAGGCGTGGCTTTCGCCCCGCCTTCGTGAAATTGGTTCGTCGAATTACTTCGACGGTGTGGACACGGCTTTTTGCTGTTTTTCGTTGACCAGCGTCGCGCCCTTGCCGAGGCGTTTGCGCAGGTAGGTCAGTTTCGCGCGGCGCACTTGGCCGTGACGCTCAATTTCGATCTTGTCCACTCGCGGCGAGTGCAGCGGAAACACGCGTTCCACACCTTCGCCATAGCTGATGCGGCGCACGCTGAACGTTTCGTTCAGGCCGTGCCCGCGTTTGCCGATGACGACGCCCGCAAAAACCTGGATGCGTTCCTTGTCGCCTTCGACCACTTTGGTATGCACTTTGACCGAGTCGCCAACGGCGAATTTCGCGTCGTCTTTGCGATATTGTTCCGATTCAATTTTTTCTTGTAATGCCTGGTTCATAATCTTTTAAAATTTTATTTCAACAAATCCGGCCGTTGCTTTTCCGTCCGCAACTTCGCCTGTTTGCGCCGCCACTTCTCGATCTCGGCGTGGTTGCCGGACATCAATACTTCGGGAACTTTCATCCCGCGAAACTCCGCCGGCCGCGTGTATTGCGGATATTCCAGCAGCCCATGGCTGAAGGATTCATCGTGCGAACTTTCGTCGTCACCCAAAACTCCGGGCAGCAACCGCGTCACCGCGTCAATCACCACCATCGCGGGCAGCGCGCCGTTCGTCAGCACATAATCACCGATGGACAATTCGTCGTCGGCCAGCGCCTCGCGCACGCGCTCGTCAAAACCTTCGTAACTGCCACAGACCAGAAGCAGGTCGTCCTGCTGCGCCAGCTCGCGCGCAATGGACTGGTCAAAATTCCGCCCTGACGGCGACAACAAAATCACTCGCGTCTTTTCGCGCTGCAAACTTTCAATCGCTTCAAAGAGCGGTTCAACTTTCAGCAACATTCCCGGTCCGCCACCGAATGGACGATCATCCACGGTCTTGTGCCGGTCGTGCGCCCAATCGCGCAGGTTATGGATTTTTAAATCCAACAAGCCCGCCTCGCGCGCCCGCTTCACGATGCTTTCATCGAGCGGCCCGGCGAACATCGCCGGAAACAGCGTTAGCACGTCAATTTTCATCCGTGCCTTAAATTTCCACTCAACTCGCCGGCTTATGTTCGACGATTTCAACCGAGCAACGCAGTCCTTTTTTCGCACTGCCGGCAAGCAAGAGCGAGCGGATCGCGTTGATCGTTATGCCCTGCCGCCCGATGATCTTGCCAACGTCCTGCGGGTCGAGGCGTAATTCATAAACCGTCGTGCCTGCACGTTCCACCGGCGTGACGGTCACCGCGCCGGGATTTTGGACGAGTCCCTTGACGACATATTCCAAGAACGCCTGCATCGCGGAATAAAATAAAATTAGGCCGCGGCCGGAACCGCCTTGCTCAACTTCTTGATGAAGCTGGCGACGGTGTCGCTCGGTTGCGCGCCTTTGCTGATCCAGTATTGGGCGCGGTCGAGTTTGAGCGAAAAATTGTCGCCCGGTTTCAACGGTTGATACAAGCCGATTTCCTCGATGAACTTGCCATCGCGGGGACTGCGGCCGTCGGCTACTACAATGCGAAACACCGGGGCGTTCTTCGTCCCGACGCGCTTCATGCGAATTTTTACTGCCATAAGTTTTTCAAAAGAGCGCGGAAACTATCAGTTGCACCGTATTTGGCAAGCCTTGTTTTATGAGAAAACGTCTCTTGCCGACAGGGTCAATCGCTGGTTTGCTAACGGCGTGAGCATTCCCTATGAGGAAGTGTTGGACGGCACGACGTTGCCGCGTTCCGCGCCCGGTGTGCGGCATGAACTGATTTGCGAACGTCTGCATACCGCGATGGCGGCGAGCGTGGCGAATCTCGGCAGCACGCAACTGCTCGCGCCGCGCACGAAAATCCGCGTTGCACATTCAACCACCATTTGTCCCGACCTTGCGCTGATCACGGCCGCCACGGGCAGGCTCTGGCTGGCCGTGGAAATTGTCCACACGGGCGACCATCATGCTGACACGGTCATAAAAAAGGAAATCTACGAACAGGTCCGCGTGCCGCGGCTGTGGATGATTGATCCGCGCTATGACAACGTGGAGATTTATCACAGCACGGAATTCGGCCTGGCGTTGAAAGGGATTCTGGCCGGGAGCGAAGTGTTGTCGGAAAAACTGGTTCCCGAATTTCAATTTGTCATCGCCGAATTGTTTGCCGCGCCCACGGCAAAATGACCCAGACATCCACATTTTTAAACAGGCTTTTGGTTGAACGGAAAGGCGTGATGGCTTGTCTCAATGTTGAAAGGTAAAAAACAATAAACTTATGAACAAAATCAAACTGATTACTGTTGCCGCCGCCGCTTTTTTGGTGGCGGGATTCACATCAAGCCTGTCCGCCGCAGACGCGGGCAAGGAAAACACCATCACGGGCAGCATGACCTGCGGCAAATGCACGCTGCATGAAACCAAGAGCTGCCAGAACGTCGTCCAGGTCACACAGGACGGAAAAACGGTCAACTATTACCTGAAGCATAATGGCACGAGCAAGGATGCGCATGAAGCTATTTGCAAAGGCGGTTCTGAAAAAGTGACCGTCACCGGCACCGTTGAAGAAAAGGACGGCAAGGAAATTTTGACCCCGACCAAGATCGAGCCGGTCAAATAAATTGGGATCTCAACATCCAACCGCCGCTGGAATTTTATTTCTGGCGGCGGTTGAATTTTACACAGTCCTCGTAATTCACGCCGCTGCCGCCAAAAATATCCAGCGCCGAGCCGATGGTCAGGTCAACCTTCCCCTGCCCTAGCCGCGTGACGGTTTCCAAATCTGCGAGCGAATTTGCACCGCCGGCGTAGGTGGTCGGAATCGGCGACCACCTGCCAAGCTTTGCCACGAGTTCGCCGTCAATGCCCCGGCATAAACCTTCCACGTCCACGGCGTGAATTAAAAACTCCGCGCAGAATTCGGAGAACTTTTTCAGCGTTTCTGCATTGACCACAAGTTCCGTGAATTTCTGCCAGCGGTCGGTGACGACGAAATAATCTTCGCCGCGCCTGCGACAGCTCAAATCCAGCACGAGCCGGGCTTTGCCAATGGCCTTGGCCAGTTCGCCAAGCCGTTCCCAATCCACGCGGCCTTCGCGAAAAACCCAGCTCGTGACGATGACGTGCGACGCCCCGGCCTCAAGCCAGCCACGCGCGTTTTGCACATTGATGCCGCCGCCAATTTGCAGTCCGCCTGGAAACGCTGTGAGCGCGGAGCGTGCTTGGGCGTCATTGCCGGAGCCGAGCATGATGACGTGACCGCCGTAGAGGGTGTCACGCTTGTAAAGTTCGGCGAACCATGCGGCGGAACGGTCGGAGACAAAGTTCGTGCGCAGGCCGGCATCGCCGAGCGTGCCGCCGACGATTTGCTTTACTTTACCTTCATGCAGGTCAATGCAGGGACGAAACATGAGTTCAGGCTAGATTCACGCAACGAAAGTTCAAAGCTGAAAGATGAAGCAAAAGCCGCTCCGGTTTCCCAGAGCGGATTTGATTGCAGTGTCACCACAGGCCAAGCCTACAAATTTTTCACTTCCAGACAAAGGCATCGCCGAAGCATTTGGACATGTTGCCGAGGTTTTGCAGGTATTCGTCTACCCGATACGCCGGGATCGAATCCGACAGGGACTGATACTCGTATTCCAAAACCAACTTTTTGCCGACCCGGCGAGTCTGCTTCCGGAACACAAAGGCAGGATCAGCAATGTTCTTGGTTTCCCTTTCGTAGGTCCAGGTTGTCGGGATGGTGATTTCCGTCCGCAGAATCTGGTGTTGCGGGTAACTTACGGCCAGCGGCAATTTCCGCTGCATGTCCACGGGCTTCTTGACGAATGCTGCGATGGAAAAGGGATAAAAATCACAGCGATATTTTTTGTTTTTGTCCGATTTAATCCAAGCGTTGTCGATCGTGTAAAATTCCGTGACTTGGAACCGGTTTTGCGCTTCGTCGTCGAAGATTTCGACCGGCGAGGCCATCATGGTTCCCGGGTAACTCCCCGCGTAGAAATGGGTATAGGTCTTTTCGATCTCGCTGCGCTTTGTGTTCGCAAACATCTCCCGCAGACTTTCGGCGTCCCGACCTTCCGCCACGGTGACGACTTTCAGGTCGGAGACACCCTGCTTTCTACCGAGGTCAAAGTTTTCCGTGATGGTCGTCAGCGGCAGTCCGGTCGTCTGGGGGATAGGCGTCAACGAAGCGGTCTTCGGGGAAATCACCAAACCACAGCCATAGTTCGGCAGATAATGCATCGCCAGCGAACCGCGCTGATATCCCGCCGTGGGATCCAACCACCAGGTCTGGCCGTCAATTCGCACCACGGTGATACAATGGTCAAAGATGCCGGCTGACGGCAGCCAGTCCTGGATCGTGTGTCGTGCCTGCGTGTTCACCAAAACTGGATAAGCCTCTATTCCCAGCCCGCGCAGCAGCGTCACATACAACAGCGACTTGTCTTTGCAATCGCCAAAGCGCTGCGAAAAAACCGTCGAAGGATCCGCTGGTTTGTTGGCACTGACCCCGATTTCGATCCCAAAATACCGGATTTCATCCTGAACGAACCGGAGCACGGCCAGAACCTGCTGCTCCCGGCTGGGCAGCCGTTTCCACTCGCCTAGCTTTTGGATGAGTTCCGGCGAAAGCTGGGAGCTATTTTGAAATAAGGTCAGCGCCCATTGGTTCACCTCCGCCCAACTTTTGAATTCTGTGAGCTGCACCCAGGGTTCCGGATCACACCACACCGGCAGAGAATCTTCCTGATGAATGCCCGGCACCCGCCGCATATCCCAGACGCACTCCACGAAATTACTTTTCGTGACGACCACCGGCTGGAGGGAACACCCTATCGGCTTGTGATAAAACCGTCGTTGAGCCGGCCACACGACCCGCGTCAACAAACGATCAACCGGCTCGTCCCATTGCACCCGGATGCCGGTGGAAAAACGCCCGTTGAAGACCGGATTCGCCCCTTGGATGGAATAGGCATAATCTACGATGTCACCGATGCGCACATCCTCCATGACCAGCATCGCAGTCTGCTCTCCGTTCAAGATATGTTGCTCCAGATCGCGCTCCTGTCGCACCACCCGAACCTTGCCCGCCTCAAGCCGGTTCAGGTGATTCGTGCCACGCCAGATCCGTGCCCAATGCAGGGTCAAGGTCTGATAGCTCGGGTTAAAATCCACTTTCAGGGTGGAACCATTTTGCACCCCGGCCACCGTCAGGATTTGCCGGGCATAATGAAAAAACGATTCATTGGTCTCGGCATTTATCTGGTGTTCGATCAAAAACCAGCGCTGATCGGTGCTGGCCTCCGGCCGGAATGCTGCGGATTGACGATTGAAAAACTGGGGCATGACCCAGTTCGAAGGCGGGGCGATGACCGGCTTGGTTTCGGCGTCAACCTCCGCCGGCTTGTTCGTTGTGTCCGCCGCGTTCGCGCTGAACACCAGAAGGCTTAGAAACCCCAAGCTCAAAAAGATTTTGAAACCATCCATTTTGCGCCACATTTTGAAAACATAGGCCAAACCATCCCCAACCCGAAGCTCAAAATGGAAATCAGCAGGAAGGGCCGTCCCCTGCCCATCAGGTTCGTTGGTTCCGCCCACAATACTCTCACGTGGTCGCCCGACTCATTTCGTGTCCTTCGTGTGTTTCCTGAATAAATAAAAGCCGCTCCGGTTTCCCAGAGCGGCTTGTTGAAATTAGTCAGGGCTCGACGGAGTCTCGCCCCACCAGATTATTTCTTCTTCGCCTTGCGCTTCTCTTCGATCGCCGCTTGCGCGGCGGCCAGACGTGCCACGGGCACGCGGAACGGTGAGCAGCTCACGTAGGTCAAGCCGAGCTTGTGGCAGAATTTCACGGAGTCGGGGTCGCCGCCGTGTTCGCCACAGATGCCGAGCTTGATGCCGGGGCGGGTCTTGCGGCCCTTGACAATCGCGATTTCCATGAGCTGGCCGACGCCAGTCTGGTCAATTGAGGCGAACGGATTCTTCTTCATGATCTCGGATTCCTGATACGCACCGAGGAAGCTGCCAGAGTCGTCGCGGCTCATGCCGAGGCAGGTCTGTGTGAGGTCGTTCGTGCCGAAGCTGAAGAACTCCGCCGTCTGCGCGATTTCGTCCGCCGTCAATGCGCCGCGCGGGACTTCGATCATCGTTCCGACGCTGTAGGTGAGTTTCACTTTCTTCTCGGCCTGAACCTTGGCAGCGGTTTCGTGGACGATGGCGACCTGCAAATCCAGTTCTTTCTTGAAGCCGACAAGCGGGATCATGATTTCCGGTTTGCACTTGATGCCTTTCTTGGTCGCATCAGCGGCGGCCTCGAACACGGCGCGCGCCTGCATCCGGGTGATTTCGGGATACTTGATGCCGAGGCGGCAACCACGGAAGCCGAGCATCGGATTGAACTCGTGCAGCTCGTGGACGCGATGGGTGATCTTGTCCGGGTTAATGCCGAGATTCTGCGCCAGCTCGCGACGGGTGGAGTCGTCGTTGGGCAGGAACTCATGCAACGGCGGATCGAGGAAACGGATCGTGGCCGGAAATCCTTTCAGCGCCTTGAAGATGCCGAAGAAGTCCTCGCGCTGATACGGCAACAGCTTGGCGAGCGCGGCTTCGCGGGCTTCGACGTTGTCCGCCAGAATCATTTCGCGCATCGCGTCAATGCGGTCGCCCTCAAAAAACATGTGTTCCGTGCGGGTCAGACCGATGCCGGTCGCGCCGAACGCAACTGCATTCTGCGTCTGTTCCGGTGTGTCGGCGTTGGTGCGGACCTGGAGGCGCGTAAACTTTGAGCACCACTTCATGAGCTGGGTAAAGCTCTTGAATTTCTCCGTGGCCTGCGCGGCTCTGTCGCCACCGATGAGGCCGGCGATGATTTCGGACGGCGCAGTCTTAATCTGACCGGCATAGACGGTTCCGGCGGTTCCATCAATCGAGAGGAAGTCGCCTTCGTTGAAGGTCTGGCCGTCCACGATGACGGTTTTCTTGTCGTAATCCACCTGGAGCGCAGCCGCGCCGCAGACGCAAACCTTGCCCATCTGACGGGCAACGAGCGCCGCGTGCGAACTGACCCCGCCGCGAGCAGTGAGAATGCCTTCGGCGGCGATCATGCCACGCAAATCTTCCGGCGACGTTTCGACGCGGACCAGCAGAACTTTTTCGCCCTTGGCGGCGGCGGTCACCGCGCGGTCGGCGTGGAAATAAATTTTCCCAGTGGCCGCGCCCGGACCGGCGGGCAGACCCGTGGCGATGACTTTGGCCTTCTTCGCTTCGGCGAGATCGAAGATCGGCGCGAGGAGCTGATCCAACTGATCCGCCGGATTCCGCAACACGGCGGTTTCGGGCGTGATGAGTTTTTCCTTTACCATGTCAGCGGCGAACTTCAGCGCAGCGGCGGCGGTGCGCTTGCCGTTGCGGGTCTGGAGCATGAACAGCTTGCCGCTCTGCACGGTGAACTCGATGTCCTGCACGTCCTTGAAATGCTTTTCCAAAGTCTTGCGGACCGCCATCAGTTCCGCATAGGACTTGGGCATCTGGTCTTTCAACTTCAACACGGGTTCGGGTGTGCGCACGCCGGCGACCACGTCTTCGCCCTGGGCGTTAATAAGAAATTCGCCATAGAATTCATTCGCGCCGTTCGCGGGATTGCGCGTGAACGCCACGCCGGAGCCGGAATCTTCGCCAGTGTTGCCGAACACCATCGCCTGCACGTTTACAGCGGTGCCCCAATCGGTCGGGATGTTGTATTTGCGGCGATAAACACTCGCGCGATCGTTCATCCATGAACCGAACACCGCGCCGGCTGCGCCGCGCAATTGATCCCACGGGTTGCTGGGAAATGATTTGCCGGTGCGTTCGAGCACGAGCGCCTTGAAACGCTTCACGAGTTCCTGATAGTCGGCAGCGACGAGCTTCGAGTCGTCAATGTCGTGCTGGCCATATTTCTCATCCTTGTAGTACTCGATGGTGGCTTCGAAAGGATCGTGATGCTCGCCCACACGCTTCTGCACCCCCATGACCACGTCGCCATACATCTGGATGAACCGGCGGTAGCAATCCCACGCGAAGCGCGGATTCTTCGTGGCGTTTTCGAGCGAGACAACGGTTTCGTCGTTGAGGCCAAGATTTAAAATCGTGTCCATCATGCCGGGCATGGAATCCCGCGCACCGGAGCGCACCGCAACCAGCAGTGGAAACCCTTTCGCGTCGCCGAACTTGTAGCCCATTATCTTTTCCATGTTGGCAATGCCGGCTTCCATCTGCGCCTGAAGTTCCTTCGGGCAGATCTTCTTGTGCGCGTAGTAGTAGGTGCAAACTTCCGTGGTTACGGTAAAACCAGGAGGCACAGGCAGGCCGATGCGCGTCATCTCCGCGAGATTTGCGCCCTTGCCGCCGAGCAGCGGCTTCATCGAGCCGTCGCCATCCGCTTTTTTGTTGCCCCAAGTGTAAACGTATTTGTGTGATTTAGCTTTTGCCATAAATTTAGTCGCTGCGGTCGGTTCTGTTTTGTGAAAACGAAATGCGAATCTATCAAAGAGACTTTCAGAGTCAATCCGCGAACCGGGAAAAAGTGATTGGCTCCGACGGCTCAACGACCGTTGGAATCCCTGCCCTGCCCAACTTTACGTCTTTCACGCTGTCGCCCATTTGAGGATGACATCTTACATATCTTCAAATCAGGATACGTTGATTTTTAATTTGAATTGGTGGCGGTTTTGCCTATCTTGGCTCCATGTCGAACAACGCCGAACTCCTGCAAAAAGCGCTCCGCGAACGCATCGTCATTCTCGACGGCGCGATGGGCACGACCATCCGCACTTACGGGCTGGGCGAGGCGGAGATTCGCGGCGAGCGGTTCAAGGATTCCAAGAAAGACTTGAAGAACAACGGCGACCTTTACTCGCTTACCCAAGCGGCGACGATCTGCGACATCCATCGGCGCTTTCTTGAGGCGGGCGCGGACATCATCGAGACAAACACCTTTTCCGCTACGAGCATCGGCCAGAGCGAATTCTTCGTTGAGGATCCTCGCGAACATGGCGGACGCAAAGACCCGGCGTTTTATCAGGGAATCATTGAAAATAAATTTCTCAATGACCTTGCCTGGGAAATCAACGAACAATCCGCCAAACAATGCCGCGAATGGGCCGACCGCATTGCGAACAAGACTGGTCGTCCGCGCTTCGTAGCCGGCGCGGTCGGGCCATTGACGGTTTCGCTTTCCAACTCACCGGATGCTGATGACGCAGGGTTTCGCGTCTGCACATTTGACCAGGTGAAGACGGCTTACATACATCAGATTCGCGGACTCATCGCAGGCGGCTCGGACATTCTGCTCGTCGAGACGATCTTCGATTCGCTCAACGCCAAGGCCGCGCTAGTGGCGATTCAGGAGGTGTTCGAGCAGGATGGAAAAGTTCTGCCGATCATGATTTCAGCCGCCGTTGGTCGCGGTGGCGAGACGATGATTTCCGCCCAGACCATCGAGGCGTATTGGAACGCGATGAAGCATGTGAAGCCGCTCGCCATCGGGCTGAACTGCTCGCTCGGCCCGGATTTGATGAGGCCATTTCTCGCGGAACTCGCGGAGAAGTCGAACACGGCGATTTCCTGTTACCCGAACGCGGGCTTGCCAAATCCGCTGTCGCCGACGGGCTTTGATTTGAAGCCCGATGACATGGGCAATTTCCTCTGCGAATTTGCGTCTAGCGGCTTGCTGAACATCGCCGGCGGGTGTTGCGGCAACACGCCCGAGCACATCGCCGCGATCGCGAAGGCGCTGGAGAACAAACCGCCGCGTGAAACGAAAACCGAAACCAGGTTTTCGACCGGTGCGGCCATTCCGTTGCGCTTGAGCGGTTCACAGCCGTTCACGCAGCAGATTGGATCGTTCATCATGATCGGCGAGCGCACGAACGTGGCGGGTTCGCCCAAGTTCGCGAAGCTCATCAAGGAAAACAAATACGAGGAAGCCGTCGCCATCGCGCGGCAGCAGGTCGAGAACGGCGCAAACATCATAGACATCTGCATGGATGAAGGGATGATTGACGGCGTCGCCGCCATGACCCGCTACCTGCAATTGCTCGGCAGTGAACCCGAGGTCGCCAAGGTTCCTTTTATGGTGGACTCCTCAAAATGGGAAGTCATCGAAGCCGGCCTGAAATGCGTCCAAGGCAAAGGCATCGTGAATTCCATCTCGATGAAGGAAGGCGAGGCGAAGTTTCGCGAACACGCGCACAAAGTTCTGAAATATGGCGCGGCGGTTGTCGTGATGGCGTTTGATGAGAAAGGCCAGGCCGCGAAGCTCGCTGACAAGATTCGCATCTGCGAACGCGCCTACCGCATTCTCGTTGATGAAACAGGCTTCCCGCCCGAGGACATCATTTTTGATCCGAACATTCTCACTGTCGGCACAGGCATCGAGGAGCACAACAACTACGCCGTGGACTTCATCGAAGCCACACGCTGGATAAAACAAAATTTGCCACACGCGAAAGTCAGCGGCGGCGTTTCCAATGTTTCATTTGGATTTCGCGGCAACAATCCCGTGCGCGAGGCGATGCACAGCGCGTTTCTTTATCACGCCATCAAGGCCGGAATGGACATGGGCATCGTCAACGCCGGCATGTTGGAAGTCTATGAGGAGATCGAGCCTGAACTGAAGGAACTCGTCGAAGATGTTTTGCTGAATCGCCGCCCTGACGCGACCGAACGTCTCGTCGTTCATGGCGAAAAACTCAAAGCCGCCAGTGCGGGCACAACCGCGACCGACAAAAAGGTCGAGGAAGAATGGCGCAAAGGCACGGTGGAAGAACGCCTCTCGCACTCGCTGGTGAAGGGAATTGACGCCCACATTGACGCCGACACGGCGGAAGCGCTCACGAAATACGGCAAGCCGCTCACCGTCATCGAAGGGCCGTTGATGGCGGGCATGAGCGTCGTCGGCGATTTGTTCGGCGCTGGAAAAATGTTTTTGCCGCAGGTCGTGAAGTCGGCGCGCGTGATGAAAAAATCCGTGGCGTATCTCACGCCTTTCATGGAAGCCGAGAAGGCGGCGATGCTCGCACGCGGCGAAGTCGTGAAGGCGCAAGGGAAAATCGTCCTCGCGACTGTCAAGGGCGATGTCCACGACATTGGCAAGAACATCGTCGGCGTCGTGCTCGCCTGCAACAACTACGAAGTCATTGATCTTGGCGTGATGGTGCCGTGCGAAAAAATTCTAGAGCGCGCGAAGCTGGAAAACGCCGACATCATCGGCTTGAGCGGACTAATCACGCCGTCGCTCGACGAGATGGTTCACGTCGCGCGAGAGATGGAGCGGACGGGTTTTAAAGTCCCGCTGCTCATCGGCGGCGCGACCACGAGCCGCGCTCACACCGCTGTCAAAGTGGCACAGCATTACAGCGAGCCGGTCGTCCACGTCCTCGACGCCTCGCGCGCTGTGCCGGTGGTAAGCAGTTTGTTGAGCAAAGATGGCAAAGCGCCATTCGTGAAACAACTGCGCGAGGACTACGAGAAATTGCGCACCCAACACGCCGGGTCACAGGTGAAGCTGCTTTCCCTCGAGGCCGCCCGCGCCAACGCGCCGAAACTCAAATTTGACGATCTGCCAAAGCCGGAGTTCACCCGCATTGCGCAGACCAATCCGTCGCTTGAAGAACTCGTGCCCCTGATCGACTGGTCGCCCTTCTTTCACACCTGGGAATTGCGCGGCGTGTATCCCAAGATTCTCCAGCATGAGAAGCACGGCGATGAAGCCCGCAAACTGTTTGCCGACGCCCAGCAGTTGCTCAAGCGCATCATCAACGAGAAACTGATTCAGCCCCGCTGCATCTACGGCATCTTCCCCGCCAACCGCGTAGGCGACGACGTGGAAGTTTATACCGACGAATCGCGAACCACGGTGGAGACCACTTTCCATTTCCTCCGCCAGCAGATGGACAAGGGCGATGGCAGCCCCAACTGGTGCCTCGCCGACTTCATTGCGCCCAAGCCATTCCCTGATTACCTCGGCGCTTTTGCCGTCACCTCAGGCTTCGGTCTCGACGCGCTCGTGAAGCAGTTCAAGAATGCGCACGACGACTACAACGCCATCATGGCCGAGGCGCTGGCAGACCGGTTCGCCGAAGCGTTTGCTGAATGGCTCCACAAGGAAGTCCGCGCCGAGTTTGGATATGGCCGTGCAGAAAACCTTACGAACGAAGACCTCATCGCCGAAAAATATCGCGGCATCCGCCCGGCCGCCGGTTATCCGGCCTGCCCGGATCATACCGAGAAGGGAATTCTCTGGGACTTGCTCGACGTGGAGCAGCACACCGGCATCACGCTCACCGAAAGTTTCGCCATGTGGCCGGGCAGCAGTGTGAGCGGACTTTATTTCGCCCATCCGGACTCAAAGTATTTCGCCGTCGGCAAACTCGGCAAAGATCAGGTCGAAGATTTGGCCGGGCGCAAAGGCAATTCCGTTTCGGAAATGGAACGCTGGCTCGGACCGTGGCTGAATTACGACCCAACCAATGGCTGAACGGGGGCTTGTTTTTCAGCCGATTCCCCCTAAATTGAACTTATGAAGAACGACGTCGTGCCAGTTCAGATTCGCGGTATCCTCCCCGCCAACAGCGGTTGCGCGTTATTTGTCGGCAATGACGAGAAGGTTTTTGTCATCAACGTCGAACCGCAGATGGGCGCGGTCATCGGAATGTTTTTGCGCGACGAACCGAAGGAGCGCCCGCTCACACACGACTTGATGCAGCGCATTTTCAAGGGTTTCAGCATCACCGTCGAGCGCGTCATCATTACGGATTTGAAGAACTCCACCTATTTCGCGCGGCTGATTTTGCAGCAGCAGAATGAAGTCGCCCGCAAGATTGTGGAAATTGACGCGCGCCCCAGCGACTGCCTCGCCATCGCCGCCGCGCAGAAGAAACCAATTTTTGTCACCACTCCGCTGTTTGAACAGGTCGAGGACATGAGCGAAGTGCTGAACCGGATCAACGAATCCGGCAACGAGGCTTCTGAATAAAATGCCCGCCGCCAAAGCTTCATCCCTTGCGCTCGTCTGTGGCGACGATGAATTTGCCGTCAAGCAGCGTGCCCGGCAGCTTTACCAGCAATGGGCTGAAGAACTCGGCGGCATGGATCACGAAATCATTGAGGCGTCCGTTTCCAACAGCGGCGATGCGCTCAAGGCGGTCGGCCGTTTGCGGGAAGCACTAAACACCCTGCCCTTTTTTGGTTCGGGCAAAGTCGTCTGGTTGCGCGACTGTAATTTTCTTGGCGATGAACGCACCGCCTCTTCTGCGGCCGTAACGGAAACGCTGGGCGAACTGGCGGAAGAACTGAAAAAATTCGCGTGGCAAAACGTGCGGCTGCTCATCAGCGCGGGCAAGGTGGACAAGCGGAAAACTTTTTTCAAGACGCTCGACAAAATCGGCACAGTCGAAAACTTCTCCGCCTGGTCGGCGGATGACAAGGATTGGGCGGAGCGCGCGGAAGTGGCCGCGCGAACTGCGATCCGCGCCCGGCAGAAGGACATTTCGGAGGAAGCGCTGGCCGAACTGGTCAACCGCACCGGCCCAAATGCGCGTCAACTGGACAGCGAAACCGAAAAGCTGTGCCTGTTCGTCGGCGACCGGAAGAAAATTGAATTCACCGACGTTGCCGCCATTTGCACGCGGAACAAAACCGCGCGGGCTTTCGCGCTGGGCGATGCGCTGGGCGACCGCGACCTGCCGCGCCTGCTGAAACGGCTGGACGAGGAGCTTTGGGAAATGAAGTCGGACAAGGACAAATCTGAAATCGGCCTGCTATACGGTCTCATTGGAAAAATCCGCGCCATGCTGTTGCTCAAGGAAATGTTGCGCGAAGGCTGGATCAAGCCGGAGATGGACTACAACCGGTTCAAGGCGCAGATGGAGCGAGTGCCGGCGGACAAAGTGCCGGCGGACAAGCGTTTCAATCCGCTGGCCTTGAATCCGTATGTGCTTTACAAAGCGCTGCCGCAGGCCAAAAAATATACCCCGAGCGAACTGGTCCGCGCGATGGATTTGCTGCTCCGTTGCAACCAGCGGCTGGTGTCCAGCAACCTCGACGAAGCGCTGGTGTTGCAGCAGGCATTGGTGCAGATTGTCGCGCCGCAGGCCGTCGCGGCTTAAATTTAAAAGAAACCATGGCAACATCGACCGCAAATCTATCAGTGTTGGTGGGCAGCAACTTCGCCTGCGTGAAAATCGCCGGGCGCGCAAACTTTTCATCCAGCCCGGACTTCAAGAAGTTGATCGAGCAGCTCACGCAAAAGGGCTATGCACATTTCATCGTTGATCTGTCGGAGTGCGTGCTGATGGACAGCACGTTCCTGGGAGTTCTGGCGCAGGCTGGTTTGAAGCTGAATTCGTCCAACGGAGACAGTCACCCCGGCATTGAACTGTCCAATCCCAACACGCGCGTCACCGAGCTGCTGGAAAACCTGGGCGCGTTGCACCTGTTCAAAACCATGTCCGGCGAGCTGGCGCTGCCCGACGACGTGAAGATCTGCACGCCCGAATCCATTCATCCGACTCACGAGCAAATCACCCGCACCAGCCTCGAAGCACATCAGGCCCTCATGGCGGTCAACCCCGAAAACGTCGCCCGGTTCAAGGATGTGACGCAGTTTCTCGCCGAGGATTTGCAACATCTGCAGAAGTGCAAATAAAAACTGCGCGCGTGATTGATTCACGGCGCAGCAGTTTCCATTCGGACAATTTCTTCAAGCCGTCGCAGGCGCGGGCGTGCCAAGGCCGGGCAATTTCGGCGGCGCGGGCTTGGGCGGAACTTCGGGCAACGGGGTCGCCGCCTGTGCGCCAGATGGAGGTTCGATTTTGGACGCGGGCGGCGGCGGCGTGAAGGTGCCCATTTTCACAATGTCCCGCACCTGCGCGCCGTCGAGCGTCTCGTATTCGAGCAGCGCGTTCGCGATGATTTCCAGCTTGTCACGGTTCGCATCAATTATCTCCTTCGCCCGCTGATAGCAGCGGTTGATGATGCCGCGCACCTCGGCGTCAATTTCCTGCGCGGTCGTTTCGCTGTAAGTTTTCCGGCGCATCATGTCGCGACCGAGGAAAAATTCATCGTCCTCGACATATTGCACCATGCCAAGTTTTTCGCTCATGCCGTATTGGCAGACCATGGCGTGCGCCATGTTCGTCGCCTGCTGGATGTCGCCGCCGGCACCGGTCGAGATGTCGCCTGAAGTGATTTCCTCCGCGATGCGCCCGGCCATCGTCATCGTGATGGTGTCGAGCAATTCCTTTTTGCGGTAGTTCAAAATGTCTTCCTTCGGCAGCGACATGGTCGAGCCGAGCGACGGCCCGCGCGGAATGATCGTGACCTTATGCAACGGATGTGTGTGTTCAAGCAGAACATTCACGAGCGCATGACCTGCCTCGTGCCACGCGGTGAGTTTTTTGTTCTCGTCAGTCATCGCCAGACTGCGGCGTTCGCGTCCCCAGCGCACTTTGTCGCGGGCTTCTTCAAGTTCCATCTGGCCGACGGATTTTTTCCCTGTCCGCGCCGCGAGCAACGCCGCTTCGTTCAACAGATTCGCCAGCTCCGCGCCGGAATAGCCCGGCGTGCCGCGCGCCGTGACGGACAAATCAACGGCGGGATCCAGCTTCACATTGCGCGAATGAACCTTCAAAATCGCCTCGCGCCCGCGAACGTCCGGCAGGTTCACCGTGATGCGCCGGTCAAAACGTCCCGGCCGCAGCAGCGCCGGATCCAGCACGTCAGCGCGATTGGTCGCCGCGATGATGATGATGCCTTCCTGCGTGTCAAAGCCGTCCATCTCGACGAGCAGTGCGTTGAGGGTTTGTTCGCGCTCATCGTTGCCGCCGCCGAGGCCGACGCCACGGCTGCGTCCGACCGCGTCAATTTCATCAATGAAGATGAGGCACGGCACGTTTTTTCGCGCCTGGTCAAACATGTCGCGCACGCGGCTCGCGCCGACGCCGACGAACATTTCCACGAAATCCGAACCGCTGATGCTGAAGAACGAAGCGTCCGCCTCGCCCGCGATGGCCTTGGCCAGAAGAGTTTTGCCAGTTCCCGGCGCCCCGACCATCAGCACGCCTTTGGGAATCCTTCCGCCAAGCCGCTGAAACTTTTTCGGGTCTTTCAAAAACTCGACAAGCTCCGAAACCTCCTCGATGGCTTCGTCAATTCCCGCCACGTCCTTGAAAGTTGTCTTGTTGCGGTCTTTGGCCAGCATCCGCGCCTTGCTTTTGCCAAAGCTCAACGCGCCCTTGCCTGCCATCTTGATCTGGCGGATGAAGAAGAACCAAAACAAAATGCCGATCAACAAAAACGGCGCAACGTTGAGCAGCAGGGTGAACAAAACCGTGTTCTGCTGGACGGCGACAAATTTGTGCGACGCCAGCAGCCTGTCGAGTATGGTTGGCGTCAGCAACACTTGGGAAACGGTGAACGGCACTTCGACCGGCTTGCCGTTTTCCTTGATGATGGCTCCATCCTTGTCGGCTTTGTAATAGAAGCCGCTGATATCGTTGAAGGTCGCGTTCGGATAGGCTGATTGCGGCGCGTAGTCAATCTTCCCCTGCGCAATCAGGTTCGCTTCAAATTTCTGGAAGAATTCATTCTCCGTGATCTGGTTGGTGGGGACGTTCATGCGATTATGCAGCAACGCCAGCCCCACAATGCTTCCAATGATCAGAATCCACACGAGCCAGGTGCTCGCAGGAAATTGGAAGTTGCCCGGCGGCTTTTTCTGGCCGTCGCCGCCCTTTTTATTTTGTTCTTCGTCAGCCATGATTTTTTACTTTGGCAGGAAAAGCTAACATGGCATTGCCGCTTTCGCAATCAGCGAATTCTGCTATTCTTGCCCCGATGCGCCTCGGTTCGCTGATCTTAAAATCAAATCTGTTTCTCTCGCCGCTGGCGGGTTACACCAACCTGCCCTTCCGTCTAGTCGTGCGCGAAGTCGGCGGCGTCGGGCTTTGCACCACCGATCTCGTCAATGCCCGCTCGCTCCTCGAAAAAAATCCCAAGGCGTTCAAGCTGATTGAAACGTCGCCAGCCGATTCGCCGCTCGCCGTCCAGCTTTTCGGCTCCGTGCCGGAGGAAATGCGTGACGCGGCAATTTTTCTCGAATCCATCGGCGTCCATTCCATTGACATCAACATGGGCTGTCCCGTGAAAAAAGTCTGCAAGGTTGGCGGCGGCTCCGCGATGATGACCGAACTCAACAAGACCGCCGCGCTCGTCCGGGGCATGGTCAACGCCGTGAAAATTCCCGTGACCGTGAAAATGCGCCTCGGCTGGGACGACGACAATCTCACCGCCCCCGATCTTGCGCGCACGCTGGAGGATGTCGGCATCGCCGCGATTTTTGTGCATGGCCGCACGCGCGAACAAGGTTTTGGCGGCACGGTGAATCTCGCCGGCATCCGCAAAGTCGTCGAGGCCGTGAAAACCATTCCCGTCATCGGCAACGGCGACATCATCACGCCGCAGGCGGCGAAGAAGATGTTTGACGAAACCGGCTGCGCCGGTGTGAGCATCGGGCGCGGCGCGTTTTATGACCCGTGGATTTTCAAGCGGACGCTGGAATATCTGGCAACCTGTAGCAGCCGACGTGAGGAGGCTCTAATCAATTCTGCGGCAGAAAAGAATGAGCCTCCTCACGTCGGCTGCTACGAGAACAGCGACGCACTCCCGCCCGAACCGCCCTTTGCCGAGCGCGTCCGCATCATGTGCCGGCATCTCGATTTGATGGTGGAAGTTTTTGGCGAAGACCTTGGCTGCCGGATGTTCCGCAAGGTTGCGCCGTGGTATGCCAAGCGGTTCGGCCCCTGCCACGAATTCAACAAGCAGGTCGTGCAGATTTCCACCCAGGCCGGATTCCACGACGTGCTGGAGAACTACATCCGCTGGCGGCAACAATTCATGGATGAACACGGCGAACTGCTGCCGCGTTTTCGTCAGCCGCCGATGGTCGCGTCCTTCATGCGCGAATCCGAGCCCGCCTCAACCCGGCGGGAACATATTCCCGTGCCGAAAGGACCGGTCGAAGTTTGGTAAAGTTGTCTCCCAAAACTTTTCTGGATAAACTGCCTTGCCAAGCGTAAAGTCGAAAAAATAAAACGAGATAGGCGATCAAACGCGCGGCCTATTCACTATGACCAGCCAAGACAGAAATCAGATTCGCGAGGTGGCCCACAAGCCGCTCGGTAGCATTTGGGGATACTGGCCGTTCGTTTTCCCAGTCTTGCTTGTGGTAATTGGCATTGCAGTTCAGATAGCGCTTCTCAGCTACTTTAAAAGGCACTCGTCAGGATTCGAAATATGTATCAGGCAAGGTGCCAAGATTGAGGTTTTGTGGGACAGCCAATTGGTGCAGGAGGCGGTCTTGGTCATGTCATTTTCGATCACCATTACTTTTGCCCTGCTTGCGTTTCTCGCCCGGCAGTCATACAAGCAAGCAGCCCTGCTGAAGGCCGCAGCGAGCGAATTAGGCATAGAGAACGGCCAACGACCAGATAGGCTGCAAACTTAATTTGATTTCTTCGCGTTCTTCGCGCGACTATTTCCCGAGGCAAAACTGGCTGAAGATGGAGTCGAGCAAATCTTCCGTCGCCGTTTTGCCGACGATTTCGCCGACGGCGTTGACGGCGATGCGCAAATCCAGCGCCACCAGTTCGAGCGTCACGTCCGCACGCAGCGCCTCAATCGTCCGCAGTGTCGCCTCGCGTGTGCGACCCAGCGCCTCCTGATGGCGTGAGTTGATCATCACCTGCAACATCCCGGCCTCGATCTTGCCCGCCCAGACCAAGCCTTTGATCGCGTCTTTCAAAGCTTCCATCCCCTGCCCGGTCAAGCAACAAACGTCAACGATTGGCGGGGCAATCTCCCTCTCCTCGCCCAAACGGGGAGAGGGTTGGGGTGAGGGGTTTGTGAACTGCAAAAAACCATCGGCCTCCTCACCCCGACCCTCTCCTCCTTTTGGGGAGGAGAGGGAGCCGAGATTTAATTTCACCGGCAAATCTGTTTTGTTACGGACGAGAATTCGTTTCTTCCCGGCGAACTCCGTGAGATACATTTCGTCTGCGGGCGTGAGCGGTTCGCTGGCGTCGAGAACATGCAATATCAATTCCGCCTTGGCGAGCGTTTCGCGGCTCCGGCGAATGCCTTCGACTTCAATTTCGTCGCGCGCCTCGCGCAAGCCGGCGGTGTCAATGAACACGACCGGCAGGCCGCGGATGTTCGCCGTCTCCTCGATCGTGTCGCGCGTCGTGCCGGGAATCGGCGAGACGATGGCGCGGTCGTGGCCGAGCAGTTGATTCAGCAGGCTGGATTTGCCCGCGTTCGGACGACCAACAATCGCCGTGCGGATGCCGCGACGGAGAATCTGCCCTTCATTCGCCGTGCGCAACAGTTCATCCATGAACGCCACGCCGTTTTCCAATCGCCTGATGAGCTGTGCGCGGGTCTCCGGCGCGATGTCTTCGTCGGGAAAATCAATGTGCGCCTCGACATGCGCAAGCGTCTTCATCATCTCATCGCGCAATTGATTGATGCGCTGCGAGAGTTTGCCGGCGAGCTGTTCGTTGGCGGCGGCGAGGGCAAGTTCCGTGCGCGAATGTATCAAATCGGCGACAGCTTCTGCCTGTGCGAGATCAAGCCGTCCGTTGAGAAAGGCGCGGCGTGTGAATTCGCCCGGCTCCGCGAGGCGCGCGCCGTTTTCCAGAACCGCGTCGAGCACAAGTTTCGCGGGTAAAATTCCGCCGTGACAGGAAATCTCAACGGTGTCTTCGCGCGTGAACGTGCGAGGCGCGCACAGAACAGAGAGCAGCACTTCGTCCACGGTTTCGCCATGCCGGGCAATCTGTCCGTAATGAATCGTGTGCGTCGGCGCGGCGGAAGGTTTCAGCGAACTTTTCCCGCCCGGCAGAAAAATCTTGTCCGCGACGGCAAACGCTTCCGGGCCGGAAATACGAATGACGGCCAGTCCGCCTTCACCGAGCGGCGTGGCGATTGCGGCAATGGTGTCATCGTGCATGATCGGCAATTAGGAATTGTAAATGTTCAAAGAAAATTCGGCTCGCGGGGAACGCTCGCCCACCATTTCAGACGTGACGGCAATTCCCCACCTGATTCTCCGCATCGCGATCCTGCAAGAAGAGCCGCGCCTTCTCGTAGCTTTTCTTGTGCAGATAATGCAGCAGCGTCGGATCGGCGTCGCGTGGTAGTTGCCCCGTCAGTTCGTCAATGCGTGCGAACAGCGGCAGCAGGTTCGGCTTCGGATTTGCCGTCGGCATGGTCTTGACGGCATTGTCCAGCTCCACGAGCGCCGCTAAAATATTTTTCAAAATGTCCACGCCATGAGTTTTGCCGTTTGGTGGCGCGGTGACAATCAAATCCTCACGTCCGTCTCGTTGCGTTTCCCAAAGGCCAAGGTAATTTGACTTCATGAAAACAATCTTGCTTGCTCTGCTGGCTGCGCTGGTGCTGGCCGGTTGCGCCACAACGCCGAAAATTGACTGGGCGGCGCGCGTGGGCAATTACACCTACGACCAGGCGGTGCTGGAACTGGGCCCGCCCGACAAGGTTGCCAAGCTGGACAATGGCATCATTGTCGCCGACTGGATTACACAAAGCGCGCAGACCATCGGCCCGACGGGCTCGTATTATGTCCGCCCCGGATATTATTGCGTTGGGATGGCGGGTTACGCCCCGACTTATTTTCCAGCGTGGTATCTGCGGCTCACTTTTGGCGCGGACGGCAAGCTGACCGCCTGGAAAAAATACGCCCAATGAAAATCCGCTTTCACCGGCGCGGCGCGCATGTTTTACTCGCGGCGTGAATGTTGACCTGGGCATCTGGAGCAAGCTGACGAAATTTGTCGTCGGTCTCGTCGTGCTTGCCGTGCTGCTGCTCATCGGCATGTGTTATCTGCCGGTCATCAGGGAAAACGAGCGGATGCGCCGCCAGATTTTGATCTTCCAGAACCAGATTGAAAAAGAGGAGGCCCGCTCCAAAGAACTTCAGGCGCAGGTGGACGCCCTGATGCATGATTCTAAAACGGTCG
The DNA here is from genome assembly GCA_028712475.1 of Verrucomicrobiales bacterium. Taxonomy (GTDB): domain Bacteria; phylum Verrucomicrobiota; class Verrucomicrobiia; order Limisphaerales; family UBA11358; genus UBA11358. The sequence goes on from JAQTQB010000005.1 coordinate 123,900, forward strand.
AACGTCTGACGCGCGAAAGGCTCGGTTACGCCAGGCCGGATGAAACCGTCGTGCGTTTTGAAAGTCCCGCGACGAATGCGACGGAGCGCTGACAACACTTAAACACGCAGGGGGCGATGTGAGGAGGCGCTGGCGACTTTGAATTTGAGTCTCGTCACCTCGCTCCCGCCAAATTAGATGGTTCACACGGTCAGCATTTTTTCCTTGTGCGCAAGGTGTGCATGATCAGTTTCGTTCAAACATACTGCACCAGATCTTTGGTCTCGTAACGCACCTTCGCCAGGCTCGCATTTTTATCTTCGGCAGCGCGATAACCCAGCGCGCACGCCATAACTGTCGCGTAACCGCTGCCAGCGAGATTGAGAATCTTGTCGTATTCGGGCGGATTCAAACCTTCCATCGGGCAGGCATCCACACCCAGCACGGCGGCGCACGTCATCAAGTTTCCAAGCGCGATATACGCCTGCCGAGTCGCCCATTCATGCGCGATTTTGCCGCGCGGGCCGTTGACCACGTTGCTCAACATCATTCCGCGATAAGCGTTCAGCGCACCGGCGGGCAGCCTGCGAAGGTCGGTGGTGCGCTTGATCAACTTGTCCACGTCCGCCTCCTTCATTTCCGTGCGAGCGGTGAAGACGACAAAATGCGACGCATCCACGACCTGATGCTGGTTCCACGAATGTGGCAGCAGTTCTGCGCGCTTCGCCGGATCGTTGATGACGAGAAATTTATACGGCTGCAAACCATAGGAAGTTGGCGTCAGGACAAGCGATTGCTCCAGCGTCTGCCAGACATCGGCGGGAATTTTCTTGTTGGCGTCGAACACTTTGGTCGCGTAGCGCCAGTTGAGTGCGGTGAGTAGCTGGGTGTTTTGGTTGCTCATGGTTCAAAATTTAATTTCGTTTGCGGGGAAAATGCCACATAGTTTTACAAAAGCCAACGCGCTAAAATCGTCATGAGTTCGCAAACACTCCGCATCCGCCGCGCCACGGTGGACGACCGCGCCCCGCTCAAAATGCTTTGGGCGTCCATGCGCCTGTCGCCGGAGGAACTGGAAAAACGGCTGACCGAATTCCAGGTCGTCGAAAATTCCGAAGGCGTGGTGGTCGGCGCGATCGGGGTTCAAATTTCCGGGCAGCACGCCCTGCTCCACAACGAAGGCTATTCTGATTTCGGCGTGGCCGATGCCGCGCGGCATCTGTTCTGGGACCGCATCCAGACGCTGGCCGCCAATCACGGCGTCTTCCGCATCTGGACGCAAGAACGGTCGCCGTTCTGGAAAAGCTATGGCTTTCAACCGCCGACCGTCGAGGTTCTCGAACGCCTGCCTGCCGGATGGAAAAACGAATTTGAAGGCGGCTGGCTTACGCTGCAATTGAAGAACGAGGAAGTCATCACCGCCGCGCTCGAAAAACAGTTCGCCGGCTTCTTGGCCGCCGAAAAAACGAGCATCGAACGTGTCACCGAAAAGGTTCAGACTTTCAAAACCGTTGTCACCATCCTCGGCTTTGCGATTGGGATCATCTGTTTTGCTGTCGCCGCCTACCTCTTCATCCATCGAAATCCGTTTTCACATTGATTTGTCGCAGCAGACGTGAGTCCGCTCATCCTTTTCAGGGGGAATTAGAGCCGTCTCACGTTGACTGCTACTTTTCAAAATGCCACCGGCAAACTAAATTCATCCGCGTGATACGAGCTGCGAACCATCGGCCCGCTCGCCACGTGGACAAAGCCCATCTCCTCGGCACGAACTTTGTATTCTGCGAATTTCTCCGGCGTTACAAATTCAATCACCGGCAGATGTTTCAACGACGGCTGCAAATACTGGCCAAGCGTGAGGATGTCGCAATTCGACGCGCGTAAATCACGCATCGCCTGCAAAACTTCTTCCTCGCGCTCGCCAAGGCCAAGCATGACGCCGGACTTGGTATAAATCGTCTCGCCGCGTTTTTCTTTCACTTTTTTCAGCACGGTCAGCGAACGGTCATAAGTCGCGCGATGCCGAACGCTTGGCGTCAAACGGCGCACGGTTTCCAGATTGTGGTTGAAGACGTGCGGATTGGCGTTCAGCACGTTTTCGATTGAAGCATCGCTCTCGTTGAAATCCGGCACCAGCACTTCGATGACAATTTTCGGATTCAGTTCGCGCACTTTTTCAATCGTCTGCCGGAAATGTTCCGCGCCGCCGTCTTTCAAGTCGTCGCGCGCCACCGCAGTGATGACGACGTGCTTCAATTTCATCCGCCGCGTCGCCTCGGCCACGCGGGCCGGCTCGTCGGCTTCGAGCGCGAGGGGTTTGGCCGTGCTGACGGCGCAAAAGCCGCACGCCCGCGTGCAGCGGTCGCCGGCGATCATGAACGTGGCCGTGCCTTTGCTCCAGCATTCCCAATGGTTCGGGCACTTGGCGCTTTCGCAGACTGTGTGCAGCTTCAGTTCGTCCAGCAGCCCGCGCGTGCGCGCGAAGCCGTCCGACGTGGGCAGCGTGATGCGCAGCCATTCCGGCAGGCGCGGACGCGGTTTCAATTCAGTTGTCGTCACAAAATTACGAACCACAGATTAACACAGATGCACACGGATGAAAAAAAGAATTTCCAAATCTGTGTTTATCTGTGTCCATCTGTGGTTAAAGGTTCTTAAAAAATCCGGGCAATTCTTCCGGGCCGAAATCCGCCAGCACCTGGCCATCCACGTCCAGCACCGGCGCGAGTTCCTGGCCGGAAATTTTGATCATCTCGGCAAACGCCGCGTCGTCCGCGATCACGTCAATCTTCTCGTAAGCGATGTTGTGGTCGTCGAGCCAGCGCATCGCCTGGTGACACCAACCGCAATATGGCTTGATGAATAAACGGGTTTTCATCTAATCATAACGCTGGTGGTGAGCAGGCTTTCAAAAATAATAATCCAAAAGGACCAATTTCCACCATACCCTTATCGCCCTTATTCTTTTTGACAATTCGGCATACTCCAAGTCTGGATAAGTTTCCATAGTCTCGATCCACTTGTTCACGAGAAATTTTAAGATGCTCCTGAATAATTTTTCTAAAATCATCCCAAACGCTTAAACCTCCCAACTGCGATAGACGGTCTAGAAAAAAAGCCTCTTCTGGAGTTATTTCACTGAGAATACGAGGAAATGCTGGATGTGCTGATATAATAATAGATTGGGATCCGGCATTTGCTAGAAGACACGCCCATTTGTCTATTAAAATTGGGTCGTCTTCCAAAGCTGCGCCTTCTAAAAGAGGAAGCAGTGTGCGTAGTGGGACGGCTGACGGTTGCAATCCGGCTTCATTTAAGATTTGTTGCGCCTTTCCTAGTATCCGAACCTGATTCTTAAGACGCCACAGTCTGACTTCATCCTGCAACAACAAACCTACTTCTGTTGCTGCGGGGCCTGCAAGTTTCGATAAAAATGCAACAATCTCTTTAGACGCCTGTTTAGGTATTTTGACAATTGGTATCACGGCAAAATTACCCGCCAATCTGCTTCTTGTAATCCTCCGGCGACAGTAGCGCATTCAGTTCAGCGGGATCGCTCAATTTGATTTTGAAAAACCAGCCGGCCGCGTAAGGCGCGTTGTTCACCAGCACAGGATTGTCGGTGACAGGTTTGTTCAGCCCCACAATCTCGCCGCTGACGGGCGAATAGATGTCGCTCGCGGTCTTCACGGATTCCACCACGGCGCAGGCTTCGCCGGCCTTCACCTTGCGGCCCACTTCGGGCAGCTCGACAAAAACCACATCGGTCAGCTCGGCCTGCGCGTGGTCAGTGATGCCGACGGTCGCGGTGTCGCCGCTGACGCGGACCCATTCGTGTGATTTGGCGTATTTCAGATCAGAAGGAATGTTGCTCATAAATTTCGGCATATTTCACCACCAAGACACCAAGACACCAAGAAAAAAAACTGACGCGAATTGCACGAATTGACGCGAATTAATTTTTTAATTGGCGATAATTGGCGAAATTCGCGTAAAACCTTCAGTGAAGTTTCACCCGAACATTTCCTTGTTCATCACGCCTTCGGCGACTTTCGTCACGCCGCCGGTCATCACGATCATAAAGTCATCGCCAATCTCGATCTGAATCTGGCCGCCGGGCATGTGGACGGTGATGGAGCGGTCGCACAGGCCAAGCTTGTGCGCCACGGCCGCCGCCGCGCTGCTGCTGCTGCCGCTGGCCAGCGTGTAGCCGGCGCCGCGCTCCCAGATTTCAATCTGGATGTTCGCGCGGTCGAGGACTTTCATGAGCTGCACGTTGATGCGTTTGGGGAATCGCAGATGCGTCTCCAGCAACGGGCCGAGCTGCCGCGCGAGGTCGGGGCTGATCTTCGGCAGCGGCAGCACGCAATGCGGATTGCCGACGGTGGCGGCGCAAAAACTGAATTTCTGTCCGCGCAGATGAATCGCCTCGTTGATGACTTCGCGGCGCGGACCGTCCACGGGAATTTCGTCGCTCCAGAAACTCACTTTGCCCATCTCGACGCGCACGACTTTGCCGCGTTGCGAAACCGTGGCCTTCACCACGCCGCCGGGTGTTTCGATGGCGAACTCGTCCTTGCCAACGAGTTTTTTATCCCAGAGATAACGCGAAAAAATCCGCAGGCCATTGCCGCTTTTTTCCGCCTCGCTGCCGTCGGGATTGAAAATGCGCAGGCCGAACGGCGCGTTTTTTGATGGCAGCGGGCCGAGGAGAATGCCGTCCGATCCCACGCCGAAGTTGCGGTGACAGATTCTTATGACCTGTTCGGTTGTGAGCGGCGCGGCCAGATCTTTCGGATTGATGACGATGTAGTCATTGCCGAGCGCGTGATATTTCGTGAAAGCATTCTTCATCCGAAGATGATAGCGAAAGAATACCAAACCTCAAGCCGTGCCTGCCAGGTCCTTCAGTTTACGAACGCCCTCTTTTTCCATCCGTTGAAGCAATCCGGTCACGATGCTTTTGGCGATGCCCGGCCCTTCGTAAACCATGCCGGAGTAAATCTGCACGAGTGACGCGCCCGCCGTGATTTTTTCCCATGCGTCATCTGCGTCAAAAATGCCGCCGACGCCGATGATGGGCAGCCTGCCCTTCGTCTGCTTGTGCAAATGCCGGATTACTTCCGTGCTGCGGGCGCGCAGCGGTCTGCCGCTCAAGCCGCCGGTCTCGGAATAAATCCTTTGCAGCACGGCGTCGTTTGTTTGCGGACGGGAAAGCGTCGTGTTCGTCGCGACAATGCCAGCGATGTGACGCGGGCCGACGAGTTCCAAAATTTCATCGAGCGCCTCGAATGAAAGATCTGGTGCAACCTTGACGAGGATCGGCGGACGGTGCCGGGGGTCGGCAGGCTGTGGCCCATTTTGTTCCTGGATGGCCGCCAGGATTTCGTCCAGCGCGGCCTTGTCCTGAAGCTGGCGCAGGCCGGGCGTGTTTGGCGAACTGACATTGATGACGAAAAAATCCGCCAGATCGCGCAGCGCGTTAAACGAGCTGGCATAATCTCCGGCGGCTTCTTCCAGCGGCGTGACTTTGGATTTGCCGAGGTTGATGCCGATGGGATGACCTGGCCAGCGCCGGCGCTTTTTCCATTCGCCAAGTTTTTGCGCAACGGCTTCCGCACCGGAATTATTGAAGCCCATGCGGTTCACAATCGCCGCGTCGGCCACGGCGCGGAACATCCGGGGCGACGGATTGCCCGGCTGCGCGTGCCATGTCACGCCGCCAAGTTCGCTGAAACCGAAGCCCAGCCTTTCCCAGGCGGGAACGGCGGCAGCGTGCTTGTCCATGCCCGCAGCAAGCCCGACCGGATTGGGAAATTTCAGGCCGAAAACTTCAACGGGCAGTTCAGGTGCGCCGTAAATGCTTCCAATGACACCGCAGGCGAGCCGACTGCGACTGGCGCAGCCAAGCATTGCAAGCGCGGAATTGTGGGCGCGTTCCGCGTCCTGCGCGAAAAGAAGCGGGCGAACCAATTTTCGATACGGCCAGCCCATTTGATTTTCAGTGAAAAGCCTGTTGTCCGCTGGCCTCGCCATTTTTCCGCACCGCATTGGCGCGGTTGAGAATTTTCCGATAAGTCGCCAGCGCGAGCAGCGGCCAGGCGTTGCGATACATGTCGTATTTCAGATAGAACACTTTCGGGAAGCCGGTGCCGGTCGTCTCGTTTTCCGTCCATGAACCGTCAGGGTTTTGCGTGCGCGCCAGATACTCGATGCCGCGTTTGAGCGCGGGATTCTCCGGATCGTCGAACGCGCACAAACCCATGACGGCCCACGCGGTCTGCGAGGCGGTGCTGGGACCGCAGCCTTTGAAAACGGGGTCGTCGTAGGTGTTGCAGCGCTCGCCCCAGCCGCCGTCCTCGTGCTGGACGCTTTCGAGCCACGAGCGCGCACGGAGCAGCCACGGCTGGTTCATGTTCAAATTCATCGCGCGCATTCCGCGCAGCACCTGCCATGTTCCGTAAATGTAATTCACACCCCAGCGGCCATACCACGAGCCGTCCTCTTCCTGATGCTTGCGGATATATTGCAGCGCGGCTTTGACCTGCGGATGTTCGAGGCTGACATTTTCGTAGCCGAGCAGTTCCAGAATGCGCGCGGTGATGTCGGCACATTCGGGATCCAGCATGGCGTTGTGGTCGGCGAAGGGAACTTTCTCCAGAATATTTTTCGTGCAATCCTTGTCGAAGGACGCCCAGCCGCCGTCTTTGCACTGGAAGGTCATCATCCACTTCAGGCCGCGCTGGAAACATTCGTCGCGTTTTTTCGGATCGGCCGTCGGGATTTTCCGCAAAGCCAGCAGCACCATCGCCGTGTCGTCCACGTCGGGGTTCCATTTGTTGTTGAACTCAAAAACCCAGCCGCTCGGCTCGACCTTCGCGGGATTTTTGTGGATCCAGTCGCCGGCAAAGCGGATTTCCATCCCCATGAGCCATTCGGCGGCCTTCACGAGCATGGGATGATCGTCGGGCAGTTCCGACTCGGCCAGACACATCAGAACGATGGCCGTGTCCCAGACCGGCGAGAAACACGGTTCGATGCGCACGTCGTCAGCGGTCTCGTGTTCGAGCTTTTTCAGCTCGTGCGCGGCGCGGACGACTTGCGGATGGTCGTCGGGGTAACCGAGGCATTGGAGCGCGATGAGCGAATTGAGCATCGCCGGGAATATCGCGGCCAAACCGTCGGCCCCTTCAAAGCGTTCAAGCATCCATTGCTCGGCTTTTCGCAAGGCGGGTTTGCGGAACGGATGCAAACCGCGACGCGCGAACCGCTCGGCCAGCTTGTGCAGCCGGTCCAGCCAGAGGAAAAAATTCCGCAGCGTGAACCGTTGCGGATCGGGCGTGAGCGCCATATCCCGTTCGTGAATGCCTTCGGGATATAGCTCGTCCAGGTTCACCTTCACCGGGCGCGTGGGCTTGAAATGGTTGATGATGGACAGCGGCACGATCATGCCGCGCGACCAGTTGCTCATGTCCCAGAAATTCACATGGAACCATTTGCCGATGAACAAAACCTCGCAGGGAATCGTGGGAACGTATTGCCACGGGAAAAGTCCGATGAGCGCGAGATACAGTTTCGAAAACGTGTTCATGCGCGGCACGCCGCCGAAGTGCAACGCGACTTCGCGCGCCTTCAACATGCGATAGTCCGTCACCGGCACGCCCGCGAGCTTGAGCGCGAGGTATGCCTTGATGGTGGCGTTCACTTCCGACGGTCCGCCGTGGTAGATGTTCCAGCCGCCGTCGGCCAGTTGCATCGAGAAGATGTGATTGACCGCCTTGCGCTGCCATTCGGGGTCAATCTTCCCGTTCCAATGATGATATGCCACCGTGTCGGAAACGAGCGTGGAATCCACCATCAACTCGCCGATCCAATAGCCTTCCGGCTTTTGTATGCCGAGAAGATATTCCTGCGACCGCGAAATGGCGGCCTCCAAATCCCGGGCGAATTCCTTTGGAAGCCGGACGCCGGCGTTCGCAGGGGCGGGCGGAACCTTGGTTGCACTGTCAATTAACACGCACAAACTCTGCGGATTTCAGTCAAAACTGTAAAGAATTTCCTGTCATTCTCTGATCGCCGCACGCCATGCGCCGCCTGCCGTTTTGTTCTCCAATTACAGCAATGCGGCGTTCCGCTCGTGCGGACGGCTTACTTCATCTGATAATACTTCTGCGTGTATTCCTTGACCATGCGGTCGGTGGTGAACTGCGGCACCAGCGTGACCATGGTGCGGCGGATGCGCTGAACCCACGCGCGCGGGATGCCCTGCGCATCGCGGTCGAAGAACATCGGCACGACCTGTTCGGTAAGCGTCTGGTAAAGGTTCGCACTGTCCACGCGATCCTGTTCGGCGATGTTGTCCGGGTGCGAATCATGGCCGATGGCGAAGCCGTTCGTGCCATCGTAACCTTCGCGCCACCAGCCATCGAGGATGCTCAAGTTCATGCAGCCGTGGCAGCCGGATTTCATGCCGCTGGTGCCGGAGGCCTCGAGCGGACGGCGCGGGTTGTTCAACCAGATGTCGCAGCCGGAAACCATCTGGCGCGCGACATGGATGTCGTAATTCTCGAGGAACACCAGATGACCGGCGAGTTCGCTGTGCTTGCTCAAATGAATGACCTGCTGGATGAATTTCTTGCCTTCGTCGTCACGCGGATGCGCCTTGCCGGCGTAAATAAACTGGACGGGCCGGTGCTTGTCGTGCGCAAGCTTCACGATGTTTTTGAGCTGGTGGAAAACCAGCGGCGCGCGTTTGTAGGTGGCGAACCGGCGCGCAAAGCCGATGGTCAGCGCGTCAGGGTTCAACAGACGATCGAAGCGGATGAAATCTCCGGCGGTGACGCGGTGCTGCTGGAGGAGCAGCCGGCGGCGGGCGAATTCAATCAGCTCGCGGCGCAGCTTGTAACGCAACGCCCACAATTCCTCGTCGGAAACAAACTCCGGGTCGGCCATTTTACCCCAGAAATCGGTGTGGTTGATCGCCGCCGCCCATTCGTGCCCATATTTTTCATCCCACAGCTTGACGGCGCCGTCGCCGTTGGAGGCCAGTTTCTTCTGCCAGAACTTCCGCACCGTGCCTTTCATCCAGCCGAGCAGATGAATGCCGTTGGTGATATGGCCGATGGGAACTTTCTCCACGGGCGTGTTCGGGTAAAGGGATTTCCACATCTCGCGGCTGACTTCGCCGTGCAGTTCGCTCACGCCGTTGGCCGCGCGGGAAACTTTCAGCGCCAGCACGGTCATGCAAAACGGTTCGTGCGCGTCCGTCGGATTCACGCGGCCAAGCCCCATGATGTCCGCGAACGGCACGGACAGCGACGCATGATAACCTTGCAGGGCATAATCCATCAGCGCCGGGGTGAATCGGTCGTGCCCGGCCTCGACCGGCGTGTGCGTGGTGAAATGACATTGCGCCTTTGTGGCGGCCAGCGCATCGAAAAAACTTTTCCCGGAGGCCATTTTTTCCCGGATCAATTCCAGCGTGAGAAACGCCGCGTGGCCTTCGTTCATGTGGAAGGTGGATGGTTCCACGCCCAGCTTGCGGAGCAGGCGCGTGCCGCCGATGCCCAGCAGGATTTCCTGCATGATGCGCGTCGTGCTGTCGCCGCCGTAAACCCGCAGCGTCAGATCGCGGAAATGCTGTTCGTTTTCCGGACGGTTGGTGTCGAGCAGATAAACCGGCACGCGCCCGACGTTGACACGCCACGCATGAAAGTGAACGCGGCTCATGCCGATCTCCACCTCGCACACCACACGCCCGCCCTTGGCGTCCAGCACCGGTTCCACCGGCACATTCTGCGGATCAACCGGATTGTAAAATTCCGTCTGCCAGTTGTTCGAATCAATCGCCTGCTGAAAATAGCCTTCGCGGTAAAACAGGCTGATGCCGACGAAGCCGAGTCCGAGATCGCTCGCTGACTTGGTGTGGTCGCCCGCCAGAATGCCCAGGCCGCCCGCCGCGATTGGCAGTGATTCGTGGAAACCGAACTCGGCGGAAAAATAGGCGACCGGATTCTTGTGCAGTTCCGGCGCGTGCTGGTGGCACCAGGTTTTTTTCTCGGCGAGATACGCCTCGAAGTTATGCAGCACCGAGCGGACGCGCCCGGCAAAGCCCGCGTCCTGCAGGCGCACGCGCAATTCATAGTCCGACACTTCGTGCAATACGGCGGCGGCGTTGTGGTAAAGATCCTGCCACGCTCGCGGCGAAAGTTCCTGGAACAAATCCTGCGCCTCCTGGTCCCAGCACCACCAGAGGTTGCGGGACAACTTCCCGAAACCTGCGACCAGTTCGTTCAATTCATCAGCTGTCAACGGTTTTCTCGTCATAAATATTTGTGTGATTTTGCTTCCTTAATCCCCCGGCCCGCAACCGACGTTGGCGGAAACTAGCGCAGCGGAAAATTTTGGCAAACAAATTTTACTTGGCGTTCCCGGCGGATTGCCGGTTAAAATTCCCGCGTTGAAAAAATACTGGCACGTCATCGGCATCGGGATCCAGAACAACCTGACGTATCGCTTCAATTATCTGACGCGGACGCTGTTCAGTTTCATCCCGCTTTTCGCCATGCTGTCGCTCTGGCGCACGATCTACACGGCGAACGGCGATGGCCGCCCGCTCTCCGGCTACACCGAGGCGCAGATGATTTTTTATTACATGATGGTCGCCATCGTGGACGTGATGACGGCGGTCAATGAAGACGACTGGCAGATCGCCGCCGACATCCGCGAAGGCAACATCAGCCAGTTCCTGCTCAAGCCGGTGGATTATCTCTGGTATCGGCTCTGCCTGTTTTTTTCCGGGCGCGTCACCTTTGTGATGATGGCGGGCCTGCCGCTGGCGGTGTTTATCTTCTGCTTCCGAAGCTATTTCGTGCCGCCCGCAAGCGGTCTGGCCTTGGCCGCCTTTTTTGTTTCGCTCGTGCTGACGGCGCTGCTGCAATTTTTCCTGTCCTACTCGATGGCAATGCTGGCGTTCTGGGTGCTGGAAATCTCCACGTTCATCTTCATCCTGTTCGCGTTTGAATACCTCGCCAGCGGCCATTTGTTCCCGTTGGACATGCTGCCCCCTGCCCTTCAGCACGCGCTGGCCTTCACGCCCTTTCCGTCCATGCTTTACGCCCCCATAGGCATTTACATGGGCAAAATCGCGGGCGACGGCGTCGGACTCGCGCTGCTCACGCAACTGTTCTGGGTGGTGGTGATGTATGCGCTCGCCCGCTTCATGTGGCGGCGCGGAATAAAAAAATATGCCGCGTTCGGGGGATAGCCTCGAACCGGAAGCGATTGTGAAGCATAAAAAGCGTAAACAGCCGTTGCGAAGCGCTTGAAAGCACCGGCATCAATCCGTTTTGACGAGGCGGCGGAGCCGTTGTATTACTTGAGAAGCCAATGGTAAGGTTTTGAAAATGCCCATATTCGTAAACAGAAGGCAATGGACGGGATTTACGCTGATCGAGTTGCTGGTGGTGATTGCAATCATCGCAATTCTGGCGGCGCTTTTACTGCCGGCATTGTCCAAGGCGCGCGAACGGGCGCAGGCCATCTCCTGCCTGAACAACACGCGCCAGCTTGGGCTGGCGTGCCAGCTTTACTCGGACGATCACGAGGATTACTTCCCCTACAATCTGGTCATGAACCCGTTATCTTTCCGAACCAATCTCAATTGGGTAAACAATGTCATGACTTGGGATTTAAGTTCTGATAACACCAATGCTCAAACGATCATCAACGCAAGCCTGGGCACCTATGTCAGCGGGAATACGACCATTTATCGTTGCCCCGCCGACCGCGCATTAAGTTCGATCCAAGCGGCAGCCGGCTGGAGTCATCGCCTGCGCAGTTATTCGTTGAATGCCATGATTGGCAACGCGGGGGATTTTTCCGCGAGCGGTGTGAACATCAACAACCCCAATTACAAACAGTTTTTCAAAACCACGCAGATTCCGCAGCCGGTGGAAATCTTCACGTTTCTCGATGAACACCCGGACAGCATTGGCGACGGCTATTTTCTGAACAAGGAGGCCGCTGTCAACTATGGCCCCTACGGTGGTTCCGGTTACAGCCATAATGAATGGACCGATTTGCCGGCTTCCTATCACAATAGTTCTGCCACGCTTGCTTTTGCCGACGGCCACGCCACTTTGCATCACTGGGCCGATGCCAGCACCCTCCGCCCGGTGCAATACAATATGGCGGGCCTGCCCAAGCAATTGGATCCAGAATCCCATCTTGATTTCGACTGGGTGATGGAACACATGAGCATTGAAAACTGACGCGCACAAAAATGGAAATTGGGATTTGCATCAGAGATATTGTTGAATTGTTTGCTCATCACCCGTGGTTCCGAGGAAATACAGTTTGTCACCCTGGATCCAGGTCGCCGTCATCAGCCGGTTGACTTTGGAAAACTGTGGAGCCGGCCCGGCGGATGATTTTTTCAAGGAAGTCCGGTCAACAACAAACAGCCAGATGTCGCTCGAAACATCAGGCGCGGCCTGACTGGAGCGAAAACAAATCATGGAGACTTTCACGCCCTGCCAGCCTTCGACCGCGCAGCCGGCCAGGCTCACCTGCTTGAGCTTTTCCGGCAAAATAAAATCTGCCGGCGCATCATGTTGCGCGAGATAGGCGCGGATCACCGCCGGATCATTCGTCACTACGTCCATCGCATAGCCGCGCAACGCCACGCCCGCCATCTGGTTTTGGTAAATGTCCAATGTGTCGTCATCAGCACGATGTGGAAACCAGAATACCACCAGCGCTCCAAACAGCAGGATGATGGCCGCCGCCGCCGCGAACTGGATTTTCTGCCGCATTAAAATTCTTCTTTCACTCGCCAACTGTTCGGAAATGATTTGTTCCTTCAGTCCGGCGGGCGCGGTGATCTGGCGGAATTTTTCGCGCAGCACAAACTGCCGCGCGCAGTGCATCACCAGCCAGTCCTTCAATTCCGTGTCGCGTTCGGCCAGCGCGAGCGCTGCGGCGATTTGCGGGTCGTCCGCGTCCGCCGTGCCGTGCCGGTAGAGGAGCAAAATGTTTTTGGCTTCGTCGCGATTCACAAATTTGTTGGTTTCGGTGGTTCCATTGTTTCGCCGGTCAAAAGCTGGTGCAAACGCCCAAGCCCGCGGGCCAGCCGCGATTTGACCGTCCCGAGCGGCACCTCAAGGACTGCGGCGATTTCGTTGTAGGAACAATCCTGCAAATAAAACAAGGCGACGGGCGCCTGATACACTTCGTCCAGTTGTGCCAGCGCAACCAGCGCCTGCGCCGCGTCGAGGCGATTGACTGTGGGGGGCGATACCACGGGCAACTCCGCCGCCGCGTGTTCCAGCTCGACGTGCGGAAAGCGCTTTCGTTTCCGGCACCAGCCGAGAAATTCGCGGTGCAATGTGGTGAACAGCCAGGTTTTCACTTTCGTTATGTCGCGCAATTGATGGCCTTTGTTGGCCCAGATGCAAAAAACCTGTTGCACAAGGTCGCAGGCATCCGCCTCGTCGCGCGTGAGGCTGAAGGCGAATTGATACAGCGGCTCGTAATAACGAGCCACCAGACTTTCAAAATCCATTCCTTCAGCCATATCGAGTCATCAACAGTGAGAGGCAATAAAACAACATTTGTTCCAACGAAATACGAGCTTGAATTTGCCGGGAACAAAATTCACACCCGCGACTCTAACAAGAGGAAAACATAAAACATATACGACCTTCTCTATGAAAAACTGCATATCGGCCACCATTGTGGCAATTTTCCTTGGCCTTGCACCCTCTGATTTTGCAGCCACAGCCACGGTTCAAGCTGGCTCTGGTGGCAATATATTCACGCCCGCAACAACCAACATCAACGTCGGCGACCGGGTTATCTGGGTCTGGAGCGGCCTGAACCACTCCTCTACCAGTGATACTGCAGGATTGTGGGATTCCGGCGTTTTCAATGCGCCCCATTCGTTCACCAACCAGTTCAATGCATCCGGCACCTTTCCCTATCATTGCACGATTCACGTCAGCTTTGGGATGACAGGCTCGATCATTGTCGCCGCACCCAATTCACCGCCCAGCGTCACAATCACCAATCCGGCGTCCGGCACTGTCTTGGCCGCGCCCGCCAACGTGACCATTCAAGCCTCGGCCACTGACGACGGCACCGTGACCAATGTTCAATTTCTGGTCGGCTCGACGGTTTTAACCAATAAGGCAGCGGCTCCATTTTTCGCCGTGACCAATAATTTGGCGGCGGGGAATTACACGCTATCAGCCATTGCTTCGGACAACCTTGGGGCAAAAGCCACCAACGCGGTGAACATCAGCGTCGTCACGCCGCTGGCGCTGGTCATCAGCGCTCCGCAATTATTGGCCGCAAGTTTTCAGTTCAATTACTCTGCCAATACCGGGTTGACTTACATCGTCCAACGATCCACCAATCTCGCCGTGCCTGATTGGATTTCCATGGTCACGAACACGGCGGCGAGCAACCCCGTGGTCTTCGTGGACAGCCAGGCAACGAACAGCCCCGGATTTTACCGCGTCGGACGGCTGCCAAACCCATGACCGGTCGCTGGAGATTTTGAATATGCGGGCGTGGCAATTGGGCTTAAGCACAGGGTTGTGCTGTATGCTGATTTCGTTCAACACGAGAGCGGCGGTGGAATTGTCCCTCGCCAAAACCAATGTCACGGCGCGCGCCTTCATGGTCAGGGGCATTGTCACAGAACTTAAACCCGATGGGCGGACAATTGTCATCCGGCACGAAGCCATCTCCAATTACATGGCCGCCATGACCATGCCGTTCAAGGTCAAAGAGCCGGACGAACTTGTGGGACTAAAAGCCGGCGACAAAATTTCCTTCCGGCTGCAAGTGACGGAAACGGAAAGCTGGGTGGATCAAATCGCGAATATCGGAACCGCTCCCGTGCCGCAAAATCCGCCGGCCGTTCCGCCTGCAAAAAAAGCTGCCGCCCATCCGTTGCTCGATTACAAGTTCACCAATGAACTGGGGCGGGCCGTGAGCATCAACGATTTTCACGGCCAGGCGCTCGCCATCACCTTTTTTTTCACCCGTTGTCCGCTGCCGGAATTTTGCCCGCGCCTGTCAAAGAACTTTTCGGAGGCGTCGCTCAAATTAAAATCCCAAACCAACGCCCCCGCCAACTGGCATTTCCTTTCCATCACCTTCGACCCGGAATTTGATTCGCCCGCGATGCTCAAAGCCTACGGCGAAAGTTATCAATATGACCCTGAACATTGGAGTTTCCTGACCGGGCCGACGAATGAAATCAGTGAACTTGCCAGTCAGTCTGGCGTGGTTGTAGAATCCGATGACGGCTCTCTGAACCACAATTTTCGCACACTGATCATTGATGCGACCGGCCATTTGCAGATCGTTTTCCCGACCGGCGGAGATTTATCGGACGCCATCGTCAGTGAAATAATCAAGGCCGCCGCCACAACAAACCAGCCAGCCATGCAAAGCCGGTGAATCTAAAACGAACATGGGGCGTGGTGCTGGCGACCGGCCTGTCCGCCTGCGCCGCGCTCGTTTTGATTTCGTGCTCCACCACGCCGGGTTCGGTGATGGTGCCGCTGGAAATTCCCGGCGCGCACTACGTCGGCAATAAAACCTGCGCGGATTGCCATAAAGATATTGTCCGAAAATTCCCCGCCAGCCCGCACGCGCGGGTTCATTTTGCCGATGCGGCGATGGTTGGCCAGACCGGCTGCGAATCCTGTCACGGCCCCGGCAGCAAACACATCGAGTCCGGCGGCGGCGCGAAATTCATCATCAATCCGCGCAATGACCCGGCGTCCTGTTTTCAGTGCCACCTCGACGTTCAGGCGGAATTTAATTTGCCGCAGCATCATCCGGTCATTGAGGGCCACATGAGCTGCGTGCAATGCCACGACCCGCATGGTGGCGATATTTTCAAGCCGGCGGGCGGACTGGCCATGGCGCGGCAAAATGAAAGCTGCGCGCAATGCCATCGCGACCAGACGCGCCCGTTTGTGTTTGAACACAAGGCGATGCGTGAAGGCTGCACCATCTGTCACAGCCCGCACGGTTCGATCAACCAGAAAATGCTCGTCGAGAGCGACCCGAATCTTTGCCTGCGCTGCCACTCGCAGGTTCAGGGCCCAAACGTTCCTCGCGGGCATCTTTTCATAGGCAACACCGATCACACGACGTTTCTGCAAATCGGCACCTGCTGGGCGTCCGGCTGCCATACGGCGATTCACGGCTCAAACGTGGATCCGCGTTGGAGGTATTGACTGCAACCCGCACGTTTGAATGAAATTTCTTTCTTCAAATCAAGTCGGAGCAAATACATTATTCCTTTTGACGCTTTGCCCGGCATTGGCAGCCGCCGAAATCCAGGAAAGCCCGCTTCCGCCGCCCGCAGATGTAAAAATTGAATTCGACCGCGACATCCGGCCCATTTTTGAAACAACCTGCATCCGTTGTCACGGGCCGGAGAAACCGAAGAGCCATTTCCGCCTCATCAACCGTGAATCCGCGCTCAAAGGCGGTGATGAAAACACCAACGACATTGTTCCCGGTGACAGTTCCAAAAGTTTGCTCATCCATTATGTCGCGCGGCAGGTGCCGGACTTCGAGATGCCGCCGCCCGGCAAGGGAGAACCGCTGACGCAGCAGCAGATCGGCCTGTTGCGCGCCTGGATTGATCAGGGCGCGGACTGGAGCACGACGAATCAATTGCCGCAACCGGTCCTGACTTTCGCGCCGACGCTTCGCTGGATTGATGTGCGGGGCAACACATCAAAATTCCGTGAACTCGAAGGCGTGAACAATGGATTTTCGGGCGGCGTGGAACAATTTTCGTTCATGCAACAAACGAGCCCCGATGAAAAAATGTCCCTGACCGGGCATTTTATTGTTCCCATCCAGGATTTGGAATTGAAGCTTGCCGTGGATGAAACCGGCCTCGGCTTTGTCCACGCCGGCTTCTCTGAATGGCGGAAATATTATAATGACACCGGCGGCTATAATCCAACGGTGGCTCCGTCGGAATTCAATCTGAATCGTGATCTGTATGTGGACAATGGCCGCGTCTGGATTGATTTCGGCCTGGCTTTGCCGCGCCGCCCGCAAATTGTGCTCGGTTATGAATACCAGTTCAAAAACGGCAACAAATCAATGCTGGACTGGGGTTACGCGAACGGGAAAGACATCTATCCGGCGACGCTCGCGGTGGACGAGCAGGCGAACATAATCAAGCTTGATGTGACGCACGATTTAAACGGCTGGCATCTGGAGGACAACGCGCGCGTCGAGTTTTACAGCGAGAAAAATACCAGCGCGGAATCGCAAATTCTGTTTGGCGGCACTTCGCCGGACACCTTCATCAACACGCGGGACAATTATCATTCCACGCAGGGCATGAACACGCTGGCGCTGGAAAAGCAAATGCGCGACTGGTGGTTTGTGTCCGGCGGCTTTTACTATTCGAAGCTGGAAGGCAGCGATTTTTTCAACCAGACCACCGCCATCCCGGTGTTTAATATCAACAATTCATTGAGCAGCTCGCAGATAACGCTTCGCCGGGAGTCGGAACTTTTCAGCGTGGCCAGCTTGTTCACGCCGCTGGAATATCTGGCCTTTTCGCTCGGCTCACAAAACGAATGGACGACTGAAGATGGATTCGGGAACAGCATTCCCGACCTTGATCTGGGTGTGAACACGCCAGCCGATTCAAACTTGAACCTTTTTAAGGCGAGCCAGAATGCGAATCTGCGTTTCACAAAAATCCCGTTCACCGTTCTTTTCGCCGACGCAAGGTTCGAGCAGGAAAGCGCCAACGAATTTCAACAGAAAAACGGCGATGAATTCATGAACCAGAACGACGCCATGAACCATCGCTACAATGTTCAGACCGGTTTCAACACGTCGCCCTGGCGTTGGGCGGCCTTGAGCGCGCAGTATCAATATCAGACCAGCGACACCGACTACAACAATCCCACCGACGTGGTTTTCGGCAATTCCAGTGCGACGAATGGTTATCCGGGATTCATTCTCAACCGCAAAATCCAGACCGACAAGTTTGAAACAAAGCTCGATCTGCGTCCGGCGAACTGGCTGAAAACTACGCTGACCTATCAGATCACCGGCACGGATTATTCGTCCAAGACCGATCCGGCCTACGGTTTTGACACGGCGTTGAATCAATTTGTCGCTTTGCCCGGCGGGCCGATCACGGACGGACATTACAACGCCCAGACCTATGGCATAAGCACCACGCTCACCCCGATCCAGCGATTATATTTGTATGCCGCGTTCACTTACAGCCAGTCGCGCGCGACCACGGCCAGCAACGGCGATCCGTCCATCGTGCCTTACGACGGAAACATCTACACGCTCATCACCACGGCGACCTATGCGTTGAACGCGAAAACCAGCCTGCAAACCAGCTATACTTTTTCGCAGGCTGATTACGCGGAAAACAACGCGGCGGCGGGAATACCGCTGGGACTGAATTTCACCCGCAATGAATTGCTCGTCGGCCTGACGCGCCAGATCAACAAGCGCCTCACCGGCGTGTTGCGCTACCAATTCTCCCAATACTCCGAACCGAGCAGCAACAACGCGAACAACTTCACCGCGCACGGCATCTTTGCGACCTTCGTTTACAAATGGCCGTAGGCGCATGAAATTTCTCCGGGCGTCCGGCCAATCCATGGAAAAAATCCTCGATGAGGAAAAACAAACCAAAGATTATCGCCATAAATGTTTCGGATATTTCCGCTGCAACTCGGATTTGATGCGCGGATAATGATCCTTCCAGAAACTCGCCAAGTCCTGCGTCACTTGAATCGGCTTCATGCCCGGCGTCAAGATATGCACCACCACCGGCACGCGGCCCAGCGCGATCTTCGGCGTCTGGTTCACGTCGTAAAGCTCCTGGATCCGCAGCGCGATGTGCGGCGGATTGCCAACGTCATAAACGACTTTCGGCGTCCGGCCGTTCGGCAGCGACAGGCGTTCCGGCGCGTGTTTATTAAGCGATTCGTGCTGCGCCGCCGAGAGCCACGATTTCACGACTGGCTTCACGTCGCGCTCCTTGATGTCTTTGTAACCGAATGCGCCGTGGCAAAGCTGCTCGATGAGATGCTTGCGGTCGTCGTCGGTAATCGGTGGCAGGGCAAATTCCGGGCACCACTTGGCCAGCAGGTTCAGCCGCAAAATCCATTGGTCAACGGAATCGTCCCAGTCCTTCAGCGTCAGGTTTCCCGCGATGACCTGTTCCGCCAGCAAGCGCGCCGCCGCATCCGCCGGTGGCGGTTCAACGCGCCGGGCCGACAACGCGAGTCCGCGAAATTTCAACAGCTCCGCCGCCTGCACGCGCTTGCTCGTCGGATCAAACTGGACGTGCAGATCGGATTGGATGTCTTCGGGAAACAATTCGCGCAGCCAGTCTGGTTCAATCGCCGTCGCCAGCGACAGGATGGTGTTGATCTCCTTGTCGCGCGATTCGATCTCGCGGATTTCAGCGGCAACAAATAATTCGTAGGAGCCGAGGTGACGAGGCTCATTCTTTGTTTTTGAAGTTAGAGTCTCGTTACCTCGACTCCTACCAACAACACTGTCGCGCGCCAGCACGCCGCGACGATTGTGAACGAGGTCGCAACGCAACGTCCCCTGATCAAGCCGGCGCGCCACGCGGTCGGAGAAGCCGATCAGCACGCATTTCTGCAACGCCTCGTCCTTGACCTCGCGCGGCTGCACGTCGAGACCTTCCTTCTCCGCGATGCGCAGGAATTGTTCGAGCAGCGGCCCGACCTGCCGCGCGGTGACCGCGTGAATGCCGAGCTTGCGGCAGGCGTCGAGGCGAAAATCATTTTTCACCGCATACGTCCACGCGCGCATGAGAATCCAAAAATCGGACGACGACTTCTCGCCCAGCAAATCTTCGCGCGCCGAATCTACGTCTTTGCCCTGATTGCGCAACAGCAAGTCGCGGCCCTGCGTGAGCGCGGCAACGAGGCACGCCTGATAGACGCAGCCGTATTCCTGCGCCGCGAGCAGCATCCGCGCATAACGCGGGTGGAGCGGAAACGCTAGCATCTTGCGGCCGATGGGTGTCATCGCACCGAGTTTGTCCAGCGCGCCCAAGTCGGTGAGCAATTCTTCCGCGTGCGCGAGGCTTTGTTCATCCGGCGCTTCGAGCCAGCGGAACTTCCGCAGGTCCTGAACGCCCGACGCCTTGAGCGTGAGCACGACTTCGGACAGGTCGAGCCGTTTGATTTCCGGTAATTCTTGAACGGCGCGGTGCCCGTGTTCTTCACGCGACCACAGCCTCATGCAAACGCCCGGCGCGGTGCGGCCCGCCCGTCCGGCGCGCTGGTCAGACGACGACTGGCTGATGCGCTCGATGAGCAGCGTGTTGATGCCGCGATTGGAATCGTAGCGCGGGATGCGCGCCAGTCCGCTGTCAATCACCAGCCGCACACCGTCAATCGTCAGCGACGTTTCAGCGACGTTCGTGGCGACGACCACTTTGCGCTTCTCGTAACGCGCCACAGCGGCGTCCTGATCTTTCGGCGGCAACTCGCCGTGAAGCGGCAACAAAATAAATCCCTTTGCCTCGGACGTGTGGCGGATGGCTTCAATCGTCTGCGAAATCTCAAAACCGCCGGGCATGAACACCAGCACGTCCCCTTCCCCGCCGCCGTGAACGTAACTGCTGAACGCCTCCGCCGCCTGTTCCCAGACCGGACGTTTGTCCGTGTATCCCGGCGTCGCGGAGTATTCGTGCTCGACCGGAAACATCCGCCCGGCAGACGACAGGACGGAGCAGCGAAAATGATTCGTAGCAGCCGACGTGAGCCGGCTCTGGCTATCTTGCGCAGAAGAATGAGCGGACTCACATCCGCTGCTACGATGATTAAGATATTTTTCCAGCTCACCCGCGTTCAGCGTGGCGGACATGACGACGAGGTTCAGGTCGGGGCGAAATTGCTCCTGCAAATCCAGTGCGCGCGCCAGCGTGATGTCGCCGTAAAGATGCCGTTCGTGAAACTCATCAAAGATCAACGCCGAAACGCCGCGCAGCTTCGGGTCGTCAATCATCTGCCGCAACAAAACGCCTTCCGTGACGAAACGGATTTTGGTCTTGGCCGACGTGACGTTCTCGAACCGGATCTGATAGCCGACCTCCTGCCCAAGCTGGACGCCAAGCTCCTGCGCGACGCGCGACGCGAGTAATCTTGTCGCGAGCCGGCGCGGTTGCAAAATGACAACCTGCCCCTCGCGCAAAAAATCATGTTTCAGGAGCATCTGCGGGACTTGCGTGGATTTGCCGGAGCCGGTTGGCGCGGACAGGATCAAGCGCCGGTCGGTTTTCAGCCGGGCGATGAGGTCGCGCTCGATGTCGTAAATGGGCAGACGGTCAGTCATCAGAGCGCACATGATAACGGTTTGCCGTCCGCAGGAAAAACAAAACGAAGCAGGAGAAGCAAAATCATTTGCTCGCGATACGATACGAGCTTAATCTCGACTCCGTAAAAAATCGCTGATGAGTTACCGAACCACCAAACGTCCCGCAAAAAGCGAAAGGCTCCGCGAAGAACCCGTTGCCTACCACACAAACGGCAATGGCAGGCATGGCAAACCAAAGTTCATTGACCTCTTCTGCGGCATCGGCGGATTTCGCTTCGCATTTGAAAAAGCAGGCTGCGAATGCGTGTTCTCATCCGACTGGAACAAATACGCGAAGATCACCTATGAGGCGAATTTCGGCGAGAAGCCATTCGGCGACATTCATTCGGTGGCGGTGGCGAATATTCCGGCGCACGACATTCTTTGCGCCGGATTTCCCTGCCAGCCGTTCAGCATCGCAGGCGTCTCCAAGAAATTGAGCCTCGGCAAAGCGCACGGCTTTGACGACAAAGAGCAAGGCAACCTGTTCTTTTCACTGGCGGAAATCATCGAATTCCATCAGCCCGCCGCGTTTGTGCTGGAGAACGTGAAGAACCTCAAGAGCCACGACCAGGGCCGGACGTTTCAAATCATCCGCAACACGCTCACCGATGCGCTCGGCTATCACCTCCACACGGCGGTCATTGACGCGCAAAGCGTGGTGCCGCAGCACCGCGAACGCATCTTTCTCGTCGGCTTCAAGGAGCGGCGCGCGTTTGAATTCCCGGAATTCCCGGCGGCAGGGCCGAAACTCGAATCCATCCTTGAAACCGATGTCTCGGACAAATACACGCTGTCCAACCATCTTTGGAAATATCTTCAAGATTACGCGGCCAAACACAGAGCGGCAGGAAATGGTTTTGGTTTTGGATTGGTCACAGGCAAGGACACGTCCCGGACTTTGAGCGCGCGTTATTACAAAGACGGTTCGGAAATTTTGATTTCACAAGGCCCGCGAAAGAACCCACGCCGCCTGACGCCGCGTGAATGCGCAAGGCTCATGGGCTATCCGAAAGATTTCAAAATTCCAGTCTCCGATACGCAAGCCTACAAACAGTTCGGCAATTCAGTCGTCGTTCCCGTTGTTGAACGTGTTGCAAAAGCTGTCGTGTCAACATTGCAACACCCGGTTGATTACAAGCCTGAACTTGCTCTTGCGGCAAACGACAAAGAAAATAAAAAAACTGCAACCCGGATTGCGGAATCGGTGAGCTATTTCAAGACCAAGAAGCGGCGAAAGGAATCAGCATGAATCTATCAGCAATCTTCAGCCAGGTGGCTCATAAGCGACTTGTTAAAGTCGACCTTCCTAAAAGGGGTTCAAACCAGCACGAATTCAATGGTGTAAGCGCACTGAAAACATTTTTTGGAACGAATAAAAAAATTCAGGGTTCACTGCACTGGCATTATTTCGGGGACGATCAAGAGCCAGCCCAAGAGGACAATAAATTTACTTTTTATGATGCCCGCGCCAAGAGCAACGAACAAACAGGCAGATCGGAGTGGCGGTTTTATTATTACGGAAGTTTCCTAGCCCGTGTGGGGGTCGGTGATTGGTTTGTTCTCGCAAAAGCCAAATCGGGACAATTATTCGCCTTAGTCTTTCAGTGCAATTCAGGATGGGAGCGCGCGGCACACAGCCTTTTCGGTGTCAGTCCTTCCAAAACTTCTTTTGATTCGATTCGGCAGGAGACTTTAGATTCACAAAGGATTGATCTGCTTCAACGTCAGATTCTTGCTGAATTGGATTTGGAAGTGACTGTGCCAGTCGTTGCGAATGACGAAGAGTTGATACTGCGCAAATTTGGCCGGACTTTTCCGACGACAAAAATCATGTCCGACTTTGCGCGAGAACAGACGCCGGTGGATTATAAGAAGCCTGATGAAGCGTTGGTGCGTTGGCTTGACCGCGAGGAGGCGCTTTTCCGCGCAATGGAAAATGTCATCATCCGCGAGCGGTTGCAGAAAGGTTTTACCGGCGTGGACGACTTCATTGGTTATTCGCTTTCCGTGCAAAACCGCCGAAAGTCACGCATGGGTTTTGCGTTGCAGAATCATCTGGTGGAATTGTTCACCCGCCAAGGGCTGCGGTTCACGCCACAGGCGCGGACGGAGGCGAACAACAAGCCTGATTTCATATTTCCCGGCCAGCGGGAGTATCATGATGAGTCGTTTGACGCGGCGTTGCTGGTCATGCTTGGCGTGAAGTCCACGAGCAAAGACCGCTGGCGCCAGGTGCTGACTGAAGCTGACCGCATTCCAAAAAAACATCTTTGCACGCTCGAAGCCGGCATCTCCGTCAAGCAGACAGACGAAATGCAGCGGCAACAACTCACTCTTGTTGTGCCAACGGGTTTACATGCAACTTACACTCCGGCGCAACTTTCCGGGATGTTGAGCGTGACGGAATTCGTTGAATTTGTGAGACGGAAGCAATCGTAATTTATTTTTACTTTTTTTCCTGGCAAGCGCCCGCAAACCTGGTAAACCAAATACCAGTATGAATGAATTAATTTGTATTCCAAACAATCTGCGCTCTGCCGGACGTGAAATACGTCTCGCATTAAATCAACCGTTAAACCAACTCTCACATGGAACTTTTATCCGTGCATGGTGCAGCGTCTTTTATCTGTTTCCCGGCTTGCATCCTGACGGATTTGAAGCGGCCGACTGCGGCTGGCCGCGCGTCTTGAAACGCTTCGCCGCCGAAGCATGGCGGCGTGCCGAGGCTGGCGAACTGGCAGACGAGGAATTGTATTGCAGCGACGTCTCATGGTGCGGGCTTTACGACCGGATGCACACGCATGAGCCAGATGAGATGGACCGGCGTCTCACACTGGCCGCTGATTATGGCGAGCCTTCAAATGTCTGACGTTTTCACCAAAGCCAAGCGGTCGGAAGTGATGTCGCGAATTCGCGGACGCGGCAACAAACACACGGAGCTGGCGCTGGCCAAATTGTTTCGTCGGAATAAAATCACCGGCTGGCGGCGGAATCAAAAGGTCTTCGGCAAGCCGGATTTCATTTTCCCCAAACTCAAGCTCGCCCTCTTCGTGGACGGTTGCTTCTGGCATGGCTGTCCCAAGCATGGAACCCAACCCAAAGGCAATCGCGCGTTCTGGAAAAAGAAGTTTGCCCGCAACATCGCCCGCGACCGGCTGGTGAACCGAGCCCTGCGGTCGGCCAACTGGCGGGTGTTGCGGATTTGGGAACACGAACTTACCCGCAAAAACGAAATTCATTTACTCAAGCGGATTCAACGGGTGATGAATTGATTCGTGCCATTGTTTTGTCTGACAGACGGTTTTGGCAGGTTCAACCGCGCGCTGGCTAAACACAGACGTGTTTGCTAGCTTGGGCGCACTGATGAATGTTTTCGTCAACAAACGCGTCAATTATGTGCTGTCCGAGCTGGGACAGATCGCCTTCCTGGCCAGGGATATTATCTTGTCGCTGCTCACGTTCAAGGTCACCTGGCGCGACCTGGTTTATCAGATTTATTCCATCGGCGTGAAATCGCAGTCGGTTGTGGTCATCACGGGCGCGTTCACGGGCATGGTGCTGGGGGCGCAGACGTATTTCCAATTCCACAAGGTCAAGATGGACACGGCCACGCTGGCGGTGGTGAGCGTGTCGCTGTGCGACGAACTCGGCCCGGTGCTGACGGCGTTGATGGTGGCGGGGCGCGTGGGCGCGTCCATCGCCGCCGAGATCGGCACGATGCGCGTGACGGAACAGATTGACGCGCTGCGGACGCTGGCGACGCATCCGGTGGATTACCTGGTGGTGCCGCGCATCGTGGCGGCGCACATCGCGCTGCCATTGCTGGCGATGGAAGCGATCGTGGTGGGCATCGGCGGAAGTTATCTGGTCTGTGTTTTCGTGCTCGGCATCGAACCGGTTTATCTGTGGCAGAACATGTTGAAATACACGGAGGTTGTGGATTTGATCATCGGCCTGGTGAAGGCGTTCATCTTCGGCGGCATCATCGCGCTGATCGGCTGTTACAAGGGCTTGACGTGCGGCCTGGGCGCGGAAGGCGTCGGCCACGCGACGACGGAGGCGGTGGTGTATTCGTCCATCACGATCCTGGTGACAAACTTCTTCCTGACGCTGGTCATGGGTAAAATCGTGGGGCTGTTATGATCGAAGTCCGCAACCTGCAAAAAAGTTTCGGCGGGAGCAAGGTTCTGGACGGCGTCAGCTTTCGGATTGAAAATGGCGAGTCGGTCGCCATCATCGGAAGGAGCGGCGGCGGCAAGAGCGTTTTGCTCAAGCATCTGGTCGGCCTGTTGCAGCCGGACTCCGGCGAGGTGCTGATTGACGGCGAGAACATCGGTCCGATGAACGAACGCCAGTTGCTGCGGGTGCGGCGGAAATTCGGCATGGTGTTCCAGGGCGCGGCGCTGTTCGATTCGATGACGGTGGCGGAGAACGTGGCGTTCGCTTTTCGGAACCACGAAAATTTGACCGCCGGCGAAGTCGCCAGACGCGTGGCGGCGGCTTTGGAGATGGTGGACCTGCCCGGCACGGAAAATCGCAAGCCCGCCGAGCTGTCCGGCGGCATGAGAAAGCGCGTCGGCCTGGCGCGGGCAATCATTTACGAGCCGCAGATCGTGCTCTACGATGAGCCGACGACGGGCCTGGATCCGATCGTGTCCGACAGCATTGACAAGCTGATGATCCGGGTGCGCGACCATTTGAAGGTGACGAGCATCGTGGTCACGCACGACATGCGGAGCGCGCGGCGCGTGGGCAACCGGGTGCTGATGCTGCACGAGAAGAAGCTTTACGCGAACGCCACGCCGGAGGAATTTTTTGCCTCGGCGGATCCGGTGGTGCGGCAGTTTGTGGACGGCGTCGCGGACGCGAAGGAATGTTTAATTTAAGCCATGGATAAATCACGGACGGAAATCAAAGTCGGGTTGTTTGTGCTGTTCGGGCTGGTGCTGCTGGCGGTCGCGCTGGTCTGGTTCAGCAAGGGCACGAGCGTGTTTCGCGGCACTTATGAATTGAAGCTGCGCGCCGTCAACGTAGGCGGCATCAAGGAGCGCGCCGGTGTGCTGCTCGCGGGCGTGCAGGTCGGGAGCGTTTCACAGGTCAAGCTGGCCGAGGACGGCAAGAGCGTGTTGATCCGCCTGAAGATCTACAACGATTTCAAAATTTATCACGACGCGCGCTTTGTCATCGAGCAGGCCGGGTTCCTGGGCGACCAGTTTGTTTCCGTGATCCCGACCACGAACAGCCTGCCGCTGCTGGAAAATGGCGCGGAGGTGCCGTGCCAGGAGCCGTTCAACCTGCAGGAGGTCGCGCGCTCGACGGCGGGCTTCATCCAGCGCATTGACGAGACGGCCAAGAAACTGGACGCCTCGGTGACGGATTTGCGGCGGGTGGTTTTGAACGATGAGGTGCTCACTAATTTCGCCATCGCCATCAACAACTCCCGCACTTTCTCCGAGCAGGCATTGGACACGGTGAATGACATCAATACGCTGGTCGCCACGAATGCGGAGCAGGTCAACCTTGCCGTGAGCAACGCCGTTTTCTTTTCGCAGGAACTGATGAAGCTGGCCGGATCCGCCGAAACTTTGCTGGCGACGAACGGCGCGGGGGTCACCGTTGCCGTGAACAACATCAAAACCTCCACCGAAACCTTGAAACAATTGATGGAAGACCTCAAATCCGGCAAGGGTCTGGCGGGAACCATCCTGCAAAACGGACAGCTTTCGACCAACTTCCAGGTCATCGCTGAAAATCTGTCCGTGACCACGAGCAACTTGAACCGGCTCGGCTTGTGGGGCATCATGTGGTCGCACAAGGCACCAGCCACGAATAAAGCCAAAGCGAACATTCCGCGCAACATAACCCGCTGAACCATGACACCACTCTGGGCCATCCGCATTTTATTCCTCGGCCTCTGCATGATGGCGGGATTCGCCATCAGCCAGGTGCGCCCGGAATTTGTCGGCCAGAGTCACAGCGGACTGGTCGGCATGGTCATCGGCTTCGGCTTCGGCGGATTGCTCATCGCCGTGGACGAGATGCTCAAGGGATTTTCCCTGCGCGCCTTTTCCGCCACCACTTTCGGCCTGCTGCTTGGCACGGTGGTCGCCATGCTCGTTGACAACTCCGGCCTGTTTGAAAACACCGATGCCAAAGTCCGCTGGCTTATCCGGCTGGGACTGTTTTTAAGCTTCGGCTACATCGGCATCATTCTCGCCATTCGCAGCAACAAGGAAGATTTCTCCCTCATCATCCCCTACGTCCGGTTCTCGCCTCAAAACAAGCCCGACAACCTGCTCCTGCTCGACACCAGCGTCATCATTGACGGACGCATCGCCGATTTGATCGAGGCGCATTTTCTCGAAGGACTGATCGTGGTGCCGCGCTTTGTCCTGAAAGAACTCCAGCAGGTCGCCGATTCGGCTGATGCCATCAAGCGCGCGCGCGGCCGGCGCGGCCTGGAAATGCTCAACCGCATCCAGCGCAACACCACCATGGAAGTCCGCATCCACGACGGCGATTTCCCCGAAGAAAAAGACGTGGACGCCAAGCTTGTCCGCCTCGCGCGCAACCTCAACGCGCGGCTTTACACCAACGATTACAATCTGGCCAAGGTCGCCGAATTGCAGCAAGTGAGCTGCCTCAACCTCCATGAAGTCGCCAAATGCCTCAAAGTGATCTTGCTGCCCGGTGAAATGTTGCAGCTGAAAATCGTCCGCGAAGGCAAGGACAAGGGCCAGGGCATCGGCTATCTGCCCGACGGCACGATGGTCGTTGTCACCAACGGCCAGTCCCACATCGGCCAGCAGGTCGAAGTTCAGGTTCAAAGTTTGCTGCAAACCGGGGCGGGCATCATCGTCTTTGCCGAAATTAAGCCACCGATGGGCGCTTAAAAACCGCGCCGTTAAACCGCGTATCATGGAAATCGTCACAATATTCAAGGCGTTCAATCCGGCGGAGGCGCAGCTTGTCCGCTCGCGGCTCGAAGCCGCCGGGTTTCATCCGTTCGTGGCCGATGAACTTTCCGCGTTCAGTATTGATGGCTATTCAATGGCGGTCGGCGGCATCCGCGTCCAGGTTCCTGAAGTCGAGGCCGCTGACGCGAAAGAATTTCTCGAATCGTGACTTTTTCCGAATTTAACTTTCGGGTTTCAATCCTCCCCGCTGCTTCCATGAATCCATCAGTCCCGCGCAATTTGTGTTAATTATTGGTTCCCTCCTGTTTTGAACCAGCCTTGCCCTGCGACGGCGGGTCGCTTAATTTTGCGCACCGTGAAAAAATCCGAACGCCCCGTCATTCCGCGCAAAACGATTTACCGGCTCTCTATTTATCTCCGCTGCCTGGCGCGGCTGCACGAGAACGGCATCGGCACGGTTTCCAGCGAGGCGCTCGCAAAGGCCGCCGGGGTCAAGTCCACGCAACTCCGCAAAGACCTTGCCTATTTCGGCACGTTCGGCACGCGCGGGCTGGGCTACGACGTCTCCGAGCTTTTCAAAAAAATCGCGGACGAACTCGGCACGTCGCGGTTGCAGCCGGTCATCCTGGTCGGCGTCGGCAACCTCGGCCTCGCGCTGCTCTCGTATCGCGGTTTTGAAAAGGAAGGATTTGAAATCATCGCCGCGTTTGACGCCGAACCAAAACGCAGGCGCGACAAGGAAATCAAGCAGCCGATTTACGCGATGGAAGCCCTGCCGGAATTTGTGAAGAAGCACGGCGTCAAGATGGCGATTCTCACCGTGCCGGTCGCCGTCGTGCAGGAGGTGACCAACTCGCTTGTGAAATGTGGCATCGTCGGCATCCTGAATTTTGCGCCCATCGTGCTTGACGTGCCGGAAGACGTGATGGTCAACAACGTCAATCTTGCCATCGAGTTGGAAAACTTGAGCTACTTCATTCAGGAGTGAATTGCACTACGCAACAGGCGGAGTCGCCGCCGAGTTCTCCTTCTTCGCCACTTTCACTTCGAGATAAAGGTCGCGCAACTGTTTCGGCTCGACCGTGCTGGGTGAGTCGGTCATCAGGCAGGTGCCTTTCGCCGTTTTTGGAAACGCGATCACGTCGCGGATGCTCGGCGTGTTGCAGAGAATCGCGCAAAGCCGGTCAAAGCCGAGCGCAATGCCGCCGTGCGGAGGTGCGCCGTATTTGAATGCTTCCAGCATGTAACCGAAACGCGCCTGCACCATGTCCGGCGGAATCTGCAGCACTTCCTCGAACACCGTTTTCTGCACATCCGGCTGATGGATGCGGATGGAGCCGCCGCCAAGTTCCACGCCGTTCACCACGATGTCGTAGTGCTGGCCGCGAACCTTCTTCGGGTCGGTCTTGAGCAATGGAATATCTTCCGTGACCGGCGCGGTGAATGGATGATGGCTCGAATACCAGCGGTTCTGCTCACGATCAAAACCGAGCAGCGGAAATTCGATGACCCAGAGAAAATTGAACTGGTCGGCGGGAATCACCAGCTTCCCCTGCCCCTTCAAAACGTCGGCGCAATACAGCCTGATCTTGCCGAGAATTTCACACGCCGTCAGCCATTGGTCAGCGGCGAAGAGAATCAAATCACCTTCCTCGATCTTGAGCTTCGTGATGAGCGCGGCTTTCTCCGCGTCGTTGAAAAATTTCACGATCGGCGATTTCCATTCACCGCCTTCAACCTTGATGAACGCCAGACCCTTCGCGCCAAAACTCTTGGCGTATTCGGTCATCGTCTCGATCTGGCCTTGCGTCGCGCCGGCCATGCCTTTTGCGTTGAGCGCCTTCACCACGCCGCCGTTGGCGATCGCGCCGCTGAACACCTTGAACGTGCTCGCCGCAAATTCTGCCGTGAAGTCCACGAGTTCCATGCCGAAGCGCGTGTCCGGCTTGTCAATGCCGTAACGGTTCAACGCCTCCTCGAACGTGATGCGCTTGAACGGCGTCGGGATATCCGCGTTGAGCGCTGTCTTCCAGACGCGCTTAAGCAAGCCTTCGATGAGCGCGTAAATGTCTTCTCGCTCGATGAAGCTCATCTCAATGTCCACCTGTGTAAATTCCGGCTGACGGTCGGCGCGCAAATCTTCGTCGCGATAACAGCGCGCGAGCTGGAAATATTTTTCCACGCCGGCGACCATCAATATCTGCTTGAACTGCTGCGGCGATTGCGGCAGCGCGTAGAACTGGCCGACGCTCGTGCGGCTCGGCACGAGAAACTCGCGTGCGCCTTCGGGCGTGGACTTGAACAGCGTGGGCGTCTCGACTTCGAGAAAACCTTGCTCGTCGAAAAACACGCGCGCCGCCGTGGCGACTTTGCTGCGCAGGCGCAGGTTGCGCATCATCTCGTGACGGCGCAGATCGAGGTAGCGATACTTGAGGCGGAGTTCCTCGTTCACCTTGCTTGCGGCTTCGGGATCGTCCACGGGGAACGGCAGCACTTCCGCCATGTTCAGGACTTCGAGCGACGCGACGCCGATCTCGATTTCGCCGGTCGGGATTTTGGGATTGTTCGTGCCCTCGGGGCGATGGCGCACCTTGCCGGTGACGGTCACGACACATTCGCTGCGCAGCGCAGCCGCCTGGTCAAAGAGTTCCTTCGTCAAGTCCGACGGATCAAACACCGTCTGCGTGCGGCCTTCGCGGTCGCGGATGTCAATGAAGATGAGGCCACCGAGGTCGCGCCGGGAATGAACCCAGCCGGAGAGCGTGACGGTTTGCCCGATGTGTGCCGGGCGCAGTTCGTTGCAATGATGCGTGCGTTTCATGTAAATGCGAATATGAAATTAAAATTATTTCATAATTCCGAATCCAAAGCGAACCTAGATTTTGACGGAGAAAGCGGCAGACTTCAAAGTGATTTTTTCAAGGCGCGGAAGAAAGAACGTCAAATTTGGCGTTGCCAGGCAGGATCGCCAGTTTACCCGCTTTAAGCAGCGTTGCTTGGTCGAGGTCTTCGCTGATTTGCGCTGATCTCGCAATGACAAAGAGATTGGAGACCGAGGCGTTTTTTTTTGCATCCGGCAGTTCCTGAATGTCCCGTGGCCAGTTGCCAGTTTGCAGGTAATAGTAGCAGACGTCATTTGCGCTCAATTTGTAATAGACAACCTGATCCGGCGGGACATGCCGGTCGCTGAACCAATGCAAAATTGATTTCCAGTTGGGATCGGCAGGCGGTTGCAACTGAACCGGGGCGACGGACAGAGCAATTCCCAATGCGGCAAATGAGATTTTAAACCAGGGAAAATCCCGGCGATACCACTTGCGCAGCTTGACCCATTTTATCCGGCATAAACCCCAGGCGACCAGCCATGACATCATCGGATAAAGCGGAAGCGCATAATTGGGTTTCTTATCGGGAAAGCAACTGATCCCGAGCAGTATCACAGCAACCCAGATGGCGGCAAACAGAAACGTGTCGCGCCGCATTTCCCTGCCAGGAACATATTTCCATCCGCGACGATAAAACGCGCAGGCCAGCACGATCAGCCACGGCCAGTAGGTCTGCGCAATCAACTTGAAGTAATAAATAAAAGGCTGGTTCAATTGCAAACCAAGCGCGCGGTCCAAAATCTGATTGCCGAAGTATTGCGCCAGAAACGCATGGCCGAACTTGCAATACATGTAAATGTGCCAGGGTGCCGCGACCAGCACGGCGACCGGCAGGGTGCCCAAAAAAAGCCAGGGCAGAAGCGTCGCACGCCGGCTGGTGACCAGCCACGCAGCAAAGACCGGAATGGTTCCCAGCGCGACCAGCGGCTTGCACAACAAACCCAGCCCGATGAACACTCCGGCCAGCAGCAATCGCCATGGGCTGTCTTCTTTTGCCGAACGAAGCACGAAATAAACCGCGAACATGACAAAAAAAAGCTGCCAGAAATCCAGTGAGATTTCACGCGTTCGCCGGGAAAATTCATAACTCAAGGCCAGCACCACGCCGCTGACGACGGCTTCGGAACGGGAGCCGATTTGCCGGAGGGACAACATGCTCAACAGAACGACCGACAACGCCGCCAGAACGCTCGGAATTCGCGCGACAGCCACATGCGCTCCGAAAATTTTCAAAAAAATGCCGTGAATCACCAGGGCCAGCGGCGGCTTGTTGAAGTAAGGTGTTTCCGGGTTCAGGTGCGGTGCCAGCGGATCCCCCCCGTCGAACATGTAAAGTCCCACTGCGGCGTAACGCCCGGTGTCGCGGCTGTAATCACCCTGCTCCAAGTGCGGCACGGTCACCACGAGCAGGATTATCAATGCGAGCGAATAAGATTTAAAATCGTGCCACGACATTTGGTTATAAACCACCACGAACAATCAACCGGCGAGAACTCTGGTTAATAAAAAATACATTGTCAATTTTTGACCCTGACGAATTCGCTGCTCGCCACGCGCATCATTTTGAAATAAACTCACACGATGATGGAACTGCCCAAGCCGGATATTATTTTCACCCACGAGAGCGACCTCGATGGTTTGGTGGCGGGCCTGATGCTGCAAAAGCTCGCGAAGAAACTCTACGGCCGCGAGGTGCCGATCGAGGCGTATCACTACAATTACTGGAAGACCCGCGAGCTGCGCGAAAAGGCCGCGTGGGTCACTGATTTCACCTACGAACCGCGCCTCGACAAGGAGCAATGGGTCATCATTGATCATCACGTCACCGACGCCGTGCCGAAGAATGCGCATCTCATCCACGACGTGACCAAGTCCGCCGGGCTGCTCTGCTACGAACTCTGCAAACGCAACGACCTCGACTCGCCCGCGCTGGAACGTCTCGCACACTTGAACAACGTCGCCGACCTGTTTCTCGAGGACGACCCTGATTTCGAGCTGGCGGTGGATTACGCGAACCTCGTCAAGATTTACCAGTTCTGGAATCTGCACGCGCTCATAGACGGCGACGTTGAGAAACTGCTGAACCATCCGTTGCTCGAAGTCATCGCCGTCAAACGTCGCATCGAAGACCCGCTGGGGTTTGAGTGGAGCAAAAATCACGTCACCGAGATCAGCGCGGCCGTTGGCTACGTCGAGACCGTCGTCGGCAACAACAACCTCATCGTGCATCAACTGCTCGAACGGCAGGCCACGAAATTTCCGGTGCTGGTCACGCTGTTCAAGCGCGCGAACAACGTCGTCATCGCCAGCTTCCGCAGCCGCAACGGCGAGGCGCTCAAGGTGGCGGAGAAATTTCAGGGCGGCGGCCACGCCAACGCCTCCGGCGCGATGTTCCCCAAATCCATCCGCAACATCCCCGAAGCCGTGGATTACTTGCGCACGGTCTTGAATCCGAAACGCGGCGCGCCCTTGAACAATCTGGAAAGTTTGTTCGCGGGAATTGAGGCGGAACAGCGGAAGTAACTATGCATCCACACTATGAAACAGTGTTCATACTGCGGAAGAGACAATATCGATGATGCCTTAAACTGCCGCGAATGCGGCACGGAGTTTGAGCAACCTAAAGTAGTGCCTCAACCTGAAGAGCAAAAACAGCAGGAACCTTCATCTTCAGCTCGTGATTCCGGAGCGCCATTCTCAGAAGCCAAGCCAGTCTTGAAATACGATAATATTCTTGTTTCATCGCGCGGCATTGCAGAGGTTCATGCAAAAAGGGTCATGATTTTTGTTCCAACACCTGAAATAAACCGAGTCACTTTGAAATTTGGCAGGTCGGATCACTACCCGATTCTCACCCTGTCGATTGGCATCGCTTTGGCATTGGTTGGTATTTTTGGACTCACAGAATTATTCGAAGCCCCACGAGGATTTCGGTATGAATTGGGGATGATCGCTTTTGGATTAATAGGTGGCTCCATGATCTTTGACACTTTGAAGAAAAGATATTTTTTTGAAGTTCACAAAAGGAAAGGTGTTTGTCGGCTGGTTCTTTCAAAAAATGCTCAAGAGAAAGACATTCAAGATTTCTGCGATAAAGTCAGGTTGACCTATAAGCATGAAATTACGGACTCTAGCAAGTTGCTCTAGGCGGTTTTCCTTTTCCTCACAGCGATTCGCGTTTAACATCGCCGCCGCTTATGTCTGATTCATCCACCCGCGCCGACGGTCGTTCGGCCAGCCAACTTCGCCCGCTGCGTTTTCAAAACGGCATCGCGCCCTACGCCACCGGTTCCACGCTCATCGAATGGGGCAACACCCGCGTCATCTGCGGCGTGACCATCGAGGAAACCGTGCCGCGCTGGATGAAGGAACAAAAAGTCGAAGGCGGCTGGATCACGGCGGAATACTCGATGCTCCCCTACTCCACCCTGACGCGCAAACCGCGCGACATCTCCAAGGGCAAGCTGGACGGGCGTTCCTCGGAAATCCAGCGGCTCATCGGCCGTTCCATGCGCGCCGCGCTGGACCTCCAAAAACTCGGCGCCCGCACGATCTGCGTGGATTGCGATGTGTTGCAGGCCGACGGCGGCACGCGCACGGCGGCCATCACCGGCTCGTTTGTCGCGCTGTCGCTCGCGATCAAACAATTGATCGCCGAAAAGAAACTCTCAACCAGCCCGATTCTCCACGCCGTCGCCGCCGCGAGCGTCGGCATCGTGAACGGCGTCCCGCTGCTGGACTTGTGCTACACGGAGGACGTCGCCGCGTCGGTGGACATGAATCTGGTGATGAACGACAGCGGCCAGTTCATCGAACTGCAAGGCAGCGGCGAGGAAGCCACGTTCAGCGAAACCGAGCTTGCGAGCCTGCTGGCGCTCGGCAAGGCGGGCATTGGCGAATTGCTCGTCGCCCAACAAAAAGCCCTCGCCCAGGTTTAAGCCATGTCATCCACGAAACGTTTGCGCAAAACCAAGGTTACGCCCGTCACGCGGCTGCTGTTGATACGTCATGGCGAAGTTGAAACGCGCTATCAAGGTGTGTTCGGCGGTTCGATTGACATGAACCTTTCCAAGCGCGGCCACGAACAGGCCAGGATGCTCGCAAAATTTCTGCGCGGCAGAAACTTTGACGCCATTTACGCCAGCCCGATGAAGCGCGTGCAACAGACGTTCGCGCCGTCGCGCAACCATCATCCGGTCAAGCAGGTCATCCTGCCCGGCTTGCGGGAGATTGATTTTGGCGATTGGACGGGCTTCGGCTGGGACGCAGTGCGTGAAAAGTTTGGCATCCAGCCATACGAATGGCTGGATAAAATTGAACTGGGCGTGGTGCCGAACGGCGAAAGCACGGTGCATTTCCGCAAACGCGTCGAGCCGTGCCTGCGCCGCGCCATCCGCGAAAATCGTGGCAAGACGGTTGCGATTTTTTGTCACGGCGGCGTCATCCGCATGATGCTGGCGCTCCTCCTGGATCTGCCGCTGCCGAAGACCGGCGCGTTTGATGTCGAATACACCAGCGTCACGCAGGTCGCGCTGCATCCGCACATGAACGAGATTGAACTGCTCAACTTCACGCCGTGGCGCGATCTGCCTAAATAAATGTCTGGTGGGGCGAGACTCCCGGCGACCCGGTTTTTGGCAACGCTCAAGGCGGCTCGCGGGGACGCTCGTCCCACCAAGATAAAAATATGAAATCAGCCAAACCACTCTGTCGGATTTCCGTCATGACCACGCTTGAGGCGGAGGATGCAGTCGCCGAACTGATGGGCACAATTCTTGGTCAGTCTGCCTCGTCGCACTTCAACGTCGAGACGCGAGTTAGCGTCGTCAGCGTCTATGGCCCGCAAAAAATGATTTTGTCCCGCAGAGTCCGGGAACAAGTTTCCGCCGGGTTGAAGAAAATCACAAGCTGCGGCCTGAATATCGGTTCCGGCAAGATTAAGACCTCAAAAGTGCGCCGCGAGGACTGGGCGGAATCGTGGAAGCGGCATTTCAAGCCGATTGAGATTGGCGGCGCACTGCTGATCAAACCCAGCTGGATTAAGCGTCCGCCGCGCAAAAATCAGGCGGTCGTAATACTCGATCCCGGATTGAGTTTTGGCACTGGGCAACACGCGACCACTTCTTTTTGTCTGCATCAAATTGTAGCGGCGGTTTGTGGCGTTGGCGCTGCGCGCCAAAAATCGAGCCACAGGCTCGCCGCTACAAAATCGTTTTTGGACATCGGCACGGGTTCGGGAATCCTGGCGATTGCGGCGGCGAAGCTCGGTTATAAGCCGGTGCGTGCGTTTGATTTCGATCCTGAAGCCGTCCGGATTGCGCGCGCCAATGCCCGCGTGAATCGAGTCGCAGGAAAATTAAAAATCACGCGTAATGACGCGGCAAAGCTGCCGTTGCGAGCAGCGCGGCAATATGATTTGGTCTGCGCGAATCTGATCTCCAACCTGCTCATCACGGAGCGCCGGCGGATTGTGGCGCAATTGAATCGCAGCGGAACCTTGGTCTTAGCGGGCATCTTGAAGTCAGAATTCGCGCAGGTGCAAACGGCATTTGAGGATTTGGGGCTGAAACTGGCTGCCGCAAAAAACGAAAAGGAGTGGCGTTCGGGTTCGTTTTGTTTTCCGGCAAAGTGAGTTTCACCCGTGTTTTTACCCGGTTAAATTCATGCCCATTAGTTTTTTATTTTTTCCATTGTTACATTTAAGAAAGATTTTTGAAAATTTTGAATGACAAACGCAAAGTTTGGTCTCATAAACGGAGCGTGTAGGGCAGTTGGCTGTCAGGCCAGCAACAAGGAAGGCTTGAGCCGCTGCGAAGCTCCGTAACCAAACTAAAATGCGTTATGAAAAAAATGATGGAAGCCATCAGTGAGGTTGTCCGTGATACCAGCCACCCGTTCCGCAAAATGGAACATCAACCCAAGAAGCCTCTAAAAAACCGCTACGAGCGCAGGAAGATAAAGGAATACCTGCAATTGACGGACTGGCAAACGGAAGAAGCTGTTTGAAAAATTCAACACAATTTAGCTGAACGAGCCGCGCCCAAGCGCGGCTTTTTCACTTTAGACGGAGTGTCTGCTGGCACTCCGGGCAGATGCCGAAAAATTCGAGCCTGTGCGTCACGGCCTTGAAGCCGTTTGCCGCCGCGATGCGTTGCTCGACTTCGGTGGGAAAACAATCGTCAATCTCCACGACTTCCGCGCACTTGGTGCAAACGAGATGATGGTGATGGCCGTCGTCCCCTTCGCCCACAAGCTCAAACCGAGACGCTCCATCGCCGAAATGAAACCGCTTCACCATGCCCGTCTTTTCAAGCAGGTGCATGGAACGATAAATGGTCGCAAGGTCGCATTGTCCTTTGGGCAGCGCGGCCAAGATTTCCTTGTTCGTAAGCGGATGCGGATGTTGCCGGAGAATTTCCAGAATCGCCGCGCGCGGGCCGGTGATCTTGCGCGAATGCCCGCGCAAACGATCTGTCAACGCGGACATTTCCTGGCGCTGATGCGGATGTTTGTGCGCACAGGCTTTCATCACGATTCAAAAATCACGCTGGCGATCCCCAAAAGCAGGCCGACGATGACCGCAATCATTTTTACGATCGGAAAACGGTGGCGGTCTTCGCTCTCAAACAAAATCATCGTCGAGATGTGCATGAAAATGCCGATGACAATCGCCATCAGGTAGCGAGAATAAACCGCCAGCCCGGTGTGCGTGCTGGTGAACATCCCGATGGGCGCCATGATCGCAAACAGGCCGAGGCACGCGAGCGCGGAACTTTTTTTCATGCCGCTTTGCAGCAGCATCCCCAGCAGCGCGATGGAAATGGGATAATTATGCACGACGACGCTGACGAGCAGAAAATGGTGCGCGGCCAGGTCGTGCGCGGTCTGGTGTTCCGGCGATTGCCCCAACGCCATCGCCTCGATGAACGCGTGGATGCACAGGCCGGCCAGGATGCCGAAGGCCATGCGTCCGTGTATTTCATGCGCGTGGCCGTGCTCAATGCCCATCGAAAAGGAGTCCATCGCGATTTGCAGGAAAAAACCAAACAGGATGAACCCGCCGATGACGAGCGGTTTCAGAACCAGCCCCGGCTCCGGTTCATACAGATCCGGCAGGAGATGCATCATCACCAACGTCAGCAGATACGCGCCGGTGAAGGCGTTCAGCACCTTGACGTGGCGCGGATCGTTGAGGCGCAGCCAGAAAACAGTGACCGCGCCCAGCGCGATGCTAGAAAGGAGAACCAGATAATCCATATTTTACGTCAACCAAAAATGTTTCAGTTGCAAATCGTTTGCAATTGACTCCGATAAAAAACCGTCTGACTGCAAACGCAATCAGACGGCGGCAAATCACTTCATCAACAACATCTGGCGCGCACGCTTGATCGCCGTAGTGAGGCGGCGCTGATAATGCGCGGGCATGCCGGTGTATTTGCGCGGCAGGATGCGGCCCTGGTCGGTGACGTATTGCTTGAGCAGGGTGATGTTCTTGAAATCAAGCGCGTCCTCGGTGAAGTCAATTTTCGGCTTCGGACGGGGCGTGCGGTTTTCCGTTGAGCGGCGGTTGCCGCGCTTGTCTTTGTCGGTGTTCGTCTTGCGGGGCATAATTACTTGATCTCCTTGTGCAAGGTGTGACGGCGAAGAAACGGATTGAACTTTTTAAGCTCCAGTTTCTCCGGCTTCAATTTCTTGTTGCGGGTGGTCGTGTAGCGGGAAGGTGTTTTGCCTTCCTTGCGCGCTTCCGAGCATTCGATGGTGATGATTTCTCGCGCCATAAATTATTCTTTTTCTTTGGCCGGCTTTTCTTCCGGCTCGTCCTCGTCTGTTTCAACTTCCGTGATCCCCGCGTTGTCCACCGTGCCGAGCTGGCCGATCCGGCGCTGACGCAACGCCCCGTCGCGCTCCAATTGCGCCTGCGCATCCACCGTGAACCGCGTCCACGGAATCGCTTCCAGCCGCGCCTTCGGGATCGTCTTGTTCGTCAATTCACAGACGCCGTAAGTTTTTTTCTCGATGCGCTTCAGCGCTTCTTCAATTTCGTAAACCGAGTCCTGATCCGCCGAAAGCAGGCTCAACGCAAAATCCCGGTCAAAATTATCCGTGCCCGAATCCGCCATGTGGAGGCTGTAGCCGGCCATTTCCTGCGCGGATTCCTTGGCCAGACCGTTCATTTGTTGCAGCAACTGATCGCGCAGCTCAAGCAAACAATTGTAGTAACCCTGCCATTCTGGCTTGATTTTCTTGGCTTCAGCCGCCGTGGTGCCGGATTTTGACACTGGCCGGCCAAGAATGGCGGCGGAGGTGGCGGAGACCTGGGACTTGCCACGCGGGGCCGGTTTTTTCATTTCTTTTTTCTTCGCTGTCACGGTTAAAATCAAATTTTATGGCGGAAAAACATTCCGCCGGTTCGTCAAGAGCGCGGGAATGTATCAAATGAAACTAAATACGCCACAAAAATTTTCAGAAATTTCGGTTGTTGAATTTTTATGCGGAAAAACCTTTTCACCCTTTCTCAATGCACGCATATGCATTGTGATTGTGGATGCTCTCGAAATTTTCCGCCTCGACTTTATACCAGTTCACCCGCGCGTCCGCGTTCAACCGCAGCGCCACGTTGCGCACCAAGTCCTCCACGAACACCGGATTTTCATACGCGCGCTCGGTGACCGCCTTTTCATCCTGCCGCTTGAGCAGCGCGTAAAGCTCCGAACTCGCCGCGCCCTCGATCATCGCGATCAAATCCTCGATCCAGACGATTTTGCGCGAACGTATGGCCACCGTCACCTCGCCGCGCTGGTTGTGCGCGCCGTATTTGGCAATTGCTTTTGAACACGGGCACAGCGTCGTCACGTTCGCCTTCACCGTCAGGACAAAATCAACTTCGCCGTTCATTGCCGTCGCGTCGAAGCGCGCGGTGTAATCCATCACGCCTTTGCCGCCGGACACCGGCGCTCTTTTGACCATGAAATATGGAAACTCGATTTCCAGATGCGACGTGGCCGCGTTTAGTTTTTTCCGCAGCGCGTGCAGAATTTCGTTGATGTTCTCGACGTGAATGACGCTGCCGTGCGCGTTCAGCACCTCGATGAAGCGGCTCATGTGCGTGCCTTTGAATTCCTTCGGCAGATCCACAAACATCCCGATGGTCGCCACCGTGTTTTGCACGCTGCGCGCCTTGTCACGCACCTGGATCGGGAACCGCAGCCCGCGCACGCCGACCTTGTCAATCCGCAGTTCGCGCGTGTCGCGTTCGCTCTGCTTGTCGTGCAGATGCGCGGCGGAATTTTTTCTGGTCGCGCGAATTTTTACGGCTTTCTTGCCATTTTGAGACATGGCGAAACAGTAGCAGCTTTGGAGAAATTGGCAAAATGTTCTCTTGATAACCAAATGCCGTCTGACAACTTGCACCCCCGACATGAAGCGATTTTGTTTCACTTTTTTGGGGTTCGCGCTGGTTTGCCTCACATCCTTCGCCGCCGGGACTTTCCGCGTCGCCACTTACAACATGGAAAATTATCTCGACCAGCCGACGGAAACGCGGCCACACGTCAAATCCGCCGAAGCGAAAGCAATAATCCGCGACAGCATCCGCGCGCTGAATCCCGACGTGATTGCGCTGGAAGAAATGGGGACGACCAATGCGCTGCTGGAACTGCGCGCGTCGCTCAAGGCCGACGGATTGGACTTCCCGTTTTGGGAGCACGTCAGCGGCGCGGACACGAACATCCATGTCGCCGTGTTGAGCAAATTTCCATTCGTCACGCGGCATCCGCACACGAACGATAATTTCCTGCTGGATGGCCGGCGTTTTCGCGTCAGCCGTGGATTTGCCGAAGTGGAGATTCAGGTGCGCACGAACTTCAGCTTCACGCTCATCGCCGCACATTTGAAATCGCGCCGGCCCGTGCCGCAGGCGGACGAGGCGGAGCTGCGGCTGCAGGAGGCCAAGGTTTTGCGCGGCATCATTGACGAACATTTCAAGGCGAACCCGGACGTGAAGCTGATCGTGCTGGGCGATTTCAACGACGTGAAAAGTTCCGACTCGACCAAGGCGATCATCGGACGCGGAAAATTCAAGCTCACCGACACGCGGCCCGCCGAGCGCAACGGCTACAACGCGCCGAATCCAAACCCGCGCCATGATTCGCGCACAGTGACTTGGACGTATCATTACGGACTCGACGACACTTATGCGCGCATTGATTACATCCTGTTGAGTCCGGCGATGGCGCGCGACTGGGTGACGAACGAAACTTACGCGCTGACGATTCCGAACTGGGGCATCGGCTCCGACCACCGG
Organism: Verrucomicrobiales bacterium; assembly: GCA_028712475.1. GTDB lineage: Bacteria > Verrucomicrobiota > Verrucomicrobiia > Limisphaerales > UBA11358 > UBA11358. The sequence goes on from JAQTQB010000005.1 coordinate 165,410, forward strand.
CCAATCGTCGCGACGTTTGAAACGGAGAAAAATTAACCGAACATCAAAGCTTCTCCGGCTTCAACATCAATTCCGCGATGCGTTGCAGCAGGCGCCCTGCCCCGCCGCCGTCGAGCACGCGATGATCAAAACTCAAGGTGAGATTCGCCTCAGTCACGGGCACGAACTGGCCTTTCGCTTCGTCCCAATACGGCGCGCGCCGGCCCGCGCCCATGCCCAAAACCAGCGTCTGTTCCGGCAGCGGAATCGGCGTGGCCCAGATCAGCCCGAAGGTGCCGTAGTTCGTTACCGTCGCGATCGAGCCGCCGGTCGCGTCCGCCGGAAGTTTACGTTGACGCGCCAGCTCGACGAGTTCGTTGTAACGCTCCGTCAAATCTTTCAGCGATTTTTGATCGGCATCGCGGATCACGGGAACCAGCACGCCGTCCTCGGCTTCCACGGCAAAGCCCACGTCAATGGAACTCGGATGCACAATCTTGCTGCCGACGAGCCGTCCGGCGGGCGCGGAATTTTCCGCCAGCGCGATCGCCAGCGCGCGCAAGGCGTAAAGCGCCGGGCCGGGTTTTGGATTCGACGATTTGCGATGGGCAAGCAAGCCGTCGAGCACCACGGGCAGGCCGACTGTCGCCAGCGGGCGCGTCCAACTGCGGCGCATGGCGTCGGCCACGGCCACGCGCATGGACGAGGCCTTGCTCATCCGTTGCTTTTCAAGATGCGCGATGAATTTCTCAAAATCCTCGACGGTCACGCGTCCCGCCGCGCCGCTGCCCGCGATGCCCGCAAGGTCGGCGGCGTGCAGGCCGAGTTCGTCCATGCGCGCCTTGAGCCGGGGCGAAAGATAACTTGCGCCCTTCGCATTCGCCGGCACGGGCAGGCCGCGCACGGTCGGTTGCACGCGACCGCTGCGGATAATGGTTTCCGACTTGGAAACGCGATCCGTGTCTGAAGTTTTTACCGGCGCAGGAACATCCAGGCCCAGGCGCGCGGCTTCTTCCTTGGTCGCCTCAATCTGGCCGAGCACCGCGCCGACGGCATAGCTTTCATTCAATTGCACGGTGAATTTTTCAACCCGCCCGCTGCACGGCGACGTCACGCTCATCGTGGCCTTGTTGGTCTCGACCTCGATGAGATCCTGGTCGGCCAGGACGTTGTCGCCGGGCTGGACAAGAAAATTGATGATGGCGGCCTCGGCGATGGACTCGCCGAGCTGCGGCATGATGATGGGAATGGAAGGCATGGCGTTATAGAGTTTAAGGGTTGAAGAGTTGAAGCGTTGCACCGGCGTAACGATTCGACGATCCAACTATTTTGACGAACTCATTCATCTGCGTAAAATTTTCCGGGCGGCGGCGGCGACGGCGCGGGCCGTCGGACGATGCGCCATCCAGAGGTTCGGATGATATGGCACGGGGGTGTCCTTGGCGTTGAGCCGTTGCGGCGGCACGTCGAGCAGGCCAAATCCTTCGCTCGCCACGCGCGCGATGACTTCGGCCGTCACGCCGCCCCACGGCCACGCCTCGCCAACGCAGAGCAAACGCCCGGTGCGCGCCACGCTGGCGATTACGGTGTCGGTGTCCAACGGTTTCACCGAGCGCAAATCCACCACTTCAATCTCCCAGCCTTCGGCGGAAAGCTCCTCCGCCGCCACGAGCGCTTCGTGAACCATGGCGCTGTAGGCAACCACCGTCAGGTCGCGGCCTTCGCGGGCGATTCGCGCCTTGCCGATGGGCAGGGCTTCACTCGGCAGTTTCTCGGCCTTGAGATGGTAATACAGAAATTTGTGTTCGCAAAAAATAACCGGGTCGTCAATCGCCACCGCTTCAAGCAACATGCTGTAAGCGTCCTCGACCGTCGCGGGCGTCAGCACGACGAGGCCGGGATAATGCGCGTAAATCGCCTCGATGGACTGGCTGTGAAACGGCCCGCCGCCCTCCGTGCCGCCGAACGGCAAACGCACGGTGATGGGGCATGGGACATTGGTGCGCCAGAAAAGGGTCGCGGCCTGGTTGACGATCTGGTTGAAACCGACGATGGAAAAATCCGCGAACTGCATTTCGATGATCGGCCTCATGCCTTCAATCGCCGCGCCAACGGCCATGCCGACCATCGCGTCTTCGGAAATCGGCGAATCCAGAACGCGTCCGGGAAATTCCTTCTGCAAATTTTTCGTGGCCTTGAACGCGCCGCCGAACGCGCCGACATCCTGGCCGTAAATGAACACGCGCGGGTCGTCGCGCAATGCGTGGGCCTGCGCTTCGCGGATGGCTTCGAGATAGGTGATGCTCACAATAATAAGGATGAAGGATGAAGGATGAAGGATGAAGCCAATCCAGTGTGCAAACTTGCGACGTATTTTAATTCATCATTCATAATTCTTACTTCATCATTCCAAGTTATTCCTCGTGCATCTCGCTCAAATGTTTGGATGAAATCGCCAGCCATTTTTCATCGTAGGGGTCGGGCGCCGGTTCGCGCCGGACCTGGGCGACGGCTTCTTCTATTTCAGTGACGATTTCACCGCGCCACGTTGCAAGCGTCCCGGTGTCCGTCCATTGTTGCCGGAGTAAAAATTCCTCGGCGACCTTCAGGCAGTCGCGGCCCAGCGGGGAGTTTTTTAGTTTTGGATCAATATAATTTGAATCGTCGTGTTCGCCGTGGCCGCAGAGCCGGAGCAATTTGGCGACGACGAGCTGCGGGCCGTGGCCGGAACGCGCGCGAGCCACGGCATTGCCAGCAATTTTCAGGCAGGCCGCCAGATCCGTTCCATCAACCGAGGACGCCTCGACACCGTAACCCACTGCCTTGTCCGCCAGATCGTCACAAACAAACTGGCGCGACGTTGGCGTGGAGTAGGCGTATTGATTGTCGGCAAGGATCAGAACGAGCGGAAGTTTTTCCACGGCGGCCTGGTTCAGCGCCTCGTGAAAGGCGCCGGTGGAAGTCGCGCCGTCGCCAAGGCAGGTCGCGCCAACCGTGCCGGAAATTCCCTTCATGCGCCGCGCAAACAATGCGCCGTTGACGACGGAAATCATCGCGCCAAGATGGCTGATCATCGGCAGATAACCTTCCTGCGGCCTGCCACGATGGACGTTGCCATCGCGTCCGCGCATCGGGCCGAGTGACGAGCCGAAATAAGTCCTGATGGCGTCCAAGACGGTTTCGCCAAACGCGAGCCGCCCGGCGGCGTCGCGGATGAGCGGTGCGAAGACGTCTGTTTTCTTGAGCGAAACGCCGACCGCCGCGCTCAAGGCTTCCTGGCCGCGTCCGAGGAAAACGCCGCCGTGGATTTTTCCGGCACGGTAGAGCGCGGCGAATTTGTCATCCAACACGCGCGCCCTTAACATGAAGCGATATGCGGCGAGCGTTGTGTCGCGCGCATTTATGGTTTCACCCGCCGGATTGGCGTCCAGCACCGTTTGCAGCATGGCGGGATTTTATCGCCGAGACTGCGCGCCAGCAATGTTTCATTTTCAAATTGGAAAAAATCGGATTGGCCTGTCGGGGAAATTCGTGTTCAATGAAAGTTCATCCGGACAACTGCGGAACAAAACAAAAGCAACATGAGCCAGCCATCCTCCCAGATTTTACTGGTCGGCAACGACCCGCAGACTTTGGACGTGTTGTCGGCGGCGATGCGGAATGATCATGTCGCGCTGCGGTTCGCGCGCACGGCGGAGCAGGCGCTGCATTTTTTCCATGACCGCCCGGCCGATCTTGTGCTGGTGGATCTGGAGCAGGCGGAAGCCGAGGGCTTGAAATTGCTGCGCCAGTTCAAGGAACATCCGCCGAGGCCGGTGACGCGCGTCATCGCGCTGGTGGCCGCCAGCGACATGGCGGGCAAGCTCCGCGCGTTTGATCTGAATGCGATTGATTGCGTCAACAAGCCGCTGCAGCCCGATGTTTTCCGCGCCCGGCTGAACGCCGCCTTGCGGGCCAAGGCCGATTACGATGAATTGTCCCGGCGCAATCTGGGGCTGATGAAGGCGCGCACCGCCGCGGAGGCCGCCGCGCGCGCGAAGTCGGATTTCCTGGCGGCGATGAGCCACGAAATCCGCACGCCGATGAACGGCGTGATCGCCATGGTCAGTCTGCTGCTGGAAACGCCGTTGAACCCCGAGCAGCGCAGCTACCTTGAAACCATCAACACGAGCAGCGAATCGCTGCTGGCGATCATCAACGACATCCTGGACTTTTCAAAGATCGAATCGGGCAGGATGGAGCTGGATTTGCGGGAGTTCGATCTGCGCGCGTGCGTTGAGGAAACGCTGGACCTGCTGTCGGCCAAGGCCGCCGAGAAAAATCTCGATCTCGTCTATGAGATGGATGACGGGATTCCGGCGATGATCCGGGGCGACTCGCTCCGGCTGCGCCAGGTGCTGGTGAATCTTTTCAGCAACGCGATCAAGTTCACCGAGTCCGGCCATGTTTGTCTCCGGGTCAAAATGCTTTCGGCCCCGCCGGTGGAGGAAGGCAAACCGCAGCCGATGCCCCTGCATTTTTCCATCTTGGACACGGGCATCGGCATCACGCCTGATAAAATTTCGCGGCTGTTCAAGGCGTTCGTGCAGGCCGACGTTTCCACCGCGCGCCATTACGGCGGCACGGGGCTGGGGCTGGCCATCAGCAAGAAACTGGTGGAGCTGATGGGCGGAAAGATGTGGGCGGAAAGCGTGCCGGGCAACGGTTCCACGTTTCATTTCACCGCTATTTTCCAGGCCGAACCGCAGGCCGCACGCGAACTCCGGCTGCCGCGGCTCGCCGACCTGCACATTTTGATCGTGGAGGACAACGCGGCCAGCCGCCGCATCCTCACTGAACAGGCTGTCAAATGGGGCATGGTTCCTCAAAGCGCAGAAACGCCGGAGCAGGCGCTGGAATTGATCCTGCACGGCGCACAATTCGATCTGGCCATCATTGATCTGCAACTGCCCGGCGGCACGGACGGCCTGTCGCTCGCCACCGAACTCCGCAAGCTGCGCGGCGCGGCCATGCTGCCGCTGGTGCTGCTCTCGCCGCTTGGCACGCGCGCCGAAGCGGCGGGCGATGCGCGCCTCGCCTTCACCAGTTACGCCGCCAAACCCGTCAAGCCGGCGCAGCTCTGCGCCGCGATCGAACTTGCGTTGTTCAGCCCGAAAAAAGTGGTTGCCGACGTTCCCGCCGCCGCGCCCAGCCAGCCGCTTTCCGAACGGCTGCCCCTGCGGATTCTTTTGGTGGATGACAACGCGATCAATCAAAAGGTCGCCTCGCGCATTTTGGCACAGATCGGTTATCAACCAGACCTCGCGGAGAACGGGCTCAAAGCCCTGGCCGCGCTGGACGCGAAAGTCTATGACCTTGTGTTCATGGATTTGATGATGCCGGAAATGGACGGGCTCGAAGCGGCGGGCGTCATCCGCGAACGCCAGAAAAATCCCGCCGGCCACCCGAATTACAGCGGACGCATCATCATCGTGGCCATGACCGCGCACGCCTTGCAGAGCGACCGCGACAAATGCCTGGACGTCGGCATGGATGATTATCTGGCCAAGCCGATCCGTCCGGGCGACCTGCGCAACATCATTGAAAAATGGGGTTTGCCGGGAAATCCAACGGTCGAAATCCCAGTCGCACCCGTGCCGAAAGTTGAAAATCACACCGCCGAACCGGCGGTCGAGATGGACCGGCTCAACGACCTGACCGACGGCAACCCGGACAGCCTGCGGGAACTTGCAGAAATGTATTTCAACCAGACCGCGAAACAATTCGCGCAAATCCAGGCCGCCATCGCCGCCGGAAAAAGCGACGAAGTCCGCCGCGTCGCGCACAGTTGCGCGGGCGCGAGCGCCACGCTTGGCATGATGCGGCTCGGACAACGGATGCGCGACCTGGAAAAAGAAGGCGCGGCTGGCGCGTTGACGAACGCCCACGGAATTTGCGAAGATGCCCTCCGCGAGTATGCGGCGGTCAAACGGTTTCTCGCGACGCAGCCGGGTCTGGCGGAGACGGTTGCCGCCTTTTCTTAAAAAAATGAAAAAAATTCTTATCATCGAGGACGACCAGATTGTCGCCAATGTTTACCGCAACAAACTGGCGGTCGAAGGTTACCGGGTCGAGACTGCGTCCGACGGCGAGACCGGCCTGAAAATCATGCGCACCTTCAAGCCCGATGTCATCATCCTGGATTTGATGCTGCCGGGAATCTCCGGCCTGGACGTCATCAAACAAGTCCGTTCGGAGGGAGAATTTTCCAAGACACCCATCATCGTCTTTTCCAACACCTACCTGACGAACATGATCCAGGAGGCGTGGAAGGCCGGCGCGACCAAGTGCATTTCCAAATCGAACTGTGCGCCCAAAGAAGTCGTGGAAGTCGTGCGCCACACCATCGGCGACAGCGGCTCGATTCCGAAGTCCAGCCAGACGGCAACGACCGGCAGCCATGCACCGGCCAAACCCGGCGCGTTGAACACCGAGACTGATTCTGCGTTTCAAGCTGATCTGCGGGGAACATTCATTGACAGCCTGCCCGCCACGCTCTCCACCCTGCGCGGCTCCTTGCAAAGCCTCATCAAGGCCGACAACGAAATGACGCGGCTCAAGGAGATTTACGAACTCTACCGCCGCATCCATGCGCTGAACGGCAACGCGGGCATCGCCGGGCTGGTCCAGATCGCGCACATGGCCGCCGCCCTTGAAGCCCTGCTCAAGGAAATCTACGAAAAGCCCAAGAACATCAACGCCTCCACCCTGCGCACCGTCGCCGCCGGCGTGGACTTTCTCGGCTTCCTGTTTGAACGCGGCACCCTGCCCGAAACCCAGGAAGCGCCCGCCGCCAGCATCCTTGTGGTGGATGACGAGGCCATCTCGCGCCGCGCCATCATTTACGCGCTCGAAAAAGCCCAGCTCCATTCCATCAATGTTGAAGCGCCGGAGACCGCCTTGAATCTGCTCACCGAAAGTCATTTTGACCTCGTGTTTCTGGACGTGGACATGCCCGGCATGACCGGCTTTGAACTCTGCACCAAGCTGCGCGGCCTGCCGCTGCACAAGAAAACCCCCGTGGTGTTCGTCACCAGCTTGAGCGACTTTGACAACCGCACCAGCTCCACCATGGCCGGCGGCAACGACTTCATCGCCAAGCCGTTTCTTTTCATCGAACTCACCGTCAAAGCCCTCATCCACGTCCTGCGCGGAAAATTGCAGCCGGTGAAATAAGAGGCCTTTTATTTTCTATTCGCCGCCTCGACAGGGGAGGGAGGGGCGGGCACGGGGTCGTAAAGAGGGCCGCTCCTGATTGTTTTATTCCAGCTTCAATCCATTTTGGCCCGGCTTGGTGTCAAGGCTGCAGCCTGACCTGTTTAGGAGTCGTATAAAATCTCATAACTGTTTTGGCATCCTTGTTTTGGGACGCGGCCATGTCCATGCTCGATATTTTATGATGGGTCTTTCCTAGTTGAGCGGGTGTGAACCTGCTGAAACACTAGGACTGGACTGGATCGTTCCCAAACGCTGCTCTTTCCTGAACGCCTGGAGGATTATGTGGCCGCCGAAAACCCGGTGCGCTTTCTGGATGCCTTCGTCGCCTCGCTCGACCTGCACGCGCTGGGTTTCGCCAGGGCCGTTTGCGCCAGCACCGGCCGTCCGCCGTATGCCCCGGCGGCGCTGCTCAAGCTTTATCTCTACGGCTATCTGCATCGCGTGCGGTCCTCCCGGCTGCTCGAAGCCGGATGCCGGCGCAACGTCGAAGCGCTCTGGCTGCTGGGCAAGTTGACGCCGGACTTCAAGACCATCGCCGATTTCCGCAAGGACAACCTTCAGCCGTTGAAGGCGGTGGCGCGGCGGTTCACGCTCCTGTGCCGCAAGCTGGAACTCTTCGGCGGGGAACTGCCGGCCATTGACGGCAGCAAGTTTGCGGCGGTCAATGCGCGCGACCAGAACTTCAACGCCGGCAAGTTGCAGGAACTCATTGACCGCGCCGACGCCCGGCTGGCCGGGTATTTGCAGCAGTTGGACGCAGTGGATGCCGCCGGACCGGGCGGGGCAGCCTTGAGCAAAAGCGAACTGGCCGCGAAGATCGCGGCGTTGCAGGAGAAGCAGGACTGGCACACGGAACTGCTCGGCGGGCTGGACGAGGAACAGAAGCAGATCAGCGTGACCGATCCGGACACGCGGAAGATGCCCACGGCCCACGGGATGATCGTGGGTTACAACGCACAAGTGGCCGTGGATGCCAAACACAAACTCATCGCTGCCGGGGACGTGACCAACGAGGGGACGGACTACCAGCAACTGGCCAATGTCACCCTGGAGGCCAAGGCCAGTTTGGATTTGGAGCAGGCCGAGGTGGTGGCCGGCTTCCAAACCCCGACCGTGCTCGTGCTGCTGTGCGAACTGGGGCCGGAGTTTGCCGCCAAGTTTCCCACGGCCAGACATTTTGGCTCCTGGCTGGGGCTGTGTCCGGACAACCGGATCACCGGCGGCAAGATCATGAGTTCCTCCACGCGCGACGTGAAGAGCCGGGCCGCCACCGCGCTGCGACTGGCCGCGCAAGCCTTGAACCGGGCCCAGAACCACTTTGGCGACCTCTACCGGCGCTGGAAAGCGCGCCTCGGAACCCCGAAGGCCATCACGGCGATGGCGCACAAACTGGCACGTATCCTCTGGCACCTCTTCAAGTATCGCCAGCCATTTGATCCCGAAGTATTCAAAAAAGAAGAAGAAAAAATGCAGCGTAAGAAACTCGCCCGCCTCCACAACAGCGCCGCCGCCCTCGGCCTAAAACTCGTCCCAAACCAGTGACTTATCTAATCAGCTTATCAGGAGGCGGTTCGTTCATTTTGACAATACTCCAACGATCACAATCAAACTCCAAGCTGCGAAAAAACCTGCCGACCCGTAGAACGCCACACGATGTGTCATCGAATTGTGCTTGGCTCTGCGTAACAAGACAAAGAGTGTTGCGGAAACAACGGGAGTAAGCAGAAATACTGGGATGCCGAAAAACAGAGCCAGAAATGATGGCTCATCAACACTGAAGACTAGAAAAGCAGCCCATCCAAGCGCAAGTATCAACAAAAGGACGCAGCCAGCTGCGGCCACGCTGCTGCGCTCAATTTGAGATGCTGAAATAGAATTCATAGCGACCGCCTAGACAGTATGGCTGGCGATGAAAGTGAAAGCGGTGTCTGCTCTCCGGAGCAAACGTGGGTTGCGCCGCGTGAGCGGCGCCGGGCCACAAGTTGTGGGACTCGCGTCCGTAACAACACTGAAAC
>JAQTQB010000025.1 GCA_028712475.1 Verrucomicrobiales bacterium
TTCTTATCGGCAAACTCGGCCTGGGAAAAACTCGGCTGATGGGTCATGCCGGCAAGTTTAGAAAAACCAACCCCTCGCGTCTCCAATAAACAGCGGAAATCAAAATATTAAATCAGCGTTTCCTTAATCACCACCCCCGGCATTAACCGGAAATCACTGCTCCTTGCAAACAGGCGCTACTGGGGGGCGGCACGCTCTCGACGGAGACCGCAATCCAGGGAAATTTCTTCGACGGTTCCAGGCAGGCCGTCTATACCGACCGTCCCACAACAGCGCCTGCAAAAGCGATCCGGTCGAAATCAAATGCAGCAAGGGCAAGCCGGCGGACGCCTTTGCCACCGTGCAAAGGCCGCGACCAATGGTTCTGGGTGGACGACTGTGACTGACACACCAAACACGCATTTACAGTGACCATTTTTTTGTTTACCATGCCCGAAACTGACGTTAACGAAAAACTGCCATTGATTACCATTTCGGCGCAATAAGCCAACCTTGATGATACGCATCTGATGAAAATGAAAAAGCTTCTGCGCTATGTCGCATTTATTTTGATTTGGGCTGTCCTTGGAGTGGCGACGCTCTGGGCGGTGGCAGCGATGAACTTTGACGTCAGAATTCCCTGGCTGCGGCTTCCGCTCGCGGCGATTTATGGGCTGGGAATGCTGGCGGTATGGATATTCGTTCGCCGTCCGTGGAAGATGATTGTCACCGCCGCCGGTTTCGTGGTGGTGCTCGCCTGGTGGCTGTCGCTGCAACCGTCAAATAGTCGCGATTGGCTGCCGGACGTGGCGGTGCTGCCGTTCGCGGACATCAGCGGCAATCAAGTCATCATCCATAACATCCGCAACTGCGATTACCGCACGGAGACGGACTTCACCGTGCAGCATTATGACAAGACTTTCGACCTCGACCAACTGCGCACGGTGGATCTGTATCTGGTCACATGGGGTTCACCGCACATCGCGCACACGATGGTCAGCTTCGGCTTTACGAACGGCGACCATGTTTGTTTCTCCATCGAGACGCGCAAGGAGAAGGGCGAAGGCTACTCGGCGGTGAAAGGTCTGTTCCGCCAGTTTGAACTGACCTATATTGTCGCCGATGAGCGCGACCTGGTGCGGCTGCGGACGAATTACCGGCAGGGCGAAGAGGCGTGTCTCTATCGGTTGCAGGTGACGCCGGCACAGGGGCGGAAACTGTTCCTCGACTATCTGCGCCGGGCCAATGAACTGCATGAACACGCGGAGTGGTATAATGCGCTCACCGATAATTGCACGACGGGCATCCGCACCCAGCGCGCCGCCAGCGACCGTGCGCCGTGGGACTGGCGGATGCTGATCAATGGCCACCTCGACGAGCTGCTCTACGAGCGCGGGACGTTTGTGACGAATTTGCCGTTTGCGGAATTGAAAAAAGCATCCAACATTAATGCCCGGGCCAGGGCGGCGGACCGGGCGGCTGATTTTTCGCAGCAGATCCGGCAAGGGCTGCCGGGATTTGATGGCGGGCCGGCGGCGGCCGCCCATTAGGAGAACGACCATGAAAAAATATTTTCTGAACGGTTGCCTGGCCGTGGCGCTGGTGCTGCTGGCTGGCTGCGTGACGCCGATCGGCGCGGACAAGGTGTCGCCGCGGCAGGCCTACCAGCATCTCCACGAGAACGCGCTCAACAGCAGCCGTTGCAGCAGCGACACGATGCGCGTGCTGAACCGGTATGGGCTTGACGAGGCGTTTCAGAAAAATCCGGACGCCACGCTGGCGAAGCTCCAGGCCATCGCCTGCGCCGACGACCGGCGGGACCTGCTTTTTGCGTTGTCCGAATTGAACTATCTGAACGCCGACCGCCAGGGCCGGAGCGTCAAGCCGGGCGTGCCGCGCCTCGCCCGCAACAGCTATTTTGCCTCGGCGATTTATGCCTATCTCTACCTGCTGGGCGAAGGCAAAGATGCCCGGCCGAACTTGTTCGACCTCCGCATCCGCACGGCGGGAGATCTTTACAACCGCGGCCTCGCCCAGGGATTGATGGTTAATACCAACGCTTTGGTCGAACTGGCCAGCGGCCCGCGCCAGACGCCGCCCGGCGTGGTGGAGGTGCAGTTCACGCAGCCAGGATTCCCGTGGGATATGAACATGATCAAGGCGTTTTATTCCGCCGATGAATATGTCGTGCGCGGCCTTTCCACGCGCAACCGCGATTCCGGCCTGGGCGCGCCGCTGATCGCCGTCACCGGCAAGTTCGGAAAATTCAAGGAATCGGTGCGTGCGCCCGTCACCGTTTTCCTCCGCGTGTCCGGCGATGCGCGCGACTGGAGCGCCGGCAAGCTGACCGCCACACTGGAACTTTATTCCACGTTTGATGCCGCCCATGTTGATGTCAACGGGAAACAGGTGCCGCTGCAGACGGACACCACCGCGCCGATCGCCCAGGGATTGAACAACAGCCCCATCTGGAAGCTCGGAATCGCCCAGTTCTTTTCCGCCGAGCTGCAAAACAAGACCGGCACCCGGCGCATGGAGCCTTACACGCCCGGCCAGATTCCGGTGGTGTTCGTCCATGGCACCGCCAGCAGCCCGGTCTGGTGGGCTGAAATGTGGAACACGCTGAACGCCGATCCGGTGTTGCGCAGCCGCTATCAGTTTTGGATGTTCAACTACGCCAGCGGCAAGCCGATCACCATGTCGGCGGGAATTTTGCGCAACGACCTGATGAACCTGGTCAAGACGCTCGACCCGGAAGGCAAGGACGCGGCGCTGCGGCACATGGTTGTCATCGGCCACAGCCAGGGCGGTCTGCTGGCGAAGCTGACGGCGACCGACACCGGCGACAAACTCTGGCAGCTCGTTTCCAAGACCAACATTGACGCGCTGGACATTGATGTGCCGACCCGCGATCTGCTGCGGAGCAACTTCTTCTTCAAGCCGCTCCCGTGTGTTTCGCGCGTGATCTTCATCGCCACGCCGCACCGGGGCAGCTACCAGAACACGTCGTTTGTCCAGAATCTCCTGAACCGCTTCATGAGTTTTCCGAGCGACCTGGTGGAAGCCTCCGCCAGCCTGATGAAGTTGAATGACACGTTGAATCTCCCGCCGTCGTTGCGCAAAGGCGTGCCTTCCAGCCTCAACGGCATGGCCACCGACAATCCGTTCATGCTGACGCTGGCGGACATTCCGGTCGCGCCGGACATCAAGGCCAATTCCATCATCGCCATCAAGGGCGACGACCAGCCGCCCAACGGCGCGGATGGCGTGGTGCAATACACCAGCGCCCATGTGGATTACACAGAGTCGGAATTCATCGTGCGCAGCGGCCATTCCTGCCAGATGAACCCGCTGACGATCGAGGAAGTCCGCCGCATCCTCCTCGAAAATCTGGGTGAAACAAAACCGGCGTTTCGGTGATTTTTTCAGGCGCATGGTTGCAGTAAATGACTGAACAACCCGCTGATTGGAAATTATGGAAGAGACACTCTTTTGGAGCCGGCTTCAGTTCGCGTTCACCATAACGTATCACTACCTTTTTCCGCAGCTTACGATGGGGCTGGCTTGGATCATCGTTTTTTTCAAATGGCGGCATGTGAAGACGGGCGAAGAGCGTTATGGTGATGCCGCACGTTTCTGGGCGCGCATCTTTGGGATCAACTTCGGTGTGGGCGTGGTCACCGGCATCCCGATGGAATTTCAATTTGGCACGAACTGGGCGGAATTTTCCAAATTTTCCGGCAACGTCATCGGCCAGACGCTGGCAATGGAAGGGATGTTCGCTTTCTTTCTGGAAAGCGCGATGGTTGGCGCGATGGTCTGGGGCGAAAAACGGCTGGGGCCGCGCAATCATTTTCTCGCCACGGCGGGCGTGGCGCTGGGAAGCTGGCTTTCGGGTTATTTCATTCTGACGACCAATGCGTTCATGCAACATCCTGCCGGCCATTCGGCGGCGGCGGACGGCACGTTACAACTGGCAAACCTTGCCGCTTTTTTGCTGAATCCCTGGGCAATGATCATGTTTCTGCACAACCAATGTGCTGCGCTCGTCACCGGTTCGTTTGTCGTTGCGGCGGTGGGCGCACTTTACGCGCTGCGGGGAAGGCATGCGGAACAAGCCTCCCTTTTTCTCAAGACCGGGACGCTGGTCGGCTTGTTTTCGTGCCTTTTGGTTGCCTTTCCAACGGGAGACCAGCAGGCGAAAATGGTGGCGAAACATCAACCCGTCGCCCTTGCGGCAATGGAGGGACGTTTCCACAGCGGCACCAATGCGGAACTTAATATCATTGGCCAGCCCAACGTGAGGGAGCAGCGAATAGACAACCCCGTTCGTGTGCCCAGCGTCTTGAGCATTCTCGCCTTCGGCCATGTCAGCGCCAATGTTCAGGGCTTGGACTCTTTTCCGGAGGATGAATGGCCGACGAACATTGAACTGCTTTATTACGCATTCCACATCATGGCGGGTTTGGGGACATTGTTCATCCTGCTGATGGGCATCGCCAACTTTCAGCGCTGGCGCGGACGGCTGGAAAAATCGCGCGGCCTGCTCTGGGTTTTGATGCTGGCATTTCCATTTCCCTACATCGCCACAACGGCAGGCTGGATGACCGCCGAGCTGGGCCGGCAACCCTGGCTCATTTTCAAACTCTACCGGACCAGCCAGGGTGTCAGCGAGGTCGTGAGCGGGGGCGATGTCCTGTTCACGCTCATTGGTTTCACCGGGCTATACTTTGTTCTCGGCGTGCTTTATCTCTTTTTGATCGGACGTGAAATCGCCCATGGCCCGCAAGGTGTTTCTTTGACGGGCAAACCGGAGGTGTCCCATGATTGAAATCTGGTATGCAATCTTGTGCTTCATGCTCGTGATGTTTGTCGTGCTGGAGGGTTTTGATATTGGCGCCGGCATATTGCAGCATGTGGCCGGCAGAACGGATGCAGAACGCCGCATGGTCATTGCCGCCATCGGGCCATTATGGAGCTGGCATGAAGTCTGGCTCGTGGCGTTTGGCGGAGTCCTGTTCGTGGCGTTTCCCGCCATCCTCGCGGTCTCGTTCGCGGGATTTTACCTCGCATTTTTCCTGCTTCTGTGGGCGCTGGTGTTGCGCGGAGTTTCGATTGAGGTCAGCGGTCACATTGCAGATCCGCTGTGGCGCACGGCCTGGCATTTTATTTTTGCGGCCTCCAATGTTCTGCTGGCCATTCTCATCGGCGCAGCGCTGGGCAACGTCGTGCGCGGCGTGCCGCTGGGTGCTGGCGGCAAGTTCACCCTCTCTTTCTTCACCAACTTCAGTCCGCGCGGAGGCGTCGGGATTTTAGACTGGTTCACCATATCGGTGGCGGTGTTCATCCTCGTGACCTTCGCTGCGCACGGAGCCAATGGCTTGGTGCTGAAAACGGAAGGTCCGGTGCATGACCGGAGTCTGCGAATCGCCAGATTGTTATGGAAAGCGGTTCTGGCATTGCTGGTGGTCGTCACCATCGAAACGTGGCAGGTGCGGCCGGAATTGTTTTCTGGCATGACCCACAAACCCTTCGCCTGGCTTGGATTGATCAGTGTCATCAGCGGCCTATCGGCGGTGTTCACCGGCTTGCGAAGCAAGCGGGAGTTGCGCGCCGTCATCGGTTCCAGCGTGTTCATTGCAGGATTGATGATATCCGGTGCAGCAAGTGTGTTTCCGATCATGCTGCATTCAACCCTTGCGCCAGAATATTCTCTGTCCGCCTACAACAATGCCGCCGCCGGACACGGGCTGGCAGTGGCGCTGGTGTGGTGGCCCGTCTCACTGATCTTTTCTGTCGCCTATTTTCTATTCATTTACCGGCATTACACCGGCAAGGTGAAACCAACGGACGACACCCAGCAACCCTATTGAGCCTGGCTCACGCTCATTCAAGTTCTGGTGAGCTGGACAAACGACCTGTTCACCGGCAGGCGAATCCACCGGAGCGGCCTTGCCTCGAAACAAGGCCGGTTTTCCGGCTTGCGCATCGCCTCGAAGATTTCAGGCTTGCGTTTTGGCGATTCGCGCAGAAAATTGCCCGCCTTTATGCAAACGCAAGAATTAACAGCAACGGACCAGCTATTCAAACTGTGGGCTTGGGTTGAAGACAACCAGAAACGCATCGGGTATGCCGCCGGGGCCGCCGCCATCCTCGTCTTTTTCTATTTTTATTATTCCTACAGCCAGAATCAAAAGGAAATCACCGCCGGCCAGGCCTTGTCCAAGGTGATCGTTGCGAGCGGCACCAGCCAGCAGGCCGACGCCTACCTGAAAGTCGCCGGTGAATATCCCGGCACGGTAGCCGGCCAGCGCGCCCTGCTGGAAGGCGCCGCCGCGCTGTTCACGACAGGCAAATTCGCCGGGGCGCAGGTGCAGTTCCAAAAATTTCTCGACACTTACCCTGATAATTTATTTACACCGCAGGCATTGCTCGGCGTGGCCGCCAGCCTGGACGCGCAGGGCAAGACCGACCTGGCCATCGGCGCTTATCAAAAGGCGGCGGGCCAGGGTTCCAACAACAGCGTGACGGCCGGCGCGAAATTTGCCATCGCCCGGATTTATGACGCGCAGGGCAAAACCGCCGAGGCTGCGAAACTTTACGAAGAGGTCGCCCGCGCTTATCCGAACAGCTCTTTGAGCAACGAGGCGGGGCTGCGCGCGATGGAGTTGAAAATGAAATTGCCGGCCACCGCCGCCAAGCCCGCGCCCGCCACCGCGCCATTTAACTTGAGCCATTGATCGCATGAAGCTGGCAATCATCGGCACCGGCTACGTCGGCCTGGTCACCGGCACCTGTTTTGCGGAGGTCGGCCACCACGTCATCTGCGTGGACAGCGACGCCGCCAAGGTGAAAATGTTGCAGGCGGGCGGAATTCCGATTTACGAACCCGGCCTTGAAGAACTCGTGAAGAAAAATGTCGCCGCCGGGCGGCTCTCCTTCACCAACAGCACCACCGAGGGCGTCCAGAAATCCGACGTGGTTTTCATCGCCGTGCCCACGCCGCCGCAGCCCGACGGTTCCGTTGATTTGAGCTACATCGAACGTGTCGCCCGCGACATCGCGGGAGCCATGACGAGCTACAAGATCGTCGTGGACAAAAGCACCGTGCCCGTCAAGACCGGCGAGAAAGTCACCGAGACCATCAAGCGTTATTGCGCGGCGAAGGTTGAATTCGACGTGGTCAGCAACCCGGAATTTTTGCGCGAAGGTTTTGCCGTCGGCGATTTGATGAAGCCCGACCGCGTCGTGATCGGCGTCGGCTCGCAACGCCCCGTTGCCGCGATGAAGGAGATTTACGCGCCATTCAACGCGCCCATCATCGTCACCGACATCAACTCGGCGGAGCTCATCAAGCACGCGGCCAATTCCTTTCTCGCGCTGAAAATTTCCTACATCAACGCCATCGCCACCGTCTGCGAGGCGGCGGGCGCGAACGTGCAGGAAGTCGCGCAGGGCATCGGCCTGGACGAACGCATCGGGCGCCGCTTTCTCAACGCCGGCATCGGTTTCGGCGGCAGTTGTTTCCCGAAAGACTTGAGCGCGTTCATCAAGATTGCCGAGCAGATCGGCTACGATTTCAAACTGCTCAAGGAAGTGCAGCGCATCAACGCCGACCAGATGGAACGCTTCGTCAAAAAAATCACCGACACGCTCTGGGTGCTGAAAGACAAGACCATCGGCGTGCTCGGCCTCGCGTTCAAACAGAACACCGACGACGTGCGCTCCTCGCCCGCGATTGACCTGTGCCAGCGCCTGCAAAAAGAAGGCGCAACCCTCCGTGTCCACGACCCGAAGGCGATGGACAAGGCCAGGGCAATCTTGAAGGACGTGACCTACGTTGACGACATGAACGCCGTGGCCGAAGGCTGCGACGCAATCGTCGTCGCGACCGAATGGGACGAGTTCAAACAGCTCGACCTTGCGCGCGCCAAAAAGGGGCTGACGCATCCGATCATGTTCGACGGGCGGAATCTTTTTGACCGCGCTGAAATGGAAAAGCTCGGCT
Source organism: Verrucomicrobiales bacterium (assembly GCA_028712475.1). Classification (GTDB taxonomy): domain Bacteria; phylum Verrucomicrobiota; class Verrucomicrobiia; order Limisphaerales; family UBA11358; genus UBA11358. Next base: position 7,988 of record JAQTQB010000025.1, read on the forward strand.
GGATTTACAAGAGCGTGGGCAGGTGAAACATGATGCGTGATGCGTGAAACGTGATGAAGACGCCGCGCTCCGAGCCTGCCTGTCACGCATCACGCACCATGCATCAGTCCATCGAAGTCAGCGCGGCCTTGATTTTTCACGACGGCAAACTTCTCATCGCGCAGCGTCACGCCGAAGCCCACATGGGCGGGCTGTGGGAATTTCCCGGCGGCAAACGCGAACCGGGCGAGAGCTTCGAGCAATGCCTCGTCCGCGAGATCCGCGAGGAACTCGGCGTGGAAATTTCCGTCGGCGAACTGTTTGAGGAAGTCGCTCATACTTACCCGGAGAAATCCGTCCACCTGAAATTTTTCACCTGTAAACTTCTGTCGGGCGAACCGCAGCCGCTCGGCTGCGCGGCTTTCAAGTGGGTCGGCACGGCTGAATTGCGCGATTACGAATTTCCCGCCGCTGATGCGCAGTTGCTGGAGAAGCTGTCGCGGCTGGTCAACTGGCCTGGCGTGGCGTGAATGGTTGCCCGCTGAAAAAGTGGCGGTGAACCGTCCGCAGTAGCCCACAAATCTGGGACAAGGCCAGTTTTCATGGCGGAGGTCGTCACTCCGTCTTGTATTCCGTTGAATCTTCCTTGCCCATGAAATGAAAATGTGCGGCGGCGCACCGCTACTCGCAAATGTTCACCACCAAGCCGGGAATCGCCGGCACGAGCAACAGACGGCTTTTGCCATTGCCTGCCCGCTGGAAAAACCAGACGCACTTTGCCCGTCCGATCCCACGGGCGTTCACGGCAACGACGCGGTAAAACCACGGCTCGTGCAACGGCGCATCCGCCAGACAAAACCAGATGCCCTTGAGTTCCGCCACCAGCTCATAGGCCTGGCCGTCGCGCGTCCGTTCAATGCGGTAAAAGTCCGCGCGTCCGCCGGCGGGCGGAAGCCAATGCAGGAACAGTCTGCCGTGGGAATTGGTTCCCGCATAGAGCCGCCGCACCGGGCCGGGTTTGGCGCGGCAAAAGGTTGGCATCGTGAAATTCGGCATGAGTTCGTGGAGGTAGCCCATAGTTTTTGAGAACATCCTGGCTGACGGGGTTGGACAAAGGCCGTCCAACCCCCAAAAGATGGTGTGTGTTACGTTCGCCCTCACCCTTAATCCCTCTCCCCGGGGAGAGGGAGACAGCCAGCGCGAGTCTTTTGCTTTCTCGAATCACCGTCCGGCCCATCCCGCCGTTGGAAATTCCAAAGACACGGGGAGCGTGAAAGCCCTCTCCTTGGGGAGAGGGTTGGGTGAGGGAGGATGTAAAACTAAAGGTGGTGCGTTAATCCGTGTGGTAATACCAACTACGCAAATAGTCTGGTAGAAGTTGAGCCATTCTGTTAGCGTTGGCGGATGGCAAGACCCCGAGCAAAACTAGATCGTAGCGGCGAGGCTGATTTGGTCATCCGCCGCCTGCAAAC
>JAQTQB010000006.1 GCA_028712475.1 Verrucomicrobiales bacterium
GGGATGAACTCCAACGCTTCTGGCGGGACGCCCGCCGGGTTCGCTCCCTTATTTTTAACTGGCTGCTCGATCAAGTAAACACTTCCTCTCCAGTCGTTATACTACATTATTAACGTAGTTGGTATTAAAAGTGGAGGCAGGCTGGCGGCGTGCGGAAATGGAAAGTTCTTGCAGCAATGCAAAATTCGCTGTGCGTCCGGCAAAAAACCGCTATTTTATGCGCTTGAATGAGCAAGCTCCTGTTGATTGATGACGAAGAAGACGTGCGGTATTCGTTCCAGCGGATCTTTGATTCGCCGGAAATCGAGATCGCCACTGCGTCGAGCGGCGAAGAGGGATTGAAAGTCATCCCCAAGTTCAAGCCCGACCTCGTGCTCATGGACGTGCGCATGGGCGGCATGAACGGCCTTGAAACCCTGCGCCGCATCCGCGCCACCAACCCCAAGCTGCTCGTCATCCTGATGACCGCCTACGGCACGACGCAGACCGCCATTGAAGCGATGAAGCTTGGCGCGTATGATTATCTGCTCAAGCCGTTCGATGCGGTGAAAATCAAGGAATTGGTCGGCAACGCCCTCAAAGCCGCACGCGACATGAAACAGGTCGTTTCCTACGAACCGATGTTGCAATCGGAAGATTACGATCTCGGCATAGTCGGCCGCAGCGAGACGATGCAGCAGGTGTTCAAGCTCATCGGCCAGGTCGCCGCGAGCGACGCCACCGCGCTCGTCACCGGCGAAAGCGGCACCGGCAAGGAACTCGTCGCCCGCGCAATCTACAGCCACAGCCAGCGCAGCACGCAGCCGTTCCTCGCCATCAACTGCGCCGCCATTCCCGAACATTTGCTCGAAAGCGAACTCTTCGGCCACGAACGCGGCGCGTTCACCGGCGCGACCCTGCAACGCATCGGCAAGTTCGAGCAATGCAACAAAGGCACGATTTTCCTCGATGAAATCGGTGACATGACGCCGCCCACGCAAACAAAGATTTTGCGCGTGTTGCAAAGCGGCACCTTCGAGCGCGTCGGCGGCAACCAGCCGATCCAGGCCGACGTGCGCGTGATCGCCGCGACCAACAAGCCGCTCGAAGCCGCCGTCGCCGCGAAACAGTTTCGCGAGGACTTGTTTTACCGCCTGAACGTCGTGCGCATCCACATCCCGCCATTGCGCGACCGGCGCGATGACATTCCACTGCTCGTGAATTATTTCGTGAAGAAAATTTCGCGCGAGCAGCAGCAGCATCCTAAATCCATCGCCGCCAGCGTCATCAAGACGCTCGAAAAATATCACTGGCCCGGCAACGTGCGCGAACTGGAGAACGCCATCCGCCGTGCGCACGTCATGGCCAAGAGCGACGCGATTTTGTTGAGCGACCTGCCGCCGGAGATCTCCGGCCAAGGTGGCGGCGGCGCGGCCATTCCCGTTGCCGGAACCGCCGGCGAAGCGGCGGCGAGCGACGCTGCATCATTGGCGCGGCAATTATTTCAGTGGGCCAGGCGCGATCCGAAATTGAAAATCATCCCCGCCGTCGAACGCGAACTCGTCATCCAGGCGCTCAAGGAGACGAACAACAACCAGGTTCACGCCGCCAAGATGCTGGGCATCACGCGCGCCACGCTGCGCAAACGCATTGATAAATTCGGCATCCTGCGCGAGTTGAATGTGAAGTGATATTGCGCGAGTAATCGCGTGAAACAGAATTTAACAGTTGAATTCAGCGTTATTTCGTCCGAATATAGAAATGTGAAAGTCAACGCTGTCAAAAGCCAGAAAAGCGAAGCTGGGTTGCTGGATCAAGCAACCAGCAATCTTTTGCGTGCCGTAAAACAGAAGATGGTCAGGAAGCAGGGCGGCGTGGATTACGGCAAGCTTCGCAAAGACGGTTACAGCGACCGGTTTCTCGCAAAGCTCGAAGAAGCTTGAGCTTCAGCCATTCTTCCGCAGGCGCATAAATTCCATCACGGCGATATCCAGCAAAGGTGCGGCCATGCGCGCGTGCTTTAACGCCTCCGAGTAAGACATTCCCCGAGTCAGTTCGCGCACAATTTCGCGCGTGGTCATCCCGTTCGCTTTGGCCAGTTGAATCGCCGCCGCCAAGTCTGTGAAGCGTAAAATCTCGTCGCTCATTGAATCAATTCTGCTCCGACTCCGTCGTCACCGGCTCGGCTTCGCCCTTGAGCGCGCCCATCAAGGCGTGCCACGCCAGGATCGCGCACTTCACGCGCGCCGGATATTTGTGGACGCCCGCGAACACCGCCAGCTTGCCCACGTCGCCGGTCGCCTTGCCGGTCGTGACCAGTTCGTGGACCTGCGCGAAGGTCTTCTCCGCGTCGGCCCGGGTTTTGCCCTTGAGATTTTCCGTGAGCAGCGACGCTGACGCCTTGGAGATGCAACAGCCCGAACCGGTGAAGCTGATGTCCTTGATCGTATTGCCGTCGAGCGCGAGAAACAGTTTCAACTGGTCGCCGCAGATCGGATTGCGCCCTTGCGCGGAGCAGGTGGCTGCCGGCATCTCGTGGAAATTGCGCGGCTGCTTGCAGTGGTCCAGAATGACCTGCTGATAAAGATCATTGATGTCGTCGAACATGGCCGCAATCTAACCGCGAATTTAAACGAATGCACACTAAGACTTCTGGCGCGAATTATACGAATTGACGCGAACAGGTTTCGAATTGGCGATAATTCGCGGAATTCGCGTCACGCCCTTTCCGGATTCATGTCCATTAGTGTTCATTCGTGGTTGGAAATTATTTCCCCAGCAGATGCGGATTGGCCTCGAGCCGGTCCCAGATGACCTTGTCCAATTCCTCGCGGGCAATTTCACATTTCACGCGGTTGATGATCTCGCCGGCGAAGGCGTGGATCAACATCTGCCGCGCTGTGTCCGTGCCGATGCCGCGCGAACGCAGGTAAAAAATGGATTCGTCGTTCAACTGGCCGATGGTCGCGCCGTGCGTGCATTTCACGTCGTCGGCATAGATTTCCAGCTGCGGTTTCGTGTCGGCGGTCGCGTCGTCGGAGAGCAGCAGGTTTTTGTTCGTCTGCTTTGCGTCAGTCTTCTGCGCGATCTGCTGAACGAGAATGCGCCCGTGAAAGACGCCCTTCGATTTGTCGTCGAGAATGCCGTTGAAATACTCGTGGCTCGCGCAATTCGGCTGCGCGTGCTCGACAACCATGTGATGATCGGCCAGTTGCTCGCCGCGCGTGAGGTAAAGCCCGTTAAGGATGCACTCCAAACCTTCACCCGCAAGCTTCGTGCGGATGCTGTTGCGCGAAAGTTTTGCGCCGAGCGCGAACGAATGGATGTTCACGTTGCTCGCACGGCCAAACTCGCCGTGGATCGCCGCGATGTGAAACGCCGCCTGCGCCTCGTCCTGAAATTTCAGATGCTCGACGAATGCGTTGTCACCCGCGAAGATCTCCGTCATTGCATTGGTGAAATACGCCGCCGCCGTGGTTGTGATGTAGCTTTCCACGATCGTCACGCGGCTGTTCGCCTCGGCCACGATCAGGTTGCGCGGTTGCACTGTCGCGCCGGCTTCTGTAGCAGAGCAAATATAAACAAGCTGAATCGGCGTTGCGACGTCCACGCCTTTTGGCACATGAACGAACGCGCCGTCGAGGAAAAACGCCTGATTCAACGCGGTGAACGCATTGTCCGACTCGGGCGCGCAACGGCCCAGATATTTTTCCACCAGCGCGGCATCGGAAGTCAAAGCCGCTGCCAGGCTGCCGACCTTCACGCCCGCCGGAAGTTTTTCAACGGTCGAAAGCTTCGGCGAATAGTGGCCGTTCACAAAAACCAGCCGTGTGCCCGCAAGCTTGGCAAAGGCGAATCCGTTCAGCGCCTTGGTTTCCGCGCCATTGATTGCGGGCGCTTCAAACATCGGGTGAAACGGCAGCTTCGCGAGCGGCGCGACGTTCGTGAAACGCCAGTCCTCGTGCTGCAACGTCGGGAAGCCGAGTTCGGCGAACAGGGCGAGTCCGGCCTTGCGGAACGGCAGCAGCGATGATTTCGCGCCGGACTCGAAGTGCCGGAATTTTTTGAGGAACGGCTCGGTCACGGTCGTGTCGCCTGATTTTTTTTGCAGCGTTTGTGTCATGGTAAATCGTAATCTTTCAAATCGGACACCAATTTTTCACGCAATCCACCTTAGCGCAATTGAAAACTGCCGTAAAAACAGGTTGCCGCAGAATTATTTTCCGCCAAACGCCCTTAAAGCCTCGCCGGATTTCGCCGCTCTGATATTTTCTGCGCATGGTAAAACTGGTTTTGTTCGACATTGACGGCACGCTTGTCCACACGGGTCATGCCGGGACGCAGGCTTTTGCCAAAACCTTTGCCACCGGGTTCAACGCCCACGCCGGCCTGGAGAAAATGAGCTTCGCCGGGCGCACCGACGTCAGCCTCGTCCGCGAATTCTTCAAGCACAATGACATTCCTGCCACGCAAGAAAACTTTCAGCGCTTCTTCGAGCGTTATATTTTCTGGCTCGACCACATCCTCGCCCGCAGCCATACCCAGATTTGTCCGGGCGTCTGGGAACTGCTGCACGGCCTGCGCGCATTGCCGAGACCGCCGATCATCGGCCTGCTCACCGGCAACATCCGCCTTGGCGCGGAGATCAAACTGCGCCACTTCGGGCTGTGGGAACAGTTTGAGTTTGGTGGATTCGCCGACGACCACGAAGAACGTGATCTCATCGCCGCCGCCGCGCATGATCGCAGCCATCGCGTGCTGGGAAAGAGATTGCGGGGTGAAGAAATAGTCGTGGTGGGCGATACGCCGTTTGACATCCGCTGCGGAAAAGCGATTGGCGCAAAGGTTCTGGCCGTCGCAACCGGCGGTGCGAAGCTGGATGAATTGAAGAAACACAAGCCCGACTGGGCTGTGGCGGATTTGACGCACATCAGCGCACAGGAGATTTGCGGGAGGCTGTAGTGTCGAGCCTGCGGCTCGACGAACGGCGCACAGCGCCGACGCTACAATTCAATGCGAGTGGCAACCGCCGCCGCAACAGTGACCACCACCCATTCCGCCTTTTTTGCCGGACGGCGCAGCGACACCCGCGTTGGCGGAGGCGAAGGTGGAAAACTTTTTACTTAACTTTGCCGAGCCGCAATGCGGGCATTTGGAATTCTTCCAGTCGGTCGAGCGCACGAGGATTTCGCTGTCGCGTTCGCACTGTTCACAATGGAATTCGTAGATCGGCATACCGGATTTATTTCGCCCACTGCGGGTTTTCCATGAAGGCGTAGCAGAGCAGATGGCAGATGTTCATCTGCACATCCTCGACGCGGCCATAGTGCGTGTCGCCGATGACGATGAAGTGGTCGGCGATCTCGGCCATCTTTCCGCGTTTGCCGCCGACGAGCGCGATGGTTTTCAATCCGTTCTTCTTCGCCCATTCGAGCGCCTTCACGCAGTTGGGCGAGTTGCCGCTGACGCTGATGGAGAGCGCGATGTCGCCGGGCTTGCCGTAGTTCTGCAACTGGCCGGCGAACACGTCCTCGTAGGAATAATCGTTGGCGAGCGCGGTCATCCAGCTCACGTTGTCGTTGAGCGAGAGGACGCGGAACCGTTTGCCGAGCTTGTCGGACGAGCCTTTGCCGAGGTCGGTGGCGAAGTGCGAAGCGTTCATCGCACTGCCGCCATTGCCGAAAACAAGAATCTGCCGGTCGTTCTTGAGCGCGTCGCGCAAAATCTCGATGAGCCGCGCGACAGCCTCGGCGGGCACGGAATCAAGCGCGGCCTTCTGGTCTTTGACGTAATCGTTAATCCACTGGTTCATGGCGGAAAAGATGAAGATATGCGGCGCGTTTGTCAGTGAAAATCAGAAATAATCCGGCTCGTTGCCGGCTTTCCATTTGATATTGCAGCCAATGCTGGGCGCTTGGAATTCCGAGGTTGTCCTGCCGGCCAGCACGGCGTCGAGCGCGGCTCGCAAATCTTTTCCGGTCACGGGAATGCCATTGCCGGGGCGGCTGGCGTCAAACTGGCCGCGATAAACCAGCCGCCGCCCGCGGTCAAAAAGGAAAATGTCCGGCGTGCAGGCGGCGCGATAACTTTTGGCGACGGCCTGGGATTCATCGAACAGATACGGAAAAATATAACCGGCGGTTTTTACTTCGTCCTTCATCCTGGCCGGGCTGTCGGCGGGATAATTTTTCGCGTCGTTGGAATTGACTCCGACAATTCCGACGCCGCGCGTGGCATAATCGCGGGCGAGTTGCGCAAGTCCGGCGCGGATGTGAATCACATACGGACAGTGGTTGCACATGAAAACGACGAGCAGCGCGGTCGCACTCTTAAAATCAGACAGCGAGACAAGTTTTCCGTTCGTGTCCGGCAATTCAAAATCAGGTGCGGACGTGCCGAGCGGCAGCATGGTGGAAGGTGTCAAAGCCATGGACGGAATGTAGCAGCAGGTGTGAGCCTGCTCAAATTTTTAGATGGAGCGGACTCACGTCCGCTGCTACAAATTATTGCTCCGTGGCCAAAAACATCCTTTATTTCGACCTTGAAACGCAGAAGTCCGCCGATGAGGTGGGTGGCTGGGGCAACATTTCCAAAATGGGCATGAGCATCGGCGTGACATGCAGCAGCGTGAGCGGTGAGTATAAAATCTACGGCGAGAAACAGGTGGATGACCTGATCAAGGATTTACAGCGCGCGGATTTGATTGTCGGCTTCAACAACCTTCGTTTTGACTACGAGGTCTTGCACGGCTACACGTCGTTTGATTTGAGCCAGTTGCCGACGCTTGACATGCTGGTGGAATTGCAGAACACGCTGAACCACCGGCTCTCGCTCGATTCAATCGCGACGGCGACGTTCGGCGTGGAAAAGACGGCGGAAGGCTTGCAGGCGATCCGGTGGTTCAAGGACGGCAAACTGGCGGAGATCGCGGAGTATTGCTGCTACGACGTGAAAATCACCAAGCTCGTCCACGAATACGGCCGGCACCACCGGCAACTGCATTACGCCAACCGTTTCGGGAAAAAGATGACCGTGCCGGTGAACTGGTGAATTTGGATTGGCTTGCCGGGTCGAAGTTCGCTTGTGGTTTATCGCATCAGCCCGTCTTCGCCGTGCTACGACGCGGCAGTCTTCATTCTCCACTTCGCTCCGAACGAAGACTGGTGCCCACGACAGGACTTGAATTTGAATTTTTGTTTCAGCTAGTTTCGCAAAAACTCGCAAAGTGACCGTGTCTATTAGCGTTTATTCGTTTCCTGTTTTTTGTCGGGACGAACCAAAATGCAAACTCATGGAAAAGTAAAGTCAGCAAAAGTCAGCAGACTATACCATTCAAACCTTGCTGGCTGGTTCATCCACCGCAGCTTTCGCCGCATCCACCAGCCCGCGCAACTGGCCGTGCCGGTGTGCAAAAAACCATACTCCCACCGCCGCGCCAACGCCACCTAAAATTAATAGTTCATTGCCGACAATCAGCGACGGCAACACCATCAGCGCAATTCCGCCGACCAGAATCGCCACGCTCGTCGTCACGCTGCCGATGATGGCTTGCACCGGCGGATAAAACAACGTCGCCAGGCCGAACAGGAACATGGCGACACCAACCCACACAATGCCCTTGAGACTCGCCAGCCTCGCGCTTAATTCGCGCGCCGTGTCCTTTTGAGCCGCTCCCAATTCTGTCTTTGCTCGCGTCTCTTCATGTTCGGTCACGGTCATCGGCGCGCTGATTACCAGGGCCGTGGCATTGGTGACGGGCGCTTCGCCCGCGTCGGCGATTACGTGCGACTCCACCAGCCGTGAACCAGCCGGCACGGTGTAAGACTTGGTGCGAACGGTTTCCTGATTCTGCCGCGAGGCTTGCGCCGGATTGTCGCCTTGCACGACGGTTTGACCAATGACCCCGGAGGTTATCGCGCGGCCACCTTTCAACGGTGCCAGATTGCAGCCGCACAAAAACATCGCCGACGCGATGACGGCCACATCAATGAGAATTAGCTTTTTCATACGATTCACCTTTCATGCGTTGGTCCAACAAAATGCTGATGCGATCCACCGTCCGCGCCATCACCGCCTGATTTTCGGACAAGGTCGAAATGCTCGCCTTCAAATCGTGCCGTTCTTCCATCGCGTAATTCTCGCGGACTTCCATCACGGAAATCCGCTTGTCCATGTTGATCCACAGGCCGACCACCGCCGCCGCGATGGACAACAGTTGCAGCACGTTCCCCAGGGTGATTTCCGGCGTGAACCGGATTCGTTTCGGATTTTGAATTTGTTCGTTCATACACGCATGAGTTTTACCGCGCCGCTCTTGGCGCTGATTTGCGAGCCGTATTTCGCCAGCATGACCGTCGCGACACGCGAAATGACAGGGCGAGTATCGCCCTTGTCGTAACCGGTTTGAACGCCGGCATTGTTGTAATACTTCAGCCCTTCGCCCGGTGGTGCGACGGTGCGATCGGCAATCAAAAGTTCCCGCGCCATTTCACACGTCGCCTGGACAACGGCTTTCGGCACGCTGTCGAAGCGGACAAAATCCGACGGAATCGGCAGCAGGACTTGCAGCGGCACATGAATGGCGTCCGGTTCGGGACAACGCGCACGCGGCCATTGCATTCCCTGCACGGCGTTCGTGCGCGTGCCGTTGAATTGAAATTCCGCATCAATCAGCCGCGAGGCCATCACCAGCGCGGCGGATTTTTGATCGTCCGCAACGCCAGTCCACGCCGACGCATACAAATGCCCGTCGTGATAGGCGTTGCCATCCTCCACGCTGGCGTAGCTGTTCGCATCGGCCTTGCCAGTGCCGTCTTCTTTGATGAGCGTGAGTGCCATGATTGGTTAATAAGGATTTCCCGTTGCCACCGCCGAAAACGCTCCCAGCGTCCCGTTTTTGACATACACAATCCGGCAGTAATAGGAAATATCAGCGGCGGGCAGGACTCCCTGAAGCGAACACGTCCGGCCTGGACACGGCACAGCCGCCGCATTGGTCTCACCCTGGGTGTCTTCGCTGGAAATATAAACGCCAAAGGCACCATCGTCGGGCCAGCCTTGGCCGTCCCACATCCAGACGATGTTCATGTTAATCATGCCGCCGTTGTCAATGACCTCAAACGTGGTAATGACCGGTGCTGGCGGTTGCGCGGGCATGACGGACAATGATTTTGCCCGTGCCCGCCGCCGATCTTGCAGCCACGTCGCCAGCCAGCCGCGCCGGCTAATTTTGGGCTGTGTCGTCATTCGGTTTTTTCGGCTGCGATGGTTTGGCCGGTTCAACCAATGCCTTTGCTGCCATGGATTGAACCGGCTTGGTGTTGGTCGGAATCGGCGGAACGTCCACCACCAGCGGACGCCGCTTTCGCCGAATAATGGGATACAATCCGTTCATGAGTTAAACAGCATTAGGTCCGATCGCGACTTGCCGCCAATTCGTTCCATCGGAAAAGGCGAGACACGGGGAACCAAAACCGCCTGCGGTCAGGTAAATCAGCCGACGAGGGTATTTTTGAGGTGTCACGCCAGCGGCAATTGCCGCTGCTGCCGAGGCAAAGATGGCCAGTTGGATTTGCTCGCCCGAGCGGATCCGTTCAAAACTGCGAGGTAGAATTTTGCCCATAAAATATCTTTTTGAAAAGCGGCGTGCCGGCGCGAACCGGCACGCCATTGGTTTAGATGTTGTGAGTGACGGCCACGACGGGGACGTTTTTGTTTTCCCAGACGCGAACCCAATTCGCGGCCAAGGCCAGTTCAGCGTTGGTCGGATTCGCGCCGGCCACGCTCGCGCTGGTGAATTTGACACCGCGAGGATGAAGGATGAAACGGCGACGGTTGACCAGGAATGTGTCGCTGTTCAGCGCATCACGCGCTGTTTCGCAACCTTCCGTGCCGTGACCGCCTTCGACGGGCGCACCGTTCAGATCGGCGAAGCCCGTGCCGAACGAACCCATGCCGAACAGGTAGGTCGTATAGACCAAGCCGTCAGTCGTGCCCGCGCGCGAAGGGCAGCCATCATCCACGATGACGCGACGGCCTTGGAACGTGCGGATTTGCGCTTCACCCTGGCTGTCCGGGATGAAGTCAATCAAGTCGAGCTTCCGCAACGCGGCCTCGACTGCCGAGTGCATCGCCACGGCCACGAGCCGGTCGCCACGGTCGCCCAAGCGTTGCGTTGCATCCACGAAGGTTGCACCGTTTAGCCGAGTGGAGGCAGTCTGTGCGGCAACGGATTCACTTTGGATTGCCAACAGGTTGCCCGCCATGCTCGCCGCGCCGAAGACGCCGGTGAGGGAGTTGATGAGCATGTATTGGTTCTGGCGGTTCCAATAATCGGCCATGAAGTTCGCCAGCGCCAGCGCCGGATCGTCACCAGCAACGACGGTTGCCAGATGATTCCACGACCACGCATTGCCGTCGTTGTGAATGCGGGCGATGTCCTGGTCAGCGACCAGTTTCGCCGGCACGAGCGGTGCCGAGTCGGAAAGCGGCTGGCGGTTGCCAGTCAGATCATTCCAATGAGGCATGTTGACTTGTGTGCCGCCGAGGCTGGCACGTTCGTCATAGTCCGGCGTCCGCACGACGATGCCGGATTGGAACAGGTCGGATTTCTCCGCCGTGCGCTGAAGGACATAGCCAGCGAATTGCGCTGGGACGATGATGTCTGCAAGTTGTGTCTTTGCCATAAGTCAGTGTTGTGTTTTGACCCGCTTACGCCGCCGCCTTGAGACGGGCAGCAAGTGCAGGGTCGGATTTTTGAATTTTCATTTGCTCCGTGAGATTCCAAGTCTCCTTGCGGAATGGATTCTTCGCGGACCGGTTGCCGGCGGCACCGCCACCGGAGCCGGCGGCACCGCCACCAGCGTTTGCTTCAAATAGGTGCGGCGCGTCGGACACCAACGCATCCACCCATTCGGCCAAAGACATCGGCGACACGCCATCCTTGCCCATCCGGGCTGTCTGGCCGTCCGCCTCGAAAGCCTGGGGAACGCCGTTCACCAGCTTGAAATTTATGCGCGCCCGCGACGTGATGTCGGGGATTGCCGTCGCCCGCAGGCCGCGCTTCGTGGCTTCCGTCACGACGGCTTGGTCAATTTGAATCGCCGTGAGGCGACCATGCAGCGCGTCGCGTTCGGCCACGACAACGCCGTGCTGCTTGTCCCATTCTGTGCGTGCGGCTTTGATACGGGCATCAATGACTTTGTCCACTTCACCGGCCTTGAGATGTTGCGCCTCTTCCAGCTTGCGCTTCTCATCGGCAAGCTGACGCACGGCGTCAGGGTCAATGCCTTCAAAGCGTTTCAGTTGGTTGGTGAGCGTGATGTTGTTCGCGCGAAATTCTTCGTGCTTGGATTTCTCGACGACGCCTTCAGCGTCCAATATCCACGCACCGTCGCGCTCGACGTAGCAGCTTGCGTGTTCAGCCGGGATTTCTTCCCGCGTTTTGAATTTGTATTTCATTGTCATAAATTTTTATTGGTTTTTCGCCGCTGCCGGAGGCGTTGTTGCGGCGGGGGTAGTGCCACCATTAGGAAGACCCCCGGTCGGATTTTCACGACCGTTTTGGCTGATAAGATTTTTCTCCTCACTGTCCGTGCGTCCCGTTGGCAGGACTTCACCTTTGCGGAACAGATCGAACATCGTGGCCTGACTGATGGCTCCAGCCTGCCAGGCAGAGACGATGGCGGTCAGTTCCAAGCTGGTCAGACCTTTGGCGGTGAAGTCGGTGTTAATCAGCAGCAGCACCAAATCTTCACTGACATCTTCCGGGAATTGTTCGGTGCTGTTCCACCAGTAAACCCAGCGGAGGACTTGGCTGATGGAATCAGACACGGACAAAGCCAGTGTCATCAAGATGCTGTTTTCACCGGCTTGACGCAGCTCGATGGCATCAGCGGTTTCACCGACACGTTTGGTGTCTTCCAACATGCGGGAGCCAAGCACAGCCATCAGCCGTTCATCACGATCTTGGGCATTTTCAAACGTGGACAACCCATGGCCTTTGAATTCCAAAAATCCAGCCACGGCACCAACCGTGTCCGATACCCAAGCCGTGCTGCTGCCGATACGAAGTTCAGTCGTCTTGTCGAAGCCAGAAACCCAGGCGGTGGGCAGAGCAGTGAAATGCAAACCATGCTTGTAGTCAGCATCCAGCCGGTAGTGATCCAGATTGACGGAAATAATGTCGGCCAAAGGCATTTTGTCCACGTCGGGCAGGGAGTTGCGTGGACCGTGAAACACAAACGGAATCAGCGGCAGCGGTTTGCCGAGACGGAGCGGCACACGACTTTCTTGCAATTTCCATTCCAATTTACCATGTTTGGATTTCCGTTGCCCGTTTGCTTGGTGGCCGCCCGCAAGGATCCAAAGTTCGACAACGTAACGTGTGCCGCCATCGGCCAGCGATTCCAGCTTCAACACCCGGATGGTTTCAGTTTGTTCCAAAACAAACGGATCGTCACCATGGGGGCCGTCCGCAAGGACTTCGCGCAGGGCAATCAGCGTGACCACGTTTCGACCGTTGATGCGTTGCGTCTGCCAGTTCAAAATATCTTCGGCCACATAGCGGACAACGTAGGCACGAGATTCACTGTCAGATTGCCAGTCAATCAGCGTGCCACACCGGCCCACGGCGAGAATTTCACCGACGACACCCTTGCAAAAAGTAAAAAGTGAAGTCCCCATCAAATCCACGTCATCAGTGAACACACGAATGGCACCACCGACGCCAGCCTGACGGTCGGGCAGTTTGACTTCGGGATCACGGCGAAAGAGCAGCCCAAGGAAACCATCGCAGGTGCGGCTCGTGGCGTTGAAAAAACAGGCGCGGGATTTGTAGCCGAGATATTCATTGTCCGATTGCGAGTCGAGACGCGGCAGATATTTTACACCAGCGGATTTTACGGCATCCTCACCCGCGATGACATCACGGGCGCGGAGCCAGGCCGGGAGGCTGGCGTCGTAATCAGGATGTGTGGAGTTGACCGGCACGCGGCGACTCTAGCACGGGTTTTTCAAGAACTTTTCGCGCGGCAAAGCGACTGACGCACACTTGCGCACGCATTGTCTTCACATGCGAACAGGCGCGAATAATTTTGCTGAAGATTTTATTTGACGTTATTTGGTTTCAGCCGCTTGACAGGCTGTCAAGCAGGCCGAGGTTAAAATTGGCTGGTGTGGACGTGATTTTCGGTTGACGGTTGCAGGAGACAAGAAGGGGAAATTGGGGATGTTGAGTCGGTCAGTTGGTAGATACGCCCACGCCAGCCATTTTTCTTCCAAGGGGGCGGCGCAAAAGTCCAATCACTGATGCTACTGGCGGCTTGCAGCACTTGACGACTTCGTAATCCAGCGTCGCAACCCAACGCTGCAATTTCCGTTTGGCTCTCGCAGCGTCTTCATCCATGTCACCACTCCGTAGCCCTGTGTATGTGTGTGTCAGCTCCGTCGGCATGATGAGTTGGGGCGTGTTGCATCTCTCGCGCCAGCGCAGCGGGACAAAGGCGGCTGCGCTGTCACGAGAGATGCGACACGCAGAAATTGACGACGCTGGCGCGTGCCATCATGCCGGCTGCGCAATGTTGATGACACACACATACACAGGGCTACTACGTTACGTTCGCAGCCATTGGTTGCGCTTGCAGTGCAGCATTGCCAGTCGTTACTACCAGCGCGTCACGTTTCCAGTCCGGTGCTGGGTCGCGTGCGGGCGTCCACCGCAGTTCAGGCCGCAGTTGCCGTGGTGGTCGCCGTTCGTCTGGCATTGGTTGCACATCACCGGCTGGCTTCGCGCATCACGCCGTCGCCAGCAGCCTTGAGCCGTTGCCTGGCTCTCCAAAAGCAGCGCGGCCCGCTGACTTGCATCAGCGAGCCGCTAATTCTTCAAGCCTCACGACAGTTACGCCGCCACCAGCACTTTGACTTCCCGTTCCAAGCGCAGTCCCAACTTGTCAGACATGATTTCCAAGTCGTAATGCGATTGCAGGTTTAGCCAGAATTGCGCCGACATTTTGAAAAACCGCCCCAAACGCAAGGCCGTGTCCGCCGTGATTGCCCGTTCACCCTTCACAATTTCGTTGATTCGGCGCGCGGGCACGCCAATGTCTTTCGCCAGCCGGTATTGGCTCAAGCCCATCGGCTTTAGAAAATCCTCTTCCAGAATTTCGCCCGGCGTGATGTTTTCCAGCAATTTGCTTTTCATAGAATTTTAATGGTAATCCACAATTTCCACTTCGTGTGCGCCCGATTCCCAGCGGAAACATATCCGCCATTGATCGTTGATGCGGATGCTATGCTGTCCGGCGCGTCCGCCTTTTAATGCTTCCAGCCGGTTGCCCGGTGGCACCGCCATGTCCAGCAGTTGCGTCGCAGCCTGTAATTGCAATAGCTTCCGCCGGGCGGTGCGTTGGATGTCGGTTGGCAGTCGTCGCGACACCTGGCCCCGGAATATCTTTTCCGTCTCCGCACATGCGAAGTTTTCAATCATTCTGCCCACCACCATAACGCACCGTGTTATTAACGTCAAGCGTTACTATATTTACCATCATCCGCCGGCAATTTTTGCGTTTCGGCAATTCGTGCGTCGTTTGTAATTCGACACAGGCAGCCAGGTGAAGTTGTGAGCCGTGGATAATGCGAATGTTTTTTGAAATCCGTGCGCCCTCGAAAGACAAAGTTAGTTCGCGATGCTCAATAGATAAATTAGTTCGCGCTTCGTTCCTGATTCACTATGCGCTCAACAATGACGAACGCGCCACCCACTCACGGTTTCCATTGACGAATGCCATGTGGCGCGTGCGCGGACGCCTGACGCTCATGCCCGTGCAGCCCGCTAACGCGGTCTGCTCCGGGCACCGGCACGCCATCTTTGGTTAGTCCTAACGTCACCCTCGGCGTGCCTTTCGCTACCCCGCGCACGCGGCGGCCGTCGCAGGTTATTGAATGGTTTTCATGCCATCCAACCGTTGCTGGTTGGCGGATGATTTTAGGCGCGGGGTCAGGCATTGAATCCTCGTCGCTTCGCTCCTCGTCGGGGAAAAGCAGGACAGCCCGGCGTCAGCGAGCCGACACTTGCGCTTGGTCGGGGACAGGCGCAAGCGCCGAACCCACTCCCGCGCGCCAAGTATCGGCACGGTTCCGACGCGCCCGATGACTGACTCGACATTTTCCGCCCGCTCCATTCGCTGCCGCACTCTGCTACACCGATTGCGCAGGATGCTCTCGCTCATTCCGACGGTCGCAAACCGGCGAGACAGTCAAAAAACGTCGGCGCGTCCCGAAGGATTCCAAAGGCCGCGAGACTTCGTCCGGCCAAGGCGCAGCATTACGGCGCGAGGCTCCGCCTGTCGCCGAGGACAAAGCATTAGCCCGCGATGCTACGCACGGGCAAGACGACGGCAATAGTCGTGAGATCGGTCATTTCTGCACCGCCTTCATTTCGCAAGCTACATTGCAGCGGACAGAAACGACCGAACTCACTCCGAAAACAAATTTAGTCTGACACCACGGCGGCAGGCTGCGTGCAGTTCTGCCGAGCGCTACCAAATACGAAGGCAAACATCGCGTCGCAGCCCGCGCACTACGCTCTGCCGTCGTGGAGTCAGATAGATTGGCTTCGCGCTGGCGCGGCGAAGCCGGAAACGAACCCATCGGCTTCGCGGCGGAATTGGCATGAAGGAACTGCCGCACGCTACGCTTCTCACTTCGTTGCGAGGCTGGGCGTGCGGCTTTGCTTCCGGGATGGCACACAACACACATTGTCCGTTTGGTCGTTCAAAGTTCACTCCCACCTTAATTCTTTTCGCGCCGACAACTCCCCGCGCGCGGGACCCTTCGGCGCGGAATTAAGGTCAGACAATGTGGCGTTGTGTGCCATCCCGCCGCTGCACTGTCACGCTGACTGCTAATCCGCACCTTCGCGCTCGTGCGGGCAGTCATCGCGCCAGTTGGCGGGCATCCTTCATGCCAATTCCGCCGCTCCGCCTCTCATGCAGCCAGTAGAGTTTGCTCGCTACGCTCGAATGGTTGACAGAATTTTTGTGTCGGCAGCTTCGTTTTCAAGTCCGGTTTTTTCTGCTCGCCGTTTCTCTCCGTCGCCCTCACGGCGTCGCCGACTGCACCAGCCCGCCCGCTCGTGGCTCCTTCTGAAGAGCACTTCCACGGGGGAGGGCTGGCGGCTCCGCTTTTTCGTGAAGGGCGACGGACAGAAGACGCACAGCAGAGCAGTAAAAAAAAGACTATGAAAACTACATCACAAAAAAAATCGGGACTCGGGAGCAGATCCGCACAGTTGAGCAGCACAAACACACCGGAAGCGCAGAGCGCAGTTGCGCCCGCAGCCGTTGAGAAGAAAGACAATCGCTTGCCGATTGACACCGAGGCGCGGAAGAAAAACCGCACCTTGCCCACTCCAAAAGTTTTGGAGCTTTTGAAAACCAGCAATCCGGGTTTGTTCAATCTCGCCGAGGTTGTCGGCAAGTGGGTTTGGGTGACGTTCCGCGAGACGCCCGCGCCGGAGTTGCGGCAGATTTTGGCGCAACTTGGCTTTCACTGGAATCGTGAGCGGCAGGCGTGGCAGCACCCTTGCGGCGCATTTCGTTTGCGCGGTTTCCAAGACCCGCACGAAAAATATGCCAGCTACTTTCCCGCTGACAACAAGACCGCCTGACACCAACGGGGCGCGGTGACAGCGCGCCCGTTTTTCACCACACACCATGAAAAGGAACAAACGTCGCTTGCCGTTGCCGCAGCACGAGTTCGGATTTACGCCGGACACGTTCAATTTGTTCGCCGAGGTTTCGCTGGACGGTGAGCGCATCACCAGAGAGCAGGCCGAGGCTGCACAGCGACGCCGCGAGGCGGAGGCAGGGCAGGCCGCGTTTTTTCACACCGAGGAATTTTGCCATGACTGATTTACACAAGACCATCCGCCGCCGTTCGCGTGACCAGTTCGCGCACTATCGCAGGCGCATTGTCGTTTCACTTGAACCCGGAGACGTGATCGGGATGCGGCTTGAGCGCACCCGCACCACCTACCGCGCACCGCTCGCCAGTGTGTTCCGCACTTTGGCCGACTGGCACGCACGCGCCGAGAGCAAGGCCAAGCGGGAAGCCCGCAAACTTAAACGCTTGAATCACTGACACCATGAACACAAACGAATCACCATTCGGCCCCGTCATTTACAGCTACACCAGAGCGCAGGCCGTCGCCGACGGCGTGCAAGTTGATGTTTCAAAAGTTGCCGCCGAAGCGGGCATCCGCTTTCCGGTATTTCTCACGCGCACCGTTTTTGATGCGTTCGTGACCGTGCCGGAAGGCGTGACCGGACAGGATGAAGCCGGACGCCTTTGGGATATTGTCTGGATGCTCCGTTTCGCCATCCTTCGCAGCCGCCCAGGTGCGGCAGGTGCAGCTTGCACCCGCATCCCGGTTGCGTTCTATGTCCGCAACGACAACCGCGCAGCGCGGCTTGTCAAACTCATCGCAACTTGCGGCGCACTGGACATTGACGACCCGCAGCCCGCTATCACCGTGATGATGCCCGACGAAGATTGACCGGCAGACACATTGCGCCCGCGCCCGGTGCCAGTCTGGAAAGACCGCCGGGCGCAAAATTTTTTCGGCGAAACGCCCTTCGGTGGTCGTTTCGCGCATCCAGACTTTTCTGGTGTTACGCACACCAGGCCGCGCCAAAGGGTTTCAACCCTCTGGACTCCACGCCTCAAAAGCCGCGCAACTTCCGTTGCGTGACCGCGCGCGCTTTCGTCGCCACCAGGTAGCGCAGTGAATCCGCCGCGTCGTCGCCGCCGATGCCGTCCTCGTCGGCGTCAATTTTCAAAACATCTTCGGGCCGGTTCGGATCATGTTGCAACGCCGGCAAAGTTTCCAGCAGCCGCCCGCACCGCTTGTGAATGAAAAGTGTCGGACGAATCCCGGCCTCGACATCGCCGAACCGCTGCAAAATTTCCGCCCAGCCGTTCACGCGGTCGGTGTTCGCGCAGCGCAGTGAGATTCCAAGTTTCGCATATTGCGCGGCAATCGTTGTCCCGTCGCTCTGGCGTGAAAACACATCCGCGCCGGCCACAAAGCGGGCCAGCGCCCGCCCGCCACCGTTCACTTCTTCATTCTTCATTCTTCCTTCTGCATTCAAGCCGTGCCGCGCCAGCATCGCCTTGACCGCCCCCGCGTGACGTTGTGGCAGCCACAGACGTTCCGCGTGTTCGTCCACGATGAAAATGTTTCCATCGCCATCGCGACAGCCGAGCAAAACAGCGGTGTAATGCGCAAAACCGTAATCCAGCGCCGCAAACCATTCCACCGCCCGCGTGTCGTCGAAATCAGACAGGGCGTGAACCTCGCGGCGAAAGTTGGTGAAGTATTGGCCGGCGGCAATATCCCAATCGCCGTCGAGGTATGCTTTGCGCATCCAACCGGTGTAAGACTGGAGCGTGGCTTTGTATTCGGCATCAACAAACTGGTTGTCATCCACCGTCACCTGGACATGGCGCGTGGTGGTTTCGCGTTTTTCCAGCCACGGCACGATGATCATGCCCCGATACCACTGATGCCCCACGCCGCCGGGATTTGTGTCAAAATACATCCTTGGACGCCAGTTCGGTTTGCTCGTGCGCAAACAGCCGCGAATCCCCTGCAATCGGGAAAAAGGCAGTTGCGTGGCCTCGCCGAGATTGATCACGTCGTATTCAATCCCCATATACTTCTCGATGTCGCGTTCGTCCTTGTAATTGCCAACGATGACGCGTGAGCCGTTCGGGAAGTTCAATTCACTCCGTTGCGCCCGCCATTCATGCCGCAGTTTCGACAGCAGTTTGCGGCGCATGTCGTCAAATTGCTCGGCGGCGCCCTTCAGGATTTTGCGCAAAATCAGCACCTTCAGCCCCGGCACGCGCTGGCAGTCGTCCGCGAAAATCTGGCAATAGACCCCGTGGGTTTTTGCCGAGCCTTTGCCGCCCCCGGTTGAAATCATCTTCGGGCCGTTGGCCGAATCCGCCTCCCGGCAATACGCGGCGAACTTCAATTGCTTTGGCTGCAACAGCAATCCGGCGCGGACGAAGTTTTCCATCTGCGCCTTCGGGCAGCCGGCGCGGCGACCGGCCAGAAAATAGCGTTCCCACGGCGTCATGGCGTTGCCCCCGTAGAAGCCGACGTGAGGAGGCTCTGACTTCCGCTTTGGACTTTGGGCTTTGGACTTTGGACTTCTTCCACGTCCACAATGTTTTCCCCGGCGGGTGCAGGCTCCGCCTCGCCGTAGATTTTATCGAGCGCGACCGAGACCTCGACGTGCAACGCGGGCAGTTTGTCACCACTGGTGTTTTCGCCATCGGTGTTGAGTCCCGTCGCCAGCCGCCCCAGCTTGCTCGCCACTTCAAACGCCCGCGCCACATCGCCCAAAGTTGCCCCCCGGCTGCCGTCCTTGAACTTCCCCAGGACTTTCAGCCCGGCCTCGACCAATTCGCCGCGCAAAGTCCATTCCGTCTCGCGCAATTTCTGCTCGCGGCTCGCCCATTCCGCCGCCTTGCCGCGCGCCGCCGCTTCAATCGCTACGCGCTCGACGACGGCGAGGTGTGCGCCGTGTGCCGCCACGCGGTCAGTCCAGCCAAATTTCGCCGCCCAGCGCTCAATCAAACCCTCACTTTTTCCCAACTGCTTCCCCACTTCGCGGGTGGACCGTTCCGCGCCGAGGCTCAAATACAAACTGAATGCGGCGAACGCTTTTGCGCTTTCGCGCGGCTGTTTTTCAAATGGAAATGGCATTTTTCATCCTTTCTTTCACTTCTTGCAGGGTTTCAGCGACCGATTGACCGCCGCGCCACCAGTGGTAGCGCTCCGGGGAATCAAACGGGATGGACAGATCACCACCGGCGGTGAGAAACGGCATCAGTTCACCGGTTCGGGCGTCTCGGACGGCACTTTCCGAGTCCTTTAGCTTCTCTTGGAAATTTTCTGTATCTATATTGGCAGCGGTGGAATCTTCTCGCGCACGCGTGCGTAACTTTACTTCTGCCGTCCGAGCCGTCCGAGAATCAACAACCGGGGTAGTGGGGACGGCGGGGACGCTGGTTTCCGACTCGGTTTTAGCCGTCCGAGGCGTCCGAGAGTTGAAGGAGGTAAAAGCCGCCGTCACCGACCGCGTTGATGGCATGGCTGGTGGTGTTTTCAGCCGCAGCGAAACACTCCCCGCCGGTGACGGGTGCAGTTTGCACCCAGCGAGCGCCCAAATCCGTTTGCGATGTTCGCCGTCCTTCGGATGGACACAGCAGCCGAACCGGCCATCGGGATAAATCCGCAGATGTTCGCCGCTTCGGTCGTGACCGCCTTCGGCACAGGCCGGACACCGCGCTTGCACCAGCCCGCCGGCCAGCTCGCGCACCTTTTCCAGCTTGGAAACGTCGAGACTCATTCGCCCTCCACTGGTTGAAAAGTTGACGGCGCTATCAGCCGGACGCGCCGCCAGCCGCGATTCGACTTTTTCCCGTTGCGCTCGATGTCGTTCGATTTCGTGACGTGGAAAAATTCCAGCAGCAAATCCGGCAACGTCCGCTCGACCACCGATGTCGGCAGCGCGTTCCAGCCATTGTCCGCGCAAAACTCCGCGTATGCCTGGCTGATTTCCGCGCTCGTCACGTTGTCAAATTCGTGCCGTTCCAGTTGTGCCTGGACGAACAACCGGAGGCTGTCGCTTTCAGCCAGCAACGAATCCACTCGCTCGCGTTGCGCGTCCGTCAAAGCAAAATCGCCCGTGTCGGCAAACTCCGTTTGCAGTTTCACGAAACCGGCCAGCGCCCAGCGCAAAATCCCGCTGCCTTCGTCTCGCAAAAGCACATGGTCGAAATCCAAAACCCGTTTTGCCGGTGCCGGTTTTTCGTAACGCACAATCAGCAACCGCCGCCGCCACGCGCCCGCGTCGCCCTCCAGCCGGAGGCGGAGGCGCGAATTGCACGTCACCACGATGTTGAACGTGCCGAACATCTGGAAATCGCCGTTGAGTCCCTTGCCTTCGGCGGAAATGGGATCCCCGCCGACCAGCACCTTCAACATGCTCGCCCCCCGTTCCATGAGAAAATCCCCGCGCACGTCCGGCCCGATGAGCAATGTTTTGCCGCGATAGCGATACGTCTCGAATCGTTCCTGCAAACATTCCGTCCGCAGTTGGTAGGTGTTCATCGCGCCAACGAGCGCATGGATGATGCGAACCAAAGTCCCTTTGCCGCCGTTCGGCGTGCCGTCCACAATCAAAAAGCGTTGCGGCAGGTTGTAACCGAACAACGCCAGCCCCGCCCAGCGTTGCAGCAAGTCGGCATCGTCCGGCTCGACGGCAGGCAGAATCAATTCGTTCAGGAAGCGCGGACAATCCGCGTCCGGCTGGAAATCAAACGGCGAACGGTTGCGCGAAAAATCTTCCGGTGAAAACCCGCCGAACTGGATGTCGCCATCGTCGGCGAACCGAATCACCCCGTTGGCGACATGGATAAACCGCTGCTTCACCTTGAACGCGCCGCGCTTCTCGACGATGCCCTTGAGCGCCGAAACCACGGCATTCAACCGCGTTTGAGTGATCTGGATTTCCAGCGTGAACTGTTGCGACGTGCGGCTGATTTCCAAAATGCGGCCGGAAATCACTTCGCGGATGCTTTCCGGCGTGATGGTTTCCCACAAACCGGTTTCCGCCGCGTAGCGATAAAAGTTGCGTTCGTCCGGGTCGAACAGCACGCGATTTTCGCGCGCGTAAAGCGCCGCCCAATACCGTTCATTGATGCCGTTCACCTTGCCGTCCTTGTTCGTGTAAAACGGCTGGCCGTATTCCCGTGCCAATGCTTCCGCCGCCTCACGACCGGCGGCACCGACCCAGGGCAAATCCCAGCCGTCCGGCCATTGCAATTCGGCGAACGTCACCGCCACCGGCTGATTGCATACCGTCACGGTATAATCCATGCCTTTCGGATGCCGGCCAAAAATCGTCGAAAGCCGCCCGTTCGCCCGCCACTCAAAATGTTTCGTGGTGCAGCTCGGCGGAAAATCTTCTCCCTCTCCGCCCTTGGGGGAGAGGGCCGGGGTGAGGTGGCCTTCATTCCCATTCTTCATTCTGCATTCATCCTTCTGCCTTGGCTTTATGCGCAGCCACACCATGCCGCCGCGACTGCCGCGCGAGCGCGTTGTCGCCGCCAGCGCCGGATTGACGGCGAGGAACGCCGCCAAATCTTCATCGTGGTCAAAATCCAGCGCGCACAGCCCGCCAGACATTTGCCCGAGATAAACCGCGATGTTGAATTCGCCCGACGCCAGCGCGTGCCGATACGCTGGTGTCTGCGTCGCCTCGAAAGGCCGTTGCGTGTAAGTGACCGCCGGCATTTTCGTGCCGCGCACGCACGGCACGAGAAACGCATCCGCGCCGAGCAGCCCGGTAAGTTTTTCCAGTGGTAGCACAGGCGTCTCGCCTGTCGTGTTCGGCGACTCGCCGGACACATTTTGTAAATCATCAGTGTCCATCCGTGTTTATCCGTGGTTGACCGATTTGTAAAATTCAATGGCTTCCGGCGACACATGGACGCCTTTGAACCACTCCTTGAAATTCAATCCCGCCAGTGACCGCACCCGCGACACGGCGACGTAAGCCTGACCCGGCTCGCGGGCGGCGCGGATGTCCAGATATGCCGAATCCAGAGTCAGACCTTGCGCCTTGTGAATCGTCATCGCCCACGCCAGCCGCAGCGGAAACTGGCTGAAGCTCGCGGATGAATCGTCTTGCGCGTCGTAACGCCAGGTGAACCGCTCGACGCGGATCTTCGCGCCGGTTTTGGTTTTGACCAGCACCGAATCCGGCTCGACATCCAACACCGTGCCCAACTGTCCATTCACGAAGATTGGATCAGTGCCACCGGGCGCTGTCCGGTTCACGGTGAACATCACGAGCGCGCCCGGCTTCAAATGCAGCGTCGCCGGTGTCAGCAGATTGCGCGTGAGAAATTCCCGTTGCAGGTCCGGCCCGGATTGTTCGGCGTGCAACACCGATTCATCGCCGGGCAGTTCGGAAAGCTGGAATGAATTCCACTTGTCCACTTGCACGTTATGCGTGAACAGCCGCGTCATCGTCGCGGGCGGATTGCTCCGCACCCGCGATTGCAGCAGCCGCGCCGAATCACCCCACACGCGCCCAACGCGAAAATCCGCCAGCGCGCGGACAAAGCCCGGCTCATCCTGTCGCCGGACTTTATCCAGGACGAACGTGCGGAACTCCGCCGCCGCCCATGCCGGCGATTGAAACGCCCAATCGTAACGCTCCGTTTCGGATTTCCGAACCGGCGGCAGTTGCAGGAAATCGCCGGTGGCGATGACCTGACAGCCGCCGAATGGCACGTCGCGACCGCGCAATCGCCGGAACAGAAATTCCACAAACTCGAATTGTCGCCCCGGCAGCATGGAGATTTCATCTATCACCAGCACTTCGCACCGCTTCACGCGGTTGAAACCCGCGAGAATGGAGCGGCGCGGATCGCGTTGAAGTTGCGCGAAATAATCCTCGTTCGATTGTCCCGCCGCCGGACCAATCAGCATCCCGCAAAACCGGTGAATTGTCATGCCGCCGACGTTGAGCGCCGCCACGCCGGTCGGCGCGGTGACGCTCACCCGCTTCAACGATTCACCGATGAAACGCTTCAACTGCGTTGACTTGCCGGTGCCGCCCGCGCCGGTGAGGAAAACATTCCCCCCGGCTTTTGCCGACGCATGGAATAAATTTTCCGGCGTCAGCACGGCATCGGCCAGTGCCTCATAATTCGGCCAGAGTGTTTCTCCCTCTCCGCGCTGGGGAGAGGGCCGGGGTGAGGTGATTCCATTTTTCATTTTCATTTCTAATTTTGCGTCACTTGAAATCCTACGCTGCGGGCCTATATTGATTCAGGCCGATGAGACCCAGGCGGGAAGCAAAAGTGACCCACAAACAGCGGATGCCCGATAGCCTCACCGGCCGGGTTATTTTCAGGTTTCAGCTTTGGTGGCCTGTCCGGCTCGGACTCATACCACCACGCCCAGCGCATCGGCGACGAGGGCGGTAAGTTCAATGTCATTGCGCAGATACGATTCCGCTTGTTTGCGGTCGCTCCACCACAGTTCCGCGAAGGCTTTGCCGTCGCCATTTTTCGCGCCGACGCCGAGGTGCCGCGCGATGCTGTCCAACGAACCCCGCGCCTGCCGGTCGCCAAGCTGCCAGGCGTCGCGCAGGTCAAGCAGTTGGTCGCCCCAATACCGGCCGCGCCGGATGCCAAACGGAACCGCCACGCGATGCTTCCACGACCGGCGAATCAGGAAAGGCAAATCAAATCCGAAGATATTAAAGCCCACGAGTGGGTTCAGCCGGCCCATGTCGCCGCGTGTCAGTTCCCAAAACTCGCGCAGCGTTTGCGCCTCATCCACATGGCCAATGATGGAAAACTTTCCGCCCTTGCCGAACTTCGTCGGCATCTCGCCTTTGGCGTCATGGTGGCCGTCTGCAAAGACCATGACGCCGATGGCGACCACGCGCCCCGTCAGCGGGTCGAGCGCGGCGCGCTCGATGAAATCGCGGCGATGATTCGCCTCGGCCTCGGCGATTTTCTCCGCAATCTTCGCGGGGTCTTTCAGGTTGCCCGTTTTAACTTCCGCCGGGTCGAACGGTGGCAATAGCGCAGATAATTCGCTTTCCGCCAGAGGCCCGGTTTCCAAATCAAATACAATGGTCTGCATAAAATATTTTTTGTTTGAGGTTCAGGTAGGGCGCGCAATCCCTTGCGCGCCGCTACCCATTTCCGCATTTCCGCTTTCACGATTTCCGCTTTTTAATAGGGCACGTCGTCGTCCGCCGGTTTCTGCGCGGCTTGCCAGGAATCCAGCGCGGCAATGAGCCGCTTGTCATCTGCCGTCGGCTTGGCATTCGCCTTTGCTGTCGGCAGCCAGTTCGCCACCAGCGCGCCGACTTGTTCCGGCGAGAGGTCGCGCACTTCCAGCCCCTTGCACTTGCCGACGTGGATTTTCGTCGCCAGCAAATCGCCGCCTTCACCAGCCGGTTGCTCCGCGCGGCGATAGCCGCCATTGCCCGGCGTCGCTGACGCCCGGTCTTTCATCCGCACGAATTTTCCAGACGGTTTCAACGGCGACGCCGACTTGTCCGGTGTAATCAACGCGATGTTCGCGTAAATCTCGCCGTCACTGTGTTCGTGAATCACCGTGATATGCGCCGTGCGGCCCAGCAGGTTTTCCGTGTCGAAGTCTTTGACTTCATCCGCCGACAGCTCGCGCCCCATCCACTTGCGGAGGAACGGACGCAGCGCCGAATTTTCGTGATACGACGGCGTGAACGGTGCCGACCACACGCACCAGGGCGAGCCGTCATCCTTCGTTTCGCCGATTTCAAAAACGAACCGGAATTTTTCTTTCGGTCCGAATTGTGTCTGCACTGTCTTGAGCGGCGTCACGTCCACGCAGACCGCCGACCCGGTGTATTCCGGGCAGGGTTGGAAGTTGCCGCTGTTGCTTTTTATTTTCATACGTTTTGCTCTTGTTGCTTTGGTTGCTCTGTTGGTTGATCCGAACCCGCAACGTGCGGGCTGGAATTTATTTTGGTAGGGCGCGACACTCCGTGCGCGCCGTCCCCCTCTCCGCGCTGGGGAGAGGGCCGGGGTGAGGTGCATCCGTGTTTATTCGTGTCATTGCCCGTGCGGCTCGCACTTTGCGGCTGAAATTCCCGCAGCAGTTCAAAGAAAAATTCCGCGCGCATCGTGATCAGCCAGGGCGCATGATTGCGGCGATGAGCCACAATCCACGGCTTCTTATGGCCAGCGGGGGCACCCCGCCCGCAGTCGCCTTCGGCTTGGACGCAGGCTTCGGTGAGATTCAGATTTTGGACGCGCTTGACCTCGACGTGTAGCCACGCCAGCGCGTTGCTGACCACGTCGGGCGAATCCGGCGAGCCGGAAAATTGCTGGCCGCGCCGCGCGTCAAAACCGTGCTCGCGCAGCAGCGCCGAAAATTCGCGCTCGCCCACCGCACCTTTGCGCCGCGAATTCATTTGGCGACTCCCCCCTGATTGTTTTTGGCATCCTTATTTTTCCGGGCCTGCTTGAACTGCTGATACCAGTCCATAAACAGGTCCAGCAGGATGTAGGTGAGTCCGAGGAGGCCAATCCACAGCGCGTAGAAAAATACGGCAGTGGCAGCGAGGCCGATGATGTGATGAAGTGTCATAATGTGATTTTTTTAATTGGTTGTTGGTTGTGGTTGGTCGGTTAGGAAAACTTGGTGGCCGTCCGCGAGGACCGGGCGACGCGGCAGGTTTGCGCGAGGTGCGATTCGACATCGCTCCACTTGAATACGACGCTCCGCCCGATTTTGAAGTAGGGCAGAAGTCCGCGTTGCATCCAGTTGTCCACGGTGCGGAGGGTTTTGTTGAGTCGCTTGGCGACTTCCGGTTTGCCGATGTAGCCTTCCGGCGGTGCCGGAGGCTGGCCTGTCAGAGTTGCTTTTTCAGTGTCAGCCATATTGGTTCTTGGTTGCGTTGTTTTGGGGCTGCCTTCATCAGCTACACGACCGACGCGCAACCCGCTGCAAACGCGGGCAGAGTCAACTGGACAGGTGCATAAAAACGAAAACCGCCCGTGAATACGGGCGGTTTTGTCATTTTGACCGGGTCAAAGTGCGGTCAATTTTGCTTCATTCAGATTCGTCGTCGTCCTCCTTGTTGTCGTGAACCAGCGCCTTGCGGTGGATATGTTTTGCCTTGTCGTCGCTCATTTCGGATTCGACGTTTCCAAAATGCGCGGACAGACGCCGCAAGTTTTCCGGCTTCAATCCGGTTTTTTTGGTGATGGCGCGGAGCCGGTTGATGACCGTTCCTTTGGAACAGCCGCAGGCATCGGCAACCTGGTCCGCCGTCATTTCCATTTTGCCATACAAACGGAAGACGCGGATCAGCGACGGTTCTTTGCCGTCATCCAAACGCTCCAGCAGTCCCCACGCCTGTCGCACCACATCGTCACCATCCGGTTCCGTCGCGCGTGGCGCGAACGCTTGCAGCAGTTCGCCGGGACTGCGGCGCGGTTGCAAAACCCCGCTGGCCGTCATCGTCAGGTTCGTTTCCAAGTCAATGAATCCGGCGCGCGAGCCGTCCAGCATTTCGCGGCTGGAAGCATCCAGCCACCGTCCGGTTGGTGCCAGCAGGACGAACGGCTCGCGTTGCCGTGCCGCCAGTTCCATCACCACCCGGCGAAACGCTGCCCGTTCGCCTTGGATTGTCAGGAACAACGGCAAACCGTTGGCAAACTTCGCCCCGATCTGCCATGTGAGCGGCAGCGGCAGCGTCGTTTCCCGCGCCTCACATTCCAGCGCGTTGCGCACGGCGCGGCCAAACTTTGCCGCGTTGAAGCCAAACAGCTTTGCTTCATCCGCCGTCAGCGGCACGTCGGCACAGTTCCACGGCTCGCACCGGCAGACCCCGAACAGCGCGCCGCCAGCGCGCTCGACCACTTCATGCTCGCAGCCGCAACCATGCGGGCAGGGAATAAACCTTGCCCGTTTCCGCGCGTCGCGCAGATAGGCGGTGCGGAGCGGGTCGAAATGTTCACCGGCACATTTCGCCCACTCCGCCCCGACATGGTTGCCGTCGGCCAGCGATTCAATTGCCCGCCAGATGTTTGTCATCGTTACGGTGGCCGTCCGCAAGGACCGCCAGAGGTTCGACATGGGTGATTCCTCCGCGAGGTCCGCCTTGCGGCGAAGCCGGTTGCATCACGACCCCGGCACCGCCGCCCTGGTCGGGACGGCTGGCCGCCCGAAATCCCCGCTGGTTCAGCCAGCGCTGAATCAGCGCGGCGTCACAGTGCCGTCCCAGCTTGAGGACGTTCGGCGGACGCAGATGGACTTTGCGAGGCTTGTCGCTGTCGTCAAACGTAACGTCAAACACCGCCCGCACCAGCCGGCCGTTTTCCGGGATCGCCACCGCTTCGCGCGCCGCCGCCGACCCAAAAATATCGGAGGATTTGCGGATGATGGAATCGCCGAACTCGCCCGCCCATGCGACTTCAATCTCGCGCAGCACGATATGCTTGATGCCCGGAACGTCGCTCACGTCCAGCGCGTCAGCACCGTCGTCGCGCAACGGGTCGAGCGTGTAGGTCTTGCGCTCGGAAAAATACCAGTCATCACCGAATAACCGGCGACCGAAAGTTTCCTGATACAATTCCTTCTCCCATTTCGTCCCCGCGTGGATGCGGATTTCATCGCGCTGCGGTGAATACACGACGACGTCATCCTTGGCCGGACGGAAATGCAGGACGGACATTTGCCCGTTCTCCACCGTCGGCACCCGCGCATAGGTGTCGCCGTGCCGGATCAGAAACCAAAATTCGCCGTCAATGAAGTGAATGCCGATTTGCGTCGTGTGCTGTCCCCGATTTTTGGCGCGGAAGGCTTCTTCCATGTCCGCCACCATCAGCGCCACAATTTCCGGCGACGGCGCGGCGAATGAATCCGAGCGGTCAACCGGTGCCTTGCTGCCGAAATAATCAAACGAGGCCAGCCGCATCAGCCATTGCTCGTGAAATTTTTCGGCGAACACCTCCGCGTTGGTTAGCCAGGCTTGCATGGAGATTTCCGCGCAGGATGAATTTTCACGGAACTGAAAAGCCAGCCCGTTTTCACCGGTGGCGCGTTCCAGACGGTCTTGACCGTCCTCGTTCGCCATCGCCTCGATGTCATGCGCTGCGTCCACCATGTTGCCGGGCAGACCTTCCGGCGACAGGGCGATTTTGGCGACCGCGCCAAAATAGGCGTCGTCATCCAGCGCCGCTGCCGGCAGCGTGATTTGTTTCCCGGCCAGGTCAGTGCCGAACCGGTTGAAAAATTGGCCGAGCAATTCGCGTCCAATCTGTTTCAGAAAATGCGGCTTCGTGAACCGCTTGAATTTAAGGGTGCTCATAGTATTTGGTGAGGAACCGACAGGTCAGTCCGAACAACAATCACTTGGTTGCGCTGATTCAATACAACGCCGCAAAGCCTTGCGGCCTTGCGGCGTCGCGGCTGCTAACAGCCTGAATCCCGGATCCAAAAATGGCTGCCCTCTGCAATCGTCGTTTGTTGACCGCTGATTTCGCAGCGGACAAACGCGACCGGCAGGGGAATCCATCCCGGTCCCGGACAACTGAATGATTGAATAATCATTTTTTTTGTTCGGTTTACGGGAATGTCCTTGAAATCTTGGAGGGATGCGATAAAATCGCATCTTCTGATAGCGAAATCTAGGACACTCACCGTGTTTTAGTTTTGCAAGTTGGCCGTGAAAGTCTGACCACTTTCACGGCCTTCACATTTTGATCCTCCTGAACCAAAACGTCTCATCCCCACAAGGGGCGAAATTCAATAAATCACGCCGACGACCATATTCCATCCCGATCCAGGCGTATCACGATAACATCAGCGTTTACACCAAACCGCCGGCAGATTGTTTCCGCGAATTTATGCCGCACCTGCTCGCTTTGCGTAAAACTCGGCAAAATTTCCCACATTTTTTGGGAAAAAGAGTCGTAGCAGGCGCGCAAGCGCGGCTCCGGCACCAGCAGCCGCCCGGCAAATTCATTCGCCTCTTGTTCCAGTGTGTATTTCCGACCGCCGTAATCTTCGTTCCAGCGCGCAAAATCCGGCAGCGAGGCAAAATGCTCCGCTTGCGGCACATCCCGGTGCAAAAAATAATGTGCCAGTTCATGCGCCACCGTGAACCGCAGCCGGGCCAGCTTCCAATCCGGCCCGCGTTCCATCAGCTTGTATTGCTCTTGATCCACATAGATGCCTGAAAAATCGGCCTTGACCGCTGCTTCCACCCGGTATTTCGCCGTCAGGCTGGGAAACTCGATGGCGTCCAGCCGCAAATCCACTTCAAAAAAGGTGAACACGTCTATCGGCGTCCGATCCGCTTTCAGCAGATCATATTGATTGCGCAGTTCTTCGACTTTTTTCCAGACGTGTTCCATTGAGTATTAATCTTGGTCGCGGGTGTGGAGCTTGCGGATGTCTTCGGCAAAGTTTTTCAGCTCTTCTTCCGTCAATTCATGTCCGCGCGCTGCCCGGAAAAACGCCGGCAACGCCTTTTGCAGAATCTCATTTTCGGCCACATCCGCCGGAATCTCCCGCCGCTGCAATGCGGCCTCATCCATGAATTTCAGCTTTTGCTCCCCGTTCAACCCAAAAAAGGCCGCCAGCTTTTCCAGCAGCCCGATGTCTCCCGGCGGCGGGTTGATGCCCCGCTCCACTTTGCTCCAGTTGCTTGGATCCAGCCCAACCTGTTCGCAAAAATCGCGCAAGGTCAGCCGTTTTGCGACTCGCATATTTTTTATGGTTTCATTGAACATAATGGTGCATTGGTTTACTGTGGTAAAAATTTACCACAACCACCAATTGCCCCGCAACCTAAAATTTTATTTAGCAATTTCATGCTTTAATCACCGCCCATTATGCGGTCTCGTCGTGCAACTAAAAGCAAAAGTTGTTCGCGATTATTCGCAAAATATACACCATATTGCGTCCTTGATTCATGCACACACAACCTATTGTGTCAGCTTCGTTCCAGCCGCGCCTTGCGCGTTTCCCAATCCGGCATCACCCGGCGCAGCAGGTCGTAAAACGCCCTGCCGTGGTTGCCATGCACCGCATGGCACAACTCGTGAACCACAACGTAGTCAATGCAAGACGCCGGGGCTTTCACCAGTTCGGGATTCAGCCAGATGCCGCCACGCCGCGTCCAACTGCCCCAACGCTTCGGCATCCGCCGGATTTGCATTCGCGGTATCTGTGTCAGCCGCCGCCCCAGCCGCGCCGCGCCTTCGCGGACGCTACGGGCCAGGCGTTCCCGCGCGTGCGCCAGATACCAGCCCTCGACCAGCTTTCGCACCCGCGCCGTGTCCGCCTTGCGCGGCGTATGCACCCAGATAAACCGCCCGCGCAGCTTCACTTCCGCCGTTGCCGCCTCGACGACTTTCAGCCGGTATTGCCGGCCCAAATAACGATGCGTCTCGCCGCTCACATACCGGCGCGGCGGATTCTGCGGCAGAAAATCCGCAAAAAAATCCTGCTGCCGGCGAATCCAGTTCGCGCGCTTCCGCACTTTCGCCGTCACGGTTTCCAGCGATGCCCCTTGCGGTGCCGTCACCACCACGGCCAAATCGGGCCGCACCGTGATCGCCAGCGTCCGCCGGCCAGACCGCTGCAACCGGAACTCAATCCGCTTGCCGGAAAATTTTATTTCGTGGTTCGTTGTCATGGTGGCAAGTGCGGCACGCACTCAGCGCGGATAGCGGTTCTTCGCGATGTCCAGCGACCGCTCGACAATCGCGTCCATGTCTTCCGTTGTCAGCGCGATGCCATGCTCCGCCTTCAAGTCATAGAGCAGATCGTCAATCGCGTTGCGCATTTCATTTTGCACGTCCAGGTTTGTGACCCAATCCACCACGCGCCGGCTGGCGATGGCGTCGTCAATTCGCACGGCGATCTCCGCCGCCACGACCGCCAGCGAATCTTCCGGCAGCCCCAGCCGCCCAACGACCTCGTTCACCACGCCGTAAAACGCTTTTGCCACGTCGCGATCGCGCAGGATTTCCGGCAGCTTGTCCCCGGTGCGGCTCAATACCGATTCCATGACTTCCGTGACGCGGTTCAAATAATCTTTTTCACTGATGCGTTGCCGCCGGTAGTCGTCAATCGTGTCCTGCAAAATTTTTCCGAACCGCCGGTAAAACACCGGGTCTTCGTCCATCTTCTCCGTGATCGTCCGCGCCGTCCGGTGCGCAATCGTGTCCGCTTTCGACGCCGCGCTCTCCAGCTTTTCCACTTCCTTCTTGAACGCATCGCGTTCAAAGATGTTCACCGGTGGCGTCACCTGCTGGATGCCTTCCGAATGGACGTGCGTATCAATCAGCTTTTGCACGCGCTTTTCGTAATCCTTGTAATCGACTTCTTCCGCGTAGCGCTGCTTCACCGACACGCGCAGCTTGAGGAAAAACGCCAGGTCGGTTTTGTAGCGCTGGACGGTTTTCTCCGGTGTCTCGCGCAGGAATTGCATCGTCGCCAGCGCCACGCCCAGCGTGCGGGCATAGGCGTTCAGCTTTTCGTAAAATTGTCCGCGCACGTCCTCGTCACCCAGCAGCCGTTCATATTTCTCCTTGTCCTTTGAACCCTTCACCGTTTTGAACACGTCCCACAGCTCGGAATGTTTTTGCGGCAGGCGTTTGATTTCATCGGCCACGTCCGTCACCGTGCCGGCGATTTCGTCTTTTTCAAATCCGGGCAGCGCCGCGTAAATGTCCATCGCCTCGCCCAGCTTTTGCAGCACGCCGTAGTAATCCATGATGAAGCCGAAATCCTTGCCGCCGGCCAGCCGGTTCACGCGGGCGATGGCTTGCAACAGATTGTGCTCCACAAACGACCGGCACAGATACAACACGGTGTTTTTCGGCGCGTCAAAACCCGTCAGCAGTTTGCTGACGACGATCAGGATTTCCGGCTCCGGTGCGTGCTTGAATCCGTTGATGACTTGTTCCAGGTATTGTTTCTCTGTGCCGTATTTCGCCATCATTTTTTTCCAGAACGCCCGCACTTCTTCCGTGTCCACTTCATACACGTCCTCTTGTTCGTCGCGCGTGTCCGGCGCGGAGATAACCACTTCGCTCGTCACCTTGCCGAACTCGTCCAGATATTTTTTGTATTTCAGCGCCGTCGCCTTGTTGGGCGCGGCCAGTTGCGCCTTGAACCCGGTGCCCTGCCAGTTCTGCGAAAAATGTTCGCTGATGTCGAACGCCGCTTCATACACCTTGCGGTCGGCCTTGTTCAACTGGTCCGCCGAGGCGAATTTCTTTTTCAAGTCCGCCCGTTGCGCGTCGCTCAAGGGTTTCGTCACCACTTCAAACCATTTGTCTATCGCCTTTTGATCCACCTGTTGCAGCACCAGCCGGCCTTCATACAGCAGCGGCACCACCGCCTTGTCGCGCACGGCCTGGTCAATCGTGTAGGCCGGCTCGATGTAGCCGCCGAATTTGTTCGCCGTCTTGTGCTCCTTTTTCATCAGCGGCGTGCCGGTGAAGCCGATGAAACACGCTTTCGGTAAAACCTTTTCCATCTTCGCGCCCGTCTCGCCATACACGCTCCGATGGCTTTCATCCACCAGCACGAACAAATTCGGCGAATCATTCTTGAACTCGCCCGCGTCCACCGCCGACGCAAATTTGTCTATGACCGTCGTGATGACGTTCACCTTGCCCTCGGTGATCAGTTTGGTCAGATGCTTGCCGGTTTGCGCCTGCACCGGTTCCAGCCCGCAATGATGGAACGTCTTTTTGATTTGCTCGTCCAGATCCACGCGGTCAGTCACCAGCACAATGACCGGATTCGGGATCTCGCGTTCCAGCGCCAGCGATTGCGCCAGCATCACCATCGTCAAAGATTTGCCCGACCCTTGCGTGTGCCACACCACGCCGCCCAGCCGCCGGCCATCCGCGCCGGGCTTGCGCACGCGGGCGAGGATGCTGTTCACCGTGAAGTATTGCTGGTAACGGGCAATCTTCTTTTCGCCCGCGTCATACACGATGAAACGCCACGCCAGTTCAATCAGCCGTTCCGGCCGGCACAGGCTGTAAAGCGCCCGATCCTGTTCCGTCACTTCGCGGCCTTCGGCTTCCAGATCGTCAAAATAGGTCCGCACATAGGCGTAACGCTCGGCGAACAGCCGGTCTTTTTGCGCCCGGCTCAATGGCCGGTTCACCAGCGCTTGAATCTCTTTCGTCACGTCCTCCAGCTCGCGCCACTTCGCCCAAAACGCCGCCGCCGTTCCCGTCGTCGCGTAGGCCGCATCGTTCGCCGCCACGCCGAGCAGCAGTTGCGAGAACACAAACAGTTTCGGGATGTAATCATCCGCCTGGTTGCGGATATGCTGGCTGATGGCTTGATCCAGCGGGTCTTTCATGTCCGACCGCTTGCACTCGATGATGCAGAGGGGAATTCCATTTACGAAGAGGACAACATCCGGGCGACGCGTCGCCTTGCTGGCCGTTTGCTCGACTTCAAATTCCTCGACGACGTGAAACACGTTGTTCGCCGGGTTGCGCCAGTCAATGAAGTTGAGCGTGAAACTTTTTGTGTCGTCCTCGACGGTTTGTTCCATCGCCTTGCCCAGCACCAGCAGGTCGTAAATTTTTTCGCTCGTCCGCACCAGCCCGTCGAACGGCACATCCTTGAGCGCCAGGATTGCCGACTGGATGTTCGCTTCCGAAAATTCGTATTGCTTGCCGCGATAATTGATGCGGTTCAGCTTCCGCAGTTGTTCCGCGAGGATGTTTTCCAACAGCACGTTGCCCAGCTTGCCCTTGCGCTCCAGAAAAACTTCCTGCGGGCGCAGGTAGGTGAAGCCGAGGTTTTGCAGCAGTTGCAACGCCGGCACCTGCGAAACGTGATCTTCTTGGAAGGACGGCTTGTTCATATTTCAGCTTTCAGGTTTCAGCGTTTCAGATTTTGACCCGGACTTCTCCCGTCAAAAGTTTTTGCATCAGTCCGCGCTTTTGCTCCTTCAACGCTTCCAGTTGCTTTTCCAGCAGCTTGATTTCTTCGTCGCAGGTGTTCAGCACGGCGGCAATCCGTTTTTGTTCCGGCACCGTTGGCAGAAACACTTTGATCAGCGCAAATTCATCCCACCGTAGCGCGCCGCGCCGCGCGATGGAACCGCTCGTGTTCACTTCAAAAATGTGCCGGTAAAGTTCGGTCTTGATCAGTTTCCAGAAAAATTCATGGTCAACGCCCGGCTTCGTTCGGAAAACGGTATACATCGGACTTATCAGCGCCGCGTCGTGCAGGTTTTGGTAGCCGATGGAACCTTCTTCAATGTGGTTGGTGGCGTAGGCAAAATCGCCGCGCTCGACAATCCGGTAAGTGCTCGTGTCCTCGCTGAAAATCCGTTTGCCGAAATACTCCAGCGAGTTCACCAAACCGCGATACTTGGTGCAGGACAGCACCGGCAATTCCCTGCCGCCGCCATTTTTTTTGCCGGCCTCATCAGCAATGTCGCCCATGTGAACCTGTGACCAATCTGCTGGAAAGTTTCCGAAGCGGGTTTTAACCTTTTTGTCGCTTCGGACAAATTCTTTGAACCGCGTCTGTCCCGTGACAAGTTGCTGCATCAGTCCCCGCTTGCGTTCCACCTTCGCCGCCACGAAGGATTCCAATTTCAAAATTGCGTTGTTCCATGACTCAATGATTGATGAAATCTTTTCCTGCTCTTCCAATGGCGGACGCAACAAACGAATGTGCTGGGCATCGCGCCAATAGATTGCGGCAACACTTGTCGTCCCAGTTGCAATTGCCCGAAGTTGCATTATAGCACGGCGCGAATTCAGAATTAGATTGCCAAAACCTTTCGTGAAGCCTCTGCTTTCGTCAAAATCAATTCGCAAGATATTCGAGTTAAAAACAGCTCGCGGTAATTCTTCACGCCACATTGCCACCTTGCCCACCAGGTCGAGCGTGTTGCGTGTGTTGAAAAGAATGTCCCCTCGTTTAAGAACATCGTCGGAGAAATAATCCGCACCCTCTGGCATCCGTTCGACCGTTGCCAGTTGAATTCTTCCACGCCCAAGGTTGCCCATTTTTATTACTGGAATCCCAAGATAAGTTCCGTTGCATTCGTAATTGCCGCCAAGCCGCGTGGCCGCCGTGGCTTCACCAAGCGTTACTTGCTTCCAGCCTGAAGGCAAATTCATACCCCAAGTTCCTTCAAATAACCGGCCATCTGTTTCCGCACGCCGGCCAGTTGGTTTTCCAAGTTGTCAATTTCCTTTTGCACGGCCTTGAGGTTCACCGGTTTTTCCGGTTCAAACGTGTCCACATACCGCGGAATGTTCAGGTTGAAATCGTTCTCGGCAATTTCCTCCGGCGTGGCGCGGTAAGCGTATTTCTCCACCGTCTTGAACGCCTTGTAGGTCGCCACAATTTTAGCAATGTGTTCGCTGCCCAGCTTGTTCTGGTTCGTGCCTTCCACATATTCCCGGCTGGCATCAATAAACAACACGTCCTTGGTTTTCTTGCCCTTGTTGAAAATCATGATCGTCGCCGGGATGCCGGTGCCGAAGAAAAGTTTTTCCGGCAAACCAATCACGCACTCCAGCGCATTTTCCTCAATCAATGCTTG
The DNA here is from genome assembly GCA_028712475.1 of Verrucomicrobiales bacterium. GTDB lineage: Bacteria > Verrucomicrobiota > Verrucomicrobiia > Limisphaerales > UBA11358 > UBA11358. The sequence continues at coordinate 36,186 of JAQTQB010000006.1, forward strand.
GCGAATCCGGCCTTCACCGCCGCCCCGGAACAGCACACCATGCGGCGCGACGACGCCCACCTTGCCGCTGCCCTCGACGGCGGTTTCAACCATGTGGCTGATGAAGGCATAATCGCCCTTGCTCTTGGGCGGCACGCCGCGATGAAACCGGTGGAACTTGTCCGCGTCCGCCGTCTCCGCGCCCCACTTGTCCAGCGAGAACGGCGGATTGGCCACGACGGTATCAAACTTCATCAGCGCATCTTTCTCGATGAGCTTCGGATTGTTGATGGTGTCGCCCCATTCAATCCGCGCCGCGTCCTTGTTGTGGACGAGCATGTTCATCCGGCACAGCGCCCAAGTGCTGCCGTTCATTTCCTGCCCGTAGAGGGAATAATCATTGTCGCCCACCTGGTCGCCCACCTGGATCAGCAGCGAGCCGGAACCGCACGTCGGGTCACAGATGCGGCTGCCTTTTTTGGGCGCGAGCAGTTTCGCCAGCAGTTCCGAGACTTCGCCCGGCGTGTAGAACTCGCCGCCCTTTTTGCCGGCATCGCTGGCGAACCGGCCAATTAGATACTGGTAGGTGTTGCCGATAATGTCCTCCTTGCCGACGCGGGACGGCCGCAAATCCATTTCTTCGCCCGCAAAATCTTCCAGCAAATCCTTGAGCCGCTTGTTGCGCTCCTTGGTCTGGCCGAGGTTGGCTTCGGAATTGAAATCAATGTTGCGGAACACGCCTTCCAACTTGGCCTTGTTCGCATCTTCAATCTGCTCCAGCGCCACGTTGATCAGCTCGCCGATGTTCGCCTCATTGCGCTTGGCGTAAAGGGTGTAATAGTCGCAGCCGTCCGGCAGCACAAAGCGTTCGCGCGCCAGCCGCCGCGCCACGCGCTCCTTGTCGCCCTTGAACTCCTTGGCGTATTCCTCGCGCTTGTCTTTCCACACGTCAGACAGGTATTTCAGGAACAGCATCACGAGGATGTAATCCTTGTATTGCGCCGGGTCTATCGTGCCGCGAAACGTGTCACACGCCCGCCATGCCACGTTATTGATTTCGTCTTGGTTAATCGGTTTCATGGTTGGTAAATGGTAGTTGGTTTCAAGTTGTCCGCGCACTGGATCGCCGCACCGCTTCCAGCATCAGGCCGTCAATCAGCACGCGACGGCGCTCGCGGATTTGCCCGAGCAGGTGTTGCTCTTGCAGGTTGAGTTTTTGGATGCCGGCAATGTGGTTCTGCATCTCGATGCTCGGCAGCGGCACTTCCAGCGCAGCAAACGCCGACATCGGCACGAACGGCACCGCCGATCCACGCCGCAGGGCGCGGATTTTTTCCTGTGTCTCCGGCAGGTTCAGAAACCAGGTCAGGTAATCAGGGAAGGCCACCTGTCCCGCCGTCCGCAAAACGAACAAATGCGGCGCGGCCACCACGTCGCCGCAGTCGGCGGCAAATGTCGCCGCCTCATTCCGCACGCCGCGCCCGATGAACAGCACGTCGCCGAAGTGCAACTGGTGGTTGCCGGGACCGCCGGGCAGGACTAAATGCGTCTGCACGTCCTCGACTACGCCCGCGTCCGCGCGAACGTCTCCCATTTGCACGAGCCGGCAGTTTCCGCGCTCCACACGGTCAATGCGCCCCCGGAACGGATAGCCCGTTCGGATTTGCGCCAGTGTGCCAAGTTTCTCAATCATGTGCTTTTCATCAGCTACGCGCACCCCGCGTCACCTGACGTGAATGACTTTACCGCAATGCGTAACATTGTCAAATACTTTTTTTACGCAGTAAAGCCATTCACGCACAAGGCACGCGCAACCACATGAAACCATACCCAATGTAATTGGCCGTCAATCAGGAGTCGCGCCACCATTGCCACTCGAAAAAAATCCCCGGTTATTTTTTACTGGGACAGCCAATGTCCAACCCTCTCGCGTAAAGTGGCGGGGTATGAAACTAAAAAACCTCGTTCCGCAACGCTTCCGCAACCGCCTCGTCCGCCAGTTTGGCCGGGCCAGGCTCATCCGCCTGCCCAACGGCCAGCACGAACTGGTCGGCGGCACTGACGCCGACCGCGCCAACGCCTTTGAATGGGCGTCGCTCTTCGCGCATGAAATCGTGTTCACGCATTTTCACCGCGAGGAACCCGCTCGCCGCCGCCCGCGCCAGCCGTGGTTCGCGCCCCGGCTGCAACCCGTTTGCCCGTGACGCTGTCACTTGTGAACAACTCGGCATGGACGGACGCGGGCGATGCGGTAGCGTGTCTGGCTGGCCCGTGCGGCCCGCACCCGATGAGCGCCCGCAACAACCGCATTTTGCACATTGACGGAGATTCATTCTTCGCCAGTTGCGAAATCGCGCTCGATTCCAAGCTGGAGGGGCGGCCGGTGTGGGTTGGCGGCGGGCGGCGCGGCGACGGCATCGTGATCGCGGCCAACCGGCTGGCAAAAAAATACGGCATCAAAACCGGCACGGCCTGTTTCGAGGCGAAACGGCTTTGCCCCAGCGGCGTCTTGTGCAAACCGCACTACGACGCCTACCGCGAGTTGTCGCGGCAGATGTTCAAAATTCTGGAGGAATACGCGCCCACGCTCGTCCCGTATTCGATTGACGAAGGTTTTCTGGATTTCTCCACGATGGAGGATTGCGTCTGGCGCAACACCACGCCGACGGATTATGTCCAAGGCATCCGCGAGCGTATCAAAAAGGAAGTCCGGTTGCCGGTGACGGCGGGGCTGGCGAACTCCGCCAAACTCGCCAAGCTCGCCACCGACGCCGCCAAAGGCGTCGGTTTCCTCGAAGTCCCGCCGGGGCGGGAAAAAGATTTTTTGAATGACCGTCCCGTGTCGGAAATGTCCGGCATCGGCAAGAATCGGGAACGATCCATCAAAGCGCTTGGCGCGCTGACGTTCGGCCATGTGGCGAAACTGCCGTCCATGCTGCTAAAGCAGAAGTTCGGCATTTGGGGGCAACAGCTTTGGCTGTTTGCGAACGGCCAATGGAACGAGCCGCTGGTTTTGGAGATCAAAGACCGCACGACGATTTCCAGCAGCACCACGCTCCCGCAGGATGAACCCGACTACGAGGCGGCGCTGACCTTCATGTTGAGCGAATCCACGCGGTTGACCGGCCAGTTGCGCCGGGAGCAGATGCAGGCGCGGGAATTTAGCGTGGCCGTCCGGTTCACGAATTTTACCGAAGTCGGCACCAGCCACCGATTCAAGCATCCGCAGTTTCTAAATTCCGTCATCAACGAGGTGATGGAGCAGATGTTTCGCGGCATCATGGCCGGCCAGCGGTTGCCAGTGCGACAGATTCGGATTGCAATGTTCAATCTTGAACGGCTGGACACGCATCCGACGCTTTGGGGGCGGACGCAGGAAGAACGCTGGGGCGCGCTGGACGACGCCACGCATGAATTGAATCAGCGGCTTGGCAAAACCGCGCTGATGACCGGCGCGCAACTGGCGTTGCGGCACATTGACGAATCGCAAAAGCAGCCCAAGGCCAAATGCCCGTTCACGCCGCAGCGCGAAATGATAACCAAACTTTGGGGCGCGGACGGCCCGGCCAAACCAGTCCAAGGGACTTTATTGTGATCGCACCAATGCAACTTTGTTCGCCGCCGGTTGTTTCAAGATTATGATAAAGCTCTTAAATTTTTTGCTCGAAATTGAAAGTTGGTGCCGCAGCCAGCCAAGGAAGTTTTGGCGTCATTGCTGGAATCTGTTCCGATTTATGGCCGTGTGGATCATCGGCAAAATGATTTTGGACGGATTGCAGCAGCATTTCCCGCTTGAGCATTACACTTTGATTTCAATTTGCTTCTACATTGTGTTGGCCGTTGCGGTCGGTTGGTTTGTCCGGCGTGCCTATGTCGGCATGGAGCGCGACCTGGACTTTTACACGGAAGATTGAGCCGCCGGGAATCGCCGTTCATCCATGTGCGGACGCTACACCATCACGCAGGATTTGGCCGGGCTGGAAAAGCTCGTCCGCTTCATTTGCAAAGTTGCCGATTTCAAGCCGCGCTACAATCTCGCCCCGCGCCAGCACGCGCCCGTCCTCGTTTGGGAAAACGGCCAGCCCGTTTTGAAACCGATGCGCTGGGGACTCATCCCGCCTTGGGCGAAAGATGAAACCATCGGCGACAAGTTGACCAACGCCCGCGCCGAAACCATTGCCGAGAAAACCAGCTACCGCCGCCCGTTCGAGAAACAGCGCTGCCTGATTCCCGCCGATGGCTTTTACGAATGGCAAAGCACGCCCACCGGCAAACAGCCCTTCCGGTTCACGCGCAACGATGGCGGATTTTTTTGCATGGCCGGGCTTTGGGAAAAATGGATCCGCCCGCACCGCGACGGCGAGCTTGGCTTGGATGACACCGGGCCAAGCGTCAGCCAGTTGGTTGAGACGTTCACCGTCATCACCACCACGCCGAACCCGATGGTGGCAAAAGTTCACGACCGGATGCCGGTGATTTTGGGGCCGGAGCATTATCAGTGGTGGCTGGAACCGCAGCGGTTCGAGCCGGAGTTTTTGAAAACCCTGTTGCGCCCCTATCCCGCCGAGGAAATGGCGTGCTGCCGCGTTTCCAAATTGGTGAACAGCGCCAAGAACGATTCCGCTGATTGTCTCCAGCCCGGCTGAATTATCACACGCCCTGGACAACGCCTGTCCATCCGAAAATTGTTTCCTTCGGATTTTCGTATTGTCCCGGCAGCCGGCGGATTCAATGCGAGTTCGTGCGCTTCCGCTTTGGCCGCGAATCGTTCATCGTCCCCTTGTCGTCCGTGTAAGGTTCACTATGCTCCAGATGGTTTTGCCAGTTCGCTGTGTATTTCTTCGCGAGCGCCATGTCTTCAATCACCAGCAGGTTTTCGGCATTGTTTTCTTCCGCCGCTTTCGTGAAGTTAAAACTGCCGGTCAGAATCGTGTGCGAATCAATGACCATGATTTTGTTGTGGGCAATCGCGTGTTTCGCGTCAATGAAGGTCGGAACTCCTTCATGCAAGAGAAAGTCGGCCCCGCTGTATTTTTCCGTTCGCTGGCTCTTGTCCAGAATTACTTGCACCTTCACCCCGCGTTTCGCGGCATCCACCAGCGCCTTTGCAATCGGCGCGCTCGTGAACGAATAAGCCTGCACCAGAACAGTGGACTTAGCTTTGCCCACGTTCTCAACCACAGCTTCGGTGCATCCACCTTTCGGCGAAAAAAACACTTTCACATCAGCCGCGCCGGCATTTAACGCCAGCAAGATTATCAATAGCAGCATTTTCATGATTTTGATTTTGCCGCCGGCACGATGGCAAACCAAGCCTTTGCCGCTTCCGGTCGCACCAGTTCGCGGTAATGCTGGAAAATCATCTGCGGCGAGTTGCCCGCCTCCAATGAAACTTTGGCGACGTCCTGCGTCTCCGCCACGCGGTAGCTGATAAACGAATGCCGCAGAGCGTTGTGTTTCCACGCGAACGGCACCCAACCCTCTTCCGCCGCCGTTTCCGACCCCAACGGCAGCACCGAGCCGCGCGCCCGCCGACCGTTCTGCTTTTTGTTGTCCTCTTTGCGCCGCGCCGCCGCCCGCTCATCGGCCTGTTTCAATGCCTCGTCGCCGACGCCCTTCGACTTCGCCCAGGCCGCCCGCCGCGCTTGGTTCACCGCGCGCGTCATGTCCCGGAATTGATCCACCATGTTCGTGAAGGAGCAGACCGGCCCGGCCTCTTTCCAGTGCGGTTTCAGCCACGCCGCCAGATTCGGCAGAATCGGAATCACCCGCCGGCTCGCGGTCTTGGCCGCGCCCGCCTTGATCTCGATGATGCCCGCCGCCTTGTTCACGTTCGCCCAATCCAGCCGTTGAATCTCCGCGTGCCGCACCCCGGCGAACGCGCTGATCGCCATGAAAGGAAGTTGTTCCGCCGACGCCACCGCCAGCAGTTCCGCCAGTTCCTTCGGCGTGAAAATTTCAATCTCGCCGCCCTTGTCCTTCGCCAGCGGCACCGCGTCAATTTCGTCATGGTCTTTCGGCAGATACTTCCGCGCGATGCCATAGTTGAACAGCACTTGGATGGAGGCGCGCAGATTGTTCCGCGTGCGCGGCCCGACTTTCAAATCCCGCAGCCAGGTGTCCACGTCCACCCCGCGCACCATCCCCAGTTCGCCGTGAAACCGGCCGCAGAACCGTTTCATGTCATACGTCAGTTGCAGGATGTAGCGGTCGCTCAATTTGTCCACCCGCTTCGATTCAATCAGTTCATCGGCGACCACCCTGACCATTTTGGAAACCTGATCCACCGGATGCCGCCGGGCATAATCATCCACGACGCGCTCAAAAGGGACATCCTTTAGCTTTTGCTTGTAATAGGCATAGTGGCTCGCCACCAACTCGATTGGCACACCGAACGGTGCCACCAAGTCCAGCGCGCGGGCGCAGGCCACCCGTTGCGGTGCCGTCAAATCCGCCGCCCCCAAATCGCCCTTGCTCAATTCCGTGTTGGCGCTCTTGGCGGCAGCGATGGCTTTTTCCTTTGTGGGGAAAACCTCACGCTTCCGTTTCTTATCCAGCCAATAGACCAGCGTGAACAATTCGCGCTCGCCGCTGGGGGTGAAATAAATCTTGGAAATCGCCGACCCGACCCGGACCTCCCAAAGCGTGATCTCCGGCTTGCCCTTCCGCTTCTTTTTGATTTCGGTGACGACCGCCTTGACCTGTTTGATCCGATAATTGTCAGCAGCTTTGTCAGCACCGTTGTTTGCAACCGGCGCGGCGGCGGTAACAGAATTGTTTTGCAGCACGGGCGAGACGGGGGAATCAGAGGCAGAACCTTCAAGCAAAGGCTCACAAACATTGGAAGCAATCGCGGTTTTCATCACCCCGCGATTATGTCAGCAAAATGTCAGCAAGTCAATAAAAACTCACAAAACCATTGCTAAATATGGTGCCCACGACAGGACTTGAACCTGTATGATTTTACTCACTAGAACCTGAATCTAGCGCGTCTGCCAATTCCGCCACGTGGGCAACCGACCGGCTGGAAACATACAGGAAATTTCACCGTCAGGGCAAGCGCCCAATTCTCAAAACGAAATCGCCGTGTTGCGCGTGGCGTCGGTCACGCCCCAGAGGTTGACCGGATTGAAGGCCTTGCCGAATTTCAAAAACCGCGAGCTGCCATCGGTGAAGGCGTAATTCGAACCGCCGCCGCCGTTGCCTTTGGCATCTTTCACACTCGTGGAATGCTTGCTCTGGTCGAGTTGCAGCAAGTCGTCGTATTCCTCAAAGTCCATGTAGTAGTGCGGCGAGTCATGGTCTTTTTCGCCGAACGCAATCGTGTCGCTCGGCTGGCGGATGACGTTTTGCGACAGGATCAATGTCGCATCGCCGCTCTGGTAACGCGTCCAGATGTCGCCGCCTTGCGCAAAAAAATAATCGTTCCAGCCGTTGATGATGTAACTGCGCGGCGCGGAATCGGCGGGATAGGCGGTGTTTGTGAGGGTCGCCGGATTCGGCGGATCGGTCGGGCAGACGAGGATTTTCGTCTGCTGATAACCGTCCTTCAACCGCGCCGGCCAGCGATTGGTGTTGGCGCGCGGCGGGAAATGACCCTGGTTCTCATCCACATACATGATCAGCGACAACCCCAACTGGCGCATCTGGCTCAGGCAGGAAATTTTCCGCGCCGTTTCCTTCGCCCGGCTCAAGGCGGGAAGCAGCATCGCCGCCAGGATCGCGATGATGGCGATGACCACGAGCAGTTCAATCAAAGTGAACGCCCCCCGTGCGCTGGCGTTGGCCGGTTTAGTCCTCATCTGCAAAGTCAGACGTTTTGAAAGCCCGCCCGGTTACTCTGTTCAATTTTATTTCCCGCAAAATGACACGCCGCCCAATGTTCCTTTGAAATTTCGCGCAACGCCGGCACTTCCGTTCTGCACCGCGCCTCGGCAATCGGACAACGTGGATGAAACGGACACCCGCCCGGCGGATTGATTGGCGACGGCACATCTCCAGGCAAAACGATTCGTTTGCGCTTTGATTCAGGATCCACCTCCGGCACGGCGGAAATCAGCGCTTGCGTGTAAGGATGCTGCGGCTCGCGGATGATTTCCTTCGCCTCGGACATCTCCACAATCTTGCCGAGATACATCACCATCACGCGACGGCTGATGTGCTCGACCACCGCGAGATCATGCGCGATGAACAGATACGCGATGCCGTGCTCCTGCTGCAAATCGCCGAGCAGGTTGATGATCTGCGCCTGCACCGAAACGTCCAGCGCGCTCACCGGTTCGTCGCAAATGATCAGCTTCGGCTCGACGGCCAGCGCCCGCGCGATGCCGATGCGCTGGCGTTGGCCACCGGAAAACTCATGCGGATAACGCTGTGCATACACCGGATCGAGGCCGACGTCCTTGAGCAGTTCAAAAATCCGTTTCTGCCGCGCGGATTTGCTGTCGGTCAATCTGTGGATGTCCAGCGCCTCGCCGACGATTTGCTCGACGGTCATGCGCGGATTAAGCGAGCCGTAGGGGTCTTGAAAAATCATCTGGAACTTCCGCCGCCGCGCGCGCAAGGCCGAGCCGGTCATTTTCAAGATATCCTCGCCGTCGAGCGAGATTTCCCCCGCCGTCGGTTCGACGAGCCGGACGATGGCGCGGCCGAGCGTCGTCTTGCCGCAACCGCTTTCGCCGACGAGGCCGAGCGTTTCGCCCGGCGCGATGCTGAAACTCACGTCGTCCACCGCCTTTACGGTTTCGTGGACGCGGCTGAACATCCCGGCCTTCACGGGAAAATGCACCTTCAGATTTTTGACTTCGAGCAGCGCGCTCATGCAAAGAGTTTCTCCAAAGCCGCCCGCGCTTCAATGCGAACTTTAAGCGACATCCACAGCGACGATTTTTCCAGTCCGGTCAGAAACAACTCCGTCTCTGGTTTTTTGACAAGCCGGCTGGCCGCAGCCCAAAGCACAACGCCGATTGAGCCGTGGACTTCAACATTCAAAGATTCTGCCATCAATCGCGCCGCCGCATCGTCGGTGAGAAACCAATCGGTCTTGGATTCGCGCGCCAAAGCCAGCGCCTCGGCCTCGCCGCCGTGCAACAATCCCGCGCTCCGCCATTCCACTTCGCGCTCTTGGGCGGTCGAAGAAAGCGCTTGAACCTTCGCCCATTTCGGCAATGCCGGAATCCTTGAACGCAATTCAGCCGCGACTAGCGGTGTCAGGAAAATCTCCCCAATCAGCGGAAGCAGGTCAAGTGCGCCTGCCTCATGCAAATGCAAAACCGGCCCCGTGTCCGCGACCAGCCGTTTCATTTCGCGGCGGACTTTTCATTCAAAGCCCAGGCGATGTCCTGCAACTGCTGCCGCTCCATCAATTCAAACCGGCGATGGGAAATGAATTCGCGCAAGGCGGCGCGCACGACCTCCGTGGCATTTTCAAACTTCCCGGTTTCCACGGCGTCTTCAACGTCGTGCGCCATTTGGTCGGGCAATTCCACTTGCAGCGTTTTCATGCTGGAAAATTAAGCGCAAGGCGGTTTGGCGTCAATGCGGCAAAACTGGATTTACCGCAGAGACGCAAAGGCGCAGAGTAAAAATCAATCGCCATTTTCAGCGGCAAAAAATTCAGCGGTCTTCAAAAGAAAATCTGGCTTCAAAGATGAAGCCAATCCCAATTTGTGAATTCCGTCCAGCTTTTCGGTGAATTTTCCAAAACCAATGAAGCCGCAAATTTCTGCCAGCGGTTTTTCTCTCAACGAAAAAGTTGGGCGCAAGATTTCCTGCTTAACTTTTTCGCGCCGCTCGTCGGGAGCAACCAGAAAAAGATTGATGTCAATGTTTGGTTGGAGCGCAAGCAAGTCGCTCATGCGGAGCAGGCCGGAATAAACGCTCGTGGTGCATTCAATCTCAAATGCGGCAGCGATGGAATTACCTTTGAGCCAAAGCACGTCAATCAACTCAATTGTGCGATTGGTAGCTTCGTTAAATTGAGTTGGCAGTTCGTCAATGACTTGAGGAAGCTCGCCGAGAATTTGGCCGTTCCAATTTCGAGATCGGTCGTTTCGCGCAACCCAAATATCAAAACCCATTTCAGCACCAAGAACCATCAGACGATGCTGAATTTCGATATGTCGCGTGGAGGCAGTTCGAGCATCAGCTTTGCCAGTCAGTTCTGGTTGTTCAAGATTTTCAGATTCTTCAGATTCGGGGACAGATACGACAGTCGAAATTATTTCCTTTCCCTTTTTTCGTTCCGCTTTGAAAAATGGTTTTCGCGCCAGTTTTTTGGCGTCCACTGGCCTCGACACTGGCGTGCGCTCCGCGTCGCGCAGAAGGCGAAGGATTAAATCGCCGTCTTCTTTCACCCGAAAAGTAGCCGGACTCACTCGAACGAAACCTTTGAACTTTCCGCTGTCAGCTTGGTTCTGGAAAAAGTGAACTTTTCCTTTAAGCTCACTCATTGGAACACCGTTTGTCGGCGAAAGCATCACGAGCGGTTTTACTTTGAGTCGAGATGGAAATTCTGCGTCTTTCCAAATCCGCGTCTTGTCATCGGTTTGACCAATCACTTCAAGTGCGCCAACCCAACGCATAACTCCGGTCAGGTAGCAGACAAGAATATCTCCCGGCTGAATTTTCTGAACCGTTTTCCGCATCCGATAACTAAAGCCGGAAATAGATGCTCCAGATTTCTGGAACTCATCCCAAGTCGTTCCAGTGAACAGGTCAAGCCAGTAGTTCATACGCAATAGTTATCAAATCGAATTATGTCCGCCAAGTTAATCTCTGCGCCTTTGCGTCTCTGCGTTAAAATTTATTCATTTCCAAAACGGACATCTCACGAAACGTCCGGGTTCGACTTCGAGCAGTTCGGGGATTTTTTCGGAACATTCCGGCTTCGCAATCGGGCAGCGCGGGGCGAAACGGCAGCCGGGCGGGAAATTGCCGATGCGCGGGACGTTGCCGGGAATGGCCGAGAGGCGGCTGGCCCCGCCGGCCAGTTTGGGAACGGAGTTGATCAGCGCCTTCGTGTAGGGATGCAGCGGGCGGCGCAGGAGTTCGCGCGCGGGCGACAGCTCGACGATCTGCCCGGCATACATCACAGCCACGCGGTCGGCCATGTCGCCGACGATGCCGAGGTTGTGCGTGATGAGCAAAATCGCCATGCCGAGCCGTCGCTTAAGTTCGCTCAACAAATCGAGAATCTGCGCCTGAATCGTAACATCGAGCGCGGTGGTTGGCTCGTCGGCCACGAGCAGTTTCGGTTCGCTTGCCAGCGCCATCGCGATCATCACGCGCTGCTGCATGCCGCCGGACATCTCGAACGGATAATTCCGGATGCGCGATTCCGGCGCGGGAATGCCGACGAGTTTTAACAGGCGGATGACTTCGGTATCGTAGTCAGTAATCACGTTTTTTAACACGCGCACCCCCTCACCCCGTCCCTCTCCCCCAGCGGGGGAGAGGGTGGCCGAAGGCCGGGTGAGGGGGCGATGCAGCTTGAGCGATTCCTTGATCTGATTGCCGATGCGGAAAACGGGATTGAGCGACGCACCCGGATCTTGAAAAACATAGCTCACCACGCCGCCGCGAATTTTCTGAAGCTCCCCATTCGACATTTTCAATGTGTCCTGGCCGTTCAGCAGAATTTCCCCGCCGACGTAATTCGCTGGCGGCGTCGCCACGAGCCGCGCGATGGAAAGCGCGGTGACGCTTTTGCCGCAGCCGCTTTCGCCGACGAGGCAGACGGTTTCGCTCGCGCCGATGGTGAGCGATACGCCGTCCACGGCGCGCAACGCATCCGCGCCCGCGCCGAAGTCCATTTTCAGATTTTTGATTTCGAGCAGGGCCATACAATTAAAAATTAAAAATTAAAAATGCAAAATTCATCCGGACAGAGCCGCGATGCTCATCCGATATTTTTAGATTTGTATTTTTCATCTTTAAATGGATTTCGTGTCCGCCGCGTCTCTTAAGCCATCGCCGAGAAAGTTGAAAGCCAGAACGGTGACAAAAATCGCCGCGCCGGGCGCGAGCAGCCACGGATAATTTTTCAGATACTCGGTGTTTTGCGCCGCGTTCAGCATCAAGCCCCAGCTTGCGCTCGGTTCCTGGATGCCCACGCCGAGAAAGCTCAACACGACTTCACCCAGGATGTAATACGGCACGCTCAACGTCGCCGCCACGATGACATACGAAAATGTGTTCGGCAAAATATGGCGCACGATGATCTTGAAATCCGACTGGCCGAGCGCGCGCGCAGCGAGGATGAATTGTTGCTCGCGCAGCGACAAGGTCATGCCGCGAATCACGCGCGCCATGCCGGCCCAGCCGATGAAGCTCAAGATGACGATGATCATCGCATAGATTTGCGCGGAAGTCATGCTCGGCGGAAACGTGGCGCGCAGCGAAATGATCAAATACAGCGCAGGAACGGACATGATGAGTTCGCACAGCCGCATGATGACGGTGTCCGTCGCGCCGGAAAAATAACCGGAGATGCCGCCGATGATGAGGCCGAAGGTGAACGACAAAAGAATTCCGATGACGCCGATTGATAGCGAGATTTGCGAGCCGTAAAGCAGCCGCGAAAAAACGTCGCGCCCGAATTGATCGGTGCCGAGCAGATAAACAGGATATTTATCATCGCCCGTGCCGAACAAATGGATTGAAGCTGGAATCAATCCGAACAGTTTATATTTCTCGCCATGCACAAAGAAGCGGATCGGCTGCGTGTCGCCCTGAACAGCATGGTAAATGAAATTGCCCGGCTGTTGTTCGTAGCGCGGCACGACCAGATGAAAACCTTCCAGTTGCGGCCGGGTGGGCGGATGAAAAAAACGGTCGCGATCCAGCCGGTCGTGGGTGTAAGGCGCGACAAAACCCGCGAACAACGAGATGAGATAAAGCCCGATCAGAATCACGCCGCCAATCATCGCGATGCGCCGGCGTTTCAGGCGCTGCCAGAAAATTTGCCAAGGCGAGAGCGCGATCGGGTTTAGATTTGGCGGGGTAGATTCCATTTTATTTCAAACGGATGCGCGGATCGCTCCACGCCAGCATCAGGTCGGCGATGAAATTTCCCACGACCAGCAGCGCCGTCGCCATGACGACGCAGTCCACGACGAGGTAGGAATCCTTTGCGAAAAACGCCTCGATGGTCAGGCGTCCTAGACCGGGCCAGGCCATGATGTTTTCCACGATGAACGCGCCGCTCAACAGCGCGGCCAGCGAGTAGCCAAAGATGGTGAGCAGCGGATTGATGGCGTTGCGCAGCGCGTGCTTGTAGATCACCCAGCCTTCGCCCAGGCCGCGGGCGCGGGCGGCGGTGACGTATTCGGCGCGCAGCGTGTCGAGCAGGCACGAACGCATCCGGCGCATGATGCCGGCAAGGTCGGCGGCGGCAAGCACGAGCGCGGGCAAAATGAGATGATATGCGCAATCCCAGAATTGCTGCATCGGCGTCAGCAAGTCGTGAATAGGGCTTTGCGCGCCGCCGACCGGAAACCAGCCGGTGGCCGCCGCAAACCACAGCGCCAGCAGCGCCAGCAAAACATCCGGCACGGACAGACCGACGAATGCCACCAACGAGCAGCCGCGATCCGCCCACGAATCTTTTTTGACCGCGGCCCAGATGCCGAGCGGAATGGCGATGCCCCACGCGATGATCATGGCGAAGAACGAAAGCAGGAATGTGTTCCACAGTCGCTCGAAGATCAGCGCGGTGGCGGGAATTTTGTAGGCCATCGAGTAGCCGAATTCGCCGTGTAAAATATTTTTGAGCCAGTAGAAGTATTGGACATACCACGGCTGGCCGAGATGGAACTTGGCCTTGAGGTTGGCGATGGTTTCCGGCGAGATCTGCGGGTTTTGCGAAAGTGCGGTAAAGTAATCGCCCGGCGCCATGGCCATGAGCAGAAACGTCAGCAACGACACGCCCAGCAGGAGCGGAATCATGTGCAGCAGGCGCTTAAAAAGGAATGACCACATCGCAATTACTTTTGGGAACGTGGCAAAAAATCTCCGCGCGGGCGAGTGAATTTAGCGTGGCGACTCCTCGGCAGAGAGCCGGACGATGTGGTTTAACGTCCGCCCTTGCTGCGATAAGTTGATGATGATGAGTTGAGGATTGTTGAAATTGCCCGCCTTGGTTACTTTGTTTCCTGGTTGTTCAAATGTTGAAATTGAATTGATGCCCATGAAAAAATCTTTCGCCAAATATGTCCCGGTCGTGGTCGCCGTCGCCGTTTTGTTGTCCGGTTGCGGGAAAAATCCGCCAGCCGCGCCGGCCAAATCCGCCGCTGATTATCCGTTGCCCGAACCGCCGCTGGTCGTGGATTGCGAGCCGGGCATTCCGGGCGGGCGGCTGGTGGTGGCGACTTTCGGCGATCCCAAAACTTTCAATCCCATCACCGCCAACGAATCATCGTCCGAGGAGATTTACCGGCATCTGTTCGCCGGACTGCTGGGCTTTGACTGGACGACGCAGCAGGTGACGCCCGGTCTGGCGGAATCGTGGACGAACTCGCCCGACGGAAAAACGTGGACGTTCAAGCTGCGGAAAAACCTGCGCTGGAGCGACGGCGAGCCGCTGACGGCGGACGACGTGGTTTTCACATGGGACGTGATTTACAATCCCGAAATTGACAATGTCATGCGCGACGCCTTCATCATTGACGGCAAAAAAATCGCGGCGACGAAGCTGGATGACCTGACCATTCAGGCCGTGACGCCGGACGTTTACGCGCCGTTCCTGGAAAATTTCGGCGGCGTGCCGATTTTGCCGAAACATATTCTCGCCAAAACGGTCGCGGACAAAACCTTTACGTCGGCCTACGGCGTGAACTGGAAGCCGGCGGACATCATCGGCAGCGGGCCGTTCCGCCTCAAGGAATACAAGCCGGCGCAATATGCCCTGTTGGAGCGCAACCCGTATTTTTTCGAGGTGGACAAGAAGGGCCAGCGGCTGCCGTATTTCGACAACATCGTGCTCACGGTCGTGCCGAATTTGAACGCGATCTCGCTGCGCTTCTTGAGCGGCGAAAGCGACGTGGATGATTTTATCTACCCGGATGAATATGACCGTTTCAAAGCCGAGGCGGCGAAAGGGAAATTTAATTTGCTCGAGCCGGGCATCGGGCTGGAGGCGGGATTTTTCTGGTTCAACCAAAACACAAACGTGAATGCCAAGACCAGCCGGCCGTATGTGGACACAAAAAAACTGAAATGGTTCCGCGACACCAAATTCCGGCAGGCCTGCTCGTATGCGATCAACCGCGACAGCATCATCAAATCCATTTATTCCGGCCGCGCGATTCCGAACTACGGCTTCGTGACGCCCGGCAACAAAAAATGGTTCAACCCCAACACGCCGCAATATCCGCACGACGTGGCGAAGGCAAAGGCGCTGCTCAAAGAGATCGGCATCGAAGACCGCGACGGCGACGGCTTCGCCGAGGATCCCGACGGAAGTAAAATTGAATTTGTCCTGAACACGAACACCGGCAACAGCGCGCGCGAAAAAACCGCGCTGCTGATCCAGTCGGATTTGAAGGCGCTCGGCTTCAACGTCATTCTCCAGCCGATCGAGTTCAACACGCTCGTGAGCAAGATCAACGATTCCTACGACTACGACTGCATCCTGATGGGCATCGGCGGCGGCGGCACCGATCCTTCTTCGAGCATGAATGTGATCAAGTCCGGCGGCTTCACGCATCAATGGTTTCCGCGCCAGAAAACGCCTTCGACCGGCTGGGAGGCCCGGCTGGATGAATTGATGAACGCGCAGATGAAGACGCTGGATTTCGCCGAACGGAAAAAATATTATGACGAGGTGCAGCAGATTCTCGGCGAGCAGATGCCGATGATTTTCACGGTCACGCCGAATTTCTACGCCGCCGCGCGTTCGGACATCGGCAACCTGCGCCCGACGCCGTTAAGCTCCTATCGCGCGAGCTGGAACGCCGAGGAGC
Organism: Verrucomicrobiales bacterium; assembly: GCA_028712475.1. Taxonomy (GTDB): domain Bacteria; phylum Verrucomicrobiota; class Verrucomicrobiia; order Limisphaerales; family UBA11358; genus UBA11358. Next base: position 52,127 of record JAQTQB010000006.1, read on the forward strand.
TTTACTTCAAAAAATAACGCAGGAAGCGTCTTCAAAATCCACTGTAAGCCGCAGAGCGGCATTAAGAGAATAGCCCACGGTGATAACCGTGGGCTACTACCGTCCGCTGCTCCGCAGCTAAAAACGATTTTGCAAATGAAATGCGGCGCTCTGCCGGAACGCCGCTACGCCGGGAAGCGGAAGCAGAACGCGATCACGTTCAGCGTGCCATATGTGACAGCGCCGAGCACTTCACGCACCAGCGGAATTTGCAGGACAATGATGATCGCGATGAAACCGAACCGCGACAACTGGAAGTAGGTTTCGTAGGTCATCCCGGTCAGATTCCGCAGAACATGCGAGCCGTCCAGCGGCGGAATCGGAATCAGGTTGAAGAAGCAGAGAACCAGACTCAACGCCGCCATCCGCAGCAGCAAATCAGTCGCGTCCACAGAACCAAGCATCACGGTGACGCGCGCAAACCCGACGAGAACGACTGCCAGAATGACATTCATCGCCGGGCCGGCCATGGCGATGAGCATTTCATCGCGCCAGCGGTTGGCGAGGTTGGCCGGGTTGAACGGCACCGGCTTGGCCCAGCCGACCAGAAATCTTCCGACCGATGGCGACGCAAAAATCATTATCAGCGGCAGCACCACCGTGCCGATCGGATCAATGTGAACAAGCGGATTGAGCGAAACCCGGCCCTGCGATTTCGCCGTGTGGTCGCCCAGCGTCATCCCCATCCACGCATGGCCAAACTCGTGAAACGTCAGCAGAATGATCAGTCCCAGATAAGTGATGAGGCCGTCAACGATGATATTGCCTGTTTGTGCATCCATTCTCGCCAGTCTATTTCGTCGGCACACGCGAGTCGAGGCTGTGAATTTTCTTTGCGTGCCGGAAAAATGTTTTAACCTCTCTGCACCTTAACAAATCAACCATTCACGATTATGCCAATGCTCGACGGAAAAACTGGGATTGTCTTCGGGGTCGCCAACAAACGCTCCATCGCCTGGGCCATAGCGCAGGCGTGGGCCAAAGAAGGTGCCAAGCTCGCGTTCACGTATCAGGGCGAGCGCCTCAAGGACAACGTCGAGGAACTCGCAGGAACTTTCGGCGCGGACACCTTGATCCTGCCGTGCGACGTGACCAAGGACGAAGACATCGCGACCGTCTTCAAAACCGTGGGCGAAAAATTCGGCAAACTGAATCTGCTCCTGCACTCCGTCGCCTATGCGCCGAAGGACGCGCTCGAAGGTGAATTTGTGAACACCAGCCGCGAAGCCTACCGCGTGGCGCACGACGTCAGCGCGTATTCGCTCGTCGCGCTTTCCCGCGCCGCCGCGCCGCTCATGCCCGACGGCGGCAGCATCGTGGCGATGAGTTATTACGGCGCGGAAAAAGTCGTGCCTCACTACAACGTCATGGGCGTGGCCAAGGCCTCGCTCGAAGCCAGCACGCGTTATCTCGCGTATGATCTCGGCCCGAAAAAAATCCGCGTGAACTGCATCAGCGCCGGCCCAGTCAATACGCTCGCCGCACGCGGCATCGCCGGCTTTGGTGAAATGCTCAAGCATTACGAAGCCCATGCGCCGCTGAAGCGAAATGTGCTGCCCGAAGAACTCGGCGCGTCCGGCGTGTTCCTCGCCAGCGACGGCGCGGCGGCCATCACCGGACAAGTTATCTATGTTGATTCCGGCTATCAGATCATGGGGATGTGAAAGAATGAGCGTTTCGCTTAATCTTGACCATGATTTAGCGAAAGAGCCCATAAACAGGTTGGTTTTGCAAATCATCAAAGATGCAATCAAACTTGGTGCGGATGGCATTTTACTTGAGCTCGATTTGGAATTGCATTTGAAAGTCGAAAAGGAAAGTGAGGTCGTCAGAGAAAAATACCGGCGCCCAACTTTTTACGAGGCCATTTTCAAAAAGAGATTCAAAGATTATCTTCGCTTTGAGAAATTAAGTTTTAGGAAGTTGAACGTTAGCAGAATGTTTTTCGAGCTTGGCCAGCTTCCAAATGCCTTGAAGTTGACTTACATCATAAATGGAGTTGAGAAAACCATGCTGCCAATCCGTGGTTGTTTGTTTGAGGACATTAGCCAGATTCTATCGGTCGCAGCCGGGGTTACACCCAAAACAAGCGGAGAGGTTTCAGGTGTCATTGAAACGATCAAGCCCGTTTCGAAATGGATGCTTGAGTCCAAAGATTTGACGCGACAAGTTCAACTGCGAAGAATCCGTGCAACGTAAGCGCCATCCACATTGTCCACAAACGGCAGCAGTTCACGTTCGCTTTCCAATGTGAAAGCGGCGTGTTCGCGCAAAAATTCTTTCACCACTTCGGAGTTTTCATCCGGCTCCAGGCTGCAGGTGCTGTAAACCAGAACGCCGCCGGGTTTTAAGCGGGTTGCCGCCTGATGAAGCAAGTCCAGTTGCGTCGCGCGCAGACGCTCGATTTCGTCCGGCTGGATCCGCCAGCGCAAATCCAGGCGGCGCCGCATCACGCCGCTGTTCGAGCAGGGAGCATCCACCAGGATGCGGTCGAATGTGGTTGAGAGTTGAGGGTTGAGGGTTGGTGGCAGGACAGTTTCAACGCACGCCACGCCGAGGCGCGCGCAGTTTTCACGGATCAATTTCAACCGGTCTTCCGAAACATCTTGGGCGACAATCCTGCCTTGATTGCCCATCAACTGCGCGATGAAGGTCGTCTTGCCGCCGGGCGCGGCGCACAAATCGAGGACGGTTTCGCCGGGTCGCGCGCCGAATTCGCGCACGGCGAGGAGCGTGCTGGGGTCCTGGATGTAAAACCAGCCGTCGCGAAAACTCGCCAATGAACCCAGGGGCGGATGCGCTTTAAGCTCGAAGACAAGATTCTCGCCCGTCCAGTCACACGTCCTGAAATCATATTCCACATTTTCCACGCGCCATTTTTCAACGAGCTTGCCGCCGTCAGTCTTCAGGGTGTTGACGCGCGCAAACGTTTTTGGCGGCGTGTTGTTCCACTGCAGAAGCTGTGCGGTTTTTTCCGCGCCCCAGCGTTTTTGCCAGCGGGCGACGAGCCATTCGGGCTGCGACCAGCCGAGCGCGGGCTGGGAAATTTTCAGGTCGGCCAGAAGTTTTTTGGTTTCATCCGTCTCGCGCAGATAGCCGCGCAGGACGGCGTTGATGAATCCGGCCTGCGGGCCGAAGCCGCCTTGTTTGGCGAGTTCCACGGTTTCGTGGACTGCGGCGTGGTCGGGAATGCGGTCGAGCCAGAAAATCTGGTAGAGGCCGAGGCGCAGCAGGTTTTGGAGCGCAGGCTTTTGTTCGCGTCCACCGGTTTTCCGCGCGATGAGCCAGTCAAGCGCGGCCTGCCAGCGGACAACGCCATAGACAATTTCCTGGCAAAGCCCGCGGTCGGCGGACGATAGCGGTGCATTGGCGAGGGCGATTTCGAGCAGGTCTTCGACAAAGAGGCCGTTCGCGCGCCGCTGCCCCAGAACGCGCGCCGCAATTTGTCTTGGTTTTTGTTCGTTCACCACGTTTAATAGAGTCATAGTGAATCCGTGACGACAAAATTACGATTTTATAATTATGAGAGAAGAATTCGAAAAACTCGCCGCTGCCGGAAAAATTGAAGGTCGCCACGTTGAACCCCTGGCACAACTGGCCGCCGGCGGCTGCTGCACGCACCGGAGCTGGGGCTTTGGCCGCATCAAAACTGTGGACACGGTGTTCGCGCGCTTCACGATTGATTTTCCCGGCAAGGCGGGGCACACGATGGACTTGTCCTTCGCGGCCGAAAACCTGAAGCCGATCCCGAAGGATCACATTCTCGCCCGCAAGGCCGCCGACCTCGACGCGGTGCGCCATCTCGCCGCGCATCATCTGGATCTGATCAAACTGGTGTTGAACAGCTACGGCGGCAAGGCCACAGCAGACCAGATTCAGGCCGCGCTCGTGCCAGACGTGATCCGCGATGACTGGAAGAAATGGTGGGAAACCGCCAAGCGCGAAATGAAGAAGGACGGGCATTTCATCGTGCCGGCGAAAAAGACCGAGCCGGTGGTTTTGCAGACGCAGGAAACATCGTTGCAAGACCGCCTGCTGGCGGATTTCCGCGCGGCCAAGGGATTGAAAGCGCGCATTCTCGTTGTCGCAGAAGTCATCAAGCTGGTCTCCGACCTGACGGATAAAAAAGCCGCCGCCGCCGAAATCATCACCGCGTTGAACGCGGACATCACCTCGTATCTGCGCACGCAGCCGGCGGTCGCGCTCGAAGCGGTTTTTGCCCGCGACGAACTGGCCGAAGCCGCCGGACTCCAGCCCGTCACCGTGGAAATCACCGCCGCGCAGATCTGGGGACAGGACATCAAGTTCGGCCCGATGCTGGAATTGATCCCCGCCGCGAAACATCATCGCGCCCTGGCGTCCTTCAAGCAGGCGAATCCCGACACTTGGCAGGAAGTGTTGCGCGGCTCGCTGAATTTTGTCTCCTCCAAGCTGGTAAAGGAATTTGCCAGCCTGCTCATCGCCGAAGGCAAGATGGAATTGCTCAAGGAGACGCTCGCCCGGCTCATCCGCCAGCACACCGCCGGCAGCGAACTGCTCCTCTGGTTCGGGCGCGAGCGCAGCGATGCCTATGCCGACATCATGGGGCCGGAAGTTTTCCGCGCCATGCTCACCGCCATGGAACGCGACCAGTTCAACGAAAAACGCTCGAACCGTCTGCGCGATTTCATTCTCGAAGACCATGAGCTGCTCAATGAACTGACCGCGACCGCCGATATTGAGGTGGTCAAGGACCTGACCCGCGCGTTGCAGCTTTCGCCCGTGTTTGACGACATGAGCAAGCGTTCGCTCCTCGCGCGCCTCGTCAAAAAACATCCCGCCGTGCAATCGCTCGTCAGCGGCGAGCAAACCAAGCAGGATTCCACGATCCTCGTTTCGTGGGAAAGCCTCGAACGCCGCCGGCTCGAATATCAGGAACTGGTGCAGAAGAAGATTCCCGCGAACTCCAAGGAGATCGCCATCGCCAGGAGTTACGGCGACTTGCGCGAAAACCACGAATACAAGGCCGCCAAGGAGATGCAGAAAATCCTCATGCGCCAGAAAGAGGAGCTTGAAGCGCAAATGATGCGCGCGCGCGGCACGGATTTTTCCAACGCCAAGACCGACGCCGTCAACATCGGCACCGTGGTGGGCGCCACCGACCTCGGCACCAACCTGCATGAAACCTTCACGATTCTAGGCGCGTGGGATTCCGACCCCGACAAAGGCATCATCAGCTATCTCACGCCCATCGGCCAGGCGTTGTTGAACCGCAAGGTCGGCGATGAAGTGGAATTTGAACTGCACGGCGCGAAACACCGGCATCGCATCGAAAGCATCGGAGCCGCAAAAGTCGCCGCGCCGGCCGTGAGCGAACCGCCCGCCGACACGAATGCACAGCCGGCAGCCTGATTTCCAAATCGAATCACAAAAAAGGCGCGAAGAATTTTCCTTCGCGCCTTTCTGCTTTGATGGATGAAAAACTTACGCCTTGCCGCCGAAGCTTACAAAGTCGTCCATGTCCAGCACGTCGAACCAGCTCACGATGTCCTCGCGGTTGGGGGCACCGGCCTTGTGCAGGCCGTTCAAATACTCGCGGCCGTCCGTGTTGTCCGGGGCGCGCTGATCCTGCCAGGTTGACCAGGCGGCGATTTCTGACGGCGCGCGTTTGTTTTTGGCGTTGGCCTTGATCCATTCCAGGACTTCGGTGTCGCTTTTCGTCAGCACCTTTTTCAAGGCTTCGGGATCAATGCCGGCGAATTCCAGAAACTGCTGGTCGAGCGGGCAGGCGTAATGATACTCGCCGTTTTTGCCCGCCAAGGTCGCGCGGCCTTTGTCGAGGCAGCGCGGCAGGATGGCGTAGCCGCCGAGCCGCACGCGCGGGCTGCGCGGCGGGAACTTCGTCAAATCAGGTGTGTGGAGTGACATAATCGTTTTAATTTTTTGTTTTCGTCGCCCTGCCGGCAGCGCGCCGGTTTTTTGCGACGGGTTTTAACTTGCACGCAAAATGCCGAATTGCAAGTCACGCAAAAAAAATTTACCCTGCGTGCGTGAAACACTCTGGAAAAGCCTTGTTCGCCGCGTTGAAGATGACCGGCTGGTCGGGCGCAGCCGTCGTCGCGCTGGTGGCGATGGCGTTTCTGGGCAAAGTCATCGGGACGTTTGTTTTGGGCATTGCCGGGGTGCTGGCGGGGTTGTGGGTGCTGTTTGCGCTGTTCACGTTTTATTTTTTCCGCGACCCCGACCCGCTGGTGCCGACCGGCAAAAATCTCGTCATCGCGCCCGGCCACGGCAAGGTGGACGCGATTGACACGACGACGGAACCCGATTTCATGGGCGGCGAATGTCAGCGCGTCTCGATTTTTCTTTCGGTGTTCAACATCCATGTGCAAAACGCGCCGTTGAACGCCCGCGTGGCTTATTTCAAACACACGCCCGGCCAGTATCTCAACGCGTTGAACGCCGATTCGGCGAAGTTCAACGAAAACGTGCTCATCGGACTCGAATCCGTCGAACCGCCGGGCGAAAAAGTCGGCGTGCGGCTCATCGCCGGGCTGATCGCGCGGCGCATCGTGCCGTGGGTTCAGGAGGGCGACGCCGTGCAACGCGGCGAACGCATCAGCCTCATCCAGTTCGGATCGCGCGTGGATGTTTATCTGTCGCGCAACGCCAAAATCAAGGTGAAGCTGGGCGACAAGGTGATCGGCGGCCAAACGGTGATCGCTCAATTTGAATGACGTTATGGCCACGAACCCGGAAACAGCACCTCCCGCGCCCGACGAAAGCGACAAGCTGAAGATTTATTTCCTGCCGAACCTGATGACGGCGGGCAATCTCTTCTGCGGCTTTCTTGCTCTTACAAAGATTGTCGAGGCCGTTCCCGGTTCGCCCAACTTCGACCACGTCATCCATCACGCGCTGTTTTTGATTTTGCTCGCGTGCATTTTTGATCTGCTGGATGGCCGCGTGGCGCGGATGGGCGGCAGTGAAAGCCCGTTCGGGCGCGAGTTTGATTCGCTGGCGGACATCGTTTCGTTCGGCGCGGCGCCGGCGTTTCTGGTCCATCGCATCGTGCTGGCGGGCGTGTTCGAGGGCCATCCGCAGTTCGGCTGGTTCATCGCGTCGGTTTATCTGATCTGCGGCGCGTTCAGGCTGGCGCGTTTCAACTGCCTCGCGGCGATGGGCAGCGGCAGCGGCAAGGAATTTCTCGGTTTCCCGATTCCCGCCGCCGCCGGACTGGTCGCCTCGCTGACGTTGCTGCTGCTTTGGATCGAGGAAAAAGGTTTTTCCGAAAGCAAATGGCGGTTCCTGCTGCCGGTCATCATGCTTTTCCTGTCGGCGATGATGGTGAGCGAGGTGAAGTATCCCAGCTTCAAGTCGCTGGATTTCCGCGCCAGGCGCAGTTTCGTCAAGATGCTCATCATCGTGCTGTGCGTGGGATTTTTTCTGATCCTGTGGGAAAATGTCCTGCCCGTGCTGGCCCCGGCCATCTTCACGGCCTATCTGCTTTACGGCTTCATCCGGCCGCACATCTCGCGCGCCTGGCGTCATGGCATTGAAGATGAAGATGACCCGGAGGCCGGCAGTTAAATGTCCGGGACGCATCCAGTTCTGCTCGCAGCGATCGCAGGCTTTGTCTGCGCGCTCATTTTTGCGTCCATCCCCGTAGGCCCGATCAACCTCACCATCCTCAACGAAGGCGCGCAACGCGGCTTCCGCTGGGCGCTGCTCATAGGCCTTGGCGCGTCGGTGATGGATGCGATTTATTGCGCGATTTCGTTCACCGGACTTTCCTCTTTTTTTGACCATGGCATCGTGAAGGCCACGATGCAGGTGTGCAGTTTTGTGTTTCTGCTGTTCCTCGGCTTCAAATTTTTGCTCGCCCAGACTGTGAAGGTTCCAACCAAACTAGACGCCGCCACGGAATTGATCGAGACGCGCCTTGAACAAAAACTGCATCCCCACTCCGCCTTCATGACCGGCTTCGTCCGTGTGCTGGGCAACCTCGGCGTGCTGCTGACGTGGATCATCCTCTCGGCAAATCTCATGGCGCACGACTGGGTGGACGATTTGCGCAAAGCCAAAGTCGCCTGTGTGAGCGGCGTCTTCGCCGGCACGGTGGTCTGGTTCCTGATCTTGAGCTTCGGCGTCTCGCGCGGGCACGGAAAATTCAGCGAGAAAACCTTGTTGCGGTTTCAACACATCTCCGGCATCTGCCTGATCATCGCCGGCCTTTTTGACGGTGCCAACATTGTGTGGCACCTCGCCAAACACAAATTGTAAATTTTATGCTAAAAGCTGGAATCGTCGGACTCCCCAACGTGGGCAAATCAACCCTGTTCAACGCCGTCACCCGCACGCGCAAAGCCGAGGCGGCCAATTATCCCTTCTGCACCATTGACCCGAACGTCGGCATCGTCACCGTGCCGGACGAACGCATGTATGTCTTGCAAGGCATCGCAAAGACGAGCGTCGTCATTCCCGCCGCGATTGAATTCGTGGACATCGCCGGCCTCGTCAAGGGCGCGTCGCAAGGCGAAGGGTTGGGCAATAAATTTCTCACGCACATCCGCGAAGTGGACGCCATCGTGCAGGTCGTGCGCTGCTTCGACGACGCGGACATCCACCACGTCACCGGCACGGTTGATCCCGTGCGCGACATCGAAATCATCAACACCGAACTCGTGCTGTGCGATCTCGAAGCCGTGAAAAAACGTTTGGAAAAAGTTGCCAAGGACGCCAAGCGCGGCGACAAAACGGCGCTCGCCGACGAAGCCGTTCTGAAAAAACTTGAACCCGTGCTCGATTCCGGCAAGCCCGCGTTGACCGTAAAACTTACGCCGGAAGAACGGGCCATCGCGAAACCGTTTTTCCTGCTCACCGACAAGCCAACGATTTTTGCCTGCAACGTCAAGGAATCCGACCTCGCCACCGCGGACCAGAATCCTTACGTCCTCAAGGTTCGTGAATATGTGAAGACGCATCTTGCCTGCGAAGCCGTCGTCATCAGCGCGCAGATTGAGAGCGACTTGGTTGATTTGTCCGCCGAGGAAGCGAAAGATTTTTTGAAGGAACTCGGTGTCACCGAATCCGGCGTCGGCGTGCTGATTCGAGCGACGTATCATCTGCTTGGCCTGCGCACCTATTTCACCGCTGGCGAAAAAGAAGTCCGCGCGTGGACCATTCACGTCGGCGATACCGCGCCGAAAGCCGCCGGGGTCATCCACTCCGATTTCGAGCGTGGCTTCATCAAGGCCGAAACCGTGGCCTACGACGATTTGGTGAAATGCGGTTCCGTCGCCGCCGCGCGCGAAAAAGGCTTGTATCGGATGGAAGGCAAGGAATACGTCGTGAAAGACGGCGACGTGCTGCTGTTCAAGTTCAATGTTTAAACTGCAACGACGCAAGACGTTTATTGCGATTGTAAAATATAAAATTGTTGTTTGCCGGAATTGACTGCGTTGGTGAGCGTGGCAGAAAAATTGTTTGCGCCGCGCGTGGTGACGGAATTGGTCCAGACAGGAATCCACTGGCTTAATGGTTGGCCAAGATTGGTGCCTGCCAGCAGATAAAAATTTCCACCGAATCCGCAGGTGGCCGTGAGTTGCAAGTCGGTGTTGGAAACCATTTGCGCCAAAACCGGTCGCGGCGATGGGACAATTTGCTCCGGGCTGAATGTTTGTTCCGGGGCAGGTGATCCGTCGGAAAAATATTCATTAAATCCGTCGCCAAGTTGGCCATGCTGGCTATCACCCATGCCCCAAAGGCTTCCATCATTTTTTATGAATAAACTGTGATGTAAACCGGCTGCCATAGCTACCACATTGCTAGAGATAATTTGCTCTGGAAAGTTGGTATAATCATCAACAAAATGTATGTAGTTATCACCAAGTTGCCCATAATAGTCGTTTCCCATTGCCCACAGGCTCCCATCAGATTTGAGAAATAGGCTGTGATATCCTCCCGCAGCGATGGCGATGACATTGCTGGAAACAATTAGTTGCGGCTGGTTAGTGCTTTGATATGTGCCATTACCAAGTTGTCCATAATCATTTTCACCCATCGCCCATAAACTGCCATCAGATTTTATAAATAAACTATGATTACCTCCTGCCGCAATTGTCGTGACACCTCCGGCCACGATTTGCTCAGGCAGATTAGTGTTATATTGAAAATTAAAGCCCAATTGAGGATAAAAAGCGTTACCGTCACCTAGCTGACCAAAACCGTTCCACCCCATCGCCCACAAGCTGCCGTCTGATTTAAGAAAAAGACTGTGATACTGCCCCGCAGCTATGGCAATTACTCCGTTGCTTACAATTTCTTCGGGGAGGTGAGAGGGGCCAAACGGTCCATAATAAACTCCGTTGCCCAATTGGCCAAATTCATCGTCACCCATTGCCCATAGACCACCATCAGATTTGAGAAACAAGGCATGAGCATATCCCGCTGCAACAGCTATGACATCATTGCTTACGATTTGTTCAGGTGGATACATCCTGGTTAGCGAAGCAGGGAAGCCAAGTTGTCCATACCCTCTGTCTCCCATGCCCCACAAACTGCCATCCGATTTAAGAAAAAGGCTGTAATCTCCACCCGCCGCGATAACGGTAACATTGCTCGCGATGATTTCCGCAGGCCGGTTGGTGGTGCCAGTAAATGAACCGTCAGCATTTAGTCCCATCACCCATAAGCTGCCGCCTGATTTTAAAAACAAACTATGATTAGCCCAGCATCCTTGAGCGATGTTCGTTACCGTAATTGCTGCGTGGGCAACTAGCGCATGTAAGAGCAGCTGAATAAGACAAAATTTAATTAGAATTTTCATGGACGACATAGTCTTAAACTTTTTCTGCGACTCTGCACTGAAATTTTACCCCAATTTATATCGCCGCATCGCCGGCTCCACTTCCTGCGCCCACGCGTCAATGCCGCCACGCAGGCACCGCACATTCTGCAAACCGTGACCCATGAAATACGCCGCCGCGTCCAGACCGTTCTTGCCCGCGTGATCAATGACGACAATCAGATTTGTGTTTGAACCGCTCACCATGAGCTGCTGCATCACCGGCTGGGAGAGCAAAACGGAACCGGCGATGTTCACCGCCTCAAATTCCTCGCGCGAACGCACGTCCACCAGCTTCACCGATTTGTCGCGTTGCAACAGTTCGGCGAGTTCCGCAGGCGAGATCAAAAACTTCGCGTCCTGCTCATGGCTGGACTGTATGTGCGCCAGCACCTCGGCCACATCCAGATTGCCGTTGCGCGCGCAGACTTCCGCCAGCGTTTCCGCTGGTTGGAACCCGCAACTGCTGCACCCGCCGATGTGATAGCGCCGGAACAATGCCCGCTGCGCACCGGGAAATTTTCCCAGGACGGCGCTCATGGGGGAATCGGGCGAAATATTTTTTGATTCCGCGTTCATTGTTTGGACAATTCTTCCAGCAGCATCTGTTGGAAAATTTTATACACGACGCTGCGATGTTCGGCGAAGATGCAGAAAACGACCCTCGCACCTGCGACAAATTGTTCACGGTAAATGACGCGATGATTTGCCACCCGCAAACGCTGATAGCCGGCCAGTCTGCCCTCCAAAATCTTCCGGTCACCAGCATTCTGTCCCAAAGATTTTATGGCTCGCGTGAGACTTCGGCGCGGTGCGGGAGCGAGCGAACGGATGAATTCTTTGACCTGCGGAGCAACTTCGACTTTAGTTCTCATCCAGCACCTCGACCGGTTCGAACTTCGTCTTGCCGGCCTCGAAATCGCGGATGGCTTTCATGGCCGACGGATTGCCCATGATTTCCATTGTCTCCAGCATCGCCTCAACGCGGTCGCGGGAAATGAGATAAGCCACCGTGCGTCCGCGATTGGAAATGGCGAGCGAACCGGATTTTTTTAATCCGCGAACAACCTTCGGCAGGTCGCGCCCAGCCTTGGTGATTTCCAATGTCTCAATCATGGCTTCAATCTAAACGCGCGGTTTATTAACGCAAGCGGTTATCTATATCCGCCCGCCAACAATCGAGGGCTTTGCTTGTGACAGGCGTGGCGTGTGTTTAAACTCCGCAGATGGATTCCCCGGACTGGAGCAGCCTGGCCGACGACGAGTTGCTGGAGAAAAAAATCTCCCAACTCGGCCTCAAGCTCGACGGCACAATCCTCCAGCCGCTGATCCAGCAGCTTTACGACGAACTGTCGCAGAAAGGGCTGGCCTTTCATCCGCCCTGCCACATCGGCGACGAATGGTTTGTGCCCGTGGGCATTCCGGCGATTTTCGTTCCGTTCTTTCTCACGCACGACCGGCTGCGGCAGCTCGAACGCAAAATCATCCTCGAAGTCGAGGGCGAGACACCGGAGTGGTTCATGAAGCTGATCCGGCACGAGGCGGCGCATGCTTATGCGTTCGCGTATCAGTTCGTGCGGAAGCGCAAATGGCAGCACACGTTTGGAAAATCTTCCTCGGAAGAGACGCCTTCGTTTTATCGTCCGCGCCCGCATAGCCACGGCTTTGTGGTGCATCTTGACGACTGGTATGCCCAGAGCCATCCGGACGAAGATTTCGCGGAGACGTTCGCCGTGTGGCTCACGCCGGGCCTCGACTGGCGTGCCCGCTACAAAGATTGGCGGGCGCTGCAAAAGTTGGAATATGTGGACGAGTTGATGCGCTCGCTCGCCGGCAAACCGCCGTTGCCCATGCCGGAATATCGTGTGGCCGACTACGATTGCCTCAACGTCAAGCTGAAGACCTATTACGCGCGAAAGCGAAAGGAATATGAACATTCATTCCCGGATTTTTACGACAACGACCTGCGGCAATTGTTCGATGCCGGCGCCGATGTCGAAGGAAACGTGAAAGCCTCGGCCTATTTGCGCCGCCACCGGCGCGAGCTGGAAAACGCCGTCTGCCAGTGGACGAATGAAAACAAATACCGCGTCAATAAACTGCTCACGCGGTTGATTGACCGTTGCGACCAGTTGAACTTGCAGATCAAAGCCTACGACCCGAAACAGAATTTGCAGGTGTCCGCCTACATCACCACACTCGTGATGAACCACCTGTTCACCGGCAAATTCAAGCGCAGGAAATGAAACTGATGAACAAGCCAGATAATCTCCTTTTCATATTGGAACGCCGGTCTCCGACCCGGCCCGTCTCCAACTCATCACCGTGCCGGGTCGGAGACCGGCGCTCCGTTTGCTCTCCAACGTGAAGAAGAAACTCAAAATCCTCGCCCTGTTCGACGCCATCGCGCCCACGACGATTGACCAGGATCTGACCAAAGAGTTGAAGACCGAGGACTGGAAGACCGAGGCCAACGTTCTCGCCGCGCTCGCCGAACTCGGCCACACCACCGAACACCTCGCGATCTTCGACGACCTCAATCTGCTCCGGCAAAAACTCGACAGCTTCCAGCCCGACATCATTTTTAATCTGGCCGACCAGTTCAAAAACAACCGCGCCTTCGACCAGAACATCGTTTCATTTCTCGAAATGCACGGCGTCACGTTCACCGGCTGCGGCTCGACCGGTCTGACGCTCTGCAAACACAAGGCTATCTCGAAGAAAATTCTCGGCTATCATCGCATCCACGTGCCGAATTTTACCGTCATTCCACGCGGTAAACGCTGCACCCGCCCCGCGCGACTCCGGTTTCCCATTCTCGTGAAACCGTTGAAGGAGGAGGCGTCCTACGGCATCTCGCAGGCGTCATTCGTCGAGACGGACGAGCAGTTCAAGGAGCGCGTCCAGTTCATCCACGAGAAAACCAACAACGACGTCATCGCCGAGGAATACATCGCCGGACGCGAATTTTACGTGAGCCTGCTCGGCAATCACCGGCTCGATGTTTTCCCCATCCGCGAAATGATCTTCAAGGAAGTTCCGCCCGACGAACCGAAGATCGCGACCTACCGCGCCAAATGGGACGAGGAATATCGCAAACGTTGGGGCCTGCAAAACCAGTTCGCCGAAAATCTCGACCCCGCGCTCGCCAAGGACATCGTGCAGACCTGCAAACGCATCTACCGGCTGCTCACCATTGACGGCTATGCGCGCGTGGACCTGCGTGTCACGCCCGCCAACGAGATTTATTTCATCGAAGCCAACCCGAATCCCATCCTCGCCGCCGATGAAGACTTCGCGCAATCCGCGCTCAAGTCCGGCCTGAATTATCCGCAACTCATCGAGCGCGTCATCCGCACGGGGTTGAAGACGGTGAGGGAGTAGTGAACGGCTCCCAACGGCAATTATTGACTCCTGCATAATAAAGTGAACGTATTTGCGGAGATTCTGTCTGATCATGTATGGGATTTCCCAAAGGACAAAAACGTGATTTTAACGCACTGCAACGTCGGCGACTGAAAGCCGCCACCCTGTTCGACAAAGGAATGGCTCCCGCCGAAGTGGCGCGCCAGCTCGGGGTCTCCTGCCAGTCGGCCAGCCGCTGGCACAAAGCCTGGGAAAAGGGTGGCAAATCCGCCCTCAAGCAGACGCCCAAAGCCGGCCGGCCGCCGCGCCTGCGGCCGCAAGATTTGCCGATTCTCAAACGCGCCCTCAAGGCCGGGCCGGGCGCACAGGGTTTCCCCACCGAACTGTGGACCACCCAGCGGATCGCCCAAGTCATCAAGACCCGCTTCGGCATCGCATACCACCCCGACCACGTGGGGCGCTTGCTCGGACAAATCGGCTGGAGTTGCCAGCGCCCCACCACCCGCGCCATCCGGCGCGATGAGCCAGCCATCCGGCGCTGGAAACAGGAAACCTGGCCGCGCCTTAAAAAAAAGCCCTGAACGAAGACCGCATCATTGTCTTCATTGACGAAAGCGGCCTGAGCCAGAAACGGCACCGGGTGCGCACTTGGGCCCCATGCGGGAAGACCCCGGTGCTGGAATTCGACTTCAACTGGAAGAAGCTTTCGGTCATCGGCGGGATCACCGTCTGGAATTTCTATTTCCAGTTTTACCCCGGAGCCATCAAGAGTCCGCAGGTCATCGAGTTCCTGAAACACCTCCAGCGACAACTGCCCGGCAAGCTGCTGGTCATCTGGGACGGAGCCATGATCCACCGCAGCCGCCTCGTTCGGGAATACCTCGAAAGCCTCCAGGGGCGCATTTATGCCGCCGCGCTGCCGGCTTATGCGCCCGAACTCAATCCCACCGAATATGTCTGGGGCTATTTCAAGCAACACCGCCTGCCCAGCTTCACCGCCAGGGACATCGCCCAACTCGGCGCGTTCGGACGCCGCCAGCTGCGGAACATCCGCCGCCGCCCCAAGCTGATCGCCGCTTTCTGGAAACAAGCCGAATTGTGGTGAAAAATTCTCTTTATTATGCAGGAGTCAATAGTGGGTTATCTTCTTACCGGCAGCCTGCTCTCGCTGCTATGGCCTTGGATAAGAAATGAATCGCGCGAGCCACAAAGCAGCTATTTGAAAACCTCGTGTTCGCCTGCGATGGACACATTGCTTTTCCTGCACATGCCGTCGGGCAAAAATCCCCTGCCCGCACTGTAAAAATGAACATCACCTTGAAGCACCGGCGTGAGTTTCAAGTATTTCTTGGTGAGATTAAAACATCAGGCCTTGAGGCCGACTTTTGACTTTGGGCTTTCAACTTCGGGCTTTGGACTTTAATTTTTGGCATGGCTGCCGTTGAAATTGATGTCAAATACGTCGCGCATCTCGCGCGCATCTCGCTCACACCCGACGAGGAAACCAAACTCGCCGCGCAACTCGGCGGGATCCTGGGCTACATCGAAAAGCTGAAGGAACTCGACATCACCGGCGTCGAGCCGACCGCGCACGCCGTCCCGCTGGTCAATGTCACCCGCGCCGACGAAATCCGCCCCTCGCTTCCGCACGACGATGCGCTACGCAACGCGCCCGCCCAGGCCGGCGGACTGTTCATCGTCCCCAAAATCGTCGAATAAATTTCAAACCACAGATGGACACAGATAAACACAGATGTTTTGAAGAAGCGTTTATTTCCCGATTGTGTTTTTTGAATCTGCGTCCATCTGTGTTTATCTGTGGTTAAAAATCCGATGCTCAACCAGCTCACCATTTCCGAACTCGCCGCGAAACTCGCCAGCCGCGAGGTCTCCGCCCGCGCAGCCACGCAATCTTGTCTCGACCAGATCGCCCGCGTGGACGGAAAAATCCACGCCTTCATCAGCCACGATGCGGCTGACGCGCTCGCACAGGCCGATGCGGCGGACAAAGAAATTTCCAGCGGTGTAAAAAAACCTCTGCTCGGAATTCCGATTGCCGTCAAAGACGTGCTCGCCGTCAAAAACCAGCAGCTCAACTGCGGCTCGAAAATCCTCGGGAAATTCATTTCGCCTTACGACGCGACGGCCATTGAAAAATTGAAGGCGGCGGGCGCGATTGTTTTTGGCCGCTTGAACATGGACGAATTCGCGATGGGCAGCTCGACGGAAAACTCCGCATTCGGCGTCACGCGCAATCCGTGGGACACCTCCCGGATTCCCGGCGGCTCGTCCGGCGGTTCAGCGGCAGCGGTCGCGGCGGATGAGTGCATTGCGAGTCTGGGAACGGACACGGGCGGCTCAATCCGCCAGCCTGCCGCGCTCTGCGGTTGCGTCGGTTTGAAGCCGACGTATGGACGCATTTCACGTTACGGTCTTGTGGCGTTCGCCAGTTCGCTGGATCAGATCGGACCGTTCACCAAAGACGTGCGCGACTCGGCCACGCTACTTGGCGTGTTGAGCGGCGTTGATCCGCGCGATTCCACTAGCGTGCCGCAGCCGGTTCCCGATTATGCCGCAGCGCTCGACGGCAATATTAAAGGACTAAAACTTGGCCTGCCAAAGGAATACATGATCGGCGGACTCGACCCGGAAGTGAAAGCCGCCGTGGACGCCGCCGTGAAGCAATATGAAAAGCTCGGCGCGGAGATCGTGGAGATTTCCCTGCCGCACACGGATTACGCGGTGGCGACGTATTACATCATCGCGACTGCCGAGGCTTCGGCAAATCTGGCGCGGTTCGACGGCATCCGTTACGGCCTGCGCGTGGATGCCAGCGATCCGACGGAACTTTACAGCCAGACACGCGGCGCGGGTTTCGGCGCGGAAGTTAAGCGGAGAATCATCCTCGGCACCTACGTTTTAAGCAGCGGTTATCACGACGCGTATTATTTGCGCGCGCAAAAAGTCCGCACGCTCATCCGCAACGATTTTCTGAAGGCGTTTGAAAAGGTGGACGCCATCGTCACGCCGACCACGCCGACGGCGGCGTTCAAGATCGGCGAAAAATCCGATGACCCGTTGCAGATGTATTTGTCGGACATCTTCACCATCTCCTGCAATCTCGCGGGCATTTGCGGCGTGAGCATTCCGTGCGGCTTCACGAATTCACCGAAGCTGCCCATCGGCCTGCAACTGCTCGGCAAACCGTTCGGCGAGGAAACGCTTTTGAAGATCGCGCACGCCTACGAGCAGAATGCGTCTTGGCACAAAGAGAAACCGTCACTGGCCTGAAGTAATTTTGAAGCATCCGGGAAAAATTACGCCACTTCCTGCGGGCCTTTGCCGCCGTTGAGCAAAAACAAAACCGCCATGCGCACGGCAAGGCCGTTGGTCACCTGCTCCAGGATCAACGAGCGTTCGCAATCAGCGATCTCGCTGTCAATCTCCACGCCGCGATTCACCGGGCCGGGGTGCATGATGAGCGCGTCCGGTTTGGTTTTCGCAAGCCGCGCCTTGTTCAAGCCAAAAAGGCTCGTGTATTCGCCAATGCCAGGAAACATCGTTTTGCGCTGGCGTTCGTGCTGGATGCGGAGCAAATGGATGATGTCGGCATTGCGGATCGCCTCGTCCACGTCATGCGTCACGCGGCAGCCCATCTGCTCAAATGTTTTCGGCACGAGCGTGGACGGCCCGCACAGCGTCACCTTCGCGCCGAGCTTCGTCAGCGCCCAGATGTTCGAGCGCGCGACGCGGCTGTAAAGGATGTCGCCGAGAATCGTGACGTTCAGGCCGGTGAATTTGTCCTTGTGTTCGCGAATCGTAAATGCGTCGAGCAACGCCTGCGTGGGATGTTCGTGCGCGCCGTCGCCGGCGTTGATGATGCTGGCGTTGACAACGCGTGACAGAAAATGCGGGGCACCCGAGGCGCTATGGCGGATGACAATAAAATCCGCGTTGAGCGCCTCAAGATTGCGCGCGGTGTCCTTGAGCGTCTCGCCTTTTTTGAATGACGAAGCGTCGGCGGAAAAATTCACGGTGTCGGCGGTCAACCGTTGCGCGGCCAGTTCAAAACTGATGCGTGTGCGCGTTGACGGCTCGATGAACAGATTGACGACCGTCTTGCCGCGCAAGGCTGGAACTTTCTTGATGGCGCGCTCGCCGACGGACTTGAACGCCCGTGCCGTGTCGAGCACGGTGACGATTTCGTCCGCCGTGAGCGATTCGACGTCCAGCAGATGTTTTCGGTTCCAGCTCATGTCATTTTTCCAGCACGACCTCGTCCGGCTGGTTGGGAATGTCCAGCCGCACGCGCACTTTTTCAGTGACGGCCGTCGGCACGTTCTTGCCGACAAAATCCGCGCGGACCGGCAGTTCGCGATGGCCGCGGTCAATCAGCACGGCGAGCTGGATGTTTTTTGGCCGGCCAAAATCGTTCAGCGCATCCATCGCGGCGCGCGTGGTGCGGCCGGTGAACAATACGTCGTCCACCAGCACTACGGTCCGGCCGGTCACATCGAATGGCATGGTGGTCGGATGAATCATCGGCGCGGCGCGCTGATCCAAGTCGTCGCGGTGCATCGAGACATCAAGCACGCCCACGGGCACCGGCAGCTTCCAGATGTCCGACAGGATTTTTCCGAGCCGGAACGCAAGCTGGTCGCCCACGAGCGGAATGCCCGCCAGCACGACCTCCGCGCTGGATTCGTTGCGCTCGGCGATCTCGTGCGCGATGCGCGTGAGCGCGCGCTGGATGGCGGCGGCGTTGAGGATGACGGTGCTTTCAGGCATAAAAAAGTCGCGAACCACTCCGCCGGGCGGAGCCGATTCGCGTTATGCGTTTGGCGTTCATATTTTCCTTCGCCACCTCGCCGGGCGGCGTTAAAGGAACAAATTTTCAGTTTAATTCGAGGCGGCGTGCTGGCGGTTTTTGCGCCAGGTGGAGCGGTGCTTGATGATCCAGTCCGTCAACGCCTGCTCGAAGCCGATGTCGCGCCCGGCCTTCTCCGACTCGATCCACTTGTGCCGCAAAATCTCCTCCCGCTCTGCCTGAAACTCCCGGTAGAGCGAAGAGTTCTTCAGCAAATCGTTCGCCGATGATGAATCTTTGGCAGCGTTCGACATAAATAAATTGTGACGGTAAGTTAAATCTTTGTGACAAACCAAGCAACTGAAATCTGGACGGCTGGAAGACTCATAAATCCCACGCAAATAAAAGGTCTTTAGCCCGAACTAATTAAACTTTTCCAGCAGTGTTTTTGCCACTTGTATGAACGCTTTGCCCGCCGGATGATTCGGTGTTGAAACCACAATCGGCATTCCACGGTCGCCACCTTCGCGGATTTCCGTGAAGATGGGCACTTCGCCAAGGAACGGGGCATTTTGCCGCGCAGCCTCTTCCTTCCCGCCGCCGTGGCCGAAAATTTCCACGCGTTCGCCGTTCGGCGTGGTGAAGAAGCTCATGTTCTCCACTATGCCCAGGATCGGCACATTCACCTTGTTGAACATCGCGATGCCTTTGCGCACGACGCCGAGCGACGCCTCCTGCGGCGTGGTCACGATGACACCGCCATCCAGCGGCACAGTCTGGCAGAGCGAAAGTTGCGCGTCGCCGGTGCCGGGCGGCAAATCCACGAGCAGAAAATCCAGATCGCCCCATTCAACCGCCATCAGAAACTGCTGGATGGTTTTGGTGATCATCGGGCCGCGCCAGACGACCGGCTGGTCGTCCGTCACCAGCAGGCCGATGCTCATCACCTTGACCCCGTGGTTGGATGGCGGCACAAGGCGCTCGGCTTCGTTGACGGTCGGCTTTTCGTGAACGCCCATCATCAGCGGAATGCTTGGCCCGTAAATGTCGCAATCCAGCAGGCCGACTTTTGCGCCGAGATGTTCCAGCGCGCAGGCCAGATTCGCCGAGCAGGTGGATTTGCCCACGCCGCCCTTGCCGCTGGCGATGGCGATGACGCGCTTCACGCCGGGAACGCCTTTTTGATTTGCAAACGGGCTTGATGGTGCGGCTTGTCCGGCGGCAGGTTGCCGCACCTCGACGTGAACGTGGTTCACGCCGGGCAAGGCTTTCAAGACGCGCTCGGCTTCCATTTTGATTTGCTGCGCGGCTTCAGGATTCGGCGATGTCAGCTGCATCGTGACATTGACCGCGCCGTTGGCTGCGGAAACGTCTTTAACGAGGCCAAAGGAAATGATGTCGCGCGAATAGCCGGGATATTTCACGGCGGCCAGCGCGTTCTTGATGTCGTCTTGCGTAAGCACGGCGGGATGTTAGCAGACCGGTGGTGGCACGCCAGCGTTTGAGTGGATGCGCCGCGCTTCAATCCGCGCGCCGGCGGCGGAAATTGTTTTGGCAATCATTCCGCCCGTGTGGTAATTCGTTTCAATGGAAAAGGACGGATGAAACAGTTGCGCGCTTTCACGTTGATCGAACTGCTCGTGGTGATTGCCATCATCGCTATTCTGGCGGCGATGCTGCTGCCGGCGTTGAGCCGGGCCAAGGCGGCGGCGCAGGCAATTTCGTGCCGGAACAATCTGAAGCAGTGGGGGCTGGCGACGCATCTTTATGCGACTGATTGTCAAGATGAGCTGCCGTCGGAAGGTAAGCAGACACCGCTTGACAGTGATCTGGCTAACCCGGCTTATCAGGGCTGGTATATTCAGCTTCCTGAATTATTGGGGCTGCCGCGATATGCGGACATGCCGTGGCGCACAAACATTCAGGCCGATGTCGGCAAATCAATCTGGATTTGTCCGTCAAATCCGCGTCGCTGCAACACAAACAGCCCGGTTAGTCATAACTTGTTTCACTATTGCCTGAACGAGGAAGTGGATGGCACAAGTGCCAATGATAAGGACAACATGAAACTTTCTGCCGTCCACAATCCCTCTGTGGTTGTATGGATTTATGATTCCAAAAATCTTCCAGCCTTGGGTTCAACCAGTTTTGTCCACACCAACTTGCACAACAAAGGCGCGCAGTTTGTATTTCTGGACGGCCACGTCACGCGATTCAAAGTTTCGGCCTACCGCAGTAATACGGGCAATGTCATCACGAACAATCCCGAACTGGTCTGGTTCCCGTGAAGCGGCTCACGGCACGCGGTAGATGCGGAAGAATTTTATCTGGCCGGCGACATTGTTCGTCGTGAAAACAAAGGGAGAATTAGTGGTCGTGGTCAGGATGTCGGAGGCGAACGGCGTCCACGTTGCCAGATTGCTTGAGGCTTCGATGTTAAAGCTGCGGTTCTTCTGCGATTCCCATTTCAGCGTGACGCTTTGGTTGGTTCGCTCGATGGACAACAGTTGGAAGGGCGTATCGAAAGGATTGGCGAAAACCATCAGCACGGGCAGATGGTCGGAGGCGATTTTGTTGTCGTTGCTGAACAGGTTGGACGGAAAATTAGTGAGCAGATCAGTGCGGAAAACCTGGCTGCTGACGATGTTCGAGAACATCGCCGTCGAGGGCAGAATATAATCAAACCGTGTGTCGAGCGGGCCGCGGATGGATTCAGTGTAGCTGTTGCTCGGCGAATTCCAAAACGGGTTGACAGGCGTGGTGAGTTGCAGCCCGGTCGGCGCGCTCGTCAACCGCTGGATCGGATGGCCGCTGGTGTAATTGTTGTCGGGGGAAAATGCGTCCTCGTTCAAGTCGCCGGACAGGATGTAAGGATGCGTGCCGTTCGTGCCGGGCAAAAAGGTGTTCGCAAAAAAATTAGAAACGGCGGAGGCCTGGGCGGCGCGTTTATCGGCGTCGTCCTGCGGGCTGGTGGATCCGGTCGCCTTCAGGTGCGCGACAAAAATGTGCAGCGGCAGGGGATAATTCGGCACGGCGATTTGCGCCTCGAACAAATCGCGGGTGAATCCCGTGCCGGTGTAGCCGTAAGGCGCAAGGCTGGAATTGTTCAGCCAGCTTTGCGAGCGCGCGATGGGAAACCGGCTGGCAATGACGCTGCGGATGAAACTGTCTGTGCCGGAATTTGTCGCGAGATAAAATCCCGGCATGAAGGCCGTCACCCAGTTCGCCATCTGCCAGGTATTCGTATAGGGAATTTCGTTGAACGTGATGATGTCGGCATTGAAATAGACCAGTTCGCGCCCGATGGCCTGGACTTGCGCGGCGTTGGTGCTCCAGTCAGCCACGCCGTTGCCGTTCACGTTGTAGGTCAGCAACGTGATCAGCCCGTTGCTCGTCGTCACCGTTGGTGGTGGCGGGTTGACGGTAAGCGCGGCAAACTGGCTGTTCGTCACGCCCGCCACATTGGTCACTGTCACAAAATAACTGCTGCCGGTCAGGTTTGTCGTCACGTTGACCAGCGTGAAGGTGTCATTGGTTGCGCTGGGGATGACGATGTTGTTCGACCGCCACTGGTAACTGAACGGCGCGGTGCCGGTGACGACGACGTTGAAAAAAACGGTGTCGCCGGTGTTGGCAGCCTGGCTTTGCGGCTGCGCGGTGATGACCGGCGCATTGGTTGGCGCTGCGTTGCTGGCCGAAATCACTTCGGCGAAATTCGTGCCGACAATCAAATTGTCGAAAAGCAACGCCCCTTCGCCGGAAGCCTGGCGCAGGCTGAAACTGGAAATAAAAACTGCGCCCGTCGCGTCCGTTGCCGTCACGCTGGGATCGGTTTCATTTGCTGGATTGAGCCAGAGGGTGCTGCTGCCTGTGCCGACATTGTAGCGCGTCACGACGGTGTAAGTTGTGTTCAACGAAAGATCTGTCGCCATCTGCCCGCTGGAAGCCGTGGCGCTGCTGGTGTTCCCGATGCCCAGCCGAAATCCCGACGCCGCATTCACCGTGCTGGCCCAGACCACGCAACGGAAACTGCTCGAATTAAAATGTGCAAAGCAGGCTCCGCCGGACGTGGGCAGCGCCGTGAATTTGACCGTGAAGCTTGCGTAAAGCGTCGCGCCGCTGCCCGTGGCGAAAAGCTGGTTGGTGAGCGCCGCGTGGACATCTTCCGAAAGGCTGGAACTTAATTGCACCTGGCCTGAAACCACCTGCACCGGCGTGCCGCTGCTGTGTTCGGCCCAGTTTCCCGCCGCCACATTGGTGAGCGCTCCATCGGGGTAAGTGAAGGAATCGCTGAAAACAACTGCCGCGCTGGCAAAAAATGCGGATAGGAACAGCAGGATGCAACTTGATATAAATCTCACAATTTTTACGGCGTTTTACAGCGCGGCCAAAAACAAAACACAGCCCAGGGTTACTGCTTAAATCTCCTTTCGCTTGAAGTGACTGGCCGGCCGGTCAACGCTTGTGATTGTATGCTGGCAAAGCGTATTTCTGCAAGGCGAGTCTTTCCACCTGCCGCCGCAGCTCCGCGTCCGGGAGAAAATTTGTCCAGCTCACGCTGAAGTATTTTTCCGCAACAACGCGCATCGCCCTCTCAAAATCATTGCGCGCCAGGGAAACCGGCGGCGGCTGCACCGAACCCTGGATCAGCAGACCCAGCTTGTTCCGTCGCTGTGCCGCCCCCGCGATTTTTTTGCCGCTCCACAGCAGGTCAGATTTTTCATGGCCGACAAAGCATTGGCCGGGCAATGACTTTTTACAGCACGGCGCGAGTTCCGTTTTCACTTTCAATTCCGCGAACGTCAGTCGCAGCCAGTCGTGGATGCGACGGTAGCTTTCCTCCGCCTTGAGCGAATGCCATTTGTGGCCGGGCGGGAAAACCGCGCTGTAAGTCCAGTCCGCATCGTGCGGCACGATGCCCCCGCCAGTCAGACGCCGGATGAGCGGACGCAGATTCGTGGCGCGTCCAACCTCGGAAAATTTCTGAAAATAGCCAAACGATGCCGCCGGTTCCGTCCAGCCATAGAAACGCAACACGGGTTTTTGCAGACGTGGCATGGCTTCCAGCAACGCCTCGTCCTGCGCCATGTTGAACGCCGCAGCGCACTTGCCGGAGTTGAGTAACAGCCAAGAATTCATAAACCACAAAGACACAAAGACACAAAGTTTGTAAAAGCAATTCTTGGTGCCTTTGTGTCTTGGTGGTTAATTGTTCAGCCCTATCTTCGGGCAGAGCTTTTGGATCTCGCAGTTCGCGCAATCCGGCTTGCGCGCGTCGCAACGGCGGCGGCCATGCCAGATCAGCCAGTGGCTGAAGTGCGTCCAGTCATTTTGCGGGACCAGCTTCATCAGTTCCTGTTCCAATTTCACGGCGTCCGTTCCCTTCGCCAGCCCGAGCCGGTTGCAGAGCCGCGTGACATGCGTGTCCACGACCACGCCGACATTGATGCCGAACGCGTTTCCCAGAACCACATTCGCCGTCTTGCGTCCGACCCCGGCGAGCGCGTGCAGTTCGGCCATCGTGCGCGGAACTTCGCCGCCGAATTTTTCGACGAGCGCGGCGCAGCAAGCCTTGATGTTCTTCGCCTTGTTGCGGAAAAAACCCGTGGTCTTCACGGCCTCCTCAATCTCGGCCAGCGCCGCATCGGCGAAATCCTTGGCGCTGCGATATTTTTTGAACAGTTCCGCCGTCACGATGTTCACGCGCTTGTCGGTGCATTGCGCGGATAGAATCGTGGCGATGAGCAGTTGCAGCGGATTGGAAAAGTTCAGTTCGCAGTGCGCATTGGGATACGTCCGCTGGAGCGCGGCGATGATTTTCATCGTGCGCTCCTTTTTGGCGGCGGCGGTTTCGCGTGACATCAAAAAGATTTTGTCACATCGCCGTAAAATAAAAAAGCCCGGACACGAACGTCCGGGCTGTGAAAATTGGTTGAAAACTATTTTGCCGGGACGGCGTTGGTCGCCGTGGAGACCGTGGGCTGTGCCGTGGCGGCTGTGGAAGCTACAGATGCCGCAGGCTGGTCGGCTGTTTTCTTGTCCTTTTTATCCTGCGCGTTTTGCAGGTCGAGCAGCTTTTGAACTTCTACGGACGGCTTGCCGTATTTGCCATCCGTCCAACGGTAGAGCCTGCCTTGGCTGTCATTAAGAAACGCCCAGATGAACCAGACAACAAACACGGCGAGCAGGAGTTTGGGCCAGACGGCAGGTTTCTCGGCAAATTTATCCGCCGCCCCAAACGTGGCTCCCGGCGGCAGCGCGGCCACGCCCGTCAACGCGCCGCCGAACGGCACATTCATCCGGGCCTTGGCATTCACCGCCCAGCCGTTGGCGTCGAGAATTGGGCCGAGGTTGCGTTTGCGTAACTTGAGCCATGCGATGGCCATGGACGGCGCGGAAATCACCAGCATGATGCCTGCGATGACCAGCGGAACCTGCCAGCTTTCAAATCCTTTAAGGAAACCAAGGATGCCGGCAAATGCCGCCGCCAAACTGCCCAAGGCCAGGCTTATCAGCGCGATGACGCTCGGGTCAAATGCCGATTTTTGCGGAGCCGCCGGAGCCGCCGCGCCCGCCGGAGCGAGCGGCGCATTGGCCACGGCGGTCAATTGTGCATTGGCGCTGGCGTCCGCTGCAGCGGCCTGCTTGGCGGCGCGTTCTTCAATCATGCGCACCAATTTTTTGTAGGGCGACCAGAATGCCTGCCGGATGCTGATCGGGTTGTCCACGATCTTGGTGATGGTGGCGTCCCAATCGCGGCCTTTGCGGTCGTAGAAAATTCCGTTGCGCCCGACCATGAGATTATCTGAATCGCCGCCGGTGAACGCGGCGACGATGGACAACTTCTCGCCGCTGCCCTTGCGCGCACAATCGCAATACGCCAGATAGGTGCCCGCCATGCCCGCCATGGCAGCGTGCTTGCCGGCGTCGTCCACGGTGAGGCAAAGGTCGCAACTGCGCTGATCCAGATAAAGCGTGCCTGCTTGAAAAATAGCCTTGTCCTTCCGGCCATAAAAATCGCCGAAGTTGACGAAGTTGCGAGCGAGCTTGGCGATGTCGCGATGATAATGAATCAGCCGGTGCAAACCGATGACGGCGGTGGAATTACCTTCCTCGGCCTTGTCCTTGGCGATCAATGCGGCCAGGGTTTCCTGGGCCTTGCTGGCAAGGATTTCGCGCGCGCGGGACACGCCGATTTTTTCGATCGCGCCGCCGGTCTTGCCGGCGTTCCAGGCATCGAAGGCGGCGAGCTTGCCGACCAGCGCGCTCCAATCCGCCTCGGTCAGCACCGTGCGCGCACCGAGCAGCGGCTCAATGGCGTGGGCTTGCAGCGCGGCGATCGCGCCAGCCCAGGCCGGATTGATGCCCTGGGTCAGCGGCAGCGGAGTCGTGGCGCCGACCTGCGCCAGCGGCAGGCTGGCGATGTCCGCATGATTACTCGTCAAATCTTTCGCGCCCAGCGCGGCGTATTCTTTTTCGTCGCGGTTCAGGGCATTCACAGAACGCGGATCGAACGCGGCGAGCCGGCCACGGGCAAAATAATCGTCCACCTTGGACTTCACGGCCTTTACGGCAGCAGCGGCGATTTCGGTCTCCAACCCCAGCGGCATCACGGACGCGTCACCTTCGGCTTTTTTCCACCAGTCCGAATAAGCGGTGGCGGCGTCGAAAAACTGATCCACCCGCGCCTGGCCCACGCCGGGCTTGCCGCTCACATCCGTGTCCGCACCGAGACAGTTGATGATGTCGGCGATGACGGCCTTGGTGGCGTCGTCGCTCGCGGAATCTGCGGGCACTACGCCGTCGCCGTTGAAAGGCTTCGCCGCAAAGGTCTGCGCGGCGGTGCCGGCTTCATCAAAATTGACCTCGCCGGTGTCGTCCTTGCCCAGAACCTGCCGGGCAAAACTGGCGATCAATTTGCCTTCCGGCGTGGCGTCATTGATGGCGGATGGCTTTAAAGTCGGGCTGCCCTTGAGCAAGTCGTCGGGATTTTTCATCAGCCCGCCGGCCCACTTGGCGGCGGCGATGAGTTCCGGCACGCGGACGCGTCCGTCCTTGTCCGTGTCAATCAACGCGAGCGTGGTCTTGTCGAATTCGACGCCGGTGGTGGGGCACGCCAGCGCGACCCAGAGCTTCTGGTCGAGCTGGTCCAGGTTCAGGAGATCCGCCCCCGAACTGATGACGACTTGGTTGAATCCGCCGGCGCGGAAGAATTTCCAATTGTAAGTGGTAGCCATAATTTTTCCTTTGGTTCTGAATCTGCGGGAACTTAACCAGAAAGCCACGGAGACTCCAAGAAAACTTTCGCAACTTATAAATCCCGATTAGCATCGCGCTGATTTCGCCGGACAAAATGCCATCGTTGGCACGAGCAATCATCCATTCGCCAACAGCTCCGGGAAAGGGGTATAGTTCCCGTATGAATATTACGCCATCACTCTTCGAAGCCCTCCTCAAATGCTCGACGAAATGCTGGCTCCGGTTTACCTGCGAACCGCCGACGGGCAACCCTTATGCCGAATGGGTTCAAGCGGAAAACGAATCGTATCGTGTCGCTACCGCCGAACGGTTGATGGCAAATCTGCCCGCAGACGAATGCGCCGCGTTTGGTAGCAGCCGACGTGAGGAGGCTCATTATTCATCGGAAACCCTGAAGACCGCCAAATGGCAACTGGCACTGGACATTCCGGCACGCACCGACCTTGGTAGCAGCCGAGGTAACGAGGCTCAAACTTCTCCGCCCGAAAACAGTCAGAGCCTCCTCACGTCGGCTGCTACCATTGAAACTTGCCTCCACGCCGTCGAACGCATCCCATCCGCTGGCCGGGGCCAACCGGCGCAATTCGTTCCCATCCGCTTCATCTACCGAAACAAACTCACCAAGGACGACAAGCTGCTGCTGGCGTTCGATGCCTTCGTGCTCTCCGAAATGCTCGGACGCGCCGTCAGCCTCGGCAAGATCATCCATGGCGACCTCCGTGAGTTCGCTTGTAGCAGCCGAGGTAACGGGGCTCAAATTCCATTTTCTCAACCTTCAACTCTCAACCCTCAACCAATCAGCCAGAGCCTCCTGACGTCGGCTGCTACCCACAATGGAGTGGAAGAACCACAAACCGGGATTACAGCCACGCCCGGACAACCACTGTCACGAGCAACGAAAATAAAAACTTCCGCCCTGGCCGGCGAAGTGCGGAAACGCCTCGGTAAAATCACCGCGCTGCTCGCCAGCCCCACACCTCCCGATCTCGTCCTGAACCGGCACTGCGCCGAGTGCGAATTCCAGGCCCGCTGCCGGAAGATCGCGATTGAGAAGGACGACCTCAGCCTGCTGGCCGGCATGAGCGCGAAGGAACGCCAGAAACTCCGCAGCAAAGGCATCTTCACCGTCACGCAACTCTCCTACACGTTCCGCCCGCGCCGCCGGCCCAAGCGGCGGCGCGACAAACGCGAGAAATATCACCACGCGCTCAAGGCGCTGGCGATTCGGGAGCAGAAAATCCACATCGTTGGCAGCCCGGAACTCGAGCTAGTAGGCACGCCCGTCTGTCTGGATGTGGAGGGCCTGCCCGACCGCGATTTCTACTACCTCATCGGCCTGTGCATCGGCAACGGCGACTCCGCCGTCCAGCACAGCCTGTGGGCGGACACCGTCGCGGACGAGGGGAAGATCTGGCGCGAATTCCTGGCCCTCCTCGAAACCGTCGAGCAGCCGGTGCTGATTCACTACGGCAGTTATGAAAAAAATTTCCTGAAAGAAATGAAGGACCGTCATGGAGAACCGACTGAAGAATCAACCGTGGCGAAGTCCATGCAGGCAAGTGTGAATCTACTTTTGCACAACTTCGCGCAAATTTATTTTCCCGGCATTTCAAATGGACTGAAAGATACAGCAGGTTCTTTGGGCTTCAAGTGGGGCGAAACTGGTGCCTCCGGCCTGAATGCAATCGCATGGCGTTGCCAATGGGAGGAGTTTCGCCAAGCGATGTTCGAAGAACGGCTTATTGCATACAACACCCAAGATTGCGAGGCGTTAGCCATGGTGACGGATCGAATCCTCCAGTTGACGAGTCAGAGAACTGCTGACGAATCGAGCCAAACAGGAAATGCTAACGTGGTCCGGGTGGATTCGAAGGAATTCCAGTGGAAGTCGAAATGGAAGGAGTTCAAAAGTCCAGTTTCTGGGTTTGAATTTATCAACGCTGCGGCGCATTGGGACTATCAGAGACATCGCGTTTATGCGCGCTCGGGTAAAGCACCAAAGAAACCTTCTGCACCACGGCGCGTAGCACGGAATTACGGTCTAACACAGTTGGCCATACGTTTGCGAGCATCATGGTGGTGTCCGAAATGCAAAATACGAGGCCAGTTCATAGACACAGCTTCAAAAACCGTGCATGACATCGTTTTTGGTCGGCAAAGTCTTAAGCTGAGGGCCGTGAAATATGTGTTTCGGACCTACCGGTGTCGGAAGTGCCACGGGCGTTTGGGTTTGGCTGAGAGGTTTTCAATATTCCGGCGATACGGCTGGAATTTGGTTGCCTACCTTATCTACCAAATTATCGATTTGAACATACCGCAACACACAGTGGTTTGCGGTTTTAATACGGTGTTCCATTTTGATCTCCACAAAAACACCCTCAACCATATGAAGGTCAGGGTTGGCAATTATTACGCTGAAACTAGGCAGCAGATTCTGGCACACATTGTTCAAGGGAGTTTGGTTCATGCAGACGAAACCCGTGCAAACATTAAAGGCAAAATCGGCTTCGTCTGGGTTCTTACCAACATGAATGAAGTCTATTACACTCTCGCAGACAGCCGCGAAGGCGACATGGTTCAGAAACTTCTGCCGGACTACAAGGGCGTTCTGGTATCTGACTTCTACACCGCTTATCTGAATCACTCTTTACAGTGACGTTTGAAGATTGAATGGGGAATGTCCTGTCAGATTGTTCTGAATGACGAAAGAGGAGTGGGATAGTAACTGTGATGATAGCGACTATAGCCGGACAGTCAACCGACCAAGCAGTGAACACCGCTGGCTGTTCCCCCGAGGGAGAGGGTCAGGGTGAGGGGAAACGCAACTTGCAGGATTTCATTTTCTTTCGCGCTGTTGGCTTCGCTTTTGTTCACGCAGCTGGGCCATGGGTCGTTGCTGGACACGAATCTGCCGTCGAAATTTTTCGGCTGGAACCGGGGAATCCACATTTACCTGCCGCCGTCCTACAGCACGCAGCCGCAGCGCCGGTATCCGGTGTTGTATCTGCACGACGGCCAGAATGTTTTCAGTTCCGCCGGCACCAACGCCGCGTTCGGCTGGGGCAGTTGGGAGCTGGACAAGACGGCGGACGCGCTTGCCCGCGCCGGGAAAATGCAGGAGATCATCATGGTAGCGTTGGACAACAGTTGGGGGCGCCGCGAGGAATATGGCGGCCTCCATCATCCAACGAACTCGACCACCAACACGGCCTTTGAAAAATACACCGCGTTTCTGCTGACGGAGCTGAAGCCGCGCATTGACCGCGAGTATCGCACGCTGCCCGGGCCGGCGCACACCGCCGTGATGGGTTCCTCGCTGGGCGGCATTTGCGGCGTGGTGCTGGCGTGGGATCATCCGGAAATTTTTGGCGGCGCGGCCAGCCTGTCCGGCTCCGACACGTTTGAGCAGACGAATTTTTTGAACGCGCTGAAGACTTATCACGGCCAGCCCAAACCGGTCCGCATCTATCTCGATTCCGGCGTGGTGGACTACATGGGCGGCGACGATGGCTGCTCGTTGACCAGACAGGTCGCCGCCGAATTCCGGCGCATCGGCTGGACGAACAATCTGGAATGTTTTGTGGATGCCAGGCCGCTCACGCCCGCTGAATTGGAAAAGGCCGGCCTGCGCCGCGACAAATGGGCGGCAGCGCAGACAAACCAGCATAGCGAATTTTACTGGCGGCTGCGCTCCTGGCGCGCGCTGACGTTTCTGTTTCCGCCATCGAAGTCGAAGTGACGAGGCTCTGATCAATTTTGAATTTGAGCCTCCTTACGTCGGCTCCTACAATTTTTTAGAGCCACGACTTCAATCGTTCGCGCAAAATCTGCCGGGCGCGATAAAGCCGTGATTCCACGGCTTTCGGCGTGGATTCCAAAATCACCGCAGCTTCGGCAAGGCTGCGGTCTTCCAATTCGCACAGCACAATGGCCTCCCGCAAATCTTCTGGCAATTTCCCGACGGCGAGGCGGACGGCTTTGGCGCGTTCCGCAGTGAGCGCTTCATCGTTCGGCGCGGGATTGTTCGCGGGAAGCGTGCTGCCGAGCGACTGTTCTGTTTCCGGATTTTCCGCATCGAGGGAAAGGTTCGGATGCCGCGCCCGCCAGCGGAAATGATTGCGCGCGAGGTTGGCGGCGATGGTGAACAGCCAGGTTGAAAATTTTTGTTCCGTGCGGAAGCCGCCGCGCGATTTGAAAACGCGGACGAAGGTTTCCTGCGCCAGATCATTGGCATCGTCCTCGTTTCCCACCATGCGGCAGAGGAAGTGAAAAACTGGCGTGGCGTGGCGCTCCATCAAATCATTAAGCGCGGCATCGTGGCCGGCCTGCAACTGTTCCATGTCCTCCCGGTCGCGGGCGTCGGCTTGTCGCGCTGAATCGTCCGGCGAAGGCTGGGCGTCAGTGATGATGCTCATGGCCGGTGTCGCCCGACATGGATTGTTCCGTTTGCTCATGGGCGCCGAGCGTGATTTTTTGCATTTCTGCAAGATAGCGCCGGCCCTCTTCTGGCGGCATCGCCTGGCTGACCGTGGCAAAATGCTGAAGCATTTGCGCCTGGCATTGCGCCCGCAGTTCAGCAACCTCGTTCAATTTGGCCTGCGCCTCGGCGGTGAGGTTCGTGCCGCTGCCAAGGACGGATTCCAGCTCGTGTTTTTTTGCGGCAATCTTAGCGCACATCTCGGCGCACTTGGGAAGATAACCTTCATGCAGTTCGCGGATGCGCGCCATCTCCGCGTCGCCCAGGTGAAATTCTGTGCGCAGCCAGATCAAGTCATCCGTCGGGCTGGCGCAGCACATCACGCTGGCGCGCTGGGCGACGAAATACGAACCGGCAAAAATCGCCGCGCCTAACGCCAGCGCGCCGAGGAGGATGACGAAGGAACGGTTCATGTCAGCGCAGGGAATTCGGCGCGACGGACGCGACGTAACGTGCTTCCGCGTCGTGCCGCGCGGAGTGGGCGCCGTTGTATGTGCCCAGCACAATTCCGCCGAGCATCAGCGCGGCGACGGTGGCGTAGGCGAATCGCGGACGCAGCATCAATGAGACAATCGCTTCCAGCCAGGTGATGGTTTCGCCTGATTTGACGGACGCTTCCGCGTCTTCGATCCGCCGCCAGACATTTTCCTGGAAACGGGGCGGCAAGGCCGGAGACGTCCGCGATTCGCGCAAAAGCGCGCCGAGTTTTGCATCGGCTGGATTGAAATTTTCTTTTTTCATCGGATCAAGGGCGGCGGGGATTTTGTCCGCCGCCCGCAGTTTATTGTTTTGTTCAGGCCGGGACAACCCGGTTTATGATTTAGCGAACCAATCTGTTTACTTGAGCGGTGCGACCGTCACGCAGCCCGGCATGGTCGTGTGTGAAGCGCACTCGCTGATCATTTTCGGGGTGCCAGACATCGTCTTGGCGCAAGCCAGGGCCGGATTCGAGTCGTTGGCCACGCCTGCAACAACATTGATCTGGTTGTCGAAAGCGCGCGGCGTCAGCAACGTGCTGCGGCTCGCAGCCAGAAGATCCGGGTCATTGGCCACGCCGGCGACCACTTTGATTTGATTGTCTTTCTGCCGCGGTGTGAGCAGTGCATCAGCGGCAAATGTTGAGAAGGTGAACGCCGTGATGGCCGCACCGAGGATGAAGATTTTTGTTTTCATATTTTTTCTTTCTGGTTCGACGGAGCTTCATTGCACCATCGTTTGTTTACAATTGACTTACCCCGCGCAACGGAAAACCCCTCAAATAAATGCGAACAACATCAAAACAGGGTTTGCGTTGGCCGTGATGTGTCTTAAGAGGTTTGATCTTACTGTCTCGCCACTTGTTTCAAGTCCCGGTAAAGCCCTGCTCTTATCAAGCGTGCCATGCAGGGAGATGAATCTTTCTGGAATGTTTCCAAGCAGAGCGGGCAGCAAAGATTTACCATCATGCCCTTGTGATTGACATGTTCAAAGCCCCGGCCGCCTTGAACATTCTTGCCGCAGACCATGCATGCGGCCGTGTAATTTTGATAATCAATCGCGTCTTCGACGCTCACAGCCGAAAGGCGGCGGAGATTGTCCGCCGCCCGTTGCTTGCCTGTGTTTCATGCCGGAACTACCGGTTGAAAATTTGCCCGTTTACTTCAGCGGTGCGACCGTCGTGCAGCCCGGCATGGTCGTGTGTGAAGCGCACTCACTGATCGCCTTCGGGGTGCCGTTCATATTTTTAGCGCAGTCTTGGGCCGGATTCGAGTCGTTGGCCACGCCTGCAACAACTTTGATTTGGTTGTCTTTGGCACGCGGCGAGAGCAGAGCGGTTGAGTCCGATGTAATGTATGTAACCGTGCCACCTTGGGTGCTGACTGAACTGGTGACTATTTTGGGTTGATTGTCTTTCTGCCGCGGCGTGAGCAGCGGTTCGGCGGCAAATGACGTGAAGGCAAACGCGGTAACAACCGCACCGAGGACAAGGATTTTTGTTTTCATATTTAGTTTCTTTCAAGGGCATCGCTTCATTGCGCTGCCGATGTGCGTAATACCCCGGCGAATCGAAAACCCCTCAAAAAAACTGCAAGCCCCGGCCGGGAAGGTTGATCCGCCGCCCGGGGCTGGAAGAAATGAAGCCGCGTGAAGGTTGATGCGAGAACTAAAGTGGACTCAAGACGAGATGTGCTGACTTTGTGTCAATCGTCACCGTCTTAAACCGGCTCAACAGGGCGTTGCCGAGCAGCCCGGATTCACCGGCAAAAATGGCGCGGCGATGAATGCCGGTGGGAACCTGGTCAAATTGCTTTTCACCCAGGGAAACCGTGGTTTTGGCTTGTGGAATAGCAAGACCAGCCAGCCCAATGGCTGGGATTGCCGATTGGGTGCCAACGCCCACGTCGGCAGTCACCCATTGCAACGCCGTGGCGCACCCCGTATCCAACCGCACCCACTGCTGTTTCTGGTTGTTGACGTGGACAGGAACGCAGAAGCAATTGCCAGAAACCTTCAAGGGCAGATCAATGTCCGATTTTGCGGGGGAAATCCCTTCGCGGAAACGAAGCAGGTGAGACTGGAAATCAATTTCCACCACTTTCCCTTGAATAAAGTCGGCTCCCAGCAATCCGTCCAGCGGACGACTGCATGAATGTGAGAGCTGGCTCAAATCCAGCGACAAGTATTTCGAAGGCAGATTCACATTCCCTGCCTTTGCCGCCAGTCTGACGGGCCAGTGGCCTGCCGTGGTCGCCTGCACGCCTTGAACGTGGATTTTTTTCCCGGCGGAAAGGCCGAGAGCTTTGACGGTGTCGGCATTGATGACGCTGATTTCCGCGCCGGTGTCGAAAAGGAAATTCAACGGTCGGGCCGACTGGGGAACCTCGACCTGCACCCACAAAAAACCTTCGGAGTATTCAAAGGGAATGCCGTTGTTCGCTGTCGGCGACGCAGCCTGCGCCTCGTTAAACAACACGAAGCAAAACAAAACTGTGCTCCAAAAAAAACTCATGTTTGTTAGTGACGCAACTGACATGCCAAACCGGATTCCCCGCTTGTTTCCTGCAAATTGAGCCGCTTTCAAAGCGTTCACCTGTTTTCCGGTGGTTTTTTTTGGGCGAATCGGACAATACCGATCACTGAAAATCCGGGGGATTTTGCGCCAGCCGGGGTAGTAGAAGAGACACCTAAAACAACTGCTGAAACATCAACCAACAAAGCGAAAGTCTGACAAATGAAAACTATAAAAATCCTTATTATCGGTGTGGCCGCCGTGGTCACACTGACGGCAACTCAAAGCTTGCGGGCGGGTGACGACACCAGCACGCCGGCTAAACTAATTCAAAACCATGCACTGGCCCACAGCCCCCGCATGATTGAACTATACCCGGAACTGGCGTGGGCCGGTGTGGCGTCAACCGCCGCCGCCAAACCAGACGCCCGCGCGATTCGATTGGCCGAAGTTTCCAAAAACATTGCGCTGGCCAGCAGCCCCCGGATGCGGGAGCAATTTCCGGAATTGGCAGTCTCCGGGCAGACCTCGGCCGCCATCTCCGCAAAACCGGCGGCGTCCACGAGCGAACTGGCGGCTGTGATGAAAAATCAGTCGCTCGCCAACAGTCCCCGGATGAAAGAGCGGTTCCCTGAATTGCGACTAAACAATGGATTCGACTCGAATTTGAAATCTGTTGAGATAGCTCCGCTCAAATAACACGTCTCGCAGCACGCCATGAGCATTGAAGACACAATTGGGTTTCAACCTGAAATTCCCACGTGTGTGGTCTGCGACAAGAACCTGCAAGGCGACCATGTATTTGCGCGCATCAATCACAAGGGCACGAAGATCAACCTCTGTTGCCCGCATTGTCTGGAAACATTCCAGAACGCCCCATCACCCTACGTGGCACGCCGGGCAAAATGTGAACTTCACCAGGTTTTTAAAGAACCGGGCAGATTCACTGGCACGTAACAGATTTCGGGCAAACGCATCCGTTTGTTCCGACTGGCAATGAAAATCAAACCACTAAATGAAAGGAACAAAATGAAAACAACAAAGACAGTGTGCAAAACCATCCTTTTTATCGGCGTAGTTATTGCCTCACTGGCAGGGCTTCCCGCCAGCGCGCAGGAAACCAACGCGCCGGTGAAGCCGGTGAAGCCGATGAAAGGCGGCGAACATTTGATGATGCTCAATCACATCACGACCATCAAGGAGGCGAATGCGGTCAAGCCCGACGACACCTTCGCGATGGTCTGCGGAAAGTGCAAGACCGTGTATGTCACCCGCGTGAAGCAAGGAACGAAGGGCGCTCAACTCCTGATGGGCCCGGCACCCACCGAACTGATTGGCACACATGCGTGCGCCGGTTGCGGCGGCACCTGGACAATCACCGGTGTTGGGAAGGGTGCCACAACCGAACTCAAACACAGTTGCAGTGCGTGCGGCGACGACTCCGGCTTCTGCTGTGCCACCACGCCGAACGCCAAGCCGACGAAAGGAATGGGGACTGACAAATAACCAGCACTGAAGACTCTGTCACAAGCGGTCCGGGTGAAAATCCCTCCGGGCCGCTTGTGTATTTTATCCAGATTGGTATTTTCCAAACGGTCGTGCTGGATGCACCTGAAATAATTTGAGGGGTTTCAGGCTTGCCGGTGTAAGTCACCAGTGCAATACGAGCACAAAACAATTAACATTTAACCGAACATGAAAAAAACGAATCTGTATATCCTGCTTGCCGTCGGCGCCTTCGGCGTCCTGGCTCTAACCACCAAACTCACGGCGGCCGATGCTCCCATGCCGGGTTGCGCGATGGGCGGCTGTTGCGGCGGCGCGGCTGAAACCTCGACCGTGGCCGATTCCAAGGCCACGCCTGACCTGCTCACCACCTGCCCCGTTTCCGGCGAAAAGCTGGGCGAAATGGGCAAGCCATACACGTTCACCTACAAGGAACAGGAAGTGAAGCTGTGCTGCAAGGGCTGCAAAAAGGATTTCGACAAGGATCCGGAAAAATACATGGCCAAAATCCGTGCTGCGGATAAAAAGTAATCGGTGACCGCGCATGAAGTTTGTGCCCGGCGCGCGGAGAATGTTTCCCGCGCGCCGTTTTTTAATGCGGCGGCTAAAAAATGACGGGGCGGCGGAACTGTTAATCTCAACGACCCAAGCAGACTAATTTTAAAAATCGTCATGAACCGAATTTTCCCCCTGATCTTATTGGTCGCCCTGACGAGTGCTTCCCAGCCGGGAGTCCGGGCGGAATCCGTCGCCACCAACGCCGTGGTGGTCACTCCGGATTACCTCGGCCAGCTCGCGGAACAAATGCGGACGAATAATCCCGCGCTGCGCTCGGCGAATGCCCTGACGGATGCCGCCACCGCCGACGCCGACGCCGTGCGGACGTGGGAGGATCCCATGCTCGTCGTGGGCGGTGTCGCCGGCAACGAGGCCATGCGGGCGGATGAGGGCGATGTCATTTACGGCCTCGAACAAAAATTGCCGCTGTTTGGCAAGCCCCGGCTTCAGCGCGAAGCTGCAAAAGCCGCGCTGGCCACTGAAAGCGCGAGCCGGGATTATCAATTTCAGAAGCTGCGCGCCGAACTCGCCAAAGCCGCCTTCCGCACCGCGCTGGCCGAGCGCGTGGTAGCCATCGGCGAGCAGGACTTGGCGTGGCTCGACACGACCAGCCAACAGCAGGAAAACAATTCGCGCGTCGGGCAAACTCCGCTGGCGGATGTGTTGCGGATTCAAAACGAGCGGTCCCGCCGCCAGAACCAGCTTCAAACGGATCGTGACCTGTTGACGCAGGAGAAAGTCGCCTTGAACCGGCTGCTTAATCGCAATGAACTTACGCCGTGGCCGACTTTGGAGCTTCCGGCCGTGGCCGGAGCCGTGGTCTATGACACACGTTTGGTGGACTTGGCGCTGAAATACGAGCCGAAGACGCACATGCAACGCCAACAGACCAAGCAGGCCGAGGCCCAAGTGGCCGTCGCGCGGCGGCAGTATTATCCCGATGTTTCCGCCGGCGTTGAAGTGCGCAACTACAGCGGCGACGGCACGTTCCGGCAGGAGATGGTCACGCTGCGCATGAGCGTGCCGTGGTTCAATCACGGACAGATCAGCGCAGACGTCAAACGGGAACAGGCCAGACTTTCCGCCGCGCAACTGGAACTGGCCAACGAGCAGGCCGCCATTCGCGAGGAACTGCACCTGCTCACGATCAAGGCGGATGCCGCACGCCGCGAGGCGTTACTGTATCGAGATCAAATCATTCCGCGCACGGCGGCCACATTGGATAATATCCGCGCCGGCTGGCAATCTGGACAAACGCCCTTCCGCGAAGTGCTCGATACGCATCGGGCTTTGCTCGACGCGCAGCTCGCCTATGCCCAGGCGGTGTCGGAGCAATATCAGGCCCTTTCCGAACTGGTGCTGTGCTGCGGCCTCGGCGACTTGGGCGCCCTGCAAATGATCGGGGCCGAACCCGGATCCGCACCCACCCAGACCCCGCCGTCAAAAAACTGAATATGAACTTCATCGCAAAACCAATTTGCCGGTCTGGGATTTTTCTCCTGCTGATTCTTGGCGCGCTGGCGCTGTTTGCTGTTTCCAGCCACGCGGCGGAAGCCAGGAAGCTCTACACCTGCGGCATGCACCCGCAGGTCATCCAGGATCATCCCGGCAACTGCCCGATCTGCGGCATGAAGCTCACGTTGATCCGCAAGCAGGCCGGTGACGTTCCATCGGGCGGGCGCAAAATCAAATTCTACAAATCTTCCATGACGCCGGGCGAGACCAGTTCCACACCCGCCAAGGATAGCATGGGCATGGACATGGTGCCGGTTTACGAAGATGCGGCGGGCGCGGATAATCCGTCCGCCATCACGGTAGATGCGGCGACGCAACAGAACATGAATCTGCGCACGGCGGAAGTCATTCGCGGCCCGCTGCACAAGACCATCCGCACCGTCGGCGCGATTGATTACAACGAGACGACGCTGGCCGACGTGACGACGAAATTCAAAGGATGGGTGGAAAAGCTGGACGTGGACGCCACCGGCCAGCTCGTGCATCGCGGCGAACCGCTGTTCGAGATTTATTCGCCGGAGCTTTACAACGCCCAATCGGAATTTCTGCTGGCGCTTAATTCCAGCAGCGCCACCAACGATCCTGGGGCGGCGTTCTTGCGGGGGTCAGCTTTGAACAAGCTGAAGTTTTTCGACGTGCCGGATGCGCAGATCGCCGAATTGGAAAAAACCCGCAAGCTGACGAAGACCTCGCCGGTGGTCGCGCCGGAATCGGGTTTCGTCATCGAAAAGAATGTCGTGGCCGGCCAGATGGTGGACGCGGGCATGAAGCTTTACCGCATCGCCGACCTCGGCATCGTCTGGGTGATCGCACAGGTTTATGAGCAGGATCTGGCGTATGTGCGGCTGGGGCAGGAGGCGGTGGTGAAGGTCGCGTCGCTGCCGGACCGCGAGTTTCGCGGGCGCGTGACGTTCATTTATCCGAGCCTGGACGAGAAAACGCGCACGGCACGGGTGCGGCTGGAGTTTGAAAATCCGGGTTATTTTTTGAAGCCGGGCATGTTCGTCTCGGCGACGATTCACGCGCAACTGGAAGATTCGGCGGTGCTGGTGCCGGAATCGGCGGTGCTGCGCAGCGGCGCAAAAAACACGGTGTTCGTGGCGCTGGACGGCGGCAAGTTTGAGGGGCGCGACGTGACGCTCGGCGTGGAGGCGGAGAACGCCCTGGTGCAGGTCACCAGCGGCTTGAGCGCGGGCGAACGCGTCGTGACCTCGGGACAATTTCTGCTCGATTCGGAAAGCCAGTTGCGCGAGGCGATTGAAAAAATGCGCGGCTCAACGTCCAAGGCCAAACCGGAAACCAACAGCGTGAGTTCCACCAATGAATTTTCTGCCACCGCACCAGCCAAGGCTGAAATGGAGACGTCCGTTTACGTTTGCCCGATGCCGGAGCATGTTTCGATTATCTATGATCACGCCGGCAGTTGTCCGATTTGCGGCATGGCGCTGGTGCCGGTCATGCCGTCGGTGCTGCAAAAAATCCAGCCGGGCGGCAAGGTGCTTTACTACACCTGCCCGATGCCGGAACACTCAAACGTCCACGAGGAAAAGCCGGGCAAATGTCCGCTGTGCGCGATGACGCTGATTCCGGTGATGGCGCAGCCGGACACGAAGGCAAAGCAGCTTTACACCTGCCCGATGCACCCGGAGGTCATTTCGGACAAGCCGGGCATCTGCCCAAAATGCGAAATGGATCTGGTGCCGGTGAAATCGAAATAACCCGTCATGCTCCAACGCATCATAGATTTTTCGCTGCGGAACAAGTTCATCGTGCTGCTGGCCACGGTGGCGCTGGTGTTCGGCGGCGTTTATGCGGCGCGGCACATTCCGCTCGATGCGATCCCCGATCTCTCGGACACGCAGGTCATCATCTACACGCCATGGGAAGGCCAGGCACCGAACATCATCGAGGACCAGATCACGTATCCCATCACGACAAAAATGCTTTCCGTGCCGAAGGCGAAAGTCGTGCGCGGCTATTCGTTCTACGGCTTCTCGTTCGTTTATGTGATTTTTGAGGACGGCACCGACCCGTATTGGGCGCGGAGCCGCGTGCTGGAGTATTTGAGCAGCATCGGCAGCCGGCTGCCGAAAGGTGTCACGCCCTCGCTGGGACCGGACGCGACCGGTGTGGGCTGGGCGTTCATGTATTCGCTCAACTCCACCAACCGCGACCTTGCCGAACTGCGCTCGATTCAGGACTGGTATCTGAAATATCAGCTCACCGCCGTGCCCGGCGTGTCGGAAGTCGCATCGGTTGGCGGCTTCGTGAAACAATATCAAGTGACGGTGGACCCGACCAAACTGCGCGCCTACAACCTTGCGTTGAAAGATGTCAGCACGGCCATCGAACGCAGCAATGGCGAGGTCGGCGGGCGCTCGCTGGAACTGGCGGAACGCGAATTCATCTTGCGAGTGAAGGGCTACATCACGAGCCTCGCCGACTTGGAGAAAATCGCCGTCGGCATCGGTGACCGCGGCGTGCCGATTTTGCTGCGCGACGTTGCGACCATCCAGTTCGGCCCTGACATGCGACGTGGCATAGCCGAGGCGAACGGCGAGGGCGAGACCGTCGGCGGCATCGTCATAGTGCGCTACGGCGCGAATGCCTACCAGGTGATCCAGGACGTGAATGCGCGGCTGGCGCAGGCGATGAAGGCTTTGCCGGCCGACGTGAAAGTCA
The DNA here is from genome assembly GCA_028712475.1 of Verrucomicrobiales bacterium. Lineage (GTDB taxonomy): Bacteria > Verrucomicrobiota > Verrucomicrobiia > Limisphaerales > UBA11358 > UBA11358. The sequence goes on from JAQTQB010000006.1 coordinate 93,150, forward strand.
CGGTGAATTACGACCGCTCCTCGCTGATTGACCGCGCGGTGAAGACGCTCGAAGAAAAGCTGATCGAGGAAAGCATCGTCGTGGCGCTCGTGTGTCTGGCGTTTCTGCTGCATTTGCGAAGCGCGCTGGTGGCGATCATCATCTTGCCGGTCGCGGTGTTGATTGCGATCTTGGTGATGTTCGGGCAGGGCATCACTTCAAACATCATGTCGCTCGGCGGCATCGCCATCGCCATCGGCGCGATGGTGGACGCGGTCATTATCATGATCGAAAACGCCCACAAGCATCTCGAGCACGAGCAGGGCAAAAAACCGCACTGGGAAATCATTCGCAATGCGGCGGTGGAAGTCGGGCCGACGCTGTTTTATTCGCTGCTCGTCATCACGGTTTCCTTCCTGCCGGTGTTCACGTTGCAGGAACAGGAAGGCCGGCTGTTCAAGCCGCTGGCGTTCACGAAGACATATTCCATGGCCGCTGCTGCGCTGCTGTCCATCACGCTCGCGCCGGTGCTGATGGGCTGGTTCATCCGGGGAAGAATTCCGTCGGAAGAAAAAAATCCGCTCAACCGCCTGCTCATCTGGATTTACAACCCGGTGCTGGATTTCGTCGTGAAATGGCGCTGGCAGGTGATCCTCACTGCGGGCGTGATCATCGTCTGGGTGTTCCTGCCGTGGAACTGGATGGCCTCGCGTGTTCTGCCCGAAGGCAAGGTGCGCGACGCGGCGTTCAGCGTGGGAAAACTGTTTCCATATCAGAACATCGGCTCGGAATTCATGCCGCCGCTTTACGAAGGCGATCTGCTTTACATGCCAACGACATTCCCCGGCATCTCGCCGACGAAGGCGCGCGAAATCCTGCAAGTCACTGACCGGCTCATAAAATCATTTCCCGAAGTCGCGGAGGTTTTCGGCAAGGCCGGCCGCGCCGAGACGGCCACTGACCCTGCGCCGATGGACATGATCGAAACCACCATCCGGCTCAAGCCCGAATCCGAATGGCCCGCCGTGGACATCAAGGACGAGGACGGTAAAATCATCGCGCACCGCAAACGCACACCGGATGAACTCACCGATGCGCTGAACGAAGTCGTGCAGATTCCCGGCCTGAACAACGCCTGGACCATGCCCATTCGCACACGGATTGACATGCTCTCCACCGGCATCAAAACGCCCGTTGGCATCAAGATCGCCGGGCCGGATCTCGCCACACTCGAACGCATCGGCACCGAGGTCGAGGCGGTCGTCCGCAAAGTTCCCGGCACGACCAGCGTGTTCGCCGAGCGCGTGATGGGCGGGCGTTTCGTGGAATTTGAAATTGATCGCGAGGCCATCGCGCGCTACGGCCTGACGGTTGGCGATGTGCAGGAAGTTTTGTCCGTCGCGCTTGGCGGAATGCCTTTGACGACGACGGTGGAAGGCTTGCAACGCTATACCATCAATCTGCGTTACGACCGTGATTTCCGTTCCGACCTGCGGGCGTTGCGCGAGGACATCGTGGTGCCGACGCCAACCGGCGCGCAGATTCCGCTCGGCCAGCTTGCAACCGTGAAAGTTGTGGACGGCCCGATGGGCATCAAGAGCGAAGGCGCGGTGCCGAACGCCTGGGTCTATGTGGACATCCGTGGCGTGGACGTCGGGACGTATGTGCAGATGGCCATGCACGCCGTGAACGAGGCGGTGGCGCACGGTGAAATCAAGCTGTCCGCTGGCTACAACATTTTCTGGAGCGGCCAATACGAATACATGCTGCGCGCCAAGGAACGGCTGCTGATCGTCGTGCCGCTGACGCTGCTCATCATCATGCTCATCATTTACCTGAACACGAAATCCGCCATCAAGACCGCCATCGTGATGCTGGCGGTGCCGTTCTCGCTGGTCGGCGCATTCTGGGCGATCTATCTGTGCGGCTACAATTTGAGCGTCGCCGTCTGGGTGGGCATCATCGCGCTCGCCGGCCTCGATGCCGAAACCGGCGTGGTGATGCTGCTCTATCTCGACCTTGCGTTTGCCGACTGGAAAAAACGTGGCGCACTCAACAACACCGGCGATCTGCGCGACGCGATTTATCACGGCGCGGTGAAACGCGTCCGCCCGAAAGCAATGACCGCATGCGTCATCATCGCCGGCCTCGCGCCGATTTTGTGGAGCCACGGCGCGGGGGCGGACGTGATGAAACGCATCGCCACGCCGATGGTCGGCGGCGTCATCACCTCGACCATCATGGAACTGGCGGTGTATCCGGCGATTTACTTTTTGTGGCGCTCACGCGGACTGAAACCGCCGGCGTGACAACTGCCCAAGTGCGGCGCAAAGGGGGGACTTTTTCAACTTCGCATTCCTCGCGCGATCCGTCAGTTTGCGAAGTCGAAATCCGAGCAGCTCATGAAATAATGGCAGCGCGGACAACGCAGCTTGCACTTCTCGTTGATCAACTCATGCCCGCATTGCAGGCAATACCGCCAGTGCTCGCCGGAAATGTTTTGGGACGGAGCGGGACAGGCATCCTGACGAAGATTGTCAGGAGAATTTGAATCAGGCGGCAACTTCACAATATGACGCTTGTGATTGCGGTTCCGGGACGGCTTCTCCGGCCAGGCGCAGGCCTTCGATATGAAACTCGATGGCGTCGTGCATCTCCTGCTCGACTTCCTTGCGCGAACTGCCGGTGGCGACGCAGCCAGGCAAATCCGGCGAGTAAGCCGAGAAGCCGGTGGCGGTCTTTTCAATGATGACAAGATAGCGGCTCATTTCATTTATACTTTTCGGGCGGCGGCTATGACATCCAAATACCATTCCCTCTCAATTAGCCAACACTCAAACCCCACAGCTTCCCAAATATCCTTTAGTGCCCAACGCAAATGATGCTCAAGGTCTGCATTAAAAGTTGGCAATGGCTGCCCTAGTAATGGCTTGCTCAAGCTGGCGGTAATTTTCCAAGCATAAAAAACGCGTGCATTTAGAAAAACTTTTGCTGCGTTAGAAATTTCCGGCCAGTGGCCAGTTCGCACAAAGAACTCAACGGCATCATTTACTTCCGAAGCGGTTGTTTCGTGGTCGAGCTTTAATAATCGAATGAATTCAGCTTTTTCGACGTTTGGATGAAGCATGTCGAAATTTATATTTTCCATTTTTCCAATCTGGCTGGCCAACGCATCGCTGATGTGTCCCCATTTCATATTTCAATTCAGTTTGAGGTTTAGAGAAGACAAAACACTCTCCCATTTAATAATTGCCCTTTCAAGACATTCAAAAGCGTCTCCGAGTATGTTGTCTTGTTCGTCTTTAATTGCCATCGTTAAGGTAATGCAGTCCGGATTGCTTACGTTTGTCTCAACATAGTGATCTCCAAACTTTAATCCTTTCACGCATGATTGTGGAATTTCATATTTAACATCGCCCAATCTGCAATAATGACCTGACCGAGGCCGTTTCTTCAAAACTGAATGCTTCAAGTAGTTTGCTACATCAGCACAGATAGACAAATTACGGTCTGAATTGACGATCCTTTCAATTTCCTTTTGGTCGCCGCCCTTCTGCCTTACAAGTTCTTTCACATAATCCTTCGCGTTCCACACGCATAGAAATAAATGTGTGACATCATCCTCAATTTCTTCTGGCTTTTTAAGATTTGTGATTCGGTAAGAATGAGTGTCGCCATCGGGAAAAGTGTAATCCCAAACAAATCCAGCGCCGCTCTTTTGTCCGAGGCCTTGCTGGATACGCTTTATTCGATCAAAAAGTTTTTTGAATTCTCCGGTGGTCATTGCTCACTGCGTCCTCCCAAACTTTTTCTCCAGTTCACGGTAATTCATTTCAATCAGCGTCGGGCGGCCGTGCGGGCAGGTGTAGGGCATCTGGCAGTTGCGCAAATCCTCGACGAGATTTTCCAGTTCCTTGCCGCCGAGCGGGTCGTTGGCTTTCACGGCGTGGCGGCAGACAGTCTTGGCAATCGTGTGTTCGCCCAGCCGCGCCAGGTTCACCTCGCGTCCTGCCGCCTTCAACTCGTCCACAAGATCCAGCACGAAACGCCGCGCGTCGCTGACCTTGACGAACGGCGGCAGCGCGTCGAGCAAAAAGGTGCGTTCGCCAAATTCGCCCAAACCGACGCCGAGCCGCGTGAGAACGGTCAATTGTTCGCGCAAAAACTGGGCGTCACGCGGTGGCAGCTCAATGGTTTCCGGCAGCAGCAATTTTTGCGAAGGCGCAGTGCCGCCCGATTCGATGCGGTTCAGCATCTGCTCGAACAATATCCGTTCGTGCGCCGCGTGCTGGTCGAGCAACACCAGTCCGCGGTCGGATTCCAGCAGGACGTAAAGTTTGCCGATCACGCCGACGAGGCGCATCGGGACGTTCAGCAGCGGAGCGGGTGATTGCGGATTGCGCCCGCCTTCGATTTGCTTCGGCGCGGCAAGGATTGCGGATTGCGGAATTTGTTCCGGCGAAAGCGGAGGATGGGGAATTGAGGATGGAGCCTTTGGTTCGGCCTGCGCTGCTAGCGGCGACGAGAAGCCCGTTTTCAAAGGCGTTTGTGCGGCTGGCGAAATTTGAGATGGAACTGTTGCCGCCGGTTTTAATTTCTCTGGAAAATTCGGCAACGCGGCTGTTTCGGGCGCAGGTTGTAGCTCCGTCTGCTCGATGGCTTTGGGCTTGGGACTTTGGGCTTGGGACTCTTGCCCGTGAAACGCCAGCAGCGCGTCGCGCACGGCATGAGCGGTGAATTTGCGGATTTCAAACTCGCGATGAAATTTCACTTCGCGCTTGGCTGGATGGATGTTCACGTCCACGGCGGCGGGATCAATTTCAAGGAACAGGCAGCAGACCGGATAGCGGCCCTTCATCAGCGAGTTGTGATAACCTTCGATGAGCGCGTAGTTGATGCCGCGATTTTCCACCGGACGGCGGTTCACAAACACGAACTGACTATCGCGGGTCGCGCGGGAGACTCCGGGCGAACCAGTCAAACCCCAGATTCGGATTTCAGATTTCAGATTTCGGATTTCAGATTTGTCCGGCGTGGCAGTCTCAAAGATATCGGTTTCGGTGGGTTTGTAATCTTCGTCGAGCGACGCGGAAAAATTCACGGGCAGAAGTTTTTCGCCGCCGAGCAGGGCGCGGAGGCGTTCGCGCAAGGCCTCGATCCGGCTGGAAATTGCGCGTTCGCTTTTGACGGCGGGCAGTTGCCAGATGAGGCGCCCGTCCTTTTGAAAGGTGAAGGCGACTTCAGGGAACGCGAGCGCGGCGAGCGTGAGATAATGCTGGATGTGCGCGGCCTCGGTCTCCTCGGTGCGGAGAAATTTCCGGCGCGCGGGCAGGTTGTAGAAAAGCTGCCGGACTTCAAAGCTGCTGCCGGGCGCGCTGCCGGCGGCCTTGACTTCGACGATGGTGCCGCCGTTGACGATGATCTGCGTGCCTTCGGGCGAAGCGTTTTCGCGTTCGCGCGTGGTCAAAATAAAACGGCTGACGCTGGCGATGCTGGGCACGGCTTCGCCGCGAAAACCCAGCGTGGCAATCGAGGACAAATCCTCCGCGCGCTGGATTTTGCTCGTCGCATGGCGCTCGAGGCAGAGCAATGCGTCGTCGCGGCTCATGCCGGTGCCGTCGTCAGTCACGCGAATAAGGCTGCGGCCACCGGCGCCGATTTCCACGGAGATTTTTTTCGCGTCGGCGTCGAGGGAGTTTTCGACGAGCTCCTTGACGACGCTGGCAGGGCGTTCGACCACTTCGCCAGCGGCGATCTGGTTGGCGACTTGCTCGGAAAGCAGACGGATGCGATTCACGACGGAAATTTCGAGTTTGGAATGGCGAATGTCGAATTGAATTTTTTGCGGCGGCTCAACTCAATTTCACCAGCGGCAGCGTAAAGGAAAAAATCGCGCCGTGTCCGGCCTCGCTGCGGGCGGAAATTGTCCCGCCGTGGTCCTCGACAATCTTCTTGCAGATGGAAAGGCCGAGGCCGGTGCCGTGGGTTTTTCCAAAAGTAACGAAGGCTTGAAACAGCTTGCCGGCGATTTCAGGGGCGATGCCGGGGCCGGTGTCTTCAATCTCGGTGATGATTTTCGTTTCCGTGACGTGGAAGCGCAGAAAAATTTTCCCGCCATTGAGCATGACGTCGGTGGCGTTGTGGATCAGATTATGAAAGACACGGTTCAAACGGCGCGGATCAAACGGTATCTGGACGGCGGGCGGCGGGTCTGGCATTTCGATTTGCGCGCCTTTGAGTTCGGCTTCGGCGCGGAGGTCGGGAATCAGTTCGAGGACGAAGGCGCGGTAATCGGCGGGCTGAAGTCCGGCATCTGTGCGTTTGCCCTCGGTGAAAATAAGGATGTCGCTGACCATGTCGCTGATGCGTTCGACCTGCCGGCGGATGCGAAACTGGGTCTTGGCGCGGATTTCTGGGCTGATGTCGGGCATGTCAAACATTTCGGCGGAGAGGCCGATGATGCTCAACGGATTTTTCAGGTCATGCACGATGGATTGCGCGAAACGTCCGATGAGCGAGAGGCTTTCCGCCTGAACCATTTCCCGCAGATGAAGCTGGTTGAATTCGCGCAGGCGGTGGCTGATTTCCTGCAACAAACCGAACGCGAGCGCTGGCGAACGCTTGATGAGCGAAAGCATTTCGTCGCGCGGAATAAAATAGACCTCCGTGTCTAGGAGCGCCGTCGCGGTGGCCGAACGCGGGCGGTGTTCGATGACGGCCATCTCGCCGAAAATTTCCCCGGGGCCGATTTGAGAAAAAACGCGGTGAACATTGGAGCTGACAAATCCGGAGATCTCCACCCGCCCGGCCTTTACAAAATAAACGCTGTCACCGGGGGTTCCTTCCCGGAAAATTTCCGAGCCGGCGGTGAACTGCCGTTCCTGTGTGATGAGCCGCAATGCCTGCAATTCCTCAAGGTTGAGATCACGAAACAGGGCAATGGAATCGAGGCCGGTCACGGGTTCAATTTATTGATAAAAGGCTTTGCGTAAAGCCAAGATGTGGCTCCGGCGATGAAATAACCAGCTTGAGAACGATAACTTGTTGACAAAAGTTCACTCAATTGTAACATTGATTCTATTCGGGTAGCAGCACGTTTCTTCAGCGGGGTTCCCCACCCCCACCTCCTTGGCGTCTGCTGCCCGGATATTTCTAAACGCAAAATCCCGAACCAAACCTTGACGCTTCGCGATTATTTTTTTATTTTCCATCTCCCCTTCGCGGGGGTGTAGCTCAATTGGTTAGAGCGCTGCCCTGTCACGGCAGAGGTTACGGGTTCGAGCCCCGCCACTCCCGCCATTTTCATTGTCGTGACTGTTTGTGACACAGAGTGTCAGAACGTGACTTTCGCCAATGTTCACAAGCACTTTTTGCATTTGCACCCCGCAACCCGTTGTGCCACCCGATGACCCGTTTTGACTGCCCGCGACTAAAATCTGTGAGGCTCCTTGTGATGGTGTTTCTGTGAATGTCGGCAACACGTCAATTGCCGTCTCTATCCCCAAAAGATTTTCGTCCGTATAAATTTTGTCCGTAAGTTTGCCGTCACTGTGGCGCATCACCGACATTGCCGTCCGGCGCGGCACGCCTGCTTTGGCGAGATTGGTTCCGAGTGTCTTGCGCAGCGAATGAAAATCAGCGAAACGCCCCATAGTGTCTTGATATGGAATGCCCGCTTTTTTCAAATCCCGTTTGAATCGCTCAATGCGTGGAAACCGATCAAAAACCAATGCTTCCGGCGGACTTTGGCCTTTAATCTCACGCAGGATCGCCACAAGTTCAGGATGCAGACTCATCGGCGCAACCTTGCTGTTTTTTGTGGTGGATGCACGAACCAGCGCAAAAGGTTTGGCTTCACCCAAATGCAAATCCGCCCATTTGAGCGCGGCCAGTTCAGACCGCCGCAATCCAGTATGCGCAGCCATCAAATAAACCGCCTTGCGTTCACTCGCGACCGCAAGCAAACGTTTCACTTCATCCACGGTGAATGAGCGCCGCTCGCGCGTTTGCCGCCCTTCGGTTTTAACCTTTTCGACCGAAACGAGCGGATTAACCTCCACCCGCCCGTTATTGATCAGCCAGTTGAAAAAACTGCGCGCGGCTTCCAAATAATCATTCACCGTCTTTGGTGAAAGTTCAGATTTGCCACGCCGCCAGGTTTGAAACGAATCGGCAGTTACCGCTTTCGCCGTATTCCATGGGCAATCCGTAATCAGCGTATCAACGCGAAATTGCAGATTTGCCAGATGCTTTTCTGATTTTCCACGCCGGCGCATATCGCCGACGAAGTCCTGCAAATGATCCGCCAGATTGCGTTGCGCGGCATCACGCATGGGCTTTGGCATGATGATTCCATCCCGTTCGTGTTGTTTCTCGCGGAGCATTTCCGTGCGCCGTTTTTCCGCGACCTGCTTGTCCGACGTGCGCAGCGAAACGTCTTCAATTTTCGCATCGGCGGGTTGCTGGCGATATTTCCATCGCCAAATCCGTGAATCCTTCGGTTTGTAAATTGTGTTAATCATACGCAACCAACATTTCCATTTCCTTTCAGATGGCCTAAAACCTGTGACCGTAACAAACGGGTGCAGCGCCGGAAACGACTTGCCGTTAATTGGCCGTCGGCAATCATCCGCCAAATCGTGCGCGGACTGACTTTCAAAATCGCCGCCGCCTCCTTGATTCGCAAAGATTCGTCAGTCAATTCTGGTTTGAATTCATCTTTCATTTGGTTTTCCTCGCGCGCGCCTGTTCGCTAAAATTTGTCCTCCAAAGCCATGAGATGATCTTCCAGGTGGGGTTTTGCCTTTAACCGGGTCGCAAGGCCAATGCTGAACCACTTTTCACGAATCACCTTGTCGGCGGCAACCCATTCAGGCCGCATCATTGCCCTGACACCACGCGCCAGCATTCCGGTAATCGTCCCGTCCTTATCAAGCGACGTCCTGTTTTCATAATCAGCCTTGCTCAAAAAGAGGTATTTGAATGACGCGGACTTGGAGTGCTTCGCAAGGACGATGGCCGAAGGCTCAATGTTTTCAAAAAACGAGCGCCAGCTCTTTTTGGGGTCGTTCAGCGCCTTGGCAATCGTGACTTGGCTCAACCGGATGCCTTGCTCTTCCATCAAAAACCGGCAGATCGCCCGCGCGCTCATCCGGTCCGACGCCTCAAAAATAAATGGAAACAATTCCACGACCAATCCGCGATTGGCCGTGAATTCTGCGGACTTTGAATGGCCGACCAGCTTCTGGCCGACATCAATCAAACTGACAGGTTTTTCGGCTTCGTTTGACATGTTGAGAGTATAGTTAACATGATTAACAGTCTTGTCAATCTTCAATCGTGACCAAACTTCACCAGTTCCATTCCGCGCCCCTTGGTTTCGACTCCGCTTGTGTGCTCGTTTCGTCGCCAATCAGTTCAAACGCCAGTCGCCAGACTTGCGGATCAACCGGCACGAACAGTTGCCCGCAAGATTGGCTCCTTCCAGGTTCAGGTGCGACCAAACTGCGCGACCGCTCCGCTCAACGCAAGTGGACGCTCCATTCCGCCGGCAAAGTTTCGTCACGACGGGAACTGATTGGTGCGACCAAAGCGGCGTTGCCATTCTCCAAGACGCAAAAGCCGATCTTTCCGAACCGCAACGCCGCTTCCGTCGCAGAGACGGAAATTGACGCTGCCAATCTTCCCGCGCACACTCGTCCGCCAATCTGAATGCCAGCCGAACTGCTCAACCGCAACGAAGCCCAGACTCGCTACGAGTTGATTGATCCGGCTTTGGATGCCTGCGGCTGGAATCGTGGCAGCGATATCAGGATTGAGACGACCGCCGGACAGATTGACATCATTGACGGCAAACCCCATCGCCGGACAGCCGGGCGGACCGATTACATTTTGCGCCGGCCATTGGTTGAAGGCGGCGAGCCGGTTGCGCTGGCCATCCTGGAAGCCAAGCGAGAAAGACGCCAGCCGGAGCACGGCTTGCAACAGGGAAAAGAATATCGTGTCGGCGAACTCAATCACGTCCCTTTCGTTTTCAGTTCCAACGGCCACCAGTTTGTCGAATATAACGAGGCCACTGGCCAGACTTCCGAGGCCAAGCCGATTGCCGCATTCCCGCGCCCGGAAGAACTGGTTGCCTGCTATCTCGCGCAACGCCAGCTACCCACCGCCGCACCGGCCCTGCAAATGCTCACCACCGGTTACGCGCAGGGCCGCGAACATCTGCGCTATTACCAGGACGCTGCCATCCGCGCCGCGCTCGAAAAAATCATCCGCGAGCAGCAGGCCAAGAAAGCCCCGCGTGTTCTGCTCTCGCTCGCCACCGGCGCGGGCAAGACCCGTATCGCCGCCGCGCTGCTGCGCCGGATGCTGGACGCCGGCGCGTTCGGCAAGGCGTTGTTCGTTTGTGACCGCACGGAACTCCGCGACAACGGCCTCGGCGATTTCCAAGCCGCCTTTGGCACGAACGCCGCCGAGGTGGACACCAAGCACCCGCAGAAGAACGCCCGCGTGCTCATCGCTACCTATCAGACGCTCGACCACAAATTTGAGCGCGGCAAAAATCCAAAGAACAAGATCGAAAACTTTTTCAAACGCAATTATCCGCTCGGATTCTTCGATGTCATCGTGATTGACGAATGTCACCGCAGCGCGTGGGGCGACTGGTTTGACTTTCTCAACGCGAACAAGGACGGCATCCACATCGGCCTCACCGCCACGCCGCGCCAGATCAAATTGCCGGAGACCGACGACACGCAGACCAAGCAGGAGATTGAAAACGACCGCCGCAAGCTGGCCGACAATCTCGAATACTTCGGCGAGCCGGTTTATGAATATCCGTATCTGCAAGGCGTCGCCGACGGCTATCTGGCCCCGGCCAAGATTGAGCAATGGGATTTGTTCCATGACCGGAAGGCCCAGCCGGAACGCGTGCGCGGGGTGTTGCGTGCCGACCTCAAAGGCAAGAAACTCACCAACGCACTCACCGGCCAGACCGTCACGCCGGACGCCGTGGCCGAGCGCAATGAAGGCGCGGCATTGGAGCAGAAGCTAATTTTGCCGGAGCGCGTCGAGGCCATGTGCAAACATCTCTTCGCCGAGTTACTCAAGTCCGGCGAAGGCGACCCACACCAGAAAACCATCGTCTATTGCGCCAGCGACCATCACGCCGATCTGGTCACGAACGAGTTAAATGGTCTTTACGCCGCGTGGTGCAAGAGCAACGGCCAGCGCCGCCTGCCAAGTTACTCTTTCAAGTGCATGGCCTCAAACGACGGGCAATCGCTCATCGCCGACTTGCGTGACAGCCAGAAGCGCAACTTCATTGCCACCACGATGGATTTGCTCACTACCGGCGTGAACGTGCCGTGCGTCCGCAACATCGTTTTCTTCCGTTACATCCGCTCGCCGATTTTGTTTCACCAGATTGTCGGACGCGGCACGCGCGTGGACGCGCTCACGGACAAGCTCATGTTCCGCATCCTCGATTACACCGGCGCGACGGCGCTCTTTGGCGCGGACTTCATCACGCCGCCGCCCGGCGGTGGTGGCGGAGGCGAAGGCCCGCGACCACCCGGCCCGCCGCCCGTGAAAGTCAAGGGCGTGGAAATCAACCTCGCCCACGCCGGCGATTTCTTTTTGATGAACCGCAACGGCCAGACCGTGCGCGCCACGCCGCAGGAATACCGGCAACGGCTCGTCGAGGAACTGCTCGCCAGCGTGCCCACGCTCGCCGGTTTCCGTGAACGCTGGCTGGCCCCGGAGCAACGGCATGAACTCCTGGCGCAGCTTGCCGCGCAAAACCTGCTGCCGGAAAATCTCCGCACCGCCGCGCAGATGGACGCCTACGATTTGTTCGACGTGATGGCCGCCGTGGCCTACGGCGTAAAGCCGCGCACCCGCGCCGAACGCGCCGCACAACTGGGCCGCGACGGCCACGGCCCGGACTGGCTCGTCAAACTCCCGCAGCCTTCCGTGAAAGTGATCCGCGCCATTGCCCGGCAGTTTGAGAAGGCCGGCACGGACGCGCTGGAAACGGATCAACTGTGGAGCGCGGGCGAAGTGCGCGCCGCCAAGGGATTGAGCGCGTTGAAACAAGGCGGCGACCCGGCCAAGCTGCTGCGCCAGACGAAGGAAACTTTGTTCGCCGCGTGAAATGAAATCGAACACGCGATCAAATTGGCGAACGGCAAAGCTTGGCGAGGTTTGTGAAATCGTTATGGGACAATCGCCCGACGGAGCTTCCTACAATTTCGACGGACGCGGCGAACCTTTGTTGAATGGCCCAACAGAATTCGGGCAGGAGCATCCGAAAGCAATTCAGTGGACAACGACGCCAACAAAATTTTGCGAACCCGGCGACATTCTTTTTTGCGTTCGCGGGGCAACGACAGGTAGAAGAAACATCGCGGACAAGCGTTATTGCATTGGCCGTGGGCTTGCCGCCATTCGAGGTTCAGCAACCCAGGCTGATACAAAGTTTTTGTCGTTCGTGCTGGACGTGATAACTGACAAACTGCTCCGTGAAACCGCCGGCTCGACGTTCCCAAATTTACCGGGAGACAAACTCGCGCGAGTGGAATTTTCTTTGCCGCCGGTGGACGAGCAGCGCCGGATAGCGGCGGTGTTGCGGGAGCAGATGGCGGAAGTGGAGCGGGCGCACGCCGCCGTGCAAGCGCAACTGGACGCCGCCCAAACTTTGCCCGCCGCCTTGCTCCGCGCCATCTTCACCAGCCCCGCCGCCCAACGCTGGCCGCGCCGCAAACTTGACGAGCTTTGCGAAATCGTCGCCAGGCAAGTTGACCCGCGCGAACCGGAATACGGAAATTTGCCGCACGTCAGCGGTGAGAACATTGTCAGCGGACTTTGCCAATTGATTAACATCCGCACCGCCACCGAAGACGGAATGATTAGCGGCAAATATTTGTTCGAGACTGGCGACGTGCTTTATTCAAAACTCCGTCCGTATCTCCGCAAAGTTGCCATCGCCGAATCACGCGGCCTGTGCAGTGCCGATATGTATCCGCTCCGGGTAAATCCGAAATTGATGGATGCTCGTTTTACAGCTTGGATGCTTTTGAGTGAAGATTTCAGCAGCTATGCGATTGAAGAATCACAACGCTCTCGGATGCCGAAGTTGAACCGCGAACAACTTTTTGCTTACGAAGCGCCCGTTCCACCGCTCGCCGAGCAGCAGAAAATTGCCGCCCGCCTCGACGCCGAGTTGGCCGCCGCGCGTGCGCTGGTGGAGACGTTGGAAACACGGCTGGCGGAAATCGAGCTGCTGCCCGCCACGCTGCTGCGGCAGGCGTTCAACGGCGGTTGTCTCACCGGTTGACTCACGGTTGACTTATTTTCATGCCCAAATCCATCACCAAAGAAAACGGCAAACGCCACGCGTCGCAGCAGTCGCTGAACGGCGCAGTGAAATCCATTTGCGACATCATGCGGCGCAGCAATTGCGCCGGGGCGCTGCAATATGTCCCGGAGCTGACGTGGCTGCTGTTTCTCCGCATCCTCGACGAGCAGGAGGCGCGCGAGGTGGACGAGGCGGCGGCGCTGGGCATCCGTTTCAAATCGTCCGTCCCCAAACCGTATCGCTGGCGCGATTGGGCCGCGCCGGAATCGCCGTTGCGCCAGGACAAGAACGCGAACGTCTGGAAATTTGTCCACGAAGATTTGCTGCCGAAGTTGAAGGGCCTGGAAAAACAACCCGGCGCGAACGCGCGGCAGAAGGTCATCAGCGAAATCATGTCAAACGTGGATCGCAGCCGGATTGATTCGGAAAAGAACTTCCTCGACGTGCTGGACAAGGTTCACGAGATCAGCAGCGTCACGGTGGATGACACGCACGTCTTCACCCTGTCGCAGGTGTATGAAGGTTTGCTGCTGAAAATGGGCGAGAAGGGCAATGACGGCGGGCAGTTTTTCACGCCGCGCGAAGTGATCCGCGCGATGGTGCGGGTGGTTGATCCCAAGATCGGCCAGACGGTCTATGACCCCGGCTGCGGCACCGGCGGCTTTCTCGCGCAGGCTTACGAATACATGCGGGCCAAGGCCGGCGACGACATCACCGGGCCGAAGCTGGAGCAGTTGAAGCGGCGGACGTTTTACGGACGCGAGAAGGACAACGCGGTCTATCCCATCGCGCTGGCGAATCTGGTTTTGCACGGCATTGACGAGCCGCACATCTGGCACGGCAATTCGCTGTCCGGCGTGGCGGCTTACGACGGATTGTTTCAGGAAGCGCCGCAGTTTTACGATGTGGTTTTGATGAATCCGCCTTTCGGCGGCAAGGAAGGCAAAGAGGCGCAGATTCCCTACGAATACAAAACGGGCGCGACCCAGGTTTTGTTTCTGCAAAACGTGCTCAAAAGCATGAGGAAAACCAGCCATTGCGGCATCGTGCTGGATGAAGGTGTATTGTTCCGCGTGGACGCCGAGGCATTCGTTAAAACCAAACGCAAGCTGCTGGAGGAATGCAACGTGTATTGCATCGTCAGCCTGCCGGGCGGTGTATTCACGTCGGCGGGTGCAGGCGTGAAAACGAATCTGGTTTTCTTCATCAAAGGCAAGCCGACGGAAAAAATCTGGTATTACGATTTGTCCGACATTAAGACCGGCAAAAAAACGCCGTTCACGCTCCGGCATTTTGAGGAATTTTTCCAACTGCTGCCAAAACGCGCTGACAGCAAGCAGAGCTGGACGATGGATTTTTCCGCGCGGCTGCAAAAGGCGTTGGAAGAAGCCCGCCCACATCGCGAGAAAGCTGCCGAGCTGTCAGCACAGGCAAAATTACTGGAAGAAAAAATCCGTGAGAGGCGGAAGGCGAAAAAACTCCCGGATATTGATCTTGAAGAGAAATGGAAAGCCGTTGAGCGTGAAGCGCGCGAATCACTGGCCAAGGGCGACTCAATCGAGAATGCCGCTTATGATTTGAAAGCTGTCAACCCAAACCGCGTCAGCAAAGAAGATAAACGCACGCCCGATCAATTGCTTGAATTCATTGATGCCAGGGGACGTGATGCCGACACAGCCTTGAAGGCTCTGCGCGTGCTGCTCGACCAATGATTGGACTTTCCGCCAGAACCAGTGGTGCGTGAGGAAAGGGCAGTATCGAGTAACACAACAGCTTGTAGTAATTGGTGTGACGATGAGCGATAAACGCATTTATGTAGAACAACGGCCTGAAGGCGATTATGCCGTCAGGAAACCCGGTTCAGAAAGAGCCAGCGCAGTTGAATCAACTCAGGCAAAAGCCATCGAACGGGCGCGCGAATTAAACCCCGGCGTTGCGCCCCACGTCGAGCGTGTGCGCGATACAAATGTTGGTGGTCGTGACAAATGGCGCAAACCATAAAA
This sequence comes from Verrucomicrobiales bacterium, assembly GCA_028712475.1. Classification (GTDB taxonomy): domain Bacteria; phylum Verrucomicrobiota; class Verrucomicrobiia; order Limisphaerales; family UBA11358; genus UBA11358. The sequence goes on from JAQTQB010000006.1 coordinate 108,489, forward strand.
TATGAAACAAGCAACTTATACAATCGGCCAAACCTTCTTGATTGCCTTCGCAATTATTGGTGTGCTTTGGGTCATCGGTGAATTTCTTAAAATCCTGTTTCCAGAACCTGCGCCTATGGTTCATGTAACTGTGAATTTACCGGAATCCAAGCCAAAGGAATTAACCGCAGGAGACCATGCAAAAGGACTCCTGAATATTGCTTGGAGCAAGACCGTTGAAAAAATTCTTTTGCCGTTCGCGTAGTCGGTCGAGCTAATGGTTCAGGCACTGCCACGGGTTCCTCCCGGAGGAATCGGCGGCAGTTTTTTGGCTTTCATAGCTCATCAGATTTTATCCGACGTAAAAATTCCGGCGGACGAATGATTTCAATTCCAAACGGCTTTTCCAGTGTCAGCAAATCCTTGTCGTAAGTCACAACGCAGGTTGCGGAGGCCGCTATCGCCGCCGCGAGGTAAATATCATCTTTGGCATCGCGGCTGCGACGTTTGCCAAGCGGTGCCGGTTCGACCAGCCGGGATTTGTTTCTAATCCACGCCAGCTTGGGCAGGGGGTCAATTTTTGGCATTTCTTCCGCCAAGGTTTCAGGAATCACCGCCTCATATTCCGCCAGAATTTCGTCGGTGACGTAGAGAAAGACCTGACGGCAGGCCACCAGCTTGAGGCAATTGCGTGCCGCCCCGCTCCAGCCGATGCCGGACAAGATCACGTTGCAGTCATAAACCGCCCGGATCATCGTCGCGCCTTGTTACGATGCGCCTTTTGACGGGCAATCATCCGGCCAAGAGTTTTGCCGTCCGGCTCACCCGCCCGGCCACCGGCAAAGATTTGATCGAATTCGCGGACTTCTTTCGCCAACTCGCGCTCTTCCAACGAACGGAGTCCGGCCCGGATCACTTCGGAACGGTTATTGTATCGTCCAGACGAAACCATCTGGTTGATGAAGTCCTGCCAGTAATTTGTTAATGCCGCACTCATGTTTTAACAGTTACCAACTATTGGCATTTTGTCAAATCCAGTGTGGCCATTCAATTGTCTATGTTTGACGGATGCACCACCAGCGATTCTAAAACGGCGATGGCATCTTGAATTTCCTTTTTCCGAACACGCTCCAGAAACGTGGGGAAAGCCTGGGTCAGGTTAATATCCGCAGCCTTGCGCGAGGGAAACACCACGCCCTCCAAATATTCGCCGATGATTCGTTTCTGCAAATGATACGCCCAGCGCCGACCAAAGAATTTTTTCATTTGCTCGATGCTGGTCAAACCATGCCGTCCGGCAAACATCGCCGTCTTGTGCCGCCACAGCCAGCCGTTATCCGTGTTCCACGAAAACCGGCAGCACGCCCGCCGCATCCCCGGCTTGTAACCGATGAATCGCACCACCCGCGCACCCTTGTCTTCCGGCAGCCGTTGCGTGACATGCTTGGAAATATATTTCCCGACGTAACGCGCAATTCCTTCCGCATTGGATTTTACCGGCATCAATTCATGGCGGCCAAAGCGGTATTTAGGACACGTCTCACGCCAGAACGCCCATTCCGCGCGCAAGGCTGAATTGGCCGAGCGGTAATCCTTGCGTTTGAAGGCGGCAAAATCCGCACCTGTCTGAATGTCTTTGTCCAACACCACGACCAGATGAAAATGAATGCGTCCAGAGGCGTGCCGTTCCCAAACGCCAATGGCACGCCGGTATCGCTTCACGATGACATGAGCGCGGAGAGAACGAAACCGCCTCTGTGCTTCCCGCAAATTCGTGATGTGATCTTTGAATGTAAGGGTGAAAAACCCGAGGCGCTCAATGCCGAACTCATTGGCGAGACATTGAATCTCGAAAGCAACCATGAAGGCGGTGCGCTTGTTTGCGCCAGTAAGGATGTTGAGCTTGTCTTTTTCCTTCTTGGTGCAGTTGTTACTAGATAGACAAGGAAGCGCCGTGGCGGGCGGCGCTCCGCGCCGCTCCGCCGCGGCGCTGTCCGTGTCGGTGACTAGCTTGAGATGGTCGAGAGAGAATGACTTTTCAATCTCGCTCATGGCTGACTCCATTTGCGCGCGCCGTCCGCACCAGAGCGAGGACAGCGGCTTTTAATGGGTCAGTCAGTGAAGGCCATGCCGAGGCAACTTCTTGAAGCTCTGCAAGGATTTGTGAGGCTATTTGTGAGGGTGCAACGATTTCAACCGCATTTTCATTGGCTTTGTGGCGGGTTCGAGCCCCGCCACTCCCGCCATTTTCATTGTCGTGACCTGTTGTGACAGACAGGGTCAAAGCGCGATTGTTCCCAGTGTTTGCAAAAGTTTTTCGGGTTTCTTCCCGCCTGCCTGTTGTGCTGCCAATGGATCATTTTGACCGTCTGTGTCCAATTTGAGAAAGGCTTGTGGGAGAGGAAACAGCTCGTGGAATACTCGGAAAAGGCTGGTTTCACCGGGGATGGCCCAAAATATTCTCAAGCGGACTTTGCTGTTTCAAGCCGGCTTATTCGTTTATTCCTCCGTGGTGCCAAGAAGTCTTAAAGGGCGTTTCGTAACGGCGACGAATATCTTCAGGGGCTTTCGCCGCATTTTGTTGGCGAGCCTGCGGGCCGGAATGGGACGACTTTGCAATCTGGGGAGAATTTCCCGGGGAAAAAACTGGCTGACGTGAAGCAGATTTGTCGAGAATCATCGCCACGCTGGCTTGCGGCTTTACGAGTTCCAAAGTCGTGTGCGCTTTCATAAGATCACCATGCCATCATCATTTTCCTGCCGCTTATTTCCGCTGGATGGATGCGCTTGATCCAGATGGGGTTGCCGGCTGACTTGCTGAATTCTTTCTGGTTGCCGACGAGACCTTGCGTTTCACGGGTGCAATGTTTGCCTGGGTATTTTCTTGCTGGCTGATTGCCCGAAGCTGCTGCTCGGCCCGCAGCCAGTATTCCTGATCCCGACCGCTTTGGCTGCCTTCCGTCTGCCAGATCTGGCACGCCAGCTTCGCGATGTCATCGTGATTTGGAGCAGGATTTTGCTGGGTTGTCGCATTCATAACTATCCTGGTTGTATTGATTATTGATTCTATGTGCCGCATGTTTGCGCCGGCACCCTGCCTTCGCCCGGCAATCCCTGTTGCGCGCCGTTTTTGCGCGCCATGACGAATTGCCGGGCGGCTTCACTGGCCTTGCGGGCCACCCCTGCATCCTTTCCCACCTTGGCTCGAGTAGCAAAAAAATCCATTTGTCCCAATGACGCCGCCTGCTTTAGCTGAGAAACAATTCCCTGCGATGTGTCCGGCGTTTTTGGGTCTGAATCCAGCAACATGGCCACCAGCGCTCCGGGGCGGTCTTTTCGGAGGTCAAGCAGCCGCTTCATCCAGACGGCGACCATTTCGGGCAGTTCCCGCCCTTCGTGGATGCCGATGATGATCATGTCTGCCATTGCCGCTTCAACCGCAGCCAGTTCCCGCAACGCGGTGAAGGCCAGAGTTTCAATGTTCCACCACTGATGGAACAGCCGTCCCTCTTCTTTTTTGAGATTTCGTCCGAGCAGTTGCAGAACGTCACAGACTCTCTCGGCTGTGGCAGAATCATCGAAGGATATGACCACGCTAAAATCTTTTCCCTGCTCGTAAGGCGCCTCGTTTGGGCTTTTCAACACCAATTTCATACGTTAAACCCTGAACCATAATTCGCCTGCAAACAATTGGCGGGATTGCCAGACGTGAAAGTGTGATTGATTTATCCGCTCTAAAGAATTTACCTAGACGCCGCCTTTGTCGCAGCCCGGAGAAGGCTGGCTTCAATCGCCAGTCAGCGTCTTGAAGCTTTCCGATTGGACGGCGAACCGGATCATCTGGGCGGAGCTCTTGAGGTTGAGCTTTTGCCGGATGTTGGCGCTATGCACGGCGACAGTTTTGCCGCTGATGTGAAGCTGCCGGGAAATTTCCTTGGGCGATTTGCCTTCGCCGATCAGCTCAAGGACTTCAAATTCACGGTCGGTGAGGATTTCCACCGGCGACTGGATTTGCATTGTTTGTCCGGAGAACCGTCGCAGGAGTTTTTCAGACACTTCCTTGCTCACATAAACGCGGTTGTCCAACACCTGCCGGATGGCCTTGACCAGTTCCTCGGGCGGCTGCTGTTTGGTGATGTAACCGTTGGCGCCGGCGCGCAGCATCCGTTCGGCATAGAGCGATTCGTCGTGCATGGAGATGGCCAGGATGGTCAGGCGGGGATGCATCGCCTTGAGGTCCTTGACCAGTTCCAGCCCGCTTTTTCCAGGCAAGGTGATGTCCACCAGCGCCAGGTCCGGTGCCAGCTTCGGGACGGCCTCCATGGCCTGATTGGCATTCTCCGCCACACCGCAGACGATCATGTCCGGCTCGTGTTCGATCACGCTGCGCAGCCCCTCCCGCATCATGGGGTGGTCATCCACGATGAGGATTTTTTTCCGCCCCTCTGTGTTGGAAGTGATGGGCATGCGTTTTGCCATATCAATCCTTCTTAATTCCTTTTTCCCGGGTGACCTCCGGGTGTTTCGTGTCCCCTTCGCCTGATACATGCACCGTGCAGACGATGGTGGTGCCGCCATCGGGTTCTTTCTGAATGGCCAGGGATCCGCCGATCATCCCGGCACGGTAGCGCATGATGCGCAATCCCATGCCTGATTTTTTCCGCTGCCGGGCCGGCATGCCCGCGCCATTGTCTTTGATCGCGAGATTGATCCGTCCCGGCGTCTCGGTCAGGCCGATCTCAATGCGTCCGGGTTTGCCATGCTTGATGGCGTTGGTGATGGCCTCTTGGGCGATCCGGAACAGATGGGTCGCGACCGCGTTATCTTTGATCAAGACCGGACGGGGACAGGTGAAATGGCAGCGGACATGGAACAACTTTTTTGTCCGGGCGGCCAACGCCTGAAGCGCCACCATCAAGCCGTTCGGCTCCGGTTCCACCGGATGCAGGCCACGGGCCAGGCTGCGCGTCTGTGCGATGGCCTCGTTTATCACCTCCAGGATTCTGCCCGATTGCCGGGCTTCCGGGAGTGATTTGGCGGCGAGTTTTTGACGCAATGTGCCGGCCAGATAAGCCGTGCCCCCCAGAAGCTGTCCCAACCCGTCATGCAGATCCTGGGCGATGCGCCGGCGTTCCCAGTCGCTGACCCGTAAAATTTCCCTTTCCAGTTCAATGCGATCGGTGATGTCGCGCACAAATATGGAGGAATACTCGAATTGGTTATTGCTCCAGAACGAGTTGGCGTCCACCAGCACATGCCGGATCGTGCCGTCCTTGCATCGCCGCCTCATCGGAAAGTTGCGAACCGTCTCTTTGGTCGCCAGCCGCTCCAGCAACTCGTGCCCTTGAGACGGTTCCTCGCAGAACTCGACGAAAGATTTCCCCACGTAATCTTGAGCCGGATAGCCAAGCAGATTCAGTTGCGCCAGGTTCGCGCGCAGGATGGTGCCGCTGGCCGACAGCCATAACAGGCCGATGGGTGCCTGGTTGAAAAAAACCGAGAGATTTCGCTCGCTACGGCTCAACGCTTCTTCCGCCTGTTTGCGTGCGTCGAGGCCGGCAATTGCCATGAGGGCATAGGAAATCTCGTCGCTCACCTGGGTCAGAAGGCCGAGTTCGCTTTCATCAAAAAAATCAGCCCGCGGCGCATAAATTGAAAAAGCCCCCGCCACTTTGCCGGCAATCCGGATGGGAAATGCAGCTAAATAGTGCAACCCGAATTGTCGCAGCCGTTCGCGCCATGGAGACATGCGCGTGTCACGGCCAACATCCTCAATCACGACCGGCCGGTTTTCACGGATGGCCGTGCCCACGGCACCGCGGCCTTCCAGCTCATCGCGTGTCACCACGCGGATGCCGTCGAGATATTCGGTCGCGCCCGCCTGCGCCACCGGTTGAACCGATCCATCCGGCGCGGCCATGCCAATCCATGCGAGTTTGAAACCGCCTGTTTCCACTGACACCCGGCAAACTTCATCCAGCAGTTTCTGCCGGTCCGGGATGCGGACAATCGCGCGATCAACACCGCCAAGGATGGCCTGCACGCGGTTGAGTTGAACGATTCTTTCCTCCGCGCGCTTGCGTTCGGTGATGTCGGTGAAGCTGAAACGGCATTGCCTCCGATGACTCGTCGGATCATACACCGCCTCGACGTGGACGACCAGCCGTTTGGCCTGCTTATTCACCAAGTCCAGTTCCGCGCTCTGCCGGGCGTCCGAGCTGAAGACCCGCTGGCAAAGCAGGTAAAAAGTGTCCTGCGCTTCCGTCGCGATGAAGCGCGTGAACTTTTGGTGGATCAGCCGGCCCCGTTCCAGCCCGAGCAATTCGCCAGCGTTGAGATTGGCCTCCAGGATCTCGCCTTGCGCGTTCAAGGTCAGGTAGGCGGACGGCGCAAAATCGTAGAGGTCGGCATAGCGGTCGCGCGCCTGCTCCAATTCCACTTGTGTCCGGCGCAGTTCGTCGTTCTGCATCTCCAGCTCGATCTGGTGGACCTGCAGTTCATGCACCAGCCTCTGCACGTCATCCACCGGCATCTGCGCGACGTCGTGCCGCGTCGTGCCCATCAATCGTTCGGCGCGCGTGCGCAGCCTTTGGGGAGATGCAGAAGTTTTGCGGCGTGATTTCAAACCGCCGGCGGACGCACTGCGGCCAACGATGGGGAAGGGTTTGACCGATGCTGGCGGGCGCTGGGGCATGGGGAGGGCAGCCGCCAATTTCACCCGGACTTTCGGCGCGGTTTTTTTTCCGCGCCCGGATGCGTTCATTCGAGATGCCGCTTTCCTTTTTGACATAAACGTCGCGAGGGACGGGAAATGCTGTTTGAACGATGAAATCATACAGAGAGCGCCCAGATCGCAAAAGTAAATAGTGCCGCCATCACGGCCTTGGATTTCAGGGAACCGGCGGCAAACTGTAGCTGGAGATGGCGCGCATGTATTGGGCGCGTTCAAACGCCGTCGGGTCGGGGCAGTTCCTCTGGCTCATGCTGCCTTTGAGCTGTTTCACTGATTCGTATTCGTGTTCCTCCAGCCACGCCTTCAGGTCGCGTTCTATCAGGGCGATCTGCGGGATGCCGTGGCGGATCAACGCCGAGCAAAGCATCGTGACATCCGCGCCGGCCAGCAGCATTTTCAAGACGTCCGTGGCGCGGTGGATGCCGCTGGTCGCCGCAAGGCTGGCGTTCACGCGGCCATGCAGCAGCGCGATCCAGCGCAACGGAACCCGCGCGGCCATCGGCGTGCTCAACAAAATATTTGGCTTCACCTCCAGCGTTTCCAGCTCGATGTCCGGCTGATAAAACCGGTTGAACAGCACCAGCCCGTTTGCGCCAGCCTCATCAAAGCGCTTCGCCATGTTCGCGAAGTTGCTGAAGAACGGGCTTAATTTCACCGCCACGGGAATGGTGACGTTCGCTTTCACCGCCTTCAGGATGTTGATGTAGGTTTCCTCGACCACTTCGCCTGAAAGATCCATGTCCGTCGGGATGTAATAAATGTTCAGCTCCAGCGCGTCCGCGCCGGCCTGCTGGATTTGCCGGGCGTATTCCGTCCAGCCGCCGACGGACGAGCCGTTCAGGCTGGCGATGATGGGAATGTGCGTCGCCTTTTTCGCAGCGGCAATGTGCTTGAGATATTCTTCCGGGCCGAGGCGGTATTCCCCGGCGTCGGGGAAATATGTCAGCGCCTCCGCGTAGCTTTCCGTGCCCTGTTGCAAATTCTGGTGAAGTTCCAGCCGGTCCTGCCGCAACTGCTCCTCGAACAGCGAATACAATACCACCGCCGCCGCGCCCGCGTCCGCCATGCGCTTGATGTTGTCCACGTCTTCTGACAGCGGCGAGGCCGAGACGACCAGCGGTGAAGCAAGCTTCAAACCGAGATAATTGGTGGTGAGATCCATATTTTATTTCGTTGGCGTTGCTGGTTCAACTTCCATGCTGGCCGCTGGTTTGACGGCCGTGGCGGTCTCCAATTTTGGTTCGCGCTGGGCCATGGATTGATAAAATTTCCAGCGCCGGTCGGCGTCGGTCTGGGCCTGGGCGAAGAATTTCTTCGCGTCGTCCGGTTTGCTCTTCGTGAGCATCTTGAACCGGTTTTCCGACATCATGAAATCCTTCACCTGCGACCTGGCCGCGCCCGAATCCAGTTGCAGCGGGTTCTCGCCGTATTCCGCACGCCGTGGATCGTAGCGGTAAAGCAGCCACTGGCCGGACTCTACTGCAAGCTTCTGCTGCCGTGCGCCCACGCCTTGATCCAACGCGATGCCGTGCGCGATGCAATGGCTGTAGGCGATGATCAGCGACGGCCCCGGAAACGATTCCGCCTCGATGAACGCCTTGAGCGTGTGCTCGTCCTTCGCGCCCATCGCGACGCTGGCGACGTAGATGTTGCCGTAGCTCATCGCAATCAGGCCGAGGTCTTTTTTGCCCGCCGGTTTGCCGCCCGCCGCAAATTTTGCAATCGCCCCGCGCGGCGTGGCTTTGCTCATCTGCCCGCCGGTGTTGGAATAAACTTCCGTGTCCATCACCAGCACATTGACCTTGTGGCCGCTGGCGAGAACGTGATCCAAACCGCCGTAGCCGATGTCGTAGGCCCAGCCGTCGCCGCCGAGAATCCACACGCTCTTTTTCACCAGTTGATCAGCGAGCGGAATCAGCAGCTTCGCTTCCGGCGCGTCAATCTTTGGAAGTTTCTGTTTCAACGCCTCCACGCGTTCGCGCTGGTCGTAAATGCCCGCCTCGTCGCTTTGGTCGGCGGCGAGAATCTGCGTGACGAAATCATCGCCGAGCTGCGGCGCGAGTTTTTTCAGAAGTTCGCCGGCGAATTGTTTTTGCTGGTCAATCGAGACGCGGAAGCCAAGGCCGAATTCCGCGTTGTCCTCGAACAGTGAATTGCACCACGTCGGCCCGCGCCCGCAACCGTTCGTGGCGTAGGGCGTCGTCGGCAGATTGCCGCCGTAGATTGAAGAGCAGCCCGTGGCATTGGCCACGACCATGCGGTCGCCGAACAACTGCGTGAGCATCTTGATGTAAGGCGTCTCGCCGCAGCCCGCGCACGCGCCGCTGAACTCGAACAGCGGCTGCAACAACTGCTGCTGGCGCAATGTCGTGGTCTTGATCTTGCGCCGGTCAAATTCCGGCAGCTTCAGGAAATAATCCCAGTTCACGCTTTCGGCCGCGCGCAACGGCGGCTGCGGGCGCATGTTGATGGCCTTGAGTTTCGTCTCGGTTTTGTTGCGCGCCGGGCAGACATCCACGCAGATCATGCAGCCGGTGCAGTCTTCCGCTGCGACTTGCAACGTGAATTTCTGGCCCTTGAACTCCGGCACGCGCGCGTCGGCGGTCTTGAACGTCGGCGGGACGTTTTGCAATTCCGCCGGGTCATAAACTTTCGCGCGGATGGTGGCGTGCGGACAGATGGCCACGCACTTGAGGCATTGGATGCAGATTTTTTCATCCCACACGGGAATTTCCATCGCGAGATTGCGCTTCTCGTATTTCGCCGTCGCCGTCGGGAACGAGCCGTTGTTCGGAAATGCGCTGACAGGCAGATCGTCGCCGTCGCCTGCGGCAATCTTGCCGAGGACGTTGCGGACGAACGCCGGGGCGTCCAGCGTGATGGATGGGAGCAATGGGCCGGTGCCGTTGACTTTATTGTTTGCCACGGCCACCTCGTGCAGATTTGCCAGCGTGTTGTCCACGGCTTTCAAGTTCATCTGGACGACTTCCTCGCCTTTTTTGCCGTAGGTTTTCCTGATGGAATTTTTGATCGCGTCAATCGCCTCGTCCTTGGGCAGCACGCCGGAGAGCGCGAAGAAACAGACCTGCATGATGGTGTTGATGCGCCCGCCCATGCCGCTGTCGCGCGCGACTTTCGTGGCGTTGATGACATGGAACTTCGCTCTTTTCGCGAGCAACATTTCCTGCACCGGCGTAGGCAGGTTCGCCCAGACCTCGTCTTTCGAGCGCGGCGTGTTCAGCAAAAACGTTCCGCCCTGCACGAGGCTGCGGAGCATGTCGTAGCGCTCCAAAAACACGGGCAGATGGCACGCGACAAAATTGGCGCGCGAGATCAGATACGTCGAGCGGATCGGCTGCGGCCCGAAGCGCAGATGCGACACCGTCATCGAGCCGGACTTCTTCGAGTCATAAACGAAGTAGCCCTGCGCGTAGTTGTCCGTTTCCTCGCCGATGATCTTGATGGAATTTTTGTTCGCGCCCACCGTGCCGTCGGCGCCGAGGCCGTAAAACAGCGCGCGGACGACGTTGGCCGGTTCAGTGGAGAACTCCGCGTCGAACTCCAGGCTCGTGCGCGACACGTCGTCGTTGATGCCGACGACGAAATGATTCTTCGGCGCGGCGGCGGACAGATTGTCGAACACCGCCTTGACCATCGCGGGCGTGAATTCCTTTGAGGACAGACCGTAGCGGCCAGCGAACACTTGTGGCATGACTTTCAAATGCGAGCGGCCGGCGGCGGTCTCCTCCATCAACGCCGTGACGCAATCCTGATACAGCGGATCGCCCGTCGCGCCCGGTTCCTTGGTGCGGTCCAGCACGGCGATTTTTTTCACGGAAGCGGGCAGGGCGGCGATGAAACGCCTGCCGTCAAACGGACGATACAGCCGCACTTTCAGCACGCCGATTTTTTCGCCCTGCGCGATGAGATGCTCCACCGTTTCGTGGGCGGCTTCGCAGCCGGAACCCATCAGCACGATGACGCGCTCGGCGTCCTTCGCGCCGATATAGTCGAATAAATTGTATTGGCGGCCGGTCAATTCCGCGAATTCATCCATGACTTTCTGGACTATGCCGGGGCAGGCGGAATAAAAGCCGTTCGCCGCCTCGCGGCCCTGAAAAAATACATCGGGATTCTGCGCCGTGCCCCGGAGGACGGGCTTGTCCGGCGTCATGGAATTGGCGCGGTGCGCGGCAATCAGCTTGTCGTCAATCAGCGCGCGGATCACCGTTTCGTCGAGCATTTCAATCTTGGAAACTTCATGCGATGTGCGGAAGCCGTCGAAGAAATGCACGAACGGCAAACGCGAACGCAAGGTCGCCGCCTGCGAAATCAGCGCCATGTCCATCGTCTCCTGCACCGACGCCGCACCGAGCATCGCCCAGCCGGTCGAGCGGCAGGCCATGATGTCGCTGTGGTCGCCGAAAATCGAAAGCGCGTGCGTCGCCACCGTGCGTGCCGTGACGTGGAACACCGTCGGCAGCAGTTCGCCGGCGATCTTGAACATGTTCGGTATCATCAGCAGCAAACCTTGCGACGCGGTGAACGTCGTGCTCATCGTGCCGGTCTGCAACATGCCGTGGACGGCGGCGACGGCCCCGCCTTCGCTCTGCATTTCCACGATGGCCGGCTGGGTGTGCCACAGGTTTTTTTTGCCTTCGGACGCCCACTGGTCGCACCACTCGGCGATGGGCGAGGACGGCGTGATGGGATAAATTGCCATCGTTTCGTTCACGCGGTAGGCGACGTAGGCGGCGGCCTCGCAGCCGTCAATCGTTTTGAAGGTGGCGGGTTTCTTGGCGGCGGGCGCGTTGGGAGTCGGACTCATAAAATTTCAGGCTGAATCAAAGGCGTTTTTGAACTCGGCATCATACATTGTTAAGTTTATTTGCCCGCAATCTGGCGGACGAATCTCCCGACGAGGCTTGGATTGAACCAGCGCCCCGTCCAAACAACTGCAAGATGCCGGATTTCCCGCGAAACGACTTAACCGCCTTTGGCGAATGCTCCCCATTTTTTGTGCTGGCTTTGGCAATTTCTCCGCGAATGTTCCGGCGTCGCAACCCGGCCAATTGCCAGGTCGGCATCCATGCTCCAGCGAAAAACCGAAATAAAACTGGCGGGCGATAAATCTTGTCAGGGAAACCCGGCGGGTGTTGTGTCAATGCTGCGGACTGACCGTTTGCCCCTATGGGCAGATTGACGTCATTTCAAGGAAGTCACGCCAAAGACATCGCTTTTGTTATCCCGCAGGTCGCTCCACTTCCAACTTTCGGCGTGGCCATCGCAACAGGTAAAAACAGCGCGCCCATCGTGGCGGCAGGCCGGTTGCTTATACGGTGGGCCATACGAAAAGCCTGCGCCGGTTGCGAAAGTCTTGATGGACGGCTGGTAAGTGACAATTTCGGTATAATAGCCTGCGGGCTGCACATCGGACGGTGGGGATCCCTTCGGCATGCCCACATCACCCATCAACCAGATTTGGCTCGAAGCTTTTACCTGGCTTAACTTACGGCTTCCCAAAGGCTTTCCATTTGGATCCGTGCCAAAACGGATAACCCCCTTGACGCCAGTCGCGTTATCCTCCGTCGGCCCATAGCCAAACATTTGCTGTCCAAAAAACGCAAACACCGCGTCGATTAAGTCCGCATCTTTCACTGCCGGGCAGCGCCAGACTTCATTTGACTGTGCAGTGCTGGTGATATACTTGCCATTGTCTAGAATGTTGAACCACCAGGCATTCGGCGTGAACCCCGTATTCCAACCGCCTTCGTTAATGGGCGGCAAATAATCGTTGTTGTCATTGGCATACATGAACATGGCCAAGGCAATTTGCTTGTTGTTGCTGACGCACTGGATGGCCTTGGCCTTGTTCTTGGCCTTGGCCAGCGCCGGCAGGAGCATCGCCGCCAAAATTGCAATGATGGCAATGACCACCAGCAGTTCGATCAGGGTGAATCCACGATGACAGCAGCGACCAGCTTGTGACATGAGCTTGGGGCGCGGAATCGGCAAAGTAACAAGGGCGAGCTTGGATTGTTTCAGGGATTTCGTGATATATGGGTCAAAAGCGCATTTTATTGCTAGTTTACGCGTTGACGCACCAAGTATCCACAGAAGTTGGAATTTGTCAATTTGTTTAAGCGGCTCTCCCCTATTCCCGTCCGTTCATGTGTCCATTTGAAACCATGCGGCAAATCGCGCCGGGATATTTCAATGCGCAATGCGTGGGGCAATGGCGAATGTTCACGTTCTATTTCCGCTCCAAATCTGCGTCAACACTTGGGACTGATCCCTTTGCGTCCGTGTGCTGCCTGGCAATCAGAACATAGATGGACGGAATCACCAGCAGCGTGAAAATCGTGCCGAGCGCCATGCCGGCGACAATCACGATGCCGATGGAATTGCGCGCCGCCGCGCCTGCGCCGGTCACGAACGCGAGCGGAAAATGTCCGGCGACGGTCGCCACGCTGGTCATCAGCACCGGGCGCAGCCGCGTGGCGGCGGCCTGCCGCACGGCGGCCACCTTGCCGAGGCCGGTGCGTTGCAGTTCGTTGGCGAACTGGACGATCAAAATCCCGTTTTTGGAAACCAGCCCGACGAGCGTGACCAGTCCGACTTGCGCGTAAATGTTCAGCGTCGTCGTCCAGCCGTCCGTCCAGAAGTGCATGTTTTGATTCGGAAATTTGAGGAAACAGAAAATCAGCGCCCCAAATAAAGCCAATGGAACCGAGCCGATGATGATGATGAGCGGGTCGCGGAAGCTGTTGAACTGCGCGGCCAGCACGAGGAAAATCAGCGTGACGGAAAGCATGAACGTGGGAAGAAACGTGTTGCCCTCGCGGCGCAACTGGCGCGATTCGCCGGTGTAATCCAGCTTGTAGCCCTCCGGCAGAATTTTCGCGGCCTCGGTCTCAAAAACTTTCAGCGCCTCGTCCAGCGGACGGATGGCGACGCCGCTCAATTTGACGGAGTTGAGCTGCTGAAAACGGTTGAGAGAACGCGGCGTGGTGTGTTTCACGAACGTCGCGAAGGTGCTGACGGGAATGAGTTTTCCATTCGGGCCTTTGACATAATTGTTTTCCAACTGGCCGGCGTTCAGGCGTTCGATGCGCTTGAGCTGCGGGATGACCTTGTAACTCCTTCCGGCGAGGCTGAAGCGGTTCACAAAATTTCCGCCGACGAGCGCGGCCAGGTCCGAGCCGACCGATTCCAGGTCGAGGCCGAGCGCGGCCACCTTGTCGCGGTCAATGACGAGCTCCATTTCCGGCTGGTCAACCTTTGTGTCAATGATCGGCGGGAAGGCGAACACGCCGTTCGTCGCGGCGATCTGCTGCAACTGCTGCGCGAAGTGCAAAATCTGCTCGGGCTCGGCGGTCGAGGACAAAATAAATTCCACCGGGAAATCGCCGCCGCCGGGCAGCGCAGGCGGCGTGACCATGAGCAGGCGGATGCCGGGCACGGTGCTCACCTGCGCCTGCGCTTCCGGGAGAATCTGGAACACGGTGCGTTTGCGTTCGCCCCACGGCTTGAGCACCATGCCGCTGAACCCGCTGTTGGGCATGGTGAGCTGGAACGTCTGCGCGCGTTCGGGAACGGCCATGAACATCTTGTTCACGGCATCGGCGTAAAACGAGGTCTGGTCAATCGTCGCGTCCGCGCCGCCTTCGACGATGCCGAAGATGACGCCCTGATCTTCCGGCGGCGCAAGCTCCTTGGAATTCCAGGCCATCATGAACATCGGAATCATCAGCAAACTCAACCCGATCCAGATGGTGTAAACCGCCGGACGCGCCGACAGCGTGATGTCCAGCACGCGCGTGTAAAAATTCCGCAGCCGGTCAAATTGCCGGTTGATATGGCCGGTCAGACCGTGTTCCTCGCGTCCGGCATTGAGCAGCCGCGAAGCCATGACCGGCGACAACGTCAACGCCACCACGCCGGAAATCAAAACCGCGCCGGCCAGCGTGAGCGCAAATTCGCGGAACAGCGAGCCGGTCAGCCCGCCTTGAAACGCGATCGGCGTGTAAACCGCCGCGAGCGTGATGGTCGTGGCGATGATCGGGCTGATGAGTTCGCGCGCGCCGAGCAATGCCGCGTTGATCGGTGCCAGCCCTTCGCGGATGTGGCGCTCCACGTTTTCGACGATGACAATCGCATCATCCACGACCAGTCCGACGGACAGCACGACAGCGAGCAGCGTGAGCAGATTGAGCGAGAATCCAAAAATCTGCATCAGAAACACCGCGCCGATGAGCGAGATCGGAATCGCCACCAGCGGAATCAGCACTGAACGCAGCGAGCCGAGGAACAGAAAAATGACGACGGAAACGATGCACAAAGTCACGGTGAGCGTCTTCAGCACTTCGTGGATGGCGTCATCAATGTATTTTGTGGCGTCGTAGGCGACGCGCCCTTGCAGGCCGGTGGGCAAATCCTTCTGGATGGACGCCATCTCCTTGCGCACGCGCTTGATGACATCGAGCGAATTGGCGTTGGGCAAAACCCAGGCGCCCATGAAGACGGCGTGTTCGCCGCTGAAGCGCACTTCCGTGTCGTAATCTTCCGCGCCCAGCGAAACGTCGGCGACATCGCGCAGGCGGATAAGCTGGTCGCCGCTCCCGCGGATGACGAGGTCCTGAAATTCCGTGACCGAGCGCAGATCCGTGTTCGCCGTGAGGTTGACCTGCACGAGCGAACCCTTGGTGTGGCCGGCGGCGGCGAGAAAATTATTTTTTGCCAGCGCTTCACGGACCTGGTTCGGGCTGACGTTGAACGCCGCGAGCCGGTCGGGTTTCAGCCAGATGCGCATGGCGAAGGTGCGTCCGCCGAGGATGTCCGCGCGCTGCACGCCTTCGAGCGCGGTCAGGCGCGGCTGCACGATGCGCACAAGGTAATCCGTGATCTGGTTCGGTTGCAGGATGTCCGAAGTGAAACTCAAATAAGCCGAGGCAAATCGCGAATCGGCGGACTCGATGTTGATGACCGGCACCTCGGCTTCCGGCGGCAGATCGTTGCGGACCTGGCTCACCTTCGAGTTGATTTCAGAAAGCGCCTTGTTCGCGTCATAATTTAACTTCAACCGCGCAGTGATGGTTGAAAGGCCAAGCGTGCTGCTCGATTGCAGGTATTCGATGCCGTCGGCGGCGGCGATGGCGCGTTCGAGCGGCTGCGTGACGAAGCCGCGCACCAATGCCGCGCTCGCGCCGACGTAAGCCGTCGTGATGGTGACGGTGGCGTTTTCGCTGCGCGGATATTGCCGCACGTTGAGCGAGCGGATGGCCTGGAAACCCGCGATCAAAATCACGAGGTTCACCACGATCGCCAGCACCGGCCGGCGGATAAACAGATCAGTGAAAGACTTCATGCGTCCTTGAATTCAAATCAGCCGTTCGGTGGATTTGGCGTGGTGCTGGACTTGGGCGCGATTTCGTTGTTCACCACCACGCCGCTTCCGTTGCGCAGTTTGAACAGCCCCGAACTCACGACGCGGTCGCCGGGTTTCAGCCCGGTCACGATGCTCACAAAATCGCCGAGCGGCCTGCCGGTGCGGACGAATTGCTGCCGCGCCACCAGTCCGCCGGCGGAATTTGTTGATTGCTCGATCACATAAACCGAATCGCCAAACGGCGCGCTCAAGATCGCCGTCGCCGGAACCGCCAGCACGGTCTGTTCGCCGGGCAAAACTATTTCCATCCGCACGAACATCCCCGGACGCAGCAACTGGTTCGTGTTCGCAAACGTCGCCTGCAACCGCACGGCGCGCGTCGTTGAATCCAGTTCAGGATTGATGGCCGTGACCTCGCCGATAAATTTCTCGCCGGGATACGCGTCGCTGGAAACCTGCACGACCAGGCCGGTTTGAAGCACGGACAAAGTTTGTTGCGGCAGTGAAAAATCGCCATAGACCGGCACGAGCGATTGCAGCGACACGATGGGTTTGCGCGCCTCCAGCGATTCGCCGAGGTTCACCAGCCGGATGCCCAGCCGCCCGGCGAACGGCGCGCGGATGGTTTTCTTTTCAATGATCGCGCGGATCGCGTCGGCGTTGGCCTGATTTTGTTTCAACGCCGCCTCCGCCGTGTCCACTTCGGACTGCGACACCACATTGCTCTCCCGCAATTTAAGCAGCCGGTCCAGGTTGAGCCTGGTCAGTTCCGCTTCCGCCTCCGCCGCGCGCAACTGCGCCGCTTCCGACGACGTATCCAGCCGCACCAGCAAATCGCCTTTCGCGACGACCGCGCCGGATTCAAACGCGATCTCTGTCACCGTGCCCGCGACTTCCGCCGCCACCGTCACGCCCTGCGCGGCGCTGATCGAGCCGACGGCGGTGAGCGTGTCCTGCCATTTTTGCTCCTGCGCCACGGCGGATGAAATCGTCTCCGGCGGAACCGTGAACGTCTTGGCGGAACCGATCAGCTTGCCGATCTGCAATGCCTTCACGCCGGCCAGCCCGGCAAAAACAGCCCCGACAACGACAAGCGCAATGATGATTTTCCGTTTCATAAAAATTTGATCCCTCCGATAAAATTCAACCCTGTTTTTTCTTCGCGCCCGCGCCGGTGAGGAACAGGTCCACGATGCGCCGGGCCGTCTTTTTGTCCGGCTTGCAGTCGCGCATCACCAGATGCGAGACGAGGTAGGAATTCACCAGCCCGTAAAATCCGAACGCCATCTCGCGGCTGTCAAAGCGCTTCTCCAGCTCGCCGTTCTTCTGCGCGCGCCTGATGAGCGAGTGGACGAACTCAAAATTGCGTTCGCACTTGTCCGCGTAGCACAAGCCCTCCGGCACCTCGCCCGGCGCGGCGAACATGGTGGCGAAGGAAATCCGCATCAGCTCCCGGTTCTTGCGGAAATAATCGAACAGCATGGTGAGGATGCCCTCCAGCTGGCTGCGGATGTCCTGGGATTGCGCCGCCGCCTCGCACAACAGGCGGTAACGCTCCTCATGCGCCTCATGCACGAGCGCCTGGAACAGCCCGGCCTTGTCCTTAAAATGATAATACAGCGCCGGCTTGGATAATTTGGCGTCGTCCACGATGTGCTGCACCGACGTGGCCGCGTAGCCGCTGTTGGCGAAATGCTTGAGCGCCGCGCGCAGCAGTTGCCGCCGGGTTTCGGAATTGTTCACGGGCTTGGCCATAAAAACTTACCGAACGGTAGGTAACAGACGGCGGGCTGTCAAATGAATTTTATGAGAGCTGAAAGACGCGAATCAGGTGAAGAAGATTGATTTTGGCTATAGCGTGGTGTTGGGCATCGTGGTCATCTGGCATCTTCATCTTTGTCCAATCTGCGGCGTGCCACTAATGGACTAAATGGCGAATCAGGCGAGTGAGTAAACTCTCGAACCCCACCCTCATTAGGACCAACCAACTCTACGCGAACCAATGAAACGTCATCGCGCATATGGTCAATAAAATACTCCGCCGCCTCTTCTTTCGACTCGGCTGGCAGCTCATCATAATACAGCTTGCCATCATGCTTCCAGTGCATCCCGAAAATGAAACTTTGCCACATATGTGTGAAGATGCCGAACATGTTGTAAGATCGCACCGCGCAATCCAAGTCTGTTGGCACTTTTGAAGGTATTTCCACTTTTCCATTTTGTCCAGAATTGTTGCGCCGGAATCAAGGTTGAAAGCCGGCGGCGCTTGTAGCGTCGGGCGTCTCGCCTGACGTAGAGGGCAGGCATCTTGCCGCCCGGAAAAAGGCGTCCGTATTTTTGGAGACGTAAACAATTCTTTTCCCGGGTGTTTTGTCCGCCGGGCGAGACGCCACGGCTCTACGGCAGGCGAGGACGCCCGCCGCCACATCCGAAGTCGCGCGGGAAACAAGGTTGAAACCCAGCCCGGAATTTTCTAGTCTGCGGTGAGCGCGTGGGACGGCGCATAAAATCATCATGCAAACCTTTCAAGCAATTATGAAAATCTGGCGCGGACAATTTTTGGCCGCTGCGGTCATCGCACTTTTCCTCACCGGCTGCAACAAGCCGTCGTCCGCTCCCGGCGTGGGCGGCGACACCATCAAGGTCGGTGAGTTCGCGTCCATGACCGGCAGCGAGGCCACGTTCGGCCAGTCGTCGCACAAAGGCACGGCGCTGGCGATTGACGACCTCAATGCGGCGGGCGGCGTGCTCGGCAAAAAATTTGAACTGCTCATGGAAGACGACCAGTCGCAGGCCGGCCAGCCGGCGACGGTCGTCCGCAAATTGATTTCGCGCGACGGCGTGGTGGCGATTCTTGGCGAAGTCGCATCGTCGCGCTCGCTCGAAGCCGCGCCCATCTGCCAGCAGAACAAAATCCCGATGATTTCGCCGTCGTCCACCAACCCGAAAGTCACCGAAGCGGGCGATTACATTTTCCGCGTGTGTTTCATTGACCCGTTTCAAGGCACGGTCATGGCGAATTTCGCACTGCACACGCTGCATCTGAAAAACGTGGCGGTGTTGACGGACGTGAAGAGCGATTACAGCCTGGGCCTCGCGAAATTTTTCAAGGAAGGTTTCATTGCGGGCGGCGGGAAAATCATCGCGGAACAAAATTACAGCGGCGGCGACAAGGATTTCAACGCCCAGCTTACCTCCCTCAAGTCGTCGAAACCTGACGGCATTTTTGTGCCCGGCTATTACACCGAGGCCGGGCTGATCGCGTTGCAGGCAAAACAGCTCGGCATCAACGTCCCGCTGTTCGGCGGCGACGGCTGGGAATCCTCTTCGCTCGTGCCCATCGGCGGCGCGGCGCTGGAAGGTGATTATTTTTCCACGCACTATTCGCCGGAGGACACGTCACCCGCCGTCCAAGATTTCGTTAAAAAATTCAAGGCCAAATACAAAGAGACGCCTGATGCGATGGCCGCGCTCGGCTACGATTCGGCCATGATCCTGGCCGCCGCGATGAAAAGTGCGGGAACGACCGACGGCGCAAAAGTCCGCGACGCGCTCGCGGCGGTGAAAGATTTCTCCGGCGTCACCGGCAAGATCACGATGGACGCGAACCGCAACGCCTCCAAGCCCGCCGTGATTTTGACGATCAAGAACGGCGAGTTCAAATACGTCGAAACCATTTCGCCGTGAGCGAATTCATCCAGCAACTCATCAATGGCCTCGCGCTCGGCTCCATCCTGGCGCTCATCGCGCTCGGCTACACGATGGTCTATGGGATTTTGCGGTTCATAAATTTTGCGCACGGCGACATCTTCATGCTCGGCGCGTTCGCGGGATTTTACCTTGCGCCCAAAGTCGCGACAGTGCTGCCGACGCCGTCCATCGGGAGCGGACTCGCAGTCATGGGAATCTCAATGGCGATCTGCGCGGGGCTTGGGATCGTGATTGAAAGGCTCGCCTACCGTCCGTTGCGCAGTCGTCCGAAATTGACCGTGCTGATCACGGCCATCGGCGTTTCGCTTTTTCTGGAATACACCGGGCAGTTTGTTTTCGGTGCGGCTCCTAAAAAATTTCCTGAAATCATTCCGGTGTATCCGATCATGAAACTCGGCGGCTTGAGCGTCACGAGCAACCAGATCATCGTGCTGGCCGTGACCTTGATTCTACTGCTCGCGCTGCGGTTTATCGTGCTGAAAACCAAGATCGGCATGGCGATGCGCGCTCTGGCGTTCAATCCCGAAGCCGCCGCGCTCATGGGCATCAACACGGATGTGGTCATCTCGTTCACGTTCGGACTCGGCTCGGCGCTGGCGGCGGCGGCGGGGATTTTGTTCGCCGTCAATTATCCGGCGATTGATCCGCTCATGGGAATTTTGCCGGGACTCAAGGCGTTCGTCGCGGCGGTGCTGGGCGGCATCGGCAACCTGCCCGGCGCGGCGCTCGGCGGCGTCATCATCGGCGTCACGGAAACGCTCGTGGCCGGCTACATCTCCTCGACCTACCGCGATGCCATCGCGTTTGGCATTTTGATTTTAATTCTGCTCATCAAGCCGTCCGGGCTGCTCGGCAAAAAGGAAATCGAGAAGGTATGAACATCCGCCACGCCAAAACCTTTTTGCTCGGCGCCATCGCCTTGAGCTTTCTGGTTTCGCTTGGCGCGAACCACATTAATTCCTACTGGCTGTTCATCGCCTACGACATTGGCATCAACATCATCCTCGCCGTCAGCCTGAATCTCATCAACGGCTACACTGGCCAGTTTTCGCTCGGCCACGCCGGATTTATGGCCGTGGGCGCTTACACGGCGGCGGTCATCACGAATCAATTTGGCGAAATGAACACGTTTGCGTCCGGCGCAGTTTTTTTGAGCGCGCTGTTCGCAGGTGGTTTGCTGGCGGCGGTGGCGGGATTGCTGGTCGGCATTCCCACGCTGCGTTTGCGCGGCGATTATCTGGCCATCGTCACGCTCGGTTTCGGCGAAATCATCCGCGTCATTTTCCAAAACATGGAAAAAGTCGGCGGGGCGCGTGGTTTGAGCGTAATACACGACTGGACAAACTTCTTCTGGGCGTTCGGCTTCGCCGCCGTGACGGTTTATGTCGTCACCTCGCTCGTCCATTCCACCTACGGACGCGGCTTCATCGCTGTGCGCGACGACGAGGTGGCCGCGTCGGCCATGGGCATCAACCCGACCAAATACAAGGTCACTGCATTTGTCATCGGCGCATTTTTCGCCGGCATCGCGGGCGGCCTTTACGCGCACTCGAAACAATTCATCACGCCGGGCGGATTCAACTTCATGCAATCCATTGCCATCGTCGTGATGGTCATCCTCGGCGGCATGGGGAACACCATCGGCGTCATCATCGCCGCCGTGCTGCTGACGCTGCTGCCGGAATTCCTCCGTCCTGTTGCCGAATACCGCATGATCATTTATTCGCTGCTGCTGATCATTTTGATGCTCACGCGTCCACAGGGCTTGTTCAGTTTGCGCAAATCACCGGCAAAATAAAATGTCTGCGCTGCTCCAACTCGACAAAACGTCCATCCGCTTCGGCGGACTCACGGCGGTGTCGGAACTGGATTTGGCGATCGGGCGCAACGAACTTGTGGGCCTCATCGGTCCGAACGGCGCGGGCAAAACGACCGTGTTCAATCTCGTCACCGGCGTTTATCAACCGACCGGCGGCGCGATTTCGTTCGATGGACAATCCACTGCGAACCGCAAGCTTCACCAGATCGCCAGACGAGGCATTGCCCGGACGTTTCAGAACATCCGGCTGTTTGCTTCGATGACGGTATTTGACAACGTGCGCACCGCCGCCCGGCTGCATTGCTCGCGTGGCGTCCGCAACGCGATCTGGCGCGGGCGCTCATTCCGTGATGGTGAAAACGAAATCGCCGGCGAAGTAATGGAGTTGCTGGAGATTTTTCAGCTTGGAAAATTCCACGACGCGGACGCAAAAAGTTTAAGCTACGGTGACCAGCGGCGATTGGAAATCGTCCGTGCTCTGGCAACGAAACCAAAATTGCTCCTGCTGGATGAGCCGGCTGCCGGCATGAACGCCACCGAAAAAGCGGATTTGATGCGGCTCATCCAGTTCATCAAGGACAAGTTTCAGATTTCCGTCTTGCTTGTCGAGCATGACATGCAGGTTGTCATGGGTATTTGCGAGCGCATCGCGGTTTTGGATTACGGCGTGAAGATCGCCGAAGGCACGCCTGCCGAAATCCGCGCGAACCCGAAAGTGATTGAGGCGTATCTGGGGGATTAGATGAACAACAAAGGCGCAAAGAAAGAGGCCGTGTAATTTGGCGTTCTTCGCGTCCTGGCGTCCTTTTTGTTAGAAGCCATGCTGGAAATAAAAAATCTAACCGTCGGCTACGGCGCGATCCCCGCGCTGCACGGGATTTCCCTGTCCGTGAAAGCCGGCAGCATTGTCACGCTCATCGGCGCGAACGGCGCTGGCAAGACGACGACGCTCAAGGCCGTTTCCGGCCTGCTCAAGGTTCAGTCCGGCGAAATTCTTTACGAAGGACGCAACATCGCCAATCTGCCGACGCATCAAATCGTGAAGCTCGGCCTTTCGCATGTTCCCGAAGGCCGGATGATCTTTACGAACCTGACGGTGCTGGAAAATTTGCAGCTCGGCGCGTATTTGCAGCAGGACAGGCAAATCATCCGGCGCGAATTGGAGCACGCTTTCAGTTTGTTTCCGCGATTGCTGGAGCGGGAAAAGCAAATCGCCGGGACGCTTTCCGGCGGCGAACAGCAGATGCTCGCCATTGGCCGCGCGCTGATGAGCAGGCCGAAATTGCTGCTGCTTGACGAGCCGTCGCTCGGCCTCGCACCGCTGCTGGTCAAAACGATTTTTGAAAAAATCGTGGAGATCAACCGCGAGCGCGGGCTGACGATTTTGCTCGTGGAGCAGAACGCGAACCTCGCGCTGGAGATTTCGCATTTCGGCTACGTTTTGGAGACGGGCAAGGTCGTGCTGTCCGGCGATTCGGCGGCCTTGCGCCAGAATCCGCAGGTCAAGAGTGCGTATCTCGGCGGCTGAAAAAATCTCACCGGCTCGACAAACCATACGTCTCGGTTAAGGTTTAAACAAGATGAAGGGCGAAGCTGTCTATCTTTACGCGTTTGATGTGGCGAACGAAATCATCACGTCGCGTGTGCAGCAAATCCTGTCGGAAAAACCCTTTCCGTTCGAGATCCGCATGGACCGGACGTTGCCGAAGGACATGCCGCTCTACCGTCCGCTCGCCATCGAGCCGCAGCCTTTGCCTGGAAAATTGCATGGTTCGCCCGTCCGCTTGTTGATCCGCATTTACGACGTGGGCGTGGTGACGGTGATGATGCGTGTGGCGTTTGAAGTGGATGCGCTGGGCGAGTTGATGCGGTTTCATAATCCAAAACTGGAGGACGGTCTGGCGCTGGACACGGTGGCGTTGAATTTTTGCGCGGAGGTTTGCGACAATCTCAAGGATTCCATCGTAGGGCGCACGGAATTCCCGCCGCCGCCGGAAGCCTACACGGTTTTTTGCCTCACTGATCTGGACGGCGCGAATGATGCAAATGTCTGGCTGGCCGGGCAGCGGCGCGCGGTGGCGGGCTTGCTCACGGAAACGGCGGCGGAAAAGTTGAGCGAACCGCAGGTGGCCGAGGTGCTGCGCGTCCAGCGTTCGTTTGAGAACACGGATCTGGCGGTGATTGACTGGGACGCGGCGCTGGTGGTGGATTTGTCGGGCTATGTGGACGACGTGCTGTATGCGCTGGAGCTGGCGAACCTGCAACTGGAGGAGTTCCGCATCATGGATCAGCGGCTGGACAAATATCTCGACCGCGCCTACGAAGATTTGGAACGCCGGCCGATGACCTTGTTCGGCGCGGCGAACAAAACCCTGCGCCATCTGCGCCGCTTCCGCGTGGACGTGGCGAAGCTCGCCGACGAGGTCACGCACATCACGAAATTTTTCGGCGACTGGTATCTTGCCCGTGTATATCTCGGCGCCCGCGACCGTTTTTATCTGGATCAATGGCGCGCGAGCGTGGAACAACGCCTCGCCCAGCTCGACAAGCTTTACAGCGTCGCCCACGCCGAGGTGAACGAACAACGGATGTTATGGCTGGAAATCATCATCGTGGTTTTCTTCGCGATTGATCTGCTGATCTTGCTGCGCGTGGGCCGATGACTCCTTGCGGGCAATCGGCAGAATTTATTTTGCCGGACTGTTGCCGGATGTATTTGCCAGCAACTTCGCCTTTTGAGCCTCATATTCGGCCTCCGTGATGGCCCCGGTGTCCTTGGCGGTTTTCAAATCCACCAACTGCTGGCCCAGCGTGGGGTTGACGTGCTGGCTTTTGGGGCCGGTGCCGACGGCGATGCAGCCGTTGAGCAACACAACGAACGACAAGGCAACAACAGTGGAGATAAACAGCTTTTTCATAAGCATGACGGTGTTGAGTGGTTTAACTTGGTGAGGCAATCTTATAGCAACATTGTCGAACCTGTCAATCATCCCAATTCAATTGAAATGACCTGTTGACTTCATTTGTCTATTTGATAGATTCCGCGTCCCTTTGTTGGGTTTTGAAATGAAAACGCATTTACCTAAAGTGAATTTAGACCAGCGCAAGTGGCACGTCATTGATGCCGATGGTGCTGTGCTTGGCCGCCTGGCCGTGCAGGTCTCGGATATCTTACGCGGCAAGAACAAGCCCGTCTATACGCCGCATCTCGATGCGGGCGACTTCGTGGTCGTCATCAACGCGGAGAAAGTCCGCCTGACCGGCAAGAAGGAAAAGGCCAAGGAATACATGAGCTATTCCGGCTGGAAGGGCGGCGAGAAATACGCCACCGTCGAGCAGGTTCGCGCCAGGCAGCCAGAATTTCTCATCACCCACGCCGTCAAAGGCATGATCCCCAAGAACCGCCTCGGTTCCCAGCTGTTGACCAAGTTGAAAGTGTTCAAGGGACCGAAACATGATCACGCCGCGCAGATGCCGGCTGTCGTCGCACCCGCTAAATAATTTTTTGTATGGCCACCAAAACCACTGAAGAATTTCTCGGCACCGGCCGGCGCAAAACCGCCGTCGCCCGCGTGCGTCTCGCCACCGGCAGCGGCAAAATCACCGTGAACCGCCGGGCGTTTGACAATTATTTTCCGCTGGAAACCCAGCGTTCCGTCGCCACGTCGCCGTTGACCGTGGCCGGCGCGTTGGAAAAGTTTGATGTGCGTGTGACCGTCGCCGGTGGCGGGCCGAATGGCCAGGCCGATGCCGTGCGCCACGGGATCGCCCGCGCGCTGATTCAATTTGACGCCGCACTCCGCCCGCCGTTGAAGGCGGAAGGGCTGCTTACGCGCGATTCCCGCATGCGCGAGCGCAAGAAATACGGCCAGCCGGGTGCGCGCAAGCGCTTCCAGTTCTCGAAACGTTGATCGTTTCGGAATTTTCAAACCCTGCTGGATCAATCCGGCAGGGTTTTTTGATTTATGAAACCATACGAAATAAGCGACGGCGACCTGTTGATTTCTGGCGACAAGAAGCTGCTTGACCGCGCGCTGATTCATAATTTTTTGAAAGAGCGCAGTTATTGGGCGAAAGGCATTCCGATTGAAATCGTGAATCGTTCGATTGAACATTCGCTGTGTTTTGGAGTTTACAAAGCCGGCCAACAAATTGGTTTTGCACGGGTCGTCACGGATTGTGCGGCATTTGCCTGGCTGGCCGATGTGTTTATCGTAGAGGAACAGCGTGGTCACGGATTGGGAAAGCGGCTTGTCGCCGCCGTTCTTGAACATCCGCAGCTTCAAGGCCTGCGCCGGTTCATGCTCGGAACGCTGGACGCGCATTCGCTTTACGGGCAGTTTGGTTTTACGCCCATAAAACAAGTTGAACGTTTTATGGAAATTCATCGGCCAAACCCTTACAAATGTGAATGAACGTTGAACTGACAGTTTGAACATGAAATCAAAGAAAGTTGCCATCATCGGCGCGTCGGGTTATTCCGGCGAAGTTCTGGTGCAGTTGCTGTTGAACCATCCGCATGCGGAACTGGTCGCCGTCACCTCGCGCCAGAATGCCGGACAAACGCTCGCGCAGGTTTTCCCCAAGTTCGCCAGCCATCCCAAATCCACGGCGCTGCATTTCAGCGAGCCGAACACCGGGGTGCTCGCGAAGCAGGCCGACGTGGTTTTTCTCGCGTTGCCGCACGGCGTCGCGGCGGAATTCGCCGTGCCGTTGCTCGCCGCTGGTTGCACGGTCATAGATTTGAGCGCCGACTTCCGGCTCAAGAGCGCGGAAGTTTACAAGGAATTTTACGCGAACGACCATCCCGCGCCGGGACTGCTTGCAAAATCCGTCTATGGCCTGCCGGAAATTTACCGGGAAGAAATCAAAAAATCTTCGCTGATCGCCTCGCCCGGTTGTTATCCGACGAGCATTTTGCTGCCGGTGATTCCGCTGCTCAAAGCCGGGCTTATAAAGTCCGCCGGCATCATCGCCGATTCCATGAGCGGCGTCAGCGGCGCGGGACGGAAGGCAGAGATTGATTATTTGTTCTGCGAATGCAACGAAAGCGTCCGTCCCTACGGCGTGCCAAAGCACCGGCATTTGTCGGAGATCGAGGAACAACTGTCACTCGCGGCGGGAATAAAGGTGACGATTCAGTTCACGCCGCATTTGATTCCCGTGAACCGGGGAATATTGACGACCCTTTATCTCGCGCCGGAAAAACATTTTTCCACGGCGGAAGAAATGGTCGCGCTCGCCGGAAGGATTTCTGCATGTTACGCCAAGGCTTACGCGAACGAGCCGTTTGTCCGGCTGCTCGAAGGAAAATGTTTGCCCGACACGAAAAATGTCACCGGCACGAATGTATGCGAAATCGCGTGGCGGCTCGACCCGCGCACCGGACGGCTCATCGTGATGAGCGCTGAAGATAATCTCGTCAAGGGCGCGAGCGGCCAGGCTGTGCAAAGCATGAACATCCTCTGCGGCTGGCCGGAAACGGCGGGGCTGGTTTAAAATTGATTCGTAGGAGACGACGTGAGGAGTCTCTAACTCGAAACTTAATTAGAGACTCGTGACCTCGTCTCCTACAAAACAGATTGCTTGGAATGCCGCCGCTTACGCTGCGAATTCCTTCGTGCAACAAACGTGGGCGCGCGAACTGATCGTCAGGCTCAACTTGCGCGGCGATGAGCACATTCTCGATATCGGCTGCGGCGACGGCAAAGTGACGGCGGAAATCGCCCGCGCCCTGCCGGGCGGTTCCGTGATGGGCGTGGATGCTTCGGCGGAGATGATTGCGTTCGCGCGCAAGGCTTTTCCGTCATCGAAAATTCCAAACCTCAAATTTCAATTCGCCGACGCCCGGAAAATCAGCTTCACAAAAAAGTTCGACCTCGTGTTTTCCAACGCCGCCTTGCATTGGGTGGACGACCATCCGGCGATCCTGCGCGGCGCGGCTTCAGTTTTGAACCCCGGCGGACGGCTCGTGGTCTCATGCGGCGGAAAGGGCAATGCCCACGACGTTTTTCTAGCGTTGCGGCCGGAGATGCGGCTCAAACGCTGGCGCGAATTTTTCCGCCGGATGCCGATGCCGTATTTCTTTTATACGCCAGGTGATTATGAAAAGTGGCTGCCAAAATTCGGTTTCAAAACCCAAAGCATCAAGCTCGCGCCGAAGGACGCGGTTTACGACGGGGCGGACGGTTTCGCAACATGGCTGCGCACGACTTGGATTCCTTACGTCCAGCGCGTGCCGGAAAATCTGCGCGAGGAATTCATTGTTGCCGTGACCAATCGTTATACCGCCAAACACCCACCGGACAAATCCGGCCAGGTTCACGTCCGCATGGTGCGGCTGGAAATTGATGCGGTGAAAACTTAGACACGGATTGCACGGATTAGCACGAATTCATTCCGTGAAAATCCGTGCAATCCGTGTCTGTTTTTCGTGTCATTTTGTGTGTTTCGTGGTTCAATAAATTTTAAAGATGAAAACGCAGATCAAAGAAATTTCCGGTTCCATCGTCGCGCCCAAAGGCTTTCTCGCCAGCGGCGTGTTTTGTGACATCAAACGCCTCGGCACCGGCAAAGGCTCGAACAGGGGCCAGAAGCGCGACCTCGCGCTCATCGTTTCCGAGATGCCCGCGACGGTGGCGGGAATGTTCACGACCAATCAAGTCTGCGCCGCGCCGGTTAAAGTCTGTGTCGAGCGGGTGAAAACAGGTGGCCATGTGCAAACACTCGTGGTGAATTCCGGCAACGCCAACGCCTGCACCGGCAAGCAAGGCATGGCCGATGCGCGCGAAATGGTTTCGTTCACCGAACGCGCGTTGAATTTGCCGAAAGGCTCGGCGCTCGTCGGCTCGACCGGGCGCATCGGCGTGACGATGCCGATGGACAATGTCCGCGCCGGCATCATCGAAGCCGCGACCCTGCTCGGATCCGCCGTGGGAAATGCCGACCAAGCAGCCGAGGCGATCATGACGAGCGATTCGCGCTCCAAACAGATTGCGATTGAATTCAAGCTCGGTGGCAAGGCGGTTCGCATCGGCGGCATCTGCAAAGGCGCGGGGATGATTCAGCCGGGAATGTCGCCGACCGGCGAACGTCCGGCGACATTGCCGCATGGCGGGCTGCACGCGACCATGCTGTGCTTCATCACCACGGACGCGGCGATTGATGCAAAAGTTTTGCAGGCCGCGTTGAACGAAGCCGTCGCGCACAGCTTTAATCGCATCACGGTGGACGGTGACATGAGCACGAATGATACGGTGCTCGTGCTGGCCAACGGACTGGCGGGGAATCCGATTGTAGGAGACGAGGTGACGAGTCTCATCTCAAAAAAGAAAAGCAAAGTTAGAGCCTCCTCACGTCGGCTCCTACGAGATTTTGAAGTTTTTCAAGCCGCTCTCAATCATGTCTGCCTGGAGCTGGCGAAAATGATTGTGCGCGATGGCGAGGGTGTTCATCGCGTCGTGACCGTGCGCGTGAACGGCGCGAAGACGATTCAGGATGCCGATGCCGCCGCCCGCGCAGTGGCGAACAGCGCGCTGGTGAAAACGAGCTGGCACGGTGGTGACCCGAACTGGGGCCGGATCATTGATGCGATCGGCTATTCGCCTGCGACGGTGGTGGAAGGGAAAATTGACATCGGCTATTCCGCAGTTGGTGGGAAGAATATTCTTTGGAGCCTCAAGCGCGGGCAGCCGACGAAGGCGACGTTCAAGGAATTGTGCGCCGCCGTCGCGCCGAAGGAATTTGAACTGCACATCAACCTGAATCTCGGCAAGGCGAACGCGGTGATGTATGCCGCTGATTTGACCGAAGCCTACGTTGACTATAACAAGGGCGACGTGACCGACCCGACCACGCTCGGCGGTTAATTCCCGTGCTTGACACCTATTGGGGATAGATGGAAATTCGTCTCGTTATGAGTCATGCGCTGACACCTTACTACAAGCGGATCATCCGGCGGCAACTGGCCACCGGGCGCTTCAACAACGAGAGCGAAGTCATCCGGCATTCGCTGCGGCTGACCGATTCGCTCGAACGCGCCGCCGGGCCGCTGGGCCGTTCCTTTTGCGGACGTGAGGATCTGGAGGAATTGCTGTTGGAAGGTCTGGCCAGCGGCGCAAGCGCGCCCATGACGGCGGCGCGCAGGAAACGGATTTACAAGGAAGCGCTGGAGGAGCCGTGAGCGGCTATCACACCCGGCCCAAGGCCGACGAAGATTTGGTCGAGGGAGCACGCTGGATTCGTGCGGACAACCCGCCCGCCGCCCGCCGATTTCTGGATGCGGCGTTTGACGCGTTTGACCGGCTGGCGGAATTCCCGGAATCCGGCCCATTGGCGCGGTTCAAAAATCGCAAGCTTGCTGCCGTCAGATTTTCCGTGCTGCCGCCGCCATTCAATCGCTGGTTGATATTTTATCGAATCACCGGCAAACAAGTGGAAATCATTCGCGTGATTTACGGGACGCAAAACTGGCGCGGAAAGCCTGACTCGTTTTTTATTTGAAAACCCCAGCGATGAATGCGCCGAAGGAATTTGAACTGCACATCAATCTGAATCTCGGCAAGGCGAGCGCGGTGATGTTTGCCGCCGATTTGACTGAAGAATATGTGAACTTTAACAAAGGCGATGGGTGATCCAGCGACGTTGGGAGGATAAAATATGCCTGAAAAACTAATATTTATTGATACAAACATCTTTCTCGATTTTTACCGGTCGCAAACCGATGCCGGTTTATCACTTTTAAGGCGAGCCGAAGGAATCCCGGACAAATTGATTACGACCTTCCAAGTGGAGATGGAATTTAAGAAGAACAGACAGGAAGTAATCGTTGAATCTATCAACGCTCTTAAACCTCCGACAGATATTGCAAGGCCTGCGATTTTTTCTGACGCCAAAACATTCCAGCTCTTACAACGCGACATTTCCAACGCAAAGAAAAGGGTTGCTAGGCTTAAACATTCCTTGAAACAAGCGCTTGCGAAGCCAACCACGCATGATCAAGTTTATCGTATAGTTCAGCGCCTTTTGACCAACGAAACCAATTTCAACTTGGCTCAAAATAATAAAGAACGCTTTCGCATTCGCAGAAAGGCCTTAAGGCGCTTTCTGCTTGGCCACCCGCCGCGAAAGAAAAACGACACATCAATTGGCGACGCGATAAATTGGGAATGGATCGTTCATTGTGCCCAAAACTCCAACGCCGAAATTATAATTGTTTCAAGAGATTCGGATTACGGTGTAACCCTTGAAAAAGAGTCGTTCTTGAACGACTCGCTTGCTCAAGAATTTAGATCCCGAGTAAGCCGAAAGCGCAAAATTCGTCTCTGCACGCGGCTGTCGGAAGCGCTTAAACTTTTTGCGGTAAAGGTTACTGAAGCCGAAGCTAAGGAGGAAGAATCCATCGCGAAACCAACCGCGAGCACTTTGAGCCCGGAGCAAATAAATGAGTTCATGAATTACTACCGCGATAACCCGGACAATTACATCATTCCCCCAATGCGGCCACATATGGCTGGCCTTGGGATTTCCGGCTTGTTCACAGCGACCAGTGAAGACAACCAGGGGAACCAATGAAGGAGATTCTATATTTGCTTCTACTTGCTCCGCTTTGGGCTGTAACAACCACTTGGTTTGCACTCCATGTCTTCAACTCAAGCGTTGCAGCGATAATTTATCTCATCGGTTTACTGCGAGGTATCGTGAGTCGAAAGATTCTAATGACTGGATTGCTAATGATGCTAATTCAAATAATCATTTTCGCCAGCTTGGTTTGGCTTTCAATGTGGATATTTCAGTCTCTACTATCAGTTGGGCATTCTAAAGGCCAAAAGGTCATGTTTTGGACAGTAACAATTATTTTTGGAATTAGTTACATGCTGGAACTATTGGTGAAGCTTCGTCGCACTTGGGAATTTGCTCATGTTCCTGGCGCATTTGAAGAGTATGCTTTGAAACGGAGATTGGGATTGATCCGATAAACTGGAGAAAATAAAGCCGCTGGATTTCTCCAGCGGCTTTGGTGTTTCAATCGGAAATCGTAATTCCGAAATCGTCAATCAATACGCGGCTTGCGCGCCTTTGATGGAACGCTTTTTCATCCACGGCATCATCGCGCGGAGTTTGGCACCGGTCTTTTCAATCGGGTGCTTCTCGCCCTTCTTGAGCAGCGCGTTGTAGCGTCTGTAGCCGCCTTCGTATTCTTTGACCCAATCCTTGGCGAACTTGCCGGACTGAATGTCCTTGAGCGCGGCTTTCATGCGTTTCTTCACGCTGCCATCAATGATCTTCGGGCCGACGCTCACGTCGCCCCACTTGGCGGTTTCGGAGATCGAGAAGCGCATGCCGCTGATGCCGGCTTCGTTCATCAGGTCGGCGATGAGTTTCAATTCATGCAGACATTCGAAGTAGGCCATCTCCGGCGAGTAACCGGCTTCGACGAGCACTTCAAATCCGGCCTGCACGAGCGCGCTCGCGCCGCCGCAGAGAACGGTCTGTTCGCCGAACAAATCGGTTTCGGTCTCTTCCTTGAAATTGGTCTCAAGGACGCCGGCGCGCGTGCCGCCGATGCCTTTGGCCCAGGCGAGCGCAATCTTCTTCGCGTCCTTGCCGGGGTTCTGATAGACGGCGATGAGCGAGGGGACGCCCTTGCCTTCGGTGTATTGACGGCGGACGGTGTGGCCGGGACCTTTCGGCGCGACCATGATGATGTTCACGTTCTTCGGCGGGACGATGGTCTTGAAATGAATTGAGAAGCCGTGCGAGAACACGAGCGTCTTGCCCTTGGTCAGATTCGGCTCGATGTCTTTCTTGTAGCACCTGGCCTGCTTGGTGTCGGGCAAGGCGACCATGATGACGTCGGCCTGCTTCACGGCTTCGGCGGTGGTGACGACCTTGAAACCTTTTTCCTTCGCGACGGGAATGGATTTGCTGCCTTCGTAAAGGCCGATGATGACCTTGAGGCCGCTGTCTTTGAGGTTCAGCGCGTGGGCGTGGCCCTGCGAGCCGAAGCCGAGGATCGCCAGCGTTTTGTTTTTCAACACGCCGAGATCGGCGTCTTTGTCAGTGTATACTTTGGACATAAAATTGGTTGATGATTGTTGATAAAAATTTAACCACGCATGAACACTAATAAACACGAATCTAAAACGGCTTTGACACGAATTTCACGAATTGTCGCTAATTCAGAAAATTCGCGGGAATTGGCGTAATTCGCGTCTAAATTCTTTGTGCCCATTTGTGTCTATTCGTGGTTGCGAAATTATTTTCTGGGCATCGCCACCTGGCCGGTGCGGGTCAATTCCAGCACGCCGAACGTTTTCATCAGGTCGAGAAATTTTTCCACCTTGCTGCCGTTGCCGGTGATCTCGATGGTCAGCGTCTTGGGCTGCACATCCACAATTTTCGCGCGGAAAATGTCCGTGATCTGCATGACTTCGGCGCGCGACTTGGAATCCACGTTGACCTTGACCAGCACGAGTTCGCGATCCACATATTCGTCGTCGCGGAAATTCTGCACTTTGATGACGTTCGGCAGTTTGTTCAACTGCTTGACTATCTGTTCCAGCGTGGAGTCGTCGCCGTGGGTGACGATGGTCATGCGGGAAAATTCCGGGGTTTGTGTGGGGCCGACGTTGAGCGTGTCAATGTTGTAGCCACGGCCGCTGAACAGTCCGGCCACGCGCGTGAGCACGCCGAACTTGTTTTCCACGAGAATCGAGATGGTGTGTTGCATAAAACCGTTTGGAACGGACGGAAAGCCTAGCAATGCAAACAAACACGGTCAATTTACAATTTTAGGATTTGCGTTGATGATGCTTGACCCTCGTTTTTCAACGGTCACGGCGGCAAATCTGTTTCAGCACCCGGCGAAAAAGCTTTTACCATTCCGACCTCACTTTTGATTTAAGACTTTTACAAAAGTCAGCGGCCAATAAAATTACCTGATAGCGAATAGCTTCAGGCGCGCAGTCACTTCTTCTTTTTCCCCAATCCCCAGATCAGCCACACGGCCAGCGCCAGCAGCAAAACCAGCCACCAGAGATACCGCAGTTCCCGCGCGGCCAGTTCCACGAACTTCATCGCTTGGGGGAAAAGCAAAACCAATCCGACTATCACCGCGAGCAGAACAAACAGCTTCAGAAATGCAATCAAGCGCGGATTCATGGATTTATGGCTGCGCTATTTTTTCACATCAACGGCCGGCAAAAGCATGTTCACGCCGCCACCGCCGGCACCACCGACATACAGCGGCGCTTTGCCGTCCCATTTTTCCACGATCTGCAAGTCAATGAACGCCGGCGTCTGCTTGAGCGCTTCACCGCGGATCTTGATGGATTCGGCGTCACCCTTGGCCTTGATGACCACGGTGTCGGCTTCGATCTGCGCCTTCACCTGCGTGAACTTTGCCTTAGCTGCTTCCTGTTCCTGGACCATCTTGGCTTCGATGGCGGTTTCGAGTTCGTGGGAGAGATCAATGTTTTGGATGACCACGTCTTCGACGATCAAGAGCGTTCCGATTTTTTGCCGCACGCCGGCGAGCGCCTTGGTCTTGATGTCCTCGCGGTTTTTGACGATCTGCTCGGCGCTCTGCATGGCGGTGACTTCTTTCAAGGCTTCCTGCACGCGCGGCGCGATCAAACTGTCGAACGGGTCGCCCGCATAACCCTGGTAAATCTGCACGATGGACGCTTCCGGCACGCGAAACAGCACGCGCAATTCCGTCTTCACCTGCTGCAAATCGGAGGAGTAGCA
Organism: Verrucomicrobiales bacterium; assembly: GCA_028712475.1. Taxonomy (GTDB): domain Bacteria; phylum Verrucomicrobiota; class Verrucomicrobiia; order Limisphaerales; family UBA11358; genus UBA11358. Next base: position 142,869 of record JAQTQB010000006.1, read on the forward strand.
GTCTGCCGTCAAGTCGCGCGTCTGCTGGCGGATGGTCACGGGGATGATGCGCGTGATGAAAGGCGTTTTCCAGCCGAAGCCTTCGCCCTTGAAAACCGGCGACACTTTGCCGAGCGTCACCTCCACGCCACGAAAACCCGGATCCACGACATAGCTGCTGTTGGCGGCGGCAATGACGATGATGAAGATGACGATGGCGACACCGATGAGTTTAGAGACAGTTTGAGGTTGCATAATGTTGCCCGCAGTCTGGCGGGTTCAGCCGGATTCTCCAATTATAATTTCCGGGTTAATTCACACACCGATGTCTTCGTTCCACAGCTCCGGGCGCGCAGCGATGAAATCTGCCATCAGTTGGATGCAGGCCAGGTCTTGGAGAACTTCCACCTTTACGCCTTGGGAACGGACGTATTCCTCCGGTCCCTGAAAGGTTTTGTTTTCGCCGATGACGATGCGCGGAATTTTGTAGAGCAACGCCGCGCCACTGCACATTGGGCATGGCGAAAGCGTGGAGTATAGGGTGCAACGCTGATAAACCGAAGCCTTGAGCCGCCCGGCATTTTCGAGGCAGTTCATCTCCGCGTGATGGATCACGCTGCCGTGCTGGACGCGCTGGTTGTGGCCGCGCCCGATGATTTTTCCGTCGCAAACCAGAACCGAGCCGATGGGAATGCCGCCTGTGGCCAGACCTTTTTTGGCTTCTTCGATCGCTTCTTGAAGGAAAACATCCATGCGCGGATTGAAGCAATATGTAGTTTCAAAGACAAGCCTTGGTGTGCCAAGCGTCCTCGCGAGCCAGTGCCTGCGCATGACCATCACTTTTCACAAACGGCCCGCCGGCCGTCTCTTCCCGCCGGTTCAGCGAGCAAAAATCTGCCGGATCACATCCTCGATCGGCACTTCTTGGATGTCAATGTCGCTCACGGGCAGTTCGTCCAGCAGCGCCTTGCACGCCGGGATGACGCGGTCGCGTTTGACCTTGAGCGTGATGGCGCTGGAAGTCTTCTCGACGACTTCACCGTAATGCGCCAGTTTTTCCGCCGGATATTCATTGGCCCTGTCGCATTGGATCGTCACGAATTTGAAATCAGCGAAGCGATCCACGATTTCGCTCAATTTGCCGTCGAAGAAGATTTTTCCGTGATCAATGATGATGACGCGTTCGCACAACGCCTGGATGTCGGCCATGTAATGGCTCGTGAGCAGGATCGTGGTCTTGCGTTCGGCATTGTGACGGCGGATGAAATCGCGGACGGTCTTCTGCGAAGTCACGTCGAGGCCGATGGTCGGTTCGTCTAGGAAAAGCACTTTCGGCTGGTGCAACAACGACGCGATCAACTCCATTTTCATCCGCTCGCCGAGGGAAAGTTCGCGGACGCTCACGTTGAGTTTGTCGCGGACGTTTAGCATTTCGCTCATCTCGACGACAGTGCGCTCGAAGCGGTCGGCAGGAATGCCGTAGATTTTCGCGTTCAACTCCAGCGATTCGCGCGCGGGCAAATCCCACCAAAGCTGGTTTTTTTGGCCGAGCAACAGCGCAAATTGTCGGCGATAACCGTCGGCACGTTCCCAAGGCGTATAGCCGAGAACTTTGGCCGTGCCGCTGGTCGGGTAAAGCAGGCCGGCGAGCATCTTGAGCGTGGTCGTCTTGCCCGCGCCGTTCGGGCCTAAAAAACCGACCAGTTCACCGGGCTCAATCTTGAAACTGACATCATTGACGGCGACGGTCTGTTCATATTGACGGTGAAACAGTCCTTTGACCGCGCCCGCAAAGCCCGGCTGCTTTTTGTAAGTGCGAAAGGCCTTGGTAAGATTGCTGACTTCGATGACCGGCATGGCGGAAATGTCAAGGGTCGAAAGCCGGGTGTCGAGCGCGGAAATCAGCGCATCAACTGTTTTTCCAAGTAGTGGACGACCTGACGAACGTTGGCGTCCACTTCCATGCGGTCTTTGACGAGGCGGCAGGCGTGCAGCACTGTGCCGTGGTCGCGTCCGCCGTAGGCTTCGCCGATGGTGTTGAGCGAGCTTTCAGTCATCTGCCGCGTGAGATACATGGCAATCTGACGGGGGAAAGCGATGTTTTCCGGACGGCGCTTGCTGGTCATGTCAGCCAGACGGATGTCAAAATGCTCGGCGACTTTCTTTTGAATCACTTCAACGCTGATGGAGTAACGGCCTTCTTCGTGCAAAATTTCTCGCAGCAACCCTTCGACGACTTCAATGGTCAGTTTTTTGCCGGTCAGTGAAACGTAGGAGGCCACGCGGATGAGCGCGCCCTCGAGGCGGCGGACGTTGGTGCGGATGCGGTTCGCGAGGAAATTCATCACGTCGTCCGGCAGCGTAACGCCCATGATCTGCGCTTTTTTGTTGAGAATGGCCTGGCGCATTTCAACGTCCGGCGGTTGCAAATCCGTGACCAATCCCCATTCAAAACGCGAGACCAGGCGATGTTCCAAGCCTTGAATTTCGCTGGCAGGCCGGTCGCAGGTCAGCACGATTTGCTTGTGCCCGTCGTGCAAGGCGTTGAAGGTGTGGAAAAATTCTTCCTGTATCCGTTCCTTGCCCGCCAGAAACTGGATGTCGTCGATCAACAGCACGTCGGTCTGCCGGTATTTTTTGCGGAACTTGGCGAGCTGGTTGTTTTGAATGCCATCAATGTATTCGTTCGTGAATTTCTCGGATGAAAGGTAGGCGACCCGTGCGCCTTTTTTGCTGCCGGCCACATGCTGGCCGATGGCGTGAAGCAAGTGCGTCTTGCCCAGGCCAACGCCGCCGTAAAGGAACAGAGGATTATAGGATTTTCCCGGGGCTTCCGCGACGGCTTTGGCGGCGGCGAAGGCAAAGTTGTTGTTGTTGCCAACCACGAACGATTCAAAGGTGTTCTTGGGATTGAAATGCGGTTCGCCGTTTCCGGCGGTGCGATCATGGGTGGCGGCGGATGTTTTTGCTTTCGCCGGTGCAGAAGCAGGAGCCGTGGTCATCGGCACAGTTCCGGGAGCGGCTTTGAATTTGATTTGCAACTGCCGTCCGGCGGCGATGGCAACGGCATCCTGCAGCAGGCTCAAGTAATTGTCCTTGAGCCAGACCTCGCAAAATTCATTCGTTGCTTCCAATGTGATGTGGCTGTTGTCAACCGCACTGGCACGCAGGGACATGAACCACATGTTGTAGGTATCGGCACTCAACTTGGAACGAAGATGTTCCTGCGCTGAACTCCAAATTTTTTCTGCCGAATGTTGCATTTGCGTTCCGTCAACAAGCTTGTATTTCAAGCGTTTTATTCACCTGGCTCTAAATTCATATTTTGGCGGCAGTTTTGGCAGACAACCAATCCCTCATAGACTGTCCGCCCAGCCCATCCAAACATCAATCTCATTCTGCTCACAATAAAGCCCACCCCAATAAAAATCTAAAGGCTTCACCGATAGCGACTTGAAAAAACTCAAACCGGCGGGCCTGCAGCTGGTTTGCTCAAAACGATGAAACACCCTTGGATGGATATTGCTGACGCAAGTGTTTTATGAAAATGAGCCGGGAGTTTCGAGGACAACATATTAACTTTTGTTCGCAAGTTATTCACAAGCGGCTTCCGGCCAATAAAATCAATGTCCCTCTTGGTTTTCATCCCGTGCGCAACTCCCAAATCAAACCGCCTGCTCGCCTGTTTCTCCGGTGCGGATGCGAACCACACTTTCCACGGAACTCACAAAAATTTTCCCGTCGCCAATCTTTCCCGTCTTGGCGGCCTTCACAATTGCCTCCACCACGGAGGTAGTCTGCGCATCCGCCAGCACCAGTTCAATTTTGATTTTCGGCAAAAAATCCACGGCGTATTCGCTGCCGCGATAAATCTCCGTATGTCCCTTCTGACGGCCAAAGCCTTTGACTTCAGTGACGGTCAATCCTTGGATTCCCAGTGCTGCCAGTGCTGACTTTACATCTTCCAGCTTGAAAGGTTTGATGATGGCTTCAATTTTTTTCATAACGCATCTTGCAGATTTACGACCGGATGCTAACAGTCGAAGCTTTTCTGTAAACAGGATTTTTCTCCGGATCCACAGCCAGATAACGAGCAAAAAGTCCGGCCAGCCCCCTCCCAAATAAAACACACGCTCCTGCGCGTTGCTAATCAGCCAAGACGAGAGTGAACAGTATATCTTATACTTATAAAAGCTGTTTGACAAAAATAAGCATCCATGATTTACTTGTCACAGTTGCAGCACGAAGTAAGCAGGCTTGGTTGCACAATGATCTTTGATTTTTAGGTTTTCGATTTGCGCTCCAGTAAAGGCGCAGATTGGAGTTCTCCGTGATCCCACGTTTTACTCATTCTAAATTCCCCGGGTCTCTCGGTCACCTTCTGACCGCTTGACCCGGTTTTTTTCTTTATATCCCCTTGTTTCATGCAAATCCAGGCCATGCACGTTCGTTGACACCTATTTTTTCGGCTGTTACCGTCTGCTTTCTTAAATTGCAATGGAATACAAAGATACACTCAATCTTCCGCGCACCGGCTTCGCGATGCGGGCCGACCTCGTCACGCGCGAACCTGAACGCCTCAAAAAGTGGGAATCCTCCAGCCTCTACGCTAAAATCCAGACCGCCCGCGCCGAGGCCCCCAAATTTGTCCTGCACGATGGCCCGCCCTTCGCCAATGGCGACGTCCACATCGGCACGGCGCTCAACAAGATTCTCAAGGACATTATCATCAAGTATCAGACCCTGCGTGGCAAAAGCGCGCCCTACATTCCCGGTTGGGATTGTCACGGCTTGCCGATTGAATTCAAGGTCTCCCAAGACATGCGCAAGGCTGGCGACACGAGTGCCGATGCCTCCACGATCCGCAAAGCCTGTGATGCCTACGCCCGCAAATACATTGATCTCCAGCGCGGCCAGTTCAAACGCCTCGGGTTGCTCGGCGATTGGGAGAATCCCTATCTCACGCTCAACAAGGAATATGAAGCCGACGAACTGCGGCTCTTTGCGGACATCGTTGCGAAAGGCTTTGTTTATCGCGGTAAGAAGCCGGTTTACTGGAGCATTCCCTGCCGCACCGCGCTAGCCGAGGCCGAGGTCGAATACGCCGATCACGTCAGCCAGAGCTGCTTCGTGAAGTTCCCAGTCGTCGGTCAGGCGAACACCTTCATTGTCATCTGGACGACGACGCCGTGGACATTGCCCGCGAACCTGGCCGTCGCTTACAACGAAAAACTTCAATACGTCAAAGCCACCGTTGGCGAAGAAAATTTCATCGTGTTCCGCGGCTTGCTGCCCGCCGTTGCCGGGAAATGCGGCTGGGCGAATTTCTCTGAAACGCCGTTCCCGGCTGAACAACTCGCGAAGCTCGAATACCAGCATCCCTTTTGCAACCGCACCGGCAAGGCCTTCGCCGCTGATTTCGTCACGAGCGACACCGGCACGGGTTTTGTTCACATCGCGCCCGGTCACGGCCTGGACGACTACAATCTCGGACGTCAGAACGGTCTGCCAATTTATTCACCCGTGGATGACGATGGGAAATTTGCCTGCTCGAACGAATTGCCCGTCGAGCAACAGATGCCCGCCGAGATGCTCGGCAAATCCATTCTCGAAAAGCACGGCAAGAGCGACGCCAACGAAGCCGTGCTGCACGAGCTTCGCGTCCGTCACTCGCTGTTGCATCAGGAGAATTATCACCACAGCTATCCGCACTGCTGGCGCAGCAAGACGCCCGTCATCTTCCGCGCGATGGACCAGTGGTTCATCAAGATTGACCACGATAATTTCCGCGCCGTTGCCCTCGCCGAGATTGACCGGGTGAACTGGATTCCCGACTGGGGCGTCAACCGCATCAAAGGTGCGGTGCAATCGCGGCCCGATTGGTGCATCAGCCGCCAGCGCACCTGGGGCGTGCCGATTCCCGCGTTCTACGACGCGAAGGGCGAACCCATTCTTGACGCCGCCATTGTCCGCAACGCCGCCGACCTCATCGAGAAACACGGCTCGAACATCTGGTTCGAGAAATCCGCTGGCGAACTCTGGTCGCTCGTGAAGCCCGCGAACTGGGCCGGAGCCGAAGCCGTCGCCAAATCCAACGACACGCTCGACGTGTGGATTGATTCCGGCAGTTCCTCGCGTGCCGTTTTGATGCGCCGCCCGGAACTTTTCCATTCTGCACTCCGCACTCCGCATTCCGCACTCGACTGGCAGGCCGACGTTTATCTCGAAGGCAGCGACCAGCATCGCGGCTGGTTCCAATCCTCGCTGCTGCTCTCGCTCGCAGGCAACGGCGCGGCGCCGTTCAAGACCGTGTTGACGCACGGCTTCATGGTGGACGCCGACCGCGAGAAGATCTCCAAGAGCAAACAGGGCGCTTACGAGAAACCGCAGACCGCCGAGGCCTACGTCAAAAAATATGGCGCGGACGTCGTGCGGCTGTGGGTTGCGTCGCAGGATTATCGCAGCGACATCGTCGTAAGCGAGGAACGCATCAACAAAGTCGGCGAGACCTATCGCGGCATCCGCAACGCGCTGCGCTACCAGCTCTCGAACCTTTACGATTTCGATCCGGCAAAACATTCCGTGCCCGACGACAAGCTGACCGGCCTCGACCGCTGGATTCTCGGCGAATTCGCGAAGATCGAGGCCGAAGTCCTCGCCGCCTACGACCAATACGAATTCCACGTCGTCTATCAAAAGCTCAGCCAGTTCATCGCCGTGGAACTCTCGTCCGTCTATCACGACGTCATCAAAGACCGGCTCTACACTGACGCCGCGAATTCGCCGCGCCGCCGCTCCACGCAGACCGCGCTGCACCGGCTGGTGACCGGCCTGTGCCAGACGCTCGCGCCGATTCTGGCCTTCACGGCGGACGAAGCGTGGGAGTTTGTGCCGGGCAAACCGACGGGCTCGGTGCATGAGGCGAATTGGCGTAACTTAGAATTTAATACTGGCAGTTTTCTGACGTGGCCACTGTTGCTGAGTCTGCGGAATCTAATTTTGCTTGAACTTGAAAAGGCGCGTCAAGCAAAGGTCATTGGCAAGGCATTGGATGCCAAAGTGATTTTAAACGGGCGGAGCGCGAAAATCCTGAACACAGATGAACAAGCTGTGAATGTCCTTCGTGAATTCGCCAACGTGTCTCACTTATCGTTGAATCCGAGTGAAGAAGTCGACACTGTAATTGTTTCCAAAGCCGAGGGCCAAAAATGCGAACGCTGCTGGCATTGGGAAACGGACATTGGTCAGAACGCCGAGCATCCAACGATTTGCGGTCGTTGTGTCGAAGCGTTGAAACAATAGGCCAGCTCAATTATTTGATTGGCGGTGATGGAATAATTCCCATCGCTTTCTGCTTCCACCATTTTAAGTCTGGCAAACCATCCAACATTCTTTTCACCTCATCTACTTGGCTATTATCCAAAATGTTCAAGTCGTAATGATCTGGAGGCCCGCCTGTGATAGACCGCTCTCCGGTTTCAACAAGCAACATGGCGTGGCCTTCGGCAGTTACATGAATAGTGAATCGAAAGTATTTATTGGAATCATTATCATACGGGCTAGGTCGAATTTCCCCCAAGCTCATGGAAATCGGAAAGACCCGGTGTTTTGTTAATGTGATTCGATAAGAATTAAACGCGCCGAGCATTTCTTCAATATAAGCCCATTGGTTAATGTGAAATGACAAAAAGAAATCCGATCTGATCGGTTCTTTGTCACGAAGTTCGAAGGGGAAACTAAGCATGAACATGCCCTTCTCAAAAAGCATGAAGTCAGGTTTGTTGGTTGAAACATAAGGAGAAAACATTGGGTTAGGATTGAGATAACCACATATTGGAAAATTCTCAATCTTGGTGACCTTAATTCGGTTGGTCCATGAAAAATCGATTGGAGCAGTCGCCATAAATTTGCGGTCGGTTTGTGAAAATTGAACGGCATTTTGGGAGAAAAGCGTCTGATTTATTACTGCAAGAATTAAAATAAACAATGGTTTCATATTTGAATGTTTCGGACATTGGCCGTTTCACAATTTTGACTTTGCGCCCGCGAAAAATTTTATCAAGAAAAAACCGCCCCGGTCGCAGCCCGTCCCGGCGCACCCGGAGCGCGGCGTTCACGCCACTTCAGCTCCCGCCCGCCAGCACGCGCAGAAAATTTCCAACGCCACCGCCCGTTCGCACGCTGAAGCGGGCTGAAGCCCGCGCTCCTTCGGTCAAGCCGGAGTGCGCCCGTCCCCGGGCGCAGCAACGTGGCAGAGCGGGGCGGCGACGGATTGGAGAAAGCGCACCCCATTTGGACGTTGCTGTGGCCGGGGACGGCCACACTCCGCCACCGGCGCGCGGCCAATCCGAATCCCAACGGGATTCCGTCCCAAAGCCCAGGGTTGCGAGGAACGAGCTACCCTGGGTCAGCGTTCGCCAACCTCCCCAACCGCAACGCGGTTGCGGCCTTTCCGTTTCCGCACGTCCCGCATGAATTCGGGCACAACCTCGTTGAGGTTGAAAAACATTTTTCGCGGTTCACCCAGGGTAGCTCGCCGCTCGCAACCCTGGGCTGCATGACGAAATCCCGTTGGGATTTTCCTCAAACGCGTGACGTTTCCGTGTCACAATTCCGACTTTGTGCCCGCCAAAAATTTTATCAAGAAAAAACCACCCCGGCCGCGGCCCGGCCCGGCGCACCCGGCGCGCGGACGGAGTGCGCCCGTCCCCGGGCGCAGCAACGTGGCAAAGCAGCAGGCGACGGATTGGCGAACGCGCATCGCAGTTCAGACATTGCTGTGGCCGGGGACGGCCACACTCCGCCACCGGCGCGCGGCCCATCCGAATATCAAAGGGATTTTTCACGCCGGCTGTTGCTGCGTGAGGCAGTGCAGCGAGCCGAAGCCCCAGACCAGATCCACGGCGTGAATGCCGACTACGGGACGGTCTTGGAACAGCTCGCCCAAGATGCCAAGCGCGACGCGGTCGTTCGGGTCGTTGAAGGTCGGGACGATGACGGCGGCGTTGCAGATGTAAAAATTCGCGTAGCTCGCAGGCAGCCGCACGCCGTCAAAATAAAGCGGTGTCGGCATCGGTAACTCCACGACTTCGGGTTTGCTGTCGTCCTCCAGTCGCAAATCTTTGATGCGATCCCAGTTCTCCGCGAGCGGCTTGTAATTCTCGTCTTTGGAATTTTTTTCCTTCACCAGCACGAGCGTCCTGGCGTTCACGAAACGGCAGATGTCATCAATGTGACCGTGCGTGTCGTCGCCCTTCGGACCTTTCGCCAGCCAGAAAATATTTTTGACGCCGAGATAATTTTTCAGCGTCGCCTCAATCTCCTTTTTGCCGAGGCCGGGATTGCGGACTTGAATCTTCGGGTCGAGATAGCATTCCTCGGTGGAAATCAACGTGCCGCGCCCGTTCAACTCAATGCCACCGCCTTCAATGACAAATCGTTTACTGTTACATTCAGCGTGGAAAAGTTTCTTGCGCAGTAACTTCGCGACGGTTTCGGGAACTTTCGTGTCCTTGCGCCAGTTGTCGTATTTGGCCCAGCCGTTGAAATGGAAATGGACGATGGCAGTTTCGTGATGCGTGATGCGTGATGCGTGATGCGTGGCGCGTCGGACGAAAATCGGGCCGGTGTCGCGCGTCCAGCCGCGGTTCGTCGGGTGCGTGACAAATTTAATTTTCCGCAAATCCACGCCGACGTGTTTGAAAATACGGCGCGCAAAATTTTCATCGGCCTTGTGCCGGACGATGAGCCGGACATTTTCGCCGGCGGAAATTTTCCGCACCATCTCGCCATAAACCCACGGGATGATTTCAAATTTGCCCGGCCAGTCGCTCGCGTTATGCGGCCAGCCGAGCCATGTCGCCTCGTGGCGTTCCCATTCAGCGGGCATCGTGTAGCCGAGTTCGGCAGGAGTGGCGGCGGCGGTATTTTTTTGTTGCGGCATAGATTCCGGCGCGAAACATAACGGCTTCGCCACATTTCGGAAAGCCTGTTAGACGCGTAAAACCGGCTTTGCAATCGGCGGCGTTGGACTACCTTTAAGCCATACGGCGACTCCGGAATTTTCTTTGGGCCGTGACAGCGGTGGTCGTGCTGACGCTGGCGGTTTATCTGACCTTCACCGCCTCGCGCCGGAGGATGTCACGATTTCAGACAGGAAAATCACATTGCGCCTGCCGCCGCCGCAGATCATGGACGCCTATCTCGACGATGCAAGCAGCCAGGTGATTGACCAGACGACCGGATTGCTGCGCGCGTTTGAAAAGGATTTGGAGCAGACCGCCCGCCAGAATGCCGTGGATTGACATCGCCCGTGCGGCGCGGAAAGGCGGGATTCTCGACGACGCGGAAAAACAGGCGCAGGTGGAGCTGGGTTTATTCCTGCGTCAGATGGGTTTTGAGCAGGTGGAATTTCGTTGAGGAAACCCCGGCGCGGCAGTGTCCTGATTTCAGACAACATGTCTAATTTTCACCGCATGCTCAATCTGGTCACGCGTCTCGGCATTGCCAGTGATCGGCAGCTTTCTTTTTAGAGGAGAAATTTTCATCTTCGTCAACCGCAACTGCATCAGATAAAGCGCGGGGGAGACCTTCGCGGGCAGACGGTTTGTGACCTCGGCATGCCCGCGGGTTTCTTGCTCTAACCTCAATGCGTTTACTTTTTTAGCCATGCCGCGAAACGTCGCAATTCATGTGCCAGAAAAAACACGCCGCATTGCGTCACCTTTTGCCGAGCCGTGCCAGCAATTTTCCGTGAATCCCGCCGAAGCCGCCGTTGCTGAAGACGCAGACGATGTCGCCGCCTTGAACATTTTTTGCGATGTGCGCGGCAATGGCGTCAACGTCCGGCAGATATGCGGCGTCCTTGCCGGCCGCCTTCAGATCCTGCATCAGTTTTTCGGGGTTGAGCCGTTCCCCGGCGCTGATCTGCTCCAGCCGCGCCACCTCGGAGACCACAACGGCGTTGGCGTCAGCGAATGACCCGGCCAGCTCGGTCTGAAAAACATTCCGGCGCGTCGTGTTGGAACGCGGCTCGAAGACGGCCCAGATTTTTTCATGCGGATATTTGATGCGAAGCGCCTTCAGCGTTTCGCGGATGGCCGTCGGGTGATGGCCGAAATCGTCAATCAACGTCACGCCGCCCGCGATGCCGCGCACTTCCATGCGCCGCTTTATGCCTTTGAACGTGTCGAACGCGGACTGGATCTGCTTGTTCGACAGCCCGCAATGTTTCGCGCAGGCGACAACGGCAAGCGCATTCCGCACGTTCAGTTCGCCCACAAGATTGATGTGAAACTTGAAGCTCGGAATCTCAAACTCCGTCGCCGTCGGGCCGTAGCGAATATTGAAGGCGCAAACCGCATTGTCTCCGCCGAGGCCGAAGTGCTTCACCGGGCAATGCGTCACGTTCAACAGCGGCGCGAGATTCGGATCATCGCCGTTGCCGAGCAGCAAACCATTTCGTGGCACGAGCCGGATAAAATGCGAGAAAGTTTTTTTGACCGCATCGAGATTTTCAAAGATGTCTGCGTGGTCGAACTCCAAATTGTTGATGATGGCGACTTCCGGCTGGTAATGGATGAACTTGCTGCGCTTGTCGAAAAAAGCGGTGTCGTATTCGTCGCCCTCGATGATGAACCATTCGCTGTCCGTGAAGCGTGCGCCCTGGCCGAGATTGGTCGGAATGCCGCCGATGAGAAAGCTCGGATTCAATCCACTGTGCTCGAACACCCACGCCAGCAGCGAGGTCGTGGTGGTCTTGCCATGCGTGCCGGCGACGACAAGCGAGCGTTTGCCACGGATGAAAAATTCCGCCAGCAGCGCCGGCAGCGAGCAATAACGCAGCTTGTGGTCGAGGACGAACTCGGCCTCGGGATTTCCGCGCGAAATGGCGTTCCCGATGACGATGAGGTCGGGTTTATGCGCGAGGTTGCGCTCGTCGTAGCCGTTCATCACGGGGATTTTCTTGGCGGCAAGAAACGATGCCATCGGCTCATAAACATTCTGGTCGGAGCCGGTGACTTGAAAACCTTTGTCCAGCATCGCAGCGGCGGCGGAAGCCATCGCCGTGCCGCCAATGCCGGTGAAGTGGACGGATTTGATCTCGGATGAAAACATCGGCGGGCAGGTTAAACAACGAAGGCGCAAAGACGCAAAGTTTTCTTCGCGCCTTCGCGTCTTCGTTGTTCAATTCTTCAGCTTCCGCTCCAGAATTTCGCCGACAAGCGCGGGGTTGGCCTTGCCTTTGGAAAGTTTCATCACCTGGCCTTTGAGTGAATTGAGCGCGGCGACCTTGCCGGCCTTGTAATCGGCCACCGGAGTCGGATTCGCGGCGATGGCTTCGTCGCAGAATTTTTCAATCGCGCCGGTGTCGCTGACTTGCGCCAGACCTTTTTCCCGCACGATGACGGCGGGCGCTTTGCCGGTGTCGAACATCTCGCTGAAGACCTGCTGCGCGGCGGCGCTGCTGATGGTCTTGGCTTCGACAAGGCCGACGAGTTCCAGCAGCGCCTCGGGTTTGAACTTGAGATCGGCGAGCGTAATTCCCGTGGCAGCGGATGTGAGTCCGCTCTGATTGATGTCCGTTTCTTCAGTCAGAGCCGACTCACATCGGCTGCTACTTTCAGAAAGCTTTGCGCGAAGATTATTGATGACCCAGTTGGCGACGGCTTTGGGATTCTTCGACTGCTTGGCAATGGCTTCAAAATAATTTCCCAGCGGCACGTCGTTCACGAACGATTCCGCATCGGGCGCGGGCAGTTGATACTCGCGCATGAAACGCTGCTTGCGCGCCAGCGGCAGTTCCACCACGCGGGACTTCACTTCGGCGAGCCACGCGTCGGTCGGCGCGAGCGGCATCAAGTCGGGGTCGGGAAAATAGCGATAATCGTGCGCGTGTTCCTTGGTCCGCATTTCTTCGGTGATGCCGGCTTCGTCATCCCAGCGGCGCGTGGATTGGATGAGCTTTTCGCCGCGCTTGACCGCCGCGATCTGGCGGGGGATTTCGTAGTCCAGCGCGCGGCGCACGCCGGAAAAGCTGTTCATGTTTTTGATCTCGATCTTCGCGCCGAGTTCCTTGGAGCCGACGGGTCGCACGCTGATGTTCACGTCGCAGCGCACCATGCCTTTTTCCATGTCGCAATCGCTCACGCCGCCGTGCATTAAAATATCCTTGAGCGCGTTGAGGTATTCGTAGGCCATGTCGGAACTGGTGATGTCCGGTTCGGAAACGATTTCCATGAGCGGCACGCCGGCGCGGTTGAAGTCCACGCCGCTGTGGCGGTTAAGATGGGAATTTTTGCCCACGTCTTCTTCCAGATGCGCCCGCGTGATGCGGACACGGCCAAAGCCGTTCACCGAACCGGCGCCGGTGAATTCAAAGTCCACGAAGCCATTCGCCGTGCTGGGCTTGTCGTATTGCGTGAGCTGGTAATTTTTGGGCGCGTCGGGATAGAAATAACTTTTGCGGTCGAACTTGGCGAAGCGCGGGATTTCACAGTTCAGGAGATAGCCCGTCAGCACCGTCAGGCGCAGCGCTTCGTCGTTCGGCACGGGCAGGACGCCGGGCATGCCGAGGCAGACCGGGCAGACGTTCGTGTTCGGCTCGGAACCGTATTGGTTCGCGCAACCGCACCACATCTTTGATTTGGTTTTGAGCTGGACGTGGGTTTCCAGACCGATGACAGCTTCGTATTCCATAAGTGCGTGGAAAGTTTAACCACAGACGGACACGCCTTGCCACGCCGAAATCACCGAAGACGACGGGAACCGGGGTTTTTCGTGAACGGAAAACTCACTTGATCGCTGCCTGGGCAGGCAATTTGAAATCACAGTCGCCCGTGCGCGAACCCGCCTCGATTATTAAACGGTAGTTGACGTTTGGTTGCAGCGGTTCGGCGTGCTTGCCCAGCACGGCGGGGTGCATGCCGTTGATCCATTGGCCGTAAATGATCGCCTTGGTCGGGATGGCGTTGGACGCGGAAACCATGTGCCAGAGCGGATGTGCCTGTTTGTTGGTGGTCCATTCGTCCAGCACGACGACCTTGAGGTCGGTCAGCCTGTATTTTTGGTCGAAGCCGAACGCCACGTCGAATTGCGGAGAGGCGCTGGCCGGGCGCGGATTGCGTTGAAGCATTCTGGGCGGGTGGATGTCGCAGAGAATCTGGATTTTTGCGGGCTTGAACAGGCCGGACAGCCAGTAGATGCCCCCGCTGGCCAGCACCACGAGCAGGGCGATTTGAAATATGGTCTTTTTGTTCATGCCTCTCTCCAGACGCGCGTGGCTTGAAAGGATTTCAATTTAAGAAGTGGAGCGGGTGAAGGGAATCGAACCCTCGTGAGCAGTTTGGAAAACTGCCGTTCTACCATTGAACTACACCCGCCTGCGCGCTTCGGCCCGGCAAGCCCGCAAGCTTGCACGGGCCAATACTAAAACGCCCGCGCTTGCCTTGTCAACCGCCCCGCGCTAACCTTCCCGCGTGAATTCGCTGCTCCTCACCGGCGGGCGCGTCATTGACCCTGCCAGTCATTTCGACGCCATCGCGGATGTTTTGATCCTCAACGGGAAAATTTCCGCCGCCGGCAAAAATCTTTCCGCGCCCAAGGACATCCAACGCCTCGACGCCACCGGAAAAATAATCTGCCCCGGCTTGATTGATCTGCACGTCCACTTCCGCGAACCCGGCCAGACGGCCAAGGAAAACATCGCCAGCGGCACGGCGGCGGCGGCGCGCGGCGGATTCACTTCCGTCGTCTGCATGCCGAACACGTCGCCGGCGATTGACAATGCCGGAACCGTCGCGCTGATCCACGAACGCGCGGCAGAGGCGGAAGGCGTCAATGTGTTCGTCACCGGAGCGATCACGAAAAACATCGCGGGCGAAGAACTTTCCCCCATCGGCTCGCTGAAAAAGGCCGGAGTCGTCGCCATCACGGACGACGGCCATTGCATCCAGAACAACGAACTCATGCGCCGTGCGTGCGAATACGCGAAGATGTTCGACCTGCCCGTCATGGATCATTGCCAGGATTATTCGCTCGTGACCGACGGCGTGATGCACGAAGGCTACTGGAGCATCGCGCTTGGTTTGCATGGCTGGCCGTCGGCGGGCGAGGAGATGATTGTGGCGCGGAACATCTTGCTCGCGGAACTCACCGGCACAAAAATCCACTGCCAGCATTTGAGCGCGGCAGGCAGCGTGGCGCTGATCCGCGAAGCCAAAAAACGCGGAGTGCCGATTTCCGGCGAAGCCTGTCCGCACCATTTCACCTTGACTGACGCGGCGGTTGCGGGCAGCGAAAAATTCTGGGCGAGCGACGGAAAAATTTTGGCGCAATCCCAGACCGGTCAGCTTCCCGAATGGCCGGGTTATGATACTAATCTCAAGATGAACCCGCCGTTGCGTTCCGCGCGCGACCGCGAGGCGATTCTTGAGGGTCTGGCTGATGGCACGATTGAGATTTTGTGCAGCGACCACGCGCCGCACTGCGATTATGAAAAGGAAGTCGAGTTTGATTACGCGCCCTTCGGCATCACCGGCCTCGAAACTGAACTGGCGCTATCGCTCATGCAGCTTGTGCACACGACACGGATTTCCCTCTCCGACATGATCGCGAAGTTCACGGTGAATCCGGCGCGGTTGCTGAATCTGAACAAAGGCACGTTGAGCGTCGGTGCCGATGCGGACGTGACGGTGTTTGATCCTGATTGCGAATGGGTTTTCCAAGCTGGCGATTCCGCCAGCAAATCAAGGAACAGCCCGTTCTTCGGCTGGAAGCTCAAGGGCAGGGCGGTGGCGACCATTGTCGCGGGAAAAACAATTTGGTCTGAACAAAAGGAACCGGTCACGGTCTAAAACAACAAACCACAATAAAATTATGAAAAAATTACTCATTGCGGCGGCGATTGGGTGCGTCTGGTTTCAGACGCAGGCGGCGGATTTGAACTGGGGCACGGATCTGCCCAAGGCGCTGGCGCAGGCCAAGGCGGAAAAGAAAATGGTCTTGCTGGATTTCACCGGCTCGGACTGGTGCGGCTGGTGCATCAAGTTTGACAAGGAAACCCTTTCCACGGACAAGTTTGCGGAATACGCCAAGACGCACCTGGAACTGGTGGTCGTGGATTTTCCGAACAAAAAACCGCAGAGCGACGCCTTGAAAGCCGCCAACAAGGCGCTGGGCGAGAAATATAAAGCGAACGGCTACCCGACCTTTGTCCTGCTGAACGCCGATGGCAAGGAGATCGGACGCCAGGTCGGTTATGCGCCCGGCGGGCCGGAAGCCTTCATCGCGAAACTGGAAAAATTCAGCAAGCCGTAAATTTTTAAAGTCAACGACAGGCGCGGCGCAAAATGCCGCGCCTTTTTTTTTGCTTCAGGCGGATTTCTCGCCTAGTCTCCTGCGAATTTGATGAAAGCCATTTTAGCCCTCGAAGACGGTTCCGTATTTCACGGTCAAGGTTTTGGCGCGCGCGCTTCCGCGAGCGGCGAAGTCTGCTTCAACACTTCCATGACCGGCTACCAGGAAATCCTCACCGACCCGTCCTACAAAGGACAGATCGTCACGATGACCTATCCGCTCATCGGCAATTACGGCGTCAACACTGTGGACGTGGAATCGTGGCGGCCGCACGCCGCCGGCTTTGTCATCCGCGAACTTTCGCCGGTCGTCAGCAACTGGCGCGCAGATTATTCGCTGGCAGAATATCTGGAGAAGAACAGCATTCCCGGCATCCAGGGAATTGACACGCGGGCGTTGACGAAAAAACTGCGCGTGCGCGGCGCTTTGAACGGATTTATTTCCACCGAAGAAATCTCCGAAACCGAAGCGATCAAGCGCGCCAAGGAATTTGTGTTTGAAGGCGTGGATTACGTCAAGGAAGTCACGCACAAGAACGCTTTTCGCTGGGACGAAAAGGATGAGCAGAGCGCGGCGTTCGATCTGGTGCGCGGAATCAAAACCGGCGACGCCCGCAACACCCGCAAGCCGCTGCCGCCCGCCGACATTCCGATTGTCGCGTTTGATTACGGGATGAAATACAACATTCTCCGCCGCCTGCGGCAGCATGGATTCGCCACGCAGGTTTTGCCCGCGACGGCCACCGCCGCCGAGGCGCTCAAGCACAAGCCCGCCGGAATTTTTCTTTCCAACGGCCCTGGCGATCCCGCCGCGCTCGATTACATCGTGCGCGAAGTGAAGACGCTGCTCGACACCGGCATCCCCATCTTCGGCATCTGCCTCGGCAACCAGGTTTTGGGCCAGGCGTTCGGTGGAAAGACTTTCAAGCTCAAGTTCGGCCATCGCGGCGGCAACCAGCCGGTGAAGGATCTGGAATCTGGAAAAGTCGAAATCACCTCGCAGAATCACGGCTTTGCGGTGGACGCGAAAAGTCTGCCGTCCGATGTCGTCGTGAACCGCATCAATCTCAACGACCAGACCGTCGAAGGATTGCGCCACAAGACGAAGCCGGTTTTCTGCGTGCAATATCATCCGGAAGCGTCGCCCGGCCCGCATGATTCCACGCCGCTGTTCGCCGAATTTCGTTCCCTGATAGAGCGGCGCGGTTGATTTTCGCGTTCCATGTTCAGATTTCCGTTTGACTTGAAACGCATCACGACCATAATCGGTTCACCGTAATCTATGGCCAAACTTGTTATCCAAAACCAAGGCATGACGGGTCGCGCGTGCGAACTGCACACCGACCGCACCACCATCGGCCGAGTTGAGGACAACACCTTTCAGATTGCCGACCCGTCCGTCTCCAGCCATCACTGCGAAGTCCATCTGCGCGGCAGCGACATTTTCATCCGCGACCTGAACTCCACCAACGGCTCTTTTATCGACGGCAACAAAATCGAGGAAAGCATCCTCAAGCCCGGCCAGACTTTGCGCCTCGGCCAGGTGGAACTGAAACTCGAAGTGGAAGGCGCAGCGGCCACGGCCACCGCGCCGGGTGCGGCTCCGGCTCCGGCCAAGAAACAGGTGGACGCCACGATGCTCATTCCACGCGGCGTCAGCCTGGATCAACTGGAAAAAGGCGGTGGACGCCCATCCGGTTTCGACGTGAACACCTCGTTTTCCAAAAAGACCAACAAGGTCAATAAATACTTCATCATCGGCGGAATCGTGGTGGCCGTCGTGATTGCCGCGCTGGTGTTTTACGCATTTAGCAAGGTCAACCCCGCCAAGTAAACCGGTGCGGCCATGAAACCGCGCTTCTCCCCAAAACGCAACGCAGCAATGACGCTGTTTGAAGTGGGCGTTATCATTGCGGTGGTAATGGTCCTGGCAGTTTTATTATTGCCGCCGATCATGAGCAGAAAGCATGGTGCTTCTTACATCACTTGCGACAATAATCTTAAACAAATTGGCCTGGCTTATCGAATCTGGGCAGGCGACAACGGCGACGTAAATCCGATGGGCATTTTAATGGCGAATGGCGGCTCGATGGAAATGGTCGTCACCGGGAATGTGCTTCAAACATTCTTGGTCATGTCGAATGAATTAAGCACACCAAGAATCTTGATCTGTCCCGCTGACACCCGGACGGCGGCATTTTCATTTGCTTCACCAATGGGAAATTCCAATATCAGCTACTTCGTCGGCGTGGATGTGACCAACTACATGAATCCACAGATGATTATTTCCGGCGACGGCAATTTTGAAATCGGTGGGGTGGCGGTCATGCCGGGGTTACGGGAATTTGGAACGAACGATCCGGTTGTTTGGTCGGCAACGCGTCATGTTAAATGTGGCAACATTGGTCTGGCCGACGGCAGCGTTCCAGTGACAACTTCCCCAGGCCTGCACGATTATTTCCAGCAGACCGGCCTTGCCACCAACCGCCTCGCGCTGCCGTGAAACTTTTCTACACCGGCCCGTTCGTCAACGCCGAGATGCTCGTCATGATGCTGGAAAAACACAGCATCGCCGCCACGCAAGCGTTCGCTGATCCCGCCCTGCCCGATGACGGCGATTTGAGCCGCCCCGCCCAAGTCTTCGTGCCGGAGCCGGATTACGACCGCGCCTGCAAATTATTTTACACCGAGCGCGAGGACGAACTTTGATTTTTAACACGGATTTCACGGATTTTCACGGATTCAAATTCAGGCGATTCAATCCGTGTTAATCCGTGAAATCTATGTCACGATTTTCCCTTCTGGCTTCCGGCTTCTGGATGCTTTATCCTCCGGCCATGTTCGAAATGATTGTCCCCCAACTGACGACCGCCGCCGAGAAACTCACGCACCTGCGGAGGTTTCTTTGACGTCGCCACTTTGCAAAAGCGTCTCGGCGAGCTGAACTCGTTGATGGCGGACGAAGCTTTCTGGAACAATCGCGAGAAAGCCCAGGGGTTAATTGACGAGGCCGGTGTCATCCGCAACAAACTCGAGCCGCTCCTTAAATTTGAGAAACAGCTCGACGATTTCCGCGTCATGCTCGAACTCGGCCAGGCGGAACCCGCCGCTGCACAGGCGCAGATCGAGGCGGAGATCGCGCGTGAACTCGTGCCGTTCTTCAAGGAACTCGACGCGCTGGAGCTAAAATTATTTCTCAACGGCCCGCACGATGCGAAGAATTGCATCTTCACCATCAACTCCGGCGCGGGCGGCACGGAATCGTGCGACTGGGCGAACATGTTGCTGCGGATGTATCAGCGCTGGGCGGAATCACGCGGCTGGGAAGTGGAAGTGACCGACATTTTGCCCGGCGAAACCGCCGGCATCAAAAGCGCCACCATGCTGATCAAGGGCGAGAACGCCTACGGTTTCTGCAAGGCCGAGCGCGGCGTGCATCGCCTCGTGCGCATCTCGCCGTTCGATTCCAACAAGCGCCGGCACACGAGCTTTGCCAGCGTGGACGCGATCGCCGAGATCGAGGAGAGCGATGGTGAAATCGTCATTCCGCCCAATGAATTCAGGGTGGACACGTTCCGTTCCGGCGGCAAGGGCGGCCAGAACGTGAACAAGGTCGAGACCGCGGTGCGCATTACGCACATCCCGACCGGCCTCGTCGTCGCGTCGCAGGCGCAGCGTTCGCAGCATCAGAACCGCGCCACGGCCATGAACCTTTTGCTTTCGCGGATTTTTGCGCAGCGCGTGGACGCGGCCAAGGCCGACATGGAAAAGTTTTACGGCGACAAAGGCAGTGTCTCGTGGGGCAACCAGATTCGCAGTTACGTTTTCCAGCCGTATCGCATGGTGAAAGATTTGCGCACTGGCGTGGAAACAAGCAATGTTCAAGGCGTGATGGACGGCGACCTGGACGCGTTCGTGAACGGCTGGCTCCGTGCCGGCTGTCCGCTCAAGCGGATGCATGGCGTGAAGGATGAGGAAGAATAGATTTAGTGCTGCGTTCACGGCCCACGACCGTAAAATAGACCGATGAAAAAACAAATTTTAAGCCCAACCTTTTTGTTGATTGTCGTGGCAATACTGGTTTTGGCCGTTTCACAAACCATTAGGGGTGATGACGCCACCTCTCCAGGCCGATACAAAATATTGAGCAGCCCATCCGGGCAATATGTAGAAACTTACATGCTGGATAAACAAACCGGTCGTCTCTGGATGTTGCGGGGGCAAGTTACAGATGCTCCGTATTTGATTGCCTGTGTTTACCAAATGGTGAATGACAGCACGGCTTTGTCGCCATTAGACGAAGGGACTCAATCCGAAACCACGGAAGACCGGTTTGTGATTAAAAGTGCCCCCGGTTCACAATATGCTGAAACCTACGTCCTTGATAAGCAAAACGGGCGAGTCTGGATGGTGCGAGGGCAAGTGTCCCAAGGGCCGCATTTGATTCCATGTGTTTATCAGCTTTCGAGCATTAACACCGCCTTGTCTCCCCTCTCTTCATTTTTGCCGAAAGACCGTTTTTCAATGACCTGTATTGCCGGCAGTAGTTATCCCGAAACTTATGTGAATGACATTGAAACCGGAGCAATCTGGAAAATGCGGGGACAAGTTTCCAAAGCCCCGTTTTTAATTCCTTGTGTTTATCAACTAGTAAATGGTGAAACAACCTCAAGCCCAATCGAACGTCATCGCGAAATTGACTTGTTGGGAAAAACTAAAGCAACTGTGGCTACAAGCGCCAATACAGCCGCATCACCCAACCAAAATTCCGAAAAATCGGCAGCTTTTTGGCGGGAACAACTTGAAAACGTCAAAGCGGGGAAGGATTGGAAGGCATTACATGGCTTTGACAGCGATGGCAATCCACTCGTTGGCCCGCCACAACCTCCAAGTGCGGCAGCAGAAGAAACCATTAAATTTTACATAAAAAGCTCACAAGATGCCGCCAAATTGAATCCTTAAAATTTACAAAATGCACCCGGAAGAATTTGAAGATGCGAAGCTGCTTTGGAAAATGTTTTATGCTGGGCAGTCCTTCCAGCACGCGCGGGCGGCGGCTGAACACATTCTCAAAGAAAATATTTCAGCAGACGACGCGATACTTTACCCGCTAATGACGGCGGTTTACGTCCTTTACGGAAGACCTTTTAAAAAGTCTCATGGCGTGGGTTGCTTTGGTGAAGAACTTATTCCCCTTCAATATCGGGAGTTGCACGGGGACTTATTGAAACACCGGGATAAAATCTTGGCTCACTCGGACTCCAATAGTTTTGAATGGTTAAATGTCGGACAAGCTAATCAGGTTCGCCTAATTCGTCGCTCAAAGGACAAGAGTTTGATTTGTAGTCAACTTCAGGCAACTCCTGCACTATTGCCACACATCGTAAGCCTGTGCCTCGAACTTCAAGAACAGATCGAAAGCAAAAAGCGGGAGCTTTTCAGGCGATATGAAAAATATGTTCCTGTGCAAGTCGGTGAATATATTTTGAACATTGAAGACTCAAGCGGTGACTTTTTTCGACCAGTAAAGCCCATTGTCGAAACAAAATGAAGAGAACAAAAGAAGTAAAATTTTGCGTGGTTGGCGTATTTCGCGGTTTAATTTTTCTCCGCGTCTCTGCGCCTCTGCGGTAAGATAAATTTGTGAACATTCTCGACGAAATTGTTGAAGAAAAGAAACGCGAAGTCGCGAAGCTGCCCGCGCGCCTCATCGCCGCCGGTGATTTGCGCGATGCGATGCTCGAACGCGGCGAGCAGCGGGATTTCTTGGCAGCGCTTCGTCGCGCCAAATCTGGTAGGAGCCGAGGTGACGAGGCTCAAACTATTCAGTCAGAGCCTCCTCACGTCGGCTCCTACGATTCAATTGCGCTGATCGCCGAAGTGAAGAAGGCGTCGCCGTCGGCGGGCGTGATTTGCAAAGACTTTGACCCAGTTCGCATCGCCAGGGAATACGAAGCGGCAGGCGCAAGCTGCCTTTCCGTTTTGACGGACGAAAAGTTTTTCCAAGGTTCGCTGGATTATCTCCGCCAAATCCGCGCCGCTGTGAAAATTCCCTTGCTGCGCAAGGATTTCATCATTGATGAGCGCCAGATTTTGGAAGCCATCGAGTGGGGCGCGGACGCCATTTTGCTCATCGTCGCCATTTTGACCGACGAACAATTGGCCAGATTTCATTCACTGGCCATAGAAGCCGGACTTGCCGTTCTGGTGGAAGTTCACGACGAGGAAGAACTGGAACGCGCGCTGAAAATTTCTCCAGCGCTGATTGGCGTCAATAATCGCAACTTGAAAACTTTCAAGGTGGATCTGGCGACAACCGAGCGGCTGGCGGCGAAGATGGAAGATGGAGGATTGAAGATGGCAAAAACTTCCGCGCCATTGCTCGTGGCTGAAAGCGGAATCCACGCTCGCGCGGACGTGGAGCGTTTGAAAAAGTGTGGCGCAGGCGCAATTCTCGTCGGGGAATCGCTCATGAAACATGGCGATATCGGCGGGAAAGTCCGCGAGTTAATCGAATTGTAGCGTCGAGCCTGTGGCTCGACCAAATCGTCGCACAGCGCCGACGCTACACCTTTTTATTCTTCGCCAACTGCTTTGCCAATTGGATCGCGGCCATCATGCTTCCAGGATTCGCGACCCCTTTTCCGGCGATGTCGTAGGCGGTGCCGTGGTCGGGCGAGGTGCGGATGAAGGGCAGGCCGAGCGTCCAGTTCACGCCGCTGTCGAACGCGACGGCTTTCAGCGGCGCGAGTCCCTGGTCGTGATACATCGCCACGACGGCGTCAAAATCCCCTTGCAGCGCATAGTGAAAAACCGTGTCGCCACTCAACGGGCCAGTGACATCGAACCCGCGTTTCTGCGCGGCGAGAACCGTGGGCGCGATGGTTTTGATTTCTTCGTCGCCAAACTCACCGCCTTCACCCGCGTGCGGATTCAAGCCGGCGACGGCGATTTTTGCGCGCGCCAAACCCAGATCGTGGCAGGCTTGTGCGGCCAACTCGATGGCGAGCATGATTTTTTCCGCCGTGAGTTTTTCGGGAACAGACTTGATGGAAATGTGAACGGTGGCGAGCGCCACGCGCAGCCAGCGGCCGCGCTCGTCCGTGCCGAGCAGCATCATCGCGGTGCGTTTGGCATTGGCGAGTTCGGAAAGAAACTCGGTCTGGCCGATGAATTTATTTCCCGCGCGGATGATGGATTCCTTGTTGACCGGCGCGGTGACGAGCGCGTCGAGTTCACCGCGCAGGCAGCGCTGCCCGCCATCGCGCAATGAAGCCACGGCGGCATTGGCGGCGAGAGGCGAACCGGCGGGCAGTTTTTCCGGCAGCGGTTCGGCAAGTGGATTGGTGATGAAAAATTTTCCGGCGTCCGTGTAATCAGAGAATTTTTTCAGCGGCAGGTTGAGCGCCAGCTTTTCATTGAGTCGTGCGAAAACTTTTTCGTCGCCGATCAGCAGGTATTTGGTTTCGTCGCGGCCAGCTCCGACAGCGATTGCTTTCAGCGCAACTTCAGGGCCGACGCCGGTGACATCACCCAATGAAATTCCAATCCAGCCGGTCATAGCCAATTTAGAATTGCGAATCTCGAACTGCGAATTGAACTTGTGGCGGCGTTGTTTTCATTCGCAATTTGAAATTTCAGAAGTAGCGGATGAAGGTTTTTTTCTTGAGACCCTCGATCCACTGCTTTTCGAGCCGGGCCTGTTCCTGGACGCGGAGGGTTTTCTCAATGTCGCTGCGGATTTCGCCAAGCGGTTTGACATGGGCGGGGCGGATCTGTTCGACCAGCATGAGATAGACGGATTCGGGTGTCACCACCGGGTCGCTGATCTGGCCGGCCTTCAGGGCGAAGGCGGCATCGGCCAGTTCCTTGCTCAACACGGAACGCCCGACCCAGCCCCAGTCACCGCCTTCATGCTGCTGCGAGCCTTGCGAATAAACCGCGGCCATTTGCTCAAACGTCGCGCCTCCCTTGATTTGGGACTGGATTTCGCGGGCGAGGCTCACGGCGTTTGTATCGTCGGGGGAGGTTTTGTTGAGGACAATCATCCGCAATTTGATTTCGTCCTCGATCTTGAAGCTGTCCTGATGGGTGAGGTAATAATTTTCCACCTTGTAGGGCGAAATCATGATTTCCTGCGCGACATTTTTGATGCGCAATGCCTGGACGATGTATTGATCCAGCAATTCCTTGCGGAACTGTTCTATGGTGCTGCCCTGCGCCTGCAAGGTTTTCATGAGCGTGATGCGGTTGCCGAAGCGGTCGCGGATGCGTTCCTGCACGAGCTGGTCTGCAAAATCATCCGGCAGATGATAACCCTCAACAATGAAAGCGCGCAGGATCAACTGGCGTTCGACAAGCTGTTCCAGGCTGTCGCGGAGCGTTTCGTCGTATTTTTGCCGCAGCAGTTCCGGCTGGCCTGCGTATTGCCGCTGCAACGTCTCCATCACCGGCATCGTGAACTCCTCGACCTGCGAATAGGTGATGGCCGCGTCGTTCACCACGGCCTTGACGCCGTCGGCCAGCTCCGCATGCAACGGCAGCGCCGCGCCGGATGCCGCCATGAAAATTGAAATCAACCTGAAAAGCTTCATCGAATTCGCCTGCATACTAACAACCGTCAACGCCGGGTCAAGCGCGCCGCCGTTCAGGGCAGCGGACGGTTCAGCCAATACATCAGCGCCCCCAATGCCGCCGACACGATCAGGCCGACGACGATTGACCATTTGAAAATATATTTCTGCTTGCGGCGATACGCCGCTCCGCCCTGGCCCGGCAGCAGGTAAAACCGCTCGGTCTCTTTGTTGCTCCTGGAATTAAACGGCCACATCTCGTTGCGGACTCTAGCAGAGTCCCCGCCGTCACTCAAGCCGCGCGCTTGCGGTGAAATGTTTTGCCCGCTAATGTTGCACCGCATGAATCTTGAAGACCATCTGGGCGACATCATCCGCAAAGCGCGGGCGATGAGCAATGTTTCAACCTCCGCTGCGGCAACCACCGCGGGAATTTCCGAAAGCGAGCTTGCCATGCTTGAAGAAACCGGGCAGTCCGCGAAGAAAATAAATTTTGCCGCGCTCGCGCCGTTGATCGGCCTGAACGCCGCCAAGCTCGAGGGCGTCGCCAAAGGCTGGCTGCCGTCGCCAAAAGATTTGAGCGGGTGGCACGAACTTCGCGTGTTCACCACCACCAGCGAAGGCACCACCGTGAACTGCTATCTTGCCTGGGACGAAGTCACGCGCGACGCGGCGTTGTTCGACACCGGACTCGACGCGCAGCCGGTTCTGGATTGCATCGCCGCCGAACAGCTCCAGCTCAAACACATTTTCATCACGCACTCGCATTGGGATCACGTCGAGGCGCTGCCGAAAATCCGCGAGGCGTGGCCGAAAGCGAAGATTCACAGCGGCTCGAAAAGCGCGCCAGTGGACCAGCGCAACAAGACCGCAGAAATCGTCCATCTCGGCGGCCTGCGCGTGACGCATCGCGAGACGCCCGGCCACGCGGAGGACGGCGTGACCTACATGGTCGGCAACTGGCAGGAGGACGCACCGTATGTGGCCGTGGTGGGCGACGCGATTTTCGCCGGCTCCATGGGACGCGGCAATGACTCGTGGGAGCTGGCGAAACAAAAAGTGCGCGAACAGATTTTAACGCTGCCGGCGGAAACCCTGATCTGCCCGGGCCACGGCCCGCTGACGACGGTGGCGGAAGAAAAGGCGCACAATCCGTTTTTCTGATTTGCATTGGCTGATCGACGAGGCAACACGCGAAGGAAAAGCGGCTTTAATTTGCCGGCAAAAACCGGTCGCATTGGTCGTATCGCTTCTTGCAGGTTTTCAGTTCAGGTTCGTTGTTCATGGCGTGTTCGTTGAAACCATGTTCGCCCGTTCTATCGCGCGTCATGCGCCTGAAACAATTTAGTTTTCTTACCCGCGTAAATTTTCCACACTGTTGAAAATCTTATGGGCGCACAATGGAAACAAGCCGGGCGCGAAGCAAGCGCGCACAAAAAAGGCCAGATGGTCGTCAAACTGGTCCGCGAAATCATGGTCGCGGCCAAACTCGGTGGCGCCGACCCCGACCTCAACGCGCGATTGTTTGTCGCCGTCGAGAAGGCCAAGAAGGCCTCCGTCACCAAGGACACCATCGAGCGCGCCATCAAAAAGGGCGCGGGCATCGGCGAGGAAAAGGTCAGTTACGAGACCGTCGTCTATGAGGGCTACGCGCCGCACAAGATTCCCGTCGTTGTGGAATGCCTGACCGACAACCGCAACCGCACCGCGCCGGAGATCCGCAATCTGTTCAAGGCTGGTTCGATGGGTCAGCCCGGCAGCGTCGCGTTTTTCTTCAACCACCTTGGCGTTGTCGAGGCCACGCACCCGGACGCGAACCGTGACGCCGAGGGCGACGCAATTGAAGCCGGCGCGAATGAAGTCGAGCCGCTCGAAGCCGATGAAGTTCCTGCCGGCCAGAAAGGCGCGCGCTTCCTGACCACCATCAAGGAACTCGATCACGTTTCCAAGGCGTTGAAGGCGGCGGGCTGGAATGTCATCGCTTCGGAGATGCGCTACGTCGCCAAGGAATTCCGCGAATTGGACGCCGCCGCGCACAAGGATGTCGTGGATTTTCTCAACGCCCTCGACGACCACGACGACGTGCATCACGTCTATGCGGCGATGAAGTGAGCAACGGCATTTTGCAATGGTGCCAGCATTCCGGCAAATCACGCTTCCAAATCCTTCAATGCCGCGTTCAGTTCCTTGCTGCTGATTGTGCCGGCGATGTAATGCCCGACCACGCTGCGAAAGCTGTGCGCTTCCACCGGCGGCATTTTGCGAAGAGTGTCCTGGATGATAGTCCGGCCAATGGCCGCGAACGTGTTGCCGTTGTAAAAACAAAACGGCGCGAGCTTGTGGCATTGGCGGCAGATGTCCAAAGTTTCCCGCAGCGTAAGCTCGCGAGTGCGTGAGTTCTCCCAGAGTTTTTGGGCGGGTTCGTAACCGTCGGAAGTTGGTTTATGCAGCGCGTTCTTCGCCTGGCACAATCCAGCGTTGATGACCGCCACGGTCTGCCACGGCCAATCCTTCAACCACAGCCGTTTCATTTGGTTTTGGAGGCAGTTTTACGACGAAGACTGGATTTTATTTTTTGCAGGGTGGCAACGCCTTCGCTCTTGAGATAGCCGCGCCCGGTCTTGGCGAAGACCGGTTCTGGCACGAAGCGATCCTGAATGCGCAACGCTTCGCGCATCGCCGCCTGAAGATTTTTTTGAACCTGACTGGCCATGCGCAAAACACTAATGCTCCTTGCGTCGACGGTCAACCCTGCCTTGACTGCGCTGCGGCTCAAGGCAGAACGTGGGCGGGTGTGACGTTGGTGCCGAGCGAGCAAGTCGGAGCTTTGCCAACTCTGCCAATGTGGTAAATGCCTCCGGAGGGACATGCCGGAATTTTGCCTTCTTTGTTGAGTTTGATGTAAGGCGTCAGGTCGTTGGGGAAATTGATGCGATCACCATTCGTCAGGTGATTTACCAGGGCAAACTGATTTGCGG
Organism: Verrucomicrobiales bacterium; assembly: GCA_028712475.1. GTDB lineage: Bacteria > Verrucomicrobiota > Verrucomicrobiia > Limisphaerales > UBA11358 > UBA11358. Next base: position 170,754 of record JAQTQB010000006.1, read on the forward strand.
CGGCATCAATTTGGCGAAGATTGTTGATGCAAGTGTTGGCCGGGTTCGTTCTATGTAAACCGACAAAAATAGTCGGGCTTGATATCCAAATGAGCCAAGCAAAAAAGCCAAGCACGCAAACCAAAATTGTCACCTCTCGAAATCTAAAAGGAGATCGAAAATTATTTTCCTGCACACTCATCCAATTGAATGAACACCGCCCCGCCAATTCCGTTGCTGGAATTTACCTTCTGCGTTTCGCCGGGCCGAAGTGGTAACCGCCGTGAACGCGGACAGCGCGGGCTTTGCCGGGGAAACCGCCGGGTTTCGCGCCGGGCTTGCTTTCCTCGAAGAGCGCGGTGTAGGTGTAGTTGAAATTTTCCAGTTTCACGCGCGGGATCGTCTGGCTGATGAAACGTTCGATGGCGTAAACATGCGGGGCGTCCTCGGCGATCATGATGGTGAACGCGTCGCCGGTGGCCTCCGCGCGGCCCGTGCGCCCGATGCGATGGATGTAATCCTCCGGGTGCTGTGGAACGTCGTAGTTGACGACATGGCTCACGTCCGCGATGTCCAGCCCGCGCGCGGCGATGTCCGTGGCGACGAGCACTTCGTATTTGCCTTCGCGAAAGCCCTGCAACGCCTGTTCGCGCTCCTTCTGCGTGCGGTTGGAATGCAGCACGGCCACGGCATGATTGGCGCGTTTGAGCAGGCCCGCGACGCGGTCCGCGCCGTGTTTCGTCCGGCAGAAAACCAGCACGGAGTTGTAATTCACCCGCTTCAAAAGTTCGAGCAGCAGGTCGGTCTTCTGCGTGTCGGACACGGGATAGATGACGTGCTTGACCGTTTCCGCCGGCGTGCGGCGTGCGCCGATCTCGATGGTTTCGGGATTGTGCATTGCCCATTGGATGAGCGTCTCAATCTGCGGCGGCACGGTGGCGGAGAACAACGAGGTGTGACGCGCCCGCGGACATTTTTCCACGATGCGTCGCACGTCGGGCAGAAATCCCATGTCGAGCATGCGGTCGGCTTCGTCGAGCACGAGAAATTCCACCTTGTCCAGGCGCAATGTGCCCTGCTCCAGATGATCCAGCAATCGTCCAGGCGTGGCGACGACGACATCGGCACCGGCTTTCAATTCATCGTTTTGCTTGCCGTAACCCACGCCGCCGAAGACGACGGTGGTTTTTAGATTGGTGAAACGGGCGAAATCGTGAAAAGCGGTTTCCACCTGCGCGGCGAGTTCGCGGGTGGGTTCGAGAATGAGCACGCGCGCGCCAGTCGAATTGTGCTGGCCAAGTTTGGAAAGAATGGGCAGGCCGAACGCGGCGGTCTTGCCGGTGCCGGTCTGGGCGCTGCCGATGACGTCCTTGCCGGACAAAACCAGAGGAATCGCACGAAGTTGGATGGGCGTCGGATCAATGTAACCCATCGCCTTGACGCCCTCTAAAATCGCCGGGGCAAGACCTAATTTACTAAAAGCCATGGAGCAAGGTTAGCAGCGAAAATCATTAAGGAAAGCAGCGAATTGGGGCAAAGGTGGCGCGAAAAATTCAAACCGCGAACCACGCCAAACACGCGAACGCTTCTCCCTCTCCGCCTCGAACGGGGAGATTCCCTTCTCCGCTCTGGGGAGAAGGTGGCCGGAGGCCGGATGAGGTGCCGCGCCCTGATTTCTGCTGATCGCGCGGAGGGTGAGGTGTCGAATCCAACACAAAATCTTTGACGCGAATTTCACGAATTTCCGCGAATTGATTTCATGCTTGGTAGGGCTGCGTTACCGCGCGCCCTGACTAAATGCGCTACGGACTAGAACCGCTTTGGAAGCGGTGAAAGGAATTTGCCAGAGGCAAAGGCCCGCGAGGGCCGAACGCGCGGGAGCAAGTGAGTCCAATTAACCCGGCGTTGGCCGATGCAATCGGCCTACGCCGGGAAATCGTCCCACAAAATAATTCTCCCTCTCCTCGCCAAACGAGGAGCAACGGTATTTAATTTTGGAGTGCAAAGTTAGGATTTTTGAGGGTGTGGTTCATGAGAACGATGAGTTTGCGCATGACGGCGGTGAGCGCAACTTTGGCGGGTTTGCCGGCGGCGCGG
>JAQTQB010000026.1 GCA_028712475.1 Verrucomicrobiales bacterium
GGACGCACTGCGCGTTCGTCGCCAAGGTCGTGGAATACATTGCTGTGGGATTGCCCGCCGTCTGCACGCCGCTGAAAAGCATCCAAAGTTACTTTCAAGACAACCCGATGGTGCGGTTCGCGGATTTTGACGGCATTGATTTCGGGCGGAAAATTATCGGCTGGCTGGATGAATCGCCGTTTGAATGGCAGATCAACGCCTGCAAATCCGCCGCGCGCGTGGAGACCGAACTCGACTGGCAGCCGCTTTGCCGCAAGGCGGTTGATTTTGTGGAGAAAATTTATTCCGACTCAACCACCAAGACCCCAAGACCCCAAGTGAAATAATCTTCGTGCCTTGGTGTCTTGGTGGTTCAAGATTTCCCTCTTTGCCGGTTCACTTCGTAGAGAAACACCGCCGCCGCCGCGCCGACATTGAGCGAATCCACCTCGTTCAGCATCGGAATCGCCACGGCTTCATCACACGCTTCCAGCACGGACGCGGAAATCCCGTGACCTTCACTGCCGAAGACGATGCAGCAATCGCCGGAAAAATCCGCCTGCGAAAGCGTTTTGCAATCCGTGCGCGGATGCGCGGCGATGCAGCGGACGCCACGGGCGCGCAAATCACGCAAGGTTTGTGCAAGGGTGGGGACGGCGCGCTGCGCCGTCCGGCAATCGCAGCGCGATGACCCTACCTCGATGATCGGCAGTTGAAAAATCGCGCCCATGGAATTGCGGACGGCGCGGCGCAGAAACGGGCTGCTGGAAGTTTCGCCCACGAGCAGCGCGTGAACGCCGAACGCGACGCAGTTGCGCATGAGCGCGCCGAGATTTTCCGCGTTTGCCAGCGTGTCAATGGCGACGAACAATTGCGGCCTGGGGCTGTTCGCCAGGATTTCCGCGAGCGACACGGGTGGCGGAATTTTGCCGATGGCGAGGATGCCTTGAAACAGCGAGAAGCCGACCAGCGATTCGAGCCATTCCTTTTCCGCGAGAAAAACGGTGATGGTTTCCGGGCGCGCTTCGAGCAGCGGGCGGAAAGCCGCCAGCCATTTTTCAGGCAGCACGATGGAGACGACGGTGAACTGGCTGGCGAGCAGGCGGCGCACGACCTTTTCGCCCTCGGCCACGAAGATGCCCAGCACGTCATGCTCCGCCGACCGGCGCATCGAGCGATACGGCGCGAGTTCCGGCGCGTCGAAGGAGGTGATTTTCTGAAAACGCAAATTGTTCATTTGCGTTTGATCTTCACACGATACGGCACGCTGCCTTCCTTGACGTGAAAACCGATTTCCCGGTGCGGTGTCTCCGGCGGCGTCATCAGTGAATGAATCGCTTCAAACAGCGTGCGGATGTTTTCGTCGTGGTTTTCAATCTTGCGCTCCAGTTCGGAAAGTTTATGCGCGAGTTCCTTGTGCAGAGACAATGTTTCCCGCAGACGGACAAATGCGCGCATGATGGCGATGTTGACCTGCTCGGCGCGCGGGCTGCGCAACACGCCGGAAAGCATGGCGACGCCTTCCTGTGTAAAAACATAGGGCAAGTATTTGAAATGTAATCCCTTCTGTAAGATTCCAATTTGGAATCTTAAAGCATCCGCCTCATCCGCAGTGAGTTGAAACATGAAGTCGGCGGGGAAACGGGAAAGGTTGCGCTGCACTGCCTTGTTGAGATTGCTGGTGGTGACGCCATACATCGCGGCCAGATCGCGGTCGAGCATCACGCGCTGGCCGCGAACCAAAAGGATGGCCTGCTCGACTTGTGGTGGTGCGACCAATTCTATTTTGTAGGCCATGATGAAAAAACGATATGACCGTTTGATTTTTCAGGCAAAGCAAAATTCTTGTGGTTTTTCACAATTGACCGGCCAATGCAACCATGCCAGCATCACGACATTCTGTGGAGAACTTGGAGAACTTATGAAAAAACTCACCCCTCTTTTCGTCTGGCTGTTTTCAATCAGCGCCGCCTTTGCCGCGTTGCAGACGCCGATTGATTTCAACTTCTCCTTCGATGGCACCAACACCGTTCAGGTTGCGTGGAACGCCTATCCGGGCAAGAGCTATTTGCTGCAAACGACTACGAACCTTGCCGGGACATGGTCAAGCTCGTCAACGCTGGTTGCCACCTCCAATTCGCTCGCCTTCAGTTTCACCACCACCGCTGCCGCCCAATTCTTCAAAGTGGTCAAGCTCGACACCGAAGGGCCGGACATTTCCCCGACCTCGCTGTTGGACGGGGCGATTGCCGTGGGCCGCCAAAGCCCGGTGCAAGTCGGGTTGAGCGATGTCACCGGCATCAACACCAACTCCATCATTCTCACCATCGGAACCAATCCGCCGGTCAGCCTGCCCGATCCGCAGCTTGCCTATGCCGGCGGCCTGCTGACCTACACCCCGGCAGGGAACGTTTTTCTCGGCACCAACGGCGAAGTTGTCGTCGCCATGATTTCCGTGGCCGACACTTTGGGAAATCAGACCACCAACTTCGCCTGGTCGTTTCAAATCGCGCTTCCCAGCGTTGCGGCCGCGAATATTCTTTCCATCAGCGGCACCAATGGCTTGGTGCTCGTTTCCACGAATGGCGACTACTACACGTTCACTATCCCGGCGCGTCTTCGGGTTTGAGCAATGGCCTGCACCTCATCAACAGCGACCCTTACACCGGCTACAGCCGCACCGTGGTCAGCTTTACGGAATACCCCGCCAGCAATACCGTGGTGGTACTCACCCGCCAGACCAAGCTCGCCGAGTTGCTCGTATCCGGCAGCCTTTCGGGGGGGCAAAAGCCATCACGTTGACCGGCGCAGCGGCCAAAAGCGTGATGCGGACAGCGGCCAAGACATTCACCACCGGCTTGGATTTCAACCAGCAGTATGATCTCCAGCGGGTGCTGTTTCAAAATGCCGGCCTCACCGTGGAAGTTTTGAGCAACAGCTATCTCAACTGGAGCGGCACGCTGGAAATCTCCGGCAATTTTCAGAGCTTAAAACTCAATCAATTTGCCAGCCATATTGGAGGCAATGTTGACTTCCGGGTTGAGGCGCGCGTCGCGGCGCAGGGAGCCGCTGACTTGGAGTTCAGCACCAATTTTTACACCAGCCCGCCGCAACGGTTCATGGCCGTGATCCCGGCTGGTCCCATCACCATTCCCGTTTGGTTCGACGCCATCTTTGAATTGAACGTCGGCTGCTCCAACCATCTGGAAGGTGCGCTTGATTACACCAACGGGGTGCAGGCTTCAAAAACGTTTCTCTACGGGAATCGCTGGGATGTGACCAACGGCTGGAGCACCTACTCGCAAAATCCTGCGCTTGAACTCAATTATCTTGGCCCGCGCTGGTCGGCTGCCGGTTTCGGCAATCTTCATCTTTGGTTTCAGCCCAAGGTGCGGCTGCTGGTTTATAGCGCGCTGGGCATGGCGTATAGTTTGCAGCCCTATGACGATCTGGTGGGGCGCTACCAATCCAATCCCTACGAATTTGAACTCGCCCTCTACGCTGGGATGACCGGGGACATGGCGGTGGACATGGCCGTTTTTGCCGACTATCTGCCAGCGTTGCCATCGTATCCGTTTGAATTCATCCCGCGCACGCTGCTCTGGCAGACCAACAATCTGGCGCAGCCGCCCCAGATTACCGGCCAGCCCTCCGACCAGTGGGTGACGGCGGGCGGCACGGCCAGCTTCACCGTGGCGGCGAACGGGCCGGGGACGTTGAGCTATCGCTGGCAGAAGAATGGACTGTGGCTTTCGGATGACTCACGCATCACCGGCACGCACGGCAGCACGCTCCATATCGTCAACTGCACGACCGGCGATGCCGGGAGTTATACTGTGCTGGTGAGCAACCCGAATGGAACCGTCACCAGCCAGGACGCGCTGCTGACCGTTTACCCGACCAACATTTCCTCCGGCATGGCCCTCATCCCCGCCGGTTCGTTCACGATGGGGAACTGCATGGATCCGAGCGAAGGCTGGAGCGACGAACTGCCGCTACATTCCGTCTATGTCTCGGCGTTTTACATGGACAAGTATGATGTGACGAAGACGCTGTGGGACAGTGTGTATTCGTGGGCCATCACGCATGGCTATACTTTTGACAATGCGGGGTCTGGGAAGGCGGCGAATCATCCGGTGCAGACGGTTGACTGGCATGACTGTGTGAAGTGGTGCAATGCGCGGAGCGAGAAGGAAGGCCGCGTGCCGGCGTATTACACGAGTGCGGCGCAGACCACGGTGTATCGCACGGGGCAGGTGAATGTGGACAACAGTTGGGTGAACTGGAATGCGGGTTATCGTTTGCCGACGGAGGCGGAGTGGGAGAAGGCGGCGCGGGGCGGAGCCAGTGGTCAGCGGTTTCCGTGGGGCAATACGGTTTCTTGGAGTCTGGCGAACTACTATGCTTATCCTTTGTCGGCTGGGGGCTACGCCTACGATGTCAACGCAACGCAGGGCTTGCATCCGGCGTTCAACGACGGGATTTCTCCCTACACGAGTCCGGTTGGATATTTTGCGCCGAATGGGTATGGCCTTTATGACATGACTGGGAATGTGTGGCAGTGGTGTTGGGATTGGTTTGGAGATTATTTAGGCAGTTTTCAAAGCGATCCGCGTGGCCCAACTGATGGCTCGAACCGAGTGATTCGTGGGGGCAGTTGGGTCAGAATCGCGTTCTACTGCCGGACGGCGATCCGTGGCCACCGCGAGCCGACCTACGGCTACGATGGCTTCGATCGCTACGGATTCCGTTCCGTCCTCCCCTCAGGTCAGTAAGCGGATCTGCGCGGAGCTGGCTGGTGAAGTGAGGGAAAGTTTTAGGAGCGCCGATTTTTAATCGGCTTAAATTGTGAAAAGTCCGGCGATGTCCGAAACGAGCAAAACAACCAAAGCGAGTCGTAGTGCGAAGACGCAAAGCCGGTCACAGACCGGCGCTCCGTCGGTGGTAGGGACATCTCGCCGAGATGTCCCCGCCCGTCAGCGCAGCGAGGGCGGAACGAACGTGGTGAGCCGTGCAATTTGTTTGGCGAGTCGCAATCATTCGTCGCCTGACGCTGCGCTCGGCGCCGGGACGCCTCGGCGAGGCGTCCCTACCAATCCGTGCCAATAACAATCTCGGGTTTCGCCGTGAGCCGGTGGAGTGCCGGTTCAAAACCTTTTGAAATAGAAATCATCGCGGCTGATGCCGAGGTCGTCAACAATGTCGGCGATGATGCCACGCGGCACGTCGCCGGGATGCCAGGCAAAAGTGATGAGGCGGTCGGGCCGGAAGGGATTTGAATAGTGCCGGTGGCTGCCGGCGGAGCGGATGGGTTCGCACCCGATCTCGCGCAGGCGGCGTTCAAGCTGGCGGCAGTTCCAAGACGGGTATTTGCCCACAAGTCAGGCGGCGAGAACGAATTTGTCGCGAAAGGCTTCAGGAATGGGACGTCCGGTCTCGAGCAGCGCCTCGAGATGCGCCTTGGCAGCCTGTTGAAAACGCAGGGTGGCTTCGCCCCGGTCGCTTCCGTGCGAGTGGCAGCCGGGCAGCAGCGGCGATTTGGCGATCCACACGCCGTCTTCGTCCTGTCGCAGTTGGACTTTCGAGAGCGGAACAATCATGGCGGAGATAGAATAGCTTGTTTTATGACGGACGTAAAGCGGACAAATAGCGCGGCGAAGACACGGTTGTTTTAACTTCACAATTCCAGCGTCGCACAAGGCACATCCTGCGCGGCGATTTGCATCTGGACGTGGGTGGCGCCGATTTTTTGGAGGCGGGCGGCCATGACGCGGTGGGCGAGTTCGGTCCTGTTGCACTCGCGGCTCAAGTGGGCGAGGTAAAGATGCTTCAGTTCGGCGGACATGATTTCGGCGGCGGCTTCGGCGGCGGCTTCGTTGGAAAGATGGCCGTGGCGTCCGAGGATGCGCTGCTTGAGGCTCCACGCGCGACGCGGACAATCCTGCAGCATCTTAACGTCGTGATTGGATTCGAGCACGAGGACGTTCGCGGCGCGGATGCGATCCAGCACCATCTTGGTGGCGTGGCCGAGGTCGGTGGCAAAACCAAAATTTCCGGCGGCGGTGCGGATCAAATATCCGACCGGATCCTGTGCGTCGTGCGGAATGGCGAAGGTGTCCACCTGAACATCGGCGATCTCAAAACTCGCGCCGGTGTTGAAGAGGTGGCAGTTAAATTTTTTCTGCAATTGAAATTCAAACGCGTCCTTCGTCGCGCGGTTGCAATAAATCGGGATGTTCAGTTTTGCCGCGATGCCGATGAGTCCGGCGATGTGGTCGCTGTGTTCGTGGGTGATGAGAATGGCGGTGAGATTTTCCGGCGCGCGGGCAATCGTGGCGAGGCGCTGGCGGATCTGACGCGGCGAAAATCCGGCGTCCACGAGAATGCGGGCTTCGCCGGTCTCAAGGTAGGCGCAGTTGCCGCTGGAACCGCTGCCGAGGATGGTGAATTTGACGGACACGGATGGACGTTAGTGGCACGGACGGAATCGGGCAAATTTTTTCGGCAGCCTCATTTGACCGTTGGCACAAACTTTGCGAGAGTTCCGGCGTGCATTATTGTCGCTCCGCGAAAACCGCAATTTTTTTATCGGTCATCATTGCTGGTATTGCGCTATTTGTCCCATTTACAACCACCGCCCAGACGCCGGGAAGACATTTCCTGCGCGGTCATGTGCCACCGGTTGTTCAGGGATTGCGCTCTGTCGGGTTTTTGCCGGCAACGGATCATTTGCGTCTGGCCATCGGTTTGCCGCTGCGAGACACGGCGGTGCTGGATGATTTTCTGCGGCAGGTTTACGACCCGGCGAGTCCCAATTATCGCCAGTATCTGACGCCGGAACAGTTCACGGAGCAGTTCGGCCCGACGGAGCAGGACTATCAGAAAGTCATCGCCTTTGCGCAGGCGAACGGCCTGACGGTGACGGCCACTCACGGGAACCGTGTGTTGCTGGATGTGAGCGGTCCGGTGGCGGCAATTGAGCGGGCGTTTCATGTCACCTTGCGTCTTTATCAGCACCCGCATGAGAACCGCAAATTTTACGCGCCGGATACCGAGCCGTCAGTGGATTTGGACGTTCCGTTGGCGGACATCAGCGGACTTAACAACTACTCTTTGCCGCATCCAAAAAATATCAAGGTCAGCCTTTCGGCGGTCGTGGCAAACGCAACGCCCAAGGCGGGGTCAGGACCGGGCGGCGCTTATGTCGGCACGGATTTTCGGAATGCGTATGCGCCCGGCACCACGCTGGACGGAGCGGGGCAGATGGTCGGGCTGGTGCAGTTCGACGGGTTTTATTCCAACGACATCGTGGCCTACGAAGATCTTCTGCCCGGCTCGCCGCGCGTCCCGTTGCAGACCGTTTTGCTGGATGGTTTTGACGGTGTTCCGACCCCGGCTGGCAACCTCGAAGTGTCGTTGGACATTGAGATGGCCATTGCGATGGCTCCGGGCTTGTCGAAAATTGTCGTCTTCGAGGGAAACCCGGCCAGTTTTATCCCCAACGATGTTTTGAACAGCATGGCGGCGAGCAACATGGTCAAAAATTTGAGCTGTTCCTGGGGGTGGACTGGCGGGCCGGACACCACGACGGAGAACATTTTTTTGCAGATGGCCGCACAGGGACAGTCTTTTTTCAATGCTTCCGGCGACGGTGATGCGTTCACGCCGGGACAGGTAGATGATGTAAATTTCACCGGTTCGCCCTCCAGCAGTCCGAACATAACGCAGGTTGGCGGGACGACTTTGACGATGACCGGCACGGGAGCTACATACGCTTCGGAAACCGTCTGGAATCGAAATAACGGCACCGGCAGCAGCGGCGGCATCAGCACCGCCTATGCGATACCTGCGTGGCAGCAAGGCATCAGCATGACGGCCAATCACGGCTCAACCGCCAACCGCAATATTCCCGACGTGGCGATGACGGCGGAAAGGGTTTTTGTGAAATATGGCAACGGCCTTAATGTCACCAACGTTGGCGGCACAAGCGTCGCGGCACCGTTGTGGGCGGGTTTCATGGCATTGGTAAATCAGCGGGCGGCGGCGGCAGGCAACCAGCCGGTGGGCTTCATCAACCCGGCGGTTTACGCGCTGGGCAAAGGCCCGAATTACAATTTTTATTTCCACGACACCACGACGGGTAATAATTTCTCGCCGGGCAGCCCGACAAATTTTCCGGCCACCACCGGCTACGACCTTTGCACCGGCTGGGGCACGCCGGCGAATCCCGATTTGATCAACGCCCTTGCCATTCCTAATCCGCTGCTGATCACGCCGTTGACCGGATTTGTCTCCGCCGGGCCGGTGGGCGGGCCGTTCAGCGTGACGTCCCAGATGATTTTGATCACCAATACCAGCGGCGTGCCGATCAACTGGGCGTTGTCCAGTCCAGCCGCCTGGCTCACGGCTGCGCCATCCGGCGGCACGCTGGCGGCCGGTGGAAAAACCAACGTGACGGTCATGCTGACTGCGGCGGCAAGCACGCTGACCACGGCGGCTTATTCAACCAGCTTCAATATCACGAACCTTGCGGGCGGGATTGTGCAGACGATTCCATTTGCGCTGCAAATCGGTCAGCCGTTGGTTTCGAACGGCGGATTTGAGACAGGCGATTTCACCGGGTGGACGCTGGCAAACAGCAGCAGTTTTGATGGTGTGGTGGACAGCCTCATCCTCACGCCGCATACGGGGACATTTTGTTTTGCCTTTGGCCATCAAGGAGCCTTTACATTCCTGTCACAAACTTTGGCGACCACTCCCGGCCAGAGTTATTTGCTTTCATTCTGGCTCTCGAAGGAGTTCACCGGCACTCCTGATAAGCTGATTAGATAAGTCACTGGTTTGGGACGAGTTTTAGGCCGAGGGCGGCGGCGCTGTTGTGGAGGCGGGCGAGTTTCTTACGCTGCATTTTTTCTTCTTCTTTTTTGAATACTTCG
>JAQTQB010000017.1 GCA_028712475.1 Verrucomicrobiales bacterium
GGCCAATGCCAGAGGGAAACGAACTCGTCCGCGCCACTGTGCTGCCGCCTGCAGGCGGCAGCACAGTCCCATCTTCCCAAGCCAATACTTCCTGACAAGGTTAGACGGAAATTCAGATACAAGAGGGAAAAGTATGGCGACCCTACCGGGAATCGAACCCGGGCTACCTCCGTGAAAGGGAGGTGTCCTAACCGCTAGACCATAGGGTCGCAAAGGGCGGCGAATATAGCCGACTTTTTCCCGCTGTCACGAAAATTTCACAGGCAGGGACGGCGCCCGACTTGACTCACATTAAATGCTACTGGGGCTGGGAATGGATTGCATGAGGCGAAAGCGGCCTTCGGTGTTCCAGCATTGCAGCATCTGGCGTCCGCCCGCCGTGTCGAACTCCAGACCAAGGGAGATGGCAATTTGCCCTCCTTTGAGGGCTTCAACCAATCGTTGAGCGCGCCATCGCATACCCGTGAAATAGCCCTTCGGATTTGCCGAATCCGTCGGCACAGCGATGACATCATTGATGACAAACCATCACTCGTTGTTGTGGATGACGCGGCGGACTTCCTTTCGCCGAAACAACGCGATGCTCTTTTCGGGATTGGATTCAAGTTCACCCAAGTCGCAAACAGCTTAGAAATATCCGGCTTTCTTACGGTCTTCCATCGCGGCTTCGCTGGCCTTGTCGTCGGCGCGGGTGCCGCGTTCGGTCACGCGCGCGGCTGCGACTTCGGCAATGATGTCGTCAATCGTGTCGGTCTTCGATTCAATCATGCCGGTGCTGATCATGTCCGCAATCGTGCGCACACGAACGATCATTTTCTTGACCGGCTCGTTCGGCTTCGGCCGCGCGCCGGCAAAGGGATCGGGCTTGGTCGCGTCCGTATGCGGCGGCGGCACCGGCAGCCACTGGCCGCCGCGACGGAAGCATTCGCGCTCGTGGCTGAAATAGATTTTCGGCACTTCGAGCTTCTCCTTTTTGATGTATTCCCAGACATCCATCTCCGTCCAGTTAGAGAGAGGGAAGACGCGCATGTTCTCGCCCGGATTCACCTTGGCGTTGTAAAGATTCCAGATTTCGGGCCGCTGGTTTTTCGGATCCCACTGGCCGAAGGAATCGCGGAAGCTGAAGAAGCGTTCCTTGGCGCGGGCTTTTTCCTCGTCGCGTCGCGCGCCGCCGATGGCGCAGTCAAATTGAAACTCCTCGATCGCGCCAAGCAGCACGGGGATTTGCAGTTTGTTGCGGCTGACTTCGTTTTTGGAAAGAATCACCGTGCCATTGGCGATGACTTCTTCCACGGTGCGGACGATCAGCTTGGCGCCGAGTTCTTTTGCGCGGCGGTCGCGGAACTCGATCAACTCGGGAAATTCATGGCCGGTCTCGACGTTCAGGAACGGCATCGGAATGTCCGACGGACGGAACGCCTTCTCCGCGAGGCGCAGCAGGCAGATGGAATCCTTGCCGCCGGAAAAGAGCAGGGCGGGGCGTTCGAACTCGGCGGCGACTTCACGCATGACGTGAATCGCCTCTGTCTCCAGATACTGCAAATGGTCGAGATGGTATGAACTCATTTTCGCAAAAGATTAAATGCCTGCGCCGCCGGAAACTGCCTGTGCTCCCCAGCTCGCGTGCAGGCCGCACTCGCGTTTTTCGTCCGCCTTCGCGGGGTCGAAATAATCCCACTCGTTCGGCAGATTGTGCTCGGCGAGATATTTTTCCATGTCGGCGTCGCTCCAGTAAAACAGCGGGCTGACTTTCAGGGAATTGAAATTTTTGTCCTCGCTCACAATGTCGAGGCCGGCGCGGTTCGGGTTCTGCACCTTGCGCAAGGCGGTGAGCCAGATTGTCGGCGCGAGTTCCTTCATGCCGCGCTGGAACGGCTCCAGCTTCATCGCGGTGCTGAACGCTTTAATGCGCTCCTCGTTTTCCGGCGTCGGTTCGGGCATGCCGCCGAACGCCGCATCGTAGTGCGCGGCCGTCATCTTCGGGATGTATGCCTTGATGTTCAGCTTGAGCAATTTCTTCACTTGCTCCGCGTGTTTGTAGGTCGCGGGCCGATTGTAGCCGTGGTCAACCCACAGCACCGGAATCTCCGGCTGCACTTGCGTGACGAGATGCAGAATCACCGCCTCGTAAGGCCGGAAATTCGTGGAGACGATGGCGCGGCCATTCGCTTGGGCGATGGCCCACTTCACAATTTCAAGCGGCGATTTGGAACGCAACTCGGCGTTCGCCCGGGCAATTTTTTCAGCAGTCATTTTAGTTGGCGGCTGCCGGTTGCTCCTTCAGATATACCCGGTCGCACCAGTCGCCGAAACGTTCACCGGCATTGCGTTCCTTCGCAAAGCGCGCGAGCACAGGGCGCAGTTCGTTTTCGATGTCCGGGTCTTTGACCACGTCTTTCCAGACGCGGTTGAGGCGTGTGCCGGCGGTGTCGCCGCCAAGCCAGACTTGATAGCGTCCCGGTGCCTTGCCGACGAACGCTATCTCCGCCATGTAAGGCCGCGCACAGCCGTTCGGGCAGCCGGTCGAGCGGATGATGATCTCCTCGCCGCCGAGGCCGAGGTCGCCGCAAAGTTTTTCAATGCGGTCAATCAAGCCGGGCAACATGCGTTCGGATTCGGCCAGAGCCAGCCCGCAAGTGGGCAAGGCGGGGCAGGCCATCGCAGCCGCGTGCAACACGCTTGCCTGATTTTCCGTCTTCACGCCCTGCGCGGCGAGCATCGTGTTGATGCCGGCCTTGTCCGCTTCCGCGACGTTCGCGAGAATGACGTTTTGGTTCGCCGTCAGACGAAATTCGACGTTCGAAAATTTATCCGCAACCTGCCGCAAGGCGGTTTTCAGCCGGTGATTTTCAGTGTCTTTGATGCGGCCAGTCTCAACGAACAATCCAAGAAACCAGCTTCCATCCACTGCCTTGCGCCAGCCGTAAAGATCGCTGATCGTCGTGAACTTGAAAAGTTTTGCGGGCGCGAGCGTGAGTCCGGCGCGCTTGTTGACTTCCTCCTGCATGAAGGCGACGCCGCGTTCGGCCACGACGTATTTGAGGCGCGCGTGTTTGCGGTCGGTGCGGTCGCCGAAATCACGGTGGATGGTCAGCACGGCTTTCGCCACGTCCACGATTTTGTCCGGCGTGAAAAATCCGATGACATCCGCGAGGCGCGGATAGGTCTGTGTGTTCCCGTGGCTGCGGCCCATGCCGCCGCCGACCGCGAGGTTGTAACCGACGAGATGGTCGTTTTCGACGACGGCGATGAAGCCGAGGCAGCTCGTGAAAACATCCACGTCATTCACCGGCGGAATGACAAAGGCAACCTTGAATTTTCGCGGCAGATACGTTTTGCCGTAAAGCGGGTCAACAAAGTTTTTGTTCTCCGGCTTTTCCAGGTCGAGCTGCTCGCCGTCAATCCAGATGGAATGATACGCCTTGGTCTGCGGCGCGAGCGCCAGCGCGACGCGGTGGCAATCCTGCAAGACTTGTTCGCGCGCCTTCGTGTAGGCGGGCGTGGGCGGCGCGAGGACGTTGCGGTTCACGTCGCCGCAGGCCGCGAGCGTGGAGAGCAGGGCGTCGTTGATGCCCTTGACCACCGCGCGCAAATTGGATTTCACGACGCCGTGGAACTGGATGGTCTGGCGCGTGGTGGCGCGCAGCGTGTTGTTGCCGTATTGCGTGGCGAGGTCGTCAAAAACGCGCCATTGATTCGCGGTCATCACGCCGCCGGGAACGCGGCTGCGGATCATCATGATGTATTTCTTGCCGGCCTTGCGCAGGTCGCGGTCGTCCTGCTGATACGACCCGTGAAATTTCAGGAACTGGTTGTCGTCTTCAGAGAAATGATCCGTGCTCTCATCGGCGATGGTCGCGGCAATGGTGCCGGCCAAGGTCGGGATCGCGTCCTTGATGATTTCGTTGTGTGTCAATTTGACTGGTGCTTCAGCGCTCATAAGCGAATGTTCAGGTTAGCGGGGTGCGCGGGTTTATTCAAGCGCCGCGTTGGGTTGTTTGCTTGATGAAAATTTTGTAACTGTCGGCCGGCGCGGCGCGTCCTAACCTTGTTGCCATTCTCAAACCCCCGGTTAAACTTGATTGAATTGAATCTGCGATGAAAACACTGGCTGCCATTATTTTAGCGCTCGGCGTGGGCTTTGCCGCCGCCTATGTCGTCGTGTCCAAACAAAAGGACGCGCAACTGGAAAAATTGAAAGCGCAGCCACAGGTCGCTGACGTGGCCGCGCCCGCGCCCGCGCCAGTGGAAAAAGTTGTCATGATTTCCGCGCCTGCCGCGCCCGCCGAGGAATCCGCGCAGGATATTCTCAACGATCTGCTGAACGTGAAACTCGGCTCCGGCAGCGAGCGCAACACAGGTCTGCGCATGGTGGTTTTCAAGCTGGAGATGCTCGCGCAGCGCGGCAAACTGGCGGTGCCGGCCATCCGCGAATTCATCGGGCGCAACGTGGACGTGACTTACAGCCAGCAGGACAATCCCAACAGCGGCAGCAACCGTGGTAATGGCGGCGGGTTTGGTGGCCGTGGCGGTGCGCGCCGTGCCCGCAATCTTCAAACATTGCAGGCGGACTGGGTTGTGCCGCCGTCGCTGCGTCTGGGGCTGGTCGGCACGTTGAAGGAAATCGGCGGCGAAGAATCTGAAGTGGCGATGGCGGAAATGTTGAGCACCACCGGACGCGGCGTTGAAGTCGCCTATCTCGCGGTCATGCTCGAAGAAATCGCGCCCGGCAAATATCGCGCCGCCGCCGTGTCCGCCGCGAAGGATCTGCTCATGAACCCGCCCGCGATTGACAGCCCCGACCGTCTCGACGACCTGTCCAAATCTTATCTCTACGGCGTGCTGGAGTATTTCAAGGACACGTCGTTTGCCATCAACGCGCAGCAGCTGCTGGTCGGCAAAGATGGCCGTCTCGACCAGGACGCGATGGATTATCTGGCGACGGTGATGAAGGACCAGTCCGTTTCCGCGCTTTATGCCGCCTACGAAAATCCGGCGCTGACCAATCGGTTCGATAAAATGCGCGTCGGACGCGAAGTGTTGAATTATGTAGGCCAGAATTCGCAGGCCAATGCGCTGTTCACCGAAACCTTGAACAACCCCGATCTGGATTCGCGGACGAAGGCCTTCACGATCATGCAAATGGCCGGCGGTGGTTTCGGTCCTTTCGCCAGTGATTCCCCGACGGATCCGCAGGTTGTCAGCAGCCGCCTGGGACTGTTGAATTCTTTGCTGGCGCAGCCGCAGTTCGCCAATGACCCGATGCTTTCAAGGGTATTGCCTCCGACCATCACCGCCCTGCAAAGCGGCCAGCCGATCAAGCCGGAAGATTTGCAGGGAGTCTTTGGCGGCGGTCGTCGCGGCGGATTTGGCGGCGGCAACGGCGAAAATTAGACTTTTCAAGTCGCCGGAACAAACCGCTGGAGAAGAATCGTCATGCCGAAAAGAAAAAGCAGCGTGCCGCCCAGCCATTGCGGGCATTGCGGCGCAACCGCCAGCCAGTCCACAAAAACAATCCCCGCGAGCAGCCCCGACACGATCCGGCCCACATTGATTTCGCCCGCTTGAAAAACGGTGCGGACGCAACGCGCGGTCCACAGCGCAAAGATCAGGGCGACATACATCGCCGGTTTCTGCGCAACGCCCTTGTCCATCAACAGCGCCAGACCGATGGGCGCAAGGAGCAGCAGCAGCGGCCAATACGGAACCGGCCCGCGAAAACTTTCCCGCCGCGCGATGCAGCTTAAGCCGACCACATACAACGCCAGTGCCGCGCCGCACCAGACCGGCCAGCCGCTCAAACCGTTTGCACCCGTTGTTCCGGCGATCACATAAACCCAGAACCGGCAGGCACCCATCAACCACGGCGACGCCGTGACGACCTTGTGCGCCGCGTTGTAGATCAAAATGCAAATGGCGAGAACGAGGGCGAGCACAGCGGCGACTTTTCCCAGAAACAGCAGGCAGAAAATTCCCAGCGCCAGCCATGCCCAGCCGAAACGCCAGACCATTTCCAGCGGGATTTTGCCGGATGGAATTGGCCGCGATGTCCGTCGTTGCCGGTCAAACTCCGCGTCGAACGCGTCGTTTAAAAACATGCCGCCGGTGTAAAGCGCGCTCACGCCCAGCAGCAGCAGCGGCAGTTTCCAGAAATTTCCGCCGCCGGAAAGCCACCAGCCGGCCAGGCAGTTCGACCAGATTGTCGGCAAATTCGACACGCGCCCCAAAACGAGCAGGGTGCGAAGTTGGCGGATGATGACTGGATTCATCGGGCGCAGAGGAAAACAGAAATTTCCGCCGCTGGCGAGTCCGCGCTTTTACCAATCCTGTCCAACAAACCAAAGCCGGGCCGGCCTGGCTTTGTCTCCCAACAGCCTGAACGAGCGGTTCGTTTATTGGCGCAGTTCATGCACCGGCCAATAACGCTTGCTAAACGCGCCCACTTTCTTACATTGTCCGGCCAATTTTCAAATTATGAACTTAAACACCTTTTTAGCACAGGCGACCACAACTCCAACCGGACAACCGGGTCAACCGCAGCAGCCGGCCTGGCTGGGGTTCGCCCCGATGATTCTGCTGGTCATCGTTTTTTACTTCGTTTTGATCCGTCCGCAGCAGAAACGCGCCAAGCAGCAGGCGTTGCTGGTCAGCAGCATCAAATCCGGCGACAAGGTTGTGACCGCCAGTGGCATCGTTGGCGTGGTCATCACCGTGAAGGATAAAACCGTCTCCCTCCGCTCTGCCGACGCCAAAATGGAAGTCACCAAATCTTCCGTCACCGAAATCCTCGAAGGCAGCACCGCGCTCGAATCTTAAGTCACCATGAAGCAAAATAATCGCTGGAGGTTCATCCTCGTCATCCTCATTGTCGTCTGGTCGCTTTACGAAATCTATCCGCCGACTTCGCGTCATTTGGTGGGTGAATTCACGTCCCGTGCGGAAAATCCGGACGCCGCGTTCACGAACATTTTGCAGCGCCTCGCGCCCTTGGACAAGGCGCGGCCCGATTTGGAGTTCGCAAACCTGCAGGAAGCCATCGGCACGAATGACATCCAGCGGTATTTCCCGTTCGTCAGCGCGAACAATGAATTATATCCGACGACATTCATCTTGAACCAGCTTCAGCGCGACGCTTCGGGCAAGATCAAGCTTGGGCTCGATTTGCAGGGCGGCACGTCGTTCCTCGTGGAGATGGACACGAACCGGCTCGCGGACGCCGCCGACAATGGAACCAACCATGTTTCCAGCGCGCCGGACATCAGCGGCGCACTGTCGCAGGCGGTTGAAGTGCTGCGGAAGCGCGTTGACCAGTTTGGCGTGGCCGAGCCGGTCATCCAGCCGGCGGGCGGCAACCGGATTTTGATCCAGTTGCCGGGATTGTCCCAATCGGCCAAGGAAAGCGCGAAGAAGCAGATTCAAAGGGCGGCTTATCTGGAATTTCGCATGGTGTCCGAAGACAGCGACAAGATCATCAAGAACGGCGACCCGATTCCGCCGGGATATGTATTGCTCAAACGCATCCAGCCGCAACCGAGCGGTCCGCCCCAGATCGAACAGGTCATCGTGAAGAAAAAGGCCGAGAACGGCCTTGCGGGCGACATCGTTCAAAACGCGATGATGAGCCGCGGCAACCTGGGCGAACCGGAAATCAACTTCATGCTCACCAGCGACGGCGCCAAAAAATTTGGCGAAGTGACGCGCAACAACATCGGCCAGCGGATGGCGATTGTTTTGGACGGCGAACTTTATTCCGCCCCGTCCATCAATTCACCCATCGAGACCGGCAATGGCCAGATCACCGGCCATTTCACGGAACAGGAAGCGCAGGAACTGGCGAACGTCCTGCAAAATCCCTTGCGCGCACCGTTGAGCATTGTTTCGTCCGAAGACGTTGACCCGACGCTGGGCAAAGATTCCATTCACAGCGGCGTCATGGCATCCATTTTGGCGCTCATTTTCGTTTCGCTGTTCATGCTGGTTTATTACCGCGTCGCCGGTCTGGCGGCCAATGTCGCACTTATCATCAACGTCATCATCCTGATGGGCGTCATGTGTTCCGTGGGCACGACGCTGACGCTGCCCGGCATCGCCGGCGTGGTGCTGACCATCGGCATGGCGGTGGACGCGAACGTGCTGATCTACGAACGTTTGCGCGAAGAGCTGGCCAAGGGCAAATCTCTACGCGGCGCGATTGCCGCCGGTTATGCCCGCGCGTTCGGCACGATTTTCGACTCGCACGTCACGACACTGATTTCGTCCGTCATCCTGATTTTCATGGGCACGGGCGTGATCAAAGGTTTCGGTGTCACGCTGACGATCGGCATTGCGGCCAGCTTGTTCACGTCGCTGGTGGTGACGCGATTGATCTTCAACTTCATGCTGGACCGGAACATCATCAAGATGCTGGGAATGTTCCACCTCATCAAGGATCCCAAGTTTAATTTCATGGCGCTGGCGAAACCGTTGTCCATCGCCACCACGATTTTTGCCATCGCGGCCATCGCCTATGGTTGGGGGTTTCGCGGAGAAAAACTGTTTGGCGTTGATTTCCTGGGCGGCGACAGCACGACGTTCAGCTTCGCCCAGAAACTGGATGTGGATAAAATCCGTTCCGCGCTGACGGCGGACGGCGTAAAGGATGCGCAGATCCAGTATCAAAAGAACGTTTCCGCCGGCACCGAAACGTTACGTGTGACCACCGCCATCGGTTCGTCCAAAAAAGTCCAGCAGGCGCTCGCAGAAAAATTCCCCGAGGCCAAGCTGACGCCTAAAAGCGAACAGAACGTCGGCGCGACCGTCGGCAAGGAAATCCGCAACTCGGCCATCATCGCCTCGCTGCTCTCCATGTTTGGTATTCTGGTCTATGTCGCGTTCCGCTATGAGTTCTCCTTTGCTGTCGCTGCCGTTGCGGCGGTGTTCCATGACGTGGTTCTGGCCATCGGCTGCTACTGCATCGCCAACGCCGTGTCGGGTCGCGAGTTCAACGCCACCGTCGTTGCGGCGGTGCTGACCATCATCGGCTTTTCCATCAACGACAAGATCGTCATCTTCGACCGTATCCGCGAGGATTTGAAACTGGGCGCGCGCGGCTCGTTCAAGGATATCATCAACCAGGCGCTCAACCAGACCTTGAGCCGCACGATCATCACGTCCGGCACGGTGTTCATCGCCACGCTCTGCCTCTACATCTTTGGCGGCGGGGTCATCAATGACTTCGCGTTCACCTTCCTCATCGGCATCATCACCGGGACGTATTCCTCCATCTACGTCGCAAGCGCGATCGTGTTGCGGTGGCACAAAGGCGAACGCCCGAACATCGGAGGGTCGGCGGTGACGCTGCAAAACGCGACGACGGCGAAAGTCTGATGCACAATCATGCTCGGCCTGATTCAAATCACATCGTGGCACTGGGCGGGGTTCATCCTGTGTATCTTGATTTTTCTCGCGCTTGACTTGGGCGTGTTCCATCGCAAGGCCCACGTCGTCAGTTTCAAGGAAGCGCTGGCATGGACGGGGCTATGGGTGACGCTGGCCATGCTGTTTGGCCTCGTCATCGCGCCGGCGCTGGTGCATGACTGGCAGCTCAAGCAGACCGTCGAATTCATCACCGGCTACGTCATCGAGCTGTCGCTCTCAATGGACAATGTCTTCGTCATCGCCATCATCTTCGCGCACTTTGACGTTCCCGACCGCTATCAGCACCGCGTTCTCTTCTGGGGCATTCTTGGTGCGCTGGTCATGCGCGGCCTGATGATCTGGCTGGGCGTGGAACTCATCCACCGTTTTGAGTGGCTGCTCATCGCCTTGGGGGCGTTCCTTGTTTTCTCCGGCCTAAGGATGGTTTTTACCCGCGAAAAGGAATCTGATCCTGAAAAAAACATCGCCGTGCGGCTCACGCGGAAATTTTTTCCGGTCAGCACCGAATTCGACGGCCAGAAATTTCTGACAATTCACAAAGGACGCAGCGCGCTGACGCCGCTGGCTCTCGTGCTGGTGCTGGTTGAGACCACCGACCTGATTTTTGCGCTCGATTCCATTCCGGCGATTTTCGCCATCACCAAAGATGCGTTCATCGTTTTCACCTCGAATGTCTTTGCCATTCTTGGCCTGCGCTCGCTGTATTTTGTGCTGGCCGGGGCGATCCAGTATTTCCGTTATCTGAAGATTGGATTGTCCATCGTGCTGGTCTTCATCGGCCTGAAAATGGTGCTGGTGGATTACGTTCACATTCCGACGCCGCTTTCGCTGGGGGTGGTCGTCCTCATCATCGCCGGTTCCATCCTGCTCTCCGTCAAAGCCACCCACCGCGAAAAGGCGTGAGCGGAACAGCGCGTCTTTTATCCGTGTCCATCCGTGCCCATCCGTGGTTAAATCATTTCCATGAAATTCCGCTGGTCGCCCGCGTCGCCGCAACCGCTCCTTGCGGAAAAACTCGCCGCGCAACAAAAAATCTCCCCGCTCCTCGCGCAATGCCTTCTCAATCGCGGTCACAGCGAACCTGCGGCGATTGAAAATTTTCTCCAGCCGCGATTAAAGAATCTCGCCGACCCGTTCCGGCTGCCGAACATGACCGCCGCCGTCGAGCGCCTGCTCCGCGCCCGCGCGGAAAAGGAACCGCTCGTCATCTTCGGCGACTACGACGTGGACGGCGTGACCTCCACCGCGCTGCTCGTGGAAGTGTTGCGCGGTTTCGGCTGGGCGGTGGAATTTTATCTGCCGCACCGGATGGACGAAGGCTACGGCTTGAGCCGCGACGGCGTGGAGAACTGCCTGGGAAAATTTCCCGTCAAGCTGCTGCTTGCCGTGGACTGCGGTTCGACGGCGGTTGAAACCATCGCCTGGCTGCGCGAACGCGGTGTGGACGTCATTGTTCTCGACCACCATCAGGTTTCCAGTCCCGCGCCAGCCGCCGTCGCGCTCGTTAATCCGCAGCTTGGGCAAAACTTCACAGAATTGTGTTCGGCGGGGCTTGCGTTCAAGCTTGCGCACGCAATTGTGAAGCGCGGACGCGAAGTCGGCTTGCCCGGCGCGTCGGAATTTGATCTGAAACCGCTGTTGGATCTGGTCGCCCTCGGCACGATTGCGGACATCGTTCCGCTCATCGGTGAAAACCGCATTTTAGTTTCCGCCGGACTGGAAAAATTGAGCGCGACCAGACGTCCTGGCCTTGTCGCGTTGAAGGAAGTCGCGCAATGCCCGCCGCAACTGGGCGCTTACGAAGTTGGTTTCCAGCTTGCGCCACGCCTCAACGCTGCTGGCCGTCTGGAAACGGCGGAAGAAGCGTTGCACCTTGTCCTCGCGCCCGATTTGAAAACCGCCATGCCGCTCGCGCAGGAGCTGGATTTGCGGAATCGCGAGCGCCAGAAAATCGAGCGCGGCATCAGCGACGAGGCCGTCGGCGTCGTGCGTTCAAAGTTCGACGCGCAAAATGATTTTGTCATCGTCGAAGGCCGGTTGCTATGGCACATCGGCGTTGTGGGCATCGTCGCGTCGCGAGTGTTGCAGCAATTTTACCGGCCCACGTTCATCATCGGCGGCGAGGGCGAGGCGTGGCGCGGTTCGGGCCGCAGCATTGCGGGCTTCGATCTCGCCGCCGCGCTGCGAGAGTGCGGCGACCTGCTCATCAAGCACGGCGGTCACGCGATGGCGGCGGGCGTGACGATTCACCCGGACAAGCTCGACGCCTTTCGCAAGCGGCTTAACGACCTCGCCCGTCTCGCCCTCAAGCCCGAAGATCTCCAGCCGCCGTTGCGCCTCGATGCTGAAGTCGCCTTGAAAGAAATCTCCCTCGCTACGCTGGCTGAACTCGACCGGCTCAAACCGATGGGGCAGGGGAACCCATCCGTGCAATTCTTCGCGCGCGGCGTGACGCAGAGCCGTCCGTTGCAACGCATGGGCGCGGAAAAGCAGCACGTCAAAATGTGGGTGACGGACGGCGCGGTGACGCACGAATGTGTCTGGTGGAACGCGGGCAAGGAACCTCTGCCGGAAGGAAGATTTGACCTCGCCTTTGCTCCGCAAATCAATGAATTCAACGGGCGGACGACGGTGCAGCTCAAAGTTCTCGACTGGCAGCCTGTGCGGGGCGGGCGGCTTTGAAAAATGGCTTGCAATTAAACGGGGAGTGGCTAGGGTTGCGAAGTCTGTTGGATAAGCTGTCTTATTCAGGTCATGGTAAATCTTCAGGTGAACGTGGTTCGGTGATGATTTGAAACCCGGTAGTCGGGAACAGTCCGAGAAAAGCGGTTGGTCTTGAACAGCGAGACATAAAATGAGCACAAAACTGTTTGTCGGAAATCTTTCCTTCAACACCACTGAAAACGAGATTCACGAGGCGTTCTCCGCGCACGGCACGGTCGTCGAAGCGAATCTGATGATGGACCGGATGAGCGGCCGTTCACGCGGTTTCGCGTTCGTGACCATGTCCACTCCTGAAGAAGCCCAGAAGGCGATTGAAGCCATGAACGGCGCAAGCCTCGGCGATCGCGCGCTGACGGTCAACATCGCCCGCCCGAAAGAAGAACGTCCCCGAGGCGGTGGTGGCGGCGGTGATCGTGGTCCGCGTCGTGAATACGGCGGCGGTGGCGGTGGTCCCCGCGGCGGCGGCGGCGGCGGCGGTCGTGACCGTTATTAACCTCCAAAATTTATATTAACCGGGGCGGCGTTCCCAGCGAGCGTCGCCCCGTATCATTTGCATGAGGGATTTTTTTGTTCGCTTTAATCATGCTGGATTTGTTACAGTTGCCTGAATTCATGGAAGAACATATAGAAGTTGAAGGTCGTATCCAGACGGTGCTGGCCGGGACGATGTTTCGCGTCGAACTGGACAACAAGCATCAGGTGCTGGCGACCATTTCTGGCAAGATGCGCAAACGCTTCGTCCGCCTCACGGTGGGCGACCGCGTCAAGATGGAGATGTCCCAATACGACCTGAACAAGGCGCGCATCGTCTGGCGCATCGGCTAGGTCATTCTTCAGCGGCACTTTTTCTCATGAACGCCGCCATTCTCGTCGCCGCCGGCAAGGGCACCCGCATGGGTGCAAACGTGGACAAGCTCTGGCTGGAAGTCGCCGGTCGTCCCGTTATTGCTCACACTTGGCAAAGATTCGATGATGCGAAATGCATCAGCGAAATCATTCTCGTCGTCCGTGACGGTGTGCAAAAGCGCTTCACGGAACTCGCCGCGCAGTTTCATTTTCAAAAACCATTTCGCATCGTTGTCGGCGGAGCGGAGCGCCAGGATTCCGTTTGCAACGGTCTGGCCGCGCTTTCAACAGAAACGAAGATCGTCGCGATCCAGGACGCCGCGCGGCCTTGCACAAGCGAGGCTTTGATTGCGGCGACGATTGACGCGGCGCGCGAAACAGGCGCAGCCGTGGCTGCACAGGCCGTGACCGACACCATCAAGGAATCTGGCGACGGCAAAACCATTTTGCGCACGGTGGACCGTTCTAAACTGTGGTCGGTGCAGACGCCGCAGACGTTTCGCGTGGAAGTCATCCGCCGCGCGCTGGCGGAGGTTCACCGGCGCGGACTGATTTTGACGGATGACACGGCGGCGTGCGAATTGATCGGGCAACCTGTCCGGCTTGTGCCGGGCGGGGAGCCGAATCCGAAAGTCACCGTGCCGGGCGATTTGTCCTTCATCGAAGCGCTGTTGCGGGCCTCTTGACTGCAAGATCACCTAGCCACAAAGGGCTTCCCAAAAACTTTGTGTCTTGGTGCCTTCGTGGTAAACTTTAAGCGTTTATGAAACGACGTTTAATTTTCAGTCTGGTCACGGTGCTGCTGGCGGCGAACCTGGTTGTCGGCGCAAAGATTTATCTCGGCTCGGCCCGTGCGGCGGATCAGAAGGATTCGCCGGACGCGAACCTGGAATTGTTTGCCAGCGTGCTGGAGAAAGTCCGCAACAGCTATGTGGACGGCACGAACCTGACATATCACAGCCTGGTTTATTCGTCGCTCAAGGGCATGGTCAGTTCGCTCGATCCGCACAGCGAATTCATGGATGCGACGGGCTATCAGCAGTTGCAGGACGACACGGAGGGACAGTTCGGCGGACTCGGCCTGGTGGTCGCGATGAAGAATAATTTCATCACCGTCATCGCGCCGATGGAGGACACGCCGGGATTTCGCGCCGGGATTTTGTCCGGCGACCGCATCATCAGGATCAGCGGCAAAAGCATTGAAAGAGTTTCGTTGTCCGATGCAGTGAAGCAGTTGCGCGGCAAGCCCGGCACGCAGGTGACGCTGACCATAGAACGTCCATCAACGGGCATCGTGAAGGATTACACGCTCTCCCGCGCCGTCATCAGCATGGACATGGTCAAAGACATCAACGGCCAGAAAAAATTTCCGCTCGGCGAGGACAAGATCGGCTACGTCCGCATCACGCAATTCGGCGACCAGACTGGCGATGAACTCGAGGCCGCGCTGCAAAAATTAAAAGAGCAGGGCATGAAGGCATTGATCATTGATCTGCGCTGGAATCCGGGCGGCCTGCTGGACGAGGCGGTTAATGTCTGCCAGAAATTTCTGCCTCGCGGCCAGCTCGTCGTCACAACCGAGGGCCGCGATTCGCGCGAAAACTCCACCCGTCGCGCAGCCGGCCGGGGCGATGAATTGAAAGGCATGCCCATTGTCGTGCTGGCCAACCTCGGCAGCGCCAGCGCGGCGGAGATTGTCACCGGTTGTCTGCAGGATTTGCATCGCGCGGTCGTCCTTGGCGAAAAAACCTTCGGCAAAGGCTCGGTGCAAAACATTTTCCCGCTGGATGACGGCTCCGCGCTCAAGCTCACCGTCGCCAAATACTACACGCCCAGCCACAAGGTCATTCACGAGCTTGGCATCACGCCCGACATCATTGTGCCGATGAGTGACGAGGAGCAAGCCGGCCTGCTCATCAAACGCGCGCCTGGCGGGCTGGAATCGCTCAATGAAACCAATCGCGAACACGTGGCAAATTCCCGTGACGCGCAGTTTGACCGCGCCAAGGATCTGCTCAAGGGCATTTTACTGTATGATGCGCTTCTTACGCCGGAAAAAGTCGCGGCCAAATAAATGACTCTGCTCGCGATCGAAACTTCCTGCGACGAAACCAGCGCCGCCGTTGTGCGCGATGGAAAAGTTCTGGCCAGCACCGTCTCCTCACAGATCAAACTGCACGCGGAATACGGCGGCGTCGTGCCGGAACTCGCGGCGCGCGAACATTTGCGGAATTTGATTCCCGTCGCGCATGCCGCGCTGGCGGAAGCCGGGATTCAAGCAAACCAGCTCGATGCCGTCGCCGCCACGCAAGGGCCGGGACTGCCGAACGCACTGCTCGTCGGGTTCAAGGCCGCGCAGGCCGTCGCGTTCGCCCTGGGCAAACCGTTCGTCGGCATCAACCATCACGAGGCGCATCTGTATTCGCCGTGGATTTCCGGCGAACCGCCAGCTGCCGACTTTTCAAAATTCCAGCCAAACATTTCGCTCATCGTCAGCGGTGGCCACACGATGATCGTGCTCGTGCAATCCGAACTGAACCATCGCGTCCTCGGCGGCACGATTGACGACGCGGCGGGAGAATGTTTCGACAAGACCGGCAAGCTGATGGGGCTGGCATATCCTGCCGGGCCGGAGATTGACCGGCTGGCGGAGCAGGGGAACCCGGCGGCGTTTGATTTTCCGCGCCCGCTCCTGCACGACGCGGGGGACGACTTCAGTTTCAGCGGTTTGAAGACTTCCGTGCGTTATTTCATCCGTGATCATCCGGAAATGCTGGACGACGCGCAAAAAATCCGTGACCTGTGTGCCAGCGTGCAGGCGGCCATCGTCGAAGTGCTCGTCAAGAAAACCATCCGCGCCGCGAAGCGCAACGGCGTCCGCTGCGTCACCGCGTCCGGCGGCGTGACCTGCAACCGCGCGTTGCGCCACGAACTCGCCCGCGCCTGTGAACGCGAAGGTTTTACGTTGCGCCTCGCTGACAAAGCTCTTTGCACCGACAACGCCGTGATGATCGGCATTCTAGCGGAGCGAAAATTTTTGAGCCAGGTTCCACTTCTGTCGCTCGATGAGGAAATCAAGCCCGGCTGGGTTTTGACGTGAAATAATTTTTGTTCGTCCTGCGTTGCGGGGCTGGATTTTGAATTTTGAAAATGCTTCCCGAACTGTTTAATTTAACTTCGTAATGCTCAAATGGATTTTCAAAGCGGCAGTGGGCGTCGTCTCGTTGACGGTGCTGGCTGCCGTTTGCGCGTATTATTATCCGGAAAAATTTCTGTGTCTGGACAGCGGCGCAGTGTCGGCGGACGTGATCATCATTCTGGGCGGCGGTTCGCATGAACGGCCATTGCGCGCGGCGGAATTGTTCAAGCGGCACGCCGCGCCGCGCATCATCATCACTGGCGAAGGCGACGACCAGATCAACCGGAAACTGTTGCTGGATGCCGGAGTGCCCGCCAGCGCGATTCAGGTGGAAGGCAAATCCTCAACGACACGGGAAAACTCCCTGTTCACCATCAAGCTGCTGCATGAGGAAAATTTGCACAGCGCCATCCTGGTCACCTCGTGGTATCACGCCCGCCGGGCGCAGAAGACATTTGAGCATTACGCGCCGGGTTTGAAATTTTATTCGCGCCCGGCCTACTTCGCCTTTGCGCGCGAGGACTGGACGCGGCTGGGAATCAACAAGCGGATGCGGCTGGAATTTTTGAAGCTGCCAGGCTACTGGATCCGTTATGGGGTGAATCCGTTTTGATCCGGCTAGATAAAAAGCCCCGCTTTGCAGCGGGGCTGGAAATTGGTTGCGGGGGCTGGATTTGAACCAACGACCTTCAGGTTATGAGCCTGACGAGCTACCGGGCTGCTCCACCCCGCGATCAAGGAGCTAATATTATTGCCACACCCCAATCCGCAGGGCAAGTTTTTTAAGCGGAGCCGGTTTCATTATCAATTGCCATTGCGCGCCGGCGCGAAAGGCGGTTCATTCCGGGCATAAAAATTCCACCTGCCGCCGTCCGACCCAGCCGCTGCCATATTGAGTGTGGACAAAAAAATAATCCCCGCGCTCGCGCAACCGGCGGATGGGTTCTCCCGCTGAAAGTGAGGCGACCACCTCCGCCGACTGCGTGGGCGTCAGGCGCAATGGCGTGTTTTTTTCCGTGACGATGCCGATTTCCACACGCGTGAAAACCCCGATGTTGGGCGGAATGCTTAACAGAAAAATTCCCAGCGCCATTGCGGCCAGAGACTGATGCCAGTCCTTTTTGCGCATCCGAAAAAAGACCGGCAGCGTCACCATTCCCACCGCCAGCCACAGGCTGCCGCCCGCGATCCACGTCCAGAAGCCGGCTGGCAGCCAGGTCGAGGACTGTTCACACCACGTCAGATCCAGCGGATTGACGAGCATCGTTTCCCGCGCATACAACAGATTGTTGCGTGCGTCCTGATTGAGCGGATTCACCCATGCGGCCTGCTCCCAGGCAACAATCGCCTCGCCTGGACGACCGCACCGCCATTCCGCCAGACCGAGATTGAGCAAGGTTCCCGAAGCGGTTTGTCCGGCGAGCGAATTTCTGAAAGCCTGCACCGCAGGTTCATACTGACCCGCTTCGTAATCCGCGACACCTTCGCGGAAATGAACCTCACCCGCTGCCAGACAGTCGTGTGCGCTTATCAGCATTAGAATCAAGACCAGATATTTTTTGATTTTGAAATTCACAGGCGTGCCTCCAGTTTCGCCAGAATTTCCTTCAAGGCGGATTTCTCGGCGAGCAATTCAACATTGTTTCCGGTGGCACTGGCGAAGGCGGCGGCATCGGCGGCAGCAAAAAAACGGCGCACCGTTTCGCCAGCTTTTCCCTCACGTTCGGCGACGGTGAGAATCTGCAAAACATCGCCGCAAACCAAGGCGCGCGGAGCCGCCGGATAATGCGGCGCGCTGGCGATCTGCAAGGCGTTGATCGCGCAACGGATGAAGCCGGCGGCATCGCCGGCGGCGGCGGCGTGCTCCAGTGAACGCAGTTCGCGGCGCAGCGCGCGACGGGCCAGACGGCGACGGACAATTTCCGGGTGCTGTTCGAGATGGCGGCGGCGGCGATCCCATAACCACAATCCGCAAAAACCCAGCGCGGGAAGAACTTGAACGAGCGGGAACCACGCGTGCAATTGCAACGGCACCAGGCTGCCTGCGGTGTATCCGGGCGTTTTCGCGAGCCGGCTCAAGCCCGCTTTTTTTTCCAGATCGGGCGCGCCTTCAGAAAGCAACTGCGCCGCCTCCGCGTTCGTCAGCGTTTCGCCTGCAATGACGGTGACGGGCACCGGTGGAATGGTGAGATCCACATACCGGCCTCGTGCCGGATCAAAACAACTGAACGGAATCGCCGGTGTGGCGCGCGCTTCATCGGATACAGGAATCATTGTGTATTTGAAACTGGCTCCCGGACGGTTGGTTCCTGCTCCGGCCACAACGCCGCCGCGCACCGCCGGAAAAATCTGCCAGCCCTGCACATGCGGTGGCACTGGCGGATTAATCCGGTTTAGATTTTGCTGGCCGCGAATGACGACCGTAAGCTGCACCGGCTCGCCCATCCTCAACATATTCGTGGTGATGCCGGGCAGATCGCAGGTGTAATTTCCGACCGCCCCGGTGAAGCCGGGCAATTCGCTCTCGGTTGGCAGCGGGCGGACGTTGATCGTGACGGGTTCGGATTCAAGCAAAAGGTATTTGGGCGGACCACCAAACTGCATGCCTGCCGTGAATCCCTGCGCCGAAAGTTTCAACGGCCCCGCGGTGATGGGCGTGACGCTGGTTTCGTAATTAAAGGCCGCCACTTTGCCGCCATTTTTTCCGGCGGGCTGGAAGGATTGCCTCGCCGCGTTTTTTTTCACGATGAATCCGCTGCCATTGAACTGCATTTGCGCAACGCCTTCGATCCCGTTCGCCGGCGTGGCGGGCAGCCGCACGGTGACGTTGAAAGATTCGCCCACATACACATTCGTCGCCGAGGTTTCCACGAGCAGTTGTCGCACTGGTTCGTGCGGCTCGGGCAGCTCGTTTCGCACCTCCAGTTGCGCCGCCGGAACCACGACCGGCTGGCCATAAACTTCCACCGTAAATTCCGGCACCGTGAACACTCCCGGCTCCGTCGCCGTGGCGTCGTAATTGAAGGTCGAGAACATCTTCATCGCGCCGTCCGCCGTCTGCATATTTTGCCCGCTGATGCTGCGGTGGAGTTTCAATTGTGGCGGCGCGGGGATCTGCTCCGGCTGGCGGATGGAAACTTCCGCCGCATTGAACGTCACGCGGTAAATGGATTTTTCTCCCGGACGGACGAGTGGCGGGTCAAATGACACCGTCGCGGTGACTGGCGCAGAAATGTCCATCGCCGGTTGAGACCGCATGATCTGTATCAACTGTTCCGCCGCCGGGTTTGCCGGCGGCGTTTGGGCGCGCGCCCCTGGAAATTGCGCCAGCCGCAAAATCGCCAGCCACAAAATTAAATGGGAAAAATTGATGCGCATGTTTGCCGTTCTACCAGATGCGGCGGGAACGATCCTTCGGTTTGCCCGTTTCCCCTTGTCCCATCGGCAGCAGCTTGTCGTCCGGCTGGAGCCCGTTCAGCAATTCCCCGGCTTTTTCGGGGGAAATTTTCAATTCCAGTCCGCCGCTGGTGTTGTCTGGCTCCTGAAATCCGCTCAATGATTCCGGCAACGGACGGTCGCCGCCGTCGCCATCATCATCTTCTTCTCCAGCAGTGCCGGGCGGTGCGTTAGGTGCCGGAATCCGCCCCTTCAACTGTTTCAGAAGTTCGCCCAGCCGGGACTGTTTGCCGCCCAGACCGGCGGCGGACTGCTGCATTTCCCGGATGCTGTCCACCAGTCTGGCAATCGCCTGTTCAACAATTTCAGCATTCTGCATCGCGTTGGTGTCCGCAGGATTCAACTCTGCCGCGCTCTTGAAATCATCCAAAGCCCGCCGCCATTTCAACAGCGTTTTGCCGTGCGCTTCCATGGCGCGCTGCACCGCTGCCGTCGCCGCCCGCATTTCCTTTCGCACTCCGCGACCGGCGAAATAAGCCTCCACCATTTGCTGGACATCATTTCCCGCCAGCGCGTTGGCCGCTTTTTGAATGGCGTCCGCGCCCGCGTCAGCCGCAGTCTGGCTCCGCCTGGCTGTCGTGGCGGAAGAAGGCGATTTTTTTAATTCCTCATTTCCCTGTGCGAACCGCACATGGCCGAGATTGAACAGCGCCGCCGGTTGCACCCGCTCTTCTTGCTTTGAAAGCGAAGATTCCAGCAGCGTCTCGGCGTTGCTCAATTTTTCCGCGCGCAGCTTTTCGGTTCCGGCGTTGTAAAGTTCACGCGCAGTCTCTGCGGCCACGGGTGGCGGCGAAATTGAAAGGTCTTCAGTCGTCGCTTCATTTGTCGAAGCAAATGCCGCCGGACAAAGGCTGAAGACAAAAAACAACGTCCAACATCCAATGAAGGCACGGACGGACGACCACCGGCCATTGGACGTTGGTTGTTCGATGTTGGTTGTCCGATGTTTCCGCTTCATTTGTCTCCCCGCTGTCTGCGCCGCGTGCCGGTCAACGACTCGCCAACCAGCAGCGCCAGCATCACTGCGACCGCCCAGTAATATCGGTCAATGCCCCGGCTGCGCGAGTGTTTCAATTCCGCCGAACGGTCCAGCGTTTCCACCGCCGAACGCACTTTGGCCAGACCTTCGCCCAACGGGCCGAGCGGATAATAATTTCCGCCGGTCGCCTGTGCGATGGCCGCCAGCGTCTTTTCATCCAGGCGGCTGCGCACGACTTCGCCTTTGGCGTCGCGCACATAATCCATTTGTCCCGCCGGGTTCAACATTTGAATTTCACTGCCGGCGGGCGAGCCGACGCCCACCGAGAAAACCACCACGCCGTTCGTGCCCAGTGTTTTCGCGGTCGCCACGCCGCCCCTTTCCAGGTCTTCGCCGTCGGTTAGAAGCACCACAAGCTTGCGCCGGCTGGTTTTTTCCATCGCGCGATTCGCCTCCTGCAACGCCCGGCCAATGTCCGTGCCGGGGATGGGGATGGTTTTTTCATCCACGGCCTGCAGCGCGTTTTCAAACGCATCGTAGTCCAGCGTCAGCGGACAATTCAAAAAAGCGCCGCCCGCAAACGTGACCAGGCCCACGCGGCCACGACCATGCGCCCGCACAAAATTGGAAATCGCCAGCTTCGCGCGCTGGAGACGATTGGGCCGGACATCCGTGGACAACATGCTGTAAGAACCGTCCAGCACAAACACCACGTCTTCGCCCAGCCATTGCCCGCTGGATTTCAACTCGCCCCATTGCGGACGAGCCAGAGCGATGCCTGCGAACGCGAACGCCAGCAGCAATAAAAAATTCTTGATCCGGCGGCGTGCCGGACTGTGCGAAGCCGCCAGTTCCCCGACGAAACGTGGCGACGCGATCTGTGCCAGTTGTTGTTTGCGTTTCACCGCCGCGCGCCGATGCAGCCACGCCAGCAGCAACGGCGCTACCACCGCGAGCCAGAGCCAGCGCGTCGCTTCAAAATGCGGATGTGAAAAATCCATCATGGTGCGCGGCGATAACGTGTGTTGGTCAAAACCAGCTCCAGCGCGAGCAAACCCAGCGCCGCCAGCAGCGGCCAGTGAAACAGCGGTTCGTAAGTCGCATAACGCTTGAGTTTGACTTCGGTTTTTTCAAGCTGGTCAATCTGGTCGTAAATGTTCAGCAGTTCGCGCCGGTTCGTGGCGCGGTAAAATTTTCCGTGCGACATTTCGGCCATTTTGCCAAGCACGGAATAATTCGCGGGCTGCAGCAGCAGCGTCGGGATGAGATTGCCGTTCGCGTCCAGCTTCAATTTTCCGCTGGCCGGATCAAACGCAGGCATGTAACACGGTTTTTCGATGCCGATGCCGATGGCGTAAATTTTCGCGCCCACGGCGGCGGCGAGTTGCGCGGCGGGGAATGGTTCGATCTCACCTTTGTTGTTGTCGCCGTCGGTGAGCAGAATGATGACACGGCTCTTGCTGTTGGGCACGGCCTTGAGCCGTTTCGCAGCGACCACGATCGCATCGCCGATGGCCGTGCCGAGGTCGCCGATGGTTCCGATGTGCATCCGGCCCATGTTCTCGCCGAGCCATTCATGGTTCAGCGTGAGCGGGCTGGCGAGATATGGCACGCCGGAGAAAGCGACCAGCCCGATCCGGTCATTGGGCCGCTTTTGAATGAAATTGCCCAGCACTTCGTTGGCGATGTCGAAGCGCGTGATTTTTTCGGCCGGCGCAGCCATGTCCACCGCCATCATGGACCACGAAAGATCCAGCACGAGCATGATGTCAATGCCCGCCGTCTCGGTTTCGACGTGGTAGTTCGCCAGTCGCGGCCCGGCCAGCGCGACAACGCCCAGCGCAACAGCGAGCAGACGCAGAAAAAATAAAATCCGTCCCGCCGCCGCCCTGGCTTTGGCGCCCGCCGTCCGCGCTATGTCCGTGCTGGAAAATTTCAGAGCCGACAGCCTGCCGGCCTTGCCGAGCAGCAATGCGTAAACTGGCAGCATCGCAATCAGGCCGAGCAGCCAGGGAAATTGAAATTCAAAATTCTCCGTCATGCGCACCGGCCTTGGGTTTGCGTTTCGGCCAGTTGACGAAGCTGCGCCCGCCGCTGTTCCGCCAGCGCGACCAGTCCCAACGCCTGATTCACTGCGTCCAACGGCACCAGGCTCGTTGCCGTGGAAAATTTCCGGTCATCACAGCCGCGCAGAAAACCAGCCGCCGCCGTTGAAAGTTCTGCGCCAATTTGTTCGTGGCCTGAAAGTGCGCGATGGAATTCGGTGGTGGTATGTTCGCCGGGAGCCAGTTGAAATGCCGCGATGAAATAATTACGCACGACTTGCGAGACGCGGCTAAGAACCACGCCATCTTCCGGCTGCTGGCGCAACAGTTCCAGCGCCTGCCGGGCCTGGACTTCGGGCGGGATGATTACTTTTGGCTTGGGACGAAAAGCCAGCCAGAGGCCGAAAGCAATCGCTGCGATGATCCCAAGCCCGGTGGCCACAACGAGCGTCGCGTGCTGTTCCCAAAAAGTCGGCGGCAGTTCTCCATAAGGCGGCAGCAATGGCGGAAGCGCGTTGGTCTGGCCCTTTAACGGAAACGCGGCGATCAGAAATAAAATTGCCGGAAACATCCAACGTCCAGCATCCAACATCCAACAGCCAACGCTCTTTCGCCACGACTTGATTGGATGTTGGTTGTTCGATGTTGGTTGTTGGTTGTTGCTTTTCATCAGCGGCGTCTCCGCGCCCGGCGGATCTCAAAAAACCGTTGCAGCGGTTGAGCAAACGGGTCAACCGTGTTCAAGCGCAAAGTATCCACGGCGGTGCGGTTCAACGACTGGTCGAGCTGCGCGAGCCGATCTTCATTGAACAAAGCGAAACGGTCGCGCACCACGCCGCGCCCGGAATCGAGCTCAAGAATCTCGCCGGTCTCGGCGTCTTCAATCGTCAGCAGTCCGGCATCGGGCAGGCGGCTCTCTCGCGGATCGTGCAGATGCAGGCAGACGAGATCGTGCCGCGCGTTCGTGATGCCGAGTTCCTGGATGACGTCACGGCGGGTGTTGTTTGGTGGGGCCAGGCTGCCGGCGGGCCGGCTCGCGGGGACGCTCGCCCCACCGGCGTTGCTCTCCAAAAAATCCGTGAGCAGAAAAACAATCGAGCGGCGGGGCAGGGCATGGTTCAGGAACGCGAGCGCAGCGGGAATGTCCGTGCCGCGTTGCTTGGGCTCGAACGCGAGCATCTCGCGGACGATGCGCAGGATGTGGCGACGGCCTTTACGCGGCGGGATGAAGAGTTCAACCTGCTCCGTGAACAGCAGCAGCGCGACTTTGTCGCCGTTGCGCGTGGCGGAGAGCGCGAGCGTGGCGGCGACTTCGGCGGCGTATTCGCGTTTGGAAAGATTGCCCGAACCGAAGGCCGACGAGCCGGAGACATCCACCGCCAGCACGGCGGCAAGTTCGCGTTCCTCGCGATAGCGCTTCACGAACGGGCAGCCCAGCCGGTT
The DNA here is from genome assembly GCA_028712475.1 of Verrucomicrobiales bacterium. GTDB lineage: Bacteria > Verrucomicrobiota > Verrucomicrobiia > Limisphaerales > UBA11358 > UBA11358. The sequence goes on from JAQTQB010000017.1 coordinate 24,050, forward strand.
GGTGACGTTCCAGTCAATGTCGCGCACGTCGTCGCCGGGGATGTATTCGCGCAGCTCCTCGAAGTCCATGCCGCGTCCCTTGAAATGGCTCAAGTAGGCGCCGACCATCGTGTCGTTGACGAGGCGGTTGGTGCGCAACTCCACGCGGCGGACGGTTTCGAGAAGTTCAGTGACGGTCATGGGAAACGCAATGAAGGCCTCCAATTTAATCTGCGCTCTCTGCTGCCTGCCGTAACGCGAGAAATGCCTCTTTCAAAGCCGAACTTACTGCGCTGTCAGCTTCGCGGAGAACAAGAACTTGGTATTGGTCGAGAAAGTCTTTGCGCAGGCGATGAAACAAATGCAGGAAGTGACGGATGAATCCGACACAATCAAGGATGGCGATTTCAACGCCGCCGGTTTCGTCGTATTTTGAACGGCCATATTCTCGAACCTCATCCTTGACAGCCTCGGTTGTGATGAAGATATAGTTTTGAACGTGCTTGCCTTGACCAGCGATTTTCTGGAGCGCCCGATCAATGTCGCTATTCAGCACTGCCTTGTTCTTCATCTCATAACTCGTGACAACTTTGTCCTCACCCAGCAGCGTGATTTGAATATCGCCCACCGCGCCAGTTTGTTCATCGGCGGCATTGTGAGCAGTTAGATTTAGCACGCGCTCGCCGAGTCGCGTCTTCGCGGATTCGTAAGCCGCTGCAACAATCAAGACCGGCAGACGGCTTGAACCTTTGCAGCGAAGATGCTGCTCAATCAGATTCACCGTATCTTCAGACGAAAGTGGAAGCGCTGTTGCAACGCGACCAATTCCAGAGAGCAAAGTTTTCAAACGAGCTTTCCGTGCATCGCGTTCGAGCAATAGCAGGCGGATGGATTCATCCAACACATCTTGCGCGGAAACATCGCCTTTATGCACATGATCCAAGACGCGCAACGCGTCTTGATACATCGCTGCCGGACGCCCGACCAAAACAACTTTTGTCGTAAGCGTCTGATCCATGTTTCGCAATGTGGGCGTCAGAAAAGCCGTCGTCGAGTTGCATGGCAAATTGTGCTTCGTGATGAAGTCGCCAATGAATTGTTCATCGTAAGAGCGGCCAGAGAAGCAATCTTTGCTGCTGATTTTCGTGTAAGGCTTGCGCGGGTCTGCTTCCGGGCGATGCACCTTCGCCAACATGCACGACATCAAGAGCCGCACTCCGGCGCGATTGCTCGGACAATTCACAACCGATAATACGCGCGCTGAAATTTCTTCATTGTGAATGAAGGAATGGCCGAGATTTTTTTGAGCACGCTTCAGCGCAGCCTCAAGTAGTGGTGAACAATTCTCCATGTGCGTGCTTTCCGTTGCGTTTTATTTTGTGCGGGTCGTAGTTTGTCCAAAGCACTTCCACACGCTTGTCTTTTGTCGAGTGGGTTGTGCGCGCAATCGAAACGGTTTTGTGCCATTTCGAGGGGGGATAAAGTTTTTCAAGCAGCGGTGCTTGGTAATTTGACAACGCCACCATGCCTTGAACCGAATTCAAAACATCCGCCAGCTCTCGATGCTGCGGATCGGTCATTTCAAACTCATAGGCTTTCGCATCACCGCGCGTCGAGTGAAGATAAGGAGGATCACAATAAAACAGGGTGGTCGGCGAATCGTAGAGACGGATGACATCCGCAGCGGGTCGGTTTTCAAATTGAACACGAAGCAACCGCTCCGCCACAGCCGGCAAATCTTCCACCGCACCAAGCCAGCGACTGACGACGCCGCTCATGCCAGCGCGACTGGTGTTTTTGCAATTCGCCCAACGGCCGATTGTAGCCGTTTGTGCCAAGCCAGTCCGCACCTGACGGGCGCGAACGTAAAAACGGCGGGCGCGCTCAAACATCGGTAAATCCGGGCAGACTTCACAGGCTGCTGCAAACTCTTCGCGCGAGAACGGCGTTAGCCCGATGGCTTCAACCAGGCGCTCTTTTTCTTCGCGAAGCACTCGGAAAAAATTCACCACTTCACCATCAAGATCGTTGAAGGTTTCCACCAGCGACGGGTCGCGGTTGAGAAGAACTGCGCCAGAGCCAGCGAACGGTTCGCAATAATGATGGCAATCGGGCAGCAATGGCAGCAACCAGTCGAGATGTGAAAATTTTCCACCATACCAGCCGAATGGAATCAGTTTTTTTCTTTCCAGAAGCCGAGTAATGGGTGGCGGGACGGTTCTGCGAGTTCCATTGCCATTGACGTGGTAAGGCGTGGCATCTTCACGCAAAACCATAGCGTCTGTTTTTTTTGCATGGCGATTGGCCGGCTTGTGAAGTGGCTTCCGCAACTTCGCATTGGGATTGGTTCGGTATTTCGCCATAACAGGATATTGCCAACGCGATAAAAATATTCTAGGTAATTTCTCCCTTTATTCACGGCACCGGCACGGCGTTCAAAATCTTTTTGACGATGGCGTCGCTGGTCACGGATTGCGCCTCGGCCTCGTAAGTCAGGATGATGCGGTGGCGCAGAACATCCGGCCCGATGCTTTTGACGTCTTCGGGAATCACATAGTCGCGGCCTTGCAGCAGCGCCCAGGCTTTGGCGGCGATGGTCAGATAAATCGTCGCGCGCGGCGACGCGCCGAACTGAATGAAATGTTTCAGGTCGAGCTTGTGTTCCTCCGGCTTGCGCGTGGCGAAAACCAGTTTGACGATGTAGTCGCGGATTTTTTCGTCCACATGAATCTGGTCCACGATCTTTTGCGTGTGCAAAATTTCATCGAGGCCGACCACAGGTTTGACGATGGTTTCCGGCGCGGTGAAAGCCATGCGATCCAGAATGTGCCGCTCTTCCGCGAACGACGGGTAATCCAAAATCACCTTGAACATGAAGCGGTCCACCTGCGCCTCGGGCAGGGGATACGTGCCTTCCTGATCAATCGGATTTTCCGTGGCAAGCACAAGAAACGGCGACGGCAGCTTGCGCGTTTCGCCGCCGAGCGTGACTTGCCGCTCCTGCATCGCTTCGAGCAGCGCAGATTGCACCTTGGCCGGCGCGCGGTTGATTTCATCCGCGAGAACAAAATTCGCAAACACCGGGCCTTGGGTGACGTGATATTTTCCGTCCTGCGGGCTGTAAATCAGATTGCCCACGATGTCGGCGGGCAGCAGGTCGGGCGTGAACTGGATGCGCCGGAAACTCGCCTGCACCGCCGCCGCGAGTGTGCGGACGGAAAGTGTCTTGGCCAGACCGGGCACGCCTTCCAGCAGGACGTGGCCGTTGGCGAGCAGGCCGACAAGCAGACGTTCAATCAATTGTTCCTGGCCGACAATCACGCGGCCAACTTCCGCGCGCAACGTGCGGATCCAGGCGGAAGTTTCCGCGACCTGTTCTTTTAACGGCTTGCTCAAAATTATAATTCGCTCACGGTTCGTTCACCAGCGGCACCGGACGCACCCAGATGTTGCGGAAGGAAACCGAGTTGTCGTGATACTGCAAGACGATCGGGCCAGCCGGGCCGTGCGGCGTGTATTTGCCCGGCACGCGCCAGTCGGTCGCACCGCGAAACGCCTGATGATTCTGCACGACGACGCCGTTCAGAATCACCGTCACATAGGCGGGCGACAACACTTCGCCGTTTGTCCCAAAGCGCGGCGCGGTGAAGATGCAATCGTAAGTCTGCCATTCGCCGGGCGGGCGGCAGGCGTTGGCGAGCGCGGGATGCTGGCCGTAAAGTCCGCCCGTCGCGCCGTCGGCATAGGTTTTATTGCTGTAGCAGTCGAGGATTTGAATCTCGTAAAGCCCCATGAAATAAATGCCGCTGTTGCCGCGGCCCTGGCCGCTTTTCTGCGGCGGCGCAGGTTCGCGGAATTCCAGATGCAACTGGATGTCGCCGAACTGATTCGTCGTCACGATGTAGCCTTTGGCGGAAGTCATCACGCCGTCCGCCATCGTCCACAACGCAGGGCCGCCGGTTTTCTTGTCGCGCCACTGCGACAAATCTTTTCCGTCGAACAAAACAATCGCGTCGCTTGGCGGCGGAGCCATCTGGCTGAAATTGCCCGGCGTGACGATGGGCGGCTGCGGACGCGCCGGATCGTGGACGTGCCATTTGCCGTCCGGCTCCATCGGCGTGTCTTGAAAACCCGCGACGCCGTCAATGACAATCTCGTGAATTTTTGGCTTAGGCTCGGCGGGCGCGTTTGAAGTTTGCGCCTGGATTGGAACTGCCGCCACGGCGGACAGCAAAATTGCAAAAGACAAACATCGAACATCCAAAGAACGCAGCCAACGCGCTGCATTGAGTGTTCGAGGTTGGCTGTTGGCTGTTTGTTGTTTCCCAATTCCCGTCGCGCTGATCATTTTGTTGTTCATATTTTTCAATTGTTAGTTTTCAAATCGGTCAATTCTTTTGGGGCAGGGCCGTCCAGGCTCCGTTTTTCTTGTTGCTTTCCACGCAGGTTTCGACGAACGCGATGCCCGTCCAGCCGTCCGCGACGTTTGCGTATTTGCTGCCGTCGCAGGCAAATTTTTCGCCCGCCTTCCATTTGCGCACGTCGGCCTCGAAACTGCGATGCAGCCGCGCGAAGGCGTCGTGAAAGCCTTCCGGGTGGCCGGCGGGAATCGTCGGCTCGGCCATCAAATCGGCGGGCAAATCGTTCGGAAGAAAACCGTCGCCGCCCGTCACGCCGCCGCGCCAATAAACGCGGTCGGGCTGGTTCGCCAGACAAATCGTGAGGCTCTCCGGCTCTTCCTGACGCCAGCGCAGCGTGCCTTTCGTGCCGGCGACGACGAGGCCCATGTCGTTTTTCATGCCGATGCAGATTTGCGAGGCGCGCACCAGCGCCTTGCCGCCATTGCTCAACTTGCAATAAATCGTGCAATGATCGTCGAGCACCCGGCCTTCGACGAATGTTTCCATCTGCGCGGAAACTTCCGTGACCTCCAGACCGGTGACGTAGCGGAGCTGCATGAGAGCGTGCGTGCCGATGTCGCCGCCACAGCCGGAGCCGCCCGCGCGCTTGGGATCAACGCGCCATGACGCCTGCTGCTGGCCGGTCGCTTCGAGCTTGGTCGCGAGCCAGCCCTGGATGTAATAGCTGTCCACCCAGCGAACGTCGCCGAGCAATCCGCTCTGCACGATGTAACGCGCGAACCGGCTCGTCCAGTGGCCGAGATAAGTATGCGCCACGCCGAAGGGAACATTGAGTTCGCGCGCGGTTTTCACCAGCTCGCTGGCCTCCGTGAGATTCAGGCACAGCGGCTTTTCGCAGAACACCGCGATGCCGGCCTTCATCGCCTTCATCGCCGGATCGAAATGCACGAAGTTCGGCGTGACGATGAGGATGTAATCCAGCTTTTGATCGGCGGGCAAATTCTTGTTCGCTGAAATCATCTCGTCGTAGGAAGCGTAGCCCTTGATCGGGTAAGGCCAGTTGGCGGCTTCTTCCAGCGCGATCTTTGGATCGGGAAACAGCGCGCCGGCGGTGACGCGGCGCGTGCCGTCAAAGTGAATGGCCCGTTGATGAGGATGGACAATGAACGCGCCTTTGCCGCCGCCGACGAGTCCGACATTGAGAGGTCTGTTTGACATAAATGATTTTGGAGGCCGCAATTTAGGCAAACCCGGACGCAGGGACAAGGGCTGAATGTTCCAAGTTGTGCCTGCAAAATCTGAAACGGCAGCCACGGAGTGGCGGAAAGATAATAGCCCACGGTAAAACCGTGGGTTTGATTGCCAGCCAGACGCTCAAGCCCCGGATGGGGCGGCAGAATAACCGCGTTGCTTTGTCTTTCGACCCGTTCCGGGGCTTGGTTGGTGTGTGGGTTTTTACCCACGGTTTCACCGTGGGCTACTGTCGCCCGCTGCTCCGCAGCTAAATGGAATTCGTGCTAATTCGTGAAATTCGCGTCAGAATTTTTCCGCATCCGTGTCCATCGGTGTTTATCCGTGGTTGATTATTTCTTCCTGGCAAACGCCGCGTCAAACGCCGCCGCGTTCGGTGCGAAATCCAGCTTGCGGACGAACGCGCAACTCTCGGTCGCGCCGTGGACGCGATCCATGCGGCCATCCTCCCATTCCACCGAGAGCGGGCCGCGATAGCCCACGTCGTTCAGCGCCACGATGATTTCCTCAAAGTTGATGTCGCCGTGGCCGAGCGAGCGGAAATCCCAGAACCGGCGCGCGTCCGTGAAATCCGTGTGGCCGCCGAACACGCCGACCGTGCCGTCGCCGTGGCCCCACCACGCGTCCTTCATGTGCGCGTGGAAAATGCGCCCGCCAAATTCGCGGATGAACTTCACATAGTTCACGCCCTGATAGCCAAGGTGCGAGGGGTCGTAGTTGAAACCGAAACGCGGATGATGCTTCACGGCTTCAAGCGCGCGCCGGGCGGAAGCGATGTCGAAGGCGATTTCCGTCGGATGCACTTCGAGCGCGAAGTTGACGTTTTCTTTTTCAAACACGTCAAGGATCGGCAGCCAGCGTCTGGCGAAGTCGGCGTAGCCTTTGTTCCAGAAATCCTGATTCGTCGGCGGAAACGCGTAAATCGAATGCCAGATGGAGGAGCCGGTGAAGCCGTTCACTACGGCGGGAGCGTTTTCAGTTTGGGCTCGACGGAGTCTCGCCCCACCGTTTGCGCTGGGTTTCGCATCGAAGAATTTCCGCGCAGCCTTCGCGGTGGCTTTCATTTTTTCGGCGGCGCGCTGGCGGACGCCTTCGGGTTTGCCGTCGCCCCAGACGTCGGCGGGCAGAATTGCCTTGTGCCGCTCGTCAATCAAATCGCACACGGCCTGGCCGACAAGATGATTTGAAATGGCGTGGCAGGTGAGGCCGTGCCTGGCAAGCAGCGCCCATTTCTTCTTGACGTAATCCGGCTCGGCCAGCGCGCGATCCACTTCAAAATGGTCGCCCCAGCAGGCGAGTTCCACGCCGTCGTAGCCCATTTTTTTGACAAGCGGCAAAAGTTCGGCGAGCGGCAGATCAGCCCACTGGCCGGTGAAGAGGGTGACGGGTCTTGGCATAATCGGTGATTCTTGGTCGGGCAATCTTGCCAAGCAGGGCGGTCAGGTCAAGCGCGTGATTCAAACGGATATGTCCTGATTTGGACGGAGCGCGGCTGTGTCGGAGACCAGCCGCAGCAGTTTCAACGCGCTGCGGTTGACGCTTTGCGCACAGCCGCGCTCCAAAAATTGCAAATCAGGATGAAACCATTCAAGCGGGAAAAATAAAATTCACGACGCGCTTTCAAATTTTTACGGTTGACAGTTTTGTGTCTGGCTAGAGTATTCAGCCCAACCATGAACAACCGTCACGACAAAATCCTCTTCTGGGGCTGCTTCATCGCCCTCATCACCACCAGCTACGCGTTCATCAGCCGCATGATTTTGTGCGGCGGACAGTTCGTCACCGACTTCGGCCTGGACAAAGTTTCCGTGGGCGAACTCCAGGGCGCGGGCATCTGGCCGTTCGGCGTGAGCATCATTTTGTTCAGCCTTTTCATTGACCGCATCGGCTACAAGGTGGCGATGATCTTTTCGTTCTTGAGCTACCTTGCTTACTCCACGCTGGCGTTCATGGCCTATAATTCAATCCATGGCGTGACGGGCGACGCGCTCATCGCCGGACAAAAACACGGCTATCAATTGCTCTATTGGGGCAGCATCATCCTCGGCCTCGGCAATGGAACGGTGGAAGCCTACATCAACCCCGTCGTCGCCACGATGTTCAACAAGGACAAGGTGAAATGGCTGAACACGCTGCACGCCGGCTGGCCGGGCGGGCTGGTGCTGGGCGGGCTTTGCACCATCTACATCGCCAGGGAAAACATCGCCGACTGGCGGCTGACGCTCGGACTGATTTTGATCCCCGCGTTCATTTTCTTTTTCATCCTCATCGGCTTGAAATTTCCCAAAAGCGAACGCGAGCAGGCCGGCGTCAGTTATCTGGCCATGCTCAAGGAGCTCGGCGCGTTCGGCGCGCTGGTCGGCTTCGGTCTCGTGTTCGCGCAACTGGGGCAGGTCTTTGGCTGGAGTTCAACGGTCGTTTGGGGACTCACCGGCGCGGTCGTCGCGATTTTTGCCGTCGTCACAAAATCCTTTGGCCGCGGCATCCTAGTCTTTCTGATAATCATCATGATGCCGCTGGCGACGACGGAAATCGGCACGGACGGCTGGATCAGTTCGCTCATGGAAGAACCGATGAAAGCCGCCGGACACAACGCCGCGTGGGTTTTGGTCTATACCTCGGCCATCATGATGGTGCTGCGGTTTTGCGCCGGGCCGATCATCCACAAACTTTCGCCGCTCGGATTGCTGGCGATTTGTGCCACGCTGGCGACCGTCGGCCTCACCGCGCTTTCCAAAACCAACGGCGCGGGCATGGGCATCATCTTCGCCGCCGCCACGCTTTATGCCGTGGGCAAAACTTTTTTCTGGCCGACGATGCTTGGACTGACCTCCGAACAATGTCCCAGAGGCGGCGCGCTGACTTTGAACGCGATGGGCGGCATTGGGATGCTGGCGGTGGGCATTTTGGGTTTCCCGTTCATCGGCTACTTGCAGGAATCCACCGCGACCAAAAAACTGGAAGCCCTGAATCCGGCGATTTACCAGACGGTGACGGTGCAGAAAAATTATCTGCTCGGCGTGTATCAGGCGATTGACCCGGTGAAAAGTTCCGCCGTGACCGATGGCGAAGACCAGGAAGTGATCAAGTCGGCGACGACCACCGGCCAGTTCAGCGCGCTAGGCAAGATGGCGATGTTCCCGGCGTTCATGCTCGCCTGCTACCTCGCGCTGATTGCGTATTTCAAAACCAAAGGCGGCTACAGGCCGGTGTCGCTGGATTCAAAATCTCATTGAAGCTGCGGAGCAGCGAACGATAATAGCCCACGGTGCAATCGTGGGTTAAGGCCGGGCAGGGACGCGTTCCACCGCGTCCCATGCTTCCCCCACTTAACCATTCGAAAAATAAAAACCGAGTTTGGGACGGAGTGGAACCCGTCCTTACCAGTTCAGGCCAGTTTCCAGCCGGCGCGGTCGTCCCGCCTGACGAACTGCGCGGCCTCCGGGCAGTTGGTGGCGCGCATGGCCGGCCCGTCCCAATTGATTTTCTGGCTGGCGCGCAGCGCGACGCAGCCGAGCAGCATGATTTCCGTGAGCTGCGCGCCGATGGCGAAGCGCGAATAGCACATGTCCGGCTTGCCCGCCTTGATGGCTGCGATCCATTCCAGATGCTGCCGCTGGTCGTTGCTTCCCTTGAACGGATTGCGCGGCAGCGTCTCCCGCACGGCGATGGCTGCCTCGTGCTTCTTGTAGTGCAAGTATTTCCCCTCGTCATTCAGCTTGATGAAAAACTGCTCGCCGTAGTCGTCCGGCGAAAATACCTTGCCTTTGTCGCCCACCAGCAGGCAGCCGCTGCCGGGAATTTCGCCGAGCAGGGCTTCGATGTCGGTCATGAGGTCGCGCGGCGGCTTGTTGCTGCCGTCGTGCTTGGAAGGATTGTCCGCAAGCGGTTTGCCGCCGTCATGCCACCAGAGGGTGACGGGCGGCAGTTCAACGGTGTCGTGCCGGTGGAAAAATGTCCTGTGCACGGCGGCGATTTCCATTTTACGCGCGGGAAATTGAAAGCGGATTTTGGAGCCGATGGGATAAGTCTCCGTGTTCATCCCGCCAAAAGCCTCGGCCTCGATCTCCGTCGGATTGCCCAGTCCCAGCGCGCGGAACGGCATGTTGACCGTATGACACGCCATGTCGCCAAGCGCCCCCGTGCCGAAATCCAGCCATCCGCGCCAGTTGAACGGATGATAGACGCCTTTTTTATACGGACGCACCGGTGCCGGGCCAAGCCAGATGTCCCAGTTCAATGATTCTGGAACCGGGTCGGAACCTTCCGGGCGTCCAATCCCCTGCGGCCAGACGGGGCGGTTGGTCCAGACATAAACTTCGCGCACCTGCCCGATGACGCCGGCCTGAACACATTCGATCGCGCGGCGCAGCCCGTCCGCGGCGCTGCCTTGATTGCCCATCTGGGTGACGACGCCGGTTTCCTGCGCCAGGTTGCGCAGGTAGCGCGCCTCGTAAATCGTCTGCGTCAGCGGCTTCTGGCCATAGATGTGTTTGCCCAGCCGCATCGCGTGGGATTCGGCGATTGCGTGGAAATGATCCGGCGTGGAAACGATCACGGCGTCAATGCCCTTGCCCATTTCGTCGAACATGACGCGGAAATCCCGGTAGAACTCCGCCTTCGGATATTTCAAAATCTGTTTCGCGCAATACTCGCTGTCCACGTCGCACAGGGCGACGATGTTTTCACCGCTGCAGTTGTCCGTGTCGCTCGCGCCCTTGCCCGCCGCGCCGATGGTGGCGATGTTCAGCTTGCTGTTCAGGTTTTTCCCGCGCAGCAGGGTGGGCACGCCAAAAACCACCGCGCCCGTGGCCAGCGTGGCGGTCTTAAGAAAATTGCGCCGGTTCCAGCGGATGTGCGAATGAGACATGGATGATTTCATGGGCTGAAAACTATCAGCAAGCCCCGGCAGTTCAACCGTAAAATGGATTTTTCCGGGTTCATGCCTTTGACAAAAAATGGGGCGTGATTGGAGCGCTGCAAAAAAACAAGGCCGGACGACCGCGCTTGCGATGTCTCCGTAGCGGGGCCAGCGTCAGGCGACGGTGGCGGATGCACGAAAGCGGGCAGACGACGGGAAAGACAGGCGCGTCACAGACTTTACTGGCCTTCGGTTTTAGGATGGTAAGGGCCGTAAAGCAATCCGTGATCCTTGGGCGTGAACATCATTGTGTTCGCCATTGGGCAGACCGCGTGAGCATGATCCCCGGAGGAGTTTATCGCCTGCGCACCAAGGGCGATGATCATGTCCGCAATGAGGTTCCCCGATCCGCCGGAACCTTGCTGCCCCAAACCAGTCCCCTCCCAAAGCACCAGACCCGTGCGGGTGTCCACCAGTTTGCCTTGCACCTGCACGGTGGTGACGCTGCTGATCACTTGATATTTTGATCCGTATTGCTTAAGGGTGAGGTATAGCACGGCATCCGCGCCGATGATCTCTCTGACCTTGTCCAACGGGACTTGGTGCATTTCGCCGGCGGTGGGCATGCCGTTTTCCTTCAAGAATTGATCGGTCAAGGAAACCGGATAAACATAGTAACCCATCTCCGCCAGCGGGAATGTGACCGTGGACAGATAACCGTAGGTGCCTTCCACCGCCGTGCTTTCGTTCAACGGTGCCAGAACGAGAATGGAACGGGGCGGATGGGCGTGGAAATTGGTGTAGTCATATGGCTTTTGACTGACACAGCCGGTCAGCATCAGGCTCAAGGCCAGCACGCAACACCCGGATGACAACCTTCGCATTTTCATGATTTTTTCAGGTTGGCCAGCAGGCGGTCCATGAACACGGCGGATTCGGGAAACAAGGCTTTCTCGGTTTCAAACTCCTGCCTGGCCTGATCCATTTTGCCGAGTTCAGAGTAGAGATATCCCAGATACGCATGGAAACCCGGCGGCACGGGCTTGTTGGCCGAGCGCGCCTTTTGGTAATCCGCCTCCAGTTGTTCCACCTGCATCTCCGGCGGAATCTTGCCCGGTGCGGCGTAAGAGGCGTAAATCAGGTTCTCGTAATGTCCCCAATAATAGACCGTGGGCGTTGAGCAGCCGCCGGCCAATACCAGCAAGCCCGCCAGCAAGATTGCCGTGCGCATCATAAATCATTCCTGGGACGGCTTCCACTTGCCTTGTTCCAGACCTTCAACCAGCCGGTTGACAGCCTCCCGGATGGCCAGATCCAGCACCTTGCCGTTCAAGGTTGAATCGTAGCTGGACGCGCTGCCAAACCCGATCACCTCGCGCGTGTTCAACACATATTGACCCGCGCCCTGCACCGAATAGATCACCTGCGAGGTATGCACATCCACCACATTCAAGCTAACCTTGGAATAGGCAACCTGGTTTTTGCCGCTGCCCAAAATGCCAAACAGTTCAACGTCCCCCACTTCCTTGCGTCCAAATTCCGTGACATCGCCCGTGATGACATAGTCCGCGCCTTTAAGTTTCTGGGCCTCGCCCTTGAGCGCAGCTTCGCGGGCCATCTCCTCCATGTTGTCACGATCCACCACCTTGAAACGGCCGGTCTGCTGCAGGTCCGTGATCAAGATCGTTTTGCCCTGGCCGCCCAGCCGGTCCACGCCGTCCGAGAACAGGCCGCGCATGTAACTGGAACGGTTGTCAAACTTTCCCACCACCAGCGTGCTTTTCTGCCCGGTATAGACCGTCCCCGCCGAAGCCACCTGCTCGGGCTTCATTGTCTGATGAGATTCCGTGGCACAACCCGCCAGCACCGATGCAGCCGCCACAATCAAAAACGAACCGATAATTGAAGGAATTGATTTCATGGTAAGTCTCCTTTCATTTGCATTAGAAATAACCGCATTCACTGCCCTTCGGGAATAATAACATAAGCAAATATGTTGTAAAGGGAGAGGTATTGTAAGCTCTTCCTTATCAATGAAAACAACCCCGGACTGGCGATTGACACCCAAACCGTGGGCGCGTCATCCATCTGTCTGAACCGTGACGATTTGAATCCACGCGGACAAAATTATTGACCGCGAAACATCCGCAACACGCAAAAGAGCCTTGAGAAACTTCAACAAGCCAGCAAAAACATGTCTTTGGCCGGTCGCAGAAAACCTCCCCTGCCTGCCGGGGACATTTTTCCATGTGAAGAAGGCTCTTTGGCATGTGACAAAGCCTCTTTGTGACATGAGGAAAAGGTTTTGTGACATGGAAAAACCGCTCCGGCGGACGGGGACGATCTGGTTTCAAGACAGCCACCGGGTCAGAGCAGGTCGGGAAACAGGACAGACAGGAGAATAAACCCTGGCAGGGGAATCAAAGGCTTCTAAACAGGTAAGGCCACAGCCTTGACACCAAGCCGGATCAAAATGAATTGTAGCTGGAATAAAACAATCAGGAACGACCCCTTTACTCACCCATCCAGCGGACTTCTGACACCCAGCCCCGGCTTCTGCATAACGTGCGTGTAAATCTGCGTCGTCGTCACATCCTTGTGTCCCAGCAAATCCTGAACGGTGCGGATATCTGCGCCTGATTCCATCAAATGTGTGGCGAACGAATGGCGCAAGGTATGCGGTGTCACCCGTTTGTTGAGCTTGGCCCGCAATGTCGCCTGCCTGACAGCCTGCTGAAACGTGGCATCCAGCACATGATGCCGGCGCAGCAATCCACTTCGGGGATCTTTCATCTGTTGGCGCGACGGGAAAAACCACTGCCATTCCCAGGACTTGCCCGCGTGCGGATACTTCCGTTCCAGGCCTTCCGGCAACCAGACACCCGGCCAATCACGCACCCGATCCTGCGCATGTAATCCCTGCAAACGCTCCCGATGTGCCAGCAACGGCTCCACCAACGACTCCGGCAACACCGTCACCCGGTCTTTGCCGCCCTTGCCGGCGCGCACGATCAGTTGGCGCCGATCCACATCCACATCCTTCACCCGCAGCCGCAGCAACTCCATCAAACGCACCCCGCTCCCATACATCAGCATCGCCATCAATCGCATCGTTCCCTCCAGCGCCTCCAGCAGCCGCCGACATTCCTCCCGGCTCAACACCTCCGGCAGACGCTTCGTCTTCTTGGACCGCGTGTAACTGCCAAAATCATCCAGCACCTTGCCCAACGCCTCCCGCACCAGAAAAACGATGGCATTCAACGCCTGCCGCTGTGTGGCCGCCGCCGCCCGCTGATGCGTCGCCAGTTCGGTAAGAAAATCCCGCACTTGGTTCTCATTCACTGCCTCCACCTCCACCCCGCGCCCCGCCAGCCAAAGCGCAAACCGTCTGGCCCACGCCCGGTAAGCCTGCTCCGTCCGCCACTCATAATGACGTGAACGTAGTTCCTGGATCAACTTCCGCTCCCAAGCTGGCCCGCCCAGATCATCTGCCGCCAACGGAGGTTCCTTGCCTTTGGCGCAAGGCTGGGCAGAAACCTTCCCCGCGGGCGGCACCGCTGATTTGGCGGCATTAAAAAACCAGTTTAAGCCCGCCTTCCAAATCGCCAACTGCCCGGCGTTCAGCCTTCGGCCCGCCTCCTGTTCAGCAATGAAATCACGGGCGGAAACCACCGTCACGCGTTGGCGGGATTTCTTGCAAAAGGCGAGATAAGCGATGATCGCGCGGCGATATGCCTGGCGTTGGGAAAAAGTCAGGGGAGCAACGGTCAACACCGCCGCCCATTGAGGAAACCAGATGCCTTGCTGAACACCCATAGCCATCAAATAACAGACCAACAAAAGACAAAGTGACTTTGTCTTTCTCAGGCCGTTATGACAAGGCGAAAATCACCGCCGGGCGGAAAAAACTCATCCCGTTTCCAAGTTGCAACCTCTTGAAAATAAAGTTGACGCGTCACCGCGATTGGGTCAAAGATTGAGCATGAACTCGGTCAGGGAACCACGGAAGCCCTCAAGGCTGAGTTTCGGCTATTATTACTGTTAGGCCGATACGAGCGTATATGACACACGAGCTTCTAGTTCAGCGCATCACGTCGTTCAGGAAGTTCAGTCGGGTAGTGACTGGCATCGCGTGTGCGTTGGTTTTGGTCCCGCCTTGGTTGCTTGTATTATCTTGGCATTATGGCTGGACAGCACACGATGATTTACGAGTAATCGCAGTCGAGTTTTTATGTATTTTCGGCTCCTTTCCGCTCTGGTGTATTTTGTTGTATTGGGGATTGCGGAGGCGCTGCTTGCTGTGCCCACACTGTCGTCGGTCACTTGCCAATCGTTACCCAGTTGTCATTGCGGCTGGCACTTGTAGCCATTGCGGAAAGCGAGTTGTTGATGATGTATCGGCCTAACCAGTCGCCGGAGCCAACCGCCGTTGGCGCTTGCAGTTCCGCTGTCGCGGTTCACGTCGCGAGTCGGCGGTGGCTCAGCTTTTTTCGTTGATATGGCTTAATAATGTCAAGCGGACAGTTCTTCTGCTTTCCGAAAATTCTTTTCATTTTCCGGTTTCCTTCACCACGAACTGTCCTGAGTCAGCCGCCGGGACGCCATGACTGCGGTTTCAAGGCTGAGATGCGTGAGTCCACTCGCCGGCTTGCACCGGGCGAAGTTATCACAGGTCACGGTCCGAGGCGGCGCGTGTCTCCGTCTAGGCTCAAGGATTGCCAGAGGCACCTTTCAACGACGAACGAGCGTCACGCCTGACCGGGTCCCGGCCGCTGGTTCAAAACAGGTTCATGGGCGCTGTCATCTTTTTCTTTTCTATAAGTGGTTTTGGTTTTTCCGTGCCGGTGCGTTCAAGGGGTC
>JAQTQB010000018.1 GCA_028712475.1 Verrucomicrobiales bacterium
CCGCCACCAACCCAGAACCGCCTCGCCAACCCAAGCCGCCGGACACAAATCTTCGCCGCTCGAGGAGTATCTTCCATCCGCAAACACTGGAATTTGAAAACTACGCTTTAATCAGCGTCTCCTTAAGCCTCACCGTTGGGTTACCATCAAGGCGTTTGGACAGGTCAATCGGATCGCCCACGGAAACTTCCAGTGGATTCACCTGATACGCCCAGACTTGAAAGTGGGTCAGGCTGGCTTCACCATAGATCGTCGCAAACGCACCATCCACGGCATCCAAACCGTGGGCGACTTTGACACGGCCGATGCGCGGCACATTAAACCGCGCGTCGAAGGTGAACCATTCCTGACCGAGATAGACCTCGAAGTAAGCATGAAAATCCATCGGCGTGCCGGGATCAATGCAACCGATGTCCGGCAGGTGCCCGGTCACGTAGCGGGCGGGCAGATTGAATGTGCGGCACAGCGCGATGGCCGCGTGGGCGAAATCGCGGCAGACGCCGTAACGCCGGTGGATGACCTCGGACGCCGAGATGTCGGGCCGCCCGGACATGGTGCGGTATTCGATATTGTTGTGAACCCAGTCGCAGATGGTCTGCACGCGCTGGAGGGCATTGGTGATCTGGCCGAAATTACTCCAGGCAAAATCCATGAGTTTGTCCGAGTCGCAATAGCGGCTGGGCAGCGTGTAGCGCAGGACTTCGGGCGGGAGCTGGCTGACCGGCGTGAGCCAGTTGGGCACGTCCCGGTTGTCCGGCTCCGACGAAACGGCGACCAGCGCATCGTGGCGGACTTCGTTGCGCCCCGGCATGAACATCGAGCGATAGGTGATGTTGCCGTGCGTATCCTGAAATTCATACGACGGCAGGCCGATGCCGAACGAAAGCTTTTCCTGCATCACCAGCACCCGGCCCTCGAGCCGCGGTCGAAGCACAAACAACACGGGCGTTTGCATGGTGGTTTCGTAAGTGAGGCTGCAGCCGACACGGACGGTGAGATTCAATGGGCTCCAAGTCATAAGTCAGTGTGGCCTCAATCCGCAAGATAGACAGGGTTATTCTTTTGGCCGTGTGCAAAATGCCGGCCAGAGCGGGCCGGTCAGTTGCACGCCTTTCAAGAGGGACTGCCACCATGAAGATTTTGGGGCGGGTGGAATGGATTTTTTGCGCCGGAAGGATAGCAGGCCACCGACTAACAAAGCAGATGCGGATGCCAGCGAACTGATGATCCGGGCTTGCCTCGTGAGCGATTGAATGTCCCCCGTCATCGCTTGCCAGTCCTGGACCAGCTGCGCGCGGTTGAGTTCGCTTTCCGCGATCAACAGTCTCTTCCGGGCGGCGAGCAAGATCAGTCGAGAATTTTTTCCAGGCATTTGCGATCCTTTTGGAGTTGTTCCAGCGTGGCGGCAAGCGTCTGCCAGTCGCGCAACAATCCGGTGAGCCGCCGGTAAAAATGGATCCCGGCGACACCGTAGAGGGCGGTCAATGTCAGGAGCACGACCACTGGCGAATATGCCCACAATAAAACCGCGATGGCCGCCGTGAGCGTCAGGCTGGCGAGCATGCCAAAGGCGGCCACACCCAGGGCCATTAGGAGGATATGCAGGAGCTGCTCGCGCCCCTCCTGCACTTCCACCGCCAATAATTCGAGCCGGTTTTCCCCAATGGTCAGCAGCCGCCGCGCAAAATGTTTTGAACTTGCGGCCAGTTGCTTGAAGCTGACGGTGGAATCTTCCATAACGGAATCAATCGCGGGAACAGCGGCGGCCAATGAGATAACCGAGGAGCGCCCCGACGCTGACGCCGATGGCGATGGCCTGATATGGATGTTCATGCACGACTTTGTCGGCCACCTTGGCACCTGCGACCGCTTTGTCGCGGACATTGGCGGCGATTTCCTTGCTTCGTTCCAGGGCGGCGGCGAGGCGTTTACGGGCTTCTCCGACCTTGTCTCCGGCCACGTCGGCGGTGGCGGCCATCAACGCGCGGGCGTCTTCCGCGAGTGTGCCGAGGTCATTGCTGATTGCTTGTGTTTCTTTGCTCATATTTTCTTTTTTGGTTGGTTTGCGTTTTTGAGGGGTAAATTTTCCGCATCGGCGAGATGGGCGGCGGCCGGCGAACTTGCCACGGTCAAAACCGAATTTCTCCCGCCGAAAGGATTGGCCACGCTCGAGCGGGCCAGCGGATCGGGAATCCACAGACCGTCCACGACGAGGCAGTATTCGTAAGTGCCTGGCGCGAGTGCGGTTTCCTTCCACCAGTGGCCGACACCGGAGGAATGCAGCGTCTTGGCTTCGGGCTGCCAATGGTTGAAGGTCCCTGCAACGCAAACCGTGGTGGCTGTCGGATGAGTAAATTCAAAACGGACGGGCACCAGCTTCGGACCGGGGACGTTGTCGTGGTTATGATTATGTTTCATGTTGATGTAGTTGACCGTGTTGATTAACGAACCTGTGGCACGCGGATGTCGCCGCTGTGATTGATGATGCCGAAGGCATAGAGCAACCAGATGACCACGCAGATCACAACGACGATGTTGAGGATTTTTTTGATCTTCCCGTCCATCGGGATATAAGTGTTCACCAGCCAGAGCAGCACCCCCACCACGATCAGGGTGACCGCGAGCGAAATCAGTGACATGGGCTGCCTCCACTCCGGACAAGAGTTTTGTATTTCATGTCGTGAGGATAAATCCGGAACGCAGTCATGCACCATGGGGTGTTACCCTACCAAGACAGTTAGAAAATCAATATTGGTCCGGCTTCAAAACATCGTCGCGGGAGGCTTTGAAATGACTTGCCCGTTCAACCCTTCAAGCGATCCCGGCCCGCGTTCAAAACTGGAACCAGGCTTCTCCTGGTGGCACAAGGAACACCCCAGTCGCGGCCGGTTCTTTTCACACCGAACGTTAATCATGAAAAATATCTCTGAACAAAAGGCTGGCCGCACCAATGCAGTTTCGGCCTGGGCTTCACGAATCACGGGCCTGACCAGTGCTCTGGCCGGCATCTTGTTCTGCGCCCTGCTCTACAACCCCGCCCCATCATTCGGCGCAACGCTTCCAGCCCCGTATAGTTTGACCCTGGCATGGAATCCCAACCCAGCGCCCGATGTCGCCGGCTACCGCGTTTATTATGGCACGGCCAGCGGAGATTATACGAACAGCGTCGCGGCGGGGAATGTGACGACCCTGACAGTTCCTGGACTGTTGAGCGGTGTCATCTATTACTTCGCCATCACTGCCGTCGGCACAAACGGACTGGCCAGTGATTTCTCGAACGAGATCAGTTACCCGCAGGCTCTTTCAGGCGCGTTCATGCAGATCACCGCCGTCGCTGGCGGACAGTTTATGCTGACCGTGACGGGGCTGGCCGGCCACACGAACAACATTGAAGCAACGCAGGATCTCAAGACCTGGACAGTCATCGGCACGGTGACGATCGGAGCGGGCGGTTCGGTCAACTTTACCGACACCAACGCGGCGAATTTCCAAAACCGATTCTATCGCACACGCGATACCCAGCCATGAAACTCTATCTTTGTCAAAGTTGTTGGGGCCGGTCATGCCTGCATGTGGCGGCGGCGCTGCGTGCAGGCCACTGGCGCTGGCATCTCGCCGGCATCCGGCGGGAGATTCATATCACAAGGCGCTGACTCACAGGCCACGGCGGACGACTGGCCTGGAAAAGATGGATGTCCGGCGGTCAGCGTTCTTGCGGAAGCAGCCCGGCATGCATGGCAAAGCGAACCAGGCCCGGAACATCATGGATGTTCAGGCAGTTCATCAACTTCATGCGATGGTATTCGACGGTCTTGGGGCTTATTTTTAGAATTTCGCCGATCTGCTTGGTGTTCTGGCCTTCGGCAATCAGCCGGAGAATCTCGCGTTGCCGGCCCGTCAACTGTTCGAGCGGATTTTTTGAGGCCCCGCCGCCATCAGCCGTGATATTTTTGAGCTGGCGCGTGGAGATATCCTGATGATCAACAGCTTTTTGAACCAAATGCTGCAAGGTGTCCTCGGCCTGCTCTGTTCGCGCCTCGGCCTTTTCGGCACGCGTCTCCGCCTGCTCGGTTCGGATTTCGGCATTCTCCGTGCGCGTCTTTGCCAGTTCGGTCCGGGTTTCCGCCTGTTCGGTGCGCGTTTCGGCCTGTTCCGTCCGGGCTTCCGCCTGCTCAATCCGCGTCTTGTTGCCGGGCGCGTCTGCGGGTTGAATTTTCTTTTTCATTTCGGAACCAAATCAATAATAAGCAGACAGGTTTGAACGGGCCATGGGGTATAACCCTACCCAAACAATCGACCGAATCACTGACGACGGAGGTTAAGATTTCATGGCCATGTCTATTTGAGCGGCGCTTCCGCTTTTGCTTCGGGCGGCCGCATCGGCGTCAGCGCGGCGAGGATGGATTTTTGCACCGCGGGATTGAAAAGATTTCCCAGATGGCCGCCCGTCGGAAAGACGGTCAATTGATTCGTGGCAAACGTGGCGTGCAGCCAGCTAAGGTCCCAGTCCGTCAGGAGAAAATCGTTTTGATTGACGATGACGCGCACGTCCGGGTTGGCGTGCAGAGCCGTCTCATACGTCCGCAGGTCGCCGTTTTTTTCCATCGTTTCCGCCGTCGGCCCGGCCAAACCATTGGTCTGATAATACGGGATCGCGAACTTCTCAAAATAATCATGGAAAGAATACTGCAGGATTTCCTGATAAACGGGGTCGCGCCGCCAATCATCAAGCGGGTGCTGCAGAAGGCCCTGATTATTCCGCCGCTGGCTGCTATAAATCATGTCCCGCAACTTGAGGCGAAACGTCAGGCCAATGAGAAATTTGGATTCGATGGCGCTGAAGGGCAGCGTCGTTTGCGGCGTGAGGGTGCTCTGGCTCAAGACGGCCACCTTTAGAAAAGTATTTTCGATGTTGTCGGTGCGATTGGTTTCCGGCCAGTCCAGCGGTGCCTGGTAAAATTCATCCAGCTTGGTGATTCCCTGTGCCATGCGGACGGGCGTATTGATGGCGACGTAGCGGTCAAAATGGATCAACGGCAACTGATTTGTGATGGCGTCAATTCTCACCGCTTGCACACCTTGTTTCCCTTGAAGAAAGTTCAGCACCGACCCTTTCGTAGTGACGTAATACTGGTTCGTCGGTCCGCTGGCTGCGATGAACATGGTTTGAATCGCGCCCATGGAATAACCCATCAAACCCCGGTTGCCCAACCGGTTTGGATACAGCGCATGCAGACGATGATCAATCTCGGTGAGCGCGGCGTGAACGTCCTGACCGTCCACCGGCAGATACGCCGGCATCGCGGCGGTCGCCGCATTCTCCATGAACTCGGAGTTATACGGACTGCTGATGCACACGGCGGAGAAGCCATTGTTGTAAACCAACTCAGCCAGCGCCAGCGACGAATCCGCCAGCCGGTGCGAACCCAGCCCGGGAACGATGTAAACCACGTTCGCCTTGCCGGGCTGCAACCAATATGTGAATTTTAAATTCCGGCCCGTGGCCGGAATCCGAACCGACCGGGTCGTGCCGTGGCCGGGGAATTCCGGATCCTTGAAGGTGAAGAAGACGGATTCGAGGGTTTCCAAAGAGACCTCGTCCTGTTCTCCCTTCACCTGGAAATCCGCCACGCGGTTCGCCCGGGCGAACGTCCACGCGTATTGAATCTCGGAATATGGATCCGCCTCGGCCTGGCTGAAGCGCACATACTCGCCCACGGTGTCGGCAAGATTGTTATACATGATCGCGTAGGCGACATAAGTGTAGGGGCCGAGATAGGTCAGCGGTTTGTTGATGTCGAAATTGTAGGGTGCGATATAGAGCAGCGGATTGGCCGCCGTGTCAGCAGCCAGGCCAACGGTGTCGCGATCATTGCTCGGGCCGTAAATCGGCAGCATGATGAAGAACTGCGGCTGCCAGCCCCATTGGCCGAACGTCTGGCCAAAATCCGCGTCCGATTTTGGAATCTTCCATTTCGTGGCGACATCCCAAAATCCGGCCACGCCGACGGTGGTGTTGCAAGCGAACCGGTAGGATTCATCACGCGCGCCATTCCATTTTCCCTGGAGCAGATTGTTGATCAACCGTCCCGGGTAAGTCAGGTTCCTGCCAAAATTTCCAATCCCGGTGCGAACCGGTTTTACGACGACAAACCGATAAACCCGGCTGGTCGGTTTGATGACGCCAGTCATGACCGCCTTGTTGAAGCCCCACATCGCCCGATTGAATGGTTCGAGAGGGTCGGGGACGGATTTGGGGAGAACAATTGTGTTCGTGGTTGACGGTTGAGCGAGTCCAGCGGCCGGCTCCTTCCCATTGGCGGAAAGCGAGAGGCACGACAATAGAACCACCAGCACCGAAGTTTGAATTCTACATCCCGGTTGGATTTTCAAAACGTCCACCTTTCCGGACTGGAGATGAAAATCTCCAGGGCGTCCGACGCAGGCTGCGCGACGTGTCCTTGCCGGCAAACTGATTTCAAATGGAGGCGGTAAATCGTCGTGGTCATCTCGCTATGCCGGATTGTAATGGGCATGCCTGCTCCTTCAATCCAATTGATCGGGATTCTGGCCGGGTTTGAATTCGGCGGCAATGCGGCGGCTGGCTGCGGGCTGTGGAAAAATCGCTGTTCTCTCATTGGAAAAGAAAGTAACCACGAAAAGCAGGATGGGCACCATGGGGTATTTTCCCCATGCCAGACAAAGGAAGGGGCGCAACGCCTGCCGCCACCAGACAACACCACGGATCAGCTCAACTTCACCAGCCATTGGCCGCTTGGTGTCCGTTGGTTTTGATGATGGACTCGTTGAAGTCCGTGGCAACGCTGTTCCCCGGCAAGCTGTGATGGCTGCCATTTGCGGCAAACTCTTTCACTTCGTTTTCAGCGACCTGCTCATAAGACCGCCCGCAACTGCAGCCAAGCAGGTGGTTGGAAGCGGGAAAAAGTTTTTCGCCGCAGCGGCAGACCCAGGCGCACCACCGGGCCGGATTTCCCATCACCAAGGCGTAATCCGGGACATCGTGAGTGACCACCGATCCAGCACCGACCAGCGCCCAGCGGCCAATGATCAGGCCGGGCAGCATGGTGCTGTTGGCACCGAGACTGCAACCTTCCTTCAGCAGAGTTTTGATGGGTGCTGCCAGATATCGCTGACTTCGCGGCCGGTTATCATTCGTGAAAACTGCGCTGGGTCCGATGAAAACATCATTCTCGATGGTGATGCCATCCCAAAGATAGACCCCGCACTTGACGGTCACCCGATGGCCGATTCGAACCCCTCCCTCAATGAAAGTGTGGTCGCAAATATTGCAGTGTTCTCCAACAATCGCCCCATTTACAACATGGGCAAATGCCCAAACCCGCGTTCCTTGGCCGATCAAGACGCCTTCATCAATAAGCGCATTTGTATGCGCGTAATAAGCCCGGAACGGACTTTCGCCGGCGACAGAAGGCGATGTCTGGCCCGTCCTTGGTGGCGTCAAAGTTATTCCGGGCCGGGCATGCAGCACGGATTCCAGCTTCGGGTAATTCCCGGTCGCAACCTCATAAAAATCATGCGCGTAGCAGCGTGCGCCAAAACCTTCCTTCCACTCCAGCAAACCATGATTCAACGCACGGCCTTCCTGCTCGTTGGAGATGCCGAAATCAAAAAACCGCTTGTCCTTGTATTGCTCGATCAGCGAACTGAACAGGAAAGCTTGCGCGCCGATCTGCCGTCCTTTTTCCGTGACCGCGCCATACTGTGCGTGCGCCACGGTCGGCGTTTCGTAAATGGTGGTGCCGGCGACAATCTCATCGCCGCAATAGGCCGAGAATTGTTTGATCTGTTCCGGGAAGCGTGACGCGAGCAGGGTGATTTCCTCGATGGTATGCACGGGTCTGGCCCCATAACGGGCAGCCAGTTGCGGGGTCAACACCTGCTCCCAAAATGGCTGAAAAGATGTTTCCTGAACCATGCGGACTTCCAGACGGGCTGCTTTCTTAATGAGATACTTGTGGCCCCTTCGGAACGGGATCCGATCCACCTGCGAGACCGCTGCCGAGCAATCCCGGCGATAAAGCCGGGCGTCGAGGAGGAACAAGGCATACGCCACATCGTCGTCGGGGAGCGTGTTGTAAAAATCCGGAATCTGCTTGTAGAGCAGTTTGGAAATCTGCCTCTGGTTCAGGTAGCGCAGAACCGCATGGAAACATGCCAGCACATCATCCAGCGTCGCGTCGCGGGAGACCACCAACCCGCCAAACGTCAGCCCTTCATGACTGATGAGCGTGCCGTCGGTGTTGAGGTTTGCCGGCAGCACGGCAACCAGCGCCTGATCGTTGAAAATCATCAGTGAATGATCGGCGAACCGGTCGCTGTGATAGTCCATGTAGTCGCGGGCGAAAAGAAAGGTCGAGTTCTTGGCGGTGTTCACGAATGCGTCCCACTTCGGCTTGTGACCGGCGTTATATTGCTCAACCGAGAGGGCTCCGGAGCCGTTGTGTTTTGAAGCGACGCGGGGATGGTCGTTTTTTGAGATCACCGCGTGCAGGGCATCTTTCACCACATCCAGCAACTGGCCTGTGGTATAGGGTTTTGCCAGCATGGCGACGGGTTCGAGCCACGGATTTTTAGCAAGCTCCTGCGTGGGCAATACTCCGGTGGCCATGATGACCGGCAGTCCCATGCCGGCGGAACGCAGATCCTTGAGCAGTTCAAGGCCGGTCAGTTTGGGCATGTTGTTGTCGGTCACAAGAAGATCGTAGCGGTTGGCCTGAAGCGCTTCCCAGGCGGCGGCACCGTCTTCAGCCGTGTCCACCGCGTAGCCGGAGTGAACCAACTCCCTCGCGTTGCTCTGGCGGAGTTCGCGATCGTCCTCAATCACAAGGATGCGACGGGGCGGATTCGCCTGGTTGCCATCTGGCTTGGTGGCGGCCTGGTCGCAAGGAGCTTCAAACGGTATATTCACAAGTATAAAAAATTGTCGGGAACCGGCTCAAGAATCACAAAGCGATTGTGCGCCCGAAACACAATCAAGTGCCTTGAGGGCAAATCACACAATCCCTCTGGCTCTACGTTCGCCGCAGACATTGCAAGTGCGCGGTGATTTCATCAAACGTCAGGGACATCTTCTTGCAATCTGTTCTTCCCATGGCGTGAATAATAAACCGGGAAACCGCGCGGATGCCATGGGGTGTTTGCCCCATGTTCGTTTTTTGTGGATTCAGCCCCGGCACACACGTCCGCCTTGGAGACGCGTCGAACCGGACGCCGAAAATGCCCCGTGAGTGCGGCATCGTTCAGATCATTCCCAGATACAGGATGTGAAGCGGTGGTCTCATTGTGCAACCGCTTCCTTTTCAGGGAGGGCCTCTGCGCCATTTTGAGTTCCAGCTTGTTCTCCTGTCTGCTGCGGCGGTGTCTCATTGACCGCCGCCCAAAAGAGGCCGAGCTGTTTGATCGCCTTCATAAACTTGCCAAAATCCACCGGCTTCACCACATAGGCGTTGACGCCGTGTTTATAAAACTCAACCAAATCCGGCGTTTCGCGCGAGGAAGTGAGGGCGACGACCGGAATGAATTTCAAGTGTTCGTTCATTTTGATGGCCTTCAGCACCTGCAGGCCGCTGACCTTCGGCATCTTGTTGTCCAGCAGCACCAGGATGGGATTGCCAGGCGGGCGGGTCTTGAAGTCCCCCCGGCGGTAAAGATAATCCAACGCCTCCGCACCGTCGCGGACAACCGCGACCTTGTCGGCCAGTTGATTCTCCGCCAACCCCAGCAGCGTCAATTCCACATCCTGCGGATCATCTTCGATAAGCAGGATGTTTTTCATGTCCATGCTTTCAGGATCCATGGTTGCCTCCATTTGGTTTGGGAATCGAAAAATAAAAGGTCGCGCCGCCATCCACCACGCCTTCCGCCCAGACCCGGCCGCCGTGCCGTTGAATGATACGCTGGACGTTTGCCAGTCCGATGCCCGTGCCCTCGAACTCGTCCTGGCTGTGCAGGCGCTGGAACACGCCAAATAATTTCTGCGTATATTTCGGATCGAAACCCGCACCGTTGTCGCGGATAAAAACCACCGTCTCGCCGTCGCCACCGGGCCTTCGCCGCGCCGCAGCATATTGCATCGGCTGTTGTGCCGGCATCGTGCCCGGTTGCGGCCCGTCTGCGGCATTCGCTTCAGTCACGCAGGCGGGAGCGCAACCGATTTCGATCCTGGCCTCGGCACGGGCGCCAGTGAACTTCAGCGCATTGGAGATCAGATTGACCAGCACCATTCGCAGCAAGGCCCGGTCAGCCCGCACTACTGGCAGCGGATGGATTTGCCACACCACCTTCCGGTCTTTGGTCTCGGCCTGAAAATCGCCCAACGTCTCCTGGACCAGCCCGTCAAGATTGACGTTCGCCTGTTGCAATGCCGCGCGGCCGACGCGTGAGAACGCCAGCAGGTCATCAATCAGATGACCCATCCGCTTTGCTGACTGGGAAATCGTGGCCAGATGCCGGAGGCGGGTTTCGGAAAGCGGCGGTCCGGCTTCTATTTTCAGCAGTTCCACGAAGCCCAGAACATGGCGCAGCGGCGCGCGCAAATCGTGGGAGACGGAATAACTGAACGCCTCCATCTCGTCGCTGGCGGCCTGCAGTTGCGCTGTGCGCTCGACGACGCGCTGTTCCAGATCTGCATTCAGACGGCGGATTTCAGCTTCTGCATTTTTGCGTTCGCCGATTTCCTTTTGCAGATGGGCGTTTGCCCAGTCGGCGGCTTCGACGAGTTCATGCTGGCGCACCGACCCAAGCAACAACGCATCGTTCATCGCGAGCATCTTTTCCTGGAACTGCGCAGCCTCGGTCATTTGTGTTTCTCCGGCGGCATTGGGCGGAATAATTTTCCGGCGCGCTGCTCTTTGAGTTTAACAATCAGATGGACTCCGGTGGGTTTGACATGGCGCACATGGTGCCCGGCTCCGGCGACTCCGGCCGTCGGCCACTGCGTTTGTCCGGTCAGGGCAGGTCGGGAACCCGGCAGGCCGGCTGGCTGGATTCCGCTGCCCGATGTTGATTTCACAGACATAAAATTTCTCTACTTCAGCGCCTTCGGTTCCGGCGCGGCTTCTTCTTTCTGCGCCGGGCGCGGGCCTGTGCGGTGGGGGATTCCGGTGGTCAGCCCCTCGTAATCCGTCGATCGCGGGTGGATCAGGACCACGCCCTTGTCCGTGATGACATATTCGCGGATGTCTTTACTGTGATTGCCGCCGCGCATTTTGATCACGACCATCACTTTGCGAAGCTGGCCGTCAATCTCCACATAGCGCAGCCGGATGATGTCATCGGTGAGAAATGAGATCGCATAGTGACTGAACTGCAGTTCGGTGAAGTTGTCCTCGACCTCGACCGTGGTGAGAATCGTGACCCCGGCGCCGGTCAACGCCACGATCATGCGGTAGAGCGACTCGCGAAAGTCCTCGCGGAAACCGGGCGCCAGCGCCATCTCAAAGCCGACCAGCGAATCAATCACCAGCCGTTTCGCGCCGACCCTTTCGACGGCATCGAGAATCTCCTGCGTGATTTCATCCACCGAAAGATCGAGCGGACGCAGATAAAGCAGTTCCAGCTTTCCTTTTTCCTGCGGCGTTGTCAGTTGCAGGCCCAGACTGTCGGCGCGGGCCGCGTATTGTGCCGGGCGTTCTTCAAAGAGCGCCATGACCGCTGTTTCGCCCCGGCGCAATCCTTCGGCAACAAATTGCGTGGCCAGCGCTGATTTGCCCGTTCCCGAAGGCCCGGCCACGAGGAGGCTGTCGCCTTCAAACAGGCCCCCGTTCATCATCTTGTCCAGCTCTGAAATGCCAACGGAAAGCCGCCGCCGCAGTTCCGGGCCCTTATTGTTGCCGCCCAATCCCAGCGTGCGCGAGAAGGCTTGCAACCCGTGCCCGCTGATTCGGAAGGTGTGCAATCCCGGCACCGAGGCCTGCCCGCGCAGCTTGAGGATTTGCAGCTTTCGCACCACGGAATTTCGCTCCGTCAATTGCGAAAGCCAGAGCAGCCCGTCAGCGACGGTGAACACCGGATTGTCGCGCATCTCCTCCGGAAAATATTCACCCACCAGAAAAGTCGTGGCTTCCCAACTGGTGAGAAACTGGGCGAGGTGTTGAATAAACGTCTGCATCTCCAGTTCGCTCGCGTCGGCTTTTGCCTTGCGCACCACGGTGCGAAAGGAGTCCACCACCACGATGCCCGGATTCGCCTCCATGACTTGCTCGATGATCTCCTCCAGCACCGCGTTCAAATCCTGCTTCTCCACCATGTCGCTCAAGTTGATAAAACGGATGGCCTTGCCCAGCTTGGCTTCGTCGAAAAAGGAATATTGTTGCTGATAACGCAGCATTTTCAGGGCGGGTTCGCCAAGGACGGTGAAATAGAGCGCGGGTTTCTTCACCGTGGCATTGGCAAAAACGATCTGGTGCGCCAGCGTGGTTTTGCCGCAACCGGGAGTCCCCGCAATGATGTTGAAAGAAAATTCCGGAACGCCGCCGCCGAGGATTTCGTCCAGCCCCCGGATGCCGGTCGGCAGTTTATGGATCGTGACTTTGGCTGGCTTGGCCATGTTTTTTTTTGGCAAGGTGACGTTGGCCGGGCTGTCCTGCTTTTTTATTTTTGTTTTGGTCTTCATGGCTGGCCTCCTTCACTGAAATCCAAATCATTGAGCGGAACTTTCGGCCAGACCTCGCGCACCAGGCGCACCGTTAAATTTTCGCCGATGAAAACGACCAGCAATCCGAGCAAGTTGGCGAGCAGGACAACTCCGCCCTCGAACAGTTCGTCCGGGCCGAGTTCCGCCTGAAGTTCCTCCCGTCCTGCCAGAGACCAGTCCGCATTGATGTGCACCGCGCGCAGCCAGGGAACTTCCGCGGCGGACAGCGCGAGAGAGCGCGAAAGGAGCGTGCGAAAGCCGGTGCTGCCCATGAAGGTTGCCAGATGCAGATGCAGCTTTTCACAAACTTGAAATCCCGCCGCAGGCATTGCCCGGGAAGATTTATTTTCGAGCACCTCATAAGTCATGAGACGTTTGGCAAAATTTCGCATTTGTGAAGTCGCCCGGTTCATGGGAAAACGCGCTCGCACGGCTGCTTATCATCGCGGACACAACCCGGTCTGGAGGCGCGGAGCGTCGCCGCATTGCTGTTCACGTTCCTGATTTGAAAATTATTCTTCATTTTACTCCTGTTTGAATCACCGTCTGCCCCGCCATCGTGGTGCTGATTCCACCCGCTCACGGCTTTCACAGATGCTTCGGGAACAGCGTCTCCTGGTGGCCGGCATTGCCGTCGCCCGTGCCCAGGATTGTTTTTACCGCTTCCAGCAAATCTTCATTTGAAAATGGCCGCTCAAGCACGACGTCAGGTTTTAACCACGGCTTGCGGGCAAATTCATGTGCGGGCAAATAACTGGTGGCCATGATGACGGGAACTGCCATGGTCGAGGAGCGCAGCTTCTCGATCATTTCAAGGCCGGTCATTCTGGGCATCTTGTTATCGGTGATGACAAGATCGTAGTCGCAGGTCTGAAGCGACGCCCAGCCGTCGGCACCGTCCTTGGCGCCATCAACGTCGTAGCCGGAGCCAGCCAGCACATCCATGCTAAGTTGACGGGTGTCGCTGTCATCATCCACCACAAGAATCCGATGAAATGAATCCAATCCCCTTGCAATTGGTGTGCCGGCTGATTTTCCAACGGACAGGCTTTCCCGCTGCACGAACGGCTCGCGGGCAGCGTCGGCAGCGCGCAGGACTTTTTCCACCGTTTCCAAAAACTTCGAGAGACTGTAAGGCTTGACCACCCTCTCGACGATTTGCAGCCACGGTTCCCGGTTCAACTCCTCCGTCGGCATTGTTCCCGACACCATTATGGCCGGCAGGGACTTGCTCGCGGCATGGAGCTTCTTGAGCAGGTCAACGCCGGTTACATTCGGCATTTCATTGTCAGTGATCAGAAGATCATAGTCGAAAAGTTGCAGCGCCGCCCAGGCGACCGCCCCGTTTTCGGCGGCGTCCACCTGGTAGCCGGAGTCAGTCAACACTTCGGTGTTGAGCTGCCGGATGGCAAGATTGTCCTCCACCACGAGGATGCGCCGGGGCGGATTCATTTTGAATTGAAGTGGTGAGCAGACCGGCTTTCCCGCGTGCATGATTTTGTTTCCTTTCATTTGGCCTGACGATAAGCCCGAACGTTGTGCGCTTGCCATGAGGTGTTTCCCTGCCGGGAATTTCATCAGAGCCGCAAACCAACGGCTGACTGACGGCTTTGCCAGTATGGCGGCGTGATCTCATCGCGGGCACCGTCGCTCGCGAGCAGGACGTTTTTCACGGTGGACAGCAAGTCCGCGATCGAATACGGCTTGTCCAGTGTCGCCTTAATTTGCAGCCATGGGCTTTGTTTCAATTCCTCCGCTGGCATCGTTCCCGACACCATGATGACCGGCAGGGACATGTGGGCGGCATAAAGCTTTTTGATCAAGTCAACGCCGGACACCTTCGGCATTTTGTTATCCGTGATCACAAGATCGTAGCCGTTCAGCTGCAGCGCGTCCCAGGCAACCGCCCCATTTTCGGCGGCATCCACCTCATAGCCGGAATCAACCAGCACTTTGGTGTTGAGCCGGCGGATGACAGCATCATCCTCCACCACAAGAATGCGATGGGGCGAATTCATCGGGCATTGAACGGCTCCCCTGGTCGGCCTTCCTGTGTGCATAATTTTGCTATTTTTCATGGTGTGACAATAAGCCTGGATGCTATGCGGGTGCCATGGGGTGTTTGCCCCAGTCCTCTAAATCAGCTTGGTGAATCCAGCCGGAGAAGGGGGAACTACGGCCCCCTTTTTTTGGATGCCAGTGGATTGTTTTCTGAATTTTCCTTCGCCACCGCGATCATCTCTTCCATTCCTTCCTTGATCTCGTTGACCTGGGGATGCACTTCCTTGATGAGATCGTGTTCGATCTTGGACAGATTTTCGATGCGTTTGCCCTGCTCGCGAAGCTGATCCAAAAGCGCATTTTGCTTGGTTGAAAGCCGGCGCATCCACCAAAAGCACACGCCCCAACAGACGGTGCCGACCACCGTCATCCAGAAGGCAAGGCTGGTTTTATCCATAATCAATCAAACGATGAATCTACAATCATCCGGCACAAAATAGAAAACCGGCGGCAGCATGTTTTGCAGCACCGGGCAGTCATCTTCGCGGAAACCTCATGAATCCTCCATGGGGTGTTCACCCCATGGCCTCTGAAGCTCCCAATATTCGTCATGGAATGATGACAATACGCTGGAAAATTTGCGGCCGCCACGGGGTGTTCACGCCATCGCCGCCAGCAGTTCATTTAGGGAAACGGTGGCGAAACTGGCGGCGGAGTCGCTCATCGCGTAGGGAATGATCAGTTCGCGCCCGTGCAGCAGCGCGCCACAGGTATAGACGACGTTTGGGACGTAGCCTTCGCGCTCGGTTTCGTTCGGGCACAGCAACGGTTCGCGCAGACGGCCGATGACGCGCGTCGGATCGTTCAAGTCGAGCAGAAACGCGCCGATACAATACTTCCGCATCGCGCCGACGCCGTGGCTCAATACCAGCCAGCCCGCCTCCGTTTCAATCGGCGAACCGCAGTTGCCCAGCTTGAAAAATTCCCACGGTTGTGCGGGCGAAAGCAATATTTCCGGCCCGGTCCAAAAATGAATGTTGTCGGAAAACATGATCAAAATGTTCTCGTCGTCCTGGCGCGAGAGCATGACGAACCTCCCGTTGATTTTGCGCGGGAACAGCGCCATGCCCTTGTTCTGCACGGCGGGGCCGTTGAGCGTGCTGAATTTGAAATGCACGAAGTCGGGCGTCTCCAGCAGCTGCGGCAGGATGATTTTCCCGTCGTAGGCGGTGTAGGTCGCGTAGTGGGTGAAGCCGCCGTCATCCTGCTGGAAGCGCACGAAGCGCGCGTCCTCGATGCCGTTGCTCTGGCTGGGTGCGGACGGGAAGATGACGCGCTGCGAAATGCGGCTGTCCGGCGCGAAGTTCACCTCATAATTCGATTCTGCCAGCAACAGGATGCCGCGCGCGGCGCGGATCGCCGTGGCGTCGGAGGTGTCCTCCGTCAGGCCCGATGCCAGGAGAACCGCGTGCAGTTCCTTCAACGTGAAATCCTCGTGCAGCTTGTCCAGCACGCGCCGGCAAAAATCATTTTGCACGCCCGCCTCCTGAAGTTTGTTGGCAAACAAGCCTTTGACGTAGGCGACATTGGGCACGCGCTCCGGCTCCATCACGAACGGCACGGGCGGCGTAAGCGTGATGCGATGTTGCGCGGTGACCTTGCCCTCGCGGAAGGTGATTGAAGAGATGTGGCCTTCGCCCGTGGCGCGCAAGCTCAAGATGAAACGCAGCGCGCCCTTCGGCATGCCGCTCTGGTCGGGATGCGGCACGATGGACGGATTGAACAGCGCGGCGGACTCCGGCGAATATTCGTGCGTGAAGTAGGCGCCGATGAGCATCTGCCGTTCCGGCGACGGCAGCGCCTGAACATCCGGCTCGATGTGAATCTTCACCTGCGCGAAGCGTTTGCTGAAAATTTCTTCCACGCGCTCGTGCCGGTCCGCAAATTCGCCGAACACCTGGTGCAAGAGGCGCACGACGGCCTCCTCCGGCATGGCCATCACCCGCGCGATGATGCGCCGCGAGATGTCATCGGTGCTGGGCCGGAACGGGCGCAGCAGCACGCGCGACCGGTCGGGAATGATTGTCGGCCCGATGCGCCGGGCGTGGAGAGTGGTGGTTTTCAAAATAAGTTGCGGCTATTCGGCGGGTGTTTCCTTGAAACTGGTGAGGGTGTTGTGCAGCCCCTGCATTTCCGCGAGCGACAGCAGAAACGCCAGCGTGGATTCCGCGCCCTGGTTCTGGCTCAACCGGTCCACGTGCAAACCATCGCGGCAGCCGCCGGTGGCCGGGTCGTAGAGCGCGAGGCCCAGGTCATTGCGGCCGAGAAACCACTCGAACGCGCGGCGCGCTTCCGCCACCCAGAACATGTCGCCCGTGGCGTGATACGCCTCGATGCAGGCTGAAACCGTGACCTGGGCTTCGATGGGCTGTTGATCGAAGCCCGCCCGCTCCCTGCCGCGCGGGAAAAATCCGTTCGATCCGATCGGGCGAAACGAGCCGGAATCCGAGGTCTGAATTTTTATCAGCCAGCGTAGGGTCTTGAGGCCGAGTTCCAGTATTGTTCCATTGCCGATGCAACGGCCGTTGAGAATCATCGCGTGCGGCAGCTTGGCGTTCGCATACGAAACCACTTCTTCAAACCACTGCCACTCATCGGTCGCGGCGTCGGCATAACGCTGCATGAGTTTGGCCGTGAGCGATTCGCGGATCTGGCCCGCGCGCCGGTCGCCGCCGAACCGCCGCAGGTATTCGTCAATGCCGATGAGCGTGAAGGCCCAGGCGCGCGGCGATGCAAATTCGGCGGCCACGGGCAGCGCCTGTTCAAAGAGTTGCGCGGCGAGCATCTGAAAGCTGCCCTGACCGGCCTGCGACACGCACAACCCCAGCGCCCACAGCGCGTGGCCATGGCAATCTTCCGAGCCGATGTCCTCCAGCCAGCGCCGCTCGAAGCTCATGAAATTGCGGAAGCGTCCGCGCTGCCGGTCGAACGCGTAATTGAGATACGCCGCGTAGGTCGCGGCGTGCGCGCCAAGTTGCGGCGAACTGTGTCCCAGCTTTTGCAGCATCAAAGCCAGCACCAGCGCGCGGGCGTTGTCGTCCGTGCAGTAGCCTTCGGCAAAATTCGGCACGGTGAAACTCGCGTGCTGGAAGATGCCGGTCGAATCGCTCATGCGAAACAAATGATCCAGCTTCATCTCCGGCAACAGCCCGGGCTGTTCATCGAGCGTCTTGATGGGCGAGGATTTTCTTCCCACGAAACTGTGGTCGTGGCGCGCCTGCTCGAAGGATTTCACATAAAGCTGCGCCACGCGGCTCCACACCATGTCGCGCCCCAGCTTGTAGGCGTTCTTGCGCATCGTGTGGCGCAGCGGTTCGTCAAGCAGCAGTTCCACCACGGCGACGGCGATGGCTTTGGCGTCGCGGAACGGCACCAGTTTGCCGCGCTCCGCCGTCAGCAATTCCGCCGCGTGCCAGTAGGGCGTGGACACCACGGCGTTGCCCGCGCCGAACGCATACGCCAGCGTGCCGGATGTGATCTGCGACTCGGTCAGATAAGGCGTGAGATAAATGTCCGCCGCGCCGATGAACCGCATCAGTTCCTCCA
The DNA here is from genome assembly GCA_028712475.1 of Verrucomicrobiales bacterium. GTDB lineage: Bacteria > Verrucomicrobiota > Verrucomicrobiia > Limisphaerales > UBA11358 > UBA11358. The sequence continues at coordinate 18,284 of JAQTQB010000018.1, forward strand.
GCTCGACGAAGCGGTTGAAGAACACGACGTTTTTTTGCACGCCCAAATCTTTGGCCAGCCGTTCCAAGCTCAAACGATATGCCTCGCCCTCATCGCGCAGCAGATTCGGATGCGTCTGGCCCAGCACGATGTAAACAATGTTGGGAAATTCCCGTATGATTTCCGGCAGCGCGCGCAGCGCGTATTCGATTCCCTTGTTTGGCGAGAGCAGGCCGAACGTGAGCAACACCTGCCTGCCGGCCACGCCGAATTCGTCCTTGAAATAATTCGGGTCGGCGAACGGCATGTCGGGAATGCCGTGCGGGATGAGGTCAATTTTGTTCGCCGGCGCGTGATAAACGTCGCGCAGAAATTCCGTGCCACGCTCGCTCATCACGACGAGCCGCGTCGAGCGGCGGATCAGCTCGCGCATCACGCGCCGTTGATCTTCGTTCGGCTCGCGCAACACCGTGTGCAAGGTCGTGACGATGGGCATTTGCAATTCGCGCAGCAGCGCCAGCACATGGCTGCCCGCCGGCCCGCCGAATATGCCGAACTCATGCTCCACGCAAACCACGTCCACGTCCGTGATGTTCAGGAAATCGGCGGCGCGCAGATAGGACGGCAGGTCTTGTTCCGCAATCTCGAAGCGCACCTCCGCCGGATAATCGTAGCCGCCCGCAAGATCATTGACCGGCACGACCGGGCATTGCAGCGCCGGAAACTCTTTAGCCACCGCGCAGCGCAAGTCTGTCGTGAACGTGGCGATGCCGCATTTGCGCGGCAGATAATCGCCGAGAAACGCGACTTTGTGGATGCTGGATGATTGTTTCATGGAACGCAGTCTTCGCCATCCTACGCAAGCATCGCTCCGCTTTATGATTGCACCCGATCTTGCTTGCATGACTTTAGCGCGACAAAGCCCCCTCGAACCACATGCGGGTTCGAGGGGGCAAGTCTCTGCCGTCAACATCCTGATGTCACGGCCTGATTCTTATTTTTTACCTTGGTCGTGCGGCACGGTCACGGTCAAAGTCGCCGGCGCGGAAAGATTACCCGCACAGTCCTGCGCTTGAACGGTGATGGTATAGACACGGCCACTGCCGTTGCCAGCACGCTCGGCACGCAAACTCAATCCATGATTCCCCGTGATGACAAAATCCGGGGTGGTATTGCCAGCACCTTTGTCTTTACCTTTGCCTTTGCCTTTGCCGGAGGCGAGCAGTTCGTTGCTCGTCACGGATACTATCTTCCAATCAGCCACGCAGCACGCTTCCACCGTGGCCACAACGATGCTTACGGGAACCAACTTATGGTTCGGCGGCCACAGTGTGGTGGGATAGGACGTGGCGCTGGTGATCACCGGCGCAATCGTGTCCTGCACGATGATCGTGCTTTCACAGGACGTCTGGCCGCCGTTGCTGTCGGCCACGGTCACGCCCACGATGTTGGTGCCCAGTTCCAGGTTCGCCGCCAGCACGACCGCCACATTCGTGGTGCCGCTCTGTGGCACTTGGTTCGTCTGGACGTTCACGCCGTTCACTGTCCACGTCACGGTCATCGCTTCGCCGGCTGCGCTGGCCACTTGTGCGGTCAGGTTGGTCGGTTGACCGGTGCATTCCATGGTGAAATCACCGGGACAGACCAGCGTCGGCGCGGTCGCGACAATTGGAACGAGTTGTCCGCGAATTTCGCCGTTGGTGTTGCTGTCCGTCGCGATCACGATGTAATCCAGGCCGGCGAGCAGGTTGGAAGACTGCTCGCTGGTGAGCACGACGGATCCGAAGATGACCCCGCCGTTCGTCGGCTCAATGGCCGGGAAAGTGAAGGGGCTTAGATCAAAGAGAACCGCCGCATTGGTGCCGGCCGGAGCCGGACCGTTGAGGCTCACCGCCGTGGCCTGGCCGGTCAGGTTGGAGAAACCCGCCGCTGCGCCATAACCGATGGCGAAGGAGAGCGTGGAATTGGTGGTCTGCAGGGCGATGCCGCCGGAAATAGTGTTGCCTGATCCGGTGCTGTTGGTGACGGCAGGAACCACGTTGGTGGGGTTGAGTCCGTCCGGTGCGAGGTTGAATTTGACTATGTCGGCTTGTGCGACCGCCAGGGCCGAACAAAGGGTCAGGAGGCTTAATGTTTTTTTCATAACTGATGTTTAGTTTTTAATTGAATTGTGTTTTCCATTGATGTGAGAAAGTTTTTCTCTCATCGCTGAAGAGACACTAAACTAACCAGCCTTGCGGATCCCATGGGGTGTTTCCCCCAGGATGCCATTTCAGACATAAACGGCGGGCAGGTGGGCCGCAGCTAAATCTTGGCCTGCCTGAACCGGGCAGCCTAAATTACAGTCAATTGCACGCTGCTTTCGATGATGCCCGCGCTGATGGCGTAGCGCGTGAGTCCGGCGGTGTCGTGGATGTCGAGCTTCTGCATGAGATGCTCGCGGTGTTTCTCGACGGTCTTCATGCCGATGCCTAGTTCGGACGCGGTTTCCTTGTTGGCCTTGCCTTCGGCGATGAGTTGCAGCACTTCCATCTCGCGTGAAGTCAGTTGGACGGCTTTCTTTTTGAGCTGTCCCGTGCGGTCAAGCGATGGCGGGTTGAGACGGCCGAGACGCCGGGAAATAGAGGGGCTGAAAAATATTTTTCCCTTTTGGACTTCCCGGATCGCCCGGCACACGTCGTGGGCGGAGGTTTGCTTGAGCAGAAATCCCACGGCCCCGGACTCGGTGGCGTTTTTGACATACGCGTCATCGCTGTGCGCGGAGAGCATGAGCACTTTGACGGCGGGCAGATCCTTGCGAATCTGCCGCGTGGCCTCCAAGCCGTTGAGCAGCGGCATCGCGATGTCCATCAACACCACGTCGGGCCTGAATTTTTTGGCCATGGCGACGGCCTGGCGTCCGTCCTGTGCCTCGCCGACCACTTCGAAGTCGTTTTCGAGTTCGAGCATCTTGCGAAAACCCTCGCGCACAATCATGTGATCCTCTGCCAGCAGAACAGTAATTTTTTTCATGGTAATCAAAGTTTGGTTTTAGTGAACGCGATTAGTCCGGCTTCTCCTCCCCCCCCCCCCCGGCTGGCGGTCAATTAGTGGAATTTGCGCAAGGATGGTCGTGCCTTTGCCCGGAGCGGATTTGACATTCAGGGTGCCGCCCACGTAGGTCGTCCGCTCGCGCATGCCGAGCAGGCCAAGACCGCCCTTTCTTTTTTGTCTGGCCGGATGATGATCCGGGTTGAAGCCGATCCCGTCATCCTTGATCGTCAACTGCACGAGGTCGCCCAGCTTCGTCAGATACACCGTCACATGGCGGGCGCTGGCATGCTTCTCCACGTTTTTCAAGGCTTCCTGGAGGACGCGGTAGAGTGCCAGCTCGGTGTCGGCGGGCAGCCGCGCGGTCAACTGCACGCAGGCCAGCTTGACGGACACGCCTGTCCGCTCCGCGAACTCCGTGCTGGTGTCCCGGAGAACGGCGACCAGACCCAGCTCGTCCAACACGCTGGGCCGCAGATTGCGTGAGATGCGCTCCACTTCTTCGGCCGTCTGGCCGAGCAGCTCGCGGAGTTTCACCGCCTCGCGCTTCGCCGATCCATCGTGCGGAGAAAGTTTGTTTGCCAGCGCCTGGCTGCGGACGAGGACGGCGCAGAGCAGCTGGGTGATGTTGTCGTGCAACTCAAGGGCCACGAACCTGCGCTCGGCTTCCTGCGCCTGCACCACGCGGTGCGTCAGAGTCCGCAGCATTTCCTCATTGCGCCGGGCTTCCGTCATGTTCGTCACCACCATGCCGATGATCACGTCTTTGGAACCTTCGTTGGCCAGTTCCCGGATGGAAAGCAGCGCCGGGATCAGCGAACCGTCGCCGGCGTGGAGCAGCACGGGGATTTTGGAGCCGGATTTGGCGGACCGTTTCATGAGCGGCCGGAGCGTGGCCCGGTCTTCTTCGGAGAGAAAGCGGCGGAAGGAACTGCCCGTGACCTGCTCCAGCGGGCATTTGACCATTCGCGCGAAACACTGGTTGGCGTAAAGAATCGTCTTGTCCGCCGTCAGCGTCAGCGCGCCTTCGTTCATGGATTCTATGAGCATCCGGTAGGCGTGCTCGGCGCCTTCCAGCGTGAACACTTGCGAGTCTTGTTTGCCCGCGCCCATCACCGCATCCACTTCTCCCTGACGGATGGCACGCACCACTTCCTCCGCGTCGGCCAGCCGCGCGCGGAGGGCGGCGAGTTTGCGGACGGAACTTTTTTGGCGCGTGGTTTTCAAAGCGTGATTTTACCTTTTTTAATCAAGTCCAGCTCGACGAGCAGGCCGGAGATGTTTGCCAGGCTGCCGATGAGCCGGCGCAACGGCGGCGGGAATTCGATGATGAGCGTCGGGGTCGCGACAATCTGGTTCTCGCGCGCCAGTTTGGGCTGCTGATAGATGTCTATCACTTTCAGATTGCAGCCGCCTTTCAGTTCCACCTCGCACAGTTGACGGACGCGCAGGACGGCCTGGCGCGAGCGGGCCGTGGCCCCCGCCACGAACAGGCGCAGGACGTATTTGCTCTTGCGCCGGGCAGTTCGGGACTTCGCAACTGCCTTGTTCGCGCGTCTGGCTTTATTTGTTTTCACGGGCGTTCGTCTCGGTTAATTGACAGGGCGCAAATCCAAGCCGACGAGCACGCGCTCGGTGTCGGAAAGGTTGCCCAGGATGGTTCGCACGGGTTTCGGCAATTTGCGCACCACCGTGGGAATGGCCAGAATCTGGGCGCCTTTGGCCAGATGGGGATGCTTTAGCAAATCAATCACCTTGATGCGATAGATGCCTTTGAGGTGGCTTTCGCAGAGCCTTTTCAGGTTCGCGAATGCGGTCTGCGATTTGGCTGTCGAGTCCATCACATAAAGGCGCAGTTGCCAGAGTTTGGCGGGCTGGCGTTTTGAGACGGTGGCACGTCGTTTCACCGTTTTAGTTTTCATGAAATTTTCCTTCCTTGCCTGGGGTCGCGCCGCGTGTTCGTTGTCACCTTGGCATCCGCCTGACGCAAGATGCCTGAAGCGGTCCGCTCGGTGGTCAGCATGAGCGTGCTGGTGCCGACCTGTTCGTCAATGCGCCGCAGTTCCATGGTTTCGCTTTCGTGATCGGAACGCAGCCCGCTGATCTGCCGTTCAATCGCCTCGCGTTTGCGCTCCAGTTCGCGCTTGCGGCGGGCGGCTTCCTGCTGGGTGGCCAGCACGGCGGCTTTTTCGAGGGCCCCTTGCGCGGCGCGGGCGGAGCCGGTCAACACACCGCTGGCCCCGATGTAGGCGTCCACAAGGTCAATGCCCCGGTCCGAAATGAGGAACTCGCGGATCTGGTTCGAGTGCGCCATGCCGCGGGCCTTGAGCACATAGAGCACGCGGTTGCGCTCGCCGTTGCCTTCGGTGTCCTGCAACAACAGCCAGGAGTCCATGAGCGAGGACATGGAGGCTTCGCTTTGTTGCAGCGCGTGACCGGCCTGCGTCAGACTGGTGAAAAGTGTGGTGACTTGTCCGGCCTTCAAATAATCCACCAGCCGCGTCACCATCGCCCGGCATTCGGAGGCGGTGCCGGCGTCCATCAGACTGGTGATCGGGTCTATGATGACGACGCGGGGTTGAAACGTAGCGATCTCCTTGAACATCGTGGCCAGGTGCATTTCCAAGCCGTATAGCGAGGGCCGCGCCGCGTGAAACCGCAGCAAGCCGCGCTTGACCAAAGGCTCCAGGCGCAACCCGATGGAAAGCGTATTGCGGATAATCTGGTTGGGCGACTCCTCGAACGAAAAGAAAAGAGTGCGTTCCCCGCGCAGAGCGGCGGCCTGGGCAAAGTTGGCGGCGACGATGGTCTTGCCGGTGCCGGGCGTGCCTGTGAGCAGAATGCTGCTGCCACGAAAGAATCCCCGCCCGCCCAGCATCGCGTCGAGCCGGGGGATGCCGGTGGAAATCCTCTCGCTCGAGATCTTGTGGTTCAGCCCCAGCGACGTGATGGGCAGCACGCTGATGCCCTCGTCGCCGATGAGGAAGGGAAATTCGTTGGTGCCGTGCAACGCGCCGCGATATTTCACCACGCGCAAATGCCGCGTCGCAATCTGGTCGTTGACGCGATGGTCGAGCAGGATGACGCAGTCGGACACATATTCCTCCAGTCCGTGGCGCGTCAGTTGTTCGCGTCCGCGCTCGGCGGTGATGACGGCAGTCACGCCCTTGTCCTTGAGCCAGCGGAAGAGCCGGCGTAATTCGCTGCGCAGGATGGCCTCGTTGCGCAGGCCGGCGAACAGCGCCTCCAGCGTGTCCAGCACCACGCGCTTGGCGCCGATGGAATCAATCGCGTGATTGAGCCGGACGAACAACCCTTCCAAGTCATACTCGCCGCTCTCCTGCATTTCACCCGGTTCGATGTGGACATAGTCGAGCGAAATTTTTTTGCGCCGGACCAGGCCCGCCAGATCAAACCCAAGCGAGGCGACATTGGCCGTCAGCTCCTTTTCCGTCTCCTCAAAGGCCATAAACACGCCCGGCTCGTCGAACTGCACCGCGCCGCGCACGAGAAATTCCGCGGCGAGCAGCGTCTTGCCGCAGCCCGCGCCGCCGCAGACTAGAGTGGGCCGTCCACGAGGCAATCCGCCGTCGGTGATTTCGTCGAGCCCCTGGATGCCGGTGGGACATTTGGGCAAATGCGCCGCTGGAGAGGGCTTGTGACCGTTGGTTTTCATATTCTTTTTATAAACTTTCAAGTTTGTTTTTAGCGGACTTAATCAGCGCCTTCCGCACGGGCTTTGCTGAACGGAATTGTGCAATGATGGTGGTGCCTTTGCCCGGGGCGGACTCGACATCAAAACGGCCGCCGACCATCTCCAGCCGCTCCCTCATGCCGAGCAGTCCCAGGCGTTTTTTCCCTTTGGCATTCAACACGCGTTCCACATGAAAGGATCTGCCGTCGTCTTTTATTTTCATGCAAATGCAGTCCGGCAGTTTCTGGATGCTCACATCCACCCGGCTGGCCTGCGCATGACGGGCCACATTGGTCAACGCTTCTTGGACGACGCGAAAGAACACCGTGCGCCGGGCCGTGTCCAGTTGTTCCACCCCCGCAAAGGCCGTCAAATGAGTGCGGACGCCGGTCCGCACGGTAAAGTTTTTCATGAATGAATGCAGGGCGGGAATCAGCCCCAGATCATCCAGCACCGCCGGGCGCAGTTCGCGGGCGAACTCATGCACGATGTCCACCGATTTTTCCACCAGCCGCTGCGTGCGGGTGATGTTGCGGTCGAGACCCCTGGTGTTGAGCGCCGCCTCTTTTTTCAAGGCCGCCAGCCGGACGTTGATGCCCGTCAAAGTCTGGGCGATGACATCATGCAGCTCGCGGCTGATCCGTTTCCGCTCCTCCTCCTGCGCCGAGAGAATCTGGCGGGATAATTGCCGCAACTGCTCGTGCATCTGGTGCGACTGCTCCAATAGCCGGCTTTGGTGTTGCTCGCTTTTCTTGAGGGATTTCTCCACCGCCTGCCTCCGGACAATCTCCCGCTTCAATTCCCGGTTCGCGACCGCCAGAATCTCCATGCGGCGCTGCGCCTCCTCCGCCTGCTTGATGGACGTGATGTCCGAAACCGCCACCCGGCACCATTTCTGCGAACCGTTGACGGAGATGGCGGAGATGCCGTGAAAGCCTGCCCAAAAATCCGGGGCGTCTTCCCTTAATACTGCCGCCTCGCAGACCTGTTGTTTCCCGGTTCCGGCGAAGACTCGTTTCAGGAAGGCCAAAAAACCCGGCTGGCTTTCCGAAGCCACAAAACGCGGCAAAATCCGGTTGATGAGCCGGGAACGTTCCACGCCGAGCAAGGCGGCTCCCGTGAGGTTCACCTCCAGGATCCGGCCCGATTCATCCAGCGAGAAATAGCCGACCGGCGCGAAATCATAGAGGTCGGTGTATTTCTCCAGCAGCGGTTCTACCCGGTCCCTGGCCATCTGAAGCTCCGCGTTCTGCATCTCCAGTTCAACCTGGTGGACCTGCAATTCGTGGAACAGCCGCTGCGGGTCAGTGGCTGACTTCGGAACTCCGGTTCCGGACCGGTCATTTCCCGGCCGCACCCGCAGCCGGGCTTCGGCGCGGGAGCGCAGTTGGGCGGTCGCAATCAATATGTCTGGCTTTTTATTCATGGCGTGTGAGCAACGGTTCGCTGGTCACGGTTTTGCTTTTTTCTTCCCTCGCTCCAGCTTCGTGAATTATTCCGCGACGGACTTTTCCAGGCTGGCGTGCTGGCCGCGCAATTCCACCTCCAGCGTCCCCAGCCCAAGCGTCACAGCCTGGCACCCCAGCTCCGTGGCCTGCGCGTGGCCCCTGCTTGAGGTGCGCCCGCAAAACTGTCACGTAGCGTTGCGACAAGGCGATTGGTTTTTGGTTCATGTTGGATACTGGTGGCGTCGGCGCAGTGCGAAAAGCTTTATCTTCACCTGCGACCGAGGTCGCCCAAACATCCACTCGTTTCACCGTTTTGTATATGGGGTGAAACCCTACCCGGTCCAGATGCGGGGAAAATTGAAAAGCCCGGCGGACACCGGAGGAAAAGTGTTCACCGGGCGATGCCGGACCGGACCGGATTTTATCTCGTCCAGACAGGCAAATGTTCAAGCCGGTTCCGACCTGGCGGGACGACATCATTTCCCGCGATATTTGGCCGGATTACAGATGCGGTCGATCCGCTCGACCTCGAGTTTTTTCAGTTCAGCGTGTTGCTCGCGGTTCGTTTCCGCCAGCGCCATTTTTTTAACCAGCGCGGAAATCGGGCTGACCAGCCGGATCAGCGCCTGCCAAAAATCCCGCATTATGTTCATGGCGTTCTTTTGGCGACAATCGGCTAGGCCAGCTTCCGGTAAATCACCTTGATGAATGCGTCGGCGCGAAAACCGGTCGGACCATCCAGGGGTTCAAAGCCCTTGCGTCCGTCCTCGACGAAATCGCCGGCGCGCACCAGTTCGTTCCATTTCAAACGCCGGAGGCGTTTTGGAGCGGCGACGCTGGCAGTTGGGCCGGTTTGCTTCATCAAGCCCGTTTGGGTTTCACGACCAGCATCACGATGCCGCCGACCAGCATCAGCGCGCCGACCACCGGCGGGATGAAGTGGCTGTCGGTTGTCGCAATGTGCATCCCCAGAAAGTTGATGGTTTCACCGGGCGTCTTGAAGCTCAAGCCCGAGTAGGCCAGCACGACGATGCCAAAGGTGATCAGCAGGACGGCTGCGATGGTTTTTGTGTTCATATAGTTTACGAGTTTGGAAATTCTTTAAATTGTTTTACGGCCGGAGATGACCCGGAGTAAAACTGCCACGATGGCGATGACGAGGAGAATGTGAATCAGGCCGCCTGCGGTGCCGGTCACCAGCCCCAGCAGCCACAAAATGATCAGGATTATTGCGAGCGTGTATAACATAAATTTTCTTTCGGTTGGCCTGCTGGCTGGCGCTTTCGCGCCAGCCAGCAAACAATCAATGGTTTATTTGGCGGCGATCGGCACGGCGATGGTCATGTTGTTGACCACGCTGACCACGCCGTTGATGTCGGTGACGAGCTTGGTGACGAGGCTTTTTTCCGCATCGTTTTTGGCAACGCCGCCGACAGTCACGACGCCGTCCGTCGTTGAAACTGACGTCTTCAGGGCGCTGGTCGAACGGTGCGACATCAGGGACGACTTGACCTGGGCCGTGATGGAGGCGTCATCAATCTTTTCGCCCATCGTTTCCTTGGGCGTGGCCGGAGCCTTGGCAATCGTCATCTCGTTTTTGACGGATTTGACGTGGTCAATGTCCATGGCGTATTCGGTGGTGAGTTCTTTCTGCGCCATGCTGTCCGCCACGCCTTGCAACGTAACGACGCCGTCTTTCGTATAAACGGTGGTCCCGGTGCCGCTCACGTTGCGATGATACAACAACGTGCTCTTCACTTTCGTGGTGATCCAGGCGTCGGAATGTTCCGCCGGCTGTTCGCCGGTGACTTTCAACTGATTGTCCACGCTCTTGACGCCGGGCAGGCTGGCCACGGTGTTTTCAGCCATGGATTTGTGGGAATCTTCGGCGACCGTGCCGGTCAGGGTGACGGCGCCGTCTTTGGATTCCGTCTTGATGGAATCGTCCTTGAGATAGGTTTTGAACACATAGGACTTCGCGGCGGACGACTCGATGCGGTCATCGGTGCTGGCGGCGCGCAAAGGCGTGCTGGTGATTAACATTAAACTCACGACGGCGGCGAGCGTTAAGGGGAACATGGTTTTCATTTTATACTTTCGGTTATTGGTTTTCTAACACTTGAATCAAACTAGGTGATGCGCCCGTTCTTTGCCATGGGGTGAAACCCTACCGGGAAGTTGTGCGGCCGGGTTTGGCCGGAATTCACCAAACTGGCTATCCGGCTGCTGAATGGAACTGTGACTGCCATTACAGATCCAGTTCTGGTTGAACGGCAATGGGTGAGGTTTCCGGCGAAACGTCTGCGGGCGCGAAAGCTTTTAGACCACGTTTAGTCCGCCTTCACCTGTGTCCTCCCGGCACCGGGCAAGTTCCGACGCCGCACCGGGGATATTTATTTTCGCGCCATGCGGGCGAGCGCATCCTCTCCGAGCGGGGCTTTGTGTTTCACCCGGAAGCTCTCGGCCCATTCCCGGGCGAAGTCGCGCTGGAAACGCCAGTTGATGGCAGCGGTGGTGCCCATCGCAACCAGCGCCCCGAGGCTGGCCACCGCCATGTCCTTTTGCGCGTCCCACACGTCGCCCTGCGCGCCGAGATACGCCTGGCCGAGGTCGCCGCCGAACACCACCGACGTGCCCCACTCAATCAACTCATAGAGCATGGACGTGGACATCACCAGGTCGAGTGGCAGGAAATAGCCCCAGAAGCCGCGCACGTTGACGACGCGCAGGAATATTTCGCGCACCGGATAGGCCAGCAACAGGCCGTAACTGAAATGCACGACACGGTCGAAGTTGTTGCGCTCCCAGCCGATCAGGCTGTTGAACGTCCGGCCGGTGAGGTGCCGGAACCACGCATCATAAGGCACCTCGGCGTAGGTGTAATGCGCGCCCACCTGATGCAGGCACAGGAACACGAAGATCAAAGTATACGACACACGCGAGAACATCAGCCGGCGATAAAATACGGCGAGCAGGACGACTGCCGCGAGGGCGAGAACGTTTTCGAGGATCCAGTCGCTACGGTGCCATGGGTGGATCGCCAGTATCACCCACCAAATGCCGTAAAGCACGGCGAGGATCAGCAGATAGGGACCATGACGGATCATAATGGCCGGACTCTAGCGGATGATACCACCTGACGCATACAGAAAGTTTTGTCCCGGCCCGGGGCGGTGCGGCTGGCTGACACATGCTGCCGCAAATGAGTCTGGTTTCGAAATGACTCCAGCCGCCCTGGTTGACGGGCGGCTAGATTTGACCGGCGCAATTGCTCCGGTTTGGAAGCACCAAAGAAAGCAGAACTCCCTTCAAGTGCTCATGATCCTTTTGCCGGTGGGACGGTTTTTGACCGGTCCTTTTCCGCCCGGGCTTTTGGCAGCGCGCGTTTTTGCCGCCGTCATCCGTCCGCCTCGACTTTTTTTAGCCATGATAATGCCTTTCTTGCTGGTTGGTTGCTTTGCGTTATGTCCCACCCATTACGGGGCAGGAATGGTGATCACATTGGAATCCAAAGTGACGGCGGCGATCCGGGCCAATGCCCGGCCTTCCAGCGTGGCACCCGTCGTCAGCGTGATGGATTGATCGGCCATGATGGTTCCCTTGAAGACCGAAGTCGTGCCCAGCACGGCGGACGTGCCAACCTGCCAATAGACGTTGGCCGCTTTGGCACCGCCGCTCAAGACGACCTGACGGCCGGAGGTGGTGGTCAATGTGGAGGCGATCTGGAAGATGAAGACCGCATTGGCATCACCTTTCGCGTCGAGCGTCAAATCGCCCGAAGAGATTTCGAGTGAGGAAGTGGATTTATAAAGTCCGGGAGGAAGCGTCATGCCGCCCAAATTTCCGGCCACCGATATGGCGCCGACCGTGCGGCCAGCGGCATCGTTATATGCGACGGTCAAATCAAGCTGGGCTTGGGCGGCGGCAATGTCGGCCACATGCTGGGTGCCAGTGACGATGCCCGGAGGAAATCCCGTCACCGCTGAACCCGGACTAAGACCCAAGTCGCCGTTGACCGTGGTGAATGCCGTGTTGGCCACCGTTGAACCGGCGAGCACAGCGAAACCGGAACCGGCCGAGCCTAGGGATGGCGGCACTTGATGAGCCATGGTGCAGGGAATTCCCAAGCCCACGGTGATCAGGACGAGGTTGGTGCCGGAACCATCCGTCAAGGCCAGCGTTTGGATTTCCAGCACGGAGGGTGAATTTGTCGGCAGGCTGTTCACGGTCAATTTGCCCGAACTGTCCGAGGTATAGGTCTGGGCCATTTCACCATTGATCGCCAGGCTGTAGTCCGTCTCTGCGGTCAATCCCGAAACCTTCAGCAAAAACTGGGTGGATTTGGAGTTCGCCTTGATCCGGAAATCTCCAACGGCGGCTGGCAGGAACCCGACATTGTCCATGGAATTTTTGACCATATACTGCCCCTTGTCCGGGTTGGATAAAACCGCGCTCAACACAGCGTTCGAGCTGCCGTCAACAATATCCAGTTCACGGATATTGCACAGCGGATCCAGCGCCTCGGGGAACACATGCCCCTTCTTGTTTGATTTGCCCTGACCCGTGTTCATATACGCGACGGTGACCCCGCCTTTCTTGTCCGTGGTGAACGCGGCGATATCCGTCACATTGGTGTCATCACCGATGAAGACGGCCAATTGATAAGCTGTGTTCGGATTCAATTTGGAAGCGGTGATCTTCATCTGCTGCTTACTGGATTTTCCCTGCTCATTGATCTGCACGTCAATCTTGCCGCTGGCACTAGGTTCAACACCCGTATTTACCATGTCCGACTTGGAGAGAAAATGTTGAATATCCGTTCCGCCCTGCTTGGCGACAGCGGCATGGGGCGACAGCAGCACGGCGGCGGCCAGACCAATGGTCAATCGCCAGACATTTAAAGTTTGTTTTTTGTTTTGAGAATTCATTTTCATTCGACTTGTTTCAATGGTTGCATGGTTGTTTGTTAACACTGTTAGCACGCTAGCTTAATGTGCCCCTGCTGCACCATGGGGTGTAACCCTACCTGGCAGGGACGATGCCAAACAACCCGTTGGATTATCGGGAGAGAAGTTCGCTGACAGACGACATTGCCGGGACACGGTCACAGATGACTTTGACTGAAACCAGAATCGGCACCGACAACAAAGCTCCCGGCACACCCCAAAGCCAGGTCCAGAAGATCAAGGAAACAAAAATGACCACGGGATTAAGTGTGAAGCGGCGTCCCAACAGCACCGGCGTGATGAGATTGGCCTCCAACAGGTGAAACATCAGATACCACACGGGCGGCAGGAGCCCCTGCCACAACGTGTCAAAAGTCAAAAGGCCGACCGCGGCCAGAACGATGACGCCGGCCACGGGGCCAAAGTAGGGAACAAAATTCAGCACCGCCACCAGCACCCCCCACATCGCGGCATTGGGCACCTTCATGAAGTAGAGGCCAACACTAACGACCAGGCCAAGGCCAATGTTTATGAGTGAAACCGAAAGCAGGTAATTAGAAATGTTTTGCTGGATCTCATGACTGATCTCGACCGCGCGCTTTTTGTCGCGCAACGTCGGCATCACGTGGACCAGTTTCTGCAAAAACAAGTCTCCGGACGCGAGCAACAGATAAAGCAAGACCAGCGTCTCGCCAATACCCACCAGTAGGGTTCCCGTCCAGTTCAGGATTGAACCGCCGGTGCGCCGGCTGTCCTTGACCTCCACCGTGGGCGTAATCTCTTGTTCCTCCTTTTTTTCCTGTTCGGTCGCGCCCAGGTTGTTCACCGCCGCCGCCGCCTGGTTGAAATTGGCGGCGCGGGGAAACATTTTCTGAACCTTCTGCCGCAATTCAGTCATGTGTCGCGGCGTGTCATTCACCCACGTCATCGCCGGGCGGCCCAGTTGGAAGAACCCAACCCCGATGGCGGACACCAGAAAGCAAAGCACGAAGGCGGCGGATAGCGCCGGGGGAACATGGCAGTAAGACAGCCAACGGATAAACGGTTTCAGCGTGATCGCCGCAATACAGGCCAGGAAGAACGGCAAGACCACCGGACGCGCAAAATAAAGAAAGGCGATCGTCCCCAGCACAATCAGGACGAACTGCCCCGGCGTCACTTTTCCAGCCATCGTGGTGCCCAGTCCTGCGGTCAGCGGTTCCACGCCGACCGTCCTTGCCGGCGGCACTTCCTTGGGGATCAAATCACCGTTGGTCGCATTTGTTTGAGTCATCAGTTAATTCGCCGACTCTTTGACCGTGATGTTATTGACGACTTCTTTGACACCGGTGACGGGGCGGGCAAGGTCTCCGGCACGATTCTTCTGGTCTCTTGAATTGACGAAACCGCTCAACTGAACCGTGCCCTTGAACGTATCCACGCTGACGCCGCCATGCTTGTATTCCGAGTCATTATCCAGTGCGGCTTTGACGCGGGACGAAGTGGCATGGTCATCAATACGTTCGCCCGATCTTTGTTCGTAGCGGCAGCCACTGACGCAGCCCGTCACGCTCATCAGTAATGGCAAAGCACCGAGGGAGAGGATCATGACGAATACTTTCAGGGTCTTGGCCGTGTTTGCAGATTTATTTTTCATGTGATTTTTTTTGGATGAATTAAAGGTTGTCTTTTAACGCCGGAGACACGCTAGCTTAATGGGCCCGGATTTTGCCATGGGGTGTAACCCTGCCGGGCCGGGCGCGATTCCAGATTCGGAAAGAAAAAAAGCGCCGGCGGACCTCCGCCGACGCCCTCGTGAAAAATTAGTTTAGAATGCAAACCGCAGGCCGAGGCGAGCAAGTCCGAAATATTTAGTTTCATCCGGGACCACTCCGCGAACGTCAAGGAACAATCCCACGTGCGGAGTGAAGCGATATTCCAAGCCGACACCCGCCTGACCGAACCAAACTGTGCCCAGATCGAACTGGTGGCCACCACCGCCAAAGGCGTAGGGGGAGAAGCCGCTTTCACCCAACGGGAGACGCAGGATCAAACTGGCCGAAGCGCTGTCGATGAAGGCTCCGCTGGTATTTTCAGAATAAGCATCAGCTCCGATGCCGACATGCCGAGTGATGAAATAACTAAGACCCGCGCCGGCCCCAAATTCGGTGTTCTGCCGGACGCGTGGGCCCGACCAATGTTCCAGGGTGTATCTCCCTTCGGACGCTGTGCCGAAAATGTCTACTGAAAGTTCGTTGGCCCGGTAGAGGCTGGTTTTGTCATCATGCGTGTCGGAATCCTTGCTCATGGAATCCGCAGTGGTCGTCGTGGTCGTGGATGATTCCGCGACGTTGTTGGTATCGGCGGCCCGCAAGGGTGAGCCGGCGGTTAACAGGGAGCCGGCAGTCAGGAGGAGCGCGAGCGAGTAGTTTGATTTCATTATTATTTGAGTGGTTGCGTTGTTGGTTTTTAACACTGGAGACACAATGGGCGATGTGCCGGCTCTTAACCATGGGGTGTAACCCTAACGAAGTTCCGGTGCGGTGCGGCCCAACCCAAGCATAAGGATTTCACCTTATATCGGCGGATCGAAATCCGGTGGAATATGTTGGTGCGCCTGAAACGCGCTGACAGCAAATTCCAAGCAACCAAAATAAAAAATCATGAAACTCATATTACCGGTAGTCATCGCCGCCTTCATTCTCGTGGGCTGCGACCAGCAGAAAGCGGCCATCGAGAACAATAAAGAAGCCACGAAAAGCGCCATCGACGATCAAAAGAAAGCCGTGGACGTAGCCGCAGCCGAAGCTCAAAAACAGGCGGACGCGGATGCGGCGATCGCAAAGGCGAAAATCGAAGCCGCAACAGCCGCCACCCAGGCGCAGCTGGATGCTGACAAAAAGAAAGCCGACGCCCAGGCCGCCCTCGAAAAAGCGACGGTGGACGCTGAAAAGAAGTAGTTGCAGCCTCGAAAGTAGCCGGTTTGAAGCTTAGTCCGTCGTTCCCCGCGGAAAACGGATCGCTTTCACCGGCTGCTTTTCCAACCCTACGGGTTCAGCCGGCGGATTGAGCGGAGGCGGATTGGTCCGGTTAACATATTTCCGCAAGAGCCAGTGGTGTTGCATCGCTTCAATCAACCTCTCCAGTTCACGCATCGAGATCTGTGTTTGCTTCGCCAGCCCGGGTAGATCTTTGGCCTCCTGCCCCACGACATCGCTGATGGCGGGCAGATTCGCGCTGGCTCGCTTAAGATTGCTCAAAGTGACTTGTAGTTCGTCCGCTGAATGATTGGCTTTCATGAGCAGTGTGTTTAAGTCGTCAGCGGTTGCTGGATCGGTCAGCAGTTTCCCCACCGTGCCCTTGCCCGCTTGCACGTCGGTGGCCATGTCGTCCACGCGCTCGACCAGATGATCCAATCGCTTTTGCGTGGCCATCAGGTTGGTGCCGAGCATGGTCCACGCATCCATGCCGCCGTTGAGTTTCTTCAACGCAAGCATGGCCTCGCCGCGGACCTCCTCCACGGCCGCCTCCAGCGCGCTTTGAAACTGTTCTTTGCAGACAATGGAGGCGTTCTTCTCCGGCAACGGCGGACCCCCGCCGCGCGAGATTTCAAAAAACGAATCGCCCGCCACGCCGAATTTTCTTTTGATGACCGCCGATGAATCCGCACGCACGAACCGGAAGAAATCGTGCCGGATGTTGGCGCGCGCTTCCATGCGGCCAGCATCGTCAACCAAGACATCCGAAACGGTTCCCACCAGCGTGCCGAGAAAGTAAACCTCCGATCCCTGCCGGATCCCCGCCGCGCCGGCCTCGGGCAGATCGATCCTCAGCGCGACGCGGCTCCGGAACCAGCGCTGGCTGTGGCCCGTCCAAATCACCGCGGTGATCAATACAGCAATCACCATGAGCACGAACGTGCCGGTGATTTCGTTGACGCGTCGGAATTTGAAGCGCTGCTCCCATCGCTTGCTCCGGCCGGCGGGGTTTGAAGGTTCAGGCAGATTGGGCATTTCGTTCATGGTCAATAGTAAGTTAACAGCGACACCACGGCGGAGATGACAAACAATCCGGCGATGGAACGGGTGAGCGCCCGTTGCGTGGCCTGGGGAATTCCTCCGTCGGATACAGTGACTCCCAGTCCGCCGATGCAGCACGATGCGCCCGCAAACAGGGCGGGCAGGATGTTTTTGGCGAGAATGTTGAATGCGTCCTTGAATTGAACCGCACCCGACACGGTGTCGGCAAACAAAAGCACGTCATGACTGCCCTGCCCCGTCCAGGCCGCAAACAGAAAACCGCTCGCGAAGGCGACGAGGATGAAGACAATGGTCAGGCACAGCGTGGACACGGCCATGCCCAGCACGCGCGGCATCACCAGATTCAGCAACGGATCGCCTCCCTGCTCTTCCAATTTGCTGACTCCTCCGTTGATTCTTAGGACTCCCAGTTCGGTGGTCATCGCGCTCCCGCTGCGGACGATCACGACAAGATTGATCAACACCGGGCCGAGTTCGCGGGCAACAACAGCCACCAGCAGCGGGCCGACCAATTCCGACTGCCCGGCTTCGCCCATCCAAAAGGTGAGTTGCACCACCACCGAAATACCCACTAACACGGCCAGCGCGCCGACAAACCAAAGCGGCTCAAAACCGATGGCAAGAACCTGCCGCGCGAACGCCGTCCGCACCACGCGCCCCCAGTATCGCGGCTGCACGCCGACGCACAGCACCGTCCCGATCACCGCCGCCGCATGCCGCAGTTCATCCCATTGCGTCCAAAACTTCGCCCCCAGCCTGCCAACCCATTGCCAAAGTTGAGTTCGAACCACACCCGCAATGTTGGATGCTTCCGTGGCCATGTTGCGCCGGGGTTACTTGGTGCCGTTCTGGATTCCTTCACCGGCGTTTGATACGTCCTTGCCGAAGCCGTGGGCGGTGTTGCAGCCCGTGCCAGCGACGATCAAGACCGCGATGACGAAAGATAAAACCGCGATGCGTTTGAATGGGGGGATCATTTTTTTACTTTTTATTTCTTCGGGTTAAAATTTATGGTGCGATTTTATCGCTCGCCCATTGGCGGGCGTCCGCGAAACTTTTTGCCAGCGCGTCATAGGCTTTTTGGGAACCGGCCTTGACGCTATCCCAGGTGGATTCCGTGGCGTTCGAGGCGTCGGCCAACTGTTCATTTAACTTCGCCGCCTGCTCGCGCAACGCTAGCAGCTTTGGTTTGGCTTCGGCTTTGATGGCGTCGCTGGAGCTGTCAATTTTTGCCGCAAGCTTGCCCAAATCCTGGTCCAAGGTGACCAGTTGCGCCTGCATGGCCTTGACGAATTCGGCCTTCTGCGCGTAGGTGTAATCCTTCATGTCTTGCGCAGCCTGCTTCGTTTCAGCTTGAACCTGGTCAATCTGCTGCGCGGTGGTTTTTCCCTTGTCGCAGCCCACCACAAAAGCGGCGGCGGAAAGGAACGTGATGAGCAATGTTTTATTTACCATGTTCCAAAGCATAGCCCGACAGCCTCGCCGCCGCCATGGGGTGTAACCCTACCGTGCCTTGGGCGATGTGGAGATGGACAAAGCCGGAACCTTCCACCAACCTCACTGGATTACGAAATCATCCAAAGCTATAAATCCGGCGGCGGCGCGGGTGTCCGCCCAGATTGATCGCATCGCGCCCCGGTTGCCCGTCATTCGTCGCCATCTTCACCAGCACCCCGAATTAAGCGGAGCGGAACTGGCGACAACTGCATATCTGGCCAAACAACTCTCCGACGCCAAAATTCCTTACCTGCTGGGCGCTGGAAAACGCGGCATCATCACCGGCACCGCGCCAGCCGCCAATTCTCCGGCTCCCGTCATTGCCTTGCGGGCCGACATCGACGCCCTGCCCATTGCCGAGGAAAACCAGATTTCTTATCGCTCCAAAAACAACGGTGTGATGCACGCCTGCGGCCACGATGCCCATTCCGCCATTTTGCTTGGAACCACTTTGGCGCTCCATCGTGCCGGCAAACTGCCGGTCGCGTGGCGAAGTATTTTTCAGCCGGCGGAGGAAACCGGTTGCGGTGCCGGCGAGATGGTCGCGCGAGGAGCAGTCAAAGGCTTGCAAGCCATTCTCGCGCTTCATGTGGATCCGACTCTGCCCGCGGGTCACGTCAGCATCACGCCGGGACCACAGTCGGCTTTCTGCCAGGACTTCGTCATTGAAGTGCGCGGCAAAGGCGGTCATGGCGCGCGCCCGCACAACACGATTGATCCCATTGCGGTGGCGGCCCAACTCGTCACCCTGATTTATCAGGCCGTTCCGCGCCAGACCGACGCTCGCGATCCGGTCGTGGTGACGATTGGAATGATTCAGGGCGGACAGGCGCCGAATATCATCCCGAATGCCGTGGTCATGAAGGGAACCATCCGGTCGTTTGATCAGGCCGTTTCCGACCATGCCCGTCAGAACATCCAACGGCTTTGTGCAGGAACCGCCCGCGCCTTCCGCGCCAGGATCGCTCCTGTTTTTGACCGGCTGCTCCAAGGCGTCATCAATGATCCATACGTCACGGACATTTGCCTCAAGG
This sequence comes from Verrucomicrobiales bacterium, assembly GCA_028712475.1. Taxonomy (GTDB): domain Bacteria; phylum Verrucomicrobiota; class Verrucomicrobiia; order Limisphaerales; family UBA11358; genus UBA11358. The sequence continues at coordinate 37,931 of JAQTQB010000018.1, forward strand.
CGGCGCGCGGCCTCTTGGGGCAACATCGCGTTGTGACAGATCGCCGGCCCAGCATGGGGGCCGAGGACTTTGCGGATTATCCTGTGCCCAAGTGCATGATGTTGCTCGGCACCAGATCACCACGGGAAAAAATCACACCGCTGCACACCGGCACGTTCTCTCTCGACGAGAGAGCGCTGCTCGTGGGAGTCCGAATCTTCGTCCAAATTCTTCTCGAATGGCCTAGCAAACACCATGATTTAGCAGGTTGTCGTCGCGCATAAAATTTGAATGAGTTGGCTCTAAACCGACAAGTGATCATTGTGCGTCTTTTAAGCCTCAAAGCCAAAATTTTAAGAAATGTGCCTTTACTTCCAAATAATCGGACTGGTGTAAAAATCCTCTTGTGCGCGAAATCTTGCTATAGCAAACTATATTGACGTTTATACATTTCCTGGCAGACTCGCGGGATGAAAGCCTATGGTATTGATTTGCGGGAGCGGATCGTGCGTTTTGTCACCGCTGGCGGCAGCAAAGTCGAAGCGGCCAAGCGCTTTGGCGTGGCGCGCAAGACGGTCTATAATTATTTGACGCTGATCCAAGCGGGGGCGCTGGCCCCCAAGGAAAGCTGGGGCAGTTGGAAGAAATTTGATCCCGCCAAGGTGCGGGTTTATGTGGCCAAACACCCGGACGCGACGCTGTGGGAGATTGGCCGGGCCTTTCACGGGACGGATGTCGGGGCCTTGAGTGCGTTGCGTTTGTTGGGCATCACGCTAAAAAAAACTCGTAAAATACCGGGAAAGAAATGAGGTGCAGCGGTGGCTGTTTCGGCGCGAACTCGAAACCTTGGCAGGCCGGGCAGTTTTTTACCTGGACGAATGGGCGTCGAACATCGGTTGTATCAGGAATATGGCCGCGCCCCGCGCGGGGAGCGGCTCTATGCCGAAGTCTGGCCTTGCCTCGGTTTTGTGGACTACTGCGGAGCGCATAAGACATGGATGTTTTAGTTGAGTTGCGTTTCAAAGTCCACAGGGGATTTGAAGCCGAGTGCGCTGTGGAGCCGCACGCGGTTGTAAA
>JAQTQB010000027.1 GCA_028712475.1 Verrucomicrobiales bacterium
GCCAATGCCAGAGGGAAACGAACTCGTCCGCGCCACTGTGCTGCCGCCTGCAGGCGGCAGCACAGTCCCATCTTCCCAAGCCAATACTTCCTGACAAGGTTAGACGGAAATTCAGTTACAAGAGGGCCGGGGTGAGGAGCCGAGAATTGAATTAGCAGGCCGTTGAAAAACGGGTGATTTTTCAGCGCAACGATTTTTCATGGGTGATTTTTTCAAAATGCAGCCTGCGAACCATGGTAACGGCTGTCCCAACCGTGGCCCCGGGCCAGCGCTTTGGTTCGCGGCGTGGCCCGCCGGACGCCCGCACCGGGGTTTTCACCCGGTTCCCGGCGGCTTTTCAGGCCACCCCCAGCCGCGCCAGACGCAGCAGGTTGTAAGTCCCCGCCACGAAGTAACCCCACGCCTGCGTCCGCTCCAATCCCCGATACCGGCTCCGGCGAAATCCACCCACGGTTTTGATCCAGCCAAATATCTCCTCCACCCGCTTGCGGATTTTCAAGCTCATCTGGTAGCCCGGCTGCGTCGTCGTGCGTCCGTCCAGTCCCGCTATCTTGGTGTGGTGCTTGCAGGCGGCATGCGGCGCGATGGCCCGTTCGCGGCAACCATTCACAAAATCTTTCCGGTGGTAGCCCTTGTCCGCCCCCACCGTCTTGGCCTTCACGCCTTCATGCAGTTGCTGATGGGCGTCCACTTGTGCCAGCGCCATGACCGGTTCGCTTTGCTCAATCGGGTTGTGCAGCGTGAAGTCCGCGCACAAGCCGTTCCGGTTTTCCATCAGCGCGTGCGCCCCAAAACACAGCCGGGACTCTTTGCCGGAAGCCTTCCGATACAGCACGCTGTCGGGATCGGTGGCGCTCTGGTGCGTGTCGTTGCGCCGCAGCTCCCCGCGAAAGTTGATCGTCGGATTGCCCGGATCTTCGTCCTTGGCCGACTGCACTTTCGCCGCGTCGCCACCATCCTTGCGGACGAAGCTTTTCAGGCTCGCCCACGATTCAATCAGCGTGCCGTCGGCGGTGAAGTGTTCGTCGCTGGTCCAGCCCTCCTGCCGGCTCAGGTCATACACTTCGACAAAGAAGAGTTTGGCCACGTCCGCAGAGAGCACGCGGTCATAGTTCTTGGCAAAGATGCTGTGGTCGAAGCTGCCTTCACTGAACTCCCGGTCCAGAAACCAAAGCCACAGGAGATTGTAGCCCAGTTGCTCGCAGAACAGGCGTTCGCTGCGCACGCTGTAGAGCGCGGTCAGCACGCGGGCCTTGAGCAGTTGCTCCGGCGGAATGCTGGGCGCGCCATCCTTGGCATAAAGCTCGTCAAACAACGGCGAAAGCTTTTGCAGGACCACGTCCACCCGCCGCTTGATGGCCCGCAAGGGATGATCGGCGGGCACGCTTTGGTTGAGGTTGATGACCGTCAGAAAGTCCGGCTGGGCTTGGGGTTTTCCGCGCATGGGTTACAGACAAACTTCCACTTCGCTGGTTCAAACGTTTTTCAACAAACTGTTAGCGTTCGCTCGGTTGAAGCAGACTTAATTTTATTGGCCTCGGCCAATGCGGCGGTTTTGTTATCTCGGCGTCACCTTGGTCACCATGTCCGATAATTTTGCCACAAGCACAAGATGCTGACCGCTTCCGGTTGATGACCGCGAAACCAAACTCAGGCTGGCCGATGTCAAACTGAAATCGTGAATGCGGCAAATCACATGAACCAACTAGCCAGTTGATTGCATAGCCGGCAGCGAGGCTTCCAGCATTGGTGGTCAAATAGCCGACGGTTGGCAACTGCGGCACGTCGCCATTCCAATACACTGTTCCGTCCTCGCCGCGTTTGTTTGCTTCGTCAGCAGCTTCTTTGCGTTGCTTGCGATCCTCTTCAGTCATGCACTCGACCGTCAGCGGCCACGTGCTTACGCTGCCTGAACAGAATGCACACGGCAACTCGGATGCATAGCGAGTGACTTCGATAAGTTGCGCGGTCATTTTGCCACCACGGCCTTCAGGCATCACACCAACGTCAATCGACGGGAGCAAAAACCGCGTAGCGAGGTCACTTAACGCCGCCCGACCATGATGCGTGTCGGTGCAGCCCAAGAGCAAATCACAGCGCAGCATTTCATTTACAACTTCGTCATCGAGGATGTTTCCAACGAACGCGGTGATTTTTGCCGACGGATTGATTTCCCAAATCATTTCAGCCATCAATTCCACCTTGTATGGCAGAGGGTTTCTTTTCGTATGCGCGAACCGGCTGCCATGGATGCGTTCCAAATTCGATTTGCCAAAGCGCTGATAGTCCGCAATCACAAACTCACTGACACCTGCACGGGCAAGACACTCAATCGCAGGCGAGCCAGTGCCAGAACAACCGATGATGGCGATGCGTGATCCCCGCAGCTTCGCGGCGGCAATCGAGCCGTAGAGTTCTTCAAATCGGGCAATCACAGACTCTCCAGATTCAGCTTTGTCATTGAGGTTCGCCAAGAATGGCGGCTCGATTTCTGCGCTCTTTATCCGGATATATGGAAAGTTCGGCGTGATGAGTTCCGAAACTGGAAGCCATTTGCCTGCATGGAACGCGCGCCCGCTGAACACAAGTTCCCCTTCCCGGTTGCGGTTCAAAATCAAACTGCAATAAGGACGCCCCTTACCAAAAGAACCAAACAGATCCGCAAAGTATTCATCCATGTCGTCATCTGAAGAACTTGGCGAAACGCCCCAGCCATGCGGATGCGAGTGCGCGATACCGATTCCGAATGGAGTGTTTTCAACTTCCTTAACTGCCCGCGAAATGTATTGCGAGCGGAATGACACGATGGAACTTTGCCGGTCCAATTCGCCCGGCATCGGCGGCATCGGACTGATGAATGATGCCGCCAGTCCCCAAGGCGTTTGCCGGAAGCCGAAGCGGAAGAAGCTGCCCCATTCCTGCGCTGGATGGCGCTGGAACAGGAGTTTTTCAAACTTCTTCCGCTCCGACTCGGCGACGCGAATCAGACATGACTGCCGTGAATCGAGTTCAGGGAATTTCATGGTCAGTTCGCTTTGTTGAGCCATGACAACATTTCATCGAAGTAGGTGTGGAACCCGTGACGATCCTTGTCCCAAACCGCACCGTTGCCAGTGTATGGATGAATGCTCACATGTTGCCAGCGTCGTCCGCCGATGGTTTCAATCCCTTGAAAAGCGCCCGGCACCCGGCCTTGCAGCGGCGAACCTTCCGGCAGATACGCGCAATCAATGAAAGTAGCCGGATAGCCGCCTGGCACTTTCACCAGCACGTCGGAACTGCCGGCAGGATGCCCAGGCTTCACCGGCATGCCGATATAAACGACGGCAGGAACAGGCTCGGCGAGCAACGTCACGTTGACACCGTTTTCCCGCAGTTGCGCCAGTTCGTGTTCAATCCGGCTCGACTGAAACCCGGCGTTCACGTCTTTGCGAATGACTTTGAACTCATCGCACTCGTGAATCTTCACCTTGCTGCCCAAGGCGATTTCAGTTTCTGTTCCGTCCTTGTTGATCTTGCTGACAACCGTGTTTTCCGGCTTGTCGTAAACCAACGTGGCGATTTCCAACCCGGTCATTTCTTTCTTCACGCCCTGTGTCGAGTTGAACTTCTTCTTGTTGACGATAATCGTCAGCAAGTCCTTCCGCTTTTGGGTGAGGAACACTTCACCCTCACGAAGATCAATCGCCGTGTCATCGCTGATGACCTCGTCGTTGGGCGACTTGAAGTCCTTGAGAAGCTCAACCTCATCCGACAGATCAAACAAATCGCGAATGGTGCGTCCTGTCTGGTCTGGCTTGGTCACGACTTCCCAACGATCACCAACGTCCACCACACGCTTCGCGGGTGCGTCGCATACGGGGCGCGGCTTCACTTCGCACGCCGGCACGGAATAAAACACCGTGCCCTCGGCCAGGTCAGCCGTGCCGTTCTCCGGCATGATGACATCATGCGGCGAATTGTGGTCGCGGATGAGCGCGTGGTCTTTGGGAATGCTCGCCTGCTCTTTAATGGCCGCCACTTTTACAAAGCGGTTCGGCATCGGAAGCAATTGGTCATTCACGACAATTGCCCGTTTCGGCGCAGGGTGGCAATTTTGCGCGTGTTCTGCCACGGCATCGCCGTGGCCCTCTTTGATATGTTCTTTGTTCATAAGTTTGAACCTATCTGACTGCATTACCATCTGGCCGACCTCCATTGTGGAAATCAATTTGTTATCCAGAGGCATCATTGCGCTAACGCAACGCTGTTGCATAACAGATACAACAAATTTCTTGTCGCGCAAGTGCAAAAGTGTATTATCGAAGAAACACTAAAATTATGCCCGCCCACTCACAAATTCATCTGGATCGGTTATCGGCTCAACTCCGCACAAAAAGAGGCAAGCGTGGACTTCGCGAAGTAGCTGAGGAAATTGGCGACATCAGTGCTTCAACGCTTTCACGCATCGAACAAGGCAACGTGCCTGACGTCGCCACCTTCATGCGCATCTGCAACTGGCTGGGGGTTGACTCCAGTGAATTTGTGCCAGACGCAGCAACGCAAAAAAATAAAAACGCAAGCCGCGAGAAGGAAGTTAATGTTCCTCATGTAATTGAGGCCCATTTGAGAGCCGATCGCGTGCTGCCACCCGCTACTATTGATGCACTGTCAGAAATGATTCGAGTTGCCTACAAAGCAGCCAGCGAAGGAAAACTTGGGGCTGTAAAAAAATAATCATGATGCAGCGGGGGTTCAAAACTAAGGCGGAAAAGATGGCGGGCGAGTTTAGAACAAAACTCGGACTTGCGAATCATTCCTCGCTTCCGGCGAAAAGACTTCTATCCCATTTGGAGGTTTTGGTTTTTCAGCCCGCAGAAATACCAGGCTTAAGGCCGGAGGTTGTCCATGAAATGCTAAATGGCAGCTCACAACATTGGTCTGCCGTTACGATTCACGACCCGCAAGGACGCCCATTCATTATTCACAACCCCGACCATGCCCCAACTCGTCAAGAGAGCGACTTGATGCATGAAGTCGCGCACATCGTTTGTAAACATCCACCTGGAAAAATCGTCAAAGTTGGAGAACTCAACTTTCGCTCTTATGACGAACAGCATGAAGATGAGGCCAAATGGTTGGGCGGATGCCTCCAAATTACCCGTCAAGGATTGTTGTGGGCGATTAATCGGCGGATGACTCAAGAACAGATGAGCGAACATTTTTGCGCAAGCGAAGCAATTGTTCGTTACCGGCGAAACATGACAGGCGTAGATGTCCAAATGACACGCTTTCACAAAAGCTCACACCGATAATTCAACTCCGCGCCCCAATCCTCGCGTAAATCGGGGAACACCTCATCCGGCCTCCGGCCACCTTCTCCCCAGAGCGGAGAAGGAATTATTTTGTGGGACAATTTCCCAGGGTAGCTGTTCCTTTGCGTGAGCAACCCTGGGCTAATTTCCGTAGCTCCGTTGGAGCATCAGACGGTTCGCCGAAAATGCAGGTGAGACGCCTGCGCCACCTTTAGGACGGCGAGGTGACGGGTTCTGCGGGCGTCGGTTCGGCGACCACAGGCACTTCCGGAGCGGAGGCAACAGTTTCAGTTGCAACCGGAGCTTCAACCGCAACTGGTTCAACGACAGCCTCCGCTTGCGGCGCAGTTTCAGCGGACACAACAGCTTCACCTTCGGCAGCAGACTTTTCAGCCGCAACTTTTTCAGCCGCCGGTTTCTTCTCCGGTTTCGGCGGTTTTGGCAGCGGCTTCTTCGCCGTCTCCAGTTTGCCGTCGGCGAATTCGATGATGTGGCCTTGATGCGCGAGCCAGTGCAGATCCGCAATGATGGCGGTCTGTTCCGGCGTCGCCTCGGCGGCGGGCGCGGGCGCGGCGTCCGGCTTCACTTCGAGCACCGTCGGCTTGGCCACGGGCGCAAGTGTTTCGATCAATTTCCGGCGTGTGCAGCGCGGATGTTCGTTGATGAACTGCACGATGCGCTTGATGTTCTCGGAAACCGGCGTGGCTTCGAGGTCGAGAAATTGCGGGCGCGCGACGGCGACGTGCGTGACGGTCTTGTTGACCTTGAAGAATTGCAGGCCGTGATGCGCGAACTGCTGGCTCAATGTGCTGGCAAGCTGCAACGGGAAATGGCGCTGCTGTTCCCATTCCTGCCGGATGAGCTGCTGCAAACCGCGGCTGCGCAGGTTGCGGCTCAACACGCCGCTGACCACGAGCGTTTCGACCGACTTGATGATCGTCTCCTTGTGCGTGGCGCGGAAATGATTCTCCACGTCTTCGAGGCTCGCGAGCTTGAGCGGTTCGGGAACGTTGAGGACAGTGTATTCAGTCTTGAAACTTTGATCCTCGATCCATTTCTTCACGACGGCTTCGTCGCGGACGATTTTCACGCCGGCTTTGTAGGCATCGAACGGCATCCGGGAAAAACGCTCGCTGTGCAGCTTGCGCAACTGGTTCTGATAATCGTGATGGTTCGGCGGACCCAAGATGACGCCGCTGATGGGGCATTGCGCGACGAACGTGTAAACACCCTTGGGCGGTTCGGTCGCGATGCGGTCGGTCTGGTAAAATGTGGCAAAATGATTTTTCAGGACATGCGCGATGGCTTCGTCCTCGCTCAACCACGGCGTTTCGTCGAGCGCGCAAACGAACAGCGGCTGCGCAACGGTGCCGTCGGCTTTTTTCTTCACGGCAAGCTGGACGGAATAACGCTCGGCCTTGTCCAAAACAAGCTGCGCGATCTGGAAGAGCGGATACGCGCGGCCGGTCACCTTGATCTGGCGAGCGAGCGATTCGACCCCGTGTTCGCCGGGCAAAATCGTGACGGTCAATTCAGGCAACGGCGCAGGCTCGGGGCGGCGGACAGGTTCACGCCGGTCATCGCGCCGGTCGCCACCGCGGAAACCGCCACCCTGGCGTTCGCCAAACTTGGAGCCACCACGCGGCTGGCCGCCACGGCGATCACCACCGCCACCGGGGCCATCGCGGCGCGGGGCGCGGCGTTCGCCGGGCTTGCCGCTGAAGCTGCGCTCGGGCTTGACGCCTTCGTTGCCGGTGAACTTTTCATAGCGGTTGCCCGCCGGTTTGTCCTGCACCCATGCGGGGAGGAAAAGGCTTTCCAGATCCAAATCTGTTTCCATGCTGCTCATTCGATAAATAAAATTACACCATGACGACCAATGCGCGTTTGGCAAGGATAGCATCTACAATCTTCTTGGCGAGCGCAGGTTTTTCAACAAGCGCCTTTTGCGCGGCCTCCTTGCCCTGCCCGATCAGATCGCCCTCGAACTGCAACCACGCGCCTTTCTTGTCCACGACACCATCGGCGATGCCCACTTCGAGAATGCTGCCTTCCTTGTTGATGCCGTGATTATAGACGATATCAAACTCGGCCTCGACGAACGGCGGCGCAACCTTGTTTTTGACGACTTTGACGCGGACGTGGTTGCCGGTAGCATTGCCGGCGTCGTCCTTGAGCGTTTCTTTGCGGCGGATGTCGAGGCGGACGCTCGCGTAAAATTTCAGCGCCTTGCCGCCGGGCGTCGTTTCCGGGCTGCCAAACATGACGCCGACTTTTTCCCGCAACTGATTCGTGAAAATGCACGCCGTCTTGGACTTCGCGAGAATGGCGGTGAGCTTGCGGAGCGCCTGCGACATGAGACGCGCCTGCATGCCCATCGTGGCCATGCCCATGTCGCCTTCGAGTTCGGCCTTCGGCACGAGCGCGGCGACGGAATCAATGACGATGACATCGAGCGCATTCGAGCGGGCGAGCGTTTCGCAAATCGTCAACGCCTCTTCGCCGGATCCGGGCTGCGAGACAAGCAAGTCATCAAGGTTCACGCCAAGTTTTTTGGCGTAACCAGGATCGAGTGCGTGTTCCGCGTCAATGAACGCGGCCAGGCCGCCGGTTTTTTGCGCATTGGCGATGACATGGAGCATCAAGGTTGTTTTGCCCGATGATTCCGGCCCGTAAATCTCGATCACGCGGCCGCGCGGCAATCCGCCCACGCCCAGCGCAAGGTCAAGCGCAAGCGCGCCGGTCGGGATCACGTCAATTTTGACATGCGCCTGTGCGTCGCCAAGGCGCATGATCGCGCCTTCGCCGTAGCTTTTGGTGATGCTGGAGATGGCGGCATCGAGTTCGCGGGCGCGGGTGGCGCTGGCTTTCGTTTCGGCAACGGCTTTGTCGGCGGACTTTTCAGTGGGTTTGGCGGCCATAAAATTTTTCGGGTGTGATTCCTGATTTAACGGAAGGCGACATTAGTGAATCGGCCTTGAATAGTCAAACGCGGGATATTCACCGGATTAAGATTTACCGCGCGGAGTTTTAGTGGTTAAATTTCACCGCTTCGGCTGGAAGGGTGGCTGAGTGGTTAAAGGCACCTGACTCGAAATTGTAAAACCCACTTTTTGCTATGTTTAGCTTCGGGAAGCAACCGCTGATTCGCTCAATGTCCACAATGGTTTTATTCATTTCAGCTTTTGCTGTGCTTGGTCGTGTTTGGCTATGAAAAGCGCATATAGTATAGAACAGCAGTATAGAACAAAATTTGCCTGATGGATAATCAGGTGCGTTTAATCGTCCCGACCGCAAAAACAGTCGTCGCTCTCTCATCGTTGAACGGTTTAATACCAACTACGCAAATAGTCTGGTAGAAGTTGAGCCATTCTGTTAGCGTTGGCGGATGGCAAGACCCCGAGCAAAACTAGATCGTAGCGGCGAGGCTGATTTGGTCATCCGCCGCCTGCAAACG
>JAQTQB010000002.1 GCA_028712475.1 Verrucomicrobiales bacterium
ACCGTTGTCGCTGGGTGTCGAGAGGATGCCTAACGTTTTTTTTAATATCTCCCGCTGCCGGATCAGTCCCGTCATCTCCCGGCGCAGCCGCCGGTTCTCCGCCTCCAGCGCTTCCACCGTGCGGGGCGCACTGCTGCCCGGCGGCATCACCGCCAGCTGCTTCCAGATTTTAAGCGTCTGGGCATTGATGCCCAGCTCTGTGGCCACCTGGTTGGCGCTCTTGCCGCTGCCCAGCCAGTGCTCCACGGCGGAGCGTTTGAAGTTTTCGTCGTATCGCTTCTTGCGGACTTTCGGTTCAGGTTCGTTGTTCATGGCGTGTAGTTCTAGCTCACACGCTCACACTTTGGTAGTCCACAAAACCGAGGCAAGGCCACTTTCGAGACTTCAGCAGCTTTCGCCCAAAGTTCATTGAATTTGGCCAGCGCGAAGTCGTAATCCGAACGATTTTTCAATTCGACGTTGAACTCCAGATTTTCCACAAGCCCGGCTTCGGTGAAATTGCTCGAACCGGTGATGACGCGGCCTTTATCCCGGTCATCTTCATGAAACGTCATGATGTAAAGTTTCGCGTGAATCCGCTCGGACGGGTAAGCCTTGATTTCCAGTTTGCCGGATGTAATCCACTCGACGAATTTCCTGACGCCTTCCTCGACGTTGGCAGTGTCCTCGGACTTCTCCAGTTCGCCACGGACAGCTCCAGCCACAGCCGCCCGTGCCTGTGCGTGAGATTCCAAAACCAACTCTTGCTGCTTCGCATCCTGAATTAGTTCGTAGGTTTTACCATCGGTTTTGATGCCGATCAGAATGCGCATTTTTTCGGTCTTATTAAGCGAGGGGTAAAGTTTGTAGAAACCGCTGATGTAAAAGTAACCGACGAGGCAATCGAAGAAACGCGTATCTTCGCCGAGCAAAACACCAAAACGGTCACGGAGATTTTTGCCCGCTTCGTTTGTGATAAAAGTCAGGTCAGATGACATTTTGTAAAATTCTGTTAGCGAGCTTTTTTAGCGCAAATCCCCTGACGTGAACATAGCGAGAATACAACTCCAGCGATAAGCGGCAAGAGCGTTTTGCCGAATAGCGGAACGCGGATACGCGAAAATAATTTCGTCCGTGAATCCCAAAATCCAAGAGTCGGTTGGCGGGTCATGCAGGTAACGATTGATTGAAACGTTTCTCAAAGTCGCCGACAACGCGAATGATTTCGTCAAATTTTGGCACGTCGCCGAAAAACATTTCGCCACGCATAATTTGGTAATCTTGACGCCAGGCAGCCAGTTGGTCATCCGATGGAATGAGCCGGAGCGAACCGGGGCGGAGAGTGCTGTAATCTACCCATGACCAGCGGAAGAAAATTTCACGGTGAGCGGCGACACGTTGGAACAAGCCCGGATCAGCCATAGCTTGAGCGGCAACGCCCTTGTTGATGAGACACCAGAGATCGTAATAATGCCGGGCGAGCCGCACTTTGCGCGGCTTGTCCGCCGGGCGAAAATTTTCCTCATGGACGAGCATGGCCTTTTCCCAGAAAGTGCGGCGCGGAGCAACTGCGCGGACTGAAAATCCGTCCGGGCCGAGAATTTGCGGAAACGCGGCGGCGAGATAAGACTGAATTTGCGGGGTCTCGGAAGGCTCGGTGTCGGAGCGAGCGCCGAGTTCAATTTTCACCACTGGCTGAACGTAAGCGGCGGTTTCAATCACCGCCGGATAAAAAAATGACAACGATTGTCCGTCGGGGTCGGCGGAGTCTTCTTCCAATCTCCAGACCGCATCCGTCGGCAGCAACGATTTGAATCGTGCAGCCAGAGCCGGTTTAAGGGAATGTTGAATGCGCTGCCGACATTCGGTCTTGAGCGCGTCCAACCGCAGGCGCTGCTGTTTTTTGCTCGGAGCGTGTTCAGGGCCACGGTCGCCGCCGAAGCCGAGGAAGTCGCGTTCAATGACGATGTCAATGTCTTCGGAAAATCGCTCGATGAGTTTCCACGCTTTGGCGAGTGACGTTCCGCCTTTGAAAGTCAGATGCGCTCCCCATTCCGGGAGTTGAAATAATTCGCGCAACGTCCAGCAAACCCAAAAATCTTTTTCCACGCTGACCGCATGAAGGCCGAGGGTCGCCTGTGCTTCATTGCAGAGGCGTCGGCGTCGGTCGGGTGGAAGTTGGGCGAAAGATTGCATGGCTTATTTTTTTGAAATTTCGGCAACCTGCCGCATGAACCGGGCGATCCATCCCGACGCATAGCGAAAATCTTTGAGAAGTTGTCGTTTGTCGGCGGCGCTTAACCGGCGGCGAAGAGTGCTCAACACGCTGTCGTCCACATGACGCTGTCCCAAATGGCGAAATGCCTGGATTACCAATCCGCTGACTTTTCCGGCGGTCGCCATGTTGCGCGGCGTTGTGCGCTTGAGAACAATTTGCAGTTTGCCCAATTGAATCCGGCGGGGAGAACCATCGGTTAGAAAAACAATTTTCATCGGCACCTGATCCGAGAGGCCGAGCAAATTGGCCGCGTAAGCGCCGGAAGGTTGCAGGCGGACGGCGTCTCGTCCCTGCAAGGCTTTGGCAATGGCATCTATCGCGGGCGATAGCAGGCCGAGTTGCGGGTCTTGGCGCGGATAATCGTAGAGACCGCGAGCCAGTTTTCGGATGATTCCACCTTGTGATTGCCGGGAGAGAGTTTTGTCCACGGCGTCACGGCTGCCGAGGTCCAAAAAGTTGCTGGCCGTGAAAACCCAACCCCTCCCGCTGGTTTTCACCCGCTGAAGAATTTGATTATCAATGGATTTTGCGTGCTTTCCCATTCAATTCTTGTCGTAAAAAGTATGCAGTATTTCTGACAAAAACAAGCTGCATTTTATCCGGTTTTACCTTTATAGAATCATTGCACCAAATGGCATTGAGCAACTGCGTTAATCAATACCATGCGTGATTCTTGATGCAATCATGTTCGCTATTTGCACGCTTCGGTCAGCGGTTCGGCGAGCGGAAAAGTGAAGTGCAGGCGGAGAGCCGACTGGAACGGAGCCGGAACGCAACGACCGCCGCCGTGCCGCTGACGGAAGCTGAACGCAACTGCGTTATCTATTCCGTCCACGACGAGCGCGCGTGAAGCAAAGCGGAACGCGCGTTGGTCGTGGACGCTAAAATAAATTGTCTTGGTGTCGAGCGGTGGTCACGGTGAGGAGGTTTTTCCTGGCGGATGGCTGGCATTGAATTCTTTGGCTTCCTCTGCTTTCATCATTATCACGTTGGCAATGTGCGGTCCGCGTGAACGGTATGGAGAATTTTCTCGTGGTGGCGGAACATCGTTCGCCGGCGCAGTAGTCGGCAAGACTGTTTTAGCCATAACTGGCGCACTTTGAGACGTGGCCGGAATGTTTATGGCTGGCATGGTGCGAGCGCGTTTGCGCCGTTTGCGAGATTTCCCGCCGTCCAAGGCGATGCGGCCGTATTCGGCCACGCGCGCCCGGCTGGTCTTGATGCCATTTTGTTGCAGCAGTTCCGCAATCACAGAATAAGACGCCTGCTTGTCACGCAACGTAGCGATGGAGTCATGGAATGGCTTGAGATTGCTGAATGGGACGCGCTGCGGATTAGGCCGGAACTCCTGAACCGCCTTGTGCAGCGATTCGAGATCGGGCGTTGGTTGTAATGTGGTTGGTGTGTTCATAATTTTTGAATGTCGTGGTCAAAAGCCGATGGCGAGAATCCGGCAAGCTGCCCATGAGATGTTGCATTGGCCGTTGAGCAGACTGCGGCCCGGCTGTTGCACAACCGTGTTGCGATCTGTCTCGCAAGTTTCTGGCGCGGACATTGCGTGTCCATGTCCGGCGCAAGGTGAGTTGTCTTGCGAGTCATCTTGACGGACGCTCGGCGGCATTGCTGTCGCCGTTGTCCGGCCATTGCCGGGAAGTCGCGCGGCCATGACGCAAGACGTTTCGCCGGATGTCTTACCGGACGGTTTACGGTCGCTGCTCGACCGTCTCGCGGGACTCCGCTGAACCATCGGCGAGATATGAGCGAGCCAAAAAACCTTAGCTTGGCTAAGGGGTAACGCGTGCCCATCCATAAAATGACAAATCAGTGACAAGCGACTGCACCGTGACTTGAAAATTGTTGCATCGGGCTTTTCACACTTCGTGAATGTAACTGTGCAAATTGATGATGCAATTTGTGACATGAAATTGAACATGCCAGAGTTTTCGTTTTTGCGAGCGCGCCGGGCACAGTCTGATTGCCGGGAATGAAAAGTTGTCATGGTTGATCCGTTGTTTCGTCGTCACCGTTCCATGTCTGGTCAGCCTCGATGCCAATGATTGGCGGTGGTGGTTGACTCGGCGTTTGCATGGCGAAGATGATTGCGGGAACGACCGTGATGGAGTTTCCTTGTGGCCGTTTCCGTCGCAGGCCGCCGCTTAAAATCCAAACGATGGCCAGTAGTGCCAGCCGGACAAACACCAGATAGAGATAAACGCCGTAATTCGAGATCAGGGCGTCCAGAACGTCGAAGATGGGATTTAGCAATTCAGCGGGATTTAAGTTCATGGCTGGCCCTCCGCTGATTTGATGATGGCGAGAACTGCTGCTTTGAGTGGTGCCGGAAGTTTAGCCCAAGCCGTGACAATTCGTGTCAGGTCAGGACAGGAAAGGATTGAATTTCGGGAGTATATTCGGGAGTCATCTTCCGATTTCCCAATAAAAAGTGGCGGAGAGAGGGGGATTCGAACCCCCGATAGGGCTTTTGGCCCTATAACGGTTTAGCAAACCATCGCCTTCAGCCACTCGGCCATCTCTCCGCCCGACGCCAGTGAAACCCGCCCGCGCCCGTCACTCAAGCAAATTTTGCGAATCAATCAGCCCCAAAATAAAATTCTTATCGGACAACCGGCTCAAACATCCTGCCATTCAAGGTTAAAGCGTTTCCAGCACCGGAAGCTTCATCCACCCGCGAACACCGGACGGAAATTCGCCTCGGACAAAATGCGCGCGACCTCGGCGCGCTTGTCGCCTTGGATCTCGATCTGGCCGTCCTTGACCGTGCCGCCGGTGCCGCAGGCGCGCTGCATCGCCTTGGCCAGTTGTTCCTTTTCCGGCAGGCCGATGCCCACAAAATTTTTCACCACCGTCACCGTCTTGCCGCCGCGTCCCGCTGTTTGGCGCACAATGTCCACGCGCCCGCGATTTTTCCGCGCCGCTTTCCCTGCCACCGGCGGCACGGCAGCGGCAAGTAAATTTTCAGAACCGGGCGGGAAGCCTTCGTTCGACAGAGCGGCAAAAGGATTGTGGCTCAAGCCGGATCCGCCGTCGGTGGGAATGCGTTTGGAACCGCTCATGTTATTTCTTCAAAGCTCGCCGATAAACCAATCTTCCACCCGCTTGCGCGCCCACGACGTTTTGCGCAGGAACGTGAGACTGGACTTCACCGTAGGGTTGAATTGAAAACAGCGGATGGGAATGCGCCGTCCCATCTCGCCCCAGCCATGCCGCTGGACGAGCTGGTTGAGGATGCTTTCCAGCGTGATGCCGTGCAACGGATCGCGGGGAGGTTTTTCAGGGGAAGGCATAAGTCATAAGCGCTGGTTTAGTAGCTGCTCCCGGTGACCCAGCCTGAATTCTCGGTCCACACCGCCCATCGGTTTTCGTCATTCGCTCCGTCAGCCCCAGCCATGTCGGCGTCCACGCGGTTCTGGCCGGCGATTTTGTTGTCCTCAAGAATCTGCTGATAGTTCTGATACTGCTCCGGGCTGCCAACGTAAAGCTGGTTGTGCGCCGGGTCGGGGAAAACGTAGTAGGTCTTCCCGTTGCGTTTGGCCACGGTCAATTTATCCGCCGGCAACGTTTTGATCTGCTGTTCCTGTTGGGGCGTGTTGGGAACGACCATTTTGAACCCGGCGGCGGAGAGCATCTGTTCCGTGTGCTTCGTGGTGGCACAACTTGCGGCCAATGTCAGCAACGCAACGACGATGATGAACTGAAACGAGGTCAGGATATTTTTCATGGCTTTGATTGGCGCAATTGTCGGCGCTCCTTTTGCGCGAGTCAATTTATTCATCGCCGCCTTTGGCTGGACAAATGTTTTGGACGGCAGCAAAGTCACCTTCACGCGTCCGGCAGCCCGGTCGTTCAGGCGACAACTTGAATTCGCTGCCGCGAGCAACTTGATTATGTCCAATAAAAAATGGTTCATCCTCATCGCTGCGGTTCTCGCGCTCGGCCTGATGGGCGTGGCGCTGGCGCTGATATTGGCGTTTGGTTTTTTTGTTGGCCATCAGGAGGCGACAGCGGACGGTTCCAGCCTGCCGGTTTATCAAACGGAGCAGACCGCTTCGTCGCACGCTGGTTATCGCCACAGCACGTTGACGTGCAGCAATGAGGTTTATGTGAACGACTACGAGGAAGCCGCCTTGCAACTGGCCTACCCTGATCCGCAAACCTTCATCGGCCGAATCGGTTCCATCGGCGACGCGAAAGTCTGCGCGATTCCCAACCAGCCCATCACCGCCTATGTCGCCGGCGATTGCGGTTCCGAGATGCCCGCGCATGTTCCCTACCACAACATCAAGCAACCGCCGTTCGACTGGCGCACCGCCACGTTCCGCCAGATGACCGCATTCCAGCAATATAAATTCGGTCCGCTGGTCGCCACCACCAACGCCGCGCTCATCGCCGAAGTGGTGCGCGTGCTGCGCGAGGGCGCGCCGGTGGAATTGAAGCCGTTTCCGTTTTCCGGCGCGACGAATCTCACCACCATCACCTGACCAGCGACCAACTGCCCGGCATGTTGTTTTGCCCGGCGCTCTGTTACTACGGCGACGGCAACATTTATCTCGCCGAAAGTTTGATACCGGATTTCACCGTCACGTCGCCGCAAGTCCGCGCCCGCTGGATTCCCGCCAGCCCGATGCTGATGGAGTGGCTGAAAACACCATGAAGCGCCGTAGGCGCGGCATATTTGTAGAAAAATTCATTATTGAAACGCCAAGCTCCGTAGGAACGGCATCGGGTGACCGTGCGGAATATGCCGCTCCTGACGGAGCTTGATTTGTTTTGGAATCGCATTCTACAAATATGTCGCCCCTGACGGGGTTGGATGACCGCCGCCTTTGGCTTGATAAATGGTTTGGACAGGAGCAAAGTCGAGAACATGAACAAGCGATCTATCCTTCTGATGGCAGGTGTCGCCTTGTTATTGATCATACTTGTTTTTGCCAGTCTATTCTTATGCGGGAAATTTGATATTCATAATGCGGCCAGACATGGGGAGATAAGAAAAATCAAAATGTTGCTTTGGCTAAATCCTGATTTGGTTAACAGCAAAGACATCTACGGCAATACGCCTTTGCATATTGCGGCAAATGGAGGATCAGTGGACGAACTCGCGTTGCTAGTTGACTACAAGGCCGACGTCAATGCCAAGAGCAACAATGGCGGGACGCCCCTACTTTTTGCGTCGTATGCCAACCGTCAGGACGAGGCAGAATGGCTGCTGGCGCATAAGGCCGATATCAATGCAAAAAATGACAAGGGCGAAACACCCTTACAAAAAGCAGCAGCACTTAACAACAAGGATATGGTGGAAATGTTGCTTGCCAACAAAGCGGACGTTAATGCCAAGGACAACGACGGCATGACTCCTTTGCATTGGGCAGCCAAATATGCAAAGAAGGATTTGGTGGAATTATTGTTAACAAACAAAGCCGACATCAATGCCAGAGACAAGAACGGTTATACCCCTTTGCACTTGGCGGAGGTTAGGAAACCAACCCAATATCGTCACATGAGTCAGGAATTTTTGGATATGGAAAAAAAAGATATAGCAGACTTGGTTGAATTTCTGCACCAGCACGGTGGCCAGGAATAATTTGTTTTCAATAATTGGCCGAGGCGTCTCGCCCTCACCAATCCGTCGGCTGATAATCCTTCAGGAACTTCCCCCAGACATGTTCACCGGTGTTGAAGCCGGCGATGATCGGGTCCACGATGCGCGCCGCGCCGTCCACGATGTCCAGCGGCGGATGGAAGCGATGCTCCTTCACCTTGCGCACGGCGATGTGCACCGGGTCTTCATCCGTCACCCAGCCCGTGTCCACGGCGTTCATGTGGATGCCGCCGGTCTGATAATCCGCCGCCGAGGTGCGCGTCATCATGTTGAGCGCGGCCTTGGCCATGTTCGTGTGCGGATGCCGAGTGGTCTTGAACTTCCGGTAGAACTGCCCCTCCACCGCCGAGACGTTCACGATGTGCTTGTCGCGTTCCGGCGTGCGGAGCATGAGCGGTTTCAGCCGCGCGTTCAGGATGAACGGCGCTATGGCATTCACAAGCTGCACTTCGAGCAGTTCCACGGCTGGAACTTCGTGCATGAGCAGACGCCACGAATTGCGCTCGCGCAAATCCACCTGCTGCAAATCCTGATCGAGCCGGCCTTCGGGAAACAAGCTTTTCTGCGCCGCGAACTCCTCAGCGAGGAGTGGCAATTGTGATAAAGCTGCCGAATGTGTGATTCCCGCGAGCGGAGAATTTGGAGCACCGGTCTCCGACCCGGCGTGGAGAATCCCATTTTTCAAACGTGCCGGGTCGGAGACCGGCGCTCCGCCTTCCGGCAACAGGTGATAACCACGCAATCCTTCGTAAGCGCCGAGCAATTTACGCGCGTCTTCCGGTAAATCGTGGAGCGGCCCGTGCTCGCGTTCCATCATATGTTCGTAGAAATCCGGCGGACGACGCACGGTCTGGCAGGCGTTATTGATGATGAAATCTAAACGGCTGCGGGTCGTGAGGAGATGTTTGCAGAACGCCTCCACGCTCGGCGTGTGGCGAAGGTCGAGCCCGAAAATTTCCAGCCGATGCCCCCACTCCTTGAAATCCGGTTCCCCTGCGTAACGCATCGCCGAGTCGCGCGGGAAACGCGTGCTGACGATGAGTTGCGCCCCGGCGCGCAGCAGCTTGATGCCCGCCTGATAACCGATCTTCACGCGCCCGCCGGTGAGCAGCGCCACGCGCCCTCGCAAGTCCGCCGTCTCGGTGCGCTTGAAATAATTCACCTCCGCGCATTTCGGACAAAGCTGGTCGTAGAAATGGTGGAGCTGCGCGTAATCCTGTTTGCAGATGTAACAATTTTGTTCTTCGACCACCTCGCGGAATTCCGGGTCGTCCTCGATTTCCTTCTGCTCGAAGCCGAGGGGCGGATGCACGTTGGGCGTGGTGAAAACCGTTTGCCGGCGCAATTTGCGGATGCCGGTCTTGTTCAGCACGCTCTCGGCGCGCTCCGATTTGGCGGCCTTGCGATGGCGCTTGGACGCCTTCACCAACTGCCGCCGGGCGCGCGCATCGGGCCGGGAAATCTGGCCGGCGGCAGTGAGCAGGCGCGTGCGTTCGGCCTCGGAAACTCCGGCGAGCAGCTCGCGATTGCTGGCGATGGACTCCAGCAATTCGGCGGCGGCCCGCATCCGTTCCTTCAGCGGGGAATGGTTCAATTTGTTTTTATCGTGGCTCATCGTTGCATTGGCAATCCGTAGTTTGGTTTCAGCGGAGCACCGGCGTCAATGCGTTTCCGGCGGGGCGATGTCCGGCATAAAAAACCCTCTTGTTTTTTGGCGGCCTTGTCCTGGAAGGGCGGGCTGGAGCCGGCGGCACGTTCAAAGCGATTTTGCCACGCGCCGGAAGTGGTAGCCGAGGATGGCAAGTTCGATGGCGTGCGGAAACTGGCGCGGACGCCGGATCAGCGTGCCCCAAAACAAACGCCAATATCCCACACGGCCCCGGTGCCAGACGCCCAGCACCCAGAACGATTTGAGAAATGCGATGAAGTCGGCACGGGACAGCAGTCGCCGGTGCGGACCGGCCGGCCGATGGCTTTTGAGAAATGTGCGGATGCGACGATAATAATTACCCGGCTCGTAAAGTTTTTTCACCAGCTCGCGATAACCGGATTCCAGAAAGTCGCGGTTCAATTTAGGTTTGAAGTTCAGCGCCGCGTCGGTGTTGTTGCCGGAACTTTCTGTCTCGAGGCGGCCTTCACGTTTCAAGCGCTGCCACAAGCGCGTCTGCGGAAGCGCGGTGAGCAATCCCACCATCGCCGTCGCCACGCCGGAACGCTGGATGAATTCAAACTGCCGCTTGAAGATGTCGCCCTGGTCGCTGTCGAAGCCCACGATGAATCCGCCCATGACTTCCAGCCCGGCGCGTTGCAATATCTTCACCGAGGCCACCAAGTCACGGTTCCGGTTCTGGACCTTGTGACATTCCTCCAGCGCCTCGACCGAGGGTGTTTCAATGCCCACAAAAACTTTCTTGAATCCTGCCTCAATCATCAGCGCACACAGTTCCGGGTCGTCAGCGAGATTCACCGACGCCTCGGTGAGAAAGCCGATGGAAGTCCGCGTGCGTTTTCGCCACTCGATCAGCGTGTGCAGCAGCGTCCTGGTCCGCGCTTTGTTGCCGATGAAATTATCGTCCACGATGAACACCATGTCCTTCCACCCGCGCTGCCGCAATCCGTCGAGCTCGGCGATCAACTGCGCCGGCGCTTTCGTGCGGGGCACGCGCCCGTTCATCACGATGATGTCGCAAAATTCGCAGTCGAACGGACAACCCCTTGAAAATTGCACAGACATCGTGACGTAATTGCGAAACTTGATGAGATCCCAGCGCGGCGCCGGCGTGTGGGTGATGTCCGGCCGATGCGTCGCACGATAAACGGACTGCAACCGCCCGCCCCGCATGTCTGCCACGACCTGCGGCATCACTTCCTCTGCCTCGCCAAGAACAAAGTGCTGGATTTCCGGAAACGCTTCGTGGCCGGTGGTGAACAGCGGCCCGCCCGCAATGATGGTTTTTTGAAAGACCGCGCAGCGCGCCACGATTTCGCGGACTGAATCCTTGTGCACGATCATCGCACCCAGCAGAACATAATCCGCCCAGCGCAGGTCTTCGTCCTTGAGCCGTTCCACGTTCAGATCCACCAATTTGAGTTCCCACTCCGGCGGAAGCATCGCGGCCACCGTCAACAATCCCAGCGGCGCCATGGAGGCCTTGCGGGAAACAAAACGGATGGCGTGCTTGAAACTCCAAAACGTGTCCGGCGTCTGCGGGCTGACGAGAAGTATTTTCATTTTGAAACTTTGCGATGATGACTGAACTATAATTAATTTAGCCCCATGCAAAAATTCCGCGAGAGGAATCCCCGTCCTGCCGCCACACTTTTATTGCTGGCCGCAGAGCTATTTAAGTTCGATGCCGACCGGACAATGATCGCTGCCTGAAATTTCCGGGCGGATGAACGCTTTTTTAAGCTGCGGGCGCAGCGATTTAGAAATGAGAAAATAATCAATGCGCCAGCCGACGTTCCGTGAACGCGCGCCGGACATCGGACTCCACCATGAGTAATGTCCCCCGCCCTTCTCGAATTCGCGGAACGTGTCCACAAACCCGGCATCCACAAACGCGGTGAAACCGTTGCGCTCCTCAATCGTGAAACCGTGGTTGCGGACGTTGGCCTTCGGATTCGCGAGGTCAATCTCCGTGTGCGCCACGTTGAGGTCGCCGCAGAAAATCACGGGTTTTTTCTTCTCCAGGTTTTTCAGGTAGCGCAGAAAATCGGCGTCCCAAACCTGGCGGTAAGGCAGCCGCTCCAGTTCGCGTTTGGAATTGGGGGTATAAACATTCACCAGGAAAAAATCTTTATATTCGGCAGTCAGCACGCGGCCTTCGTTGTCATGTTCGCTGATGCCGATGTGCGGCGTGACTTTCAGCGGACGTTCTTTCGTGAAAATGGCCGTGCCGGAATAGCCTTTCTTTTCCGCGCAATTCCAGAAGGTCGTGTAGCTCGCCGGCCAGAGCTGCTCCACCTGGTCGGGCGTGCATTTGGTCTCCTGCAAACACAGCACGTCCGGCTTTTCGGCGGCGAGGTATTCCAGAAAGTTTTTCTTCAAGACGGCGCGCAGGCCGTTGACATTCCAGGAAATCAGTTTCACGGTGACGAGGTTATTGAAAAATCAGCTGTGCGCAAAGCCGCAGTTTAATCATCGTGTCCTGGATTTGAATAAACCCGCCGGGCCGGGCATCTAATTTCCGTATGAAAACAAGATTATTGACCCTGGCCGTTTTACTTTCACTGGCACGGCTGCTGCCTGCGCAAACCAGCAACGTCGGCCTCGCCGACTCAAAACCATTGCCGGCATTGGACTTTGTGCTGCAACAGGTGGTCGCGCGCGCCGTCAACAAGGAGGATGCGAACGACAATTTGTTCGACATGAACTACCAATACACCCGCACCCGGACGTGGGAATACCGTAACAGCAGCGGCGAATTAACAAGTCGCGAAGACAAGAGCAGCGTGGAAAACAAGCCGCTGCGCATCGCTGCCAAGGCCGCCCGGCTCGCCGCAGCCAACAAGCCCGTCCCGCCACCGGTCGTGAAAGATGAGCCGGTGTCGGAAACGCATTCCAACATCCGTGGCAAGGCATTAAAAGTGAAAGATTATTCCATCCCGGAACTGTTAAAACGATTCCAATTCACGCTCACCGGGCGGGAAATGCTGAACGGCCGGCCGACGCTCGTGGCAAATTTCAAACCCGCCAGCGATCAACTGCCGGTGAACCAATTCGCGGACAAGTTCCTGAATAAAGCCGCCGGCCGCGTGTGGATAGACGAGGAGGATTATGCCATCGCGCAGGCGCATGTGTATTTGACCAGGCAAGTCAACGTCCTCGGCGGCCTGGTCGGTGCGGTGTGGAAGTTCACCTACGATTTCACCCGGGCGCGGACGCCGGAAGGCTACTGGTTCGCACAAAGCCTGGACTGGCACCTTGAAGGCCGCGAAGTGGTTATCAACCGCATTGTGGATTACCACGAGCGGAAACTGGATGAGCAGAAAATCGTGACGGTGGCGACCGCCCGTTGACGATCTATGAAATCCGTTTCACAACCGCAATAACCAGAACCGGTCAGCGAGGCGACGACTTGATTAATGAAACAAAGAAGGAAACGGACGAACGATTTCGGATACGGCAGGTTTGCCTTTAGCCCGGAGATTCGGATTGGAAATTTTCAATCCCAAATGTGTTCCAGTCAATTCCGACGGACTTGTCGTCGCGGAGCCACTTTAAGAAGGGATCGTCGGCATCGGTCTCGCTGGCTTCAGCGACAAATTCCCAAAGCAACTGACCGAAATCAGCTTTCAGCATTTCTGGCTCAAAATCTATTGCGTCGGAGTCCAAAACATTTTGATAATAATTTTAACCTGATTAATAGCAAGCTACGATTTGCCATTTACCAACCTTCTATTGAAGCCGGATTTTACGGCGCGTTGACGGTGAGGACGCGAACGGCTACCTTGCTGGCAGTTAAAAATGATTGCCAACCTTGCCAGCAAACCAACGTCCGCACCGAACTTCCGCACGGGCGATGAACGCCTCGTCAAGCTGACGCCCAGCGCGGCGCAAAAAGTTTCCACGCTGCTCACCAAGCAAGGCCGGCCCGCTGGCGTGTTGCGCGTGGCGGTCGTCGGCGGCGGTTGCTCCGGCCTGCAATACAAAATGGATCTTCAGGACGGCCCGGCCAGCCGCGACATTCTTGTCGAAAGCGGCGGCGTGCGCGTCGTCGTTGATCCCAAGAGCGCGCTCTACGTCACCGGCAGCGAACTGGATTACATCGAGGCGTTGCAGGATGGCGGCTTCAAGGTGAAAAATCCCAACGCCGCCACGAGCTGTTCCTGCGGCGAAAGTTTCAGCGCGTGAATTCAATTAAAAATTCAAAATGAAAAATGAAAAATTGAAAGCCAACCCGTTGCCAAGCCGATTTTTTGCATTTTTAATTTTTAATTTTTAATTCGCCGTGGCCGATTACTTCGCCCTCCTCAACGAACCACGCCGTCCGTGGCTGGATGCCGATCTGCTCAAGCAGAAATTTCTCGCGCTCGCTTCGGACGCCCATCCCGACCGCGTCCACAACGCGAGCGAATCCGAGAAGGCAGAAGTCACGCAACGCTACGCCCAGTTGAACGCGGCCTTCAATTGTCTGGCCGAACCGAAATTGCGCCTGCTCCACCTGCTTGAACTGGAGCTCGGCGCAAAGCCGAAGGACATCCAGCAGATTCCAGCCGCGCTGGCGGATTTATTCGCTGAAGTTGCGAACAGTTGCCGGAACGCAGACGGTTTTCTCGTTGAAAAGAACAAGACGACTTCACCGCTGGTGGAAGTCCAGTTGTTTGAGCGCGGCCATGATTGGGTCGAGAAGCTGAACGGCTTGCAACGCAAACTGAACGCGATGCGCGAGAAACTGACAGACGAACTGAAATCACTCGACGCGCAATGGATTTCAGCGGACGCCGCCACGCGCCGGGAAATTTTGCCAAAGCTGGAGGAGCTTTACCGGCTGTTTGGTTATTTCAACCGCTGGAGCGGCCAAATACAGGAGCGCGTTGTTCAGCTTTCATTTTGATTTCAGCCGCCGCTCCGCAGTTTTACTCCGCCTGAAACACAATCACGCTCAACGGTGGCAGATTAAATTCCGCCGAGTATTGCTGGCTGTGGCACGCGTGATTGTCCGCGGTGACGCCGCCAAAGTTTCCCTGGTTGCTGCCGCCGTAAATTTCCGAGTCGCTGTTCAGCACCTCGCGCCACTTGCCGCCGCGCGGCAGGCCGATACGGTAGTGCGGACGCGGCACGGGCGTGAGATTCAGGATGACGGCGAGCTGATTGGAACCGTCCGGTGTCTGGCGCAAAAATGACAGCACGCTGTTCTCGCGGTCGTTGCAGTCAATCCAGTTGAAGCCGGCATGGTCGTAATCCGCCTGCCAGAGTCCGGGCGTGGCAGCGTAAAGCTTGTTCAAGTCGGCGACGAATTTTTGCAGGCCGCGATGGAACGGGCCGGCGTCGAGCAGCCACCAGTCGAGTTGCGCGTTTTCATTCCACTCGGCGCGCTGGCCGATTTCGCCGCCCATGAACAACAGTTTTTTTCCGGGGAACAGCCATTGATAACCGAGCAGCGCGCGAAGATTCGCGAATTTCTGCCAGTCGTCGCCGGGCATCCGGCCAAGCATCGAGCCTTTGCCGTGAACGACCTCGTCGTGCGAAATCGGCAGCACGAAATTTTCGTTGTGATGATAAAGCATCGCGAACGTGAGGTCGTTCTGGTGGTATTTGCGATGCACCGGCTCGTGCATGAAATAGCCGAGCGTGTCGTGCATCCAGCCCATGTTCCACTTGAAGGAAAAACCAAGTCCGCCGATGTAAGGTGGTCGCGTCACCTGCGGCCACGCGGTGGATTCCTCGGCGATGGTCATCACGCCGGGAAATTCCGTGTGCGTGATGTGGTTGAATTTTTTCAGGAATTCAATGGCCTCGAGGTTTTCACGACCGCCAAACTGGTTGGGAATCCATTCGCCGGCTTTGCGCGAGTAATCGAGATAAAGCATCGAGGCGACGGCGTCCACGCGCAGCCCGTCAATGTGAAAGCGTTCGCACCAGAACAGCGCATTGGCGACGAGAAAATTTGAAACTTCATTCCGGCCAAAATTAAAGATCAACGTGCCCCAGTCCTGATGCGCGCCTTTGCGCGGGTCTTCATGCTCGAAAAGCGCGGTGCCGTCAAATCGTGCGAGCGCCCATGTGTCGCGCGGGAAATGTGCGGGCACCCAGTCCACGATGACGCCGATGCCGGCGGCGTGCAGCGCGTTGACGAGAAATTGAAAATCCTCCGGCGTGCCGAAGCGGCTGGTCGGCGCAAAAAAACCCGTGACCTGATAACCCCACGACGGATAAAACGCGTGCTCGGCCACGGGCATGAATTCGACATGCGTGAAGCCGAGGCGCGTGACGTATTCAACGAGCGGCCGGGCAAGTTCGCGATAGCTCCACGATTCGGTCGCGGTCTTTTTCTGCCACGAACCGACGTGCATTTCATAGACGCTCATCGGCGAACGCAGCGCGTCGCGTTCACGCCGTTTCTTCAGCCACGCGTCATCGTTCCACTTGAATTTTTTGGTGTCCCAGACAATCGCCGCCTGCTTGGGCGCAACCTCGAAGAAAAATCCGAACGGGTCGGTGTTCAGCTTGATGTGGCCATGCGCGTCGCGGATCTCAAATTTGTAATGCGCGCCCTGCCCCACGCCGGGAATGAAAATCTCCCAGACGCCGGACGCGCCGAGCAGACGCATCGGATGAAACCGTCCGTCCCAGTTGTTGAAATCGCCGACGACACTGATGCGCCGGGCGTTTGGCGCCCAGACGGCGAAGCTCGTGCCGTGGACGCCGTCAATCGTGCGGAGTTGCGCGCCGAGCTTGTCGTAAATTTTCCGCTCGTCGCCTTTTCCGAATAAAAACAAATCCGCCTCGCCGAGCGTGGGCAGAAATGAATACGCATCGCGCGTGCGGCGGGTTTTTCCATTGTGGTTCGTGACGACCAGATCGTAGGCGTAAACGGCGGTGGCGTTTTTGGTGATGCCTTCAAAAACATCTGTGTTCGGAATCCGGGCAAGCTCGAACCTGGGTTTGTCCTTCTCGTGCACCGGCTGGATTTCAACTTTGGCGGCGTCCGGCAGCAGCGCCCGGACGACCAGCCCCGAACCATCGCCGAGCGGGTGAATCCCGAGAAGCGTGTGCGGCGATTGATGGGTCAGTTCAACGAGGCTGCGGAGTTCGTCTTTGGTGAGCAACATAACGGTAAAGATTTAGCAGAGTCTTTTCCTCAAGGCACGCCAAAGCAATGCCAAAGCGCAAAATTTATCAATCAGGCAAGACCAGCCGCAAGTTACCGCACAAAAGAAAAGAGGCCGGACACTACTCCGGCCTCTTTCGAGAACAACACTTAAATCTTGATTGATGACCACCGCCATCAACGCGATCAGAATATACAATCCGCCGTCCCCAGCCAGTCACCAGTTCTGGGGACAAGCCGACGAAGCGGAGAAATCAGAGTTTCTGAAGGATTTGCCCAACCTGCCGGTGCTGGACTTCGAGCAAGCCCTCCGTCCAGATCACAAAATGGGAGCGGGCGATTTTTTGTTCGACCGGCAGTTGCGCCGCGATGCGGTGGCGGACTTGATCCGCGTCCCAGCCGCGCGCGGCCAGCCGTTCCTGCTGTGCTGCGGACGAACAGGCCACGCAAATGATCTTTTCAAAGTGCGCCTCCGCCTGCGTTTCAAACAGCAGGGGAATCACGACCACGGCCAGATGATGACCCTCTTTGCGCCAGGCTTCGATTTGCGCGAGCCAGCGTTCGCGGATGCGCGGATGGAGGACGGCCTCAAGTTTCCGGCGGGCGGCGGCATCGGAAAAAATAATCCGGGCCAGTTCGTCGCGGCGCAACCGGCCGTCGGACGCGACGATGTTTTTGCCGAAGTGGATTTGGATTTCAGCAAGGGCGGGTTCGCCGGGCTGGACTAGCTGGCGGGCAAGTTCGTCGGTGTCCACGACCCGGACACCGTGCTGCAAAAAGAAACCGGCGGCGGTGGATTTGCCCATCCCAACGCCGCCGGTCAATCCGCAAACTTTCATGGCGAGGCTACCAGCCCTGCTTGGCACGGTAAAACTGCTGCTTGTTGGTGGTAAAACCAAAATCGTTGAAGGTGAACGGCGGCGCGCCGGTATAGACGTTCACCCAGTTCGGGGAGATCAAATTGGTGGTGGCCTGAATGATGACCTTGTAATTGGAGCCGGTTGCCAGACCGGAAGGGAACTGAACCCCGCTGACCTTGAAATGAAAGGATTCGGGCGGGTCTGATGGCTCAAGCAGCGTTATGCTGGCCTGCGCCAAATTTGCGAGATTAACCCAGCGAAGCCGGTTGTTGTTCCAACCATTGATATTCGTTGTAACATCCACCCCGTTGGCGAAAGCCTGCTGGTAGTAGATGACCATGCCCGGACTGATGGCCAGAGCCGTGGCGTTGCTGGTGGTGAAGTTGAGCGTGGCGGCGAAGTTGGTGAGAACAAGCACATCCACATACATCGCATTGGTAGCTCCCGCGCCGTTGAAAGTGAGCACGCTGTGGGGCGGAACGCTTAACGCATTCAAAACCAGCCGGCCCACCGCCACATTATCCACATAGCCGCTGGTGGAAACTCCGCGATCCTCCCCGGCCCAGGTGTTGACAACATTTTTATTGGTTGAGGCAACCTCCGAAATGCTCGTGCCAAGCAGGTCGCCGGCGGCCGGCTTGATCGGCAGGTTCAATGCCACCAAGCTGGATCCACCCACCGTCCAGTTGTTGCTGCTGTTCAGGTCGGTCAGCAGATTGGTCGCCCGCAACGTGAGCGACCGGCCCATCGTCAACACCACATTGCTCGCCACCAGACTGTCGGCGGTGATCGAAATATCGCCAATGGCGGTGATCGAACCACCGGTCAGAACGGCCGTCAGTGATTGCAGGGAGAAATTGCCCAAACCGTTGAGAATGGTTCCGCTATTTTTGAAATAACTCGCATAAACCGCCGAGCCTTGATCTGAAAGCAACCCATTGTTGATGAAGGTTTGATAATTGGCCGGCGGCGGGCCGCCAAAGTTGCCGGCATTGCCCATCGTAATTTTCCCATTATTAGTCAGCCAAAGCAGATTTGGCAACGAACTGGCAAAAAAAACATTGTTGTTTTCCAAATTCAACTCGCCTTCGGGCGAACCGGCTCCAGTTGCTGGATATCCAACATTGGCCGTCAATGTCAGGCTTCGGGCGTCAATGGAAAGATTGCGGCTGATATTGAACACATCGCTAATGATCACGTTGGTGCTGTGCAAGGTCAGATCCTGGACTTGCGGCGAAGTGAAAGGAAAAACCTGACTGTCCACGAGCAAAACGCGAAAGTCGTAATCTACGCTGGGAACGGCATTGGTATCCGTATAAAGCCAGCGCGTGCTCCAGGCCTGAACCGACCCGACCCAATTCGGAATGACGGACTGCAACAAATTGCTGACCACAATAGACCCGTTCGTGACGCCCAGATTGATGTCGCTGAAAGGCGAGACAATCGTCGCACCGTCACTGCCATCAAACTGATTGGTGCAGGTGAGCGACAGATAATTCTGACCGCTGATTGTGGCCAGTGCCAGGTTGAGTTGCCGGCTGGCAGAAATCTGGGTGCGCGCCGGCAGATTGGTGAGTGCGCCGCTCGGGTTTGAGGCCGTGGGACCGGTCGCCACCGAGGTGGGAACAAACTCCGCGAGCGTGTAGGAGTAAGGATTGGTGATGGATGCGGAGGGGAGCAGAGGCTGAAAACTTGGCGCAGCCAGACCCGTCAGGGGCAGCGGGACGGTTGATTTGGTGAATTGAAAATTATCAGGGATGCCGTTTACAAGGGTGACATTGGTGGTGGCTCCCAGAAGATAATCATTCGCCAGATAAAGATAATTGGTCAATGTCTGTCCGGTCGCCGGATTCACATAGGTGCCAATCCACTCGACATTGACAACATTAGAATTAACTGGGAAATAAACCTTGTTGGTGACAGTGGGATACGGGTTTCTGATGAATACTGCCCGGACAATCTTATTGGACGGAGTGATCGCATCAGTCTTAAAATATGACTTGGAATTGATCAAGGTGAAAACATTAGGATCCGAAGACGTGGCGCTGTTCGCCGTCAACATGGCACCAGGATTCCAATTCTGATTCGTGTTCAGGCCAAAGTTTCCCGCCGTGCCGATAATGCCGAAAGAAGAGTTGTTGCCGCCGCCCTGTGATATCGTAAGGGTGCTGTAAGTCAAATCCACATTCTGTCCCGTGAGCAGGATTCCACCATTCAGACCTACATCCATCACGCCGGGACTTGCTATGTTGGTCGCGTTGACGATGATCTGGCCGAACTGGCCGCCTGAAAGACAAGCGATGGATCCCGGATTGTAAAAACTGACTGCCATCGAGCGCGTGCTGCCGGAGAACGTGTCAAACCGAAACCCGCCAAGTCCAATCATTGTGTCATTGTTGGTGTAATTCCGCGTGGACGTCGTCTCGTAAGGAAAAACCGTTCCCGATGAAAAGTAACTGTTGTTGATGAAATTGGTCGCGTCAATGTTGGGCGCACTGCTGACCACGTCGTTATTGATGTAATATTCCTGCCCCGCCGGCACGGTTTGCGCGAGCAGCAGGCCCGACAGCCCGCAAATCACCGGCCATTTCATCAGACGTTTCATCAAGCGACTATAGTGTGTGGTGCCGTTCATTGGATGATAAGCGAGTAGTTCCACTGCACCGAGCGCGACACGACATCGGTCAGTTGCAGGGTGAAGTCAAAGGTGCCGGTCTGGGTTGGCGTGCCGGAAATCGTGCCACCCGAAGACAAGGTCAAGCCCGACGGCAGGCTGCCCGACGACAGCGACCAGTCGAACGGCGGTGAGAATGCACCGCCGGTGGCGATAAAGGTGGTTGCGGGATAAGCCACCCCATTGGTTCCGACCGGCAGACTGGCCGGAGAAATCTGCACCAGCACCTGATTGGCCAGATTTTCAATGCTGGTGCCGTTCGGATAGACGACCGGGGCGTTGGTGGAGCCGTCGAACGATCCCCATGTCAGCACTGAAAGCCCCCCGGTCAATTGATCCCCGTCCGGAATATTTTCAAAAATAGTCCCGACCTTGTCAAACGTGATCGTGGTGGCCGGATCAATGGTTCCCGGGCCGGCCAGACCTGGCAGTATGTTGGCCTGGTTAAAATTCACATTGCGGGATAAAACAAAGACACCGTTAGGTAATTCAGCGGGTCCATCGGCCAAATCCGCCGCGCTAAACAGAAAATCCGGGGTCGTCACCACGCGCTGGAACGTCTGATTAACCAGCTTGCTGTTGCTCACCAACTGCATCGTGTAGGTGTTGGTGATGGGCTGGTAGAACTGGCCGAGCAGCGAATCGAAACTCGTCTTCACAAACTTGATTTTGCCGATGCCTTGATACAGGCCGGCGGCATTGGTCGTCCCGCCGGCGGCCGCCCCGCAAATTATCGGCTCCGCCACGAAAATGTGGTTGGTCGAGCGGGTCACCAGGCTTTGGGAATAGAACAAACCAGCCGAATTGCTGGCGGAAATAATCAGGTTGGTCTCCACCACCACATTGGTGAACAACGTGCTTAAAATCAGGTTCGGGCCGCAGGCATTGGTGTTAATATAGTAATCACCCGACGGCACATTGGTGAGCGTGATGTTCTTGCTGGTGGTGTTCGTGGTCAGCGTGCCGGCGGGGGCGCCGGCAAGCTGCTGCACCTGCACCGTCACCAGCGTGGCGCTGCTGTTGGGACGGTAGTTGTTGGTGACAACGTTGGCAAAGGTGGTCACATAATTGGTGACCACCGTGTAGGTGTAATTCGTGGTGATGACCAGGGTTTGCGAGCCGGCCGGCGCGCCAATGAGGTTGGTGAAGTAGGCGACAATGGTCGGCGTGGCCTGCATCGTAAAGTAGTTTGAGGAACTGACAATCACCAGCCCCGGAAACAGATTGGACATGGTGACCGGGTCATTGGTCCGGGCGGCCAGCGCAAAGGCGGTGTAGTTGGAAGTGTAAAGCGGGAATGGCGCGCCATAGTTGGTGCCGCCGGACACGGTGGAACTCAACAAAACGCTTCCCGGCGCGGACGATTCAAAATTAATGTTGTTCGTGTTGAGCATATACCGCAGCCCTCCGATGTCGTCCCGCGTCAGGCTGATATAATAACCGCCGGTTTGAAGACCCTCGCTGGCCACCGACGGACGGGAATCCGCCAAAGGATCCACTTTCACCGGCGCGGCCAGCGCTTGAGGATCCGGAACGGAGGCCGGGCAAGCCTCCAAAATGATATAGGTATAAAGCGTCGCGTTGACGTAAGGCGAGTATAGAACCTGATTCAACGGGGTGGTTGTGAAATCGAAATTCCTCTGGACCACCAGATATACCTCGTCATCTGGACAGGTGCCACCCGGCAATGTAACCCGGTTGTGCAACGTCCAGGCATAACGAACCGGATTGTCCAGACCCAGCTGCTCCATCATCGCTGACAAAGTGGTGGACTTCAAATCCAGCAAACCCAAAGCACTCGCCTGATAATTGATGGCCTGTGAATACAGCGGAAATTCCGTGAGCGCACTGCTGTAACTGTTCACATTGGTCAGGCTGGCGTTCAGAATGGTGAACGCCTGGTCAATTGCCACCACCCCGTTGGAACCGAAGAAATCCAAAAAGTTGGCGTTGGGCGCCCAATACATCACCGGCGTGTTGCGACGGTATTCCTCACCTAGATTTTTGGGTGCCGTGAGATCGCCGCCAATCCCGTAGCCAATTGTGGTCGCCTGCCAGTTATCGCCGCCGTTGTTGATCGGCCCCCCCAGGGAAAAAGCCCACGCCGCCTGCTGGCCGGACGCCAGCAGAAGAATCCACGAAAATTTTTTGAGTGATTGCAACATACTGCTCATTTTATTGACGCAACAACAACACGCGGTAATAGCCCGCCGCACCGCCGCCGACAAAAATTGAATCATTGGTGCCCGCCGCAAACCGGGGCGAACCCAGATTGCTCCACGCCGCCATGTTCGACGCCGCCTGCACCTGATATGTCTGGCCGGGCTGCGTATTCCAGCTCAAGAACATTCCCTGCGACGTATTGGCCAGCGATGTCCGCAGCCATGTGCCCGGGTCAAGCGGGTTGCCCCCGCTCAAGAAGACCTGCCGCAGGGTCAGACCGCCGGAGGCCAGCGGCGCGTTCACATTGGCCGGCCAGCTGGCGATGGTATTGCCGTAATATAGTTCCAGCCATTCCACCGGGACGTCATAATAATTGCCACCGCCCCAGGTCGTGCCGCTGGTGGCCGGAGAAATCGGCGAGATTGCCCCGCCCGTCGTCACATAATCCACCTGAAACGAGTGCGTGCTGCTGGCGGCCAGACCGTTTGTCACAGTCATTGTCCAGATGTTGCCCGCTGTCACACCCGCCGGCACGCCGGAGCCGTCCACATAGACTTCATAATTGGAAACGGAAATTCCCAGCAACGGGGGCCAGGAAACCTCCAGTTGCGGCTGATAAACCCCGTCGGCGTCCAGCGTGAACGGCGCATAGACGAACGGCGCGGCCATGGGCTGCAGCAGCGCCGCGACATTGAGATAACGCTGCGCAAACAGATCAAAACTGTTCGGCGAACCGGCATAGCCCGTCCAGACCGCCAGAAACTGGCCCGCGCCATCCGAGGTCAACGCCGGGTGCATTTGCTGGCTGACCGTGGTGGTGTTGACCTGAAATTCACCGCCCACGGGCGAACCGTTGTTATGCACAAACTGTCCGAACAAGCCTTCGCGGGAACCGTCCTGGCCCAGACTCGTCCATGCAATCATGTAATCGGCGGCAATGACACTGATGCGCGGCGCGTATTGGTCGCCTATAAGATGCGAATTGACACGCAAGGTAGTGCCGCCGGTGCCCGAACTGGAAAATGTCCGCGCATAGATGTCAAAACTGTTGGTCTGATTCAGCATGTCACGCGCGCCCCACGTCACCATGAAACTGCCGTCGGACACCGACGCCACGGCTGGGTTGGCGCAGGGATTGGAATCTGTGTTCACGAGAAATTCACTGCCTGCAGGCACGCCATTGCTGGCGTAAAGCCGCGCATAGATGTCCACGCTCGGAACCACCAAGGCGCTTGCAGTGGAATACGTTGAATTTGCCCCCAGATTCGGAGCCACCACGCGTTGCTGTTCGGAAACCCAGCCCACAACGAATCCGCCGTTTTTCAAGGCGGCAACCGCCGGCGTGCGCTGGTTGTAATTGGTGAATTGATTGATTCGAAACTGGTTGCTGACGGTCGTGCCAGTGCGTGAAAGGATTTTGCAATAAACATCCTGCAAGCTGTTTGAGCCGGCCTGATTGAAACTGGCCCACACCACCACGACGTTGCTGTTGTTCAGCGTCGCCACGGCGGGGTTGATCTGAAAATTGTTGGTGAAGGTGCTGACCACCAGGTCGGTGGTCGTCAAAAAGGTGTTGGTCGGGGTGAGAAAACGCGCGAAAATGTGCTGGTAGCCTTTTTTGCCGCCCTGCCAGACAAACACGGCCCCGCCATTTTTCAACAGCGCGACGCGGGGGTTTTCCTGATCGTTGGTTCCCTGCTGGTTCACTCGAAACGCGCCCAAGGTGCCGGACAGCGTGCTGTCCAGACGCCGGGCGCTCACGCCCCAGCCGTTGCCGTCCGTGCTGTTGTC
The DNA here is from genome assembly GCA_028712475.1 of Verrucomicrobiales bacterium. GTDB lineage: Bacteria > Verrucomicrobiota > Verrucomicrobiia > Limisphaerales > UBA11358 > UBA11358. The sequence continues at coordinate 24,143 of JAQTQB010000002.1, forward strand.
CTGCCAGACCACAAATCCGCCGGCGGGAGTCACCGCCGCATCCGGAAAAACCTGGTCGCCTGGCAAAGAACCCACCACGGCATATTCGGTCCCATTCTTGGAATAATAATTGGTCTGCGCCATGACGGCGGGAGGAATCATGAGGAACAATCCCCAGCAAATACAAATGGCGGCCCTGCGGGCGAACAACAAAAACATAACAGGTTTGGCAGACTCTAAACGCACCGCTGCGTTTTGTCCAAAAATTCCCATGACGGAACAGACGCGACCCGCGCATCCGCCCATCGGCACATTTTGAATCCAGCTTGACAAATTCATCTTTCTTGCAAATTTCTAAATCAACACCGTCTGTCTCATGCTTGGCGATGTTCCCAGGTCTTCAAGCATTCCCTTGAATCCCCACCGCCTGAACAGTTCGCCCAATTGTCCGGCATCCGCCGGTTTTTCAACCAGGTTTTCCGGCGAAAAATCGCACGGCAAATCATCCTGCAACCGCACCAAATTCAAATTCCGCCGCACGGCTTCCGCCGAAGCGCGCAATGAAGCCCGCAGTTTTTCCTGCTTCACTTCATCCAGACGCCCAAACAACCCGTCCACCGAACCAAACCGGTTCAACATGCCGGCGGCGGTCTTTGATCCGACACCCGGCACGCCAGGAATGTTGTCCACGCTGTCACCCATCAGGGCCAGCCAGTCCACAATCTGCGACGGCCCAACGCCGGTCTTGGCCCGCACCTGCTCGTCCGTCCAGACGGTTTCGCTTTTGTCGTTCGGATTTAACAACCCGACTTGCGGCGAGACCAGCTGCATAAAATCTTTATCCGAACTGGCAATGACCACGGCCATGCCCGCGTCCGACGCGTGCCGCGACAGGCAGGCGATGTAATCATCGGCCTCCACGCCTTCGCGCCGGAATGACTCAACCCGCGCCGCTTTCAAATAACTGACTATCTCATCCAGTTGCGGCCTCAAATCGTCCGGCATTTCCGGACGCTGCGCCTTGTATCCTGGCAGAGCCGCCATGCGATGCGCACTCAATCCGCCGTCCCACACCACGATCAAATGCGTCGGCTTGATGGTCGCACGCATCTTGGCCAGCATTTTGACGAATCCATAAATTGCATTCGTCGGCTGGCCCGACGGCGAACGCAACTCGCGGATCGCATAAAACGCGCGATAGGCGTAAGCATGGCCGTCAACAATCAGCAACCGGTTCACAAATTTTCCCAAACACTGGAATTGACCCCGCCGCCTGCTGCAAAAGCGGCTATTATTGCTTGACGTCCGCCGCTGCCGCCGCTGCCGGGCCGGGCTGGAACGTCTGCCCTGGCACCACCGGTTGCGTCGGAATGGCTGTCTGCGTAAACGGCAATTCATCGTCTGAATGCACCCGGTTGCCGGCCGGATCCACAATGGTGGCCGTCACAAAAATCATCAGGTTCTTTTTTGACACTTTTTTGGCCGAACTCTGAAACAAAATGCCAACCCCGGGTAAATCGCCAAGAACAGGAACTTTATCTTTGGTGCTTGCTGTAACGGCAGAAATCAACCCGCCAATCACGATGGTCTGATTGTCCCAGATGTTCACCGTGGTGACCACTTGACGGACGGCGAACATAGGCAAACTGGTCGGCAATTGCACCACATTAAGCCCGCCCGTCACGTTGGGAACGGGCGGTGGATCCTGATAGCCCTGAAATTCGGTCAGTGACGGAATCAACGTCAAGTTGATAGTATAACCATCGGACAAAACGTAGGGGACAACATCCAGCACCGGACCGGTCTCAACCTGCTGGGTGACGGGGGTGATGGCGGAGACTCCGGGATTATTATTAACAACCTGCGCCTGGGCCACCTCGACCGCAGCAAAAGCGCCGCAAAGCAGCAACGCCGAAAACGTCAGTTTGGAAACCGTATTTGCCTTGAGTGATTTCATTTTAGCTGGTGGTTAAATTATAATTATTGGGTTGTGCCTGTGCCGGTCGTGGTGGCTGCCGTTCCTTGCTGGAAATCGTAGCCGGTGACGATGAATTCAAGCCGGGTTGCACGCATTTGTGTCTGTCGTCCGCTGGTGGTCACCACTTCCGGTTCCGCGAGAGCTTCTGCCCCGCTGCGCTGTTCCAAGGCTTTTATAACGACCCGGAAATTGGGATCCGTCATGATGCCCGTCACCGTGGCGAGCGCCGGTGCGCCGAGGGGATTGCGGAGGCCGCCTGTCACCAGTTGATCGCCAGCTGACCCTGGAATCTGGCTGGCCGTCGTGTTCCCCGGAAACGTGCCCAACGGATTGGCCGCCGAAGTTGGAACATTCAGCGACGGCGCGCTGCCACCATTGGCAATGACCTTCCCATTCACAAAATTTCCAAGATACCAGTCAAAGCCCAGCGCCGTATTGTCGTCCTGCAAGATTTCAATGAAACGGGATTTGATGTGAATCTGCGGAGCCACACGGTTCAAAACTTCAATGGCATTTTCGATGGTGTCCAAATCCTGCGACGTGGCGCGGACAAACAGTTCACCGAGACGATCATTGAAAAAGAGGCTTTTACCAAGCCCGCCTGGCGTTGACGGATCCAAATTAACCCCCAGTGTGGAAAAGAAAAGCCGGGCTTGCGTGCTGATATCCACAGTCTGGCCAACGGTCGTCACATAATTGACTCCGCCGTCGTTGTTGCCACCGCCAGCAGTGCCGCCAGCTCCACCTGCGCCAGTAGAGCGGCCACCGCCACCGCCACCACCACCACCACCACCACTGCCCGTCGAACGCAGGCCAGATGAACCGGGCGCCACGTTGATTATCGGCACAACCGCGCCGTTGTTGTTATTGCCATTGTTGCCGCCACCGCCACCGCCACCGCCGCCACCGCCGCCGCCGCTGGTGCCGCCACCAGTGCTGCCGCCACCAGAACTGCTGTTGGCCGAACCAAAGCTCTGCGCGCTCACGGCCTGCAAGCCCTGCTCAAATGTGTTCGGGTCAACTCTGAAATGACGGCTGTAAAGCGTCGGGGTTTCCGCTCCCTTGGCGGAAAAGACGATCGCATAATCTTGAACGCTGTATTTTATCGGATGATCGGCCACCTGGACGATGGCATCCAACACGTCCGCCAGACGCACATCGCTCAAACCCGGGTTCATTTTGATGATCACCGTGTTCAGGTCAACCGCTTCAGCAGCAGTGGCGGCGGGAGCCACCGGCAAACCTGTGGCGGGATCAACTGTCTGGGCGGCGGGAAAGCCGCGCTCGGCAAAACCACCGCCGCCGGCAGCCGGGGCGAGCGTTGCAACGGAGTTGTCCGGATTGGGGTTGATCAAAAAATTGATGCCCTTTTTTTCGGGATCCCGGATTTTGGCCTGCTCGCTCAAGTTGCGGACGACCTCGCTCAACGGCAGCCCGTCATATAATGCGTCCATGCGGATGCGGTCCAGCTTGCTGACAATCGCCTGCCGTCCGGCACCGGTGTAGATCAAATTTGTCATCGCGTAGGCGTTCGGCGTCGGCAAACTTGTGTTCGGCCCGAGTCTTTCCCAGGCCTTCTCCACTTGCACAATGCGTTCACCGCTGGCCACGGTGTGCATCCGTTCTTCGCGCGCATAACGGGCCTGCTTGGTCAGGTTCAAATAGTAATAGGCACCGGTGTTGTTCGGGTCGAGTTTCAAGGCGGCATTAAATTTTGCATCCGCTTCTTCCAGTTTGCCCATCTCGTAAAGCAGCTTGCCGTCCTGCACCAGGGTGCCCGCATCGGTCTTCTCGTTCATGATGGCTGGAACCTTTTCGAGCGTCGGGAGAGAGGGGGTTTTGCCGCGCATGGCGGCCATCATCTGGTCGTTCTGTTTTTTGAAGGCGATGGCTGCGGAATTGTTCGGATCCACCTTCAGCACGCGGCTGACTTCGGTGTTGGCTGCGTTCAAGTCACCGTTGCCCTGCGCCTGGCGGGCGAGCTGGAGCCGGGTTGAATCAAGGCCGGAAATGGTCTGCTCCTTTTCACTGTCAACGCCGGATCCGACTTGCTGCACCAGCGTATAAGCATCCTCGTAATATTTTGCGGCCGCCGTCAGATCCCCGCGCGCGGCGGCACTGCTGGCTTCCGCAAGTTTTTGGCGCAGCACGATGGTGTTGGCCTGCCGGACCACACCTTCATTGACCGCCACATCGGTGGCGCTGTTTTGCGCCGACAGGCTGGCAACGGAGGCCAGCAGGAAAATGAAGCCGAGCGAGAGGGAAGCTGCTTTTGTCATGGTTGGTTTCAAGTTGATCTTCAATCAGTCTGTTGACGCAAAATATCAAGCCATCATGGCGTGTATCGCAAAGTTGTGTGTTTCTGGTTTGATTGGGCTGACAATATCACTTCGTCTGGATCAATTGCAACGACAATGTAATCTTCGCCACCGAAAGAAATGGATGAATTCTCACGCCGTCCGATAAAAGTTTTCTTGTCCAGATCATACTTCAAATCCGCCGCGTAGGCATCCGCACGTTTGAAGGGTTTTTGTTTGGACACCGACACCATCTCGCCGCTGTCGGCCAGTTTCAAAATCAACTCGCTTGGATTTTCGGGGGCGCCTTTGACCTCAACCAGCGTGAAGGCATCCTTCTTCCTGTCATCCATCGAGGCAAAACGCTTTTGTTTTTGGCGCAGCGCCGGAGTCGCCGCCGCCTGACGTTCTATGCCGATGACATAGCGCGCCCCAAGTTCGTTGGTCGTCACCTGATCCAGCGTCACCACCAGATAGAGCGGCGTGATCTTGGTGACGACGGCCGCTCCGGCACCAGTTTCATTTCCTGTCTTGATTTTAATCGGATTGCCATCGATCCCTTTTTTCCAATCCATCGGGTTGAACAGCTTGTTGGTCGTGAAAAAATCAAAGTTAGCCCGCGCAAGCAGCCGCTCCGAGGCGCTTTTCTGCCGCGTCAAATCCAGCGCCGGCAGCGGCGGGACTTTGGGGGTTGTATATTCATCCCCCAATCTTTTTATTTCCTCCTGATCTCTGGAAATCATAAACGGCAAAACCACGAGCGCGCCTACCAAGCCCGCCAGCACGGCGCTCAATATGATTTTCTCGTAATGTTTTTTGACAAATTCCATGAACTTATTTTTTGGGGAACGGTTTCACAATCACCACTTCAATCGTGACGCGCAAAAGCTGTTCATTCAAGAAAGTCTGCAGCCCGCCTTTTCCGGCCCCGGGCGCGGGCGCAACCGGCGGCGTATAACCTCCGCCAGGATAACCACCCCCATAGCGTCCAAACGCGCCGGATGCGTCAGGCACGCCAATCGAAGCCGTCGCGCCAGCAGGGGAAACATTTAGGCCCTTGACAATAAATCCGTTCGGCGCGGCGGCAAAACCGGTCAGCACCGCCGCCAGTTCAGGAGTGAAGGACCGGAAGGTGACCGCATAAGGCGTCAATACGGCAAGGTCGTTGGTGACGGCGGGATCAGCAATGTAGTCAGACTGCGAACCGGCAGCATCGTCGTCTGACACCCGGAGACGCTGGATGCTGTCGAACGAGTTGACGCGTGCCGCAAAAAGAATTTCCGAAATGGTCTTCACTTCTCCGAGCTGCACCGCCAGCGGCGCGAGGCTGCCGGGCGCGAACCGGACAATCGAGCGTTGTGCTTCAAACGAAAAACCATACTTCGGCGGCAACTGGACGCTTGCGGTTTCCGCCTCACGTTGCAACTGGTCAATCGTCCGGCGCAGGGCGGCGGCAAAAGCCTCGCTGGTCACTTCCGGCAAATTGGGAATGGCCGCAATCGGCTTGAAATAATTTCCCGTCTGGTCGGTCCAAGCGCGGATTTCACGCTCCTGATCCTTGGCGGTCTGGGTATTGTTTATCTTCTTGCCGTCGCCGGGGGCTGGTTTCTGACTGTTAAGCGTCTGGAGATTGCCGTAGATCTCATTCAGTTTTTGAAACGCCACCGAGTTGTGGTTCCAGCCCTTAAAATTATAAAAGGCCGCCGCACCCAGCAGCAGCAAAGCGATGGCGCCGCCAATTGCAAAAAAAAGATTTCGTTTGATCCAGGCCATATTACAGTTTCAACGGATTTTGCAGCATGACCGTGATGCCGAACGTGAATGTGCCGCTGGCATTGTCCGGCGTGATCTGACCGGTGAGCTGCGTTGTCTTCGGATCAAAGATCGGACACGCCTTTAACTGGGTTTCCACCGCATAGGCAATCTCGCTGTTCGCCGAGGGATCAATGCTGGTTAAATCCACGGCGCGACAAATCAAATTGATGGGCGTCCCTTGATTGACGCCCGCCGCAGCCGCATCCGGATTGGGAGCTTCCGGGGCGGGCCTCCCCTGATTATATCTTCCGGCAAATTCAGGATTATTATACACAGGCATCGGGTTTGCCATCATGCCACCGCTGGCGCTCTGCAAATCCGGCAGCGTCGTCATCTGCTCGATCCAGATGCCGACCTCGACATTCGACTTTTGTGCGGACAGTTTTTTCTTGACGTCATCCTCGGAGCGGATGAGCACGCCACGCAGTTGCGCCAGGACATCCCCCCAATAATACCGCTGTTCCAACCAGGTGGTGATCTGGTCGGCTTCCTTTTGGGCCGCCTGCAGCCTCGAATAAACTTTTTTGAACGCATCATACTTTAACTGGATCGCCTGAACCTTCGGCTCCAGCTCCTTGATTTCCTCTTCTTTTGATTGCGCCAGCTTTTCAAACAGGAATCCGACCGCAAACGCCACCAGCACGAGACTGAAAACCGTGGCAATGAAATAGGGCTTCTTCTGGTTGAAAGCCTGCCAGCGCAAGGTGCTGTCGGGCATCAGATTCATTTCCACCGGGCAATGCGCCAGATTCCGCAGGCCGAGACCGACGACTTCGCCAAGCGAATGGGCCACCCGCGCGAGCTCTTCCAGATTGACCGCCGGATCAATCTGGATGTTGCGGAGCGGATTGAAATATTCGACGGGGATGTTCAGCTTCTCGGCAAAAAACTGCGCCGTGTAGGGCATTATGGACGCGCCGCCGGACAGGAACAACCGCTGCGGCGCCGCCCCGCCCTGCTGGCCGCGATAAAACTGCAAGGTCGAGTTGACCTGGATGTGCAGCTTGGTCATGAACTGTCGCGCGATCTTGGAGATGGCCGCCTGGTGCGGGTTTTCCGGCTCTTCATACGCGCCGCCCAGGCTCACGAATCCTTCGGCGATCTTGATTTTTTCCGCCTCGTCAAATTTCAGCTTCGCCTCGTTCGCAAAATCCTGCGTGATGCCATTCGCCCCAAGGTTGATGCTGCGCGAAAAAACCTTCCCCTTCTCGAAGAACAGCAGGTTGCTGGTCTTGGCCCCGATGTCCAGCAGCATGGCGCATTCTTCGAGGTCGCCATAATTATACCGGAAGGCGTTGCACAGGGCGGCGGGCGAGGCATCGCACAAATTCAGCCGCAGCTTCGCCTGTGCGGCCACGCGGAACAGTCCCTCAACCACGTCGGACTTGACGGCGACCAACAATACTTCCAGTTCGCCGCCGGGCGCGGAACCCAGAATCTGGTAATCCCAGACCACCTCCGCCAGCGGGAACGGCACGTTCTGCTGCGCCTCGTATTGGATGATCTGCGTCACCTTGGTCGCGTCCACCGGCGGCAGCTTGACGAACTTGGAAAAAACATGGAAGCCCGGCGCGCAGACGTTGACGTTTTTACCCTTGATGCCTTTTTCAGCGAGCGTTTCCTGAAGGGCTTTGAGAATGACCGCTTCGCGCGTGGCATCCACCGAGCCTTCCAGCCCGAGCGGCTTGATGACAAAACTTTTGAGGGACAATCCGCCGGCCTCGTTCGTCTCGAACTCCGCGAGCTTGAGGCTGCCCGCCCCAAAATCAACCGTCAAAAATGATTTTACATTCAGCATTGCCGTAACTGTTTTGCCTGACCGCCAACCAAGTGCGCCCGGACTTTTTATTTTTTCGGGACAGCCCGTCTTAACTATGGGAAATTGTCCGCAGGGTCAAACAGAATTCTCAAAAAAAAAGCGAAAAGACGGATGCGCGGCAAAAAACATTGCGTCACGCCGCCGACTTTGGCTTCATCCTGACGTGCCGATTCAACCATCAGCCAACGCACCGGCTTCAAACCGCCGCCGCCTGAAAATTTTTTATTCAGGCCGCGTGCAGGGCGTCGGGTTTCGTTATGCCGCGAAAGCCCTCGCCGCCGGTTTTGAAATCAGCGGCACCATCCGCAATCTGCCCGACGGCCGCGTCGAACTCATCGCCGAGGGCACGCACGAGGAACTTGATGCCTTCCGCACCGCCATCCGCAATGAAGGTCTTGCTGGCTTTATCCGCGACGAGCAGGTAACTTGGGCCGACGCGCAAAATGAATTTCGCGGCTTTGAAATTTCCCGTTGACCGACATGAGATACGCCATCATCGCTGACATCCACGGAAACTTGGAGGCATTCCAGACCGTTTTGGACGACATCAAAACCCAGAACGTCCAGCAGGTCGTCTGCCTCGGCGATGTCGTCGGCTACAATGCCAACCCCAAGGAATGTCTCCAGATCGTCCGCGCCATGAACATTCCCGTCGTCAAGGGGAACCACGACGAATACTGCTCCACCGACGACCATCTCGAAGGCTTTAATCCCCACGCCGCCGAAGCCGTCCTCTGGACCCGCAACCAGCTCACCGCCGACGACCGCCAATGGCTGCGCGATCTGAAGTATTCCCGCATGGTCGCCAACTTCACCATCGTCCACGCCACGCTCGACGCGCCGCAGCGCTGGGGCTACGTCTTCGACAAGCTCGCCGCCGCCGCCAGTTTTCCGTATCAGAACACGCAGCTCTGTTTCTTCGGCCACACCCATGTGCCCGTCGCCTTCATGCGCGACACCGCCGTGCGCGGCGGAACGTATTCCAAATTCAAAGTGGATCCGGCCAAAAAATATTTCGTCAACGTAGGCGCCGTCGGCCAGCCCCGCGACAACAATCCCAGGGCCGGTTACGTCGTCTATGACGCGGAAGCCGGCACGATTGAACTCCGCCGCCTCGACTACGACATCGCCACCACGCAGCAAAAGATCCGCGACGCCGGCCTGCCCGAACGGCTGGCCGAACGCCTTGGGTTTGGCCGGTGAATGAAGAATTAAAATGTTCAATGAAGAATTTCAATTTGCGCGGAGCGCGCCACTTTTGTTTCTTCATTCCTCATTCTAAATTCTTCATTTGAAAATTCTCATCCTCAAACCCAGCTCGCTCGGCGACGTTATTCAGGCGCTGCCCGTCCTTCGTTTGTTGAAGCTTCATCATCCCGCGAGCGAAATATTTTGGTGGATTGATTCCCCGCTTGCGCCGCTGCTCGAAGGCGATCCCGACCTGGCCGGCGTCGTCCGCTTCGAGCGCCGTCGCTGGGGAAGACCGCAGCACTGGCCGGAAATGCTCCGCAGCATCCGCTGGCTCCGCGCGCAAAAATTTGATCTCGTCATTGACCTCCAATGCCTTGCCCGCAGCGGCGTGTTCGCGTGGCTCGCGCGCGGAAAAATTCTCGTCGGCCTTGATGAGGTCCGCGAAGGCGCGCGCGGATTTTACGACATCGCCGTGCCGCGAAAGACATTTCACACGCACGCCGTGGACTGGTATCTCTCCGTGCTGCCGCCGCTTGGCGTGCCCGTTCACAATAATTTTGACTGGCTGCCCGGACGTCCCGCCATCGCCGCCGCCGTAAAATCAAAATGGAAAACCGACGGCGCGCGCTGGATTGCGCTTCAGCCCGGCGCGCGCTGGGAAAACAAGCGCTGGCCTGCCGAATATTTCGCCGGGCTCGTCCGGTCGCTGGCGGAAAAATTTCCCGACGCACGCTTTGCCATTCTCGGCAGCGGCGAAGACAAAACTCTCGGCGAAATCATTTCACGCGCCGCGCCGGAACGCTGCCTGAATCTTTGCGGCGAAACTTCGCTCCCGGAAATGATCGAATGGGTGCGGCTCTGCGACTTGATGGTTACGAACGACACCGGCCCGATGCACGCCGCCGCCGCGCTGGGCAAACCGCTAGTCGCGCTCTTCGGCCCCACCGAGCCGCGCCGCACCGGCCCGTATGGCCAGCTTGAAAATGTTCTGCGGTTTGAACTCCCCTGCTCGCCCTGCCTTTCCGCGCATTGCACTTACTACGCAAAGCCGAACGAGTGTTTGAAAGGACTTTCGCCCGCGTTGGTCTTCCAGCTCGCAAGCAAACTGCTCACGCGTTAGTTTTTCCCGACGCGTTTTTTTGCCCACGCCTTCGCCTGCTGCGGCGTTTTTAATTCATCCTGTAATTGTTTTTCACGGATTTCGTGCAGCAAAACGCCCAGCGCCGGGCCGGGTTTCACGCCAAGCGCGATCAAATCTTTTCCCGTGAGCAATGGCGGACGGATTGCCGGCTGCTTTTCCAGTTCCGCCGCCTGCTCGACCAGAAAATCGTAAAACTCCAGATCGCCATGCGAGCCGAGGCAATCGAGCCGGTGCAGCTCCAGTTCCAGCGGAAAAGTTTCGCGCAGCATCAGGCGGCGCAACGTCGCCTTGCGCATCTGCTTCACGTCCTTGAACTGCATGTGATGCCGCACGCAAGCCACGATTTCTTCCGTCTGCCTGTTCGGAAACCGCAGCCGCGCCAGAATCTTTTCCGCCATGACCGCGCCGACTTTTTCGTGGCCGTAAAAATGGATTTTGCCCGTTGCCGCCTCGCGTTCCGCCGTCATCGGCTTGGCGATGTCGTGCAGCAAAACCGCCCACGGCAATGATTCGCCCGCGCCTGCCGGGAGTTTTTCCAGCATCAGGCAAATGTGATTGAACACGCTGCCTTCGGGATGAAAATCCGCCGACTGCTCGCAGTTCACCGTCGCCGCGAGTTCGGGCAAAATATGTTCCAGCAATCCGCTGTCGCGCAGCAAAACCAGACCGCGTGCGGCGGAAGAATAATTTGTAAGGTTGTCCCCCCTCACCCCAACCCTCTCCCCCAGGAGAGGGAGCTTGCTGTTCCCGCGCTGGGACGAACCCGAAAGAGTTCGAGTTAATATGGACGCCTTCACATCCCCCCTCTCCCCGGGGGAAAGGGCCGGGGTGAGGGCGGTCGTTGGGCTGTCTGGCGGTGAGAACAATTTCAGCAACTCATCCCGCACCCGTTCGGCGCTGATAAGTTTGATTTTCGGCGCGAGCTCTTGGATGGCCGCAAAAGTTTTTGCCTCGATCTGAAAATTTAACTGCGCAGCGAAGCGCACAGCGCGCAGCATCCGCAGATGATCTTCGCCAAAGCGTTCCTCCGGCGCGCCGATGGTGCGGATGATTTTTGCGCGCAAATCCTTTTCACCACCGACCCAGTCGTGGATTTTTTCCGTGAGCGGATCGTAGAACAGTCCGTTCACGGTGAAGTCGCGGCGCGACGCGTCAGCTTCGGCGTTGGCGAAAATGATCTTCTCCGGGCGACGACCGTCCTGGTAATCCGCCTCGGCGCGGAAGGTGGCGACCTGGAATTGATGCCCGCCTTCGACGACAATCATCACGCCGAATTTTTTGCCGACGGGAATGGTTTTGCGGAAAAGTTTTTCCACGTGCTCCGGTTTGGCATCCGTGGCGATGTCGAAATCCTGCGGCTCGCGGCCAAGCAGAAAATCGCGCACGCAGCCACCGACCCAGAACGCGGCGAAGCCTGCTTGCTGCAAGCGTTCAACAATTTCTTTGGCGACGGCCTGTGGCGGATTGGCTGGCATTTGCGTTTTACGATACACGATTTACACGCTGGTTTGCCAGCAATCACGCAATCGCAAATCGGAAATTCATTCCGCGCCCCAGATGTTTCTGATGTAGGCGATGCCAGCCTTGGCGGCCTCGACGGGCACTTTGTTGCTGAACTCAAAAACCTTGATGTGTTCCGGCTTCACGAACGGCTTGAGCGCGGCGAAATCAATCGTGCCGGTGCCGGGCGCGCAGTGGTCGCGCGCAGGAAACTGCACGTCGTGGATGTGAAATCCGGCCAGCCGGCTGGCAAGCGATTCGAGATGCTCGGCGTGCCGGATAAAGCCGAGGTTTTCCTTCATCTGCGCGTGTCCTGTGTCGTGCCAGTAAAGCACGTTCGGGCTGCCGAACTCGCGGAAGAACATTGCAAAATCGTTTTCCAGCGGCAGTTCCTCGACGCCTTCGCGGTTTTCGCAACCGAGCTTGAGGCCGCGCTTCACGGCTTCAGGCAAAAGCAGGCGGAGGGTTTCCTTGGTGCGGGCAAAGAATTTTTCCTTGCCGGCATCGCGTTTGGCGGCGGCTTCGTTGACGAGCTTTTGAAATTTGGGCGAATCTTTTTCACCGCTTTCAAGCATCGCCTCCAGTTTGCCGGTGTAATCCTTCAAATCCATGCTGCCGAGGTGCAGCACGACGACGGGCGCCTTGACACGTTCGGCGAATTCAAAGGTCCGGAGCGTGTGCCGGATGGCGAGTTCGCGGTCGCGCGGGCGTTCGGCGGAAAATTCGTAGAGGTTGGGCGCGGAATGCGTGATGCCAACGGGCAGCGGGCAGAAATTATGGAGCGTGGAGATTTTCATTTCGCCCGCGTCCACGGCCTCGATGATGCCGGGCAAGAGGCTGATGCGGATGCCGTGGCTCAACTCGGCATGATCAAAGCCGAGGTCGCGGATTTCGCGCAGCATGGCGCGCCCATCGGTGTGGCGGCTGGAATTCCAGCAGGTGGAAAATGAATACATTTTGGCTCTGGGGTCTGGTCTCTCGCCTCCGGGCAAATAAAAGGCCGGGCACATCCTAATGGGACGCGCCCGGCTTTGGAAATTGCAAAATGAAAATTACAGGTCGGCGTAGCGGGCGGTCAGCATGGCGGAGAAACGCGCCACTTTTTCTTTGCGGCGGCGTTTTTCGCTGGGCTTTTCAAACGCCCGGCGGCTGCGCACGATTTTCAACGTGCCTTCGCGATCGACTTTTTTCTTAAGCCGACGCAACGCGCGTTCCACGGGTTCGCCTTTTTTTAATTTAATTTCTGTCAAAGGAACTCACTTCCTTTCCTGGAGCGAGACAGGTCCGCACGCGCGGCTGCTCGCAGAATAAACGGAGGCGGAGATTAGTTTTTCCACGGCCAATGTCAATGCGCAAAAAGCGCGGGTTGCAATTGCGCCCAGCCCTGCTAAAGTCACAAAACTTTAATACAGGGAAGCAAGGAATAGAAATGAAAGCAGTGAACAAAACGGTCATTGACCCCAAACTCAAACTCCAGATTCAGGAACTCATCAAGTTCAAAGGCGGCGGCTATAACGAAAGCGAAGTCGCCGACATCATTGAAAACGCCCTGAAACTCCTCACCGACGTCAAGGACACCGGCGACGTGCGCGTCATCCAGACGGCGGTCCGTGAATTGCGCTACGCCTTCCGCCTCTTCGCGCCCTACGCCGGTGCGCGCAAGGTCACCATCTTCGGCTCCGCGCGCACCAAACCCGACCGCATTGAATATCAGCAGGCCGCCGACTTCGGCAAAAAGATTGTGCAGGCCGGATTCATGGTCATCACCGGAGCCGGGCCGGGCATCATGCAGGCCGGACACGAAGGCGCGGGGCCGGAAAAAAGTTTCGGCGCGAACATCCGTCTGCCGTGGGAACAAGGCGCGAACCCCGTCATCGCCGAGGACAAAAAGCTCGTCACGTTCAAATACTTTTTCACGCGCAAGCTCACCTTCCTCCGTCACTCGGATGCGATCGTGCTGTTCCCCGGCGGCTTCGGCACGCTCGACGAAGGTTACGAGGCCATCACGCTCATGCAGACCGGCAAGAGCCGGCTCATGCCGCTCGTGCTCGTGGACCGGCCCGGCGGCGCGTATTGGAAAACGTGGGATAAAAACGTCCGCGAACAACTGCTGCGCGACAAATTGATTTCGCCCGACGACCTCGACCTGTATCACATCACCGACAGCACTGATGAAGCGGTGAAAGTCATCACGCGCTTCTACCGGAATTACCAATCCACGCGCTTCGTGAAGGACTTGTTCATCATCCGGCTCCGCCATGAGCCGACCGAATCCGCCCTCGCCGCGCTGAACGAAGATTTTGCCGACATCATCCTCGAAGGCAAAATCGAAGCCATCAAGCCCACGCCGGAGGAAATTGAAGACAAGGACAGCCTGGAACTGGCGCGCATCGCCTTTAATTTCAACAAGCGCGATTATGGCCGCCTGCGGCAGATGATTGATGTGTTGAACGGGTTGTGAATTCACAGAGCGCGGGGTCTGTGAGCCGTTATAAGAACGCTGGACAAGAACGGGAACGCAAAATACAGTTTAACCATGAAACGGGATTGGCTTAACCTGCTTAAACTGGCTTCCAAAAAGTTCTGTCTGTTTCCGATTATTGCATTGTTTGCCTTTGGGTGCGCCGCGCAAAAGCCAGCCGCAGCAACCAGAACGGAAACAAATTCAACGAATGAATATCTCGTCTATGCGCTAAACACGAAGAAGGCGTATTTGGAAGTGTGGGACGTGGGCACAAATGTTGTGCTTTCAGCCGGCCCAGTCAGGGTCAAGGCAAAAGTCTTGATAGACAAGGATGGGAAAGTGGAATCCGCGAAAATCGTCGAGTTCTCCGGGAACCAGCCGGTGGATGAATCCGTGCAAAAAACCTTGGATCAGGTCAAATCTGTGCAGCCGTTTGAAACCGGCGCCACAGATGAGCAACGGACTTTCGTCATCAATTTTGAACTGAAACCAAAGTCGCAATAAAACGCCGTTAAATTCCCTGCGCACTCGACACTTCGCCCGCTGATGATTAGCTTTCGCCCATGAATTTTGAGAAGTGGCAAGAACTTATGAAATATTTACGTTTGGTTTTTGCGTGTGTTTTGTGTGCGTTACCGGCCGTGCTTCATGCACAGAACGGGATTCAGATTCTCTCGCAAAGTTACAGTATCAGCGCCTCTTGGAATGCCACTTGGTATGATGGCAACGGGCAGCTTTACCCGCTGGGCGACTGGAGCGCCGGGTATTCGTCTTATCCAATGACCGGCGGATACAGCCTGTCCTCCTCTGACGGCTCGCCAGTGGCGGCATCGACCGCATCTCCCAACCCGTTTGGTGGAACCGTATTGTCCGCGTCAGCAAGCATCGACCTTTTCTCTGTTCAGAATAATGCCACTGCAGGAATGTATAGAGACCCACTTAATCCTGATGCTCCATATGTAACTGGGTGGGCAAATACGTCTGTTCAGGCTGATTGGTTTTTTTCCCCTGCTGGTAACAATCTTGATGTTCATTTAAGTGACTCATGGGATTATAATTCAGATGGCATCCCGCCACAGAACCCTAATGTCATAACTTCAACTTTAAGGGACATAACCGACTCCATCACATTGCTGAATATTAACCCCATCTCAGGAACCTCAATCGGGGATTATTCGTATGTTGTCAATCCCAGTCATATTTATGAATTTGTTGTAACTGGATATTCTGAATTTGGACTTAGCTATAATGGCTTTGCAAGTCAGAGTGCTTCAGCCTCAATCACGTCCGTGCCGGAACCAGCACCCGGCTCGCTCGTCGGCCTTGGGCTGGCTGTCATTTTCTTGCGGCGTAAAAAGCTGGAATTCATTTTCAGACAATCGACCCACTGAAACTCCTGCGCACTCGACACTTCGCCCGTTGATGATTAGCTTTCGCCCATGAATTTTCTGGTCACCGGCGGCGCCGGCTTCATCGGCTCGCACGTTTGCGAGCGTTTGCTGCATGACGGCCACGCGGTCTGGGCGTTCGACGACCTCAATCATTCCTACGACCCGCAGATCAAACAGCGCAACCTCCGCGACATCCAGTCGCTCGCCAAGCCGTTTGAATTTGTCCAAGGCGATTTCACCGACCGCGCCGCGCTGGACGAGATTTTTTCCTCGGTCAAATTCGACCAGGTCATCCACCTCGCCGCGCGCGCGGGCGTGCGTCCGAGCCTCGCCGAACCGGCGCTTTACCAGCGCGTCAACGTCGAAGGCACGGTCAATGTCCTCGAAGCCGCGCGAACGAACGGCGTTAAAAAAATCACCATCGCATCGTCATCGTCCGTCTATGGCGTGAACGCGAAAATCCCCTTCAGCGAGCGCGACCCGATTTTTTCCGCCATCTCGCCCTACGCCGCCAGCAAGCTCGCCTGCGAGGCGCTCGGCCACGTCTGGCACCACATCTACGGCATGGACGTGGCGATGCTGCGGTTCTTCACCGTCTATGGCCCGCGCCAGCGGCCTGATCTGGCGATCTATAAATTTGCCGCGCTCATCACGGCGGGCAAACCGATCCCCGTTTTTGGCGACGGCGGCACGGCGCGCGATTACACTTATGTCACCGACACGCTGGAAGGCATCATCGCCTGCACGAAGAAGGAGTTCGGCTTTGAAATCTTCAACCTCGGTGAATCGGAAACGGTAAAATTGAGCCGGCTCATCGAACTGCTCGAGGCCGCGCTTGGCAAGAAAGCCGCCATTGACCGCCAGCCGATGCAGCCCGGCGACGTGCCGATCACGTTCGCGGATATTTCCAAGGCACGCGCCATGCTCGGCTACCTGCCGCAGGTGAAAATCGAGCAAGGCATCAAATTGTTTGCAGAATGGTTTAAGAAAAGTCACAGTTAGCCCGCCATGAATCCACCCGTGCCGTTCAAACGCCCGACCCTCGCCGAAGCCCTCGACGCCTGGAAAAAACTGCTGGCCGAGCGCGGCTTCGCGACGGACATCACCTGGATTTTCGAGGAGAACCTTTGCTTCGAGAAACTGAACATCGAGCCGGGCGGTTTTCATTTCGGCTTCCAGACAAAATTCACCCCGCCGTCCGAGGACGCGCTGGAGATCGCGTTCGACCATTTTGCCGAGACCGGCGCGCGCATGGTTTTTTACCGGCTCGGCGATGTGCCGGACAAATCCATCTGCATCCTGCTGTGC
Organism: Verrucomicrobiales bacterium; assembly: GCA_028712475.1. Taxonomy (GTDB): domain Bacteria; phylum Verrucomicrobiota; class Verrucomicrobiia; order Limisphaerales; family UBA11358; genus UBA11358. Next base: position 41,026 of record JAQTQB010000002.1, read on the forward strand.
GATCCGTGGTTTGAAGATAAAAACAATGCGGACGGTTATATCCGCCACGACGATTGGAAAATGTCCTTTCATCCCGGCCACACGGATGGCATTGAAGAGATCACCGACCTGACCCGCTGGCTGCGCCGCGTGAAACGCGACCGCACCTTTCACGATTTTGATTTTTGCATGGCACTGGCGACGATTGACGAGATAAAGATCTACGGCCGCCCGCTCGCACCTTACGAACGTTTCGCCCAGACGATGCTCGACCGCCTGCGCCGGATCCTGGGGCAATAAGCTTAACGCGCTCTCGGCGGAAGCAACGGTTTCACAGTTGTCGGCGGCGCGTTGGTCTCTTTCGTCTTGAACGCCGACCGCAGCAGCCAGTGCCGCTTCAACCCCTGCACCAGATCGTCCGCATCCGTGACGGCCTTGGAAATTCCGCCCAGCAGGTTTGTGTTCGCCTGCACCTGCGCGTTCAGGTTGCTGGTGATGCCGGCAAGTTGCGTGAGGAGCGCGTCCACACTCGTCAATGCGCCTTGAACCTGGTCGTTGCCGTTCGTCCCCAGCGCCCAGATCATCGGCCCGCCTGGCTCGCGCAACTGCGCGCTGATGACGGTAAAATTCGTCAGCATCGGCTGCGCGGCGGTGACGGTCGTGTTCAGATTGGAAGTCGCGGTCGCCGCGTTGTCCAGCACGGCTGAAATTTTATTCGTCAGCGAAAGGATTCCCGGCAAAGCCGATTGCACCTGTGAAACCATCGCCTGCAACTGGTCGGAAATCGGCGGCGTCTCCATGGCGATCAACCAGACATCATCGGAGCGGGCCGTGAAATTTACATAGCGATGCGTTGGCCGGTGCCATGTGGCGACAATATGGCTGGCCTTGATCTTGTTGTCATAGGCGCAAATGGAATTGGATTCGAGGTTCAATTGCGCCATGCGTTCCAGGTTCGATCGCGTGAGCATCGTGTAAGCGCCGAAGACGACGTTGGAATTTTCGTCGAAGACATCCTGATAAAGCTGCCAGCGGTTGGTCTCAATGGTGATGATCTGCTCCAGTTCAGGAATCGTCTTGATGAAACCCGGCTGGGTCACACAGATCGCCGGGCCGTTCGTGCCGCGCGTGATTTCGAGCTGCCGTTTGCCGAGAAAATCCGCCGAGTTCACCTTCACGAACGAACCGCCCGTCCAGATGTAGCGGAAATAACTGTCGCGCACTTCAAATTCCACTTTGACATTGTGCGGGTTTCCCGGCGGCATCGCATGAATCCGGGTGATGTCGCCGACTGGAAAACCCATCATCACCACGGGGTCGCCGACGTTCAGGCCGGAGGAACTTAAGACGTAGGTGAAGTAATTTGCCTTGATGAGAAACCAGCCCTTGCGCTCCGCCGTGTGATAAATGTAATAGCCGAAACCGAACAGCAGCAGCGCCGTCGCCAGAAAAACAAACCAGCCCACCGCGCGCTCCATCCGGCTCAAGCGCGTCCGTAGCTGCGGGGTCAAATCTTGTAGTGCCATGTTTTTTAGATTGTCGTCTCAAGCTGGATGGCCAGCAATTCTTTTACTGCGGGATCGCTGGCCGCCTCAACTTCGCTCCAGGTGCCGAGCAGAATGAATTTTTTATCGGACAGCAGCGCGAAGTTCCGGCGCGCGTTCTGCCAGGGGCGCAAATCATCGGCGGTGGCGACCAGCGTCATCGGCTTGCCGGCGAACTGCTCGTGGCCGCGCGACAACTGGTCGAGAAAACGCAGCCACCATTGCGAATGCCGCGCGCCGAGGCCGGCCAGCGGATTGTCCAGCAGCAGCACCTCCGGCTTGAGGATCAACGCCCGCGCCAGCGCCGCGCGCTGCCGCCAGTTGGCCGCGACGTTCGCCGGCGTCACATCGGCGAGCGGCGCAAGTTCCAGCAGTTCCAGCAACGCCTGCACCTCGCGCGCCGCCTCGGCAGCCGTAAAATCTTTTTGATACTGCAATGGCAGCGCGATGTTTTCGGCGATCGTCAACCGGTTGAAAAGGTGACCGCCTTGAAAAACAAATCCCACGCGCAAACGCTCGGCCAGTTCCACCTCGCCGAAATTTTTCGTGTCGTTGCCGAAAAGTTTGCAGCTGCCGCTGGCCGGCGGCATCAGCCCGGCGGCCAGCATCAGCAGATCGCTCTTGCCGGAATGTTCCTGGCCGGCAACGACCCAGAATCCCCCCGCCGCGACCGGCCAGTTCACATCCTCGACGACCGTGAACGACGCATCGCGCATCGCGGCGACGTTCACGCCGCACATTTCGATGGCCGGAATGTTTTGGTTTTCGCTCATGCCACGAGATAAAGCACGATGAACAATGCGTCAATCAGCACGCACACGATGACGCCTTGCGTGACCGCACGCACCGCCACGCGCGAAACGTCTTCGAGCCGCAACGGTTGCGCGAGGCCGTGATAACACGTCACGATCGCGATGAAAAATCCGAACCCAACCGTCTTCAGCGCGAGCAGCGCAAAGTCCAGCCAGCCCAGTGATTCCACCAGTTGCTTGAAATAATCGCCCGGCGTCAGCGGCACGTCCTGCAAAAACGCGAACAGATAACCGCTGCCCAGCGCGCCGATGATCAGATAGACCGTCAGCGAAAAAATCCCCAGCGCCATGCCGATCACGCGCGGCACGATGAGATAATGCACCGGATCAATGCCCAGCACTTCCAGCGCCTCGACCTCGCCCAGCGCGCGCGCCGTGCCGAGTTCGATGACGTGCGCCGTGCCGACCCGCGCCAGCACCAGCACCGCCGACAGCAGCGGCCCCAGTTCGCGCACGACCACGATCACCATCGTCGAGCCGAGATAATTGATCGCGCCGACTTTCGCCAAAGCCGAGACCGTTTGCCCGACGACGAGAAACCCCAGCGCCAGCGCCACAAAGGCGAACATCGGCAGCAACGCCACGCCCGCGCGCACGATTTCCTGCCGGATGCGCGGACGGATGACGTTTTTTGCCACGCTGGATTTTGAAAGGATGACGCCAAGCGTGATCAGTGCAAACGCGCCTAGCCCCTGCACCGTCAGCAGAAAGAGAAACAGCTTTCGTCCGAGCAAATCCGTGTAGGATTTCGGCAGCGCCGCACGCCGGAATATTTGTGTATCCGCGAACTCAAATGTCTTGGCCAGTTTTCCGCGCACGACAGCAGCGTAGCACAGCGACATCCGTGAAAAAAAGATTTTCCGTTCCCGCCCGCCTGGCTCCGTGTCAAATTCCGGGACGCTGTGCATCAAACCAGGCTTGATTTTGGCCGTCCGCAGCACCTTTGAATCTGGCCTGACCCATGCTTGAAGTCAGGCATGGTGAAAATCAGTTACAGCTTGGGGAAGAAGCACCGGGTGCTCCACATGATTGTTCCGGCCAACCGTTCCGAGCAGACTTGGTTCGGCCGGGTTGATGAAGTGGTCATCGCGGTCATTTCCTTCTCCCTTCTGTCTCTTCTCTGCTTCATTGGCCTGGGTTATCTCTGGGCGCATTAAAAACCGCCCGCAGGATGAAGAGACGTCGGCGGCCATTCTTCCACGAAGAATGGCTGGGATCGTTCACAAAAAACTGTTCTTCTGGCGGTGCGTCGTTGCACAATTCCGACGATGACACATGCTGCCGCCCAAAAACGCCACGCGCAACTTGCCGAGGAAATCCGCCGGCACGACCGCGCCTATTACGTCGAAGGCCGGCAGATCATCACCGACCGCGAATACGACCAGCTTTTCAAGGAGCTTCAGGAACTGGAGAAAAATTTCCCCGATCTCGTCACGCCCGAATCCCCCACGCAGCGCGTCGGCGGCGCACCGAGCGAAAAATTCGCCCGCGTCAAACATCTCGTGCCGATGCTCTCGCTCGACAAGGTCGAGGCCAGCGATCATCCGACCAAGGACGAAGAACCCAACCGCGACAAACGCAATCGCGCGCAGGACGAGAACACATTGGCCGAACTCCGCGCGTTCAATACCACCATTCGCAAACAACTCGGCCGCGACAAAGTGCAATACATCATCGAGCCGAAGGTGGACGGCGTGTCCATCAGCGTTCACTACCGTCACGGCAAACTCGCGCTCGGTGTCACGCGCGGCGACGGCACGGAAGGCGATGACATCACCACGAATCTCAAAACAGTTCGCGGCATTCCGTTGGAATTAAATCTCAAGAATCCCCCTGCTCTGCTCGAAGTGCGCGGCGAGGCTTACATGGCGATCAAGGAATTTGATGCCGTCAATGCCAAGCTCGCCGCCGCCGGTGAAAAACCGTTTCCCAACGCCCGCAACGCCACCGCCGGCACGCTCAAGCAGCTCGACCCCAAACTCGTCGCGCAACGTCCCATCCGCGCCGTGTTTTACGCGACCGGCAAAGTGGATGGCATCGGGTTCAAGACCCATTCCGAAATGCTCGAAACGCTCGCCAAGTTCGGTCTGCCCACACAAAAACTCTGGTGGGTTTGCGACGGCATTGAGGAGGTTCTGAAAATTTATCGCGAGAAAGTCGTCGCGCATTACGATGAAGACCGCGATCTGCGACGGCAGTTGCCCTACGAGATTGACGGAATCGTGCTCAAGGTGAACACGCTCGCGGACTGGCCGCGCATTCCTGGCCGCAGCCGCGCGCCCGGTTACGCGATTGTTCACAAACCCGTGCCGTGGATCACGCCCGCCGAGACGGTTTTGAAAGCCATCACCGTGCAGGTCGGGCGCACCGGCGTGTTGACCCCCGTAGCAGAACTGGAACCTGTCTTCGTGCAGGGTTCGACGATTGCGCGCGCCACGCTGCACAACGAGGACGAAATCCGCCGCAAAGACATCCGCATCGGCGACACCGTGGTCATCCGCAAGGCCGGCATGGTCATCCCGGAAATTTTCGAGGTGGTGAAAACCAAACGTCCGCCCGGCGCCAAGGAATTTGATCTGTTCAAACACGTCGGCGGCAAATGCCCGGCGTGCGGCGGAACGATTGCGAAGGATAAAATCAAAACTAGCAGGTCTGTCTCCCTCTCCCCCGAGGGAGGAGAGGGCCGGGGTGAGGAGGCGCAACTGTTCGCAACTCAAATCCCCTCACCCCAACCCTCTCCCCGTTTGGGCGGGGAGAGGGAGAAGCCATCTGCCGCCAGTCAGCCTGCGGCGGAAGAAGAAGTTGCGTGGCGCTGCCAGAACATCGCGGGCTGTCCGGCGCAGCTCACGCGGCGCGTCGAGTATTTTGCCCAACGCAAGGCGCTCGACCTCGAATCGCTCGGCGATATCGTGGCAGAGAAGCTTGTTGAACGCGGACTCGTCAAGGAACCGCTCGATCTGTTCGACCTGAAACTGGAAGTGCTGGGCAAACTGAATCTCGGCACGGAGGACGAACCGCGCACGTTCGGCGAGAAGAACGCCACGAAGATTCTGGAAGCCCTCCAGCGCGCCAAGACCGCGCCGCTCTCCCGCTGGATTCACGCGCTGGCAATTGCCGACGTGGGCGAAGCCACCGCCAAACAACTCGCCGCCACGCACGATTCGCTGGACGCGCTCGCCGCTTCCGAAGTGCTACGCGACATCCGCGACCTTGGCGCAAAGGAAAGCGAACGCGCCGAAATCAGTCCGCGCTCACGCAAGAATCCGCCGAAGAACGAAACTGAAAAGGCGAAACGCGAACAGCGTGATGCGGAAATCAAGGCGGAGATTGCTGAAATTGAAGCGCGGCTGGACGCAGGTGGATTGAAAGCGAAGCTGGTGGAAGTCGGGCCGGTGGCGGCGGCGAGCGTGCTGGATTATTTCACGTCGCCCGCCGGGAAGAAAGTTCTCGCCCGCATCCGCGAACTGGGAATCAAACCGGCGAGCGAGAAGGCCGCCATTGCGGCAACGACTAAAGGTGTATTTGCCGGCAAAACATTTGTGTTGACCGGCACGCTGCCGAATCTGACGCGCGAGGCAGCGACGGCGAAGATTGAAGCGCTCGGCGGCAAAGTGAGCGGCAGCGTGAGCAAGAAAACGGATTTTGTGCTGGCAGGTGCCGAAGCCGGTTCCAAGCTCACCAAGGCGCAGGAGCTGGGCGTGAAGATTTTGGATGAGGCGGAGTTTTTGAAAATGATTTGACTCGATTGGCCGCGAACTTCTATCCCTTGACACTTTGTAATCGAGACCCAAACTGCAACAAAGCTGACTGATATGAATATAAAACCGGCACATTCAGGTGTTGTCATTCCAGACAAAGTATTGAAAGAAATTGAATCTTTCCTTTCAAACTTCTCAATTGTGGAATCAATAAATTCTGCAGATTTGTTCATTTTCAAGGACTTCAAGAATGATGCACTTTTTACCGAGTGCCATATTTCAGCGGAGCAACTTAGTTCTCTATCCACGACGGAAGCCTCGCTCGACCCTCAAAACCAACCGGAGTATCGTTCAAATCGAGAAGTTGTTACTGATGATCCAGCTTTTTTGCAAATGAAAGAAGACGCTCAGCAAGGGCGCATTGCTGAAAAACATAATCCGTCCTGACGGGATGGTGGAAAATTGATTTCACGTCCTCCCTCACCCAACCCTCTCCCCAAGGAGAGGGCTTTCACGCTCCCCGCGCCTTTGAAAAGACCGCTACTGGATTGGCCGGGCGGTCAACCGAGAAAATGGAGACTGGCACTGGCTGTTCCCTCTCATCGGGGGAGAGGGTCAGGGTGAGGGCGGGCGTAAAAACTGATTCCGTCCCGGCGTCCCTTGCGGGACTGACAATTATTTTGCGGGATTGTTCCAGCCACTTCGTAGCTGGCTAATTTTCGTCGCCGCGCTGCGGCAAAATTCATTTAACATTTTCCGAAATTCCGCGCACGCCATCGCCACATCCGGCGCGTTGAGGATGGCGGGAACGACGCAGATGCGCCGCACGCCCGGCAAACTGCGCCAGATGGACGACAGCCGGCAGTCCGCCAAAATATTTTCCCCGTGCAAACTTTTAATTTCCGCGCAACGGGCTATTCTTCGCGCCTGTGCTGACCACGCTGCGCAAAGCCGAATACTTTGAATTGCTCGTCCTGTTCTTCATCCAGGGCGCGGCGATGGCCGTCTGGTTCGTGCCGCTCGGCCCGATCCTTGATGCGCACGGGCTGCATGGCATCAAGCCATTCGCCTTTGCCTCCTCCGCCGTGGCGGCGTTCATCTCGCCATTGATGTTCGGCGCGATGGCCGACCGGCATGTGCCGCCGGCAAAAGTGCTGCGCTGGCTCGCCGTGGCAACCGCCGTGTCCATGACGATCGTCAGCACCGCCATAAAAACCCATTGTCATCCGTGGCTGATCCTGCTGCTGATCCAGGTTTTTTATTTTTCCTACGCGCCGATGTTCAGCATTTCTTCCGCGCTCATCCTCGCGCGGCTGCAGGACGCGCAAAAGGAATTCGGCCCCATCCGCAGCATGGCCACGATCGGCTGGATGTCCGGCTGCCTGTTCGTCAGTGCGCTGAACGTGGATTCATCGGTCATCGCGGGCTACCTCGGCGCGGCGATGTGGCTGATCGTGGCCGTCTTCACCTGTTTTCTCCCGGCGCTCGAGGTTCCCAAATCCGCCGAAAACCTGACATGGCACGAACGCCTCGGACTCGACGCGCTCACGCTGCTGAAAAATCGCGACACGCGCGTCATTTTCATCACCACGACGCTGTTCACCATCCCGCTCGCGGCATTTTATCCGTTCGCGCCCACGCATCTGCGCGACCTCGGCTTCATGCGCACGAGCGCGTGGATGAGCCTGGCGCAAGTCTCGGAGATCGTCGTCATGTTCAGCCTCGGCTGGCTGCTGCTGAACTGGCGGTTGAAATGGATTTTCGCCTGCGGTCTCGGCTTCGGCGTGCTGCGGTTCGCATTGTCCGCGTTTGACACTGAAACCGGCCTGCTGCTCGGCATCTTTCTGCATGGCGCATCGTTCACGCTCGTGTTCGTCATCGCGCAGATTTATCTCGAACAGCGCATTGACCCGGCGTGGCGGGCGCGGGCGCAGGCGCTGCTCTCGCTTATGAACGGCGGCATCGGTAATCTCATCGGCTACCTCGGCACCGGCTGGTGGTTCAGCGGATGTGCGCGTTCGACCGGAACGAAATGGCCGCTGTTTTGGGGCGGGCTGGCGGCATTGGTCGGCATGGTGCTGATCTATTTTCTCACGGCGTTCCGCGATAAAAGTTTGCCTATCCTCCAAACGAACCGAAAATGATTCAGCCCGTTTGTTATGATTTATTTCAAGTGGCAAAAAAATTTGGCAGCCGGTTTTTTTAAACGGATCTGGTTTTGTTGTGTCTTCAGCGCATTCCTGTCGCAAGCCCGCGCCCAGCAACCCGCCAATGAATCAATGAAACCCGGCACGCTGGCTTATCACCTTTCAACCAATGCCGCCGGCCGAGCGGCAGGACGCTACGGCGGCTACAGCGACAAGGTTGTGCTCGTGGCGCCTCATTCAATCCGTCTGACCCACTACGCTGAAGCGGACTGGTCGCGCGCGTGCTGGCTGAAAGATGTTCAAGGTTTAAGCGCGACGCCCATCGGCTTCAGCAATTCGCTTAGCGGCCAGGGATTGCCCACGATGGTTTCGCCACGGCACTACGTTTGCGCCACGCACATGCACCCGGAGGGCTGCCTGAAAGCCTTTTTGGACACCAACAACGTGATCTTTTGGCGGAAGACTTTGCAACGGGTGGACGTGGGGAACGACACTTCAGTCGGCATTCTGGACGCGGACCTGCCGCCGTCAGTCGGTTTTCTTCCGGTGTTGCCCGCCAATTTTACCAACTACCTCCCCACGACCTCTTCAAATGTGGTTCAAGGCATCGGGATGAATCAGGACATGTATTTGTTCGGCCAGCCGATGACGTTTGGAAACGGGGGCTTCGTCAACTGGGACAGCAGTCAGACCGCTCCTTTCGGCCTCACGACGAACTGGAACGTGACGATCCGCGGAGGTGATTCCTCAAATCCGGACATGCTGCTCATCGGCAATCAACTGGTTCTGGTTTCCCATAATTCCGTTGTCCAGGGCGGACCAAACTACGCTTTCCAAATTCCCGCCATCAATCAGGCCATGCATCTGCTCTCCACAAATAATCATGTCCGCACGGATTATCAACTGACCGGGTTCCCGCTGACCAACTGGCCGAAAATCCGTTGAAAATTAACCGCCGAGAATCTTCTCAATCTGCGCCAGTTCCTCGCTCGTGAAATTCAGATTACGCGTCGCGCCCACGCAGTCGTCCACCTGGCTCACGCGGCTCGCGCCGATGAGCGCGCTCGTCACGACTTTGTGCCGCAGCACCCACGCCAGCGCCATCTGCGCGAGAGTCTGCCCGCGCGACTGCGCAAGATCGTTCAGTTTTTTAGTTTTCGCCAAAACTGCGTCGGTGATATCCGACGGACGGAGAAATCTTGGATCGTGACCCGCGCGCGAATCGGCGGGGATGCCCTTGAAATAGCGGTCGGTCAACACGCCCTTCGCCAGCGGCGAGAACGCCGTGCAGCCGATGCCTTCCGATTCCAGCGTCGCGAGCAACTGCGGCTCCACCCAGCGATCCAACATGCTGTAACATGGTTGATGGATGAGGCATGGCGTGCCGAGTTCGCGCAGAATCTTCGCCGCCCGCACGGTCTCGGCGGGTTTATAACTGGAAATGCCGGCGTAAAGCGCCTTGCCGCTGCGGACGGCGTGGGCGAGCGCACCCATCGTTTCTTCAAGCGGCGTGTCAGGGTCGGGCCGGTGAGAATAAAAAATATCCACATACGGCAATCCCATGCGCTTGAGCGATTGATCCAGCGACGCCAAAAGATATTTCCGCGAACCCCATTCGCCGTAAGGCCCCGGCCACATGTCGTAGCCCGCCTTGGTGGTGATGATCATTTCATCGCGCCATTGGCCCAGGTCTTCACGCAGAATGCGACCGAAGGTTTCTTCCGCCGAACCCGCCGGCGGGCCGTAATTATTCGCCAGGTCAAAACAGGTGATCCCCAGATCAAATGCACGGCAGGCGATGGCACGGGCATTCTCATAGGAATCCTTCCCGCCGAAATTGTGCCACAGGCCGAGTGAAATCAGCGGGAGCTTGACGCCGGAGCGTCCGCAGCGGCGGTAAAAGTTTTGTGAGTCGTAACGAGTTGTGGCAGGCGAATACATAATGACTTCAGCTTAATTGAGAGAAGACGAAGCTTCGACAAAAAAATGCGGGCTGGCGTGGCGATGTTCTGATTTGAATGTAGCGTCGGGCCTCCGGCCTGACGTAGAGGGTCGCTGGCATATTGACACGCCGGTTTTGGCAGGTATGCTCGCCCGAAGAAATTATGAATAATCCTGACACCTATGCGGTAGATGTTCCGGTCATTGAACTGGACACCCAATCGCGCGGCCGTTTTATCGCGCGCACCTACAACCACCTGTTTGCCGCCATCTGCGCGTTCACGCTGATCGAGATCGGCCTCTTCAAGTCCGGCCTGGCCGAGCCGATTGCCACGGCCATGCTTGGCGGTTCATGGCTGCTAGTCCTCGGCGGGTTCATGCTCCTCTCGTGGTTCGCCCGCAGCGTGGTGCATAAGACAACTTCCAAAGCCTCGCAATACGCCGCCCTTTTCGCCTATGTCATCGGCCAGGCGCTCATCTTTGTGCCGCTGCTGTTCATCGCCGACAAGTATGCGCCGGGCGCGATTGCCAGCGCCGCCATCATCACCTTCATCGCGTTCACCGTGCTGACGCTGGTCGTGTTCATCACCCGCAAGGATTTTTCCTTCCTGCGCGGCATCCTGATGTGGGGCGGCATCATCGTCTTGGTGCTGATTGTCGGCGGCGTGATTTTTGGCTTCCAGCTCGGCACTTATTTCTCGGTGGGCATGGTGGCGCTGGCCGGCGCGGCGATTCTCTACGACACCTCGAATGTGCTGCATCATTATCCCGAAGACCGCTACGTGGCGGCGTCGCTGGAACTGTTCGCCTCCGTCGCGCTCATGCTCTGGTATGTCCTGCGCCTGCTGATGTCGCGGCGCTGAAAGCAAAGCCAATCAACCAAGCCCGGCGTGCGAACGCCGGGCTTTTCGCTGTTATTAGGAATGCGGGGAAATTGAACCTCTAAAATTCTCACAGCCCCAGTTTCTTAAACCGGTTGTTCACTTCCTTGAAATGAAAATTCAGCGAGCAGAGTTTTTCTAGCTCGCCCTGCTTGAAATGTTTTGCCACATCCGGCTCGGCTTTCAGGACTTCTAGGAAATCCGCATCGTCGCGGCCAGCGTGTTTGACGTCCCAGGTTTTCATCGCGGCGTCTTGAACCAGCTTGTAGGCGGCTTCGCGGGCAAGGCCTTTCTTGATAAGGGCGAGCAGGACGGTCTGGCTGTTCCACATGCCGAGCGAGAGGCCGAGATTTTTCTTCATGTTCGCGGGATAGACGACGAGGCCATCCATCAGGCGCGTGAGCAGGCCGAACATGTAATCAAGCAGCGTGCAGGAATCGGGGAATATAATCCGCTCGACGGACGAATGCGAAATATCGCGTTCGTGCCAGAGGGCGACGTTTTCCAGCGCGGCGATGGCGTTGCCGCGCAGCACGCGCGCGAGGCCGGCGAGTCGTTCCCACGTGATGGGGTTGCGCTTGTGCGGCATGGCGCTGCTGCCTTTCTGCCCAACCGTGAAGGCTTCCTCCGCCTCGAGCACTTCCGTGCGCTGCAAATGGCGGAACTCAACCGCCCAGCGTTCGATGCTCGCGCCGATGAGGGCGAGCGTGTTCATGAATTCAGCATGGAGGTCGCGCTGGACGACTTGCGTGGCGATGGGCGCGGGCACGAGGCCGAGTTGGTTGCAGACGAAATTTTCCACCACCGGCGACAGATGCGCGTTCGTGCCAACTGCGCCGGATAGTTTGCCGATGGCGACAACTTTGCGGGCGCGTTCAAGACGTTCGAGCGCCCGGCCAAATTCGTCGTGCATGAGCGCCATTTTCAAACCGAACGTGGTCGGTTCGCCGTGGATGCCGTGGCTGCGACCGATGCACGGCGTGAATTTATGCTCCTTCGCGCGCCGGGCGATGATGGGCAAAAGTTTTTTGACGTCGGCGATCAGAATGTCCGCGCTCTGAACCATCTGCACGGCGAAGCAGGTGTCCACGATGTCGCTGCTGGTCAGGCCGAAGTGAAGCCAGCGGCTGGCGCGGTCGTTGATCTGCTCGGCAACGGCGGTGGTGAAGCCGATGACGTCGTGGTTCAGGACTTTCTCCAATTCCTTGGCGCGTTCGGTCAGGGCCTTGGTGTCGGCAAAACATTTTTTCGCGCCGCGTTTCATCCTGGCGAAGTCGGCCTTGGGCACGATGCCCTGCCTGACGAGCGCTTCGCTGGCGAGCAGTTCGATCTGGAGCCAGACCTTGAGTTTGTTTTCGTCGGTCCAGATGGCGCGCATTTCTGGGCGTGAATAGCGTAAAATCATGAGGCAGATTAGAAAGTCGATGGTCGAGAGTCGAGAGTCTAGTGATGGGCGTTTGCAAGAATTCTGGCTCTCGACCCCCGGCCTTTCGCCCTTCATCCGCCTTATCGTTTCGCCATTTTCGCGCGGGCTTTTTCGAGGGTCTCGCGTTCGCGCGCCGTCAGGCTTTGGATGCCGTGGGCGGAAATCTTGTCGAGGATGGGATCCACTTCCTTTTGTAAAAACTCCTCGGCGGACAGGTCTTCAGCGGGCGGAATCGCCTGGGAACGCCAGAGTTTATTTTCCTTCAGACGGGCGGCCAGCTCGCGCGGCAGGTTGCGCCGGACGTGTGATTCCGATTGCGGCCAGCGGCCTTGAACCAGCCGGCGCACATAAAAAAACCCGGTCAAAATGCCGCCCAGATGCGCGGCGTTGGCGATGCTGCTGTTGGGCGTCAGGATGCCCAGCACGGCGAGCGCCACGCTGACCCAAAACAAGGTCCGCCCCCGCATGTTCACCGGAAAGAAATAGATCAGCAAGGTGAAGCGTTCCTGCCAGTTCAAAACGGCGAAGGCCGCCACGAGACCGGCGGCGCCCGCCGAAGCACCCACCACCGGCGCGTCGAATGACTGAAACATGAGCGCAAAGAGCATCTGAATCACGCCGCCGATGATGCCGCTGGCCAGATACAACGCCAGAAACCGGCGGCCGCCCAGAGCCATTTCCACCGGCCGTCCGAAAAAAAAGATTGCCAGGCAGTTGAACAACAGGTGCCACAATCCTGCGTGCAGGAATTGGTAGGTCAAAAATTGCCAGACGCAGCCATGACGCAAACCTTCGAGGCTCAACGCGAGATAATTTTGAATGAACAGGCCGTTGTGTGGATTGAACAAAGCGATCCATTCGATGACAAAGAATGCCGCATTGAGGATCAGCAGCACCACCGTCCACGACCAGCGAAAACCGTGGAACAACGGGTCGCGGTATTTCGACTGACGCATATAATCACGATCCTCAATCATAACTAACGCAAAGTAGTCGCAGCACGTTTCATTTTCAACGGACATCTGGCTTTTTCCGCCACCACAGCATCAGCTCCAGCCCGGTGCGGTTGGGATAAGAGCGCGGCACCCACTCCGATAGCAGATCGAAATGCGGGGCGAAGCGTTCAATCAATTCCTCCCGCGTCGTGCCGAACGGCGGGCCGTCGCGGTCGGGAATCAAATAATTGACAGCGAGATACTGGCCACCCGGCTTGAGCCAGCGCCGCGCCGCCTGCACATACAGTTCGCGCTCGCCGGGATCAATCGCGCAAAAGAGCGTGTGCTCAAAAATCCAGTCGAACAAAAACGGCGGCTCGTCCCGCAAAAAATCAGCCAGCCGGAATTCCGCGCGCAAACCCGCCACTTGCGTCCGCTCCGCACTCAACCGGATCGCGCTCGGCGCAAGATCGTAGCCATAAACGCGGAAGCCGGCCTTGGCCCACTCGCGAACGTCGTGACCGGTGCCACAGCCGGGCACACAAACGGTTTCACGGGTCAAGTCACTATGTGCGGCGAGAAAATCCACGAGGCCGGGTGCCGGTGCGCCCTTTTCCCACGGCATGTCGCCAGATTGATAACGCGTTTCCCAATCGGTGAGGCTCATGATTTAAAAAGTAGGAGTCGAGGTAACGAGACTCAAATTAAAAGAAATTAGAGACTCCTCACGTCGTCTCCTACAATGTTAATTGATCCGTCCGTCCACCAGCTCAATCACCCGTTCCGCATTCGCGGCGACCTTGGCGTCGTGCGTGGCAATGACCAGCGTCGTCTGTTTTTCGACACGCAGGCTTTTGAGCAGTTCAATGATTTCGCCGCCGGTGTGGGAATCGAGATTGCCGGTCGGCTCATCCGCCAGAATCAATTCCGGCTCGTTGATCAACGCGCGGGCGATGGCGACGCGCTGCTGTTCGCCGCCGGAAAGTTCGGACGGCTTGTGTTCCAGCCGGTCTTTGAGACCGACGCGCACGAGCAGTTCCCGACCGCGCGCCTCTACCGTCGCAACCGAAATACGCGCCATCCGCGCGGGCAGACAGACATTTTCCAGCGCGTCGAGTTCCGGCAACAGGTGATACGCCTGAAAAATAAATCCGACGCGGCGGTTGCGGAAATGCGTCAGCTTGCTTTCCGAAAACGCGACGAGGTTCTGGCCGTCAAAAAGAATTTCACCCGCGTTCGGCAAATCCAGTCCGCCGATCAGATGAAGCAGCGTGCTTTTGCCCGCGCCGGACGCGCCGCGCAACGCCAGAAATTCGCCGCGCGTCACGTTGAGGTCCACGCCACGCAGCACTTCCAGCGAGCGTTTGCCCATCGTGTAGGTTTTCGTGAGAGAGCGGGCGGAGAGCAGCAGATCATTCATAGCGCAGCGCCTCCACGGGTTTGAGGCGTCCGGCACGGATCGCCGGCAGCACGCCGCCAAAAATGCAGATCACAAACGACAGCCCGCAGATGATCGCGATGTCGCGCGGATCAATCAAAGCGGGCAGATCGCCGAAGCCGTAGATGGACGCGGGGAACAGTTCAAAGCCGGTCATGCGGTTCATGAAGTGCAGAAACTCGTTGCGATATGTGATCGCCAGCATCCCGATACCGTAGCCGGAAATCACGCCCAGCACGCCGATGATCGCGCTCTGGCCGAGGAACACGCCGGAGATTTGCAGGTTCGTCGCGCCGAGCGCCTTCAACATCCCGATCTCGCGCGTCTTCTGAACGACGAAGGTGATCTGCGCGCTCAAGATGCAGAGCGCGGCGACGAGGACGATGAAGAACAGGAGATAGAACATGACGTTTTTTTCGACGAGCAGCGCGTTGAGGATGCCGGAATTTTCCTCCGTCCAGATGCTCATGGTGTAATTCGATCCCAGCGCCACCGCCAGTTCGCGGCGCACTTGCGGCGCTTGATACGGGTCGCGCAGCATCACCATCAGGCCGTGAACATTGTCGTCCAGGTTGTAAAGCTCCTGCGCATTTTCGAGCGACGTGACAACGATGTTCGCGTTGTATTCAAAATAGCCGACGTCAAATATACCGCGCACTTCGTAATCGTCCGGCAACACCGCTTCCGCATCCGCCTTGCCCTGCCGCTTCTCCATTTTCGCCAGATCCGCCGGCGAATAAACCGAGATACGGTCGCCGACGGACAGGTTCAGGTTCCCGGCGAACTGGCTGCCGATCACGATGCCGCGCCCGCTCAAATCGAATTTGCCCGCGATGAGACTTTGCGGCAGGACGCTCACGAAACTTTCGCGATCCACGTCCACGCCGCGAACCCACGGAGCGCCGGTGAGTTTGGGCTGGCCCTCCGCCGGTTGCGTAACCACGAGCACCTGCCCCAGCACAAACGGTGCGATGCCCCGGACATTCTTGTTCGACGCGACGAGATTCAGCACGGACGAATAATTTTCCAGCGGTTTGCCTTGGGCGAAAATTTTGAGATGCGCGTTGAAGCCAAGAATTTTTTCGCGCAGGTCGTGGTCGAACCCGCTCATCACGCTGATGACGATCATGAGCACGGCCACGCCGAGCGCGACGCCGACGATGGAGATGAGCGTGATGATGGAGACAAACGTCCGTTTGGGCCGCAGATAACGCAGCGCCAGCAGCAGTTCAAACGGAAGCTTTGACATGGGCGGCAAGGCTAAAGGTGCGGTGCGGCGGTGTCAATTTTTGGCTCGCAGTCAAAAGGTTTTATAAATCACGGAATCGCGGCCCTGTGAGCGGGTGTGGACTGGCGCGCACGCGGACTACAACAAACTTGTGGGCTGATCGCCCGCCTCACCGTCGCCAAATACCGCGACGAACTGAACATCCTCCCGTCGAATCTGCGCAAGGTCTATTGAAACGTGGTGGCGGAGTTAAGTCGGGCTTGAACCGGCTTGACCATTCAAATACATTGGAACCATGAATACGGTGGAAGAAATTGAACAGGCCGCCGAGAAGCTCGCTCCATCCGACTTTGACCGGCTGGCTTCGTGGGTCAGCGCGCGCTACCACGAGCTTTGGAAGCGGCAGATGGAGCGTGATGCGACGGCGGGCAAACTGGATTTTCTTTTCAATGAAGCCGCTGCCGAACGTCAGGCTGGTTCGCTCCACGACTGGCCTGCGGACAAGAAATGACCTCCAAAGCCACGCGCCGGTTTTGGAAACTCTACGAAGAGTTGACCGAATCTGTTCAGCGTCTGGCGGTGAAAAATTACCGGCTCTGGTGCGACAATCCGCGTCATCCATCCCTTGATTTCAAGAAGCTCGGCGGTTCCGGCGAACGGTTTTCCATCCGCGTGGGCGATCACTATCGCGCCCTGGGACACAAAATCAGCGGTGGCTATGAATGGGTTTGGATTGGCACGCACGAGGACTACAACAAACTTGTGGGCTGATCGCCCGCCGCACCGTTGCCACATGCCGCGTCACCCAAATTAAATTAGCTTGGCAAAACCCTTGGCCTATGGTCTAACAGGCAAAGACGCCAAATGAGAAAATTCCTTCCAGAAGCAATCGTGCTCTGCGCCATTGTTATAGCCGTTAGTTACGGCTTCGCCCAAACTTGGACACAAACCAGCGCCAACACTTACGGAGCGTCCATAGCTTTATCCGCCGACGGGAAAACGGTAATGTCTGTCGGATCGGATCAGCCAGTTATTTCAACCAACTGGGGCGTTACTTGGACTGCATTTGCCCCCTCTCTCTATTTTGGCGATATCGCTTCATCGGCGGATGGAACTAAATTGATAGCTGTTCGTGGTTTTAATGACGACTGTATCTATGTTTCAATTGATTCAGGAAATTCCTGGATGCCAACCGGCTCGCCTATCCAACGTTGGGCCTCTTGCACATCTTCGACAGACGGCACAAAACTGGCCGCAGCAGCTCGTAACGGTTTTATTTATACTTCCACCGATTCGGGCACGACGTGGCAAACTAACAATTCGCCCACCAACTCCTGGCAATCGCTCGCTTCGTCCGCTGATGGAGCCAAGCTCGCTGCGGCTGCCAACGGCGGTAAAATTTACACGTCAACCAATTCAGGGCTGACTTGGGCGGCGACGAGTGCGCCAAGCAATTCCTGGATTTCCATCGCATCTTCAATTGATGGAAGCCAATTGCTGGCGGGAAGTGCTGCCGGCACATATTTTTCAACCAATTCGGGCTACAGTTGGAAGTCAAATTTTATGGGCCAATATATCAACCAATCTGTGGCATTGTCAGCCGACGGAGGCAAATGGATCGTCTGCCACTATGATTCTTTACATCACGGTCATATTTACACATCCACCAATTCTGGAATTAATTGGATAACGAATAATGTTCCAGACAAGTGGTGGGCTTCTGTCGCTTCATCAGCGGATGGACTTGAGCTGCTCGCTGGTGCGATAGACCATGGCATTTGGATTTATCAAGCAACTCCGTCCCCTCAATTGAAACTTGCGCCTTTGGATACAAATCTTGCTCTTTCTTGGCTCGTGCCTTCAACGAATTTTGCCTTGCAGCAGAGTTTGGATTTGACCACAACGGATTGGGTGACGTTGACGAACACGCCCACGCTCAATCTCACCAACCTGAACAACGAGCTTATCCTTTCACCGACCAATAGCAGCGGTTTCTTCCGGCTGATTGCACAATAGGTTTTACTTCTTCTTCAGCTCCGCCTTCGTCGCCGCTTGCAGCGCGTCCAGCTCGTCGCGGAATTCTTCCTTCGTTTTCCGCTCCATCCGGTCAATGAATAGAATGCCGTTCAAATGATCCGTTTCGTGCTGCACCGCGCGCGCCAGCAGGCCGCCGCAGCGGAATTCAATCACCTTGCCTTTTTCATTCAGCGCCTTCACGACCACGGATTCGGGGCGTGAAATCTCCGCAAAGATTTCCGGAAAGCTCAAGCAGCCTTCGCCGCCCGTCGCCGGTCCGCCCACCGGCGTGATTTCAGGATTGATGAGCACCAGCGGCATTAAATCAGCCACGTCGGCTGGCCTGCCCTTGAGTTCGAGCGTGGACGGACGATCTTTGGCGACTTCGCGCACGTCAAGCACCGTGAGCTGCAACGCATGGCCAACTTGTTGCGCCGCCAGCCCGACGCCGTGGTTCGCCGCCATCGTCTCAAACATGTCCGCGATAAGATGTTTGATTTCCGCCGTGACGCTCTCGATGCGCTCGCCTTTTTTCCGGAGAACCGGATTGCCGTATTTAATAATGGGTAAAATCATTTTTTAAAGTAACCACCAAGACACAAAGGTCACCAAGAAAAACTTTGTGACTTGGTGTCTTGGTGGTTGATCAATCCTGTCTCACTCCCATCAGTTGCAAAATCCGCTCCAGTTCCGCGTCGCTGAAAAACGAGATCTCCACCGCGCCTTTGCCCTGCGCGTAACGCAACTGCACCTTGGTCGCGAACACTTCGCGCAAACGCGATTCCAGATCGGCGACGTGCGGGTCGCCGCCGGGTGCGGCCACGGTTTCCGGCTTGGCGGCGGCCACGCGCGAACCGCGCGATTGCAGCTTGGCGACCAGGCCTTCCGTCTGCCGGACGTTTAAGCCTTCCTTGATGACGCGCTCGGCGGCGTGGGTCTGATTCTTTTCGTCGGCCAGACCGAGGATCACCTTGGCGTGGCCGACGGAAATCCGGCCTTCGCGCACAAACTTCTGCACCGCCACCGGCAGTTTCAGCAGGCGCGTCGCGTTCGCCACCGCCGCGCGGCTCTTGCCGACCTTGAGCGCGATTTCTTCCTGCGTGAGTTGAAATTGTTCCGCGAGCTGCGCGTAACCGTGCGCCTCTTCAATCGCGTTGAGATTCTCGCGCTGCAGGTTTTCGATGAGCGCAAGTTCCAGCACCGCGCGGTCGTCGGCCTCGCGGACGATGACCGGCACTTCCGGCAATTGGATGAGCTGTGACGCGCGCCAGCGGCGTTCGCCCGCGATCAGTTCAAAAAAACCGTTGCGTTCGCGCACGATGAGCGGCTGGACGACACCTTGTTCGCGGATGGAATCGGCCAGTTCGCGCAAAGCCTCGTCAGAAAATTCCTTGCGCGGTTGCAGCGCGGACGGGCGGATTTTATCCAGCGGCACGCGCAGCACGCGTTCGCGATTGTCCGGCGCGGGAACCGGGATGACGGATTGCGGGATGGATGCCACGGGCGCGGGTTGTGGGAACGGAGGATTGCCGCCCATCAATGCGCCCAGACCACGTCCCAATGCAGGTTTTGCCATGCCCGCAGATTGTCGCAGGGCGGGGAAGTTGTCAACGCGAGGCGTGAGGCTTGTCAGCGACGGCCAATCGCGCTAGTTTTCTCCGCATATGATCAAACTTTCATTCCCTTTCACCGAGGAAAAAATCCGCGCGCTCAAGGTCGGCGACGAGGTGCTCATTTCCGGCATCGTGTTCACCGGGCGCGACGCGGTTCACAAATACATCCACGAGGGCGGGGTGCTGCCGCCGGGCGTGAATTTGCGCGACGGGATTCTGTATCATTGCGGCCCGGTGATGTTGCAGCAGCCCGACGGCTCGTGGAAATGCACCGCCGCCGGCCCGACGACGTCCATCCGCGAGGAGCCGTATCAATGGCAGGTCATCCGGGACTGCGGCTTGCGCGGCGTGATCGGCAAGGGCGGCATGGGCGACCGCACGCTCGCCGCGTGCAAGGAACACGGCTGCGTGTATCTGCACGCAGTCGGCGGCGCGGCGCAGGTGCTGGCCGAGTGCGTGAAGAAGGTGCGCAATGTTTATCTGATGAAGGAATTCGGCGCGCCGGAAGCGATCTGGGAACTCGAGATCGTGGATTTTCCCGCCGTGGTGACGATTGATGCGCACGGCAATTCGCTGCACAAGGAAATCTTCGCAGCGAGCCAGGCGGCGCTGGCAGAAAGGCTTTGATCCGCCACCCTCGTTTATTTTTTCTTTTTGAACAGGTTGAGCAGGCTGTCGGCAGGTGGGGCGTTGGTGGTGGCCGGGGTTGCATTTGTCGTTGCAGATTTGCCGCCGCCCAACAGACCGCTGACGGCGTTCAAGACAGAGCCGGCTTTTTCACCGCCCGCACCGCCGATTCCCTTGATTACACCGCCACCAGTTTTGGCCGCCAGTTCCACGAGCGCGAGCTTGTCAATTTTCGTCTGTGGCTTGCCGATGGTGCCTTCCATTTTGAGAAAATCCGGCAAGGCGACATAAACAGCATTGGTCGGTGTGTTTGCATCCACAAGACCGATCTGGCCGGCCAATGACCGGCTCAACATGACCTGCACGGGGATGGCAATGGTGGAATTGGTCAGGTTTGGAGCGAGGACAATCTGCCCGGAGGCGAGCGCCTGAAACGCGGCGCTGCGGACTTCCGCCGATTGCAACTTCACCTGCCCGTCGCCGGCGCCGGCCTGCATGGCGATCTCATCAATCGGGGAAGAAGTCAGCGCATCCGCCCAGCCGCTTTTCTTTGTGCCGCCGCCCAGCAGATTTCCGAGCGCCGCCACTGGATTGCGGATCAAATCCGGCAGGCCGATGATGACATTGATGATGGAACTGATCAGCGGCGAACGGACATTTGCGATCGAAAGATTCATGTTGGTGGCGGCAAAATTAAACTGGCCGGCCAGGTTCTTCTGCAAACCGGCGCCGGTGACGCCCGCGCCCTTGACCTGCACGCCGATGCTGGTCGTGCCGGCAATCTGTCCTTTACGATCCGGGGCGAAACTGTTCACGAGCGGGGCGAGCGGAATGGCATCGGCATTGAAGCCGACATCGTAAGTGTAGCCCGGCACGCTGAGATTTAAGTCGGTCGTTGCCTTGACCGGCGCGCCGTTGAGAGTGAGTTCACAGGGTTTGACGACGACGTGGCCGCCGTCGAGCAGGGCGGTCGTCTGCCAGTTGGCGATGTCCACTTCGCGCAGGAACAGATGACCGATGTTCAGGTCAAAGGTGAAATTCTTGAGCGGCAGCTTCATCGCGTCCGGTTCCTTGTCCGGACTGGAAGCAGGCGCTCCGCTTGTGGCTGCGGTTGGATTGTTGGTCGCGGCGGGTTTGATGCTGGAAAGCAGATCGTAATAATGCGTCACGTCCAATGATTCCGCCGCCAGTTTGAAACTGCCGGTGATGGCGTCGGCCTGGGCAATATCCACGTCACCGTTAAGTTGCAGCGTGTTTTTTGCACGACCGGTCGGCGTCAAAGCCAGCTCACCGGTCAGGCCGATTTTCTTTTGTTTGCTGGTGACGTGGCCTTTGAAGCCAACCGCCCCATCCGCCGGACTGGCACCGGGAACGGCCATCAATTGTGCCAGCGCGGCCTGCACCGCCACTTGTAAATCCGCATCCTGGGTGGTGCTGTCAAACGTGGCGCTGCCGGATACTTTCACCAGGGATTTTCCCTGCCGCACAACATCCACTTGATAATCGTCCAGCTTGACCAGTTTCATGTCCGCCACGCTGCCGCTGACCTGCACACGCACGTTGCCCTGGTTGACGCTCGCGCTGCCGGTGCCGGTCGTAAGATTGTCCAGATGCGTGTCCACTTGAAATCCGAGCTGCTGGCCGGCCTTCTGCGAAAGCAGTTTTACGGTCAGGTTGAGAACGCCGCCGGGTGCAGCCTCGCCGGCGAACGACTTCCAGTCGGCCAGATTCAGGTTGTTGACGTTGAGATTGAGCGCGGCATCACCAACTCCACTGCTCGTGCCGCCCAAGGGAATCGTCATGGGGCTGGACAGGCTTATTTGGAGCAGGGCGCGCGAATCTTGCGTGCCGGCGAGGTTCAGCTTCTGAAGCACGGCGGATTGTGCCGTCTGATCCACCGTGACGGAATAATCGCCGTGCAGATCCAGCATGGGCGAAGTCTGCGTCTTCTGTTTCACCTGGAGATGCGCGAGGTCGAAATTTCCAGCCAATGAAATCATCCTGCCGCCTTTGCCAAGCTCGATGTCGTTGGTGCAATTGAAGGTGGTGGGGCCAAAATCCATGCCGCTGGCCGCGCCGGCGAGGTTCAATGTCTTTTTGTCCACCCCGGAAATTTCCAGCTTCAATTTGCCCTCGGTCTTCGCCGCGTCGAACGGCCCGCTGATGCGAATTTGCGCGAGCAGCGCATCGGCCTTGGTCAAACGAAATGCCAGCTCCTTTAAATCCGTGGCGGTCAGGTCGCAGTTAAGCATCGCCGCAAACGCGTTGAAATCCGCCATCAAACCGGCCGCCTGGTTGACGGTGAAACTGGTGCTGCCCTTGACGGACGCCGGTTTCAAATCCTGCGTGAGGGCAAAGTCAAATCCACCGTTCAGCCCGGCCTGCAACGAACCGGCGGCGGCGTTGGTTTGAGCGGCTGTTTTTACAGCGATTGCCGCGGCAAGGGCGATCTTGCCGGACTGGCCGTTCTTCAAGCCGTTGACGGTGAAATTCAATCCTGACACTTCCGTCACGTCCTGCCCGCCGTTGGGATATTTTTTCACGAGCCGGACGGTGGCGTTGTTCAGCGACACTTTCTTGATGTCAATCTGCGGGGGCCTGGACGGCGTGGAAGGAGCGGGCGTTGCGGGTTTCGTTTCTTTCGCGGACGGTTTGGTCAACGCATCGAGATTGCAGGTGCCGTCAGCATTCTGAACCACGGTCACGACTGGCGATTCAATGGCGACTTCCGACACCACAATATTGCCGCCGATGATGGCCAACAGGCTGTAATTCGCATGCATCTCCCGGACGGTCAACAGCGGCTCGCCCCCGGGCGGCTGGACTTTCAAATCGCGCAGTTGCACATGGCTGAACGGACTGATCTGCGCTTCGGCCACGGTCACGTCTGCGCCGAGGGCTTTGCTGACCCTGGGCAGGATGACGCCTTTCAGAAACGCCGAACTGGTGGCGACGAAAAAAACGACAACCAGCAGCACGACCAGCAGCACGACCAGAATGCCGGCGAGCCGGACGAGCTTGCGCAGCCAGCCGCCATATCTGGGAGAATTGGTTCTTAGATTATTTTTGGACATAAATAACG
This sequence comes from Verrucomicrobiales bacterium, assembly GCA_028712475.1. Lineage (GTDB taxonomy): Bacteria > Verrucomicrobiota > Verrucomicrobiia > Limisphaerales > UBA11358 > UBA11358. Next base: position 64,393 of record JAQTQB010000002.1, read on the forward strand.
GGGGTTAAATTTTGCACTGCAATTGCCGGACACATCCTCATCTGACGGCAAGCTTTAGCCTATCACAACGCGGACAAGGTTCAATTGCCAAACGGCCCGGCTGTTATTTTGGCTTTGGAGGTCTGCGCCGCCCCGCCTTGCTTCCGGCCAGCAGGATCGCGCGCCGTGCCCATTCTACCAGCTCCGGCGCATTTTCCAAAACATCCGGCGGCACCTCGTGATACGCCATCGTCATCACCTTGCCCTTCATTTCGTAAGTGAACGGCCCCATGCCGCGCGCCGTATAATCCGCCTGCGACGACGCGTCCGTTTTGAAGAACAGCCGCCCCTCGTCCAGAATCCCGAAGAATTTTTCGCCGGAATAAAGACCATGCGCGCCGAACATCGCCTTCGCGCGCAAGTCCGGCAGCGCGCTCAACTGGTCGAGCACAAATTCTTTGAAGGAGTCGTCAGGCATAAATTTGTCGCAATAATCATTGTTGTAGCGTCGAGCCTGTGGCTCGATTGCGGTTGAGTCGCAGGCTCAACGCTACACCCGATCAATCACATGAACCTCGCCTTGATACGGCCAATCTTCCGGCTGCGTCACCAACTTCGCCCGCACCGGATTGCGCCAGACATAATCCCATTTCTGCGCGTAACTTTCATCGCGCCGCAGCAAATGATCAAAAAATCCCGGCTGCCAGAAACTTTTTAGCTTCGCCCCCGGAATCGTCGTCGGCTCATGGCCGAGCGCGGAGATGGTCTTGCCCAGACATTGCTTCAAGCCGCTTTCCCAGCGGCGCAACGTCATGTCGTGTCCGATGCGGACAAAAACGTGGACGTGATCCGGCATCAAAACATAACGTCCCGTCGCCACATTGAATTCCAATCCACGCTCCGCATAGCTGCGGAACGCGGCGTGAACGGGAGCATTCGCCAGCAAAGGATGCTTCAACAGCGTGTTGAATGTCACAAAATAAAGCGGTGCATCAAAACGCTGGAAGATGACGGGCAAACGCGGCGGCGTCCCTTTGAACTTGCGTTCCATGAATGGAAAAATCCGGCGTTTGCAAATCCTTGTCGAGTCAAAATGTAGCGTCGGCCTACGGCCAGATTGGATTGTAACGTCGAGCCTGTGACTCGACTGAGTTGAGCCACAGGCTCAACGCTACATCATGGCACAAATGTTTTTAACTTTTCTGCGCTTCCTTCGCCCAAGTGTCCTTCAATGTGATTGTCCGGTTGAAGATTAGTTGAGAGTTGTTGGTTGAGAGTTGAGAGTCTTTGTCCAAGGTGAAATAGCCGACGCGCTCGAATTGATAGCGCAGTTCGGGCTTCGCGTCTTTCAGGCTCGGCTCGCATTTCGCCGTCAACACTTCCAGCGAGTGCGGGTTGAGGACGGATTTGTAATCGCGCCCGTCCTTCTCCGGCTCGGCTTCGGTGAAGAGGCGGTCGTAGAGGCGCACTTCGGCGTCCACGGCGTGCGCGGCGCTCACCCAATGAATCGTGCCCTTGATCTTGCGGCTGGAGGTCGCCCCGCCGCTCTTGCTGTCGAGGTCGGCGGTGCAGCGCAGTTCGATGATGTTGCCGGCGGCGTCCTTCACCACTTCGTCGCACTTGATGATGTAGGCGTATTTGAGCCGGACTTCGCCGCCGGGTTTGAGCCGGAAAAATTTCGGCGGCGGCACCTCGGCAAAATCCTCGCGTTCGATGAACAATTCGCGGCTGAAGGGAATCTGCCGTTTGCCCGCGCTTTCGTCGGCGGGATGATTCACGGCTTCAAGTTCCTCGGTCTTGCCTTCGGGAAAATTCGTGATGACAACCTTGATCGGATGCAGCACGGCCAGGCGGCGAAGCGCACGCTTGTTCAGGTCGTCGCGGATGGCGTGTTCATACACGGCCACGTCGGTGAGGCTGATATATTTTGTGACGCCGATGTGATAGGCGAAGGCGCGCAAGGCTTCCGCCGTCACGCCGCGCCGCCGGATGCCGCTGATGGTAGGCAGGCGCGGATCGTCCCAGCCGGTGACGATTTTATCCTGGACGAGCGAGATGAGCTTGCGCTTGGAGACGATGGTGTGGCTGGGAATCAACTTCGCAAATTCATATTGCTTGGGCAGCGCACGGGGCAGGCCGAGATTTTCCAGGATCCAATCGTAAAGCGGGCGATGCACTTCAAACTCCAGCGTGCAGATGCTGTGCGTGATGCCTTCAATGTAATCGCTCAAGCAATGCGCGAAGTCATACATCGGATAGATGCACCATTTGCCGCCGGTGTGATGATGCTCGGCGTGCTTGATGCGGTAGATGATCGGGTCGCGCAGCCAGATGTTCGAGGACGCCATGTCAATCTTCGCGCGCAAGGTGCGCGTGCCGTCGGGGAATTCGCCCGCCTTCATGCGCGTGAACAGATCCAGATTTTCTTCCGGGCTGCGGTCGCGGAACGGTGAATCTTTGCCGGGCCGGTCGGGTGCGCCGCGATAGACTTCCATCTCTGCCGCCGAAAGGTCGCAGACAAAGGCCTTGCCCTTTTCAATCAACTGCTCGGCGTAATCATAAATCTGGTCGAAGTAATCGGAGGCGTAAAAAGGTTCTAGGTTCTGGGTCCTGGGTTCTGGGGTTTCGATAATAGGCGCGAGATAAAAATCCCGTCTGCCTTCTTCGGCGATGGTTTCGGGAGCCGCGCCTTTGGGCTTCATGCCGAGTTTGTCGTCAGCCCAGCCGGCGATGAGCCAGTTCACATCGGTCAGGATGGACTCGACGTATTCGACTTCTTCCTTGGCCGGATTCGTGTCGTCCATCCGCAGATTGCAGACGCCGCCGAACTCGCGCGCGATCCCGAAGTTCAGGCAGATGCTTTTCGCGTGGCCGATGTGAAGATAACCGTTCGGCTCCGGCGGAAAACGCGTGTGGATCTTCGGATATTTTCCCTCGGCAACATGCTGGGCAACGATGTCGCGGATGAAGTCAGAAGGTTTTGGGGCTTCGGCAGCACCGGCAATGTTTTTCGGTTCCGTCATAATTTTAAGCGGGCGCAGTCTGCCAGAAGAATCGCCACAGGAACAGAAATTTGCGAACCGGAATTCCGGGGAATGGCTGGCGGTTTGCCACCACCTCAACGGGCGTTGATCAGGACTGGCCCGGCTGACCGCCCGCCGGATTTCCGCCGAGGGCTTGCTGGACGGCTGCGAGCAGCGATTCCTTGTCCAGCGGCTTGTGCAGGCACGCCTTGATTCCGAAGGCGTCAGCGCGCTCCTTGTATTTGGCCGGATCCGTCCCTGAGATGATCATGACGGGAGTTTTTTCAAATCCCGGCGTGCTGCGGATCCAGTCCATGACAGAATAACCGTCCTGCATCGGCGCGGCGATGTTGACCGTGTCCATCGGGAAAGAAAGATCCACCAAAATCAAATCCGGATGCTCGGCACGGATGATTTTGAAGGCGTCGGGAATCTCGCCGGCCATCAGAACCTTGTAGCCATGGTCGCGCAGGGCAAAATAAACAGCGCGCTGGATGATCGGATTATCATCAATCACCAGGATTTTACCGCGCACTGGAACTGCCGGTTGAGTCGTCATGGGCGCAATGTAAACATTGCGCGCCAGCAAATCCAGACGCAGTTTTAAAAATGAGGCGCGCGGACGGACGCGGCAAAATGCCGCGCAGTCACAATGGATTTGAATAGTCGCGTCCGCTTTGTTATCCAGTCGCGGTGAGCAATAAATTTCGTCTCGGCATTCTCGGTTCCGGCAAAGGCTCGAACTTTGTCGCGATTGCCGATGCCATTGCGGCGGGGCAAATCCCGGCGGAAGCTGCCATCGTGTTGAGCGATGTCGAGACTGCGGGAATTCTGGCGCATGCCAGCGAACGAAAAATCCCGGCGCAGTTCATCCCGCCGGGAAAATTCCGCACGAAGCTGGAGGAGGAGGCCGAACACGCCGTCGTCGAGGCCTTGCGCGCGGCGCAGGTGGATTTGATCGTGCTGGCGGGTTTCATGCGCGTGCTGAAAGGGGAGTTTCTGCGCGCGTTTGAAGGGCGCATCGTGAATGTGCACCCGTCGCTGCTGCCGTCGTTTCCCGGCCTCGAAGCATGGAAGCAGGCGTTGGATCACGGCGTGAAGGTCGCAGGCTGCACGGTGCATTTCGTGGACGCGGGCGTGGATTCCGGCGCGATCATCGGCCAGCAAACCGTGCCGGTGCTGGACTATGACGTGCCGGAAAGTCTGCACGCGCGGATTCACGCGGCGGAACACGAGCTTTATCCAAAGTGCGTGGCGGCGATTGCGCGCGGGGAGATTTCCGTGCAAGGGCGGCGGGTGATTTGGAAAAAGAATTGAACCACGAATGAACGCCAACCAACACGAATTCAAATATTCCTGTCGCAAATTCTAAATTATCAGTGTCCATTCGTGTTTATTCGTGGTTAAAAATTATGAAGGGAGAATCTCAATTTGTTTTCGGGCTGCTGTTCGTGTTGCTCGCAGCAGGCTGCTCCACGAACAAGCAGGGCATTTATTTTATCAGTGACGAACAGTTGAAACCCTCCGTCCATCCGGCTGAACAGACGGTTCCGGCACCGCCCCAAAAACTGGCCAAGGAGGACTGGTTCAAGGTGCAGGTCGCGATTTACGGCTACCTCCTGCAGCGACATTTCCTGGAGGATGGTGAATACGCGGCGGTTTTTGTGCAGGGCGACGACGAGGAAGTGGCGGCGTTGATCAAACAATTTCCAAATCATGTTCCGCCGATCAAGACCAGCGACCAGGCGGATTTGCGACCGAACCGCACGCCGCTGGACAAACAGACGGGCAAGCCGGCGATGATCTTCAGTGTGGACGCCCTTGACCCGGTGGACGACTTGGTGCTGGCGATCGGCCGATGGTATGCGGGCGGCGCGGTGTCGGGGTTTTACACGTTCGCCCTGAAAAAACAGGGCGCGGATTGGGTGATTGAAAGTGTGAAATGAAAAAGCCGCCGAAGAAGAAAGTGGCGTTTCCGCGCCGGACTTGGCAGATTAACCCGGTCACGCGCGTGAAGCCTTCGGCAAAAAAGCATTCGCGGCCGCGCATCAAAGACGATTTGAAGAAGTTAGATGAGTAAAAAATTACGATTTGGACTGCCCAAAGGCAGCTTGCAGGAAGCCACCATCCAGAAGATGGCGAAGGCGGGCTTCAACATTTCCGTGAGCAGCCGCTCCTATGTGCCGTATGTGGACGACGAGGAGCTGGACATCCGGCTCATCCGCGCGCAGGAAATCAGCCGCTACGTCGAGCATGGTTTTCTGGATTGCGGCATCACCGGCCACGACTGGGTGATTGAAAACGGTTCCAGCGTCCACGAGGTCGGCGAATTTCTTTTCAGCAAAGCCACGCGGCAGCCCGCGCGCTGGGTGTTGTGCGTGCCGGAAAATTCAAAAATCAAATCGGTGAAAGATTTGCAGGGCAAACGCATCGCGACGGAAGTCGTGAACCTCACCAAGAAATATCTGCGCAAGCATGGCGTGAAGGCGGACGTGGAATTTTCCTGGGGCGCGACGGAGATGAAGGCGCATGAACTGGTGGACGCGATTGTCGAGCTGACCGAGACCGGTTCATCGTTGCGGGCGAACAAGCTCCGCATCGTGGACACGTTGCTGACCTCGACCCCGCGCCTGATCGCAAACCAGACGGCGTGGAAAAATCCGTGGAAACGGCAGAAGATCGAGACGCTGGCGTTGCTGCTCAAAGGCGCGCTGGAGGCCGAGGCAAAAGTCGGTTTGAAGATGAACATCGCCGAGAAAAACCTCGCGTCGCTGCTGAAAAGCCTGCCCGCGCTGCGCAATCCGACCATTTCCAATTTGAGCCTCAAGGGCTGGGTGGCCGTGGAAACGATCATTGACGAGCACATCGTGCGGGAGATGATTCCGAAATTAAAGGCTGCGGGCGCAGAAGGAATCATTGAATATCCGCTGAACAAAGTAGTATACTGACCGCGCAACAATTTATGGGTTCAATCAAAAAACGCCGCAAGGCCAAGATCAATAAACATAAACGTCGTAAGAAGCTGCGCTTGAATCGTCACAAAAAGCGCACCTGGCAGAAGTAATTCTGGCTTGCGGTTCCATTCATCCGTTCGCGGGCGGTCGCATTTTTGTGGCCGCCCGCGAATGGCCTTTTTATTCAGGCCGGGTATTTTTTGCAGATGAAACATCATTTTGAAAAACATTACACCCGCGAGGAAGCCAACGCGCTGCTGCCCCAGATCCGCAAGTGGCTGGAGCGGTTGAACCGGTTGCGCGAAGACTTGCAGCGCTGTGAAAAGCGTTTGAGCGGGCTGACCGAGCAGGGAAATGACATCGGTGGCGAAACGGTCAACAACTGGATTCGTGCGCTGGCGGACATGCAGGAACTGCTTGCCGAATTTCAACGCCGCGAAATTTTCATCAAGGATCTGGAGCGCGGCCTGCTGGATTTTCCTGCGCTCATCGGTGGCAAGGAGGTTTTTCTCTGCTGGGAATCGGACGAGGAGGCTGTTGAATTCTGGCATGACCTCGAAACCGGCTTCGGTGGCCGTGAACGCTTGTAATTTCAATTCCCGGTTGCTACCCGTCCCGTGTGACGCGGATTGGCGCGGAACATCGGCCAGGAACTTTTCGCCGGCGGCGCACTGTTCGTGGCGATTACTGCCAGGAGGATTCTTCCCTCCGTTGTGTAAATCGTTCCGTCGCCGCCGATGACCGGCGAAGCCCGGATGGGTGCCTCTTCCAAAATCTCCCATTGCAGGGCGCCATCCGGCTGAAAGGCGAATATGCTTCTCCAAGGCGAGGCGCAATACACAGTGCCGCTGGCTGCGACGGCGGGCGAAGCATCAATCACGTCCGCAGCGCCCCGCTCCCACACTTTTTTCCCATGGTTGCTCACGCAAATGTTGAACTGGTTCGCTCCAAGATAAATTGCGCCATTTTCAGCAAGCACGGGCGAAGATTCCGTCATCCCGCCGGTGTGCAGACGCCACTTCTCTGTTCCGTCCGGTTTTAATGCGTAAAGATTGCCATCCGTCGAAGTCAGATAAATCGTGCCGTCCGCATTGATGGCGGGCGACGAGATGATTTGTCCGCCGGTCAAAAACTCCCAGCGGATCGCGCCGTCCGGCTTCAGCGCATAGAATTTTTTGTCATGCGAACCGAAATAGATTGTCCCGTCCGCGCCGATCGCCGGCGAGGAATCAACAATGCCGCCTGTGGCAAAGATCCATTTCTTCGAGCCATCGGGATTGAGCGCGTAAAAATTCTTGTCCCACGAACCGAAATAGATTGTCCCGTCCGCGCCGATCGCCGGCGAGGAATCAATCCAAGCACCCGACGGGAAAGTCCATTTGAGTTTGCCTTCCGGCGTGATGGCGTAAAATTTCCGGTCGCGCGATCCGAAATAAATCGTCCCGTCATCGGCAATGGCCGGCGACGATTTGATTTCCCGCCCGGCTTTGAAAGTCCATTTGATTTCGCCCCGTGGTGTGACGGCCACAAGCTTGCCGTCAAAGGTCGCCTGATAAATCGTGCCGCCGGTCGCGAGCGCCGGGGATGAATCGCAATCGTAATTCGCCAGCAGCAGCGTCCACAAATTCGTGGCGGCGGGCTGCGCGCTGCTGATGAGTGGCGCGCACAGGCAAAAAATGCCGACGACAAACCAGACTGGCCGGGAAGTTTTCATTTCGGGCGCCAGTTAACCGTCAAAACCGAAAAACGGCAAATTCAAACGGTGGGGCGAGCGTCCTCGCGAGCCGATTGAAAATTCCGGCCATGTCCCGCCGGTGGTTTTGCCTCACCAAAACTTGCCAGTGACGCATTTGCAAACTACCTTGCGCGTCCTTATGGAAAAAGTTGTCATCATCGGATCGGGTTGTGCGGGCTGGACGGCGGCGCTTTACACGGCGCGCGCGGATTTGAAGCCGCTGGTGCTGACCGGCAAACAGCCCGGCGGCCTGCTCACCACCACCAGCATCGTGGAAAATTTCCCCGGCTTTCCCGAAGGCGTGGACGGCTACGAACTCATGACGCGGATGCAGAAACAGGCCGAGCGCTTCGGCGCGCGCGCCAGCTTTGGCCTCGTCGAAACCGTGGACTTTTCCAAAAATCCTTTTGCGCTCACCGTGGATGGCGAAAAAGTCGAAGCGGAAACCGTCATCATCGCCACGGGCGCGAGCCATAAGCATCTGGACGTTCCCGGCGAAGATTTATTGGAAACAAAGGGCGTGACGTATTGCGCCACCTGCGACGGCGCGCTGCCCGTTTTCCGCAATCAGCCGCTCGTCGTCGTGGGCGGCGGTGATTCCGCGTGTGAAGAGGCGATGTATCTCACGCGCTTCGGCTCGGTGGTTTATTTGGTTCACCGCCGCGATTCGTTGCGCGCCTCAAGAATCATGGCCGACCGCGCGCTCGCCAATCCCAAGATCAAACCCATCTGGGATTCTGCCGTGACGGAAGTGCTCGATGTGAAACAGGACAAAGTGACCGGCGTGAAATTGAAAAATCTCAAGACCGGCGCGGAATCGGTTCTGGACTGTGCGGGCGTGTTCATCGCCATCGGTCACGGGCCGAACACGGAAATTTTCAAGGGCCAGATTAAAACAGACGCGCTTGGCTTCATCATTCCACAGCAAGGCACGATGACGAATGTGCCCGGCGTGTTTGTGGCGGGCGACTGCGCGGACCACGTTTACCGGCAGGCCGTCACGGCGGCGGGCGCAGGCTGCGCGGCGGCGATTGACGCGGAGAGGTTTCTGTCGGCGCGGAATGAATGAGGATATTCTTGTTGCCGGATTGGAATGAAAAGCGTCCTTTTTTGCATGAAAACAATATTTCCCGTCCTGCTCATCGCCGCGACACTCGCAATCAGATTGTCGGCGGCAGATACCAACGCGCCTGTGCCGTCAAAAACCGGCAGCCCCGCGCCGTTGAAAATCGGGGCCTTGGAAGCGACCAACTATTACAATCAAACGATGATTGTGACCGGCAAAGTCGCACAAGTCACCATCCGGCCCAGCGTGACTTTTTTGAATCTCGACAAGCCGTTTCCCCATTCGCCGTTCGCGGTGGTGATCATTCACGGCAAGAGCAGTTACTATGGCAATGTGAATGCGCTGAAGGGAAAATCCATCGAGATTCGCGGCAAGATCAAAAACTATCATGACAAACCGGAGATCGTGCTGGACAGCGCCAATCAACTGACCGTTTTGAATTTCACAAACTCCATCGTCCTGACCAACGCCCCGGCAATTCCGTCGCCGACCAATGCGCCGCCGTCCGCGCCTTCAACCAACAGCTTTTCTGAAATCATGTGATTGCCGCCGCCAGCCACTGCGGTAACGGCCGTTCATGTCTTGCAGTAATCGGGATATTCCGGCTTGAACATCTGCGAGCGGATGTAGCCGGGCAGATCCGCGGGACGCGGCTGCGAATTTAACTTTTCGGCAAACACTTCCTCGGCCACCGCGACGGCGATGGCGTGCGACACTTCGTGGATGCGCTGGAGCGTCGGATAGACGCGGCCCTCGGCGAGTTCACTCTCACGGATGAGCGAGGCGAGCGCGCGGGCGGCCTTGATGAACATGGCATCGGTCACGCGGCGCGCGCCGGTGCAGACCACGCCCAGGCCAACGCCGGGAAAAATGTAGGCGTTGTTCCCCTGCCCTGGCACGAGCGTCCTGCCGTTGATCGTCACGGGCGCAAACGGGCTGCCACTGGCGAACACCGCGCGGCCTTCGGTCCAGGTGTAGGCCTCCTCGGCGGTGCATTCGGCCTTGGAAGTCGGATTGGAGAGCGCAAAAATCACCGGGCGCTGGTTGAATTCGCCCATCGCCTTGATGATTTCCTGCGTGAAACTTTTCGCCTGGCCGGACGCGCCAACGAGCATGGTGGGCTTGATTGATTTGATGGCGAAAAGCAGGTCGGCACACGGAGCATGTTCGTGGGCGTAAGGCAATTTGTGTTCGTTGAGATGGTCGCGGCCTTTGACAATAAGGCCTTTGGAGTCCACGAACCAGCAGCGCTGGCACGCCTCGGCCGGCGTGAGTCCCTCTTCGACGAGGACATTGACGATGTTGCCGGCGATGCCCATGCCGGCCTCGCCCGCGCCAAGGAGCAGCACGCGCTGGTCGCGCAATTTCCCGCCGGTGATGCGCAGCGCGGACAAAATCCCCGCGAGTGCCACGGCGCCGGTGCCCTGGATGTCGTCGTTGAAAGTGCAGGCGCGGCCGCGATATTTTTCCAAAAGGCGGAAGGCGTTCTGATTGCCAAAATCCTCGAACTGCACGAGCACGCCGGGAAATCTTTTTTCAACCGCGACCATGAACTCCTCGATGAGCGCGTCATATTCCGCGCCGCGAATGCGCTCCTGGCGCAGGCCGGTGTAGAGCGGGTTGTTGAGCAGGGTCGCGTTATTGGTGCCGACATCAATCGTGATGGGCAGGCATTGCGTGGGATGAATTCCCGCGCAGGCCGTGTAAAGCGAGAGCTTGCCGACGGGAATGCCCATGCCGGACGCGCCGAGATCGCCAAGGCCGAGGATGCGTTCGCCGTCCGTGACGACGATCACCTTCACATCACGCGTCGGCCAGTTGTGCAGGATTGCATCAATCTGGCCGGCATCCTTGCTGGAAATATAAATGCCCCGCGAGCGGCGGAAAATGGAGCCGTATTCCTGGCACGCGCGGCCGACCGTCGGTGTATAAATGACCGGCATCAATTCTTCGAGATTGTCCATGACGACGCGGTAAAACAGCGTCTCGTTGCGGTCCTGCAGGTCGGCGATCTGGACGTAGCGTTCGAGGTCGTTCGGCTTGTTGCGGAAGTTCGTCATCACGCGCAACACCTGTTCCTCCATGGTGCTGATGTGCGGCGGAAGCAGGCCGCGCAGGCCGAGGGCGTCGCGCTCGGCGGCGGTGAAGGCGGTGCCTTTGTTGAAGACGGGGTTGTGCAGCCAGTCCACGCCCTTGACTGGCCGGGCGCGGTTGTGACGGTTGGGTTTTTGATTCTCTGCGGTTGTCATTTTCTTAAAAAAGTTTTGATTAAAGACGGATTACAACGATTTCAGCCAACTAAACTGACGCCTTAATAATTAACAACGCACAATGGCAGCCTGCTGGACGTTATTTGGCAAATTCGACCTCTTTTTTGCCATATCCAGCGCGGTTTGCTTTTTCACCGCTTGCAGGCTCAAGCGTTTTGAGATAACAATAAATCAAATGACTGCCATCGCCGAAAAACTTAAAACGGAGCTGGTTGAACTTCCCGCCAATGACCGCGCACGTCTGGCCCATTTTTTAATTCAGTCCCTGCCACTTCCCCCCGCCATGTCAGAACATGAATTTGACGCGGAATTGGAAAGGCGCGCGCGCGAAATCCGGGAAGGCAAAGCCAAAGGCGGGCCGGTTGAAAAAGTCATCGCGGAGTTGCGCGAAAAAATTTCGTGAAACCCGTCAATGTTCATTCCGCCGCGCGCCCGAACTGGCCGAAGCGATGGCGTGGTATGACGAACGATGCAAAGGCCTGGGACTCGACTTGCTGGCGGAATTTCAAAAGGCCGCCGCCCGGCTGCAACGGCAGCCCGGACTTTGTTCGCGTTACAAGCGCACGGATTTCCGCAAGCAACGAATGAAACGATTCCCTTACTTGGTCTTTTTCCTTGAATTGCCGGACTGCATTTGGATTGCAGCAATTGCCCACGGCGCACGGCAGCCTGGTTATTGGAAAGAAAGAAAACTGGAAACATGAAAATTCTCGGCATCATCCCCGCGCGGTTTGCCTCCACGCGGTTTCCCGGCAAGCCGCTCGCGCTCATCGCGGGCAAGCCGCTCATCCAGCACGTCGTCGAGCAATGCCAGCACGCCAAGTCGTTGAGCGAAGTCATCGTGGCCACCGACGACACGCGCATCTGGGAGGTGGCGCAAAATTTCTGCCGCGTGGAGATGACGCGCCCGGAACATCCGAGCGGTTCGGATCGCATCGCGGAAGTTTGTGAACGCTGCAAATGCGACGCGGTCGTGAACATCCAGGGCGATGAACCGCTGATTGATCCAGCGGTGATTGACGCGGTGGCGAACGCATTGGCGCAAAACGAAATGTCCACGGCGGCGACGCCGATCAAAAATCTTTCCGAGTTGGACAACCCGAACGTCGTAAAAGTCGTTGTCAACGCCGCCGGTCGCGCGCTATATTTTTCCCGGCGCACGATTCCGTATTTGCGCGAGGCCGCCAGCCGTCCGGTGCCGGAGCAGTTGGCGGCGTTTCCTTTTTTGAAGCACCTTGGCATTTACGGCTTCCGGCGCGAAACGCTGCTGCGGCTGGTGAAATTCCCGGTGTCGCCGCTGGAAAACGCGGAGAAGCTGGAGCAGTTGCGCGCGCTGGAAAACGGCATCCAGATCGCCGTCGTGAAAGTGAATTACGACAGCATCGGCGTGGACATGCCGGAAGATGTGAAACGGGTGGAAAAGATTTTAACCACGAATGGGCACAGATGAACACGGATGCTTGAAACAAATGAAAGCGACCGAGGCACAAATCGAAGAGCGTATGCCAGCGTGGGAAGCTCTCTCCGACTTTTTCCTCGATAATGTATTGCAGCCGGACGATTACGAACGCATTGCTCAAACACTTGCAGCGACTGCTTATACAGAAAAAGAAATTGAAGACATTCTGATTGGCGAGGTTTGTCCCGCCTGTAGTAATTTGTTTTTAATCGCGGGTGAATGGGCGGGCTTTGATCGAGACTGGCTTAAGGAAAAAATCAGCCCACGCATCGGAAAGCGTCCCAAATTCAGGTCGCTATTTATTTTAAGGCATCCTTGGGTGTATGCTCGGCAGTGGAATAAAGTTAAGACACGAATGTCAGAAATCAGAACCAAATGAAGTTTTTTTATCCGTGTTTATCCGTGTCCATCCGTGTTGAAAGAAATTTAAGATGAAATTCATATTCGTAACCGGCGGCGTGGTGAGTTCGCTCGGCAAAGGCTTGACCGCCGCCGCGCTTGGCACGTTGCTCGAAAACCGCGGTCTCAAGGTCGCGCTGCAAAAGTTCGACCCGTATCTCAACGTGGATCCGGGCACGATGTCGCCGTATCAGCACGGCGAGGTTTATGTGCTCGACGACGGCGCGGAGACCGACCTCGACCTCGGCCATTACGAGCGGTTCACCAACGTCAAGCTCACGCGGCTCAACAACCTCACCAGCGGCCAGGTGTATCAAACCGTGCTCAACAACGAGCGCGAGGGGAAATACCTCGGCAAGACCGTGCAGGTGATTCCGCACGTCACGGACGAGATCAAAAACCGCATCCACGTCCTCGCCGAAAAATCCAAGGCCGACGTCATCATCACGGAAATCGGCGGCACGACCGGCGACATTGAAGGCCTGCCGTTTCTCGAAGCCATCCGCGAGTTCGCGCTGGAAGTCGGCTACAACAACGCGATTTTTCTGCACGTCACTTACGTTCCGTTCATCAAGGCCGCCGGCGAATTGAAGACCAAGCCCACGCAGCAGTCCGTCGCCAAGCTGCGCGAAATCGGCATCATGCCGCATGTTCTGGTCTGCCGTTGCGAGAAGCCGCTGGACAAGGAATTGCGCCAGAAAATTTCCATGTTCTGCAACGTGCCGCTCGAAGCCGTCATCGAGGAAAAGGACGTTGACCATTCCATTTACGAGGTGCCGCTCATGCTCCAGCGCGAGCGGATGGACGACCTTGTCTGCCGCCTGTTGCATCTCACCACGCCCGTGCCGAACATGACGCACTGGCAGGAGATCATCCGCAAGCTCATCGCTCCACAGCACCGCGTGCGCGTCGGCGTCGTCGGCAAATACATTGGTTTGCAGGACGCCTACAAATCCGTTTACGAGGCGATCATCCACGGCGGCGTGGCGAATGACTGCGGCGTGGAAATCGTGCAGGTGGACGCCGAGGAAATTGAGAAGGAAGGCCCGGGGAAAATCCTCAAAGGCCTTGGCGGCATCCTCGTCCCCGGCGGTTTCGGCGAACGCGGCATCGAAGGGAAGATCCTCTCCGCGAAATACGCCCGCGAAAATAAAATCCCCTACCTCGGCCTCTGCCTCGGCATGCAGATCGCCACCATTGAATTTGCGCGCAATGTCTTGAAGCTGGAGAAGGCGGACTCGACGGAATTCAATCTCGACACGCCGCATCCCGTCATCGCGCTGCTCGATGCGCAGAAAAAAGTCACCAAGAAGGGCGGCACGATGCGCCTCGGCGCGCAGCCGTGCCAGCTCGCCCTCGGCACAAAGGCGGCGGAACTCTACGGCTCGTTTGTCATCAACGAACGCCACCGGCACCGCTACGAATTCAACAACGCCTACCGCGAGAAATTCGAGAAGGCCGGCTTCGTTTTCAGCGGCACGTCACCCGACGGCAAGCTGGTCGAGATCATCGAACTCAAAGACCATCCGTTCTTCGTTGCGAGCCAGTTCCACCCGGAATTTTTGAGCAAGCCGCACCAGCCGCATCCGCTGTTCAAAAGCTTCATCGCCGCCGCGCACGCGCACATCCACCACAAGCCGCTTTAGCCAAAAGGATGAAGGCAGAATGAAGAATGATGAAAAGCTGGCTTACTCCGCTGCCATCGAATTTCTTTATGACCTCCAAGTCTTCGGCGCGAATTTCGGACTGGAAAACACACGCAAGCTCGCCGCGCTGGCGGGCAATCCGCAGGAAAAACTCCGCTTCATCCACGTTGCCGGCACCAATGGCAAAGGCTCGACCTGCGCGATGCTCGAAAGCATCTATCGTGCGGCAGGATTGCGCGTCGGGCTGTTTACCTCGCCGCATCTCGTTTCATTCCGTGAACGGATCCAAGTGAACCGGCAGTTGATCCCGGAAGGTGAACTCATCCGGCTCGTTGAAGAAATCCAGCCGCTGCTTAAACAATTCCCCGCTGATAATCACCTGACGCTGTTTGAGGTGGTCACGGTCATGGCGCTGAAATTTTTTGCGGAACAGAAATGTGACCTGGTGATCTGGGAGACCGGCCTCGGCGGACGGCTCGACGCGACGAACATCGTCACGCCGCTGGCCAGCGTCATCACCAACATCGCGCTGGATCATCAGCAATGGCTCGGCGACACGCTGGAGAAAATCGCAGCGGAAAAGGCGGGCATCATCAAGCCGGGAATACCCGCTGTGACCGCAACCAGCGAACCGTCGGCGCTGGCCGTCATTGAAAACATCGCGAAGGAGAAAAATGCGCCGCTGACGATTGTGACGGCGAAAGATGTCGAGTCACGGCTCGCGGGGACGCCCGCCCCACCGCTGCCAGGCGAACATCAAAAGCTCAACGCCGCGCTCGCGCTGGCGACAGTGGAAGTGTTGCAAAAGCAGATTTCCGTCACGGACGAAAAAATCCGCGAAGGCCTGGCGAACGTCCATTGGCCGGGCCGTTTGCAGTTGATCCAAAAACCGAACGGTCAAAAAATTCTGCTGGATGGCGCACACAATGTGGCGGGCGTGGAAGCTTTGCGCGCCTCACTGGCAGGTGGAACACCGAAACCCACATTCATCGCCGGCTTTCTTGGCGACAAGGACTGGCGGCCGATGTGCGAAATCCTTGCGCCGCTCGCCGTGAAAATTTTCACCGTGCCGGTCGCCAGCGGTCGCACCGCCGATGCAAGCGAACTGGCAAAAGTTATTCGTTCCGCGAATCCGGCGGCGGAAGTCATCGTCTGTAGAAATCTGGCGGAAGCGCTGGATGCCAGCAAGGATGAGGCTTTCGTTGTGGTCACAGGTTCATTGTATCTTGTCGGTGAGGCGCTGGAACTGCTTGGGCTTTCGCCGGTGCATCCGGGCGAGCGCGGCCTGAACGAATGGTCGGCGACGCGATAAGCCGGCGGCAAGTTGCGTCCAAGCGCGGCTTATAATGTTTTTCCCACGTTGACGCTGGGCTAACGCCTGACTAGCCTTTGAACGATTATGGCCTACGCAGACACGCTTCCCAAACAACGCCCGTTCGGCGCAACGACCCGTCCTGATGCGTGGTGGCTTCAGCCGCTCGTGGTCTTCCTTGGTTTCTCCGCGTTCATCGTCTATTCGACGTGGGCGGCGTTTCAGGGAGTCGCTGACATGCACAACCACACCTGCAGTTATTGGTATGGCGGCATCAACGGACAGGGTGCCAACTATCTCTCCCCGTTTTACTCGCCGGAATTCTGGGGCACTTCGCCGCACGCGATCGGCAAGCTGCCGGACTGGTGGCCGGGCTGGGCGCCGTTCTCCCCCGCATTTCTGATTTTGTGGGCGCCGGCCGGGTTCCGGTTCACCTGCTATTATTATCGTGGCGCATATTACAAGGCGTTCTGGGCCGACCCGATCAACTGCGCCGTCGGCGAGCCACGCAAAAAGTTTCTCGGCGAACATTCGTTCCCGCTCATCATCCAAAACATCCATCGCTATATGTTCTATCTAGCGGCCCTGTTCATCGTGATCCTTTCCTATGATGCCTGGTTGGGCATGTGGTTCACCGATCCACTGACGGGCAAGGAACATTTCGGCGTCGGCGTGGGAACGATTGTGCTGACGTTGAACGCGGTTTTTCTCGGCCTTTACACTTTCGGTTGCCACTCGCTGCGGCATTTGATCGGCGGATTCCTTGATTCCAAATCCAAGGCGCCGACCTGCGCGAAAGCTTACAACTGTGTGAGCTGCCTCAACCACCGCCACATGATGTGGGCGTGGATCAGCCTGTTCTGGGTTGGATTTACGGATGTTTATATCCGCCTCTGCACGAGCGGCACCATCCACGATTTCATTTTCTTCAAATTCTAAAACCCGAACCGAAAAAAATTCCCTGTGGCTACTAATTACGAAACTCACGAATACGACGTGCTGGTCATCGGCGCGGGCGGCGCGGGACTGCGCGCGGCAATCGAAGCCTCGGCGGCGGGAGTCAAGGTCGGGCTGATCTGCAAATCGCTCCTCGGCAAGGCGCACACGGTCATGGCCGAAGGCGGCATGGCGGCGGCGATGGGCAACGTGGACGACCGCGACAACTGGAAAGTCCACTTCGCCGACACGATGCGCGGCGGGCAATACGTCAACAACTGGCGCATGGCCGAGCTGCACGCGAAGGAAGCCCCGGCACGCGTCCATGAACTCGAAGCTTGGGGCGCGGTGTTTGACCGCACGAAGGACGGGAAAATTCTCCAGCGCAATTTCGGCGGACACAAATATCCCCGGCTGGCGCATGTCGGCGACCGCACGGGATTGGAAATGATCCGCACGCTGCAGGATCACGGCATTCATCAGGGCATCACCGTCCACATGGAATACACGGTTGTCGCCCTGCTCAAGGACGGTGATCGCGTGGCCGGCGCGTTTGGCTACGATCGCGAACGCGGGCGTTTCCGCATTTTCAAGGCGAAGGCGGTTGTCGTTTGCACCGGCGGACTGGGTCGCGCCTACAAGATTACCACCAACTCCTGGGAAGGCACAGGCGACGGCGTATCGCTGGCGTATCATGCGGGCGCGGAACTGCTGGACATGGAATTCATCCAGTTTCATCCGACCGGAATGGTTTGGCCGCCCAGCGTGCAGGGGCTTTTAATCACCGAGGCTGTGCGCGGCGAGGGCGGTGTGTTGCGCAACAAGGACGGCAAGCGCTTCATGTTCGACGACATTCCTGACAATTACAAATCGCAGACCTCAACCGACCCGGAAGAAGGCTGGCGCTACACGCAGGGAGACAAAAACGCCAAGCGCCCGCCAGAACTGCTGACACGCGACCACGTCGCCCGCTGCATCATGCGCGAAGTGAAAGCGGGGCGCGGCAGCCCGCACGGCGGCGTGTTCCTCGACATTTGCTGGATCAAGGAAAAAATCCCGAACGCGGCGGAGCACATCAAAAAGAAGCTCCCGTCCATGTATCACCAGTTCATGCAACTGGCGAACCTCGACATCACCAAGGAACCGATGGAGATCGGCCCGACCACGCATTACGCGATGGGCGGCATCCGCGTGGAAGGCGAGACGCAGGCGACGAACATTCCCGGACTTTTTGCCGCTGGCGAGTGCGCTGCCGGCCTGCACGGCGCGAACCGTCTTGGCGGCAATTCCCTTTCCGACCTGATCGTCTTCGGCAAACGCGCCGGGGAATTTGCCGCGAAATTTGCGAAGGAAAATTCCGCCAGCCAGATCAATGACGCCCAGGTCGAGGCCGCCGCGCGCGAGGCGCTCGCCCCGTTTGAACGCGGCGCAAAAACCGGCGCGACTGCCGACGGGCCGTATCAAGTGCAGCATGAGTTGCAAGAAATGATGCAAAAACTTGTCGGCATTGTGCGGCGCGAAGACGAGATGAAGCAGGCGCTGGACGGGCTGGGAAAACTTTACGAACGCGAGAAACAAGTCGCCGTTTACGGCCATCGCGAATACAACCCCGGCTGGCACACGGCAATTGACTTGAAACATCTGCTCACGATTTCCGAGGCCATCACCCGTGCGGCGCTGGACCGCAAGGAAAGCCGCGGCGGTCATTTCCGCGAAGATTTCCCGGACAAGGACCCGGCGGCGGCCAAATACAACAGCGTGATTTCAAAAGGCGCGGACGGTCTGATGCAGTTGCGCCGCGAACCGATCCCGCCGATGCGTGAAGATTTGAAACAAGTCATCGAGGAGATGAAATAAGTCTGTTAAAGAGGTAAAGCGATGAAGCGATGAAGCGGATTATTGTTTCGCACCTAACATAAAATGGAAGTTCAAACAAAAGCATATCAGACCTTCGAGGACTTGGACGCCTACAAGGCGGCACGCGAGTTTCGCAAGGCCATGTATGCGGTCACCCGCCAACTCCCCGACTTTGAAAAGTTCGAGCTGGCCAGTCAAATCCGTCGGGCGGCGGTTTCATTGACGGACAACATTGCCGAGGGACACGGGCGTTTTCATTATCTCGACCAGATAAAATTCATGCTCCATTCGCGCGGTTCGCTGGAAGAATTGCAGGACGACCTCAATGTCTGCGAGGATGAAAAGTATTTGCCGGCACCGGACATTGCCAGGCTCAAGGATGACGCGTGGCGCGTTCACAAAATTCTCAACGGCTACATCCGCTATTTGCGCGGACGCAAGGCCAGCGAACCTTATGTTTTACGCGATGAAAAACGACCGGACGATTTTTCTGCGGACGAACTAAACGAACTCTTAACCGCTTCAACTCTTTAACCTTTTTAACTCATTACCATGAAAACGGTAGTTTTCAGAATCTGGCGCGGTGATGCCACCGGCGGCAAGTTCGTGGATTATACCACGGAGATCACCGAGGGACTCGTCGTCCTTGATGTCGTGCATAAAATCCAGGCCGATCAGGCGAACGACCTTGCGTGCCGCTGGAACTGCAAGGCCGGCAAGTGCGGCTCCTGTTCCGCCGAGGTCAACGGCATCCCGAAGCTCATGTGCATGACGCGCATGGACACGCTGAACACGGACAAGCCCATCACCATCGAGCCGATGCGCGCCTTCCCCAGCATCCGCGACCTCGCGACGGATGTGTCGTGGAATTTTCGCGTCAAAACCAAGATCAAGAAATTCAAGCCGCGCAAGCCCGACGCCGAGGACGGCACCTGGCGGATGCAGCAGGAAGACGTGGACCGCGTGCAGGAATTCCGCAAGTGCATCGAATGTTTTCTCTGCCAGGACGTCTGCCACGTCCTGCGCGACCATCACAAGCACGACGAATTCATCGGCCCGCGTTTCCTCGTTTACACCGCCGCGCTGGAGATGCACCCGCTGGACACCGAGGATCGTCTGCCGGAACTCAAGCAGTCGCAAGGCATCGGCTTCTGCAACATCACCAAGTGCTGCACCAAGGTCTGCCCCGAGCATATCACGATCACCGACAACGCGATCATTCCCTTGAAAGAACGCGTGGTGGACGAATTCTACGATCCGTTCGGCTGGCTCTGGAAAAAGATCCGGCCGAAAAGTTGAACCGGCTGCCTTGTAGTCCGCCACCAACTTGTCCCAAAAGCGACCAACCAGCTTCAATCTGCTTGTCGCCGGTGAGAAATGCTGCATATTTGCGCGCAAATCAAGGGAACAATTCCTGCTTAACCGTCAAGGCCATGCATCAACGATTGTCAGCTCGATTTGCCGGTTTGAAAACCGGAGGCAGGTTCATCGTCGGCTTGTGCGTCCTCGTGTCTGTCGCAATTCCGTGGCTGGCACAGGCGCTTCCTCTCGGCCCTCTGGCAGCTTGGACCACCATGGATTTCAAGGGCAACAATGTCACCGTGGACAGCTTCAACTCGTCTGACCCCGCCGCTAGTCTCTGGCAGACGAACAGATTCTACCAAGGCACCAATTATGGCATTTACACCTCTGCCAAGCGCCAAGCCAATGCCGTCGTGGGAACGGATGGTCTGATCATCAATGTGGGTTACGCCAACATCTACGGCTATGTGGATACCGGTCCAGGTGGCACCGCCAACATCAATGCCAACGGCACGGTCGGAGACATTGCTTGGATAGATGGCGGCAATTTCGGCATTCAAACCTCGCCTATCATTCATGCGCGAGATGACATGAATGTCAATTTCCCCAATGCGACGCTACCCAACCCAACGAATGGCTGGATTACCCTGCCACTTATCATCAGCGGCACGAACATTGGCGGCACAACCTATTATTATTACATCACCAATAATCCGGCCAAGCGCGATCTGAACAGCATGACTTACTATGTAATTAGCAACCAGCTTACCAAGAGCATCTACTTTGGGGCAACAAATGCCATTCTATACCTCCCCTCTGGGCTGAAATTCAGCAGCGGCGCAAATGTTTTGACCGGTTCAACCAACAGCGACATCACCATTTACGCGGCAGCCGGCATTGATACTGGACTTGGCATCTTCAATAACGTCAGCCAATATGCTCCAGCGTTAAAACTTTATGGCCTGTCGGCTTGCACCTCAATTAATCTCGGCAGGAATACGGTTTGGAGTGGCTATCTATACGCCCCCTCAGCCAGTGTGAATTTCAATGGCGGTGGCACCCCCAGCGTCCCCCAGGATGTGATCGGCTCACTCATCTGTCACGATGTGCGGGTCAACGGTCACTATAACTTCCATTTTGACGAGGCTCTGGCAAGTTACGAACCAGTCTCATTTTATCCTCAACCGAAAAGCCAGGCCGCTCCAGTCGGCTCCGATGTCACCTTCAGCGCCTCAATCGGCGGTGGCTTGCCTTTGGATTATCGCTGGCTTTTCGATCAAACAAATCTGCCCGCCAGTTATGACAATCAGGCCGGCAGCGTTTCGTTATTGCTGACCAATGTGCAATTGACGGACGCTGGCAATTATTCCGTTGTCGTCACAAACTTGTTCAATGCAGTCACCAGCGCCCCGGCCCTGTTGTTTGTCTATACCAACATCAACCAGTTGGTTCCGCAGCTTGGTTCGGGCGCTGGCATCACCAACGGACAGTTCCAACTGACCATCGCCGGTGTGGACGGATTGAGTTACGCCATCCAGTCCTCCACCAACCTGACGGACTGGACCGCCATCGCCACCAATACGTCCCCGTTTAACTTTCTGGACACGAATGCAGATGTGTTCCCGCAACGGTTTTTCCGCTCCATTTATCTGCCCTAAATGTTGTCGGAGAAGCCGGGGCTGGCTGTTATTTCCTCTTAATTCCGGCGCTTTCCGGCTTCCCGACAAGATCACCGTGGAGATTCATTTCAGACAGAAAATGGTGCGCGATACAGGGTTCGAACCTGTGACCCCTACCGTGTCAAGGGAAGGGTCAGGCTCGACCGCAGCGTCACATCGCGTTACGCTCCGCTTCCGTGCTGCCAAGTTGCGAGTCCCTCAAAAAATGCCTGCTGTCGGAAACGGCAGCGCGGCTGCAAACCACCCAACGAAATTTCCCTTTCGACGTAACTTTAGCGCGAGCCGTGGAAGAGTTGCTCTCGTCAAAACGCGCCGCGAACCGCAGGCCGGATTACATCAAGAGTCTCTTGCACTACATTGACCGCTTCGCCGCTGGCCGCGAACACTTGCCGCTGTCCAGCATCACCACTGCCGACGTTGAGGCGTGGCTGTCACAATTCCCCGTTCCCGACTCCCGCAAAACTTGGCTCACTCGGATTTCAACCCTCTTTTCCTTCGCCGTCCGGCGCGATTATCTCCCGGCCAATCCGTGCGATAAAATTGAGCGCGTCACCATTGACCGCAAACCGCCGATTATCTTCACGCCCGATCAGTCACGCGAACTGCTCGCCATGTGCCCGACGATTTGCAAGCCGTGGCTCGTGCTTACGATGTTCGCGGGCATCCGGCCTGATCGTGAAATGCGATTGCTGAAATGGGAACACATCAACCTCGACACGGCCACGGTGCAAATCCTTTTCCCGAAAGTGCGGAAGCATCGTCGCATCGTGCCGCTCGAACCGATTGTGGTGAAGTTGCTGCGCGAGCATCCGCTGAAAACGGGATTCGTCGCCCCGAGCAATTCCACCTTGCGCCGGTTCAAGCGGAAAATGCGGGCGGTGCTGGGCTTCGCCAGATGGCCGCAGGACGTGACGCGGCACACGGCGGCGAGTTATCTGATGGCTTTGCACCAAGACGCGGGCAAGGTCGCGGCGGGGCTGGGAAACTCGGTTGCCGTGCTGATGAATCATTACATCGTCCCGGTGGAAAAGAAAATCTGCGAAGTGTTCTGGCGTGACTGAATTAGGGCCTGTCACAGCCGGCCAGTCACTTGTTTTTGGTGCAGCAACGTCATAAACGGCGTTTCGGACCGAAAGCGGCCGGGAACGTCATTTTCGACGCGCTAGGCTGCGATATGCGCGGCGATTCTGAAACGGCGCGATAGATGGGATGGGGTGAATCAGGGTGTTTGCAGATTGATCACCCGGTAGAACTTCTGGCGGTTCGTCATTGGGAATTCAGCCTGGTTGGTCACGTCGAGTTCCCGCCCGTTCAGCATTTCGATTTTCCAGAACTTCAAATCCGACGAACTCAACACGAGTGCCGAGCAGCCCTTCGTCGGCGTCCATGTGAATTTGAGCATCGGCGGCTGTGACGTTGCCGGCGGAGATACCAGGCGCGGCGTCACAGAAGGAAATACCGCCGCCTGTGGCAACACAGACGGCGGCAACGGCGGGGAAACCTGTCGGGGCTGTGCTAGGCAGCCGGACATAAAGCCCTCCAAAGTAATCAGCCAAACAGCGAGCCAAAGAAGCCCACCTTGACCTTGCTTTTTTTGTAGGCTTTGCATTTTCCTTTGCTTGCGAATCTGCCGGACTTGCGGCCACGGCAGACGGTGCGTTTTGATTTCCACGTTTTTTTCATGCGACATTCGAGGTTGCGGCCTTGTGCAGGAACGTGCCAAGCGGCACTTCCGGCGCGGGTGCAGGAGCATCAGCCTGGACCGTCACAGCCGGCGCGTCATGCAACTGCCAAGCCGGGTCAAGTGATTCGCTGGCGAGCTTCGCCTGAAAATCGGCTTCGATTGATTCCGTCCACTCGCCGGACTGTTTGGCGGCGGCGCGGACACTGGTTATCCATTTCCAACCGGCTTCGCCGGTTTGGATGATGGTCGGGAGGTTGGCGAGAATGAGGGCGATGGCAGTTTCCATTTTATTTTTGGGTTGAGGTTTCGGTGATGAATTTTTGAGCCTCGACAGTGACGCTCTCGACAACAGCAAGCGACGAAATAAGGAGCGCATAATCGTTCGTTGAATTGGTGGATTTGTAGGCGTTCTTCACGGCGTCGGCACTCGACACGATGGCAATGCCGCGCGGGTAAATGTTCGTGAGCGGCACCATTAAGACCGGCGTGCGAAGCCATTCGCAGAACCGGTGAAAGGCCGGGGCGTTCGTTCGGAAAAATGCCGTGTTGGCATCGTCAATGTGGACGGCGGCGTCGAACGTGGCGTTCGCAACGGTGATGCTTTGCTCTGCGCGCACGACTACGGCGCGGGAGCCGGGGTCAAGGCTCGTGCAGCCGGTGAAGAGAAGCGACGGCAAGGCGAGCGCGAGCAGGAGCGCGGCCATGCCGCCGCCAGACGAGGCGTCGGGAGATTTGTGGGCGTAGTGTGACCAGATTATCGAGACAATCAGCAGCACGGCGGAGATCACGTCCGGCGCGTTGACGATGCTGGCCGTGTCGGTGAGGCCGTGCGCGGCGAAGATGCCCGCGAGAATTTTCATGCAGGTGCGGACGAGGGAGGCGATCTGGTCTAGGTTCATATTTTTAGTTTCTGGTGGTTTGTGGCGTTGCCGCTTTGAGTGCAGCAACGTCGGTTTTCAAATCAATCACGGCCATGATGAGCCATCCTTGCGAGGCGAAGGCGGCTGTGACGATGATGCTGGCGAGCCATACTGGTATTTTCATTAAATTTGATGCGATGATTTGAGGAACAATGCGCGCGAATACAATTTCACGCCGATTAGCACAGCGGCCAGAATCACAGCGACGATGATGACTGTTTTCATTTTGATTTTCTAAACAGTGCCGCTCCGCCGATCAGGAAAAACAACGCACCACCAATCGCCAGCACGGTGACGAGGAAAGCGGGGTTTTTGAACGCCGCAGCGAAGCCGTTGCTCGCAATTTTGTTAGCCTGTTCAATCGGCGCGGCGAACGGGTCATTGTAGAGCTGGCTGCCTAAAATGCTCAAGAGCGATTCGTTGAGCGGGCCGCCGTTCTTCACTTGCACCAAGGCGGCGTTGATTTGCGTCTCGTCGCCAGTGTTGGCTGCGGTGGCAATCGTGTTCGCGCCCGACTCGCCGTAATGCTTGGCGATCGTGGCGTAAATGTCACCGCCGGGCTGATAGCGTTGGATGGTGTCGGTGGTCATAAAATCAGTGGTTTGAATGTAAAGCTATTCGTATCCGGTAAACTAGTCTTGGAGGAGGCTCATGTTTAGTAGGGTTTAACAGTGTAGTTAAAACTAGCGCCGGTGTTGACGTAAATCAATTTCCAGACTTCGTTTGTTTGAAGAGGTATGGTTGACGATGACGCAGAGAAACCGGACGAAAAAACCGAGCCGTTGACAAAATTCGTGTAACTTAAGATACCGCTACCAGAGGGCGTGACTGCCACAAACACGCTGCCGCCAGTTTTGTTGGTGTAAGAGCCTCCGTTGTTCATGACCGTTGCCGCCAGCGCCAGTCCGTTGGAAAGCGTTGTCGTCAGATTCACTGCCGAGAAAGTTCCCGCGAACGTGCCGGTAAAAAAATTGTTCCGGTTTGTCGCGTTGAATCTATATGTGTCCAGCCCCGTCGTGAGTTCGGCCACGGTGACAAGACCGGTATCGGACTGGAAGGCATAGGAAAAGTTCGCCGTGTTCGTGATGTCGTAAAAAAGCATCGGAGACACGCAATGAGTCCAACCGCCAAAAGTGATTGGACACACGGTGGCGATGATATTCCCGGAGGTCTCAAACTGGTCACTCCATATCATTTTAGGTGGAGTTGTGAAACCCACGTTGAACAGGTAAGAGCCGGCGTTGCTGACAAAGAAATTCTGGCCGATGTGCCAAGTGGTTCCGTTGTTGTAGGTGATGCCGCCAACCGGCTCTTGGAAGATTACTACATAGCCTGATCGGCGCGGATCAGTTACCGGCCAGTCGTTCACGCCAGACCCCGGTTCGGTGCCGCACCCTTCAAACGAGTTTTGCCACAGACTCAAATGATCATTGGCCAGAACGATGTTCCCGACGAATGTGAATTGGTTTTTTTCGATGGTCAGGAAATCGCCCAAATTATTGTTGTAATAGATTGCTGTTAAATTCTGCTTTCCGTTGGAGTTGGCAACGTCAGGGGTTAAACCGTAGATGCTTGGTGCGGCGTTCGTCATTTTTTCCCACCATCCGAACCAACACCTTTGGATATCGCAGCGCGATATATTGCCCCGGTAGGGCTGCCCGGTCTGGATCGGCCCGTTCATCGAAACCAGATTCGTGCAGGCGTTTGTTACGCTGGCATAAAACATATCGTGCGTGTTAAAAATCCACCCGTTTGTGGTTCCTAGCGCGTCCATAGAAAACACGCAGGCTGGAATGTTATTCGTGATTAAAATTCCAGTTGCGCTCATGCCCTCTCCGCGCAGCGTGAGCGAGAATGCGGTGGATGCTATGTTGGAATTTACGGTGATGGTTGCGGCGGTTTTGAAAAGACCTGGCGAAAGTTGAACAGTGCCTCCTCCGGGCGAATAACGATTGGTTGCTTTGGGCAGCGAATTGATGGCCTCCTGTATGCCACAGGTCAACGTGCCGGGCGTGTCAGGGCCGAACATAAACCCTGCATTAGTAACAGTGGAAAGACCATTGATTATTCCGGCAGCGGATACGGTTGTTACGGGCAGCGTGCTGCCGCCGGACGTGGTGACGGGCAGCGTGCCGCCGGAAGGGGCGGCGATGAACTGACGCCATTTGCCGTTCGCGTCCTGACGCATGTAAACCGCCTGATCTCCACCCGTCACCGTGTCGGCGGGAATTGGATTTTCAGCCCGGACAGTCACAGCCGCCAGCGCGACCAGAAAGATAAGAAAATTTTTCATGCAAAAATAAGTTGTCCGACGTAAAGGTCGGCCCCGCCGCCGTCGCCACAGGCACGAAAGGGAGCGCCGGACTCGATGGGCGGATAGGCCGTGTCAGGTTTAAGGCTGAACATGGTGTTTCCGTCAACGTCCAGAATTAGGAGTTGGTTTGCGCTGCTGAAAGGGCAGCTAATGATTAGCGTCTTGCAATGCTTGGCTCCGCTGCCGGGCGTGATGAGTGTCGAAACCGCCTTGTTCTGTGCGGGCGTGTTGTTTACGCTGCCATTGCCCAAGTTGACGAATTTTCCACCCTTGAACACGGTGTCTTCGGGTCGAAGCTTGTTCGTGCCGACGTAATCAACCGAGCCGTCGCCGACATAGAACTGGATGTCGAACGCATTCGCCGTATCGTTGAAAAAAAAGATTTTCTCGAACGGGGCGTTTGGATCCCTGAACTTGAATCCTTTCTCGCAATCAACCGGCGAGTTGTTGTCAAAACCGACTCGGAAAATATCATCCGCTTTTTTGCAGTAGAACATCGAGCCGGGCATTTGCACCGAGGCGGAGCCGGGCGCTCCGTTGGCGTAGGCCGCAACTGTGACGGTTTGTATTTTCAGGCGGTTCATGCGGTCTTGGATTTGAAAAGTTTAGGTGCAAACAAAATGAGTCCGATGATGGCCGCTGCGATGCCGAGCACTTTCAACAGCGTGGCGTTTTGTTCAGATTGACCGTCGCTCTGCACGTTCGCGGCCAGCTTGGACTGTGACGCCAGCAGGGCGGCGAGCTGGGCGTTGGAATCCCCGGCGCTGCTCGCAGCCTGGTCAGTCACCGCCGCCGTCGCTTTACCCGACAGGTTCAACGCCGAGGCCGCCACGTCGCGCAACGCTTGCAGCGATGCCAGCGTGACCGCGCTCGAATCGGGGTTCGTGATGGAGAACTTGCCTTTCTTGCCGACCACCGTGCCGGTGCCGGTCAAGAGCGCGCCGTCGCCAGCGACAGCCGGGGAGCTTGCGCCGCCCGTAGTGGCTGTCGGCGTGATGACCGTCGAGCTGGCCTCGCTGCCGCCTGATGATAAAATTCCGGCCATGTTATTTTTTTGGGATGAAGAAAAACCAGATCGCCAGCGCGGCTCCGACAATCAAAAGAATCGTCGTGCCGGAAATGCCGCTGCTGCCGCCCACGATGAAGTTGGTGGGGCCTTTAACGCTCTGCGCGCCGGTTGCCGCCGAGGACGACTGGCTGGCGGAAACGCCGATGCCGCATTTCATTTCCGGCTTCAATCTGACGCGCGGCGTGCAGCCTTCGGGCGCGGACAATTCGTGACGGAAATTTCGCGGCTGATAAAAAGGTTTCATGTTATTTCTTTCTGAAGGCCAGAATCGCCACAACGGCCAGAACGATGACCGCGCCGCCGATGATGACCGGGATGACCCACGACGAGGCCGCTTCCGTGATGCTGCCGCCAGAGGCCGCGCTGGCCGCTGACGATGATGGAGAATCGCCGCCCATGTTTATTTCCCCCGGCGAATGAACATGAGAACGCCGAACAGAAAGACGGCGGCGATTCCCATGACGATGTAGATCATGTTTCCCGACGCAGCAGAGGCGAGCGTCGGCTTGGCGGCGGGAAGTTTAGTCCCGCCTGAACCTTTGAGCGCCGTGATGACCGGCGCGGCCACTCCGGCCACTCCGGTGATGGCACCGAGGAAGTCACTGATGCTCGATGACGGCGCGGGCGTCGAGCCGGCGGCGGCGGGCACCGGCGTGTAATTGAGAAAATCGTAAAGTGAATTGTTCATAAAAAAAGTGGGCGGCAGCTATTCACCGCCGCCCACAGCGGTCTCGTATTTTTGGCAGTCGTTTACGCCAGCGCGTCGAGATAAACCTGTGACAGAATCACAAGCGTCTTGTTGGCGGCGGCGGCGGCGGAAAGTTGCAGCTTCAACTCGAACAGCACGCCGTCTTGAACCTGAAGCACGTCGCCCGGATTGTCGGTGTAATCGGCGGCGATGTCGCAACGGTCGGCGTTCTTGCCCGCCGCGTTCCAGTTGTGCCGGTCGCAGAGCAGGTCAAAGCCGATTTTCGTTTCATCGAAAATGATGGCGTTTCCATTCTTGATTACCGCCTTCAAAACGTCGTCATTCGGCTGGCAGAAAATGGTCATCTGCTGAATGAGACCGGTGAAGCTCCACTTGCGGATGGCCGGATTGAGTCCGGCGTAAATTTCCGGCTGACGAACCCATGCGGTCATCGGCAGCGAATCTTTTCCGTTGACTACCGGGCCGAGAACAAAGTCAATTGACTCTTGCGCCGTGATGACAGGATTCACGACGCCAGCGACGACGGGAACCTTGAGCTTGATTTGGATTTTCGCGGTTCGGCCAGATGCCCATGCGGTCGGCCAGGCGAACTTTTCACGGTCGGCGTTTAGGATGCGCGACGGCTCGGCAAAATTGACCGTGAGGACAAACGTGGTCGTGCGGGTCGTGTTGCCGCCGACAACCACGTCGGGAACGGCGGTCATCAAATCGTTTCCGATCTGGTGGTTTGCGGCGACGGCCAGCGATGCCTGCCAGCGCGTCTGGATCGCGTCAAGCTCCGTCGCCAGATGCACGCGGCGTTCGGAGTCGTTGACCAGCACGACGATGTTGTCCAGCGCGTCCGCGAGGGTGGGAACGAAAGCGTTGCCCGCCGTTGCGCCGGTTTTGGTGACGGTGACGTTGTAGGTGACGTCATGGTAACGAGGGCCGCGCACAAGCTCGTGAGTGGCGACCTGCCCTGCAACGACGTTGACGACGGGCGATGATGGTTGGCGAATTTTATACATAATCTGGAATCAGGGTTGCGGTTGGTTCAGTCAAGCCACTCGCCGACCAGTGGAATTTTCGAGCCGAACTTTTTCAGTCCGACGAAAACCAAGGCGGCGATGACGGCGACGGTGATGATTGTTTTGATGGAGGGCATGGGTGTGATGGCCTTTTGGCCGATTTTAGACTGGCGAGATTGCCGGTCGGTGAGTTCGTTTGCGGCCTTCAAAGACGCCCACGGATTTTTGCCCGTCGCTTGCGTCGTTCCAGTCCGCTTGAACTGATGCCAAGACAACTACCACACGTCCCGTTGTCACAGTTAGTGACAATTCGTGACACCTAAAAAAGCTTCCCGCGATAGATGTTTTTCGTTCCGTCCGGTCGCGTCGGGTTCACGCGGTTGTAGGAGATGAACGAGCCGAGCGGCAAACGTGACACCGCGTCCGCGTCCGCGCCGAGGCCTTGAATTTTTTTCAGGTCAATCGAATCTTGCAGCCGGAAACAAATCAGTTCCGTCGCCGAACCGAGCAGCGCGGAGTTCATCCGGTGCGGTTCCAGCGTCGTCGTCAACTGTTCGATGTTTTCCGAGCGGCCCATCTGTGACAGCACCGACATTTCCTGTGAGATGTTTTCGCGGTCTTGGAATCGCCACGCCTCGTCCGTAAACGCAATTTTTTTGTGACGCGTCCTTCGGGATGTTTCAAAAACCCACTTGCACCAAAACTCGTGAGCGGCGTTCACGTCACCGCGAAACATCGGATGCGGATTGAAACACGACCAGCGGGTTTGCAGCGAGGCCTCCAGTTGCTTTGGGGTCGAGACGTGGGGAAGTTTCAACCGCGCCGCCGCCTGCCCCATGTCGTCGAAAATAAAACGGCACGCGCACGGCGTCTTAAGCAGGTGAAGAAACGCGAGAGTCGTTTTGCCGGTGCCCGTCATGCCGGTGATGACCGTCGAACACGGCTTGAGGGTGAAGTCAGACACGGCGGAAGGCGGAAATTTTCACGTGTGGAAATTTTGACGAGAAGATTTTCAATGCTTCTTTGACAGCTGCGTCCACTTGTTCGGGCGAAAGCTTGCGGTGGTATTTTTTGCCGTCGTAAAATCGTTCCGCCGCCGCTGGGGTGATGGTTAGAAATCTGTTCATGATTTTTCCTCCTGGTCGGTCACAGGAGCCGTCCCCTGCAACTTGGCTTCTTTGGCGATGGTTCGACCTCGCCGGTATTTGTCCCACGCGTAAATCAGAATCCCGATCAGGATGGCCGAGCCGTCCGATTTCACCGGGTTTAATTTCGCCTCGTTCAGTTTCCGCGCGATGAACTTTGGCAGGAATTTTTTGAAGAACTTTTTGCTGATTTTTGGTATGCCCGCGTCTTCCTCGACCACCTTGATGAACGCGGCGGACAGTTTGGCCAGCTTCGCCGCCT
Organism: Verrucomicrobiales bacterium; assembly: GCA_028712475.1. Classification (GTDB taxonomy): domain Bacteria; phylum Verrucomicrobiota; class Verrucomicrobiia; order Limisphaerales; family UBA11358; genus UBA11358. The sequence goes on from JAQTQB010000002.1 coordinate 95,120, forward strand.
TCACGTCGGACAGCTTGTCCTCATCGTCCGCCCAATCAATCAGGTCGTCGGTGATTTCCGCGACTTCCTCATCCGTCCAATCCAGCATCGCAGCAACCATAGCAGCGTCCTCGCTGTCCACAAAAGCAGTCGGCGGCAAATCCGTTGTCTCACCCGGACTAGGCGCGGATGGAATCGGCGGCGGGTCTTTTCGCACCACTGGACGGGACGCGACCGGCGCACGCTGTCCACGAGGCGGCAAAAGATGTTCTTCAGGATGTGTCTGACCCGGATGACGCGACTGCCATTTGCGGATGCGTGCGCGCATCCTTTTTGTCTCGGCTGTGACTTCGGCGGTGTCGCCTCCATAGTCCGCAGCGATGACCGCAGCATCATTTTCAGCGGGAGCAGTTCCAAGCGCGTCCGCAGTCGTGACAACTTCCAGCGGCGGACTTGCTGTCGCTCCGTCTGCCACTGGCGGAATCGGTTTATTTTCGTCCGTGTCCATGTCTCAATCGAGGTCTTCACATTCCCAGCCAGTTTTCTTTTTCTCGGTCACAACCGGCGCGGGCTTGGCGGGGGACACTTTTTTTTGTTCGCGCAACGTCCGCAGCCTGTCCTCGGCCACGCTGATTTCAGTTTCCAGCCACTTTTCGTCTTTGACAACGGACGCGGGCGCGGCGGCGGCGGGTTTGGCAGGCGGCGTGACTGGCGGCGTGAGCTTGTCCAAGTCTGTCTCACCTGTGACGGCGGTTTTCGCGGCAGGATGTCCCGGCGCGGAATCGGAATTTAGCAGGATTCGTTTCATGGTAGGATGCGTTTCACGGTTCGGAATCTGTCACAGTTCCCCTGTCACAGGTAGTGACAAGTCGTGACACGCGGACAACGGGACATGGGCAATCAACTCTGGCTGGTGTGACTGGCCGGTGTGACTGGAAACAAATCTGGAAACAGCCAGGGGAACCGGAATGACCGGAATCGGGACGGGTATTTCCGACTGAAGCACGATGTTGAATTGTTTCGGGGAACCGGCGCGGAGCGCGTCACGTTCGCGCTGAAGACGCTTTCGGCAGGCAGTCCCGGCGGACTTCTCTTTTCCGTGGATTGGCTCTCCACAGCCGCACTCGCACCTCTTGAACGGCGTCACACTTCGCGACAGGAGCGCTACAATGGCAAGTGTGACGAGGACACGCGGGGGCAGTTCCGGAAATTCTTTCAGGAGTTCGGTCACACTTACGACCGAGGCCGTCCGCTCGAATCCGAGTTCAACGTCCATCATTTTTTCCTCCTTAAAAGCGTCTTTGCTTTTCCCCGTTTGGCTTTCTGCCGGATTGCTATGCCGCTTTGCTGGATCAGCTCGCTGCCTAAATCCAACTGTGACTTAGCGCTGGCCCAATGCCGTTTGATTTCCTCCGTTGTCATCTTTCGTTTCTCCGGCGAAGCCGATTTCCCATCCACAACCCGTTCTTGTGAGCGGAGCGAACCATCAAAATCCCCTCGTTTCTCCGCGCGGAGCGCGCCATTTCTTCTTTCATTCCTGAAAGGAATTTCTTCCGTAGGAACAGTATTAGTTAGGGGGGCGTCTTTTTTGGCAACCCTTGGGGTAGCTCTTTTGGCAACCCTAGGAGTGCCGTGGCTGGCAACCCTAGGAGTGCCGTGGCTGGCAACCCTAGGAGTGCCGTGGCTGGCAACCCTAGGAGTGCCGTGGCTGGCAACCCTAGGAGTGCCGTGGCTGGCAACCCTAGGAGTGCCGTGGCTGGCATCCCTCAATTCAGGCAAAATCAGCCGGAAATGTGCTTTGCCGGGGCAACCTTTAATTCCCTCGTAAGCAAAATGGCCGCGATCAACCAGCTCGCGCACGTTGCGATAGCTCTCCCGTTTACTCATGCCCCAGCAAAGATGGCTGCATAGCGTCCACGGCAGCGGAAATGAATCAAGCGGCCAAATGTGCGGATCGTTGTAAACGTAGCTACCGACACGCAAGCCGAGCGTCCGCGCGCCGTGGCTCAATTTGCTGTCGCTTTCAATGGCGAGCTTCAACCGGAAAATGCTTTTTAGTTTCATCGCGCCAGTGCCGTGGTGAATGTGGAAATTCGGTCGAGAAGTCCCGCGCCGCTGAAAAGTGACAGCACGGGTTTCATTGATAAAGTTCCAGCCTGACCTTTCGCGCCGGGATAGCTCATTGCCCGAACCTTTTGAACCACGCCGGTTCTGTGTCTTCCTGCACCTGCTTGGCCGTTCCGCGTAAGGCAGTCGCGGACGGCTTGCCGCCCGCCGCTTGAAATTCCCCTGGGGTTTCAAAGTGCAGGTGATCATCCGCCGCGATGGTGGCGGCGTCCGCCCAAACGACCTGTGGACGCCCGCGATGGCCTTTTACGCGCAAGCCGGTGTCACGGATGCGATGTTCGGCGTAGAGGTCGGAGAAACGCGGCTGGATTTGTTCCAGCGGCTTGTCGAGGTCAGCGGCGATTTCGCGCGCCGTGGCCCGCCCGCCGAGTTGTTTTAGACGCAACAGGCAGAGATTTGCCAGTGCCGCGCGAGCTTTTAGTGATGCCATTTTTTCTAGTCTCCCAAAGGTAGATGGTTTGAACTGTCCAGCGCACGAGACCGAGAACGTCAATGTCCGGCGTCGGCACTGTGCCACTTTCGCGTCGCCGATACAGTGTGCGGACTGAAATTTTCAGATGCCGCGCCAAGTCCTGATTTGTCAGTGTGTCCGCCAGCTCCTGTTTGGTGGGGAACTTCACGAGATGCGTTTGACTTTAACTTGCAACTTTTTGCCGCCCGGTTCGTAGCAGCGGAACTCCAATTCCGACGCAATTGCCCGCGCAAATTCCTCTGCCGTGGGGGGGCGCTCAATCCCGGCCTCCTCTATTTTCAGGTTTTGATAGCCGGAAAATTCCAGTTGAAAAACGATGGGCTTGCTCATGTGGTTTGGCGTTTAAGAAACGGTTCGGGCGTTGTGACGCGGCGCGGACGCGGACTGTATTGCAGGAACACGGCGGAATTGTTCCCGCAGTCCGGGCAACGCTGCACGCTGTCCGCGTCGTTGACGATGGCGAGAATCTTCACGTCACGTTTGCAGTAGGAACAATACCAGCGCGGCGTGGTTTTCATTCGGCCATCCCCCATGAGGCGTTGCCGGTTTCCTCCATCGTGGCGGCGAGCGTCTCCGCGTTCTCAATGGCGATGGCGGCGACTTCTTTTTTGAGCTTCTTATCCACCGCCGGATTTTCCGCGAGAAACTTGGCGGCGGTATGCTCCACGAACTGACGGCGGCGAAGCTGACGGTCGAATTCTCTAGCTGTCATGGTGTGGTTATCCTCCAGAGTTGAACCGGCGCACAACGCAGTTGCGCGAGCAGTGCTGAAAGTGCGGTTTTTTTGTTTGGGTAGTGAATCGCCAATCCGTCTGGCCGGATAAGCAGGAAACCTTTTTTTGAGCGTGTTCGCCGCGTCACAATCACACCAGCTTTGCGACGGGCCACGGCGCGGATTCGGGTTTCAAGTTTCATTTATCGTCCTTTCCAATGCGAACGCGCTGCCCGCGCTCATCGCCATTTCGTGACGGCCAAACTGTTTGACCCAGCGGACGCGGCGATCTGGGAAATCACCAATCACAACCCAGCCGTGTTCCGTCAGAAACCGCTCCCGCTTGTCCCGCGCCTGATGAAACGACCGGCGCACGTCGTCAATGGTGATCATGGCGTGGTGTGTTTTCCGTTCAGCCCGTTTTCCAGCGCGACGACGCCGCGTTCGATGGCGGCGGTGAAGAATATGCCGTGATTGGCTTTGATGCGGCGGAGCGCGCAGCGCGCCGGAGCAGACAACTCCAGAGAGGTCTGCTTCCGTCGTGATTTTTTCAGTTTAGTTTTCGGCATAATTGAGTTCGGTTTGCGGTTGCGGTTTGTCCAGGCTGATCCAGTCCAGGTGTTCCGGGTCAACGTGACGCCCGGCGATTTCCTCCAGGGCAATCTGCGCGATGCACTCCTCATAGAACGGCGCGAAGCGGTTGGTTTCCGTGTCCCGGATGCCCGGCCCGCCCTGGTATTGGAAAAGCTCGTAACGTGTTTTTTTGGCAGTCGTGTCGCTCATTGGTGTCAAGGTATCACAGTCTCACGAAACGAGTCAAGAGAAACCTTGATTTTTCTTTTGTGCGTGTTATCGTGTGCCTGTATGAATAAATCACCAGTTCAAACCAAGCTGAAAAAACAAACCTTTTGCTCGTTCCGGCCTTCACCTGAAAACGCACAAAGACTTGAGTTGGCCAAGAAATTTGGGTTCAACGTGAGTGAGTTGATAAACGAGGCTTTGAAGGAGAAGCTGCCCGACGCGCTGACGCAGAGATCGAGACTTCTTCAGTCCGACTTGCAAACTTTTGAGAAGATGGTGCGCGGTGGAGGGTTTGAACCTCCGACCCCTACCGTGTCAAGGTAATGCTCTACCACTGAGCTAACCGCGCAACCGAAAGGGCGGTTAGTGTCATTTTTCCGCCGCGTTTTGGCAAGCTTGAATTCTTGTTTCCGGCCTTGCTTCGATGTGACAGCAAGTATTTTGCAGGGCTGGATTCCCAAAAACAAGTTGCCATTTGAACATGCAGGCACTAGAACAAACAATGAATTGCCGCCCTAGCCAGTTTTGGCGATTCTCAAGTGCAATAATATCAAATAACTCATATGGCACTTTTTGGCAAAAGTTTGCCAGATTGTGCGCACTCAACCGACATTTATGAATCAATGCCTGCCGCTGGGGAAATTATCGTTTGGCATGGGCGACCGTTTCGGTCATCAGGGCAAGGCGCAGCTGCGCGCGTGCGTGCTCGCCACCGAACTGGGCGCGCATTTTGTGCCCGTCTGGAACAAATCCAACCGCGAACACTCCTTCATCGGCACCGAACCGTCCAGTTTACGCGCCGAGGCCGACGACGCGGTGAAGGCGCTCGGCTGGAAAAAAAGTTATCATGTGGATGCCGACCACATCCGCCTCGAAACGGTGGATCGTTTCATCGCGCCCTCGGATTTCTTCACGATTGACGTGGCGGACAGCATCGGCAAGCCCGCCAGCGTGACGGACGTGAAGGCGTTTGCGGCCCGGCATCCCGAACTGAACGGCACAGTTTCCATTCCGAACATTGACAAACCATTTGTGATTTCGCGCACCGAAGTGGAACGGGTCGCCAATAAATTCCTGCTGGCCGTGCAGGATGCCGGCAAGATCTATCGGCACATCCTGGCGGCCAAAGGCGCGGAGAATTTCATCACCGAGGTTTCGATGGACGAAACCGACAGCCCGCAGACGCCGACGGAACTGCTGATCATTCTGGCCGCAATCGCAGACCAGAAAATCCCGATCCAGACGATCGCGCCCAAGTTCACCGGCCGTTTCAACAAGGGCGTGGATTACGTCGGCGATGTGAAGCAGTTTGAGAAGGAATTCAACGATGACCTCGCCGTCATCGCATTCGCCGTCAAGAAATACGGCCTGCCGCCGTCGCTGAAATTGAGCGTTCATTCCGGCAGCGACAAGTTTTCCATTTATGAGCCGATGCGCCGCGCGCTCAAGAAATTTGACGCGGGCGTCCACATCAAGACCGCCGGCACAACCTGGCTGGAAGAACTCATCGGCCTGGCGGAGGCGGGCGGCGACGGTTTGGAAATCGCGAAGGAAATATACGCGTGCGCGATGGAGCACGTGGACGAATTCTGCGCGCCTTACGCCAGCGTCATTGATATTGATAAAGCGAAACTGCCGGGCGCGGCGGTGGTGAACGGCTGGAATTCCAAGCAGTTCACCGATGCGCTGCGTCACGACCAGAAAAATCCCGGCTACAATTCCAGCTTCCGCCAGTTGCTGCACGTCAGCTTCAAGGTCGCGGCTAAAAAAGGCGGACGTTATCTGAACGCGCTTAAAAAGCACGAAGCCATTGTCGCCAGGAACGTGACGAAAAACCTTTTCGAGCGGCACATGAAGCCGTTGTTACTTGGGAAATAATTATGGCTTTCATCCACGACGACTTTTTGCTGGGCACAAAAACGGCGCGCAGGCTGTATCACAAATACGCCGGGGCCGAGCCGATCTTTGATTATCACTGCCACATTCCGCCGCGCGAGATCGCCGGCAACCGCCGGTTCAACAACCTGTTTGAAATCTGGCTGGAAGGAGATCATTACAAATGGCGCGCGATGCGGGCAAACGGCGTCGCGGAAAAATTCTGCACCGGCGACGCCTCGCCGCATGACAAGTTTCTCGCGTGGGCCAAAACTGTTCCGCACACGCTGCGCAATCCCCTGTATCATTGGACGCATCTCGAACTGACGCGCTACTTCGGCATCACGGACCTGCTCGATGAAACCACGGCGGAAAAAATCTGGAAGCAGGCGAATGAAAAGCTCGCCACGCCCGCGCTCACGACCCAGGGCATCCTGAAAAAATTCCAGGTCAAGGTCGTCTGCACGACGGACGATCCGGCGGACAATCTGGAACATCACCGTGCCTTTGCCAGGCAAAGGCATCCGACGAAGATGCTGCCCGCGTTCCGCCCGGACAAGGCGTTGACGGTGAACCAGCCCGCCGGTTTTAACTGGTGGGTCGAACAGCTTTCCGCCGCCGCGAACATTGACATCAACAGCTTTGGCGCGTTCATCATGGCCTTGCAGAAGCGGCACGACTTTTTTCATTCGCAAGGCTGCCGGTTGTCCGATCACGGCCTGGACCATTGCTTCGCGGATTTTTGTTCCGAAAAGATTGCCGCCGGAATTTTCGACAAGGCGCGCCAAGGCGGACCGGTTTCACCGCTGGAACATTCGCAGTTCGCGTCGTTCATGATGCTGTTCTTCGGCCGGCTCGATGCCAAACGCGGCTGGACGAAGCAGCTTCACCTCGGCGCGCTCCGCAGCAACAACACGCGCCTGCTCAAGCAGCTTGGGCCGGACACGGGCTTTGATTCCATCGGCGATTTTCCGCAGACACAGCCGCTCGCAGCCTATCTGGACAAACTGGATTCGGAGAATTCCCTGCCGAAAACGGTCATTTATAATCTGAACCCGGCGGACAATTACGCCTTCGCCGCGATGATCGGGAATTTTCAGGACGGCACCATTCCCGGCAAAATCCAATACGGTTCCGGCTGGTGGTTTTTGGACCAGAAGGAAGGCATGGAAATGCAGATCAACGCGCTCTCGAATCTCGGCCTGCTCTCGCGGTTCATCGGCATGATCACGGATTCACGCTCGTTCATGAGCTATCCTCGCCACGAGTATTTCCGCCGCACGCTCTGCAACCTGATCGGCCGCGACATCGAAAACGGGGCAATTCCCAACGATGAAGGCCTGGTCGGCCCGATGATCAGAAACATCTGCTACGCGAACGCGAAGAACTACATGGCCTTCCCCGGCGTGGACGAAGCCGCGCCCAAGAATAAAAAATCCGGCGGAAGGCCGCGGAGATGAATTTCCGGACAGGTCAATTTCAACTTTGAAGTCGCCGCGTTGAACGGTTACGCTGTCGTCATGTCACGCAAGTCGGCTTCAGATTCAAAAAACGGTTTCGGCGATATCATCGGCGTCGCGCTGCTGGCCATCGCATTGCTGCTGCTCGTCGCGCAGCTTTCCTTTGACCGCTACGACATCTCCCTTTTCCGCGACCCGCACAACAAGCCGGTGCATAACTGGATCGGGCCGCTGGGCGCGTATCTGGCGTGGGGTTCGTTCCTGCCGCTAGGGCTGGTCGGCTATCTTTTGCCGTGGCTGCTCGCGGCGTTCGGCGTGGCGTATCTGCTGAATTTTCTTGGCTATTTGCGCGAGCATCTGCGCTGGTCGCTGCTCTGGACCGCCATGCTGGTCGTCTCGCTCACCGGCCTGCTTTACATCATGGAAAAGGCTGGACTGCTCGGGAAAATCCATCTGCGTATCGGTTCCTTATGGGGTGCGGGCGGCTGGCTCGGCTACGCGACCTTCGGGCAGACCCAAAATTACAATTTCGGCCTTTCCCTGCTTGGCTCACTGGGCGCGACGATTGTTTATGCCGCGCTGTGTCTCATCAGCCTGCTGTTCCTGACCAATTTCCAGCTCGGCGAATGGATCCGCGCCTTTCTGGAAAAAGAAAATGCTCAGCAATCCGACCTCGAAAAAACGCAGCCCAAGACCAGCGAGGAAATTGCGCTGGAACGCCGTGCCCGTGACCTCGAAAAGCAGGCGAGAAAATTGCAGGAGGAAGTCGCTGAAGCCACACGTTCCGGCTTGGGCGCAGATTTACAGCCTGTTCCCGAACCGACCGTCCGCGATTTGAGCGTGCCGCAATCCAAGTCCGCCAACGCTCCGCGCTTCCGCAAGACCACCTTCCCCGGATCATCCAAAGCACCCGAACCGCCGGACGAAGTCGAAGTGATTCCCGCCCGGGAAATCGTCGCCGCCACGACCGGGGTCATTCTCGGCAAAAAAGCGGACGAGGAAAAACCTCTTGAGGAAAAAATTGAAGAGCCGGTCGCCGAAAAAGCCGATGCTGAAAAAACCGGCGAGGAAAAAGCCGAATCGGAAATCAAGATCACCGGAATTGCGCCGACGCGAAGCCGGCTGCCGCGCAAACCCAAGCCCATCACCGTCGCGCAGACGCCGATGATCGGGAATTATCAGTTGCCGCCGATGGATTTTCTCCAGCACGCGGACATGACCGTCAAGCCCACCGAGACCAAGGAGGAATTGATGGCCAACGCGCGGCTCATGCAGCAGACGCTCGCGCAGTTCGACATCGAGGTGCAGCTCGGTGACATCACCAAAGGCCCGACCATCACGCGCTACGAACTGCATCCCGCTCCCGGCGTGAAGCTGGAAAAAATCGCCGCGCTCAACAACAACATCGCCGCCGTGCTCAAGGCCGAACGCATCAACATCCTTGCGCCCGTGCCGGGAAAAAGCTCCGTCGGCGTCGAGGTGCCGAACGCCATCAAGACCAAGGTCATCATGCGCGATCTGTTCGAGTCGGACGAATGGCGCAACACCAAGGCGCGCATTCCCATCGCGCTCGGCAAGGACGTTTACGGCCATCCCATCATCGCCGACCTCGCAGAGATGCCGCACTGCCTCATCGCCGGCAGCACCGGTTCCGGCAAATCCGTCTGCATCAATTCCATCATCGCGTCGCTGCTCTACCGCTTCTCGCCGGATCAACTGCGCTTCGTGATGATTGATCCCAAGGTCGTCGAGCTTCAGCAATACAACGCCCTGCCCCACCTCGTCGTGCCGGTCGTCACCGATCCGAAAAAAGTTCTGCTCGCCCTGCGCTGGGTCGTCAACGAAATGGAAAAGCGCTACCAGATTTTCGCGCGCGTCAACGTCCGCAACATCAAATCGTTCAACGACCGCCCGAAGGACAAGCTCGCGCCGCCGCAGGAACCTGAATTGCCGCTCATGGCGAAAAAAGAAAAAGTCGAGCCGGGCGCGGATGGTTTCGCCGTGGAAGTGGACGAGCAGATCGTCGTCCCGCGCGACGAGGACATCATCATCCCCGAAAAGTTGAGCTACATCGTCGTCATCATTGACGAACTCGCGGACTTGATGCTCGTGGCGCCGGCCGACGTGGAGATGGCCATCGCCCGCATCACGCAAATGGCGCGCGCAGCGGGAATCCATTGCATCGTCGCCACGCAGCGGCCTTCCGTGGACGTCATCACCGGCGTCATCAAGGCGAACATTCCGGCGCGCATCGCGTTCCAGGTCGCGGCCAAGGTGGACTCCCGCACGATTCTCGACGCGATGGGTGCCGACAAATTGCTCGGCAAGGGCGACATGCTGTATCTCCCGCCCGGCTCCGGGAAATTGATCCGCGCACAAGGCGCGCTCATCACCGACCACGAAATCCAGAGCGTCGTGGACTTCATCGCCAAGCAGGGCAAGCCGAGTTACGAGGCGGAAATCCACAAGCAGCTTTCCAAACCCGTGGCCAGCTTCGGCGACGAAAGCGGCATTGATGAGGACGAGGAAATCATCCAGCAATGCATCGAAGTCATCCGAAGTGAACAGAAGGCGAGCGTCTCGCTCTTGCAACGCCGTCTGCGCCTTGGCTACGGCCGCGCCGCGCGCATCATGGACGAACTGGAAAACCGCGGCATCGTCGGCGAGAGCAAAGGCGCCGAACCGCGTGAAATCCTGATTGACCTCGACGGCGAAGGCCACGACGGCGCGGGGCAAAGCGCGGTGTGAAAAAAATTAGCCACAGATGAACACAGATTTACACAGATGTGTTTCATCTGTGAAAATCTGTGGCTAAAAACCCTGCGGCTTTATTTCTGCGGATACTGCCAGACCCAGTCGCCTTTTTCCCGGTCAACTGAACCGCCTTTGGTAAGGACAATTTTCCCGCCATCATCCTTTTCATCCCAGCCGACGGAGTAGAGGACAAATTTTCCATCGTCCGTGCGGCGATAATGCAGCGGCTTGCCGTTGATGATGTCGTGCGGTAGTTGCGCGATGAACTGCGGCACAAGCGCGTCGAGCGTTTCGGGATAATTGCCATGCGCGAGGCTGAAACGTTCGAGCGCGCAAGCTGTGCGCGCCAAATCCACCTGCGACTGGATGAGCGCAAATTTTATCACCGCCTTGCCTACAGCGGGAAAAATCATCCGTGCCTGAACGTTGTAGAGCGACCAGTGTTTCGCCTCCTTGAAATCCGCCTCGGTGGTGCGGTAGGCGGCGACGGAGACCGTGCGATTCGTCATGTCCACTAGCGGCAGCATGAACTGGTCATACATCTGCGCGAAGGATAGTTCGTTCCTGTAAAAGAAAGCGCTCGGCGTCCAGCGCAGGCTGATGGTCGTGACCTTGCCCGAATCAGGGTCGGAATATTTGATTGCGCGCGTGGTTCTTTGATCTTCGAGAGTGGTGATGGCAAACGCGCGTTCGCCGCGCATGGCGCATGGGTAGTTTGACAACATGTCCAATGCGGCCAGCGCCTGCTCCAGCTCCGCCAGTTGGGCGTCATTCCAACGGTGTTGTGCCAGCCCTTCATAAACGGGCTGGAGCGTCATGGCGGTTTCCGCGATGCCGACCAGTTGGGCAATCAACAACGGCATCTGGCATTGCTCGTCATCAAGCCGGAGCATCAGTTGGATGTCCTCCAAAGCCGCAGCGGGCTGTTCGTCCGCCAACTCCGCCACGGCGCGCAGTTGAAGCACCTGACAACGGCTTTTGGTTGCGGAATAATATTCCAGCGAGGCGGAGATAAACGATTCATCCAATTTGCTGCCGGCAAAAAGCGAGAGCATCTGGTTGGTGCCGCCGCGCAGTTTTTCAATGTCCGCGTCATACTTGCTCAACGCCAGCAGCACATCCTTGGCCGGTGTCTGCGGTTGCGGTGCCACGGGAAATTCATCCGGCGAATTCGTCGTCGGTGTCCGGTAATACTCCTGCCAGATTTTCAAATCCGTCAGCCTGCCCCTCGTCCAGTCGCCGGAAGTCTGCTTGGGCCAGGTGCCGTCATCGCGAGTGATGCGGAAATTTCGCTCGCCGAAAAAGTTTGTTTCCGGCGTTTTCCGAATGTGGCTGGCGCTGTTTTTTATGAAGTCGTTGACGTTGGTTCCGCCCATCTTGAGAATTTCCCCGGTTCGTTCGTTAAATTGAATCTTTACGAAATCCTTCAACCCCGGCGCGTTGGTGATGGCTGTGCCGCCCGCCGCGCCTACCGGCAACAAGGCCGACCACTCAAACCGTTCACCGTGCGCCTCGGCAGCACGCTTGTAATTTTCCCACGCGCGTTTGCCGCGCCAGTTCTCCTCGGTGACAAGCACCGCCGCGAGCGTGATCAGCACGGCGAGGCCGATCAGTCCCCAGCGCAGCAGACGCCAGCCGAGTTTGCGTTTTGGTTTTTCGTTCATGCGATGAGCGGTTGATAATTTTCCGTGCGCGGTTTGGGTGAAAATGTCTTCGGCGGCTCGGCCTCAACCGTCGGCGCGCGGTCGGCGAACAGCTCGTTCATCCAGCGCTGTTGTTCGCGGAAGCTCATCATCGCCGGGGCGGCGGTCATCTTGCCGGCGGGCGACGGCTCATGTTGCGCGAGGTTGATCGTGAGGATCAGCAGCCAGACCGCCGCCAGTCCCGTCCAAATCCGGCGGCACGGCCAGACCAGTTCCAGCCAGATATTATTTAAGACACAAAGGCGCAAAGGCGCAAAGCTGGTCAGCAAACTTTGCGTCTTCGCGCCTTGGTTGTTCAATTCCGCAACGACCTCGCGGCGGAGGGCGTCGAGCTTGGGCGCGGCAGCCTGATGGCGGGCAAACAAAATGTTACGCGGCGTTTTCATTTTTCACCTCCAGTAATTTTCTCAAAGATTTCTTGGCGTAATGCAACCGGGACTTCACGGTGCCAAGCTGGGTTTCCGTGATGCGGCCAATTTCTTCCAGCGAGAACTCCTCGACGAAATGCAGCAACAGGACGGAGCGCTGGGGAAGCGGCAGTTGATTCAGTAAATTCATAAACTCGGCTTCCTGTTCCTGCCGGATGAGCAAATCGTCCGGGCCGGTTTCAAAGTCATCCGCTGCTTCGGGAATTTCATCAAACAGAATTTCCCTCCGTTTGCGCCAGACCTGAATGCATTTCTGATGCGCGATGCCAAAGAGCCAGCTTCCAAACTTATTGTCCTCCCGCAGTCCGCCGATGTGCCGGACGGCGGCGATGAATGTCTCCTGCACGAGGTCGAGGCCGGCCTGTTCGTCGCGGACGAGTTCAAAGACATAGACATAAAGCGGCAGTTGGTAGCGCCGGAAGAGCGCGTCCCAAGCCGCCGGTTCACCGGCGCGGGCTTGGGTCACGGGCAGTTGTTCGGGTTCGGCCACGTCCGGCATGTTCAACAAGTGGAATGGCCGAGGCGAGCAAAGGTTCAATCTAAATCAAAAAAGTTTTCCAAGATTGCCAAGCGCGCGGCCAATCCGCAAATTAAGCGCACGCCGACGGTTGCTGGATCATTCCGCGCCCCGGGCAAGATTTAAAATGCTTTCATTCCTCCGCCAAACCAGCCCCGCGCGGCTCGTGATTTTTTTGCTGTTCGCACTGACCTGCTACCGGTTCTGGTTCGCCACGCATCTGGAGCTTGTGCCGGACGAGGCTTATTACTGGCTCTGGTCAAAACATCTGGCCGCGTCGTATCGCGACAAAGGCCCGGCCATCGCCTGGACCATCGCGGCGGGGACAAAAATCTTTGGCGACACGGTTTTGGGCATCCGCTTTTTCGCCGTGATCTTGAGCACGGGCATCAGCGCCCTGCTCTTCCTGCTGGCGCGGCGGATGTATGACGACCGCGTGGCGCTGTGGTGCGTGGTGCTGGCCTCGGTCATCCCGATGATGGCGGTGGGTTCGATCCTGATGACGATTGATTCGTTGAGCGTCTTTTTCTGGGCGCTGGCCGTGCTGATTTTTTGGAGGGCGATTCAACGCGACAAAACTTCCGACTGGTTCTGGCTGGGGCTGGCCATCGGCGCGGGTTTTCTCGCGAAGTTCACGAACGGCGTGCAGCTCGGCTGCATCGGATTTTTCCTGCTCTGGTCCAAGGAACATCGGCGGCTGTTGTTCAGCCGGAAAATGCTGGTGCTGGGCGCGGGGTTCGGCCTGTGCATCCTGCCGATTCTTTGGTGGAACATGCAGAATGGCTGGGTTCATGCCATCGCCTTGCATTCCCGCAGCGGCGTGAAAAGTTCGTTCCAGATCCATCCAGTCCAGTTGCTGAAATTTATCGGCGGGCAATTCGGAGTAATGTCGCCGCTGATCATGGCGGGCATTTTCGTGGCATCCATCGCTCTCCTCTGGAAACAGCACAAGGATTTGCGTGTGCGCTTTCTGTTGAGCCAGTTTCTGCCGGTCTATGGGCTGTTCATGTTTTTCAGCCTGAACAGCGCTGGCAAGGAGAACTGGGCGGTGCCGGCGCTGGTCACGGGCATCATTTTCACAGTGGTCTGCTGGCGGGAGATCGTGGCGCGTCATCCAGCGTGGCGTTGGGGCGTCGGCGCGGCGTTTGCCATCGCGCTGCTGATGACGATGGTGATGCATGACACGGAATATCTGAACCTGCCGCCCGGAAAAGACCCGTTGCGCCGAGCGCAGGGCTGGAAGGATTTCGCGGCGCACGTCCAGACGGCCCGCGAGAAACACGACGCGAACCTGTTGATCGGCGATCATTATTCGCAGGCCAGCATGATGGCGTTTTATCTGCCGGATCAGCCGACGACTTATCTGCTGCCCGCACCCTACGGCGCGTCGCAGTTCACCCTCTGGCCCGGCTACAATAAACAGCCTGACACCCGCGCCTTGTATGTGACCGGCCAGACAAATCCGGCAAAGGCCGTCCCCCAGGCGTTGCGGGACGAATTCAGCAACGTGGAGCTGGTAGATGACTTCTGGTCGCAGCATCATGGCCGGCCCATGACCCATTTTTACATCTACCTTTGCACCCGCAGTTGAAAATGGTTTTTTTCCAAGATTGCCAACCGCGCCGCAAACCCGCTAAATGAAGAGGATGTCAACGGTTGCCGAACAGCTCCGCGCCGCGCGCGAAGCAAAAAAACTCACGGTCGAACAGGTCGCGGACATGACCAAGATCCGCACCGACCACGTCCGCGCCCTCGAAGAAGGAAACTTCAGCGTGTTCTCCGCGCCTGTTTATATCCGCGGCTCGGTTAAAAATTACGCCTCGCGCCTCAAACTCGACGTGCCGCAAATCATGGCCGAACTCGACGCGGAACTGGGCCGCACGGAAAATTTCAGCGAGCCGCCGGCGTTGAGCGAGGAATCCAACAAGCCGCTCGACCACGTCACATTTTTACTGGCGAAACTGAATCTGAAAATGGTGCTGGCCGGAGCCGTGGTGCTGGGGATCATTTTGCTCGTAATGCTCATCAACAGTGTGTTGCGGCATCACAAGAAAAGCGATCCCCTGGGCAATCTGCCGCCCGCCCGCGTTGAACCGGCCAATCCCGGCAACACCCTGCCGCTGCCGAAACGGTGATTGAACTTACCATTTGCGACATACGGTTTACGAGTCTCCCTGCCATTCCACGCGGCGCGTCAATCGCATATCGTAAATCTGAATCCCGTTCACATGTCGTCCAAATAAATCCGGCGGTTGCGCCACAGATAAATCATGCCCGACATCGCCGTCAGCACGACGGTGAGCCACAGCATGACTTCCGCAAACGCCGGCACCCACGGCGTGAACAAATCACTCAACGCCACCGGCCATTCCCGGCACGCATCCACCACGAGCAACGCGATGATGCAGACGATCTGCGAGACGGTCTTGTGTTTCCCGTAGCGTTCCGCCGCAAGCACGATGTTCTTTGACGCCGCGAGCATGCGCAACCCGGTGATGGCGAGTTCGCGCCCGACAATGATGACGACCATCCACGCCCCAACCTTCACCGGCGCGCTCGGGTTCATGTGCGTGCTTTCCACAAAGGCCACGAACGCCGAGCAAGTCATGATCTTGTCCGCGAGCGGGTCCATCAACTTGCCGAAGTTCGTGATGAGGTTACGCGCGCGGGCAATCCGGCCATCGAGAAAATCCGTTACGCCCGCGAGGCAGAAAAAAAACAGCGCGAAGGTGTAGCGGTATGGAATCGCCCATGGCCAGAACATCGCCCAGAGAAAAACCACTGTCAGCGCAAAGCGCGAGACGGTGAGTTTGTTGGGCAGGTTCATTTTTTAAATAATTGTAGCAGCCGACGTGAGGAGGCTCAAACTTTGGTTGTCATTTGAAGTGAGCCTCCTCACGTCGGCTGCTACGCAAAATGGACTACGCGCCAAACTTGTCGAACATCTTCGCGTTCGCCTGCATCAGGCGGATCATGAATTTCGCCGGGATGATGCCGAGCGAACCGCTGTTCGCGCCGGTTTCCGTGAAACGTTCCAGCTTGTCCGAACCGCTCGCGGCGGAATGGATCATGACCGGCTGCGGATGCCACGAATGACCGTGCAACGCGCACGGCGTCGAATGATCGCCGGTGACGACAAGCACGTCCGGTTTCTTCTTCAACAGGATCGGCAATGCGGCGTCGAAATCTTCGATGGCTTTTTTCTTCGCGGCGAAGTTGCCGTCCTCGCCGTATTTGTCGGTGTATTTGTAATGGATGAAAAAGAAATCGTAATTGTCGTATTCCTTCAGATAGCGTTCGAACTGCTCCTTGATAGTCTGCGGCCCTTCGATTTTCACCATGCCCACAAGCTGCGCGAGGCCTTTATACATCGGATAAACCGCGAGGCACGCTGGCTTGAGCAGATAACGGTCAGCGAACAGCGGGATGTGCGGCTGGTGCGCGATGCCGCGCATGAGAAAACCGTTCGCCGGTTTTTCCTTTGCCAATATCGGCAGCGCGGCCTTGTAAAAATCCGCGATGAGCTTCGCCATTTTCTTCTGCTTCAGATTTTTCGCATCACGCGGCTTCACGGTCGGAATCGCAAAACCTTCGCGGTTCGGGTCGGCATCGGTCAACGGCCCTTCCAGCCCCTTGCCACGGAACACGACGACGAACCGATGTTCCTTGCCCGCCTTGATGATGACCTGCGTGTCGCCGATTTTTTTTATTTTCGCGGAAAGCAGCGCCACGAGTTTCTCGCACGTTTCCGTCGGGATGCGTCCGGCACGGCGGTCGGTGACAATTCCCTTCACGTCGAGCGTGGCAAAATTGGCGCGGGCACAAACATCGCCGGGCTTCAATTCAAGCCCAAGCCCAAGCGCTTCGATGACACCACGTCCAACTTGAAATTCCAGCGGGTCGTAACCGAAGAGGCCGAGATGGCCGGGCCCGCTGCCGGGCGTGATGCCGGGCGCGACGGGAATCATGCGTCCCTGCGCGGAATTTTTAGCGATCTTGTCGAGGTTCGGCGTCGCTGCGGCTTCGAGCGGCGTGAGATAATTCTGTTCCTTCGTCGCGATGTCGCCGAGGCCGTCGAGCACGACGAGGACGTGTTTCGTTTTGGTTTTGAGTGTCAGTTCCGAATAAAGCGAATCTAAATTCATGCGCGCATGATGCAAGAAATCCGCCGCAAATCAATTCGATTCCATTTTGCAGCGTGACGAAACGGTGACATTATTTTGCCAGCGATGAATCCACTGATGTTGCACGAATTCCACCACAGCCTCGGCGCACGGTTTGCGGAACTGAACGGTGCACAGGCCGTCAACGATTATGGCGACTGGCTAGGCGAACACGCCGCGCTGCGTGAAACGGCTGGCGTGATTGATTTGAGCTTTCGTTCGCGCCTCTGTCTCGTTGGCGCCGACCGCGCGCGGTTTTTGCACGGACAGGTGACGAACGACGTGAAAAAACTCCGCACCGGCGAAGGCTGCTACGCCGCAATCACCACGGCCAAAGGCAAAATGGAAAGCGACCTGAACATTTTTGCGCTCGCGGATGAACTGCTTTTGGACTTCGAACCGGGCCTGACGGGAAAAATTTCTGCGCGGCTGGAAAAATTCATCGTGGCTGATGACGTGCAGATCGTGGACGCCGCGCCGCATTACGGCCTGTTGAGCGTGCAAGGGCCGAAGGCGGCGGATGTCATCCGCGCGCTGGGACTGTTTGAAGAAATTCCCACCAAACCGTTCGCCTCCATGAAAATTTCCGACGCCACGCTTGGAGAAATTTATCTGATGAACCAGCCGCGCCTCGACTCAAGCTGGTGGGGCGAGACTCCGTCGAGCCCTGATCTTTCTGAAACGGGATCGAGAGGACTCTCGCCCCACCAAAAAATTGAAGGCTTCGACTTGTTCGTCCCGATCAATTCCCTCGGCGCAGTTGCGGACAAATTGATTGCCGCTGCGAAAGCGATTGGCGGACGCGCGTGTGGCTGGCAGGCGTTTGAGACCGCGCGCATCGAGGCTGGCATTCCACGGTTTGGTGCGGACATGGACGAGACGAACATCCCGCTCGAATGCGGCATCGAGAGCCGCGCCGTGACTTACAATAAAGGCTGCTACATCGGGCAAGAAGTCATCAACCGCATCCACAGCGTCGGCCACGTCAACCGCGAACTGCGCGGCCTGCGCCTCGCCGATGATTTGAAATCATTGCCCGCGCGCGGCGACAAGCTGTTTCACGCGGGCAAGGAAGTCGGCTATGTGACCAGCGCGGTGAAATCGCCGTCGCTCAACGCAAATATCGCGCTCGGCTATTTGCGCCGCGAAGCTAATCAAATTGGAAACGAACTGGTGTTGCGCACGGCGGCGGGCGAAAGTCCGGCGAAAATATCATGTTTCTTGCCTCACGATAGCTTAAAGGTATGCTCGCGTTATGGTCGGTGGTGGTGTGAAAAAATCTGAAACGGACTCGATGAAAAATTTCATCGCATCGAATTTGGCGAAAGATTAGAAATAGCTTGGCAACATCAGGCAAACGGTGAGAATTCGAGCAAACGAAGTAAGCTTATGGGCTTTCTAACTTTATGGCAGAACCAACTATCATCTGTCCGAAATGTAAAAATGAGATCAAGCTGACGGAATCGTTGGCCGCACCACTCATTGAATCCACACGAGTTGATTTTGAGAAGCGGCTGGCACAGAAAGATCTCGATGTTGCCGGACGTGAAAAATCAATTCAAGAACGTGAGGCTGCTCTTTCCAAAGAGAAAGGCTCGCTCGAAATTCAGGTAAATCAGCGGGTGCAGCAGGAGCGTGGAAAAATTGCTGCCGAAGAAGCCAAAAAAGCCAAGCTTGCCCTATCAAACGATATTGATCAAAAAACAAAAGAGGTTGCCGATCTTCAGGAGATTCTAAAACAAAAGGACGCGAAACTAACTGAAGCCCAAAAAACACAAGCCGATTTGCTGAAACAAAAACGCGAACTCGACGACGCCAAACGCGAACTCGACCTGACTGTTGAGAAACGTATTCAAGAAAGTTTGACCGTGACCCGCCAGCAGGCACGGAAGGAAGCGGAAGACGAATTGAAGCTTAAAGTATCTGAAAAAGAACAGACAATTTCTTCGATGCAAAAGCAGATTGAAGATTTGAAACGCAGAGCTGAGCAAGGTTCGCAACAGCTTCAAGGCGAAGTCCAGGAACTTGAACTCGAATCCCTGCTCAAAGCAAAATTTCCGCATGACACGATTGCACCAGTGCCGAAAGGCGAGCATGGCGGCGACGTTTTGCAGCGGGTTGTCAGTGCGATCGGGCAGAGCAGCGGAACAATTCTTTGGGAATCCAAGCGCACTAAAAATTGGAGCGACAGTTGGCTGACAAAACTCCGCGATGACCAGCGGACGGCCAAAGCGGAAATTGCCGTTATCATCAGTCAGATGCTTCCCAAGGGCGTTGAAACTTTTGGCTTGGTGGAAGGTGTTTGGGTTGCGCATCCGCAGGCGGCATTGCCCGTCGCCGTGGCATTGCGCTTTACGCTTATTGAAACTGCTACCGCGCGCGTTGCTTCCGAGGGACAGCAGACAAAGATGGAATTGGTTTATCAATACCTCACCGGCCCGCGCTTCCGGCAACGGGTGCAAGCCATCGTTGAGGCTTTCAGTTCAATGAAGGAAGACCTTGATAAAGAAAAAAAGGCCATAACCAAGCAATGGGCAAAGCGTGAGGAGCAAATCGAGCGTGTTATGCAATCCACGGTCGGAATGTATGGCGATCTGCAAGGCATCGCTGGTAAGACCATCCAGGAAATTGACGGATTGGAAATGAAAGCCCTTGAAGAAGGAGTGCCAAAATGAAATTGACGCAGCTGCGAATTCAGAACTTTCGTTCTTGTCGCGACGTGTCCTTGGAGATCGGGGATATGCAAGCACTGGTCGGGGCAAATAATGCCGGTAAGTCCGCAGTGCTTCGCGCACTTGATTTTTTATTCAATCCCAGCACAAAGTCTCTCAACGAAGAATCCTTTTGGAACAAAGAAACGACTTTGGAAATCCGCGTTGAAGCACTCTTCATGGATCTCAAGGAAAAGGAAAAGGAAGCGCTGGCTGGTTGTTTGAAACCCGACGGAACATTCCACATGGCTCGCTCGGCCAAAATGGTCGTAAAGACCGGCGAAGATGATGCGGATGATGGCGAAGAAAAAATTGCAATCGGCCAGCACTACAAACAGCCTATTCCAAAACTGGAGTGGCTTCAGGAATCCAAAATCAACGGAAAAACAACTGCAGAGTGGTGGAAATCCAGAGACCAATTGGCAGTAAATGGTGTTTCGTTTGCCGCCTCCTGGCCTGCTGATGCGAAGAGACCGGGCGTTGAAGATTGGAAGGAAAAAGCAAAACAGTTTGCTACCACCAATGCGGCGAACATCCCGATGGATGATGCATGGATTGATAATCCGAAAGGTTACGCAAATGTCCTGAAAGCAACGCTGCCATTCTTCATTCTTGTTCCTGCTGTCCGGGATGTCACGGAAGAGTCCAAAGGGACAAAGTCTAGTCCGTTCGGAAAATTACTCTTTGCGATTCTCGACACCGTCGCCGCAGAAAAGAAAAAGAAAATCGAACTAATTCTTTCGGAAGTTTCCAAGCAGATGAACCGGCTAGGAGGCACGAAACGTGTGCCGCTGATCGCTGACACCGAAAATCGGTTGAATAAATTGTTGGGGGATTTCTTTGTCGGCTGCGATTTGGAGATCGAATTTCAAACGCCAACTTTGGAGGCTCTTTTGAGCGCGCCGAAACTTTTCATTGATGATGGTTTCAGAAACTCGGTTGAAAACAAAGGACATGGATTACAACGGGCGGTCATCTTCACGATTTTGAGACGTTACGCCGAGTTTATGACATCCTCACCGGAGGGCAGAAAACGGAATCTGATCCTCGCAGTTGAAGAGCCAGAACTTTACATGCACCCCCAAGCGCAACGAACAATTCGACGCGTTTTCCGCAAGATTGCCGTAGGCGACGACCAGATTGTTTTTTCTACGCATTCCTCCTTGTTGGTGGATGTGGCTAATTTCGACGAAATCATCCGGCTCGAAAGTCGTGTGGAAAAGGTGGGTGGAAAAAAAGTAACCCAAAGCGACGCATGGCAGTTGCCGATGGCGAAAATGATGGAGGACTTGGAGGTTCGATTTCCGAAGCTCAAAGGCAAGGTCACGCCGGAATCCGTGCGTGACCGCTATTCGCACGCATACAATCCGCGCCGCAACGAGGGCTTCTTTGCATCGAAGATCATCTTGGTCGAAGGGCTTACCGAGGAATACAGCCTTCCGATTTATGCGGATGCGATTGCGGAGTGTGCCTTTGATCCACAAAACATCAGTGTCGTCGAGTGCGGCGGCAAAGGGGCTATGGATCGACTGTTCAGGATTTTTAATGAGTTGCACATTCCCTGCTACCTGCTGCTGGATTTTGACAGCGGAAACGTGGACAAGAATATCATCGAAAAGTCGAAAGAGCTTCTTACATTAGGCGGTGAAGCTCCAAACGAGCCGAAAGGACTCCTCTTGGCAGATGGCGTAGCGTGTTTTCAAAAAAAATGGGAAACGGACTTACACGGGGAAACCCCTGATGTTGATGCCTTGACGGCTGCGGCTGGAAAGGAACTCGGTGGCGATGTTGGAAAACCGTTAGTCGCCCGGTATATCGCCCGAAAACTTACGTCTCAAAATCCAGCCATCGTTCCGGCAAGTTTACAAAAAATCATTCAGAAGGGCGTTGCTGTTACTTGGAAGAAAAGCTGTCTTCAGAAAGCAGCAGCCGATCCGGCTGTGGTGATTTAGAACAAATATGGGAAAACTTCCTGATAACTACGATTGGCGTCATTCGCCGGGACATCTATGGTGCTTGCATTGGTTTCGTAATCCCAATGCTGGGAAGTTTTCGGGCTGGGAAGTTGCGGCCAAGGAGTCGGGACAATTTGCCATCGAGCGGTTCATAAAAGATGGAGCTATAGTCGTGTGCGAGCTGCCAGAGTTGGTTGCCCACAAATTCAAAGTGCCCGAATTAAAAAAAATATTGCAACGCCATGGTCAAAAAGCGACTGGTAGCAAAACTGAACTCGTGGACTTAGCCTTGTCTGTAGCGAGAGATGAAATGGAGGAAGCAACCCGCAAGCTAAAGCTCTACAAATGCACACAATTGGGACTGGATGTTATTGACGAACATGAACGTAATAAAGCTGCGGCGGAAGTGCTTGCACAGAATGAGTCTCATAAACAATTGTCCGCAGGAAATGCCAAAGAGGCCTACGCAACGTTCGTCGCCTTTCGTCGAAGGTTTTCAGAATATGAATATTCTGGCAGCCCGCTGGAAGTGGAGCGGTTGCGATCTATTTTCAAAAGTGCACCTAAAGTAATCGGTCATCTTGAAATTGGTGATTGGCGGACTTTGCAAGCCGCCGCCGCTATGAAATTGCTTTGGCGAGAGCGTAATGAAACCAGATGGCTATCGGAAACATTTGCCACGCCAATCAATGATAACGCACGGGCTATCCGGCTTCTGATAGCAAACGCAGAATTCCGCTCACAACTCGCAAATGCTGCACGTTCGTGCAAGAAGGTGAAACTCGTATTTGAACCGGACGACGTTGATCTCTGCGAACAATGCGCGACGCTCGATGGCAGTGTGCATAAAATTGATAGAGTCCCGGAACTCCCGACGGAACACTGCACAAGTTCGGTTGGGTGCATTTGTCGGTTTGAAGATGCCGCTGGGCAAGATGAAACAAAAAGCTCTACAATTTCGGTGGTCATGGATACCGAAGCTTATGACTTCCCGAATGATGTCCAAGACGACCCAGTTGCGGTATTAAGGCAACTCAAACAGATGCTCGACGAGAATCTTATTGATCAGTCCGAGTATGATGAGAAGAAAAAGGAAATCGTTGCACGGATGTAGTAACGTGGGCATATGGAACTTCGCCATCTCCGTTATTTTGTCGCCGTGGCTGAAGCAGAAAATCTGACGGACTTTCAAGCCAAAACCAGGCCGTCGGGAAGGAAGGGTTGAAAATCAGCGGTGTTGCTGGTCGCCAGTTTTGCCCCGCAACGGATGGCCACCGCCGCGATCATGCAATCGGCAAGACTGCGGGAACGGCGGCCAGTCTGATTGAACAGGCGCGCAGCCAGCGCGGCATCAGCGGACAAAAACGGTTCGGGATGCAGGAAGATTTGTCGTGCGATGGCTTCGGCGGGTGCATCCAGCGGCCCGCATAAAAATTCCGCCCAGGCAATGCTGCTGGTGTTGCAGTCTTCGCGTGTCTCTGTCCAGCCCCGGAATCTTTCATGCGCCGCCGAACCGGCCACGACGGTTTGAATGAGAAAGTTGGTGTCGAAATGAATCATGGGGCATCAACGTCTGGCTTCGCGCACGGAGGCCATCCATTCCGCCGCCTTGGCCGCATCGAGCCGGAGATGTTTTTGCAACGACTCCAAAGCCTGCAACGGGGAGATGGCGGCGCTGTTCACCGCCTCCGCCTGGAAAATAGTGAGCAGGCCGGAGGCTTTTTCGGGCAAACTCTCCGCGCCTTTGGCCAGAACGTGTCCGTGGTCAATTTCGACTTCAACGGTCAGATAACTCATGCGACGAAATTACGCCGTCACCCGGCTGCCCGCAAGCGGTGATTTGCATCAGGGAAAAATTGAAGTCCTTCACGCGACGGCTGAAATTTTCCGTTTCGACTCAAACCACAAACCGGGCATACTCATCCGCGCATGGAACTCCGCCATCTCCGTTACTTCGTCGCCGTGGCTGAAGCGGAAAATGTCACGCGCGCCGCGCTGAAGCTGCATGTCTCGCAACCGGCCTTGAGCCGGCAGATCCACGACCTCGAAGATGAAATCGGCTTTCCGCTTTTGGAACGCAGCGCCAAGTCAGTCAGGCTCACGGCCGCCGGGCGGTTTTTTTTGAACGAAGCCCGCGCCGTGCTGCAACGCGCCGGGGACGCGGTGAAAGCCGCGCGCGCGGTTGCCGGTGGAACACGCGGCGAAATCCATGTCGGCTACGCGCCATCCATCACCGTGCAGATTCTGCCGCCGACGCTGCGGATTTTTCAGGCGGAATTTCCCGGCGTGAAAGTGGCGTTGCACGATCTGTCCACGGAAGAAATGCTGACGCAATTGCGCGTTGGCAAACTGGACGTCGCCCTCGTCGTCCGGCTGCGGGAAAAGGAACTGCGCGGATTGCGTTTTGAAGAACTGGCGCGCTATCCCATGTGCGTGGCGGTCGCGCCCGGACACCCGCTTGCGCGCCTGCGCAAAGTCAAACTGGCGGCGATCGCCGATGAACCTTTGATCGGCTATGAGCGGGAAAATTATCCCGAATATCACGAGCGCCTGGAAAAGTTGTATGGCGAATTTGGCCGGAAACCGCCCGTCGCCGAGGAACACGAAGGCGTGTCCAGCCTCATCGCGGCGGTCGAGGCGGGACGCGGCATCGCGCTCGTGCCGGACTGTCTGGCGTGCATGGTCGGCCCGCGATTGAAACTGATTCCGCTGGTTCCAGCCGGGCCGCCCGTCATCGTCGGTGCGGCGGTTTGCAAAGGGCCGGTTCCAATCACCGTGGAAAAATTCATCGCGGCGGCCCGGCCGAAACCGCGCAAGCCGTAATTTCCGGTTTGAACGAATCGCGGCTGCGGTCACGCTGGCTTCCGGCGCGAATCTTGTTATCCTGCCGTCCGTTTCGATGAATCCAATCCTCAACATCGCCGCCTACAAGTTTATTGCGCTGCCGGAACTGCGTTCGCTGCGCGCCCGGCTGCTGGCGTTGTGCAAAAGCTGGGAACTCAAGGGCACGATTCTTTTGAGCGCGGAGGGCATCAACCTTTTCGTCGCCGGCGAGCGGGAGAAAGTTGACCTGCTGCTCACGGAATTGCGCCGCTTGCCCGGTCTGGAGGATTTGTCGCCGAAAATCAGCGAGACGGAACACCAGCCGTTCACGAAGATGCTGGTGCGGATCAAGAAGGAGATCATCGCGTTCGGCGTTGAAGGCATCGAGCCGGGCAAACGCACGTCGCCCAAACTCGCGGCGAAGGATTTGAAACGGTGGCTGGACGAAGGCCGCCCGTTGACGCTGCTCGACACGCGCAATGATTACGAGGTGAAGCTCGGCACATTCAAGAACGCGCTGCCGATTGGCGTGGAGCATTTCCGCGATTTTCCCGACGCGGTGCGCAAACTCCCGCCGCAACTGAAAGAGCAGCCCATCGTCATGTTTTGCACCGGCGGCATACGGTGTGAAAAGGCCGGGCCGTTCATGGAGCGCGAGGGGTTCAAACAAATTTTCCAACTCGATGGCGGCATCCTGAAATATTTCGAGGAATGTGGCGGGGCGCATTACGACGGCGAATGTTTTGTGTTCGACCAGCGCGTGGGCCTTGACCCCAGCTTGCAGGAGACGGAATCCACGCAATGTTTCCGCTGCCAGACGCCGTTGAGCGAGGCAGATCAGGAGGACAAGCGCCACGTCCCCGGTCAATCATGTCCGTATTGTTTCAAGACGCCCGCCGAGCAGATGGCGTTCAACATCGCGCAACGTCACGAAGCGATCCGCCGCGTCACCACGCCGCTGCCGGGCAGCGAGCCGCGCGAGAATTACAAATCCATCAACGTCCCCCAAGGCTGCGACGGCACGACGTTGCTGGAGGCGCTTTGCCTCGTGGTGAAAGAGGTGCCGCGCGCGTATTGGGAAAATGAGTGTGCGCACGGTCTGGTGGTGAACTTGCAGCGCGAACCGGTGGCCGCCACGCAAATCGTCCGCGCCGGTGAGCGTTACCGGCACCTGTTTCCCAACGTGACCGAGCCAGACGTGAACGGGCGGATAGAAATTTTGCACGAGGACGAGGCGTTGATTGTGGTCAACAAACCTGCGCCGTTGCCGATGCACGCGGGCGGGCGGTTCTATCGCAACACGCTCCGTCACATCCTTAGTCTTGTTTACCACCCGCAGCGACCGCATCCGGCACATCGGCTCGACGCGAACACGACGGGGATCGTGCTGGTCACGCGCACACAGCATTTCGCCGGACGGCTGCAGCCGCAATTCGCGCGCGGCACGGTGGAGAAACTTTATCTCGTCCGCGTGCAAGGACAGCCGCCGGCAGATGTGTTCTGTTGCGACGCGCCCATCAGTGCGAAGTCCGGCGAACTGGGTTCACGCACGGTGGATGAAGAATCAGGGAATGACGCGCGCACGGAATTTCGCGTGCTGAAAAGAAACGCCCACGGCACGGCGTTGCTGGAAGCGCGGCCGTTGACCGGGCGCACGAACCAAATCCGCGTGCATCTCTGGCATCTCGGTTTTCCCGTGTGCGGCGATCCGGTTTATCTGCCCGGCAAGAAAATCGGCGACACGCAGACACTGGCTGTCGGTGATTCCCCGCTTTGTTTGCACGCCTGGCAGATCAAATTTTTGCATCCGCTGACCAGGCTGCCGTCGCATTTCACCGCGCCGCCGCCGGATTGGGCCGGGGATTTTGCGAAGTGATAATCACTGCCGCGAGACGAACGGATTTCCCTTGATGTAAAACCGCAGATGCCGTTTCGCCCAATGCTTCGCGTAGTCCACGCCGATGCGCGGGCGTTTGACGGTGAGGAACGGCTCAACTTCTTCTGGTGCGCCTATGAAGAAATCGTCGCTCAACAAATCATGTTCGTTCAGCCGCCGGTCAATTTCCATGGCGCGGCAGAGCAGTCCCGGGCCTTGTGTCCGCCCCTCGACATTTTCCACCGGCTCAATGGCGCGCAGCAAAACCGCCGAAGCATGGCCTTCGCGCTCGGTCACGACATTCATGCAATGATGCATTCCGTAGATGAGATAAACGTAAGCGTGACCCGGCGGGCCAAACATGGTTTTGGTGCGCTCCGTCCGTCCTTTGGCCGAGTGCGCGGCGAGGTCGTGCGGGCCGAGGTAAGCTTCGACTTCGACGATTTTGCCGACGCGTTTCACGCCGCATGACTGGTGGACGAGAAGTTTTCCGAGCAATTCACGGGCGACAACAATCGTGTCCCGGTCGTAAAATGAGCGCGCCAGCTTTCGCATGGCGGGAGGGTAGCAGATTGCCGCCAAAGAAAAACCTTGCTATTCCGCCGCCATAATCTATTCTTCACCCATCTGTTAGATAGCTTGTCAGTCCCACGGCATGGTAAATCTTCAAGTGAACTTGGTTCAGTGATGATTTGAAATCCGAAAGTCGGAAACAGTCTGGTGAGTGCAGTGTTAGTCGGACAGTAAAACATCAATGAGCAATAAATTATTCGTAGGAAATCTTTCCTTCAATACCACTGAAAACGACCTGCAGGACGCCTTTGCGGCGCACGGCACGGTCACGGAAACCAACCTGATGATGGACCGCATGAGCGGCCGTCCGCGCGGTTTCGGTTTCATCACCATGAGCACGGCGGAAGAAGCGCAGAAAGCCATTGCCGCCCTGAACGGCGCGCAGTTGGACGGTCGCGCCCTCACCGTTAACATTGCCAAGCCGCGTGAAGAGCGTGCGCCCGGCGGCGGCGGCGGCGGTCGTCGTGAATACGGCGGCGGCGGCGCGGGTCGTCGTGAACGCTATTAATAATAGTCGTTAAGTTTTCAGAGCGGGGCTTGGGTAAAACCAAGCCCCGCTTTTTTGTGGTTATTGCGCCAGCCTGTTTCGGTTTGCGGTTCAGGTTTGACAGCGCACGAAATGTCCGCAAAATATGAGACCGTTTTCGGTGGCCAGTGTAGCTCAGGGGTAGAGCAGAGGACTCATAAGCCTTTGGTCGGAGGTTCAATTCCTCCCACTGGCACCACTTGAACGTGCGCTTCAAATTAGCAGGACAAGAAGTTTTATTTCATTCACCATAAAAAACGTATGGCACTCTCACCTCTCGCAGGCAGACCGGCACCCAAATCCATGCTGGTGGATCTGGCGCGGCTCGAACGCGATTACTACGAACGCACGCCCGACGTGGCCGACCCGACCCAACTGGTCAGCTTCGGCACGAGCGGGCATCGCGGCTCGTCGTTGCACGGCACGTTCACCGAGGCGCACATTCTCGCCATCACGCAGGCGATTTGCGATTACCGTTGCAGCCACGGCACCGATGGCCCGCTCCAGATGGGCAAGGACACGCACGCGTTGTCGTCGCCGGCGCAGCGCACCGCGCTCGAAGTCCTTGCGGCCAACGATGTCGAGACGGTCATCCAGCGCGACGATGGCGTGACGCCGACGCCGGTGATTTCGCGCGCCATCATTGTTCACAATCGCGGACGAACAACCGGCCTCGCGGATGGCATCGTGATCACGCCTTCGCACAATCCGCCGGAAGATGGCGGCTTCAAATATAATCCGGTTAACGGCGGCCCCGCCGACACCGACGTGACCAAATGGGTGCAGGACCGCGCGAACGAACTGTTGCGCGGAAACAATTCCGGCGTGAAGCGCGTGTCGTTCGCTGCCGCGCTCAAGGCCGCGACCACGCATCAGGAAGATTTTATTCTGCCCTACGTCGAGGATTTGAAAAACGTCGTGGACATGGACGCCATCCGCGCCGCTGGTTTGAAGCTGGGCGTGGATCCGCTGGGGGGTGCCGCCCTGCCCTGCTGGGAACCGATAAACTCGATTTACAAAGTGGACATCACGGTCGTGAATCCAAAGCTTGATCCGACGTTCTCGTTCATGACGGTGGATCACGACGGGAAAATCCGCATGGACTGCTCCAGTCCATATGCGATGGCCAGCCTTGTCAGCCTCAAAGACAAATTCCGCCTCGCGTTTGCCAATGATCCCGACTCCGACCGGCATGGAATCGTCACGCCGTCGGCAGGGTTGATGAACCCGAATCATTATCTCGCGGTGGCCATTGGTTATCTGCTGACGCACCGTCCGCAGTGGCCGGCGAACGTGGCGATCGGCAAGACGCTCGTGAGCAGCAGCATGATTGATCGCGTGGTGAACAAGCTGGGCCGGCGGCTGTGCGAAACGCCGGTGGGCTTCAAATGGTTTGCGCCGGGATTGTTCGACGGTTCGTTTGGGTTCGGCGGCGAGGAAAGCGCCGGTGCAAGTTTTCTGCGGCACGACGGCACGGTGTGGACGACCGACAAGGACGGCCCGATCATGAACCTGCTCGCGGCGGAGATCACCGCCGTCACCGGCAAAGATCCGGGCGAACATTTCCGCGAACTGACGGCGGAATTCGGCACGCCCTATTACACGCGCATTGACGCGGCGGCGACGCCGGAACAGAAGGCGAAGCTGTCCAAACTTTCGCCCGAAGCCGTAAAGGAATCGAAGCTGGCGGGCGATGCCATCACCGCCAAACTGACGCGCGCGCCGGGCAACAACGCCGCCATCGGCGGTTTGAAAGTCGTGACGGCGAGCGGATGGTTCGCGGCGCGTCCGTCCGGCACGGAAAACATCTGCAAGATTTACGCGGAGAGTTTCAAGGACGAGGCGCACTTGAATGCCATCGTGAAAGAGGCGCAGGAGATTGTCAGCAACGCGCTCGGTTGAAGTCCGGCTGCCACGCGGAATTTTTTGATAAGCAGCCGGTTCTGGAGATTGTTTTTTTCTTGCACCGAAACGGGAAAAGCTGTCGAATCGGTTCAATAACTTTTTGGCAATCCGTCAGGTGATGGATTGCGAATTGCCAGTTGCAGGGGGCAAAAATCAAAACCAAGGAATAAAATGAAAACAACCAATAATACGCTGTTGCGCGGAATGCTCGCTGCCACCGTCGTGGCCGGCATGTCTTCCGCCAGCGCACAAATCCAAACCACGGGCACACCGGGTTCGCCCGGCGCCACCACCACCATCAGCGGCAAGCAACTGCCCGCGCCCGATCCGAAGTTCGGCGGCGTGATCAAGGAAACCGCGCAACAGTCCAAGGCGTGGTGGGCGCCGCGCATCGTGCCGCCCAAGGGCGCGCCCAACGTCCTGCTCATCATGACGGACGACGCCGGTTACGGCGTGTCGAGCACCTTTGGTGGCGTCATCCCGACACCGGCCATGGACCGGATCGCGACGAATGGTCTGCGTTACACGCAGATGCATTCCACCGCGCTGTGTTCGCCCACGCGTGCCGCGTTGATCACGGGACGCAACCATCACTCGGTCGGGTTTGGTGTCGTCTCCGAAATCTCCACCGGCTTCCCCGGCTACAACAGCGTCATCACCAAGGACAAGGCCACGATCGGCCGCATCCTCAAGGATAACGGTTACCGCACGGCCTGGTTCGGCAAGGAACACAACACGCCTTCGTATCAAACCAGCCAGAACGGACCGTTCGACCAGTGGCCCATCGGCATGGGCTTCGAATACTTCTACGGCTTCATGGGCGGCGACACCAGCCAGTGGCAGCCGAATCTCTTCCGCAACACGACGCAAATCTTCCCGTTCGAGGGCAAGGCGCCGGGCACTTGGAACCTGACCACGGCGATGGCCGACGATGCGATTGATTACATGAACCGAATCAACGCGTTGAATCCTGATCAGCCGTTCTTCATTCATTATACGCCCGGCGGCACGCATGCGCCGCATCATCCGACCAAGGAATGGGTGGACAAAATCAGCGCCCTGCACCTGTTCGACAAGGGCTGGAACGATCTGCGCGATCAAATTTTCGCCAACCAGAAAAAGCTTGGTGTCATTCCGCCCGACACGCAGCTGACGCCGTGGCCCAAGGACCTGCTCAAGGACTGGGACCATCTCAACGCCGACGAGAAAAAGATGTTCATCCGTCAGGCGGATGTGTTCGCCGCTTACGTGGCTTACACCGACGATGAAATTGGCCGTGTCATCCAGGCGGTTGACGACATGGGCAAGCTCGACAACACGCTCATCATCTACATCTGCGGTGACAACGGCACCAGCTCCGAGGGCACGGTGGTGGGCACGCCCAACGAGATCGCGATGTTCAACGGCGCCGTAGTGCCCGTGGAAGATCAGCTCAAATATTTTTACGATGTATGGGGCACGGAAAAAACCTACAACCACATGGCCGTCGGCTGGGCCTGGGCGTTTGATACGCCGTTCCCGTGGACCAAGCAGATCGCCTCGCACCTGGGCGGCATCCGGCAAGGCATGGCCATCTCCTGGCCCGGCCACATCACGGATGTCGGCGGCATCCGTCATCAGTTCCATCACGTCATTGACGTGGTGCCGACGATTCTCGAAGCTTGCGGCATCACCGCGCCTGCGGAAGTGGACGGCATCAAACAGAAACCCATCGAAGGCGTCAGCATGGTTTACACATTCGATGCGAAGAACGCCAACGCCCCCACGCACCACCGCACGCAATACTTCGAGATGTTCGGCAACCGGGCGATCTACCATGATGGCTGGTTTGCTTGCACGAAAGTGATGCGGCCCCCGTGGGTTCAGTCCGTGCCCAAAGAGAGCGTGATGGAGTATCCGTGGGAACTCTATGACTTGAACCACGACTACTCGCAATCCACGGACCTGGCGGCCAAGGAACCGCAGAAGCTCAAGGAATTGGAAGCGTTGTTCATGGACGAAGCGAAGAAGTATCAGGTGCTGCCCATTGATGACTCGTATGTGTCGCGGATATTGACCCCGCGACCCAGCCTCACTGCGGGACGCACCGAGTTCGCCTGGACCCGGCCGTTGGTTGGCATTCCGCTGGGCGACGCGCCTTCGGTTCTGAATGCGTCCTTCACTATCAAAGCCGACGTGGAAGTTCCTGAAAACGGTGTAGAAGGCATGTTGATCACCGAGGGCGGACGGTTCGGTGGATTCGGATTCTACGTTCTCAAAAACAAGCCGGTATTCTGCTGGAATCTGGTGGACCTCCAACGCGTGCGTTGGGAAAGCCCCGAGGCGCTGACACCCGGCAAACATGTCTTGGAATTTGATTACAAATACAAGGGCATGGGCATGGGCACGCTGATGTTCGGCAGCCCCGCCGGCGTCGGCCAGGGCGGCGTTGGCATTCTCAAGGTGGACGGTAAAGAAGTCGCGCAGCAGGACATGGAACGCTCAATCCCGTTCATGCTCAACCTCGACGAGGGACTCGACATCGGCTCGGACACGCTCACCAGTGTGAACGACGCCGACTATCAGTCGCCGTTTGCGTTCACCGGCAAGTTCAGCAAGATCACGCTGACCATTGACCGGCCGCAACTGACGCCGCAGGACATCGAACGGCTCAAAGCCGCCGAAGCCAAAGCGGCGGCCGGCCGCGAATAACACCGTTTCGATTGTGAACCACGCGGGCCGGCTTCTTCATCGGAGCCGGCCCGCGAATTCACCAGCGAAAAAACAATCCAAAAAATCCAACATGAAAACACGAATCCTCCTCACCGGGGCGATGGCTTGTTCCGTCGCCGCAACCCTGTTCACCGGCTGCAAGTCCGATTCCATCTCGCGTGCCGAGAAAAATGAGAAAAACGCACCCGGCATCATTGAAACCAAGGACATCGCAGAACAGGGCTTCATCTATGGCCTGCCCATCGTGATGAATTACGCGGTCATGTATGAATATGCCGTGGACCGGAATTCCGGACAGTTCAAGGCTCCGTTCAATCAGATCCTCAACGAGCCCCGCGTGTTCACCTACAAGGACACGGCCATCATCACGCCCAACAGCGATACGCCCTATTCCTTATGCTGGCTGGATTTGCGCGCCGAACCCATCGTGTTGTCCGTCCCGGCGGTCGAAAAGGAACGCTACTACTCGGTGATGCTCTGCGACGGGAATACTTTCAACTACGGTTACATCGGCAGCCGCGCCACCGGCAACGAGCCGGGCGATTATCTGGTGGTTGGCCCCGACTGGAAGGGCGAGATTCCGGCCGGCATCAAGAAAGTGTTCCGGTCCACCACGCAGTTCTCGCTGGCGGCCTACCGCACCCAGCTGATCAATCCGGACGACATGCCGAACGTGATCAAAGTGCAAACCGGCTACAAGGTGCAGCCGCTCTCGGCCTATCTGCATCAGCCCGCGCCGCCCGCCGCGCCCGCGATCAATTTCCCGCCAATCAATGCGGACATGGTGAAGACGAATTTCTTTCAATATCTCGACTTCGCCTTGCAGTTCGCGCCGCCGGGACCGGAAGAAACGGCGATTCGCGCCAAGCTGGCCCGCATCGGCATCGGCGCCGGCAAGACTTTTAATTTTGAAGACCTCGACCTTGAACACAAACTCGAAGTTGGGCTGGGTATGAAGGATGGCACAGCAAAGGTCGAGCAGTATCTCAACGCAGGACAAAAGGACATCAACGGTTGGAAGGTCGGCTCGCTCTTTGGCGACCGCGCTTTCTACCATGGCGACTGGTTGAAGCGCGCCGCCGCCGCCAAGGGAGGCATCTACGGCAACGACGCCGTCGAGGCCATGTATCCCCTGACGAAGACGCTGGCTGATGGCGAGCCGCTCGACGGCAGCAAGCACAATTACACGCTCACGTTCCCCGCCGGGCAGTTCCCGCCAGTGAACGCCTTCTGGTCGGTGACGATGTATGATGGCAAGACGCAATTGCTCATCGAGAATCCGATCAACCGTTACCTCATCAACTCCCCGATGCTGCCAGAGATAAAGAAGAACGCGGACGGCTCGCTCACCCTTTACATCCAGAAAGATTCGCCGGGAACTGACCAGGAAAGCAACTGGCTGCCCGCTCCCAACGGCCCGATTTATCTTGTGATGCGCCTTTACTGGCCGAAGACTGAAGCCCCGTCCATCCTGCCACCCGGTGAAGGCACCTGGAAACCGCCGGGCGTGATGGTGGCAGAATAATTCACAAGCAAAACAAATCGCAGCCAAGATAATCCATGAAACCAAACAGTCTGAAGAAACATAGTCTGGCTGGCCTTACCGCGTCGGTGACCTTGATGACCAGTCTTGCGCCGTGCGCGTGGGCGGAAATCCAAACCACCGGCGTCATCGGTGCGCCCAACGCCACCACCACCATCAGCGGCAATCAGCTTCCGCCACCCGACCCGAAGTTCGGCGGCGTGATCAAACAGAAAGCCACCGACTCGAAACCGTGGTGGGATCCGCGCGTGGTGCCGCCCAAGGGTGCGCCCAACATTCTGCTCATCATGACTGACGATTGCGGCTTCGGTTCGCCGAGCACGTTCGGCGGCGTGATTCCGACCCCGGCTTTGGATCGCATCGCGGCGAACGGCTTGCGCTACACCCAGTTTCATTCTGCGGCGCTTTGCTCGCCGACGCGCGCGGCACTCATCACCGGGCGCAACCATCACGTCGCCGGTTATGGCGTGGTAGGCGAGGCGGCGACGGGTTTTCCGGGCTACGATTCGGTCATCCGCAAGGAATGCGGGACGGTCGGGGAAATTTTGAAGGAGAACGGTTACGCGACGGCGTGGTTCGGCAAGGATCACAACACGCCGTTTTATCAGGCGAGCCAGGCCGGGCCGTTTGACCAATGGCCGACGGGAATGGGCTTTGATTATTTCTACGGGTTCGTCGGCGGCGACACCAGCCAGTGGCAACCAAACCTGTTCCGCAACACCACGGCCATCTATCCGTATCTTGGCAAGGAGAATGGGAAATGGAACCTCACCACCGCGATGGCCGACGAGGCGATCCAGTATATGAAAATGCTCAACGAGGTTGCGCCGGAGAAACCGTTCTTCGTTTATTATGTGCCGGGTGGAGTTCATTCGCCGCATCATCCCACGCCGGAGTGGATTGACAAAATCAGCGCCATGCACCTGTTCGACGACGGCTGGGACAAATTGCGCGGCACCATCTTTGCGAACCAGAAACGGCTGGGGATCATCCCTCCAAACTCGGAGTTGACGCCGTGGCCGAAGGAGTTGCAGCACTGGGACCAGTTGTCCTGGGATGAAAAGAAATTGTTCGTGAAGCAGGCGGATGTCTTTGGCGCGTATCTCGCCTATACCGACCATGAAATTGGCCGGGTGATTGATGAGGTCGAAAAGGAAGGCAAACTCGACAAGACGCTCATCATCTACATCAGCGGCGACAACGGTGCCAGCGCCGAGGGCAGCACCAACGGCACGCCGAATGAGTTCACGACCTTCAACGGCGTCGTGGTGCCGGTCAAGGACCAGTTTCTGTTCTATGACGTCTGGGGATCCGACCTGACGTTTCCGCATTATGCCGTGGGCTGGTCCTGGGCGTTTGACACGCCGTTCAAATGGGTCAAGCAGGTGGCTTCGCATTTCGGCGGAACGCGTCAAGGCATGTGCATGTCGTGGCCCGGCCACATCACGGACGTGGGTGGAATCCGCACGCAGTTCAGTCATGTCAATGACATCGTGCCGACCATCATGGATGCGACCGGCATTCGCGCACCGGATACCATTAACGGGATCAAGCAACTGCCCATGGACGGCGTGAGCATGACTTACACATGGCCCAAGGAAAATGCGAAAGTGCCGACCAGGCATAATACACAGTATTTTGAGATGCTGGGCAACCGTGCCATTTATCATGACGGCTGGGTGGCGGCCACGACGCCCGTCACCATTCCGTGGGAATTGAGCACCAAGACGCCGCCCGATGTCATCACCGGCTACAACTGGGAGCTTTACAACATCGAGAAAGACTTCACCGAGAACCATGATCTCGCCGCCGCGATGCCGGACAAGCTCAAGGAAATGCAGAAGCTGTTCTACGATGAGGCTGCGAAGTTCAATGTGCTGCCGCTGGACAATTCGACGCTCGCCCGGTTCACCACGCCGCGTCCGAGCGCAACGGCGGGCCGGACCACCTTCACCTACTCGGGTGAATTGAGCGGGGTGCCGGCTTCTTGTGCGCCGGACATTTTGGATCGCTCCTACGTCATTCGTGCAGAGATCACCGTTCCCGAAGGCGGTGCGGAAGGCATGATTGCCACGGAAGGCGGACGGTTTGGCGGCTATGGGTTGTTCTTGAGCAAAGGCATCGAGGGCTTTGGCAAGGGCCACGTGGTGTTTCTCTACAACCTGCTTGGTTTGCAGCGCACCGTGTGGGAAGGCCCGGAACTCAAGCCCGGAAAACACACCATCACGTTCGACTTTGAATTCAATGGCCCGGGTCTGGGCAAGGGCGGCACCGGCCAGTTGATGGTGGATGGCAACCGCGTCGCCGTGAAATCTCTGGAGCACACCACACCCATCATGTTCCCGGAGGACGAAACGTTTGATGTGGGCCTCGATACCGGCACGGGAGTTTCCCTCGTCGAATATCACTACGACTGCCCGTTCAAGTTCAACGGGACGATTGACAAGCTGACGTTTGAACTCGCGCCCAAGCAGTTGGGCCTGGAAGACAAGAAGAAAGCCGCCAAGGTTGGGGCTGAAGTGAACAACTAGAACCGGGGCCATATCCAATCGGGCGGACGATGAAAAAACTCCTGATCTTTACCGGTGTGGCCGAAGCCGCCACGGGCGTGGCGTTGATGGTTGCGCCGGCGCTGGTCGGGCGTTTGCTGCTGGGCGCGGAGTTTGCCGGCGTTTCGATCGTCCTGGCCCGCGTGGCTGGAATCGCGTTGCTGGCATTGGGCGTGGGCTGCTGGCCGGGACCGGCATCGCTCGGCATGCTGACCTACAGCGCGCTCGCCACCGTGTATCTCGCCTATCTCGCTCTCGGCGGCGAATGGGCCGGGCCGCTGTTGTGGCCGGCTGTCGTGTTGCACGGTATCCTTGCGATCCTTCTCGGACAGGCTTGGCTCATGCAACAAAAGACGGGTGGACGGAACAACCAGACTAGTGAACAATGAAGTGATGCAGCCGATGATTCACCAATGAACCACGAGGACTGATCCGTCCCGGCGCGCGGATTCACGGTTGAAGCCGGCAGCTAAAAACCAACCCAAATAAAAATATGAAAACACAAATGACTCTCAAAAAAATCGTGTTCAGCCTGTGCCTTGCCGGACTTGCCGCCGTCATCCTCTCCGGTTGCGCCTCGACCAAGGTTACCGACCGCGACGAACTCGTGACCGGGCCAATCCCGCGACCGGGCACCATCTGGGTGTATGACTTCGTTGCCACCGCCGACGATGTGCCGGCCAACTCCGCACTGGCCGGAGAGGATTTGGACACCACGTCGCAGACGGCGGAGCAGATCGCAGAAGGGCGGAAGCTGGGCGCCCAGATTGCGACGGAGCTGGTCGCGGAGATCCGCGCCATGGGGATGTCGGCACAGCCAGCGACGAAAGCGACGAAACCAAAAATCAACGACATCTCCCTCCGGGGATATCTCCTTTCCGTCAATGAAGGCAGCGCGGCCAAGCGGGTCGTGATTGGATTTGGCGCCGGGAAGTCCTCGTTGAGCACAATGGTTGAAGGTTTCCAAGAGACGGCCAAGGGAGAACGGAAGCTTGGCTATGGGGAGATCCAGGCCGGCGGAAACAAAAGTCCTGGCATGGTGTTGGGCGTGGCCACCTTCCTCGCCACGAAGAACCCGGCGGGGCTGATCATCAACGCCGGGATGCAAACGTATGGGGAGGCAAGCGGCAGCGCCGAGGTGACGGGCCGGGCCAAGGCG
Source organism: Verrucomicrobiales bacterium (assembly GCA_028712475.1). Classification (GTDB taxonomy): domain Bacteria; phylum Verrucomicrobiota; class Verrucomicrobiia; order Limisphaerales; family UBA11358; genus UBA11358. The sequence goes on from JAQTQB010000002.1 coordinate 132,443, forward strand.
ACCGCCAAGGAAATCGCCGATGTGCTCAAGAAACGGTTCCAAGAACAGGGCTGGATCAATTAGAAAAGCCGTGCGTTGGGCGGCCAGCTCTTGCGACAGGAAAGCAAGCGGAACAACCGCGCAACGAGTGCGCCGTAAATTCGATTCTGAACCATGCAGGCCGTTTCTTTCAGGGACGGCCTGTTTTTTGCAAGGCTGGCTGGAGATTCGCGGCTGCGGGAAATTTATATGGACGGGACAGATTGAGCAGCGATAATTTCAGCCGGACGAATCAAGACCACCCGATGAAAAACAAAGTTAAAAGTTTTGCGCTGGTGGCGGCGCTGTTGCCGGTTGTCGCGCTGACCTTGACGGGATGCTGGACGCCGCCCAACGCCAATGTTCAACCGGCGGGCAAACCCGGTTTGATCCAGGACGGGATTCCCGTTGAAATCATTCAGGACAAAGTGACGGTGGAATCCTTGGATGCCGGCAAACGTCTCATCACCCTCAAACACGCCGACGGCTCGACGAAGACCTTCATCGTGGATGCGACCGTCCAAAACCTTGATCAGGTCAAAGTCGGCGATACCATCAACGCCACGGTGAAGGCGGAACTGGCCGTCTATATTTTGCAGAATGGCCGGTTGCCGAATGCCGATGGCACCACCCGGGCCAAGACCATCAATTTTAACGCCAAGGTTCTGATGGTGGATCCCAGCCGCCGGCTGCTGACCCTTCAGTTTTCAAACGGCCGCACCATGACCATCAAAGCCGGTCTGGACGTGTTGCTGGAAAAAATGGCGCCCGGCGACGACGTGGTGATGCGCTCCCACGAAGTGACGGCAATAGCCATTAAGAAGTCGTAAGCCGCGCGCAAACCTTTCCAAACTTATGAAGCTTAAAAAACCTGCCATCCATCGGACATCGAAGCTCGCTATAACGGCATTGCTGCCGCTGGCGCTGCTTGCCGCGTGTTCAACCTCCGGCCCGACCACCGGCGGCACGCCCGTTGCGCCCGGAACTCTTGCCGACAATTCCGGCTTCGGCGGTGAAATCGTGACCGACTCCATTTCAACGACGGCGACGGTGGTTTCTGTGGATCACGCCCAGCGCCTGGTCGTCCTCAAACGTGCCGATGGCAGCAGCGTCACCTACAAGGCGGCACCCGGCGCATTTGGTTTTGACGACATCAAGGCGGGCGACGAGGTTAAAGTTTCCGTGGCGGAAGAAATGGCCGTGTTCCTCGGCAGGAACAGCGTGCCAGCCAGTGCCGCCGCCGACACCGCCAAGCTCCGCGTAAAGGTGCCGAACCGCACGGAAGCCGTTGCCGCCGAGGTGGGGGTTCTGGTGTTCACCGCCAAAGTCGCGGCCATCAATGACTGGAACGACACCGTGACCCTTCAACTGTCCGATGGTTCTACGAAGACCATCAAGGTCGGCGAAGCCGTCAATCTGGCCGATGTCAGCGTGGGCGACAATGTATCCGTGCAGTCCACCGAGGCCGCTGTGATTTTGCTGGAGAAGCCATAGAGTTGCCATAGACGACCAAATTGTTTTGGCTTTTGAATAGGCGGGTTACTATCATGCCTATTGACACTGCCCGCCAAATAGTGCTTAAGTATAACCCTTATGAGTTCCATTACAAACCTGTCGGCTCAACAGTTGCGCAAGGCGGCAACGTTGAAGGAAAGAATCCAATCGCTCGAAAAGGAGCTTAACCAGTTGCTGGGTTCGCCTGCGGCTTCCGCAGGCGGTTTGGCCCCGAAGAAAAAGAAGTTCACCATGAGTGCCGCGGCCAGGGCCAAGATTTCTGCGGCGGCCAAGTTGCGCTGGGCAAAAATCAAGGGGACAAAGCCTGCGGCCAAGAAAAGCAAAGGCAAGATGAGTGCGTCGGCCAAGGCCAAGCTCTCCGCCAAAATGAAGGCAGTGTGGGCGGCAAGAAAAGCGGCGAAAAAGTAATCCGCCACCAAGCAAGTTTCCGCAAGGCTGGAGTCATTTGTGGCTCCAGCCTTTTTCAATGCGAGGTGGCCGTCGGAAACTACTGGCCGAGATGCTCCAGGGCCTTGAGCATCGGCGCGCTGGAGACTTTGATGAAGCCCGACAGCGGATGGTTCATCTCCAGGATAAGAAAAACCGCGCCGGACACTGACAGCGCACAGACCAGCAGCACGGCGATGACGGTCGCGTTGCGGGGCGCGAACAGGCCGAAGCTCATGTGCAGCATCGTGAGCCAGAACAGCAGCATCACGAGAAACGGCATGGGCAGCGCGTTCTGCGTCTGCTCAATCACCAGCCAGCGGAACTGCAACAACTCGCCGCCGAACTGCTGTGCTTGCGCGAGCAATTGACGTTGCGCCTCGTTCGCCGGGGTTAGTTCGCGCAGCTTCGCCTGCACCAGTTCCATCCCATTGGAGCGCTCAAAGGTGGTCATTCCCGCCGCCGCTGTTTTTTCTTCCGGCCAGAACATCACGATTCCGGCGGCAACGCTGCGGCGCAATTGTTCGCGCACGTCATGGGTGGCGGGGCCGTAGTTCGCCAGCGCGCGATCCAGCAGGATGATCTTCGCGGCACCTTGCGTGATCTCCGAACCCACCGTGTCGAACGAACTCTTGGCCGAACTGACGAGCAGTCCCAGAACCAGCGCGGACAGCGTGGCGATCATGCCCGCAGCCAGCTTCACGGTGTCTTTGGAGTCATTGCTCAAATGATGGTCGGGCAGCCGGCTGCGCAGAAACATGCCCAGCAGCACCCCGCTGAAAATGCAGGCGGCACTGATCAGGGCGATGGTCAACGAATTCATGATAAAAATTTACGGCTGGTTGTTTTCACATCCCGCCCGCCGGCAAACCGCCCGGCAAATTTGCTGCGGAATTGCGGGCGCGAGTTTATTTCCCGGCCCGCCCGCTGTCCAGCATGTGTTTGCTGCTTGCCGCTTGACACTCAACTTTCAACTCTCAACCATTCATGAAAATGTCGGAACAACCACCCAACGAAGCCGCCGCGCCGGTTCCGCCGAAAAACCGGCCCGCGCGCATCGGCAATTTCCGTTCTTCCGTCGCGCAATTTCTCGCTGCCCTGATCCTGATGCTTGCCGTGGCGCCGTTTGTGGAAGAACTCGAATACGGTCCAGTCATTGATCGAATGCTCATCACCCTGGTATTGATCCTGGGTGTGCTGGCGGTGGGCAGGAGTCACCGGACCCTGGTGCTGGCCGTGGTGCTGATGGTGCCGGCGGTCGTGGCCGGGTGGATCAGTCATTTCCAGCCGCAGTTGTTGCCGCCGGCAGTTCACAATATTGGCGCCCTGGTCTTCCTCGGTTTTGTGGAGTATCAAATGCTGCATTTCATTTTTCGCGCCCCCCGGGTGAATTCGGAAGTGTTGTGCGCCGGCATCTCCGGCTACTTGCTGCTGGGCATCCTCTGGATGTCGGCCTACATGCTGGTGTCGCGATTGAATCCGGTTGATCCGGCTCATCCGGAACTGAATCCGTTCGCCTTTACGGTCGGCGCGACGGCCCCGCATTCGCTGTCGCAATTCGAGGCCTATTATTTCAGTTTCATCACGTTGAGCACGGTGGGGTATGGCGATATTACGCCGCTGACGAACGGGGCACGCACGCTGGCGATGATGGAGGCCATGACCGGGACGCTTTACATGGCGGTGCTGATCTCGCGACTGGTGGCGCTGTATTCATCCCAAAATCCCGAATCATCGGAACGAAAAGATTGATGCAACTGCATAAAGCGATACAATCAAACCAGTTTGCGCCCTGTAAAAATTTTGACCGAACCCGAACATCCAAAGGAAAACGAACTATGAAAACAGACAAAATGAAACTCGTGACCACGAACCTGGCGTTGGCTGCCGCACTCGCTTTGCTGGCCAGCTGCGTCTCCAAGAGCTATGAAAAAGGCGCGGCCACGGCCACGGCTTTGCAGTCCGCCGCCGACGCGGTGTCCCAGACCACAACCAGTGTCACCGGCGTGCTGGCGGCGTTGAACAAGCTTACTTTCAAATCAGAAGGCGATTTGCGCAAACAATATGACGCGTTTGTCTCCGCCACCGAGAAGCTGGCCAAATCAAACGAGAATCTGGCCGCGAAAGCCACCGCGGTGCGGGATGCCGCCGCCGCCCACGCAGAAAATTGGACCAACCAGATGGCCGCCATCCAGAGTGATGAACTCCGCAAACGCAGCACCGAACGCATGAACGAAGTCACCGCCAAACTCAAGGAGATGGATGCCAGCTATCTCGGAGTGAAGAACTCCCTGCGTCCGTTCATGGCCGATTTGAAAGACATCCAGACCTATCTGGGCACGGACTTGACCGCAGGCGGGCTGGCCACCATCAAGGACGTGGTTTCCAAGACCAAAGTGGACGCCGTCCCGTTGCGCGAATCCATCAAGCAACTGCAGGCCAGCTTCAGCAGCCTCGGCGCGGCGCTCTCGCCCGTGTTGCCGGAGCCGGAAAAGAAATGACCCCGACAGTTCGGTGGCCGGCCTCATTTTTGTGAAGCCAGTCCAACGGAGGGAACTTTCTGTTCCCTCCGTTTTTTTTGAAGACAGCCGCCCGACCCGTTCCCGCGACGATCGCATAAGCGCGCCGCATCCTCCTCGAAGCACATGGTGAAACAGATTCTTCAAGCACTCCGAAGTTGCGCTGCCGGTCGGGGCTGATAGCATTTTCCCCGGATAAAATTCAGATGAATCAGAAGCACAACCAGCATCAGATGGCCGCTAAATTTTTCCTCCGGCTTGGCCATCGGCCAGCCTGGATTTGCCTGGCGATCCTTGCCTTGACGCTGACGGGCTGTGTGCGCTTTTCCAGTTCGCCGCCCAAAGCCAAAGTTTATTCGCTTCAACTCAATGAAAATGCGCCCACAGGGCCGGTCGCGCTCACGGTGGTGCAGGCGCAGATCATGCGGTTTGCCGACACATATGCCGCCACAATCGCCCAGGCGTGTGATGATGTCACCGCCAGCGCGACCAACTCGGCGCTCCGCCTCGCGGCGTTGCGCTGGAAACTGGGGCAATCCACGTCAGCCTATGTGAACGCCACCGGCCAGAATCCGGCGATCAATGCGTTGGACATGCTGGTGCTGACCACCATGGCCCGGATGGTGATTCAAGATTACGGAGTGGAGACCTATGGCGATGCAATCCTGCCGCTGCTGGAAGCGCAATGCAAACTGGAGACGAACGTCTGGACGCTCGCCGGCGGCGTGCTCAAACCATCGCAACAACAGGAACTGCGGGATTTGATCCGGGAATGGCGCGTCAAAAATCCCCACCAGCGTTACATCGGGCCGGTTCGTTTTCGTGAGTTCGTGTCCGCCTTGGGCAAAACGCCGACCAAGGCGACCTCGGGATCCACCAGTCTTTTCAGCCTGCTGTATCTGGATCCGCTGGCCGGGCTGGATCCCACCGCCGCCGCCATTGAAGAAACCCGCGAGCTTGGCGAGCGCGCCATGTATTACAGCCAGCGGATGCCCATGCTATTGAGCTGGCAGGTGGAGGTGCTGGCCTATCAACTCGCAGGCCAGCCAGAGTCGCAGCAAATCCTGGACGACGCCGACCGGCTCGCCGCGTCCTCCGAAATTTTTGCGAAGACCGCGCAACAACTGCCCCAGCTCATCAACGACCAGCGGCAGGCGGCCATCCAGCAGATCCTCGACGGCCTGACCGACCAGGGCAACAAATCCCGTGAACTGCTGGCCGACACCCGCTCAACGCTCAACTCGGCCAGCGATGCCGCCGTCTCCATCAATGCCGCCATCATGTCGCTCACGGAATTCGTCAAATACGTTTCCCCCACGAATGCGGTTCCGGCGGCTACGAATCGTGCGCCATTCAACGTGCTCGATTACGGCACGGCGGCTTCGCAGATCGGCGCGGCGGCGAACAATCTTAATGCGCTGCTCGTCTCGGTGAATCAAAGCGTGCCGCAGATTGAAAAGTTGAGCCAGCAGACCAAAACGGATGCCGACCGCGTGGTGACGCACGCGTTCCGGCTGGGCGTGGCTCTGATATTGATTTTATTGGCCGGATTGGTGGTGGCCGGTTTGATCTACCGGGCGCTGGCGAATAAAATGAATGCCGGACGCAAGTCATCCGAGTCTTGAACGCTTCGGAGTGCGCCCGTCCCCGGGCGCAGCAACTTGACCACACTACTCGGCTGTGAACAGGAGAAAGCGCATCGCCATTTGGACGTTGCTGTGGCCGGGGACGGCCACTCTCCGCTGTCGCAGAAATTTAACTGCGGCGGTTGGATTTATTCCACCCGCGCCACGCCCTTGCCTTTTACGACTTCGCCGATGATCCACGCCTTGTGCTTCTGCGCACGGATGAATTTCAAAACGGCATCCGCCTTTTCTGCGGACACAATTGAAACCATGCCGATGCCCATGTTGAAGACCTGATACAATTCGTCGTCCGGCACGCCGCTCTTCTGCTCGATGATTTTGAAGATTGGCAGCATGTCCCACGAACCTTTCTTGATGACACAGTCGAGTGATTTCGGCAGCACGCGCGGGATGTTGTCCACGAAACCGCCGCCGGTGATGTGGGCGAAAGCTTTCACGGGAAGTGACAAGTGACGAGTGATGGGTGATGAGTTGAAGCGTTTTAATAGCCTCTGCACGAGCGGGCCATAACTGACGTGGACCTTGAGCAGCTCCGCGCCGAGTGTGAGCTTCGAGCCGGGGATGCGGCTGGACGGTTTCAATTTCAACTGCTCGAAGAAAATCTTTCGGCCCAGCGAATAACCGTTCGTGTGCAGGCCGCTCGATTCGATGCCGATCACCACGTCGCCGCGCCGGATGGTTTTCTGGCCGTTCAGCATCTTGGATTTTTCCACCACGCCGACGATCGTGCCGCTCACGTCATATTCGCCCTTCTGGTAAAAGCCGGGCATCTGCGCCGTCTCGCCGCCGATGAGCGCGCAATTGTTTTCCGCGCAGGCGCGGGCGAAGCCCTTGATGATGTCCGTGAAAACGTGCGGCTCCAGTTTGCCCGTGCCGAGATAATCGAGGAAGAACAGCGGCTCCGCGCCCAGCACCGCGATGTCGTTCACGCAATGGTTCACGAGGTCCGCGCCGATGGTGTCGTGCTTGTCCAGCGTGAAGGCGATCTTGAGCTTGGTGCCGACGCCGTCCACGGAGGAGACGAGGATTGGCTCGCGATATTTTTTCACGTCCAGCGCGAACAGGCCGCCGAAGCCGCCGACCTTGCCGAGCACCTCGCGGCGATGCGTGCTGGCGAGCAGTTGCGGCAGCGTGGCTTTGATTTTATTGCCGAGATCAATGTCCACGCCTGCGGCGGCGTAAGCTTTTTGCTTTTTCATGTGGCGGAGATTAAACCGAGAAACGGCAGAACGGGCGAGAAAATTTCAAAGCTGCAAGCTCATTTTTTGATCTTTTGAAAAAGTTGCCGAACTTGTTCAACTGTTAGCTGCGGCCTTTTTGAATGAATAACGGCGTGACAATTCGGGCAAACAGGAATGAGGTCTGTCTTTGGATTTACAACGTAATCATTGCCAATTTCGTGAAGTGGAGTTAGGTGGTGAACATGAATAAATCCGTTTACTCCATCGCCATAAACCGCGCCAAAATCTAAACCACAAATCGAACAACGCGCTCCAAATAAACCAATGCAAATTCTGCGAGCATTTGAATCGCGCTCATACCGATTTACAACAACGCGAACTACGCTGCCTTCGCTGAAAACCTCGTTCGCCAAAACTTCTTCGGCGATTATCGAATCTTGCACAGCCGTTTCCGTAATCAACATTGCCCGGTGAAAACGTGAGATGTCGGCATACCTTCCTGTGTGCGATACATGCAGCTTTCCATCTTTGAGCGTGCAGTTCCATCTGATCGAGCCGTTTGCTTCAGAATGTGTCAGGCTGTCTTTAACAAAATAGTCGGCAACAAAGGAAAAAGGTATGACATAATGATTCCGCTCATCATTCGTTTTTGTCTTGTAAGCAAGCAGATTGAAATCGTTTCTTCCGTTTTCTTTAGCGATTGACCTGCACGATTCAATTTTTTGTGGAGAGACAGCAAACCAGCCAGAATTTGCATTGGCACGAACCACACATTCCCCTTTGCTTTCCAATGTTTTCCTGATGCCTTCAACAATGCTCATGGTGGATTTTTATTTTCATGGCGGCTGAAACTGTAACTCCAAACGCCCCGGCGACAAGCGCGATTTTTGCCAAAGCGCCAGCCCTCTGGCGCACTCCAAGACGCTTCGTGCCATTCATAGGCCGCCGGAATTTCGCGCCAGCGTCTTGGACTGCGGCGGCCCTCCGCCGCTTTTCCCCGGAGCGCGCCTGTGGTTGAAAACCCAGCCGTAGATGCTTGCGCACGGCCACCAGCAAACACGAGCCGCTCAAAATTTTCCAGCCGTCATCTGCAATCCACGCGCTGCGACTGGTGCTGCGCACGCAGTCGCGCTCCTACAAAAGCGGCAGCTCCACAATTTTCGCCGGACTTGCGCTCTCATGCAGCGGAGGTTTTGGCGCGCACCATGCTTTTAAGTTATCGTGAGGCAAGAAACATGATATTTCCACCGGAGCGAAAACCCCGTTAAGGTCTTCACATATGAAAATTCTGAAATCAAATGAACGGGGCCACGCGAGTCACGGGTGGCTGGACAGCTATCACACCTTCAGCTTCGCGGATTATTATAATCCGCAGATGATGGGTTATCGCAGCCTGCGCGTCATCAACGACGATCTTGTGATGCCGGGCATGGGTTTCGGCGCGCATCCGCACCGCGACATGGAGATCATCACCTACATCTTGAGCGGCAAGCTCGAGCACAAGGATTCCATGGGCAACGGGCGCGTCATCCAGACCGGCGACGTGCAATACATGGCCGCCGGCAAGGGCGTCCAGCACAGCGAATTCAATCCGTCGAAGGATGAAGCCGTGCATCTGCTCCAGATCTGGATTGTGCCGGACACGAAAGGCGTGACACCGCGTTATGCGGAGAAGTCGTTCAAGGATGCGTCGCCCGGCGCGCTCAACCTGGTGACGAGCAAAACCGGACGCGATGGTTCCATCGCCATCCATCAGGACGCGGAACTCTGGCTGGCCAGGCTCGCGCCGGAAAACCGGGTGGCGCATAAATTGAACGCCGGACGCCATGCGTGGGTCCACATCGCCGAGGGCGAAGTGAAAGTGAATGGCAAGACGCTCGTTGGCGGCGACGCGACGGCGATTGACAATGAATCGAACATCGAACTGGTCGGCGTGAAACCGTCGCAGGTGCTGTTGTTCGATCTGAACTGAAACTGTGGCGGCGGTCGGCAGACCGCCGTTATTTTCCTAAAACAAAGAATGCGCTCTCTCCGAGGAGCCGCTACAAATAAAATATGAAACGCATTCTGCAAATTCTCGCGCTGTTGGTTGTGCTGGCCGCCGGGGCAACCTGGTTGGTTACGGGTGCCAACCGCGGCTGGACTAAAACCAGCGTGGCGGTCAAGACACTTGATCCTGTCACCGAGATTGAGGGCATCACCTATCAGAAGAAATTTCTGCCCGGCGTGGATCTTCTGGGGTGTGCTGCAGCGGTGGCCGTGGTGCTAGCGGGTGCATCCTTTTTCTTTCGCAACAATAAACAAGCACAAACAACCAACAAATAAAACAAACCGAGTTCTAAAAAACCTGTAGGAGCCGAGGTCACGAGGCTCAAACCTAAAGCGAGTTAGAGACTCCTCACGTCGTCTCCTACAATTCCAAAACCAACAAGCCAATAGACATCACACAAACTATGAAACTGAAACATATCCTCACACTAATCGCCCTCGTCGCCACAGCCTCGGCTTATGCCGCACCGCAATCCTTCGACTTCAAAGACCCGAAGGGCGTGAACAACGCCGTCTTCAAAACAGACGCCCCGCTGGAATCCATCAACGGCAGCGCGAACGGCATCAGCGGCACGGTGAGCTTTGACCCGGAAGATCCATCGGCAACGACCGGAAAAATTACAGTCACGACGGCTTCATTGACCGTGCCCAACCCGATGCAGAACGGGCACATGCACAGCGACAAATGGCTGGATGCCGCCAAATATCCGGAAATCACTTTTGAAGCGAAGTCGCTCAAAAATGTGAAAACCGAGGGCGACGTGACCACCGCCGATGTTACCGGAACGTTCACGCTGCACGGCGTCGCCAAGGAAATCACCGTGCCGATCAAGCTGACCTACCTCAAAGATAAATTGAGCGCCCGCGTGCCGAATTTGAAGGGCGACCTGCTGGTCATCCGCGCGAACTTCGTCATCAACCGCAATGACTTCAACATCCAGAAAGGCCAGTTTGAAGACAAGGTCTCCGGTACAATTGACCTTTCCTTGAGCATCGCCGGCGCGTCCGCCAAATAAGACAGCTTGGCGCAGAGGCTCCGTGAAGAATCAGCCGATGATTTACGGAGCCTCTTTCAATAATCCGCCCAAATCCAGCGGACGGGTGAACATCGCGAGTTCGCCGCCCGGCGTGCGTGGCCATTGCGATTGCGGACGATCCCAATAAAGTTCCACGCCGTTCTCGTCCGGGTCGCGCAGATACAACGCCTCGCTCACGCCGTGATCGGACGCGCCGTCCAGTTCGATGCCCGCGTTCACGAGCCGGCGCAACGCATCCGCCAGCGCGGCGCGTGCCGGGTAAAGGATGGCCAGATGATAAAGTCCCGTGCTGCGCGGCGGCGGCGGCGAACCGCCCGCGCTTTCCCAGGTGTTCAGCCCGATGTGATGGTGATAACCGCCCGCCGAGATGAACGCCGCCTGCGAACCGAACCGCTGCTGCAATTCAAAACCCAGAACGCCGCAATAAAATTTCAGCGCGCGTTCGAGGTCGGCGACTTTCAGATGCACATGGCCGATGCGGACAGCGGAATCAATGGGCTTGGAAAGCAGATTCTCTTTCATGAGCAAAACTCTAACCCAAGTCAACAGCGGGCGCGAGAAAGCCGGATCGGAAACGGTTGCCGGATTTGTTGCCGGTCGAAAAGTGCGGAGCGTGTGTCAGGTTAAAGCTCATGGGGAGTTCACCCCGTTGCAACCGGCATCAGTCGTGATCAAAGTTAAAGCCAGACGGTAAAAAACCAAATCTCAAAATGACACACCACCAACGCGAATCGCCATTTCCATTTTTGGCCGCCGTGGTGTAGCTTCGCTGTTATGGATCCGGACGTTTCCAAATTTATTGGCGAGATATGGCAGTATAAGCCAATTATCATCGTCCTGGCTGTTGGCTGTCTGATTATTTTTTCCCTGTCGGTGATTGACACCCATCGCCACCGCAAAAAAGAACACAAGAAGCGGCATCGGAGCAGACATGATCACTGATGAAGCAACGCAACCCGGCGCAACCGTCCATAAATCTCCGCAACATTTCTCCGCACCGTTTTCAAAAATCATCGAGGACTGTAGCGCCGGACGTGGCCTTGTGGGCGGACGCCGGGACGGTGTTCATTGCCGCCTTCACGATTGCCGCTGACAGGCTGGTGTGGACGACCGCCGCCTTGCTGCGAATGACCGCCACCGCCATGTTGAGGACGACCACCTTGCGGCGGGCGCGACTGCGATGAGGAATGCTGCGAACGTTGAGGACGTTGAGTCCCGCGTTGTTGTCCGCGCTGCTGTTGATGGCGCGGACGATCCTCGGCCACATGCGGAACGACGGCGCCGTAATCAAAGCCCTCCGCTTTTTTCCGCACGATGCCGCGACCGATGAAGCGTTCCAGCGCGCGCAGTTCGCCCTGATCCTCGTGCGTGACAAAACTGATGGCGTCGCCCACGGCGTGCGCCCTGCCCGTCCGCCCGATGCGATGGACATAATCCTCGGCGTGCATCGGAAAATCGTAATTCACGACGTGCGAAATTCCATCCACGTCAATGCCGCGCGCCGCAATGTCCGTCGCCACCAGCACGCGCACGGCGCCGGATTTGAAATCTTTCAACGCCTTGAGCCGCTGGTTCTGCGAACGGTTGGAATGCAGCGTGGCGGTCTTGATGCCCTGCTGTTCCAGGTTGCGCGCGACACGGTCGGCGGCGTGCTTCATGCGCGAGAAGACGAGCACCATGTTCATGGCGGGATCGCGCAACAGATGCAGGAGCAGCGCGGGCTTGAGGCTTTTCGGAACTTCGTAAACAAGCTGCGTCACGGTCTCGGCGGGATTCGCGCGACGTCCGATCTGCACGGTCTTCGGCGCGCGTTGAAATTCGTGCGTGAGCGTTTCAATCTCCTTGGAGAGCGTCGCGGAGAAAAGCAGCGTCTGCCTTTTCTGCGGCACCGACCGCACAATCTGGCGGATGGACGGCAGGAAACCCATGTCGAGCATCCGGTCGGCTTCGTCCAGCACGAGATATTGCAAGCGGGAAAAATCGGCGTAGCGGCGCTGCATCAGATCCATCAGGCGGCCGGGACAGGCGATGATGAGATGCGTGCCGGCGCGGAGCGCGTTGATCTGCGGATGTTCCCCGACGCCGCCGAACACCGTGGCGACGCGCAACGGCAGGTGTTTTCCGTAAGCTTTTACATTTTCCTCGATCTGCAAGACGAGTTCGCGCGTGGGCGCAAGGACGAGCGCGAGCGTGCCGCGCTGGCGTCCATCGCCGATGACCGTGGCCAGCCGGGTCAGCATCGGCAAAGTGAACGCGGCGGTTTTTCCCGTGCCGGTCTGCGCGATGCCGATGAGGTCGTGGCCCGCGAGAATCGGCGGAATGGCCGCCGCCTGGATGGGCGTGGGTTCCGTGTATCCGGCTTCCTTCACCGCCTGCAAAATTTTCGGGTCAAGACCGAGTGCGTTGAATGACATGCCGGACAGCATGCCAGAAATGCGGACGATAGCACGCAATTAACTTGGGAGCCCGGCGCAAATGATTTTGTTTTCCACCATTTACAAATTCCGGCGATGGCAGCATGATGCCATCACCTTCGGAGAAACTAACAATGCCGAAGTTCAGTTAAACAAATAAAACATAAAAACTATGGCAACTAAAAAAGCTAAAAAACCCGCTGCTAAAAAACCCGCCGCCAAGAAGAAGAAGTAGTCGCTCCCCGAATGCTGTCTCCCCTGGTGAGAAAATCGGGGGAGACAGATTTTTTTTGCCAATCACGCCACGCATGAAACTCCGCCAGGGTCAGATTTGGAAACAAGGCAAGGAATATATCCGCATCGTAATACTGGAGCGGCTCGCGGTGGAATATAAATCCATGATCAGCCTCACCACCAGGGAAGGCACGCTGCACCAGACGAGCAAGAAAGATTTTTGCCGCCTGCTCAAGAAGGCCAAGCTGCTCTCGGCCGGCAAAGCCCCGCCCGTGGCGACGCCCATTGTTGTTACGGAACGCGGGCTTTAGCCCGCTTCACAGTCCGCAACGATAAAAGCTGGAAATAAAAGGGTCTCTTTCGATTCGCACGCTGAAGCGGCGTGAACGCCGCGCTCCGAATCCAGCCTGGCAAATCCATTTTCCCGCCGCCAAATCTTTCCTTTGGCCGGTGGAACAATTATAAAAACTCCCGGCATGAATTTCTTAACCGGCAATAACGAGTGACCTGATATGGCTGACAAGACTCCGATCCGTCCCTTTCAAAAACTGCTAGCCGCCAACCGCAGCGAGATCGCCATCCGCATTTTTCGCGCGGGCACGGAATTGAACCTGCGGACCGTCGCGATTTATGCGCAGGCCGACCGGTTCTGCCTGCACCGGTTCAAAGCGGACGAGGCGTATCTGGTCGGCGAGGACAAAGGCCCCGTCGCCGCGTATCTCGACATCGAGAACATCGTCGCCATCGCGAAGGAAAAAGGCGTGGACGCGATTCATCCGGGTTATGGATTTCTTTCGGAGAACGCAAAGTTCGCCCGCGCCTGCGCCGCAGCCGGGATCGCGTTCGTCGGGCCGCGCCCGGAACTGCTCGACATGATGGGCGACAAAACCGCCGCCCGCGCGCTCGCGCAAAAGATCAACGTCCCCGTTTTGCCCGGCAACGAAGAAGCCATCACCGACCGCGATGAAGCGATGAAGGCCGCGAAACAGATCGGCTTTCCGCTCATCATCAAGGCGGCGTTCGGCGGCGGCGGACGCGGGATGCGCGTCGTGCAAAAAGCTTCCGATCTTTCAAGTTTGCTTGATGAAGCGCAATCGGAAGCCGAACGCGCGTTCGGCAATCCAGCGGTCTTCCTGGAGAAATATATTCCGCACGCCAAGCACATCGAGGTGCAGATTCTCGGCGACAAGCACGGCAACGTGATTCATCTGCACGAACGCGATTGCTCGGTGCAACGCCGTCATCAAAAGGTCATCGAAGTCGCGCCGAGTTTCGGCCTGCCGAAAAAAGTGGTGCAGGAATTGTGCGACGCCGCCGCGCGCATGGCCCGCGAGATCCGCTACGACAACGCCGGCACGATTGAATTTCTCTACGACCTCGACAAGCACGAATGGTTCTTCATCGAGATGAACCCGCGCATCCAGGTCGAGCATACCGTCACCGAAGTCATCACCGGCCTTGACCTCGTGCGCGCACAGATTTTGATCGCGCAAGGCCACGAGCTGCACGGCAAGGAAGTTGGGATGCCACGGCAAAATGAAATTCCCCGCAACGGTTACGCCATCCAATGCCGCGTCACCACGGAAGACCCGGAAAACAAATTCATGCCGGACTACGGCAAGATTCTTGCGTATCGCTCTCCCGGCGGTTTCGGCATCCGGCTCGACGGCGGCATGGGTTACGGCGGCGCGGTCATCACGCCGTTTTACGATTCACTGCTCGTCAAGCTCATCGCCAGCGCGCACACCTACGAGGACGCGATGCAGCGCACGCACCGCGCGCTCTCGGAATTCCGCATCCGGGGCGTGAAGACGAACATTCCGTTTCTGGAAAACGTCATCCAGCACGAAAAATTCCGCACCGGCCAGGCGACCACGACGCTGATTGACACATCGCCGGAACTGTTCATGTTCAAGGCCCGGCGCGACCGCGCGACCAAGCTGTTGAATTTTCTCGGCAACGTCATCGTCAACGGCAACCCGCACGCCAAGGGTTTCAAACCGGTGAAGGCGCTCACGCCCGCCACGCCCGTGACTTTCGACCACAAGCTCGCGCCGCCACCCGGCACGCGCGACCTGCTGTTGAAACTTGGGCCGAAAAAATTCGCCGACTGGACGCGGAGGCAAAAGCAGCTGCTCATCACCGACACCACGATGCGCGATGCCCATCAATCGCTCATGGCCACGCGCGTCCGCACACACGACATGCTGGCCGTGGCCGGCGCGCTTGCCCGTCGCGCGCCGGGATTGTTTTCGCTGGAGATGTGGGGCGGCGCGACCTTCGACACCTCGATGCGTTTTCTCAACGAAGATCCATGGGAACGCCTGCGCCAGTTGCGCGCGCGGATTCCGAACATCTGTTTTCAAATGCTCTTTCGCGGCTCGAACGCCGTGGGCTATTCCAATTATCCGGAAAACGTCGTCGCCGGTTTCGTCAGGCACGCCGCCGCGTCGGGCATTGATATTTTCCGCATCTTCGATTCGTTGAACTACACGCCGAATCTCCGCGTGGCGATGGAAGCCGTGCAGGAAACGCACGCGGTCTGCGAAGCCGCCGTCTGCTACACCGGCGACATTCTCGATCCGAAGCGCGCCAAATATTCGCTCAAGTATTACGTCAAGCTTGCGAAGGAGCTGGAAAAGATGGGAGCGCACATGCTCGCCATCAAGGACATGGCCGGGCTTTGCCGTCCGCTCGCCGCGAAGATGCTCGTCAAGGCGTTGCGCGATGAGGTCGGCATTCCGGTTCATTTTCATACGCACGACACGGCCGGCACACAGGCCGCCGCGATTCTTCAGGCCAGCGAAGCCGGCGTGGACGTGGTGGATCTCGCGCTCGCCAGCATGAGCGGCAGCACGAGCCAGCCGAATCTGAATTCCATCGTCGCCGCGCTGCAACATTCGCCGCGCGACACCGGGCTGGACCTCGACGCGTTGAATGAATTCGCCGACTACTGGGAAAAAGTCCGCGAGTATTATCATCCGTTTGACACCGCGCCGAAGACCGGCAGCGCGGAAGTTTATCTGCACGAGATGCCCGGCGGGCAATACACCAACCTCAAGGAACAGGCCGCCAGCATGGGCGTTTCGCATCGCTGGCAGGAGATCGCGCATACTTATGCCGAGGTCAACCAGCTTTTCGGCGACATCGTGAAAGTGACGCCGAGCAGCAAAGTCGTCGGCGACATGGCGCTGTTTCTTTTCTCACGCGGCATCAAGCCCGCCGATGTGGTGAACTTGGAGCCCGGCGCGCAAGGATTTCCCGAATCCGTCGCGGACATGATGAGCGGCGGACTCGGCTGGCCGGCGGGCGGCTGGCCGAAAGATGTTCAACGCGTCGTCCTCGGCGAAAAACGCGCCGCGCAGGCGCAGAAAGATTTTAAGAAGGGCGTCATCCCCGGCGCAGTCGCCACGCCGGCCAACTTGGACAAGATTCGCAGGGAACTTTCCGAAACCCTCAAGCGCGACGTAACGGACGACGACCTGTATTCCTATCTGATGTATCCGCAGGTCTTCACGGAGTTCGCCCGGCACGCCCGCGAATTCAGCGATGTCGGGGTGCTGCCGACGCACGCATTTTTCTACGGACTGCGGCTTGGCGAGGAAATCAACGTCGCCATCGAGGAAGGCAAGTCGCTCATCATCCGGCTCGTCAACGTCAGCGAACCGGACAAGGACGCGCGCCGCGCCGTGACCTACGAATTGAACGGCCAGACGCGCGAAGCCTTCATCGCCGACAAGAAGATCGCGCCGGTGGCGAAAACGCGGCCAAAAATTGACGCCACCGATCCGTTGCAGATCGGCGCGCCGATTCCGGGACTCATCGTCTCCATCGCCGTCAGCGTCGGCCACAAGGTCGCGAAGGGCGACAAACTTTTGATGATGGAAGCCATGAAGATGCAGACGGCCGTTTTCGCGTCCGCCGACGGCGTGGTGGACGCCTTGCACGCCTCGGTGGGCGAGGCGGTGGAAAGCAAAGACCTGCTCGTCAAACTGCGGGCGGTGTGAAAGCAATGGCTTTGCAACGCGCTGAAAAAAATCATTACGCCACGCTCGGCCTGGATCGCCGCTGCACCCTCGCGCAAATCCGCGCCGCCTACCGGCTGCTTGCCAAACAGCATCATCCCGACGTGAACCATGGCTCGCATGAAGCGGTGGCGCGCACGCAGCAGCTCAATGCCGCGCATGAAACCTTGAGCGATTCCGCACGCCGCCGCGATTACGACCGCGAACTCGATGGCGGGAAAAATCCGGCAACGCCTTTGCGCGCCGCGAAAATCCAGCGCAACATTTCTCAAGACGTAAATCTGCGCCTCGAAGATTTTCTGCGCGGCACGACGCGGGAAGTGCGCGTCAATGATCCCGCCAGTCCGCACGGCGCGGAGATTTACGAACTCGCCGTTCCGCCGGACACCGCGCCGGGCACGCGCTTCCGCCTGCCGCGCCTTGAACCTTTTGCCGGCGGCTTCGTGCAGCTGCGCGTGAAGGCGCTGGCGAGTTTCCGGTTCAAAGCGCGCGGTTCCGATTTGCGCTGCGATCTGAAAATCAAACCCCGGCGCGCGGCTCAAGGCGGCGCGGAAATGATCCGTGGACTCACCGGCGCGATGCTGCGCGTGCCGATTCCACGCGGTGTTGGACGGGGTGAAATTCTGCGCATCCCCGGCGAAGGCCTGCCCAAGCCGCGCGGCGGGCGCGGTGATCTGCTGGTGCGCGTCATTTACCGCATTGAAGTCCGCGTGGTTTGTCGCTGAATTTTCCGCCGCCACGATTGCGACCCTGCCGCCGCCCTGTTAAAATTTATGCATGGAAAAGAACCGGCTTGAAGCGTTCAGCGACGGCGTGCTTGCCATCATCATCACCATCATGGTGCTGGAACTGAAGCCAAAGCCGGACGCCGCCGAACTCGCCGACCTGAAAGAGTTGCTGCCCGTTTTCTTGAACTATGTGTTGAGTTTCATTTACGTCGGCATCTACTGGAACAACCATCACCACATGTTCCATTCCACCAAACGGGTCACCGGCGGCATCTTGTGGGCGAACCTGCATCTGCTGTTCTGGCTGTCCCTCTTTCCGTTCACCACGGGCTGGATGGGCGAAAACCATCTCGCGCCCACGCCCACCGCCGTCTATGGCTTCGTGCTGCTGATGGCGGCCATCGCGTATTATTTTTTGCAACGCGCCATCATCGCCCAGCAGGGACGCGACTCCCTGCTCGCGGCGGCAATAGGAAGCGACTGGAAAGGAAAACTTTCGCCCGTATGTTATCTCGCCGCGATTCCGCTCGCGTTTGTGAGTTCGTGGATTGCAAGCGGCCTGTATGTGTTCGTCGCCATCCTGTGGCTCGTGCCCGACCGCCGCATCGAACGCGCGCTGATTGAGCGGGAAAAGCAGCAAGCCCGTCCATAACCGTGGCAGGAAATTTTGCACCCGCCATTTACAGTGACCGCCCCGGCAAGCACGATGCCCTGCTCTGCGTGGAAAATAAAATGCCACCTCGCTTTTTCGGTGGGCGCCCGTGCCGGCCTTCGGAACCGGCTGCTCATTTCTGCGCGAAAAGATTCTTCAACGCCTCCGCCAGTTGAGCTTCTGTGAATGGTTTGTCCAGCCGGCTTGTTACGCCCAAGGTCTTGAACTCTCCGGCCAGCGCGTCTTCCATCCGCCCGCTGGCCATCATGATTGGGATGTCCGGCAGCATCCGCCGGAGAGCGCGCACAAACGCCAGGCCGTCCATGTGTGGCATGTGCAAGTCTGTGATGATGGCGCGCAATTCCGTGCGGTGCTGCGCCGTCAGAATCAAGCCGTCCGCGCCGTCGGTGGCGGTCAGCGGCTTGAAGTTCAACCGCCGCAAGACCGCACACCCTGCCTCCCGCACGGCGACTTCGTCATCCACGAACAGGATGGTTTCCCCTTGCCCGCAGAATTCCTCGACCGGTTTGATTACATGCTCCGTGTCACCGCCGCCGGGACGGTCAGCGGGCAGATACGCGGTGAACGTCGAGCCTTGTCCGGGTTGCGAATCAACATGCATGAATCCACCGTGACCCTTCACGATGCCCATGACGGTGGAGAGTCCCAGCCCCGTGCCTTTTTCCGGGCCTTTGGTCGTGAAGAACGGATCAAAAATCCGGTCAATAATTTCCGGTGGGATGCCCGTGCCGGTGTCGCGCACGCACAGCGCCAGGTATTTACCGGGCCTGGCGCCGAACACGGAGCCGGCATAGGCGGCGTCCACTTCCCTGCGCTGCGCCTCCAAAGTGAGCGTGCCGCCGTGGGGCATGGCGTCGCGGGCGTTGACGCACAGGTTCAGGAGCACCTGGTGCAACTGCGTGGCGTCGCCCAGCACCGTGGGGAGTTTCGGGTCGCATTTGACCACCAGCTGGATGTTCTTTGGGAAGCTGCCCTTCATCATGTTCTCCAGTTCCTTGACCAGACGGCCGGGCTGGAGGAGGACGCGCTCGCCCTCCGCGCCTTTGGCAAAGGACAACAATTGCCGCACCATGTCTGCGCCCCGCTTGGCGCACGCCTCCACGGTGTCAATCATCTTCGTTTCGCCCGGGTATTGCATCCGCAGGAGTTCGGTGGACATCAGAATGGGCGCGAGCGCGTTGTTGAGATCATGCGCCACGCCGCCGGCCAGCGTGCCGATGCTCTCCAGCCGCTGCGTGCGCAGGGCGAGGCGTTCGCTCTTCTGGCGCTCGGTGATGTCCAGGTTGATGACAGCCAGCCCGGTCACATGACCAGCGGCGTCGAGCAGCGGGACTTTCGATGTCAGGAGCCAGATGATTGAGCCGTCGGGTTTGGTGAAGCTTCCTTCGCGATTGAGCACCGGCTGGCCGGTATCAAGCACCTCCTGATCGTCCACGCGACAGGCTGCCGCCACCTCCGGGGGAAACAGGTCGAAATCTGTTTTGCCGAGAACCTCCGCCTCGGAGGTTGCGCCTGTGTAATTGAGTTCCACCGGATTCGCCAGAGTTTTGCGCCCCTCCAGGTCCTTCAAATAGACAGCCAGCGGCAAGTGGTCCACCAAGCTGCGCAAGAGCGCGCGCTCGTTGGCCAGGAAATTCTCCGCCCGCTTCCGTTCGGTGATGTCGCGAACCACAGTGACTATGTAATCCCGATCAAGCCGGACATATTTTAGGTTCACCTCCACAGGGAATGTCGAACCGTCCTTCCGACGGTGAACACCCTGCCACAACAGGACGCCTGATTTCCTAAGCTCCTCCACGACTTTTAAAAATTCGGATTGCTCAACCATGGGGTCAATATCAAACACGCGCAAAGCCAGAAGTTCCTCGCGACTGTAACCAACGTCCGAGCAACCCCGCTCATTAACGTCGAGATACCGGCCTGTCTCCGGATCAATGATTTCAAACGCGTCACTGGACTGATCAACCAGTGTTCGAAACAGCCTGAACTTCTCCTCCGCCCGTTTGCGCCCGGTGATGTCCTGCTTGATGGCAATGTAGCTGGCAATCACACCGTCGCCGTTCCGCACCGGAGTGATCGTCATCTCTTCGGTGTAGAGACTGCCGTCCTTGCGGCGGTTGATCACTTCCCCGTTCCAGACTTGACCGGCGGAAATCGTCTGCCAGAGATTTCGATAGGCCGCCTCATCATGTTTGCCACTTTTAAGGATGCGCGGGTTTTGGCCGACGGCCTCCTGTGCGGTGTAGCCGGTCAGGGTCGTGAAAGCGGGGTTGACCGACTGGATCGTGCCGGTGTGGTCGGTAATCACGATGGCATTGGCGGCCGCATCAAGTGCGCTCGCCTGCACGCGAAGTTGTTCCTCGGTGCGCTTGCGATCGGTGATGTCGCGCACGATGGCGATGAAACGCGGGCGCTCGCCGGCGGGAGCAATGTATTGCAGGTTGATCTCCACCGGGATGTCATGCCCGTCCTTGTGCCGGTGCAGCGTGGTGAAACGGTGCGTGCGGACTTCGCCCCGGAGCATCGGGGCGATCATCGCGCGGAATTTCGCCTCGGGGAACTCCGGCTTGATGTCCAACGGAGTCATGCCGAGCAATTCCTCCCGCGCATAACCCATCTGCCGGACCGCCCCTTGGTTCACATAACTGAAGCGCAACGTCTCCGGGTCGAAGATGAACGCGCCGTCCTCGGTCGCGTCCAGCGTGGCGAGCGCCTCGCGCGTCTCGGCGGTGCGCTGGGCGACGAGTTCTTCGAGTCCCACGTTGAAGTTGTGAATTTCTTCTTCCGCCCGTTTCTGACTGGTGATGTCCGTGCGGATGGCGATGTATTGCGACGGCTTACCGTCCGCACCCAGGAAGGGAACGATGGTTGAGGTCATCCAATAGAACGAGCCATCCTTGGCGCGGTTCTTGATCTCGCCTTTGCATACCCGGCCGCTGGCGATCGTCTCCCACATCTCGCGGAAATACTCCTTCGGATGATGCCCCGAATTGAGGATGCGGTGATCCTGGCCGAGCAGCTCCTCGCGCGAATATTTGGAGATCGCGCAGAACTTGTCGTTCGCATAGGTGATCTTCCCGCTCGTGTCCGTAATGGCGACGATGGCGTGCTCGTCGAGCGCGGCCTTGAAATCGGCCAGCACCCGCGCGTTCCTGGCAATCTCCGCCAAAGCCCGGTGTTCCTCGCTCACATCGCGGAAGACGAGCACCACGCCGAGAACCTGACCGTCCTTATCCCGGATGGGTGCGGCGCTGTCGGCGATGGGCCGCTCCGTGCCGTCGCGCGCGATGACGATGGTGTGGTTGGCCAGACCATGGATTTCCCCGGTGGCGAGCACTTCGTCCACGGGGATGATTGCTGGCTGGCGGGTTTGCTCATTGATGATGTGGAAGACTTCAGCGATGGGCCGCCCCAGCGCCTCGGCCTGCGTCCACCCCGTCAATTTTTCGGCGATGGGATTTAGCCGCGTGACCCGCCCCTCGGTGTCGGTCGCCAGCACGGCGTCGCCGATGGAGTGGAGCGTGATGTCGAGGTTTTCCTCGCTGACACGGAGGGCTTCCTCCATCTGCTTACGCTCGGTGATGTCGCTAAAGAGAATCGCAACCTGCCGGCTCTTCGGTTCTCCGAATCGAAAGGCATAAACGTCATACGAGCGGTGTAACTGTTCGGCGCGGTTTTGAAAACGAGCCGCTTCGCCTGTCACGGCGATGCGGCCATAGGTTTCAAACCAATGCGCCTCGTGCTGCGGGGCAAGCTCACGCATTCTCTTGCCAACAGCATCACGAAGTCCGGTTTGTTTCTCAAACGACGGATTGATCTCTAAAAAGCGGTAGTCCACCGGCTTTTCCTGCTCATCGAACATCATTTCAATGATGCAAAAACCTTCATCAATCGAATTGAACAGCGTGCGATACCGCGCCTCACTTTCGCGCAAAGCCCGCTGGGCGGCTCGTTCCTCGCTCACATCGCGGAAGACGAGCACCACGCCGAAAATCTGGCCGTCCTTGCCGCAGATGGGCGCGGCGCTGTCGGAAATGGGCCGCTCCGTGCCGTCGCGTGCGATGACGATGGTGTGGTTGGCCAGGCCGTGGATTTTCCCGGTGGCGAGCACTTTGGACACGGGGATGACGGCCGGCTCGTGGGTTTCCTCGTTGACGATGCGGAAGACCTCCTCAACCGGACGGCCCAGCGCCTCGGCCTGCGTCCAGCCGGTGAGCTTTTCGGCGACGAGGTTCAGCCGCGTGATCCGCCCCTGGGTGTCGGTCGCCAGCACGGCGTCGCCAATGGAGTGCAGGGCGACGGACAGTTTTTCCTCGCTCATGCGGAGGGCCACGTTCGCCTTCTGCAAGCGTTCATGAGTGAGGCTGAAAAGCACGCCCATGCCCACGAACATCACGATCGAGACGTAGGCCATCGGGCTTTGCACCGCGAATGAAAATTGCGGCGGAATGAAGAAATACCAGGCCAGCCCAGTCGAGAGGGCCGTGGCCACCAGTCCGCCCTGCCGACCACCCACCCAGGAGCCGAAAAAGACGGCGGGAAAGAAGAGAAACCAGACATAGGGCTGGATGGCCGCCCAAAAAACCCATTGCACACCGAAGGCTGTGAGCGGAATCAGCACGGCCACAATCAGGCGGTAGGCCTCGCGTGGGTTCTGGAGGGTGGTAGATTTCACACTTTTATTCATGGCGGCCATGTGGGTTACACAACGATGCCCGCCACCGAGCAACGCCCATCAACATGGCGAATCCCGCCTGAATTTTGTATTGAATCGCCAAATGCATAATTCGTTTGTTTTTATTTCGCCCCGTCCAAGTCGAGACAAAACCGCCTGAATATTCCGAATACTGTGCGCGTCCGCGTCTATAAACAAGCCGGCATCTTACGAAAAAATCATGGCGAGATATATGCCCAAAGTCAAACGCATGAGCGTGCAGGCTGACACTCTCCATTTCGAGTGAGCATTCGAGCGTATCGTGACCGTGAAGTGTGGCTGTCTTGCCACGATTCCGCTTGCGTCCGTGAGTCCGTGGATTACAAGCGGCCTGTTTGTATTCGTCGCCAGCCGTGAAATCAGCCGGGAACCGGACCGTCCACTGGCTTCGCCTCCATGGTCTCCATTTGTTGCGACGCCTCGTCGTGACCCAAGGCCAGGGCGGCGGCGATCAGTTTCCGTTCGGCTGTGAAGGAACCCACCGGCAACGGACGCATCGGCCGGAACACCCGGATCCGGACTCCTGCCGGCGGTCGTTTCATCAAGTCGAGGGCGGCGTTGTAATGCACATTTTGCTGCGCGGTCCAGATTTTGGCCACCATGGGGAATTCCGGGTAGGCCAGTTTTCCCATCCAGCGCGGTATCGGCTTGAGACGAAAATCCGGATCGTGTGTCATCACCACAGTGATGTCCGTCGCGCCGTCCTCTATCGCGCGTCGAACGGGAATGGGATCCGCCACCCCGCCATCAGCGTAGGGCTTGCCATCCACAAAATCATATCCGCGCGTCGCCATGGCCAGGGAAGATGTGGCGCGGAGTGCAGCAAACACGCGGTCATCGCAGACGTGAAAATAAACCGGTTCGCCCGTGTGACAGTCAGTCAGCACGATGAAAAAGCGGGTGGGTGCCTTTTGCAGCGCTTCGACGGAAAGCGGAACGTGCTTTCGCATGACGTGATCCACCAGGTAAGCGAGATCAATGATTGGTGTGTGGCGGAGGAAATTGCTTTTGCGGATCACGTTGCAGGCCAGTTCACGCCAGATGACCAGCCCCGGCTCCCACATGTCGGCGACAAAATAAGCCGCTGAACAGGCACCTGAAGAAGCCGCATAAACGAAATCGTATTCACGCCGTCCGCGCTCGTGAAGAAATGCCAGCACCCCCGCCGCCCACGCTCCGCGCATCGCTCCGCCCTCCACAATCAGCGCTGTTTTGCGTCGGTCAACAGACCCTGCATTTTCCTCCCACGGTTGTGGCATCCCATCTCCTTCCACCAGCTAACCCGGTTGCTTCATGTTATTTCTCTTACAGGATTTTTTCTTTATTCAACATAGCACACCCGTTGAAAAATTCTAGTGCGTCGCCCCTCCGGCGGCTCAACATCGAAGACTGTGGAGAACTTCCTGACAGCCCGGCTCGAGTTCCGTGCGGACAACGGCATTGCTTGCGCGAGCCGGGTCAAGGGCGGTAGTCTTTCAACATGGTCGCCGACACATTTGAACAACGCCGCCGCTACATGAGCTTGTCCCCGCGATTTGCCATCGCTTTCGAATTCCTGGCGAACCTGCCGGCCAGCCTGCCCGATGGCCGCTGCGACATTGATGGCGACGACTGTTTCGCGCTCGTGCAGACCTATACCACCCGGCCGCTGGCGCAGGCGAAGTTTGAGGCGCACCGCCAGCACATTGACATCCAGTTCATTCAAGCCGGACGCGAGAGCATTCTCTGGTCGCCGCTCGCCGCGCTCACGCAAGTCACCGAGCTGTATGTGGCCGAACGCGACATCACCTTTTTCGCGAACCCGCCGCAGTGGACGCCCATCAATCTGCACGCCGGACAATTCACCATTTTCTTCCCCGAAGACGGTCACGCCCCCGGCATCGAATTCGCCGGGCCGGCCGAAGTCCGCAAAGTCGTCGTCAAAGCCCGCGTTTGAAGTGCCGACGGGCAAAGGTGACGCTTGAGTATGCGTGCAAAATTTTGTTATCCTGTTTTTTATGAGCAAACCAGCCTGCCCGATGTGCGAAATGACCGATGTCTTGGAATTCCCTGACAAATGGGAATGCGTCACCTGCGGCCACGAATGGCCGCGCGAAGCCCAGCCGGACGCACCAGACGCGCCGCGAGTCGTCAAGGACGCCCACGGCAATGTGCTCGCAGATGGCGATTGCGTCGTCTTGATCAAGGATTTGAAGCTGGGCGGCGGCAACCAAGTTCTCAAAGGCGGATCAAAATCCAAACCCATCCGTCTGGTGGATGGCGATCACGAGATTGATTGCAAGATGGACGGAATGTCCATCGCCCTGAAAGCCTGCTTCGTGAAGAAAGCGTAATTCACCCCTTCGGCGGCCATTCCACGCCGGCGAGTTCCTTGGGCAATTGCGTCGGATCCACCGGATAGATGAGCGAGAGGTTCATCTGGGATTTTGAGCCTTGCAGAAATTCCAGCTCCTCCGGTGCGCCGATGATGAGCCAGAGCACCTCGGCATCGGTGTCGTTGAACACCTGGCGCAACTGATCCGGGCCGACCAGCACGCCACCGTAGCGTGGAACGGTCAACGTTTCATCGCCCACGCGCATCCGACCCGTGCCTTCCAGCACGAAATAAAATTCCTCTTGCCGGATGTGTTTGTGCAGCGTGTTCGCACTCTTGGGCGGCAACCGCCAGAGCCGTGCGCCCATGTTCTCGCTCCCGGTGCGCTCCAGATAATCCGCGTTTGGGATGCGCATCAGGTTGGACGGTCGCCAGTGTAGGTCGTCTGGCGTGATGACCTGATAGCCTTGGAACGTTTTCATGACGCAAAACAGTAAACACGAATTCCACGAATTTTCACCAAATGAATTCGTGTTAATTAGTGTAATTGGTGTCTCAGACCCGTATCGAACCCCGAAATCCCCGGATCGCGTAGTAAGACTGCGCGCCGTTACAACCGATGAAGATGCGTCCGTAACTCCGGCCACCCCAGAGCGCGCCGCCCTGCTCGCGAAAATCCGCCGGGGTGGCGATCCAGCTCGACGTCTTCGTGTCGAACTCGCCCAGCGTTTGCAGCGCGAGGTATTCCTCCTCCGTCAACAGCGCGATGCCCATCTCCGTCGCCAAATCCATCGCCGTGGTTTTGGGGCGGGCCTCCTTCCGCGACAACCAGCCTTCGCGGTCGTAACAAACGCTGCGCCGGCCGGCCGGACTTTCCGGCGCGCAATCCATGAAAACGAATTCGCCCGCCTTGCCCCCCACCACATCCGGTTCGCCGCCGGTGCGTTCCATTTCCGCGAGCGACCACAACTTTTCCGGCCGGACCTCCAACCGCGCCCGCACCCTGGCCCACACCAAACCTTGGTGGCGGGCCTTGTTCGCGTCAAACCGGGCTTTCAACACGGCCAGCAACTCGTCGCGTTGTTTGGGGGACAATTCTTTTTTCATGCTCTTCGTGTTGTTCATAGTTTTCAGGTAGGGCGGTGCTGCTGCGCCGCCCAAACTTCAATCTCCAGACCAACGAATCTCATGGACGCGACCGAAATACGGCCAATCCTCCGGATGCTTCACCAATTCATCCCGCACCGGATTCTCGCGGACATATTGCCACTTCTGCGCGTAACTTTCGCCGTCGCGCAGCCGATGATGAAATCCGCCCGCCTGAAAAGTTCCCGTGTCTGGATGCGTCTTCGCGAAGCGGTCTTTCCAGAAACCCATCCAACGTTCAATGGTGAATTTCAAATCACGCGGTGCGCAAAACAAATGCAGATGATCCGGCATCAGTAGATAATCGCTCACCAACCACGCCGTCGCCGTGTGTTCCCATATCTCGTGTAGGGCGCGTTGCACGGAAGTTTGCGCCAACCAGCGTTCGCGTTTCTCGGTGCAAACGGTGAGAAAAACCCAGTTCGGGCCACCCAGCGAAACATGAACCCCTTTGGCCGGCGTGTGACGGCCCGGTTCGCGGAAAGGCGTTTCGCTCATACCGATTTTTTAACGCATTGCAGACGAATGGGAAAGTTTTTTGGAATGGTCGCGTGGGGAATTAAAATGGGCAGAGCGGCAGCTCTGCCCTACCAAAATTAAATTACGGTAGGGCGGCGCTGCCGCGCCGCCCAAACTAATTCACACCTTCGCGTAAACCTCCGCGCCCTTCTCCACGAACTCTTTCGACTTTTCTTCCATACCCTTCTTCAACGCCTCTTCCTCGGCGATGCCTTGTTCGGCGGCGTATTTGCGGACGTCTTCGGTGATCTTCATCGAGCAGAAGTGCGGGCCGCACATGGAGCAGAAGTGCGCGTTCTTTGCGCCGTCCTGCGGCAGCGTTTCGTCGTGGAATTCGCGCGCGGTGACGGGGTCGAGGGCGAGGTTGAATTGATCTTCCCAGCGGAATTCAAAGCGCGCCTTGGAGATGGCATTGTCGCGGTATTGCGCGCCGGGATGGCCTTTGGCGAGGTCGGCGGCGTGCGCGGCGATCTTGTAGGCGATGACGCCGTCTTTCACGTCCTTCTTGTTTGGCAGGCCGAGGTGTTCCTTGGGCGTGACGTAGCAAAGCATCGCGCAGCCATACCAGCCGATCATCGCCGCGCCGATGCCGCTGGTGATGTGGTCGTAGCCGGGTGCGATGTCGGTGGTGAGCGGTCCGAGCGTGTAGAACGGGGCTTCGCCGCACCACTCGAGTTGCTTGGCCATGTTTTCCTCGATCATGTGCATGGGCACGTGGCCCGGGCCTTCGTTCATCACTTGCACACCTTTGGCCCACGCGCGCGTGGTGAGTTCGCCCTGCACTTTGAGTTCGCCAAATTGCGCTTCGTCATTCGCGTCGGCAATCGAGCCGGGACGCAGGCCGTCGCCGATGCTGAACGCGACGTCGTAGGCGGCCATGATGTCGCAGATGTCGTCCCAGTGGGTGTAGAGGAAATTCTCCTGGTGATGCGAGAGACACCATTTGGCCATGATGCTGCCGCCGCGCGAGACGATGCCGGTCATGCGATTCGCGGTGAGTGGCACGAAACGCAGCAACACGCCGGCGTGAATGGTGAAGTAATCCACGCCTTGCTCGGCCTGTTCGATGAGGGTGTCGCGGAAAAGTTCCCACGTGAGGTCCTCGGCTTTGCCGCCGACTTTTTCGAGCGCCTGATAGATCGGCACTGTGCCGATGGGCACGGGGGAGTTGCGGAGAATCCATTCGCGCGTGGCGTGGATGTTCTTGCCGGTGGAGAGGTCCATGACGGTGTCCGCGCCCCACTTGGTGGCCCAGCGCATCTTCTCGACTTCCTCCTCGATGCTCGACGCGACGGCGCTGTTGCCGATGTTGGCGTTGATCTTCACGAGGAAGTTGCGCCCGATGATCATCGGCTCGTTTTCCGGATGGTTGATGTTCACCGGAATGATGGCGCGACCAGCGGCGACTTCGGTGCGGACGAACTCGGGCGTAATCTGCGCGGGGATGCGCTGCGGAAATTTACGGAAGACGGACGGCGTGAATTCGCTGCTGGCGAGCTGCTGCGAACCGGCGTGCTGCTTGTCGATCTGGTTGCGGACGATGTCATTTGCCATGTCCGAGATGCGGGCGCGGCCCATGTTTTCGCGGATGGCGATGAACTCCATTTCCGGCGTGATGATGCCGGCGCGGGCGTAGGCGAGCTGCGTAACGACCTTGCCGGCCTTGGCGCGGAGCGGATGACGGCGCTGCGACGTAAGGCCGGGAAATTCCACGAGGCGATTCTTCTCCGCCTTGCTGGCGTATTCGGCGTGCTTGCCGGAGAGATAGCCGTTGTCCTGCGGCTTCACTTCGCGACCATCGTATTCCTCCACGTCGCCGCGCTTCAAAATCCAGTCGCGGCGCAGCGCGGGCAGGCCTTCGTCGGAGGTGCCCTTGAAATCGGGATCACCCCACGGCCCGGAGCAATCATAGACGCGCACGGGACGGTTCACGGTCACGTCGCACTCGTTGAGCCTGGTGGGCGAGAGCTTGACCTCGCGCATCGGCACGCGGATGTCCTGGTGAATGGCACCAGCCACGAAAACTTTTTTGCTGGCGGGCAGTTGTTCGCTGCTGTGCGGTTCGAACGATTCTTTGGTCGCGATCATAAATCTGGTTTGGTTGTAGCGGCGCTCCATGAGCGTCGCAGTTTCGGCGGTCACAGACCGCCGCTACAGGTTTTGATTCGGGAAATGCTTTTGAAGAAAGTCGGCCTTGTTGGCCCCATTGGCCGTGCGCAAGCACCTTCCTACGCCAGCATTACCTGGATCAGGTTCGTGGGTCTCCGGCGTTCCGCGCCGGACTCTCAGCCTTCGTCGTCCCTGCGGACGGCCGGTTGGCTCCCCATGACTGAAGGCTAGGACGAACCGGCGGCAGCGTCAAGCCGCCGCGCACAAAACAAAAAGCCGTCCCGCGTCACACGGAACGGCCATGTTCGGCTTGTGCGGGTTGATCGAGTCCGCTCAAGCCGTAAAAGATTTTCCACAGCCGCAGCTTTCCCTGGCGTTCGGGTTCGTGATCTTGAAACCGCCCGCCGTCAGCGCATCGCTGAAATCCACCACGGTGCCGCGAAGATATTGCGCGCTGACCGGGTCAACCAAAACCTCCACGCCGTGCTGCTCGGACGCCAGGTCGCCGTCGCGCTTTTCGTCGAACACCATGCCGTATTGCATCCCGGAACAGCCGCCTTGCTCCACGTAAACGCGGAATTTTTTACCCGCATTTTCCGGCAGCGACAGCAGTGATTTGCATTCTTGGGCGGCGCGGTCGGTGAGTCCTACGACGGTTCCGGTTGGAGTTGTTTCAATCATTGTTTCCACTGGTGAAGCTAGACTTGCCCGATGCGCGTGTCAAACGTCCGTCGCAATTCAATTTTTCCCCGGCGGCAGATGCGCCTGCGCGGCGGCGATCTTCTTTTCCAACGAATCCTTCGCCTGCGGGAACAGCTCTTCCAGATGCGAATACACATTCACAGCGACTTCATAGTTGGCAAGCGTTTCCGCGAGGGCCGCCGCCTGCAAACCGGCCTTTTTCCTCCAGAACGGATCCGGCTGCTCGCCATCGCGCAGGTTGTTTTTGTATAGCACGTCGGAATAATTGTCCAATGCATCATCAAGCAGCTCCGTCTGCTCACTGCCGTTCACCAACGCCGCTTTTTTTTCCAGCGCGATGCCAAAGCCGGTCTGCGCCTGGCTGCGCGCGGAAATGCCGGCGAACGGCGAATTAATAATCTGCGCATAGGCGTTCGTCGCCGCGTCAAAAGCGGAAAGTTGCAGCGCACATTTGCCGATCTCGCCCCACGCCAGCACGCCCAGCTCGTTCGTCGGATACAACTGGCAGATCTGGGCGAACAAATTCGTCGCCAGTTCAAAATTGGCCAGCGGCTTGTTCGTGTCGGCCGAATCTGCGAGCATCAACGCATCGCCATGCGCGAACGTGGCCTGCACCCGCAAGTCAATCGGGCAGTTCGTGTCCTGTTCCAGCTTCAAAAAGTAATCGCGGATCGCGCCGTTGTAATCGGATCGCGCCATCGCCGCGCGCCCGGCCATCATGTGCGCCGGATACGCGAGGCTGGACGCCGGCCATTTCTCAAAAACAAATTTATAGTTCCGCTCCGCGTCCACATAGTCGGGCACGCGGAAAAAATGATCCGCCACCCACCATTGCGCGAGCGGCGCAAGTTCGTTGGTCGGGAACTGCGCGACGAAATTGGTGAACAACAAAAAGGCGTTCGTCTCGTTGCCCGCCTGAAAATTTGCCTGCGCCAGCGCATAACTCACCTGCGGCTGCAGCGCATTCGTCGGGAAATTTTCCAGCCAGTTCTCGTAATTCGTCATGGCGGCGGGCCAGTTTTGCTCCCGCTCATAAGTTCGCGACACGGCCAGCGCGACCTGCGGCTGCAAGGGCGACCCGGAAAGCTGCGCCGAAAGTTTTTCAAACAACGCCCGCGCGTCGCCCGGACTTGCCATGCTTTCGCCATACAACAACGAGCTGCTCTGGGCCAGTCCGCCGTCGGGATGTTTTTGGGAGATTTGCGCAAACGCGTTGCTCGCGCCCGCCGCGTCATTCATTTCCAGGCTCGCGCGCAGAATTTGATACAACGCCGGGTCGCCGAGCGTCGCGCCCGCGCCGGGGGAAATCTTGAGGCCGTCCAGCACCGCGCGGTAGTTTTCCAGCGCGCCCGCAAAATCCTTCTGCTTGAACTGCGCGTCACCCATCTTGAACCACGCCACCAGCAAATCTTCCGACGGCGGCAGTTGCTGCGCGGCGATTTTTTGCGCGGCGGTTTTGAAATCATCGAAGCTTTCCGGGATTTTTTCCGCCAGCCAGAAGCACCAGCCGCGATCCAGATACGCCCTGCCCGCGAGCGGACTGTTCGTGAACGCGCCCAGAAACTGGTCGAACCGCAACTGCACTTCGGGCAATTGATTCGTCGCCGATCCCGCAATGCGGGACGCGACATAATCCTTCAAGTGAAGTTCAGCCAGGGTCAGCGACGCGATGTCCGCCGACGGCGAATCCGGGAACTGCGCGAGAAATGTTTCCAGCGCATTCGTCGCGACCGGGAATTGTTTCTGGACGATGGCCAGTTCCGCGATTTTCAGCACCGCCTCACGCTGCCGTTCCACCGGCGCGTTCGTCAGATTTTCCTGATACACGGCGATGGCATCGGCCGCGCGCCCCAGTTTTTCCAGCGCGCCCGCGCGCAACGCCATGCCCTCGGCAGTCCAATTGTTGTTCTTCGCAAGCCCCGCGATCTGGAGCAGGTTCGTCGTCACCGCCAGCGCCGCGTCCGTTTCGCCCGCCGCGAATTTTACCTGGTAGAGCAGCAGCGCACATTGCCGGTCCAGTTCCGGCTTGAGCGTCTTTGAATCCAGCAGCGGTTCCAGGATCGCGGATGCGCCGCCAAAATCCTTCAGCCCAAGCTTCGCCTGCGCCAGCAACAATTGCCCGCGCGCAACCGGTTCGCTGCCCAGATCCATCTGCACCGCGCGCTGGAACACGCCGTTGGTTGCCTCCAGCAATGCGACCGTCTGCCGCCATTCGGCAAGTTTCGTGAATGCCGACGCCGCCTCGACCACGGCCCGCAGCCGCAGCGGTGATTCCGGAAATTTTTGCGCCAGCGCGATCCAGGTTTCCGCCGCGCCCGGATAATTTGCGCCCTGAAACTGCGACTCGCCCGTCCAATAAAGGTATTCGTCGGCCAGGGTCCCGGCTTGCGCCAGATTGTTCGTGTCAGTGAGCAGCGCAATGGCCTCCGCGAATTTTCCCTGTTTGAATTCAGCCTGCGCC
Organism: Verrucomicrobiales bacterium; assembly: GCA_028712475.1. Classification (GTDB taxonomy): domain Bacteria; phylum Verrucomicrobiota; class Verrucomicrobiia; order Limisphaerales; family UBA11358; genus UBA11358. The sequence continues at coordinate 164,873 of JAQTQB010000002.1, forward strand.
CGCAGCAAAACCGCCTCGGCCACATGGCTGGAGGCCGGATATTTTTCCACGAACTGCGCGAACTCCGTTTCCGCGCGGCTCCACATCCCGTCCTGAAACGCGCCCGCCGCCGCCGCATAGGCACGCTCCTCCTTCTTGCTGCCGGCGGCGAAACTCAATCCGCAGCCCAAGTCCAGCACCATCAAAATCAAAAGCCATCGCCGACAAAATGCCATGCGCAGAATCTAGCCGACGTTGCCGGATGAAAAAAGCGGGAAATCCAGAAGTTTCAGCCGCAGGGCGCATCTCAATTTCTTGCAGACTCAATTGGGTTGGGCGCAATACTGGTCGTCCCAGAGGGACGTTTGAGAATAGCCCGGCGTTTCAACGCCGGGAATGTCGGTTCGCAGTCCAAGTCCCGAAGGGACGGCCGAATGAATGTGCAAGCCAGGACAATCAGCCGTCCTTTCAGGACTTGGTGTTCTTGCAACCGTTCCCGGCGTTGAAACGCCGGGCTATTGTCGTTTGTCCCTCCGGGACATTGCAAGAAAGCGATATGCGCTCTCAACCAATCACCGGGCGTCTTTTCCCTTGCACGGCGGGATGGTTCTGGGAAGATTCGTTCATGGCCGAGGCGATAGGCGACACGGGCGTCAATTTGCGCAAAACTTTTTTGGTCACGAGTGTGACCGATTGTCTCCTATCAGAATTAGCCAACACTGGCTCGGGTTAATACAATGTTAGGCATGTTGCCATGAGTCGCCCAATAGCAATTTTACTTGCCGCGTTGCTTTTTGGCTTGGTCATTGTTGTGGCCGCCACGGAGCAGAACAGTGTCTCTGGCAACATTGATCCGCAGACGCAAGTCTTGAATGTCATCGCGCAGGTGTTTCTGGCATTGGGACTTTTCACGTATTGCGGATTTGCAGCGCTCCATTCTACACAGCACGTTGCTTCTCCGCAGGAGCGCTCCATGTGGCTTATCGCCACAGTGGCTCTGAACGTTCTTGGTTCTTGTTGGTATTACGTGACGGCCTACCAGTCATTTCGCAAAGCCGGACAGGGTCGCCTTATGCGATTTGGAAAGGCGAAACATGGCTAATATGGAAATAGGCCACGCCTATTCCGCCGTTCCCGCTCAAGCCAAAACGCTTTTCAGATAGTGCCCGGTGAAGCTCGCGGCGCAGTGGATGATTTTTTCCGGCGGACCTTCCGCCACGATTTTTCCACCGCCGGAACCGCCTTCCGGGCCGAGGTCAATGATCCAGTCCGCCGTTTTGATCACGTCCAGATTGTGCTCGATGATGAGCAGCGTGTTGCCCGTGTTGCGCAGCTTGAACAGCACCTCCAGCAATTTCGCCACGTCGTGAAAATGCAGGCCGGTCGTCGGCTCGTCCAGAATGTAGAGCGTCTTGCCGGTCGCCTTGCGGCTCAACTCCGTGGCCAGCTTCACGCGCTGCGCCTCGCCGCCGCTCAACGTCGTCGCCTGCTGCCCAAGATGGATGTAACCGAGGCCGACCTCGCCAAGCGTCGCCAGCGGATCGTAAATCTTCGGCACGGCGCGGAAAAAATCCACCGCCTCGTCCACCGTCATGTCCAAAACGTCGGCGATGTTCTTGCCCTTGTAGGAAATCTCCAGCGTCTCGCGGTTGTAACGCTTGCCGTTGCACGCCTCGCACGTCACATAAACCGCCGGGAGAAAATTCATCTCAATCTTCAGCACCCCGTCGCCCTCGCATTTTTCACAGCGCCCGCCCTTGACGTTGAAGCTGAAACGGCCCGGCTCGTAACCGCGCACTTTCGCCGCCGGGATTTTGGCAAACAGATCGCGGATCTGATTGAACATCCCCGTGTAGGTCGCCGGATTGCTGCGCGGCGTGCGGCCAATCGGCGACTGGTCAATCACGATGACCTTGTCGAGGCTTTCAAAACCTTTCAGCGCGCGATGCTCTCCGGGACGGTCTTTCGAGCCGTAGAACTTGCGGAACAGCGCGCGGCGCAAAATATCGTCCACGAACGTGGATTTGCCGGAACCACTGACGCCCGTGATGCAAGTGAACGTGCCAAGCGGAATCCGCACGTCAATGTTCTGCAAATTGTTTTCCTTGCAGCCGAGAATTTCCAGCCAGCCCCTTTCTTCTGTCGGCACGATCCGCTTTTTTGGAATCGGAATTGAAAGTTCGCCGGTGAGGTATTGGCCGGTCAGCGATTTCTCGCTCGCCAGAATATCCGGCAACGTGCCCGACGCCACGAGTTCGCCGCCATGGACGCCCGCGCCCGGCCCCAGATCCAAAATATAATCCGCCGCGCGGATCGTATCCGCGTCGTGTTCGACAACCAGCACCGTGTTTCCCAGATCGCGCAGTCCTTTCAGCGTGGCGAGCAGGCGGTCGTTGTCGCGCTGGTGCAGGCCGATGCTCGGCTCGTCCAGAACGTAAAGCACGCCGACGAGCGCCGCGCCGATCTGCGTGGCCAGCCGGATGCGCTGCGCCTCGCCACCGCTCAACGTGCCGCTCTCGCGATCCAGCGTGAGGTAGCCGAGGCCGACATTTTTCAGGAAGCCCAGCCGCGCGCGGATTTCCTTGATGACTTCGGAGGCGATCTTCAGTTCGAATTCCGTCAGCTTGAGCGCGGCGAAAAATTCATCCGCCTTTTCCACGGACAGCGCGCAGACGTCCATGATGGACAGGCCGGGGATTCGGACGCCTTTTGTTTTTCGTGAGTTCCGCTTCCCCTCACCCCGGCCCTCTCCCCCGGGGAGAGGGGACAGCAGTTGGACGCTCTCCGTCAGTTGTGAATCTTTCGAGCCGCTGGCCATCGCCGCTTTACCAAGTGACAGAGAACGATTCTCCCTCTCCCCGGGGGAGAGGGCCGGGGTGAGGGGTAACGGCCCGCCCGATTCGCGGCCCGCCTCTGCTCCGCCCAGCGTCACCGCGAGAATTTCCGGCTTCAGCCGCCTGCCGTTGCACGCATCACAAAACTGCGGGCTCATGTAGGCCTTGAGCCGGTTGCGGATGAATTCGCTTTCGCTGTCGTTCGCCAGGCGTTCGAGGTTCGGCAGCACGCCTTCAAACGGACGGCTGATGGAGCTTATTTTTCCCGCGCGCCAGAATTTGAATTCGATGTCGTCCCCGCCCGAACCGTAAAGCAGAACTTTTTTGAAATCTTCCGGCAAATCCTTGTAAGGCGTTTCCATGCTGACGTTGAAATGCGCGGCGACACTCCGCAGCATGGCCTTGTAATAAATGATGAGCCGCTTGCCCGCACGCCGCCAAGGCTGGATCGCGCCGTCGAGCGGCAGTTCGGAATCCGGCACGACGAGCGCTTCGTCGAAAATCATTTTCTGGCCCAGGCCGTGGCAGACGGGACAGGCACCGGCGGGCGCGTTGAAGGAAAAATGTTTCGGCGTCGGCGGGTCGTAGCTCTTGCCGGTCGCGGGCGAACACATCTTGTTCGAGTGCAGCGTTTCAATCCAATTTTCTTCGTAGCCGCCGACGTTAGTCGGCTCATTATTTTTGTTTTTGAGCGAACTGACGTTCGCTGCTACGGATAATTGATGCAGCGTGAACATCACGCCTTCGCCCAGACGCAGCGCGGTCTGGACGGAATCGCCAAGGCGCACGCGGATTTTTTCGTCAATCACCAGCCGGTCAACGACAGCCTCGATGTTGTGAAATTTCTTTTTTTCGAGCTTGATGCGTTTGTTTTCATCGCCAAGTTCAAGCAATTCTCCGTCCACGCGCACACGGACGAAGCCTTCGCGGGCGAGGCGTTCGAACACGTCGCGGAACTCGCCTTTTTGCCGGCGCACGACCGGCGCAAGGAGCATCACTTTCGTCTTCGGCGGCAGCGCGAGGATTTTGTCCACGATGTCGCTCGTGCTTTGCGTGGAGATGGGCACGCCGGTTTCCGGGCAATGCGCCTGGCCGATGTGCGCGTAAAGCAGGCGCAGGTAATCGTAAATCTCCGTGGTCGTGGCGATGATCGAACGCGGGCTGCTGCCGGAACTGCGCTGCTCAATCGCAATCGCGGGCGATAAACCTTCGATGAAATCCACGTCCGGCTTCTGCATCTGGTCAAGAAACTGGCGCGCGTAGGCGGAGAGCGATTCGACGTATTTGCGCTGGCCTTCGGCGTAAATCGTGTCGAACGCGAGCGACGATTTGCCGCTGCCGCTCAAGCCGGTGACGACGACGAGCTTGTCGCGCGGAATCTGGAGCGTGAGGTTTTTGAGATTGTGCTCCCGCGCCCCGCCGATCTTGATGAATTCTTTGCTCATGCTGCGAATTTCTCTTCCTGCTGAAAGATGGAAACTACGCCAAGCGGCGGGGAAAGCAAAGCAGGAGTTGGCCGGAAAAATTCCGGTTGCGTGCTTCAGCTCAACGAACGGAGGCATTCGGCTGTTTTCGCCTGGACTTGAAACGCTGCCCCGTCCTCACGGCAGTTCGAGAACCTGGAAGAATGCGCCGGATGCGCCGCCGGTCAGCGTGACGGTGTTGGTGCTGAAGGTGAACACCCCGCCGCTGTAAATTAGCACCGGTGGGGCGAGATTGCTCAAGACGTTCCAGCTGGACCGGGCGAGCGCCAGATTGGTCGTCCACAAGACATCATAAATATAATTCGTGGAGCCGGCCCATTGGAGTTGGATGCCGCCGCCGGGAAACACCTGCACGCTGCTGATGACCAGCAAGGACGGGACGGGCACACCCGGCGGATAGGCGATGAGCCGGTAAAATTTCTGAAGGCCGAAGCCGCCGGTCAAAGTAAAGTCGTCAAACCATTGATACGTTCCCGTCGTCCCCGTGACGTTCACCAGCGTCGGGACGACGCCGGGAACGGTGCTCCAGTAAATCGGCGACGGTGAGAGGCTGGTCGTCCATTGGATCTGGAACTGATAATTCGTCGGCGCAGACCAGGTGAACAGGATGCCGTTCGTTCCGCCAATGCTCGTGAATATGACACCCGAAATGGGATAGTTCGTGATGGCCGAAGCGGTCAGGTGGAAATTCACCTCCAGCGTGATTTGCACCGTGAAGCTGTTGGTGTTCTGCACGCCGAGATAATACGTCGCGCCGGGCACGAGCGGTGGCGTGGTGGCGCCGGTCAAAATGGAAATTCCGCTGGTCAAATTCGCCAGCAGCGTGTAGCCACCGGTGTTTACGCCGGTCGGCAGGACGTTCTGGTTGAACAACAGGTTGACCGGCGCGGTGGCGGCAAGCAGCGCGTTTGTGGCGGCGTCCGCGTTTGCCGGCACGGTGATGGAATAATAGGCGGTGCTGCCGGGTGCGACGTTTGCCGTCTGCGGCACGCCGTTGGTCAGGTTCAACAAGGAACCCAACTGGACCAGCCGGTAGAACCGGATGGGCGACAATCCCGGTGGCGTCTGCGAGCCGTCGTCGAAGAAGGTGAACTCCGCGTTTGTCGCGTTCGCGGGATAATTCGTGTTGTAGCTGACGATGTTGGTGAACGTGTTCCACACGGGCGGGAGACCGCCGCTCCATTGCACCTGGAACAGATCATTGCTCGGTGCGAACCACGTCAGCAGGAAGCCGCCGTTTGTGCGAATGATGCTGGAAATTGTTATGACATTCGTGAACGGCGGCGGGATGATGGGCGTCACCAGGTGGAAATCCACTTGAATCCCGTAATACACCGTAAAGCTGTTCGGGTTTTGCACGCCGAGATAGTAAGTCGAGCCGGGAACCAGCGGTGGAGGCGGAACGCCATTGGTGTTCAAAATCCACACGCCATTCGTGACATTAAAGCCAAGCTGCGTGGCATTGGTGGCGTTCAGCGTCGGAGGCGTGTTCGTGCTGAACCAGATGTTCAACGTTCCGTTGGTCGCGAACAGCAGCGTGTTGGTGGCGAAATCCGCATTCACCGGCACATTCACCTGATAATAGGTGATGCTGTTGCCCGAAATGTTGTTCGTTTGCGGCAGTCCAGGGATGATCGGCAAAACGAAGATGTTGGTCAGGGTTTGCGGGGTCAATGCCAGGCTGTGGAAATAACCGGCGGAGATGGCCACCACGTTGGTCAAGCCGACGGGCACACTGGACTGGCCGGCGGAATTATCGCCCCACGTCACCACCGTGCCGCCGCTTTTCAGTGCCATGCTGTTGAACCCGCCGGCGGCGATGGCCACCACATTGCTCAAACCGGCTGGCACGTTGGTCTGGCCGGAGCTGTTCCCGCCCCAGGCCACCACCGTCCCATCATATTTCAAGGCGAGGTTGTGGAAGCCGCCGGCGGCAATGGCCGCCACGTTGCTCAAATTGGCAGGCACGTTGAGCTGCCCGGAGCCGTTATCGCCCCAGGCCACCACCGTGCCGTCGTTTTTCAACGCCAGGCTGTGGAATCTTCCCCCGGCGAGGGCCACCACGTTGCTCAAGCCAGCGGGCGCATTCAAGAAGGAGAAGCCCCAGTTCGTTATCAGACCATCAGCCTTTAATGCGAGGCTGGAGAACGACCCGGCGGCGATGGACACCACGTTGCTCAAGCCTGCAGGCACATTGGTCTGACCGAGGTTGTTCACCCCCCAGGCAGTCACGGTTCCGCCCGCATTCAAAGCCAGGCTGAAAGCATCACCACCAGCCACGGCCACCAGATTGTTCAAACCGGCCGGCACCGTTGACTCGCCAAAATTATTGCCGCCCCAGCCGACCGCCGTGCCGTCGTTTTTCAACGCCAGACTGTGATCGTAAGCCCCGGCGATGGCCACCACATTGCTCAAGCCGGCCGGCACGTTGATTTGTCCGACGTAGTCCGCCCCCCAGGCCACCACATTGGCTTCATCCAAAATCTGGTCGAACCCGTAAACCACGCCGAGGACATTGCTCACGACCAGCCGGAAATGATACGGCACGTTCGTTACAGTGGGGATCGAGTTGGTCGTATAGACCACGCTGTAACCAGAACCCACCGGCGTCGGCGTCGTCGAATTGCCATACAACGCGTTGGTTCCCCATTCAAACCAGGCGGTGGAAGGATACCCGTTCGGCGTGGCGAAGCCGTTGAGCTGCGCGCTGGTTCCCGTGACCAGTTGGGCCGGTTCTGTGAACGCATACGCGGTCGTCAGCAAATTGAAATCCACTTCGATACAGGCATCTACCGGGACACCGTTCGGGTTCTGCACACCGAGATAATAGGACGCGCCGGGAATGAGCTGCGGCGTGCCATTGGTGGCGCTCAAAATCGAAATTCCGCCCGTCGAATTGGGCAGCAGCACGACGGCACCGTTCGTATCTGCGGCGTTGGTATTGATCAACAGGTTCATCGGCAAACCGGCGGGGAACAATGTGTTGGTGGCGTAGATGGCATTGAGCGGCACGTTGACCTGATACCACAAGATGTCATTGGCCGGGACGAAATTGCAGATTTCGGTTCCGGGGATCAGGACTGCCGTGGCCGGATTGGTATTGGCAAAGACGAATTGCAACTGCCAGCCCAGCAGCGCGGGCGCGAGGTTCGTGGCCCCGACGCGGTCGTCCTGGATTTCCAACTGCCAGATGCCGTAGGCGCTCGTGCCGATGAGCGGGTCAAGCGATTCCTCCGGCTGGTAATACAGATTGCCCGGCACGGCGGTCAGCGAGAAGGCGTCGAGCAACGCGTTGGTGTCAAAGGTCAGCGTCTCCGCGTTGGCGATTGTCATGGTCGTTCCCGATGCGTTCAGCACCAGCGGCGTGTTGTTTTGCGGCGCGGTGAAGGCGACGCTTTGCGGCTGCCAGTTCGCATTCGTCAACGGCCCGCCGCCTTCCGCCAGACTGCTGCCCAGCTCATAACTTAAAATGTATTGCCGGCCAGCCACCGTCGGCAGCGTGGTGGAGACCGCACCGTTGTTCAATTGCAACAGATTGATGCCGTTCGCCGCCGGCGGAGTCGTGACGATCTGCACTGAATTGGCCAGCACCGTCCAGCCACCACCAAGACTTGCAGGTGCTGAATACAGTCCTGGTGTGTAAGCCTCGAAACTGTCCGTCCACAGTATGCCCGATACTGCGGCGGAAACAAACGGCGTGGGTGCGAACTTGATCGGTATCGTCGTCAGGTTCGTATCGTCAGTGAAGGTGAGGTAAACAAAATTCGTCTGCACCCCGCCGGCCGTGTAGTTCCACAAGTCCTGACCCGGCAGCGCAGCATTTGTGTATTGATTCATGATGACGGTCAAATAGCCGGTCCCCGCCGGGAACGAGACATTGAACTGGCCGCTGCCACTGGTCATTCCGGTGTCGCCGCCGACAATCGGTGTTAAAAAATTATTGGTTCCGTAATACACGGTCATCTGGTCGGGAACCGTGAAGAAGTTGTAATTGATGGTGAGCAGTCCGGCGGCGAGGCCGACGGGAATGAAATTGGTGTCCGCTTGCGAACTGCCCGACGAAGTGACATTGGCGATGTTCGTGGTGAGCAGTGTCAGACCCGCGCCGTTGGTGCTCGTGTTGCCGCGATTTTCCATGAGCAGAAAGCGCGTGCCGTCCGGGCTGATCAGATGAAACACCAGATCCGAGATGCGCGAATGATCCACACGGATGCCGACATTGACGGTGGCAATCGTCTCATTCGTGGAGAACGCTGTGGGAAAGTTGAAGATGGACGCATACGTCACCGCATCGTCAAGCAGCGGCACCGGCCCGCCGCCGTTGAAATCCACCGGCTGGGCCTGGCCGATGCCAAGCGTCGCGATGATAAAATATTCCTGTGGATTATCGCTTGCATTGTAGAGCGTCACATAATAACGGCCCGGCTGGATGGGCGGCACGTCCGACGGCCCGACGGTGATCGTATTCCCCGGCGGCAACCCCAGGTTCAAGATTGCCATTTTGTCAAAATTGGTCACTGTAGGGTTCGGTATCGGTTGTTCGCCGAGTTTTTCAAAGAGCTGGCCTGGATTTGCCAAATCCCGTGGAATGGCAGTAAAGTCGCCACCTGCGGTGACAATTCCACTTACATTCGTCGCTGCAATGGTCAGGTTCGTCGTTCCAACGGGCACGTCAATGAAGCCATAGAAATAACCCTTCCCAGAAATGGAAACATAGATGCCGGGATTATTCAAATCCTGATGCGGCGTGATCAACAGCGTCAGTCCCGTCACCGCGCCGGTCTGCGTCAATGAATTATCCACCTCGGTCAAAATCCACGGGCCGACGCCTTGCTGTCCCTGGAAAAATTGCAGGCTGCCCGGCCCGGCCGATGGTCGCGAGCCGGCAACGGGTGCAGGGCCGTCGTTGTAAATAAAACTGTAAGGTCCCGGCGGATTGCCGAGCGTTTCATGGTTGTTCAGAACCACGCCCTTGCCGTTGTGGGAAAGCACGCCGGTGAGGTCGCCGAAATTTTCATGCACGATCGTGTTGCTGACGATGACGTCCTGCACCTGGATCGGCTGGATCGCGAGCGCAAAAATATACCTCACGCCCGGATGCGCCGGACTGCCGTCAGGAATGTCCATCGGCAACAGCAGGCCGTTAACGGTTTCACCGTTCGGGCCTGACTGGCTGAAGGGCTGCTGGCTGAACACCGGCAGGAAACCATATTCCGCCGCAATGGCGGTTTCCGACTTCACGCCGACATAATAAGGCTGCCCCGCCGCGGAATTCGTATCCACGACGAATTCCGTGCCGCCGCTGCCAAGCGACGCGCCGTTGAAGGTGCCGGCCACCGACGCACCGATCTGCGTGCCGTTGACGCAATTGGAAATGACCACCGGGTTCAGATTCGTCAGCGACGGATCGGTGCTCACATACATGTCAATGTCCGCCTCCGGCTGCGTCGGGTTTTGTGTCGGATCCGCAAACACGCCCATGCGCGGCATCGAGAGCGTTTCCGGCAGGAAGGTGACGAACGCGGCGTTGGAGAAACCCGTGGTGTTCTGCACGACGTAGAAATGCCATTGATTCGTCATGCCGAGCGTGACGACGGCGGTGCCGGTGTAATTGGAGACCGCGCCCACGGTGTTCGTGCCGAGCAACGGCGTGTTCGCGCCGGCGAGCTGGTTCAGGAAGACGCCGCCGCCGTTGCTGCTGTTCGTGGCCATGCCGTTGGCATTGATCAGCACAGGGGTGATCTGCTGGTTCCCGGTGGGGTTGGAAGAGGAAGCCGGCGTGCCGGGTGTGACCGTGATCGCGTTGGTCACTTCGCCCTCGCCGTAGGCGATCACCAGCGCGTAATCCTGCACCACGTTGTTCGTTTGCGCGGTGACAGCATTCACGTTCACGCTGCGGCCGAGGACTATCACCGAATAGCTGCCGCTGGGGATCTGGTCGAGGAAGACGTTTTCGACATTGTTCACGCTGTCCAAGTTCGGCGCGCCATTCGTGTTCCACGCCGCGTTGAACGTGCTGCTCGACGGGATGTCGTTGCCAAAATAAACCGCTCCAGTGACGTTGTTGCTGACCACGAGATCAAGGTTGTTGACAAGCTTGATGGCGGCGGCGGGATTGCCGGGCGGATCAGTCCACGTCACCGTCACGCGCAACGGGTAATCCTGCGCCGTCGAGTTGGTGACCGTCACGAGATAAGTCCGGCTGTCGCCCGTTGCCAGCACGTTGGTGGTCGGGCTTTGGTCGGAGAAGAAACTGGCGCACGGCACGTCCAGTTTATTCGTTATCCCGGACGGCACCGAATTCGGCACATTGGCCAGACCCCAGCCCTGAAAATTGATCGCGTTGGTGACTGTGAAATCATAGGTTCCCACCGCGCGCGCGCCGTTGATGAGCATCGCCTTCAGCAACGCGGGACTTGGGGTCTGTCCAAGGCTGTTTGTGAAATAATCCTGGATCAATGCCAGCGAGCCGGACACCGCCGGGGCCGACATGCTCGTGCCGGATTCGTAACGATACCACGGACCAATAGTGTTGTTCAAATTGCTCAACACGGTGAAATAATCGCCGAGGTCGTTGGTGGTCAGCACATCCACCACCAGATTGTAGCTGACGGTCGTCGTGGTGGGGTTGCTGACCGCGCAGGACCAGCCCACGTCATTGGGGACGGCCGGAAGCGTGACAAAATTGGTGCCCGCCAGAATTGGAGTCGCCGTGTTGGGATCGGTTCCCGCCCAGACATAAATGGGCAGCGGCGGAAGCGGTGATGTCGCCGTCGCGACGGGCTGGAGTTGGATCGTCACCATGGCGGCATTGTTAAACACAAAAAACGAGGCGGAATTGGGGTCGCTCATGGATTGCGGTTGCACGAAGTCAGGCAAGACCGTGAAGTTGTCATTCGTTGGATTATAATACGCCGCCTGATCCCATTGCACCGAACGCGTCGAGACCACGAACGAGCCGGGCGCGACCACGTCCGGCTTGAACCGCCCAGACGTTCCTTCCGTGCCGATCCCCACATTGCCGCGCGAAGAATAGCCGGCGACCTCAAAACTGCTGGACGTGCCGTTCTGCCACGCCGTCACCTGGTTGGTGGTGCCGAGCGGCGTGTAGGTGTTGGTGATGTTCCGCAACTGCTCCAGCGCGCCCACCGTGATTACGTCCTTCGCCGTGCCGGGCGACAGGATTGTGTCCGGGTCGCCGCCACCGCCACCGTCACCGCCGTTGCCATTGTTGCCCGCCGCGAACACGAACAGCACCGGCTGCGAACCCATCACCAGCGGCAGCGCATCGCGCACCGCCGCATCGTAGCTCGCCGCCGCCAGGTTGTAAGTGTTGTCGCCCTCGTAATTCCAACTGTTGTTCGAGATGAGCGCGTTCGTCAGGGCCGGAGTCTCCTGCAGGAAACGGTCTGGAACGTCCAAGGTGCCATTGTTGTTCAGCGCCGTCACCGAATACAACCTCGCCGCCGGCGCCTTGCCGCGAAAATCCGCGTTCGTCACCGAACCTTGCGGTATGTTGGTGACGGAGTATGACTTGGCACCGTTGCCCGCGATGATGCCTGCGACGTGCGTCCCGTGGCCGTTCGTATCCGTCAAACTCACCGGCGAAATTCCCGTGACACGAATTGGCGGACCGCCTGCAGTCGTAGGATTTCCGCCAGTTGTAAAATCAGGATGCGCTGCATCAATGCCCGTGTCGTTCACTTCCACCACGACATTCGAGCCGCTCAATCCCCCATAATTTGTCAACGTCACCGTGTCCGTGGAAATTCCCAGCGTCACCCGCGACAGGTCATTCGCCGTGATGCGCTGACGCGACGGCTCCACGATTTGCACGCCGGCCAAGACCGCCAGCGCCGTCCAGTTCTTCGGCGGCAGCACGCGCACGATCGGGCCGAACGGCGAACGATCCGTGGCCAGCACCGTGCCGCCCAGTTTTTCGATAATGTCAATCGTCTGTTGCGCGTTGTCCGCGAACAATCCCAGCGTCAACGCCGCATCGCCCGGCAACGATTTTTGATCCACCGCAAGGCCGAGCAGCGACGCACTGATCTTGTAATACGGCTCATACGGCAGCACCGCCGAGGTGGCCGGCTTGCCCGCCATGGCCGCCGCGCCCGTCGCCGACATCCGCACGAGATAGGCGTTGTTCGGGATGTAGGAAACGATTTCCGCGCCCGCCGCCGCAAGCTGCGCGCGATATGCCGCGTCCAGCGGCGTGCGGGATTGCACGATGTAAGCGCCCGGCTCGCCCGCCGCCTGCAAATGTTTCGGGATGGAAAAATTTAATTTCACGCCCGTGTCAATGAAAGCGTTCGCCAGCAAAACCGCCCGGCCATCCTGAAGCAGTTCGCCGATGGGTTTCGTCGTGTTGCTCAAGCGGTAGCGAAACTGGTTTGTTTTTGCGGCAGACTGGACGCCGTTGGTGGAATTGTTCCTGGAGGTGAAAAGTTGCGGCGCAGTCGAGGCGGATTTGACCGTTGTGAAACCCGGCGTGGCGGACGATTTTTTCTGCGACGCCACGGAATTTTGCTTCGCCGCCTGGCGGGAGACCGACGGCCAGAACATCCATGCGCCCGCCAGCAGCAGCAGGCACAATACAATCCAAAATGACAGACGCGAACGCATAAGTTTAACCGCCAAGACGCGAAGAACGCCAAGGCGCAGAATTATTATTTGAATAGACTACCCTTTGCATGCCGTTTTTCAAAACAGGAACATTAAAATTTATCAACAGTCCGAGCATCAGGCCGGTGGCCTTGAGATAGGAAATCACCTGGGCCTTGTGTATCTCCGCAAGTTCCTCGACCGTTTTCAATTCAACGATCAATGATTGCCCCACCAGCAGATCAACCCTCTGCCGCCCGATTTGATGGCCTTTGTAAGTCACGTTGATTTCCTTTTGCCGCTCAAAGGAAATTTCCCTGACCGCCAGCTCGACACACAACGCCTCTTCATAAACGCTTTCCAGAAAGCCCGGTCCAAGATGGCGATGCACCTCGATTGCCGCACCAATGACGGCATGCGCCAGATCATCCGTCTTTTGATCGGGTTCAACAAATGTTTTCATCTTGGCGTCCATGGCGTCTTGGCGGTTAATCAATCCGGCGGCAAAATGTTATAGCTCTCCACCACCGCGTGCGCGTTGGTCGGCGCGCCCTCGATGCGCACCACCGAGCGCGTGACGGTTTCCGCCGTCACTTGATAATTCGTGATCATTCCAGAATAAGCCGCCCCGCCGCTGGTCACCACGCCGTTCGGCGCGGGCGTGAGCGTCTGGCCGTAGCTGTAAATCACAAAACGCGGCTGGTCGGCCACCCGGAGGAGCGACAGCGTCTGCTGCGGCAGCCATTCCATGAGCGCGTCGGTCACGATGTTCGTGCTGACCCCGGCCAAAAACGGCGAGGCTTGCGCCAGCTTCGACACCGACAGAATATCGCCGACATGCTCAAATGAACCCACCACACCATCGGTGTTGGTGAAATGCGCCCGCATGTAATTGATATTGGTGACTATCGCATACAACGGCGAAATGGCCGTATTTGCCCCCGCCGGATCAATCATGATCGGGTTAATGCCGTTGCTATTGGTCGGCACGACGATGCCGCTGAACACCGCCGACCACGCCGCGAGACCGGCGGCGGGGTTGTTCGCATCGTTGGCCGCCACGTTGATGGGCAACTGTCCGCGCGTGGCGTTGTCGTTGAGCGCTGTGGTGAACAGATCAAACAGCAACCGGTCCTGCAATGGCCCGGCATTGATGGCATCGCCGGTGTTGTAATTTCCCGTCCAATATTTCCAAACATTGGTGCCGTTGCCGGTCTTCAGGATGTTCGATGCCTTGAGATAAACCGTCTGCCACGGCGTGCCGCGATGCACGCGACCCAGCCAGCCGACGGACGGCAATTTGAAGGTTGGAAAATCCCAATAATCTGACGAACTCACCAGCGGATCTTTAAGCGCCATGTTCCACGCAGTCGCCGTTCCCGGCGCATCCGGGGTGTTTGGATTCGGTTTGTGATTCGGATTTCCGCCCCACGGCATATAACGGTTATTCAAAGAACCTAAGTTGGCCGGCCAGTCCACGACATGCTGCACATTGGGGTCGTCGGCCAGATCAATCAAGTCGCTCCCCAGATAATGCACCAGCGGATCATTCGCCTGCCAGGTCAGCCGCTGAACCCGTGTGCGGGTGGGCGTATAAGGTGCCTGCATGCTCGCCAAAAGATTCGTGACCGTGTAAAGGCCGCCATAATTGGCCGTGTTGCGGGCGCTAAAAAATGCCCTGAAGTAAACCTGTTCAGCTTGAGGCGATGATGAAATTCCAGCGGGCAGCCCCGGAACCTGTGCAGTTGCCCATCTTCCTTCACCAAAATCTTCAGCAGGTATTTTGCCGTCGCGCGAGGTGTAATATTGGTTGACCACACCCTGCGGCAGAGTGCTGGGCGCCACGCCCACCAGATTCGTGCTCCACAAGCCGGTGGTGGTCAGATCAGCAATTTCCCGGTTGATATCACGGCTGCCAGTCAACGGACCTAGCTGCACATAATCTACAATATGTCCAAATCCCGCCGGCAAGTTTGGGTCAGAATTATCAATGATGGCCACCTGCAGATAGTTGGTGACTACAAAACCAAATTGCGGCAATGGAAAAATGCCGCTATCCAGGAAATTGCTGGTGCTGCCGAACTGATTGTATTTATAGGCAAAAACCGGATTGGTGAAGGCGAAGAAAGCCGCATTGGTGTTCAACGGAACCACGAACAGGTTGCTCGGCCATGAGTTCAGCAGGTAAGAAGGGTTGTTCGTGGTTTGAATGGTTCGTGCGTAAGTATTGGGCGTGGCGTAGGGGCTTTGATTTGTCAGCGTCATGGACATCAAGTTCCGCACCGCAATGACGACCGGCCCGGACTGCCCGGACTGCCCGGTGTAATTGGTTTTGTTGAAATAAGAATTCCAGCACTCCAGGCCATAATAGTTCGTGATGGCCATGCTATACATCTGGTTCGTGGTGTATCCTGACGCCGGGATGGTGTTGGTGTTGCGATTGAACTCGAGTTTGCGCGTCACCTGGACAGAACTCTCCATGCAAAACTCGTTAAAGTTCGGGAAGCCTTTTTTTGCGCCGATAATCCACGGCACGCCGTAAATATTATCCGGCACATTGGCGATGATGATGCCCGGCGGCAAAGCGGCAATCGTCGCGACATCAAACGGCTGTGAAAGCTGCGGATCATTCGCGCCATCAACCGAAACAACATTGGTGTAGCTGGTGATATAAACATTGGTGCCGCTGCGCGAGATCAGAGGCCGGAACACGGACGGATAAAATGAATTTGTGGTCGCATCGTAAATGTTCGCGGCCAGTTGCAGCACGCGTTGCACGGCAGACGAATAAACAAATTTGCCGTTCACCAAAACCGGAATGTCCATCATGCCAAAGGCTGGAATCTGATTAGTCATTCCAAAAAATGGCACGTTCGTCAGGCCGAGAGCTGTGGGGTCGTTGGTGATGATGTTCCCGAAGGAATCTTGATGATAATAATTGTAGTCGGTGATGCCGTAGTAGGTCGCCAGATAATTGGACGGGCTGGTCTGGAACCATTTGGTCGTGTAAGCGCGCAGCATCCGGTCGGCGGCGTTGGTGAAAAAGGCAATGGGAGTCCAGGCCGCGAAATTCGTTACGCTGACAGTTCCATTGGTGTTTGGAAACCCATTGAAGAATGGATCAAGGTTGTCGTAATTCAGATTCATCTTGCCCGTCTCCGGCGCGGAATCCGTGCCGAGCTGGGCAAGCATCCGGTAAAACGTGTAGCGGTCGTAGGTGGAAACGCCGGCTCCGGCGTTCGACAAGTGATTGGTGAACTGAATGGAACCCTTGGCCGGGTCAAACAAATCCGACGCCAGCGCAAAGAAATGGTTGGTGTTGTCCGCGCCGGGCCACGAGTTGTTCATGCTGCCGTAATTATAAAATGGCGCGGCGGTGGTGGTCATCGCCGGGCCAAACGGGAATATGTCAACCGGTCCGCTCGCCAGCGCTGCTGCGCCGTTTATAAACAGCGTGGAAGCCCACGGCAGCGACTTGTTATTGTAGCGAAAATTCAAAAGCGAAAATGCGTCTTGAAAAGCAAAGCCGTTATTGGCAAATCCAGGCTGGAGATATTGGTAAGGAGCAGCGGTTGTGTCCCATTCATTCGTGTTCAAGTCCGCCAGAAACGCAGCCAGATTGATTTCCCACGAGCCGCCGCCTTGATTGCGGAAATAACCATCAGCCGCACCCAAATTTTGGTTGAAGGCCTGGTTATGAATGGCGTTCAAATCCAGCGTGTTTCCGGCGGGCAAGGCGATGAAGGCGTAGCGCGAAAGAAACTTGTTGTTCGGCCCGTGCGGTGCGTCCGGCCGTTCCAGCACGCCAATCCATTCGGGATCGCCGGTTTCAGAAAGAATTGCGCCGGTCGGCTGATTAAGACTGTTGGTTTCGTCCACCAAACCGTTCGCGTCGAACTGCCGGTTGCGGTTCAGGTCCAGATAGAAACGAAATTCATTGGTGCCGGTCGTCCGGTCATAGGCAAACACCGGCGCGCGCGGACTATACAGCAGGTTGGCGACGTTCTGGAGAAAATCGGCGGGTGCCAAATTTCCGCCGCCGTTAAGGTAGTCGTAATTTACATTCGTCGGATTTTGGACACCGACGAAATAGCCGCTGGCGTTCTGATAATTCGTGGAGACGGTGAGGCTGAAGTTGTAGGGATTGGTGGTCTGCAACACGGTGGCGAGGATCTGCGCCTCGGCATGGGCCAGCGCGGAACCGGCGGCGAGCCGGGCGGTGACGTTGTCGGTCTCGGTCAAAACGGAACCGCGTTCGCGGCGGCTGATGGCCAGAAACGCCACGGCCATGAACAGCGTGACGGAAAGCAAGATCAGCGTGATGACCAGCGCGATGCCCTGCTCGGAGGACGGAGGACGGAGGCCAGAGGTCTGACTTCTGACTTCTGGCTTCTGGCTTCTGGCTTCTGATTTAAGTTTCATGTTCACTGGTAGGCGGCGGGGTCAACATTCGGGATGGCAACGCGCTGGCGGAAGACGTGGAGATTGCCGGCCTGCTTCTCCAAATAGAGGGTGCGCGCGTCATTGGGGAACGGCGCATTATCGCCGGGACGCGATTCCGCGCGTTGCAGGGTGCGGTCTTCCAGCGTGGCCATCTCGATCTCCACGGAGGCGGGAATGGCGTTGCTGTAAAACCACACCTGGCTGGGCAGGGTATTGGTGTAGAAAATATTGGGACGGTTGGAGCTGATCGGTCCGCCGTTCACATCAAACGCCCGAATGCGAAAGTCCACGACACCGTCGAGCAGATGGCTGTAGTTGTCCGGCGCTTTCAGGAAATTTCCGAACGATGTTTGAAATAAATTGAAGGCCGCGCCCGGCTGCGCCACCGGATGATTGGTGGTAAAACGGTAGAGTGAATAGGTGTTGCTGGGCGTGAGCAGCACCGCGTAGCCCGTGCCATACCACGTCGGCACGCCGTTGAGATTGCCCCGGCTCAAGATGAAAAGATCCTGCTGAATGTTCGTCCGCGAACCGCTGCTGGCGACCAGCGGCTGAACCAGCGGCGCATTTCCGTAAGCGCCCACATGAAAATTCACCGTCCCAAAGTCCGTGCCAGGAGAAGGCGACATCTCCCGCAGATCGCCGGTGATCAGGTTCATCGCCGCGCGGCCGGATTCCAGCACGTCGGTCTGCGTGATGCTGGCGCGGAACGCGGTCTGCGTGCTGCTGAACACACCCATCAACGCGATCACGATGAACGAAAGCAGGCTCATGACAACCATCACCTCGACAAGGGTGAAGGCGGAGCGCAAGACGGGTCTTGTCACCTGCCACTTGTCACTTGTCACTGTTTGATTTGTTTTCACGGCGCGTTGGTGAACGATTGGGACTGGTAAAAATACAGATGATTGCCCGCGACGATGTTGGTCACAACTTGGCCGGCGATAAGCGTGCGATACGTCTGCCGCCCCGTGCCGACCTTGCCGTTGGGCTGGATCGGCCAGAAAAAAGTCAGGCGCAGTTCGTGCAGGTTCGCGGCAAGCTGTTTGCTGTAAAAGTTCCGCGTCCACAGGGGAGATGCACCGCCAGGAATATCGCTCGCCGT
This sequence comes from Verrucomicrobiales bacterium, assembly GCA_028712475.1. GTDB lineage: Bacteria > Verrucomicrobiota > Verrucomicrobiia > Limisphaerales > UBA11358 > UBA11358. The sequence goes on from JAQTQB010000002.1 coordinate 183,325, forward strand.
AGTCGTGGCCGTTGCCTCCCAGTAAATCATCGAGTTGTCAATGACCTGATCGCCCTTGTTATACGCTCGGGGCTGCCAAAGCTGCGGCGTATATCCCGGCATCGCCGCATTGACGGTGAGGATGCGGTAGGCAAATGCGCCGTCCTTGATGATCTGGTTGTCCTGCGGCGGTTTTTCCGACGCCGCCCCGCTCATCGAACGGACGTAGGCGACGATGTGGTTGCTGTAACCGCCGACGTTGAAAAGATTGTTGATGGGAAATCCGTTGTTGTCCGTGAACTGCGGCGTGCTTAAAAGTCCGACGATGCGGTAGCCATTATTAAGCGGACAAAAGCCCGTCGAGACCCACCCCGCCGCAAGTGAAGAATTGTTGAAAGAGTAGCCGTTATCGCCTTGATTCACAAAACCGCCCGTGTCGTTAAACCGCGTCCAATGGTTTGTGATGGCGTAAACATAGTTCGTCAGATCATCCAGCCCTTGCGCGCCCCTGCTGATGGCCTCGATGAAAACAGTGGCGTCCTGGTTGATGATGGTGCCCTCGCGGTTCTCGCGCTGCACGTTCATGCCCAGCGGCAGCACGCCGATGATGGCAACCAGCGCGATGCCGATGACCGCCAGGCTGATGGCGACCTCGATCAGCGTGAAGGCGCCGGCCATTTCGGATTTCGGATTTCGGATTTCGGATTTGGTCAGAGCCTCGTTACCTCGGCTGCTACGCAGGATGGGAATGGAAATTTTCATGGTCCCATTTTGTAATATCGCAGAACGGCGCGGCCCGTCAGCGGGTCAATGTCTATGATGTTGGCCGAGATGTTCGTGCTGTTGCCCGGCGGAATCTCCAGCACCGAGGGCGAACCCAACTGATAGGTTTTCGTGGTCGCATCCACCGCCGGAGCGATGCTGCCCCGCGCCAGAGGAATGTATTCGTGGCGTTGTAAAATCTGCCCGTTCTGATCCAGCAGATGGCCAAAGCTGTTAAACACAAGGCAGGGCATGTTCAGGAAAAGCACCGAATTGGTTTCCACTGGAAACGGCACCGAGTTGGTGCCGAAACCGTAAATCGGTTTGTTCTGCATCGCGCTTATCGCGCTGTCGATGGCTATCGGAAGCTGTTGATTGGGGGTGTCGAATTTTTGCGGCGCGATATAAGTGCCGGCCGGCAGATTCTGCCACGATGAAAGGTAACGCCAGTTATGCCGTCCCGGCTGGTCGCCCACCGTGCCTCTCCCGATGAAGGCGTAGCCTGTCAATTGATTGTCGCAAAGATTGGTGACCGCAGTTGTTTGATTGGGAGAAAGACTGTTAAACCAAGCCGTGGAGGCCCCGGCTGAATTGTAAGTCAGATTGCCCCAAAAATTCGTCGGGACAAAAACCATATAGACCGTCGTGCGCTGGCTCATGGCGAGCTGCCGCGCCCGCCCGATGTCGTCCAGCAACTGCCGCGCGGCGCTGACGGTGGCGTCGGACTTGCCGAGATTTTTGAGCGCCGGCACCGCCAGCCCCGCGATCAGGCCGAGGATGGCGATCACGACCAGCATCTCGATCAGCGTGAAAGCGAACGAGTGACGCGTGACAAGTGACGCGTGACAAGAACCGCATCGGGCGCACGAGACCGGAACCTCGTCACCTGTCACCCGCCACCTGTCGCTTTTAGAAACTTTCACAACAACTTTCAAAAAACTTTTTACCAACTGAGGACATTGTCCTTGTTGACGCCGTCATTAGCTTTTGTGCCTGGATCAATTTTCTTGTTCACCCCGGCGGACCAGACCATCACCTTGCCGTGGTAGCGAAAATTATTGGCGCTGCCATCAGGATTGACCAGGCCGTTGAGACCGCCGCCGGAGACCACCGACAATGAATAAAACGCATCCACGGTCTGCTCGTCATAGTTCAAATCCATTGTGATGACATACGGAATGCCCCACGGATCGCGATAGACCAGATCCGTGCCGACGCCCGGCAACGTGTTGTCGCCCGACATTTTGGCGTTCAGGAAAAGGGTCTTCTGCGGGTTTTTTTGAAAATTGAGATTGGCCGTCGCGCCTGAACCATCGGGGTAATTCGTGAGGTTCATCAGAATCGCAATCACCTCGGAATTGTTTGTGGTGTAGATAGTGGAAAGCGGAGGAACGATGCTGGCAATGAGACTGCCGCCGTAAGTGAAATCGCCCGTGCCCGCAGCGGTCTGGACTCCGGCGGAAACCGGAAAGCGGCCGTAGGTCGAATCGTAATGCTGGATGGCGGTGACGATCTGCTGCATTTCAATTTTCGCCTTGGTCTTCCTGCCGGCGTCCATCACACGCGGGATGACGGCCAGGCTCATGGCCGCCAGAATGCCGATTATGGAGATGACGACGAGCAGTTCGACGAGGGTAAAACCCGCCCGCTGGCGGCGTGAGGAGTGAGAAATGGTTTTCATGGTTTTAAGAAAATTTCGGTTGCGACGGACAGTATGCAAAACCGGCGGTGAGTGGAGCAACGGTTTTGTCACGCGGCAGACGGATGGCGGCGCATCCGCGCCCTGCCCACGTTTTCTCCCTCTCCTCCCGCGAAGGAGGAGAGGGCCGGGTTGAGAAGGCACAATTGTTTCCAGCTCAAATCCCCTCTCCCCAGCCCTCTCCCCGCTTGGGCGGGGCGAGGGAGTCTGGAGCAGTGTCAGGCTGCGCCTGACGGACGGCGGCGGGATTTGCACAGTGATGGGCGCAGCCCACGAACAGTCGCGCCAGTCCACGACCAGCGATTTTTCACGCCGCGCAATTTCAATTTTCAGGCCGTGACACATAAAATTGTTCAAGGCAACGGGCTGTTGAACTGAATCTGCTTGCTCCAGTTGCAGATGAGATTGGTCTTGCCGCCGATGGAAAGCTGGATCCACAAATCATACGAGCTGGGATTGTTGACTCCGGGCGAAACGTAGCGCCAGGGATTCAAATCAGGCACACCAAATGGCTGGTAGTTTTGATCTGGCCCCCCGACCGCGCCGAGAATCACGGTCACAGCAACGCCACCAGGACTAGGATTCGTTACGATTCCAATCTGTTTTGGTTTCAAACCCGAAATAAAACTCCGGGCGACAGGCGCGTCTTCACCCGCGCCGGGCTTCATGCAATTCACAAAACCGCTCACGCCCAATGCGCTGTTCAAAGTGGCGGGAAGGTCGCTGATGCTGGCACTACCATCAAGTGTCTGATAGTTGCCAGTGACGATATTATTGGTCGTTCCTAGCAACTCAAAATAAAGCGGACTGACGCGTGGATTGCCCGGATTGCTTGGCGGATAAAAACCGTAGGTCGCCTTGAAGCTGTCAATGGCCGTTTCCAACTGCGCCATCTCCGCCTTGGTCTGATTGATGATCCCAACCCGCTTAAAAGCTTTCAACGCCGGAATGGTGAACCCGGCCAGAACCGCGATGATGGAAATGACGACGAGCAGTTCAATGAGGGTGAAGGCCGTGGAATTTTCGATTTTCGATTTTCGATTTTCGATTTTTTTCATAGTCTCAAAATTTATTTCAGTTCCTGTTCCATCCGTTCGCTCAACCATTGCTTGATCATGCTCTGATAATTCAGATACCGCGACCGCGCCAGCCGCTTGATGCGCGCCAGCATCCGGGGATCAATCCGCAAGGTGATGGTCACGGACTCGGATGACTCGGTGCTGTCCGAGGTGGCCGCTTCCATCAGGCGCAGGTCGGGCCGGTTCTCCTGCCAGAAATCCGCCTCGGCTTCCTCGCTGTCGAAGATCGGCACGTCTTCCCAATTGGCAAAAGTTCGCATCGGTCAAAATTATTTCAGCCCCGCCCCTTCATGGCGAAAGCGTCTGATCCATTTTCCGCTGGTAAAAGAACCGCTCTTCCGGGTCGAACGCCCGGGCGTGCAGGACGCGGACAGATTTCCCGTTCGTCCGATACACGCTGACAATTCCGATACCGCCCGCCGACATTCCGAGATTGAAGAAGCGCGCCTGAACGCCGAACCTCGGCGAGTCAGGCAACAGCCGGATCGCGAAGGGGTCTTCAAACGACTCTTCAATTTCCCGCTGATTCAAAGAACCTTCCAACTCGAACGGCGGATTGTTCCAATCGAACTCCATAGGGGGTTAATTGTAAATAATACGCCCATGCAATGTGATTACATTGTATTTACACATGGACGCCATATTTGTCAATGGTTTTTTGTGGTTCCCGGCAAAAGAACAAAGCTGGCGGCGTTTATTCTCCGCCACCTTTGCTGCCTTCATCGCCGCTCATGTTGCTGATCATGGAAATCAGCGGCAGGAACATCGCGATCACGATGCTGCCGACGATGACGGCCAGAAAGACAATCATGATGGGTTCGAGCAAGGAGGTCATGGCCGACACGGCGTTGTCCACTTCTTCGTCGTAGTTGTCGGCGATCTTTAGAAGCATTTCCGGCATGGCACCGGTCTGTTCGCCGACGTCCACCATGCTGACGACCATTGGCGGGAAAGCCCCGGAGGCTTCCAGCGGCGCGGTGATGGTTTCGCCTTCCTTGACGCTTTCGTGGACTTTGCCGATGGCGTTGCTGATGACGACATTGCCGGAAGTCTCCTTAACAATCGTCAACGCCTGCAAAATGGGGACGCCGCTGCTGACGAGCGTGCCGAGGGTGCGAGTGAACCGGGAGATGGCGACTTTGCTGATGACCGGGCCGAGTGCGGGCATTTTCAGTTTGCATTTGTCCCACAGCAACCGTCCGATTTTGGTCTTGCTGGTGATCAGCATGAAAAGAATCACGAACACAGCGGCCGCGCCAAGCGTCTCCAAAATGTGATCCTTGATGATCTGGCTGATGCCAAGCACCAGCACGGTGAAGCCCGGCAGCTTCATGCCCATGCCGGCGAACACTTCCTTGAACTTGGGCACGACAAAAACCATCAGCAAAATCATGATGCCCACGGCGACAATCAACACTGCCACGGGATAAAACAGCGCGGCCTTGACCTTGCCCTTGATCTTCTGCGCCTTTTCAGAAAATTCCGCCAGACGTTTCAGCACGACTTCGAGCACGCCGCCCAGTTCACCGGCCTTGACCATGTTCACGAACAGCTTGTTGAAAACTTTGGGATGCTGCGCCAGCCCTTCGGAAAAAGTGCTGCCGCCCTCGATGGACAACGACAGCTCGCCCAGGATTTTTTTCAGGTTCGCGTTGCGCTCCTGTTTTTCCAGCACCCGCAATCCACGCAACAGCGGCAGGCCCGCATCCACCAGCGTCGCCAATTGCCGCGTGAACGTCGTCAACACCTTCGGCTTCACCCCGCCGCCGAGGCCGGGAATGCTGATGTTGATGTTCATGGCCCCGCCCTTCTTGCCGCCCTTCCTGGCCGGAGCCTTGCCTTTGCCCTTCTTGCCGGCAGCCTTGTCCTGAACCTTCTCCGCCTCGACGATCTTCGTGGGGAACAGGCCCATTTCTTTCACGCGGCCGATCGCCTCGTTCTGATTGGCGACTTCAATCGAGCCTTTGGTCTCCGCTCCGCGCGAATCCAGCGCCACATAATCGTATTTTGGCATAAATCAATTAAAAATTAAAAATGCAAAATTAAAAAAGCAGACACCCGAACCGCAGGCCGTTTTTTAATTTTTAATTTTGCATTTCAAGTATATTTCACAACTTCTTCAATCGTCGTCTCGCCCTCGAAAATACACCGCAAGCCGTCTTCGCGCAAAGTAATCATGCCGAGTTCGACCGCCTTCTGCCGCACCACCACCGTCGGGGCGCGTTCATTGATGAGCGTGCGGATCGGCTCGCTCACGATGAGCAGCTCAAAAATGCCTTTGCGGCCCTTGTAACCCGTGTCGTTGCAAACCGAGCAGCCGCGCCCGTAATGAAACACCTTGTCGCCCAGATCATGCAGCGACAAGTTCAGCAACCCCAATTGATCCTCCGTCGGCTCGAACGGCGTGCGGCAATTCTTGCAGACCGTCCGCACCAGCCGCTGCCCCAGCACCGCCATCAACGTCGAAGAAATCAAAAACGGCTCCACTCCCATGTCCACCAGCCGCGTGACCGCCCCCGGCGAGTCATTCGTATGCAGCGTGGAGAGCACCAGATGCCCCGTCAGCGACGCCTGCACGGAAATCTGCGCCGTTTCCAGATCGCGCATTTCACCCACCATGATGATGTCCGGATCCTGCCGCAAGAACGACCTTAGCGCCTTGCCGAACGTCATGCCGGCAGCCTCATTGATCGCCACCTGCATGATGCCTTCAATGTCAAACTCCACTGGATCCTCGGCCGTGAGCAGCTTGGAATCAATCGTATTGACCCGGCGCAGACAGGAATACAGCGTCGTCGTCTTGCCGCAACCCGTCGGGCCGGTCACCACGAAAATCCCATTGGGCCGCTGGATCACTTCCGAGACGAATTCGTAAACCGCCTTGGGCAGCCCAAGCGATTCCAGCTCCAGATTCACCGATGAACGATCCAGCACGCGCAGCACGACCGATTCGCCGAATTGCGTCGGCAAGGTGGACATGCGCAAGTCCACCTGCTTGCCATTGGCGTTATGCGTGATGCGGCCGTCCTGCGGCATCCGGCGCTCGGAAATGTTCAGGTTCGCCATGATTTTCAGGCGTGAAATTACCGGCAGCGCAAGGTGTTTCGGTGGCGGCGCCATTTCATACAACGCGCCGTCCACGCGGTAGCGGATGCGGAATTCCGTCTCGAACGGTTCGAAGTGAATGTCGCTCGCGCGGTCCTGGATGGCCTGTTGCAGCACCAGGTTCACGAACTTCACGATGGGCACGTCATTGGCGAGATCCGCCATGAGTTTATCGTTGTCAGCCGCCTCGCTGGCCTCGCGTGCGAAATCTTTGCCAGCGCCAAGCTCCTTCAGGATTTCTGCAAAATTTTCCGATTCGGCCTGCCCGTAAATCCGGTCTATTGTCTTGTCAATCTCCGTCGGATCGGCCACGACAACCTGGATGTCCCGTTTTGCGGAGAACTGAATCTCATCCGCCCGCGCCGGGTCGAGCGGTTCGGCCAGCGCAACCTGCACGATGTCGCCCACCTGCCCGACGGGGAGGCAGCGATACATTCGCGCGACGGTCGCCGGGATGATTTTTTGAAGTTCGGCGGAAATTACCCGGTCGCGCAAAGAGATCACTTCCGTGCCCAGATAAGTCGCCTCGACGTGCAGGATGTCATCAAGCTTCATGATGCCGAAGTCCTGCAAGACCTGGATCGCCGGCGTATTGCTGCGCTTGATCTCGGCCAGCACATCCTCGAATTGGAGGTCGTCAACGAGCCCCTGCTCCTTGATGAGCGACAGCAACGGATTGGAAATTTCTTCGGCCATGTTAAAAAATCACTTTTTCCCGCCACCCTTTTTCACGGATTGTTCCAGATCCAGTTCCTGCAATTTCGCCATGATCGTCGTCGGATCCTGTGATTTGGTGATGACCTCTTCGCGCGCAATCATGCCCTGCTGATATTTATCAATCAAAAAGCTGTCCAGCGTCACCATGCCGTATTTGGAGCCGGTCTGGATGTCGGATTGAATGCGGAAAGTTTTGTTGTCGCGGATCAGCGCGGCGATGGACGGCGTGTTGACCATGATTTCAAAGACGGCGACGCGGCCCGGTTTGTCAATGCGCGGAATCAGCAACTGCGAAATCACCGCCACCATGACGGTCGAAAGCTGGATGCGCACCATTTCCTGCTGGTTCGTCGGGAAGGCGTTCGTGATACGGTCAATTGTCTTGGCCGCGCCGGTCGTGTGCAGCGTGCCGAAAACCAGGTGACCGGTTTCCGCCGCCGTGATGGCCGCTTCAATCGTTTCCAAGTCGCGCATTTCACCGACCAGCACGATGTCCGGGTCCTGACGCAACGCGCGACGCAGCGCCTCGGCGAAGTTCGGCACGTCCACGCCGATTTCGCGCTGGGTTACCAGCGCCTTTTTGTGTTTGTGATAATACTCGATCGGGTCTTCGATGGTGATGATGTGCGCTTCCTCGCGCTCCTCGTTGACGATGTTGATCATCGAAGCCAGCGTCGTCGTCTTGCCCGAACCGGTCGGGCCGGTCACCAGAACCAGTCCGCGCGGCTTGTAAAGCAGTTCCTTGGCGACCGGCGGTATCCCGATCTGCTCAAACGTCAGCAGCTTGCTCGGTATCTGCCGCAACACCATCGCAAAATTTCCCTTTTCCTTGAACACGCTGACGCGGAAACGCGCCACCTCGCCGAAAGCGAAACCGAAGTCCGCGCCGCCGCGTTCGCGCGTGCTTTGGATGTGCTCCTCGGATGTTATGCTCCGCATCAATTCCTCCGTGTCTTCCGGCTTGAGCACCGGGCCTTCCACGCGATGCAATATGCCGTGCACCCGGATCACCGGCGGAACGCCCACGCGGATGTGCAAATCGGACGCCCCTTCGGACACCACCAACTGCAACAAATCTGACATCGAATATGACATAAAAATAATCGCGCTATTCTTCGTCGCCCACGGTGGAGCGGATGACTTCCTCGGGCGTGGTCAGGCCGGCAAGAATTTTACGGACGCCGTCTTCGCGCAAGGTTCTCATGCCCATTTCGCGCGCCCGGGACCGCAGCACGGAGGTCGGGGCGCGGTCGTAAATCAATTTCCGCGCCTCGTCATCAATCACAAAAATTTCAAACACGCCGAAACGTCCGCGGTTCCCCGTGTTGTTGCAGTTCGCGCAGCCGCGGCCCTTCATCAGCGTCGCACCTTTCAAATTATCCGTCGTGATGCCCAGCGCGCGCATCTCCGCGTCGGTCGGCACATACGGCTCCGCGCACTTCTTGCAGATCTTGCGCACGAGCCGTTGCGCCATGAGGCAGCGCGTGGATGATGCGACCAAAAAGGGTTTTACGCCGATGTCCACGAGACGGGCGACCGCGCCCGGCGCGTCGTTCGTGTGGAGCGTGGAGAACACCAGGTGACCGGTGAGCGAGGCGTTGATGGCAATGCTCGCCGTTTCCAAGTCGCGAATTTCCCCGATCATCACCACGTTCGGGGCTTGACGAAGGATGGCGCGCAACGCCGTGGCGAACGTCAGCCCGACCTGTTCGCTCACCTGCACCTGGTTGATGCCGGCCAGCACATATTCCACCGGGTCTTCCACGGTGATGATTTTTTTGTCCGGGCGGTTGATGTAATGCAGGCAGGAATACAGCGTGGTCGTTTTGCCGGAACCGGTCGGGCCGGTGACGAGCAAAATGCCGTCCGGCATGGCGATCAACCGCTCAAACGTCGCCTGGTCGTCCGTGAAAAATCCGAGTTCCGGCAGACCGAGCTTCAGGCCTTCCTTGTCGAGAATACGCATCACGATGCTTTCGCCGTGATTCGTCGGCAGGCAGGAGACGCGCAAATCAATCAGCTTGGAGCCGACCTTCGTCTGGATGCGCCCGTCCTGCGGGATGCGATGCTCGGAGATGACCATGTTCGCCTGGATCTTCAGGCGCGCGATGATCGAGGGCTGCAGCCGTTTCGGCGGGGCCTTCATTTCCTGCATCACGCCGTCAATGCGGTAGCGCAGCCGAAATCTTTTTTCCAGCGGCTCCAGATGGATGTCCGACGCGCGCAATTTGAAGGCGTCCACGATGATCTGGTTCACCAGCCGGATGAGCGGGGCGTCGGCATCCACCGCGCCGCCGTCATCTGCGAGCGCCCCGCCGATCTGCACGTTCTCCTGGGTCAGTTCCTGGATCACGTCCTTGAAGACGCCGTCGTCCATCCCTTTTTTATCGCTGCCGTAAAACTTGTTCAGCGCCGCCTCGATGTCCTGCTCCGACGCCACGCGAAAATCAATCTCCGCTCCCAGCAGATGGGTCAGGGAATCCATCGTGTTCAGGTCGGACGGATCGGCGATGGCCACCGCCACCTTGTTCTCGGATTTGAAGACGGGGACGACGCGGTATTTTTTGGCGACGTGGCGGGGAATGAGGGCGATGACATCGTCCTCGATTCTCATGCCGGCGAGATGGACGACTTCCGCGCCGAACTGCGCGGCCTTGGCCTGCGTCACGTCCGCCTGGCGGATGATTTTGTTCGCCACGAGATAGTCCACCACGCCCGTGCCACCAGATTCGGCGCGCGCCTTGGCGACCTGTTCGGCATTGGTGAAGCCCAGGTCAACAAGCAAATCCAAAAGGTAATCGTCTTTTTCTGCCACGATGGTTTTTGCGCCACACTACTATTATCTTCGTGGAACGCGCGATGAAGTTTTCATCTAACGCGCCAAATGTCAATGCAGACTCATGGGCTGTTTGAATTATTCCGGCCGTGCCTTGACCGGATTACAGCGCCTCGCGTTCGCAATCGGCGTATTTCTCCAACAGCTTGTCGTAAATGCGCACGGCCTTGGGATTGGGCCGGATCTCGCTGTCCGGGACCGGCGCGGTGAAACCGGCGACGAGCTTTTCCCATTTCGGATTTTTGTCCCCGGCCGCCAGCCAGCCGTGCGCGGCCAGCAACGCCGCGCCGAGCGCCGCGCTCTTGGAAACTTCAATCCGCGACACGCGGCAGTTCATCACGTCCGCCATGATTTGCAGCAACTCCGCATTGTCCGCCGCGCCGCCCGTGGCGTAGATTTTTTCCGGCGACACATTCATCCACTGCGAATGCAGCCGCATGGACATCATCTGCGCCTCGAAAATCGCGCGGCAGTTCGCGCCGGCATCCTTCGCATCGAGGTCAAAGCGATGGATGCCCGGCTGGTTCACGCGCGGGGCGATCTCCGCCTCGAACCACGGCAATAAAATTCCGCCGTCGTTGCCGGGCGGGGTTTGTTGGAGCAGTTCGCCAAACTGTTTCCAGCCGGCGATGCCGTAAAGTTCGCGGATTTTTTCGCGGGCGGGCGAACCGTTCTTGAAACAGACGAGCGACATGTAACCGCCCGCCGGCGAACCGAAGACGTGGCCTTCGCCATCTTCGTCGGTCTGGCATTTCTGCACCGAGCCGAAAAACGTGTCGCTCGTGCCGAGGCTCACGGCGAAATGGCCGGGCTTGATGAGACCGAGGCCGATGACGCTCGCCGGATTGTCGCCGGTCCAGGTGGTCGCGAGCGCTTCAGGATTCAAGCCGTATTTATTGACGAAATACGCGCTGACCGGGCCGATGACGTGTCCCGAGGCGGCGAGCGGCGGCAATTTTTTCTTCAAGCTGGGCGCCGTCGCCTTGAGTGCGTCCATGTCCCAGACTTTGTTGCGGATGTCCATCAGGTTCATGCCCGCGCCGTCGCCGTAATCAATCGGCGCGATTTTTCCCGCGAGCAGCGAGGCCAGGAACGAACTGACCAGCGCGATGCTGGAAGTCTTCGTGTAAGCGCCGGGTTCGGTCTTGCAAAACTTCCGGATCTGCGGCCCGGTGAACCGCTCGAACGCGTCCGAGCCGGTGCGCGAGGCGGTGTATTTGATGCCGCCCAGTTTTTTGCGGATCTCGGCGCACTCGACGGTGGTGGAGGAATCCATCCAGACGGGCGAAGTTTTGCGGGCGAACACACCGCGCAGATTTTCAACGAGAGATTTTTTTGGATCCAGGTTCCCCAGCGCGGCAGTGATCCGTTCGTTGAAATAAACCGAGCCGTGCTGCTGGCCGCTGCCGCTCACGGCAAGAATTTTTCCGAGCGCCACGCCGTCCTTCTTCATTTCGGCGAAAATCAAGTCGAGCGCCTCCGCCCACATCAGAGGCGAACTGTGTTTGACGAGCGGGTCGCGGCTGGGCAGCACGCCGTTCCGCGTTTTGTAGTGCGGCAGCGCCCGGTCAAAGTTCAGCGATTTTTCGTAAACCACCTTGCGCGTGTCCAGGTCAATGACGACCGCGCTCAAGCTTTGCGTGCTGGAATCAAGTCCGAGAAATAGTTTGGGCATAAATGTCTGTTTGCGCGCAGTTTGATACCAATAATTGACGGGAATGAAAATGAAAATCACTTCCGCGACAAAATCCGCCAGCAGGTTCAAGTTCTCCGCGACGCCGGATTGTTGCTTCTCATAGTCAGCGGTTGCCGGCGTCTGCCGCGACCTGATTCCATCGGTTGGGCGGCGGGAAAAATTTGCCGGGACAAAACTTGAACGCCGCGTCCGGGTGTGCAATCTATAAAATCATGCAATCCATCACCAAAACTCTCATCATGGAACACGCGGTTTTCCGCAAGGTGTTTGAACAAGTCGAACGTGTTTTGTCCGCCACCCATTCCGCGCCGGAAGTGAAATTAATGGCGTCCGTCGTGGAAGGTTTGTTGAGCGAGCATGGCGAAACGGAGACGAATCTGGCCTATTCGGCCCTGGACCACGCCCTGGCCGACCGTGGGACGTTGAATCGCCTGTATCAGGATCATCACGAAATTGACGAGCATTTCAAACGTGTCCACGACGCGACCGACCCGGCGGTTGCGCTGCGCCTGCTTAAAAAAGCGCTGGCGGCCACGCTCGACCATTTCCAACGCGAGGAAAAAACCGTGTTCCCGATGCTGGAAAAAACATTCCAGCCGGCCACTTTGTGGGCGCTGGGCGGGCAAAGGATGGGAAGTCATTCCGTTTCCGCCAGGGTCTGACCCTCCCGGTTGCGGGCTGGCTGCCTGTGAATAATTTCTTTGCGGCGCTCGCTCGCGCGGCTGAAAATCCGGATTCAGCCACCCGCAAATGGACGGTTGACGCCGCGTGTTTCTGGAATATCCTCTCCAACTCGTTGTCGCAGGCAAAACCATTGCTCCGGCTGCTGCGGAGTTAAAACCTTTTCTCCGTGGCGTGACGGCAAACCGCCGGCGGCCACGATTATTTCATGCTCATCATTCGCGATCTAAAAATGACCATCGGCGCGCGGACGCTCTTCGAGAATGCGTCGTTCCAGGTGAACTACGGCGAACGCGTCGCGCTCGTCGGGCCGAACGGCGCAGGCAAGACCACGCTGTTCTCCATCATCCTCAAGCACAAGGAACCGGACTCCGGCGCGGTCGAGCGCGATGAATGGACCATGGTCGGCTACCTGCCGCAGGAGGCCGAGGCGCATGGCGACGAAACCATTTTGGAAGTGGCCACCGGGCGCGTGGAGGAATTGCCGCAACTGGAAAAACGCCTGCACGAACTGGAAAAAGCCGGCGACGTGTCATCGCCCGAATATCTGGAAGCCCACGCCAAGCACGACAAGCTGAACGATCCCGAAGTGGAAACGAAGGCGAAGAAAATGTTGCGCGGCCTCGGCTACCGCGACTCGGATTTCAACCGCAAGGCCAGGGAAATGAGCGGCGGCTGGATCATGCGCGCCCGGCTCGCGCGGCTGCTCGTGATGGAGCCGGACCTGTTGCTGCTCGACGAGCCGACGAACCATCTCGACCTGCTCTCGCTGCTCTGGCTGCAAAATTATCTGAAGAATTATTCCGGCGCGCTGCTGCTGATTTCGCACGACCGGCAGTTCATGGATGAAGTGATTCAGCAAGTGCACGAAATTTCCGAGAAGAAACTGATCGCCTACACCGGCAATTATTCCGACTACCTGGAGCAACGCGAAGCACGCTACGAGCAGCAGCTCGCCGCCTACAAAAACCAGCAGAAGGAAATCTCCGACTTGCAGGCGTTCGCCGACCGCTTCCGCGCCATCCCCTCGAAGGCGTCGCAGGCGCAGAGCAAGCTCAAGCAGATTGAGCGGCTCGAACTCATCGAGAAACCGCTCGCGCCGCGCAAGCCGTTCCGGTTCCAGATTCCGCCGCCGCCGCGCGGCGGGCAGCGCGCGATTTCGCTGGAGGGAATCCACATGGCCTACGGCGCGAACCACGTTTACAAAGGTCTCGACCTGACGATTGAACGCGGCGAACGCACCGTCCTGGTTGGCCCAAATGGCGCGGGCAAATCCACTTTGCTGAAAATTCTCGCGGGCGTGGTGGAATTTCAAAAAGGCAAACGCGACCTCGGCCATAACGCGAAGATCGGTTACTTCAGCCAGCATCGCGCCGACACGCTCGACCCGGAGAAAAACGTGCTGGAAGAAGTTCTGGCCAGCGCGCCGCTCATGCGCGAGGACGAAGCGCGCGGGGTGCTCGGCTCGTTCATGTTCCGCAAGGACGACATCTACAAGAAGACGGCGGTGTTGAGCGGCGGCGAAAAAAGCCGGCTGAATCTGGTGAAGTTTCTCGTGGATCCGCCGAACCTGCTGCTGATGGACGAACCGACGACGCATCTGGACATCCACACCGTCGAATCGCTCACGCTCGCGCTGGAACGTTACGAAGGCACGCTGGTTTTCATTTCGCACGACGTGCATTTCATCAGCCATCTCGCCACGAAAGTCCTGCACGTCAACGCCGGAACCGTCACGCCGTATGTGGGCGGCTACGAATATTTCCTGGAGAAGACCGGCGCCGCCGATGACGCCCGCGCCGCGCTGACGGCGGGGTGATCGGTGAAATTATCGACGGCTGGGCGAGTTCGTGCCCGCCTCCTGCCAGCCGCCTCCAAGGGCTTTGTAGAGCTGGACGACGGCGTTCAATTCGCCCACCTGCGTCTGCACCTGGGCGCGTTGCGTCGGGTAAAGTTCCTGCTGCGCCTGCAAGACTTCGTAGTAGCTGGACTTGCCGTTCAGGTAACGCTGCGTGGCCAGCTCAACGGATTCCGCCAGCGCCACCACCGCCTGCCCGTTGTAAACATAAACTTCAGCCAGCTTCTGACGCGCGATGAGCGCGTTTGAAACTTCCGCGAACGCCGTCAGCACGTTCTGCTGATAGGCAGCTTTGGCTTCGTCAAATTGCGCCTTCGCCGCGCGATAACCGGCGCGCAATTTGCCGCCTTGAAACACCGGGCCGGACATCGTGCCGCCCAGATCCCAGAAATTTCCCGCACCGCTGGTGAACGAAGACAGCTCGGGACTGGCGCGGCCCAGGAACGTCGTGAGACCGATCTGCGGAAAAAAATTCGCCACGCTCACGCCGACGTTCGCGTTGGCGGCGATCAGGGATTCCTCGGCCTGCAGCACATCGGGCCGGCGGCGCAGCAGTTCACTCGGCAATCCCGCCGGAACCTCCGGCGTCAACAGCGGTTGATTCGTCAGCGAGCCGCGTTCGACGGATCCCGGATTGCGGCCGAGCAGCACGTTCAACTGGTTCTCCGTGGATGCGATCTGCTGTTCCAGTTGGGGAATGCTCGCGGCGGCATTGGCGAGCGCGGCGGCGGCGCGGTCGGTCTCGAGCTTGGAGGCCACGCCATTCGTCAAGCGGTCGTTGAAGATGCGGAAGCTGCCGGCGTAGGCGTTGGTGGCCTCGCGCTCGATCGCCAGTTCCTGATCCAGTTGCAACAGTTGGAAATAGGTCGTGGCGACATCGCTGACGAGCGTGATCATCACGCCGCGCCGGGCTTCGTCGGTGGCGAGATACTGCGCGCGGGCGGCTTCGCTCGAACGCCGGATGCGGCCCCAAAGATCAATCTCCCACGCGGCGCTCAAGGTGAGCTGCGCGGAACTAAGCGTGGGGCTGTTTGGCGAGGGGGAAGGCGTGTTGTAGAGCGCGTTGCGTCCGCGCCCGACATCGCCGCCATAACCGATCTGCGGATAGAATGCCGAGTTCGCCGCGGCCGCCTGGTTGTGCGCCTGCTCCACCCGCGCGACGGCCTGTTTCAAGTTGTAATTGTTGGTGATCGCGGTGCCGATCAGGTTTTGCAACATCGGATCCTGAAACACCCGCCACCACGGCAGGTCGCCGAGCGAATTGGTGGTCTTGGTTTCATCGAAACGGAAATTCGCCGGCGACTGAACCACGGGACGCTTGTAATTCGGCCCGACCGCACAACCGGCTAGAGCCGCCACCACAACCAGCAGACCCAAACACTGAAAAAGAAAATGTAATTTCATGTCAGTGTCCTCCTCCCTGCGGCGCGTCCGGGACCGGCTTGCTTTCAGCCGGCTTGATTGCCGAATGTTTCTCACCGCCCAATTTTTCGATGATGTAGAAGATCACCGGGATCAAAAAGATGGCGATGAAGCTCGCCGCCAGCATGCCGCCGATGACCGTGCAGCCCATGACCCGGCGCGACACGGCACCGGCACCGGTGGCCGTGGCCAGCGGCACACAACCCAGGATGAACGCAAAGCTCGTCATCAGGATTGGGCGCAGCCGCAGCCGCGCGCCTTCGAGCGCGGCGTCCAGCAGCGGCTTGCCTTCTTCGTAACTCATCTTGGCGAACTCGACGATCAGGATGGCGTTCTTGGCGGACAGACCAATCAACATGACCAGACCGATCTGGGCATAGACGTTGTTTTCATATCGCCCCACCATCATGGCCGCGAACGCGCCGAAGATCGCGACGGGCGTGCCGAGCAGCACGCTGAACGGCAGCGTCCAGCTTTCGTATTGCGCCGCCAGAATGAGAAACACACACAGCAGCGAGAAGCCGAAGATGACCATTGGCGAGACGCCCTGCTGCGCCTTCTGTTCCTGATAACTCATGCCCATGTAGTCAAAGCCCATCCCCGGCGGCATGGTTTCCGCGAAGACTTCCTCCATCGCCTTCATCGCCTGCGCCGAGCTGTAGCCTGGTTTGGGCGAGGCGTTAATCTGCGCGGCGTCGTGCAGATTGTAGCGCATGGTGAACTCCGGGCCTTGGGTTGACTTCACGCTCGTCAGGGCCGCGAGCGGCACCATGTTGCTGGAATTGTTCAGCACATAGAACTGCCCGAGGTTCTGCGCCTCGGTGCGATAGTCGCCCTCGGCCTGCACATACACCTGCCATTGGCGGCCAAAGCGGTTGAAGTAATTCACGAACGCGCCGCCCATGAAGCATTGCATCGTCTGGTAAACATCCTGAAGCTTCACGCCCTGCTGGAGCACCAGGTCCTGATCCACATTCACCCTCACTTGCGGCACGGACGGCAGCGCAGTGGTGAACGCGCGGGTCAGTTCCGGTCGCTGGTTCACCGCCTCCAGGTATTTTTTCAGATTATCCGACAGAAAGGTTCCTCCCTGCCCCGAACGGTCTTCGAGAACGAACGTGACGCCCCCCGAGGCGCCCACACCGGGAATCGCCGGCGGCAAAAAGGGAAAGGCCAGCGCCCCCGGGATCGCGCCCATCTTCGCCTGCAGATGCATCATGATGGCGCGGAATTGCTCGTCCGGCTTTTTGCGTTTGTCCCAATCTTCCAGCGTGATGAAAAAGAAGCCGCTGTAAGTGTTCTGCACGCCGCTCAACATGCTGTAGCCGACGACCGACGAATAATACTTCACGCCCGGCGTGTCCTTGAGGATTTCTTCCACCTGCCGCATCACTTCGCTCGTGCGCTGCGCGGACGAGGCATCGGGAAGTTGCACGCCGGCGAACGCGTAGCCCTGGTCTTCATTGGGCAGGAAGCTGGTGGGAACGGATTTGCCCATCAGGCCGGCGAGCACCGCAAAGGCCGCCAGTAAAATCAAGGTGAAGGCTCCTTTATGGATCAGCAGGCGGCACGTGCCGACGTAACCGTCCGTCGCCCGGCCAAACCATTTGTTGAACACGTCGTAAAATTTCTGGAGCGGACCGGTGCCTTTGACCTTGGGCCGCAACAGGAGCGCCGCGAGCGCGGGCGAGAGCGTGAGCGCATTGAACGCGGAGATCGCCACCGAGACGGCGATGGTCACGGCGAACTGCTGGTAGAGCCGGCCCGTGATGCCGGGAATGAATGCGGTCGGCAAAAAGACCGCCCCGAGAATGATAGCGATCGCCATGACCGGCCCGGCCACTTCCTGCATGCCTTTCAACGCCGCCTCTTTCGGCGACAATCCCTTTTCGATGTGATGCTCCACGATCTCGACCACCACGATGGCGTCGTCCACGACCAGCCCGATGGCCAGCACGAGTCCGAACAGCGACAGCGTGTTGATGGAGAAGCCAAACAGCGGGAACAGCGCGAACGTGCCGATCAACGACACCGGCACCGCGAGCAACGGAATCAGCGTCGCCCGCCAGCCTTGGAGAAAAATGAAGACGACGATGATGACCAGGATGACGGCTTCAACGAGCGTGTGTTCGATTTCCTTCATGCCGGCGGTCACCGCCAGCGTCGTGTCGAGCGCGACCACATAATCCAGGTCGGGCGGGAAACTCTGCTTGAGTTTTTCCATGATGTTCTTCGCGCCGTTGGCGGCATCCACGGCGTTGGAATCCGGCAACTGGTAGAGGGCGATGAGGGCGGAAGGTTTGCCGTTCAGGCGCGCCATCATGTTATAGTTCTGCGCGCCGAGTTCCACGCGGGCGACATCCTTCACCCGCAGAATCGAGCCGCCGGGAGAGGCGCGGATGACGATGTTCTCAAACTGTTCCGCCGTTTCCAACCGGCCCGGCGCGCGCACGGCGTAGGTGTATTGCTGGCCCTGGGGAACCGGTTCGCCACCCACCTGGCCGGCGGGATTGACGGTGTTCTGCGCCTGAATGGCGTTGATGATTTCAGGAACGGTGACGCCCATCTGCGCGAGGCGGTCCGGCCGCACCCACAACCGCATGGCATAATTGCCCGCGCCAAAAACCGAGACGCTGGCGATGCCCGGCACGCGCGTCATCAGGTCGTTGATGTTGATGACCGCGTAGTTGGCAAGGAACACGCCGTCGTAAGTGTTGCTGGGCGAGTAGAGCGCGAACATGATCAGCGGCGCGGCGGTGGATTTCTGGACGGTCACGCCCTGATTGTTCACCGCGCTGGGCAGCTGCGAAGACGCCTGGCTCTGCCGCATCTGCGCGAGGATTTGATCGGTGTTCGGGTCGGTCTTGATGTTGAAATCCACCGTCAACTTCATCGTGCCGTTGTTGGCGTTGAGGGAATACATGTATTCCATGTTGTCCACGCCGGACATCTGCTGCTCGATGGGGGTGGCCACGGATTGTTGAATGGTCGTGGCATCCGCGCCCGGATAGGTGGCGTTCACCTGAATTTGCGGATCGGCGATGTTGGGAAACTGGGCGATGGGCAGGCCGGACATCGCCACGAGACCCATGATCACCATGAGGATGGAGATCACCATCGCAACAATCGGGCGGTTGATGAAAAATTTTGACATGTCAGCGGATGCGAAATGGGTGATGCCCGGTCAAGGTTTCGCTGTCTCTGCCTGCGCCGCTGGAGCCGCGGCGATGTCTCCGGCATAGGGCACGGGTTTGACTTCCACGCCATCACGAACTTTTTGCACACCCTCGGCCACGACGCGATCGCCGGCTTTCAAGTTCCCCTGCACCACCCACTGCTGCCCGACGGTTTCACCGGCTGTCACCGGCCGGATGCTGACCTTGTTGTCCGCGCCCACGACCGCGATGAGATAACGACCCTGAATATTGATCACTGCCGATTGCGGCACCAGCAGCGCGCCCTTCTCCGTGGTCAGCAGCGCCCGCACGCGGACAAACATGCCGGGGACGAGCAACCCGTCCGGATTCGGAAATTCGCCCACCAGCCGGATGGTGCCGGTTTTCACATCCACCTGGTTGTTCGCAAAAAGGATCTTGCCCTTTTGCGGATAGACGGAGCCGGACGCAAGATACAATTCCAACGACGGCCCCTCGTATTCACCCCTGTTCCCCCCGCGCAGTGCCTTGCCCTCGGCCAGCATGCGCTCCTGGAATTTTGTCATCAGCACTTGATCCACTGAAAAATAAGCGCGGATTGGATGGATTTGCGCCACGGTCGTGAGCGCGCCGGAACCGGGGCCGATGAGGTCGCCCACTTGCGCCGAGGCGAGACCGGCCAGGCCGTCCACCGGCGAAAGAATTTTACAGAAATTGTAGTTGAGCCGGGCCGCCTCGACGGCAGCTTCGTTCGCCAGGTTTGCCTGGATGGCATCATCGAGTTCCTGCTGGCTGATGGCCTGCGTCTTTGCCAGCGGCGTGTAGCGCTTCACGTCGAGTTCGGATTTGCCCAACTTGGCCATCGCCTGATCCAGCGCCGCCTTGTAGGTGCGGTCGTCAATCTGAAAAAGCACCTGGCCGTTGGTCACGATGCTGCCTTCTTCATAATTCCGGCTCAACAAGTAGCCGCTTACCTGTGCCGAAATCGTGGCATTGACCGCGCCTTCCAGCGTGCCCACCCAGTCGCGATACACCGGCACATCGCGTTGTTCGACGGCGGCCACCTGAACCTCCGGCACCATTGCCGAACGGACTTCATTTTTCTTGCAACCGGAAATCATCGGCGCCAGCAAAGCCAGCGCTAAAACCGGCAGGCCCAGTTTGCGGATTACGATTCTTATCATTTCGTGCGTATGTTGTTTTGGAACGGTTTTGACGGCAAGAATTATCGCAGGCACCGCCCGGTTTGCCGGGGTTGAGAAACCGCCAATCTCCCGGTAGGAAGGCCATGGCGCGGCCCCGGACCGGCAGGTTTTTTATGGAAACGCTGATTTAGCGTCAGACATCTTGGCTGACGTAGAGCCGTGACTTCCAGCCCGGCGTAAAAACGTCACCTGCAACCAACCTTGTAAAACATGCGCGTCACCGTAACACGAACGGTTTTTCCGGGCGGCAAGATGCCGTCCTCTACGGCTGGCGGGACGTCCGCCGCTACTTTTCAAACAGGTTCTTACCCGGTTCCCGCCCGCCACCGCCGAGGTATGGTGCAAAATCACTTCTTCAACAACGCCTTCTTCGCGGCGGCGATCTCCTTTAGTTTGTCGTCGCCGACCTTGGGATACTCCAGATCCAGCGCAGCGAGCGTGTCAATCACGGCAGCGGCCACCACGACGCGGGTGAACCATTTATTGTCCGCCGGCACCACATACCACGGCGCGTGTTTGGCGGCGGTGTTGCGGATCATGTCCTCGTAGGCATCCTGATAGTCGTCCCAGAACCCGCGTTCAGCCATGTCGGCGGCGGAGAACTTCCAGTTCTTGTCCGGAGTCTCCAACCGTTCGAGAAAGCGACGCTTCTGCTCCTTCTTGGAAACGTGCAGGAAAAATTTGCAGACGGCGATGCCGTTGTTGGCCAGATAGCGCTCAAAATTGCGGATGTCCTCGAAGCGCTGCTTCCAGATGTCCTTGGTGATGAGTTGCGGCGGGATTTTTTGCTTGTCGAGAAATTCGGGATGCACACGCACGACCAGTGTTTCCTCGTAATAACTTCGATTGAAGATGCCGATATGACCACGGTTGGGCAGCACCTTCATGCAGCGCCAGAGATAATCGTGATCCAGATCATCGGCGGTGGGCGACTTGAACGAATGGACATCGCAGCCTTGCGGATTGACGCCGGACATGACGTGCTTGATGGCGCCGTCCTTGCCCGCCGCATCCATCGCCTGGAAAATGAGCAGCACGGCCCATTTGTCCTGTGCGTAAAGCATGTCCTGCAACTCGGCCAGCACCTCCACGCCCAGCGCAAGCGCTTCCTTGGCGCGCGGCTTGTCTTCGGACTTCAAACCCATCGTGTCACCGGGATCATTATCCTTGAGCCGGAACTTCCCGCCCTTGGTGACGCGGTAGGACTCCGCAATCTTGCGGGCCTTCTTGATGAGTTCCATGGATTTCATGACTAATTCATCCACGGCTGACGCCCGGCTCCAGTTTTTCCGCCGATGCATGATCCGTCAGCACGAGCGCATTCTCGCGACGGATCCGCCCGGCGGGAATTGACAGGTCGCCGTCGCGCAGACGCGCGAGCATTTTAACTTTTTCCGCGCCGGTCACCACCCACAGCACACGCCGCGAACGGTTCAGCAGCGGATACGTCAATGTCATGCGGCGGCGTTTCTGATAAATGCCGGTCAATGCCACGGCCGCATCGGTGACATCCAAAACGGAATCGTTCGGAATAAGCGAAGCGGTGTGACCATCAGTGCCGAGGCCGAGGTGCGCGAGATCCAGCACGGGCGGCGAACCGGCGATTTGCTGAAGCGTGTCCGCATAGCTTTTGGCCGCAGCCGCCAGATCCTTTTCCTCCACCGGCATTGCGTAGATTTGTTCGGGACGCAACGGCGCGTGCGACAACAAACTTTCCAACAGATGCGTGAGGTTGCGGTCCGGGTCGCCCGCAGGCGCGATGCGTTCGTCCACTTGAAACACATGGACGTCCGCCCAGGGAACTTCTTCGCCGGACAACGCGCGGAGCATCTGCCACGGCGTGCGCCCGCCGCTGACGGCCATGATGAACCGTCCGCGCGCCGCGACCGCCGCCCGCGCTTCGGCAGCGATGATTTTCGCCGCCTCACGCGCCACGGAATCAGCGTCAGCTAGAATTTTTATTTCCATGTGAACTTAAAATGGATTACTCCCGCGTCTTCATTTTGCGGTAAAGCCGGATCAGATTGTTCGTCGAACTGTCATGCGCGAGCTTGGGCGCGGCCTTGCTTTCGAGTTCGGGAACAATCCGCTGCGCAAGCGCTTTGCCCAGCTCGACGCCCCACTGGTCAAAGGGATTCACGCTCCAGATCGCGCCTTGGACGAAGACAATGTGTTCGTAAAGCGCGACGAGTTTTCCCAGAACTTCCGGCGTGAGCCGCCCGGCGAGAATCGTGTTGGACGGACGGTTGCCTTCAAAAACACGATGCGGCACGAGCCAGCCGGCGGTGCCTTCGGCTTTGACTTCGGCGGCGGTCTTGCCAAACGCCAGCGCCTCGGCCTGCGCAAAAACATTCGCCAGCAGCATGTCGTGGTGGCGGCCCAGCGGCGTGAGCGCGTGGGCGAACGCAATGAAGTCACACGGGATCAGCCGCGTGCCTTGATGGATCAATTGATAAAAAGAATGCTGGCCGTTGGTGCCGGGTTCGCCCCAATAAACCGGGCTGGTCTGGTAATCCACCGGCTTCCCGTCGAGCGTGACGTGCTTGCCGTTGCTCTCCATCGTCAACTGCTGGAGGTAGGCCGGGAAGCGTTTCAGATAGTTTTCGTAAGGCAGCACCGCCACGGTTTCCGCGCCGAGGAAATCCGTGTTCCAGACCGAGAGCAGCGCCATGAGCACCGGCAGATTTTTCTCAAACGGAGCGGTGCGGAAATGTTCGTCCATCGCGTGAAAGCCGGCGAGCAGCGCGCGGTAATTTTTCGGCCCGGTCGCGAGCATCGTGGACAAACCGATGGCCGAGTCCATCGAGTAACGTCCGCCCACCCAGTCCCAGAAGCCGAACATGTTCGCCGTATCAATGCCGAACGCAGACACCTTCTCGGCATTCGTCGAGACCGCCACGAAATGTTTTGCCACCGCCTTGAGATTTCCGCCGAGACCTTTGAGCAGCCAGACGCGTGCGCTTTGGGCATTGGCCATCGTCTCCTGCGTGGTGAAAGTTTTTGAGGAGACGATGAACAGCGTCTCCGCCGGATCGAGGTCGTGTGTCGCCTCCACGAAATCCGCGCCATCCACGTTTGAGACAAAGCGGAACACCAGCCCGCGTTCGCTGTAATGCTTCAGCGCCTCGTAGGCCATCACCGGCCCAAGGTCGGAACCGCCGATGCCGATGTTGACGATGTTGCGGATGCGTTTCCCGGTGTGACCTTTCCACGCGCCGCTGCGGATGCGTTTTGAAAAAGCTTCCATCTTGTCAAGAACGGCGTGGACTTCCGGCACGACGTTTTTCCCATCCACAATTATCTTCGCGCCCTTCGGCGCACGCAGCGCGACGTGCAGCACGGCGCGGTTTTCCGTGATGTTGATTTTCTCACCGCTAAACATGGCCTTGATTCGTCCGCGCAGGCCGGATTCCTGCGCCAGTTTCAGCAAGAGCTTGAGCGTTTCGTTCGTGACGCGGTTCTTGGAGTAATCCAGAAAAAGCCCGGCGGCCCCGGCGGTCATGCGCTCACCGCGTTTCGGATCGGCGGCAAACAGTTTTCGCAAATGCTGTCCCCTGATTTTTTTGTGGTGCGACGTGAGCGCCTTCCAAGCCGGGCGTTTGGTGAGTGGTGTGATGGTCGTTGTCATGTTGGTGATTTTTCCGTTTGCCGCCAGTGATTAAAAGACGAAGCTGTTTCCGAATCAAGTTTTCCCCGAGCCGGCTTGCGGCCGGCAAGAATCTAAACCTTTTGCTGCCCGGAATTGGCGGCTGGTTCAGCGCTTTTGATAGCCGACCATTCGGTCACCAACCGGTAGCCGACGGCCAGCAATGTTGGGCCGAGAAAAACGCCGATGAAACCAAACGCCAGCGCGCCGCCCAGCACGCCAAAAAAAATCAGGATGAACGGCATGTTGCTACCCTGGCTGATGAGCCACGGCTTGACGATATTATCAATGTTGGCGACGCCAAAACCCCAGACCAGCATGAAAATACCCCAGCCCGTCGAGCCTTGATGAAAAAGCCAGATGGACGCAGGCAGCCAGATCAATGCCGTTCCCACGACCGGCACGACGGACGAGAAGAACGTCAGCAACGCCAGCAGCGCCACCCCGGGAACCCCCGCAATAAAAAACCCGACGCCCGCTGCAATCGCCTGCACCAGCGCCGTGCCGAGAATTCCGTAAACGACGCCGCGAACCGTGTTGCCCGCCACTTCGAGCAGATGTTTCCCGCGTTCGCCGCCGATGCGTTCCACGGCCGTGATCAATCGTCCGCCGACGGCAAGACCGTCGCGGAACAAAAAGAACGCGATAAAAATGCTCAAGGCCAGTTGCATCAGACCGCCGCCCAAAGCGATGCCGCCCTTGAGCAGCCACGAACTCGCCGGCTCGATCAGGCGCTGGGCCTCCGTCCAGATTTTGGAAGTGTCCGCCGCCAGATTCTGCCAGTAATCCGTCGCCTGTTGTCCGACGCCCGGAACCTTCAGCAGCCACGCCGGCGGCGCGGGCGGGCCGGCCTCGATCAGCCGCTTCGTCGCCGCCGTCAGCTCCTTGACGTTGTCCGCAAGCGTCGTGCCGACGATGAGAAAAGGCATTAGAATGATGAGGATCATCGCCAGCGTCATCACCAGCGCAGCCAGCGTGCGGCGGTTGCCGAGCCAGCCCAGAAGACGGCGGTAAACCGGCCAGCTTGAAGAACACAACACCACCGCCCAGAGCAGCGCGGAGATGAATGGACGCAGCACCAGCAGACAGCCGGCGAGCAGAATAAGCAGGATCACCCAGCCGATGTTGCGTTCCAGTTTTGAATTCATGTTGATTTCTCCTCTGCGTTTCTGCCGGGCAAGAATTTCAATCGAAAGACTCACGGAACCCCTGATTAACTGGTGCACCCAATAGGAGTTGAACCTATAACCTGCTGATCCGTAGTCAGCCGCTCTATCCAATTGAGCTATGGGTGCGCCAAAAGGAGCGTCAGGATACATTTCAAAAGCCCGCGCGCAAGAAATTTCCCGCCCGCCGAACGTTCACTTCACCAGATTCAGCAGCGCCAGCACCACAACCGTCGCCGCCAGAATCAAACCGCTCGGCATGAACTTCCTCGTCTTGGCAAGCCGCACTGCGAACACCAGCAGCACCACCACCAGCGTCAGGTTCGCCACGCCCAGCGCGAAGCCCGGCTGAAAAACACTGCGCAATGTCGTCAGGATCAGCAGCGCGGCGAACACCGCCGACGTGATGAGCGACACCTTGCTCTTGCCCTTGATAAACCCGATCAAACCGCCGATGAGCAGCAGCACGATATAAACCCACAAGACTTTGATTGTGAAATCATTCATGCGCGCAGGCTGCCTCAATTGCCCGACACGTCCAAGCTTAGAATTTTCCCCGGCTCGCACGTCACCGTCACCTCGAACGGGCGGCAGCACACTTCGCAGTCTGTCGTGAACCGCTGGTCCGGCACGCTGGTGTCAATGGCCACCTCGGACGACTGCCCGCAAAACGGACAGGGAATGGATTCGCAAATTTCCATGCGCAGAATCTAAACGAGGCTGGACAAAGTGCAACGGCTCAAACTTTAGAATTTCGCGCACGGAAGGATTTTCACGGCAGGGAGATTTGTGATTGAAGAATTTTGCAGTTCGAAGCAGCCACAGTCTCCGCATCCGAACCAGAGCCGAAAAGTTAAGGCGCTGTCGAATCAGGATAACGGCAGTCCAGCACTACTGCGACGACTGCGTTCCGGGTTGGCTGTGCCATAATACGCCGCAGCGAGTTGAACAACTTCCTTTTGCGCGTCGGTAAAAGTCTGGCTGGCCGGCTTGTTTTCGGAGTTGTCCCATTTGTCACACACAAACCACCCGACAAGGTAGATTCCATGCGTCAGACCATTGAGTCGAGGATAATCGCCTACCAGTTGACTATCAACTGCCGTGCGGACTTGGACATTCCAACAGCCTTTGACTTCGATAATCGCCTGACTGACAGATAACTGACAAAACCGAGGATTTTAACCAACTCCTCATCAACCCCGTCCACAACCAACGCAAGTTTGCCGGAAGAATTTTCCCATTGTTTCCAGGCATCTGATTCAATTGTTCGCCGTGCAAAAACGGATTCGTTCGGCACATCCCGAAATTCTAACTAAATAAGTTTGCCATCTGCGCCAAGACATTTTCCAAAATCGGCCCGGATTGCTTAAGCGCGGTGCTTTTGCCGGTGCCGGGATCGCCGCATAGAATCGGGCATTTTGCACGCGCTAAATTTGAAATGTGAAGAGATGAGGATTGTAGAACCGTGTGGAATCGCCGTCAGGGTCGGTTAGAAACCCCTGTCCCTGATGTTCGTCGCCAACGTGGATTGCATCACCAAAGCGACACCAAAACCGTTTCCAAGGAATAATCGGCTTTTGAGTTGGCGCTGACATCGGCAGCATTATTCCAATTTCAGCACCATTTTGCGAGCATCACGTTGCCGCGCGCCACCACAAAACAAACCTCACTCCCCAAATAGCTCATGTCCCCTCGGAAGATTTTAATCTCGCCGGTTCTTCAAGAATTTCCAACAGCGCCTTGGCACAATAAACCCGGTCGCGTTTCGCATCACCTGATTGCTTCACAATGCCAAGCCGCTCCAACCGTTCAATGGCGCGTTGTGCCGTAGTAAAAGCCACACCTAGTTTTTCAGCCGCGCCTTTGGCAGTGATGAAAGGATTCGCGGCCAGGAGTTCCACTACGCGCAGCGGTGCATTCGTCGAATCACCGGTAACTTTCTTTTGCCATTCAATCAACTTGCTGTTGATTCGCGCCGCCCGGCTCAGGGCATCTTCCGACATGCGAGCCACGCCTTGCAAAAAGTATTCAAGCCAATCGTTCCATGCGCCACGCTCGCTGACGCTGCGCAAGCCGTCGTAATAATCACGACGTGCGGCTTCAAAAAAGGCCGACAGGTAGAGCAAGGGTGTTGGGAGAATTTGTCGCTCAATCAGGAACAAAGAAATCAGCAGCCGGCCAACACGCCCGTTGCCATCTAAGAACGGGTGGATAGCCTCGAACTGGTAATGCGCCAGCGCAATTGTCACCAGCGGCGGCAGTTCCGATTCATGCAAAAACTTTTCCCAAGCGGCTAGGCACGTCTCCACTTCATCCGGCGGCGGTGGGATAAACGACGCGGTTGCCAGTGTGCTACCGGGTTTGCCGATCCAGTTCTGGATTTTTCGGAAACGCCCCGGAGCAGCTTGCTGCCCGCGCACACCGGTCATGAGTTTTTCGTGCAATTCCCGGATGATACGGACACAAAGCGGAAGTTTTTTCAGGCGGAGAATCCCATGCTCCAGAGCTACAACATAATTGCCAACCTCTCGCAGATCATCGGGGCTGCGATCCACCGCCACGCCCGCTTCCGCCGCCAGCAATTCTCCCAGCGTCGCCTGCGTGCCCTCAATCTTGCTGGAAAGGACGGCCTCACGCTGCAAAAACGGACGCATCAAAATGTGCGGGTTAGGCAGACGCCCGCCTTCGCCGGCCAACTTGCCAATTAAACGGTCGGCATCTGACAGCACGCGGATAAGCCGGGGCGTCCAATCGAGCTTCGGCGGCAGGGGCGCAGGCACAAAGGCGGCGTAGCTGCCTTGTGGCATTTTCTTGCCCGGAATATTTGATTTGCTGGCCATCGGTTACTTTCGATGATGAAAATACCACACACTGCTATTTTCACAAAAGCTAAAAAACGATAATAGCGCAATTTGCTATTTGCGCGGCTGGGTGGCGCATCAAGCCGCAAATTGAACCGCGTCACGCCATTGCGCCACACCCTCAACTTTCTCGCGTTGATAAATCTGGTGGATCAATTCGGAAGCGTGATTCACCAGACGCATCGCCGCTTCTGCGCTATCCTTTTGTGCTTATGCGAATGATTTCGTTCAATCGCTTTGCATGGACTCGTTTTTTTTCCGCTACGTTTCATCGTCGCCATTATCGCCGACGAACGCCCATGACGCAATTAGCTTGATTCGTCAGCCGTTTTGTCTCATACCGAATGCAATTAAAGCCAACAGAGAGAATTTTTGTCAGGCGTATGAAAATTAAACTTGTTCTCGTAATCGCGCTTTTTATGACTTTGCCAGTCATGGCGCAAACAAACTCACCTGTTATAGTTTCTGTTGAAGTGCCAAGTTTTACGTTTGATTTTCCCGGCACGATGACGCCAAGCCAAATTAACGACGTTTTGAAATCACATTTTGCGCCGGGCCTCATTTACACATTTGAAGTTACAAATAAGCAGAATCATCGCTTCATCAAATTCACTGGCAACACTATGCCAGCGACTTGCATGGACGAACTAAAACAATCAGATGCCACACAACTTTCCAAGACGATTCAAACGAACAGTTTTTTGCATGTTCTGCCGAGTCAGACTTTGAAAAATTCAAGGGCAAATTTCCCCCAATTCAACAACTATTCAGACGCCGAAATTGTTTTGGCAGTCGGCCAAAAATATCCGCAATGGCTTAAAAGTGACCCGGCATTTGCAGGTGAGTATTTAAGGTATTCGGCACAGTTCACACACTCCCGAATCAAGACGCCAAAAGACCTAACAACCATCGCAAACATTAGGGGAAAGACTTATAGGAACGTGGAGATTCAACATGTTGACCCGGATGGACTGATGGTTTCTTATGGCGAAAAAGGCAAGGGGATTTTGAGGAAAAAACGCGGGTGGCTAACAGTGATCTTGTCACCCAAATGAGAACAGACGAACAGATTGCAAACATCGCCAAACTGCGCAGGGCGGAGGCCGAATACGAGGCCGCAAGACAGCGGTTTAATGATGAGATGAAGCTTCGGGCGGTTTTGGCACAAGAAGAGGCGGCAAGCGCAGCCGAGGCCCAATCGTTCAATCAGCAAATGGATGCTTTAAGTATCAAAAATTCTCTGGACGATATAAAATTTCAGCTTGATATGCAGGATTGGAGGCGATGACCAGATTGGAAAACGGCCTGTTTCCTGCGATGTTTTGTTCCTGCCCGTCGCACGCAAGCGAAATCCGTTCACGCCATTGCCTTTTTCAAGACCGCTTCCGGGATGCCGCGCCGCGCCCGTCGGCTTCACGCCGCCGCGAGTTGCAACGCTGCCAGTGGTTCGACTTCGCGTTCAATCGTCCGCGCCTTCTTGTAACGCACCAGC
Organism: Verrucomicrobiales bacterium; assembly: GCA_028712475.1. Taxonomy (GTDB): domain Bacteria; phylum Verrucomicrobiota; class Verrucomicrobiia; order Limisphaerales; family UBA11358; genus UBA11358. The sequence goes on from JAQTQB010000002.1 coordinate 212,684, forward strand.
CGCAAATCGTAGTCGGCCTGCAAACCCGTCCACAGTTCCGCCGTCGTGTTAAAAAACCGCGCCAGCCGCAACGCCGTGTCCGCCGTGATGCTGCGTTTCTCTAAAACAATTTCATTGATCCGGCGCGGCGGCACGCCCAAAGCCCGCGCCAGCGCGTTTTGCGACAGGCCGTGCGGCGTCATAAATTCTTCACGCAGAATTTCGCCCGGATGAATCGGCGGCAGTTTGTTCGTTTTCATAATCCGTGATAGTCCACAATTTCCACGTCCAGCGCATCTTCGCCCAGCCAGCGGAAGCACACGCGCCACTGGTCATTGATACGGATGCTATGCTGGCCTTTGCGGTCGTCTTTCAACGCTTCTAGGCGGTTGCCATACGGCACGCGCAAATCATTCAGGCTTCGCGCCTGATGCAACACCAGCAATTTCCGCCGCGCCACCCGTTGAATCTGCGTCGGCAAACGCCGCGACGTTTCATCATTGAACAACTTTTCCGTTTCGTGGCAGGCAAAGCTGCGTATCATCTGCGACAATCATAACGCTTGGCGTCATACATTGTCAAGAACAGCGTTTCAATCAAAAGGGACTCCAAGCGCGAAAGGCTGGCGTGAATTACCCCCTGCACCCCGCAACCCCGTGGGGACGGTCGCCACGAAAAAAAGTTTGTTACCCGTCACAAGTTCAGTCCGCTACCCGCTCACATGGCGACAAGTTTTACACTCCGCGACATGGCCGGATTTAGGCGATTTGTTATGACTTTCTGTTATGACTTGCCTATTCTTGAAGCCCTAAAACTCACAACCCCATTTATTTACAGGGATTGGAGCGGGTGAAGGGAATCGAACCCTCGTCTCAGCCTTGGGAAGGCCACATTCTACCATTGAACCACACCCGCCTGCGCTGCTTCGGCCAGCTGGGCCGTAGCTCAAAGAGCGAAGGCTCTCGCGGCTGGCCCGCCAGGAATCTGCTGTTTTCTACCAGACTGCCGCACGGCTGGCAACTGGTTTGCAATAATCCCTCATGCCCCTCAACGCTTGGCATCGAACCGGCGGATGGCTTCGCGCAATTTGCTTTCGATGATTTTCTGCCTTTCGACGGAGACAATTTTTCCGCCGTCCAGCTCGCGCACATAAAAACTGTCTATCGCCGCGCCGCGTTCGGTCACGATGCGCGCGCCGGCGATGTCCACCGCCAGTTCAAAAAAGGTCTGGGAAATCGCGTAAAGCAATCCGAGCTGGTCCTCGGTTTCAATCTCGATGAGCGTGCGCGCCTCTGACGCTTCATTGTCGAAATGAATTTCCGTCGCCATCTGTTCGCCGGCATAAGCGCTGTAAACCGGGCGGTTCGTGATCTGGCGGGCGATGAGCGAGGGCAGGTCAACCTCCTCGCCGTTCAAGACCTTTTCGAGCAGCGCGGCAAATTTGTCGTGCTGCTCGCGCGCGGCGAGGTTTCCCGTGCGGCCGTCGTTGACAAAAAACGTGTCGAGCGCGATGCCGTCGGTGCGCGTGAAAATCTGCGCGCTCAAGATGTTCAGCCCGGCGGCGCTCAAGGAGCCGGCGATTTTTCCGAACAGCCCGGCGCGGTCCCAGGTGCAGATTTTGACGACGTTATAGCCCCGGTCGGGTTCGTCCAGCCACGCGGTCACGGGCGACAAGGCGCGGTCGCCTTGCTGGATGAGCCGGTGCATGAACCGATGCGTGAGGTCGAGGTCGTCGAGAATTTCCCTGGCCGTGTGGATATGAAAATAAGGCGGCGGCAGCGCGGAAAAATGCGCGGCCAGTTCCTCGTCGCTGATCAGGGCCGGCATCAGCTCGCGGACTTCCTGCTTGAGCAGTTCAACCTGCTGCTGGGAGGCGCGGCGGAATTCCGTGCCGCCGGTGAGCAGCGTCATCGCGCGCTCGTGCAACTGCCAGAGCAGCGAATCCTTGAAGCCGTTCCAGAGCTTGTCGCTCGTGCCTTGTGAATCGGCAAAGGTGAGGAGCGTGAGCAGGTTCAAGTTCTCCGGCGTCTGGATTTGTCGCGCAAAATTTTTGATGACCGCCGCGTCGTCCAGGTCGCGCCGTTGCGACAGGCCGGCCATGAGCAGATGATTTTCGATGATGAGCCGCAGCGTGTGCGAGGCCGAGCCGTCGAGCTGCAGCCGTTTCGCCGCGCGCATCGCCATTTCGGCGCTGACCTCCGCGTGGCCGCCTTTTTTGTGGCCTTCCGCCTTGCCGACATCGTGCAGCAGCAGCGCGAGGTAAAGCAGGCCGGGCCGGTTCAAGCCCTGGAGCAGCGGCGCGTAATTTTTATACGGCGCATCCGGCGCATCCCAGATGCGGTCGAGTTGTTCGAGGCAGACCAGCGTGTGTTCGTCGGCGGCGTATTGATGGTAAAATTCGTGCTGCACAAGGCAGGTTAGCTTGCCGAATTCAGGGATATACTTGCCGAGCAGATTGACCTCGTGCATCGCCCGCAAAATCGAGGCGACTTCGCCGCGCCGTCCGAGAATCGTCAGAAATGTTTCGCGGATGTGCGCGTCGTTCAGAAAGTCGCGGTCCACGAGCGAAAGCTGGTTGCGGATGAGCTGCGCAAGATCAGGATGCAAGGTCATCCGCCGTTGCTGCGCATGGAGGAAAACGCGCATGAGCCGGCGCGGGGAGTCGCGAAAAATGCGGCTGGACGCGGCGTGAATCTCGCCGCTGATGAATTTGAAGCCGTCCACCACTTCCGGTGTCACGCGGCGTTTGGGCAGCCAGGCGCGCAGGGAAAGCTTGCCCGGCACCGGGACAACCAGCGCCATGCGCTGCTCCAGCGTGCGCGTGATGAGGAAAATGTTCCGCGTGTGCGTGTAGAGATCGCGCATGAATTCCTCGATGCGTTTGCTCGGCGAGCGCTCACTGTAGCCGAGCGCTTGCGCCACGGCGGGCTGGATGTTTTTCCCCAGCACATCAAACGACCGGCCGATTTCGTAATGCAATTCCGTCCGCACGCGCAGCAGAAAATCGTAGGCGGCTTCTAGCTGTTTGCGTTCGGCCTCGGTCACGAATTCCCTCGCCTGCAGATCCTTCAGCGTGCGGGTGCGGTATTTGAAAAACGCCATCCAGAGCAGGTTTTGAAAATCACGCAGGCCGCCGCAGCCGTTCTTGATGTTCGGCTCCTGCATGCACGCGGAGTTGCCGTGCTTGTTGCGCCGCGTCTCCTGGTCCTCGATGCGCGACGCGATGTATTTCTCCTCGAAGCCGGCGACGCATCTGGCGACGACCAGCTTTTGAAATTTTTTGAACAACGCCTCGTCGCCAACGATCAACCGCGCCTCGATGAGCGAGGTTTTGGATTGCATGTCGGCGTTCGCCACCTTCACGCAATCATCCAGGCTGCGGACCGAGTGGCCGACTTTCAGGCCGACATCCCACAGCGGATACAACACGCCGTCAATCAGCCTGGACAGATGCGGCAGCGGCCGGTTCACGGCGATCTGGCCGGCGTGCAGAAACATGAAGTCAATGTCGCTGTGCGGATTCAGCTCGGCGCGGCCATAACCGCCGATGGCCACGAGCGCGATGGGCGGAAACTCCTTTTGCGCCTGCGGCGACAGGCTGGCGCGGGCCTCATTCCAAAGGTGTCGCAGCAGTTCGTCGAGGATGGTCGCGCGCGCCCGGCAGATTTCCAGGCCGCCCGCCCCGCCGCGATGCAGCATCTTCAGCCGGTGCGTTTCGACCTTGAGAAAACCTTTGTAGCGCGCGAGTTTTTCCGCCGCATCACTGCCGGTCGGCGCGGGCAGACGCTCCTTCGCGTCGGCTTCAATTTTTTTCAGCAAATCCTGCACGGGCGCATATCATCTCGTTTCAAGTTTCAAGTTTCAAGTTTTCAGCACTGAAAACTGAAATTGCACGCTTCAGCAGCGAAACCTTGTCGTGCGGGCGGCGTCCACTAGACTTCACTGATGCTGGCCAGCCCCGACCCCGATGCCGCCCTGATGCTCCGCGTGAAGCGGGGCGACCGGGCCGCGTTTGTGGCGTTGGTCGAGAAATACAAGCAGCCGCTGCTGAATTTCATCCACCGCACGCTGCGCGACGAGGCGGAGGCCGAGGATCTCGCGCAAAATGTTTTTCTCCAGGTCTTCAAATCCCGTGCCCGCTACGAGCGCACCGCAAAATTTTCCACCTGGATCTTCACCATCGCGCGCAATTTGTGCCTGAACGAAATCCGCCGCCGCTCGCGGCATCCCGCCGAATCGCTCGAAGAAATGCACAGCGAACACGAAGACCAGCCGCAGCGGCAATATGAGGACAAGAAAGTTTTTCTCCCGACGGAAAATGCCTTGCACGGCGAGCTTGCCAGCAAAATCGAGGAAGCCCTGGCCGAACTGCCCGAAGCCCAGCGCACTGCCATCCTGCTCTGCCGGCAGGATGAATTGAGCTACGAAGAGATCGCCGAGGTTTTGGACTGCTCGCTTTCCGCCACCAAATCGCTCATCCATCGCGGCCGCGAAACGCTCAAGGAAAAACTCAAACCCTATCTGCGCACGGGCGATTGGAGCGGGCCGAAGTAAATTTTTTACATTGTCAGGTGCGACCGCTCGCTGGATGATGCCGCCATGTCGTCGGCGAGCGGAAACATTCGAGGCCGATTTGAAAACCGAACCATGATTCTGCTGCCCTTGGTATTTTTCCTGACCATCGCCCTGACAATTTGGCTTGTCTTCATGAGCGAAGCTTCCAAGTTTTCCAAAATTCTCGTGGCTGTTTTATTTGTTGTGTCTTTGTGGCTGCGCTATTCGCGCTTTGCGCTGGCAGGATTTTTCCTGCAAGTTGCCTTGAGTATTTCCGTGGCGCTTTATCAAAAGGTAAAATCGCAATGAAATCCGTCGCCATCATCGGAGCCGGCATCACGGGGCTGACCGCCGCGTTTTATCTGGAACGCAAGGGCGTGCCGGTCACGGTTTATGAAGCGGGCGCGCGCGCCGGCGGCGTCATCCAGTCGTCACGGCAAAATGGTTTTCTCGCCGAGCTTGGCCCGAACACGATCCTCGAAACGTCTCCTAAAATCACCCAGATCGTCCGCGACGCCGGGCTGGCAGAGCGCCGGCTCGACACGAGTCCCAATGCCGATGCGCGTTACGTCGTCCGCGACCGCCGTCCGATCGCGATGCCATCGTCACAGCTTGGCATCTTCGCCTCAAAACTATTGAGCGCGCGGGCAAAATTTGCGCTGATCCGCGAGCCGTTCATACCGCCACGCCGCGATGGCAAGGAGGAGAGCGTCGCGGAATTTGTGGTGCGCCGGCTCAATCAGGAATTTCTCGATCACGCGATTGATCCACTGGTCGCGGGCATTTACGCGGGCGATCCGCATAAACTTTCCGTGCAACACGCGCTGCCAAAAATCGCGCAGCTTGAGGCGAAATACGGCTCGCTGATCAAAGGCCAGTTTTTCGGCGCGCGCGAACGCAAAAAAACCGGCGAAGTCGCCAAAGACCGCGCGCCAAAATTTTCCTTCGACGAAGGCTTGCAGGTTTTGCCGGATACGCTGGCGGCGCAGCTTGGCGATTCGCTGAAATTAAATACGCCGGTCACGAAGCTCGCACAGACCAGCGGTGGCTGGCGCGTGACGACGGCGACCGGCGAAGTTGAACACGGCGCGGTGATCTATTGCGGCACGGCGCACCGGCTGGCGGAGTTGAAGGTGGAAGTCTTTGGGAAATCAAACGAACCCCTCACCCCCGCCCTCTCCCCGTTTAGCGGGGAGAGGGAGAAGCAAATAGATGTCTCGCTTTTTTCGGAAATCCGGCATCCGCCGGTGGCGAGCGTGGTGCTGGGTTTCCGTCGCGAGGATGTGACGCATCCATGCGAAGGTTTCGGGATGTTGATTCCGAAGATTGAGGGCTTCAGAATTCTCGGCGCGATTTTTTCGTCATCATTGTTTCCCAACCGCGCGCCTGACGGCCATCTCACGCTCACGAGCTACATCGGCGGCGAGCGGCAGCCGGAACTGGCGTCGTTGCCGCCGGAAAAGCTTTTTGAGCTGGCCTGCGAAGATTTGCGCGTGCTGCTGGGCGTCAAAGGCAGGCCGGTGTTCACGCATCATCACTTCTGGCCGCGCGCGATTCCACAATACAATGTCGGCTACGGGAAATTCAAAGGCTTGATGAACGACCTTGAAACCAGGGCCGTTGGATTGTTTTTCGCGGGGCATTACCGCGACGGCATTTCGGTGGGCGATTCCATTGTGTCCGGCGGCAAGACCGCAGAACGCGTTGAAAACTTTCTGAAGGTTTAGTCCGTCAATTTCAGCGGCAGAATTCCCCGGTGAGCGCTTCCAGATTTCCACAATGCCAAGATGAACGCCAGCCGGAAAATGGAGAAAGAAAAAAACACGCGGTGGAGAAAGCCCGGCAAATTGTAATGGCCTGGCGCACAACTTTGATCTAAAACAACCGCGTGCAAAGCCTGATGCCTATCGTGTTTGTGGCGCTGTTTATCATTGTTGCAATCAGTGCTGTTATCTATGGTGCAATTCAGGCGCGCAAACGGCAGGAGGGACTGTTCGCCCTGGCGCAGCGGCTGAATTTGAATTTCGACGCGGGACTGGATTACGCCATCGCCGGGCGCTTCAGTTTTCTCGAACAACTCGTGCAAGGCTCAAATCGTTACGCCACCAACGTCCTTTCAGGAAACTATCAGCAGAATGAAATCCTCGCCTTCGATTATCACTACGAAACCTACACCCACGACAAGAACGGCACGCACACGGAACATCACTGGTTTTCGTTTTTCATCCTCACGCTGCCAGCGTCGTTTCCCGAGCTGACCATCCGGCGCGAGGGATTTTTCACCAAGATCGCCGAGGTGTTTGGCTACGGCGACATCAACTTCGAGTCCGCCGAATTTTCCAAAGCGTTCAACGTGCGCTCACCGGATAAAAAATTCGCCTACGATGTCTGCAACGCACAGATGATGGACTACTTGCTCGCCAACCGCGATTTGAGCATCGAGATCGAAAACGACGCGCTGGCGCTGGCGTTCACCTCCCGCCTCTCCGTCGAACAAATCGAGTTCAACCTGCAAAGGCTGGTTGAGATTCGCGTCCGATTGCCGGAATATCTGTTCACCAACATATGAACCATTCACTGCTCGTCCCGCTCATTGTGGTCGCTGGCGTCTTCCTGCTGCCGGTCATTTTCGTGATCGCGCAATACAACGCGCTCGTCGGTCTGCGGAATTACATCCGCGAATCGTGGAGCAACGTGGACACGGAATTAAAACGCCGCTACGACCTCATCCCCAATCTCGTCGCCGCGGTCAAAGGCTACGCCGCGCACGAACGCGCCGTGCTGGAGCGCGTGACCGAACTCCGCAACCGCTGTGCTGCCAACAACGGCCCGGTGGCCGACCAGTCCCGCGATGAAGTTCAGCTCGTGGATGCGCTGAAACAACTGCTCGTCGTCGTGGAAAATTATCCGCAGATCAAGGCCGACCAGAATTTTCTCAAGCTGCAAACCGAACTCGTCAACACGGAAGACCGGATTCAAGCCGCGCGCCGGTTTTACAACGGCAACGTCCGCGACTATCGCAACAAATGTGAATCCTTTCCCAGCAATCTGGTGGCGAATATGTTCAGCTTCAAAGCCGAGGGTGATTTCTTCAGCGTGCCGCCGTCGGTCAAGGAAGTGCCAAATGTGGATTTTGCCGCAACCTAATCCTTGACCTTTGCCCGCACAGCCGTTTTAATTCGCGCCGTTAGTAGGCATATTCATGTTTGCACAATTCAAAAGCCTGTTTTCCAACGACATTGGAATAGATCTGGGCACCGCCAACTCCCTCGTCTATGTGCGGGATCGTGGAATCGTCCTGCGCGAACCTTCGGTGGTGGCCATTGAGGCCGGCACGACCAATGTGCTGGCCGTCGGTAACGAAGCAAAACGGATGCTGGGCCGCACGCCCGGCAACATCGTGGCCATCCGCCCGATGAAAGACGGCGTGATCGCCGACTTCGAGATCACCGAGGCCATGCTGCGGCACTTCATCCAAAAAGTTCATCACCGTAAACTGATCGCCCCACGCGTCGTGGTGGCGGTGCCTTCGGGCATTACGGAAGTTGAAAAACGGGCAGTGAAAGATTCCGCCACCCACGCCGGCGCGCGCGAGGTGTATTTGATTGAGCAACCAATGGCTTCGGCCATCGGCGTCGGTCTGCCGGTGCATGAACCGGCGGGCAACATGATCGTGGACATCGGCGGCGGGACTTGCGAGATCGCAATCATCTCCCTGGCCGGTATCGTCTTCTGCCGCAGCCTGCGGGTGGGCGGGGACGAATTTGACGGCACGATCATCGCGCACATGAAACGCGCCTACAACATGATGATAGGTGAACGCACTGCGGAAGAAATCAAGATACGCATCGGCTCCGCTTTTCCGTTGGAACAAGAACTGACCATGGATGTCAAAGGCCGCGACCTCGGTTCCGGCCTGCCCAAAACCCTGACCATCCGTTCCGAGGAAGTCCGTGAATCGTTGCAAGAACCGCTCTCGAGCATTTTGGAATCCATCCGCCTGACGCTGGAACGTTGTCCGCCAGAACTTGCCGCCGATCTTGTGGATCGGGGCCTGGTCATGGCTGGCGGCGGTTCGCTGATACGAGGGATTGACCGGCTCGTCGCCGAGGAGACCGGCTTGCCGGTCCACTTGGCGGACGATCCCATGAGCGCTGTGGCGGAAGGCACCGGCCGCGTTTTGCAGGAAATTGAATTCCTGAAACGCGTCGCGACCAACGCCAAGTATTAAATTGATTTCCCGCCCAAGTTCACCTGCAAACGGCTGAACCAGATTCAGCCTGAAACCCGGAAAAAATCCGGGGGCAGGAATGTTCAAACAAAAAAATTATCTCGCGCTCGGCGCGGTCATATTGGTGGCGCTGCTGATTTTCAGCCTGCCACCACGTGCGACCGGCCGCCTGAAAATGGCCATCGGCAGTTTGTTTTTGCCGCTGCTGGGCCTTGCCAGCACCGCGCAGCAGCTTCCCGTCGCCGCTGCGGACGCCGTCTTGTCCCGCCGCGAACTGCTTCAACTGGCCGAAAATCTCCGCCGCGAAAACGACCAGCTCAAAGTCATGGCTTTGCAGACCGGAGCCACGGCGCGTGAAAACGACCAGCTCCGTTCAGCGCTCGGCTGGCAGCGGCAGGTGCCGTGGAAACTCAAACTGGCCAAGGTCATCATGCGCGACCCGGCCAACTGGTGGCGCACGGTTGAGATTGATCTGGGCAGCCGCGATGGGATCACCGACAACCTGCCCGTGTTGACCGCCGACGGCCTGGTCGGGCGCGTATCATCCGTCTGGCCTACACACTCACAAGTTGTCCTGTTGAGCGACCCGAACTGCAAAGCTTCCGCGCTCGTCGAAAATCCGGCGCACGACACCGGCGTGATCAACGCGGGCGGGCCGCTCGACAATTCGTTCGTCCAGCTTACCTATCTTTCCGGCAGCGCGAACCTGAAGCCCGGCCAGGGCGTCATCACCAGCGGCCTCGGCGGAATCTTTCCCAAGGGCATCCCCATCGGGCAGGTGGTGGATTCGCGTCCGGTTGAATTCGGCCTCTACACCGAGGCGCGCGTGAAACTTTTCGTCAACCTTGGCGCGCTCGAACAAGTCTGGGTGCTGTTAAAATGACCGCCTTGAATTCAATCTTGATTTTCGCCGCCGCGTTTCTCGCCGTGTTCGGCGAGGCCGCGCTTTCCGCGCCGCGAAACCTGCTCGGCGCGCAGGTGGATTTGCTGCCGGTGCTGATGGTCTATGCCGCGCTGAACGCAAACATCACAATCGTCGCGCTGCTCGCCATTTTTGGCGGGCTGTGGTTCGACGCGCTTTCGGCCAATCCGCTCGGCGTCACCATTCTGCCGCTGTTCGCCGTCGGCTTTGTGATTCTTTCGCAGCGCGAATTCATCCTGCACAAACTGTCCTTCGCACAGATTGTCCTTGGGGCTGTCGCCTGCGCCGTCGTGCCGGCCTTGACCGTCCTGCTCTTGTTGACCGGCGGCGGACAGCCCCTGCTCGGCTGGGGTTCACTCTGGCAATGGCTCGTGATGACGGCGGGCGGCGCAGTGGCGACGCCAGTCATTTTCGCGATGTTCGACTGGTGCAACCACGCGCTCGGCTACAAGCCGCGCACCGAAACCAGTTTCCGTCCTGACCGCGAAATCCATCGGGGAAGAAAATAAAATGCTCATTTTTGACGAACTGAAAAAGAACGACCCGCAGCTCCGCCTCGTGGCGATGGTGCTGGCGGGCGGCCTGGGCATTTTGCTCGCGGGTTTGTGGTGGGTGCAGATCGTCTCCGCGCAGGAATATAAATCGCATCAGGAAACGCAGGCCTACCGCTCCGTGCGGATCCCCGCCGTGCGCGGGAAAATTCTCGACCGTGAAGGCCGCGTGCTGGCCGAGAACCGTCCGCGCTACAACTTGAGCCTTTACCTGGACGACTTGCGGAAACCCTTTGACACGGCTTACGGGCAGTTGCGCAAACAGGCGCTCGACGCACAGCAGCATGCCATCGCCGCGCAGGAAAAAAAACTGGGCCGGTCGCTCACGAAAGTTGAACGGAAACAGTTCGCTTTAACGACCGCCCAGATCCAGCAGCTCCGCGCGCAGTCCCGCTTGAGCGTCGCCAATGATCTCGCGGCCCAGATCGGGCGGCAACTGGGCCAGCCAGTGCCGCTGGACGCCAAAAATTTCGAGCGCGCCTACCAGACTCGGCTCGCGATGCCGTATCCGATCTTGAAAAATTTGAATGAAGTGCAGATCGCGCGTTTCGAGGAAAAATTCACCAACGGCTTCGGCGCGGATCTGGAATTGCAGGCCGCACGCGTTTATCCGTCCGGCGCGACGGCCGCACATTTGCTCGGTTATCTGCGGAGCGACGACAGTTCGGCGGAGGGCGAGGAGTCGTATTTTTCCTATCGGCTGCCGGATTATCGCGGGGTCGTCGGGATTGAAGGCGGGTTCGATGCGAAATTGCGCGGGATGGCGGGCGCAGAATCCGTGCTCGTCAACAACCTCGGCTACCGCCAGTCGGAAAACATCTGGAGCCAGCCCGAACCCGGCCATAATGTCGTGCTGACCATTGATCTCAATCTCCAGCGCGCGGCGGAAAATTCCCTCGTGCTGCATCGCGGCGCGGAGGCGAAAGCGGCGATCGTCGTCATGGATGTGCGCAGCGGCGATGTGCTGGCGATGGTTTCATCGCCCACGTTCGATCCGAATGATTTCGCGCAGGGCATTTCGCAGGATAAATGGGACCGCTTGCAGCAACTGTCGGCGGAAAAAAACCGCGCGACGTATGAAAATTATGCGCCCGGCTCCATCTTCAAAACCGTCATCGCGCTGGCGGCCTTGGAAAACGGTTTGGATCCCAGCGAAGTCTTCCATGTGCATGCCAACCCGGAAAATCCGGCCAAGGGGATTATTTACGTCGGCAAACGCAGCATCAAGGACACCGCACCGCCGGGCGACTATGATTTCAGGAAGGCGTTCATCCATTCGAGCAATTCCTATTTCATCACGAACGGACTCCGGGCGGGCGTGGAAAACATCATCCGCATCGGCAAAAAATTTCATCTGGGCGAACGCACCGGGCTGTTCACGAACCAGGAAACGCGCGGCAATTTTCCGAGCCTGCCCCGTGTGATTTCCCGCGCCTGGCGCGACGGTGACACGGCGAATCTGTGCATCGGCCAGGGCGAACTGGCCGTGACGCCGGTCCAGATGGCGGTGATGGTTTCGGCGATCGCCAACGGCGGCAAGGTGCTTTGGCCGCGCATCGTTGACCGCATCGAGCCGCAAGACCCGGCTTCCGGCGAAATGGCGTCCCGTTTTCCTGCCGGCGTGGTGCGTGATGAACTGGGCGTTCATCCGCGCAGCTTGAAAATTTTGCGCGACGCGATGCGCGACGACGTAAGCAGCAGCGAAGGCACCGGCACGGCGGCGGCCGTGGAAGGCATGCAAGTTTGCGGCAAGACCGGCACCGCACAGGTTCAAGACGCCAGCAACAAACTTACGGGCTACAATTTCTGGTTCGCCTCGTTCGCGCCGTATGAAAAGCCGCGTTACGCCATCGTGGTCATGGTGGAATCCACCGATCTCCACGGTTCCGGCGGCTCGGTGTGCGCGCCGATCGCGCACGACGTTTACGAAGCGATTTTGAAACAGGAAAACGCCCGGGCTGGAAAGGTTCTGGCGCGAAATTAAAATGGTCAATCCATCCATCAACGAACGGGAACCGAAGCTCGACCGGCTGCAACTGGTCGCGCTCGCCGTGCTGATGTGCATCGGCACCCTGTTCGTTTACAGCGCGACGATGGCGAACGCGTCGTCGGCGATGCTGCCGTGGTATGACCAGACCTGGGTGCGGCAGATCATCTGGTATGCGATGGGCATCGGCGCAGGCGTGGCCCTGTGCCTTGTGGATTATCACACGCTGGCGCGCTGGTCGTTCGTGGCGTATGGAGCGTCCGTCTTCTTTCTGATCATCGTTTTGATTCCGCACATCGGCACCTCGCACGGCTGGGGCGCGCAACGCTGGATTGACCTGGGATTTTTTCAATTTCAGCCGAGCGAATTCGCCAAGCTCGCGTTCATCCTCGCGGCGGCAAATTACTTGAGCCGTCCGGTGGATGAACTGCGGCAGCGGCTGGTTTTCTGGAAAGGCATCGGGCTGATGCTGCTGCCGTTCATGCTGATCTTGAAGGAACCGGACCTGGGTTCGGCGCTCGTTTTATTGCCGACGGGATTGGTGATGATGCTGGTGGCCGGCACACCGAAAAGATATCTGCTGCGCCTGGTCGGAGTGGTCGGCCTGCTGGCCGCGTTGTTTCTGGCGGACATTTTGTTTGCGCCGCCGCGCTGGCAGGTTCCGATGCAGGCGTATCAACGCCAGCGGCTGCTGGTCTATTTTGGCGCGGATTTCGCGGCGGCCAGCGCCACCCCGGCGGAAAAAGCGCAGGCACGGCGGCTGCAGTTTGACAAGTCGTATCAGGTCACGCAGGCGATGATTTCCGTCGGTTCGGGCGGCCTGATGGGCAAGGGCTGGCGCAAAGGCGACCAGACCGCGCTGGGTTTTTTGCCGCCGGGTGCGGCGCACAATGATTTCATTTTCTCCGTCATTGCCGAGGAGGAAGGATTCGTCGGCTCCCTTGTGGTGCTGACGCTGTATGCGGTGATTCTCTTCACGGGATTGAGAATCGCCGGCCGGGCGCGCGATCGCCTGGGCAAACTCGTGGCCGTGGGCGTCGTGACGCTCCTGTTCAGCCACGTTTTCGTAAATATCGGCATGAACATTCGCATCGTCCCGGTGACGGGCATCCCACTGCCGCTGTTAAGTTACGGCGGATCATCAGTGCTGTGCTCGTTGATCGCGCTGGGCCTGATGCAAAACGTCCACATCCATCGAAGAGGATATTAATTATGAGCAACAACAACAACTTCTCGCGGCGCCGCCGCGGAATGCGCTTCAAGCCCAAAGGCGGCCTTGGACCAAACCCGCAGAAAACCGACCGCGACGCCACGCAGGCGCGCGCCGAGGTCGTGGCGGAACAGGGAGGCGACGAACGTCTGTTTGAAAAACGGCACAACGTCGAAATCGAACGCGCGGAAAACATCGCCGCCGGACTGCCCCCGCAGGGCGCGCCGGAACCAGCCGTGCCGCACCAGCACGAAGCGGAGAAAAAAGATTTCCGCGCGCCGCATCTCGACACGCCAGCGGTGGTGGAAGAGGAAAAATTCGCGCCGGTGATGATCAAGGAACAGCCCAAAGGCCTTGTGGAAGCCATCAAGTCCGCCGCCTCGAACCTCGTTAAAAAAGTCCAGAAACTGATCCGTCCTGAAAAGAAAATCCACAAGGAAGTCATCATCAATGCCGAGACGCTCGAAACGCGCGTCGCGGTGACGGAGGACGGCAAGCTCGAGGAATTCAACATCGAGCGCACCACGGAAGAACGCCTGGTCGGCAGCATCTTCAAGGGCAAAGTCCGCAATCTCGAAGACGGCCTCAAGGCCGCGTTCGTGGACATTGGCTTCGAGAAAAACGCGTTTCTCCATTATTGGGACATCGTGCCGAACCAATTCGACAGCGGCGTAGAAATCGTCGAGCGCGAAGGCAAACGGCGCGACAAGCCGAAAATCACCCAGCGCGACATCCCGCGACTGTATCCGCCCGGCAGCGAAATCATCGTGCAGGTCACCAAAGGCCCGATCAGCACCAAGGGCCCGCGCATCACGACCAACCTCGTGCTGCCCGGACGCTATCTCGTGCTGCTCCCGAACTCGGATCAATCCGGCATCTCGCGCAAGATTGAAAGCCAGGAGGAGCGCAAGCGCCTGAAGAAAATCCTGCGCGAACTCGCCATACCCGACGGCATGGGCGTCATCATGCGCACCGCCGGCGAAGGCCAGCAGTTGCGTTATTTCGTGCGCGACCTCGCGTTGCTGCTCGAAGAATGGCGCGGCGTGCAGGACAAAATCAAGAGCCAGCCGATGGCGACCTGCGTGTTCCAGGAGCCGGACTTGATCGAACGCACCGTGCGCGACTTCCTCACCGAGGACGTCGAGCGCATCGTCGTTGACAACCAGAAAGCCTACGACCGGATGCGCGAGATGATCTCCAAAATCTCGAAACGTTCGGCGGGCAAGATCAAATTCTACTCCGAAGCCCAGCCGGTGTTCGACCGGTTCAACATCAGCAAGCAACTGGAGAACACCTTCTCGCGCCAGGTGCATTTGAAAGGCGGCGGCTACATCGTCATTGATGAAACCGAGGCGCTCGTGGCGATTGACGTGAACACCGGGCGGCATAAAGGCAACCGCGATCAGGAAGCCACGATTGCCAAAGTGAACCTCGAAGCCGCCGAGGAAATCTGCCGTCAACTCCGCCTCCGCAACATGGGCGGCCTCATCGTGCTCGACTTCATTGACATGAAATCGCGCCGCGACCAGCAGCAGGTTTATACGCGCGTCAAGGACGGTTTGCGCCGCGACAAGGCCAAGACGCACATCCTGCCCATCTCGCAGCTCGGCCTGATGGAGATGACCCGTCAGCGCCACAGCGAAAGCGTGCGCTCCGCCGTCTATGACGACTGTCCGTATTGCAAAGGCCGTGGCAAAGTGAAGAGCGTCGTGACCATGAGCGTGGAGATCCAGCGCAAGCTTCAGGAGATACTGAAGAAACGCACCCGCGACGAAAACGACTTCCAGCTCCGGATCGTCGTGCATCCAACCGTGCTGGACCGGCTGCGCACCGAGGACGAGAAACATCTCATCGAGATGGAGAAACGCTACTTCGGCAAGCTGTCCTTCCGGGCCGATACCGGCATGCACGCCGAACAGTTCAAGATCGTGAACGTGGAGACCAACGAAGAACTGGCGAGCGTCGGCGCTTGAAATAAATCTGAAAACACAAAACGCCCCGCGAGAAATCGCGGGGCGTTTTAGTTTGCCTATCTATGAATTCAAACTTCTTGTCAACTGGCAGGCTGGAAAACAAAACAAACAGCAATCTATAATTCCATCCCGCCCAAGCTGCAACAAACGAACCAAATAACGGGCTGCTCAGGCGTTCGTTTATTTGCAGACGAATTGAATCTAAAATATCCTTCATAGATTTAAGAGATTTGTAGCTAGGTGGGCCATTGGTTTTGCAACCCAGCAGATTTCACGTCCCCGACGCTATTTCCGCCCCGCCCCCGTGTCGAGCCGAATCTGGGTTCAACGCTCGCCCAATCCCAACGGGACGACGGAAAAACACAACCAATTCCACCGTCCCTCCATGACGGACTTATTTTGGAACGACGCTCCCCGGACGTTGTGCCGGGCTAATTTCCATTCGCCGCTCCGCGACTTCCAGCGCGGCGAAAAATCCGCGCGCCTTCGCCAGCGTTTCCTCGTATTCCGCTTCGGGATTGGAATCGGCCACGATGCCGGCACCGACGTTGAAATGCGCCAGGCCGTCCCGGCAGATCGCGGTGCGGATGGCGATGTTCAACTGGCTTTCGCGGTTGAAGCCGAGGTAGCCGATCGCACCGCAGTAAGGTCCGCGCGAAATCGGTTCCAGTTCGTCAATGATCTCTATCGCACGAAACTTGGGCGCGCCGGTGATGCTGCCGCCGGGAAAACACGACGCGAACGCGGCAAAATGCGTCACGTCCTTTCGCAGCCGGCCTTCGACGGTGGAAACGAGATGCTGCACCTGCGCGAATTTTTCGAGCTTGGCAAGGTCCGGCACTTGCACGGAACCGTATTCGCAGACTTTGCCGAGGTCGTTGCGGAGCAAATCGGTGATCATCACCAGCTCGGCCAGTTCCTTCGCGCTGGTCTGCAATTCATAGGCGAGCTGCGCGTCTCGCGTCGGGTCGGCATCGCGCGGGCGTGTGCCCTTGATCGGGCGTGTGACGATGTGCGAACCGCTCATGCGCAGGAATTGTTCCGGCGAGGACGAGGCGATTTCAAATTCGCCACAGTCGAGAAACGCGGAAAATGGCGCGGGCGAAACAGCGCTTAACTTTTCAAACATTTTCCAGCCCGCCGACTTTGAAAATTGATTTGGTCTCGACGGCGTCTCGCCCCACCGGGCCGTGAGCCGTTGCGAAAGGTTGACCTGATAAATGTCACCGGCGCGGATGTAACACTGGGCGCGCTCGACGGCGGCGAGAAAGCCGGCGCGGGTGAGATTGGAGGAAACAGCCCCCTCACCCCGGCCCTCTCCCCCTCGGCGGGGGCGAGGGAGAATGGCCGCCAGTTCATCAAATTTTTTTTGCGCCTCCGAAATTTCACCGCGCTTCGCTTCGCCAGAAACTTGACTGCGATTCTCCCTCGCCCTTTCTGAAAGGGAGAGGGCCGTGGTGAGGGTTCGCCCTGAATCGTCCGACAACAGTGTCTGCCAAAACCCTGCTTGTTCCTGCGCCCGCGCTTCGCTGCGCGAGCCGTCGGCGTTCAAACCGGTGGAGACGATGCAAACTTTGCCGAGGCGATGATCAAAAACAACGAGGCTGTCATAAAATCCGACGTGGCAATCGGGCAGTTCCAGATCATTGACGGCGCGGCGCGGGAGTTTGGGTTCGGTGAAATTTTTCAGGTCGTAACCCCAATAACCAAAGCAGCCGCCGAGCGGAAATGGCAGGTCAATCTCATCGAGCAATTCAAAGCGCGCCATGAGCGCGTCGAGGATGTGCCACGGGTTGCCAAATTGAATGTGACGAGTGGCGAGTGGCGAGTGATGAGTAACTTCGCAGCGCGAGCCGGAGGAGCGGAAGATGAGAAATGGATTGGCGGCGACAAAGGAATAACGCGCCTGCGGTGAATCAAACGAACTGCTGCGGAGCAAAACAATCCCACTTTCACCACGCAATTGCTCGACGAGCGATTCGGGCGTGTGCGCGGTTTGGATTTCCTGGATCAGCGGGCGCATTTCTAATTACGCAAATGCCTTGGGCGTGATGGCGGGCGGGCCGACGCGGCGTTCGTAGTCGCGGATGATTTCGATGACTTCGTCCGCGTCATCGGTGATTTTGAAAAGGTCAAGGTCGCCGCGGCTGATGAACTTGTCTTTTTCCAGGCGCGTTTTCATCCAGGCAAGCAGGCCTTTCCAGTGTTCGCGCCCGAACAGGATGAGCGGGAATTCCGGGATGCGCTGGGTCTGCACAAGGGTGAGGACTTCAAAAAATTCGTCGAGCGTGCCGTAGCCGCCGGGCATGAACACGAAGCCAAGGCTGTATTTCACGAAGCCGACTTTGCGCGCAAAGAAATAATGAAAGTGGATCGGGATGTTGGCGTAGCGGTTGATTTTTTGCTCGTCCGGCAATTCGATGTTGAGGCCGACGGATTTTCCGCCGTTCTGCATCGCGCCCTTGTTGGAAGCCTCCATGATGCCCGGCCCGCCGCCGGTGATGACGGTGATCTGATGCTTGGCGAGCCCCCTGGCGATGTCGTATGCGGCGCGATAATTTTTGTCCCCCGGTTTGGCGCGCGCGGAGCCGAAAATTGTCACGGCGGGGCGGACTTGGGAAAGCGTCTCAAATGAATCCACAAACTCGGCCATGATGCGGAAGATGCGCCAGGGGTCTTCGCGGGTGAAAGAAGTGGTGTCGCTCATGGCTGGAACATAAACCTGACGCCAAAATGAAACAAGCCGGAGAACTTGAAAATTCTCCGGCCTGTTGTGTTTCGGCTCCTCAAGAGCAACCGAGACTTTCGCCGCAGTTGAGACATTTGTAGCACGCACCGTTGCGCACGGCGACGTGGCCGCAGACCGGGCACGTCGGGGCGTCGCCCTGATTTTGAAACGAACTGGTCAAGGTGAGCTTCGTGTAGCTGCGTTCATGGCCGTTGCCATTTTCCGATTTCACGTCGAGAACGTCCGTGTCCTCGGCGATGGGCAGTTCAGGCACCGGACGGTTCACCTTTTTTTTTATCTCTTCGAGGAGGCCGGGCATCGCCAGCTCGGGTTGCGTGCGGGCGACATTGAGGCTTTCGCGATAGCCGGGGACAAATTGCAGCCCAAGCCAGCGGAACACATAGTCGGTGATGGACGAGGCGTTGCGTATCTCCGGGTTTTTGGTGAAACCGCTCGGCTCGAACCGCTGATGCGCGAATTTGCGGACGAGCGCATCCAGCGGCACGCCGTATTGAAACGCCATGCTGCATAACGTGCCAATGCTGTCCATCAGTCCGCCGATGGTCGAACCTTCCTTGGCCATGGTGATGAACAATTCACCCGGCTGGCCGTCCTCAAACAAACCGACGGTGAGATAACCTTCGTGGCCGGCAATGTCGAACTTGTGCGTGAGCGCCTGGCGCGTGTCGGAAAGCCGACGGCGCAGCGGCTTGCCGGATTCGGCGCGCAGCCTGGCAACTTCGCCTTCAAGTTCCTTGATGCGATTTTCGAGCGGGGCAACGTCGGCAGCGGAGACGGGTGCAGTTTTATCGCCGCCCTCATTGGTCTTTTTCGTGTTGAGCGGCTGCGAACGCTTCGATCCGTCGCGATAAATGGCGACGCATTTGAGCCCCATTTTCCAGGCTTCAATGTAAGTGTTGCGGACGTCCTCGACGGTGCAGGCGCTGGGCATGTTCACGGTCTTGGAGATCGCGCCGCTGATGAACGGCTGCGCGGCGGCCATCATTTTCAGGTGCGCCAGATAACCGATGCTGCGCCTGCCTTTGTGAGCCTTGAACGCGCAATCAAACACGGGCAGATGTTCCGCCTTGAGGCCGCTGGGAATTATTTTGCCGTTTTCTTCAACGTCCTCAATCGTGTCGTGCTTCTCGATGTGCGCGATGATGGCTTCGTTTTCCTTGGCGCTGTAACCAAGGCGGCGCAATGCATCCGGCACGCCACGGTTCACCATTTTCAACATCCCGCCGCCCGCAAGCAGTTTGTATTTAACGAGCGCGATGTCGGGTTCCACGCCGGTCGTGTCGCAGTCCATGAGGAACGCAATCGTGCCGGTCGGCGCGAGCACGGTGACTTGCGCGTTGCGGTAGCCATGCTGACGGCCTTTGGCGAGCGCGCCATCCCAGGTTTTGCGCGCTTCATCCTTGAGATAATTAAATTCCGCGCTCGGCTGGATTGTTTCAACAGCGTCGCGGTGAAGCTTGATGACGCCAAGCATGGATTCGACGTTGTCCTTGGCGACCGTTTTGGCGACGCCGGCACAACGCGAATCACGATAACCTGCGAACGAACCAACATTTGCGGCAATCTCCGCGCTTTGCTCGTAAGCGTGGCCGGTCATGATGGCCGTGATGGCACCGGCCAGCGCGCGGCCTTCATCGGAATCGTAAGGCAAACCGTAGCTCATGCAGAGCGAGCCGAGGTTCGCAAAGCCGAGGCCAAGCGTGCGGAAGATGTGGGAATTTTCCGCGATGTCCTTGGTCGGATAACTCGCGTTGTCCACGAGAATTTCCTGCGCGGTGATGAAGATGCGCACGGCGGCCTTGAAACGTTCGATGTCGAACTTGCCGTCCTCGCGCTTGAACTTCATCAGGTTCAGCGACGCCAGATTACACGCGGTGTTGTTGAGGAAAACGTATTCGCTGCACGGATTTGTGGAGTGAATCGGCTCGGTGCCTTTGCAGGTGTGCCATTTCTGGATCGCGCCGTCGTATTGCATTCCCGGGTCGCCGCAGATATGCGTGCCTTCGGCGATTTTATAGAGCAGCTTCGCGGCGTCCTTCTTTTCCAACTGCTTGCCGCTGGTGATGGAACGCGTCCACCATTCCTTGCCGGAGAGCGCGGCCTGCATGAACTCATCGCTGGCGCGGACGGAAAGATTTTCATTCTGATACATCACGCTGCCGTAGGCGTCGCCGTTGTAAGAACCGTCATAGCCTTGCTCAATCAACGCCCACGCCTTCTTTTCTTCCTTCTGCTTGGCGTCAATGAATTCCTCAATGTCGCCGTGCCAGTCGCGGAGTGTGTTCATCTTGGCCGCGCGGCGCGTTTTGCCGCCGGACTTCACCACGTTGGCAACCTGATCGTAAACTTTCAGGAAACTCATCGGGCCGCTGGGACGGCCGCCGCCGCTCAATTTTTCGCGGCTGGAACGGATCGGCGTCAGGTCGGTGCCGGTGCCGGAACCGTATTTGAACAGCATCGCTTCGCTGTAGGCGAGGTGCATGATGTTTTCCATGTTATCCTCGACCGACTGGATGAAGCACGCGCTGCCCTGCGGATATTCGTATTGCGTCTTGGCACGCTCGGCGATCTTGGTCTGGCGATTGTAGAACCAGTTGCCTTTGCCGGAATTTTTCCCGATGCCGTATTGGTTGAACAGTCCGACATTGAACCACACCGGCGAATTGAACGCGCCATATTGGTTCACGCAAAGCCATGTCAGCTCTTCAAAAAAGATCTCGCCGTCAGCTTTGCTGAAATAGCCGTCCGCGATGCCCCAATCCGCCATCGTCCGCGCAATGCGGTGGATGAGCTGGCGCACGGAGGTTTCGCGTTCGGGAGTGTTTTGTTCACCGTAAAAATATTTTGAAACGACGACCTTCGTGGCGAGCAGCGACCACGACTTCGGCACCTCGACGTTCTCCTGCTTGAAAATCACCTTGCCGCTGTCGTCAGTGATCTCGGCGGTGCGCTTTTCCCATTCGATCTGGTCGAACGGCTTGACCTTGGCGTCGCTGAAAACGCGCTGGATAGGCAACGATTTCCGGGCGGCGGCCCTGGTGGTTTTTACGGTGCGCGTCGCAGAAATTTTTCTGGCGCGGTGATGGGCGGCTTTCGGAGCCGACGACGAAACTTCCTCACGTGCATCAATCATGGTTCACTCCAATTTGATTTTTAATTTTTAAGGCGGCTTCAAGAGAAACGGAAGCCTGCCAAGGTTCTAAAACAACTAATTTCCCAAAAAACCGGGAATTTTTTAAAAACTCGCTAAATTCACTTTCCCCAACTAATTGGGGAACACAATTCATCATGCTACCACCCGTAGTAGGTTTCAAGAAAATTTTACAAGAAAGTTACGCGAACGATATTTTCAAATGAATTCAACGAAATTTCCGCAGCGGGCTTGAAAACAGAATTTTTGTCTTTAGTGTCCGTTGCGCGCGTAATTACTAATGTCTTGGCCGATGCGCTTGAGGAAAAAGTATGAAAAACAGCACTGGCAATAAAAAGGAGTTGTCCACAAAACAACGGGAAAAACTGCTCAAAGTGTCGAAAGACCGGTTTGAGAAGAACATGGCCCGCCACCAAGGTTTGGTGTGGGCCAAGGTGCAGGCGCGGTTGGAGGAAAAGTCGAAGGAGTTTGTGGAGAAGGGCGAGGAGGTTTACGCGAAGGCGTGATATGAAAACAATAAATGCGATTCTTCTTGTTGTTGTTTGAACGCTTATTTCCCCCGCGTTTTTCGCTTCGGCTTGCGGGAATATCTTTCGCGCCGCGCCGCCCGATACGCATCCATCCGCCCCGCCAGATTTTGATCCAACGGCTTGGGTTTCCGCATGGATTCCACCGTTTTGGGGCGCGCTTTCGGAACGAAGGTGATGGGGCAGCCTTCGTAACCGAACGCCGTGCGCATTTCGTTCGCCAGATATTTCTTGTAAGGATCGGAAAACAGCTCGTCCCGGTTGACGAACAGCAGGAAGGCCGGCGGCGACTGGCGCACCTGGGTGGCGTAATAAAATTTCAGCCGGTGGCCGGCAGCACTCACCGGCTGGCGTTTTTCCACGGCGTCGTGCAACGTGCGGTTCAAGATCGCCGTCGGCACCTTCTGCTGCAATTGCGCAGCGACGTAGCGGATCGCCTCGAGCAAACGGTCCAGGTGAAAACCGGATTTCGCGGACGTGAAAATCACCGGCGCGTAATCCAGGAAAAACAATTTCTTCTGCACCCACTCGCCAAATTCGCCCAGCGTCGTCATCTTTTTGGGCGCGGAACGGTTCTCCTTTTTCTCGCGCGAGATGATTTCTTCTTTGCGCTTCTCGCGGATGTCCTTGTCGAACAAATCCCATTTGTTCACGACCAGGATGCAGGCGCGGCGGTTCTCGACGATGCGGTCGGCGATTTTCTTGTCCTGTTCCAGAATGCCGGCCTCGGCGTCCAGGACCAGGATTGCAATGTCGCAGCGCGAGATGGCTTCTTCCGAGCGCTGGACGCTGAAAAACTCCACGGAGTCGTCAATGCTGCGCGTTTTGCGGATGCCCGCCGTGTCCACAAGCACATATTTTTCGCGCACGCCCTCGGTCTCGACCTCGAACGGCACGTCCACCGTATCGCGCGTCGTGCCGGGAATCGGGCTGACGATGACCCGCTCGGAATTGGTGAGCGCGTTGATGATGGACGATTTGCCGACGTTGGGACGACCGACAATCGCCAGGCGCAGCGGGCCCTTTTTGCGCCGCACCGGGGCCGCCTCTTCGCCTTCGACGGGCGCGGAAATTTCCGTGTCAACCGCCACGGCTTCCTCGTCCGTCCGCGCCGGCAGATACGCCGTCGCAGCGTCCATCAAATTTTGAATCCCCTCGCCATGGATCGCGCTGACGGGAAACATTTTCTCGAAACCCAGCCGGGCGAATTCGTCCATGTTTTTTTCCGCGAGGCTCGTGTCCACCTTGTTGATCGCAACCAGAATGGGTTTGCCGCTGGCCCGCAATTTCTGCGCGACTTCACGGTCGAGCGGGACAACGCCTTCCTGAACATTGACGACAAGGATGATGGCGCACGCGGCTTCGATGGCGATTTCCACCTGCTCCAACGCGGCCTTGGTGATGACGTCCTCGGACTTTTCACGGCGCAGCAGGCCGATGCCGCCGGTGTCCACGAGCGTGTAGATGCGCCCCTGCCATTCAGCCTCGACGCTCACACGGTCGCGCGTGACGCCGGGCTGGTCATGGACGATGGCGATGCGCCGCTTGACGATGCGGTTGAACAGCGCGGATTTCCCGACATTTGGGCGGCCTACGATGGCGATCAAGTTTGACACGCGAACAGCATGAATCAGTTCGCTGTTGTGCGAAAGGGAAAACCTGCTGTGTTCACAATTTCCGCATCAGACTTTTCGCACGGCGAATCCAGACCCGGTCGCGTTTACGTTGAAACGCCGGCGCGTGGACATCATCGCTGATCACATCCTTGAGCTGGGCGCGGGCGAGGTCGGCCTGGCTTTTTGCGAGGTAAATTTCAGCGAGTTGAACTTTGGCACGCGGATAGGAATGGCTCTGCGTGATGTGCTGCCAGTAAAGCAGGGCATTGTCGGTTTCGCCCAATGCCGCGAGCGTCTCGGCCAGCGCCATCATCGTGTGACCGTAATCGTGTTCGGGCTTTTCGTGCATGACGCCCTCGAGCAGCGGACGCGCCTCGGAGAACCGTTTTTGCCGGAGCAGGCATTGCCCCAGATGCGCGCGAGTGTCAACGTCCTTCGGGTCAAGTTCCAGCGCGGTGCGATAACATTTTTCAGCCTCGGCGAGCTTGCCACGTTGAAAATAAACATCACCAAGCTGGAAATGGTGGGAGGCGTTGCCGATGTGATAGATTTGCGCCTGCAGTTCCTTGATGCGTTTGCGGCTCTGCGCGCCGGGCAGTTCAAAACCGCTCGTGGCCGAGAACGAACCACGATAGACGGAAAAATAATACCATAGCGCCCCCAGCCCAGATCCAATGAAAATAAAAAATGCCCAGATCCATTCGCGGTTGCGGAGGGCATGAACGAGCATCCAGAGTTGAAACACCGTCATCGCCAGCCAGACCGGGTTGGTCAGCAGAAAACTCCAGTCCTCGAAGCGGTTGAAGATCGAAGCGAACATTTTCGCGGGGAAAGCTATGCCGGACGATTTCCGCTGGCAACGAAACATTTTGCGCGATTGAACTGTCCGCTTGTTTTCGTGTCCGATGTCTTTAACAATCTGCGCCGCCCGCATGAACCAGACGCTCATCATCGTGCCGACTTACAATGAACGGGAAAGCCTCCCGCGCATCGCAGAAAAACTTTTATCGCTGCCGGTTGGCGTGGACATGCTGGTCGTGGACGACAATTCCCCGGACGGCACGGGCAAGATCGCCGATGAACTGGCGGCCAGACACCCGCAGATCCACGTCCTGCATCGCACGGAGAAAAACGGCCTGGGCCGTGCCTACATCGCCGGATTCAAGTGGGCGCTGGAAAAAAATTACGAATTCATCTTCGAGATGGATTGCGACCTGTCGCACGACCCGGATGACATCCCGGCGTTTCTGGAAGCGGCCAAAGACGCCGACCTCGTGCTGGGTTCGCGCTACGTCGGCGGCATCCGCGTCATCAACTGGCCGCTGGGCCGGCTGATGTTGAGCCGGTTCGCCGGCAAATATGTGATGCTCGTCACGGGCATGCCGTTCACCGACCCGACCGGCGGCTACAAATGTTTCCGCCGCCGCGCGCTCCAGTCGCTCAACCTCGACCAGATCCAGTCCAACGGCTACGGCTTCCAGATTGAACTGACCAACAAACTCTGGCGGCAGGGATTCAAGGTGTCGGAAGTGCCGATCATTTTCACCGACCGCACGCACGGCCAGTCCAAGATGGCGGGCGGCATCGTCAATGAAGCGTTCTGGCTGGTCTGGCGACTGTGGCTGCAAAATGGTTTGCGCCGTTCGCCAAGGGTGAAGAAATAAATCGGCCTGACTGCGGGAAAATTTGTCAATTATGGACTGCCCCATTTACCTTTATTCAAGGAGGCGGCAGATGATTCTCCCTCTCCAGTTTCGATATTCGATTTTCCAATTCAGACAGTTTTTTTTCTGAATCTCCAAGAGAGATTTTCGGATCCTTTTCACCAAACAAGTATCCTGCAATGCCACCGAAGATGCCTATTGCAGCGGTGAGTGTTGCGTCTTGGTATTTGGTGGCAATCAATGCTGTAAATGTGAGAACGAGGACAATACCGACTGCCCGCAGATTGTATGTCCCCATCCCCTTGTTTTTTATTAGGATTGCAGCAAGAACACCAACAAGTGCCACAAGTCCGATCCCTGCGATAATCCAAGTAAGATAGCAGTTGTCATTCATAGGAGTGAGGTTTGGTTTGACCAATATTGAACTTGTGCAACACACCGACGGGATGCAGTTCCTATTATGGAGGCACCTGCAATCGGAAGAAAAGTTGGCTCCAGTTGTCCACGTCAAAATACTGTGGATAAACCATGTTGACATTAGTGGCTGTAAACGCCGTGCCTTGGTTTGTCCATGTATTCAAGTCACCGGAAACTTGCATTTGATAGTTGGTGCCGAGAGAGAGGTGGGAAAATGTCGGCTTGACGAACTTTTGCAACCCAATCAACGGCTCCAGTTCAATGGCATACAATTGTTGAACTTCGTTGTCGGAGAGCGCGCGGTTGTAAATACGAACATTTTGATAAGTTGCAGACATCCGGGCAGATGAAGAAGCCCCATTATCCCACCAATGACGATTAAGAGCGGCTCGGACGACTGGAAAAATATTTACCGTAACATTTGTCTGATAAAGTTTTTGTCCGTTAAAATAACACGCAAAACTTCCAGGTTGATAGGCAAGAACCAGATGCTTCCATCCAGAGGCAGGGTAAGTTTGCAAATCAACCGGCATACGAAATACAGCATACGGACCAACTCCGCTTCCGTCGGCGCGCATACCAAAATAAACCGCCCCATCGCCGTGAAGTGTAATTTCTAATGTCGGCAAATCCGCAGCTCCCAAATCAATATATTGTTCAGTATCAGCCGCCCCAGTGCCCTCCACCTCGTCCCTAACCCACAAACTAACGGTCAAACCCGAATTGAGACTGGAACTAAAGGTGGGCAGCAAAACATGTCCACCGCCTGAATAGAATTGGGAGTTATCGCCAATGCCCCTAAACGCCGTGCGCCCAAGTCCAGTTGACACAAACTGAAAGTTTCCCGCAGGCGTGGCGTTATTTCCATTCCCACTCGCGTCATTCGCATTTCCGTTGAACGGATAATATGCCAACAACCCGTTGGTGAGAAAAGTTTGGGCTGGGACATGAAACAAGACTCCGAATGTGATTGTGAGTATTCCGAGCAGTGCTTTGCTGATTTTCATAGGCGTCGTGTGCTTGTTAGATTTCTCCATAGGCGTCATTTGCTTATTCCATTTCTGACAAGTCTTTCTTTCGGTGTCAATACCATAGTATGTAGTCGAAAAAATCCAATCAGCCAAAATGGCATGAGTGCCGAAATCAGACATAGCCATAGCCTTCGCTTCGGTTGTGAAGAAACACCGAAAAGCCAAAGGAATGTCGCAGGAACTTTTAGCTGAAAAAGCTGACGTTCATCCGATATATGTTGGCTATATTGAGCGTTCGGCTCGCAATCCGACGATTAAAATTGCGAAAGCCATTGCCAATGCGCTTGGACTCTCTTTGGCCGAGATGATTGCCGAGGCTGAACAAATTCAGAAAAAGTAATTGGGCAGTCCCTAGTTTTTAGCCCCGCCTCATTTTTCCCACCCACGGCGAAAACATCAATCTGCCCGACCGCGCAAAAGATTTGCCAAAACCGAAGCGCATTTTAGAGTGTCTGCCATGATTACGTTGATCGTCGGCACGAACCGTCCGGGCAGCAACACGCGCAAAGTCGCCGCCCAAATCGAAGCCATCTATGCCGAACTGAACGTGCCGCTGCACGTCCTGGATCTGGCCAAACTGCCGCCGGAAATTTTCGCTCCCACCGCCTACGCCGAGAAACCGAAAGCATTCCAGTCGTTCGCCGACGCCGTGCTGCAATCCGCCGGGTTGCACGTCGTCACGCCCGAATACAACGGCAGCGTGCCCGGCGTGCTGAAGTATTTTATTGATATGCTGAAATTCCCGGAGAGTTTCGAGCAGCGGCCCGTGTGTTTCACCGGACTGGCCGCCGGCATCTGGGGCGCGCTGCGGCCGGTCGAGCAGCTTCAGGCCATCTTCGGCTACCGCAACGCGCATAATTTTCCCGCGCGGGTTTTCCTGCCGCAAGTCAACAACCTCCTCGACGCCGACGGCAAAATCAAAGACGCCGAACTGCTCGAACGTCTGAAGGCACAGGCCGACGGCTTCGCGGAATTTGTCGAGAAGCTCAAGAGCGTGAAATTGCGCGGCGCAAAATAGCCGGCCGGCCCGTCGTCATCTTTGTAGGAGACGAGGTGACGAGGCTCATTTCAAGTCCGGAGGAATTAGTCAGAGCCTCCTCACGTCGGCTCCTGCAATTCAAGTAATGCGCGGCGAAAAATCTTTTGCCCGCGCGGTTTTTCTTCTAACTTGATGTGTGCCTCTCAAAATCGCAGATAAAGTTTCCCTGAACATCCACGACCTCGCGTTCGGCGGCGAAGGCGTCGGACGGATTGATGATTTCGTCGTTTTCGTGCCGTTCGTCATCGTGGGGGAAACAGTCGAAGTCGAAATCACAGAGGTCAAAAAGAATTTCGCGCGGGCAAAACTTTTGCGCGTCATCACGCCGTCGCCGGAACGTGTCACGCCGGAATGCCGTTACTTCACGCAATGCGGCGGCTGCCAGTATCAGCACATCGAATACGCGGCGCAGTTGCGTTTCAAGCACAAGCAGATCGCGGACTTGTTCGAGCGTTTCGGAAAAATTTCCCGCGAAGCCGTCGCGCCGGTCATCCCCTGCCCTTCGCCCTACGGCTACCGCAACCGCATCATGATCCGCAGCCAGTGGAACGGCCCGGCCAAGAAACTGGTCATCGGCTTCATCCGCGCGGACAACAATTTCGTGGAGGACATCGAGGAGTGCAAGATCGCCGAGCCGGCCATCAGCGAGCAGATCAAGCACGTCCGCGCCAATCCGCCGCCGAAGGGCGGGATCAAGTTTGTGCTGCGGATTCCGCCGGAAGGCTGGGATGTGCCGCCGGATTCGTTCTTCCAGAACAATTTTTCCCTGCTGCCAAAACTGGTCGAGACCGTGCGCGGCTTTCTCAAGAGCAGCGGCACGAAGCATCTGGTGGACTTGTATTGCGGCGTAGGGTTTTTCGGCATCGAAATGGCGGACACGGTCGAATCATTCGTCGGCGTGGAACTGGACCAGCTTGCCATCAAATCGGCGCGCAAAAATGCGGAAGCGCGGAAAATCACCAACGGCGAATTCATTCCGGCGGCGGTGGAGGAGATTTTGCCGGAGCTGCTGCAGAAATTTTCGCCCGCCGCCACGACGGTGATCCTCGACCCGCCACGCAAAGGATGCTGGCCGGAAACATTGCAGTTGTTGCGCGAAACGCGGCCGGCGCAGGTCATTTACGTCTCGTGCCATCCGGCAACGATGGCGCGGGATTTGAACATCTTGTGCGCGGACGGTGTCTTTGAACTGGCGCGCGTGCAGCCGCTGGACATGTTCCCGCAGACGCAGCACGTCGAATGCGTGGCGGACTTGCGTGCAGGACAAAACTTGCCAAGCCGCGCGGGTTCAATTCAAACTGGCGAATCTCATGGCAACTAACAATCAAACCGACCCGCGAAAAAACTTTGTTCCGCGAATTTTACCGTGGCTGCTGGCGGCAGCGGTCTTTGGCATCTACGCGCTGACGCTGAACCGCTGGGTTTCGCTGTTCAACTACCCCGTGGTCGCCAACCTGTCGGGCTGGACGTGGCAGCCGGAAATCTACAATCCCCTTTTCTTCATCGTCACTTATCCGTTCCACTGGCTGCCGTTAGCGCAAATCCCCATCGCATTGAATCTGTTTTCCGCCGTGTGCGCGGCGTTGACGCTGGGTTTGCTGGCGCGGTCGGTCGCGATCCTGCCGCATGACCGCACGGACGCACAACGCGCGCGCGAACATAGCGATTTTTCATTTTTAACCACGGGAAGTGCGTGGCTGCCTCCGGTTTTTGCGGTGCTGGTCTGCGGTCTGCAAATGACGTTCTGGGAGCAGGCGACGAACGGCACCACGGAAATGTTCGACCTGCTGCTGTTTGCCTGCGTGATCTGGTCGCTGCTGGAATTCCGGCTGGATGAGCGCGTCGGGCGGCTGTATCTGGCTGCTCTGGTTTACGGGGCGGGCATGGCGGAAAACTGGGCGATGGTCGGTTTCCTGCCGGTGTTTGTCGGGGCGGTCATCTGGATTCGCGGTTTGAGCTTCTTTAATCTGCGTTTTATCAAATGGATGCTGTTGTGCGGACTGGCGGGAATGTTGTTTTATCTGGTGCTGCCGCTGCTGGCGGCCAGTTCGCATACGGTGGAGTTGACATTCTGGCAGGCGTTGAAATTAAATGTGATGGCGCAGTGGGGCGTGGTGAAAATGTTTTTCACCCAGTTCGAGGTTCGGAAGACGGTGCTGCTGCTCTCGCCCGCGTCGTTGGTGCCGGTTCTGATGCTGGCCATCCGCTGGAAGTCGTCCTTTGGCGACAGCAGCAAAATCGGCCTGGCGCTGACCAGCTTCATGTTCCATGTGATCCATGCGATCCTGCTTTTCATCTGCGTCTGGGTTGCGTTTGACCCGCCGCTCGGTGCGCGGCATCTGGGTTTTGGCCTGTCGTTTTTGACTTTCTATTATCTCGGCGCGTTGAGCGTGGGTTATTACAGCGGCTATTTTCTGCTCATTTTCGGCACGCAGGCTAAAGAGGATCCGCGCCGGAGCAGAAGCCGTTCGCAGCAAAGAAAGGAGGTGCCGCTCCAGTTCCTGAACCGGCTGATCGTCGTGGGCATCTGGCTGTTTGCCGCGTTCGCAGTCACCGGCCTTGTCTATAAGAACGTCCCGCAAATCCGGGGCGCGAACGATGACACCTTCAAGAAATATGCCGCGTTCGCTGCTGAAAACCTGCCGCGCACTGGCGGCATCGTGTTGAGCGACGACCCGCGCCGGCTGATTATTGTCCAGGCCGCCCTGGCACAGAACGGGCGGGCAAAGGACTTCGTCCTGGTGGACACAAAGTTCCTGCCCATGCCGGCTTACCACGTCTTTCTGCACGAAAAATTTCCGAAAATATGGCCGGACACCATCAGTGCCTCTGAAAAGACCAATGGCGTCAGCCCGTTGCATCTCATCGGCCTGCTGGCCACCCTCGCCAAGACGAATGAACTTTACTATCTGCATCCGAGTTTCGGTTATTACTTCGAGCTGTTTTACGCGGAGCCGCACGGGCTGGTTTACAGACTGAACACGCTTCCGAATGACACGCTGATGCCGCCGCCGCTGGACAAAAACCAGATCGCCGTCAATGAAACCTTCTGGGCGCAGGCGGAAAAAACCGCGTTCTCCCCAATCATCAAGGCCGTCACGTCTATTGAGCCAAATGCCCAGCAAAGTTTTGGCGAAAAGCTGCTGAATCGTTTTCGTGTGGCACGCGAGCCCAGCCACAATGCCCCTATCGTCGGCGCTTATTATTCGCGCAGCCTGAATTTCTGGGGCGTCCAAATCCAGCGCGCCGGTGATCTGACCAACGCCGCCGCGCACTTTGAAATGGCGCAGAAGCTCAATCCCGAAAACATCGTCGCGCAGGTCAACCTAGATTTTAACCGCAGCCTGCAAGCCGGGCAAACCGTGCCGGTGGACTTGTCCAAAGCGAACGCCGAAAAATACAGTTCATGGAGCGCCATTCTGGGCGAGGACGGGCCGTTTGACGAACCCAGTTTTTGTTTTAAGACCGGCGCCATACTCGCCTCGCAAAACGGGTATTTCCGGCAGGCCGTCGAACCGTTTGAACGCGTCCGCCAGCTGGTGCCGGACAATCTGGCCGCCCGGCTCTGGCTGGCGCAATGCTACCTTGTCTCGCACCTGTCCGACCGCGCGCTCGACGCGCTTCGTGAACCGTTGGAGCAGCCGGTGAAATTTTCGCTCACCCCCACCAATTCGACCCAGCTCAACATTCTGGCCGCCGCCGCCTATTTCCAGAAGGACAACAACAATCGCGGCATTGAGTTAATTGAAGCTGAAATTTCCCGCCAGCCGACCAATGACGTTTTGCTCGTCACCGCCGTGCAGATCTATTTGAAACGAGGGCTTTTCAGCAACGCCCTGGCCATCATTGACCGTAAACTCGAAGCCGCGCCCGAAGACCCGACATGGCTTTTTGGCAAGGGTTTCGCCTCCATCCAGACGAAAGCCTTTGATGACGCGATTGCCGCCCTGACACACCTGCTGACCATCCAAACCACCAACAACGACGCGCTTTTCAACCGCGCCGTCGCCTATCTCCAAAGCGGCAGGCTTGATGCCGCCCGCGCCGACTACCAACAATTGCAGAAGGCTTTCACCAACTCGTTCCAGGTCGCCTACGGCCTCGGCGAAATCGCCTGGCGCAAACACGAGACCAACGAGGCCATCAAAAATTACGAAGCCTATCTGGCCACCGTCAACACCAACACCGCCGAGGCCACAAACATCATTCAAAGATTGCGCGAACTCAAAGGCCAGCCACACTGAACGCGCCATGCGCGTCACCCATGTCATCACCCGGCTTATCGTCGGCGGCGCCCAGGAAAACACCATCGCCTCCGTTCTCGGCCTGCGCCAGAAGCCCGGCGTCGAAGTGGGTTTGATTTCCGGCCCGACGACCGGCTCCGAAGGCTCGATGGAATCTAAATTCGTCGGAGCATCTGAAATCCTTTCCATCGTCCCCGAACTCGTCCGCCCCGTTCATCCGCTCAAAGATTTCCTCGCGCTTCGAAAATTGGAAAAGATTTTCCGCAGACAAAAACCGGGCATCGTCCACACCCACAGCGGCAAGGCCGGGGTTATCGGACGGCTCGCCGCCCGGCGTGCCGGCGTGCCGATCATCATCCATACCATTCACGGCCCGTCGTTCGGCGCGTTTCAAAACGGGTTGAGCAATTTTATTTTCACCGCCGCCGAACGCCGCGCCGCCCGGGTCACCGACCATTTCATAGTCGTCGCCGACGCGATGACAACGCAATACCTCGCCGCCGGCATCGGCCGGCCGCGGCAATACACGAAAGTTTTCAGCGGGTTTGCGCTCGAACCGTTTCTCGCGGCAAACAATGACCCCGCTCTCCGCGCCAAGCTCGGTTTGCAGCCGGATGATTTCGTCGTCGGCACCATCGCGCGGCTCGTGAAGCTCAAAGGCCACGACGATTTGTTCACCGTCGCGCCAGAACTCGTCCGCCGCTGTCCGCAGATCAAATTCCTCCTTGTCGGCGACGGCGAATACCGGACACGTTTTGAGAAGCTCGCGAGGTCGCTCAAGCTCGAACGCCATTTTATCTTCGCCGGCCTCGTTCCGCCCGGCGAAGTGCCGGCGCTCGTCGGCATCATGGATGCGCTCGTGCATCTGTCGTTGCGCGAAGGCCTGCCGCGCGCCCTGCCGCAGGCGCTCGCCGCCGCCAAGCCTGTGGTCGCTTACGATTGCGATGGCGCGCGCGAAGTGTGTCTGGAAAACGAAACTGGATTTCTCCTCCGCCCCGGTGATCTGGAAGGCTTGAAAAACCGGCTGCTCCAGCTCGCCAATGATGCCGCGCTCCGTGAAAAATTCGGGCGGCACGGCCAGGATTTCGTCCGCCAGAATTTTTCAGTCGAAGGAATGGTGGACGGCATCTATAATCTCTACCAGAAGCTGGCCGCCGAACGTGGCTTATCTTTTTCATTGCCCCGCCAAACGGGGAGAGGGCCAGCGTGAGGGTTTCATGAATTATTAACCCATGACTTTTCCCTTCAATTTTTTCATCGCCGCGTTTGCGGGCGCGTTTTTGACGACGTTGCTCGCGCTGCCGCTCTGGCGCAAGTGGTGTTTGCGCACCAACCTCGTGGACGATCCCGGCCATCGCAAGATTCACAGTTCGCCGATTCCACTCGCCGGAGGTTTTGCCGTGCTGACGGGAATTCTTCTGCCGCTCGCGATTGGCGCAATTCTGCTCAAGCTCGGCATCGTCAAAATTTCTTCCGCCGGATTGATCGTCCACGGCATAGACCGCCGGGCAATTGAACTCGCCGTGCTCGCGCTCGGCGCGGTGGCCATCACTATTCTTGGCTGGCTCGATGACAAGCATGAACTCAAGGCGCTCCCGAAATTCATCGGGCAGATTCTCATCGCCGTCGCCGTCGCCGCCGCGTGCAAACGCATCACGCTGTTTGTTCACAGCGACGTTTTCAGCTACGCCATCACGATTCTCTGGCTGCTCACCGTCATCAACGCCTTCAATTTCATGGACAACATGAACGGCCTTTGTGCCGGACTTGGCGCGATTGGCGCGTTTATTTTCGCGCTCATCGCCGCGACCAATGGCGAATATCTAGTCGCGCTCACCGGATTTCTGATGTGCGGCGCGCTCGCCGGATTTCTACCGTGGAATTTTCCCCACGCCCGCGCGTTTCTCGGCGACGCCGGCAGCCATCTCGTCGGCTATTTGCTCGCCGTGATGGCGATCCTGCCGCATTTTTACACGAAGCAAAACCCGCGTCCGCTTGCCGTGCTTGCACCGCTGCTGGTGCTGGCCATTCCCCTGCTCGACCTCGCGCAAGTCAGCCTGTTCCGCACGCTGAACAAAAAGCCGTTCTGGATCGGCGATACCAATCATCTTTCGCACTTGCTCGTGCGCGCGGGCATGAGCCGGACACGCGCCGTGCTGGTCATCTGGCTGATCGCGGCGACGATTGGTGTGCTTGCGTGCTGGCTTTGATGGTAGGGTCGTCGCGCTGCGATGACCCCGCCCGGACGGTCGGAACGAACCACTCAAATCATCCGCTATCCACAATGTTCGGTTCCGCCGCCTGACGCTGCGCCCGGCGACGGGGAGCGTCGCAGCGCGACCTTTGCCATCGCTAGAAAGTGCTGGATTATCAAGGGTTTTGTTGCGTCGGTTAGCCGGGTGTCAGTGAATCTGTCAGTAATCAGGCGGTGGTTTTAGCCAACCGCCAACATTCGACAGGATTCACTACTAACCGAAAACTAACCGCTAATCAAGTGATGCCGGAATGGTTCATGATTCAGAATCAGAAAGACATCACATGAAACATCAGTTCAACCTGTTCCAACGCGCGGGCATATTCTATTGCGAGGACACCGCCACTGGCAAGCAAACCAGCTTGCGCACCCGTGACCGCGCCGACGCCGAGCGGCTGTTGCACGTTAAGAACGAGGCCGCCCATCAGCCCGCGATGAACCTGCAAATTGCCCAGGTCTATTTGCAGCACGGCGACCCGGCGATGGCCACGCGCACCTGGCAGACGGTCATGGAGCAGATCGTCACCACCAAGCACGGCAACACGCAGGTCCGCTGGCGGTCAGCCATCAAGGACAAGGCGCTGGATTCGCTCCGCCAACTTCGGCTCATCGAAACCAGCGCGGAGCATTTCTTGGCCGCGCTGAAGGCCGGGAGAGTTTCCAC
This sequence comes from Verrucomicrobiales bacterium, assembly GCA_028712475.1. Taxonomy (GTDB): domain Bacteria; phylum Verrucomicrobiota; class Verrucomicrobiia; order Limisphaerales; family UBA11358; genus UBA11358. The sequence continues at coordinate 247,447 of JAQTQB010000002.1, forward strand.
CAATATTTATCTCCGGCGCATCCATCATTACGCCGTGAGCTTGCATTGGCTACCGTGGCCGGTGCTGCCCAAGCGCAACTGGCCAACGATTCAGTTCAAGGAAAAGCGCGGCATCACGCTGGAAGAACACCGGAAGATCATCGCCCGCGAGCAAAATCCAGCCAAGCGCGCGTATTATGGATTGCTTTGGCATCTGGGCGGAGCGCAGTCGGATATTGCCAACTTGACCGCCGAGGATATTGATTGGGAGCGGAAGACGATTGCCTATTGCCGCTGCAAAACCGGCGTGGTGTCGCTGATTTCCTTCGGGGCGGAAGTCAGCGAAATTTTGCGGAACCTGCCGACGAAAGGGCGCTTGTTTCCCACGCTGGCGGCAGTCACCACTGGTCGCCGGTCAACGGCGTTTGGCTGTCGCCTGAAAACCGTCGGCATCAGCGGTGTGAGCTTGCATTCATATCGTTACGGTTGGGCGGAGAGGGCCAAGGAGGCGGGCTATCCTGAACGGTTCGCGATGCAGGCGCTGGGCCACAGCAGCAAAGCCGTGCATCGGGCCTACGCGAAGAAAGCGCAAGTGACCTTGCCGCCATTGGAAGATTATGAGAAATGCGGACGAATGCCCCAGCGATGATCCCGGATGTCTGCCGGAACTAGCCGGTCATCGGCACGGACAAATTCAACTCGGAGGAAAGACCGTTCGTTGCGACCAGCGGCGAACGGCCTTTATTGCTGGTGTTCTTTTTGTGCCAGTGCTGGTAGATGGTGGTGGAAACGCGCACCAGCCAGTTGCGGTCTTTGCTGAGTTCCAGCACATCAGCGGTGCAGAAAAACTTGATGCTGTTGGCCGCAGGATTGCCGAGCGGCTTGAGCAGCTTGGCCGCGACCAGCACCGGCACATCATGCACCTGACAATTCAACACCCAAGCCGACTGCTCCGCCGTAAGGCGGGCGGGCAACTGCCCCAACAAGGTCAGGAATTGATGTTGATCGTCTCTCATCTAAATCTCGTTTTCAATCGCCAGTGGTTGGCGGCATATCGTCGTTCCATCCGGGCATAGGAATTCTACAAGGAGCCTTGGCCGGCGGTCGGCTGGCGGGCGCTGCGCGCCCGCCAACCGACTCACCGGCCAAGGAATCCATTTAATTTGACACGCGCCACAATCGCTTTGGCGTTTTATCGGCGGCCTCCATCGGCGGATTTTCGGACTTGCGGTTTGTAACTGTCAGACGCTTTCGCGTGAGTCAGCTTTGTTCCAACATCGTGGTATTAGCACGCCAAGCCAGAACCCGCCCGCCACTGCCCGCAACCGTCGAGGCTGTCTCATCGTAAAGGCTACCGGGCGCAAAGGACGCACTGGCCGTCAGAATTGCACCTTTCACCACCAGCCCGTTTTTTCATGTGTCCCGGCCGCAGCGTCTGTCTCCACTCGAATCAATACCCGCTATCAGGCGGATAACAGAATCAGACAGCGTCACCGTGTTCGCAAAGCTGTATTTGTTCAGCTCGTATGCATTTGCCCCAAGGCATTTGCAGACGTATTCCGCGCCGGCCAGGGCGCTGTGATATTGACGAACATCTACCCGCGCCCCACCTGATTGGATCTTCCACAAATGTTCCATCTGATGTTGCAGCGTGTGACAGTTGCGCGTAGCAGTTCTCCCCACCAGACAGTGGAAGTGGAAACGCCCGTTTTCTTCGCCCACTTCACCACGCAGTGCAATGAGCAGGCGATTATAGGGGACGCCGCAGACTTTGGCCGTTTCTTGCAACCAGCGCCATGCCATGCCGTATGCGATGTTCGCGCGGGGAACTGTGCCCCTAAAGGTCGGCGTTGCAAAAACGTCCCACTGGATTCTCGCCAGTGAGAGGCCAAAGTCCGTGGCGGTCTCGGATTTGCGGATCGGATCGCGCCAGTCTCTGTCTATCCGAGGATTTTTAGCCATAAGTTTTTACTTTTTGGCTGCCGAGCAGCGTTGCCTTGCCGCCGTTCTCTCCGTGGCGGATCTTCGACACGCCCACCTGGATCGTGTTGCCGACCGACTTGCCCCAGACCTTGGGGCGTTCTTCCTCCTTCGTCCGGTAGTAAAGCATTTCTTCCATGCGATGCTCCGGCGGATTGCTGTTGTCCATGCAGAGCAAATCGTAAGATTCGCCTGCGGGTTTGCCGTTCTTGGCCGGCCATGTGTTGTGGACCTCCTTGAACACGGTTAATGACATGATCATTTTAGTTCCTGTTGTGTGTTTCCGGCATCGTTGGTGGTTCCTGTCCGCAGCCGGGCACGGATTGGAGATTGAACAGGATGAATCCCTTGAACTGTCTTACGACGTTCAACCAATTTTCTTGATGAAGATTTGTGTTCAACGCCATGAGTAAATCATGTCGTGAACTTGAGAAATACCGACAGCGTGAAGCCCCTGCTGTCTGAATTATTTTAGCTTCTTGGGACGTCCTGGCTTGCGGTAATGAATATCTAATCGCTGGCAGATTTTTTCAGTTCGCTTCAAGTCGCCTATCCGATACGGACCAAATACTTTGACCAGCACTTCATGAAGATGGTGGACCGAATTCAGCCGATCAATTATCCGCCAATAAACGAGCATGAAATTGTAAATTTCAATCGCCGTATTTCCGAAGCTGCCGAAGCCTGGGCCGGTCGGTTTTTGAGCGAATGCGCTGGCGTAGGCCAGCAGAAACTCCTTCATGTCATCATAGGGCTGATCCACGCAGGAGCACAACGCCCGCTTCGCCAGCCGCCGAAGTGCCGGATACCAGTGGTCTGCCAGTTTAATCAAAAACTCTTCGCCTGTTTTGAGTTGCTCCGCCGTTAATTTTGAACCGTCTACTTCTTCCTGCTTTTGCAACTCCTTTTCAAGCCATTCAATCAACCAGACGCCCAATGCGCATTGGTGCCCGATGATGGCAGCCAATCGTCCGGGTGTCAGTTTGGATTCTTGCTTGAGCTTGGCGACTGGAAACAGGGTCGCCCCCATCTCGCGTTCCAGATTTTCGACCCATTTCGGGCAGCCTTCGTCAGGAAGAAAATTTTCCACCGGCATGGTCTGTTCAAGCTTGATATATTCGTTAGCCAACCGGCGCAACCATTCTTGCCGGCTCTTTGCTGGGTCAATTTGTATTTCTTTTTCGGCCATTTGCTGATTGCGACTTAAGGTTTTAACACCACCTCTGTTATTTCGTTGCTCACCGGTGTCGTAACTAAACTTTGCAGGATGCATTCAACCAGCCAAGTTTCGCCACCGTTTGGAGCGAGCCAGCCTTCGTTCGTAATAGCCGGTGAATCTGATAACTTTCCCGCCGATTGATTTAAGAGGCGGAAACATCAGTAACCGGCGACGTGTCCGATATAGCCTAATTCTTGACAGCTCGCCAAGGTCAGGAGCAAACCGACGACCAATAGGCGGCACAATGCCCTATTTTTCCTTTCATTATTTCTCCGGTGGTTTAAATACCGTGAACGGGCGTTGGGGAAGTTTTGGGCTGGCTGAAGCTTTTGAGGGAATTTTGTTCGTTGTCGGCGGTTCCGGCAAGGAGATTGGCGCATCAATCGGCGGCGGTTTATTCCAATAGGCTTTGTGATCGTAATATAAAGACTGTAATCTGCCTTTATCCAAATCAACTTCGGCCTCTACCTTTGATTGCAGATCATCCTCGTTCTCTGTGTTCCAAAAAATGAAAAGGCGCGGAATTCCAGGCAAAGCAGGGCGCAAAAAATTCGGCTGAAAATCCATGTGGACGAGATTCGTCGGATAATTGAATTTGCTCATGGTGTTGCGCACTAAATCAATCGCTTCCTGTTCCGTAATGTTCTGTTTGCCGACAAATTGCCTAATGAGAATTGGACGGTTGTCACTATTAAACAGATTATCCGGCGCGTAATAGCCGTTGACCATGCTGTTGCGGTAAATAAAACGCCAGCCGTTCGTCAGTTCAATTTCGCAATGCGGCCAGCCGCCGTTGTCAGCGAGCGAAAACTTCGCGACATGATTGGTAGTCAACGGGCGGGGAATTGGAAGTGACAGTTTTCTTCCGTATTCGTCTATTGCCTGAAAAGCAATTGGAATCAGCTTTCGTGCGTATTCAGGATTGGTTAAATACCAGGACGAGGAGCGCGAGGCAGGTGGCGGCACGTTCAGCTTGGGCGCGGGTCTTTCCAGATGCTTGTTGTTTGAAAAGGAAATCCGCGCCACCCGCTTTGCGTTTGCGTCAACGTCTATACGAACGGACGGGGCAAGCGACTGTATGGGGCCAAACCACTCGATATGGAAATGAGGAATTGTGTTTGTGCCAATATGCACTGGTTCGGTGACACGCGGCTCCTGTTCGGCAAAAACTTGTTCCAAGGGGATGCCAAGTTTTTTAATCGTGTCTCTCGCCAGTTGGATGGCCTCGGCTTTTGACATCTTCACTTCGCCGAAAAATTCCGGGATTCTGTCAGGGTCTTGCATGGTGAAATACTCACGCGGGCCCTGGATGACTCGCATATAGCCGTGGTCGAATTGAAAAAACCAGCCTCCTTTCACGCCGATTTCTGCCTCAAGATTCCGTTGAGGCAGAATGCTACAATGAAACACATCTTCCGCAGCGACGGGGTGCGGCACAGGTAAATCAAGCCTCTGTGCCACGTCATTCACATACGGCAAGACCGCCGCGAGCACCGCATTTGAGTAATTGGCCGTGACACGAATTGAATCAAAGGCCGAATAATACTGCCCGAGTTCGAGAGTCATGCCGTTGGCTTTTGCCGTAAAGGCATATACAACAAGCAAACCAGCGAGACGGACAGTATGCCATTTAAGAAGGTATCTTGTAGCTAAGCGAATCATGGTGTCGGCCAGTCTGTTTTTTTATTATACTCGTTCATCTTCAAAACATTATAACCATACACGCGTATGCCGCCCTCAAACTGAGCCTGCTGAATCCAGTCTGAATTATGGCGACCGTCTTCAAGCGCCTGATTAAGCGGTTTGGTATTCATGTTATACGACCACGAAGTTATCCACTCGCTGCGGCAAAAGAAAAATCCGGTGACCGTTCCCCATCCTGGTCCTCCGGGTTTGGTTGCCCAGCCCACGAAAGCAGAGGGACGCTGATGAGATGGATTGTTGGTGCCGTTGTTGTAATAGGCAAGATCATTGGTTCCCTTATTTACACCAAAAGCACCAGGCCAATTGCCGAGCGCAGTATTGCATCCGTCCAACCAGACGAAGCGATAATGATGCACACCCGTGCTATTATTAAACGTGACTTCGCTTTTTACAGTCGAGCTAGCCAAATACGCTTTCGAGTTCGGCAGGTATTGGGATCCCGTGATGACACCATTTGTGTCATATGAATTCAAGTCGCCGCCAATGCTGTTGCTGTTGCCATGTCCGAAATAATAAAAATTACGAGAGTCCGGGCGAGCCAATTCAGATTTCACCGTTAACCAATCTCCGTCTCGTTCGGCTTGGGTGTAATTATCATTTGTTCCGTAGGCTACCGGAAAAAGCAACGTCGGAACATCGCGAAATTCCACCCATCCTTGAATTGCACGCATACAGTCAACCATTTTTTCGTTGCTTGAAGTCCCTGCGTCATAAAAGGTGTTTTGGAAAGAAATCAACCACGCCCCAATGCTGGGATAAGAGATGACAGGCACCGGCATGGGGCGGCTCGTTTGTGCCGCTGCCGGGGCAGGTTCGTTGCCACCCAAAGCGGCGGCAGCACCTGCTTCATCGAGTGTAATCCACGGGTCAAAGAATGGATCGTTACCTAAATCATCCCTAAGATTTCCACTGTAATCCCTCAAATCCCAAGTCCATTCGATTTGGCCGTCGGTTGTATGTCCTGAATTTCCGTTTATCCAAAGGCCCCAAGCGTCATAAATGTCAATAACCCAATCCGTGTTTATGTTTTTCGTCTGTGCTCTAAAAGTATAATTCGTGTTGTTCCATGCCATGTCATCCCAATTCGTGAATGTCACCTGATTGTCAACAACGACAGAACGCGTAAGATTGGACAGCACTAAGAACGTGGCCTCGTCATCGGCCTCAGCATTCAGCTTAAGCGTGGACACCAATTGAATCTGATGCGTGCCGTTTGAAATGCGGTCAAAATAAATGCCCATACCCCAGTTCGTCTGGCCGTTGTAAAACAGTGACATGTAGTCAGCATATGTTGTCGGCTCACCGTCAATCAAAACCTCAATATTTTCCACGCGTTCCCGGTAGTCGGCGAAATCCACCGGAATGAAAATCGGCCCGTCAAAGATGTAATTGGTGATGCCTGCTGGAAAGCTTGGAATGTGAAATACCCGGTAGAACCCTATCTCTGGCTCCGGTGTCGGATCACCGGTCCCGCCGCCATCTCCATCCTGCGGTTCCGGGCCGTTGAATTGCTGCGGGCTTAAAGCGAGCGGGCTGGCCGAGTATTCCGACCAACTCATTGATTCTCCCGAGACGGGATCAAAAATGATAAAACCAGACATATCAATGCCGGGTGGATAAAGCGCAAGCGGAACAGCCCCACCAGTCCCATTCGCCGGTATTGCCATCGGCACCGGCGGAAGCGATGGTCTGGCAATGTTGGCCATCGAAGCATACGCTCCGTTGCCGCCGCCAGCATTCATGCCCGGAGATGCTGCCACTCTCAACGTGGTGAGGTTCGTGCCGGCTGGATAGGCGTTGGTGAATGTGCTCCATGAATCGAAGGGATCAAGCGCGTGGCGATATTGAACCAGATATTGTTCATAACCCTGGCTCGGCCACGAGAGAACAATATTTGTCCCCGAGACGGCGATGGCAGTGTTGGTGATGGCGTGGCACGCAAACCCTGATGCAAGAAACGCCGCGATGGTGAGCAGTTTGATTGTCTTCATAGGCTTTGTTTTCATTTAGTTTTAAACCCTGTCAGCGAGCCACGGTCTATTTTAGTGAACCTTCACCGACCCCTTCCTTTTTCACAGTTTCCGTTTTTACGTCTAATCCGATTTATTTACAACGCGTCCATTGTCATAATTTTTGGCAATAGAGGGTGAGAGCAGAAATCAGGGTGGGTAATATCCCGCAAATCTGTGGTTGGGAGCTTGTTGAACCAGCAGCGGCCAAAACCCGCTCCCGTCACGCAGATCTGGCGCACACACCGCGCACTTGCCGTTGCCGCCCTGCCTTTGCTACCGTTCGCCTCATGCCGATCACGACATGACCGCCGCCGAATTCAAAAAGAAGTGGTCGCGCTATCAGGGCAAGGAAACTTCGGCCTACCAAAGTCACTTCGACGATCTCTGCCGGCTGCTCGAACAGCCGACGCCCAATGAAGCCGATCCCAGCGGCACGGATTTTTTCTGCTTCCAGAAGCGCGTCGTCAAGGACGCCGAGCTGTTCGACGTTGAAACGCCCGACGCCAGCGAGCCGGAGGAACGCGGCTTTGCCGACGTGTGGAAAAAGGGCTGCTTCACCTGGGAATACAAAGGCAAAAAGAAAAATCTCGATGAAGCCTACAAACAATTGCTCCGTTACCGCGAATCGCTGCTGAATCCGCCGCTGTTGGTGGTCTGCGATTTTGACCGCTACATCATCAAAACGAACTTCAACGGCACGGTGCAGGAGGTTCACGAATTCACCAACGACGAGATTGACCGCCCGGAAAACTGGCGGCTGTTGCGCGCCCTGTTTGAAAATCCCGATTTTCTCAAACCCCAGCGCACCACGGCGGAAGTGACGGAAAAACTCGCCGGCAAAATCGCCGAGGTTGCGCGCCTGCTGCAAAAACGTGAGAGCGTGGAGATCGCCGACGCCACCACGCGCAAGCAGGTGAACTTTGCGCAGCGCAATAATCTCCGCATCGCCCGGTTCCTGAATCGCATTGTGTTTTGTTTCTTCGCCGAGGACAGCGGACTGTTGCCGCCGCGCCTATTTTCGGAAATCGCCAAGACCGCGCTCGACGATCCCAAACAGTTCGCCGCCGCCACTGAGGAATTGTTTCGCGTCATGGCCAAAGGCGGCATGTTCGGGCAGCACAAGATCCGCCACTTCAACGGCCATCTGTTCGAGGAAGCCACGGTATTTGAATTGAACGAAGCCGAGTTGAAGATTCTCGTGGAAGCCGCCGAAGCCGACTGGCAGTTCATCCAGCCGAGCATCCTGGGCACGCTGTTTGAACGCGCCCTGGACGAAAGGCAACGCGCCGCCCTGGGTGCCCAATACACCGGCGAATCGGATATCCGCGACCTGGTGGAACCCGTCCTCATGGCCCCGCTCCGCCGCGAATGGGCCGCGCTCAAGGCCAGCCTGATGCCCGCGCTCAGACGCGGCAAAGGCGATGCCGAAGCCCGCGCTCGCATCACCGTATTTCTCAAAAAGCTCTGCACCATCATTGTCCTCGATCCGGCGTGCGGCAGCGGCAATTTCCTTTACGTCGCGCTCCAGATGCTGCTCGACTTGGAAAAGGAAGTTATCGCGTTCGCTACCCAGCTCGGTTTCAAATTCGATCTCAAAGTCAACGTGCAGCAGTTGAAGGCCATTGAAATCAATCCCTACGCCTACGAACTGGCGCAAGTGTCGGTGCAGATTGGCTACCTGCAATGGCGGCGTGCCAACGGTTTTGATAATGACCGCACGCCCGTCTTGCGCGTGCTGGACGGCTTTGAAAACAAAGACGCGTTGATGCACGAGACGTTCAAGAAGAAGGCGAAGAACCTGAAAGCCGCACGCGCAGAGGAACACCAAAGCCAAGACAATTTGTTCAAGGTCTATGTTGAACGCGCCTGGCCGGAGTGTGATGTCCTCGTCGGCAATCCGCCGTTTCTGGGTGACAAATTCATGCGGCGTGAGTTGGGCGACGACTACGTTGAGGAACTGCGCAAAATTTACGGCAACCGGATTCCCGGCCAATCTGATTTGTGCTGCTATAGGTTTGAGAAAGCCCGCGATTTGATCGAGCACGGCAAATGCAAACGTGCCGGATTGCTGGCGACGCAGGGGATTCGCGGCGGCGCGAACCGCGAAGTTTTGAAACGCATCAAAGAAACCGGCGACATCTTTTTTGCCGAGAGTGACCGCGAATGGATTTTAGCCGGTGCGAATGTTCATGTCAGCATGGTTGGATTTGACGATGGAAAACAGAAGGATCGGACTCTTAACGGCGAATTGACAAAGGAAATTTATTCGAACCTTGCCGGATTAGAACAAGACACAACGACGGCACTTCCACTAACAAGCAATGCTGGGATTGGCTTTATTGGTTTGCTGCCCGCCGGCCCATTTGCAATTACAAGTGAATGCGCCATGCAGTTGATTGCTCAACCGAATCTGAATGGCAAACCGAGCAGTGATGTATTGCGGCCCTATTTTAACGGCGATGATTTGATGAAAGTTCCATCGCGGTCATGGGTCATAGATTTTGATGACCTAAAGATTGACGACGCTGCGAAGTTTGATCCTGTTTTTCAATATGTCATAAACAATGTCCGCACAGCGCGCGAAAGCAGCAATGATAGCAATCGGCCTAAACTTTGGTGGCTATTTGGACGCAATCGGCCAGAGTTTCGTGCTGCTTCGCGCAACCAAGCTCGCATGTTGGTAACGGCCAGGGTTGCAAAATATAGAGTTTTTGTATGGCGCGGCTCTTTTGAGTTGCCAGATTCGCAGACTGTGGCCTTCGCGAGGGACGATGATTTTTTCTTTGGAATCTTACAGTCGCGGTTTCATCAAACCTGGTCTTTGAAACAAGGCACGCGGCTTGAAACTCGCCCGCGATACACGCCGACAACATGCTTTGAAACATTTCCGTTTCCGCGCCCGACGCCCGCGCAGGAAGCCGCGATTGCCGCCGCCGCCCAAGAGTTGAATGCGTTGCGCGAACGCTGGCTGAATCCGCCCGAATGGACGGTGGAAAAGATTCTGGAATTTCCCGGCAGCGTCACCGGCCCTTGGTCGCGCTACGTCGCCCCGCAAACGGTGGACGCCAAAACCGGCGTCGGCACGGTGCGTTATCCCCGCCTTGAACCCAAAGACGCCGATTGCGCCGCCAAGTTGAAAAAGCGCACGCTCACCAATCTCTACAACGAGCACCCCGCCTGGCTCGATCTCGCGCATAAGACTCTGGACGCCGCCGTCGCCACCGCCTACGGCTGGAATGACTTTGCCGAAATCTTGGGGCAAACGGAGTCCGGCACGATTTTCGATTTCAAAACCGGCGCCTTTGCCCAGTTCGACACCGATGCAATCGGGTTGCCCCAGGCGCACGCGGAATTTGAAAAGGAGTTTGCCGAGAAAATCCTGGAGCGGTTGCTGGCATTGAATCTTGAGCGTGCCGCCGAGGAAGCTAAATCCACAAAGGTGAAAAAGCCAAAAGAACAGCGGGCGAAAGTAGCGGACGAAATTATCTAGTGATTTTATGCCATTGCCTGACAGCTTTACAGCGCAAGAAGTCAATGACGCTATCGCTGACTTAAAAGCCTGCATTGATGATGCCACGGAAGGTGGTTCTTTTAAGGAATTGGAAAAGCACCTACCCCGCTTTTCGCATATCTTCAGGCATAATCCAGTCCTTGTTCAACTACTCAGCAGCCTGCCAAAAGCCGACATTCAAAACCTCTTGGCTTGCGCGCAAATAAAGTGGATGAGTGATAGGGAAAAGGAATTTCCGATTGACCCAAAAGCCAGGATGTCCAAGCAAATCGCGATCTTGATTGCCATTGGAGAACAGAAATTGAATTTGTGGGACTTTTCGGAATTGTTTTTTGGGCATAATAATGGCGGCAATTTTTGGCAGGAAATTTTTTACCCCGCAACGAGAGACATTTTACGCCATGCTGTATCATTACAAAGGGATTTTAGTGAGCGGAAAAAGCAAAACAATTCAGTCCAAAGGCAAAAATTGAACACGATTATGAATTATTCGCTGGATTTATTTATCAGCCACTCAAGCAAAGACAAGCAATCTGCCAAAGCACTCGTTGAATTTCTTTGTGTAGCTTTGGCAATTCCGCATGACCGCGTGCGCTGCACCAGCGTTGATGGTTACAAACTATCCGCAGGTGTGAAAACCGAAGCCATCTTGAGAAAGGAAATTCAAGACGCCTGTTGCTTCATTGGATTGATTACGCCAGCCAGCCTGAAATCACAGTTTGCGCTTTTTGAATGGGGAGCACGATGGGGTTCAGATGAGCATTTTGTTCCGCTATTGGCGAGCGGGCTAAAGGCGAGTGTGTTGCGTCCGCCGCTTTCGAGTCTCAATGCACTTAATTGCGCGAGCAAAAGTGAAATGGAACAACTTGTTCACGATCTCGCAAAGAAGTTAAAAAAGAGTGTGGCGCTCCCAACGATTTACAAAGTGCAACTTGCCGCCTTGTTAAAAATAAAAAAGGGCCACTGATGAGCGGTGGAAATAATCATTACTCGTCCTGCACTTGCCCGTGGTGTTTTCACATTCGCTCCAGAGAAAACACAGACGCTAAATCAATTGATTTCAAGAGCGACACCCTTTCGGCAATTGTAAATCCAAATGCGCGCTGCCCTGTCTGTGACGCTCCGGTTTATTATTACAGGTCGCCGTTCAACGGAAGGGTCTTTTTCGATAGTCTTGGCTGGCCGTGGCCGAAACATCCCTGCACTGACAACGGCAGGACAGTGAGGCGTAACCATCCTGCGATTTCGGGCAATCAGACGGAACTTGACCTCGCACACAAATGGAAGGAAGGCGGGTGGATACCGATCATGTTTATCAGATTTGGAAAACCTGACGAAAAAGGTCTTCGCGACTTGGTTGTGCGCGAAGTGGGTAAAAGTTCACTGCATCTTTTGGATGTTTCTAACATTCCAAATGAAGTCGAACACGATCCTGCTTTCATCAGGGCGACGCCTGACAATGAATGGGAAATTGATACGCCTTGCGGTATTTTTCCAGCGAAAAAACGCAAACTCAACCCAAATGCACACTGGCGAAAAAGGCTTTCCCCTTTGAGGAATCTGCCGTCGTGACGGCTGTGTGCTCAAGCACCCTGACTCCGTCCGGTTCCGACCGCTGCACTTCACTTCTTTGCGCGTGAGCAGTCGACCTGCGCCCGCCTGTTCGCGCTTCGCTGCGTTCAGTTCCGCAATCTGAATCCGGCGGAGACAGGCCCAGACGTGAACGCAATTTCAGTCTGACATCCGGTGGTTTGTCATTCGCTGCGCTGCTCCCAAACCGCCGGAAGTCAGATCAGTCGGATTTGTGCCTTCGGCGACTCTGCGAGGCTAGAGGTTTTTGGTTTAGTGTTTTTGGCATGGCGCGTTTTGGTTTGAAGCAGGCGCCATCCGTCTCTCTCAGTAGTCCGCTTGCTGCTCCGCCATCTTTTTCAATCTTCTGATTCCCGCTTCACGGGGCGTTTTATTTCCGGCGACGAAGGGCATGGGTCACGCCAGCGACCGGGCTATTTGGTAACGCCCATCTTTCGCTGTCATGCCCCATGCACGCCGGAAATAAACCGGGTTCAGTTCAAAAAATGTCTGCGCCTGGGTGAAGCAAGCGGCATACGGCGAGACACGGACGGCGATCATCAAAAAAAAGCTTATGAAAAACAAATTATCAGTGGAAGCAGCGGCTCCAGCAAACGCCAGCCAGCTATCATCAAAAGCGAGTCGGGCCAAAATCAATCTGGCTTTGCGCCGGAAGAATCGGAAACTTGAAACTGAAAAATTGCTGACGTTGCTCCGCACTAAAGCCCCGAACTTTTTTGAATTGGCCGAAGTGGTTGGCAAATGGGTTTGGATTCAGTTCTCCGACAAACAGCCGCCCACCGTCACCCGCGTTCTAGCCGAGCTTGGCTTTCATTGGAACAACACCCGCCAGACGTGGCAGCACCCTTGCGGCACGATTCCCGACGAGCGGGCGACCTATGACCCCCGCCAGCGTTACGGCAGTTATTTCGCAGCCGACCTCAAACCCGCGTGAATCCTGCCATGAATACCACCGCCACTTTTCCCGGATTTGAATCGCTGGTGAAACCGTTCCGGTTTGCCGCCAGCCCGTATGAATACAAAGTCACCGCCTTGCGCGAATGTCCGACGCCGGACAGCTTGCAGACCTGCGAGACGCCCGACAAAGCCGCCGATTATTGGCGGCTGCATATCGCCAGCCATCCTTATTTCAACCCCGATTGTGAATGTTTCGCCGCGTTGCTTTTGAACACGCGCCGGAAGGTCAAAGGGCATCACCTGATTTCCATCGGCACGATGGACACGATTTTGGTGCATCCGCGCGAAGTGTTCCGGTTGGCGATTATGACCGCCGCCAGCGCCGTGATAGTCATGCACAATCACCCCAGCGGCGAAAGCACCCCGTCGGAGGCCGACATCAAAGTGACGCGGGATTTAATCCGCGCCGGCCAGCTTTTAAAAATGGAATTGCTCGATCACGTCGTCATCGGCACCGGCAATTTTTCATCTTTGCGCGCCCTTGGATATTTTTATGCCTGACCCCACATGACCACGAACAACGAACAAACGCCCGTTGTTTTGGTGACTAACGCCGTCCCCAAACCCCGCGCCAAAGGGCAAGCCCTCTGGACACCCTTTTCACTGCGTAGGCTTTCACGCTGCGCGCCCTTTTCGCCGGTCGAAAAGGAGAGTGTTGCGGGGTGGACTGTCAGTGAAACTGTCAGTAAAAGGGGTGGTAGAGTAGTGAAAAATAGTGGCGAGTTAAACCAGATAAACATTGAATTTACAGGCGATTTTGCTATTTTATTGAATCTGAATCATGCGTTCCGGTCGCAGCGCGCCGTCCCTACCAATTCGTGTTCATTGGTGTCCATTCGTGGTTTGTCTTCTTTCCTGCCTGCCGCTAACTTTGCCGCGTGAAACTTCTCTTCATCGGCGACATCGTGGGCGAACCCGGACGCAAGGCCGTCCACAACATTCTCCCCCGCCTCCGCGACCAGCACGCGCTCGATTTCGTCATTGCGAACGGCGAAAACTCCGCCGGCGGCAACGGCATCACGCCCAAGATCGCCGGCGAACTGTTCTCCGCCGGCGTGGACGTCATCACCAGCGGCGATCATTTGTGGGATCAGAAGGAAGTCATGGAACTGCTCCAGAACGAGCCGCGCTTTCTCCGGCCGCTGAATTATCCGGCGAATGTTCCTGGACGCGGCGCGAACGTTTTTGAAATTAAAAATTCAAAATTAAAAATTCAAAACCCGGTGTTGGTCGCCGTGATGAATGTGCAAGGCCGCGTATTCATGCCGCCGCTGGAGAATCCCTTTCTGACCGCCCGCGACGAAGTTGAACGCCTGCGCCGGCAGACCAGGATCATCTTCGTGGATTTTCACGCCGAGGCGACCTCGGAGAAAATCGCGTTCGCGCGGATGCTCGACGGCCAGGTGAGCGCGGTTGTCGGCACGCACACGCACGTGCAGACAGCGGACGAACAGATTCTGCCTGAAGGCACGGCCTATCTGACCGATGCCGGGTTCACCGGCCCGCACGACGGCTGCTTGGGGCGCGAAATCGAACCGGTGCTCAAAAAATTTCTCACCGCCATGCCGCAACGGTTTGAAGTGGCCAAAAACCGCGTGCTGCTCCACGGCGCGGTCATCCGCATTGACGACGCCACAGGCAAAGCGGTGTCCATCCAGCGCGTGTCGGAAGCTATTTGATCAGCCACAGGGAAAACACAGGCTTCAAAAATTTTAATCGCAGATTAACGCTGTTCAAATTGCGCGCTGGAACCGGACGGATGGAACGTGCGGCCGTGCGGTTGGGCAGCACAACTTCAATCCAATTTGCGCCGGAATTCCGCGCAGGCCCTGGCGATGTCCGGCGCGTTGAGGATGGCGGAGACGACGCAAATACGTTTTGCGCCTGCCGCTAAAAGTTCGTCAATTGTCTGCAAATTGACACCGCCGATGGCGAACCACGGGACGGTCGCGTTCGCCGCCGCCCAGCGGACGTATTCGAGCGTCACGGGTTCGGCGGTCGGCTTGGTGCCGGTGGCGTAAACTGGCCCGATGGCGAGGTAATCCGCGCCGGCAGCCAGTGCGCGTTGCGCTTGTTTGGGCGAATGCGTTGACAAACCAATCCGCAATACACGCTCCATGCTCCACAATTCGATGACGCTCTTGTGTCCGGCGTCAAAGAAATCTTCCTGTCCCAAATGGCAGAAATCCGCGTCAAGCTCCCTCGCAATATCATCGTAATCGTTGATGACCAGACCAGCATTGGCGGCTCTGGTAACTGGCAGAATCTTTTCCGCCATTGCGCGGATTTCATCGGGCGATAAATTTTTAGCGCGCAGTTGAATCAAGTCGCTGCCGCCGTCACAGAGCTGTTGTGCGACGAGTTCGGGCGCGCGGCCATGCAGATAGGCCGTGTCCACGAAGGTGTAAAGTTTGCAGTCCGCGAGCGGTTTCATTTTTTGTAGCGTCGCTCTGTGAGCGTCACCTTTTAAGTTACACGGCGGTCACAGACCGCCGCCACAAAATTCAGCGCGTGCGTTCAAACGCCAATCGCCAAAACCAGTCGCTCCTGGCGGCGAGCGCAACAAGCGGGTTTTGCAGCGTGGGCGTGAGGATGAGTCGTTGCAGCCATTTCGCCCACGCGAGGCGTCGCGCAAAAGCGGCGTCGCAATCACGGGCGATTTTGCCACGGGCTTCCTCCCATGAAATTTCGTCCCGGCTCCACGCGGCGAGCGGCGCAACCGCCAGTTCCGCCGACTCGAACGCCATGGACATGCCATTGCCGGTGACGGGCGGAATCATGGTGATGGCGTCGCCCACGCAAATCTCGGCGCGCGACGCGGCCTGCTGTGGTCGCAATGAAAGTCCGGCAACGGCGCAAAAGGAATTTTCATCGAACTCGGCTGAAACGAGCCGGTGGTTCAACGGCGAACCGATCTGGCCGCGCAGCCATTCGCGCCAGTTTTTTGATTCACTGTTCTCGTCCGTGCGTTTGCGGAACAAGCCGCAGACGTTCACCCCGCCGCCGGCAATTTTGCACAGTCCGACGTAGCCGCGCGGCGAAACGTGCATCTCCAAATCCGCCGTGAGCGCAACTTTTCGCGCGTGGACTTTCAAGCCAAACCAGCGCGCACCGCCCTGCTCTGCTTGCGCACGGCGTCCGGTGGCGCGAACGACACTCTCGCCAAAATCTTCCGGGGGAAAGCGTTTGCCCTCGAGCAATTCGCCGCCAAGTTCGCGGAAATTTTTCGCCAGCGCGGCGTCCAGCTTGAAGCGTGAAAGACACATGGCTGGCGACGGCAGCGGGCGCGGCGGCGTTGATTTGGTCGCCGAAAAAAAAGCCGTCGTCTGCGCGCCGACCGCGCCAGCACGTTCAAGCAATTCTGCCAAGCCCAGCCGCACGAGCGTGGCCTGTCCACGTCCGCTGATGAATTCGCCGCAGACGCGGTGGCGCGGATAATTCCCCGCCTCGTGAATCGTCACCGGCACGCCGCGCTGCCGCAACCCGATGCCGAGAGTCAGCCCCGCGAGGCCGCCGCCGACAATCGTGATGGGTTTTGCATCAGCCATGATTCAATTCATTTTTCGAGCGATAAAAAGATGGCTGAAGTTTCCGGCGGATTGTTCTTCCAACTTCCAGTCATCGTTGTCCGGCCAGAGCGATGCGAGTTCATTGCCGGAAAATCCCGCGCGCACACTGGCCACGGCGTCGTGGCGTGTCACGTCGTTGCAACCAATCGCCCACAACAGGCGGCTGCAAAACAGCGGCCATCTGGCGCGGCGCGGCTCAAGAGCGATGAATAATTTTGCGCGCCGGGAAATCAGGCGGAGCAGTTCCGACAGGCGAGCGCCTTCAAAGTGGTGCAGAAACAGATTGGCGATGATGACTTCGCCCCTGCTCGAAGTTTGCGGCCAGTTGAAAACGTCGGCCACAACGGTTTCCGCGCGCCAGCCTTGTGCACCGAAGGCAGCGAGCGTCCCGGCGGAAATATTTTTTTGCAGGTCGAGCAAGGTGACGTTCACCTCCGGCCAGTGCCGTGAAACCTTTTGCGCGACGCGGAGCAGGAAATCTCCGTCTCCCGCGCCAAGTTCGGTGATTTGTCCGGGCGCATGGACGTTCAAGTTATTTTGCAGCGCGCGGGCCATCATGCCATGGTTGCCCATCCACGAATTGACGCGGCGCAGATCGCGGCGGGAACGGATCGCGCGCGGGTCGTCCGGTGGCAGCGTGTCGAGGAGTTCGGGTTGGACGATGCGGTTCATTTGATTTTGGCTCGCAGGGACGCTCGCCCCACCAGTTAAAAATTCATCCGACTTCCAAAAATGCGCCGTGGCAACTGAAGCCCGCGCCGAATGTGGACATCCACCACAGGCCGTCGGGCACGGTGTCACGCAAGGCACGTTCGAGGACAAAATAAACAGTGGGGCTGCTGATGTTGCCGAATTCGCGCAGCACGGCGGCGCTGTGGCGCACGTCGGCCTCGCTTAATTTGAGCTTGTCGCGCAGGGCGAGAATCACGTCGCGCCCGCCGGTGTGCAGAATCCAGCCCGTGATCTGCTCGCGTTTCACGGCCGCCACGGCGAGCGATTCGGCAAATAATCTCCCGGCAATCTCGCTGGCGACCTGCGGCACTTGCGGCAGCAAAATGTTCCGCAACATCCCGTTCTTGTGGCTGAACCGGAGCGCGTCGCGTTCGGCGGTGACGAGGCGCGAGTCGGTGAATTTCCATTCGACGCGCCGACGGTCGGGCAATGGTTGGTTCGACAAAACCGCCGCGCCGGCACCGTCTGCGAACAGGCAGGCGCTGATCAAAACGCCGGCATCATCATCGAGATAAAATGCCGCGCTGCAAACCTCGACGCAGACGGAGAGAACTTTTTTGGCGCGCCCGGCGGTGAGGATTGCTTCTCCCGTCCGCAGATTTGGCAACGCCGCGCCGCAGCCCTGGCCGACGAGGTCGAGGGTGAAAATATTTTGGCGCAGGCCGAGCTTTTCGCTGACGTAGCTCGTGAGGCCGGGACACAGATAGCCGGTGCAGGTGCTGATGATGAGGCTGTCAATTTCCTCCGGCCGGCAGTCCGCATCCTTCAGCGCGCGACGCGCGGCTTCCGTGGCCAGCGTCGGCGCGTGTTTTGCAAAGCGAGTCTGCAGCACATCGGGTGTCTGAACAAAAATTTCCGTGAGCGGGGCGAGCGCAAGGTGGCGCGCGTCAATGCCGTTGTCGCCGCAGAGGACTTTTTTGAGGATGGCCTGTGAACGCGGTTTGAGCTGCGGGAACTGCGGCCAGTTTTGCAGCGCGTCCCAGGAATCACGCTGGGTGTAGCGCTGCGGCGGAACGGCGGTGCCGAGTCCGGTGATAAACATAAAAAAATTTAACGCGCGTTCTGTCCGCGCGCCATTTCAATCGGTGAGATGCTCAAAAATTCCTTTAGTTCCCCGCAAAAAACGGCGGCGGAATCGCCGAATGACAATCACCGGCTGCGGTGTCAGGCGTTGCATCGTCAAATTCAACCTGGTTTTTCGTGTCCAATCTTGCTGGGACGCCAACCGAACGGAGCGCGGCTACATAAATAAGGGTCTTTCCTAGTTGAGCGGGTGCGAACGGGTTTCTTTCAAGAGCAACGCGTAGAGGTTATCACGGCGGCTACGTTGAAAATGCCGCCATCTACCATTGCCCCTCGGACACCAGCGTGGACCGGCTCAAAGGTCTGCCGAGGGCACGATCAGTTTCGATGAACGGTTGGATAAACCCGGGACTGAACGGGCCTTTCAGCGGCAGTTCGGCGGCGTTGGCGTTTGAAAAATACCGGCGGGAGGGCGACTTCGTGCGTCTGGCGCCTTCCGATGCGTTCGTGTTTCTGGACGAACGTCCTGACAGCATCAACGACGGATGGTTCCGGGTGGAGACTTCCGGCTACAGTCCGTTGAACCTGGCAGATCTGACCATCACCGATCTGCCTGCGGTCTATCACAATGACGCAACGTCCTTCACTTTTGCCGATGGCCATTCCGAATTCCATCGCTGGCGCGGCTTGCAGAAACTGGCGTTAAAGATGGCTGGCGGCAAACGTCAGGCGATACCGGCGCCCAACGACCAGGACGTGCAATGGCTGATGGAACACGCGACCAAACCCACAGCGGCAAATTGACAGCACTCCAGTTCCGGCAGCTCGCCGCAACCGGCCTCGGTCCCGTGGCGGAATCAGCCGTGGAGAAATTTCACCACCGCTTCCGTCCGGGAGTGGACGTGCAACTTCTCATAAACGGTCCGCACATAGTAACGAACCGTGACAAATCTCCAGCCTATGAGACAATCTCGACGATGAAACAAACTTGGCTTTATTCTATGGGACTGACTTTGGCGGTGTGTCTGTCGGTGGTCGAAGGGACTGCGTTCGCTGCGCCGGAAAGTTTATTTCCCGACAGCAAGACCGGCAACGACTCGGGACCGGAAGGCGTTCACTACGAACTCGGCACCATTTTCCGCGCGAGCCTCGCGGGCAACCTCACGCATCTGCGCGTCTATGCGCTGGCGTCGGAATCGGGCGATCACACAGCGCGCGTGTGGCGCAATTCGGACGACACGGTCGTCGCGGGGCCGTTCGTGTGGAGTTACGGCGGCGTCACGGGCTGGACAAACCTCGACATTCCGGATGTGCCCATCGCGGCGGACACGGATTACACGGTCGTCGTCTCGACCGGCGGGGGCGGACGCAATTATCCGGCTCTCGACGGCGATCTCGCGTCGGCGGGCGGCAACGGGACGAACCTGACGTATCCGGCCGGCGCGGGCGTTTTCACCACGACGGCGGGCGCGCGTCCGGATCAGGTTTTTCAAGACGCGAATTATTTGCGCGACATTGTGTTCGTCGCCGATCCGCCGCCGGTCATCCCGCCACCGCTGGAACTTCAAATCAAAGGTCGCTGGCCCGGCTATCCGCGCGGCGAGACGCGGGGAGTTTTTGTGGCCGGCACTTACGCCTACCTCGCGCAATTTGGCGGGGGACTCGGCGTTTACAACATCAGCCAGCCCACCAACATCGTCCGCGTGGGCGGCTACGACACGCCGGGGCGGGCCGTCAGTGTGCAGGTGGCCGGAACTTTGGCCTACGTGGCGGATGGTGACTTTGGCCTGCATGTTTTCGATGTCTCGAATCCGACGAATGTTGTCCGCGTGGGCGGCTACGACACGCCCGGTGTAGCGGAGGAGGTGCGGGTGGTGGGCGCGCTGGCCTACGTTGCCGACGGCGGCTCGCTGCAAATTCTCAACGTCGCCAATCCCACCAATGTCTTTTGGGTCGGCCAATGGATCACGCCGGGTTACGCGCGAGGCGTGGCGGTCGCCGGCACGCGCGCTTATGTGGCCACAGCGGATGCGGGTTTGCAAATATACGATGTCAGCGACCCGACGAACGTGGCTTACCTCGGCACTTTCGATACATCCGGCAATGCGCTGGGCGTGGCGGTTTCCGGCAACGTGGCCTATGTGGCGGACGGACAGGACGGCGTGCTGGCTTTGAACGTCGCCAATCCCGCCAACATCACGCCCCTCCGCACAAACGACACTGCGGGTTACACGTATCGGTTGCGCGTGGATGGCGCACGGCTCCATGCCGCCGACGCCCAGGGCGGGCTGGCCATCTTTGACATCAGCGGCGGGACCAATCTGACCTTGCTGGGCAGTTACCCGACCAGCAAATCCACTTTCGAAACGTTCATCGTGGGCACGACCGCCTATCTCGCGTCGGGCAGCGATGGCTTGCAAGTGTTGGACATCAGCAATCCCGCGAACATCACGCTCACCGCCCAGGCGGGCCGGGCCGCTTCAGTCACCGGCGTTCATGTCGCGGACGACATCGCCTACATCGCCGATGAGGTGAACGGCTTGGAAATTCTCAATGCGACGAATCCTGCCGCCATCACGCGCTTGGGCGGGTTCTACAGCGGAGGTCCCACCTGGAGCGTCCTGGTGGAAAGCAACCGCGCCTATGTGGCGGACGGATACTTCGGCCTACGCATCCTGGACGTGACCAATCCGGCAAACCCCGACGTCCTTGGCAGCTTCAATCCCGGCGGCGACGCTTGGAGCGTGCAGATTGTCAGCAACAAAACCTACGGTGCCTTTCGCGGGGGCGGGTTGCAGATTCTCGACACCTCGCTGCCGGCGGCTGTGCAATCGCTCGGGAGCATCGCCGTGCCCGGCTTCGCCGCTGCGGAGGTGCAGGTGCGAGTAAACCTAGCCTATGTCGCGGACGGCGCCTACGGTCTGGAGATTTACAACGTCAGCAATCCGGCCAACATCATTCCCCTTAGCACGAACGTCACCGGCGGTTACGCCTACGGTCTGGACGTGGTGGGCACACGCGCTTATCTGGCCGACGGCTATCAGGGCGTGAAAGTGTTCGATGTAAGCCAGCCGACGAATGTGATTCAACTGGGCAGCTATCCCAGCCGCGAAGCCTGGAAGGTGCGGGTTCATGGAAACCTCGCCTATGTGGCGAACGGGGCGGACGGACTGCTGGTGTTGGACGTGAGCAATCCCGCCAACATCATCGAGGCGGCCCGCGTCGCCACCGGCGGTTACGCGCGCGACGTGAAAGTGGCCGGCAGCCGCATCTATCTGGCCGACGGTGAATGGGGACTGACGGTTTTCGAAGCGCCGCCCCGGTTTGGCCCGCCCCAAAAAACGAACGGCCTCTTTGAGGCGACCCTCCTAAACCTGACCGGAACCGGAACGCTGCAGTTTGAATCCTCGGCAAACGCCGTGGGCTGGATGCCGCTTCAGACCAACACCATCACGGGCCGCGAGCAGCTTCTGTCGGTGCCGCTGGCTCCTGGTTCAACCAACCGCATCTTCCGGGCGAAAGTTCGATAAGTTTTTGGGAACCGTTCGGTAGCGGAATCAGCCGTGGAGAAATTTCACCACCGCTTCCGTCCGGGAGTGGACGTGCAGTTTCTCATAAACGGTCCGCACATAGTAACGAACCGTGTCCGTGCTGATGCCCATGTGTTCGGCGATTTCCTTGTAAACGTAGCCCCTGGCCAGAAGTTGAAGGAACTCGCGTTCTCCGGGGCTTAGCCGGGTGACTTGTGACTCGTCCTGGGGCTTGGAAAAAAACTGAACCACGCGCCGGGCCAGTTGCGGCGACATGGGCGAGCCGCCCGCATGGACGTCACGGACGGCTTCCAATAACTGTGACGAACTGGTGCGTTTGAGCAGGTATCCGCTCGCCCCGGCTTTGAGCGAATTGAACAGCGAGTCGCTGTCCTCATAGACGGTGAGCATCAAAACCTGCACCGCCGGGACAATCATCTTCAACTGGCGGACACATTCGATCCCGGCCATGCCGGGCATGTTGATGTCCATGAGGACGACGTCGGGCGGCTGCTGCGGGATTTCATCCAGGGCCGTCTCTGCGTTCGCGTAGCTGCCGGCCAGTTTAAGCGAAGGCGCCTCCCGGATCAAAGCCGCGAGACTCGCCCGCATGTCTTTGTCGTCATCTACAATTGCCACTTTGATCTGCATAACTTATATCTTTACTCACGCCCGCCATGCCAATGCCACGTCTCCATTTAACTGGATTTGCCACTGGGAAGCAACTGCATGAATGTGCAGCAGCGTTGCACGTTGACAAAGTCCAAAAGTCATAGCCACTCTTACCATGAAAATGAAATCTTTCCTGGTTCTTATCTTGTCACTTCCGTTCCTCGCCGGTTGCGCCACGAAACATTATTCTGAATTCACCGGCAGCCGGACGTGGCTCACCACGAAAAATGCCGTGGCCGACCAGGCTTATGCCGTGCCGGTTTACTGGAACTGGCCGGAGCGTCCTTATCGGGTCATGGGCAGCATCCAGCTTGCGGATCCACACAAAAAATGGAAGGACAGCGACACCGCGCAGTCCGCCCGCATGGCGAGAAGCAAAGGAGGCGATGCGCTGATTGTTTTTTTTGGCGATGAGCCGGGTGGAATCTCAAACGCGCCGCACGTCATGCAATTGTTTCCGACCGCGCCGGCCTGCGCTTTGGTCATCCAATGGAAATCCCAAAGCGATGTTGATGAGGAAAGTCATCGTCTGGACGGACTGCGGGCTTACCTGCGGCGCTCATATCCGGCGCTGAATCTTGGAATAAAGAACGACCTGTGGGAAATGGGCGTTGAATACGTCGCGTGGCTCGGACTGAACATCAGCGTGCCGCGCGGCGCAACCAAACTGGAGGACGCGTTGAGCAGTTTGATGGCGGCTTCCAAAGATGCCAGTCCGTCCAAATGGCTGTTCAAAGGGACGCTGCGCGCCAATGATCACTCAACCACGCCGACCGAAACCGTTGTCTATGGGATTGCGACGTTCACCCAGACTGGCGAAAACGTGGCCATCGTTTCTCAACCTGGGAAGATAAATGCCAGCTTCCACGGCCTCACGAGAGACGGTCAAGTGAGTGGTCGGCTCGATTTTGCTGCGGGGGCAACAGTTTTCACAGGTCAAGCCGAAGGCTTGCAGTTGCCCGACAAGATTTCCATGAGCAGCCAAGGGCAGGTCGCCGGCAAACCGGTTCAAGGGACTTTTCTACTTCTGCGCTAGAAACAAAAAAGGTCATGCCATTTCTGGCATGACCCTTGTGTAAAACAAACTCCGTCAGAATCCGGTCACGGAATAAACCGCATAACCTCTGGGAGCGGCCCAGACTTGCACACTGCCGGCCGAATTGCAGAACTGGTCATTAGGCTGGTAATTCTGCCCGCTCTTCGAGGAAGACCACGCATACGCCTTCAACGTCTTGTTTTTCAAGTAGCCGTTGTCAACGGTGACGGTCTGCCCCTTCCACTGGGTGGCATCGTCATTGATGATGACCACATAGCCTGGCTGGGAAGCGGAGGTTCCGTAGGATTCGTATATGATGTATTGGGTGTTTTGACTCTCAAGAACGTGGATGGAAGGGCCGCCGTTGGCGAATTTCTCACGCATCCAGACGAGCTGCCTTATGCCGTTGCCCCAGCCGCTGCCGTTGCCACCACCGTCCTTCAGGCCGTAGTTGAAGTAGTCCTTCCAGAAGATGCAGGGATATCCTTGGTAAGTGAGGATGAAGGCATAACCCATCATTTTGTCTGTGATAATCTCGTCCGTGTCATGATTAGCGATGAAGGTCACAGCCTTGCCCGCATTCTTTTTTGCGTAACATTTGGTTGCATCCAGCATGTTGCGCACGTCCCCACCGCCACCCGTGTTGTTGCAGATGTCCTTCAGGGTATAATAAAGAGCAAAGTCAAACGCGTGTGCGTTGGCGGCGTTGGCCCAATTATCAAGCAGTGTGGTGTTGGCATCCCAGTATTCACCGACTGTGAAATCCGGCCCGGAAGCGGCGTTCATATCATTGACCACCCACGGATGGTAGCCCTTCACATAATCATATCGCCAGCCGTCGAAGCCGGCATTGGCGTGGTTTTTCAGCCAGCTCAACCAAGTTTTCATGGCTCCATAGGGGGCGCCTGAATTGAAGGTAAGGTCAGGGTAGCCGCCGAAGGTGCCTTCATCGCTCACTTCATAAAAATTGGGATGAAAATCATACCAATGCCATTTGCACAATCCGCTCTGGACGGCGTTGAAGTCGGTGTAGGAACTGCCGCCCGTATAGCCGTTGGCTTCGCTCGCGCCACCGCTGCGGTGGTTCAAAACAATGTCGGCGGTGCAGGAAACACCCAGAGCCTGATAGGCGGCGATGGCGCTTTTCAACTGCGCCTGCGTCCCGAAGTGCGTCCCCGGCCCGCCCTTTTGAGAATACGAGCCAACATCGTAGTAATCGTAGGGATCATAGCCCATGGAAAATCCGCCACTGGCTGATTTCTGCGGCACCGGAAACCAAATCCGGTTGATGCCATATCCGCCGATCATGCTCCGCAGCGAAGCGGCGTTGGTTTGCATGGTAGGATACCACGGACCAGGAACATCCCAGTAGAAGCCTTGCATCATCACGCCGGAGAACAGCGATGACGTTGAAAGGGTGAACAATGTTAACAAGCCGAAAACCTTTGCGAGGGGCTTCCTCTTTCGGAGGAAGTTGAATCTTAATATCAAGTTTGACATATTTATTCTCTCTATTGTGGGGGTTGCTGTGGTTTGGTTGTGAATGTCCTCCCTGTTTTTCGACACACCAATGGCGGTGGACGATACAAACAGTGACGTTTGCGGACAAGGGGACATGGGGGGATTCTAATCATCTAAAGCAAAGATTCTACTGCACATTCATGCAGGCTGGAAACAGGCCTGCCAAACAAGGTTGATGATGCTCCCTTTCCGTCCGCAACCGTGTTATGCCGCCATTTACTTGCTGCGGTGGAAATTGACCAGCAGCCGGACGGTCGTTCCGTTGCCGGACGTGGTCTGCATTTCCAGTTTCCCGCCAACCGCCTCCGCCCGCCGGCGCATGTTTCCCAACCCATTCCCTTCCCGGACGCTTTGCGAGCTGGCCGGGTCAAAACCATTTCCATCGTCCTGGATCACGACTTCAAGCGAGTCCATGTCCGCCTTGACCTGCACACAAACCTCACTGGCCGCCGCATGCTTCATCGCATTCGTAAGCGCTTCCTTGGCGATGAGAAAGATGTTGTGACGCATTTCAGGGGGCAACGAACGCGTCGGCAGATTGTCCGGCAGATCCAGCCGGCAGCGGACGCCGTTGCCCTTGAACAATTCGCCGGCGAAATGGGCGATGTATTCCACGAGGCTCTGCAACGAATCACTGCCCGGTCTCACGGCCCAGACAATCTCGTCCAGCGCCCGCAGCGTTTGTCCCGCGAGCTGGGAAATTTTGTCCACATGAACTCCCGTTTGTGAGTAGCTGTCTTTTCCCACCTTGGCCAGGTCGCTCAAAAAAGAAATCCGCGACAACGAAGCGCCGAGATCATCGTGCAAGTCCTGGGCGATGCGCGCCCGCTCCCGTTCCAGCGCCCGCGCCCGCTCCAGATGCTTGAGCTGTTGTTGCACTTTTCGCTTTTCGAGGAAGCGAACGGTTCCGCCGACGGAAACAAGAAGCCCTGCGGCCGCCGCCCCGATGAACCACCAAGTTTGCCAGAAGTAACGCAACACCGCCAGTTCCAGGCTCGCCCCGGATTCGCTCCACATGCCGTCCCCGTCGCAGGCCTTGACTTGGAACTGGTGCTCGCCCGGCGGCACATAACTGTAAAAAGCGGCGCGGCGGTCGCCTGCATCCACCCAATCGGAATCCAGCCCCCTCATCCGATAACGAAAACGCACGCGCTCTGGCGCGGTGAAATTCAGTCCGGTGTAGCGCAACTCGATCCGGTGCTTGCCAGGCGGAATCTGGAGCCTCGTCGCGGCCATCCCGGCACCGGATTTCTGGCCCTGGGCTTCGGTTTTTGAATCGGCAGCTTGGAATGACGAGACCGGCTCGCCGTCCACCGTCACCTCCTCGAGGATGACGGAAGGCCCGTGTGTTGCCGGGCTCTTGAGACGCGGGTTGATCACCGCCAGCCCTTTCAGAGTGGAAAACCAGAGCAATCCATCTTTGGTTTTAAGTCCCGCCGGCTGAAATCCGCCCGTGCATTCTTCGGACATCATTCCTTCCGCCCGGCCAAAGATGCGCGGATAGAGCGTGGTGGTTTTGCCCGCCGCCACTTCTTGCAGCTCGGCTTTGGACACAGACGCGATCCCGCGATTGCTTCCCAGCCAGAGTTGGCCGTCATCGTCTTCTAGAATCTGCGAAATGGTATCGTCCGGCAGACCTTCGCGCGTGGTGAACACGGTGAAACGTCCCTCCTGCCACCGCGCCAATCCGCCTCCCGCCGTGCCGATCCACAGCACACCTTGGGCGTCTTGATGCAGAGCGCGAATGGAATCGCTCAAGAGCCCGTTGGCTTTGCCATATTTGACAAATCCCCGATCTTGATAACGGCGCAATCCATGGCCATCAGTTCCAACCCACATCGAACCATCGGAGCCTGGCAGAATGGCCGTGACAGGACGCGTTTGCCAGAGATTGGTCGCAGCGGTAAGCCCGCCGCCTTGCAGCCGCCAGACCTCGCCTTCCCGCGTGCCCGCCCACACCGCACCCTCCCGGTCTTCGGCGAGTGAAAGGACATTCAACTCCAACAGCTCGGTCGGTTGTGTTTCCACTGAATCTGCTTTCGGATCTTCGACGTGCAACAGTCCCTTGCTGCTCGCCACCCAGCAGCCGCCGTCGCGCGTGGCGAGCACGGTATTGACTTGAGCCTCGTTTTGCGACAAGCCCGCCAGCACCAGACGGCTGAAATTTCTTCCCTCCCAGCGATACAGCCCGTCGCTTGCTTTGCCCGCCCAGATCAATCCGGGCGCAATCTCCGCCAGCCCTTGCACCGCCCCGTAGCCCAACCCTTCCTCCTGTCCCAGAAACAAAACGCTTTTGGGCCGCAACTGATTCAAACCCGCGCTCGTGCCGGCCCACAGATTTTCTTCCCGGTCCACCAGCAACGACTCGACAACATTGTCCAGCATCCCGCTGCTCGCATTGATTGCGACCAGCTTGCCGTCCTTGAAGTGAAACAATCCCTCGCTCACCGACCCGGCCCAAACCGTGCCATCCCGCGATTCCGCCAGCGTGGTGACGAACGGCTTGTCCAAGTGGCGCGGAATCCGGTAGCGGATCCATTGGCTGCCGTCGCGGCACAAAACGAAATCATCGCCCGCGCCCACCCAAAGCCGGTCGCTCTGATCCAAGAGCACACAATGCGGGTCACGCAGCAGTTTTTCCGCCGAACTGTCATTGATGGGATTCAATCTGCCGTCTTGGAATTGGAAAACTCCCACGCCTGTGGCCGCCACCCAGAGCGTTCCTTTTTTGTCTTTGAACAATCCGGTGATTGCCTTGCCCTGCACTGCTTCATTGGTCAATGTCGTCCAGCGGCCCTCCAGCAATGAACCCAATCCCGCTGCGGTGCCGACCCAGAGCCGTCCCTCATTGTCCTCGGCGAGCGCGGTGATCGAATCGGCGGGCAGCCCATCCCGGGTTGTGAACATGACGAATTTTCCGTCCTGCCATCTCGTCAATCCGCCACTGATGCTTCCAATCCAAAGCGCACCGCGACGATCCTCTAAAATCCGGCTCACCGGGCCGCACCGCAATCCCTCGCGCTCACCGAAGGAAACGAAGCGCACGCCGTCGAAGCGGGTCACGCCGTTATCCGTTCCGATCCACAAATATCCCTCACGCGTTTGCGCCAGCGCGCGAACGGAGCTTTGCGGCAGCCCCTGCTCCCGCTGCCATGACCGGAAGGTGAACGGCAATGTTCCCCGCCCGGCGACCGGCGAGGATTTGCCCGGCTCGATGCCGCTGGGAGCCACGAAGTCACTGAACGCGGTTGCGATCGCCATGTCGCTGAAGGTCCAGCCGCCGCCGCCGCCACCGTGCCGGAGATGAATTTCATTGAACGAGCAATTCGCCTTGAAGCTCGTGGTCAAGTTTTCGGGCTGGTTCGTTTCCGTCGCTCCGGCCTCCAGGTCAGGACTCAACCAGACCGTCACGAGATCGTCTTCCCCCGCGACGTATTGAACTTTGAAAACAATGGTCCGGTCAATGCCACGGCGCGGCTGTTCATACTTCTTGAAAACCCCCACGGCGGTTGACTCCGGGCGTGAAGAGTGCAAGTCAAAGTCGCCGGAAACTGTATTTAACTCACCCTTGTCGGAAGTGTGAAACGCACTGTATGCCCAGGCCTTCATGGCATTGCCCACGGCCAGCCCTCTCGTTTCTCCATCGAACAATTCAAACCCGGCAAAATATTCCTCCGTGCTCACATCGGACAGCGGATCCACATGAAACTTGAAGTAGAGCGTGTCCGTGGCGGTGTCGTCCCGCTTGACCGCGCCGCCGAGAATGTCCTGGCCGTCGCCCGTATCGTGAACCAGGGTCGCTCCCAAATCATTCCAAAGGGTCACGGCCCGGGCGGAAAAACAAAACAATGCGATTGTGAAACAGATGAGCGCCGCGCGAAGCGGAACGAGGTTGAATGCGCCCGCCATGCCCCGTTTTTCTGCCGCCGGACGGCCTGGGGATTTGGTGCGACAAAACATGGTGAACTCACGATGCACGTTTGCCATCGTGCCAGCGATTCTGCCTTAACACAAGCCAGCGGCAATCACGACCGTTAAGGCGGCTGCCCCTATTGGCGGTCTGCTGCGGGGAGATCAATCCGTTTGCCGGTCGCGGCGGACTCGCGCGCCGCGTCAAGAATTTCCATCACAACCATGTTCACTTCGAGCGAGGAAAGCCCGGACGGCTGGATGTCTCCGCGCACCACCGCCGCGAGATAGGAGATCGGGTCGGCCTCCGGGCCGGTCAACGGTGCGACGGTCGTTTCCTTTTCAGGCTGGTCGCCCTGCAACACCCGCAACACATTATTTTGCGGCACCAGCACATAGCCAGTCTTGCCATAAATTTCCATGTCCTTCCGGTTATACGGCCAGTTCCAGGAAGCCTGGATGATTCCCTGCGCCTTGGGATACGTCACCACAATCGTCGCCTCATCGTCCACTTTCGGATAAATCTCCGGCTTGATGTGCTGCGTCACCGCGAAAACCGAAGTCGGCCGCTGGCCCTGCATAAGCCAGGTCATCAGGTCTGCGCCGTAACAGCCAAAATCCGTCAGCGCCCCGCCGCCGTTCTGCACCGGGTCGGTGAGCCATTCCAAAAATTCCGGCGGGCAGCCGATTTCTTTCGGCCCGCGATGCCCGTCATGAACCACGAACTTGCGCAATGCCCCGATGGCGTTCTCGTCCCAGATCAATTTGTAGGCGGCCTGGTTGGCGGAATACCAGGTGGTCTCATAGTTGACCAGCAGATGTATGTTGCCCTTCTTGGCAGCGGCGGCCATGGCGCGGGCGTGTTCCATGTTCACCGCCAGCGGTTTTTCCATCATCACATGAATGCCGCGCGGCGCGCATGTTTCCACGACGCGCTTGTGATCGAACGTGCTGGTGAACGTCGCCACCGCCTGCACGTTGGTTTTGGCGAACAACGCCTCCAGGCTGGGATAAAATAAATTTGTGTTCAGATGATAACGCCGGGCGGCTTGCGCCACCAACTTCTGGTCCGGCTCCACGATGCCGACCACCTGCACCTCTGGATTGGCGAGAGAGCGCGGCAGGAACCCGTGCACATGGGTGTGGACAAGCCCGATGATGGCCAGTTGCACCGGCGGTTTGTTTTCCCCGGAATAAACCGGCAAAGCGGTCAGACCGAGAATGGCAGCAAGAAGTAAACGGTTCATAATTTATGTGAGTTTCTTTATGTGAGTTGCGGAGACATTTCGAGTTCGCCAGACTTGCAATCAGATCTCGACGCCAAACATCCTGAACATCCCTGCAGATTCCAGGCCGGCGTCGTTGTTTCATTAAACACTCGCAAAGACCGCCAAACCCGCCGCACGGCACATGCTTCCTCGCGATTGCGTTATGGCCGGCAGGCTATTGCATTGATAACAACAAAATCTACTGCACATACATGCGGTGGAATTCGCGCTCAAACGTGGCATTGTATGTCAACAATGACCACTAATAACATGCGCAAACCGCTGGAATCCCGCCCCGTCAACCAGACGGCAAAAACAACCACGGCAATCTTTGCAATCTCCACAGCACTCCTCTCCGGCTGGCTCGCCATCCCATCCGCCACCGCACAATCCATCCGCCCCGGCATGGGCTCCATCCCCTACGCCGACGCCGGCGGCACCGGCGTCACCTTCCGCGTCTGGGCGCCAGACGCCACCAGCGTCGCCGTGCCCGGCACATTCAACGGCTGGAACACCACCGCCAATTATCTCGTCCTCGAACCCGACGGCCTCGGCATCTGGTCCGGCGACATTCCGGCTGCGCGCAACGGCGACCAATATAAATACTACCTTGGCGGCAGCACCGCCCCCTGGAAACGCGACCCGCGCGGACGCAAAGTCGTCAACTCCTCCGACAACACCATCGTCTATGACCCCAGCGCCTTCGCCTGGGACGGCGACACCCGCCTGGCCGTGACCAATTCCGACCTCGTCATCTACGAACTCCATGTCGGCTCATTCTACGACTCCACCCCCGGCTCCGGCGGCCCCGGGAAATTCGCCGACGCCATCACCAAACTCGACCACCTCGTGGACCTCGGCATCAACGCAGTCGAACTCATGCCCCTCTCCGAATTCGCCGGCGACTACAGCTGGGGTTACAACCCCGCCGATATTTACGCCGTGGAAAACTCCGCTTACGGCGGCCCCGATGGATTGAAAGCCTTTGTCAAAGCCGCCCACCAGCGCGGCCTCCGCGTCCTCCTCGACGTCGTCCATAATCATTACGGCTCAAGCGATCTTGACCTCTACACCTTTGACACCGGAGCCAGCCCCAGCATCTACTTCTTCACCGGCGCCATGCTCAACACCCCCTGGGGAGCCAACCGCCCCAACTACTCCACCGAAGGCGTCCGCTCCTTCATCATCGGCAACTTCCGCATGTGGATGGACGAATGCCACATTGACGGCTTCCGCTGGGACGCCGTGGGCGCCATGAGATATTACAGCGGCGGAAACGTCACCGGCGCCGACACCCTCATCAAATACATCAACGACACCGTCATCCACGCCGACCATCCCGGAGCCATCAGCATCGCCGAAGACGCATCCGGCGGCATGGACTTCGACGGCGAATGGGGCGTCGGCTTTGGCGACAACCTCATCAACGTCGTCACCCAAGGCAGCGACGCCAACCGGGATATGAACAGCCTGTGGAACGCCATGAACGGCTCCGGCTACTTCCGCCTCCTCTACGACGAAACCCACGACCTGACCGGCGACTTGAACAACGGCAAACGCCTGCCCGTGCGCATCAACGGAGCTGACCCCACCGGCTACTACTCCCGCAAACGCTCCATGCTCGCCGCCGCCGTAGTCATGACCATCCCCGCCACCCCTATGCTGTTCATGGGGCAGGAAATGCTCGTCACCAATCAGTTCGGTGATTCCAAGCCGCTCAACTGGGCCAACAAGACCACCTATTCAAACGTCGTGAATTTCTATCGCGACTTGGTTCATCTGCGCCGGAATCTCGACGGCGTCAGTCTGGGCCTGACCGGGCCAAGCGTGGCATCGCATGTGGTGGACAACACCGCCAAAGTCCTCGCCTTTCACCGCTACGGGGCCGGGGCCAACGATCAGGTGATGGTGGTGATGAATTTTTCCAACCAGACGCTCTCTAACTACTCGGTCGGCGGATTTCCCGCCAACGGGACGTGGTATGTCAACCTGAACTCCGACTGGCCAACCTATGGTTCCGACTTCGAGAACAAGGGCAGCAACGTGGTCCAGGTGGCAGGTGGCAACAGCCAGATCACCCTTGGCCGTTACAGCGTGCAGATTCTCTCGCGCCAGGCGCATCCGCAGTTGGATGCCGACGGGGATGGATTGCTCAACGGATGGGAGCAGGCGCATTTTGGCGATCCCATCAGCGCAGACCCGACAGTGGATCCCGATGAGGACGGTATGAACAACCTGCAGGAGCAGACTGCCGACACTGATCCGAATTCGGCCAGTTCAGTCTTCAAGTTCACCGACATTCAGGCCGGGAGCGGTCAGGTCGCCCTGACGTGGAAAGGCGGTCAGGCCGTGCGCCAGGTTCTCAAACAAGCCAGCCAGTTGAGCGGGCCGTGGACTGCCATTTACACCAACAATCCTCCCACCGCCATCACGAACTCAACCACGATTCCGCTGCCCGTTTCGTCCGCTGCGTTTTATCGGATTGAAACCGCACCGTAATCTGGCCGGCCCGACTCGATGGAAACACTTCACGGAAAAACCGCCATCGTCACGGGTGGCGGCAGCGGGATTGGCAAGGCCATTGCCGAGGCGCTGATCCGTGAAGGCGCGAACGTGCTGATCGCCTCCCGCCGCGCGCCGTCCGTTGAAGGCGCCGCCAGCATCGTTTGTGATGTCCGAAAAAAGGCCGATGTCATCAAGGTGGCCGCGACCGCGAAGCAGCGGTTTGGCGGGATTGATATTCTCATCAACAACACCGGCCTTGGCGTTACAAGCAAGATCGTTGATTGCTCCGAGGAAGACTGGCAACTGGTTCTTGACACGAACCTGACGGGCACGTTTCTGATGACTCAAGCCGTCTTGCCGGTAATGATTGCCCAGCGGCGCGGCTCCATCATCAACATCGCCTCCCAGGCCGCCAAGCATGGCTATCCGAACGCCGGCCCTTACTGCGCCTCAAAATTCGGCATCGTCGGACTTTCCGAGGCGCTGCAACACGAGGTGCGCGAATACGGCATTCATGTGCATTGCCTCTGCCCCGGACTCGTCCAAGTCCCCACGCCAAAAAACAAAGATGAGGTTCGCGCCGGGGTGTTGCAAACGGAAGACCTGGCCACTGCCGCACTGTTTGTTTTAAAAATGCCAAGCCGGGTCAATCTGGAAAATATCGGCCTCTACCATTTCTGAAGAGCCGGGTCCCTCTGACGCATTGTCTGGTAGGGCGGGCAGTCCTCTGCCCGCCGCAAACGTGGCGAATCTTGCGTTGGTTCTCGTTCTGGCTGACGGCGCGCACGGAGTGACGCGCCCTACCCTGTCCCAATGTTGTCCGAAACTGCCATTGTTATCCCCTGGGCCGGACATTCCACAGGAACGCCAGCAGCGCGATGCCCATGAGAATGCAGCCGATGACGGCGTAAAGCCCCGCGTCCCATCCGTAGTTTTGCGCGACCCATCCAAGGCCGAGTCCCTGAATGACCCGGCCGCCCACATAGCCAAACAATCCCACGAAGCCCGCCGCCGTGGCCTGCGCCTTTTTCGAGGTCAGGTCGAGCGCGACGACGCCGGAAAAAGTCACCGGCGTATAAACAAAAAACCCGATCACGCCAAACAGCACGAGGTTCAGCCACAACAACCGGGCTGGCGTGAAACGGCTCTGCCGGAGCATGTCGGGAAAGGCATCTTCCAACAGCAACCGGTTGCGATAAGTCAGATTCGCTGCTTTGAGTTTTTTTGAAAGCAAATCCTGCGTCTGCTCCCGCAGCTTCACGCCGGCAAACCGCGACGGATCATAAAACATTTCATTCTTAAGCGCCGCGTTCAGTCCGCCGGTCAGCGCAAATTGCTGCGCGGTGGAATTGGGGGCGGCCTTGATCAATTCCTGCCGGGAGGAATCTGGAATCTGGCTCCAGACGAACTGGTCAACCGCATTGGTTCCAAACCGGATTTCCGCCAGCAGCCTGTCAGAAGCCTGGATATCGCGCGGTGCCAAAAGCAGCGAGCCGGAGAAAATTAACCCGAGAAACGCCGGCACCAGAGGAATCATCGCCAGCGCGCTCAACCGCGCGCGACGCCCGCCGATTTTGTCCGAAAACCAGCCCATGAGAATCATCCCCGACGCGCCCGAAAATTCGATGACCAACGTGCTGAATCCGCCGCTCATCAGCGATGCGCCTTTGACTTCCTTGAGATAGGTCGGCCCCCAGTCCACCATCGCATACCGCGCGATATAGACGAAGATGTTGGCGAAGGCCAGCAGCCAGAGCATTTTGTTGGGCAGGATGTATTGCAGGAAAATTTCCCGGAAGGTGAGTTCCTTCTCATGCTTTTCCTTTTCCTCCGGCGGCCAGTCGTTCTTGTATTCCTCAACCGGCGGCAATCCTTCTGATTGCGGCGTGTCGCGCATTCGCCAGAACAGGTAAATAGAGCAGAGCAGCGCGATCGCGCCCGGCACATAAAACGCCGAACGCCAGCCCCAATACTGCGCGCAGGCGGCCGCCAGATAACCCGCTGCGCCGCCGCCAATGCAATGCGCCGTGTTCCACACGCCGAAGATGGTTCCGCGCTCCTTCACGCTATACCAGTGCGACAACCCCCGCGCGCACGGGCCGTAACCCATGCCTTGCACAAAACCATTCAGCGTCCATAGCACAAGCTGGCTGTGATAGCTCGTCGTGCCGCTAAACAGAAAATTGAAGCACGCCGTCATCAGCATCCCCACGGCTATGTATTTGCGCGAATCGCTCCGGTCGGCAAAGTAGCCCATCACCAGCTTGCCGATGCCATACGCTATGGCCGTGCCTGCAAGGATGTTGCCGATCATCACCTTGTCGTAAAGCAGCGCCGCGCCGATCTCCTTGGACACGGGCGCAAAGTTGTTGCGCACAAGGTAAAACGTGGCGTAGGCGATGAAGGCGGATTCGAATATCTGCCACCGGCAGCGCGGATATTGCCGGGCGATTTCGTCCTCTTTCAGCCGGGTCCGGTGCGGCGCGGGCTTAAACCATTGGATGACGCGGGGGATCATTTTGTTGCGCGGATGCGGCAGAGGTTGAAGTTTTTTCCGCAGCCTGGCAACCCGCAAACGTGTAATAACGCGCCAGCTCGGCGTCGCGCTGGGCGTCGGGCCAGCCAAGCAGTTCGCCCATCCACCGCGCCACATGTTCCGCCTTCGCGCCAGCATCGCGGTGGTAATGCTGCCAGCGCGTCCGCCGCACCATCACGTCGTCCAGATGCACGGCCCACTCGTTGCCACAGTAATGCTCCACCACGCGACGGCAGAATTCCGGCGGGAGTATGCCGCTGATGTTCTGGGTCTCGTCGGCGGGGAGCAGCGGTTCCACCGCCGTCCGGCAGGGTGCGGCAAACTGCAGCGTCGCATTGGACTGGTTCAATGTTCTGACTATTTGATCCACGGCCTGCTCGGCCATGAGCCGGTAGGTGGTGAGTTTGCCGCCGGCCACATCCCACCAGCCGGGTTCGGGATTTTTTATCTCGTGCGTGCGTGAAATGTCGGATGGCCTGCCGTTCGGGTCGGCCAGCAGCGGTCGCAGCCCGGCCCAGTAACTGATGACTTCCGCGCTGGTGAGTTTCGCTTCTGGAAAAAACTGGTTCGTGATTTGCAGGACGTAACTGATGTCGGACGCGTCGGCGGTCACATGGTCGGCGGATCCCTGGTAATCGGTGTCGGTGGTGCCGAGGATGGTGCGTTCGCCCCACGGGATCGCGAACAGGATGCGTTTGCCCTCGGTCATGACGACGGTTTCCGGCACGGCCACCCGGCTGCGTTCCACGACGATGTGGATTCCCTTGGTCACGCGGAGCTTCACCTGGCTGTGCGGCAGTCCGCCGGCCCATGGCCCGGTGGCGTTCACGACGTGGCGCGCTTGAACGGGCAGCGTCTTCCCGGTCAGCACGTCTTGGACTGCGCAGTCCCAGAATTCCAAGCGCGTGGCATTCCGAAAGCGGCAGTAGTTCAGGAGCGTGGCCCCGGCCTTGGCCGCCGAGCGGAGCGTGTCCAGCACGAGGCGGGCGTCGTTGGTGAAGCCGTCGTAGTAACGCACGGCTCCGTTGAGGCCGTCGGTGTTCAGGCCGGGAACTTTGCCCGTCACCTCATCTGTTTTCAGCCAGGTGGACTTGCCGAGATTGCGCCCGCCGCAGAGCAGGTCGTAAATCTTCACGCCGATCTTCAACTGCCAGAGCCGCCAGTTTTTGTTGCCGCGATAAGTCGGGAAAATGAACGGCAACGGCTCGGCCAGATGCGGCGCAATCCGGTGGATGATGGTTTTCTCAACGCTGGCCTCTCGCACGAGACCGATGCGGCCTTGCGCGAGATAACGAAGCCCCCCGTGAAGCAAACGGCTGGAACGGCTGCTGGTGCCGAAGGCGAAGTCGTGTTGTTCGACGAGCGCGGTTTTTAATCCGCGCATCGCAGCATCGCGGGCGATGCCGGAGCCGACGATGCCGCCGCCGATGATCAGAAGGTCGAAGGTGGAGCCGGCCAGCCGGGCCAGCGCGCTTTCCCGTTGCGCCCCGGCGCTCATCACAAACCTCCGTTCCGGGCGGCTTTCAACATTTCTCCAAGCTGCGCGATGTCCTTCACCACCAGGTCCAGCCCGGGAACATGGCTCGCCGCCTCCGCCGCCGTGGCTTCGCCCGTCAGCACCAGCACGCCCAGCGCCCCGGTGCGTTGCGCCATGATCATGTCCGTGTAAAGCCGGTCCCCAACCATCGCCAGATTTTCAGGCCGCAGTTCGTGCCGCTGCAGGACTTCCCCCAACATGCGCGGGTCGGGCTTGCCCAGCACCGCGTCGGGCTTGCGTCCCGTGGCTTCCGTGAGCGCCGCGCAAACCGAACCGCAGTCCACCAGCACGGTCGGTTGATCCGTGGGACAGACCCGGTCCACATGCGACGCGATAAATGGCTTTCCCTGCTTGATCCAATAGGCCGCCCGGCAGAGCCGGGCAAACGTCAGCCCCGTGTCGAAACCCACCACCACGGCGTCTGGCTCGTCTTGCGGATCGTCGGCCGCCAGCGTGAATCCGGCGGCGGCGATTTCGCGGCTCATGCTGGCCGTGCCGAGGAGAAAGATGCGGCGCACCCGGGGCAGCTCCTCCTTCAAATACTCGATGGTCAGATGGGTCGAGGTGCAGAGCTGGTCGGCCGTGACGCGGACTCCCATGCGCCGCAGGTGGGCGATGTAGTCCGCCACGCTCTTGGAGGAGTTGTTGGTCAGCAGCGTGAAGCCGATGTTCAACTCCGCAAGCAGTTTGAAAAATGGATTCGTGAACGGAAACACCGTCCCGCCGCAGTAAATCGTCCCGTCCATGTCCAGCGCCACATGCTGAATTTCACGGAGGCGGTCAACAAGCGCAGGAACAGCTACGCCCCCGTTTTTTTCAGTGAATTTCCTTGGAAACAATGTTTGCATAGGCGGCTTGCCGATCAGTCTTCCGTCACTCCTCGCTCGATGAGTTTGTATTCAAATGGATGTTCATTGTCAATGAACCATCTCATTTTCTGGTGGCGTGAGCCTGCAGCCACTCGGCGTCCTCGTTGCCATTCGGCGTGTCAATGTTGATTGTAATCGTGCCAGGCTTCGGGTTCTCCAGCACAACAGCGGTTTTCCACTTGTGCAGTTCAGAATGGCCGTCGACAAATGAAAGTCCGCCCGAACCCCCATGATAACTTGCCGGCCTATTCACTATGTGAGTCGCCTTATTGGGATAACCATCCATTTCCACCACAAAAAAACCGTCATCAATGCTGTCTTCGCGTTCGTCAAGAAAAACAAAGGTGCCAGAAGGGCCTGGACTGACGAAGTCTGAAGATTTGCGATATTGACGCCAAGGACCGCCGGTGTCCCACGGAGACATGTTTGGGTCTGGGGCGCCGGTGAGGGGGGTGCCGCGAGCGCCCACCCAGTTCAGCATGGACATGGAGCGCACACGCGGGCGAGTTTTGAATGAGGCGTCGGCAGCAACGCTTCGATCACCCGGACATTTGTAGAGGCCGAGATTCTTTCCGCAATAAGGCCAAAGGAGACTGGACATGATGTTGTTTCCCCCGGCCGAAGGCGTTACCGCCGGATCTGTGTTTTCTGGGGTAAATCGCATATCTCCACCCACCCATTCATAAGGCCCGCCTTTGGAGTTTGGCAGGCGATCCTCATTGTCATCCACATACATTTTCCAAGCCAGCAACAATTGGCGATGGTTGTTCATGCACTGAATTCCTTGGGCTTTCAATTTGGCCTTGGATAGCGCCGGTAAAAGCATGGCTGCGAGAATGGCGATGATGGCGATCACCACCAGCAGTTCAATCAGCGTGAACGCGGCCTGCGACGTTGCCCGGATTTTTTTTGAAACGTTCATCTTTGAGGCTCTTAAGGTGCGCTGGTGCGCTCACAGAGCCACGGTAAATCATCGGACTTTGGATCCCTTGCAGGATTACCGGAGGGGACTGCCTTCAAGTTCAGAATGACTGTGTCTTTCCATTTT
Organism: Verrucomicrobiales bacterium; assembly: GCA_028712475.1. Classification (GTDB taxonomy): domain Bacteria; phylum Verrucomicrobiota; class Verrucomicrobiia; order Limisphaerales; family UBA11358; genus UBA11358. Next base: position 286,154 of record JAQTQB010000002.1, read on the forward strand.
TTGATTTCTGAATGACCGTCGGCAAATGAAAGTCCGCCCGCGCCGTTGTGGTAAGTTGCCGGAATATCTACCCAATTGTCAGGCATGCTGGGATCAACAACCATGAACCCATCGTTGATGCTGAATGGGTTTTCATCCATATACACCCAGCACTTGGAGGGTGCTGGCCGGACGATGTCCGACTGCTTACGGAAGACGCGATTCGGGGGAAAGCTGTTCCACGGCTGGTGCGGATTCATCGCACAACTGGTGGACATGCTGCGGATGGTGTCCACTCGCTTGAAATTTGCATCTGTAAAAAGGCTTTTGTCCGCCGGGCACTTGTAAATCTTGAGTGTTTTGACGTAAGGGAAAATTAATCCCAACTGTATAAGCTGGGGGTCGGCCGATGTCTGCACGTTTCCATAAACCCAGTTATTTTCCGGCCGACCGGGATCGGTCCAAGGCGGACTATGCGAGTCTGGGATGGCAGTGACCATGGCTTCAGTCCCCGCAGTCATTACAATCTTGTCATCGTTATCGCCTGAATATAAAACCCAGCCAAGCTGCAATTGCTTGAGATTGTTCATGCAACTGATGCCTTGTGCCTTGGCCTTGGCCTTGGACAACGCCGGCAAAAGCATGGCGGCAAGGATGGCGATGATGGCGATCACCACCAGCAGTTCAATCAGGGTGAAACCTGATCGGCCTTGTCGAACTGCCTTGATTGTCTTGAGTTGATTCATCTGGTCTCCTGTTTGTTTGGGAGCCGCCGGCAAACAGCCGGCGGCTCCACATATTCAATTTCTACTGTTATGCAGACCTATCAGTTCTGCGCCGTCGCCTGCACTCGATAGAAGGCTGTGCCCGCAGGCGCAGTTGTGTCGGTGTATGTGGTGCCAGTCAGCACAGGTGAGATGGTCGTGTAAGTGCCGTTCACAGTGGAGCTGCGTTGGACGGCATAGTTCACTGCACCACCCGATGTCCACGCCAGACTAGCGCTTCCGCCAGAACGGCTGACGTTTGTGATGGTAATCGTCGGAATCACGAACGCTTCGTTGTGGAAGATCAACATGCGACTGCCACCCGAGCAGGGTGACTGATCGCTGACCACAAGAAAACTGCCGTTCGTGGAGAACGCCAAGCCCGGATCCTTGAAGTCAATATGACGGTCCGGACGATCTCCGGACGGAGCGATGTTCGGGAACGTCAGTTCCTGTATGAATGACGTGTTAACATCTCCCGGCGTAACGCTAGCAGAATCAAAGGACACGATCTGCGGTGTATTGAACGCAGAGGGATTGAAGGTGTTCTTACGATCGGAAACCCAAATGCGGCCTGTCGTGGGATCCACTGCGATTCCAGCACCCCAAGTGATGCCAGAGCCGCTGGTGGATATGTAGCGGATGGCTCCCGAACCATCAATGGCGCTGATGATGCCGTTGGTGCTGCGGATTCCGGCTGTGTCGGTTCCTTCCCAGATTGTCACCAATTCACCCGTCGCCGGCAACGCGGCAATCCCGTTGGCATTGCCTCCGATGACTCCGGCTCCAGCGAGGTTCAGGTCGTTGGGAGCGACCAGTTGGTTGATGCCACCTTGGTTGTAATCGAACTGATACGTCGAGGTGGTGGCGGGATTCACCAACCAGATGGCGTTCGGGTTGTTGTTCCCATCAACGCCACGATCCAGAACCGCCAGTTGCGGCACCGTGCCGGAGAACGTGGACGGCACAAAGACCAAGGCACACGCCTGATCAGACCGGTTGGTCGGGGCGCTGCCAAAGTCCGTGACAATCTCCTCAACCGGGCTGGAGGCCCACGGCTGTTTCAAACGGCGGAGAGCGGTCTGTGTCCCGCCCTTCACAGCATCGTAAACCCACCAAAGAGTCCCGTTGGTTTCCACAACCAAGGAGTTCGGATTATACTGGTTGGAAACGACCGGCGTGCTGTCAATCACCCAGTTGCCGCTGGCCACTTTGGTCGCGTGCCAGATGCTTCCATTCTGTTCCTCGTCAATCGTGAACAGGATGGACGTGTTGTCCCGTGGATCCACCGTCACACCGCCGATAGTTCTCCCAGGAATAGTCAGCACCGTGTAGTTGGTGAACCGGCTGGTCACCATGGTCGGCGTATAAGGACGTGCCGGTGGATTCTTGGTATTGGTATAGGGTGCGATTGTAATATCGTCAACATAGGTCGGCGGACTGGCTCCGGGGGTGGTTTGGTTCGACGTGCTGAACCCGATCGTATGCATCTTCTTGTTGTTGCCCCATGACGAGATGTATTGTCCGTCCGTCACGATGGCGACCGGGGTGCTGCTCGGGTTTTTGACAAGGTCGTAGGAGTTGTGCCGCACGTCTGTCGTCACTTGATACTCTTCCCATGTGTCCGGGGTGTAAGTCTGCAAGGTGTCGCCCCAGTTGCCGCCAGCAAACCATTCGCTGAACCAGCGGTTGAAGGTGATAATGGAGTTTGTTGTGCCAGAACCGTTATTCGGAATCATGAAACTCGAAGCACGATGGCCGTAACCAAACAGCATGGTGTCCGAAGCGGCGCTATAATTAGCCTCCCATCCGTAGATTGACACGCGCAAATAGACTTGGTCGGGGGTCAACGTCCCAGTGTTGGTTTCTCCCGGAACTTTCGCCCACCAAGTGATCTGAACATCTTCGTTGGTCGGTTGGGCCCATGAAATCGAAATGCCAGCGGTCTGGCTCTGCGAGACCATGAGGCACTTGCTGCCGGAATGGGGCGCGGTGACACTGCTGTCCACCACCTGCACCTTGGTCGGGGCAAATGTGTTATTGTTGCCAATGCCAGTGGTCTCCGCCGTAAGCCAGGCTCCTCCCGGATTATTGTCGGCAGTGCCAACCGTCGCCGAAGTCGAGGCGGTATAAGCTTCAAAGCCGTCCGTGTAAGAGCCGGTGGCAAGGTCAATGAATTCGCCATCCACGGTCAATTTGGCATTGTCAATCAAAGTGTATCCGTCATCAAACGAATTGCCTTCATTGGCAAACCGCATGGCGATTACTGGAAGATTCTGGGGACGGGACAAGTAATTCGTCAGCGCACTAATCGGCGTCACCATGTCGTTGATGTAAAACTTGAAGGTGCGGTTGATTGCGTCAGCCTCAATCTTGTAGTGAGCCCACACATTGTTGGTCACAAAAGCCGGCGTGCCAGCGGCCGTATTGCTCATCGTAACCCATTGGTTCGGAAGACCGAGTCCGCTTGCGGCGTTAAAGCCATTGAACGCTTGGATGATATCCACGCCGTCAATACCCGGAAGACCGGCTGCAAGGGCAGCGGCACTGGTGGTCGTAAACTGCCCGGAGCGGAAGATCAAAAAGTCTTGTTCGTTTTGATCCGCACCCTCTTCAGACAAGGAAACCCGGAAGCCGCGGTCAGCGGTGCCGCTCTTGGAACTCAACATGTCGAATTCCCACACATAGTTCGTGCCACCCCGAGGATCGAGATTGCAGTAAAAAGCGGTGTTTGGCCGGAGCAACATGCAGTTCGGAGCGGAGGGAGGGGAACCCCAGTTGACCAACTGGACACCATCATATCCAAGGCCGCCAGGAGAGTCTTGGTTTGCTATGCCGTCTTGCACCCTTATGTAATCGGTGTTCGGTATCGCTAGCTTGGTGTCGTTAAGATTTGTCGCGGCTCCAGAATAGGAGTCGAAGTTTTCATTAACTAGCGTCAGGGTTGCGCCTGCGTTGCTCGCCGAGAAACCGAGGAGAACGGCGATAAGAGCCATCCATCGCCACAGGGCAAACGGTTTCTGCCGGTCGTGATTTTTTCTATTTTGGGGAGGTATCTGGGTTTTCATAGGTGTTAATGGTTGAACTGCACTGGGGGAACATGGTTTGATGACTGTCGCGAATTTTAACTGTTAATTACTGGCTTTTCCGGCACTTTCCACATTGCGCGTTGACGCACTAACATAATTTTCCAAATCAAGCGCGCAAGGATGCCTTGGTTGTGTGTTTGTGTGTTGACGCACTAACTAAACATGGAGGACGGAATTTGTCAATTTCTTTTTGAATGTTTTTTTATTTTTTAGCAGCCTCGGCCGGACTGGCTTGCCCCGGCCACGAGATGATCACCACCAAAATCCCGGCGACCCGCCTTGCGTCCGTGGAAGCATTTTTTCCCACTTGCGCCACTCGCCGTGACCATCAAGCATGACCACATTGCCGCCCGCCGGAAAACTGCCGCTCATGTGTGACGTCTCATGCAGATCATCGGGGTTGCCGGTGACCAAATTCCAGCCGCCCGCAATCTTTGTAAATTTGTAGGTGTTGCGCTGGGCGTTGTCGTTCTGGCCTCCGGCGGAAACCGTTGCATCGGCGACCAGCACTTTCTCGGTGGATGACACGGCGGGGGCGGTCTGACGCTTGAAGTTATTGTCAACGATTGACAGCGGCACTGGAATTATGGACGGATTCCAGTTGGACCAGGTCAGCGAGTAGGTGCTGGCAAATGCAAGCGACGGGGCAAAAGTTTGCGCATAGCCAATCACGCGATAACCGCTGTTGGCAAATCCGTTCGCGTCTCCCCACAGCACATCATTGTTCTGCCTGGGGTTTCCGGGGCAATACATGACGTTCCGCGTCGCACCGTTCTGGAGCATGATATCCACCGCAGGAACCGGCATGTCCCACACCCAGTTGCCAAAGGCCATTTGTGGCAGCTTGTCTTTTGAATCCACGGCGTAAACCTGGATGGCCAGCCCGAACTGCCGGAGGTTGCTCAAGCATTGGATGCGTTTGGCCTTGTCCTTGGCTTTCGACAGCGCTGGCAGCAGCATCGCCGCGAGAATGGCGATGATGGCAATCACAACCAGCAACTCGATCAATGTGAATCCACGACGGCAGCAGCGACCAACTTGTGGCATTGGTCTTGGGCGCAGAACCGGCACGGCGACACAGGCGAATTTGGATTGCAGCAGGGATTTCATGACATATGGGCAAAAAAACGCAATTTAACGTTAGTTTGCGCGTTGACGCACCAAGTATCCACAGAAGTCGGAATTTGTCAATTATTAAAGCGATCCCCTTTACCGGACGGCTTTCGCAGCGAAGCGATACATGTCGCCACGATAGATGGAATCTTCCATCTCAATGATCAAATCCTTGCTGCAAAATGAAACGCCCTCGACCCGGAACGCAGGCACGGGCTTGTCCAGATTGAAATGCTTCAGTTGCCCGCCGTCCAGCAGCACCGCGCTGACCATCTGGTTGATCTCGGTCAGGTGAATTCCGTAATTCTTCGCAAAAATGTCATACAGCGATTGCTCAAGGTTCTTGCGATGTATGTCCGGGCAAAGCCCCATCGAAATATAGCGCGTCTCCTTCATCACCGGCACGCCGTCGGCATAGCGGATGCGCTCGATTTCGCAATACGGGGCTTTCAGTGTGAACTCGCGGCCATTGACGGTCTGCTTGTGATCCGAATTATGCAGGTGAAACCCGATCAACTTTGTCGCCGGCTTGCGACCGGCCTCGAGCATGTTTTTTGTGAAACCAAAAATCCGGTTGATGGCGCGCACCACCGTCTGGTCACGGACAAAAGTGCCCTTGCCCTTGACCCGCGTGACCCAGCCCTCATTTTCCAATTCGTGCAGCGCCTTGCGCGCGGTCGTGTTGCTGACCTGATATTTCTCGATGATCTCGTTCTCCGAAGGCACCGGCGAACCGGGGGCCAGCGTGCCAAGCTGAATCATGCCGATGATCTTGCGGCTGATCTGGAAGTATTTTGGCGGGCTGTGTTTTTCAGTGTTCACGCTGTTTCCTCGCACCGCCATTAAGGGAATCTCCGCAGGTTTTGTCAAGCAGCGAGCGGCACTCAATCGTTTTTCTGGCAACAAAAACCGGGCGCAACCCTGCCGGAGCCAGGTTGCGCCCGATAAAAAAACGGCCTTCCTTTTTACGGCGCGGGAATGATCTCTATGCCGTTGATTTCGGGATTGTCCACACCGCTCTCAAACGTGATGTCGAGCTTGCCGTCGGCGATGGTCACGGGGACCGTTTCGATGTAAGCGCGACGCGGGCCGCCCGCCTTCACCCACACGTCAAAATCCTTGAACTCCTGCCCTTCGACGTTGAAGGAAAAGACGCGCCCTTCCGGGCCGGAGATGCCGTCATACGTTTCGGCAAAATGAAGTTTCACCACATATTTGCCGTTGGGCAGCGGCTGGGAAAAGGAACTCATGCCCCAATGCTCGGAGCGATAGATCCCGGCATCCGTCGTGTTCTCGATCTTCATGTCGTCTTCGCGGACGGAAACATCTCCACCCTCAAAGCCGGTGTCCGCAAGCCAGACGTTGCCGTTCGAATCGGTGAAGCTGGCGTCAGCGCCGGCATCAATGCGGATTGCTGAACTCGCCGGCGCAGCTTCCGCAGGTTTCACCTCAACTGGTGACGCAGCAGGTGCAACCGGCGCGGTCGGAGCGGCAGGTGCAGGCTCGACAGCGGGCGCAGGCGCTGGTGTGACGGCTGCGGGCGCGACAGCCGCAGCTTGCTTCTCGCCGCCCTTCTCTTCCGCTGACTCGCAGCCGGCCAAAAGGACGGCGGCCAGCATTGAAATGAAAAGGCAGCCCGTTGAATTAAGGAGGAAGTTTTTTTTGCTCATATGTTTGTTTTGGTTTGCGGTTCAAGTTTCAGACTGACGGATTTAATGGAAATCGTCAATTTTTTCGTTGCTGAATTTTGATCGTGGGCTCATGCCTGATTTTGCTGGTCATGGTTTCGCCCTCACTTCGAGGGCGGGATCCGCAGCCTGGCCGCCACGGGAAAATGATCGCTGGGGAACTGGCCGTCGCGCGCGAGCGTGGATATCTCGGCGCGCTCCACCGTCACTTCGCCGCGCGTGAGAATCCAGTCAATGCGCGGGCCATTTGGCTTGGCGGCTTTGAAATCGTTGAACGTGCCCACCCCCTCACCGCGTCGCTCGGGCGCAGCGAGCCACGCGTCCGTGAAAAAATTCTCGGCGGTTAAAATTTTGTATGCCCTGTTCGATTCGGCGGCGGAGTTGAAGTCGCCAATCAGCAGCACGGGGAGTTTCGTGTCAAGTGCAGCGACGCGTTTGCGGACAAGTTTCGCGCTCTTCTCGCGCGCCGCCTGAACTTGGTGATCGAAGTGAGTGTTGAACAAAAAGAATTCACCGCCCGTCTCGCGGTCGCGGAATTTTACCCACGTCACCATTCGCCGGCAGGTGTTGCCCCAAGTCGTTGAATTCATCACGTCCGGCGTGTCGGAGAGCCAGAAGTGATCGAAGGCGAGCGGTTCGAGACGTGCCTTGCGATAGAACACCGCCATGAACTCGCCACGGCTCCCGCCTTCACGACCAAGGCCAATCCAGTCATACTCCGGCAGGTCAGCGGCGATGTCCTTGATCTGGGAATAAATCCCTTCCTGCGTGCCCATCACGTCCGGCGCGAGGTTCTGGATAAGTTCGCGCATGAGCGGACGGCGCTGCGGCCAGGCATTGGGCGGATTCGTGCTGGCGAAGCGCAAATTGTAAGTCATCACGGTGAGCGCAGCGGGCGACGCATTGGTCGGAAGGTCGGTGCGGCTCGTCAATGCAAGGGGCAGCGACACAATGACAAAAAGGAGCAACTTTTTCATAGTGGGATTCACGGAGTCGATTTTGACGAAGGGGGGCGCGAAAACAATTGTTTCAACAGCATGAATTTTTTGCCGGTCAGGTGATGCCGCCATGCGTCGAGAATCACCGCCCCCACAATCACCACCCCGGTGATGACGCGCTTGGTCGGCTCGGACGCGCCGACTTGCGCCAGCCCCGCCTCCAGCGTGGCGATGATGAGCACGCCGAAAAAAGTGTTCACCACGGAACCGCGTCCGCCCATGAGGCTCGTGCCGCCGATGACCACGGCCGCGATGGCCGAGAGTTCCAAGCCCACGCCCGCGTTCGGATCGGACGAGCCGAGCCGCGAGGTGTAAAAAACCCCGCCCAGCCCGGTCAGCAGCCCCAGCAGCGCGAAGACCGCAATCTTGACCGGCTTGGGATTGATGCCCGCCAGGCGCACGGCCTGTTCGTTCGTGCCAATTGCGATGAGATAGCGGCCGAACACCGTGCGCGACAGGACCACCTGTCCGGCCACGACCACCAGCACGGCGATGAGGAACGCCGGCGAAACCGCCAGCCCGGCGACCGGCGTTGACAGGCCTTCCACCGCGCCGCCGATGTATTTGGTCTGCGAGTTGGTGGTGAGATAGGCGAGACCGCGCGCGATCTCCAGCATCCCCAGCGAAACGATGAACGATGGAATGCCGAAGCCCACGCTGACCAGGCCGTTCAACGTGCCGGCACCGAGACCGACGCCGAGGCCGAGAAGGATGGCCGCCCAGAACGGCAGGTGAAAATTAACAAGCGCCAGCCCCACCACCGCCCCGCAGAGGCCGAGCACCGAACCAACCGAAAGGTCAATCCCGCCGATGATGAGCACCAAGGTCATGCCCGCCGCGACCACGGTGAGCGCCGGAATGCGGTTGGCCAGCGTGACAAAGGTGCGCTCGCTTAGAAAATTGTGGCTCATCAGGCCGAACAACAGCACCAGCCCAAGCCAGATCACCAGCATGGCCATATATTCAACCAGTTTTTTGGCTTTAAGATTCATGTGGCAATGGCGCTTTCTTTCTGGTCGAGATAACCGCTGAAAGCGGCCTGGGTGATTTTTTCCTGCGTCCACTCGTCGGGCGTGAACTCGGCGGTGATGCGTCCTTGCGACATCACGAGGAGACGGTCGCACAGCGCCATCAGTTCAACCAGTTCGCTTGAGACGACCATGACCGCCTTTCCTTCCGCCGCCAGGTCGTGCAACAACTGGTAGATGGTGTGCTTCGCGGCGACATCAATTCCGCGCGTCGGCTCATCGAACAGCAGGATGCGGCAATCCCGCGCGAGCCAGCGGGCGATGACCACCTTCTGCTGGTTGCCGCCGCTCAACTCGCCGATGGTTTGTTCGTGTGACGTGCATTGCACCTGCAACCGGCCGCAAAAAGATTCGGTGGTTTTCGTTTCCGCACGGGTGTCCAGCCAGCCGCCGGCGTTGGCGTGCCGGGCAATGGTGCTCAACGTGGTGTTGACCCGGATGGGTTGTGGCAGCAGCAGGCCATCCTGTTTGCGGTCTTCGGGCACGAGACCGATGCCGGCGCGCAGCGCGTCGGCCGGGCTGCGGATGACCACCGGCTGCTCGCCGACGAGAATCTCCCCGCCGTCTTTTGCATCCGCGCCGAAGATCGCGCGCAAGGTTTCGGTGCGGCCGGAACCAATCAGGCCTGCGATGCCCAGAATTTCACCACGTCGTAATTCAAAACTGACGTCGCGCACCTGGTCGCCCGCCCGCAGGTTGCGCACGCGCAAAGCGACTTCCCCGACGGGCCGTTCGACCACGCTCTTCTTCCGCTCCGGCAAATCATGCCCGACCATCTCGCGGACCAGTTCCGCAGGCGTCACGTCGCCGGCCTGATGAGTGGCAACGACGCGGCCATCGCGCATCACGGTGATGCGGTCGGCAATGCGGCGGATTTCATCCATCCGGTGGCTGACGTAAATGATCCCCACGCCCTCCTTTTGGAGCTGGCGGATGTTTTCAAACAACTGCTCGATCTCGGGGTCGGTCAGCGCCGCCGTCGGTTCATCCAGAATGAGCAGCCGGCAATTCTGCGACAATGCGCCGGCAATCTCAACCAGCTGCTGCTGACCCACGCCCAGAAATCCCGCCGGGGTGGACGGATCAACGCCGCCGAGACCCACGCGAGAGAGAGCCTGGCGGGCCTCATTGTGCAGGCCGACGAAGCGGAGAAAGCCACCGCGTCGCGGCAGCCGGTTGAGAAAAATATTTTCCGCGATGCTCATGGTTCCAATCACATTGAGTTCCTGCAGCACCATGATGACGCCCGCGTGTTCGGCCTCACGCTTGGAACCCGGGTTGTAGGGACGGCCTTCAAGCTGGATGTCTCCGCCATCCCGGTCGGTCAGCCCGGAAAGGATGCGCGCGAAAGTGGATTTGCCCGCGCCGTTGCTGCCCACCAACGCATGAACTTCGCCGCGCTCCAAGGCGAAGCTGAAGTCCACCAACACGGGGACGTTGTAGCTTTTCTGAAGCCGGGTGACTTGCAGGAGCGGTCCGGACGCCGGGTTCGGAGTCAGGCCTTCAGGCGGCGTCCCGGACCGCGTAAACGCGGAACTCCGAACTTCGGATTGGTGGAGTGGACCGGCGTTGGCCATGACAGGAAATTACTTGGTTACGACATCCACCGCCGTGGTCTGGTCTGCGGGCGGAGCTTCGCCCTTCAAGATTTTCAGCGCCGCCTCGATGCCGAACACCGCGAGCCGGTCGCCGTGCTGGTCCGCCGTCGCCACCACCTGTCCCTTGTCCAGCAACGGCCGCAGCGCGCTGATGTTGTCGAAGCCCACGACGAGCACCTTTCCGGTCTTGTCCGCCGCCTGAATGGCGGACACCGCGCCGAGGGCCATGTTGTCGTTCGCACACAGGATGGCCTTCAGGTCCGCATGTTCGTTGAGCATCGCACTGGCGACGTTGTTGGCCTTTTCCATTTCCCACCGGCCGCTCTGGACGCTCACGATGTTCACTCCCGCAGCCTTCATGGCGTCCTCAAATCCCAGCCGGCGCTGCTGGCCGTTGAAGGCGGTCGGGATGCCCTCGATGATGGCCACCTTGTCGCCCGCTTGAAGTTGTTTCGCGAGCGCCTCGCCCACCTTGCGCGCGCCGGCCCGGTTGTCCGGCCCGACGAAAGGCACGGTGATGCCCGCTTGCTTCAGCACATCGGCATCGAGCTTGTTGTCAATGTTCACCACGAGGATGCCCGCTTCCTTGGCGTGCTTGAGCACCGTCACCAGCGCTTTCGAGTCCGCCGGCGCGATGACGATGGCGTTGACCTGCTGCGCAATCATCTGCTCCACGAGATTCACCTGCTCGGCGAGGTCGGTCTCATTCTTGATGCCGTTGACGACGAGGTCGTAACTGGCGGCGTTGGCGGCCTGATGCTGCTTTGCGCCTTCCGCCATCGTGCTGAAGAATTCATTCGCCAGCGACTTCATGACAAGCGCGACCTTTGGCTTGGCGGGCGCGGATTTGTTGTCGGCCGTGTTTTGGGATTTATTGCAGCCGCCGTTCAACACGGCGAGCGAACCGAGGGACAAGGCGAGCGCCAGTCCCGCGACAGAGTTTGAGAACAGAGTTTTTTTCATAGGATTCATGGACAGGTTTATACAGGTTTATTTTTGGCGACGCAATTCCGCCCCGGCCCGGACTTTTCGCGTGGCGAGCATGGCTAGAATTTCTTTGCGTGCCGGAGCGGAGGGCTGCGCGCCAAAGCGGGTCACAGAAATGGCCGCCGCCGCGCTGGCAAACCGCGCGGCCTCCAGCAGTGCCCTGCCCTCGGCCAGCGCAACGACAAGCGCGCCGTTGAAAACGTCGCCTGCTCCCGTGGCGTCCACGGCGCTCACTTTGAATCCGGGGATCAACTGCCGCACGTCTTTCCCGGACACGAACGCGCCGCGCGAACCCATCGTGATAATCACGTTTTGCACGCCGCGCGCCAGCAGCTTGTCGGCGGCTTTGGCCGCCGCAGCTTCGTTGGTCACCGCCACACCCGTAAGCAGTTCGGCTTCGCTCTGGTTGGGCGTCAGCAGGTAAATGCGCTTGAGCAATTGGGCCGGGAGTGGCCGGGCGGGCGCAGGATTCAAAACCACCCGCACGCCGGCAGCGGCGGCAAGAGCGACGGACGCTGCGACCGTCTTCAGCGGCGTTTCCAATTGGAGAAGGATGACACGGGCGCGGCGCAGCACACCTTTCGCCTTGCGAACATCGGCGCGGCTTAATTTGTCATTCGCGCCCGAAGCCACCGCGATGCTGTTCTCGCCATTCTTGCCGACGAAAATAAGGGCCACGCCGGACGGAGTTTTCGCGTCGCGAATCACATGACTAACATTGATTCCGTCGGCCGCAAAACCGGCCAACGCCTGTTCACCGTTTGCGTCACGGCCAACGCGGGCGATGAACGTGACGGCTCCGCCCGCCCGTGCGGCGGCGACGGCTTGATTTGCACCTTTGCCGCCGGCGGCGCGGACAAATTCGCCGCCCAGAATTGTTTCACCGGGTTTGGGGATGCGCGCCGCCTTGATGATCAGGTCGGTGTTCGAACTGCCGATCACGAGCACCGGCGGCTTGATCGGGCGCACGGGTTGTTGTTTCCCCATTTTCATGGATCGAACGCCTGCAGTTCCGCGCAGGACGAAAAGTTTTGACTTGGACTGTCGCCGCACGCAGGCACGCCGAGGACGCGCACGGCGAGAGCTTGAACCGGACTTGCCAGTTGAAGCGTGAATGCCTGGCCGGGTTTCAGGTTCGCGTTGTCGGTCGCGGTCGTTGCGGGGTAATCCGCCAGCTCGCCAATGGTTTCCCACGCGCCGCCTTGCTCGCGCTGGATTTGCACCTGGGGCTTGCCCGCGCTGGTGTCAAACCAGCCGCCGTCGCGGGAAGTTTTTCCGTGACGGAAAACCACGCGACTGATCGCGGTGGGCGCGTCGAGCGTCACAGCGAACCAGTCTTCCTTCTCCAGACTGGAGTTGAAGGTCACCATCGCGTTTTTGAGATCGTCGTCATTGATTTCCCCGGTCGGGTGAAGTTGACGGGACACGCTGTCCATTCCGAGCAGCAACACGTTTCCTGTCAGTGGTGCGGGCAACGGAAGCCAGACTTTATAACGGGAGCCTGTGCCGCCCGCATCGGCGAAGGATATGAGGCGAATGGTCACGGGCGAACCATCTTTGCGGCTCACGGCGTTGATGCGAAAGACCTGTGCGCCCGGCCACGTCTTCACGCCTGCCGGCGCGGGTTCCGGCGTGAGCGCCAGCGCGGCGACATCCGGCTTGGCGATGGCAAAGGTGAAGATTGTCTGCCCCTCGGCCCGGAGCAGCGCATCATCCGCTGCGAGGACGAGAGGCCCGTAGAGGATCGCGACTTTGCCCTCATTGAGATGATCGCCGACGATCAGCCGGGCTTCCTGTTTCAAGCTCAACTCGATCTTGTCGCCGGGTTTCCATTTGCGCTTGATCTTCACGTAGCCGTCAGGGCCGGGTTTGATCTCAACCTTCTGGCCGTTGACCTCAACGGACGCGTTGCGACACCATGACGGGATTCGTAACTTGATCGCAAAAGATTTTTTCTTCGCCGGCGACACGGTGATCCTGATCTGATCCTCGCCGGGATACAGCGTGTCGGTGTTAATCTCAACCGGCATGCCGTTGCGCAGCGCGAGTTTGGCCTGGCCGGATTCGTAGAGATTGACCACCACGCCATCCGCATCCGTGGTGACGGCAAACGTGGGTATCAGCGCAAGCCCGCGCGGCCCGCTGGACGCACAGCAATCGCCGATCTCGTCGCGCTTGCCGTAAGGTTTCTTGCCTTCCATCTGCGCGTAGTTGCACCAGCCGGAGCCATCGCAGAGCTGCGCGCCGAGCAACTGGTTGAGAATGACCCGTTCAAGCTCGTCGGCAAACCGCGCCTCGCCTGTCAGCCGCAGCAATTGCGCGTTGAATTGAATCCAAGTCACCGTGACACAGTTTTCACCAATGTTGTTGACGTTGGGCAGATCGAAGTCGCCGTGGAAACGTTCCCGATAACTCATCGCGCCGGTGAGGTATTCCCGCTTGTCCACGATGTCCTGCCACGCATTCAAACAAGCCTCGAGAACTTTCTTGTCGCCCGTGGTGCGGTAGTATTCCAAGGCTCCATTCAGGCAGGAGAGCATTTCATAGGCTTTGCCATTGCCGACCTTGTTCACGCCCTTGCCGTCCAGCAGACGGGAAACGATGTGGGGACCGTTCGGCTGTTCCCACGCGCGGAGAATGTATTTGCAGAAATCAAGATAACGCGGGTCGCCCGTCAACCGGTAGAGCAGCATCATCGGCTCCAGCACGCTGGTCGGGGCCATGCCGATGTGTTCACCGGCCTTGATGATGTCGCGTTTGCCCGGCTCGTCGCCAAAAGTTTCGCAGAGAATATCTCCCATGCGTGTGCAGGTGGGCAGCAGATTCGTGTTGCCGGTGTAGCGCACATAGGCGACCAGACCGAGCAGGTTGTATTTGTGCGACCACACGTCCCATGAAGTCCAGCGGTTCGTGGCCAGATAGGTGCCGAGATAGCCGTCCGCCTCTTGGCTCTTGGCCAGTTCCGTTGCCACATAATCCAGCTTCGCGCGCAAGACCGGATCGCCGCTGTTGACCCATTCCAGCGTGGCCGCGTGCAGCCATTTGCCCACATGCTCGCCATCCCATTCTTGCCGGCCCGGACGTTTGCTGTAGCCTTCCAACAGGCGCGCGGGATCAATCCTGACCAGCCGGTTCGTGATGCTGGCGGCGGAGCGCATTCCTTCCCACCCGGTCTGATGCACCCGGTCAGGAATCTGGGAATCCTGCCGGTCCTTGACCGCGCCGGAGGTTTTTTCCGGCACGGGAGTGATCGGTTCGGCCAAGGCGGTTGCGACCGTGGCTACCAGCATAAGGGAAAGAATTCTAGTGCTCATCTTCGTGTTCAAGGTTCATCATGGCGCCGGAATGATCTCGATGCCGTTGATTTCGGGATTATCCACGCCGCTCACGAACGTGATGTCGAGCTTGCCGTCGGCGATGGTCACAGGAACCGTTTCGATGTAAGCGCGCTGACCGCCGCCTGCCTTCACCCACACATCAAAATCCTTGAACTCCTGCCCTTCGACATTAAAAGAAAAGACGCGCCCTTCCGGACCGGTGACCCCGTCCCAAGTTTCGGCAAAATGAAGTTTCACCACATACTTGCCATTGGGCAGCGGCTGGGAAAAGGAACTCATGCCCCAATGCTCGGTGCGATAGATGCCGGCATCCGTCGTGTTCGCAATCTTCATGTCGTCTTCGCGGACGGAATTTTCGCCGCCGTCAAAGCCGCGATCGGACAGCCAGATGTTTCCGGCAGCATCCGTGAAATCGGTTGCCGAGCCGGCATCAATGCGTATCACCGAACCCACCGGGGTCACGGTCGCCGGCTGAACAGATGCAGCGGGCACCTTGGTTGCCGCCGGAACCGGTGCCACATAGCCAGGCAGCGGCAGCCAGACTTGATAATTGGTGCCGGTGCCGCCCGCATCGGCGAAGGATATGAGGCGAATGGTCACGGGCGAACCATCTTTGCGGCTCACGGCGTTGATGCGAAAGACCTGTGCGCCCGGCCACGTCTTCACGCCTGCCGGCGCGGGTTCCGGCGTGAGCGCCAGCGCGGCGACATCCGGCTTGGCGATGGCAAAGGAGGTGAGCGTCTGCCCGTCGGCCTGGAGCAAGTCAGCGTCAGCCGCCAGAACCAGCGGGCCGTAGAGGATCGCAACCCGGTCCTGATTTTTGTGATTGCCGACTATCAGCCGGGCTTCCTGTTTCAAGCTCAACTCGATCTTGTCGCCGGGTTTCCATGTGCGCTTGATCTTCGCATAGCCGTCAGGGCCGGGTTTGATCTCAACCTTCTGGCCGTTGACCTCAACGGTCGCGTTGCGACACCATGACGGGATTCGTAACTTGATCGCAAAAGATTTTTTCTTCGCCGGCGACACGGTGATCCTGATCTGATCCTCGCCGGGATACAGCGTGTCGGTGTCAAGTTGAACTGCGGTGCCGTTGCGCAGCGCGAGTTTGGCCTGCCCGGATTCGTAGAGATTGACCACCACGCCATCCGCATCCGTGGTGACGGCAAACGTGGGTATCAGCGCAAGCCCGCGCGGCCCGCTGGACAGGCAGCAGGTGAACCCGACGCCAGCGACGCCCTTCTCGTCGCCCTTATAATAGGGTTTTTTGCCTTCCATTTGGACATAGTAGCCCCAGCCGGAGCCATCGCAGGTCTGGGCACCGAGCAGTTGGTTGAGAATGACCCGCTCAAGCTCGTCGGCAAACCGCGCCTCGCCTGTCAACCGCAGCAACTGCGCGTTGAACTGAAGCCAGGTAACAGTGACGCAGGTTTCGCCGACGTTGTTGACATTGGGCAGATCAAAGTTGTCGTGGAAATGTTCCCGATAACTCATCGCGCCGGTGAGATAAATCCGATTGTCCACGATGTCCTGCCACGCATTCAAACAAGCCTCGAGAACTTTCTTGTCGCCCGTGGTGCGGTAGTATTCCAAGGCTCCGTTCAGACACGAGAGCATTTCATAGGCTTTGCCATTGCCGACCTTGTCAACGCGTTTGGCGGTCAGCAAAGTGGAGACGATGTGCGGGCCATACTGGGTGTGCGGACCCTTCGGCTGTTCCCATGCGCGGAGAATGTATTTGCAGAAATCAAGATAACGCGGGTCGCCCGTCAGCCGGTAGAGCAGCATCATCGGCTCCAGCACGCTGGTCGGGGCCATGCCGATATGTTCACCGGCCTTGATGATGTCGCGTTTGCCCGGCTCGTCGCCAAAGGTTTCGCAGAGGATGTCTCCCATGCGTGTGCAGGTGGGCAGCAGATTCGTGTTGCCGGTGTAGCGCACATAAGTGACCAGGCCAATCAAATCATATTTATGCACCCACACGTCCCATGAGGTCCAGCGGTTCGTGGCCAGATAGGTGCCAAGATAACCGTCGTCCGTCTGGCACTTGGCCAGTTCCGCCGCCACATAATCCAGCTTTTCGCGCAAGACCGGATCGCCGCTGTTGACCCATTCCAGCGTGGCCGCGTGCAGCCATTTGCCCACATGCTCGCCATCCCAGGCCTGCCGGCCCGGACGATGGCGGAAGCCATCAAGCAAACTATCCAAATTCACCTTCTCCAGCCGGTTCGTGATGCTGGCGGCGGAGCGCATTCCTTCCCACCCGGTCTGATGCACCCGGTCAGGAATCTGGGAATCCTGCCGGTCCTTGACCGCGCCGGAAATTTTTTCCGGCACGGGGGCGATTGGTTGGGCAAGGGCTGTCGCGACGGCGGCGACCATGAAAAAAGAAAGAATTTTAACGTTCATATTCGTGTTCACGATTGGTTTGAGCGAATGTCATGGATTTGTCAGGTTAAAAAAAATTCACCAAAGTGCGAGTCGGCAAAACTGCGGATGGGGCTAAAAGCTGTGGTTTCATAAACCCACGGTCAAAAATCAAGATGGCTATTATTTTTCCATTCAGTAACTCAACCCGAAGCCGTATGGAAATTGTGCGTCCACCTTGGCGCGGTCGTTACCTAGCTGCGGGAGCTGCTCGTTCGTGCGCGGCCAGGTGCGCGGGAGTTTGCCTGTGGGTTTTTGGTCGCCAAACAAAACGTCGGTGAGGCCGCGGCCTTCCGTGCCGGGCAGCCACGCGGCGACAAACGCATCGCTCGATTCCAGCGCCGCGCCCAAGACCAGCGGGCGTCCTGAATAAAGCACGGTGATGACGGGCGCACCGGTTTGTCTGGCTTTGTTGACCAGATCGAGATCGGCGGGGGCAAGGGTCAAATCTTTCTTGTCGCCCTTCGTCTCGGCGTAAGGCTTTTCAGCAACCACGACAATCACCGCGTCAGCGTCTTTCAGTCCGCTGCCATCGGCGGAGAAAGTTATTTTTGTCTCCGCGGAAACGGTCTGGCGAATCGCGGCGAGAAGAGTCGTTCCACCCTTGATGACGTTGCCGCTCTTGCCCTGCCAGTCAATCGTCCAGCCGCCGCATTGCAGTCCCAAATCATCAGCAGCCTGGCCGACGACAACGAGATGCTTGATTTTCTTCGAGAGCGGCAAAGCCTTGCGGTCATTCTTCAGCAGCACCAATGACTCACGCACGCATTCGCGCGCGACCTGCCGATGCTCCGCCGAACCCACCGACGCGAGCAGCGCGGGGTCGGCGGAATCTTGATCGAACAAGCCCATCTGGAATTTCACGCGCAAAATCCGGCGCACAGCGTCGTCAATCCGCGCCTGTGGCACCTTGCCCTCCGCGACCAGTTGCTTGAGATAGGTGATGAATGTGATGTAGTTGTTCTTCTCCCACGAGTTTGTCTGCATCGGGCCGTAGGGAACCATGGCCATGTCGAGACCGGCGTTGATGGAGGAAGCGATATCATTCCTGTAATTTCCGGAACGCTGGTCAATCGCGTCCCAGTCCGAGACGAGAAATCCTTTGAAGCCGAGTTCGCCCTTCAACACGTCGGTGAGCAGGTATTTATTGTGATGCATTCTCTTGCCGTTCCAACTGTTGAACGAAACCATGATGGAGCCGACGCCCGCCTTTATGGCTGCGACATAAGGCGACAAGTAAAGCCGTCGCAGTGTGGCTTCGTCGCACACGGTGTTGCCTTCGTTCTTGCCGTCCTGCGTTCCGCCGTCGCCGACAAAATGTTTTGCGCAGGCCAGCACCAAGGAGGAGCTGGAAAGTTGTTTGCCCTGCCACCCGCGCACGGCAGCCGCGCCCAGCCTGGAAACAAGTTCCGGCGATTCGCCATAGCTTTCGTAAGTGCGCCCCCAACGCGCATCCTGCGCCACGGCGATGCAAGGAGCGAAAGCCCATTGCACGCCAATCGCCCGCGTTTCGAGCGCGGCGATGTGCGCGGCGCGTTCGACGAGCTTGGCGTCGCGCGTGGCACCGAGGCCGATGTTGTGCGGGAAGATCACCGCGCCATCCACGTTGTTGTTCCCGTGAACCGCATCAATTCCGTAGAGCAGCGGAATCTTCAACCGCGTCTGCGACGCATACGATTTGAATTCATCCACCGCGCCTCTCCAGGCTGCCGGGGAATTGTCCGCCGGATCCGAGTCGCCGCCGCTCAACACCGAACCGAGGGCGTATTTTTGCACGTCGGCCTTGTCGTGCAGCGCGTTCATGTCAACCTGGGTCATCTGCCCGATTTTTTCGTCGAGCGTCATTTGTGCCAGCAACGCCTCGGCGCGCTGGTCGGGAGTCGGCGCGGCCTGGACAAGCGGATTGAACGTGACGAGCAGCGCGGCAAGCGCGATGTGATTTTTTAAGACAATGTTAAGGAAGCGTGTTTTCATAAACCTTCGATTCGGAAAAACTCACCGGTGTTGTTGGTGGGTGAATAATCGTAACGATAGTTTCCACCGCCCAAGGCTGCCGGCACAAGCCCGGAAACAGGGAAAAACGGACCGGCAACATTGGTAGAGCGGCGAAGCTGGAACGAAGACCACGGGCCAAGATTCTGGAAGTTGATTTCCAAGTGAGCGTCCGGCGGCGTTTGTATGATCGAAGTGATCACGAGCAGGTTTGTCGGCTGGATCATCAAATCGCCGAGGCTCTGGCCGAGCTGTCCGCCATTGAAAATATTTTGGATCTCCGTCTGCGTCAGCGCGCGTTTCCAAAGGGCGAAGTCATCCACCATGCCGGAGAAATAGTTTGCGCCCGCCGGGCCTTCGCGGCCCATCGAAGCCACCTGGCCAATCTTGACGTTGCCGGTCAAACCTGTTCCGGGAGAGTTGTCACTGCCGATATGGGTGTCCATGAGCGCGCCGTTCAAATAGATCGTGGCGCGGCCAGCAGAACCGGCGTTGCCGTTGTAAACAGCGGCAATGTGCAGCCACTGGTTGGTTTGCAGAAAAGGAGCGGCGATGCCAGGACGGGCGGGGGCGCCAGTGCTGTCGGTGATTTTGAAACGCAGTTCATTGTTCGCCTTGTCGAGATAGAGAACATAGCAGTCGCTGGTGGAATCATAGATCGGGCCGAAGCTCGTCGCCAGTTGCGCGGGCAGAATTTCCAGCCGCACCCATGTTGAGATGGACAGCTCGTTTGTGTTGATGTTGAGGTTGTCGTTAGTGGGCATGTTCACATAGGCGTTCAGCCCGGCCAGTTGCAGGCTGCCGCCAAGCTTGGCGGTGCCGCCGCTGATCCAGTGCGAAATGCCGTCGTTTCGCACCAGCGTGGCGTGGTTGGTGCCTTTACTGTCGGCAACAACATTGGTGAAGCCGTAGGCAAGGCCGTCATCCATTTTCCAATACGCGACGAGCCGGTCGCCCAGATAAGTTGGCGACGGCGGCGGATTTGTTGTCCCGATGATCGGCGGCGGAACTCCGCGCACCGTCCACGGATCGTCGGAGACGATTCCATCCACACCCATGTTGATGAAGTTCGTTATCTCCGCGCCGCTGTTGATCGTCCAGACATACAACGTCAAGCCCATGCCATGCGCGAGGTTGACTTCGTTCGAGGTGACATTCGCACCCGCCCACGAAACAATGCGCACCCCGGCGTTGGTGATGCTGATCAGGCTTGATGCGGTCATGGTGCCGCTACCGAGCGCGCACAGGCGGAGGTTCGGTTCAAGCGCGTGAGTCTGCGCAAGAAAATTCCAATCGAAGGATTGAAAAATGATGTTCGTCACCACGTTGAGGCGTTGGAATTCCGCCACATAAGCTGAAGCTGCGCCCGCCTTTGACTCAATAAACGGAATCGAGAATGGCAGCGTGTTGGTGATCATCTCCTCCATCGTAGGGATGCGCTCGCCGATGTAGTTGGTGGAAAACCAGGAGCCGGCGTCCAGCAGTTTCAATTGCGCCAGCGTCTGGGATACAATCGTGCCCGTGCCATCCGTGGTGCGATCCACCGTGAGGTCGTGCATGATGACGAACTTGCCGTCGCTCGTGATCTGCGCGTCTGTCTCCATCAGGTCGGTGATGGCGCGTGAATTGGTGAATGCCGCGACGGTGTTTTCCGGCGCATATAAGGCTCCGCCCCGATGAGCGATGCTTAAAACCTGTGCGCCTTGCGATTGAACCACTTCCGCAAAAAAAGAGATGACGAGAATCCAGATGTGAAAAAGGCGTTGAGGCATGGGAAGCATCTTAACGCACTAAGTTCTTGATGTCAAAACTAATCTTGTGTTATGATTGGTCGCAAATTTAATGCATGAAATAAGCTGGCAAAGGATTGTTGGCGGACTAAGAATCGCAGTAAATGTAAAAAACGAAGATTGAATGATGAAACTTGACCGCAAAAATGGTTATCCGGCAAAAACACTTTTCATTTTGCCAAAACGATTCACCAAAACTTTCGCCCGTCCGAATGTGCATCGCTGGTTTTGCGTTGGGCTGCTGTTTTTGGGAACGGCGGGTTGCACGAGCCATTCAACGAGCCAGTGGCAATTAGTCTGGCAGGATGAATTCAACGGCAACCAGGTTGATCCGGCCAGATGGGAGTTTGAAGTGAACGCAAACGGCGGAGGCAACAACGAACTTCAATACTACGTGACCAACAATGCCCGGGTGCAGGACGGCCTCCTGTTCATCGAAGCGCGGAAGGAAAATTACACCGGCCCGGAAGTCTCGCGCGAATTCACATCGTCACGCATTCGCACGAAGGATCACGGCGACTGGAAATATGGCCGGTTTGAAATCCGCGCAAAACTCCCGACGGGACAAGGCTATTGGCCGGCCATCTGGATGCTCCCGACGGATAATGTTTACGGCGGGTGGCCGCACAGTGGCGAAATTGACATCATGGAAGTCGTCGGCCACAAACCTAACAACCTTCACGGCACTTTGCATTACGCGGATCTGAAAGGAAACCACACCTACCGCGGAACGAACACCGCGCTCGCCGCCGGGACGTTTGCCGATACGTTTCACGTCTTCAGTTTGGAATGGGATCCCAGCACGATACGCTGGTATCTCGACAACCAGCTTTACCAGACCCAAACCAACTGGACGTCCGGCACGAATTTGTTTCCCGCGCCGTTCGATCAACGCTTTCATCTCATCCTAAACCTCGCCATCGGTGGCAACTGGCCTGGCAACCCCGACACAAATACAGTTTTCCCTCAAGCCATGGTTGTGGATTATGTCCGGGTTTATCAGAAAAAGTGACCTGGCACATTCCAGTTTTGATGCAAGAAAGAGCGAATACGGCTGCGAAATTGACTCCTGTCGGCAAGTCTTAACTTACCGGATTTTGTCTTGACGCACTAAGCTGGTTGTGACAATCTTAAATGATGCTCAACGCGTCAAAACAGTCGTCTGACTGGATTTTATTAATCTTACTTGGTCTTGCATTCATGAATGCGGAAAACACTGCGAAAGCTGCCGAGCCGTCTTCTCCGGTTGAGACGCTCATCAATCTCCACCGCCCGATTGTGATCGGACATCGCGGCTACAACCAGATTGCCCCGGAAAACACACTGCCCTCGTTCAAGCTCGCCAAGATGGCTGGTGCCGACATGGTGGAACTGGACTATTACAACGCGAAAGATGGCAAGCTCGTCTGCATCCATGACGAGGTGCTGGACCGCACGACGGACGCAGTGGCCAAGTGGGGCGAAAAAGGCGTTCACATCAACAGCAAGACTTCTGATGAACTGTGCTCGCTGGATGCGGGGAAATGGTTCGACAAGAAAAATGCGGGGTCTCATCTGCCCATCTACGCCGGAACGCACCTGCCGACGCTGGACGAGTCGCTGGATTTGATTCAAGACGGCAACCTGACACTCATCCACCACAAGG
Source organism: Verrucomicrobiales bacterium (assembly GCA_028712475.1). Taxonomy (GTDB): domain Bacteria; phylum Verrucomicrobiota; class Verrucomicrobiia; order Limisphaerales; family UBA11358; genus UBA11358. The sequence continues at coordinate 308,587 of JAQTQB010000002.1, forward strand.
AAGGCGACGCGGCCACCTGCTTGAAACTGTTGCGCGAAAAAAACCTCGTGAACAAAGTCATCGTGCAATCCTTCGACTGGAATTATCTCAAAGACTTTCATCAACTGGAACCGAACCAGGTGCTTGGCGCGCTCGGCCCGCTTTGGTCGCGGGGCGGAAAACAACTTACAAATGCGGAAAAGGTCTTGGATCAATCGTGGGTGGACGAGGTCAAGAGCAACGGCGCCCGACTGGTCGTTTGGAATAATCAGATCACACGTGAGGCCGTGGATTACGCCCACCAGCACGGAATGAAAGTCTGGGTTTACACCATCAACGAACCGGCGATGGCGAACAAGATGCTGGACCTCGGCGCGGATGGCATCATCACAGACAACACCTCGATCATCTGGCGGGCCATCGCGCTTCGGGCCACGGAAAAAGGATTGCCGCGTTAAGCCGGAATCTTGTCCTGAAAAAGCGGGCATTCGTGTGCGCCGGAGCCAGACGCCAGCGACAAGGGCTAAACCAAGGCCAAGGACGCGGGGGCATTCGACTTTTGTGCGAGCGACCTGTGTTTCCTCCTGCCAAACACTTTCTCAATCTTTCCATCCACCTTCATGGTGCAAAAGGTTCCCGATCGGCTCTGGTATAGTGTGTAGATTTTCGAGGCATATTGTATTGTGCTTGACAGCATTATAATCGACATATTTCATTCGTTGAGGCTTTAAAGCGAACAATTCATGGCAAAAATTCTTATCATTGACGACGACAAGCAGATTTGCAGTGTGGTGAGCGAAGGCCTGCGACGACAGGGATATGAAGTGACGACTGCTTCGAATGGCGAGGAAGGGCTGGTTGCAGCAGCAGCAATGACTCCGGATTTGATTTTGTGCGATCTGGACATGCCTGGACTAAATGGACAAGAGGTGGTTTCCGCGTTACGCCGGGATGGCCGGCTGGGAGAAATTCCGGTCATCTTTTTGAGCGCCTGCATGGATCGCGATCAAATTCGCCGCAGCATGAATCTGGGCGGGGATGATTTTATCACAAAACCGGCGCCATGGCTGGAAATTCTCGCCGCCGTCAATGCCCGGCTGGAACGTCGGCAGAAGCAGCTTCAGAAAATGGATCAGCAAGTGGAAACGGCGGCGAAAATTTTTGTTGGGATGATTCATGATCTTAATCAGGGGGACACGGAAGTCCGGTGGCTGGCCGACACGGTGATGGAAACGGCCGACCAGCAAAACCGGATTATCCAGCGCGTGCACGAATCCTTGACCGCAAGTCATTCCTCCGTCACCGGCTCGCTGTCAGTTCCATCCCGGCCAGACTCCGTGCTCGTCAAGGACAGCCAGCGCCAGCAACTCCTGAAACTGTCAGAAGTGAAGGCGTTGATGGCTGACGGCGAATACTCCAATATCTACTGGGGCAAAGATCAACGCCTGATGTTTCGCAAGCCGCTGAAACAATGGGTGGTGGAATTGCCATCGGAACAATTTATCCGGGTTCACCGGCAGGCCATCGTCAATCTGGCCTTTCTCGATTTCGTGGATAAGGATTCCGATGGCAGATTGCAGATTCATTTGCGTGAATTCAAGCAGGTCATCCCGATCAGCCAGCGCGAGACACCCAGATTCAACCGCTGCTTGAAGCAATACCAGACGCGCTAAACGGGTTGTGTCCGTGGGCAGGCTTGCTTCGTCGCCCATGCGATGCAGAGCCTGAAACGTGAAAACGAAAAGCGCGGGTCAGGAGTAATCTGATATTCACACCCTCCCGTCGCTGGCTCGTTCCCTCACCGTCAAATCCCCCGCATTTTCCACCAGCGCCCGGCTGCACCTTGGCAACCGAACCAAATCGTGACACGCACTGTCTTCGGCGGGGTTACAAATCTTGCAGTGGATGGCTTGGTTGCCGCTAAAAGCAGTCGCTCACTGCAAATATCCCATCGTTCATTGCAATCAATTATCAATTGATTCAACCCGAGTGTATCAAGGGCATAGACAATTCATAAAAATTGGACATGAGGACAAATCTTACATCTATGAACGGACGGTGCCGGCCGGCGGGGGTTCAGGCTTTCTCGCTGGTGGAGTTGATGATTGCCGCCTGTATCATGGCCATTGTCTTTGCGTCTCTGTTTGCAGGCATTTCGACCACTTTCAGTCTGATGGACGTAACGCGTGAGAATTTACGGGGCACTCAAATCATGGTTTCCCGTTTGGAAGGGCTGCGATTGTGCGCTTGGAGCAACGGTCAGTTATTCAACACCAACGTGGTTCCGCCCAATTATACGGAATCGTTCTATCCGCTCGGCCTGAACTCATCTACCAACGTTGGCACCATCTATACCGGCACATTGATTGTTACAACCAACTTTGCATTAAATCCGCCCGCCACCTACAGCAACAAGCTGGCAAAGGTGACAATTGCAATCGCATGGGTCAGCAGCCATGGAAGCGCCACAAATGTCCACCAACGCTCCATGATCACCTATGTCGCCCAATATGGCATGCAGAATTATACATACGCCCACTGACCATTAACCAACAAACCACATGTTAAAACATTTTTCATTCTCATCACGCCGTCGGGCGCAATTCCGCCGTGGTTTCACGCTGGTGGAAACGCTCGTGGCCACGTTCGGCGCCTCTGCCATTTTGGGTTCCATTCTGGTCACTGGCAGCACTATCACCAACACGATGGCGGCAATCGTCAATTATAATGATCTGAATAAATGCAGCCGCAACACTTTGGACATCATGAGCCGGGATCTCCGCAACACCGCCACAGTAACATCCTTGAGCAATAATCAGGTGACCGTGACCAACGCCATCACAGGTGATTCGATCAGCTATAATTGGGATGGAACAAACAATTTCACCCGCACCGTGAATGGTTCCCGCACCGTTATGCTGACGGGTTGTGATACGCTGACTTTCAATGGCTATCAACGCAACCCCACAAACAACTTCCAATTTGTGCCTGCACATACGGCCTCGGCAACCAAACTGATCAGCGTCAGCTGGCGTTGCTCTCGCCAGATTTTGGGCGCCAAACTCAATACCGAGAGCGTTCAGACGGCGCAAATTTGCATCCGCAATTAAAACAAAAAGAGATCAACCATGAAAATTCAAATTATCCCTGCCCTAAAACGCCGTGATGGTGGTGCCTTGGTGATTACGGCGATCGTCCTGGTCTTTATCGGAGCGGTGCTGGCCACCTACCTGCTATTGTCACAGAATGAATACATGCTCGTTGCCCGCTCGCAAACATGGAACAGTTCGATGGCATTGACCGAGGCGGGCGTGGAAGACGGCCTGGCCTTCATCAATAAATACGAGGGTAATTTCACGATGGTGACAAACTGGTCCACGGCGGCGTCGGCAGCCGAAGACAATTGGACCGTGGCTGGCAACATCTATTCCATGCACCGTGTGGTCAGCCCCGGTGGTGATTACTACGATGTCACAATAGACAATTCAAATCCAAGCAGCCCCGTCATTAACTCTGCTGGCATGGCCAACTACACTTTGAGCGCATCCCGGTCGCCGTTTATGCTCGCGGCTGCCGGTCTTTCAGCGCCCGCTTCTTCCGTTCCCATCAGCCGCAAAGTCATGGTGCAAGCGGTCTATTCGGCGCTCTTTCCCGGCGCGATTACGACCTCGACGAACATTGACTTAAATGGCAATAACGTGCGGGTGGACAGCTTTGATTCCACGCTCACCAATGCCAGCGCTTGGAAGACCAACTTCGGCTACGGCATTTACGACATCACCAAGGCCAGGGCCAACGGAAACGTTGCAACTGATTCTTCGCTGGTTGGCGCTATTTCAGTGGGGCAGGCCAACATATACGGCCATTTGGACACCGGCCCCGGCGGCACTGCAACGGTGGGCAACAACGGCTATGTGGGACCGCTGCCTCAAAGCGGATCGGGCATTCAAGCAGGCTATTCTGCCGATGACATGAACATGGTGTTCCCTCCGGTGGTGCTGCCAGGTGGTGCCAGCGGTTGGCCGAGCGTTCCTGGTAACAATGTCATCACAGCCAGTGGAAATTATTACATTATTGGGATCAATAATAGTCTGACCATCAATGCACCCAATGTTACCATTTATGTGGAAGGGAGCATCAGTCTTAGTGGTAACAATTCCATCACGGTGGGCACCAACGCCAGCCGGGTGACACTTTATGTGGGCGGACCGTCTTTCAGCACGACCGGCAACGCAACTGTTAATAATCAAACACAGAACGCCGTGGTTCTCGGAGTGTATGGACTGCCCACGCTGACCAGCATTAACTTTGGCGGTAATGCAGCTTACACCGGCACCATTTATGCACCACAGGCTGCCTTTTCCTTTGGTGGTGGCGGTGGCACCACTTATGACTATGTTGGCGCATTAGTCGCCTATAATGCCAAGCTGAATGGCCACGCCAACTTTCATTATGACGAAAGTCTAAAACGGAACGGGCCGGGCATTGGCTACGTCCCCTACAATTGGAAGGAAATCACCGGCAATTGATTGTCCATGAGGATGGGGAATATCGTTCAATCAGTGGATGGCATTAAAATCACGGCATTTTATGAAGAGCATCAAAAATGTAATCGGAATTGAGATCAATCCCAAGTTTGTGGGGGCTCTTTTCACGGAGCGAATTGAGAACTCTCTTCGGGTATTTTGCTTCTACACCAATGGGGAAACGAGCCAGTTTGACATGCCGGCTGATGAAAATCTCGGCAACCTGCAAAATTTCCATTCAAAGCTGAACATGGATGAAGCTTGCTCAAGCGTCATCGTTGACGAGGTTGTTCAAGGGAGGGTTTATGTTAGTTCGGAGGGCAGCCACTGGCTTTACACTCTGCTTTCTACTCCGGGCAATGTTCTTCCCCCATTTAATGCCGACATCTGCAACCTTGCATGGCAATGTTGCTGGCGATCCCAGACGGCAGATGTTCTTGAATACGGCAAGCCCGGAGATCCCGTGCACTGCTTTGCCATACGCACCCAAATCAGCGAAAATGACGCCACACGACTGGTGAAGGATTCCAATGCTTTTACCAATCCTCTGTCCGTTCAAAAAAAACAACCTCACCGCTGGCTTTACCTGAACATCGGGGCCGTGCTTGCCTTCTTGGGAATACTTATCGTCTTGACGCTGTTTCATTCCTTTAAAAAAAGCGCGAACGATTCAGTCCAGTCATCTGTGACAACCGAGGCAACAGCAGAAACCAGAGACAACAGCTTTTATTTGCTTTATAACCATCAGATCAGCGGACCTTACGCCATGAAAATCATCACCAGTATGAATGCGGGTGGTCTGCTTAACTCGGAGACCATGTGCCGGCCTGAAAACTCCGCAGAATGGATCAGCCTGGCCACACTGTTTCCGTCCCAGCTCCAAAAATGAATATGAAACAACTTGCTTGCCGATTTTTTGGCGTCGTCTGTTTATTGGGAATATTGACGTCCGCCGCTGGCGGACAGCCAGCCAGTGACGGATCGGACAAACTTGTGGCGCAAGGGAACACATTCCGGAGCAACGGCAAGTTGACTGAAGCGTTATGGGCTTATCGTCAGGCCGCCAAGGCAGGCAACGTAAAAGGGGCCTTTGCCGCCGGCGACATGCTGTTCGCCCAAGGGCAGTCTGACAATGGTCGGGAACGGGTTTTGAAACTTTCCGAAGGCATCGGCTATTTATATTTCGCCGCCACCAACCGGCATCCTCAAGCTTGTGCCAAACTTGCGAACGCGTTGAAAAACGGAATCGGCATTCAAACAAATCTGACTTGTGCCTATGCCTGGCTGAAACTTGCCGCCCAATACAATCCTTCATACAAGCCGGATTTAGACCGGCTGGTTGTCCTGCTCCAACCGGAAGATGTCCTGCAGGCCCAAAAAATAGCAGCCGAATATATTTCTGGTCACTGGCCGGATCGGGTGGCGCGCCCAGTTGACCAGGGTGATTCCCGGCTCACTATCCAGGGGGTGAGCGTCAACGGAAACGGGTCGCTGATCATCTTAAATGGTGGAACCCTCAAGGTCGGTGAAATGATTAATGTCGCCCCGGTCAGGAGCCCGAAGCATGCTGCCACAGAAAAACTGGTGGTTTCTTGCTTCGAAATTGGCGCCGACTATGCGCTTGTTGCAGTGGCTGGTGAACCAAACCTGAAAATGCTGTCCGTCGAACCCCGCTAAATCTTTTGCCGCGTCGTGTCGCATCTCGCTGGCAGGGATTTTGGCATATCTAAACAAGGAACTCGAGACTGACAATTTATTGTCTCGTTTCAACAATCGGACGCACGCTGTTTTGTCTTGATACACATCCGACGTGGGTGGTTTTGAGGCATGAACAGACCGGACGCAAACCCGTATGAATGGCGTGCCTTCGATGGCGCAAATGATCCAAGAAAGGGCACAATAATTGCATACGGGCATGAAGCTATGGATAATTTCTATGTTGCTTGCGATCTTGGCGTGGAACACGGTCGTGTTGCATTGGGCACCCTGCACAAGGGCCGGCTTACAATCAGCGAAGTCCACCGTTTTCAAAATCTTCCGCTTGAGGAAAAAGCATCCCGCCTCTGGAACATCCCCTATTTATATGGTGAAATCCTGACGGGCCTCCGCGAAATCGGAACTTACAACGAACCCATCAACAGCATCAGTTGCCATTCGTGGGGCGGGGATTACATGCTTTTCGACCATGATGGTTCATTGAACACGCCGGTTCATCTTCACTCCGATTCCAAGCTGGAGGAAGGAATGCAGGAAATTCTCGATAAAGTTCCCCCAGAAACCATTTATGATGAAACAGGCGTAACCGGGCAGCCGGGCAATACTTTGTTCCAGCTGGCGACCGAGAAATCCCGGCGGCTCAACCATGCCGGTCAACTTCTGCCCATCGCCGATGGATTTAATTATCTCCTGTCCGGCACACCCCGCGTTGAGATGTCTTCAGCCGGCACCACGCAGCTTTTCAATCCCCTCGCCAAGACATGGTCGGAACGATTGCTTGCCGCTGCCCGGCTGCCGGCCAAATTGTTTCCAGCCATTGTCCCGGCGGGCACCAACTTGGGAGCGCTGCGAGCGGCGATTGCCACGGACACAAAATTGGATGATGTGCAGGTCATTGCGTCCTGTTCGCATGAAATTGCTGCGGCACTGGCCGGGCTGCCTGTCGGCGCGGAAGAATGCTGGGCGTTTATGCGGCCCGGCTCCCGGGCGCTCATGGGCACCAATCTCGTCAAACCTATCATCAACGACGCCACCCGTGAGTCTCTTTTTTCCAACCAAATCGGTTACGCCGGTTCCGTCGGTTTCCACAAACAGATCATGGGCCTCTGGATTTTGGAAGAATGCGAGCGGTTATGGAAGGAACGGGGGGGCCACGACATTGAGCGGAATATGCTCATCCATTTCGCGGGTGAATCGCCGCCCTTTGAATCCCTGGTGGATCTGACCGACCCGCGATTTCTCACAACGGGCGACATGCCGCTCGAAATTCAGGCATTCTGCCGGGACACCAACCAGACGGTGCCCCGCAAACCAGGCCCCATCATCCGTTGCATATTGGAAAGCCTCGCCACGCTGTATCGCAATACACTGCGCGAGATGGAATCCCTGACCGGGCACAAAATCACAAAGCTTTTCGTTCTGGATGGACAGGAAATCAGCCTGCTGAATCATTTCACCGCCAATGCGCTGCAGCTTCCCGTGGTGGTTGTCCCGCCCGGATCCGGAGCGGCCGGCAACATGATGGTGCAGGCGCTGGCGCAAGGTCATGTTAAGTCACTCGAAGAAGCGCGGGAAGTCTTGAGGAACTCAATAAAAACCAAAACCATCGCTCCGCACACCAATGCCTGGCCTTGCCTCGATTTGGTGGACAGGAGTGGTGTGAATGTGTGAGCCAGGGACAACACACCTTGGAGGCAGGGTCAATTCCGATAGGTGAAGTTACCCATGTTTATCACGCCCGCTTTGCCGGCGGCAGCCACCATTTTCTTCGCGTCGGCATGATTCAAAGCCAGCGGCTTCTCGCACAAGACATGTTTTCCATGCGCCAGGCACCCCAGCGACACCGGCAGGTGCAAGCGATCTGGCCTCACGATGCTCACGGCGTCAACTTTAGCGCGTTTCAGTAAATCCCCCACAGAACTGAATGTTTCAGGTATGCCACGGTTCTTGGCATACTCCTTTGGCCGTCTCGAACGGATCTTCGCCAATCTTGGTCTCGCAATCCCACACCGGGCATTGGGACAAACCCCGCTCCTTGACCAATCGCTCAAAAGTTTGCCGCCGGGCAATTACAGGTCCTAACTCCATCGGTTCATCCACCAGTAGCGCCATCCCGAATGGCGAGTTATAATCGGAGATGAAAACTGCCACCGCGAAAAGTTCACATTCGCACTTGCGGACAAAAGTCCCATCGGAACCAATCGGGCGATGGTTTGGCGTGCCTTTGACTTGGGAATTGCTCATTTCGATCTCGCAAAATTACAGTTCTCCCCCGGTTCTGCCGAGTTTCACCCCATATCCGAATTAATGAAATTGGCGGACACTGGCGGGGATTGTGGTCGCGTTGAATGATAAAACTTTTCGCATGGCCATGTCGAATCCAGCATGACAACATGAAGCAAGAATTAATCCGGCTGTCACGAAGCTCTGAATCGGTGTGGTGCCGATCTTCGCGCTTCTGCGGATGTTGCTGACATGATCATGAAAAAAAACTCTTCTCCGTCGCGCCGGCAGAAAAAGCCGGTCAAAGCTGCTCCTCCGAAAACTTCCAGCTCACCGGCCAGCGGTTCATTCCCCATCGTCGGCATCGGCGCGTCCGCCGGGGGATTGGAGGCCTTGGAACAATTTCTGGGGCATGTGCCGCCATACAGCGGCATGGCGTTTGTCATCGTCCAGCATTTGGATCCGACGCACAAAGGGATCATGCCCGAACTGCTGCAACGCGCCACCGGCATGAAAGTCATCCAGGTCAGGGATCGCACGACGGTGCGGCCGGACTGTGTCTATGTGATCCCGCCGAACAAGGACATGTCCATCCTGCACGGGGTTCTGCACCTGCTCGAACCGGCGGCGCCGCGCGGGCTGCGGCTGCCGATTGATTTCTTCCTCCGCTCGCTGGCACAGGACCAGCAGGAGCGCAGCATCGGCGTGATTCTTTCCGGCATGGGTTCCGACGGCACGCTGGGCCTGCGTGCCATCAAGGAACACGCCGGCGTGGTGCTGGTGCAAAAACCGGACACAGCCAAATTCGACGGCATGCCGCGCAGCGCGGTGGACGCCGGGCTGGCGGACATCGTGGCCCCGGTGGACGAACTGCCGGAAAAAATCCTGGCCTATCTGCAGCGCACTCCGCTGATTGCCCGGGCGGAAGTGGATCTGGAGGACAAGACGCAGAGCGCATTGGGAAAAGCGGTCATCCTGCTGCGCGCCCACACCGGCCACGACTTTTCCCTCTACAAGCGGAACACCCTCTATCGCCGGATTGAGCGCCGCATGGGCATTCACCAGATCAGCAAGATGGCAGCCTACGTCCGCTACTTGCAGGAGAACTCCCAGGAGCTGGACCTCCTCTTCAAGGAATTGCTCATCGGGGTGACGAATTTCTTCCGCGACCCCGCCGCCTGGGTGCAGTTGCGCGAACATGCCATTCCGGCGCTCCTCGCGAACCGCTCGCCCGGCCAGGCTCTGCGGGCGTGGGTGCCCGGCTGCTCCACCGGGGAAGAGGCCTATTCCCTGGCCATCGTGCTCAAGGAGGCGGTCGAGGAGATCAAACCCAAGGGGCAGTTCACGATTCAAGTCTTCGCCACCGACCTGGACCGCGATGCGATTGACAAGGCGCGGCAGGGACTTTTTCCGGAAAACATCGCCGCAGACGTGTCGCCGGAACGGCTGAAGCGGTTCTTCGCCAAGGAAGATCGCTGCTACCGGGTGCGCAAAGGGATTCGCGAGATGGTGATTTTCGCGCCGCAGAATCTCATCATGGATCCGCCCTTCACCAAGCTGGACATCTTGAGCTGCCGCAACCTGCTGATCTATCTAACCCCGGAAGTGCAGAAGAAACTGATGCCGCTGTTCCATTACAGCCTGACTCCGGGTGGCATCCTGTTTCTGGGCAGCGCGGAGACGGTTGGCGGTTGCACCGACCTTTTCGCCCCGCTCAACGGCAAGGCGAGAATCTTTCGGCGGACGGAGTCCGCCCTGCGGTCCGCGCCGGTCGAGTTTCCCTCGTCCTTCAGCACCGGTGCGCCTGCCGGGCCCGAGGCGCATCCAGCCCCCAAACCGCCGGTCAGCCTCCAGACCCTGGCGGATCAGCTGGTTTTGCAGCGCTACGCCCCGCCAGCCGTGCTCGTCAATGACAAGGGCGACATCTTTTACGTCAGCGGCCGGACCGGCAAATATCTGGAGCCCGCCGCCGGCAAGGCCAACTGGAACATCTTCGTCATGGCCCGCGAAAGTCTGCGCTACGAACTCTCCAGCGCCTTTCAGAAGGCGCTCCGGCAAAAAGAAAGCGTGGCGCTTCACGGACTCAAGGTCGGCACCAACGGCGGCGAGCAATGCGTGGATGTCACCGTCCGGCAGCTTGATGAACCGGGGCCGCTGCAAGGGTTGGTGATGATCATCTTCACCGACGTGGCCGCGCCCGCGTCCGCCAAAGCGGCGGGCCAGCCACCGAAGCCTCACCCCCGGAACAAGCGGCTGGCCGAGCTGGAGCAGGAACTCCTGCAGGTCCGTGCCGAGGCACGCGTGACTCACGAAGAGATGCAGACCTCGCAGGAGGAATTCCGGTCGGCCAACGAGGAACTGCAATCCACAAACGAAGAACTCCAGTCCACCAACGAGGAACTCACCACCTCGAAGGAGGAGATGCAGTCACTGAACGAGGAACTCCAGACGGTCAATGCCGAGTTGCAGTCCAAGGTGGACGAGCTTTCGCGGTCCAGCAATGACATGAAGAACCTGCTCGACAGCACGGATATCGCGACCCTGTTTTTGGACAGGGATTTGAACGTGCGGCGGTTCACCCCGCAGGCGACTAAAATCATCAAGCTCATTCCCGGCGACGCGGGCCGGCCCATCACCGACCTGGCCACGGATCTGCGCTACCCGGAACTGGCGGACGATGCGCGCGAAGTGCTGCGGAAACTGACCTTCGCGGAAAAGCCGATTGCCGCGCGCGATGGCCGCTGGTTCACCGTGCGCATCATGCCCTACCGCACGCAGGATGACAGGATTGACGGCGTCGTGATCACCTTCATGGACATCACCGCAGCCAAGACGCTGGAGGCGAAATTGCGCAGCCAGCACGCCAGCCTGGAAAAATCCTTCTCGGAACAATCCACGAAGCTGGAGCGAAGGAAGAAAAAAGCGAAACCGTGACCAGCGAACCAGTTTTTGAGCGGGCAGCCAAACAGGTGAAGAATCTGGTGAAACTCTGACCCCAAACCCGCAGAAGACTCCATAAATAAAGGGATTAAATTGGAGGCGAGGATCGGAATCGAACCGATGATGCAGCTTTTGCAGAGCCGTGCCTTACCACTTGGCTACCCCGCCACAGGGACGACGAGGTTAAATTTGTTTCGCAGCCGAATCAAGTTAAGTTTCGCAGCCGGACACTTTGCTGACCGCCAAACCCAAGTTTACTGCGCTGTTTCCAGAGTTCCTGCGGCTTGAAAATTCCCGCAGGCGTGATGACGCCGGTGATCAATTCCGCCGGCGTCACATCAAAACCAGGATTCCGCGCACCGCTCGTCGGATTCGCCACACGGACGTAGGCGCGTTGCTTCAATTTTGAATTTTGAATTTTGAATTTTGAATTATCAATCACGCCCCACGCGCCGAGCACTTCACTCTCATTTCGTTCTTCAATCGGGATGTCGAAGCCGCGTTTCAGATTCCAGTCAATCGTCGAGAGCGGTATCGCGACGTAAAATGGAATTTTATGGCGCGCGGCCAGAACGGCTTTCGTGTAGGTGCCGATTTTGTTCGTAACTTCGCCGGTGCGGCCGAGCGTGCGGTCGCTGCCGACGATGACCAGGTCAATCTCACCGCGCTGCATCAGGTGGCCGGCGGCGTTGTCGGCGATGATCTGGTGCGAAATTTTTTGCTGCGCGAATTCCCACGCGGTAAGCGTCGCGCCTTGGGAACGCGGACGGGTTTCACCGCAGAAAACGTGGAACTGCTTCCCCTGCTCTTGCGCGGCATACATCGGCGCGGTGGCGGTGCCGATGTCCACGAACGCCAGCCAGCCGGCGTTGCAATGCGTCAGAATCTTCATGCCGTTGCGGATCAACTTCGCGCCGTGCCGGCCAATCTCCTCGCAGTGCTGCACGTCTTCGCGGGCGAATTCCTCGGCGGCGGCAAGCGCGAGGAACTGGCGTTCTGCCACCGTTTGTCCGGGACTCATGTGACGGCGGACGTCGTTCATCGCGTTGACGGGATCCACGGCGGTGGGTCGCGCATTTTTCAAAACCTGATAAACCGTCTCGACGTGGGCGGAGAATTTCTTCGGGTCGCGGCCGCGAAAAGCGAGCGCGCCCTGCGCCAGACCGTAGGCGGCGGTGGCACCGATGGCTCCGGCGCCGCGCACGATCATGTCGGTGATGGCGGCGGCGGTCGCGCGGAAATCTGGGGTGGCAACAATTTTGAATTCGTGCGGGAGCAGCCGCTGCTCGATGAGCAAGACGGCGTTCTGCGCGCGGTCGAAGGTGACGGTGCGGAAATGCTGGCTGCGGCCCCGGACGGTGACGTTCATATCAGGTTTATCCCAACGGCAAAATGCGGGCACGCGCGCGGGATTCATCAAGGACGATCAACGCGCCTTTTTCCAGTTCAGATTCAAATTGTCGGAGCGCACCAGCCACAAGTTTTCCAACGGCAACCGGCGTCACGTCTTGGGTGCGGATTTGAATCACACTCGGCCCTGCCGCCTGCGACAATGCCAGCATGGAGCCGAAATCCAGATCATGCGTGAACACGACATGGCCATTCTGCCTTGCCCAAGCCATGATTTCGGAATCGTCGGCGCGGTGGTTGCCGACCTTTGACCAGTGAATCGCCTCCCAGCCTGCCTGTTTAAGAACCGCCACCCATTCAGGCGAAAGATTCATGTCCACCAGCAGTTTCATGCTGGCTGGAGCGGCATTTCAATCTCTTCCGCACGCCACGCGGCATACTTTAACGCCTGGGTAATGTCCTCCGCTTCAAGATACGGATACAACTTCAAAATCTCCGCGACCGCATGGCCGGTGGCGACCAACCCGGCGATGGTGCCCGCCGTGACGCGCAATCCGCGGATGCAGGCCCGTCCGCCCATGACGTTCGAGTTGAAAGTGATTCGATCCAGCGCTTTCATGGCGGCAACATAACACAGCCCAATCCTGACCGGCAAGTTGTGAAACGCAGAACGGCGTTCTGCGCACGGTCAAAGGTGACGGTGCGGAAATGCCGGGTGCGGCCCCGGACGGTGACGTTCATGTGAAAAATTTAACCACAAAGAACATAAGGAGCACAAAACTTTTGACACGAATTGCGCGAACCAGCACGAATTCAAACCGCGAACCACGCCAAACACGCGAACGCAAATTCAAATACGCTGAAGCCGTAATAGAAATTAGCCCGGGGTTGGTGCGATGGTGGCCGTGCGCAAGCACCTGCCCTGGGAAAACGTCCCGCAAAATTCTTCTCCCTTTCCGCCTCGAACGGGGAGAGGGATTGAGGGTGAGGTGTCGAAAACTTCTTAACCGCAGATTACGCTGATTGACGCTGATAAATTTCCGGCGCACACTTGCCACGTTAGAAAAAACAAAACGACCAGAAACTTTTTACAAAACAATTCTGCGTAGCTTCGGCTACGGGATGCATCGAAAACTGCGAATTTTCCCAAGCCCGCACAGAACTCGACCGAGCACGCGCCCCATCGGGCGCGGCTTGCGCCGGGCTATTGTCGCGGGAAATTTTGAGTATGAGGCGAAACTTTACAACCGAGTAAAAGATTTAGAAATTGAAGTGCCCGCAACGGACTCAAAACAGCCAGATTTAGAAAGACAGATTTCAATAGCGAAAACACAAAAGCATTTGGAAGCTGTATCGCAGCGGGTGACAGAAGTGGGTAAGTATGCCAATAAAGCTCGACTCAAATAGCCGGCAGAAGGTCGTTCGCGTATTTGGCGTGGTTCGCGGTTCACCTCATCCGGCCTCCGGCCACCTTCTCCCCATCCGATGCGGAGAAGGAATTATTTGTGGGACGATTACCCGGTGTAGGTGCTTGCGCACGGCCACCAGCGCACCAACGCCGGGCTAATGTCCGCAGCGCCTTCAGCGCATTTGAATTCGCGGCAATTCGTGGAATTCGTGTCAAAGTTTTGGAGTTCGACACTTCACTCTGACCCTCTCCCCGGTCGAGGCGGAGAAAGAGATGAGTTCTCGTGGTTCGTGTGGTTCGCAGTTGAACCAAATCGCTGTTCAACCGGCCTTTTTCTTCAGCCGTTTGATCTTCTCCTTGAGAGCAACGTAGGCGGGCTGGGCGCGGAGTTTTTTCAGGTCGGGATCCTTGGCGAAGTATTGGCTCATTACTTCTTGGGCGGCAGTTCGCGGATGAAGGCCCATGAGACCTCGGCGGTCTGGCCGTTGTCATAATGAATGTCAAAGCCAGCCTGACACCAGTCGTCAATTTCCAGATTGTCAAATTTGGCTTTGGGCGAAATTTTGTTGGCCTTGCGGATGGTGGCGTGCGGTTCGAGGATGCAGAGGCCGTCGGCAAATTCCACGTCAAAGGCGTCCTCCCAGCTCAAATAGCGGACGTTTTTGATCTTGGAGAACTTGCCTTTGGTAAATGGCATTTTGGCATTTTGAATCACAGTTTTCATAGTCGGCCTTCGCGTTGCAATTCGCGTATCAACTCCAAAACTTTACGCTCAATTTTGGAATGTCCATCGGTTGCATGGTTTCAAGATTCACACGGGTGACAAGCTGTCCGTTTTTATTGAGCACATGGACATGACGCGGCTTGTGGTCGCCAATCCACCACATGAATATTAAACCGCCACGCCGGCCCTTGCCCATAATTCAAACCTTTGTTCAACCGGCCTTTTTTTTCAGCCGCTTGATTTTTTCCTTGAGGGCAATGTAGGCGGGTTGGGCGCGGAGTTTTTTCAGGTCGGGATCTTTGGCGAGCCAGGCGAAATCGCGGTAGCCGAGGCCCAACGCCTTTTCCAGGGCCGCCACGGCGCGGTCGAACTGGCCGGTGAGCGAGTAGCTGCACGCAAGATTGTAAAAGACGAGCGAGTTCTGCGGTTCGAGGCTCGCGAGGCGTTCGTCCACCGACAGGCCCTCGGGGAAACGGCCGCGCTGCGTGTAGTCATCGCCGAGCAACTGGAGCGCGTCCACATAGTTGGGGTCGCGGCGGACGATGCCCTCCATGAATCCGATCCGCGTGTCGAGATCGCGCTGATGGGCGCGGCTCATCTTTTTTCTGGCGGTGCTTTTGACTGTCATGCGACAGGGCAATTTTCCCAAGCGGGGCGGGCAAGTCAAGCGCAGGCGGGCGCAATAATTTTTGGCTGTAGCGTCGAGCCTCTGGCTCGAAATCGGCGCACAGCGCCGACACTGCAACAACCAGCCGCCAAAATTTTTATGGAATCTCCGGGGGCGATGCGCCAGAGTTAAAAAGTATTTTCCGTCAATTATGAAATGTTTTGTCACTGGCGCGTCTGGTTTCATCGGCGCGAATCTGGTTCACGAACTGGTCGCGCGCAGGCATACCGTGAAGGCGTTGCTGCGCCCGGAGAGCGATGTGCGCGGGCTGGACGGGGTGAAATTTGAGCGCGTGACCGGCGATCTGCTCGACCGCAAAGCGCTCGAACACGGGATGGAAAATTGCGACTGGTGCTTTCACGTCGCGGCGAGCTACCAGCTTTGGATGCGGAATTACAAGCCGATGTATCAGGCGAACGTGGAAGGCACGCGCAATGTCCTCGAAGCGGCGGGCAAGGCCGGTTGCCGGAGGATCGTCTATACCAGCACCGTCGGCTGCATCGGCCTGCCGGAAAAAGTGAACGGAAAATTCACGCCGACGGATGAGATGGACATCGCGACGGAAGCACAGATGACAAACCATTACAAGCGCTCCAAATTCCAGGCCGAAACGGTGGCGGCGGAGCTGTTCCGCAAGCAGGGATTGCCCATCGTGATCGTGAATCCGACCGCGCCCATCGGCCCGCGCGACGTGAAGCCGACGCCGACCGGCCAGGTGATCGTGGATTTTCTGAACCACAAACTGCCCGCCTTTCTCGACACGGGCTTGAACTGGGTCCATGTCCGCGACGTGGCCATCGGACATATTCTCGCGGCGGAAAAAGGACGCCTGGGCGACCGCTACATTCTCGGCAACGCGGAAGGCAACTGGACGATGCAGCAGATGCTGCTCGCGCTGGAAGAGATCACGGGCATTCGCGCGCCGCGCTTGAAAGTGCCGCATTGGGTCGCGCTCGCCGCCGCGCATGTGGACGAGGGCATTTCTTTTTTCACCGGCAAGCCGCCGAAAGCGCCGCTGGCCGGAGTGCGCATGGCGAAATACAAAATGTGGTTCAATCCGGGCAAAGCCATCAACCAACTGGATCTGCCGCAGACGTCGCCGAAACAGGCGCTGTCCGACGCAGTGGAATGGTTCCGCACGAACGGCTATGTCGGGAAATAATTTCCTGTGATGGCACAATGACTTGTCGCCTGAACTGTTTTTGCTAGGCTCAATGGAATGCAACGTTTCATTTTCTGCCTGTGCCTCACGCTCGCCGCATCCGCTTTGGGCGCGGAAATCAAAATTGATTTCAACGGTTTTGCCGCCGGTTCAACGCCGACCAATTTTCACGCCGCCCTCGCCGGCGAAGGCAAACCCGGCGCCTGGAAAATTGTTCTGGATGAAGTGCCGCCGTTGCTCGCGCCGCTCACGGACCGCGCGCCGTCCGTGACCAAGCGCGCCGTGCTCGCGCAGACCAGCCAGGATGCCACCGACGAACATTTTCCGCTGTTCATCTACGACGGTGAGACGTTCAATGATTTCAAACTCACCACGCGGTTCAAGATCGTCAGCGGCATCGCCGAACAGATGGCCGGCGTGGTTTTCCATTTTCAAAACGCGTCAAACTTCTACGTCGTCCGCGCCAGCGCGCTCGGCCACAACGTCCGTTTTTACAAGATGGTGGACGGCATCCGTTCCGACCCCATCGGGCCGCAGCTCGAAATCTCCACCAACACCTGGCACACGCTCGCCGTGCAATGCCACGGCAACCAGATCACCTGCTGGCTCGATGACCAGCTTGTGATGCCGCCATTGCAGGACAACACCTTTGCCAGCGGCAAAATCGGCTTTTGGACGAAGTCGGACGCGGTGAGTTATTTTTGCGACCCGGCCATTGAATACACCCCGCGCATTCCGGCGGCACAGATGCTCGTGCGCCGCATCATGGAACAGCAGCCGCGCATCCTGGGATTGCGGATTTACACGCTTGACGACAAAGGCGTCACGCACGTCATCGCCAGCAAGGATGAAAAAGAAATCGGCCAGCCCGGCACCGACGCGGAAAAAGACGCCATCACCGACGGAAAAGTTTTTTATGGCCGGGACCATGGCATTGTCGTCGTAACCCTGCCGTTCCGCGACCGCAACGGCGATGCCATGGCGGCCATGCGCGTCCGGTTGAAATCATTCATCGGCGAAACGCAGAACAACGCCCTCACCCGCGCGACCATGATCCTCAAGAACATGCAGGCACAGGTCACTTCGTCCGAAGATCTGCTCCAGTAAATCACGGCGGCGGCGCGGCCGGCAATTCATTCGGCGATTTCACCATCGGCATCGGCTCCGGTTGGACGCGCCGCACCCCGCCATACACCGCCACACTGCCGTCGTCCGCCATGCTCAAGCGCGGGCGCGGGAGGGTCGCGGCATAATCATAAACTTCCTGCCGCACCAGCCCGCCGTCCGGGTTCACCACCGCATAAGTATAATGCGCCGCGCCGCTCTGCCACAGCACATGCAGGTTTGAAAAACGGTCCAGTTGTGTCTCCGGGCTGCTGAACGAGACCGTCTTCCCGATGTTCACCACCTTGAACACCTGCGCCTCCGCCGAATCGCTGACCTCCACATACAACCGCAACTGCGTGCGGAGATAATTCGCCTTCTGCAACGTGTATTTGCGGACCTCCGGCGTGCGGTTCGTGGCGCCGGCCGGAACCGGCACCCCGAAGTCCTGCGACCATAATTTTGCCCCGGTGATCACATCGAAACTTTTCGGCGGACTCGCCGTTTCCGCGCGCCAGTCCTTGATCCGCACCGTCGCGACAATGCGATAACGCCCCGGCTTCGCGATCCCGAAATACGGCGCCAGATCCACCCGCTTGGTCGCCACCTGCGACGAACCCAGGTCAAATTCGCCCGTCACCGGCACCTCTTTATTTTTGACCACGATCAAGCCGTCTGCCGATTCCACGTCGAACGTCAGCCAGTTCGCCTCCGCGCCCAGGTGCAGCGGCTGGCCGGAACGGTTCGTGATCCGCACCGCCACCGGCACCGCCTCGCTCGGCAAAAACTGCTCCTGATCCAGCACAACCTCCACCGTGACCTGCGCCGACGCGCGGAAAAAAGTCAATGCCGCCAGACCCAACGCCAGAAAAAATGTTTTCATTTGATGATGGACACTCTAAACCGCCCCGCGTTCGAGGCAACGATAAATGTGGCGCATCGCGTCCGGCAAAGTTAGGGATGGCGCGCTGCGCCGTTCCCCGTCGCCGAGCGCAGCGCAAGGCACCCGAACCGTCACGCATCATTACCCGCCAACGAAGCCGGCCAACCCGGCGGCGGATGCCGGCACGGAATTTGTGATGACCAATAAAGACTTTGAGGCCAACGTTGACCTGTGGCTGAATCCCGGCGTCCCGGCTCATGATGCTGATATCACTTATGCCAATTTTGTGTTTCAATCCACCCTCCGCCCGGTGGATTTCAACCGGCTGGCCACCCGTGTGACCGGTTTGAACAGCCCTGCGTTTATGTTCTGCAATCGGAATCGGATGATGGTCTATACATCGGCTTCACAACCGATTTGCGGCGGCGGTTGAAGGAGCATGTGGCGGGAAAGCGTTTGCCACGTCCTGTCGCGGGCCGTGGAAGTTGATTTATTACGAGGCTTATTTATGCGCTGTGACGCGAGCGGTATTTGAAGAGCGGTGGAGGAAGACGTTTTTTGAAAAGTCAGTTGAGCCACCATCTTGCAAAGCGTCCATTGCGGCAAACCACGTGAGTGAAGCCTTTACGCGAGCGACGCACTTGCTGGAAAATAGCTGCGACATCCAAACGGTTCAGAATTTGCTGGGCCACAAGGATGTGACGACGACGCAGATTTACACCCAGCCGGACATCGGCGTGCGGAGTCCGCCGGATGGTTGAGGGATGAAAGGCTGAAATCGGAAGGCTGGAGGAAACATTCAACGCTCAACATTCAATTATTCCTGCACTATGCCGGTTTCCAGTTCCGCAAACTTGTCCGCTAGCAGTTTTTGGGCAAGCCGATAACCCGCCGGGTCGGTGTTGTGGTGCAGGTCGTGAAAATGTTGTTCAACCCGCAGTCGCGCGCCATGGCAAAAACAGTCAATCAAATTGGGCAGATTCTGTTCGCCGGCAGTTGCGTCCTTGGAATGAAGCAGGCGTTCGCCGCGCAGGCAAATTGCAGTGATGGCGAACAGTTCCGCGCCGATGTCCACGAAACGTCCGAGCAAAAGCTGCTGGCGCTCCAGCTTGGGGCCGTGCCGCAGCATGGCGTGAAATATCGCCCGCGCCAGCCGCCGGTTCGTCCGCGCAACGTAACGCAGGTGCCGGGCAATCAGCACGCCGTTGTTCCCCTCGAGTTCCGATTGCAAGTTTGCGATGTGAAATTCGCCGGCGAGCGGCAGCCATTGTTTCGGATACCAGCCCGCATAAAACAATCCCGCCTTGGCCGCCGCACGCGCTCGCCGCCCCAACGGCAGTTGTGAATTCAACGCCGCCGCGCTGACCTTGAGATGCGGGTCGAGCATCTCGCGCGCGATGAACAGGCGCATGATTTCGCTCGAGCCTTCAAAGATGGTGTTGATGCGGCAGTCGCGCAGCATCCGCTCCAAGGCGATGCCCGGTTCTCCGCGAGCCTTGAGCGATGCGGCGGTTTCGTAGCCGCGTCCGCCGCGGATCTGCACGGCGTCGTTGACGATCCGCCATGTAGCCTCGGTCGCCCAGAGTTTGCACAGCGCGGCTTCGAGCCGGACGTCGGCGTGCTTGTCGCGATCCACGCGGCTGGCGGCAAGCAGCGTCATGGATTCCATCGCAAAAACATCCGCCGCCATCCGCGCCAGCTTGTCCGCGATGGCCGCGTGTTTGCCGATGGGTGCGCCCCACTGCACGCGCTTGTTTGCCCATTCACGAGAAATTTTCAAACATCTCTTCGCCGCTCCGATGCACGCGGCGGGCAGCGTCAACCGCCCCGTGTCCAGCGTGGTCAATGCGACGCGCAGTCCTTTGCCTTCGGCCAGCAGAATGTTTTCCACCGGCACGCGGACGTTGGTGAAATGAATGACGCCGTTGTAAAGCGCCTTCAAGCCCATGAAATGGCAGCGGTGCAAAACCTCCACGCCCGGCCAGTCCATCTCCACGATGAACGCGGTGATCTGGTCCTTCGATTTTCCGTTCACAACTTTCGGCGGCGTCCTGGCCATGACAACGATCACGCCGGCCTTCGTGCCGTTCGTGCACCAGAGTTTTTCGCCGTTCAGGATAAAATGTTTTCCATCCGGCGTCGGCTCGGCGCGCGTGGCCATCGCCGCCGGGTCGGAGCCGACTTCCGCTTCCGTGAGCGCAAATGCCGAGATTTCCCCGCGCGCAACGCGAGGCAGGTATTTGCGCTTCTGCGCCTCGGTGCCGAACAGGATCAGCGGCTGCGGCACGCCGATGGATTGATGTGCCGAAATCAGCGCCGTCAGATTGCCGCACCAACTGCCCAGCAGGATTGCCGCGCGACAGTAATTTGTCTGTGACAAGCCGAGTCCGCCGTATTCCGTCGGAACCTTGATGCCGAACGCGCCGAGCCGCGCGAGTTCGTCAATCACCGGCTGGGGAATTTCGCCGGCGCGGTCAATCTCATCGGCATCCACCTTGTCGCGCAGCAACGCTTCCAGTTGTTTGAGAAACGCGTCGCCCTGATCGCGGTCCTCTACGCTTTGGATGGGAAAGGGGTGCACCGTGGACAGATTGAATTCGCCCATGAACATGCCGCCGGCAAACGTCCGCACATGGGCGGATTCGCGGGCGGCCTCGGTCAGTTCCATCGCGGCGCGCTGGCCGGAGGACATCTTCGACGTGTCAATCAGCGGCCGCTGTTCTTCGGGTGGTTTTTGGATGGTGTTCATAACTTCCTTAATCGTTTGGATAAAACTTGTCGCCGGACGCTGCCTTTCCGGCCAGCAATTTGCATGGTTCGAAGTGCGCCGTTCCGGAAGCGACGAGATGGTTCATCGCTCCCACGAGCCTGGCTGCGCCAACGGTGTCGGTGTAGCGCAACGGCCCGCCTCGGAACGGCGCGAATCCGGTGCCCATGATCATGGCAAAATCCACGTCCGCCGGGTCGGTGACAATTTGCTCCTCCAGGCAGCGCGCGGCCTCGTTGACCATCAGGAAAACCATGCGCTCCTGAAGTTCCTCGCGTGTGATTTCACGGGCTTTCTGGCTTTGAACGCAAGCTGAATTCTGTGGATTCGGTCTGGCCTCCTTCGATTTCTCGTGCAGATAAAATCCTCTGCCGTTTTTGCGGCCAAGAAAACCGGCACCGGTCATCTTGCGCAGGCAATCGGGAACTTTCATTCGGTCGCCGAAATGCGCGGCGAGCGTGGCGGCGACATGCAGCGACACGTCCAGACCCACTTCGTCGAGCAACCGCATCGGCCCCATCGGCATTCCGAAATCGAGCATCACTTCATCGAGGTCTTCAACCTTCGCGCCCGCTTCAAAAAGATTTCCGGCCTCGATCAGATACGGCATCAGGATCCGGTTCACGAGAAAACCCGGACTGTCCTGCACGACCACCGGCAGCTTGCCGATCTGCTGCGCGAACTTGAGGGCGCGCTGGATGACTTCCGGCGCGGTCTGGCGCGCGGCGATGACTTCGACAAGCTGCATCCGGTGGACAGGATTAAAAAAATGCAAACCGACGACGCGTTCGGGATGCCGTGTGCCGGCGGCCATTTCGGAAATGGGCAGCGCCGAGGTGTTGGTGGCGAGAACCGTTTCGGGCGAAACCAGTTCGTCGAGCCGCTGGAAAATCTTTTTCTTCAGCTCCAGATTTTCCACCGCCGCCTCGATGACCAAATCTGCGCGGTGCAACGGAACTTCCGCTGGAGCCGGATGCACGCGATCCATGCCGGCACGCGCCTCATGCGCCGTGAAGGTGTGGCGTTTGACGCCGTCGCGGTAAAGTTTGGCGATGGTCGCCATGCCCTTTGCAACCTGTTCGGTGTTGATGTCGCGCAGGATGACGGGCAGTTTCCGTGCGCTGATCCATTGCGCAATGCCCGCACCCATGACGCCCGCGCCGATGACCGCTGTGCGTGCCACCGGGTTCGGCTCGGCGGATGAAGCGGCGGGGAAGGTTCTTTTCCGTGCGCGTTCCTGCAGGAAAAAAACGTTGATCAAGTTGTGGCAGGTGCCGGTCTGCATCAACGCGACGATGCCTTCGCGTTCGAGCGCGAGCGACGCCGCGACCGTCTGCGAAATGCCGCGCGTCACGACTTCCAGCGCCTGGAGCACGGCGGGATAATGCCCGCGCGTCTTTTTGAGAATCTGTTTGCGAACCTGCGGCGCGACTGCGGAAGCGACCAGCCGGTTATTTGTCAGCCAGTGATTTGAACGAACTGGTTTTCCCAGTTTGATTTTTCGCACCGCTGCCGCGACCAGACATTCGGAAGGCGCCATTTCATCCACCATGCCGAGCTTCAACGCATGTTTTGCCGCCACAGTTTTGCCGCCCAAAATGATGTCCAGAGCTTTCGGCAAACCAATCAAGCGCGGCAGGCGCGTCGAGCCGCCCCAGCCGGGCAGCAGGCCGATTTTTATTTCGGGCAGGCCGATCTTCGTCGCGTGATCGGGCGAGGCGATGCGGTAATCGCATGCGAGGCAGAGTTCGTAGCCGCCGCCGACGGCCGCGCCGTGAACCGCCGCCACCGTCGGAATCTTCAGCGCGGCAATCCGGTTCATCACCGCCTGGCCGCGCTCGATCAAGGCGCGCGCTTCAGTGGGCGACGTGATTTCCCGCACCAAATTGAGGTCAAGTCCCGCGATGAACACGGAGCGTTTGCCGCTGATAAAGATGACGCCCTTGAGTTCCGGCTGGCGCTCGATGAATTCCAGTTCCTGCGCCAGCTCATCCAGCGTGCGAAGGTCAAAAATGTTCGCGGATGAACCGGGCCGGTCAAATGTCAGCACGCAGATTCCGTCATCGCGCACGACAAAACGGATCGTCCGTTCCGCCGCCAGCGACGGGAGCGGCGCAGACGGAAGCGCGGCGGTCTGGGCCGTCGCTTCTGATTTTAGCACGTTCATAAGCTCACATCCTTTCCAGCCAGAGCGCGGCACCCTGGCCGCCGCCGATGCACAACGACACCAGTGCGCGTTTTGCGTTGCGCCGCTTCAATTCCCGCAACGACGTCAGCACCAGCCGCGCGCCCGTCGCGCCGACCGGATGGCCGAGCGCGATGGAGCCGCCGTTGACGTTTAATTTTTCCGGCGAAATCTCTCCAAGCGATCCGTTGCGATGCAGTTTGTCGCGCGCAAATTCCTCCGACCGCGCGCACTGGACGACGGCGAGAACCTGCGCGGCGAACGCCTCGTTGATCTCGAGGATGTCCGCGTCAGCGATTTTCAGCCCGGTGCGCTTTTCCGCCAGCGCAATGGCATGATCCGGCCCCAGCCCCATCCGCACCGGATCGCAACCGGCGTAGGCGTAGCCGGTCAACGCGCCGAGCGGCGTGAAGCCAAGCTCCTTCGCGCGCGACTCGGTCATCACGAGCAAGGCGACCGCGCCATCCGTGATCTGCGAGGCGTTGCCGGCGGTGACCGTGCCGTTTCTGCGGTCGAACTGCGGTTTCAATTTTGCGAGCGCTTCAAGTGTCTGGTTTTCCCGGATGCCGTTGTCCTGCGTGACGACATTTTTGCCGGCCTGGAAAACCGGGCAGATTTCCCCGGCAAATTTATCGCGGGCGGCGGCGGCGCGCTGATGCGATTGCAGCGCGAACGCGTCCTGCTCGGCGCGGCTGATGCCAGATTCGCGCGCCAGCACCTCGGCGG
This sequence comes from Verrucomicrobiales bacterium, assembly GCA_028712475.1. Classification (GTDB taxonomy): domain Bacteria; phylum Verrucomicrobiota; class Verrucomicrobiia; order Limisphaerales; family UBA11358; genus UBA11358. Next base: position 332,947 of record JAQTQB010000002.1, read on the forward strand.
TCTCGCCCATGTTGAGGTTGCACACCGGATCGGTCAGGCCGAGCAGCAGGCCGATGCGCGGCTTGAAATCCGAGGGGCGGAACGCGGCGATGGCTGATGCGCGTTGCAGGAAATTTTTGGCGCGGGCGAGCCGGCCAAATTTTTTCGCGGCGGACGCATTGAACATCAGCGAAATGTTCGACATGCTTTCCGTTCCGCCGACGACAAATATTTTTCCGCGTCCGGACAGCATTTTTTCCTGCGCCTGTGTCAATGCCTCGCAGCCGGAGGCGCAGTTGCGATGAACGGTGACGGCGGGGACAGATTGTGGAATCCCAGCGCGCAGGGCGATGACCCGCGCGACATTGGCGGCGTCCGCCGGTTGCGCCACGCAGCCGAAAATGACCTCGTCAATCAGCACGGGATCAATGTCCGTGCGGGTCAGCAGCGCGCTGACGGCGATGCGGCCCAGTTCGTCCGCCCCGAGCGCGGCGAGATCCGTGCCTGCCTTGCAAAAGGGCGTGCGCACTCCGTCCACAATGACCAGCCGCTCGTTGCTCATAAGGTTTTGTTTAGTTCCGGTTTGACCGCCGACGCTGGCGCATCCCCGTTCGGGCGCGGACGATGGTCCACCACCTTTTGTTCCTTCATCACGACGCCGACGCCCAGCAAACGGCACATTTCGGCGTTGCTATGAAAAAGAATCTGGTTCGGATGCACCTCGGTCTGGCTGTAAAAACGCTCGTGCAGTTCGCGGGAGAGCTGCGGGTCGGGCGTGCTGTCCGTCTTGGAAACATGCAACACGAGTTCGTCCAGATTGAACGGGTCATCGCCAGCTTTGCGCAATTCCAACTGCCACGCGCCGATGTGCGGGGCGTCATCGAGGACGTGCTCCAGCTCGTTGAAATCCACGAGCGTGCCCTTGAGTTTGTCGAGGTGCATCTCCCGGATTTCGGACGAGCGGGAAATCCTTCCGACGAGGCGCGGCAGCGTCCGGCCGCAATACGGACACGGCTCGTAAGCGAGTCCGCCGTCCGTGTAATCGCCGGTGCGATAACGCAACACCACCGTGCCGCGCGCGTCCAGTGGAGTGAAAACAATTTCCCCGGGCTGGCCGGTTGGAACCGCGCGGCCGGTCTTCGGGTCAACAATTTCAATGATCCCAAGGTCGGGATATAAGTGATAGCCGCCTGATTCCTGGTCGTGCGGAAACGGACATTCGGCCCACGCGAGCTTGCCTTCGGTGAAGCCGTAGATGGACAGCACGTTCACGTTGCGTGCGCCGAGTTCGCCGGCCATGTCGCGCAATTTCCGGCGCAGGCCGTCGCTGGTTTTTTCACCGCCGAGGGCGATGATCTTGAGATTGTCGCAGCGGACTTTTCCCTCGATGGCCTGCTGGAGCAGATGATAAATGAACGTCGGCACGCCGGCGATGGCGTCGGGATTCAGTTTTTTTATCAGCCGTAGATTGCCCTCGGTGCCGAGGACTTTGCCGCCGCCGGAACTGACCGTCAGCGTGCCAAAGGAAACTCCGGCGTAATGCGTGAACCAAAACGCGAGGTGCGGCGCGAACGGAAAAGCGTTGAGCATCCGGAATTCCGGCCCTGCGCCGCATACCTCCATCAACCGGCGGCTGGCGGAAGTCATGTTGTCGAGGTCGCGCCGCGTGAGCAGAAACGCCAGCGGTTCCGCCGACCGGCCCGTGGTAAAAAACAAGGAGACGGGGCGAAACTCGGCGGCAAGTTCTGCTTCAACTTTTTCCCGTCCGTGCAGAACGGCGCGCAAAATTGTGGCGGGCCGGCGGGCCAAAGCAGCGGGGTCAGGGGTGATGATAAATTCCTTGAACCGTTCGGGATGTTCCGGTGCCGGGAGCAGGTCGGATTTTTTCGTGAAGGGCAGGCGTTGCAGGTCGTCGAGCGTGCGGATGGAATCGGCATCCAAATCCTGTTCGCGGAACAAATCGCGGTAGCGCGGCGAAAACGGGATCACGACCGTGCGCAGATAGTGGCGCAATTTTTCCGCCTGCAATCTGCGGACTTCCGCTTCAGGCAACCGCTGCCAGTGATTCTGGAGCCGGCTCGATTTCATGGGGTGTTCCTTTCTCCTGGACGGGGAACCTGATTGCGCATGATGATTGGAAAGCGTATCAGCCAGCCCGGCGGCGCCTCCGCCAGAAAGGCGGGCGGCCTCTGCCATTCCTGAATTGGTCGTCCACTTTTCATTTCCGTCGCGCCTGGCGACGGACACCCGAAATACACCGCACCCACCGTTCTGAACTTTCCGGGTGCCGACACCGTGCATTATGCGTTTCACTGCCAGCCGTCCATCACGGCTTCGATTTTACAGTAGGCTCGAAGCCGTCTTGCGTCAAATTCCCGGCGGGAAATGAAATGAAAAACATCAGGGCTTTTCATGACGGCAATCTTGGGGAAACGGGTGCTGAACCTGGTGAGCTTCCAGAAACTGATGGCGGCGGTGGGTTGAAAGCCCGGCGGCGACGCCTGCCCGCAAAAAAGCGGGTCAGCCCGTCCTGATCAGAGTGGCGATCGCTCCCCTCACCAGCGGAATCGAACCAAGCCGTTCCGGCAAAACTTTCCCTCCAAGACAAACTTTCCCGCTCCCAGTCTTCTACTCATCCGCCGTTAAATAGTTTTCACACGGGCTCGCGACTGGTTAGGCCGATGAATCATGTGCATACCTCAAATCCTGAATCGAAAGTAGCATCGCCTTCTCTTGGGCAAAATATGAAATCTCATAACACTCCTTTTGAGTGCATAAACACACAATCCACATCTGGGATGCTGTGGGGTGGGAATCCAAAAATGCGACTACTCTGTTGAGATAACCAAGCGCTGGATCATCTGCTCCGCGACGACGAATATCTGAACAACGCCGATAATTCGGCAAATCTGGATGGTCTAAAATCAAACTTGAACCCGGAAGCGGAGTGCCAAACTCGTCAGTGTGTCGCGGTGGCGGAGTCGGCAGGGAAAGCATGCGGTGCAACTCCTCATCTACACAAGCTGCAACCTCTGGCAGCTTGCGCGCCATCCTGCAAAATTCTGGCCAGTCAAGTTGCATGTGCGTATCGGCCTAGACAGTATGGCTGGCGATGAAAGTGAAAGCGGTGTCTGCTCTCCAGGATAAACGTGGGTTGCGCCGCGGGAGCGGCGCCGAGCCACCAGTTGTGGGACTCGCGTCCGTAACAACACTGAAACGAAAAGCAAACACCATGAAGCCATACATACTGCGCGACCCCCAGCCTGTCGAGCCGCAAAAATCACCGCGCCCGCCCCGGCTCAAACCGGCGGCTGGCGTGACCGCCGCCCACCTGCGGCCACGCCCCGGTGCGCCCACGAAAGGCCCGGCCCTGTTCATTGGCCTGGACGTGCATAACGATTCCATCGCGGTCAGCCTCGGACCGTGACCGGTGATAACTTCGCCCGGTGCCAGTCGGCGAGTGGACTCACGCATCTCAGCCTTAAAACCGCAGTCATGGCGTCCCGGCTGCTCACTCAAGACAGTTCGTGGTGTGACCAACCGGAAAATGAAAAAAATTTTCGGAAAGCAGACTATTGCCCGCTTGACATTATTAAGCCACATCAACGACACAGATTTCGCTTCACTCCCTTCGCTGTGTTCCTTGAAGCGAGTGGCACCGATCCGCATCAATTGGTCGGTTTCCCAAGCGGTCCCATTTGAAGATGTGAGGACGTTAAACATTTACCCCTCCAATTGTTTCTCCTGCCCATTTTCAAACCAGCGCATCTCAAGTGAGGGGAAAAACGACAGCGCCAACTCGTATTGATATTGAAACGTCCGTTTGCCATTTGGCTCGGAAGTGTATTCGCAAAGTTTTTTCCAATCGGACTCTTCCTCGCGTTTTTTTAATTCAACAACCAAGAGGTTGTGCTCAACAGCCGCTTCGCCTCGGTGATGAATTGTCATATCGGGCCTAACTTTCTCATCATACTCACCAGTTTTTGGATCTGGACCATGCCTTTGTCGATTATATTCACAGTCAACATTCCACTCCGGCATCTTTTGCTCCAAGTAAACTGCCAAACGATGAGCTATTGCCCATTCGGATGCATCGACCGAAAAAAGTTTTGAGTCGCGAGCATAAACAAAGTCTATTGCTCGCTTCACATGAAAATCCAATTCACGGAAGTTTATTTTTTCTTGTGAACCTTCGCCGCGACTTTCAGGCGCAGGCCGTTCAGGCGGATGAAGCCGGTGGCGTCGTCCTGATTGTAGGCCTTGGTCGGGTCGGCTTCCATCGTGGCGATGTGCGGGTTGTAGAGGCTCACCGGGGATTTGCGGCCGCTGACCATGATGTTGCCCTTGTAAAGTTTCACGCGCACGGTGCCGGTGACGTTCTTCTGCGATTCCTCGACGTAGGCCTGGAGGGCTTCGCGTTCGGGCGCATACCAGAAGCCGTTATAGACGAGCTCGGCATACTTCGGGATGAGCGCGTCGCGCTGGTGCATGACTTCGCGGTCCATGGTGAGCGATTCCATCTGGCGATGCGCGAAATGCAGGATCGCGCCGCCGGGCGTCTCATACACGCCACGCGATTTCATGCCGACGAAACGGTTCTCGACCATGTCCACACGACCGACGCCGTGTTTGCCGCCAAGTTTGTTCAACGCCTTCATCACGCCGAGCGGGTTCAGTTTCTTGCCGTTGACGGCAACGCAATCGCCCTTCACGAAGTCGAGTTCGACGAACTCGGGTTTATTGGGAGCGTCTTCGGGCAGCACGGAGAGCGTGGTGAAATAACTGCGGTTCTTCAGATCGTAGGAATCGAACCACGGGTCTTCGAGAATGCCGGCCTCGTAGGAGATGTGCAGGAGGTTGCGGTCCATCGAATACGGCTTCTTGGCGCTGGCCTGCACGGGAATCTTGTGCTGGGCGCAGTAATCAATCATCTCCTGCCGGCCGGGGAATTCCGCGCGATAGCGTTCATCGCGCCACGGAGCGATGACCTGCAAGTCGGGCGCGAGCGCGGCGGCGGTGAGTTCGAAGCGGACCTGATCGTTGCCCTTGCCGGTTGCACCGTGCGCGATGGCGTCGGCCTTTTCCTTCTTGGCGATCTCCACCATGCGCTTGGCGATGAGCGGGCGCGCGATGGATGTGCCGAGGAAGTATTGGCCCTCGTAAATCGCACCGGCGCGGATTATCGGATAGATGAAGTCGCGCGCGAATTCTTCCTGCAAATCGTCAATGTAAATTTTCGATGCGCCGGTCTTGATGGCTTTCTTTTCGAGGCCGTTCAATTCTTCTTCCTGGCCGATGTCGGCGCAGAAGCCGATCATCTCGGCGTGGTATTTTTCCTTGATCCAGGACATCAGCACCGAGGTGTCGAGTCCGCCGGAGTAAGCGAGAACAATTTTCATGTGGCGGGTATTAAACCGCGAAGCGACGGCGGGCGCAAAATGAAAATGAATTTACTGCGGAAGAATTATTCCCAGCCGTGCATGGAATCGTAGCGGAAGGTCATTTCGTTCGTGTTGTAGCCTTTATACCACTGGGAATGGCCGTCGGCGAAAAGGATGTTCTGGCCGTGGTTGTGGATCGCCCAGTCCATCGTCACCGACGGATCCGCCGCGCCGCCCACGCAGTTCTGCGTGTAATCATCCTTGTCCGCGTCCAGCGGGTTAAAATCCAGCGTGTCACCGGCCAGAACGTAGGCCGAGCTGAAGGCGATCCGCGTGCCTTTGACCGGATCGAAATGCGGGCTGGCCGGGTCGGACGCGACGAAGGCCGCACGCACGCCGTTGAAATAATTGAACGACGACTGCCGCGCCGACGACAGCAGCTTGTTGGCCGGGCAATGATACACATTCGTGTTGCCGACGTAGGGAAAAATCTGCTCCAGCCAGCTCGGCTTTCCAGATCCGGCGGGAGGCGTAAAATCACTGGTGGCCCAAAAAATCGTCCCGCCCGATTCGGGGAAAAACTCGTTGTTGTCATCCGCGAACATCCTCATGCCCAGACCGACCTGATGCAGGTTGGAATTGCAACTGATCGTCCACGCCTTCTGCTTGGCCTTGCTCAACGCCGGCAGCAGCATCGCCGCCAGGATCGCGATGATGGCGATGACCACAAGCAGTTCAATCAAGGTGAACGCCCTCCGTGAGTTCATGCTTAATAAGACACCGCCATAACGGATTCGTTTCAAAGTATTTTTATGCTGGAGAAAATTCATGGCGTCCGATCCAATGACGCGCCTGCCGGGGAAATTTGTCCAGAGCTAATTTGTTTGGGGCTTTCCTGCACGGTGATTTCAACGAGCGAAATCCGCCGGTGAAAACTTTTGATTCACGACGATGTTCTCGTGCGTCTGGGTGAAAACAACTTTTGAGCCTTGAGCTTTTTTCATCGCGGTTTGCATCTGCGTCCGCCAGGCCGCAATTGCTGTTGGTGTGGCAGGCTGTTTGAGGTTTTCCAGAGTGGTTTTGATTGTCTCGTCACTCATGGCGGGCATTGACATGGACGAGGTGTCAATTGTTTGCCGGACTTGATGGATGAGGTGGTCTTTCTTCCCGATCCAGAGCGTCGTGGCTGTCTTACCAACTGTGCCCATGCCGTTGGGCAGTTTTCCACCTCCCGGAAGCTTTGATGGATCAATGGCGCTGGTGAAAGCATGGCAATCCACATCGCCGATTTTCGCGTCTGCTTCTTTGGTCAAGATAATCATCTTGTTTGCCCCCATCACGGCGAGACCCAGGACATCTGCTTTACTCAGATCACCAAAGAATGCTCCGGGAATGGTTGAGGATGCCGAACTGGAAACACCGCTTGCCGCCCCCAAACTCATTTGCATAGTATGCTGATTCACCGGCGTGGGGTATATCTCCCGCCCGCCCATCGACATTTGCATGAAAAACCCGTCACCCGCCGACCACACCCGACCTGTTGACTGGGGGGCGTGGCTGGTGGTTTGTGTCCAATCTACACGATAAAGATTTGGCCGCTGTAGGCGAGTGGTGAACGTAGTATTGACGTTTCCACCAGTGCTCTCCGCCACGACTGTCCCGCTATCACTGTAACTGGAAAGCGCGGCGTAGGCGTCCTTCGACTGTTGGGCAATTTCCAGCGCCGTCAGTTTGTCGCTGCCACTGGTTTGCGAAACAACCACCGTCGTCGCACCGCCCGCCAATAAAATGCCGGCGGTCAGGCAGATTGCCAGTTTGAGTTTTGCGTAGGTCATAAGTTTAAGAGTTCCTTTCACCAGTGTTGTTATTGTTGCCGAAATTGCTGTTCCTTTCACCACCGCCGTGACCGTCACCGCCAGACCCACCGGCGCGGCTTGAACAGAATTCGCCGCCACCGCGCCGGCAATGACCGCGGCCGTCAGCGTCACGCCGCGCTTCACAAACCGGGCGCGCAGTTTTTCCAGCGCCCGCGCCACGCGTTTCTGCGCCGCGCCTTCCTCCATCCGCAGCGCAGCGGCGATTTCGCGGGCGGTTTTGTTCTCAAAGAACCGCAGCACCAGCGCGGTGCGGTCGGTTTCGCCCAGTTCGTTCAGCGCGTCATCCAGCAGCGGCGCGAGTTGCGCCCAAACGTCACTGTCCGGTTCGTTCAAAGTGGATTGCATGTATGCCTCCTGTTCGCGGGCGTGGCGGCGACGCCGGGTTTTGAGCGCATCCGCCGCCGCGTAGCGCGTGGTGCGATACAGCCACGCGGCCAGCACGGTCTTCGGCCCCAGCGTGGCGGCCTTGCGCGCCAGGATGATGAACACGGCCTGCGTGATCTCCCCGGCCAGATGCGCGTCGCCCACCTGCCGCAGCGCCGACGAGTGGACGAGGCCGATGTGCCGTTCCACCAGCGCGGCAAAGGCCAGTTCTGCCAGGGCCGGCCCGGACTGGCTGCCGGCAAATTCCCGCACCAGCGTCATGTCATCGCTCATCATCTACCTATACATGGCCGCAGAACGGGGAACCGGACAATCTATTTTTTGTAGCAGCCGATGTGAACCGGCTCTGACTAGCGGGGCAAAGTTTGAGCGGACTCACGTCCGCTGCTACGAAGATTCGGAGGCGCGCAAGGTTTCCGCTTTGTGTTCTGGGTGGCTTGGTGGTTCAATCTGCGCCGCACATGAGCAAAATTGTCGGCATAGATCTCGGCACCACAAATTCCCTTGTCGCCACGGTGGATTCGGGCATCCCGCTCGTCATCGCCGACGCCCACGGCCAGCGCCTCACGCCGTCGGTCGTGCATTTTCCGGTGGCGAATTCCGAGGCGGTCGTCGGCCACGAGGCCAATCGCGTGCGCGTTTTGAAACCGGCGGAAACGGTTTATTCCGTCAAACGATTCATGGGCCGGCGCGGCGCGGACATCTCGCAGGAAGAAATGCTCGTGACGTATCCGGTCAAAGGCGACAACACCGGCGCGGTCACGATTCCCATTCACGGCAAAAATTATTCGCCCGAGGAAGTCTCGTCCGAGGTTTTGAAGAAATTGAAGCGCGATGCGGAAAATTATTTTGGCGAACCCGTCACGCGCGCGGTCATCACCGTTCCCGCCTACTTTAACGACGCGCAGCGCAATGCCACCAAGCGCGCGGGCGAACTGGCCGGCTTCACCGTCGAGCGCATCATCAACGAGCCGACCGCCGCCGCGCTCGCCTACGGCTTGGACAAGCTCAAGGAAAAATCAAAAATCGCGGTCTATGATCTGGGCGGCGGCACGTTTGACCTTTCGATTTTAGAACTGAACGCGGGTGTTTTTCAGGTGCTGTCCACGAACGGCAACACCCGCCTCGGCGGCGACGACCTGGATAAACGGCTCGTGGATTTCTTGGTGGAGAAAATCAAGGCTGCCGGGCTGCGCCTGACTTCCGTGGCAGCGGACGTGAGTCCGCTCACTTCAAAAAAATCGGAGCCGACTCACGTCGGCTGCTACGAAGAATTGCCTTTGCTCTCGCGCATCCGCGAGGCGGCGGAACTGGCGAAAATAAAATTATCCAGCGAAACAGAAGTCGAAATCGCCCTGCCATTTCTCACGGCGGATTTTAGTTTCAGTTGTAAGCTCACGCGCGCAGAGCTGGAAAATCTTACGCGCGACATCATCGCCCGCACGCGCCAGCATTGCCTGCGCGCACTGGCGGACGCAAAGCTGGAGGCCAAAGATTTGGATCAAGTCATTCTCGTCGGCGGCCAGACGCGGATGCCGCTGGTGCGAAAATATGTGGGCGAACTGTTCGGCTGCGCGGACTTTGAAGAGACGCGCGGCAGCCTGCGCATTGGCAGCGATTTTCACAAAGCCAGAGGTCCGCAGTTGAACACGTCGCAAAATCCCGACGAGGCGGTGGCGCTCGGCGCGGCGATCCAGGCGGAGATTTTGAGCGGCGGTTTCAAGAATGTTCTGCTGCTGGACGTCACGCCGCTGTCGCTCGGCCTGGAAACATTCGGCGGCCTGATGAATGTGTTGATTCCGCGCAACTCGACGATTCCGCTCAAAGCCGGCGAGCTGTTCACGACGGCGATGGACAACCAGCGCGACATGCTCATACACGTTTTGCAGGGCGAACGCGAGCGCGCGAAGGACAACTGGAGCCTCGGCAAATTCACGGTTGAGTTCGAGGCCGCGCCGCGTGGCGTGCCGCGCGTGGGCGTGCAGTTTGAGATTGATGCGAACGGAATTCTTCATGTGCTTGCGCGTGACACGAAGACGGGCAAGGAAAAAATCGTGGAGATGAAATCCGCCGTGGACGTGGACGACGCAGCGGTGCAGCAGATGGTCGAGGAATCAGTGGAGCACGCGTTCGACGATCTGGCCGCGCGCCGCTGGGTTGAGGCGAAGCTGAAGGCGGCTGAAACTTTGGCGGCGACAAAAAAGGCGGTTGTGGATTGCGCGGATGAAATTGAAAAAGATTATCGCGAGCAAATCGAATCCGCCGCGTGCGAGGTTGAAAAAGTTTTGGCGACGGAAAATCCTGAAACGGGCGCGGGTGATTTGAAGCAGTTGCAGACGATGGTCGCTGCGCTGGACGAAATCACGAAGCCGCTGGCGGAATTGCTGATGGACAAGGCGATGGAGGCGATGTTGCGAAAGCGCGGGCTGATTCAGTGAGCGGTGAACCCCCGGTTGGCAAACCAGAAGATCAGAACTGTCACCACAATGATTATAAAAACACACAACCCGGTCAAAAACCGGATTCGTTTCTGGTGAACCGATGGAGTTCGCCTGCGGTTCTGATTTGGCCTCTTTGCCACGACAATATGCTGATTGTCTTCAGCGACATGCACAAGATAATTATTCAACCTATCCGATCAGCCGCGCCAGAAGCGGCGCGACGGCCAGGGCGGGCAGATAATTCGCCAGCTCGACCCTGCGGATCTCAAAAATCACCAGCGCAATGGCGCACGCAACCAGACCACCGGCGACGTTGACGGAATCAATCAACCCGGGCGCGTCGAGCAGCGGCTTCGCGTAAAACTGGCAGGCCAGCGTGATCGCGCCAAGGAAAGCATAAACCGGAAACGCCGAGAGCGCGGCCGGCCAGCCAAACATTTTCACAAAGCCGGCCATCGCCAGCCCGTCCATCACGGCCTTCACGGCGAGCAGATAAAAATCGCCGGACAATCCATCGGTCACCGCGCCGATCAAACCGAGCGGCGCGGCGCAAAACAAAACCACACAGGCGATGAAACCGTTGCCAAATTTCCGCGACGCGCCGGTCTGCGCGAATAAGATCGCCCGGCTGGCGAATCGTCCAAGACGGTTGGAAATTTTTTGCAGTCGCAGCAGCCGGCCGGTCCAGTTGCCGAGGGTGACGGCGATCAACGCGATGAGCAGTTGCTTCGCACACGGCCAGAAGGTGCCGTTGACATGCAGCCAGACCAGCCGCAGTCCGATGAAAACGGTGGCCACCCCGAGCGCCCGGCGGAAAAAATCCTGCGTGCGTGCGGACAGCGGAGCGCGTTGCGCCAGCCCGAAAAGCGCGCCGAGCAAAATGCCGATGGCGTTGAGAAATGCGCCGGTCATGCGATGACTGAACCATTGCGGAGCGAAAGTGCCAAGCCCGAAAATTTTTGCGCCCGCCCGTGAAGCCTGTTACTCAAAGGCGGATGACGCACGCAAAAACAACTTCCCGCAGCCCGTGGCTCTGGATTCCCACGCTTTACATGGCGGAAGGATTGCCGAACGTCCTCGTCGCCTCGGTGTCGGTGGTGCTTTACAAAAACCTCGGCGTGTCAAATGCCGCCATCGCGTTTTACACCGGCTGGCTGTATCTACCGTGGGTCATCAAGCCGCTGTGGAGCCCGGTCGTGGATCTGCTCAAAACCCGCCGACAATGGATCTGGGCGATGCAACTGCTCCTCGGCGCGGGGCTGGCGGGCGTGGCGCTGACCATTCCCGCGCCGTATTTTTTCCAGCTCTCGCTCGCGTTTTTCTGGCTGCTGTCGTTCAGCTCGGCGACGCACGACATCGCGGCGGACGGTTTTTACATGCTGGCGACGACGGAACGAGAACAGTCGTTTTTCGTCGGTGTCCGCAGCATGTTTTATCGCCTGGCATCCATTGGCGCGCAGGGCGGGCTGGTGATTCTCGTGGGGAAAATCCACCAGCGCACCGGGGATTATTCATTCGCGTGGTCAATTGCCTTCGGACTGGTCGCGGGAATTTTCCTGTGCTTCAGCCTTTATCATTGGCTCATTTTGCCGCGTCCGGCGGTTGATCAATCAAAGGGCATTGCCTCGCCAAAAAAATTCTTCGCGGAATTTTTCAAGACCTTCGGGACGTTTTTTCAGAAACCCAAAATCGTCACCTTGCTTTTGTTCCTGCTGCTTTACCGGCTGGGCGAGGCTCAACTCGTGAAAATGGTCCAGCCATTTTTGCTCGACCCGCGTGCCGTGGGCGGACTGGGTCTGACGAACGACCAATTGGGCCTGATTTACGGCACGGTCGGTTTCATCATCTTCATTTTAGGAGCGCTGCTCGGCGGCTTTGCCGTGGCGCGGCGCGGCTTGAAATTCTGGCTCTGGCCGATGCTGCTGGCTATCCATCTGCCCGACGCGGTGTTCATCTGGCTTGCTTATGCGCAGCCGGAAAATTTATTCGCGGTTGGCGCGGGCGTTGCGGTGGAGCAGTTCGGCTACGGCTTCGGCTTCACGGCGTTCATGCTTTACATGATCCGCATCGCGCGTGGCGAACACCAGACCGCGCACTACGCCATCTGCACCGGCTTCATGGCGCTGGGCATGATGCTGCCGGGAATGTGGAGCGGCTGGCTCCAGGAACATCTTGGCTACCGGCATTTTTTTGTCTGGGTGATCCTCGCAACAATTCCGAGCTTCATCGTCGCGGCGAAAATCCCGCTGGAGGCGGAGTTTGGAAAAAGAAGCGTCACGATTTGAATTGCTTTGAACGCGCCGACCTTTCCAGAATCAAAGCTCACAATGAAACGTCATCACCTTTTAGTCCTGCTCACCGTGCTGCCGCTGCTTTCGCCGGTCGCCTGCGCCGAAAGCCTCTCCGCCATTTTCACCAACGTCGCGCCTGCCGCCACGACCGCGATGCCGCGCCGCGCGAACATCATTTTGATCGTCGCCGACAGCCTTGGCTATGGCGATTTGAGCTGCTACGGCCAGAAAAAATTCCAGACGCCCAACCTCGACAAGCTCGCCGCCGGGGGCATCCGCTTCACGAATTATTACGCCGGCGATGCCGCGAGTTCGCCCGCACGCGCGGGGCTGTTGCTCGGCAAGGATTCAAGCCATTTGAAACAGCGCGCCGACGTGGACGTGCCGCTGGCGGCGGATGAAATTACCGTGGCGCAAATCCTGAAAAATTCCGGCTATCACACGGGCCTGATCGGCGAATGGAATCTGGGCGATGAGACCACAACCGGCGCGCCGTGGAACAAGGGCTTCGACGAATTCGCCGGTTATTTCAACGCCGCCGACGCGGAAAATTATTACGCCGGCTACATCTGGCGTTATGCGCCGCGAGGCATCATCAATTCCACGAACAACCAGATCGAAGATTACATCGGCAAGGAAATGTTGTATCCCAACACCGGCGGCAACAAGGGGCAATACATTCCCGACCTCTACACCAAGGCCGCCATGAATTTTATCGTGAACAACCAGCCGGATGCCTTCAACCGCTTCCGTCCGTTTTTCCTGCTGGTGAACTACCCCACGCCGCGCGCGAACGCCGCCGAGGCCAGACGCACCGGCAACGGAATGCAGGTGCCGACCGACGCGCCGTTCTCCAGCGAGGCCTGGCCGCAGCCGGAAAAAAACCGGGCGGCGATGATTTCACGGCTCGATGGCGACATCGGAAAACTGGTCGAGCAACTGCAAAAGTTAAACCAGTCCAGCAATACGGTGGTCTTTTTTTCCAGCGCTGGCATCGCGAAGGCGGGCGGCGGGGCGGATCCGAAATTTTTCGGAAGCAACGTCGCCTCCAACGACCTGCGCGTGCCGATGATTGTGAACTGGCCGGGGAAAATCCCGGCAGGCCGGATCAGCGCCGTCAAATGGGCGGCGAAGGATTTTCTGCCCACGGCCACGGACATCGCCCTGATCAAACCGCCGGGAAACATCGGCGGCGTCTCCATTTTCACGGCGCTGTCCGGCCAGACGAAGACGAACCGGATGGAAACGAAATAGGGCGTGCTGGCAAATTCGTAGCGTCGGGCCTCTGGCCTGACGCAGAGGGCAGGCGTCTCGCCGCCCGGAAAAAGCCGTCCGAGCTTTTCGGTGGCGCTTCAACTTTTGGTAATTCCAGGTGGCACGGATGGTTTTTTCCGCCGGGCGGGACGCCACGGCTCTACGGCAGGCGGGACGCCCGCCGCTACCGCTGCGCCGGACTGGACGGCAACGGCGCGCTGAAATCGCTCTGCTCGCGTTCGTGTTTTATGGCGTAGCTCATCCACACCACGGCCAGCACCACGGCCAGCACGAACGCCGCCAGCACGAACCACGGCCATTTATAGTTTTGTTTCGGAAGATTGTCGCCGGGGTCGTTCATCGCGGTTTGAGTGTTGCATAAATTCGGACGGGAGAAAATATTTTCACGCGAAGACCGCGAAGTTTGGAAATGGAAAACGTTTCAACCTTCGCCACCTTCGCGTCCTTCGCGCGACATTTTCAATCCGCGAAAACTCGACCGCGCGGATTATTCGTTTAAGTTGTCCGCCAATTTAATGCACGAATCGGAATCAGAGGAACGCCTGCCGGAAGCCCCGCCGCCCAAACCCGGCGATGAACATCCGTATGTCGTTTTGCGGAACGCGGATTTCACGCGCTACCTCATCGGGCGTTTCGTGGCGTCGCTCGGCCAGCAGATGCTCGTGGTGGCGATTGACTGGGAACTTTACGAACGCACGCACTCCGCGCTGCCGCTGGCGTTCGTCGGCCTGTCGCTGATGATCCCGATGATTCTTTTCACGCTGCCTGCCGGGCATTTCGCGGACACCTTCAACCGGAAAAAGATCATTCTCGTCTCGACTCTCGTGCTGGCGTTATCGAGCGTGGGGCTGACGTTGAGTTCCGCGTTGAACGCGCCCATCGCGTGGATTTATGTCTGCCTGGTGGTCATCGGCACGGCGCGGACCTTTCTCTGGCCGGCCAGCGCGGCATTTGTGACCAGCCTCGTCTCGCGCCATCAACTCGCCCGCGCCGTCACTTTCACCAGCGGGACATTTCAGATTTCCTCGGTCGTCGGCCCGGCGGCGTGCGGCATGGTCATCGTGCTGGCGCATCACACGGCATGGGCGGTTTACGCATTGAACGCCCTGGCTTCGCTCATCTGTCTCGGCCTCGTCTGGCAGATCAAACACGTCCACAAAATCAAAAAGCCCGAACCGATGACGACCCGCAGCCTGGTCGAAGGTTTCCGGTTTGTGTTCGACAACAAAATCATCCTCGGCACGCTCACGCTGGACATGTTCGCGGTGTTGCTGGGCGGCGCGGTGACATTGCTGCCGATTTACGCCAAGGATATTTTCCACGCCGGCCCGTCCGGCCTGGGCTGGTTGCGCGACGCGATGCCGGTGGGCGCTGTCATTTGCGCGGTCATCATCGCGCATCGTCAGCCGCTGCAAAAGGCCGGGCGCACGATGCTGTGGTGCGTGGCGATTTTCGGCGCGGCGACCATCGGGATGGGATTGATCATCATCCCCACGGCTCCGTGGTTCTGGCTGGCGCTGGCGCTGCTGGCGGTGGCGGGCGCGGTGGACCAGGTGAGCGTGGTCGTGCGACAGACACTGGTGCAGATACTGACGCCGGACGAAAAGCGCGGCCGCGTTTCGGCGGTGAACAGCCTGTTCATCGGCACGTCGAACGAACTGGGCGGCTTCCGTTCCGGCATCGTGGCATATCTGTTTTCCACGCCGACATTTCTCGGCAACGCGAACGCCACCGGCGCGATCGTGTCGGTCGTGAGCGGCGGCATCGGGACGATTCTTGTCGTGCTCGTGGTGGCCTGGCTCTGGCCGGAGATCCGGAAATTCGGAAAACTGGAGTGAGGAATGGAGCGCGGCTGTGTCGCAGACCAGCCGCAGCAATTTTCACGCAACTGCGGCTGACGCTCCGCGCACAGCCGCGCCCCGAAAGCTCCCTGCGGCTGCGCTTGCGGTCATCGGCACATTACTTTTACCCTGCACGCCGTGAACCGCCATTTCCTAACCCGCTTCGCCTGGCTCTCCATTGCCGCCGCGCTGGCCACCATCGTGCTCAAGGCGGTTGCCTGGCGCATCACGGGGTCGGTCGGTTTGCTCTCGGACGCCATCGAATCATTCGTCAATCTCATCGGCGGAATCATGGCGCTGGCGATGTTGACGGTGGCTGCGCGCCCCGCCGACAAGGAGCACGCCTACGGCCACAGCAAGGCGGAATATTTTTCCAGCGGTGTCGAGGGCAGTTTGATTCTCATCGCCGCCGTCAGCATCGCCGTCGCGGCGGTGCAGCGGCTCATCACGCCCAGGCCGTTGGAAGCGGTGGGCATGGGACTGCTGGTGTCCGCCGCCGCTTCCGCCATCAATCTCGTGGTCGCGCTGCTGATTCTCCGGGCCGGACGCCGGCACAACTCCATCACGCTGGAAGCCAACGCGCATCATTTGATGACCGATGTGTGGACTTCCATCGGCGTGGTGGCGGGCGTGGGCCTGGTTGCCCTCACCAAATGGAACTGGCTCGATCCGGTGGTCGCGCTCCTGGTCGCGGCGAACATCATCCGGATCGGAGTCGGCATCGCGCGGCGTTCCATCGCCGGGCTGATGGACATTTCGCTTTCCGCCGAGGACATGGCCGTGGTGCGCAAAGTCATGGAAACCTACGAACAGACGGGAATTCAATTTCACGCCCTGCTCTCCCGGCAGGCGGGCGCGCGGAAATTTATCTCGACACACGTGCTGGTTCCCGGCGATTGGACGGTGCAACGCGGCCACGAGCTGCTGGACAAAATCGAGGCCGACATCCGCCGCGTTTTGCCGGACGCGGAGGTCTTCACCCATCTCGAATCGCTCGACGACCCGGCTTCCTGGGACGATGAGAATTTTGACCGGCCCAAGGCAGACCAAAAGCTCGCGCCGTGAATTCCGCAACGCATTTCAAAGACTGGGCCAAGCCGGGAACTGTTCCGCCAGGACTCGCCGCCGGAATTTCCCTTGAACCTCACGAAACGCTTGATGCCATCAGCGGACATTTTCGCCTGTTCCAACTGCGCGACGGCCACCGTTTTTCCACCGACGACATTTTGACCGCGTGGTATGGCACGAGCTGGTGTCCAACCGCGCGCAACGCGCTCGACCTTGGCAGCGGCATCGGAACCGTCAGCATGATCTGCGCGTGGCGCTTGCCCGGCGCAAAATTTGTCACCGTCGAGACGCAAAGCGAAAGCGTCGCTCTCGCCAGAAAATCCGCGCGCTACAACGGACTGACCGAACGATACGAAATCCGCGAAGGCGATTTTCGCGACGCCGGAACTCTACACGCTGATGAGAAATTCGATCTCATCACCGGCAGCCCGCCGTATTTTCCGCCGGAAACCGGCGTTCCAAGCGAGCATCCGCAAAAGCTCGCCTGCCGTTTTGAACTACGCGGAACGATTGCCGATTATTGCGCGACCGCCGCAAAACATCTCGCGTCCGGCGGATTTTTCGCGTGCGTGTTCCCGCATGAACCCGCACAGCTCGCGCGCATCGAAGCCGCCGCAAAAAAAACTGATTTGGTCATCGTCCGCAAGCGCCCCGTGGTTTTCCGCGAAGGCGACCCGGCGCTGGTCGGCCTGTTCGGCCTGATGCGCGCGGACGATTTGCCGGACTGGTTTCGCGGCCAGACGTGGACGGAGCCGGATTTGATCATCCGCACCCGCGACGGAAAAATTCATCCAGAGTATTCGGCGGTAAAGCTGGCCATCGGTTTTCCGCCGTGAAGAATTAGCCACGAAATACGCCAAATACGCGAAAGAAAATCTGTTTTTTGCATATTTCGAGTATTTCGCGGTTAAAAATTTCTGTTCCCTTTCTCCGTCCGGCGGACATTACTTGGTGAATGACCGAACCGGATGACCACCAACTGCTCGCCGAATTTGCGCGGGAAAATTCCGAGGCCGCCTTCGCCGCGCTCGTGTCGCGGCACGTCAACCTCGTTTATTCCGTCGCGTTCCGGCACACCGGCAATGCACACGCCGCCGAGGAGATCACGCAGGCGGTCTTCATCATTCTGGCGCGGAAGGCGAAAAGCATTACCGGCAAAATTATTTTGTCCGGCTGGCTTTACCAGACGACACGGCTGACAGCGGCGAATTTTCTGCGCGGCGAAATCCGCCGGCAACGACGAGAACAGGAGACGTATATGCAATCCACTTTGAACGAACCCGATGTATGGCCGCAGATCGCGCCGCTGCTGGACGACGCGCTGGCCCGGCTTGGCGGACGCGACCGTGACGCCATCGTGCTGCGGTTTTTTGAGAACAAAAGTTTGAATGAAGTCGGCGCGGCACTGGGCGCGAGCGAAGACGCGGCGAAAATGCGTGTGAACCGCGCGCTGGAAAAACTGCGGAAGATTTTCACCAAACACGGCGTGACGTTGACGGCCACGGTGATTGCCGGCGCGGTGACGGCGAACTCCGTTCAGGCCGCGCCGGTGGGTTTGGCGGTGACCGTCACGGCCGCAGCGGCGAAAGGCGCGGTGGTGGGCAGTTCAACTTTAACCCTCATCAAAGGAGCATTGAAAATTATGGCGTGGACAAAAGCGAAGACGGCAATCGTGGTGGGCGCGGGCGTGTTACTCGCGGCGGGAACGACGACCATTGCAGTCAAAGAAATCCAAGAACACAAAACTTATTCGTGGCAGGTTCCCAGAGCTAGTTTTGATGTGCTTTACAAAACACCGCCTCAAGTTGTGATTGTTCCAACAAAATTTTCAGAAGATGGCGGAGGAGTTGGAAGCAACGACCGGGTGTTGGGAATCGCTCAACCCGTCAAAGAAATCATTCAGGCCGCTTACAGGAAAAGCAAATCCCGGACGGTCATAGTCGCGGAGTTACCAGAAGGCAAATACGATTACATTGCCAATTTACCCGATGGCAGGGGTTCAGGAAAAGCCTTGCAGGAAGAAATTAAAAGAGTATTTCACATAACGGGAAGACTTGAACAACGGGAAACGGATGTTCTTGTTCTGAAAGCTGCGAACAGTCATGTCGATGGATTCAAAACGGCCAACAGTTTAAGGCGGAGTATGCAGCAGCCAAAATCGGCTGCTATCATGTCTGGATTGGGGCTATTCGTTGGATTTGACCAGCCAATCAGCACCTTGGCACCTTTTCTCGAATCGCGTTTTAAGATTCCAATAATTGATCAAACAGGTCTCTCCAAACACTATGATTTTAATCTCACGTGGGATGAGAAAGATCGAGACCATCTAAATTCTGCTGGCTTGCAGCAAGCACTCCTCAACCAACTCGGCCTCGAACTCGTTCCCAGCCGCGAGCCAGTCGAAATGCTCGTAGTCGAAAAAGTGAAAGATTGAAAAAATAATTGTCCTGCATTGCCGTCCGGCGGACATTTACTGGCAGGGGAAATAATAACTTGAAACGAATTCACCAGCGCGATGTCTTATTGAGCATGGATCCCCGGCGCGCGTTCACCTTGATTGAACTGCTCGTGGTCATTGCCATTATCGCCATTCTGGCGGCGATGCTGCTGCCAGCACTTTCAAAGTCGAAAATGAAGGGGCAGCAAATTGCCTGTCTGAACAATGTCCGGCAGTTGCAACTCGCCTGGGGAATGTATGCGGATGACAGTCAAGACACGTTGGCTGAAAATAAGGAACGCGTGTTCGGAGGCGGGATCATCGCCAGTGTCTCCAATTCCTGGGTAACTGGCGACACTCGCGCCAGTGCAGACCCGTCCGACCTCAAAAACGGGACGTTGTTTGCTTATCTTGGCAATACCCAGGTTTTCCATTGTCCAGCAGACCGCTCGCTCGTAAGGGATTCCAGCGAGCAGCGAATTCGGAGCTATTCGCTTAATTATTTCCTGAACGGCGATCTCGACCCGAGCCATGTCGGAATGGTTCCGCCGGAATCGCAGTCGGGCATTCTCACCCGCTCTTCCCAGCTTCATAATCCCACGAAGGTGTTTGTCTTTCTGGATGAATGCGAAGAAACGATTGAAGACGGGCTCTTTCTTTTTTACCGGGAACCGAGCCTGATCTGGCAGAACAGCACCTCACACCGGCACAATCAGGGGGAGAATCTTTCTTTCGCCGACGGTCATGCTGAATACTGGAAGTGGCGCAGCGCCAAAAAAATGCAGGGCTACCATGAAATCGCCACCAGTTCCGAGGAGGTAATTGACATCAGGCGCTTGCAAGCGGCGCTGCCGCCGTAAGGCAATCCGTCCCTAATCACACGGGCATGCCCGGTGAAAACACTTCCTTGCCCGCGCGAACGGCAATCGCAGAAACGGATGGAAGTATTCTCAAACTTGATGGGAGACGAGGTGACAAGTCTCTAACTTTGTTTCCAAACAATTCAGACTCCTCACGTCGTCTCCTACAAATCAAGGGATGCGAATCGCGCTTCCATCCTCCATCCTCCATCCGCTATTCTCGCCGCATGAACTGCATCGTCACCGCCGGGCCGACTTACGAACCACTCGACGACGTGCGCCGGCTCACGAACTTTTCCACGGGCCGGCTCGGCACGGAGCTGGCCAATTTCCTCACGGCGCGCGGCCACAAGGTCACGCTGCTCATCGGCGAGTCGGCGACTTATGCGGGCGAACGCAGGGCGCAATCGGTCAAAGTTTTTTTCACCACGGCGGATTTGCGGGCGAAGTTGAAATCATTTTCCAGCAAAAAGGTGGACGCCATTTTCCACGCGGCGGCGGTGAGCGATTTCGGATTCGGCAAAATCTTCGCGGAAACGAAGCCCGGCGAATTCGTGGCGCTCAAGACTTCCAGAAAAATTTCCACGCGTGCGGGCGAAATGCTCGTGGAACTGGTGCCGACGCCGAAAATCATCGCTGAACTGCGCGGCTGGTTTCCGAAAACCCGGATTGTCGGCTGGAAATTTGAGGCGAACGGCAAACGCGCGGACGCGTTGCGCGCCGCCAGAAAACAGATCGGCGATTGCGCGACGGATTTCTGCGTGGCGAACGGCCCGGCCTACGGCAAGGGGTTCAGCCTGGTTTCAGCAGGCGGGCAAAAACATTTTGCTTCGGCGGAAAAGTTGTTTGCGGCGCTGGAGAAGCTGCCAAAAGGAAGAATGAAGAATGAAGAATGAAGAAACCGCACGCTCGCCGCTGCCAGATTTCTTCATTCTTCATTCATCATTTTCTTTTCACGCCTCGAAGTTTTTCAACACGCGCAGCCCTAGTTTCAGCGGCACCCAGCCGATCACAAAGGAGAGCAGCACAAAACCGATGACGCTTTCCAGCGCCCAACTGGCGCGGGCGTGCAGGCCGGCGGTGCCGAAGCCGAGCAGCAGCACGGACGCGAGGATGTATAGAAAACTCAACACGAGGCAGAGCGTGCCGCCGAAACCGCTGACGATCTTGCCGGGGTTCACTTCCTTCAAATTTGGATACAGCACGCCAAGGCCGACGGCGAGGCCGTTGAGCGCAAAGGTCATCACGGCGACGACCGCGCCGAAAAACGCCACGTCGCTCCAGGGCATGCCCAGCAGCCAGCATGAAAGCGTGATGAGGCCGAGCGTTACGACCAGCGAGAGCGCGCTCGACAGCCAGTATTTGGTTTTGACCACGCGCTCCAGTCCCATCGGCGACATCCCGATGATCCACAGCCGCCGGCCCTCCAGGGAAAATTGCGGGAAGACAAACCGCGTCGTGACGGTGGCGAGATTCAACGAACACGCGCCCAGATTGAGGAACGCGACAAGGTTGATCCAGAACGGGCTGGTGAGCTGGTGGGTGAAATTCCGCAGGTTGATGATGTAAACGCCGAGCAGGCCGAAGAGCATCACGGTCTGACCCCATTGCGTCGTGTCGCGCCAGAACATCCGCACGTCCTTGACGGCGAGCGCGAGGGTGGCGCGGTCGAACCATGAAAATTTCGCGGCGATTTTTTCAAGCGATCCCAGGGCAGGCGGGCCATTTTTCGGGGCGCGCAAAAAACTTGATTTGAAGCTGGAGCCCGTGCGGCTTTGCACCGCCGAGGCCGTGCCATAAAACAAGCTTCCCAGGCGCGTGAACGCGATGCCGCCGAAAAACAGCGTGTTGCTCAACAGCACCAGCGCGAAAAACACCGCGCCGCGAAAAACGCCTTCCGCCCATTGCAGCACCGCCGAAGAGAGCCAGTAGCTCGGCAGAAACGGCAGCATGGTGAAGCGCGTCTTGGCGAGCATCTGGTCGAGCGCCTGGAGCGTGCGCTTGTCGAGCATTTCGTCCGTGGCCGGGTTCGCCTTCCACCAGAACGTCACCAGCGCGAGCAGCCCAATGGCCACCGCCATGATCGCGACCTGAAAAATGCGCCGGTCCAAAAATCGTCCCACCAGGATGGCCAGCCACGCACCGGCGATGCCCGGCAGCATGATGAACAGCCCGATCAAAACCATTGTCACCAGATAAAAATGCCACGGCACATCGCGCACCAGGCCGAATGCCGCGAGCAGCGGCGCGATCAAAAATAAAAACGCCCACGACGCCAGCAAGGTTGATTCGATGAATTTCCAGCGGAAAATCGTCTCCGTCGAAACCGGCAGCGTCATGAGAAAGGCGGTTTCCCGGTTGCGGAACAGGTTCGTGTAGCCGATGACGAGATTGCTCAACAGCAGCAGCCCGAACAGGAACGCAAACAGCACGAACAGCAGCCGTTCCGTCAGCACCGCGCCCAGGCCGGGGAATTTGGCGATGAATTTCAGCGCGTAATAAAACAGCCAGAACGACAGCGCGAGATAGCCGATGACGAACACGGCGATAATGCCAGTAAGCAGCCGCGACTGGTCGCGCACCGCCAGCAGCCGCCGCCAGCTGTTGGTCGCGTTCACGCGCAGCAGCAGGAGCAGCGGCGAGGTTTTAAGCTGGCTGAACATTTCCGGCACGCGCAAAACGTAGCGCGGCTGTTGAACGGATGCAATGCTTGCGGTGTCGGAAACATCGGGATTGATGCAACCATGAAATTTCAAAAGATCAGCCGCCGAAAATTTATCGCCTCCGTTTTGCTCGCCACACCGTGTGCCGTGCTGGGCGAGGCCAAACTGGTGGAACCCACCTGGCTGAAAATCCGCCACCAGAGATTTAGCGACAAACCGGCGCATCGCTTTGTCCACTTTTCCGATCTGCATCACAAGGGCGACTGCGGGTATTTGGAATCCGTTGTGAAAACGATCAACACCCTCGCGCCGGATTTTGTCTGTTTTACCGGCGACATCATGGAGCAGGAAGGGTTTCTGATGGAAGCACTCGGCATCTTGTCCGGCATCAAGTCGCCGATGTTCGGCGTGCCGGGCAATCACGATTACTGGAGCAAAATTTCTTTTGAACCCGTTTCCAAATGTTTCGCTGCGACCGGCGGCGCGTGGCTGCTGGACGAGCGGCGTGAAATCGCCGGAGGCAAAGTCAATCTGGTCGGCGTCACTTGCAGCCGCGCAAACCAGGCGGAGGTGGCGTTGAACCCGCGCGCAAAAAATATTTTGATCATGCACTATCCCGCGTGGGTTAAAAAGCTCGGCGACCAGAAGTTTGACCTGATGCTGGCCGGACACTCGCACGGCGGCCAGGTGAGACTTCCGTTTTATGGAGCAGTTGTGGTTCCTTTTTCCGTGGATGAATATGACATGGGATTGTTTCAGACCCCGGCTGGCCCGCTCTACGTCAACCCCGGCATCGGCTACCTGTCCGGCTTCGACTTCCGGTTCAACTGCCGCCCGGAAATCACGGTGATTGAGATTTAATTCGGCGGTTTGTATCGTGTGGGCGATGTCGCCGCCGGAAAATAAAATTTCTCCGCTCGCCGCGCCCGTCACCGCCGTCTGGGGCGTGGGCGAGGAGCGTGCCAAACTACTCGCACGGCTGGAGATTTTTACCGTCGAAGATTTGCTGCTGCACAAGCCGCGCCGTTACGAGGACCGCCGGAAATTTCTCCCCATCCGCGATTTGAAACTCAAGGAAGCCGCCACGGTGCGCGGAAAAATCATCGCCGCCGGTGTCAAGCGTTTCAAAAAAGGGACTCGCGCGATGTTCGAGTGCGTGTTCGACGACGGCACAGCGCATCTGCATTGCCGCTGGTGGCAGGCGCAGCCGTGGATGGAAGACTGGTTCACCGTCGGACGTGAGTTTCTCATCTTCGGCAAACCGGATTCGCTGAAGCCGCGCAACATTGACCACCCCGAAACGGAACTGGTCGAACCGGGCGAGGATGAATTCATCCACGTCAACCGCATCGTGCCCATCCATCCGCTCACCGACGGGCTCACGGCGCGCGTGATGCGCACGCTCGTCTGGCGCGCGCTGGAGAAATTTGAGGCGCAAATCACCGAACCGGCGATTGCGCTGGATTTGAAAGCTTATCCTGCTAAGGCAAACGCCGTCCGCATGATCCATTTTCCAGAGGAACTGACGGATGTGGAATTCGCGCGGCAGAGGCTGGCGCTGGATGAATTCGTGGCGCTGCAATTCCAGATCCAGTCGCGCCGGAAAAAATTTGAGGCGCTATCGAAGGGCTTGCCATGCGGCGGAGACAACCGGCTGATGAAACCCTTTCTCACCCAGCTCGGTTTCAAGCTCACCGCCGCACAGTCGAACGTCCTGAAGGAAATTCGCGCGGACATGAGCGGCACACATCCGATGCGGCGGTTGCTGCAAGGTGACGTCGGCTCCGGCAAAACCGCGGTGGCCGCATGCAGCGCGTTGATGGCGCTGGAGAGCGGCTTCAACGTGGCGCTGATGGCCCCAACGGAGATTCTGGCGGAACAGCATTTCCGTAATTTCACAAAATGGTTTGAGCCGCTGCGCGTGAAGGTGGAATTGCAGACGGGAAGCCGGAAGACGGCGGGTGACAAGTGTCATGTGACATGTGACATGAACAAACCCGTTGCGCTTCCTGTCACCCGTCACCCGTCACCTGTCACTTTGTTCATCGGCACACACGCCCTTTTCACAGCAAGCTTCGAACTGCCGAAGCTCGGTTTGGTGATCATTGACGAGCAACACAAGTTCGGCGTGGCGCAACGCGAAACGCTGGTGCGCAAGGGGAATTATCCGCATCTGCTGGTGATGACGGCCACGCCGATTCCGCGCACGCTCGGCCTGACGCTATACGGCGACCTGGATGTTTCGGTGATTGATGAGATGCCGGGCGGGCGCGGCAAAATAAAAACCTACGTGCGCGCGGCGGACAAGCTGCCGAAGGTCTGGGAATTCATACGCGAGAAAATTTCCGCCGGACGGCAGGCTTACATCGTATATCCGCGCGTCGAGGCGACGGATAAGGACGTCAAGGCGGTGATGAAGGAATTTGAAAATGTGCAGCGCGCGTTGACGCCGTTCAAGGTCGGCTTGTTGCATGGCCGGATGAAAAGCACGGAGAAGGAAAATGTCATGACAGCATTTCGAACCAATGAAATCAAAGCTGTCGTCGCCACGTCGCTGATCGAGGTCGGCGTGGATGTGGCGAATGCGAGCGTGATGCTCATCGAGAACGCGGAGCAGTTCGGGCTGGCGCAACTGCATCAGTTGCGAGGACGCATCGGGCGCGGCGCGCACGAATCGTTTTGCATTTTGATTTCGGACGCGCTGAACGAGGACGTGCAATCGCGCCTGAAAATTCTGGAGGCGACGAACGATGGTTTCAAGATCGCCGAGGCGGATTTGAAATTGCGCGGGCCGGGCGAACTGCTCGGCCAGGAGCAAAGCGGGGCGATGCGGTTGCGCTTCGGCGACCTGACGGAGGATTT
This sequence comes from Verrucomicrobiales bacterium, assembly GCA_028712475.1. Lineage (GTDB taxonomy): Bacteria > Verrucomicrobiota > Verrucomicrobiia > Limisphaerales > UBA11358 > UBA11358. The sequence continues at coordinate 358,306 of JAQTQB010000002.1, forward strand.
GAACCTGATCCGGCAGGCGCGGGAGCTGGTGGCGCGAACGCTTTGACCCAACGCCAGAAAAAAACACTTTAGTCTTGTCCTGAAAGAGATTTCCAGTGTTAATGGCGGCGCATGAAAAAACTATTGTCTCTGGCAGTTATGTTCGGCATGGTCGCGGCAGTGCTAACGACTGGTTGCAAAAAAGAAGAACCTCCGGTCACGCCGCCTGCGATGCCGTCCACCAACGCGCCTGCGCAGTAAAACGCCGGCTGGATTTCGCGAGAGCCGCGAACCACATCCGCCCGTCGGGTGTGGACAGGTTGTTGTTGCACTTGGTTCTGTTTGGCCGGGCGGTTCCTGCTTGGCTATTCAGCAACCTGGATTAGATTGTCGTCATGAAAACACACCTTTTGATTCTGGCCGCCGCCACGGCATTGTTTGCCGGCTGCGGTGATGACAGTTCCAAAAAAACCACCACCAACGCCGCCACCAACGCGGAACCCAGATACGACACTGGCAATCCACTAACGGCTCCGGCGGATTACATCGGCGCGCTGGGGCAGGCCAAGAAGCACGCGGAAAAGGTCATTGACGTGTCTTACATCAATCAGGCGATCCAGATGTTCAACGTGCAGGAGGGGCGCAACCCGAAAGACTTGCAGGAGCTTGTGCCGAATTACATCGCCAAGATCCCGGACGCGCCGATCGGGATGAAGATCGTTTATGACGCCACCGCCGGGACGGTGAAAGTGGTGAAACAGTAATTTTTGCGCGCCTAGAAAACCAGACGACGAAAGTTCGTCTGGTTTTTATTTTTTCGCTCGCAAAGCCGGGCTGGCGTTAAGACAATCCGCCCTTGATTTTCAATCCATGAACGAACAGATCATCCTCCTCGATTTCGGGTCGCAATACACGCAGGTCATCGCGCGCCGCATCCGCGAGTGCAACGTCTATTCGCAGATACTCCGCTTCGACACGCCCGCCACGGAAATCGCCAAGCTCAAGCCCAGCGGAATCATCCTGTCCGGCGGGCCTTCCAGCGTGTATGCGCCGGACGCGCCATTACCGGACAAAAACATTTTTGACCTCGGCGTGCCGGTGCTGGGCATCTGCTTTGGCGTGCAATTGTTCGCGCAATTTCTCGGCGGCAAGGTCGAGAAAGGTCTCAAGCGCGAATACGGCAAGGGCACGCTGACGGTGAAGGACGCGAGCTGCGCGCTGTTCGCCAAATTGCCGAAGTCGCTCCAAGTCTGGAATTCCCATGGCGACAAGCTCACGAAACTGCCGAACGGTTTCAAATCCGTGGCCGTCACGGAAAATTCCGAATATGCGGCGATCGAGAATCGCGCGCGGAAATTTTTTGGGCTGCAGTTTCATCCCGAGGTCGTCCACACGCCGCGCGGCAGCGAAATCATTTCCAATTTCGTCCATCAGGTCTGCGGCTGCGGCAAAGGCTGGACCATGCGCAGCTACGTCGAGCAGGCCGTGGAAGAAATCCGCGCGCAGGTCGGCAAGGAACACGTCGTGCTCGGCTTGAGCGGCGGCGTGGATTCCAGCGTGGCGGCGGCGTTGCTGCACAAGGCCATCGGCGACCAGCTCACCTGCATTTTTGTCAACAACGGCCTGCTCCGCGCGCGTGAGGCGGAAGTCGTGCAGGAAGTTTTCGGGCGTCACTTCAAGCTCAAGCTGCAATACGAGAACACCGCGAAGCTGTTTCTCGACCGGCTGAAGGGCGTGACCGATCCCGAACGCAAACGCAAAATCATCGGCAAAACGTTCATCGAAGTTTTTCAGGCGGCGACCAAGCGCGCGGGCAAGGCGAAATTTCTCGCGCAGGGCACGCTGTATCCCGACGTGATCGAGTCCGTGCCGATCGCTGGCAATCCTGCCGCGATGATCAAGAGCCATCACAACGTCGGCGGGCTGCCCAAGAACATGAAGTTTGAACTGGTCGAACCGCTCAAGTGCTTGTTCAAAGACGAAGTGCGGCTGCTCGGTCTGGAACTGGGTTTGCCGAAAGAAATCGTTTATCGCCAGCCGTTCCCCGGGCCGGGACTCGCCGTGCGGATTCTCGGCGAAGTCACGCCGTCGCGTTGTGAGATTTTGCGGAACGCGGACGCCATCGTCGTCGAGGAGATGAAAGCGAGCGGGCTGTATTACAAGATCTGGCAGAGCTTCGCGGTGTTGCTGCCGGTGCGCAGCGTGGGCGTGATGGGCGACGAACGGACTTACGATTACACCATCGCCATCCGCGCCGTGGAATCGCAGGACGGCATGACCGCCGACTGGGTGAAATTGCCCTACGACCTGCTGGAAAAACTGGCGAGCCGCATCATCAACGAAGTGAAAGGCGTGAACCGCTGCGTCCTAGACATCACCAGCAAGCCGCCGGGGACGATTGAGTGGGAATGATCCATCATGCAAAAAACGCTCGCCATCCTGAATGAATTGGAAACTGCCGGATTAGTGGAGCGCTATGCAATCGGCGGGGCGATGGCGGGATTCTTTTATGCCGAGGCCGTGATTACGGAAGATTTGGATGCGTTTGTGCTCGTCAAAAATTCCGGTGGCTTGATCACGCTGACGCCCATTTATGATTTTCTCAAACAGCGGGGCGCAACCGAGGAACGCGAACACCTTTGGCTGGCCGGAACCTTGGTGCAATTGATTCCTGCCCATGATGCGCTCACTGAAGAAGCCGTCCGCGAAGCGACAGAAAAAACCGTTGGCCAGACTAAAACCCGCGTGATGCGAGCGGAGCATCTCATCGCCATCGCCTTGAAAACTGGCCGGGCCAAGGATTACATGCGCATTGCCTTGTTGCTGGAAGAGGCGGAAGTGGATGACGCACGCTTGCGGGATATTTTGTGTCGCCACCAATTGCAAGACCGCTGGGAAAAGTATAGGCTGAAAGCGTGAGTGCAAATTCACCAAGCAAGCTGGCCGGCGAAATCTTTGCTGGCAAAGCCCGCAGCCGCAAAGCGGCGGCGGCGTTGCCCATTGAGGAAAAACTCCGTCGGTTGGTGGCAATGCAGCAGCGCGCGAATGAGATTCGCCGCAGTGCTTCCCGTCCGACCATGCGGGTTTGGGAATTGAATTAAGGCGTGAACTTCTGCGTCCTCGCCATCACGAGCAAGCCGCCGGGGACGATTGAGTGGGAGTGAATATTAAGTATAGCAAGGATAAATCCCACATTGATGCCCCTTACGAAATATACAAAATATCGCGGGATGATTGTGTTCTAATTAACCGGTAGTTTGCCGCCTGCCGCCCGCATTTCGCGCTGCTGATTCCGGTCGCGCTCCCGACATTGCGACCGTCGCCGCCGCTTGTTGTCCATTCCAAATTAAACCGCGAAACACGCCAAATACGCGAAAGACAAATTCCGTTCGCGTGTTTCGCATATTTCGCGGTTGCAGGTTTTTACTCCCCAATAATTTTCACGAGCACGCGCTTGCGGCGGTTGCCGTCGAATTCGCCGTAGAAGATCTGTTCCCACGGGCCGAAATCCAGCTTGCCTTTCGTGATGGCCATCACGACTTCGCGGCCCATGATCTGCCGTTTCAGGTGCGCGTCGGCATTGTCCTCGCCAGTGCGGTTGTGATGATATTGGGAAGTCGGCGCGTGCGGCGCGAGTTTCTCCAGCCACACTTCGTAATCGTGCAGCAGCCCGTCCTCGGCGTCGTTGATAAAGACGCTGGCGGTGATGTGCATGGCATTGACGAGACAGATCCCCTCCTGCACGCCGCTTTTGCGGACGAGTCCGGCGACGGTGCCGGTGATGTTCACAAAGCCGCGGCGGCCCGGCACTTCAAACCAAAGCTGTTCGGTAAGCGATTTCATGCGGGAGATATGCCGCAGGCGACGGCGTTGCGCAAGCCGGACGGCGACGAGGGCGGAGGGCGGCCTGATTTTTTTTCTGGTCTGCATCGCGGCGCGGCGTTAATGTCGGCGAACAAGTCACACCAAAACCTTTGACGCTTATGGATATTGTTTTTGATTGCCCCAACTGTGAGCAGGAACTTGCCGTGGACAGCAGCGGCGCCGGCTCGGAGATCGAATGTCCTTCGTGCCACGAAACCATCACCATTCCGGCGCAGTCCACGAAGGCGGTGATCGCTCCCGTGCCAACGGAGGAACATGCGCCGAGGCTTGCGCCCAGCACCATCGCATCTTCCGCCGCCGCCAAGGTGGAGATGCACCTCAAGGTGCCGATGCGCGACAAGCCGGGCGAAACGCTGATCGTCAAGGCGAAGCCGCCGCTGGAATCGGTGGTGCGCGGCGCGGGCAAACGAATTCTGACACACACCATCAAGCACGGGGCGTGTGTCGAATCCGGTCACGACAAGTTTGATGAAGTGACCACAAAGTTTTTGAACGGGGTGGGCGAGCAGAACATTATTGCGATCCATACGATTTCCTACTCGTTTGTGGACATCGGCTCGCAAAAGCTGTTGAACGATTATGGCATGCTGGTGATTTATCGCGGGTGAAATCCAATGGTGCCCGCCTTGACTTGCCGAATTGAGGTCGCTACCGTCAGCGCATGAATCGTCGGTTCATTTTCCTTTTTTTCATCGCCGCGTGCGTGACGTTATTTCCGTTCCGCTCGCCGGCGCCGCTGGTCTATGCGCCGGGCGAAGGCTGGTATTACGAGCCGGCCGGCACGACGGCCAAGTGGACGCGCACCCGCGCCAAAGACCAGCTGGAAGTGGCGGAGCAGGCGTTCAAGAACGGCGACTATTCGATCACCTTGCACGCGGCGCATCGGGTTGTGAAGGTCTGGCCGCTGTCGGACTACGCGCCGCGCGCGGAATATCTCATCGGCCGCTGTCTCGAGGCGCGGGGCCGGGACGAGGCGGCGTTCAATGCCTACCAGAACATCGTCAAAAAATATCCGCGCAGCCAGAACTACGAGGATGTCCTGTGGCGGCAATATGAAATCGCCAACCGTTTTCTTGGCGGCGAATTTTTCCGGGTTTTTTGGGGTTACCTGCCGCTTTACACCTCGATGGACGAAACGGCGAAGATGTATGGCAAGATCGTGGACAGCGGGCCTTACAGCGCCGTGGCGCCGCACGCGCAGTTGCGCATCGGCGAGGCGCGAGAGAAGCAGAAGGATTATGAAGAGGCGGTGAAGGCCTACGAAACCGCCGCCGACCGTTATCATACCCAGCCGCTGATCGCCGCCGATGCGATGTATCGTGCGGCGTTCAGCTATCAAAAGCAGGCGACGACTTCCGAATACGACCAGGGCACGGCGGCCAAGGCCATCGCGGCCTATACGGATTTCATGACGTTTTATCCCGATGACAAACGCGTGGCGGTCGCCCAAAAGGCCGTTGCCAGCCTCAAGGCCGAGCAGGTTCGCGGCAATTTCGGCATCGCAAAATACTACGAGAGGAACCGGCAATGGACCGGCGCAGTGGTTTATTACAACGAGGTGTTGCAGATGGATCCAAACTCGCCTTACGCCGAACAGGCGCGCCAGCGCATCGAAGTGTTGAAGCCGCTGATGCAAACCCCGCCCGCCAGTTAAGATGCGCCTGCCCGCAATTTTTTTGGTCTGCGCGGCGGCTTTGCTCGCCGGTTGCGCCGGTTATCACCTCGGACCGGTCAACGGCGCGGTCGCCCGCGAAAAATCCATTGAGGTTTTGCCGTTCAACAACCAGACCTTGCAGCCGCGCCTGGGCGACGCCGTCACGCAGGCGTTGCGCGAACGGTTGCAGGTGGATGCCACCTATCGTCTCGCCACGCAGGGCGGCGGGGATGTGGTCGTGACCGGCGTCATCACGCGCTATCATCGCCAGGGATTGAGCTATTTGAACAAGGACGCCACAACCACGCAAAATTACCGCGTTGACATCGTGGCCCATGTGGTCGCCCGCGAACGCGCCACCGGCAAGACGCTGCTAGATAAAAACGTGACCGCCTACACGCTGGTGAATGTCGGCACGGACCTGGCCTCGTCGGAACGGCAGGCCTCGCCGCTGCTCGCGGAAGACCTGGCGCGGAACATCGCCGAACTGCTCACCAACGGCGCGTGGTGAAATTTGTTGAATTTTCCGAAACCAGTTTTACTCTTCCGCGTCTTTGAAACCAGTCCGTCAACCGTCAACCGTCAACCATCAACCGTAAAATAAAAATGATAAAAAATGCTCTTAAAATCACCACCTTGAGTTTGTTCGCCGCAGCAATTGTCGCTGCGCCCGGAACCCTGCGTGCCGGAACCACCAACGCTCCGGCGGCGTCCGGGCAGGAAACAGCCGCCAAGCACAAGAAACATGAAAGCTTGCCGTTCCACGGAAAATTGACGGCTGTGGACAAGGCGGCGATGACCATCATGGTCGGCGAACGCACGTTTGAGATCACGTCCGAGACCAAAATCACCAAGGACGACCTGCCCGCGACCCTGGCCGACGCCGTGGTGGGCGAAATGGTCGGCGGCGCATACAAGAAAAATGCCGAAGGGAAATTGAGCGCGACGAGCATCCACTTCGGCTTAAAATCTGACGGGACAAAACCCGAGGGCGCAACGAAGAAGAAAAAGAAGGCAGCCGCCGGGGGCGACAGCAGCACCAACAGTGCGGCCAAATAAGGGCCAGAAATTTTCCCCGGCTTTTCAGGCGGGCGGCAACGCCCGCCTTTTCATTTCATTACCGCCGCCACCAGCTGGTGAGACCTTTGGCTTTGGTCGAGCTTTGACTTTGCGGAGCGTGGGAGCGTTCCCGAAGAAGCAGGCTGCGCGCAGCTTCAAGGGACATGATGAATTCGTCGTAGCTCAAAAAACGTTCCGACGGATTTTTCGCCATGGCTTTTACAAGTGTGTCGCTCGTGGGCTGCGAAACTTCTGGAACCACCAGATTGGGCGGCGTCAGCGTCGTCTGCACCTGGGCGGTGATGACTTCCTCGACTGTCGGCGCGTCAAAGGGAACGTGTCCGGTCAGCGCGTGATAAAGCGTTGCGCCAAGGCTATACATGTCGGACAGGAAAGTTTCCGGCTCGCGCTTGATCTTTTCCGGCGCGACATAATACGGCGTGCCTTCCGTGACGGACGAAGAGTCCTGCTCCGCCTCGGGATTCCGCGCCAGGCCGAAATCCACCAGCTTCGGTTCGTTGTCGTAATCGAAAAGAATATTTCCCGGCTTGATGTCGCGATGGATCAAACTGTGCTTGAGCGCGAGGTCGAGCGCCGAGGCGATTTTGATGCCGATGTCCAGCACCGCAAGCTCGTCCACCCGGATCTGTTTTTCGATGCGCGTATCCAGGCTGCCGCGGTCGGCCAGTTCCATGACGAGATAGCGCAAGCTTTCCCATTCATCGAACGTGTAAATATGGATGATGTTCGTGTGGTTGAGCCGGGCGCAGGCGCGGGCTTCGCGGTAAAAACTTTCCAGCGCCGCCGGGTCTTCGAGCAATTCCTTCTTCATCAGCTTCACCGCAACTAGCCGTTCCAGCACCGTGTCCCAGCCGCGATACACCGTGCCGTTGCCGCCGGAGGCGACGAAGCTGCGCAGTTCGAACTGCCGCAGCATCATCGGCATCATTATGGGATGCCCGCACTTGCTGCACGGGACGGTTGCGAGCGGCGGAAGGTCGCCGGGGATGAACACCTTGGTTTCGCAGGAACCGCACGTCACCATCTTTAAGGCTTTGTCGCTCATGGTTTGAGCAATCTAGCACTCTGCTGGAATCCGACAACGCAATTTTCGTCGCCCGGAAATCTTTTTGACAAACGCCCGCAAATGGTGTTTCATTCTGCCTGTCGAATATGAAGACCACGTTTGCAACCATGCTGCAGCCGGCGCAATCCAAAGGACACATGTCCATTTGGACGCGCGTTGTCTGCCATTCCGGCATCGTGGGAACGAACTTCTGATTTAAGAGAAAAGGATTTCAAGAAACCCGCGATTGCCAGTCAATCGCGGGTTTTCTGTTTTTTTAACCAGACCTTTAACCAAACAAGAAAGACAAACACATGAACAAGAATAAGACATTCGTGCCGACCGAGTTCGGCCCTGAAACGCGCTTCGAGCTGCGGCCCGCGCCGGCAGCCCCGTTCCGCGCCACGCAGGAAACGGAATTCGAGCGGCTCAAAAACAGGCTGCTCGCGGAGCAGTTGTTTGACGCCACGCCGGCGTTGAACGCTCCGCTGCGGCGCGCGGCCAACGACGCTGCGGCGCTCGCATGGGCGACCGTTTTCCCATTGCTGGTGTTCCCGGTGCTGTTCGAGGAAAAAACCGATGCTGCCGTGCGCCAGGCCGAACGGCAGGCGCGCATCTACGCCAACAGCCAGCTCGTCGCCGCATGAAAACGCGAATGAGCAAAGTGACGGGTGATGAGTGAAAAGTGACGAGCGTGTTTTTCGCACGTCACTCGTCACTTGTCACTCATCATTGTTTGGGGAATCTTCGGAGCGCGGACAGTTCCTCGCCGTGGAGTTTCAAGCGTCCGCTTGATGCGACACTGTCCGCGTTCCTACGCCGCTGGCAGGTTAATCCTGCCGCAACGCCTGCGGAAAATCCATTGCACCGTGCTTGATGCGGAGAATCTCCAGCCGCCTTCCGGCGAAGCGGTAGAAAATCAGGTAATTTTCAAAACCATCCACGCGCCACGAACGGATGTTCTTCAAATCTGCGCCGCGAAATTTTCGCAGCCGGCCTTTCAGCGGTTGCAGCGCCAGCTTTTCCACCGTGCCATCAATCGCCTTGAGAAAGCGCAGCGCGGCTTCGGGATTGTGTTCGCGGATGTATTGGAAGTAGCCGAAGGCGTCCAGTTCGGCGGCGTGGCGGACAAAGATTTCAACCAGGTTCAAGCGGCAAGGGCGGCAAAATGGCCGGGCTTGTATTTTTTCAGCGGACTGCGGAGTGCGTGGCGCAACGCCGCCTCCAGTTGCGGGTCATTGTCCTCCTGCTCGTTGAGTTCATAAACGCGCAATGCCTCACGGATGACCTCGTCTTGCGACAAGTAGCCGCCACCCTTCATTTTCCGGCCAACGAACTTTTCCTGATGCGGCGTGAGCAAAACTTTCATGACCGAAAGCTAAAGGCTGGTCTCGACGGTGTCAAAAAGTTTTAAGAACGCGCCAGCCAATGAAGTGATGGGGTGACAAGTGGCCGGTTTGCAGGCCGCCTGAACTGCTCGGCCAACGGGATGATTAGATAATTTGCAACCACTGCGATTCTCAAATTGTCGTGCAACAATTTTGCACTCCTGTTATCAAAAGGGCCATGACGCTCAAAGAAGCAGAAGACATCACGAGCCATGTCATAAACCTCATTGCGGCAAAACCGCGCAGCGCTTATTGCAGAGTGTCTCAACTTCGCGGCCATCCGCTTCCAGTGATTTACAATGCGTTCTGCTTGGTCATTGCGAAGCAGCGCCAAATCGGCAGCTACGATCCCAATTTGCGTAAAGTGTCTCATGCATACGCTGACAAGGCAGACGGGCTTGTTGGTTCTCTCTCAATCGCGGTTCTATGCGATGCAGATGTGGATCGGTTGGGGCAATTGCCGAAGGAATCACCCGAATTCAAGCGACTGTTCCTTGAAGCAATTCACCGGCGGAGGGAGCAAAGCGACTTGGAATGGCAAAAAACAGATCGCGAAGCGTTCGTGGCCTTCGATAACTACTGCTGGTCACTTGAATCGGATGATCCACTTTATTGGCAGAAGATTTACACCCATCTCGCTATAAAGTAAAGGGGGCAGTCCCAATTCCAGTCTGTAAAATTTATTTTTCCTCAACCCGGTGGATGCGCGCGCCCAGCTTCTGCAATTTCACGTCCATGTTTTTATATCCGCGTTTCACGCCTTCACCAGCGTCTTGACGCAGTAACTGTTGAGGCTTTCACCGGCGGCCAGAGCCTTGGCCGCGAGGCGGCGGTGAATGGCCGGTTCAACACGCAACACAAACTTGCCGCTGAAATCACTCACCTTGCCCAGCGGCGCGGGCAGGGCGTGGCCGTCGCTTTCCAAAAGCCCGATCCATTCTTCGACAATCTCGCACAGCTCGGCATAGACTTTGGCTTCGTCTTTGCCGTGGCAGCATTGCCCGATCAAGGGCGGCGCGCTGCCGACAAAGCAGCCATCTTCATCGCTCCATTCCACAATTTTCGTATAATGGGCGGCCTTCGCTTTTAATTCGGTCTTTTTCATTTTTTACTTTCTTCAATCTGCCGCCGCACCTGCCGTTCCTGATAGGGCTGCGCATCCTGGCCGGGCTGTCCGCTGATCGTGACGCGCCCGCCGCCCGGATGGATGAAATTCCGATGGCTGCCTTTGCCGCCCCGGTTCACAAATCCCGCTTTTTCCAAGTCGGCAATCAGTTGTCGCACCTTGCGCGGCATTTCAGTATCAATTTAGTATCATAATTGTTGAAGGTTGTCAAACACGAAAAAAGCCGGCCTAAATTATTTTTCCTCGACGCGCTGGATGCGCGCGCCCAGTTGCCGCAGCTTGCCGTCAATGTTTTCGTAGCCGCGGTCCAGATGGTAGATGCGGTTCACCTGCGTCGCGCCCTTCGCCGCCATCCCCGCGATCACCAGCGCCGCCGACGCGCGCAGATCGCTCGCCATCACCGGCGCGCCGCTCAACGGCCGGCCGCCCTTCACGATCGCGCTCGGCCCCTCGATCTCGATGTCCGCGCCCAGCCGCGCCAGTTCGCTGACGTGCATGAAGCGCGATTCAAAAATCCGTTCCGTGATGATGCTGATGCCCGGCGTCAGCACGAACAGCGACATCATCTGCGCTTGCACGTCCGTCGGGAAACCGGAATACGGCAGCGTCGTGATGTCCGCCGGCTTGAGTTTGCCACTGCGCCGCGCCAGCAGATTGGAGCCGCGCCGCTCGACGCTCACGCCCGCTTCTTTCAACTTGTCAATCACCGCGTGCAAATGATCTTCACGCGCGCCCTTGAGCGTCACCTCGCCGTTCGTCGCGGCGGCTGCGATGATGAACGTCGCCGCCTCGATGCGGTCGGGAATCACTTCATGTTCCGCGCCGTGTAATTTTTCCACGCCTACGATGGTGATGGTCGGGCTGCCCGCGCCGGATATTTTTGCGCCCATCGCGTTCAGGAAATTCGCCAGATCCATGACTTCGGGTTCGCACGCCGCGCTTTCGATGACCGTCACGCCGTCGGCCAGCGTCGCCATCATCATCACGTTCGCCGTGCCCAGCACCGTCGGGCCGGCGCGACCGCCCAGAAATATCGGCGCGCCCGCCAGCCGTTTCGCCGTGGCGTCCACGTAGCCGCCCTCGATTTTGATTTTTGCACCCAATGCCTCAAAACCTTTCAAGTGCAGGTTGATTGGCCGCGCGCCGATGATGCAGCCGCCGGGCAGCGAAATGCGTGCCTTGCGCAACCGCGCCAGCAGCGGCCCGGCGATGCAGATTGAGCCGCGCATCTGGCGGACGAGTTCGTAATCGGCATAGCCACGGATTTTTTTGGCGTGAACCGTCAGCGTGCCGTCCTCGAATTGGGCCGTTGCGCCGAGCGATTGGAGAATTTTCACCATGAACCGCGTGTCGCTCAAGTTGGGCACGCGGCGGATGACGCACGGTTCGTCGGTAAGCAGCGTCGCCGCCAGGATGGGCAGCGCGGCGTTCTTGCTGCCGCTGATGGTGACTTCGCCGTGCAACGGCACGCCGCCTTTGATGATTAGACTTTCCATGAAATTATTTTCCTGCGATTAAAATTCGGGCGCGTTGACTGTAATCTTCCTTCACCGCTTCGACAATCCACTTTTCAGTTTCAAAAATATTGGTAATCGCCTCGGCCTGGCCATCGCCGAATTCCACCATGACTTTTCCGCCCGGCTTCAGAAACGCCATGGCTTGTGACGCAAGCAAACGATAAAAATCCAAGCCGTCCGCGCCGCCGTCGAGCGCACCATGCGGATCAAAATCGAGGACTTCCGGTTGAAGCGTCGCAATCTCGGCGGTCGGAATGTAAGGCGGATTGCTGATGATCAAATCAAATTGGCGGGGCGAGACTCCCGGCGAGCCGTTTTGATTGCCCGCCAAGACCGGCTCGCGGGGACGCTCGCCCCACCCCTCTTTCAACGCCGCAAATCCATCGCCTTGTGCAAATTCAATCCGCTCTGCGACATTGTTTCGCGCGGCGTTTTCTTCGGCCAAAGCCAGCGCGTCCGCTGAAATATCCGTCGCCACGATTTTTGCGTCCGGACATTTCGCCGCCAGCGAGATGGCAATGCAGCCGCTGCCGGTGCAGAAGTCTAAAGCAGTTGAGAGTTGAGAATTGGGAGTTGACCCGTCTTCGCCTGGCTTCGACGAGGCGAGGAGGAATTGCCAGCCAAGCTCGGCGAGCAGCTCGGTTTCGGGACGCGGCACGAGCACGTTACGGTTCACGGCGATTTCATAGCCGCAGAATGAAGTCGAGCCGGTGATGTGCTGGAGCGGTTCGCGCTGGCTGCGGCGTTTGATGAGTTCACGCAGCACATCCACTTCCGACGGCGCGAGCGCCCGCTCGAAGTTCAGATACAATTTCATGCGCGGCATTTTCAGCAGATGCGCAAGGAGGAGTTCGGTCTGGAGGCGCGGCGAATCCACGCCCTTTTTGGCTAGAAATTCCGTGCTTTTCTGAATCGCTTCGAGGACGGTCATGCCAAGAATTTGGTTTTACAGGCTGAACATCGCATCCGAACTTTAGTTCCCAATCCGGGGATTATGCTGCTAGTCAGAACCGTTAAAGGCACACGCTTCAAATTTTCTGCCGCCAATAAATCGAGATATGTTTCCTTGCTGCCACACTTGGGGCAGGCAGCCGAAAAGAGCTTAAATTTAGGTGGGCGTTTGCTTTTCATGCTTTCGGATTGCGTCCAGAAATATCCAATGAGGTTACCGCTGTGCGTTTACACTTGTCCACATGAACCATTGTGAGTTTTGGGAAACATTTATTTCCCCTCCACGCCCTTGAGGTAGGCAAAAATAAGTTCGGGCAAATCGCGGCTGTAACCGCCTTCCAGCAGGCTGAAGAACGGCACGTTCAACGCACGCAGCGACTGGCCGAGCCAGTAAAAATCTTCCGCCAGCAGCGTGCCGTCGGCCAGCGGGTCGCGCACGTAGGCGTCAAACCCGGCGGACACGGCGACGAGGTCGGGTGAGAAATTTTTCAGATCGGCCAGCGCGCGGGCGAGCGTGGCGCGATAAGTTTCGCGCGGCGCGGACGGTGCGACGGGATAATTGAAACAGTTGCGTCCGCGATTCGCCGCGCCGGTGCCGGGATACGCCGGATGCTGATGCACGGAAAAAAATTCGAGGCCGGGCTGGTTCAACAAAATGGCTTCCGTGCCGTTGCCGTGATGCACGTCAAAATCAAAAACGGCGACGCGCTTGAATCCAACTCCCTCTCCCCGCCCAAGCGGGGAGAGGGTTGGGGTGAGGGGATTTGAACTCGAAACAATTTGCCTCCTCTCCCCGGCCCTCTCCTCCGTCGGCGGAGGAGAGGGGGAAAAATCAGCCGCCGCCGCAAGCACGGCGATTGCGATGTTGTTCAAGTAACAAAAGCCCATGGATTGATCCCGCGTGGCGTGGTGGCCGGGCGGGCGCATGAGGCTGAAAACATTTTCACCATTGCGCGCAATGTTCAAAGCATCAATCGCGGCGGCGGCGGACGCGCGGGCGAATGTGCTGATGTCTTCGTAGAACGGCGTGTCGGCGTCGAAGTCGTGCGGGGTATGGAGGCGCGCGAGCATTTCTGGCGCGTGGGCGCGGAGGATTTGCGCATCCGTGATCCGGCCAGGCTCGTCAAAGGTGAGGGAAAGTTCGGCCTGGTTTTTCAGGCGCGCGAGCGTGTCGGTGATGCGCGCGGGACGTTCGGGATGACCGGCGCGCGAATAACCGGCGCAGCGTTCGTCAGTGATGATTCTCACATGGAAATTAAAACAAAAACGGCCACAGAGGGACACGAATTTATGCGCGCGAATTGTTTTTGCAACATGTGCCAGGTTCGCTAGATTTGGATTCAAACAGGGAATAATGATTATGAATAAAAAATGGTTCGCCATGGCGGCCGCACTGGGCGCGTTCACTTTCAACGTCGGCGCATGGGATTACGAGGGACATCACATGGTCAACGAACTGGCGCTGACGTCGCTGCCCAAGGATTTCGGCATTGACCTCACGCCCGCGCTGAAGGGTCGCATCGCGTTTCTCGCGGGCGAGCCGGACCGCTGGCGCAACGTGCCGGACCTGCCGCTAAAACATTTCAACGGCCCGGATCATTACCTGGATGTGGAGGACTTGACGTTGTGCGGGCTGACGCCGGAGACGCTGCCGATAATGCGTTATGATTTTGTCGCGGCCATCGCGAACGCGCGCACGGCGCATCCGGAAAAATTCCCGGCGATTGATCCGGCGAAGGACGCCGACCACACGCGCGAACTGGCCGGATTTCTGCCGTGGGCCATCACGGAGTATTATTGCAAGTTGAAGTCGGATTTCAGTTCGTTGAAGACGTTCCAGCAATACGGCGGCACGCCGGAGGAGATCGCGAACGCGAAGGCGGACTGCGTTTATGTGATGGGGGTGATGGGGCATTACGTCGGCGACGGTTCGCAGCCGTTGCACACGACAAAGTATTTTAACGGCTGGGTGGGTGAGAATCCCAAAGGTTACACGGTTAAGACGACCTTTCACGGCTGGATAGACGGCGGTTATCTCAAAAAGACCGGCGGGCTGAAATTTGACGCGCTGGCCGGGAAAATTCATCCGGCGGAAAAAATTGCCAATGCCGATGAGCCGGAAGGCATGTTCCGCGCCGCCGTAGTGTATATCGTGGAGCAAAATAAGTTCGTCGCGCCGCTTTATCAGATGGAAAAGGACGGACAGCTTTCCGGCGAGGGCGAAAAGGGCATGGAAGGCCGCCCGTTTCTTGAAGGTCAGATCGTAAAAGCCGGCCAGATGCTCGGGAACATCTGGTTGACGGCGTGGCTGGATGCACCGGAGGACAAGTATCTGGAAACCCAGCTCAAGCAGCGCGCGGAAAAAACTGCCGAGGTGAAATAATATGCGCCTGCCGCCCGGATCATGACCAGCACGACAGCCATGCGAATCAGTGCCGCTGCGGGATTTTTCGCCGTGGTGCTCGGCGCGTTTGGCGCGCATGCGCTGAAGGAAATTCTGACACAAAACGGGACGGCGGCGGTCTGGGAGAAAGCGGTGTTCTACCACTTCATCCACGCGGTCATGCTGTTCGTGATTGCGGGACGAAAACCATTTATGGCCGGGGCGTGGTGGAGTTTTTTCGCGGGCATCGTGATTTTTTCCGGTTCACTTTATCTGCTGGCCGTCACGGATTTGAAATGGTTCGGTGCCATCACGCCCATTGGTGGCGCGGGTTTTCTCCTCGGCTGGGCGTGGTTATTTTTATTTGGCGGAAAGTCTAATGACCGGTAGTTGCCTGCCCTCCAATCAACTGGCTTGCCGGGTCGAAGCTCGCAGCGCGGCGGAGAGCGAAGGCTGTGGTGGGCCCGCCCGGACTCGAACCGGGAACCAAAGCATTATGAGTGCTCTGCTCTAACCATTGAGCTACGGGCCCGCTGTTGGGGATTCATTTTGGCGCGGGCGGCTCTGCGGCGGCAAGTTAATTCGCCTTTGTGCAAAAACTGAAATTTGGCGCTGTCCAGTTGCGACCAATGAGTCACGGCCACGTTCCACGTTTTGATCAATCTCAAAAAGGCACGGCCAAATTCAGCGTTGCTTTTTGGTTTGTTTGTGAGCATCTTCACTGCCCCTGCGTCGGGGCGTAGCGTAGCCTGGTAGCGCGCTTGTTTCGGGTACAAGAGGTCGTGAGTTCGAATCTCACCGCCCCGACCATTTTCTAACCGTTAATTTTCGCTTTAAGCCTTTGCCTGGCAATTTTGACGTAGGCTGGTTCCATCTCAATTCCCAGCCAGCGTCGCCCGTGCTGCTTCGCGACCATGGCTGTCGTCCCGGAACCCAAAAACGGATCCAGCACCAAATCCCCCGGATCCGACGACGTCAACACGATGCGCTCAATGAGCTTGAGTGGCTTCTGCGTCGGGTGTCCGCATTTTTCCCCGGAGCGGCCTTTGAGGCTGGGGATGCGCCAGAGGTTGGTGGCGAATTTGCCCGCCGCCAGATGCCGTCGCCGCGCCGCTTGATCCTGATAACGTTTGTCCCGGAGATATTCTTTGATCGTCGCCGCGTCATACGGTTCGCGCACGGCGGACTTGTTAAATTTTGGTTTCGCGGATTTGCGCAGCACCAGAATCAGCTCGGTGGCCGGTGTGAAACTGTCGCGCCGTTCGTTGTAGCCCACGACGCGATCCCAGGTGATTAGATCGTGAAACTGCCACCGGTGCGTGGCCGCCGCCATCAAGTGCAGGAAGGTGTGTTCACGTTTGCCCAACTGGCCGAAGCAATAAATCAAACCGTTCGCGCACAACACCCGCATCGCCTCACCCAGCCAGGTCATTGACCAGTCCAGATACGCCTCTGCGTCGGGCCATTGCTGATCCCAGGCGTGATCCAGCACTTGAAAATAGGGCGGATCGGCGATGACCAGTTGAACCGACCCGGATGCCATCTGCTGCAACTCGATCAGCGCGTCGCCGCAAATAATCCGCCCCGGTTTCGTTTCGTCACCGGTGTAACAATTGCGTGGACGGGGCGGGCTGGGCTTCTTTTTCATGGCGGAGATTTTGCGGCGCGCCCGCACACGATGGCAGCCCGCCCTCGCAAGACAAGCCCGCAAAAGCTTGTGCAAAGTGGATTCGGCGGTTAATTGTTCAGCCGGAATTTTCAACACTTTAATTAAAATTGACTGCCGCGCCCACATCCATCGTCCCCGAAAATCTGCTCGTTCAACTGAACACGATTCTTGAGCCGTTAAACCTGGCCGAACTGTTTCCAAAGTCGCAATCGCTGGAAGTAGAACTGGGCTGTGGCGACGCCTCGTTTCTCGTCGAATACGCCCGTCGTCAGCCGCAAACGAATTTTATCGGCGTGGAACGTCTGCTGGGCCGCATCAAAAAACTGGATCGCAAAGGCCGTCGCGCCGGGCTGGCCAATCTGCGCGGCGTCCGCATCGAGTCCGCTTATTTTCTGCAATACCTCCTGCCGCCGCACGCGGCCACGGCGCTGCATGTTTATTTTCCCGACCCGTGGCCGAAGAAGAAACATCGCAAGCACCGGCTCGTCAACGAACGCTTTCCCGACCTCGCCCGCGCCGCGCTCATGACCGGCGGCGTGGTTTACCTGCGAACGGATGACACGGACTATTTCGCGCAAATGACCGGGGTATTCGGCACCAGCAAGGAATTCCAAAAAGTCGAAACGCCGGGCGAACTGGCGGAAGTGCTGACTGATTTCGAGCGGGAATTTAATGCGCGGGAAATCCCGACGTTGCGGGCGGCGTATCAAGTCAAAGGCCGGATGAAAAATGAAGAATGAAGAACTTCAATTTGTTTCATCATTCTTCATTCATCCTTCATCATTTATACGTCAATCACCGGGCCGCTGCCATTATCGTCGTCTTTCCGGGGCGGCGGCGGGCGGCGTTGAATTGAGACGCGCGCTTTTGCGTTGCCGGTCAAAATGTTCAACGCGCCGGAGATGAGGCTGATGATCAGCGCGCCAAGCAGTGCCGCGCCAAACGAATTCACTTGAAAATAGGGGTGCATCAGCCAGCTCACGAAGCAGAGCATCAGCGCGTTGATGACGAGCATGAAAAGACCCAGCGTCAAGATCAGCAGCGGCAGCGCTAAAACCACGAGGATTGGGCGGATGAAGGCGTTAAGGATGCCCAACACCAGCGCGGTCAGCACCGGCGCAAGCAGCCCCGGATCGCGGAAATGGATGCCCTGCACGACCTGCACCGCCACCAGCACGGCCAGCGTGTTGATGAGCCAGCTTTGCAAAAAGCGCAGCGATTGTTTTAATCTGGGTTGCATGACTGTCCCGCTGAAAAATCAGCGTGCGTCCAAACTGCGCCAGTCTTTGCTTAAAAACAAGGTTCAAACTAAACCGGCGGAAATGACGCGCTAAAATTACCTGCCGATTTTAATCGCCGGGCATTTGCAACTGTTGTAAATCGTTTCCCATGATTGCTTCACGACCGCTCGTTCTGGCCCTCGGACTGGTTTGCTTTGGCGCGGCGGTCCTTTCGCCCGCAGCGGCGGAAAGCGTCATTGCGCCCGGCGAAAAACTGAAAAAGCTCGCCGACGGATTCAAATTCACCGAGGGGCCGACCTGTGACGCCAACGGAAATATTTTTTTCACCGACCAGCCGAATGACCGCATTCTCAAGTGGAGCGTCAGGGGAAAGCTTTCCACTTTCCTCCAGCCCGCCGGCCGTGCCAACGGCCTGTGCTTCGACGCCCACGGCAACCTGATTGCCTGTGCCGAGGCGAACAACGAACTCTGGGCCATCGCCCCGGACAAAACCGTGACCGTTCTCGTCACGAATTTTGACGGCAAATTTCTGAACGGCCCGAACGATGTCTGGGCTGCGCCCGATGGTTCGCTTTATTTCACCGACCCGTTTTATCGTCGCGGCTGGGCGGATACGAACGCGGTGCGCGTGGCGGGCGAAAATGTTTATCATCTTTCACCAAGCCGGGAAAATTTGCGGGCCTTCGCCGTAGATTTGAAAAAACCCAACGGCATCACCGGTTCGCCTGACGGGAAAAATCTTTTCGTCGCCGACATCCGGGCCAACCAGACCTGGCGCTACGACATTTTGCCGGACGGTTCGCTGACGAACAAAACGCCGTTCTGCCCCAAAGGCTCGGATGGCATGACGATTGACGCCGATGGAAATCTGTATCTCTGCGCGACCGGCGCGACCAACGGCGTCACCGTTTTTGACAAGGCTGGAAAACAGATAGACCACATTGACGTGCCGGAACGCTGGACGGCCAACGTGAGCTTTGGCGGCAAGGATCACCGGACACTGTTCATCACCGCCAGCGAATCTCTCTACTCGATCAAACTGCGGGTCAAAGGCGCGAACGTGGCGAAATGATCATCTCACTTCTTCGAGCAATTCTTTCAACCGTTCTCGTTCCAATCGTTTCAAATTCTTGAAAAAGAAAAACCAGTAGATTGGCGCAAAAACAAAATAATTGGCCAAGGAAAATAGTAAATAGCCGCGATTGTGAACGGGATCACGCACAACTTATCGGTCACACCGTTTCTCAATACTTCGCCTTGGGAAAAAACATAGATGTAAGGCATCCAATTGTTGTAAGTGCCCACGGCGCTCCCGCAATGTTCGCAGAACCATGCCAGCTCCGAATGCGGGGTCAAACACCGGTGACAGATTGGTGTTGCGTCATCTGCCTGCAAGGAAGCTTCAATTTCTGCGCTCCAGGGGTTGGGCGTGACAGGGGCGGTGCGAACCCAAACGGCCAGCCGCCACAATCCGGCGAGCAGCAGGCCTGCCAATCCTAATCCGGATACAATTTGATTGGGATTGTTTGGTTCGATCATTTAAATCGTTGCAACCTCTCATTCTACCTTCTGTTGGTCAAGCCGGATAGAAATCCAGATGTGTAACCGATGCCATTGATGAGTGATTGTCAGGAACGCAGAATCACATTCGTTGCGAAGAGAATGATCATCACGACGCCGATGGAGAATTTGCCAACGATGCCCAGCAGCAGTCCCAGCGTAGCACCTACGCCGGCGTGGACGGCTTTTTTGAATTCCTTGTCGCCGAGCATCTCAAACAGCATGGCGCCGAGAAATGGGCCGAGGATGATTCCTGGCAGGCTGAAGAACAGGCCGATGATTCCGCCAATGACTGCGCCGGTCATCCCGCGCCAGGTTGCGCCAAATTTCTTTGCACCCAGCATGCCGGCCAGAAAATCAAATAACAGGGAAACCAGCGTGAGCGCGACAAGAATACCCAGCACAAGATTGCTGACGCTGGCTTCGCCGAAATAAAGCCGGTGTCCGATCGCTGCGACCAACACCAAAGGCGTGCCGGGCAGCACCGGCAGCAGGCTGCCGATCAACCCGATCAGCATCACCAGCAAGGTGAGGCTTAGGCCAATGATTTGTTCCGTAGTCATGAATGGTATTGTAGCAGCGAGCGTGAGTTCGCTCCGATTGAAACTGCAAATTACACTATCATTTCCTGGCCCGTTTTGATTTTCGATAACTCACCGGCTTCGCTTCCGGCTTGCCGCCGTCAACGATCCGCTTGAGTTCCTTGATCTGGTCGCGGAGCAGCGCGGCTTTTTCAAAGTGCAAATCCTCGGCGGCCTTGAGCATCTCGCCTTCGAGTTCGCGGATGGTCTCGGTCACATCCACGTCCATTTTTGCGTCGTGCAAAACGGCATCGGCCTCCTCGCGCGTCGTCCGGTGAACCGCAAGGCTTGCCTCGACCGCGCGGACGACACTGCGGGGTGTGATATGGTGTTCCGTGTTGTAGGCGATCTGCCGGTTGCGGCGATATTCGGTGACGGCGAGAAATTTCTTGATGCTGTCCGTCATCACGTCGGCGTAAAGAATCACTTCGCCGTTCAAGTGACGTGCGGCGCGGCCGGAGGTCTGGATCAAACTGGTTTCGCTGCGGAGAAAACCTTCCTTGTCCGCGTCCAGAATCGCGACTAGCGAAACCTCTGGCAAATCCAGGCCTTCGCGCAACAGATTGATGCCGACGAGCACGTCGAACTCACCCTTGCGGAGCGAGCGAAGAATTTCCACGCGTTCGATGGCGTCAATTTCGCTGTGGAGATATTGCACGCGGATGCCGATGTCCCGCAGGTAATCCGTGAGTTCTTCCGCCGTGCGCTTGGTCAAGGTGGTGACGAGCGTGCGCTCTTTTTTGTCGCCGCGCTTGCGGACTTCTTCCATCAAATCGTCAATCTGGCCTTTGAGCGGCTTGACGGTGACTTTTGGATCAATCAGTCCCGTCGGGCGCACGACGAGTTCGACCACGCCGGGAATTTCTTGGTGGGGCGAGGCTCCTGGAGAGCCGTCGGTTTCGGCTCGCGGGGACGCTCGCCCCACCACAGCGCTCTGCCGTGACCATTCGATCTCGCGCGGCGAGGGCGTGGCGCTGACGTAAATCGTCTGGTTTTGCATGGATTGAAATTCCAGGAAATTCATCGGCCGGTTGTCCAGCGCGCTCGGCAAGCGGAAACCGTGATCCACCAGCACCGTCTTGCGCGA
Organism: Verrucomicrobiales bacterium; assembly: GCA_028712475.1. Lineage (GTDB taxonomy): Bacteria > Verrucomicrobiota > Verrucomicrobiia > Limisphaerales > UBA11358 > UBA11358. Next base: position 379,452 of record JAQTQB010000002.1, read on the forward strand.
CTTGTCGCCCTCATACATGCCGCCGATCTGCGAAACCGTGACGTGCGATTCGTCCACGACGAGCAGATAATCCTTCGGGAAAAAATCAAACAACGTATTCGGCTGCGAACCGGGCTTGCGCGCGGCGATGTGGCGCGAATAATTTTCGATGCCGGAACAGAAGCCCATCTCTTCCATCATCTCCAGGTCGTATTCCGTCCGCATCTTGATGCGCTGCGCTTCGAGCAGCTTGCCGTGCTTCTCGAAAAACACGATGCGTTCGCGAAGTTCCTCGCGGATGCCGAGGATGGCATTTTTTAATTTGTCGCCGGTGGTGACGAATTGCTTGGCGGGAAAAATGGTAACGCCGGCAAGCGATTCAATTTTTTCCCCCGTCAACGGCTCGAAGCGGGTGAGGCGTTCGATGTCTTCGCCGAAAAACTCGACGCGCAGCGCATCTTCGCGGCCGGCGGGACAGATTTCCACCGTATCGCCGCGCACGCGGAACTGGCCGCGCTCAAAGGCGACGTCGTTGCGCGTGTATTGCAAATCCACGAGTCGCGAGAGCAGTTGTTCGCGCGAAATGCCGCCGCCGGCACGAAGCGGAATGATCATCTCCTCGTAATCCTCCTTGCTGCCGATGCCGTAGATGCACGAGACGCTGGCGACGACGATCACATCGCGCCGCGAGAACAGCGAACTCATGGTCGAGAGCCGGAGGCGCTCGATCTCCTCGTTGATGCTGGAATCTTTTTCGATGAAGGTATCGGTGCGCGGGATGTAGGCTTCGGGCTGGTAATAATCGAAGTAGCTGACGAAGTATTCGACGGCGTTGTGTGGGAAAAAACTTTTGAACTCGGCGTAAAGCTGGGCGGCAAGCGTCTTGTTGTGGGAGATCACGAGCGTGGGCTTGTCCACGTTTCGGATGACATTCGCCACGGTAAACGTCTTGCCCGAACCGGTGACACCACGCAGCGTCTGGGCTTTCGCGCCGGACAAAATTCCAGCGGTCAATTTCTCGATCGCCTGCGGCTGGTCGCCGGCGGGCGCGTAATCGGAGACGAGTTCAAACATTCGCAGCGAAAGTAGAAGCGAAACGGCGGCGCGTCAACGTGCGCGTAGTGGCACGGGCGGGACGCCTGCGCCACTGTGCAAACAAACTTGCCTTGCGCCGCCGCCGGAAACTATGCTGTGTCCAGCTTGACGAAGATTGACGCATGATCCGTTCACTTGCATTCACAACGAAGGGAAGCTTGCACACCAAGGACATTGATTTGTTCCTGATGCCGACGCTGCTGGCGGACACGAATCTTTTTCTGTGGATTGACCTGGAGGCGCCGACCAAGGAGGAAGTGCAGATGATTCTGGAGAGCGTGTTTCATTTTCACCCGCTGTCCATCGAGGATTGCGTCACCGTCAGCCAGTCGCCCAAGGTGGAGGAATACACGCCGAAGGAGGACGACCATTTCACGCCGTATCTGTTCATGGTGATCCACGCGGTGGATTACAGCCGGCAGGACGGGCTGTTCGCCACAAGCGAACTGGATTTTTTCCTCGGCAAAAATTTTCTCGTCACCTACCACGAAAAGCCGCTCCGCAGCGTGACGCTGACCGAGGAGCGCGCCTTGAAGAGCACGATTCACATCGCCCGCGCGCCGGACCGCGTGGCGCACTCGCTGCTGGATTCACTGGTGGAAAATTACAAGCCCGCGCTGGACGAACTTTCCATGGAGATCGGCGAGCTGGAGCAGATGGCCCTGCAGCGGCCCGACAAGCACACGCTCAATAAAATTCTCCAGATCAAAAAGGAGGTGCTGCACTTGCGCCAGATCATCGGGCCGCAGTGCGAAGTCCTCTCGCGGTTCGCCCAGGGCGAATTCAAGCTCATCCGCCCCAAGATGGTGCCGTATTTTCGCAACGTTTATGATGCGCTGTTCCACATCGGCGAAATCGCGCAGGGCTACACCGATTCGCTTACCGGCATCTTGCAGGTGTATTTGAACATGTCCTCCAACCAGACCGGCGAAGTCGTCAAGCTGCTCACGCTCATCACCGTCATCACGACGCCGTTGATGATGGTCGGCACCTGGTATGGGATGAACTTCAAGGACATGCCGGAGCTGGACCACCCGCATGCCTATCCCATCGCCGCCGGCCTCATGGTCATATCCACCGTGGCGACGTATCTGTATTTCAAAAAGAAAAAGTGGTTCTGACGCCCGTTCAACAATCGAAAAATGAGAACGCTTTTCGCTTCGGCAGTTTTATTTTCGTCCCTGATTTTGTCCCGCGCTGAAATGCAAATTCCCATTCCGCTTTGGCCGGACGGCGCGCCCGGAGCGCTCGGAACCAACGCCACCGACATTCCCACGCTCACGCCATATTTCCCCGACCCGACAAATACGACGGGCGCGGCGATGGTGATCTGCCCCGGAGGCGGCTACGCGGGTCTTGCGCCGCATGAGGGCAAGGATTATGCGCTCTGGCTCAACCAGCATGGCGTCACCTGTTTTGTTTTGAAATACCGGCTTGGCTCACATGGCTATCATCATCCGGCAATGCTCAATGACGCGGCGCGCGCGGTGCGGATGGTTCGCGCTTGGGCGGCGGATTGGAAGATTGATCCGCATCGCGTGAGCATCATGGGTTCCTCGGCGGGCGGACATCTGGCGGCGACGCTGCTGACGCATTTCGATTCCGGCAACACGAACGCCAGCGATTTGATTGAGCGGCAAAGTTCGCGTCCGGACATCGGCATTTTGTGTTATCCGGTTATTTCGATGGGCGAGTTTGCGCATAAGGGTTCGCGGGAAAATCTGCTTGGCAAAAATCCGCCGCCGGAACTGGTGAAACTGCTCTCCAACGAACTGCAAGTGACGACGAACACGCCGCCGTGCTTCATCTGGACGACGTTCGAGGACAAGACCGTGGCGATGGAAAACAGCCTGATGTTCGCCGGGGCATTGCGGAAAAACCAGGTGCCATTTGATCTGCACATCTACCAGAAAGGTGCTCACGGCATGGGATTGAAGGACAGGACTCCGTTCGCGTATCCGCATCCGTGGGCGGGCGACTGTCTGTTCTGGCTGAAGGCGCAAAGATTTGTGAACTGATTCAAATTTTTCGGCAGTCGCGGAGCGACGTAGGAAATTAGCCAGCTACGAGGTGGCTGGGGTTGCGGACAAAATATATTCGTCCCGCAAGGGACGATGGAATCTGGCGGATGTTTCCGGCGTCTTTTCAGGACGCGATGGTTTGCGGGCGCGAGTCCAGCCACTTCGTAGCTGGCTAATTTCCGTTGCTCCTTCGGAGCTGAAGAATTTGTTCTCGACAAAAGTGGCTGGCGCGAAATAGCGTCTGACTTGTGGGGAAAATCAGAACGCAATTTTTAATCGTTGCAATTGCTGTTGCCTTCGTTGGCTGCGGTCAACAAACACAAATTAACGATTCACAATCCACCGTCACTGAAAAACAAGCGGGGATGAGCGAGTTTGAATATTTAGCTTCTGACGGCGGACCTCATTTGGTTCTTCCAAAGGAATTAAGCGGAAAATGGAAAGGCAGTTCGGGCTTTTTCTTCTTATTAAGTTCTAAAAATGATTATGCCCGGGCTTGCGCTGCAACTACAAATCAATTGATGGCACTTTTACCTGTGGGCACTGGGCAAGCAATTGTGCTTGGCAATCCACCGTTGAGTGCGTGGGGCCATTCGCCTGAAGGATGGATTGATATTTACAATTTACAGGCGTGGGCAGACACAAATACAGATGCGCTGATTAAACACGCTGTTACAAATACACCGACGAACGGAATGAAAGACAGCGGCAAGGCAATTAAGTTAAACCAGCCAGGATTGGTTTTGCTATTTGCAGGTGATAAGCCCGGCAACACCGCATACGGTGAACATGCCATTCCAATTGATGCCGGGAGCTATCGGATTTTGGAAGGGCATTACAAACCGCAAACCAATGAGGAAATTTTTATTTACCGTTTGCAGCCAAACAGAAACTAATTTCGCTCTTGCCATTCTCCGCCTTTCCCCTATCTTCGTCGTGCCTGAACGCCGCGTGTGCGGATGTTCATTGAGGCTGAAAAACGAAAGTCAACAAACAACCTAACCCTTAACCTCCGTTGCCCGTTTGCAGCGTCTGGTCGTTAGGCAATGGAGTCTTCGAAGTCCCTTCCGGGATGTCTTAGCCTCCTGCAGTTCATTCAACAGTAACATTATGCTCACAATGGAAGAAGCCATGAAGCAAAGCGCGACGCGCTTTGCCCAGGGCGAAATCGTCAAAGGCACCGTCATCGAACTCCGCAAGAACGAAGTCCTCGTGGACATCGGCTACAAAAGCGAAGGCGTCATCTCCGGCAGCGAATTTATTGATCTGAAGTCCGTGAAAGTCGGCGACCAGATTGATGTCCTCATCGAGAAGCTCGAAAACAAGGAAGGCACCGTCGTCCTCTCGCACGAGAAGGCGGAGTTCAAAAAGAACTGGGACAACATTTTGTCCATCTGCAACGAAGGCGGCATCATCAAAGGCAAGGTCACGGCCATTGTCAAAGGTGGCCTGGTCGTCAACGTGGGCGTCGAGGCGTTTTTGCCCGCGTCGCAGATTGACGTGACCACGCCGAAGAATCTCGCGGGTTTCGTCGGCAACACCTACGAATTCAAGGTCGTCAAAATCAACCAGGAGCGGCAGAACATCGTTCTCTCCCGCCGCGAATTGATCGAGTCCGAACGCACCACCAAGCGCGCGAAAATTTTGGGCGAAATGGTTCCCGGCGACATCCGCAAGGGCACGGTCAAGAACATCACCGATTTCGGCGCCTTCATCGAATTGAACGGCATAGACGGCTTGCTCCATATCACCGACATGAGCTGGGGCCGCATCGGTCATCCGTCGGAAATCCTCAAGGTCGGCCAGGAAATTGACGTGGTCGTGCTGGACGTGAACAAGGAAAAGGAACGCGTCAGCCTCGGCCTCAAGCAGAAGCTCGCCAATCCGTGGGACAGCATCGAAACGAAATTTCCCGTCGGCGCGAAGGTCAAGGGCAAGGTCGTCAGCCTCGTGCCTTACGGCGCGTTTGTGCAGCTCGAACCCGGCGTCGAAGGCCTTATCCACGTCACGGAACTTTCGTGGACGAAGCGCATCGCCAAACCGAGCGATGTTCTCAAGCAGGATCAGGAAGTCGAAGCCGTCGTGCTCGGCATCAACCGCGAGGAGCAGAAAATCTCCCTCGGTGTCCGTCAGCTTGAATCAAATCCGTGGGACGGCGCAGCGGCGAAATACACCGCTGGCACCAAGGTCAAGGGCCAGGTGCGCAACCTCACCAGCTACGGCGCGTTTGTCGAATTGGAAGAAGGCATTGACGGCATGATCCACGTTTCCGACATGTCCTGGACACGCAAGATCAATCATCCGAGCGAAGTCATGAAGAAGGGCGACGTCGTCGAAGCCACCGTGCTCGAAGTGGATCGTCCAAACCAGCGCATCGCGCTCGGCATGAAACAGCTTGGCACCGATCCGTGGTCGAACATCGAAACGCTCTACAAAGTGGGCGACCTCGTCAGCGGCAAGGTCACCAAGCTCGCGAGCTTCGGTGCGTTCGTCGGTCTGCAACACGACATTGACGGCCTCGTCCACATCTCGCAGGTCACCGAGGAACACGTTGACAAGATCAAGAACGTGCTCAAGGTCGGCCAGGAAGTGAACGCGCGCGTCGTCAAGATTGACAAGGGCGAACGTCGCATCGGTTTGTCCATCAAGGCCGCCAGCTACACGGACGAGCAGCTCAAGGAAGAGCAGAAGATCCTCGACCAGCTCAAGCCCGGCGAAGACCTCGTGGCGTTGCAACACGCCTTCGATGCCGCCGACGAAATGGTGAAAACGGACTGATCGTTCCGAACGAAATCAAATCACGCGAACCGGCGGACTGGAAACAGTCCGCCGGTTTTTCATTGAATGATGGCAGGGATAAAAACTGCTGCCCGTCCCCATACCCATGCCAGCTTTGTTGCGGCGGCGCTCTTTCCAAAATTTGACGTCCCCTCGAAGACGCGCGTTGCTACGAACGGCTCCAATTCTTCGCCCGCGTCAGCGCACGTGTCCAGCCGGAAAGAAGTTGCTCGCGCGTAGCTGGCTTTGCTTTCGGCGTGAAGCGGCGGTCGGCTTCCCAATGGGCGGCGATTTCACGCTGGTCTTTCCAGAACCCAACGCCCAGTCCCGCGAGATACGCCGCGCCGAGCGACGTGGTTTCGGTCACGCGCGGACGCACGACGGGCACGCCAAGCAGGTCGGCCTGGAATTGCATGAGCAGATTGTTTGCGCACGCGCCGCCGTCCACACGGAGTTCCTTGAGTTTGATGCCGGCGTCATTTTCCATCACATGCAGCACGTCGGCGACTTGATAGGCGATGCCTTCGAGCGCGGCGCGGGCGATGTGGGCGCGCATCGTGCCGCGCGTGAGGCCGATGATGAGGCCGCGCGCATAAGCATCCCAATGCGGCGCACCCAGCCCGGCAAAAGCCGGCACGAGATACACGCCGCCGTTGTCCGGCACCTGTGCCGCGAGCGCCTCGATTTCGCCGGAAGACTTGATGATGCCCAGCCCGTCACGCAGCCATTGCACGACGGCACCGGCGATGAAGATGCTGCCTTCGAGCGCATATTCCGTGCGGTCGCCAATCCGCCACGCGACGGTGGTGAGCAGATTATTTTTCGACGCGATGGGTTTGCCACCGGTGTGCATGAGCAGGAAACAGCCGGTGCCGTAGGTGTTCTTGACCATGCCGGGCCGGGTGCAGACCTGGCCGAACAACGCGGCCTGCTGGTCGCCCGCGATGCCAGCAATGGGAATCGCGCCACCGAGCAGATTGGTCTCGCCATAAACTTCGCTGGACGAACGCACGTCCGGCAAGATTGCGCGCGGCACGTCGAAGAGCCTCAAGAGTTCATCGTCCCACGCGCCGGTGTGGATGTTGAAAAGCATCGTGCGCGAAGCGTTGCTGGCGTCGGTGATGTGGCAGCGCCCGTTGGTGAGATTCCATACGAGCCATGAATCAATCGTGCCGAAGGCGAGTTCGCCAGCCAATGCGCGCTTTTTTGCACCAGGAACATGGTTCAAAATCCATTGCAGTTTTGTGGCGGAAAAATAGGCGTCAATCACGAGGCCCGTCTTGCGGCGGATCAGCGGCGCAAGACTACGCGCCTTGAGCCGGTCGCACGCCGGTGAAGTGCGGCGATCCTGCCAGACGATGGCGTTGCAAATCGGTTTTCCGGTGGCGCGATCCCACACAACGGCCGTCTCGCGCTGGTTCGTGATGCCGATGGCGGCGATGTCTTTGGCGGTGAGACCGGCTTTGCGCAACGCCTGCCGGGCGACGGTCAATTGCGTGGCCCAGATTTCCTGCGCGTTGTGTTCCACCCGGCCCGGCTGCGGAAAAATCTGCCGGAACTCCCGTTGCGCCGCCGACACGATGCGTCCGCCGTGGTCGAACACGATGGCGCGCGAACTGGTCGTGCCCTGATCGAGTGCCAGGATGTGTTTCACGCAAGGAGTTTGTCCCGCCCCGCTGCGCAATGCAATCACGCGAATGTTTGCGTGTTACGACGCCATCGGGCAGTTGAAGACGGCGCAGGGCTGGGAAGCCGACGGCACCACGCCGCGCTTGCACGAGCAGTTCGGCTATGCGTATGATGCGGCGTGGAATTTGAGCCAGCGGACCAACAACATCCTGGTGCAAACCTTCAATGTGAACACCTTGAACGAGCTGACGACTTCGACGAACCGGGGCAAGTTCACCGTGGCCGGCACGGCGACCGAACCCAAGGGCGGCTACAATTCTTGGGGTGATCCCGTGGGCGTGACGAACGTGACGGTCAACACGTCCAACGCGGCGGTGTATCTGGACGGGACGTTTGCCGCCACGAACTTCACCCTCGCCAACGGGAACAATACGTTCAAAGCCATTGCCAAGGACACCTACGCGCGGAAGGACACGAACAGCCTCACCGTCAACCTGCCCGCGACGAACAATTTCAGCTACGACCTCAACGGGAACCTGCGGACGAACAACACGCGGATTTATGATTTTGACGATGAGAACCAGCTCATCCGCGTGACGGAGCCGGGCGCGTGGAAGAGCGAATATGCGTATGACGGGCTGCTGCGGCGGAGAATTTCCAGGGATTATGCGTGGACGGGTAGTTGGGTGAAGACCAATGAAGTGCGCTATGTGTATGACGTGAACCTCGTCATTCAGGAAAGGGACGCGAACAATCTGCCGTTGGTGACTTATACAAGGGGGAATGACTTGAGCGGTGGATTGCAGGATGCGGGCGGAATAGGCGGACTCTTGGCCAGAACCGATAACGGGCTGATGGTTGCCGGTGATTCCCATGCCCATGCCTACTACTTCTGCGATGGCAACGGGAACATCACGGCGATGGTCTATACGAATGGCGCGCTGGCGGCGCAATACAGTTACGATCCGTTTGGGAATATCCTCTCGATGAGCGGGCCGCTGGCGAGTGCCAACACCTACCGCTTCTCCAGCAAGGAGTGGAATGAGCGTCCCGGAACCTACTACTATGGGCGGAGATTCTATGATCCGGGTTTGCAGCGGTGGCTGAATCGGGATCCGATTCAGGAAGAAGGAGGCCTGAATTTATACGCGTTTATTTCCAATGTCTCCGTCAACTCGGTGGATGCTTTTGGGCTTCAATGTTATCTATCCCCGCCTCTTCCTGACTGGCTAAAAATGAAACCACTTTCTTACGATCAACCCATACTGCGTCCAAGCGACATCTGGCCGCCAAAAACATCGCCTTTGTTTCCCACAGCACCGGTCACTGGAAAGAATGCCATTAAAAAAATGATGTCCGGCTTTGGGGCGTTAGCCAAGGAGGAGTTCGGAGATACCGCCAGCCAGTGGGCTAATAATGCTGCGCAAAATCTGCTTGGTCTTGATTTAAATAGTGTTGGTGAGAATTTGGGATTGGGGGATAGGTCTAATCATAGCAAAAATGGGTTTGGTTTGGATGGCTTTGGGGTGGAATACAAGTTCTCGGCATATACAAGCCTCAGTATTAGTTATAAGCCGGATGTCGGACTAAACAATCGCAACTTACAAATAGGAAATGGCGGTTGTGTGATCCAATTCAATCATAGCTACTAGGTGATGAGTATGAAAACAACTGTTACCACAATTATATTATTTTTAGGTCTTGCGTTTTTCGCTTGTGTGGATGGTATAAGTGCCGACCTGACACAAACTGATATAGCTCAAGTGAAAAGTGAGTTGCAGGCCTTCGAAAAAGGCCAATTAACCCTGGAAGAAGTAACTGAGCTTGGGGGTGAAGCGTGGGGACGTAAACTTGTGGCCTATTATGAAACACACACCAATGATGTGACAACAAAGATGGAGCTCCCAGTCAGCCGTTGTTACGGCGCGATGGGAAAATACTCCGAAGCTGTAAAGTGCGCACAAAAATATGTTAATGTGTTCTCAAACGATTGGCGTGGCTGGAGAATTATCGGCAGTGCTAGTCTTGACATGCAAAACCTCAACGTTGCGGTGGACGCTTATGTGAATGCAGTGCGGCTGGGTGATGACGGCAGTTGTGCCCCGCTTGCCTTCACAGCTATGAAAACAGACCGTCTAGATGTAGTTAGAGACATTGTCCCTCGTTTGCTCGCTTTGAAGAATTCTAAACCGACTCGGTATGTCAAACCGCTTGATATAGTGACCGCTCTTGTGCTTTATTCACTGAGGTCGAACCAAGGGGACATTTTTGTAAAAGCACTCAGCGGCGTAGGTGTCGGCGATATCTTGTCCAGAAGTGATCTGGAATTTCTTGTCAGGCAAGGCTGTGAACAGTTCAAAGGCAAAGACATTGACAAGATTCGCGAGAAAATGGAGGCGGCCTCTGGAAACAATTCCAATTCAAGTAATACTAACAGACCGCCACCTTGAAGATTTTCCCACAACCGCCGGGCGTGACGAACGTGACGGTCAACACGTCCAATGCGGCGGTGTATCTGGACGGGACATTTGCCGCCACCAACTTCACCCTCGCCAACGGAACAACACCTTCACGGCCATTGCCAAGGACACCTACGCGCGGAAGGACACGAACAGCCTCACCGTTAACCTGCCCGCGACAAACAACTTCTCATACGACCTCAACGGGAACCTGCGGACGAACAACACGCGGATTTACGATTTTGACGATGAGAACCAGCTCATCCGCGTGACCGAGCCGGGCGCGTGGAAGAGCGAATATGTGTATGACGGGAAATGTTGAACACCAGCAAACAATTGATCGCCGCCGCGCGGGAGCTTTCCAAACAAGTGGAGCGGCTGAAGTTCGCGCCGCCGGTCGCGCACGTCTATAATCCGCTCACCTACGCCTGGCAGGCGCACGAGGATTATCTGCGCCGGTTTGGCGGCAGCCGGAAGCGCGTGGTTTTTCTGGGCATGAATCCCGGCCCGTTCGGCATGGCGCAGACGGGTGTTCCTTTCGGCGAAATCGCGGCGGCGCGTGATTGGATGAAGATTCGCGCGGAAATCGGCCGCCCGGCGGTGGAACATCCCAAGCGCCCGATTCACGGTTTTGATTGTCCACGTTCGGAGGTCAGCGGACGGCGTTTCTGGAAACTGTTCGCGGGGCGTTTTGGTTCGCCGGAAAAATCCTTCGCCGGACATTTTACCGCCAATTATTGTCCGCTCGCCTTCCTGGCGGCCAGCGGGGCGAACCTGACGCCCAACAAACTGCCCAAATCAGAGCGCGAAAGTTTGTTCGCCGTCTGCGACGAGCATCTGCGCCGCGTGCTGGAAATTCTCAAGCCGGAATGGCTCATCGGCATCGGCGCTTTCGCCAGGGAACGCGGCGAACTGGTGGCGACCGGCAAAAAAATCCGTGTCGGCCAGATATTGCATCCCAGCCCGGCCAGCCCGAAAGCGAACCGCCACGATTGGGGAGTGACGGCGACGCAGGAACTCGTGGCGCTGGGTGTCTGGAAATAATTTGGGTTTGCTTAAATCCCCACCGCGATTACAAAGGACACATGAGCGAACCAATCATTGCCCAGAAATCCCCCTTCGTCCAAAAAATTGAACCCGGCACCTACTTCTGGTGTGCGTGCGGCCAGTCAAAGTTGCAGCCGTTCTGCGACGGTTCGCATAAAGGCACGGGCTTCGCGCCGAAGAAGGTGGAGATCACCGAGGCCAGAACCGTGGCGTGGTGCGGCTGCAAACATTCCAAGAATGCGCCGTTCTGCGATGGCAGCCACAGCCGTTTGTAAGAGACTCTTAATCCCAATCGTTTTGGAGAGGAGAGGAATCTCGATTGGGATTAAGAGTGGAAGCGGCGTTTTACGCCTCTTTTTTGCGGAAGAATTGTCCAGTTTCGGCGACGTTCAGGATGGACAAATCAAGCCCCATTCCGGGCGCGCGTTCCTGGGCGATTTCGAGCTGGCACGCGATGCGTTTGACGGCAGGGGCGGCGAAATATTTCACGACACCCACGCCGGTCTGCGACTTGAAGATCACGACGAGCATGCAGTTGTCGTCAACATTGACGACGAAAAGGCTGAATTTTTCCCCCTGCTGGTAGATGCTGTTGAAGTTCGTCTCATTCACCAGGCCGGCGATGGTCTGGTTGGCCATGAACGCGCCGGAAGACAGCGCGGCGATGGTGGTCAGATCGAAGTCACGCGAATCGCCCTGATGCGTGATGAGAAAGCCGCCCTTGTCAATGACCAGCGCCGACGTGGCATCCGCCGAGGCAATAAACTCCCGGAGCGCTTCGTCGAGCCGCTGGATGTCGTCTTCGATGAGTTGTGGCAAAGTGGCCATGTCATGCGTATTGCGGGACGTTTTGGTTGATGTATTTCTGGAGCAACATGCGGGTGATCATGTTCAGCGTCTCGAACACGCCTTCGCATTTGTGCGCCGTCCCAGTGAACGACGGCACATGCATTTCGCGGTTGTTCAGCAGGTAATCCATGTATTCGACCGGCGCGGCGTTCGGCAGATCGCGCTTGTTGTATTGGAGGACGTAGGGAATTTCACCGATGTCGAGCTTCAGCGTCTTCAAGTTGTCCATCAAGTTTTGAAATGCCTCGACGTTCTCCGGCATTTTTTCGTATTGCGAATCGGCGACGAACACGATGCCGTCCACGCCGCGCAACACGAGCTGCCGCGTGGTGTTGTAGATCACCTGGCCGGGCACGGTGTAAAGCTGGAACTTGGTCTTGAAGCCTTTGATCGTCATCGCCTCGATCGGCAAAAAGTCGAAGAAGAGCGTGCGGTCGGAACTCGTCGCAAGCGAAACGAGCTTGCCCTTGTTGCCGGCGTTGGTCTGGACGTGGTCGTGGACCTGCACGAGATTCGTCGTCTTGCCGCCCATTGCCGGGCCGTAATAGACGATTTTTACCTGCAGTTCCTTGGTCGCTTGGTTGATGATGGCCATAATAGTTTACATTTTTTTGCGGTCGAGAGACACGGCCAACGCGGCCAGTTGTGCGCCCGGCAAGGTTTCATTCGCCCGCCCGAACGCGGCGAAATAGACGGCGTTCACGCGGAAAATCTTCCACGGCACGTTGCCGACGGTGAAGCTCAAATTGTTCATGTCGCCCATGCGCAATTCGCGAGAGCATTGGTTCACGCGGGCGAAAATCTGCGGAATAAAAGCCGCGAGCGTCTCGCCGTTCTGATCCGCCGGAATCTGGTTGGCGACCATGAGGCCGTCGGGCAGGGCGATGATCGCGCCCGCCACGGCCGGCAGTTCCATGGCGCGGAAAACAACCTCGCTCGGCGTGGCGGCGCGCGACAGAAAATCCGTGCCTCCCTTGCGCCTGAATTCTGAATCTGATGTTTGCGAGTCGTCGTCGCGGGTGAAAAAATTCGTGTCCGGCGGCGGCGCAGCAACACTGGCCGCCGATGGCATTGGTGCCAGCGGAGCTGATGGCGTGGGCGGCAGCGGAGCCGCTTCAGACTGCGGGAAACCAAAGAACAGATTGGGGATTTCCTCCGAAACGGCGGCTTTTTTCTGCATATTTGCCGACCCGTTTTTCTGGGTAAAGAACAACGGCGCAAGCACCTTCAACGGCAACTCCAGTTCGAGGCCGTCATGGGCGGAGGTCGCCACCGCCGCCGACTTGATCCATGAACGCAGATAGCGCCAGGAGAAAATTACGCGGCCACGTTTCAACGCCGGTTCAACCAGATGGATTGGCAGGGCGACCTTGGCGCCCATCAGATCCAGCAGTTCAATTTCCTGCCGCAACGCTTCCGGCCAGCCTTCGGCCAGCTCGCCCAGTGGCGCAGAAATCGTCGGCTGCGACTGCTCCGGCAAAGCCGCCATCGGAGGAACTGGTGTGGCGGATGCAGGCGGAACAGGCGCAGCTGAAATGATGGGGGCCTGGGGTGCAACGCTGGCGTGGCCGTTGGTGGCCGGCAGGTTCCAGCGCGGCGTAAATCCCGGCGGCGGCGGCGCGACGGGCGGCGGCTGCACGGACGCTTCCGGGACCGGCGCGAACCGCGAGAGCGGAATGGCGGCGGGCGGCGGCGTGGCGGGCGGCGCTTTCATCTGCTTGGTGGAAATGGTCAGCCCCTGCCCGCCTGCGCTGAACGGGCTGGCGATATCGTCCGAAAGCTCGGCCTGTTGTTTTTGCGCGGAGCGGCGTGCCAGCAGCGCAGGATTGATCTGTGCCAGAATCTGGTTCAAGGGCAGCGTCACCGGTTTGGCATCGCATTCACCGGCGAAACTGGCAAACACGCCGGGCGCGAGCTGGCGCAATTCGCCGAAAGTGATTTTGACCGAGCCGGTCGCCAGTTGCGCGAGGACTTTTTCCACCGGCAGCGAAATCATCATGCCCATGGTGTTCGCACCCACGATTTTGGCGCGCAAATCCAGCGGCAGCGCCGTCAGGATGGGGGTCACGGGCAGCTGGATTTCGTCGGGACTGGCCGGAGCGGGCGGCGGCGGGGCGGAAACGGGGGCGGGGGCGGGCGACACCGGTTGCCGTAAAGTGGCGGGTGACTGAACCGCAGCCGTCCGTGTGGCGGAGACAGGGCGTGACGTTATTGGTGCGACCGGCTCGTCATCATCGAAACGACGCAACAAACCCCGGAGGAACCCCGCAAATTTTAATCTCACGACACTCATGTTTGGTTGATGACCAGCCTGCTCGGACGGTCTGCCGTGGTTTTAGCAAATACCGCGCCACGGTTAATTTTTTCCCTGATTCAGCCGGAGAGTTTTTTTTTTGGCGGATTGGGACGCAAAACTTGTCTCATCATGGGACTGGCGGACCGGGCGGCTGTCCAGATTGAGGGATAAAATTTAGTTATAATGCGGGTTTGCATTGGGAACAGCGATTGCTGTCGGAAGAGAAATGATTTTCGCACTTGTATTTATAACGATTCGGCGGTAGCCGTTGACGCCATTGGAATGGATGCGCCACATAAAATCCTGATTTTGGACGACGACACCGACTGGCTCGAGCTGTGCCGTGAAATCTTCACGCATCTGCCGAGCGGCCCGGAAATCCGCACTGCGTCCTCCAGTCCGCGCGCGCTGGCGATGCTGGAATCTGAACCGTTCCGGCTGTTGATCTGCGATCTGAAAATGCCGCGCATGGATGGATTGCAGGTGCTCTCAATCGTCCGCCGCCGGTTTCCCCAGTTGCGCACGGTCGTTTTGAGCGGGCTGGAAGATGAGGAATTCCGCTCCCGCGCCTACGCGCTGGGCGTGGATTTGTTCTGGCTCAAAACCGACATGCAGCGGAACTCCAAAATGTTCATGGAGTGTCTGGAATCACTTTTGGGGCGCGATGCCGACGGCGGCTTTCGCGGCATCCAGAGCAAAAGCCTCATGGACATCATCCAGATGGAATCGCTCTCGCGCAATTCCACCGTCCTGCGGATCACCCGCGGGCCGCTCGTGGCGAAACTGTGGCTGCAGGACGGCGAAGTGATTGACGCCGAAGCCGAGGGCGCGTGCGGCGAAGTGGCGTTCCGCCGGATTCTCGCGTGGAAATCCGGCACGTTTGAAAATCTGCCGCCCGAACCGGACCGCCCGCGCACCATCACCAAACCCATCAACGCCCTGCTGCTCGAGTCCGCGCAGACCATGGATGAAAATGCGAACCCTTCCAGCGAGACCCAGTTCATTGACGCCAGCCACCGCAAGACGATCTGGAAACTTTCCCTGCTCATGCGCGAAGGCGCGGAATTTGTCGTCGCCGTCCCGCCTGACGGCATGGGCGAACCCGAAGCGCTCGGCACACAATCCACCGAGCAGCTCGCCGCCTGGACCCGGCACGCGGCGAAAATCGCCAAAAAGCTTGGCGAGAAGATTGAAGCCGGCCCGCTCTCGCACATCGCCGGGCACAACCTGGAAAAACAGTTCATGGTTCTGCCGCATGGCGAAAAAACCTTTCTCGTCGGCTGGCCGCCCGGCGCCGCCGCCAATAACCTGCTCGAACAGAGCAAAAAACTCACCGCCTCATGGGATTCCTAAAAGAACTTTTACAAGGGTTCCGTTCGAGCGCCGCCATCCAGCAGCTGCCGGCCGGCAGCATGACCGTGGATCGCAACGGACACGTCGTCGTCACCACCGTTTCCTCGGCGTATCCCAAGGACTTGCTCGAAGAGATCGGCGGCGACGTTGTGTCCTTGTTCAGCGAAGCCCGCGCCGCGCAGATGACCCTGGCCGAAGTCAGCTTCCATTTCGGCAGCCTCCGCATCACCGCCCGCGAACTGCGCAGCGGCGCCATCATTTTCCTTTCCCCGCAGACCAAACACTCACCCATGAAAAATTAAAACGATTATGACAGCCAAAGAACTCAACCAACTGGTCACCCAGATCGAAACTCACATCGAGTGCTGGAAACAATTCAACCACTTCATCACCGTCGCCCGCGCCAAAAAATTCGGGCCGGCGGAGGAAAACCATTTCCTCGAGCTCAAAAGCGTCATCGCGCAAGAGCTGGAAGTGATCTTCGCCCGCGTTGAAGCCGTCTCGCCTTCGCGCGACGAAATCCTCGGCCTCGTCGGCAACGCCCCGTCATTGCGCTTTTTGAGCGAGATGAACGAGGGCGCCCTGCGCAACCTCGAAAGCCAGTGGCACAGGGTTTACATCGGCTGGCACTCGATTCTGGGCCAGCTCAAGGTGAAGCAGACCACCGAGGAAACCAAAACTTTCTGGGGCAAAAAGAAGTGAACCCGCGCCGCGCGCCAGTTTTATTGCTTGCCCGGCGGTTGGATTTAACGTCCAAATGATTCATGCCTGACTGGATTGTCGCCATCATTTTGGGGTTGATTGAAGGAATCACCGAGTTCATCCCCGTCTCCTCCACCGGCCATCTGCTTATTGCCGAGCATTGGCTGCCACGCCAGAGCGACCTCTTCAACGTCGTCATCCAATGCGGCGCGGTCATCGCCGTCCTGCCGCTCTTCCCGCAGCGCCTCTATAAATTTGTCTTTGAACTCGGCGACAAGGAAACGCAAGACTACCTCTTGAAAATCCTCGTCGCCTTCGCCATCACCGGTGCGGGCGGAGTGGCCCTTGACCACTTCAACGTCAAATTGCCGGAAGCACTCGCGCCCGTCGCATGGGCTTTGCTCATCGGCGGCATCGCGTTTCTCGCGGTGGAATTTTTTCTCCGCGGCAAAAAATTAAACAGTGAAATCACCTGGACAATCGTCCTCGCCGTTGGCCTCGGCCAGCTCGTTGCCGCGATTTTTCCCGGCACTTCCCGCTCCGGCTCGACAATCTTATTTTCCCTGCTGCTCGGCTTGAGCCGCCCTGCCGCGACGGAATTCTCCTTTCTCGTCGGCATCCCGACGATGCTGGCGGCGGGCGCGCTGAAAATTTTCAGGGCGCTGCATCATCCCAGCCCGCTCGCGCCGCACGAAAATTGGGGAATGCTCCTGCTCGCCACCGTCGTGGCCGCCGTCGTCTCCTTCATCGCCGTGAAATGGCTGCTGCGCTATGTGCAGACACACACGTTCAACGCCTTCGGCTGGTATCGAATTGCGCTTGCCGTGGTGATTTTTATTTTCCTGATGAAATAAACGCAGAGGCGCAGAGGGCGAGGAGAAAAGCAGAGTTTTTGACAAGGTGATAATTCGGGAATCCTTTACCCTCTTTTCTGCGGCTCTTTGCGCCTCTGCATTAATCCGATTCGCCTGCCGTTTACTTCGCCGACGGGTCGGGGATGAAAATTTTCTTCCCGACAATCAACGCGTTGGGATTCAATCCCGGATTTGCCGCGATAATCTGCGCCGTCGTCACCTTGACGCCCTGATCATGATACGCCTTGGCGATCGCCGACAATGTATCGCCGGGATGGATTTCGTAATCGTAACCCTTCTGCTTGCCGCCCGGAGACTGGGCGGGGGCCGGAGTGTCGTTTGAAACCACCGGCGGTTTGCGGGTGGAACCGCCGCCGGCTTTGGCGAGTTTCTCGATGGCTTTCAGAATCTGCTCGTTGTCGGCCTGCCGCTTCTTGTCAATCTCCTGGACCTGCGCCGCAAGTTTCTTCAAGTCGTCCGCGCTCGCGCTGTCATTCACGGCAGGCTGGTTCAGCTTGTCGCGCAGATCGCTGATCTCCTTTTCCAGCGCGGCCATGCGTTTGGCCTGCGCGGCCTGCGCTTCAAGCATGTCCTGGATCTGGCCGGACAATTTGCCGATCTGCTCCTGTGTGGCGGCGTCCTGTCCGCGCGCCGCGCAAACCGTGAAAGCCAGCAGGAAAACCCAAAATGAAATCTTTCTCATGCGCCGAAAATAAACCTCTTCGCAGCGACGTCAAGGTGAAGTGCAGGGGCTGTGTTCAAATCATGTGGCAGAACATCGCGTCGCGGAGCTTTGGCTCGAACCAGGTGCTTTTCGGAGGCATGATGCCGCCCGCGTCGGCGATGCTCATCAAATCCTCGATGCTCGTCGGGAACATCGAGAATGCGCAGGCATATTCACCGCTGTTCACCAGCTTCTCCAGTTCCGCCGTGCCGCGGATGCCGCCGACGAAATTGATCCGCTTGCTCGTGCGCGGATCGTCAATGCCGAACAGCGGCGCGAGAATCTGTTTTTGCAGCAGCGTCACGTCGAGCTTTTCAATCGGGTCGTTGCTGGCGGTGAGTTTTGGCTTGAACGTGAGCGTGTGCCAGCGGTGGTTCATGAAAAATCCCAGCTCGTGCTTGCGCGTCGGCGTGGCGCTGCCGAGGCGGACGATGTTAAAAACCTCCTCCAGCTTTTTCAGCAGCCCGGCGGACGTGAGGCCGTTCAAATCTTTCAGCACCCGGTTGTAGGGCAGGATCTGCATCTGGTTGTGCGGAAAGATGACCGTGAGAAATTGTCCGCTGTGGCCGGCACCCTGGCGCGTCTGAAACACCCGCGCCGCCGCCGCGCTGCGATGATGTCCGTCGGCGATATACAGAAACGGAATCTGCGCGAACTGCGCTTCGATGAAATTAATTCCCTCCGCATCGGCCACCGTCCATGAAGCGTGACGCACGCCGTCCTTGCCCGTGAAATCCACGGCGGGCGGCTCGGAGATTTTCTTTGCGACAAATTCATCGAACGCGGCGCTGGCGCGGTAAGTCAGAAACACCGGGCCGGTCTGTGAATCCAACGCCTCGATGTGGCGCACGCGGTCGTCTTCCTTGTCCGGGCGTGTGAACTCATGCTTCTTGATGATGCCACGCAAGTATTCTTCACAGCTCGCCGCCGCCACGAGGCCGGTCTGAACGTGTTTGCCCATTATTTGCCGGTAAAGATAAAAACACGGCTGCGAATCCTGCTGGAGCGCGCCTTGGGAAATGAGTTTTTGGAAATTCTCCCGGCCCTTCGCATAGACCGCCCCTGAATAGAGGTCGGTGCCCGGCGGAAGATCAATCTCCGGTTTGCTGACGTGCAGGAAGCTCAACGGATTGCCCGCCGCCATCTGCCGCGCTTCGTCCGAGGACATGACGTCGTAGGGCAGTTCGCAGATCTGGGCGGCAAGTTCGGGTTTGGGTCGCAGGGCGGCAAAAGGTTTTATCGTAGCCATAAAAGCGTCGCGAAGATACGGTTGGCGCAGGCCAAAGGCACGCAAATTTGCTGAAATAATGCTTGCAACGCAGCGCGCGGCGGCTAGTCTGTGCGGCCTTTTAACAAAAGAAATTTTATGGCAAGAATCTGTGAATTGACCGGCAAACGCCCGATGAAAGGCAGCATCATCTGGCGCAGTGGTAAATCGAAGAAAAGCGGCGGCATCGGCACGCACATCACCGCCATCACCAAGCGCAAGTTTCATGTGAACCTGCAGCGGGTGAAAGCCAAGCTGCCCAGCGGCGAAGTCCGCTACATCCGCGTGGCGGCCAGCGCGATCAAAAACGGCCTCGTCACCAAGGCGCCCAAGCGCACCTGGAAAAAAGGCGACGAAGCCAAGAAGGCTTAAGCCGGAACGAGAAGAGAGAATTGAAGATGGAGGATGGCGTGAAAGCGCCATCCTCTTTCTGTTTCCATCCTCAATCTTCCATCTTCGCCTTCATTTCCCCGTCAGGCCGGCGCGTTGTTTGATTTCCGCGATGTCCGCTTTCTCGATGAAGGCCACGAGGTTTTTCCAGGCCGGGCTGAAGTGATAGCCGCCCTGCCGCATTTCCTCGACGGCCTCCGGTTTGGCCCAGCCGCAGACGACGATGCGATACATGGCGCACATCATGCCGGTGCGATCCGCGCCGCGCTGGCAATGGACGAACACCGGCAGGTTGTTTGTGTCCGTGACCGCTTTCAAAAAGCCGACAACGTCTTCCTCCTCCGCGTGCCAGGGTTTAACCTCAAACCGGATGCTCTTCAGGCCGGTGCCCGCCACTTCATCCTTGTCCGAATGAAACGAGCGCAGGTTGATGACGGTCTTGATGCCCATCGCTTTCAATTGCGCCATGCCTTCCGCCGTCGGCTGCGCGCCGCGATACATATTGGTCGTAACCCGATAAAAATTGGTTACTCCCGGCAAGACCAACGGCTGCGCCCAGCTTGCCGGACGGTTGGTCGTGGCGGAGACGAGGGGAGCAGAGTTCGTCTCGCCGGCGAAACCAAGCGATGTTCCGGCCAGAACAGCAGTGGCGGCGATCAGGACAAACTGCCGGTTCAGATTCATTTCCCCTTTTTCCAATGCATCGTCGCGCGTTTGAGTTCGCGGTCGGATTCGCGCTTCTTGATGTCGTCGCGCCGGTCGTATTCCACCTTGCCCTTGCCAACGCCGAGCGCGACTTTCACCTTCCCGTTCTTCCAGTAGAACGACAGCGGCACGATCGTGTTGCCCTTGACCGAGGCCAGTTCAAACAGTTTGCGGATCTCGGATTTGTGCAGGAGCAGCTTGCGCGGCGCCTTGGGGGCATGGTTCTGCAGGTTGCCGTGGGAATATTCGTCAATGTGGACGTTGTATATCCAGACCTCATCCTTTTCCACGCGCGCGAAGGCGTCGGCAATCTGGCCCTTGCCCGCGCGCAGCGACTTGACCTCCGTGCCGTGCAGCACGATGCCGGCCTCGAAGGTTTCGAGGATGTGGTAATCGCGCCGGGCTTTGTGATTGGTCACGATGTCGGCCATGGATCAAGTTTAACCGCAGATGACGCAGATTTCACAGATTAAAACCAAGCGCAGCCGGTAAAATAAAACCCCGCCGTAAAGCGGGGTTTCTAAATCTGCGTAAATTCGCGAAATCTGCGGTGGGGGATTTCAGCGCTTCTTGCGCTTCTTTGCCACCGGACGGGTCAAGGCGACGATTTCCGGCATCTCCCAGCCGATCTTGTCTTCCAGGATTTCGCGCAGCGCAATGTCAGCCATGCCGAGATTGCCATAGTCGGCGATCAACGGACGGCTCAAGCCGCCGCCGCCGGAATTCAACTGGCGCACGCGGCGCGACACGATGTTCACGAGGACGTTCGGGTTGCCAACTTTTTCATTGGCTCTTTTGCAAAGTTCAGCGTTCATGGTTTTATCTGCTCAAATCGAGTTGCACAGGATAAGTGCCGCTCGCGGGAAGGCAATCAAATAATTCCCGTCAAACCTGGCCTGTAACGGCGGCCTGTGAACGTCGCCCGGCGGTCACAGACCGCCGCTGCAACGCTGCCGCAAATAAAACCTTCAAACCGGCGCGGCTTTCCGGCATTTTCTGCCAATCATTTTATGGCTGCAAAAAAACCGATATTCAATCTGAATCAATTCCTCGCCACGCGCACCGAATCCGTCAACCGCGCGCTCGACAAATTCCTCCCGTCCGAGAAGACCAAGCCCGCCACGATTCACAAGGCCATGCGCTACTCGCTCTTCGCCGGCGGCAAGCGGATGCGCCCCGCCGTGCTGCTCGCGGCGGCGGCGGCTTGCGGCGGCAGGGAAGCCGACGCCATGCCCCTCGCCTGCGCCGTCGAATGCATCCACACCTATTCGCTCATCCACGACGATCTGCCCGCGATGGACAACGACGATTTCCGCCGGGGCAAGCCGACCAACCACAAAGTCTTTGGCGAAGGCATCGCCGTGCTGGCGGGCGACGCGCTGTTGACGCAGGCGTTTGAGATCGCCGCGCAGGCCAAAGGCTGGCCGCGCTATTCGCACCGCGATTTGATTCTGGAGATCGCCAAGGCCTCCGGCTCGCTGCAACTCGTCGCCGGGCAGGTGGCGGACCTGGAAGGCGAAGGCAAAAAACTTTCCGTGGCCGAACTCCGCTACATCCACGAGCGCAAGACCTCCGCCCTGCTCTGCTGTTCCGTGCGGCTCGGCGGCATGAGCGCCAACTGCACGCCCGCACAGCTCGCGGCCCTCACCGACTTCGGCTATCACGTCGGCCTCGCGTTCCAGGTGATTGACGACATACTGGACGTGACGCAGACCAGCGAACAGCTCGGCAAGACGGCGGGCAAGGACGTGGCCGTGCAAAAGGCGACCTATCCGTCCATCGTGGGCCTGGAGAAATCGCGGAAGATCGCGGCGCAACTGACGGCCAAGGCGTTTGCCGCGCTGGACATTTTCAAAGGCAAAGCCGTCGCCCTCGAAGCGCTGGCGGAATTTCTTTTGAAGCGGGAGAAATGAAATTACAGAAAACAATTTTGTTTGCCGCCACGATTTTTGCGTTCAGCGAAACCGCCAACGCTTGCGAGCCAATTCTGCCATTCATTAAAGTTGTTGGTGGTCCTTTGGCGCTTACAAATTCTTGGATTATTCTGCTCGTCGCAGTCGCAATCAAATCAATCTTCTTTTCAGCTTTGCAAAAGGAATTGAGCTTTTTCCACGCTTTGTTCCTGATGATTGCCGGAAATATATTTACAACCTTTATCGGAATCATTGCGGCAGTGCTAATTGGCAGCGGTCCGGCTTTTGTGATTGGAGTTTTAATCGTCTGGCCTCTATGCCTTTTACCAGCCAAAAGATTTCTTGCCGTGGTAAAGCGTCCTTGGTTGAAACGGTTCACTCCGGGAAGCTTTGCAGGCATAATGGTTCTTGCGTTAGCGGCCAGTTGTTTTCTCTTTGCAATCTCAACTGCTTTTGTTGATTCAAATCATCTGGTTGTTTATTGGATTTGGAAATTGGCGGCAGTTTATATTGCCCTCATTGTCAGTATTATCCTGACTGCATTTTGGGAAGAGTGGGTAATTTGGAAACTTTCGCGTTGCCCGGCTGATTATACTGGTTTTGTCCAGCCCGTCATTCGCGCAAATCTTGTTGTGCTTTTTTGTGTGATGCTTTTTGCGGCTGGAGTCACGCTTCCGCAACGGCTCAAATCTCCAAATTTTCTTGTGAAACTCGGTTTGGTTACACACACAATTCTCGAAGCAAAAATCAACCAGTAAATTTTACTGCACCTCAAAAAATATATTCACTCCACTCGCCGGTCTGTAGATACGGCTTAAGTTTTTGCTTGAGCGTTTCGCGTCCGCTCCAATCCATTTGTTTTTACGACCTTCCTCACCTGTTTCCTCTCCCCAAGGAGAGGACAAACCGCAGCCAGATTTCTGCCGGTCGAAAGGGCATCCAGCCAATCCAGTCGCACCACATTTCCAAGACGCGGCGCACGTTTTTCCCTCTCTTGTCCGCCTTCGCCTACGGCTCCGGCGCGATCGCGTCGAAGCGCAGCGAAGACGGAGAGGAGAGGGCCGGGGTGAGGATGGTCGTTCAAGGTGTTTTTGTAGCGGCGGTCTGTGACCGTCGCCCTCGGCACTCACAGAGCGCCGCTACAACCACGGAGCGCGGGGAATTTTTCATTGAATCAAGGCAAATGAAGACTATGTTAGCTGCCAATCGTGAAAACCCCTTTTTTATTTTTATGCGCCGGTTTTCTGGCGTTCGCCTCCCTGCCCGCCGTCGCACAGGTCAGTGTCTTGACTTACCACAACGACAATCGCCGCACGGGCCTGAACGCCAATGAGACGATCCTGAACCTGACGAACGTCAACTCGGCGACGTTCGGCAAACTGTTTTCCTACGCGGTGGACGGCTATGTCTATGCGCAGCCGTTGTATGTTCCGAACGTGGCCATCACCGGACAGGGCACGCACAACGTCCTGTTCATCGCCACGGAACACAACACGGTGTATGCCCTGGATCCGGACGCCGGCGTCACGGGCAACGCGCTGTTGTGGAAGACCAATCTCGGCGTTTCAGCCGTGACCGTCATCATTGGCGTGTTTACCAACAAGGATTTCGGGACGCGCTACAGCGGCGGCGCTTACACCGACATCATGCCGGAGGTCGGCATCACGGGCACGCCGGTGATTGACATCAATTCCGGAACGCTCTACGTGGACGTGTTCACCGGCGAGGAATCCGGCAGCGTGACGAATTATTTTCACCGGCTGCACGCGTTGAACATCGCCGACGGCACGGAACGGAGCTTCAGTCCGGTCGTGGTTACGGCCTCGGTGCCGGGAACCGGCCGGGACAGCGTCGGCGGAATCATGACGTTCAATCCAAAACAGGAAAACCAGCGTCCGGCGCTGACGCTGGCGGGCGGCATTGTGTATGTCGCGTTCGCCGGTTATGCGGACACCGACCCGTATCACGGCTGGGTCATCGGCTTCAACGCCACCAACCTGGTGCAACTGACCAATTACGTTTTCAACACCACGCCGAACAGCACGACGGCGGCCTTTGGCGCGAACGCGGCGGAAGCCGGCATTTGGATGGCAGGCGGCGGGCTGTCAGTGGATGACAGCACAAACCTGTATTTTGAAGTCGGCAACGGCTCATTCAACGCCACGAACGGCTCCGGCGGAACGGAATACGGAGACAGTTTTATCAAGCTTTCGACGACGAACGGACTGGCGGTCGCGGATTATTTCACGCCGTGGAACCAGGCCAACCTTGCGCTCAACGACACGGATTTGGGATCCGGCGGCCTCCTGCTCCTGCCAGACCAGCCGGGAACTTATCCGCATCTGTTGCTCGGCGCGGGCAAGGAGGGGAAAATTTACGTGATTAACCGCGACCAATTCACCACCGGGAACAATCATTACAACACCAGTGGCAGCTTCGATTCCGTCGCACAATCCGTCAGCGGCCAAATCGGCGGCTCCTTCGACACGCCGGCATATTTCAACGGGCAGATTTATTACGCCGGCAGCGGAAACAAGTTGAAGGCGTTTTCCGTGACCAGCGGCGTGTTGTCCAGCACGCCCGTTTCCACCGGTTCACGCACCTATGGCTTTCCGGGCGCGACGCCCGTCGTCTCGGCGAATGGAACGAACAGCGGCATCGTCTGGGCTTTGCAGATGGGATCGCCGCAATTGCTGGTGGCCTGCAACGCCACGAATTTCACCACGGAACTTTACAACAGCGGCCAGGCGGCGGGGAATCGCGATAAGCTCGCCAGCGGCGTCAAGTTCGCCGCGCCGGTCGTCGCCGACGGCAAAGTTTTTGTGGGCAGCTCAAATTCCGTTTCCGTGTTCGGCCTGCTCGCCGGAACATTCTCGTTCAGCCCGGCGGCTTACAGCGTGCAGGAAAGCAACACGACCGCGACCATCACCGTGAACCGCATCGGCGGCACGAACGGCGCGGTGCAGGTTTCGTATGCGACGGTCGCGGGCGGCACGGCGACGGGCGGCGTGGATTACACGGACGTTTCCGGTGTGTTGAACTGGACGAACGGCGAGTCGGCTCCGAAAACTTTCACCGTGCCGGTCCTTAATGACGGGCTGGCCGAGCCAGACGAAACGGTGAATTTGGCCTTGAGCAATCCCACGAACGGCGCGTCGGCGCTGGGACTGCAATCCACGGCGGTGCTGACCATCATCGAACCGCCCACGAGCGTCTGGAAACTGGCGCACTTTGGCGCAAACGCCAACAACGCCGCCATTGCCGGCGATACCGCGAACCCGGATCAGGATGGCAGCGTGAACCTGCTGGAGTATGCGTTCGCCACCGATCCGAATGTCGCCAACTCGAATTCTTTCACCGGCAGCCTGGTCGGCCAGCAATTCCAGCTTCATTTCCCCCGCAACACTTCGGCCAGCGATATCACCTACTTCGTGCAAAGTTCAGGCACGCTGATGACGTGGAGCAACTTGATGACTTACACCGCCGCAAGCGGCTGGGTGACGAATCTGGCTGGCACGAGTGTTTCTGAATCCCCCTCCAACGGCGTTCCGCCCGACCAATATGTGAACGTCACGGTCATAACTTCAACGAACGTGACGGCGGCAGGTTCGACGAACCAGTTTCTACGGCTGGAAGTGAACCGGTAAGTTCACTTCAGCCCGGTCAAATCGTCTTGGAATGTCTCCGTTCATTCGCCGCGCCGAGCGTGTTGTCGAAACACATGGCGATGTTGCGGATGAAGAGACGGCCGGCGTCGGTCACTTCGAGGCCGCCGGACGTGAGCTTCACAAGGCCGTCGGCGGCAAACGGCGTAAGCAGCACCAGTTCCTTTTCAAAATGCTGCTCAAAGTTGATGCCGAGTTTCGCGCTCATCGCGGCGAAGTCGAGCGAGAGGTCGCACATCGTCCGCATGATGGTTTCGCGGCGGATATTGTCCTCGTCAGTCACGAAATATGCCTTGTGCAACGGCACCTTGCCCGCGTCCACGGCGGCCTGATATTTCGGCAGTTCCTTCTCGTTCTGCCAGTAGGCTTCTGGAATCTGCGAAACGCCGGACATGCCGAACGCGTAAATGTCCGAACCGGCGCGCGTGCTGTAACCTTGAAAGTTCCGCTGCAATTTTTTCTCGCGCTGCGCCACGGCCAGCTCGTCGTTCGGCTTCGCAAAATGATCCATGCCGATATAGACATACTGGTTGTCCGCCGTGAGCCGTTCGATGACCAGCTTCAGGACTTCCAGTTTGCTTTCCGGCGTGGGCAAAATTTTGACTTCGAGAATTTTCTGCGCCGGCTTGATCCACGGAACGTGCGCGTAGCTGAACACGGCCAGACGGTCCGGCTTCATCTCCAGCACGGTGTCGAGCGTTTCGTTAAACGTCTCCGGCGTCTGGTGCGGCAGGCCGTAGATCAAATCCAGATTGATCGAGCCGAAGCCGAGTTCGCGCATCCAGTCCATCGCCTGCTGCGTCATCTCGCGCGGCTGGATGCGATGGATGGCCTCCTGCACCATGGGGTTAAAATCCTGCACGCCCATCGAGGCGCGGTTGAATCCGATCTCGCGCAGTGCGACGAGGTGCTCGCGCGTGAGCCGGCGCGGATCCACTTCCACGCTCGCTTCGATGTCCGGCGAAAACGTGAAATGCTTGTGGATGATCTCACCAAGGCGGCGGATTTCGTCCGGCCGCAAAAAAGTGGGCGAGCCGCCGCCGAAATGGAGTTGAACGGCCTTGCGATCCTTGTTCAAACGCGGCACGAGCTTCGCGACTTCGCGGCCAAGATAATCAATGTAATCGCGGCCCTTGTCGTGGTTGAGCGTGATGACAGTCGTGCAACCGCAGAACCAGCAGAGCGTTTCGCAAAAGGGAATGTGGAAATAAACCGAGAGATCGCGTGGCGCGCGGTTGTTGTCCTCAATCTTCGCAGAAAGCTGTTCCCACGTCACAGCGTCGGTGAACTTCGTCGCGGGCGGATAGCTGGTGTAACGCGGCCCGGCCACGTTGTATTTCTGCACCAGATCCAAATCTACTTTCAGCGTGCTCATTTGAAACCTCTCACAGTCTCGACCAGCGCGGCGATATTTTCCAGCTTTGCCGCGGGCGGCACGCCGTGGCCGAGGTTGAAAATGTGTCCGTTGCGTCCGCGCATTTCCGCGAGCAGGCGGTTCGTTTCGGCGGCAACCATTTCCGGCGTCGCCTCGGCGAGCAACGCGGGATTGAGATTGCCTTGCAGCCCGGTTCCTTCGGGTATCAGCTTGCGCGCTTCGGCCAGGGAAAATTGCCAGTCAATGCCCAGCACGCTCGCGCCGGTGGCGGCAAGGTCGTTCCAGTTGCCGTGCGTGCCGAGTGAAAACACGATGACGGGAACGCCGGCCTCCGGCGTTCCAATCGCGGTGATGATGTCGCGCATCCAGCGCCCGGAAGCTTCCTGAAAGTCCGCTGCCGGCAAATTTCCGCCGTTGCTGTCAAAAATCTGGAGCACGTCCACGCCGGCGGCAACCTGCATTTTCAGGTATGCCGTGACGGCGGCGGTGAGTTTCTCGGCCAGCGTGAAATACGTTTTGGGGTCTTCGCGGAAAAGAGCCAGCGCGCGGGTGTGCTGCCTGGCGCTGCCGCCTTCCATCATGAACGTCGCGAGCGTCCACGGCGAACCGCTGAAGCCGATGAGCGCGGTCTGGTCGCCGAGTTCCTTGCGCAGCAGGCGCAACGCCTTGTCCACATAACTCAAGCGCCCGGTCACGCGCTCGACGGAAAGTTTTTCGATGTCGGCGCGGCTGGTCACGGCGAAATCCATTTCGATGCCCCCGGTTTCACGAAAGCGATACGGCTGCCCCATCGCTTCTGGAATCACGAGGATGTCGCTGAACAAAATCGCCGCGTCGAAGCCAAACCGGCGGACCGGCTGCAACGTCACCTCGGCGGCGAGTTCGGGCGTCTGGACAAGCTGCAAAAAAGTGTGCTTCTCCTTGAGCTGGCGGTATTCCGGCAGTGCGCGCCCGGCCTGGCGCATGAGCCACACCGGCGGACGATCCACGGCGCGGCAGCGGCAGGCGTCGAGAAAACGCCGGCGATTCGTCAACACAGGCGGGGCGGATTTGATGGGGGCGGCGGCGGCAGTCATTTGTTTACAGGCGGATTCTTCTAACACACCACGCGAGGTTTGAAAAGGCGAAGGTTTGGAATTTTCCAGCGCAACTTTGTTCCAGCCACGGTTTTTAATTGAAACGACGATGAAAGACAAGCCGCTCCAGGACGAATTGCGCGAGTTGCTTTGGCGACGGAAACTCACCGAGGCCGAGCGGTCGGAATTGCGCGCCCGGCCGGAAATCTCGGCGGACTTGGAACTCGAATCGCGCTTGAGCGAAACGCTCGCGAAAATCCCCGATGCGCCCGTCGCGTCGAACTTCACCACCCGCCTGATGCAGGCCGTCGAACTGGAAGAATCGCGCCGGTCGCGCAAGTGGAGTTTCAGTTGGAACTGGCACACGCTCCTGCCGCGCGTCGCTGTCACGGCGGCGGTGGTTCTCTTTGCCGGGCTGACGTTCCACCATTACGAACTGACCAGCCAGCGCACCGCGCTCGCTAAAAATGTCGCGCTCGTCGCCGGATCACTGCCGTCGCCTGGCGTGGATGCGCTGAAAAATTTCGACGCCATCCAGCGCATGAGCCAGCCGGCACACGCCGACGAGGAACTGCTGGCGCTCCTGCAATGAACTATTGGCGACAGACCCGTTGGTGGCTTGTGTTTTGCGCGGCGGGACAACTGCTGGTCTCCCCGCTGCCCGCTGAAGACTCAACCAACGCCGCCCCGCCGGCAAAATCATTTTCCTCGCCGCGCCATCGTCCGCCGCAGTCAGCACACGGAAAGTCTCCCGTGGATTTTTTCCGGCAGCTGCTGGCGATGACGCCGGAAGAACGCGATGAGCTTCTGACCAACCACCCGCCGGAAATCCGCACGCGCATCCTCGTCAAAGTGGGCGAGTATGAGGCGTTGAATCCCAACGAGCGCGAACTGCGGCTGCGCGCGACGGAATTGCGCTGGTATCTCATGCCGCTGCTGCGCGATTCGCCCACGAACCGCGCCGCGCGGCTGGCGCACGTGCCGGACGACCTTCGCGAGCTGGTTCAGGATCGTCTTTCAGAATGGAGCATTTTGCCGACGACGATGCAGCAGGAATTTCTGGAGAACGAACACATCCTCCATTACTTCGCGCATGTGGACACGAGCAACAGTCCGTCTGAAAATTTTGGGCGGGAACCGAGCGATGCCGAGCGGGCACGCTGGAACGCGCTGTCCGAACCCGAACGCCGCCAGGTCGCGGCGGGGTTCAATCATTTTTTTGAACTCACGCCCGATGAGAAACAAAAGACGCTTGGCACCTTGTCCGAAGCCGAACGCCGGCAGATGCAAAAAACCTTGCTGGCGTTTGACAAAATGCCGCCGTCCCAGCGCGCCGAATGTGTCAGCGCGTTCGCCAGGTTTGCAAGCATGACCGCGCCGGAAAAGGCCGAGTTTTTGAAAAATGCCGAACGCTGGTCGCAGATGTCGCCCGCCGAACGCCAGGCGTGGCGCGATCTGGTCGTCAACGTGCCGCAATGGCCGCCGCTGCCCATTGGTTTTGTGGTGCCCATACCGGGAGAACCCAATCCCGGCGTGGTCACGAATCGCAATTGAAAAAGCGAATTTCAATTTCAATTTCCGCCGCCGCCCTCTAATTTCCCGCCGTGCATCCGATCCTGTTTCATCTCGGTTCGTTCCCGGTCCACGCCTATGGCGTGATGACCGCGCTCGCGTTCGTGCTCGGGCTGTGGACGGCCACGCTGCGCGGCCGCCGCGTAAACATCTCCGGCGAAATCATCGCCGACGTCACGCTTTGGGTCATGGTCGGCACCATCATCGGCGCCCGCACCGTTTATGTGGTGACGTATTGGAAGGATGAATTTGCCGGCCAGCCGCTCTCGGAAATCTTTGCCATCTGGCACGGCGGACTGGTTTATTACGGCGGATTGATTGGCGCGTCGTTGGCAGGAATAACTTATCTGCGCTGGAAAAAACTGGCGCTGTGGAAAATCGCCGACGTCATGGCGCCGAGCATCGCGCTCGGCAGCGTCTTTGGCCGCATCGGCTGCCTGCTCAACGGCTGCTGCTACGGACGCGCCTGTGATGCGCCGTGGGCCATCAGCTTTCCTCCGGGAAATCCGCTGGGATCACCCACCACGCCGGTGCATCCCACGGAAATTTACGACGCCCTGCTGAACTTTGCCCTCTACCTTTTTCTCGCGTGGCTGTTCCGGCGCAAAAAATTCGACGGCCAGATTTTTGCGGCCTACCTCATCTGCTACGCCATCACGCGCTCATTCGTCGAATACTTTCGCGGCGATTACAACGACGCCCACCACCATTTCGGCCTCACGCCCGCGCAGCTTGTAAGCGTGCCCATTTTCGTCACCGGCCTTGCGCTGGCGGTGATTCTTTCACGACGCACGGAAATAAAACGAGGATAGTGAACAGAGGATTGAAGATGGCCAACACACCCGACATCCATCCTCCATCCTCCATCCTCCATCCGCGCCCCATTTTCATTGCCGGGCCGACCGCCGTGGGCAAATCCGAGGTCGCCCTGCGGCTCGCCGAACAGCTTGGCGGCGAAATCATCTCCGCCGATTCCATGCAGGTGTATCGCGGACTCGACATCGGCACGGCCAAGCCGTCGCCCGCCGAACGCGCCCGCGTGCCGCATCACCTCATAGACATCTGCGACCTGACCGAAGCCTTCGACGCCGCGCAATTCATCCGGCTCGCGCAATCGGCCGTCACGGAAATCCAGGCGCGCGGGCATGTGCCGGTTTTCTGCGGCGGCACCGGGCTTTATTTCAAGGCGTTCTTGAGCGGACTCGGCGAAGCGCCCGCCACCAACCCCGAACTCCGCGCCGAACTGGAAGCCGCGCCGTTCGAGGCGTTGCTGCACGAACTGCGCGAACGCGACCCGGTCGCCTACGAACAGATTGATAAACAAAATCCGCGCCGCGTCATCCGCGCCGTGGAAGTGATCCGGCTGACGGGAAAACCATTTTCCGCGCAGCGCGCCCGGTGGGGCGAGACTCGGTGGGGCGAGACTCCGTCGAGCCTTAATCCAAAAACGGAAGCCAAAAAGTCAGGGCTTGACGGAGCCTCGCCCCACCAACTTTATTGCCTCACTCGAGCATCTGCGGACATGCACGCGCGCATCAACGCGCGCGTGGACACGATGTTTACGCGCGGGCTGGTGGAGGAGACGCGCGCCTTGCTCCAGCACGGGCTCGCCGAAAACAAAACCGCGATGCAGGCCATCGGCTACCGGCAGGTGGTGGAATATCTGCGCGACCAACGCCCGCTGCCGGAAACGATTGAGCTGGTGAAAAGCCGCACGCGGCAGTTTGCCAAGCGGCAACTGACATGGTTCCGCCGCCACGGAAACATGGAATGGATTGAATTGAAGCCGGGCGATTCGCTGGAAACAGCCGCTGAAAATTTGCGGCGCAATCTTGACGCAGCTTGAACAGAAAGCTATATGTAACTCTATGAAGAAAGTTACATATACAGTTTCCGAGGCGCAGGCAAATTTGCCAGGGCTTTGCCGGGCTGGACGGCGGTTCGTGATTTCCCGGCGGGACAAGCCGGTTTATGTAGCCATGCCGCTGGAAGATTACGACGCGCTGCTCGAAACGATGGAATTATTGAGCGATCCTACGGCGATGAAGACTTTGCGGGCGGCAAAGGCTGGCAGGCTGGCTTACAAGGAACTGGATTTGACCGATGAAAATTTCGGCCTCTGAACAGGTGCAACGGTGGCTGGTTGCATTGCCGCCGGAAACCAAAAGGCGCGTGCGCGCCGCCTTGCGCGGGCTGGAAAAGGGGCGCGGCGACATCAAGGCGCTGCACAGCGAACTGGAGGGATTTTGCCGGCTGCGGATTGACGGGCTGCGGATTGTTTATTCCCAGCATCGCGGGCAGATCATCCGGCTGGAATACGCCGACAGCCGCGACGTGGTTTATGAAACCTTCCTGAAAGTTCTGCACGAACGGAAAATGCAAAATCCGCCGGCAGATTGACCCGGAATGGATTGAACTGAAGCCGGGCGAACCGCTGGAAGACTGCGTTCAGAAAATTGCCGAGGCATTTTTAAAGTCGTGGAGCGGCGCACGATAATAGCCCACGGTGAAACCGTGGGTGAAATCGTCCAAAGAAATTCAAGCCCCGGCAGGGGCGGCAAAAATGTGTGAGAGGTTTTATCTGCGCCCCTGCCGGGGCTTGTGATTTTTATCGGCCTAAACCCACGGTTTCACCGTGGGCTATTATCTGCCGCGCCTCCGGCGCTAAACGCGAACACGCCCATGACCGAAGATGCCCCACGCGAACGCGGCAACGCCGAGAAACAATCTTAAAAAGCGGAGGGGCATAGTTTACATTCTTATCATCGGCGTGAATGGCTGGATGAAACGTAACCAAACGGCTACCCATGTGAGCCATCCCGCAAAAGCCATCATTAAAAACAACCCGGAATAGAGGCAGTCGTGCTTGAACGCCAGTTTGTGGCAACCAAATGACGCTGTGGCAATCAATATCCCACAAAGAATTTTACCGACGATGTGATTTAAACAGCGAACCGTGGTGAGTGTCAAATTGGGAAATCCGGACGACTGATGGTTTTGCAAATTAGGATCAAAATACCATGACCAAGCCCCAGAATCATGAAGTTTGGCGATGCCTTGCCCGCACACAACAAATGACACCAGCATAACCAAGATCATAAACCAAAAAAATGCTTTGGGGACAATTGACATGACAACGATTACTTTAATTCAGCGTCCTCTCGGCCGTTTGACGACGACTTCAATCTCCGCCTTGTTCTTCGCGATCATGTTCGCGGGCAGGATGCCGCGCCAGAAAACGTTCGGGTAAACAATCGCGCCGCGACCGAGGATGCTGCCGGGGTTCAGCACGGCGTTGCAGCCGGCTTCCGCGCCGTCGCCCAGCAGCGAGCCGAACTTGCGCAGGCCGGTGTCGAACGGCTGGCCGTCCACCTCCACGAAAATGTTGCCGGGAAAAAGTTTGAAGTTGGAAATCTTCACGCCCGCGCCAAGGTGCGCCTTGTGGCCAAGGATCGAGTCGCCGACGTAGTTGTAGTGCGGTGCCTGAACCCCGTTGAACAACAGCGAGTTTTTCAGTTCAGATGAATTGCCGACCACGCAGCCGTCGCCGATGATGACGTTCTCGCGGATGTAGGCGTTGTGCCGGATCTGGCAGTTCTTGCCGATGATGGCCGGGCCTTTGATCAGCACGCCGGGTTCCACGGTCGTGCCCTCGCCGATGAAAACCTTTTCACCGATGCTCGCGCCGGGAAAGCGTCTGGGCGGATTTTGTTTCGGCACATTGGCGAGGTAGGATTCAATTTTCTTGAGCGCGTCCCAAGCAAAGTTGCAACCGTCAAAAAGGGCGGCGTGTCCGGTTTGCGAAAGGTCAAACAAGTCAGCGGGTTTGAACATGGCGGAAAGTTAATTGAAACGTGCGCGACGGCAAAGGGAAATGGCGCGGGCTTGCCATTCGCGCTGGCGGGGGTATTTTTGCGGGCGTCGGCGCGCCCCCGTAGCTCAAATGGATAGAGCAGCGGTTTCCTAAACCGTTGATCCCAGTTCAATTCCGGGCGGGGGCACCAGCCTTCACCCTTTGGGCTCCGGCCCGGCTGGCCAGTCTTCACTTGAATTACCGCGAAAGCGGACTAGCGTAACTTCACTGGCAGGCGATAAAACCACCAGATATCAAAGGTTTTTTAAGCCGTATGAATAGTCTGCCTGCCAAAGCAGTCAAAGCTTTTGTAACGGTCAATTATACCTGAACCAATGGCCAATTTATGAAAACCTCGATTTCCAGATTTTTCCTCCTCGGTGCGGCGTTGGCGACGTTGGCATTGGCCAGCGCCTGTTCGCAACAAAGCTCCAACGCCCAGGCGCAGACGTCTGCGCCGCCAGCCGTGAGCGCAACATCCGTTCCGACCGTGCAGACCGCACCAGCAATGCCGGCTGCCCCGGAAATTCCCCCGGTGACCGCGACCCCCGCCACGATTCCGCCAAACATCGTCCCAACGAGTCCGCTGGCGCAGGTCGTGCGGCTCGCGCAGGCGGGCGTGGATGAAAGCATCATCATGGTTTACGTCACCAACTCCAGCCGCACCTTCAATCTGGATTCGGACAAGATCATTTACCTCACCGACCTCGGTGTTCCGACTGATGTGGTGACAGCAATGATGCAGCGCGACCAGTTCTTGCAACAGCAATTCGCCGCCGCCCAGGCCGAGCAACTGGCGCAGCAGACGCAACAGACCCAACAGGAACAAACTGCTCCGGCTCCTGAAGCCGCTCCGGCGGACACGGAAGAAGTTGCGTCGCAACCCGCCCCGGTGACGGTCAATTATTTTAACGAGACGCTTTCACCTTACGGCAGCTGGGTGGTGGTCAACGGTTATGGCCGTTGCTGGCGGCCTGCGGTCTGCGTCTATAATCCAGGCTGGCAGCCGTATTGCGACCGTGGCCATTGGGTTTACACGGACTGCGGCTGGTATTGGTCCTCGGATTATGCTTGGGGCGCAACGTTTCATTACGGACGCTGGTTCAACGATGCAAGCATCGGCTGGTGCTGGTATCCCGACACCGTCTGGGCGCCGTCATGGGTGACGTGGCGCTATTCGAACAATTACTGCGGCTGGGCGCCTTTGCCGCCGCGCACCTACTGCCAGACTGGCGTAGGCCTCGTCTATCAGAATGGAAATTTCGGCCTGGGCTTGAATTTCGGCCTGGGCGCAAGCTGCTACACCTTTGTGCCGTCACAGTATTTCTGCAATCCGCATCCGCGTAATTATTGCGCCAGCCCGGGACAGGTGGCGCAGATTTATAACAACACCAAAATCGTCAATAACATCAAAATCAAAGGCAACGGCAACAACCAGATCATCATCAACAACGGCATCCCCGTGCAAAACGTCGCCGCCACCACTCAAACGCCGATCCGTCAGGTGCCGGTTCATGAAATAGACCGCTCGTTTGTGCATGGCGGTCACGGCCAGCCGATGGATCGTCCAAGCCGTGTTTTTGGCGGGAACCGCGCGAACTTCACGGGCAATGCCGGTTCACCCGCGCAGCCATCGGTGCCGGCGCGCACGGAAACACCCTCCTCAACAACAGTTCATCAATATCCGCCGCACTCCATCGTTGTTAACGGAAGTGGCAACAACCGTCCGGCACGCGCTGAAGCTCCGGCACAAAATCGTTTCCCGCAGCCGACGGTCAATCAAACGCCACAGGTCGAACATGGCCAAATGACCCACGCTCCGGTTCGCACGCGGCCAGAGCGTAATAATCTGGTCGCGACCGCTCCTCAACGCCCGGCATCCTCGGCAAATTATCATGCGCCGGCTTACACCGCGCCGGTTCAAACTCCGCCTGCGAATTTCAATTCCGCACCCCAGCCCGCGCCGGCACGCTGGCAGCAGCCGGTGACACCGCGCAACTACACCCGCAATCCCGAGGCGAGGCAGAACATGGCCGCACAAAACCGGGTGGTCGCGCCGCCGGTGAATTATTCCGCGCCTCCGCAAGCCCAGCCGCAGCCGCGCAGCTACAGCCAGCCGCGCAACGAAGTGCGCCAGAATTATTCACAGCCGGCCGTCGTGGCCCCACCACAGCCGCAACGTAGCGCGCCAAGCATTGCGTCCGCGTCGGCACAGCAACAGCAAGGCGGCGGACGGTGGGGCAATCAAAACTGGGGGCCGCGTTGATGGCCCAACGATAATCCTGGCGCCGCGTGGAAACTTTCCACGCGGCGTTTTTGCTTTTGCATCTTCGACGCCACTGGCAAAGTTTCCGCGTGGGAATTTCCCGGCAACAATTTGAGCAGATGAAAGCGCGCCTCGATGGCAAGTCGCCGCGTGTCGTCGCGCATTCCCCGCAGGTCACGCATCACGCATCACGCATCACGGAGACAATTCTTGGCATTGACCCGTCGCTGCGCGGCACCGGCTACGGCGTCATCAAACTGGCCAGGCCATTCCCGGAAACGCTGGCGCACGGCACGATTTCCTGTCCGGCGACGTGGCCGCATTCGCGCTGCCTCGCCAAGATTTCCCAGGCGCTCCGCGATGTGCTGCGGGAATATCAGCCGACCGTTTGCGCCATCGAAGGACTTTTCTTCGCGCAGAACCTGAAGACCGCCATCGTCATGGGCGAAGCGCGCGGCGCGGCGATGGCGGCGATTGCCGAGGCCGGTCTGGACATTTACGAGATCGCCCCGCGCAAAGTGAAGCTGGCCATCGTCGGC
The DNA here is from genome assembly GCA_028712475.1 of Verrucomicrobiales bacterium. Classification (GTDB taxonomy): domain Bacteria; phylum Verrucomicrobiota; class Verrucomicrobiia; order Limisphaerales; family UBA11358; genus UBA11358. The sequence goes on from JAQTQB010000002.1 coordinate 415,859, forward strand.
TACGGTGCGGCGCAGAAACTTGCCGTCGCCAAAATGGTGCAGCGACTTTTGAATCTGCCCAAGCCGCCCGCACCCGACGCAGCGGACGCGCTCGCGCTCGCGCTGGCCCATGCGCAGGAAAATTCACGGCATGGTTTGAGTGCGCCGAAGAAAATTTGAAACCTGCTTCAAAGAAGCCATGTATTTTTTGATTTACGATGCAGTGCCAAAGAGAGGAATTGGTGCATACGACAAGTATGCAGGATCACACGTCGCTTGCTGGATTAATGTTGAAAAAATTGAGATCGCCCGGCAAAAAGCAGTGGCCATGATTCAAGAGCAAGGTTGGAAGATTCGGAAACAAGTCGAAGAATATTCTATAACCAGAGAGATGGCAGAACAGTCAACCGGCTTGCAATACTATGAACAGGCACTAATTGACACGGAAGTTTTAGTGTTTGTTACATCGCCCCGAAAAAAACCTAAATAATTGTGATCACTTTTCTCCAAGGCAAACTCGTTGAATCGCTGCCCACGCAAGTCATCGTGGACATGCACGGCGTCGGCTACGAAGTCCTGATTCCGCTGTCGTCATTCGACAAACTGCCGCAGCCCGGTGGCGACGTGAAGCTGCTCACGCAGCTCATCGTGCGCGAGGACGCCCACATTCTCTACGGCTTCGCCAGCGCGGCGGAACGGGATTTGTTCCGCTTGCTCATCAACAACGTAAGTGGCATCGGCCCGAAGACCGCGTTGAACATCTTGAGCGGCATGAACGCCGTGGCGTTTCGCGGCGCGGTGGCAAACGGCGACGTGAAATCGCTCTCGCAGATTTCCGGCGTCGGCAAAAAAACCGCCGAGCGCATCGTCGTCGAGCTACGCGACAAGATCGGCGCGGCGGGCGCATGGGAAGCCGCGAGCGCGAAACACGCGCTATCGCCCGACGATCAAAAAGTCAACGACGCCGTGCTCGCGCTCATGGCGCTGGGCTTCAAACAAATCGAGGCGCACGATTCCGTCCGCGCCGCGCAGACAATGATCGGGGCGCAGGCCACCGTCGAACAACTGGTGCGCGCATGCCTGAAGAAAGGAGCCTGATGCCAGTCCGCAATCCATCACCCCAGATGCAAAACGCCAAATCCAAGACCCGAAAATCCGGCGGCGTGGTTGTGGCGCATCAGGTCAAGTGGCACCAACGCGTGGCCGCTTGGCTGATTTTCGCCATGATCCGCACGGTGTCGGCCACGTTGCGTTACCGGCGGAATGACCGTTCCGGCTACATCAAAGTGCCGACGAACGGCCCGGCGATTTATTGCGTATGGCACAACCGGCTGGCGCTTTGCATGCCGGCGTATTTCGACTATGTCAAAAAACACAATCGCACGCCAGGCATGGCGGCGATGGTCAGCGCAAGCCGCGATGGTGGATTTCTCACCGGCATTCTCGAATGTTTCAACGTGCAGCCAGTGCGCGGTTCCTCAAGCCGGCGCGGGCCGCAGGCATTGCTCGAGCTGACGACCTGGGCCGAACGCGGTTACGACCTCGCCATCACGCCGGACGGGCCGCGCGGGCCGCTCTACGTCGTGCAGGATGGCGTGATGTCGCTGGCGCAACTCACCGGATTGCCGATCGTGCCGGTGTCCTATCATCTGAACTGGAAAATCCGCGTGAAAAGCTGGGACCGTTTTCAAATCCCGCTGCCTTTCTCGCGCTGCGAAGTGATTTATGAAAAGCCGATTTTCGTCCCGCGTGAAACGAGCAATGCCGCCCGGGAGAATTTACGGCTGAAACTGGAAACGGAATTGCGCGCCATCACGAAGGATTGAAACGTGACAAGTGACGAGTGACATGAAAAATACCAACGCGAGCCTGCTTGTTCTTGTCACTTGCCACCCGTCACCCGTCACCCGTTTATGATCGCCCGCGTCAGCCTTGAAATCGCGCTGCGGAAGGAATTCGATTATTTGATTCCGGCGGAACTCACGGGACAGATTGACGTGGGCAGCCGCGTGCAGGTGCCGTTCGGCGCGCGGAAAATTCTCGGCGTCGTCACCGCGGTCGCCGAGGAATCCGGCCGCGCGAATCTCAAACCCATCCTCAAAGTCATCGGCGCGCAGACCTTGGTGACGCCGAAAGTCCTGAAGCTCGCGCGCTGGATCGGCGAATATTACTGCTGTGCGCCGGAGATCGCGCTCAAATCCGTCCTGCCCGAAGCCGTCCGCAAAGAAGACGCGGGCTGGCGAGAAAGATTATTTGTCCGCGCATTGTCCGTGAGCGGTGAATTTCCGAAGCTGCCAAAGCGCCAGCAGGAAGTCTGGAACCTCGTCGAGGAGCGGCGCGAATTGCCGCTGGCGGAATTACTGACACTCACGAAAACCACCGCCGCCACTGTTCGCAAACTGGAAGATCGCGGCCTCGTCTCGATCACGTCGGAAGTTTCCGAGCGCGATCCTTATGCACGGGAAACCATTTTGGCGACGCAACCGATTCTGGTAAATCCCGCGCAAACCACCGCGCTCGAAAAAATCAAAGGGGCGATGGATGGCAAGGATGAAGGAAGAAGGATGAATGATGAAAAAGCAGCGACAAAAACTACCGATAGCGGTTCTGCTTCCTCCTTCATCCTTCATAATTCAACCTTCCTTTTGCACGGCGTCACCGGCTCCGGCAAGACGGAAATTTATTTACAGGCCATTGCGCACGCATTGGAACAGGGCAAAGGCGCGATCGTCCTGGTGCCGGAGATTGCGCTCACGCCACAGACGGTCGAGCGGTTCAAGGCGCGCTTCAGTTCGGAGAAATTGCAGACGCTGGTCGCCGTTCTGCATTCGCACTTGAGCGCGGGCGAACGCCACGACGAATGGCACAAAATTCGCCAGGGCCGCGCGCGCATCGTCATCGGCGCGCGTTCGGCGATTTTTGCGCCGGTCGAGCCGCTCGGCCTCATCATCGTGGACGAGGAACATGAGCAAACTTACAAGCAGGAGGAAGCGCCGCGCTACCATGCGCGCGACGTGGCCATCATGCGCGGGCAGATGGAGAACGCCGTGGTCGTGCTCGGCTCGGCGACGCCATCCATGGAGAGTTTCTACAATTGCAAGCGGGGCAAATTCACGCTGCTGGAACTGCCGGACCGCGTGGACGACCAGAAAATGCCCTACGTCCGTGTCGTGGACATGCGGCAGGCCGCAGAAAAAGGCCCGCCGCTTTTTTCGCCTCAACTCAAAGAAGCCATTCATCAGCGGCTCGAACGCGGCGAGCAGACGATTTTATTTTTGAACAGGCGCGGCTACTCGACTTCGCTGCTCTGTCCGAAATGCGGCTACGTCGCCCAGTGTCCGAATTGCAGCGTGTCACTGACTTATCATCGCACGGAGCAAAAACTTTCCTGCCACATCTGCGGCCACAACGAAAAAGTTCCGTCCGTCTGCCCGGAGCCTAAATGTAAAAATCCGGCGATCCGCTTTGCCGGAACCGGCACGCAGAAAGTCGAGGAGGTGCTGGCGAAATTATTTCCCAAGGCGCGCATCAAGCGCATGGATGCGGACACGATGAAGCGGAAGGATGACTACCGCCGCGTCCTCGGTGATTTTCGCGCGGGCAAGATTGACATCCTCGTCGGCACGCAGATGATCGCGAAGGGGCTGCATTTTCCGAACGTCACGCTAGTCGGCATCATCTACGCGGACTCCGCGCTGCATCAGCCGGATTTCCGCGCGGGCGAACGCACCTTCCAGCTTCTTACGCAGGTTGCCGGCCGCGCAGGTCGCGGCGACGTGGAGGGCGAGGTTTTTGTGCAGGCGTTCACGCCGTTTCATCCGGCCATCCAATACGCGCGCCGCCACGACTTCAACGGTTTCTACGAACAGGAAATCGAATTCCGCGAACAACTGAAATATCCGCCCGTCAGCCGCGTGGCGCTGCTGACGCTCAAAGGCCGGAATGAGGAAAAGGTGAAATTTTCCGCTGACCATTTGAAACGTGAGCTGGAAAAAAAGCTGAAGGGCTTGAAAGATTTGATCATCGCCGGGCCCGCTCCGGCGCCATTGCTGCGCGCGGAGAATTTTTACCGCTACCAGATCATGCTGCGGACGCGGGCGATGAGCGCGTTGAGCCGCGAACTCTCGCAAATCATCCAGTCATTGAAGCTGCCGGAAGATGTCTCGCTGGCTGTGGACATTGACCCGGTGAGCTTGAGTTGAGCCACAGATGCACACAGATAAACACAGATGGGGAACTTCCGCCAAGGGCCTTTTTCTTATCTGTGTCCATCTGTGTTTATCTGTGGCTTCCCCTTGATTTTATCAGCGCGATGCGGCGTTGGTATTCCGCCTCGGTGACTTCGCGCGGGAAGGCTTTGCAGGTCTGCTGAAAGCCGGGGAAATTCCAGAGGTTCGGAAAATCGCGGCACTGCTGCGGCTTGACGGCTTGCACGGAGCAGTCGTCACCTTCCAGAAAAATGCAGCCGCCGTCCGGTTTTTCCTGCAACGCCAGTCCACCGCGATCCCAGCGCAGCCGCGTGAACTGCTGGATGAAATCGGCTTCACTCATGCCCTTGAACGCGGCGAGCCGAGTGATCTCTGCATCAGTCAAACGCACCTGCCCCGGCCAGCGGCAGCAGGCCGTGCAACGTTGACATTCGTAAAAAATTGGCATCTGGGTTTGCTTTATGGTCAGGCTTTCTTAATCCCGCGCTGCCACAAATCGAAATGATACAACGCGACAACAACCAGGGAGTGACTGATTTTTTCGTCGGCGACCAGCTTCGGAATGTCCGCCACCGGCACGAGCCGCGTGATCAAATCTTCGCCGTGGTCAAATTCCACTCCGTGCTTCAAATGGCAGTTTTCAATCAGCACGGTGTAGGTGACGTTGCTCAAGATGGCTGGATTGGAATGGATTTTTCCCAGCAGCCGTGCGTTATCGCCTTCGTAGCCGGTCTCCTCGCGCAATTCGCGCACGGCGGTCGCCACCGGGTCGGTCTCGTGCGGATCCATCATGCCGCCGGGGATCTCCAGTTCCACGGTGTTCGAGCCGTGGCGAAACTGCTCGACCATCACCAGCTTCTGGTCGGGTGTGACGGCAATGACGTTGACCCAGTTGACGCTGTCGAGGATGAAGAAATCGTGTTCCCTGCCGGTGCGCGGAGAGATTTTAACATCAGTCCGCAGCTTGAAGATGCGAAAGTCACCGAGCAGTTTGGAACTGATTTTTTCCCAAGGCTTAATCATTTTGGATTTACGATATACGATTGACGCGCACAAATTCGTGCGACGCGTAAATCGTATATCGTAAATCGAAAATTCAAAAACCCTTTTCCTTGGCCGACCATCCCTGTCGCATGAGCGTCAGCAAGTGCTTCAGCGCTTCTTCATAAGAACGTCCTTTTTCAGCGGCAAGCTGCCGGGCGCGTTTGTCGAGCTGCGCGGCCATCTCGGCGGATTTTTCCGCCGGACATCCGAGGGCGACGAGAACTTTGGCCAGTTCAGATATTTCCATGGCATAAAATGGTAGGGCGGCGCTGCCGCGCCGCCCAAATTCAACCAATCAAAACCGCGCAGCAGCGCGGCCCCACCACGAATCACTTCACCGAGTCGCGCGGGACGAGGGTGATGCTGATGATGCCCATGCGTTTGTCGGGGCGATCCTGCGGATGCGTGGGCGTGGTGGCGATTTTTTCCAGCACGTCGTCGCCTTTGATCAATTTGCCGAACGTGGTGTATTGATGATCTAGAAAGGTCGGGTCGCCGTGGCAGATGAAAAATTGCGAGCCGGCGGAATCAGGATTGTTGGAGCGCGCCATCGAGAGGACGCCGCGCTTGTGCGAACGGTCGTTGAACTCGGCCTTGATCATGTAGCCAGGGCCACCAGTGCCCCAGGAATCTTCCTTGCTCGGATCCTTGGTCAGCGGATCGCCGCCCTGGATCATGAAGCCCTTGATGACGCGGTGAAAACAGGTGCCGTCGTAAAAACCTTTTTTGACGAGGGTCTGGAAATTTTCAACGGTCTTGGGCGCGACGTCGGACCAGAATTCGACGACCATGTCGCCTTCGGTGGTTTTGATAATTGCAGTTTCGCTCATGAATTTTAAAGGTTTAAATTACTTGCTGCTATCGGCAGGGACAATGGTTGCGGATTTAATGTAATCAAGGTTTGGAAAATCTTTCTTCAAGTAGGCGTTACCTTCACCCTGAATGCGGCCCTGATCCGGTCCATGGCCACCGAATTGAGGGGCGTCGCCATACTCGCCATAAAGCTTGTCCACGACATCCATTCCCACGGTCACTTTGCCGAAGGGTGAGAACCCCATGCCGTCAAGGTTGCGGTTGTCGCCGAAGTTGATGAACAACTGCGTGGTGCGCGTGTTGGTCCCGGCGGTGGCAAAGGTGATCGTGCCGCGCGTGTTGCTGCCTTTGACGGGGTCGTCGGTGATTGCCGCCTCGCGCCATTTTGCAGAGACGTTCGGATCCCCATGGACGCCGAACTGGCACATAAAGCCTGGAACCACGCGGAAGAAGGCGATGTCCTTGAAGTAGCCGGAACGAACGAGGTTGTAAAAGCGATCCGCGCCATTGGGCGAAAGTGAGCGAGTGACTTCGATGGTGAAATTTCCCTTGGTGGTGACGAACTGCGCCTTGAAAGTTTCGGGTGCCTTCTCGGCAAGCTTTGCGGGATCGGTGAAACTCGGCACAGCGACTGCGGGTTTTGCTTCCTTGTTGGTATCTTGAGCTTGGATTGCGGCGGCGGCCATAAACAGGCCGAGCGCGCAGATTAAATTGATGGTTTTCATGCGGGCGAAAATCTTCCAGAACAGCGGACAAAAGTCACGCGCGAATCACTTGTCATGCATCGAGTCAGAAATGAGGCTGCGACGTCCGGGGCGGCGGAAATAAAATATGGCCAGCGTCGTCAACACGCCCAGTGCGACAAATAGAACAGCGCCGATGACGATCAGCTTTTTGCCGCCTGCAACGGGAGTTTCCGCCGCCAGCACGGGAACATTTGTCAGCGTGGATGCAAGGGCATTGGTCGGCACGATTTGATTTGCGGGAGAAATGTCATTGGTTGACGCAGGCGGATTTGTTGGGGCAGCCGGCGCAACGGCTGGTGTAACAGCGGGCTCAATGGCAGGTGTGTTTGTCGGTGTGGTGTTTGTTGGCGCGACGGTTTCCGGAGCGGGTTCAATTACCCTGGGCGGATTCGTCGGCAGCGGAATTATCGGCAGTGAATTTGTCACCGCTGGCTGGCTGGCTTCGACTTTTGTGCCAGTGATGATAATCGACGGAACGACTGTGGCTGGCACAGGCACCGGAACCGGAACAGGCTCCGGCTTGGGCGCGGGCGGCGGTTCTGGCAACGGCGGGAACTGGGGAAAACTCACCATCTGCGGCGCATAAGTCACGGTGCAACCGATGTATTTGCCACGCTGTGAACGCAGCACGACCACAAACGGCTCGCGCGCCTTTTTCTGGGCGGCCGCGTTTGTTTCAAAAAGCTGGTTGATGCCGGCGTCGAAGGTCGTCCCGGTGATTTTCGTCGTGCCGTCACAAAAAATCAGCACCGTCAGCCGCTCGGAACTCTGCACAACCCGGTTGAGCAAAGGCTGCAGCGCTTCGAAGCGCGTTTTATCACCGTATTTCCGGCTGTGGACGAACTGCGTGAGGTTGGAAGCGATGTTCACAGCCATTTCCGGGTTCCACGCCTGCAAAGGGAAATCTCCGGGATGCAATTCCTTGCTGAAAGTCCACACACCAATGGTGTCGCCCTTGTGCATCTGTCCGCTCATGCTCGTCGCCAGCATTGTGTTCAGGGATTTTTCCACCGCCGTCGCGCGCTTCTTCATGTCCGACGACGTGTCAAAAATAAACAGATAGCGGCCATGCACCACCCGTTCCGCTGGCTGGGCGCGCAACGCAGGCATTAGGAAAGCAGCAGCGAACAGCACGGCGACCAGCCACAGGCTGCGGATGAAATTATTTCGGGACATTTTATTGTTCATTCAAAAATCACTTCTGCTGCCGGTTGAAACGGTTCTGCTCGGCACGATTGTGGTTTTTCAGGTTTTCCTGAAGGTTCGCCAGCGCATCATCAATCATGCGGATGAAATTATTGCAGCCCGCCACCGAGCCGCCGAAGCCGCTGACCGTGTCGCGCTCCGCATAATCATCCGTCACCACCAGCACCTCGCCGTAATCCTGAAAGCGATGCGCCGCGCGCTCGATCAGATCGTCCGCTGTCTGGCCGGCGTGCGAATATAAAACTTCCACCGTCCCCGCCGCCTGGTTTTTCGGCTTGCCGCGACGCGGGCCGGAACCGTCAAAAAAAATCGTGACAGGCGTTCCCGTCGCGTCCTGATACCGCGTGAGCATTTCCACCAATGCATCGCGCGCGGCCTCGGAATGGCGTGCCGCACCCTCGGCCAGCTCCGGCCAGTTGTGCAGCAAACTGTAACCGTCCACGAGTATTCGCACCAACGCCATGTGCGAAGCATAGTCTTTTCAGTCCAAAGTCCAAAGCCCAAAGTCAGCGCGACTGGCGGCTTTGGGCATTGGCCTTCAGATTTTGGACTTCGTTCAGGCTTGAAACTTGAAACTTGAAACTTGAAACTGTCACCCGTGTCCGCCGCCAACCCCATTTTTGAAAAATCAACGCGCCGTATCTTTGCGCTCGCGCTGTTCATCTTCGCGCTCGACCAGTTGACCAAGTGGTTCGTGCTGCAATGCATCCCGGCGGGCGACGAGGTTATTGTCATTCCCGGATTTTTCAACCTCGTCCATCGCGACAACACCGGCGCGGCGTGGAGCCTGTTCACCGGCAACAACGCCGTGCTGGCCATCATCGCGCTCGTGGCGCTTGTCATGCTGTTCCTTGCGCGGAGATATTTTCATTCGGACAGGCTGACCGGCCAGCTCGCGCTGGGACTGATTTTCGGCGGCATCATCGGCAACCTCACCGACCGCCTGCTGCCGGACCGCCATGCCGTCGTGGACTTCCTCTATTTTTACCTTCAACAACGCGGCGGCAGGGAGCTCGGCTTTCCCGCCTTCAACGTCGCCGACTCCGCCATCTGCACCGGCGTGACTCTGATTTTTCTCATCACCTGGAAAAACGAACACGCGCCAAAAAACGTGACAAGTGGCGCGTGAAGGGTGACATGAGAAATTCCCAAAAATCACCGGGCGCGCATTTCCTGTCATCTGCCACCCGTCTCCTGTCACCTTAAATGTCTTCGCGCACCGAAATATTCATCATCGAAAAATCCCTGCCGTCCGCGCGGCTCGACAAGTTTCTGGGCGAACGGTTCCCCGCCGTCTCGCGCGGAACCTTGCAACGGCTCATCGAAGAAGGCCACATCCTCGTCAATGGCAAAACCGTCAAGCCCACGCACAGCCCGCACGCCGGCGACGAGATTCAAGTCCACTGGCCAGAAGCGAAGCCTTCCAAAGTGCAGCCAGAAAAAATCCCGCTCGATATTTTGTTCGAGGACAAATCGCTGCTCGTCATCAACAAGCCGCCCGGACTCGTCGTGCATCCCGCCGCCGGACACGAGGAGCACACGCTCGTCAACGCGCTGCTGCATCATTGCAAAGGCTCGTTGAGCGGCATCGGCGGCGTGGCGCGGCCCGGCATCGTCCACCGGCTCGACAAGGAAACCAGCGGCTGCCTCGTCGTCGCCAAGAATGACGAGACGCACCTCGCGCTCTCGGAACAATTCGCGTCACGAGAGGTGAAAAAAATTTACTACGCCCTCGTCTGTGGCGAACCGGGACGAGCCTCCGGCGAAATCCGCGCCGCCATCGCGCGCCATCCCACGCACCGCAAACGCATGGCCGTGCGCGACGACAGCATCGGCCGCGCGGCGCACACCAGCTACGAGATTATCGAACGGCTTTACGCGACGACCTTGATGGCGGCGCAGATCCACACCGGCCGCACGCACCAGGTCCGCGTGCATTTCCAGTTCATCGGCCATCCGCTCGTGGGCGACGAAACCTACGGCGCGCGGCAAAACGCCCGCGTCAAGGAACTGACCAAATACGCCGCCCCGCGCGTCATGCTGCACGCGAAACACCTGTCCTTCATTCATCCGCGCACAAAGAAGCCGATGAGTTTTGAAGCGCCGCTGCCGGAGGATTTTCTGGCGGCGTTGAAATTTCTGCGGGTGAAAAGTTAATGCGAAACTGAAGGAGCAATGAGTGGTGGCTACGGCGTGGAGTTAAGCTGCGTCGGTGAATTCGATAAGCGCATCAATAGCTTCTGCAATCACGTCACGCGGGTTTCTTTTTTGTGGATCCTGCGTTATGGCCTCATATCTCAACCGACCCAATTGTTCGCTAAGTCTAATAAAATCGGCGACTGGCAAAAAATCTCCAGTGACTTTTGCTCGCTCACGATGAAATTGATGAATCAAACTGGTATAGCTACCGAAAAGCTCTGGAACTTTGTCGGGCGTGTGCGGGATACGTTCGACTCGAGATCGTAATTCCGCAAGATAACCTCGGAACTCCCGCTTGCGCTGCTCAAGGTCGCGCGTTTCTTCGCGCCTGATGGCAAGACAATGGGCAATTACAGCCGCGACAATACCACCGCCAAGGCTAGCTATAACAAGTTTAAGGGCATCACCGTATTCTTGGCACATATTTGGACGCTAGCCTTTCACTTTCACCGCGTCCAGTTTGATTTTTTCTGAAGCACCGGAGGCGCGGCAGATAGTAGCCCACGGTGAAACCGTGGGTCAAAGACCACAAACCAACCAAGCCCCATCAGGGGCGGCAGATAAAACCGTCCGTATATTTTCTGCCGCCCCTGCCGGGGCTTGAATCTCTTTTGCACGAGCATCCCACGGTTTCACCGTGGGCTACTATCTTTCGTCGCTCCGCGACTTCATTACGCCAATTCTTCATCGCGCACATTTTGAAAATTGATTCGCTTGCGGCGCAGGGGTTTTGCATATTCTCCCGCGATGAAATCCATGACGGGCTACGGCCGTGGCGAGTGCGCCCAGGACGGCTTCAAGATCACGGTCGAGTTGAGCAGCGTGAACCGCAAGCAGGCCGAGGTGTCGGTCACCTTGCCGCGCGAGCTGGAGATGCTCGAGGCGCAGATCCGCGACGCCATCAACCGCCATGTCGCGCGCGGCCGCGTGAATACCCGCGTCTCGCTCCACGCCGCCGAGGGGAAGATTTCCGTGCGCAAGCACATCAACGCCGCGCTCGCCAGGGACTACGCCACCGAGTTCGCGCGACTCGGCAAGCAATTGAAGCTTTCCGGCGAGGTCACGCTGGACCAGGTGCTGCGCGCGCCGGGCGTTTTCCAGACAGACGAGGAACTGGCCGGGACGGAGGATTTGTGGCCGGCGGTGGAGAAGGCGCTGAACCACGCACTCGCCGCGCTGGTGAAGATGCGCGAACGCGAGGGCGCGCATCTGGCGAAGGATCTGGCGGCGCGCACCGGCGTGATGCGCACGGCGGTCGAGAAAATCCAGAAGCAGGCGCCGACGACGGCGGAGAATTACCGGCAGAACCTGCTCGAACGTATTAAATCGGCGGGCATTGAAAACATTGCGCCGGATGACGAGCGGTTATTAAAGGAGATTGTTTTGTTCGCCGACCGCTCGGACATTTCGGAGGAATTGACGCGGCTGCAAAGTCATTTTCAGCAGTTTGAGGATTGCCGGAAATCGAAGGAGCCGGTCGGTCGCACGCTGGATTTTCTGGCGCAGGAAATGAACCGCGAGATCAACACCATCGGCTCGAAGGCGAATGACGCGGTTATCTCGCGCGAGGTCGTGACGCTCAAGGCGGAACTGGAGAAATTCCGCGAACAGGCACAGAACGTGGAATGAAAAATCAAAGCCAGAAGTCAGAAGCCAGAAGTCAGAAGCCAGAGGTCCGGCCTCCGGCCTCCGACCTCCGGCCCCTGCTCATTCTGATCTCCGCGCCGTCCGGCGGCGGCAAGACGACGCTGTGTGAAATGCTGCTGGCGGCGCGTCCGGACATGACGCGCGCGGTGACCTGCACGACGCGCGAACCGCGTCCGGGCGAAAAGGACGGCGTGGATTATTATTTTTTGGAGGCGGGAAATTTTCTGAAACGGCTGCAGGCGGGAAATTTTCTGGAACACGCGACGGTTCACGGCAACAGCTATGGCCTGCTGCGCTCGGAACTGTTCGGCAAGCTGCGCGAGGGCAAGGATGTTTTGCTGAACGTGGACGTGCAAGGCGCGGCGACCGTCCGCGAGAAGGCGCTGGAAGACCCGGAGTTGAGCCGCGCGCTGGTAACGGTTTTCCTGACGCCGCCCTCGGTTGAAGTGCTGGAACAGCGCCTGAAAAGGCGCGGAACCGACGAGCCGGCGGTGATCAAAAAACGGCTCGGCGTGGCGCGGCAGGAATTGGCACAGTGGAAGAATTTTAATTACCTGCTCATCAGCACGAGCAAGCAGGAGGATTTGCGGCGGATGCTGGCGATTGTGGAGGCGGAAAAAATGCGCTCGACGCGTTCACCGGCACCGGAGTTTTAGAATTGCGGATTTCAGATTGCGAATTGTGGATTTAAGCTAAGATTGAAGCATGAGCGTTTCAAAGAAAATCATTCTCGGAGTGACCGGTTCCATCGCTGCGCACAAGGCGGCGGATCTGGCGTCGTTGCTGACGAAACAAAACTGTGACGTGCGCGTCGTGATGACGGCAGACGCGCAGCGCTTCATCACGCCCCTGCCCTTCAAGACGCTCACGCGCAACCCGGTCGTGACGGATCTCTACGACGAGGACGAAGGCTGGAAGCCGACGCACATCGAACTCGCGGACACGGCGGATTTGCTGCTCATCGCGCCGGCCACGGCCAATGTCATCGCCAAGCTGGCGCATGGAATCGCGGATGACGCCTTGAGCTGCATCGCGCTGGCGTTGAATCCGAAGGCGAAAATTCTGATCGCACCGGCGATGAACGGAAAAATGTGGCTGCACGCGGCCACGCAGGAAAACGTGAACGCGCTCAAAAAGCGCGGGGCGGAATTCATCGGGCCGGACGCAGGGATGCTGTCGTGCGGCTACGAGGGCGTTGGCCGTCTGTGGCCGGTGGAGAAGATTGTGGAATGCGCGCTGTCCCAGTTAAAGATTAAAAATTAAAAATGCAAAATGGACGGACAAGGCGGGGACGTTTTTAATTTTTCATTCACATGAAACCAAGCCATGCCCAATGGCTGAACCGGCTGGCCCGGCTGTTTGAAATCCCGGCGCCCGACCCGGCGCGCCTGTTCCACCGCATCGTCATGATGGAGCGGAACATCATGCTGCCGATCAAGGCGGTGTTCATCGGGATGATTTTGTATTCGTTCGACGTGACCCCGTGGATCAGCCTGGCATCGGGCACGCAGGATGTGGTGGTGGAAACGGTGCAGTATATCTTCTGGTTTTACATGCTGGCAAATTTGATTCTCGCCGTAATATTGTTCGCGGCGGAACGCCTGCCGCTGGCAGCGGTGCAATGGTCGGTCTTCACGGGCAGCCTGGTGGACGGGATTTTCATCGCGGGCATGGCGTTGTTGAGCGGCGGGCTGGACAGTGTTTTATTCTGGCTGTTCGTCGCGTTGATCATCCGCAATTCCGTGACGGTGCCACCGGGCGTGTCGCAGTTGATCTTAAATTTTCTGATCAGCCTGTGTTATGCGCTGGTGGCGGTGCTGGACGTTTCGGTCTTTCAAAACTTGGATGACTACAACCGCCGCATATTGGATCTGGCATCCCACGACGATCTGGGCCAGCCGTTTGTGTTGCGCATGGCCTTGTTGCTGCTGACGACGCTCTGCTGCTCTGGATTGGAGCTGCTGCTGGAGCGCCAGCGCCTCGCCGCCGAGGAGGCGGGTGAATTTGCCGCGCGCGAAGGCCAGTTGCGCTCCGCCGGCCGGCTCGCTGCTGAATTCGCCCACCAGATAAAAAATCCGCTCGCCATCATCAACAACGCCGCGTTCTCGCTGCAACGCGCCGAGCGCGAGGGCAAACCCCAGGCCGCCCAGCAGATTGAAATCATCCAGGAGGAGGTCGCTCGCGCCGACAAGGTGATCACGCAGATCATGGGCTACGCGCAATTGAGCGAGGGCCGCGTCGAAAAACTGGATGTCACCGAGGAACTGAATCGCGTCATTGCACAAGTTTTTCCGCCCGCTGTGCCGGACAAGATAAAAATCCACCGCGAATATGGCCCCGGCTTTCCTCCGCTGCTCATGCAACGCGGCCATCTGTCGGAAATCCTGTTGAACCTGCTGCAAAACGCCCGCGAGGCGCTGGGCGACAAGGGGAATATTTTTGTCATTGCCGATTGTCACCGTGATTATTCCGTGGAAATTTCGGTGCGCGACGACGGCCCCGGAATTCCGCCGGATAAAATCGGGCGCGTTTTTGAAGCCTATTACACGACCAAGGAAAAAGGCACGGGACTGGGACTCGCCATCGTCAAACACAACGTGGAACTTTACGGCGGAATCGTGCGCGTGGAATCGGAGCTTGGAAAAGGCGCGAAATTCACCGTAATCTTCCCGGCGAAGGCTTTGATGACATTTTCCAAATGAACGCGCCGCTGCCACCCGTCCTCGTCGTTGATGACGAGAAAAACATGCGCCTGTCGCTTCAGACCGTGCTGAAGGACGAAGGTTACGCGACGCGCGCCGTCGAGTCCGCCGAGCAGGCGCTGGAGATGCTGGCCCGCGAGGAGTTTTTCATGGTCATCACCGACGCGCGGCTCGGCGGCATGAGCGGCTATGATTTTCTTGGCAAAATCCGCAGCCGCTGGCCCGACCTGCCCGCCATCATGCTCACGGCCTACGCCACGCCCAAGCTCGCCGTGGAAGCCATCAAGGCTGGCGCGATTGATTATCTGGCCAAGCCGTTTGCGCCCGAAGAACTGCTCCACGCCGTCGCCCGTTGCGCCGAGCGCCACCAGTTGCTGCGCGAAAATGCCGTTCTCCGTTCGCGCAACCAAGAAGTGATCAGCCTTGATCAAATCGTCGGCGAATCGCCGAAGATGCGCGAGCTGAAGCAGCTCATCCAGACCGTGGCGCCGACGGAAGCGCGCGTCCTGATTCTCGGCGAAAGCGGCACGGGCAAGGAACTCGTCGCGGGCGCGCTGCACAGCTTGAGCCAGCGGCGCGACGCGCATTACATCCGCATCAACTGCGCCGCCATCCCCGAAACGCTGCTGGAAAGCGAGCTGTTCGGACACGAAAAAGGCGCGTTCACCGGCGCGATCAAACAAAAACCCGGGCGCGTGGAAGAGGCCGACGGAGGGACGATTTTTCTCGATGAGATCGCCGACATGAGCAAGCCGCTTCAGGCGAAACTGCTGCGGTTTCTGGAGGACGGCTCCTTCACCCGCGTTGGCGGCACGCAGGAGTTGCGAGTGAACGTCCGCCTCATCGCCGCGACCAACCGCGACATCGTGCAGGCCATCGCCGCCGGCCAGTTCCGCGAGGATTTGTTCCACCGCCTGAACGTCGTGCAGTTCAACCTCCCGCCCCTGCGCGAACGCGGCGAGGATATTTTGCTGCTCGCCGGGCATTTCTTGAAATTGTTCCGGGCCACGATGAACAAAAACGTGAACGGCCTCGCCCACGCCACGCGGCAGAAACTGCTTTCGCACCGCTGGCCGGGAAACGTCCGCGAACTCCGCAACGTCATCGAACGCGCCTTGATCCTGGAGACGGCCCACGAAATCCAGCCCGCCAGCCTGCCCGATTTCCAGATCGAAGCGCGCCTCCAGAAAACCGCGCCCGGCCAGGCCGCCCCGGACGAATCGCTCGATGACGCCCTCGCCCGCATCGAGCGCGAACTCATCACCGGCGCGATGGAGCAGAATGATTTCAACCTGACACGCGCCGCAGAATCCCTTAAGCTCACCCGTCATTCGCTCCGTTACCGGATGCAGCGGCTGCGGATGAACCTTGGCGATGGCGAAGCGGGCGACGCTTCCGCCGCCGAAAAGATCGGCGAAACCTGATTGTGATGAACTCTGGAACAACATTGCTGGCCGTCTTCGAGCCGTTGCCTCCATGGCTTAATTTTCTGGCGATGGCCGTCGCCCTTTTGCTGGGGGCATTCGGGGTCCTGCTCTGGGCGGTCATGTTCCGCAAAAGACGGCGGCGCAAATACCACAAGCACCATGAACATCGCGGGGAACGCAAGCTCAACCCCACGCTGGCCGAAGTCGGCGGCCTGCCCCCGTTCCGCCCAACCGAAGAACCGAACGACCAGCCGCCGCTGCCTTGATGCAACACAGCCGCGCCATCACCCGCAAGAGCGCGTCCAACCTCGCGCTGGCCTTCATTTTATTGCCGCGCCCCAAACGCGACGCCATGTCCGCCCTCTACGCCTTCTGCCGCGAAGTGGATGACGTAGCCGACGAGGAGACCGTCCCCGCTGAAACCCGCCGCGAACAACTGGCCGTCTGGCGCGAGGACATCCGCCGCGCCTGCGAAAATGGTTCGCCGCAATTCGCCGTGAACCGTGAATTGCAGCCCGTCATCAGACAATTCCGCCTGCCGTTTGAATTGTTTGACGAACTCATCAAAGGCTGCGAGATGGATCTGGAGATCAAACGCTACGACAATTTTGAGCAGCTTGAATCCTATTGCCACCGCGTCGCGTCCGTCGTCGGCCTCTTGAGCATTGAAATTTTCGGCCACCAAAACCCCGCCTGCCGCGACTACGCCATTTACCTCGGCAAGGCGCTTCAACTCACCAACATCTTGCGTGACGTCCGCACCGATGCCGGACGCGGCCGGATTTATCTGCCGCTCGACGAGATGGAAAAATTCAACGTAAGCGAAACAGAGATCTTAAATTTCAAATACTCGGAAAATTATCACGCCCTGGCAGCCAGCGTGGCCGGACGCGCGAAACATTTTTACCGGCTTGCGCGGAAAACCCTGCCCGCCGAAGACCGCAAATCAATGGTCGCCGCCGAACTGATGGGTTCCGTCTATTGGCGGCTTCTGAAAAAACTGGAGGCGAACCGCTTCAATGTGTTTGGCGGAAAGCCCGTGCGTTTGAGCAAGCCGCACAAGCTCGCGCTGATTTTCCGTTCATGGCTCCGCTTTGCGCTAGGTTCCACCCAGTCCAATTACGGCGAATCCTAGGGCGTGCTTTCAAAGCTGCGGAGCAGCGGGCGACAGCAGCCCACGGTGAAACCTAGGTTTGCTGCCAGCAAGATGTTCAAGCCCCGGAAGGGGCGACAGAAAGTCAACAGGGCAAGTGTCTGTCGCCCCATCCGGGGCTGGATTGGTTTGGTCGGCTTGCCCACGGTTTCACCACGGGCTGCTTTCTTTTCGCCACTCCGTGGCTGCCGTTCAGATTTTGAAAACACGCTCCTGGTATTTCGGGGATTTTTCAAGCACGGTCGTCGCGTTGCGACTTTCGCCTACCAGATCACCTTCGCCAGCACGTCAGCCAGCTCTTTGGCCGCAACGCTCGTCTTTTTGTGCAACTGCATCAACGCGCCGATTTTCCACGGCGCTTTGGCGATCGCCCACGCCAGCTTGACGGGATCCATGCTCATATCCGTCCGCATAAGCCGGTTGAAATCCAGCGGCAGATTTTCGCTGGCCGTGTCGGAAATCGCCCTCACCATCGCGCAAGGAATCCGGTTTTCACGGCAGACCGCCAGAATTGCGCCCGACTCCATTTCCACAACGTCCGCGCCGGTTTCCGCGCGCAACTGCTTCTTCTCGGCCACCGTCGTGGCGATGCGCGGGGCGCTGAAAAAATTCGCCAGCCGCGCGTCCGCATTCAACAGCCGCTCCTCCAGCGCCGGATAACCCGTCATAAAAACCACGTCGCCACAGGCAAGTTCCGGATTCAATCCGCCGGCAAAGCCGCAGGTCAAAACCAGCTTCGGCAGACGCTTCGCAAGAAACCGGCGCAGGGAAGTCTCGGCGTTCTTGGCGCCGATGCCGGTGACAAGAATCTCCACATCGGGAATTCTCAACGCCAGTTTGCGGAACGGCGCAGCCTCCTCATTGAGCGCGAAACACACGAGCGTTCCCACTTCTTCCTTCTCGTTTTGGACTTTTGGTTTCATTTAATTACTGCCGCGATTTTCCGAAACGGCGCTGCTTCTTCTTTCAGGGCGAAGCAAATGAATGTGGGGTTTGCTGAAGTCAGGAATTGTCCGGCCAAAAATCTTCAATGGGGAATTTAGGCCGCATCCGGAGAACCTCTTTGAATTTCTTTGTTCCTTTAATTTTCTCATACGTCTCAATCACTCGATCCCGATTTATCGTTCTTAATTCAAGAGTCAGCGCTGCCAAAACATACGCCCCATCATCCGTATGAGCCAGACACGGCCACGAAACTCCTCCACGTTGAGTGCAACCTTTCCATTTAGTATTCCATGAATAATAGAAAAGACCGTTTCGTGGTGCGCGAGTCCGTCTCGGATTGACCCTCACTATCCCAGATGTATTACGAGACGACATTCTGCCTTCTGGTGATAGATGAGGAATTGGCCCAAGCACCTCATTCATCTTAACCGCATAAGTAACGGCCTTCAGCTTTATCGTTTCGTAATCCCGTCCGTGTGCGTATGAAAAAATGACCGACTTACGGCGGAAAAGATTCGGGTGACGAAAGACAAAACATTTCGAGAAAACATTGTCGGTCAGATGTTCTGGAAGTTCGCGTTTTGAAGCTTTCATAAATTTCCCTTTGAATTTTGCAGAAAGTTCATCATTTCACAAAATTATTTTATCCCCGCCAGCCTTTCCTTCCAGATTTTGTAAAGCTCCACCGTGGCGCGGACGTCGCGCAGGCAGTATTCGGCGATGTCGCGGAATTTGCCCTCGGCCATCAGCGTGCTCACGTCCATGCCGGTCACGCCGTGGCTTTTGGGCGATTCGATGCCGAAAGCCTTGCAGTAAAAATCCAGGTTGAACCGCCGCGCCGCGCCGCCCTGCCCGCCGACGGAATAAAACGTGAACTGTTCCGCCAGATCGCAGTGCGGCTCGACCGCGTAACGATAGCCGAGCCAGTTTTTCTTCGAGATCGGCACGTTGAGCAGCGCCGAGCGGAGATAAATGAACGGCACATCGAACCCGCGCCCGTTGAAGGTGACGACGTGGTCATAATGCTTGGCCACGTCCCAGAATTCCGTGAGCAGTTCAAATTCATCCGCGCACGGAATGAACTTCACGGGCGCGGTCTCGTCGTCCACTTCCTCATAATCTTCCGCGAGGAACAGCACCTGGCCACGCTGCTTTTCCGCGTTGAGCATGGCGATGCAGACGACCTGCGCGGTGAACGGCCAGAGGCTGAACATCTGCCGGATCTCGGCGCGCTTCTTTTCGCGGGCCGCTTCATCGGCAATCTTTTCCGCCTCGCGGAAAAGGTATTCCTGCTGCACCTCGTCAAAATTTTCAAGCGGCTGCGCGGAGGTCTCAATGTCGAAAACAATGGTGGCCATAATCTATTCGAGAAATTGAACCACCAAGACACCAGGGACACCAAGCTTAAAAACTTTGTGCCTTGGCGGTTAAACCGGCTCGGCAATCAAATCGTAATCCGTATGGCCGACGACTTTGACTCGGGCGAATTTTCCAACCGGCAGTTTCCCGCGCACATAGACGCGTCCGTCAATGTCCGGCGCATCGGCTTCGCCTCGGGCGACGAGGTAAACGCCTTTCATCTGCGCCGTGTGCCGGTCGGTTTCGCGGATGAGTCCGTGCTCCCATGAACTTACGTTCGCGCTCTGCAATTGTTTCGCGTTCGCTTCGCCTTCAACGATGACCTTGATCTCGCGGCCCACGAAGGATTCGGAAACTTGTTTGGCGATCTTGTGCTGCGCGGCCATGATGAGTTCCCGGCGTTTCTGTTTCACCTTGTCGGAGAGCTGTCCGGCCATCGCACCCGCGCGCGTGCCGTCTTCCTGCGAATAGGTGAACACGCCGAGCCGCTCGAATTTCGTCTCGCGGATGAAATCTAGGAGCGTCTGAAAACTGGCCTCGGTCTCGCCCGGAAAGCCGACGATGAACGTCGTCCGCAGCGCGATGCCGGGAATGCCCGCGCGGATGCGCCGGATGAGATCCACGATGTATTGCTGCGAAGTCTCGCGCCGCATCCGTTCAAGCATGTTCCCGTGGATGTGCTGGAGCGGGATGTCCACGTAGCGCGCGACTTTCCTGCACCCGGCGATGGTCGCGATCAGTTCGTCCGTCCAATGCGCCGGATGCGTGTAGAGCAGACGGATCCAGAAATCGCCCTTAAGCGCATTCAATTCGCGCAGCAGCGTGCAAATGGTCGTGGCATCGGCGGCGAGCGACTTGGTGGCGGCGGAAAATTTCTCCGGCGAAGAAATGGCGCGGCTGTGGTTCGGGCGCAGGTCGAGTCCGTAGTAGGTCGAGTCCTGCGAAATCAGGTTGATCTCCTTCACGCCGTCGGCGATGAGCGCCTTCGCTTCCTTGACGATGTCGCTCTGCGTGCGGCTGCGGTGCGAACCGCGCATCCGGGGGATGATGCAGAAGCTGCACGGATGATTGCAGCCCTCGGCGATCTTCAGATACGCAAAATGTTTTGGCGTGAGCCGGAAACGCGGCGTGCCGAAATCAGGGATGAAGATGGGGCGGGCGGTCACATCCAGCAAAGGCGAGGATGGAGCATGTAGCATGGCGGATGGCGCTTTGGCTCCGACGACGGTTTTGGTCTTTCCGAATTTATCCGAGCCGCGCAGAGATTCTTCTTTTTCGTGCGCAGAGACGTCGCGGTTCTTCTCCAACTCATTCAATCGCCCAACGACTTTCTGCTTCTGACTTCTGACTTCTGACTTCTGACTTCTGACTTTCCCCGCCCGACTGGCAATGGCTTTGCCCACGATGTCGCCAACTTGCGAGACCTGGTCAATGCCCATGAACGCGTCCACTTCGGGCATGAGCTTGGGCAGCTCCTCGCGGAACCGCTGCGAGAGGCAGCCGGAAACGATGACCGCCTGGCCGCGATGATTCGCCTCGCGCAACTCAACGGATTCAAGAATGGTGTCCACGCTCTCCTCCTGCGCGGAGTCAATGAAGGAACAGGTGTTGACGATGACGGCATCAGCCTGCGATGCGTCGTTGGTGATCTCCACGCCGCCTTTCATCAGCGAGCCAAGCATAATCTCGGCGTCCACCAGATTCTTGGCGCAGCCAAGCGAGATCAGTCCGACACGGAGCGGACGGACATTGGAATTTTTCTTCGTCACAGTCGGTGGAGTTTAGCAGGGTTTGGCGGTGAAGCAATCTTGCGAAACGGCTCGCCCCACCAAATCAGGCGGAGTTGAAATTATTTCGCGGCGGAATTGGTAGGGACAGTTTCCACGGCGTTCGTCACCGCCACCGACGGGGCGTTGGTCGGACCGGCGGCATTCGGCGGCGTGCTGGGTTCAGCGGGCATTCCGAGTTGTGTCCGGATCACCGCACGCGCGGCGTAGGGAAGCACCGGCTTTTGCGTGTCGAGAATCCGGTTCAGGACTGTGCGGTTGAGGACATCAAATGGCGGCAGGCCGACACGCTCGAGGTTGCTCTTCAACGTGGAGATTTTTTTCTGATAGTTTTCGTAAACCTTCCGGGCGAGATTTTTGTAGCCTTGATAGCGGTCATCCGAACCGATGGCCATCTCGTAATACGACCTGAAAATCAAACCTTCGATGACGCCCGTGATGCGTTCCTGCGAGGTGTCGCCGATTTCCGACTGCACACGCGCCACGGCATATTCATCAAGCGTGAGATTGCGCGGGAACGAATTCTCATCGTTGTCCAAAATCGTCTTGTCGGGATATTTCTCACCGAGCATTTTATACCATCTGGCCGCTTCCGCCACGCGGTTGTTTTCGTAAAGGAAATAGACGGCATCTTTCAGAAAATTCCGGTGCGCCTTCAAAATGCTGTCTTTCATGCCCGGCTGCGTTTCTTCGGCAAACATTCCCAGATAGGCGTCATTGACCTTGGGGACGAGATCAAGGTTCGGCCCGAGGGCGTAGGTTTTGTTGAACGGATCTTCGATGATGCGTCCGTGATGAAACGCCTGGAGCATGGACTGGTAAATGTTGCGGCGCACGGTGATCAGATCATCCGCCTTCACCTTGTCGGGATTTTTCTTCGCCGCCTCCAAGCCTTGCGCGCCCCAATAAATAGCGTGCGCCTCAGGCAGCCGCCAGTCCAGCGGGCCGTATTGCGTATCAATTTTTTGCGCAAACGCCGCATCCATCTTGTATTTGTCGCGGAACAACGCGGCGTTGTTGCTAGCTGCGGCATCCGGCGGATTGATTAGCAGGGCAAAATTCGTCCCGTGCTCGCCGAAGAGCGGGGCCATCTCCTGCGCCCATTGCTGTTTGTAATACATATTCGCGTCGTCGAGGTTCGCACCCATCTTGTGCTGGAAGAACCAGGCCAGTTCGCGGTATTGCAAGGTGTCGTTCGGATTGTAGCGAAGTCCCTCGTCACGCAGCAGCTCGATCCCGCGCTCAACCCAGCGCCAGCGGTCGGGAAAATCCTTGAACTTGACGGAAATGTTGTAGGCCATGTTCCACGCCTGAAACAGCCAGACCTGCGTGAAGCTCGGCTCCAGTTGCGTGATCCAGGTGGCAAGCTGCGCCGCCTCGAAAAACTTGTCATCCTGCTGCAAATCATTCGCGCGGATCCAGAGGACGTTCGCAATCAAGCCGCGAAAGCCGCCCAGCGCGACCGTCGTGAACGCCAGCACCGGCGGCGCATTGTCCAGCGCCTTCATGCGTGTCAGGCCAAGCTGCTCGCGGTCGCGGTTCAAAAATTTCTGCATCTGCCCCGAACCGGCCAGCAATGCGGCGGCAAGCAGGAGCAATAGAATTTTTTTGGCGCGGATGCTCATTGCGTTCCTTGTGCCGTCGCCAGTTCGCGCCGCCCGAACAGCACGATGCCCGCCAGGGCGATGACCCCGCCGAGCAGCAAAACAATCTGCCCGAACGCCAGGCCCAGTTCGCCCCAGGTGATGGCGCGGCCGCTGCTCAACGCATCAATCGGCGAAAAGTTTTCCACCAGCCGGATGACCGTCAGCATGCCCTTGAACATCGGAATCAGCACCACATCGGCTTCCGAATGTCCCGCCACGCCCGTTTCTTCGTTGCCCACACCGACCGTGCCCGATTCCACCGCATCCGCCAGCGTGCCGCTCGACAGGGCAACCACCAGCATCGCCAGCGAAAAAAATGTCGCGACATGAAACGAAAGAAAGCTTGCCGCCGCCAGCCCCAGCGCCGCCAGCAGCGCCATCCAGCAAAAAATTATCGCCAGCCCGCGCGCAAAATTGAGCGCGAAGCCGCCTTCAGGATACAAAACCTCCATGCCGTCCTCGAGTGGGAACAGCAGCGACGTGTCGTTTGGATTCGCAAAAAGGATGGTCAGGACACCATTGGTATCGGACAGATTCGGCGGGATTTGAAACTCATGAACCGTGTCTGGCGCGAGGCTCATCGGCGTTTCCGTGCGCCAGAGCTTCGCCGTTTCCGGCACGCCAACCTGCCAGAGCGCGAGAAAAGTGCCGGAAGGACTTTTTTGCGCCGCATTGAATTTCACCCGCAATTGCAGCGGTTTGTCGCGCAGGTGATTTTTGGCGAAACCCAGGTCAATCTGCCATTCGTGCTGATAGCCCGGCGGCACGACTTGCATCTCCGCCTTGACCTGCTCGCGGATCTGCCGCTGCACTTCCGGCAAATCCGCCGTCGTCACCGGGCTGTTCTTCAAACGCTCTTGCAAAATCCGCTTCGCCTCCGCGTCAATCTCCGCCGATAAATCTTTTTCCTTCGCCGAACCGCGCGCCACCAGCACCTGCTCGCGCAATTCTTTTTGCACGTCGGCGGGCAGCTTGCTCGCGCGCCATTCCAGCAGGCCGTAAACGCATCCGCCCGACAACACCAGCAGCGCCGCGTTCAGCGACATGATGCCAAGCCATTTGCCGATCCAGATCTGCCAGCGCGCGATCGGCTTCGTCGCCACGACCTGCATCTGACATTCCTCGATGTCGCGCGCCAGCGTGCCGCACGCCAGCCACAACGTCGAAAGTCCGAGCAGCGCGGTGATGGTGGTCAACGTGTAGGTCAGCAGAATCTGCGTGAACCCGCGCGCCGTGCCGTCGTCTTTGATCAAAATCGGCAAACCGACCACTGCCGCAAGCAGCAGCACGGCAATCACGAGGAACAGCCGGAACCGGAACGCGGCCTTCCAGGTCAACCAGGTGATGGCGAGAATTCTTTGCATCAGTTCTTTTCGGTGGGGCGAGACTCCGTCGAGCCCTGACTATTTTTTGTTTCCGCCCAGCAGCGACGAAAGTTTCTCATCCGCCTTCGACAAATCCACCGGCTTCTCCGTCTGGGCTACAGTCGCGGGCTTTTCCGGCACTGAAGCCGGCTCGGCAGGTTTTGCCAAAGCCTCCAGTTTTTTGTCGTCCACCTTGGTCCCGGCGGACACGGCCGCTTTGGGTTCGGCGGGTGCTGGCAAAACTTGCGGCAAGGCCAGCCGTTCCAAAACTTTTTCCGCTGCGGGCCTGGCTTCCATGCCGCCGCGCAGATACTCGGCCACGCGCGCGCCGGATTGGGCGCCGCTCGTTTCCGCTGCGGACTGTTTCGCCTTTGCCACCACGTCGAGAAAATAGCTTTCGAGATTTTGCGTCGGATTGTCCACGCGCACTTCGCCGGTCGTGATGTCCTTGCGGATGATTTCCAGCACGCGCTCCAAAGTCGGGCGCGCCAGCACCGGCGTCGTGATTTGCAGTGTGTCCGGTGTCGCCAGCAAATCCTTCAGCGTGCCGGCCGCCTGGATTTTTCCACCATAATAAATCACCACGCGGTCGCAAACGTCCTCCACATCGGAAAGCAGATGGCTGCTCAAGATCACCGTCTTGCCGCGCCGCGCGAGCGCGATGATCAAATCTTTCACCTCGCGGCAGCCGATCGGATCAAGGCCGGCGGTCGGTTCGTCGAGAATGACCAGATCAGGATCATTGATGAGCGCCTGCGCCAGCCCGATGCGGCGTTGCATACCCTTGGAGAATTCACCGACGGCGCGCGTCTGTGTTTTGCCAAGACCGACCATTTCCAGTAATTGTTCCGCGCGATTGTCGCGGTCGCCTTTTGAGAGATGAAACAGATTCCCGAAAAAATCCAGCGTCTCGCGCGAGTTGAGGTAGCGGTAGAGATACGATTCTTCCGGCAGATAACCGATGCGCGATTTCGTCTGCACATGACGCGGCGAATGGCCGAAAACCTCGATGTGTCCCTTCGTCGGATTCAGCAAGCCGAGCAGCAGCTTGACCGTCGTGGATTTGCCGGAGCCGTTCGGCCCAAGCAATCCGAAAACTTCGCCGCGCCGGACTTCAAAATCCACGTTGTCCACCGCGCGCGCCTTGGGACGGTTCCAAAAGTCCTTGAACACTTTCGTCAGCCCGCGCACGGAGACGACAACTTCGCCGCTCGATTGCGGGTTGCGGGTTGCGGATTGCGGATTTAATTCGGCGACGGGCATAAATTAATTTTCAAACTGTTCCAAATTGCAGCAATACATAAAACGCCAGCAGAATAATCTGGCCTGCTCGCGATGCTGATTCATCGCGGCGATATGAAAGATAAAGGCAGATTACACCAGCAACCGCCAATCCCCAACCAGACATAATCAGCATATCACTCCTGTGGGATAAGCGATTCGCCTCAGAATACAACCCTTGCTGCTTTTGAACATCTGCCGTGTTCATCGCATTATTCTTATTGCGAGTTTTTTCCGCTGCTGCTCCAAATCCGCCCATATGTAAAAAAATTGCGATTAGAATTAGAAACAACGAAGCGAGTGAAAAAGCGCGCTTTTTCATTTTGGTTTCACGCCAGCTTCGGCGTCAGTTCACCCGCCGGTTTGCGCGGCGAGCCGTGGTCGTGTTTGTCGGTGGTGGCTTCAGGGTGGAAATGTTCCAGTTCCTCGCCTTTGCGCACAAGGCGCGCGCTGTTGAATATCACGATCAACGAGCCAGCAACGTGCAGCATGGCGGCGATGATCGGGCCGATGACGCCAGTCGTTGTCGTCGTCCAGCCGACCAGGATGAACACGATGCCGAACACAAAATTCTGGTTGATGACCGCACGCGTGCTGCGCGAAAGCTTCACGAGGAAAGGCAGCCGGCGCAGATCGTTGTTCATGAGCGCAATCGTCGCGCTGTGGATGGCCACTTCGCTGCCCGCCGCGCCCATCGCAATGCCGATGTCACCCGCCGCGAGCGCCGGGGCGTCGTTCACGCCGTCGCCGATGACCGCGACCTTGTAGCCCTTCAATTTCATGGCGCGGACAAATTCAACCTTGTTCTGCGGCAGGCAATCGCCCTGCGCTTCTTCACAACCGATCTCGGCGGCAACACGCGTGGCCACGGCTTGACGATCGCCGGAAATCATCGCGATGCGGCGCACGCCGGCGGCCTTCAAATCGGCGAGCGCTTCGGCGGCTTCCGTGCGCGTCTGGTCCTGCAAGCCGACCCAGCCAATGCAATGCCCGTCGCGCGCGACAAAAATCAAACTCCAGCCTTCGGCCTCGTCGAGGTCAACGGATTTCATGAAGGACTCGGTGACGCCGTTGTCCTTGAGCCATTGCGCGCGACCGACCAAAATGACTGCGCCGTCAATGTGCGCCTTCACGCCGCGCCCGGCGGTCTCGGCAAAATCTTTCGGCTCGGCCAGCGGCACGCCCGCTTCGCCCGCCAGTTTCGCGAGCGCTTTGGCGGTCGGATGATTGCTGTATTTTTCGGCGGAGGCGGCGAAGCGCAGCAGTTCGGCGGGCTTGGTTTCGCCGATCGGCATCAAGCGGCTGACCGCGAGCTGGCCGGTCGTGAGCGTGCCGGTCTTGTCGAAGACGAACGCATTGATCTTCGCGGCGAGTTCGATGTCGGCGACGTTCTTGATCAAAATTCCCAGACGCGCGGCGGCGGACAGCGCGGCAACCATCGCGGTCGGCGTCGCGAGAATGAACGCGCAGGGACAGGACACGACGAACACGGCGATGACACGGCTCAAATCGTGCGTAAACGCCCAGACGAGCGCGCCAATGACCAGCACGAGCGGCGTGTAAAAACCCATGTATTGATCCACGATTTTCTGGATCGGCAGCTTGGTCTGCTCTGCCGCGATGATCAGTTCACGCACACGGCCAAGCGTCGTGTCGGTGCCGGCGCGGGTGACTTTGATCTCCAGCACGCCGGTGAGGTTTTGCGTGCCGGCAAAAACTTCGTCGCCGGATTTTTTGTCGGCGGGCAATGATTCGCCGGTGATGGTGGCTTGATTGAACGAGCCCTGGCCGTTCACGATCTGGCCGTCCGCCGCGACGTTGTCGCCGGGCCGGATGCGGATGACGTCGCCGATGGCGAGTTCGCTGGCGGCGACTTCTTCCTCGCTGCCGTCTTTCTTGAGGCGACGCGCCTTGGTGGGCGTGAGCTTGATGAGCGATTCGATCGAATCCCGCGCGCCCTGGGCGGTGTGCGTCTCGATGATTTCGCCGGTGAGCATGAAGAACGCGACAATGCCGGCGGTCTTGTAATCTTCCGACGCGAAAGCGGCGAGCACGGCGATGGCGACAAGCTCGTTTATGCTCAAGCGGCCGCGCCGGAGATCCTTGATGGCGGTGACGATGATGGGATAGCCGAGAATGATCGCGCCGATCATGGCGCTGGCGCTGGCGACGGTGCTGCCCTGCTGAAACAGCCAGTCCACCACATAGGCGTTCAGGACGAAGACGACGCCGGTGACGGTCTGCCACAGATGCACCACCGAATGTTCGTGGTCATGGCCGCAGCCGCAATTATCGCCGTGCTCGTGTTCGGCCTCGCTGATGAGGGAAGTGACTTGCATAATTATTTATCAAAAACACCTTCAAAAGTTCCATAGTCAGGCTTGGTCTTAGCCTTGAGAATTAACTTAAAAAAAGTTTGAACTTTCATATGCCCTGCGCCCTGACCAAAAATCCAATCGTTATCTGTTCCACCAGCTTTTCGATAAAATTGGCAAAACCTAATTTCTTTATGTCCGTCTTTCTTCCATTTAACAAGATCAAGAACGCGCATATAATCCCCCCATTGGGGAAATTTCTCTAAAACCATCGCGCGTCCAATTATTTTTGCACTTGAATGTCCATTTCCATTCTCTACCGCTTTCGGGTATGGATAACGAATATCTCTTGGCGGATTTGCTATCTTTCCCATAAATCAACTTGTCTATTGGGATTGCTGCGGTTTCGGTTGTGGCGGCTCACGGTTCAACTGTAGCCGAAGTTCGCGCGGTTTGCCATCGGCGCGCTGGGGCAGATAAATCTTGTCCTGCACATTCGTGAACACCTGCGACATCGCCTGCACAAACGTCATCTGCTCGAACAGGTTCGGATTGACCTGGTATTGCGGCAGCAGATCGCCAAACCGCTTCGCCTCGGCCGTGATGGAATCCACATAGCGCGCGCGTTCGGCGGCAGCGGCGTTGGTGACGGACGTGGCCTGCGCGCCGGACTGGTTCAAGACCTGGTTCTCGTAAGTGTGCGCCTCGTTGAGCAGCTTGTTCCGGTTTTCCCGCGCGGTCGTGACCTGCGCAAAAACCGGCTGCAACTGGCGCGGCGGAATGCTCTGCACCTCGCACTGGTCAATCACGATGCCGGTCTGTTCCTGCTCGGTCAGTTCGCTGACGCGCTGGAGCACGGCGTCGTGAAAACCGGCCACGTCGCGCGTGAGGATGTCGTCCACGTTGAACTTGGCGGCGGTGAACAGCAGCGCATTGTTCAAAGCGTTTTGCACGGTGTTCGAGGCGGATTCAAAACCGAACACAAAACGAATCGGGTCATCAATGTGGTAATAAAGCGTGGCGCGGGTGTGGATGATGTTGCGGTCGGCGGTGATCGCGTAGCCGTCCACCGCCGGATTCAGCGACTGGCCGGCGGGCATTTCCTCGCCGCTCAATTCCGCCTCCGGCGTGGTCAGATACCAGCCGGTGTTGGAGGTGACTTTCTGGATCTCCGTGATGGGAATCCGCACGACCTCATCAATCGGATACGGCAGCGACCAGTGCAATCCCGCCGTCAACAAGGCCTTCGATCCTTCGCCGACCGGCTTGCCGAAACGGAGAATCACCGCCTTTTCCTGCGGCCCGACGGTGAAAAAGCCGGAGGCGAAAAACGCGACGACCATCAGCACCATCACGATTTTGACAATCGCAAAGCTGCTGCCCAGCGCCTCGGCCAGCGCCTGCGAACCGGCGTCTTCCGCCGTCACGGGTGCAGCCGGTTCGTGCGCGTGATGTTTATGCTCGTCACTCATGGTCAATCAATGGCTCGGTGAACTCGCGGGAATGCCGGTGAACAAATCAAACGGCGGCGTGCGTTCGTCGAAAATCAAAGTCGAGCGCTGGTTGAGCGATTGTTGCAGCGCGTCAATGCGCAGGAGAAAATTCGCCAGTTCGGGATTCTGCTGGAACACCGGCAGCACCTTGGCGGCGGCGGCTTCGCCCTCGCCCCGGATGCGCGTCGCATCGGCCACGGCGTTGTTGATGGTCTCGGAAGCCTGCCGGTTGGCGGTGGACTTGATCTTTTGCGCCTCGGCCTCGCCTTCAAACTGCGCGCGGCTGATCAGCACCGCCCGTTCGGAAGTCATGCGGGCAAACACCGCCTGCGTCACGCTTTCCGGCAGCCCGATTTTCTTGAAGCCGAGAAATTCCAGCGCGATGCCGCAACTGTTCGTCTGCAACTGCGCCTGGACGGACATTTCAATCTCCTTTTCAATCGCGTCAAACTGCAAATCTTTTGGATCCGCGTTCACGAATTCGGAGAGCGTGTGTTTGCCGATAACCGCGCTTTTGGCGCTGCGCAACATGCTTTCGAGCATCCGCTGCGCGGCGGGCACGGAGCCGCCGGCGAATTTCGGAAAGAACGATTTCGCGTCGGAAATTTTCCAGCCGACATAAACGCTCGTCAGCAGGTTGTTGTTATCCGCCGTGAGGTTTTCGCTGAACTTGTCGTTAAAATTCTGGATGCGCTGGTCGAACTTATAGACTTTCTGGACCGGCCACGGCCATTTGAAATACGCGCCGGGCTGGTCGTAGGGCTGGGCGGTCGGTTTGCCGAACGTGGTGACGACGGCGACCTCCGACTGTCGCACTTGAAAGACGAACAGCAGCAGCGCGAAAATCACGATCAGCACTGCGCCGATGACCAGGGTTAAAAGATTTCTTTTCATGGCGGTTAAGGTTTTTCGTTCACGTTCAGGTTCAAAAGGTCTTCGCGGATTTTATCTTCGAGGTTGAAAATCACCACGTCCTGCGTGTTGGTCACGAGCAAAACATATTTGCGCGCATTGGCGGTCGCGGCGGCGAAGGTCTGGAAATAGGCGCGCTGCTGATAGACGGACGGCGCGGCTTTGAACGCAGGAATCTGGTTGGTGAACAGCGCGGCGCGGGCGTAGGCCGAGACTTCCAACTGCTGGCGCGTCGCGGCGGCGATGTTCGTGAGCGTGTAAGCCAGCGCACCGGCGATGGCATTGGTGCGGATGGCGTCGGCGCGCGCGCCCAAAATCGTGGCGAGTTTGGTCTGCTCCGCGCCCACGACCTTTTCGTAATCCGCCGCCACCTTCACCGGCGGATGAATGTCCTGCACCCCGACAAAAAGAATCTTCACGCCCAGCTTGCGGGCATCGGCGGCAGCCTGGATGCGTTCGCGCAACAGCTGCGCCGCCTCCGAACGCGCGTGCGACATCACATCGCTCAAATCCTCGCTGGCAAGATAATGCACGACGGTGCGCGTGGCCAGGTCCTGCAACAGGTCCGCCGGGTCGGCGTTGTTGTAAGCCCACGCCATCACGTCGTGGATCTGGAACTGCACCGGGATGCTGACGGTGATGAGGCTCACCGGCGGCGCTTTCAACACGTCGTTCGTGTCGGCACTGTCATTTTGAATTGTGACCGTCTCGCGGTTGGCGACGAGGAAATTATCTTCCTTCCCGTGGGCGGTGCTCCACAAAACGGTGTTCGCCATTTCGCTTTGCGCATCCGGCGTGTAGCCGACATCGAACGTCTGGATCTGGTCGGTGCGAAACCGGTAAACCCTTTCCGCCGGCCACGGCAGTTTGAAATGCGCGCCAGGCGACAACACCCCGCCCGCCACCGGCCTGCCGAACCGTTCCAGCACCGCCTGCTCGCCCGCGTCAATGAACACGAAGCAGGTGGACAAAATCAACACCGCCAGTTGCACGAGCAGCAGCACGAGCAGGTTTTTTTTCAGCAACTGGAAAAACCACGTCTCGGAGACGTTGAAGCCGAACTGGTAGTCAATGGTATGTGCCGCAGTCGTGAACAGGCTCTCCGGCTGGCCGAGCAGCCCGACGAACCGGCTGTCATAGACCGGGCGGGAAATTTTCCCCTTCACGCGCGGACGATAAATTTCCAGCAGCAGCGTGACCAGCATCTCCGCCGCCATCAGGCCCAGCAGCACGCACAGGCCTTTGGCGACGTAAAGATCCGCCTTGGGAAATTCCGCCTTGACGCCGGCGATCGCCACCGCCGCGATGAAGCAGATATACGCGCCCAGCAAAATAAAACTCGCGCTGGGGCGCAGCAGCCGGTGGTTTTCCAGCCGCGCCATCGTCGAGGAAAACCGCCCGAACAAAAACAGCAGCAGCGCAAGAATGGCGAACAACGACAACGCCGGCATCGCGCGGTCGGGCGGAATGACGTTGGCCGCCTTGGAAACCGAGTGCCAGAGCAGCCACGCGCCGCCCGCTTCGAGCAGGAGCAGCAGCACGCCAAAACCGGGAACGAAAAACTTCTCGAACTGCTCCCGCGAACGTTGCGCCGGAAAAACCTCCGTGTCCTTCGCTTCAAACAGCGCCGAGCCGCCCTTGCTTTTGGTGAGTTCGTCCAGTTCGAGCTTCTCCAGCCGCTCGTTTTCCTCGAGCCGCATCTGGAACCAGCTGACAAAGGCCACGAGCACGCCGAGGCCGAGGAAAATTGAAGCCGCCTGCCCGGCCAGCGAATTCGCGTAGCCCGTCACGACAAACGCGGCGACGAAAATCATCGTCGCCGAGACCAGGTTCACCAGGCCGTTTTTTTGGACGTTGCGTTGCACTGAAAATTAAAAATTAAAAATTGAAAATGCAAAATGGGGAGCCGGGGCGACCGCTGCCTGTCCGTTTTTTAATTTTGAATTTTTCATTTTGCATTGTCTTAACTAAGTTCCCGTTCTTCAAACAGCGCCGTGGCGACCGCCAGCGACGCGCCCGCGTAGCCGGCCACATAGGCAAATGCCTTGCCGACGTAGCCCCAGTGAAATGTGCTTTTGCCCATGTCCAGTGCGTCTGCGAGCCAGAAAAGCTGCCAGTTCGGAACGATGGTGTAAAGCGCCGACGCCCACCATTCGCCTGTCTCCGCCCGCCGGCCAAAGAAATAATCCGACATCAGCCCAAGCAAAAAAACCGCCGAGCAGATCACCAGCGTCGGAATCGTGTCCAGCCGCGTGGAACATGCGATCGCCACCGCCGCCAGCACCCACAGCGCGAACAGAATCAAGATTCCTGCCGGAACCAGCCGCCAGTCCACCACCGCCACCGTGCCCATGCTCTCCATCTGGCGGGTGAACTGAAAAACCACAAACGCCGCGATTGTTGTCATGATCACCATCGCCAGAACCGCGTCGCTCACGAACGTCCGCCGCAAGAAAAAGTTGCTGAAGCCCGCCAGCGCATACGCCAGCGCCACGAACGCCGCGAAAATCCCCAGCGCCGCCAGGTCGGTTTTCCCATAAGCATCAAACGCCATGCGGCTGGCCAGCAGCACCCCGATCATGTTCACATAGCTCAATACCGCCAGCGCCGCCGCCACGCCGGCATACTTTGCCAGCAGGAATTGCGCGCGCCCAACCGGCTTGGACAACACCGCCAGCGCCGTGCCGCTGCGGATTTCCCGCGCGAGCGACGACGACGCGCCCAGCACCGCCCCAAGCAGGCCCGACAACAGCATCACCGCCAGCGCGCTGTTTTTGATGAGCTTCGGCTCGTCGCCAAACGCGAAGTAATACGGCACGGCCAGAAAAATTTCGAACAGCACCGACGCCGTCATCAGCAGCAGAAAGACCGGCTGCCGGATCAACTCCATGAAGGCGTTGGTGGCGATGGTTAGAAATTGGCGCATGGCAAATTGTGGCGCAAAGATTACGACGCTGGCGGCTGATTGCAAACGGTTATTCGATGCGGGTCAGGGACATTGAGCGGGAAAACACGGTTTACGTTCAAAAAAATTGCAGCCGTTAATAAAACGACTGCAATTCGGGGGACTGGTGGAGCGGAATTACGGATTACCAACCGCGACCGCTGGTTTGGTCAGGCTGCGCAGGGAGTTCTGGCCTTTGCGCGAGTAATCAATCGAGTTGCCCAGGATGCGCGCGGCTTCTTGAGGCGCATGGAATCCGACGGAGTTTTCCGCTTCCACAAAGTCGAGGAGGAACTGCGCCTTGCGCTGGAAATCCTGCCCCGCAGCCAGTTCGTTGGTGGACGCGCCGGCCGCCTTGGCCGCCTTGAGATCGTCAATCAACGCCATCAGCGCATCCATGGCAATGTTGCGCAGTTGCGTGGTGTTGTCCTGAATTTTTTCGACGCGCGCTTTGAGTTCAGCCTCGGGCCACTTGTGACAGGTCTGGCAGGCTTTGTTGATGTTCAGCAGCGGGCTTTGGATATGGTGGTCGCTGATCTTCTGGGCGCCGACGCGCTGATAGGGCATATGGCAATCCGCGCAGGCCACGCCGGAGCGGGCATGGATGCCCTGGTTCCACATCTCAAATTCAGGATGCTGCGCCTTGAGCATCGGCGCGCCGGTGTCGGCATGCGTCCAGTCGGCAAACTTCACCTCGTCGTAGTAGGCGAGGATGTCGTCGGCTTTCTGGCCCTTGAACCACGGGAACGTCAGGCGCTTTTCCTTGCCCTTGAAATAATACTCGTCATGGCACTGGCCGCAGACGTAGCTGCGCATTTCCTGGCGCGTGGCGTCGCGGTTCACGTCGTAATCCTTCACTCCCTGGCTGGCCTTGAGCGCTTTCATGCCTTCCATGAACGCCGGCCGCGTGATGCGCAGGGCCATCGTTTGCGAATCATGGCAGTCAATGCACGCCACGGGATGCTTGACCAGTTTGCGGGCTTCGGCGTAGGGCAGATGATTGATCGCCTCGAAACCTTTCACGATGTCGCCGTTGCCGGCTTTTTTGTAGGCGTTATACATCGAGGCGTGGCAGTTGAGGCAGGTGCCCGGCTGCCCTTTCTTCTGGCGTTCCGTATAAGTCTGGTCGTCGAGCATATAGGCGTGGCCGCGCTCCTCCCGGAAATCAATGGCGAACGCGTAGCCCGCCCACATCTTCTTCAGGCGCGGGTCTTCCTCGATTTTCGACCGCGTCACCACGGAGCGCGGGTCGTTCGTGGTCGGCGTGCGCGGCAGGGCTTCACTGCCGCCGTATTTGGTGCGGACCTGGTCCACGGTCTTGAGGTAGCCGTCGTATTGCAGCGGAAAATTCTTGCCCCAGATGGCCGGGTCATCCGTGTCGTCGGTCAATTCCACGACGCGGAAGAACGGCTGCTTCGCCTCCTGTTTGTGTTCCATGATGTTCACGAGCAGCGCCAGCCCGGCGATGGCCAGCAAGGCCGCCCCGGCCACAACCAGGCCGAACTTGAGGATTTGTCCGCCGCGCTGTTCGCGTGCCGCTGGCTTCGAGGAACGGAGGTTCGTTTTCATAATCTTTTAGTGGAGATGGCCCACGCTGCGATGACAGCGGAGGCAGTCGGTTTGGTTGGCGTTGGCATGTCGGCCCGCCGTGCCCGTCGGGTTTTCGATGGTTGCCACCACATCGGCGTGGCAATAACGGCAGGCGCCTTCCGTCACCTTGCGGTTGCGCTCGGTGATCTGGATCGGGTCGGGAAATTTACCGCTGGTGAAATAGAACGAATGCCAGAAACCGTTCTGCGACTTCGTGGAATATTTGCCGATGAGATCATGCGGTGTATGGCAGTCGTTGCAGGTGGCCACGCTGCGATGGCTCGATTTGATCCAGCCGTCATACTGTTCCTGCATGACGTGGCAGTTCACGCAGGCCTTGGGATCATTGGTCAGGTAGGAGTAGCCCTTTGCGTAGATGAACGTGTAGGCACCGACCCCGAGCGCACTGCCCAGCACCACTCCCATGGCAATAATCATGACGGTTGTGCGTTTCATCCGGGACGACCTTACCGTATGCCGGGTGCGCGGGGAACTGCAACCGTAAAAACCTTTGACTTGGGTCAAAATTATTTGGGATGGCTTCCGTTCTGCGAATGTGCCGCAGGTGCCGGAGGAAAGCTCCAGAGGGCTGGAGCACTCCAAGACGCTTCGCGCTCGCCCGGCTTGTGGATTTTCGCGCCAGCGTCTTGGACTGCGGTAGTCCTCTACCGCTTTGGCTTTACGGCGACAATTTTTCGCGGTGCGGCAGATGACTGGTGGCCGTCTGCAAAGACTTCCAGCGCGCCAAGGCTGCGGCGCTGGTGTCTTCAAACAGAAATTTCAGCGGCGGCGATTCGACGTGACCGTCGTAAAAGACCACGTTGGCTTTGCGGCACTTAAGTTTATGGACTTGGAAACGAAGCAAAGACTTAAAATCTCAAGCCACCTTTTCTTCTAGCCAGCGAGAAAGCCCAGCTTCAATGACCAAATCTGCCAATTGCTGCGGTGGAATTAAGTCAACGCAGTCTGGAATTTCAGTCGAATCCAACAAATCCTTCGTCGGTGAATGCACACAGAAAAACATCTTTTTATAGTCGCTTGGTGCATCATCTGGGAAAAATTGCGTAACGGATGCAATCAAATCTTTCAAGGAAGCTCGCGATTTCACCTGAACTAGATATTTGTCTTGTGTGATTGGTTCACGAAGCTCTAAGTCGTAACCTTTTACTTGTTGACCTAAAATACTCACGCGAATCCAGCCGGTATCACGAAAAACCATATCCACCAAAGTTTCGTAATCTTTCCAATGTAGTTGTTCAATCGCGTTTTTTGCAGCGACGGCTAAATGCGCGCGATGTGTGGAAATTTCTAATGCGAGTGGACTTCTATCTCCAGCCAAAACCCGTCGAAGCAATTCAGGCTCTTTGACACGACAAACAGTGCCACGAAATCCCTGTAGTTGAGCAATCTTTCCGGGCAACTCTGCCGTAACGAGGAGTTGACCCTTTAATGATTTGTCAGACCATTTCCCCTGAATATGACGATACTTTGAAACTTGATCGGCTTCAACACCGCCAGCAACAAGTCTTCCCCACCACATTTTTGCGCCGTGGAAAGTTATCCAAATATCGTCTGGCGTTGATTGGGTAATATCACGAAGACGATTGAAGTCTGTGGTGGCAACTTGAGGCTTGCCAGCGTGTTCAATGCGAAGCTGCTTTTCAATTTCAATCCAACTTCCGGCATTAATTTCCTCGATGCTTTGTTTTGGCCATCCAATTCGCATCAACGACTTTGAAATGGAATCTTCTTCCCAACATCCGCCGCGTCCAAGTTTGACGTAGTAGGCATTTCGAAATGTAAGATTTGGCTTCATGGCTAGACATATTTTACGCCATCGCACGGGCGATGCTATTCCACCATGCATCATGCAACTCGGTGAGCGGGGCGGAGAATTCACCGCTAGCGGTTTTCACCGTCAGCTTGTCGCCGCCGGGGCACATTATTTCGCCACGGCTTTTTGGCGGCGGATGATGCTAACGAGCGAGCGCAACGAATCATTCACCGTTTCAGCGTCGGGGAAAAATTTGGCCACGTCCGGTTCCAGCACCACCACGTTGGTGCCGCGCTGGTAACGCCGGGAATACTTGCCGCGCACGCCGGCGGAAAAATCGTATTCCGGCTGCATTTCTTTGGCGGCGGTTTTAGCGGTTGGCTTGCTCATAGTTTTTCCTTTCGCGCCGGCTGGCCGGCCGCGCGCTGACGATGCGGATATTATCGCCCCGTTCGGTGTGGACGACAACCAGAATCCGGCCCCGATGCGACCGGCCCAAAATGATGAACCGGTTTTCGGCCTGCGAATGTGCCGGGTCGGGAATGGTCAATGAAGCAGAGTCGCCAAACACCGTGGTTGCTTCCTGAAAACTGACTTGATGCTTGGCCATATTGGTTCCGGCCTTGTTGGCATCCCATTCAAACGTCAGCATAATGAGAGTTGAACCGACTTGCAGCTCTGGCGCAAACAAAAAAGCGGCTTCCGAAAACGGAGGCCGCTTTCACTACAAAAATCACGCCATCGCGCGGGCGATGCTGTTCCACCACGGGTCATGCAACTCCGTGAGCGGGGCAGAGAATTCGGCTCCGGCGGTCTTCACCGTCAGCTTGTCTCCACCGACTTTGCCGATCTGAACCGCCGGAACGCCCATGAGTTTGGCGCGTTCGACGACTTTCACGGCATCGAGCGCTTTGCAGCTAATGACGACGCGCGATTGCGTTTCGCCGAAGAGCAAGGCGTCGAGACGGATACCTTG
This sequence comes from Verrucomicrobiales bacterium, assembly GCA_028712475.1. GTDB lineage: Bacteria > Verrucomicrobiota > Verrucomicrobiia > Limisphaerales > UBA11358 > UBA11358. The sequence goes on from JAQTQB010000002.1 coordinate 453,369, forward strand.
ACTTGTAGCAGCCGACGTGAGTCGGCTCTGACTTTCCCCGGAGTTTGATTGGAGCGGACTCACGTCCGCTGCTACAGCAGAAAGATCAATCGTTGCGCCGATGAGCCTTGGCGTGTCGCGGGCGATGAGCTGGCTGATGCAGCTTTCCGCGAGCGCGACGGCGAGGCCGCCTTCGCTGCAATCGTGCGCGCTCTTCACGAGGCCGGATTGGATCAGGCCGAGGAGCGTGGTGTGCAGCGTCTTCGCGACTTCCAAGTCACAGCGCGGCGGTGAACCGTTCTTCTTTCCATGGACGACTTGCAGATACGCGCTGCCACCGAGGCCTTGCAACGGCGTGGCTTCCACCGCTTCGCCGAGCAGGATGATGGCGTCGCCTTCGTCCTTGAACCATTGCGTGGTGACGTGTTCGGGTTTCTCGATGAGTCCGACGACGGAAATCGTGGGCGTCGGATCAATCGGCCCGGCCGGGCTTTGATTGTAGAGCGAGCAATTGCCGCCGGTGACGGGCGCGTTGAAGGCTTTGCAACCTTCCGCGAGGCCGCGCACGGATTCCTTGATCTGCCAGAACAACTCGGGCTTGAGCGGGCTGGGCATGTTGAGATTGTCCGTCGCGCCGAGCGGCAGCGCACCGGAGCAGGCGAGATTGCGGCAGGCCTCGGCCACGGCGGCTTTCGCGCCCTCGTAGGGATCAAGATAAACGTAACCGCCGTTGCAATCCACGGTCATGGCGATGAGCTTTTCTGAAATGGTAGGGACGCGCTGCTGCGCGTCCTGGCCGAGCGGCAACTCGGCCCTACCGGAAACTTTCGCCGCGAGTTCGGCGCTCATCACGGGCAGGGAATCCGTCTTGATGCGGATGACCGCGGCGTCGCTGCCGGGCAGGACGACCGAGCCGTCGCGCACTTGATGATCGTATTGGCGATAGACCCAGTTCTTGGAAGCGATGCTCGGGAAGGCGAGCAGTTTTTTCAAAACGTCCGCAGGTGCAGTGGTGTCGGCGATGCCGTCGAGGCGGAACGCTTTCACTTCCGCGATGTAAGCGGGTTCTTTCGCCTCGCGCTGATAAACCGGTGATTCGTCGGCGATTTTCCGCGCGGGAATATCCACGACGAGTTTGCCGCCGTGACGCACCTTCATGTGGCCGGTGTCGGTGATGATGCCGATCTCGGACCACGGCAGATCCCACTTGTCGAAAATGCGTTTCACTTCCTCTTCGCGGCCCTTGTGGACGACGATGAGCATGCGTTCCTGCGATTCCGAAAGCATGATCTCGTAACTGCTCATGTTCGGCGCGCGTTGCGGCACTTTGTCGAGTTCGATCTCGATGCCCGTGCCGGCGCGCGCGGCCATTTCACAAGTGGAACAGGTCAAACCCGCCGCGCCCATGTCCTGCATCCCGGCAACCGCGCCGGTGGCAAGGAGTTCCAGGCAAGCTTCGCACACGAGTTTTTCCATGAACGGATCGCCGACCTGCACCGCGCCGCGCTGTTGCTCGGCGGATTCCTCGGTCAAATCCTGCGACGCAAACGCCGCGCCCGCGAGCCCGTCGCGACCCGTCGCCGGGCCGACATAAAACACGGGATTGCCGACGCCCTTGGCCGCGCCGCGCGTGATTTGTTCATGGCGCAGCACACCGAGGCAAAAGGCGTTCACGAGCGGATTGCCTTGATAGGTCTTGTCGAAATACACCTCGCCCGCGACGGTCGGGATGCCGAAGCAATTCCCGTAATGCGCGATGCCGCTGACGACGCCGGCGAAAAGCCGGCGATTATTTTTCAACTGCGCGTCTGCCTCTCCGTTCGTAGCAGCCGACGTGAGTCGGCTCTGATCATTCCCCGAGTCTGATTTGAGCGGACTCACGTCCGCTGCTACGTCGGGAGTGATCGGCCCGAAGCGCAGCGAGTTCACCGCACACACCGGCCGCGCGCCCATCGTGAAGATGTCGCGCACGATGCCGCCGACGCCGGTGGTCGCGCCCTGAAACGGCTCGACCGCGCTCGGATGGTTGTGCGACTCGATCTTGAACGCTATGGCGATGCCGTCGCCGATGTCAATGATGCCGGCGTTTTCCTCGCCCGCGCCGACAAGGATTTTGGGCGACTTGGTGGGGAAGGTCTTGAGCAGCGGCTTGGTGTTTTTGTAGCTGCAATGCTCGCTCCACATCACGGAAAAGATGCCGAGCTCGGTGTAGCTCGGCGTGCGGCCGAGGATTTCCACAGCGTGGGCGTATTCTTCCGGCGTGAGGTTGTGCTTGGCAACCAATTCTGGGGTGATGGCGGATTCGGTCATGGAAAATGTTATTAAATTTGAGGGAAAATACCTTGAAGCCAATGAGTGCCGCTCTGGGTCGCTGTGAAACTCTCGAAAACTTCTTTAATCGGCACGATTGTTACTCCATCACGAATTTCTTTCTTTTCGTGATCGCAAAATAAAATCAGGTAGTCGCGCTGGCTTTCTGAATATTTTTTGAGTGCTAAGATTTTGTGTCCTGCCTTCTTAAGAATATCATGTGTGACTTGGGCAAAGATTTTTGCTCCGTCCGGCGCAAGCCCAAGTATATCCAAATCCGGCATGGTTCTGCCCACATCGCAAAGGAGACTGTCTAATTGAGGCAAATCAAATCTAGAAGCCAGTGGGCGGCGCAGAAATTCAGCACACAAAGTTTCCTGATGGGATGGTGACAACAGATCAAACGAGATTCTGGGCTTTTGCCCGGTAACGATTGCTTCTATCAATCCTCCAGCTTTGTGCCAACGCTTGATTGTTCCTCCCCTAGGTTGAACCGCTTGAAGTAATGCATAATTGGTCGGAGATATTTCGCGACAGCATTCAAGTTTAAGAGTTTTGAGCACCACGACCGCGTTATGATTTTTAAGCCCATGTTTTTCTAGTTCCTCTGGTCGCCATTTGCCTTCACAAATCTCAATCTTGGAATTGGGATTGATTTTTCCAACCAACCAATTGTCGTGGCCGACATAATGGGCTGCTACGAAACCTCCTACAGTTGCCAAACGATTTAACGCGGACATTCCTCCTTTGCGAAAGCCTGTGTAGTCATTTGGGTCTAGGCTTTTACTGTCAACAGTCTGGTTGCTGGATTTATCCCACGGGAAATGAACAAAGAGGCGCTTCTCACGCCACATTCGCTCACGAGTGGTTTCGTCGACCGAACATCCTAGTGTATGTCTGACGAAATAGGTTTCCATATTAAGCCGCTTGCGCGACAACTTTGCTCTTCAACGCGGCGAAGATGCTTTCAAAAATCCATTTGCCGTCGTCACTGCCGAGGAGCGGTTCGCAGGCGCGTTCGGGATGCGGCATCAGATTGATTTCCATTTGCTCCATGTCAGGCGAGTTCCGCCACGTTTTCGTCCTCGTATTTCTCGATGAGGACGCCGATCACTTCCATCATGGAGGCGAGCGGATGGTTTTCATCCTCGCCCACTTCGTCCACGAGGCGGTCAAGCTGCTTCACAAGCTGGCGGTATTCGCGGTCGTTGTGCGGCAAAGTTGGTTGAACTTGTGGCATCGGCTGGAAAAGTATTTCAGGCCGCCACTTCTACTTCGCGGATTTCGCTCGGCTGCGGAATCGGTTCGCCGCGTTCGCGCATGTCTTCGATGTGCATTTCCAGCGCCTCTTTCATCAGCGCGAGCGTTTCCTGCTCAGTGTCAGCCGCCGCGACGCAGCCGGGGAAATCCGGCGCGTAGGCGCTGAAATTTTCCGGCCCGTGTTCGATGATGATGGTGTAGCGCATAGTCATTTGAGTCCTGCCTGCCGCAAGATACTGTTTAATGTTTTCGGATGCAAATCCTGTCCGGGATGTCCGGCAATCGTCACCGTGCCGGGCTTCGTCGCATGATGATACTGGCGATGGCTGCCGCGCGTGCGCACATGAAACCAGCCGTCGTCTTCGATCTGCCGGATGATTTCCCGGATTTTCATGCAAAAATTTACGCCGCTGCTGCAGCCGTCTTGTTCTTCAATGCGGCGAAGATGCTTTCAAAAATCCATTTGCCGTCGTCGCTGCCAAGGAGCGGTTCGCAGGCGCGTTCGGGATGCGGCATCAGGCCGGCCACGTTGCGCTTTTCATTGCAGACGCCGGCGATGTTTTGCAGCGCGCCGTTGGGATTTGCGCTGTCGGTCAGGTTTCCGCCAGCGTCGCAGTATTGCCAGAGGATTTGGTTGTTGGCCTTGAGCTTCGCGAGCGTTTCTTCGTCGGCAAAATAGCAGCCTTCGCCGTGGGCGATGGGCACGCGGAGAATTTTTCCCGCCGGAATCTTGCTGGTGAACGCCGAATCGTTCGTGGCGGTTTTCAGGAAAATGTTTTCGCAGTGGAATTGCAGGTCGCGATTGCGGATGAGCGCGCCGGGCAGCAGGCCGGCTTCGGTGAGCACTTGAAAGCCGTTGCAGACGCCAAGCACGACGCCGCCGTTGTCGGCGAACTGTTTCACGGCCTGCATAACGGGGCTGAATCGCGCGATCGCGCCGCAGCGCAGGTAATCGCCGTAGCTGAAACCGCCGGGCACGATGACGCAGTCGGTGTCGCCGAGCGAAGCATCCTTGTGCCAGACGAGCCGCGCGGAATGGCCGAGCAGGCGGACGGCGTGGACGGCGTCCTGGTCACAGTTGCTGGCGGGGAATTGGAGGACGGAGAAATTCATTTTTGTTTTGAACAACAAAGACGCAAAGACACAAAGTTAAAACAGATTTTTACTTCTTCGCGCCTTGGCGTCTTGGTTGTTATTCAATCTCCAGTTTGTAATCTTCAATCACCGGGTTGCTCAACAGCTTGAAGGCTGCGTCATTCAACGCTTTGCTCGCCGCCGCCTTGTCCGTGCCGGGCGCGAGATCAATCTCGATGTATTTGCCGATATGGACGCCGGTGACGCCGGTGTAGCCCATGTGTTCGAGGGCGGTCTGGACGGTTTTTCCCTGCGGATCCAGAACGGCCTTTTTTGGGGTGATGATGATTTTTGCTTTCATTCGCGCGACGAAAAATTTTGCAGAAAAATTCCGGCGGAAGCGAGCCAAAAAGTTCCGGACAAAAGGTTGAAACCCGGCTGAAGTGAATTCCACTCATCCTTAAGCCCCGATTATTTCATGCAATTTGCCCGGCTAAAGGCAGAAGCAGGATTGAATTCCGCCGCCGTTTGCGCGAAAGTTGCGCCCATGAATGTTTTGAACTCGTTGGACAAGGCTCCCGGCGGCAACGGCGACCGCAAAAATCTCGACGCCTGTTCCATCGTCATCTTCGGCGCGAGCGGCGACCTGACCGCGCGCAAACTGATCCCCGCGCTTTACCAGTTGTTCAAGGAGAAGCAGATGCCCGCGACGTTCCGCGTCATCGGCTTCGCGCGCCGTGACAAAACCGACGCTGTCTGGCGGCAGGAATTGCGCACCGCGCTGGACCAGTTTTCCCGCACCAAACCGGTGGATGACAAGGTCTGGTCGGCCTTCGCGGAAAATATTTTTTATTGCGTGGGCGATCTGACCGATGACGCAGCCTACGCGAAACTCGAAACGCAATTGAGTTCATTCGGCAACCCGGCGTTGCGCGAAAACATATTGTTTTACCTCGCGATTTCGCCGAGCCAGTTCGGTGACGTTGTCGAACAGGTTCATCGCTCGCAGCTCTTGAAACGCGACGGCCCCGGCTGGCAGCGGATCGTCGTGGAGAAGCCGTTCGGCCACGACCTGGCCTCCGCGCACGCGCTCAACAAGGAGCTTACGCGTTACGCGCACGAGCGCCAGGTCTTCCGCATTGACCATTATCTCGGCAAGGAAACGGTGCAGAACATCTTGATGTTCCGCTTTTCCAATTCCATTTTTGAACGCCTCTGGACCCGCGAATCCGTGGACCACATCCAGATCACCGTCAGCGAAAAAATCGGCGTCGGCGAACGCGGCGGTTATTACGAAGAAGCCGGCGCGCTGCGCGACATGGTGCAGAACCACATGCTGCAAGTCCTTTCGCTCATCGCCATGGAGCCGCCCGTGTCGCTCGAAGCCGAATCCGTCCGCGACGAAAAAGTGAAGCTGCTCAAATCCATCCGCGAACTCACGCCGGAAGACGTCGCCAAACAAATCGTGCGCGGCCAATACTTCGCCGGCGCGGTGGACGGCCAGCCGCGTCCGGGCTACCGGCAGGAAACCAAGGTGAAGCCGGACTCGAACGTCGAAACGTTTGTCGCGCTGAAACTGTTCATTGATAACTGGCGCTGGAGCGGCGTGCCGATTTATCTGCGCACCGGAAAAAACCTGCCGCAAAGCGCCAGCGAGGTGCGGATCCAGTTCCGCCCCACGCCGAATGTCTTGTTCGCCACGCAATGCGGTTCGCATCTGGACGCCAACGCGCTCACGCTGCGGCTCCAGCCGAACGAGGGAATTTCCCTGCGCTTCAACGGCAAGGTTCCAGGCATGAGCCTAGGCGTGCGGCCCGTGCGGATGCATTTCAGCTACGATTCCGAGTTCGGCGCCTACACGCCCGAAGCCTACGAGCGCCTGCTGCTCGAAGCCATCGCCGGCGACGCGACGCTCTTCATCCGCCGCGACGAAGTGGAGACCGCGTGGAAAATCGCCGATTCCATCCGCATCGGCTGGGACGGAAAACCGCTGACGAACCGCGAATTTTACGCCGCCGGCACCTGGGGGCCGATTGCCGCCGACGATCTGCTCGCGCAACTCGGCCACGTCTGGCACGAGCCGCAGGTGATAAAATGAAAACCACAATTAGCACAACCCGCGAGGAGTGTGTTTTAGCAATATGTCAATTCGCACGACAATATCAGGCTAAACGAGAGCGCACGGCTCAACAGTTATATGAAAACACTGGCTATCACGCTTACTTTGAAAAGGTAACTCAAAAGGAAATTGAAATAACGGTCAAACAGAACTCCACGTTCATTGACGATTGGATACGGTTCACAGAAGACAAGCGTTGGACACCGGCATGGGGCTTGGCGAAGCGTAAAAAAGTCCTTGGGGCGTTTTTCACGTTCTCAAAAGTGGAGTTAAAAACTACGAGGTTTTGTTTGAAAATCCAATTTCAGCGTGCGCGTTAATGATACGAATGGAAATGGAAGATTTCAGATCACGACGCGCTTCATGAAAAACTTTGATCTGCTTTCCTTCGCCACCGCCGACAAACTGGCCTGTGCCGCTGCCAGCGCATGGCTGCATTGCGCGCTTGCCGCATTTTGCATTTGAGGCTATTTTCGCATTGAAGTTATGAGCGTCGCCGAAGCCGTCATGGAAAAATTGAGCGCGCTCCCGCCCCAAAAGCAGGAGCAGGTGCTGCATTACGTCGAATCGCTCAACCGCCCCGCCAAAACTGCGGCCACCGACGCCGATCCTTACGAATGGCTCAAAATCGCCGCCAGCATGAACCTCGACGGCCCGCCGGACATGTCCGAGCATCTGGACGACTACCTCTATCGCAATGGCGGCAATTCCAAGCACTGAAGTCTTTCTCGACTCCGCCTACGTCATTGCCCTCGCGCAAGCCACCGACGCGCATCATTCACCGGCGGTCGAGATGTCACGGCATCTGGCCGCGCGCCGCGTGCTGATCATCACCACTGACGCGGTGCTGCTGGAAATTGGCAACGCCCTGGCCAAGGTGAAATCGCGCGATGCGGCGATTCGCTTCATCACCCATTTGCAAAACTCGCCGGCGGTTGAAATCGTCCCGCTGGCAAAGGATTTGCTGGAGGCAGGTTGGGAACTGTTCCGTCAACGCCCGGACAAAGACTGGAGCTGGACCGATTGCATTTCGTTCGTGGTGATGCGCGAGCGCGGGTTGAAGCAGGCGCTGACTTCGGACGGGCATTTCGAGCAGGCCGGTTTCATCGCGCTGCTCCGCCAATAATTTCCCCCATTACAAAATTTGAACTGCTTTCCTTCGCCAACGCTGTCCGAAATCATACGGTCAAAATAAATTAAAAATAGTTTGAACAGATTCCCGCGCCGCCAGTCTCATAATACGAATGGGTTAGGTTTCGCTGTTCGTTTAGGGTTGGCATAGAGGTTTTGCTCGTGGTGCGGCTCGGACAGCGGCCACAAAAAGTTGGTCGCGCCACCCTTCTGAGCGCCCCGGTGAGGGCGTATTAAACCTCGTCACTAAAAGAGGCCGGACGCAAGTCCGGCCTCTCACTTTTTAGGGGCGAATTCGCATTGATTGAAGGGGCAAAAATATCTAATCTCCCCACGCATGAAACATCAGCTCGATTTCGAGAAGCCGGTCGTCGAACTGCAAAACAAGCTGAACGATCTCCGTTTGCACCCGGAAAAACACTCGCTCGGCATCAGTTTTGAAGAGGAAATCCAGATAATCGAGAAAAAACTGGAGGAAACCCGGCGCCAGATTTTCCTGAACCTCACCGCCTGGCAGCGCGTGCAACTCGCACGCCATCCAAAACGCCCTTACACGCTGGATTACATCAACCACGCGTTCACGGATTTCCACGAACTTCACGGCGACCGCTTGTTCGCTGACGACCGCGCAATGGTCGGTGGCTTTGCGAAGTTGGGCGAACATCGCGTCGTCGTCATCGGCACGCAAAAAGGCCGTGACACGAAGGAAAACATTTTGCGCAACTTTGGTTCCGCACATCCCGAAGGCTACCGCAAAGCGCTGCGTTTGATGCGGCTGGCGGATAAATTCGGCCTGCCCATCATCACGTTGATTGACACGGCGGGCGCGTATCCCGGCGTCGCGGCGGAGGAACGGCACATCGCCGAGGCCATCGCCGTGAATCTCCGCGAAATGACCTTGCTGGAAGTGCCAATCATCGCCGCCGTCATCGGCGAAGGTGGCTCCGGCGGCGCGCTGGGCATCGGGGTGGCGGACCGGGTTTTGATCTTGGAGAATGCCTATTACTCCGTCATCAGCCCCGAAGGTTGCGCGGCGATTTTGTGGAAGGACCGCACGAACGCCGCCAAGGCCGCCGCCGCTCTGAAAATCACCGCGAAAGATCTGCTCAAATTCAAGCTCGTGGATGAGGTTATCCCCGAACCGCTCGGCGGCGCGCATACCGACACCACCGGAACCGCCGCGAATCTGAAAACACACCTGCTCAAGCATCTCGATGAAATTCTCGCGCTGTCCATCGCCGAACGCTTGAAAGCGCGTTACGAAAAATTCCGCGCCCATGGGCATTTCGTCGAGAAAATCGAATCCACCAAGCACGGCGTGGTTCCCCAGGCCGCAGGATAATCAGCCGTGCTTTACCCGCTTACTTTTCAGCCGGTTTTCAAGGAGCGCGTCTGGGGCGGACGCGAACTCGAACGGCTTTACGGCAAGAAACTTCCCCCTGGCGCAGTCATCGGCGAATCCTGGGAAATCAGTGACCGGCCCGGCGACGCCAGCATCATCGCCAACGGCCAGCTCGCTGGAAAAGATTTGCGCTGGCTTATGACGCATCATGCAGCAGAAATCCTTGGTGGCGCGAAACCGGCAGCAGAGGGCCGCTTTCCCCTGCTCTGCAAAATCCTTGATGCGCGCGACAAGCTTTCGCTGCAAGTCCATCCGCCGGCAAACATCGCGGTGGAACTCAAAGGCGAGCCGAAGACTGAAATGTGGTTTATCGCCGATGCCGCGCCGGAGGCGAGCTTGTATGTCGGCCTCAAGCGCGGCGTGACGCGCGCGGAGTTTGAGAGAAAAATTTCCGACGGCAGCGTGGCGGATTGTTTCCATCACATTCCAGTGCGAGCGGGCGACACGATGTTTCTGCCGAGCGGACGCGTCCATGCCATCGGCGACGGCCTGGTGATTTTTGAGATCCAGCAAAACTCGGACACGACCTACCGCGTGTTCGACTGGAACCGCACCGGCCTGGACGGCAAGCCGCGTGACCTGCACGTCGCGCAATCGCTGGCGAGCATTGATTTCAATGATTTTGAACCGAAGCTGGTTAAGACGAAATTTGTGGCCGATGAAAAAATCCAGAAGCGTTCGCTGGTGAACGACCCGTTGTTCAATGTCGAAGCGTGGAAACTGAATTCCGGAGCGAATGGTTCTTTGAAACCCAAAAAATTGCAAATCATCGCGGTGACGGCTGGCGAAATTGAAATCCAGAGCGGTTCGACGGCGGTGAATCTGGCGACCGGCCAGTTCAGTTTGATTCCGGCAAGTCTGGAGCGGACGGAGATTCTGGCCAAGTCCAACGCGGCCTTGCTGCGCGTCGAGGCGAATTAATAACTGGCCTTCAACCAAGATCCTCTTTTAAATAAAGTTTTTGCGCGGCTCACATCGTTTTGCTATAAAACAAAACATACTATGATGCAATTATTACTACGCCGGATTATTTTTCCATATTTCATGCTCATTTGCTGCATTTGCCATTCCGAAACTGTTTTGGTTGAAGGTCAAATCACTTACAGTTCTCTCGTTAACGGAGCATTGCAGTTGAAGGGAGACAGAGAGTTTTCTGTCCAAATAGACAATTGCCAATGGCAAATCACAACACGCGAAAAGATTCCACGGTTAAATTTACCGACGCAATATCAGACAACTTGCGATTCATCGAATGTTTATGTTGTTATCGGTTTTAACACAAACATCCAGCAATCCGTTGAGGTTCAATCAATTCTCCGGGGTAAAATATCAACGAACATAGTCACAGGAACAGCGGCTAAATCGTTAAATGAAGCCGCTGCCGTGGTATTCTCTGATATTTTCCCCGACCCGGTTAAAGGCGATCATTTTGCAATCCCTTTGTGGCTGGCTTTCGCCTCGACCTGCTATTTAAATATACAAACAAATGAAATGCTTCCACCACCTTTTCCTTTGGCTCCAGGGTTGGATCACAGGACAAGCAAAATGAAATTAAAGGCCAGTTGGCAACAATTCAACAGCCCGCCATTTCTTCCACAATCCATAGTCTACCATAATGACGGCTATTTCTATCTCCCATCAAATGGAAAATTCGAAAAAAAACAATATCCGCCTCCCTACAATGAGGGGTTCACCAACGCGACATTCAAAATTATTCAAACCACAAATTTAAACGGGATCAAATTGCCAATGGCTATTGAATTTACCCACTTTGCCCCATTAACAGGCGGAACGAATAACGGCCAAACAATTGCAATCGGGAAATATGAGGCGATGGTAACAAAAATTGTCGCTAATACGGAAATGAAGTCCACCGCAATAAATGCTGCCCTGCCTTTGAAGAGTCTGGTTCGAGATGAGCGGATTAGGACGAACGCCGACACGGCTGATGGTGCGATTTATTTCTCAAAAGATGGAAAGTGGTTAACAAGAAATGAAATAATTGAAAGGAACTCAAAGAAAATTGATGACTCAAAAATGTGGGCTAAGAAGTTCGTCGTTATTTTTCTAATGTTGACAACAACTTTATTTTTCGTCTTTCTCTTAAGAAGACGGATGTTTTAAACGCTCAATTCAAACACGCTAAACTTATAAACCTATGAAAAAGACCAATACATTTGGATTAAAATTGCACTGCTCATTGGCAATTTTTCTTTTGTTATTATTGCCGAGGTTAACTAAAGCCGATTGCGACACCTGCCAACATACAATCACCAGTGATCATGGCCCATACGAATATATGGTATACACTCCCTATGTTCCTCAATGTGGTCCACCGAATTCTTCAAGTGTCCGTTGTAAGTTCACTGTTTGGATTACAGTCAGTTGGCAGTATTACCAGTATTTAAATGGTCAATGGACAACTGGAGATAGCGGCCAAGCTCAAAATAGGGATTGCGAGGATGTTTCAGGTTGTGGCGGCTGAAGTGATTTGATTTTCTGGAACTGAAGTTTTTTAGCAAAAACACCTCCTGAATGTTTCTGCCGCCCCTGCCGGGGCTTTGAACTTTTTCTGACTGAATCCCACGGTTTCACCGTGGGCTACTGTCTGGCGCTGCTCCGCAGCTACTTTTCAATTCAGCGACAAATCATCCGGCATCTGCGAAAGCAGCTTGTTTTTCCAGCCGCCTTTGCTTCTGAGAATTTTCTGCCAGAGCTGGTCGGGCGGCGTTTCAAAGACGAGTTCGAGCGACGCCGGAAACGTGAGCCACGATTTGCGTTTCATTTCAACCTCAAGCTGGCCGGGCGACCAGCCGGCGTAACCGGCGAACATTTTGACTTTCTTTGAGGCGGAAAACGATTCACCGACTTCCACCAGTTCGTCGAGCGAATGGCCAAGGTTCAAGTTGGGAAAGACGTTCGCGTCAGGTATGAAATTATCGGAGTGCAAAAAACTCAACGCGGTCGGCTGCACCGGCCCGCCAAGAAAAAGCGGCGAGTTTTTAAGCGGATCAGGCAGGTCGGCGATCACCAGCTCGCCGACCTTGCTGCCGCTTGAACGGTTCAGCACCAGGCCGAACGCGCCCTCGGCGTTGTGTTCGCAGATGAGAATGACGGTGTGATGAAAAAACGAGCCGTTCAACTCGCCTCCGTCCAGAAGCAATTTCCCCTTGAGAATCTTTTCTGCCCCGTTCATTGCTGGAAACAATGTGCATCACAAAAGCAAATCTGGCAAAAAGAAAACCGGCGCAAGTGTTCCCCCCGCGCCGGTTTTGAATTCTGCCTGGCGTTCAGAGCGATTTCACTTTTTTCGCAATCGCCGCCGCGTCAATGCCGAAATGCGCGAGCAGTTCCTCGGCCTTGCCGGAGCGCGGAATGCCGTTGACGGCGAGCTTGTGAACCTTGATGCCTTCGCTGCTCAATTCGCCCGCGACCGCGTCGCCCAGGCCGCCTTCGGAATAATGATCTTCCACGGTGATGACCATGTTGCCGGTCTTTTTGGCGGCGGCGAGGATCACGTCCTTGCCGAGCGGCTTGATGCTATAAGCGTCAATGACGGTGACGTTGATGCCCTCGGCCTTCAACGCGTCCGCCGCCTTGAGAGCTTCGTGGAGCGTCACGCCCGCACCGACGATGGTGACCTTGTCGCCCTGTCGCACGACTTTCGCGCCGCCGACGGGGAATTTTTCGTCGTTGCCGTAGATGACCGCCGTCTTCGGACGCGAAGTGCGGAGGAAACAGACGCCCTTGATCATCGCCATTTGCTCGAGCAATTTTTCCGTGCTGACGGCGTCGCTCGGATACAACACCGTGCTGCCGGCAACCGCGCGCATCATGGCCAGATCTTCCAGCGCCATCTGTGACGGGCCGTCCTCGCCGATGCTCACGCCGACGTGCGAACCGACGAGCTTGAGGTTGGATTGCGAAATGCCCGCCACGCGAATCTGATCCGCCGCGCGGGTGAAAAACGTCGCGAAGGTGGACGCGAACGGCACCTTGCCGCGCGTGCCAAACCCTATGGCCGTGGCAACGAGGTTTTGCTCGGCGATGTAACATTCGGTGGAACGGTTCGGGAATTTCTTGAAAAACTTTTCCGCGTAGGTGGAGTTTTTCGTGTCGCCGTCCAGCGCAACGACGCGCTGGTCAACCTCGCCGAGGCGGACGAGCGCGGCGCCATAGGCTTCGCGCGTGGCAATCTTGTCGCCGAGATTGTAGCTGATGGACGGATAGCCGGCGGGCGCGACATTGTTCGGCGCGGGCAACTGGGTGGGCGCGGGAATCGCCACGCCGAGGCCGGATTTCGCGGTGGGCTGAAGTTCGGCAATCGCTTTCGCGGCTTCTTCCTTGTTCAACGGTTTGCCGTGCCAGCCGTCTTGATCCTGTAAAAATGAAATGCCCGCGCCTTTGTAAGTCTTGGCGATGATGACGAGCGGCTTGTCGTCCAGGCCGACGCCGCCGAGGACTTCTGCGATTTCTTCGATGTCGTGTCCGTCAATGTCTTCCACGCGCCAGCCGAACGCTTTGAAACGGTCGCGATAAACGCCGACGTTGTGTCCGAACGCCGTGGCTTCGCTCTGGCCGAGACAGTTCGCGTCCACGATGGCGATCAAATTGTTCAGCTTGTAAACGCCCGCGAGCGACGCCGCTTCCCAGACGGCGCCTTCGGCGATTTCGCCGTCGCCGAGCAGGACGTAGGTGTTGTAATCCAGATTGTCGAGCCGGGCGGCAAGCGCCATGCCGACGCCGATGCCGAGACCCTGGCCAAGCGAACCCGTGGCCGCATCAACGAACGCGAGGCGCGGCGTCGGATGGCCTTCAAGGTCGCTGCCGAACTGGCGGAGCTTCAGCAGTTCAGGAACCGGCACGAAACCATTTTCCGCCCACGCGGCGTAAAGCAGCGGCGCGGCGTGTCCTTTGGACAGGATGAAACGGTCGTTGTTGTAAAAGTGCGGGTTCTTGGCGTCGTAACGCATCTGGCCGAAGAACAGCGTGGCCACGAGATCAGCCGCCGAGCAGCAGGAGGTCGGATGGCCGCTGCCCGCCGCCGTGGTCGCCTCGATGGAATGAATCCGCAGTTGGTTTGCGATGCCCTTCAAAAGTTCAATGTCAGTGTCAATCATGAAGCGCGGAGTCTAGGGAAGAAACGGCGAAAGCCAAGAATGAAAATCGCCGTGACACGAATGTCACTGCGGCAGCGTGTGTCCTTGAACCGAACACGACGGCAGTTCGCCCACGGCATTGAGCGTGTAAGTCCCGTCGGAAGGACACGCCGGAAAGATTCCATCCTTGAAATATGGCAGGAGGTCTTGCGCGACGGGAATTGCCGTCGCCGTTTTGCCGTGCTCCAAAGCCCACTGCTGTTTGGCCGCGTCAATCTGGCGGAGATTGTTGATGCAAGTGTTGCGCGCGGCCTCCTCGTCCGCCTGTTGCGCCGCCGCGCGGGCCTGCTGGTTTTCCGCCGCGATCTGCTCCATTTGCGCCTGCTGCTGCTGGGCGGCGGTGAGCGTGGCCTTCAACTGCTGGGATAATTTCTGGTTTGCCGCCTGCAACTGCGTGACCTGGTTCCGCAAACGCGGCAGATCCAGGTTCTCCGCGCGCAGCCGGGCGATTTCCGCGCTTTGCAGGCCGGCGTTGGAATTTTTAAGCGCGTCCAGTTGCGTCTGCAATTGTTCCGCCCGCTCCCTTTCGGCGTGGAAAGAAACGAGCGCCGCGTCCTTCTGCCGGTTGGCCGAGAAGAGCAAAATTTCGCTGGCAAGAAAAACCACGACCAGCAACCACGCGACCCAGGTTTTTATTTTCATGGCTGCGACTGTTTTCCTTCTTTTGTGGGTGAAGGTCAAACACCAAATGGCGCGAACAGTTGCTATGCTTTGTCAAAAGCGAAGGCTGGTGCGCGTGGCGGGGGTCGAACCCACAACCTTCAGCTTCGGAGGCTGACGCTCTATCCAATTGAGCTACACGCGCGACACGCTGACCACGATACTGGCAAGCGCGCTTTTGCTCAATTGGAATCTTGCCGGCATGTCACCGCGCCGGCGGCTGGCGAAATGTCACATCCGTTCTGCGCGCGAAAAAAAAGGACGGCCCGTAGGCCGTCCCTGTGTCAAACATGGTTCCCCACAAATCACTTCTGCGGCGGCTTGTCACCGGCGGGCTTGTCACCGGCTTCAGCACCACCACCAGGCGGGCGGTTGCCGCGCATGGCCGGCCCCATCTTCTCAAATTTGGCGAACTGTTCCGGCGTCAGCACCGCTTTCATCTGCGCGACAGTGTCTTCGCGGATGGCTTTGGCCTTGGCCTTCTTTTCTTCCGGCGTCAGCGCGGTGTCTTCGCGCAAGGCTCTGCGCTTTTCACCCGCGCCCTTCATGATCGCCTCAACCTTCGGCTTCTGTTCGGCCGTCAAGTCGAGTTGCTTGGCGAAGTCGGGACGTCCGCCTTTCATGCCGGGGCTGTGTTCACCAGCGGGCGGCCCGCCAGCGGGGGGAGTTTTGGGGGCGTCTTGCGCACGCAATGAGGAACTGCAGGCGATCAATGCGCCCGCAGCCAGTGCGGCAACTAACATGGTCTTCGTTGATTTCATAATCTTCATTTGGTTGTCGTTTGTTTTTGGTTCCGCCGTGTTTCAGGAACAGCGGATACGAGGTCAGACGAAGGCAGCCGGGGAAGGTTACAGCCCGCGCAAGACTTTTGCCGCCGCGCGAACCGTCTTTTCGATGTCCGCCGCCGTGTGCGCCGTGGAAATGAAGCCCGATTCAAACTGCGACGGCGCAAAATAAACTCCCTCGTCCAGCATCCCATGGAAAAATTTCTTGAACTTTTCACGGTCGCTGCGCATCGCGTCGGCGACGTTGTGAACCGGCGCGTTTGTGAAGTAGCCGCAGAACATCGAGCCGCAGCGGTTGAAGGTCACGGGCACGCCGGCGGACTTCGCGGCTTCTTTCATTCCGGCTTCGAGTTGCACGCCGCGCTCTTCGAGTTGTTGATAGGCATTTCCGCTTTTCCGGTTTGCCCCAAGTTCTTCGAGGTTCGCCAGCCCCGCCGCCATCGCGATCGGATTGCCGCTCAATGTTCCCGCCTGATACACCGGGCCCAACGGCGCGAGATAATCCATGATCTCCGCGCGCCCGCCGAACGCGCCCACCGGCAAGCCGCCGCCGATGACCTTGCCGAAACAACTCAAGTCCGGGGTGATGCCAAACCGTTCCTGCGCGCCGCCACGCGCAAGCCGGAAACCCGTCATCACTTCGTCAAAGATCAACAGTGCGCCGTGTGCCTTGGTGATTTCGCTCAAAAATTCCAGATAGCCCGGCTTCGGCAGATACAAACCGGCGTTGCCCGGCACCGGCTCCACGATGATGCCGGCGATCTCGTTTTTGTTCGCCGCGAAAATCGCCTTCACCGCCTCCTCGTCGTTGTAAGGCGCGACGATGGTGTGTGACGTGAACGCCGCCGGGATGCCCGCGCTGTCTGGGTGCCCGAACGTCAACGCGCCGCTGCCCGCCCGCACCAGCAGCGAATCCACATGGCCGTGATAGCAGCCGTCGAACTTGATGATCTTGTCGCGCCGCGTGAATCCGCGCGCCAGCCGGATGGCGCTCATGCACGCCTCCGTGCCACTGCTCGTCATGCGGATTTTTTTCACGCTCGGCACCAGTTCGCAGATGAGCTTGGCCATCGTGACCTCGTGCGGATTCGGGATGCCGAAGCTCGTGCCGTGTTCGGCGGCGGCTTTCACGGCGGAAATGATTTTCGGATGCGCGTGGCCGAGGATGGCCGGCCCCCAGGTGCAGACGTAATCAATCAATTCATTGCCGTCCACGTCCCAGACCTTGGAGCCGCTGGCCCGGTTGACGAAAAAGGGATTGCCGCCCACGGCGCGGAAGGCGCGCACCGGCGAATTGACGCCGCCGGGAATGTATTTCAACGCCTCGGTAAACAGTTTTTCAGATGCGTCGCGATTCATGGGGATAAATTAACAACGAAGGAGCGAAGAAACAAAGCAGAATGAAAAAGCTCTCAAGCACTTTTCTTTCATTCACAGTGAAAGTTCAGCCTTCATCTTTTCAATGAAAATGTCCGCCCCTTTCCAATAAAGCGAAAGACATTCATCAAACGGAACGATGCGCGCGTTTGTCGCGTCTGATTGCAAGGGATAATCTTTTTCATTAAAACTCACGCCACAATCATGTAAATCTTTGAAGTCCCACTCAAACATAAGTGCTTCATGTTTTTCCCTCATCCAGTCATACTTAAAGTAAGAATCCCACGCTCCATTTGCCTTGCTATAGAATCGAATGGCATCCCTCGCATGGGAAGAATACTGGTAGTGGCGATCATCAGATAACTTTGTCTTTTCAAAGTTCAATGTTGAATCGGCCTTAATCAATAATCCGCCATACCGGTCGCGCGTTACCCCCACAGCAGTTGCTGATTGGACTTCCAGCAAAGCCTTCAAAATGTTTTCCCGCGATGTTTTTTCCTCTGCGGAAAGCGGTTGTTGTTTTGGAAGCGATGCTTGGCGCGGTTGACCCTTTGTAGTAGAGGTTAAATTTGGCAATTCAAATGGGGCAAGACTTTGCGTAATGCCTCGCACCCGTAAATCATAAAGCTTCCAAGCTAAAATCGGCGCCATCACCAGCGCCACAACCAAAATTGCTTTGTCCCGACGACTAAACTTTAGTTTTGGAGTCGTGCTCTTTGCGGCTGGTTTTGTAGGGAGCAAAAGCCGCGTTTGTTTGCCGCATGATGGACACGACACAAATTCATTCGCACTTTCCGCGTCAAACTCAATTTGAATTCCGCAATGCTGACACGAGGATTTTATGATCATTGCATTCCCTTTGTTTGACTAGCCTTGCCTTGGTTTGGTGTCCGGTCTAGTTCCTGGCAGCAACGGTATTCGGGCCGTGAAATCGTGTCCATCGCATTTTCGCGCCACAGCGTCAGAGGACTGGCGCGCACATTTCGGAAGCGGATTTTCGGACCGGTGCTGCGTGTCAGCCACTCTCGGACAGATTGAGCGGACGTTTCAGATTCTCGTTGAGCGTTTGTTTTGTGACTTCGTTTTCCCAGCGGCTGATGACGACGGTGGCGACGCCGTTGCCGATCAGGTTGGTGAGAGCGCGACATTCGCTCATGAAACGGTCTATGCCGACGAGCAACGCGAGCGATTCAATCGGCACGCTGGGCACGGCCACGAGCGTCGCCGCGAGAGTGACAAAGCCCGCGCCGGTGACGCCGCTGGCACCTTTGGAGGTGATCATGGCGATCAGCAGCAGGCTGATCTGGTGGCTCAAATCAAGCGGCGTGTTCGTGGCCTGGGCAAGGAACACGGCGGCCATCGCCATGTAGATGTTCGTCCCGTCGAGGTTGAAACTGTAGCCGGTCGGAATCACCAGGCCGACGGTGGACTGGCTGCAACCGAGCTGGCGCATTTTCAAAATCATTCCCGGCAGCGCCGTCTCCGAGGAACTGGTGCCCAGCACGAGCATGAGTTCCTCCTTGATGTGATTTAGGAACCGGAAAATAGAGAATCCGCTCCACCACGCGATGAGTCCCAGCACCACGACGACGAACAGTCCCGCCGTGATATAAAATCCGGCCATCAGCGCAAGGAGGCGGTTCAACGCGCCCAAGCCGTAACTTCCAATCGTGAATGCCATCGCGCCGAACGCGCCGATGGGCGCGACCTTCACGACAATTTGCATCACGCCGAAGAAAACCTGGGAGCCGTATTCGATGCCGTGCAGCAGCGGCTTGCCGCGCTCGCCCATGAAGGAGATGGCAAAGGCGACAAGAACAGCGACGAGCAGCACTTGCAAAAGGTCGCCGGAAACAAATGCGTCAAAGAGGGTGCTGGGAATGACGTTGAGCGCGAATTCCACCGCGCTCAACGCGTGGGCCTGGTGGGCGTAGGCCTGGCTGATCTTGGGGTCGAGCGTCACGGGATCAATGTTAAAGCCCGCGCCGGGTTTCAGGACATTTACGACGACCAGGCCGATCAGGAGCGCGAGCGTGGAGACGACTTCAAAGTAGAGGATGGTTTTACCGCCGATGCGTCCGAGTTTTTTCAGATCGCTCATGGACGCGATGCCATGCACGACGGTGCAGAAGATGATCGGCGCGATCAGCATCTTGATGAGCTTGATGAAGCCGTCGCCGAGCGGTTTCAAAGACTTCCCGCTTTCAGGAAAGAAACAGCCGACGCCGATGCCGACAAAGACCGCGACAAGGACTTGAATGTAGAGGATGCGATACCAGGGTTTGCGCGGGGCGGTTGCTCGCATGAGGTCGTGTTTGTTGGCGGTGATTGAGCCAGTTGAACGGCGGCTTGTCGAATGAATACTCAACACAAGCCGGCGCGAACGAATGCAAGCCGGGCCTTTCTCACATCATCGCGCGCGACTTCGCCGTGACGGCCAGCGCGTAGCGATTTCCCGTCCGCTGCAATCGCATCTGCGACCCAAACGCGCGGGAAAGATTTTTTGAATTCAGCACGTCCGGTTTTTTGCCCGCCGCCAGCATGCGTCCGCTTTTCAACACCAGCACGCGCGAAAACACCGGCATGATTTCCTCGACGTGATGCGTCACCAAAACCAGCGTCGGGGAATTTTCCCGTGCGCCGAGCCGCTGGAGAAATTGCAGGAAATGTTCGCGCGCGGCGGGATCAAGCCCGGCGCATGGTTCGTCTAGGATCAACACGCGCGGTTTCGCCATGAGCGCGCGGGCCACAAGCACGCGCTGGCGTTCGCCCTGTGACAACACGCGCCACGGACGATCGGCCAGATATTCACATTCAACCTGTCGCAACAATCTTGACGCCCCGGCCTTTTCGGCACGGGTCACGCGTCCCCAGAAATCAATCATCGCGTATTTGCCGCTGGCGACAGTTTCGAGCGCGGGTTCCGCGTCGGCCATCATCTGCCGGACGGACGAACTGACGAGGCCGATTTTCTTCCGCAACTCGCGCCAGTCAGATTGACCGTAAGTTTCACCGAGCAAAGAAATCTCCCCCGCCGTCGGCATCAAATAACCCGTCAACGCACTCAACAAGGAGGTTTTCCCCGAGCCGTTCGCGCCGAGAATTGCCCAATGTTCACCGCGCTGCACGCGCCATTTCACGCCGTCGAGAATCACCGTGTTGTCACGCACGATGCGCAAACTTTCCACGGACAAAATGGTTTTGACAGTTTTCAAAGTTCCTTGATCTCGGCCCACAACGGTTTCAAGTCGTCATCAGCCAGCGCCATGTTTTTAATGGCTTCCTTCTGGCCCGCCGCCACAGCACGATGCAACCAGTGACGTGCGATGTCGAGCTGTTGCAACTGGCAGGCGTAGCACGACAGGTTGTAGGCGATGACTGGCTCGGTGGGAAATTTCTTCGCGGCGGGCAGCAATGCATCCCAAGCCTGCGTCAGGCCACCGTCGCTCACGCGCCGCAAGGCGTAGGCCCGGTGCAGCCAGCCGGACGAGCTCTCCGGCGCGGACACCAACTCTCGTTCGGCCACGGCCAGGGCGTCGCGCCAGTCTTTCTCGTGAGCGCAAAGCAGCCAGTGGGCTTCGAGCACCGCCGGATGCGACTGTTGCGCGGACGCAATGGCGTCCAGTTCGGCGCGGGCGTCAACAGAGCTGTTGAGACCGAGCCAGCCGAGCGCGGCGTTCAGGCGGTGGAGGTCGGTCGGTTCAAGGTCTTGCACGCGGATAGGAAACCGTTTGGTGAATGATTTGGCAAGTGATGGAAGGTTTGAACAGCGGCGGGAGGCGAAACGCCACGCCGCTTTCCGCACCCACCGCAGCAAGATAGCCATGTCATCGCCCTCTCGTTCAAAAGCGCCGTCATCATTGCTCTCTGCGGCGCACCACAAAATTACTTCCCAAAGTTGGCAAACGGCGCGAAGTCGGCTAATATGAGTGCGCTATGAAAATAATTGTGCTTTACGCGGCCTGGATATTGGGCACGGCTTCCCTGCCCGCCGCCATCCAATCCAAGATCATCGAATACAAGGGGAGCGACAAGACGCTCGAAGGCGTGCTTTACTGGGATGATTCCATCACCGGTCCGCGACCCGGCGTGCTGATCGTGCATCAATGGCTCGGCCTCACCGATTACGAAAAACATCGTGCGGAGATGCTCGCGCAACTCGGCTATGTGGCGTTCTGCGCCGACATCTATGGCAAAGGCGTCCGCCCGCACGACATCAAGGAGGCCGGCGTGGAGGCGACGAAATACAAATCCGACCGCGCGCTGCTTCGTGAGCGAGTGAAGGCCGAACTGGCGGTCTTGAAGTATCAGGGGCAGGTGGATCCCAAACGCGTCGCGGCCATCGGTTATTGTTTTGGCGGCACGGCGGTTCTGGAACTGGCGCGCAGCGGTGCGGAGTTAAACGGGGTCGTGAGTTTTCACGGCGGGCTGGATTCCCCGACACCGGCGGACGGAAAGAACATCAAGTGTCCGGTATTGGTCTGCCACGGCGCGGATGATCCGTTCCAAAAGCCGGGGGATCTCGCAGCGTTTGAAAACGAAATGCGCTCCGCTAATGTGGACTGGCGGCTGATCGAATATGGCGGCGCGGTGCACAGCTTCACGCAGCCGATGGCCGATGGCAGCCTGCCCGGCGCGAAATACAATGAACGCGCCGACAAGCGTTCCTGGGAGGACATGAAATTGTTCCTTGCGGAAATTTTCAAATAACCCGGCGGGTGAGTGATGCGAGTTATGACAGAAAAAACATTGTCGGCGGCAGTTCTTTCAGGAGCTCCAGGTCACGGCCAAGAAGCGGTGCGGGCGATTTTTCGGCATTGGCGTTGCCAGCTTCAACGTTTTCTCCCAGGGCTGATCCAGCCCCCGAACGGGTTTGCTGCAATTCTACTAGAAAAATCACATAAATCTGCTAGGCTTAGGCTGCTTACGAACAAGAATCAGGAAGTTTTCATGTTTTTTTTATCCCGCACATTCTGGAAGCGGCAACCGGTTTGCAGGCCCCCCTCCTCGTTTTTCTTTGCAGCCTTGGCCGGTTTTTCCCTGGCCGTGCAAGCGTTGGCCATGCAGCCCGTCGTGGCCATTCACGATTCTGAATTCACCCGCGCGTTGGAATCGCAGCCAGCAAGCGGAGCCACTCCGACCGGTTCGGGCACGACCGGTTTTCAGTGGTGGCCGAACAACTGGCACTATTTTGTCATGCCCGAGTCGGTTGAGGAAGCCTTGCGCTCGGATGGCACGGCGTTTCAGGTGGTCAGCGATGCCAATATCTGCGCCGGTCAACTGGTCGTCAATGGCGCACCCCAATATCCCATTGTCATCAGCCTGGCGACGGAAGCAACCGACAACAGCGAGATTGGCCCCTTGACCAATTATGTTGCGTCCGGCGGCGTTCTGCTGGTCGGTTCCTCGGCGTTCACCCGCAACACCAACGGCACAACCCGCGGCGACTTTGCATTTGCCAACGCACTGGGCGTTCACATGGTGACTGCGGGTCTGAACAATTGGGGGACGGACAGCACCTTCACCAAGGTCACAAACCACGCCATCGTCACACATATTCCCTCCGGGACGCTCAACTGGTATATGCCGCTTTCCGCCGAGGATATTCCCCTCGGAACCTCCCCGTCGCATCCGGTCAACCATAACCACTTGGTATGGCAGGTCCAAGCAGGTGACGCGACGGTGGTCGCCAATGGAAACACCTACCCTTATCTGCTGGTGAAACCCTTCGGCAAGGGCTACTTCATTTACCACGCCGCCATGCAGCCCTTGATCGGCCACAGCGGCTGGGATTCCGGCACGTATGCCTATCTCGTGTTTCGAAAGGCGATCGAATGGGCCTTCGCCAACGCCAATCAGCCCGTTCCGCGGCTTAGCCCCTGGCCGTATTCCTACAATGCGGCGGCGATGTTCCGTCATGACATGGAGGACATCGAGGATTTGATCACAAACATCGAGTCCTCGGCTCATGCGGAGGCGATAGTCGGTGCCAAGGGCGATTACTACTTCTGCACCGGCGTGATGCGGGTGAATTTCAGCCAGGAAAGCCGCACCAATAACATCGCCAGTCTGCAACGAGCCATCTCGCTCTATGGCGCGACGATTGGGCCGCACAATGGCGGGTTGACCAATGCCGGCAACTTGAACCTGGCAACGAACACTTATGATTACTGGCATTGGGGTCCAGACGAGGTGTTGAATCTGACAAATCCGCCGCCTGCGGGATACGCCAGCGGCACCGCCTATGCCCTCACTTCCATCTCGAATGCGTTTGTGGATCTTCAGAAATGGGGTGCAACAAACAGCGCCGGCCTGCGTGTCTGGGCCTCGCCCTATTTCAACTCCACCCGCGAAGGCTCGAAAAAAATTCTCCAGCAACTAGGCGTGGTCACGGTCGGAGAGGAAAAACTCGGCCCGTTCCCGCACTGGACCTTGTCCACGGAAACCTCCGGCAAACGCTATCCCATGGTAAGCCTGCCGGTCAGCGACTGGTATTACGGCAGCACCGTCGCCCAATCCCTGGAAAACTACTTCGGCAACTTCGCCGCCGAGGCGGCGGCGGTGGATTTTTACTACGGCCTGGGCGGACTGATTGATCTCTATTCGCACAGCAGTTCGGCCGGCGGCCCAAGTGTTGCTTACCCCGATGGTTTGGGCGGCATCGCCATCCAGAGCGAGCCGGCGGGGCAGCAATACAGCGTCAACTACACCATGGCCAAACCCCAGCTATGGTCCGTGAATGCGACGAGTCTTTACGAGTGGTGGGTGCAAAGGTCAAACATTCAGTTTTCCGCCACGACCGGCACCGTCGGAAACCGGCTCGCCACCACCATCTCGATACAGGGTGCGACCCAGACGAACACAGCCGTTGAATTTCTCCTCACCAGTTCTGTGGCCACCAATTTCCAGGTGCTGGAAAACGGCGTGCTGGTCGGCACCAACAACTACCGCACCAATGGATTGGTCCTAAAATGCCTGGTGGGAACCGCCGTCACCAATGTGCAGATCCTCTATCTCTCCACCTTTGTGCCCTTCGCGCAAAATGACGCTTATGGGATCCAGCCCGGCGTCCCCCTCACGGTCGTCGCCCCCGGCGTGCTGGCCAACGACAGCCCGGGCAACGGCACCAATCTCACCGCCGCTCTGGTCAGCGGTCCCATCCACAGCAGCGCATTCAATCTGAACACAAACGGTTCATTCAGCTACACCTCAACGCCGGGCTACAGCGGCACCGACAGTTTCACCTATCTGGTCAATGATGGGGTGACCAATTCCAGCAGCGCAACCGTGACCCTCACGGTGGCCGCGCTGCCTGCCCTCCTTAGTGAGCCTGCCAGCCTGACGAATATTCCGGGAACCACTGCGAATTTCAGTGTGGTGGCCACCAGTTCGGTGCCGGTCACCTATTTGTGGTTCAAAGACGGCAGCCTGTTGGCCGATGGCGGCAATGTTGCCGGTTCATCCAGTTCCAATCTGGTTCTTAGCAGCGTCGCCGCCACCGACGCCGCGCAATATACTGTCGTCGTTGCCAACTCCAGCGGCAGCGTGACCAGCGCGCCGGCCATTTTAACGGTGCTGTCCCCGCCAGTTATCACCTCCGCGCCTGCCAGCCAAACCGTGACCAACGGTGCGCTGGTGAGCTTCAGCGTGACTGCGGCCGGGAGCGCTCCCCTCGCCTACCGCTGGGTTTACAACGGGACCAATCTCACCGACGGCAGCCAATACGCCGGTTCAGCCAGCGCGACCCTGTTCGTGACCAATGCGCAGCCGGGCAACGCCGGCAACTACGCCGTCGTGGTGACCAACACGCTCGGCGCGGTGACCAGCAGCGTGGCGATACTGACCGTCACCACCCCGGGCAGTTGCCAGACGGCGCCGACGGGACTGATCGGCTGGTGGCCGGGAGACGGCAATGCCAATGACATCGCCTTCGCGCGCAACGGCACCTTGACGGGCGGCGCCACCGCCAACGCGGTCGGCGAGGTCGGGCAGGCTTTCAACTTCGACGGCACCAACAATTACGTTTCGATTCCTAACTCGACCGCGTTGCAGCCGACCAATCTCACCGTTGAATGCTGGGTCAAATTCAAATCACTAAACAGCTCCCAAAGTTCAAATCCCGGCCACCAATACATCGTCTTCAAGCAAAACACCCGCACCACTGATTTCGAGGGTTTTGGCCTGGGCAAGAACCGTTACACGAACATGACCAACACTGCCGGGGATGTGTTCTATTTCAACGCGTCCTCGGCGACGGCCGTGAGCGCGGAGGTGAACTCAACCATCCTCATCGCCACCAACATCTGGTATCACATCGCCGGCGTGCGCGGCCCCAACTTCATCCAGCTTTATGTCAACGGCCAGCTGCAGGGCCAGGTCAGCGTGAACTTCGCGCAAAATTACGGGACCAATTCGCTCTACTTCGGCACCTCCGGGCAAAGCTATTGGGATGGCAAACTGGCCGGCCAGCTGGACGAGGTTTCCCTGTATGATCGCGCCCTCTCGTCCAACGAAATCTTCGCCACCTACAGCGCCGGCTCGGCGGGAAAATGCAAGCTGCCGCCCCTCATCACCAGCCAGCCGGCCAGCCGGGCGGTGACGGTCAGCAACAGCGTCAATTTCACCGTGGGGGTCAGCGGCAACCTGTTCACCACCTATCAGTGGCGGTTCAACGGGACGAACATCGCCAATGCCAACACCAACACATACACTCTCGCCAATGTCCAGCCCGCCAACGCCGGCAATTACACGGTCATCGTCTCCAATGCCGCCGGCTCCGTCACCAGCGCGCCCGCCGTGCTGACAGTAAATTTCCCGCCAGTCATCACCAACCAACCGGCAAGCCTCTCCATCATCGTCGGCAACAACGCAACGTTCACCGTGGGAGTGACCGGCGATGCGCCGTTGAGCTACCAATGGTATTTTAACACGACCAACGCCGTCGGCCCGAATGCGAACTCGCTCACGCTCCCCGGCGTTCAGACGAATGACGCGGGCAGTTACACCGTCGTCATCACCAACATCTCGGACACCGTCACCAGCGCGCCAGCCGTGCTCACTGTCAACTTCCCGCCCGGCTATGGTCAAATTCTGGGCCAGCTTTTGAGCGGGGGCGATGTGCGGTTATCATTTGCCGGGGTTGCCGGCGGAACTTACGCGCTGGACCGTTCCTTCAACCTGTCACCGCCCGACTGGTTGCCGCTCCTGACCAATACGACCGACGCAAACGGCCTGATCTTCTTCACCAACACACCCGATTCTTCCACGAACAATTTCTGGCGCATACGCTCCGTGCCGTAGTTTTTCCAGGATGTCCCAGCCTCGCACTAATTAATATCTGTAAGCAGCCCTTTCGCCGTGGGTTGAAATAGCCTCATAGGATTTTGGGCGTGATGGGATGCGACTTATGAGTTATCGTCAATAACATGAATGGGACTCAAATAGCCCGCCCATTCAATAAACAAATGCGCATCACTGGCGGCCAAGCAGCACGGCGAATCCTCAAAGTCCCCAAAGGACTGGACGTTCGCCCGACACCCGATCTGGTCAAGCAGGCGGTTTTCAATTCGCTCGGCGACCGAGTCGTGGATGCGCGCGTGCTGGAATTATTCGCGGGCAGCGGCGCGTTGAGCCTGGAGTGTTTGAGCCGGGGCGCGGCTTCCGTGATGTGCATCGAGAAATCACATCGCCACGCGGAATTCATCCGCAGCAACGCGGAAGCGGCGGGCTTCGGGGAAATTCTAGAAACACGGACGCAGGATGTTTTTCCGGTGATGAGCCAGCTCGCGGAAAGCGGACGGCAGTTTGACCTGATTTTGGCCGACCCGCCCTACGGTGAAAAAAATGTGAATCGCCGTTCCACTTCCTTCGCCCAGCAACTGCTCGACGACCCCAATCTGCCGAAGCTGATTATGCCCGGCGGAAGACTGGTGCTCGGCCACACCAAACGCGATACGCTGGAGATCATGCCGCCGTGGTCGGAAGTCAAAATGCTCAAGCACGGCGACACCGTGATGCGGTTTCTGCAGGTCTCCTAGCCAGAGGCAGCCTGACTCAAGCCTGTTTGCGTGATGTCAGCGTTCTATGTGTTGACCGACGATCAGGACAGTCTGTCCCTCGCGTAGTTTGTAGGCTGGCCCGGTGGGCGGCTGGATGGTGCCATCCCAAGACACCCGCGTCCCATCATTCATGCCCATGATTAGCACCGGTTGCAGAGAAATCCGCGACCCATCTCTTTGCATCACGACCTGTCCGTTTATCATGGTCGCCGCGTCTTTGGTCGGTATGGGGGTTCCGTTCAGTTGAAACCACTCGCCGTCGTTCAAGCGGGCCCGGCGGCCGGTGGTGGGATAAGTATAATATCCGTCCGGAGTAACGCTGGCATTATTTGGAAAGACCATTGTCTGTTTAAGGTTTTCGGCCTGGCCATCACGAACGATCAGGACGCGTCCCTCCTTCATGATCACATGATCCATCACGGGCTGAAAGGAACCGTCCGGGCTCAACAACCATCCGTCACGCAGAAGAACCTGACCCTCTTCAAACTTGCGATCCTTCCCCTTGCCAACCGTAAACGTGCCGTTGGTGCTGATCTCGACATCGTGCGGAAATTGAAGGTTGGTAGTGATCAACTCCCGTTGATCGCCTTGAATGACGTATGTTTTATTATCCTTGAAAGTGACGCTGTCCGCCGGGCTGATGGTTTGTGCCAGAAGGGAGGGGGCAAAACAGGCGATCAATGACCAGAGGCAGATTGTCTTGCTCATATGCATGATAAGGTTGAATGTCACATTTCAGTGCTATATAACATTATCCCGAATCGCGGGAGCGGCAACTGGAAAATGGTTGCCCGGGCTTACGGCGGAATGCAGGGGGGTGGCAGGGTGGCAAATACACCCAGCTCTCAACATAAGGTCAATCTTCTTCCGCCTCTTCAACCTCTTTGCGGATGGTCTCCCTGAACTTCTCCATGCCCTGGTCGAATGCGGCGGAAATCGGCAGCACCTTCACCTTTTTGATCTTCTTCTTGAACTGCTTCAGATTTTCCTCGGCGACGGCTTCATCCATCTTGTTCGCCACGACGAGGCGCGGTTTGTCGAGCAGCGACGGGTCGTAAAGTTCCAGTTCGCTCAACAATTGTTTGTAATCGTCCCACGGCTTGCGGTTGTCCGTGCCGGCCATGTCGAGGAGAATCACGAGGATTTTGCAGCGTTTGATGTGACGCAGAAATTTGTGGCCGAGCCCTACGTTCTGGTGCGCGCCTTCGATGAGACCCGGCACGTCGCAGACCGTGAGCCGTTTCCAGTCGGGATATTCGACGATACCGATCTGCGGATGCAGCGTGGTGAACGGATACGCCGCGACCTTTGGCCGCGCCTTGGAAATCGCCGTGAGCAAAGTGGACTTGCCCGCGTTCGGATAGCCGACAAGCCCGACCTCCGCGACGATGCGCAGTTCCAGAAGAAAATCGCCTTCGCCGCCCGGCTCGCCCGGCTGCGCGAAGCGCGGCGTCTGGCGCGCGGCGGTGGCGAAGTTGCGGTTGCCCAATCCGCCGCGTCCGCCTTTGCACAAAACGAACTGCTGGCCATCCTGCGTGAGATCGGCAACGAGTTCGCCTTTGGGCGAAGTGACGGAAAGTTTTTCATCAGCTTCATCCTTCGACAAGTCCACTTCCATGCCACGAATGCCGGCGGACGCGCGCAAAACCGGACGCTGGCTCGTGCTGGTGCTGAACAGCGGATTTTTGCCCGCCTCTTCACTTTCGTCGTCCTCCTCGTCTTCGGAATCTTCGATCACTGGCGGATTGGTGGTGCTGGCCAGCCGCCAGACCAGCGTGCCGCAAGGAACTTTGACGATGAGGTCCTTTCCGGCATGGCCGTCCATGCCTTTGCCCATGCCGCCTTCTCCGGGCGGCGCAATGAGGCGCGGGACGTAATACTGCCCGATGAGATTGTTCAGGTCGTGGTCGGCCTGGAGAATCACGCTGCCGCCGCGTCCGCCGTTGCCGCCGCTCGGGCCGCCCTTGGTGATGTAAGCTTCGCGATGGAACGCGACCGCGCCTTTGCCGCCGTGCCCCGCTTGCGCGTAAATTTTTATTTCGTCAATGAACATGATGGAGTCGGGCCAACAAAAAAAAGGCGAGGCCGAAGCCCCGCCTTGAAATCGGTTGGCGAAAATCAGTTTTTCGCGGCGGCGGCCTCCGCAATGACGTTCACGCGGCGGCTGTTCTTGTCGAACTTCACCTTGCCGTCGGTGAGCGCGAACAACGTCCAGTCGCGGCCGGTGCCGACGTTCTTGCCCGCGATGAATTTGCTGCCGCGCTGACGGATGATGATGCTGCCCGCCGTCACGACCTGCCCGCCAAATTCTTTAACGCCGAGACGCTTGCTGACGCTGTCGCGACCGTTTCTTACGCTACCTTGACCTTTTTTATGTGCCATAAGCCTGAAAAATTAACCTTTGATCTCTTTGATTTTAACGATTGTCAGTTCCTGACGATGCCCGATGGTTTTGTGATAACCCTTGCGGCGTTTCATCTTGAAAGTGAGTTTCTTGTCGCCGCGGATGTGTTCGACGACGTCGGCATCAACCGTGGCGCCGCTGACCGTGGGCGTGCCCACGGCGAGTTTGCCGTCGCGATTGACGAGCAATACGCGGTCAAATGTGACCGGCTTGCCCGCCTCGGTTTCGAGACGTTCGATTTCCAGCGTGTCGCCCGCCGCGACGCGATATTGTTTGCCACCAGTTTCTAAAACAGCATACATAAATTTTTTCCCCGCAAAGGGTCGGGGATTAAACCAGATTTTGACGGGCTGTCAACGCCTGTTTTTTGTCAAATTGGCTTGTTCCCGTCGGCGCAACAGCCGCTCCTGTTTCTTGACTTCACCGGCCAGCAATTCCTCCGCGCACCAGCCGCGCGCTTGGGCGAATGCGGTGAGGTCAAAAAGCTCCACGGCCAAAGCGGATTTAGTCAGTCGCCGCCTTGCAAGTTTGTTGTCCGCATGGTGGCCGTCTGCAAAGACCTTGCGCGCCTTCTTCAAGAGTTTTTCGGCGCGGAGCAACGCCGGCAAATGTTTCGGAATTCCATCGAGCGCGGAATGGCGCGCGTGCCGGGTGCCGTGCTTCTCCGCTTTTTTGATTTTTTCCCAGTTCGCCCATACCTCATCCACGTTTTTGACCTTGGTCGTGCCAAAAACGTGCGGATGGCGGCGGATTAATTTGTCCACAAGATGCCGTGTGACTTTCTCAAAATCAAACGCGTCTCGCTCGCGCGCGAGTTGGCAATGGAAAACCACCTGCAGCAGCAAATCGCCCAGTTCTTCCGCCATCTCGACGTCGTCGCCCGCCTCGATGGCGTCAATCAACTCATAAACTTCTTCAATCGCGTGGCGGCGCAACGTCAGGTGCGACTGCTCGCGGTCCCACGGACAGCCCTTGGGCGAACGCAGTTTCGCCATGACTTTGAGCAGGTCGTTTATCGCCGGTTGTTTTTTCATTTTGAATTAACCACCAAGACACCAAGTTCGCCAAAAAAATATCAAATTGGGAAAACTTGAAATCAAGAATCGGATTTCCTGCTTTCTTGCTTTCTTCATAAGACTTTTCCCGCTTGGTGTTCTTGGTGCCTTGGTGGTTTAGAGAATCACCAGGTCATCTCGGTGCACGAGTTCTTCCTTGGGCAGCTTACGTTCGCGCACGGCGGCGGAATCGAACCGCGCGATGCCGCGCGCGAATTCCAGTCCGTCCAGATCGCAGATGCGCACGACGTCGTCCGCCGCGAAATCGCCTTCGCAACGCGCGACGCCCGGCGGCAACAAACTTTTGCCCGCTTCGCGGAGCGCCTTCTTCGCGCCGTCGTCCACGAACAACGTGCCTTTGGGATGATGGAAGAACGCGATCCAGCGTTTGCGTCCCTGCAATCGCGTGGGTTGCGCCACGAACAGCGTGCCTTCCTCATCGCCATTTAGAATGCTTGCGAGCGCATTGTTCTTCCGGCCGGACGCGATGACGAGCGGGATGCCGGAGCGCACTGCGATTTTTGCGGCCTGCACTTTCGACGCCATGCCGCCCACGGCGGTGTCACTGCTCGTGCCGCCCGCCATGTCTTCGATGGCGGCATCAATCTGTTCGATGACGGGAATCGTCCTTGCATTGGCCTCGCCAAAATTTTTGATAACACCGTCCACCGTCGTCAGGATCACGAGCAGGTCGGCGGGCAGCAGCGAGGCGACGAGCGCGGAGAGTTTGTCGTTGTCGCCGAACTTGATTTCGGTGAATGACACCGCGTCATTCTCGTTGATGATCGGGACGACGCCACGGCCGAGCAGCGTGACGAGCGTGTTGCGGGCGTTGAGGTGGCGCTCGTGATGTTCCAGGTCTTCATGCGTCAGCAAAACCTGCGCGACGACGAGATTGTGCGCGGAAAAAAGTTTGTCATACACCGCCATGAGCCGCGACTGGCCGACCGCGGCGCAAGCCTGCTTTTCCGCGAGGTCGGTGGGCCGCGATTCGTAGCCGAGCGCGCCCATGCCCGCGCCGACCGCACCGGAAGTGACGAGCACGACTTCCTTGCCGGCTTTCCGCAACGCCGCGACCTGCGCGACGAGCTGTTCAAGCTGCGCGGGATCAATCAGCTTCTGGCTGTCGGTGAGCACGCCCGTGCCGAGTTTCACGACGATGCGGGCGGCGGATTTGAGGATGTCACGATGCACGCCCGCAGTTAAAACGAAATCCGCTTCTGGAAAAAGGCGAAAGTGGCGGCGAATCACAACCCGATTTGTTTGAGGATGTCGAAGCCCGGTTTTTTCTCGTCCACGAGCGAATTGAAAAAGCCGTCGCTGCGCAAAACAATGATCGCGACCAGGGGCGCGAGGTCGGATTGCGACTTCACATTTGGGGTCACGCAATTTTCAATGCCAATGACCTGCTCGCGATTGTTGTGCTGGTCTTTCAGGTCAATGAACTGCGCCTTGCCGACGGACACGTTCAGCACGTCAATCCCGGTGAACTCCAGTCCGGTTTGCGCCGTGAACGTTTTGCCCTTGCCGCCGGTTTTTTTCACCGACGGCAAAGCCGCGATGGAAAAGATGTTCGTCTCGCCAGCCGAATTTTTCACGATGTCCAGCTCGGCCAGGTTGAAGCGCAGGAGCGTCACGTGCAACTCGCTTTTCGCGAGCGCGGCACGGTCGTATTCCACGTGGATTTCCTTGATGTCGAGGAACGGCGTGCCGCCAAAACTCGGCGGATTGAACAATTTAAAATCCTTGATGGTGATGGTCGGCTCGGCAAGGCCCAGCGTGAACTTCCCGATCTCCGCGTCCATGCCGGTCTGCGCGCGGATGCGATTCTCCATGACCACGCGGATGATTGTGTCCAGCGACAGGAAGAAAATGACCACCAGCACCACCGCCAGAAGCAACAACCGGAACAGCCATTTGAGAAACCACTTCATTTTTTTATTTACGAATTGCGATATACGATTTACGAGCTGCCATCGGATTACGAATCAAATCGTCAATCGTAAATCCAGAATCGTAAATCAGACGGGCACATCCTCCGGCCGGACTTCCAGACATTCATCCTGATCTTCCCAGACGATGGTCGGATAGACTTGCAGCAGCTTCGGCGCGAGTTCGCGGCCCACGCGCGCGAGCAGCAGTTCCGCCTGTTCCGCGGCGTTCTCGAACGCCGCGTCGTAATTGCCCGCGCCGCGACGCTGGCGGTCGTCCCAATGCGCGACGGCATGGACGGGTTCGTATTCCTGCGCCCACGCCTCGACCCCGGCACGGATCTCGGCGGCGATCTCATCGAACGGCACGAGCGTTTCGCTGCAATGCTGGCAGATCAGGCCCGACTCGCGCACGTCGCGCGTGAGCAGCGGCAGGAACGGCGCGCGGCAGCACGGCGATTCCGCATAGGCCGCCGGCGGCGTGGCCAGCCGCTTGAACCAGATCTGCCGGTCATGCGCGAGCTGCGCGCCCAGCCGGTAGGCCCCGACGAGCGGATGGGAGAGCCGCCACGCGCGGCCTTCGAGCTGGCCGAGCGTCTGTGCCAGCCAGCGCGCGAGCGTGAGGTCGTCCCAGCCCTGGAACGCCCGGGCGTATTCCTTCCAAAGCGCGTCGAGCGGCGATTCCGATTCAAATGCCATGAGCGCAGGATAGGGAAAATCCGCGCAAAGAAAAATGTTTTGTCTTGGGAGTTGTTAAATTGAAGTGGAAGAAAATTATCTTTGTTACCAAAGATAAGGTTTTGACTCGGAATCAGGTTCCTGATTTTTTAAGTTTCGATCATTTGTCCAGATGTGTATTCGCGCTTTGTATCCTTCCAGAGATTGCTTAAGGCGAAGTGCCTCACTTAACGTGAAAGTATCAACAAGCCCGATTTTCTGTTTGGCTGCCAAAGGGACAAAGCGATGCAAAAGAGCTGGAAGAATGTCCTCTGGAGGTCCGGCTGGAGTGATTGTCCACGGCTCGTTTGTTCTCAAGGAAAGCTCGACTGTATTCAGAAGTTTTTCAGCAAGCTTCTGTCTTAACTCATCATGCCCAACATCAGCAATATGATCGCCCAATTCAAAAAGACACGGCAGGGGAACAAAGAAACGCCCTCCTGACTTGTTGGCCGCCTTGAAACGTTCGCGAACCAAGTCGGAGGCTGTTTTGTTGCTGGAGCGCCCACAACCGAATAGCTCCACAAGATAACTCGTGTCTAAAACATAAACAGCAATGCTCATGGTAAAGTTGCAGCCCAGTCCTCTATGCCAGCCTGACGTTCTTCCTCATAATTTGGGCGCAAGTGTTGCTCATAAATGCGGCGGGTAACTAGGTCGCCCAAACGCCCACGCTCAATGAGTTCAACATGACCCGGCAAATCGCGAAGCCGCACGAGCCGCGCGGTGTTTTTTTCCTGATCTGATACAACCAATAACACAGAGTCCAATTGTTCATTTTTGAGCGAGTTCATTGTCGCCGGGTTGTGTGTGGTCGCAATTACATGGAGTTTGTTGCGCGCCGCACAATCGAACAGGGACAATGCCATTACCGGCACTCGACTAGGATGCACACCATTATCAAATTCCTCTAAAATTAAACGACTGCCGCTTTTGGATGTCTCAAGCGCAGTCAGGATCGCCAACGCGCGCAAAGTTCCGTCAGACAAAAGCCGAGCGTCTATGGCCTCGTCTCGGTTTGCCAGTTTAAAACAAAACATGACGTCGCCAACTTTTGGCATTCGAACAAAATCGAAACGAGAAAACGCTTCATCAGGAAGCTGTGCGATGCGGTTGAGAATACGCTCCAAAACATCTCTTTGATTTGCCATTATTCTTTTTGGTGGTCCGCCCAATTGATGTTTTAGCATAGGCCTGTCAATTGAGAGATTAAATAGAACTGGTGATATGTTGTAACCGTTGCGTGCCAATTGATTTTCCGTCCTGCGCTCGTAACGCCGCATGAGTCTTGGGATCGGATCAAACACACTTGGCGAGGCAAGCGTAGATATGACTGCTTCAATTACGTTCAAAGACTCCGACAAATCCTTATTCCCGTGCGCAAACCTGGAATATTGAGAAAGCGCAGACCGGTCTGCTGCAATTGACTCGACTGGCTTATTCGCACCTCTTGCATTGTTGTCATAACGAACTTGGTTGTCTGCGGATGCCGTGTCACCTTCTTGAGGAAGAATTTCGAACATTGAAATATTACGTCCCTTAACTTTGAGCATTTCACCAATTATGCGTGGCTCTGGTCGAACTTTTACAGTGATTTCGTAAGTCACATCTGACGGAAAAACGGTATCGCGGAGAACAACCCCACCCTTGAACCCAACCGTAAACTGGTCATTGCCAATTTTCGCACAAGCTTCCAGACCACCGCGAATCTCAATTTGTCCCTCGCGTCCAATATCAGTCACTTCGTGAAGTCTATGACCGCTAGCAAGGAACGAAAGTAACTCGACAGCTTCGATAAGATTGCTCTTGCCGGAACCGTTTGGACCGATGATAAGCGTTGTCGCTTGATCAAAGTCCAGTTCCGCTTCGGTGAAGTTCTTAAAATTTCGGAGGTAGAACATGACGTGATTTTAAGCTTTAACGAAGGCAAAAACAAGCAACTCTCAATTAAAATCCTTTTGCCGCCACCGCAGCAGCCGCAGCGCATTGCCGATCACAACCAGGTCGGACACGCCCATCGCCGCCGCACAGAAAATCGGGCTGATGAACCCCATCGCCGCCAGCGGCACGCCGAGCGCGTTATAAAAGAACGCCCAGAACAGATTTTGTTTGATCGTCCGCAACGTCGCCCGCGCCAGCCCGAGCGCCTCCGGCACGGCTTCGATCTCCGATTTCAGCAGGATGATGTCCGCCGCCTCGCGCGCCACGTCGCTCGCGCGGCTCACGGCGATGCCGAGGTCGGCCTGCGTGAGCGCGGGCGCGTCGTTGATGCCGTCGCCCACGAACGCCACGCGCTCGCCCGCCGCCTGAAGTTTTTTCACAAACTCCGCCTTCTGCTCCGGCCGCACTTCGGAAAAAACATTTTCCGCCGCGATGCCGACCTGCTTTGCGATGCTTGCCGCCGTCAAAGAATTGTCGCCGGTGAGCAGATAAATTTTCAATCCCTGCCGCTGGAGCTGCTCGACAACCTGTTTCGCATTCGCCTTCACCGCATCGCGCACGGCGAACAGGCCGAGCAATGTTTTATCGGATGCCAGCCCGACAATCGTCGCGCCTTGCCCCGACCATTCGGCGATGAATTTTTCGCCCACCGCCAAATCCACGTCGGATTCCTTGAGCCAGCGGAGCGAACCGAGTCGCAAGGTTGAAGGTTGAAGGTTGAAGGTTGAAGACGGCAAAGTCGCGCTCACGCCGGAACCTCGCACTTCTTCCCAATCTGAAAACTCAATCTTCTCCGCCGAAATTTTGGCGATGGCCTGGCTGATGGGATGGGTGGAGTTGCGGGCCAGGGCGGCGGCGAATGCATTTTCTTCGTAGGAGACGACGTGAGGAGTCTCTAATTTATTTCCGTTCGAACCTGCAGGAGCTAGAGCCTCCTCACGTCGGCTCCTACTGGACCACGAATCCGCCACTTCCGGCTTGCCCATCGTCAGCGTGCCGGTCTTGTCAAAAATCACGGCGGTGACATTCCCGGCTTTTTCCAGCGCCACGCCGTCGCGGATTAAAATGCCGCGTTTGGCGGCGGTGTTGGCGCTGGCCATGATGGCAGCGGGCGTTGCCAATCCCATCGCGCACGGACACGCGACAATTAAAATCGCCGCAGCGACGATGAACGCAGTGGCCGCGCCCATGGGCAAATGTGCCTGCCAGAGAAATTGCGCCAGCCAGTCGTGAAAATGCCGGGCTGATTCCGGCGCGAAGCCCCACCACAGCGCAGCGGCCACGGCGATGGTGACCACGACGGGCACAAAGACGTTGCTGATGCGGTCGCCGAGGCGCTGGATGTCGGCGCGGCTGGTCTGGGCGCGTTGCACGGCGGCGATGATGTGCGCGAGCGCGGTGGCTTCGCCGGTGGCGGCGACGCGCATGACGAGACGACCGTTCAGATTGACCGTGCCGGCGAAGAGTTCGCTGCCGGATTTTTTGTCCACGGGAACGGATTCACCGGTGAGCATGGCTTCATCCACGGCGGAATCGCCTTCCATGACCACGCCGTCCACGGGCACGCGGTCGCCGGGGCGCAGCGCGATGAGGTCGCCAATTATTAATGCGGAAACGGGAACCTCCGCTTCGATTGCGGATTGCGGATTGCGGATTGCGGATTGGGAAAACGAAAGCGTCTTGAGATTGAGAGGCTGGATCTCCGGCTTCTGACTTCTGGCTTCTGGCTTCTGAATCCGCCGGGCCGTCTGCGGCGCAAGGTGCAGCAATGCTTTCAAAGCACCGCCCGCCTTTTCACTCACGCGCGACTCAAGCCAGTGGCCGGCGCTGATGAGGGAAATGATGGCGGCGGCTTCCATGAAATAGACGTGCCCGCCCGCGCCGCTGAACAAAACCCAGCAGCTAAATCCAAACGCGGTAGTCGAGCCGAGCGCGACCAGCGTGTCCATGTTGGAGCTGCCGACCTTCAGTTGCCGCCACGCGCCACGATAAAATTGCGCGCCGCAGCAAATTTGCACCACGCCCGCCAGCGCGAAGGCAAGCCATTGAAACCACGGCGTCATCGCGAGGCCGAAAATCCATTCGCCGATCATCAGCGCGGCGGTGACGGCGAGGCCGAGCCAGAGATTGATCTGCCAGCCGGCGTGCTTCGATGTGGAATGACCACCGGTTCCGGTTTGGATCGCCTTCGCTTCATAACCGGCGTTTTGGACGGCAGCGATGACGGCGGCAATGTCTTTTTGCGCTTCAGGATTCCAGCGAACCGAGGCGCTTTTCCTTTCCAGCGAGACCGAGGCGCTGCGGACGCCGGGCGAACCCTGGATCGCCTCGGTGACGTGGCGCGCACAATTCTGGCAGGTCATGCCCTCAACCAAAAAGTCCGTTGTGGTGGATTCTTTCGCAGTGTCAGCGTTGATTGTTGGTGATGTTTCCATTTTATCTTCGCCATGAAATCTAACAGGCATGACCGTTTTGTCGAATCAGGCCTTCGCAAACGTCGAATCAAATGATGGTAAGGGACATCTCGCTGCGATGTCCGCGTCGCCGAGCGCAGCGCAAGGCGACGGGGGGGCACCGCAACCCGGCGCGGACCGCGCAGCGCGCCGTCCCTACCTTGCCAAATATCAGATGAGCTTGCGTTGCAGGGTGGCGTTGGCAAAATACGGGCATCGAATCGCGTCGCTCATCTCTGGTTCAGCCAACACAAACTGCATGGGTCTTATTCGCTCTGGCCGTTGTCTGGTTTGCACTCTTTTTCAAGCTGGGAAGCCTGCCGTTGCTCCAACCTGACGAAGGCAGAAATGCCGAAGTCGCCCGCGAGATGAAGGAATCCGGTGCGTGGCTGTCGCCGTCCTACAACGGCATCGCTTATCTGGACAAGCCGGCGTTTTATTTCAAGGCCGTGGCGCTTTCGCTGGCGGCTTTTGGCAACAATGAAACCGCCGCGCGCCTGCCTTCTGCGTTGTTCGGGCTGGCGTTGCTGGTGATGACGTATGGCTTTTGCCGGCGTGCTTACGGCACGCGCTGCGCGATCATGGCGGTCATCATCATCGCCACCACGCCGCTGTATCTGGTGTTTTCCCGGACAATCATCTTCGACATGACGCTGGCGTTCTTTGTGTCGGCGGCGATCTTCGCCGGTTATCGGGCGGAGGAATGCGAGGGCAAATCGCGGCGCAACTGGTATTTGCTCGGCGCGCTGGCGGCGGGTTTTGCGACGCTGGTGAAAGGGCCGGTGGGCTTTCTGATTCCCGGGCTGGTGCTGTTCATCTTTCATCGCGTGGAAGGCCGGCGCGGTGTATGGAAACGATTTTTTGCGCCGCTGAACCTGCTGGTGTTTTTCGGCGTGACGCTGCCGTGGTTCATCGGGCTTTCGCTGCAACATCCCGATTTCCCCTACTACGGCCTCATCGAGGAATCGTTTCACCGGTTCACGACAACGACGTTTCACCGCTCGCAACCGTTTTATTTTTACGCGTTGATTGTGGCGGGGCTGTTTCTGCCGTGGAGCTTTATTTTGCCCGAAGCCGGCGTGGCGGCGTGGAGGAACAAATCATCCATGTTATCCGCTGACCGGCTCTGCCTCGTCTGGGCGGTGACGGTGGTGATCTTCTTCTCGCTCTCAAAATCCAAACTGCCGGGCTACATTTTGACGGTGACGGTTGCCTGCGGAATTTTGCTGGCGCGTTTTTTTCAGCACGCCATGGCAAATCCAGAAGGGAAACCCGCGCGCATCGTGGGTCGGGCGGCGATCACGCTGACCATCTTGTCCCTCTTGATTGCCGCTGCGGCGCTGTTCCTGTCAACGCGCATGAGTTTGCTTGCCAAACCGCTGGGGCTTTCGGTGGCCGATGCGGAGGAACTGGGGGGCCATTTCATCACGGCGGTGATTCTGCTCTCCGTGTTCGCGGTGCTGGGTTTGCTGGCGCGGTTCCGTCGCGATGCCGGACTCGGGTTTGCCATCTTCGCCATTTTCCCGCTGCTGCTGTTCATGCTGAACTTCGGCGCCATCGAAACCATTTTCAACATCAAGTCGGCCCGGTTGATGGCGCAAAAGATTCCGGCGCTGCCGCCCGAAACCCGGCTGGCGTTTCTGGAATGTTTCCCCAGCGGGCTGCCGTTTTATCTGAATCGCACGGCCACGCTGTTCACCAAGGATGGCAGCGAAATCACCAGCGCGAGCAATTACATTCTGTTTCGCTTGAAAAATGATCCTGCGTGGCCGGCGAACCTCGTGCCGGTCACGAATTTTGACCGATGGATTTCGCAGCGGGATTGTCAGGTCTATCTTATCACCCGCGAAAAAAACCGGCCCAGGCTGGAGACGATCGCCGGGGTTCAACCAACCGACATTCAACCACTGACGCCGCCCTACATCGGCGTTCTTTTAACGGCTCCATAAAATTTTCGCATGTGCGGGATCTGCGGCATCGTAAGTATTTCTGGCGAACGGCAACCGGAATCCGTCCGGCTGCGCGTCAACGCGATGTTGCAGGCGCTGTCGCATCGCGGCCCCGACGACGTCGGGCTGAATGCTTCTGATTCCGCCGTGCTTGGCGCGACGCGCCTCGCGATCCGCGGCGGCGACGATGGCCGGCAACCTATGGTGGACGCAGTCAGCGGCGTGGTTGCGGTCTGCAACGGGGAAATTGACAATCACAAGGAACTGCGCCAGTGGCTCGCCGAGCGTGGTCGCCCGGCGAAGCAGGCGACCGACGTGGCGGTGATTCCCGGAATGTATCTGGAACTCGGCGCGGCGTTCGCCGAAAAACTGGTCGGCGCATTTGCCATCGCCGTGTGGGATCCGCGTGAGCAACGGCTCACCTTGGTTCGCGACCGCGCGGGCGAACGTCCGCTTTTTTTTAGTCAGACCACCGACAATGTCATTTTCGCCACGGAGATTGCCAGCCTTGTTTCCGAGGGCAAACTGCCGGTGACTTTCGACAACGCCGCCTTGCAGCGCTACCTCCAGTTTGGACTGTTCGCCTCGCCCGCTTCGCCATTTACAGACATCCAAAAAGTTCCGCCCGGCGGCATCGTCCAGATTGACGAACGTGGCATCCGGCACTCAACCTACTGGCGCTGGAAAAATGTCGAGACCGCCAAACAGAAACCATCGCTAGATGCGTTTGATAAAATTTTCCGCGACGCAGTCCGGCGGCAGAGCGATGTGGACGTTGACTTCGGTTTGTTCTTGAGCGGCGGCGTGGATTCGTCGCTGATCTCGGCGGTCACGCGGTCGTTGCATCCCGAACGTCCGTTGAAGGCTTACACGTTGCGCTTCAAAGTTGAATCGTTCGATGAAGGCGATTTTGCCGAAAGCGTCGCCACGTCGCTGAAACTTGAGCCGGTTCCGGTTTGGGTGCAGGCGGAAGACCTGCCAAAAGCCTTGTCGCTGTTGATCAAAACCGGCGGCGAACCGCTGGCCGATCCGGCGTGGCTGCCGACGGCTTTGCTGGCACGCCGGGCCGCGCAAGATGTGCCGATGGCGTTGGTGGGCGAAGGCGCGGATGAACTTTTCGGCGGCTACCCCACTTACATCGGCGCGGGAATCGCGGAACGATTTGGCAATCTCCCCGCCTGGTTGAGCAACGCCATCCGGCGCGTCGTCGAGTCGCTGCCCGTCAGCGACAAAAAAATGACTGTTTCCTTTCTGCTCAAGCGTTTCGTCCAAGGTGCAGAACTGGGCGGCATGACACGCCATGAACTCTGGATGTCAAACATCACACCGACGATTTTGAAGCGCCTCGGAATTCCGCTGCCGGCTTCGCGAGCGGACGACGCCGGCAGCGGATTGCTGATGGACCGGGTGCAGCGCTGGGATCTGGAAAATTTTCTTGCCGAAGGACTGCTCACGAAAGCCGACCGCGCGAGCATGACTTCCGCGCTCGAACTGCGCGCGCCGTTTCTGGATGAATCGGTCATGGCGTTCGCCGCCAGCCTGCCCGCCGCCGACCGGGTGCGGAATTTTACCACCAAGATTTTTTTGAAAGAATATGCCCTGCGCTATCTGCCGAGATCCATCGTGCATCGCCGCAAGCGCGGGCTGTCCGTGCCGATCGGCCGATGGTTGCGCGGGCCGTTGCGCGAATGGGCGACAGCCGCTTTGGGCAATCCACGATTGGAGCAGATCGGCGTGCACACTCCGGCAGCACTGGATTTGTTGAACGAACATTGCCAGAACCAGGCCGACCATGCGCGCGCGCTGTGGACGCTGATCGTGTTGAGCGAATGGCTGGACTGGGTGGCGTCTGAAACCGCGTGCGGCAGAAAGTAGTTAAACTGGCGGACGAGGTCGTTTTTGAATTTTTTTGCCGTCTGGTGACCAAGGCCGTAAGTGTGGATTGCGCCATCTTATTCTGACCAAGCAGCGCCTCATCTTTGTCGGGATTTCAGCCCAGTTTTCCCAGCAGCCGCAGCAGGCCGTCCAGAATCGTCAGCGGATGCGGCGGACAGCCGGGAATAAACAAATCCACCGGCACGACGGAACTTGCGCCATTTAGAATCTGTGGATTTCCGATGAACGGGCCGCCGGCAATCGCGCACGCACCGACGGCGATGACGATTTTCGGCGACGGCACGGCGTCGTAGGTTTTTTTGAGCGCCAATTCCATGTTGCGGCTGACGGCGCCTGTGATGAGCAATCCATCCGCGTGGCGCGGCGAAGCGACGAACTGGATTCCAAATCGTCCCAAGTCCCAGCCAATGGTGCCTAGGACGTTCACGTCCGCCTCGCAGGCGTTGCAGCCGCCGGCGCTCACCTGCCGCAGCCGCAGCGAGCGGCCAAACAGTTTTTTTAATTTTTCGTCCAACGCGGTGGCGAGCCGCAATTCTTCTTCGCCCGGCCTGCCGAGCAGCAAATCTTCGCGCCGCCGCACCGCCGTGCGATGATTATTGGTCTGCGTGATGGCCTTGGTCGGACACGCCTCCACGCACGCGGCGCAGAAAATACATTTGCCCAAATCCAGAGCGACCGGATTTCCCGGCGTCCGCGTGATCGCCTGCGTCGGGCAGACCGGCACACACGCGGCGCAGCCTTCGGCGCATTTCGCCGCCTCAACGCGCAGCGTGCCGCCGTGACGGTCGGGCAGCGCGGGCGTCGGACCGCCGGGATAGGCCATGGTCTGGCAACCGTGCCGCAAGCGATGCAAGATGGTTTCGTGGGCAAACATGGTCAGAGGTCAAACCCGCAATAAGACAGGTTGAAACTTTTGTTGCAAATCGGAAAATCCGAGATGGCCTGGCCGCGCATCGCCAGTTCGAGACCGCTCCAGTTGTGGAATGATGCGTCCACAATTTTATAACGGCGGAATTTTCCGGCGCTGTCCGTGAGCGCGACATGACAGACTTCGCCGCGCCAGCCTTCGACCAGGGCGACGGCCAGTTGGTGGGGCGGGCGTCCTCGCGAGCCGCCGTTCGACAAAATTTCCCCTTCACCCCAGCTCGCGGAGACGCTTGCCCCACCTTGCCAGGATGAGTTGAAACTTTGCTCCATAGTTTCTCCGTCCGGCGGCGCGGCAAGCTGCTCCTCGATAAATTTGGCGGAGCGCTGAATTTCCAGCCAGCGGACGCGCGCCCTTGCGAAAACATCGCCGCCCGGCCAGACCGCGACTGGAATGGGCGCAAAGCGATGCCAGCCCGCCGGATGATCAAAGCGCACGTCGCGAACGAGTCCTGAAGCCCGCGCCCCCACGCCGACCAGACCAATTTCTGCGGCCTGCCCGGCGGAGACCGTGCCGGTGAACTCGAAGCGGGCGCGCACGGAGTTGGAATCCCACAACCACTCGGCGGCTTGATTTACTTCGGCCAGCGCAACGCGGAGTTTGTCGAGCAACTGCGCCGCGCGTTCCGTTTCCAAATCGTGTTTGCAGCCGCCGGGGCGGATGAGGCCGCGCCCGAAACGGTTGCCGCACAGCAGCGCGGTGAGATTCAGAAAATCGCCACGAATTTTTCCGCACGCGGCGGACGTGGGGAGAAACGCCACGTCGTTCGCCAGCGCGCCGAGGTCGCCAGTGTGGTTGGCGAGCCGTTCCAGTTCGAGCGCGATGGCGCGCAGCCATTGGGCGCGCAAGGGCGCTTCGGTGCCGGCGAGCGATTCGAGAATCGTCGCGTAAGCCGTCGCGTGGCCGATGGTCGTGTCGCCGGCTACGGTTTCCATCTGGCTCATCGCCGCGCGCTGCGGCCCGCCCGTGAGCGCCTCTTCCGCGCCACGATGCTGGTAGCCGAGCGCGATTTCCAGATGCAACACTTCCTCGCCGTTGCATTGAAACCGGAAATGTCCCGGCTCGATGATGCCCGCGTGAACCGGCCCGACGGCGACTTCGTGAATTTCGCCGCCTTCAACCCGGAAAAATTCTCCGACCGCCGGGTGACCGCCATTTTGCCGCCGCACGGGTTTGAGCCACGGGTGGCCTTCAGGCATGAGGCCGTGCTGTTCCCAGACCTCGCGCTCAAACAAGTGCGCCTGCGGATGGCGCAACGTGAGCGATGGATAAGATTTCGTCACCGGCGCGCTGCGACCCACGGCAAGCGTGTTTTCGGCGTCGAACGCGATCACGGCCACGAGGCGCGTCGCGGAATTTTCCGGCACGCCGAACCACGCGCAGAGGCGTCCGCCGTGATCCAGTTCGGCGGCGGTCGCGACGACGAATTCATCTGCCGGCCATTCCGGCACGTCCGCCCACGGCACGCTGGTGCCGTTGCTCAAGGGGAGAAATTCGCGCGTTGTGTTCATGGCGTCGGAATTAAAAGTCTGGCGGCCGCGGTCCAGGCTTCACGCAGCAACGACGGCGTGGCGAGTCCGAGCCAGAGCGAGAGCGCGAGGAACAGCAGCGGCGGGACGATGATGCCGGGCAATTCGGGAAAGCGCTCGTTCGTTTTCCGCGCAGCGGCGCGCGGCCGTCCGTCCACGATGGCGAACACGAGCCGCGTCATTCCGAAAAACGCAAAGAGCAGGCAGCCGAGAAACGCGGTGGCGGCAAACGTGTTGTTCGTCTGGAAGGTGGCGAGAATGATTTTTAATTCGCTGAAAAACACCCCGAATGGCGGAAATGCCGTTACCGCCAGGATTCCCACCACGAAAATCCGCGCCGAAGCCGGTGAACGCCATGCCATGCCGGCGACTTTGTCATCGGTTTGCGCGCCTGCC
Source organism: Verrucomicrobiales bacterium (assembly GCA_028712475.1). Lineage (GTDB taxonomy): Bacteria > Verrucomicrobiota > Verrucomicrobiia > Limisphaerales > UBA11358 > UBA11358. Next base: position 497,879 of record JAQTQB010000002.1, read on the forward strand.
GCACGGCGGATGTTACCGGCGCTCAAGAACAGCGCGCCCTTCGTCAAACCGTTCGTCCAGACGTGAAACAACGCGGCCCAGATGCCCGCGCCACCGAGCGCCGCGCCGACGGCGAGGATGCCCATGTGCTCGACGCTGGAATACGCGAGCATCCGTTTGAAGTCCGGCGTGCCGAGCAGAAACAGCGCGGCCACGAGCATGGAAAACAATCCGAACGCGAGCAGCGTGCGCTCGGTCATCGCGCCCGCGCCGGCGGCGTCCACCACCTGTTTCACGCGCAGAATAGCGACGAACGCCATCGTGGTCGTGCCGCCCGCGAGCAGTGCGCCGACCATTCCCGGCGCTTCGCCGTAGGCGTCCGGCTTCCATGTGTGCATCGGCGCAAGACCCATTTTTGTGCCGTAACCGGCGAGAAGCAGCACCCACGCGGTGATGAGCCACGGGCGGGTGAGTGATGCGCCTTGCGCGACGAGCGCGGTGAAGTTGAGGTTGCCATTGCCGCCGCTATGAAGCGATGCGTAGCCAAGGCAGAACGAACCGAGCAGCGACAGCGCGATGCCCGTGCCGCCGATGAGCAGGTATTTCCACGACGCCTCGAACGCGCGCGCCGTGCCGTTGAAATGCAGCAGCGGCACGGTCACCAGCGTGGTCGCCTCCGCCGCGACCCAGAGCAGTCCAAGGTTTTGGGCCTGCAACGCCAGGCTCAACAAGCCCAGCATGACGAGCAGCGCGGTGACGAAAATCCTGTTCTTTCTTTCGGGGCGAATCTGGAGATACGCCACGCCGTAAATTGAACAAACAAAAAACAGCAGCGACACCATCGGCAACACGGCGCGGGCCAGCGGATCAAAGCCGAACCAGGCATCCGCCGCGAGCACCGGCGGATTCACGAGCAGCCACAGCGCGAGCATGGCGTGCAATCCGCCCGCGGCCGGCAGCAGCCACGGCCGCGTCCGTTCGCCCGGCCAGGCGAACGCCGCGCCCGCCGCCAGCAAGGGGATTGCGATGAGAAAAATTTCCTTCATTCGCGCAACGAGTTCAGTTTCCGCGTGTCCAGCGTGTCGAACTCGCGTTGGATCCGGTCCACGATGATGCCGATGACGAACACCGCCACCGTGAGGTCGAGCAGGATTCCCGCCTCGACCAGCAGCGGCGTCGTGTTGATGAGCAGCAGGCCGAACAGGTAAATGCCGTTTTCCAAAATCAAATAGCCGCAGACCTGCGAGATGGCCTTGGTGCGCGCGATAAGCAGGATAAATCCGCACACGACCGTGGCGAACGCGCCGGGCACAAGCAGCGATCTGGCGTGCTCGGGCCGCAACGGCAGTTCGCTGGCGAGCGCCGCCGCGCCGATGGTCGCCGCCGCGCCGAGCAGCAGCGACGGCACGAAACCGAGCAGCGGCTCGACTTCGCGGTCAATGTTCGCCGCGCGCAGCGCCCGCCGCAGCAGGTTCGGAATGATGAAGCCTTTCACCAAAATCGTGCCGATGGCGACGGCGACGACCAGCCCGTGAAATGTTTCTTCGAGCAGCAGCGGCAGCGTGCCGAGAATCATGCCTTGAAACGCCGCCGCGCGGATCACCGACGGCAGCCGGCTGCTCGCCAGCGCGACAAGGCTCAAGCCCATCGCCAGGCCGATGAGGAGGTTCATCGTGCCGTTCATGGCGGGCCTCCCTTCCTGAAGGCAACATTCAACAACCAACATTCAACATTGAACGCCCAAGTTTCAGCACGCGAACAAACCATGTCCCTTGGATGTTGGGCGTTGAATGTTGAATGTTGAATGTTTTTTATTCCACTCATGGCATGCCTCCTTTCCACGCGACCAGCAGCGCGAACAGGCAAAATAAAAATGCCGTGGTCAGCAACAGCGGCACGCGACGAAAAGCCAGCCGCGCCAGCAGCGATTCAACGAGCCCGATGACAATCGCCACGACGAACACCAAGGCGACAAGTGCGCCGATGGCTTGCAGTAAAGATAATTTACCAAGCGGCAGCACGGCTTCGGTCAGCAGCACGGCGAAGATCAGCAGTTTCAACGACGCACCGTGGAGAATGGCCGCGAGCGGCGGGCCGCTGTGATCCAGCACCATGACTTCGTGGATCATCGTAAGTTCGAGATGCGTGTTCGGGTCGTCGAACGGCACGCGGCAGTTTTCCGCGAGCAGCACGCCGAACAAGCCCGCCGCGAGCAGCGCCGCGCCTGCGCCTGCCGACGGCGCGAGCATCGTGGCGAGCGACACACTGCCGCTTTGCACGCAGAGCGTCAGCAGCGCCGTGATGATCGCGGCCTCGGCGAGGACGGCGTAGCTGACTTCGCGCGCCACGCCCATGCCCTCGAAAGCCGAACCGGTGTCGAGCGCCGCGAGCGCGATGCAAAACCGCGCGAACGCCAGCAGATAAACAAACAACAACGCATCACCGCGAAATGAAAGCGATGCGCCCGCCGGGCCGACCGGCAGCAGCAGTGCAGCTGCTATGATTGCAACCCATGCCATCGCCGGGCCGAGAATGTGCATGGGCGAAACCGCAGTGCTCAAGACGACGCCTTTGCGCCAGAGTTTGGCGAGATCGAAATAAAGTTGCAGCACCGGCGGTCCGCGCCGGCCGGCGACCCACGCCTTGACCTTGTTGATGATGCCGGGCAGCAGCGGCGCGAGCAGCAGCCACACTGCGAGCCGCAGAAAAATGTCGAGTGCGATGGTCATGGAAATCCTCCGCTGGGAAAGAAACATTCAACATCCAACATCCAACATTCAACATCCAACGAAACGAGTCTCGGCGCGGGCCGATAATTCGATGTTCGACGTTGAATGTTGAATGTTGAATGTTTCCAGCTTTTCATTTCGCTCCTCCCATCACGGCGAGAATCGCCAGCGCGGCCAGGCCGAGCAGCAGATAGAAAATGTAGGATTGCACGCGGCCATGTTGCAGCCGGCGCACCGCCGCCGAAACGCGCATCACGAGCGAGCCGGCGGGTTCGATGACGCTTTCCAAAACCGTCTCCGGCGTGTGTTCTGCAAAATCGGAGCGGGCCGGAAAAATTTCTTTGGGCAGATGCGCGTGCTGTTCTGGCCGCAGAATCCACGCGAACCAGCCCGTAATAATTCCCGCAAACGAACCGGCGGTGTATTGCATCCGCGGCGTCGGCGCGGCGTAGCCGCAGTCCCACGTTCCCGCGCGGCTCACGCCGTTGCACTGCACACGCCGCCACAGGAATATCGCCGCCAAAATCACGAGCGCGGCCAGTGCAAGATGAAACGCGCCGAGCGCTACCAGCGGTGCGGACGGCAAAATGTTCGCGCCCGCCAGTGCTGGTTGCCATGTCGCTGCCGCCGTGGCGAGCGCCGGCCAGAATAAAATTGGCGCGAGGCCGATGGCCACGCACGCCGCGCCTAGCACAAGCATCGGCAGACGCATCCGCCAGCCGCATTCGTGGACGTGTTCAGCGATTTTGCCGCGCGGCAGGCCGAGGAAAACCACGCCACAGACTTTCACAAAACACGCCAGAGCCAGCGCGCCGGTCACGCCAAGAAACACAGCGGCGCAAATGGCGGCATACGCGGCCGGGCCGTGCGCGGACACTGCGTCGAACAGGCCGAGATAAATCAGCCATTCGCTGACGAAACCGTTCAGCGGCGGCAGTCCGGTGATGGCCGTGGCGCCGAGCGCGAACAGGCTGGCGGTCCACGGCATCGCGCGCCAGAGTCCGCCGAGCCGGCTCATTTCCCGCGTGCCGGTGGCGTGCAAAACTGAACCCGCACCGAGAAACAGCAGCGCTTTGAACAGGCCGTGATTCCAGACGTGCAGCAGCGCGCCGGCAAGCGCAAGTTGTCCCCACACAGGATTTCCGTGTGACGCGGCGATCATCGCGAAGCCGAGGCCGATGAGGATGATGCCGATGTTTTCGACGCTGTGATAGGCGAGCAGGCGTTTGAGATCGTGCTGGCCAAGCGCGAATGCGACACCCAGCACCGCGCTGATGACACCGAGCGTAGCCACGACCCAGCCCGCCGAATCCGGCGCCGGCAGCCAGCCGGTGAACCGCACGAGTCCGTAAATGCCCATCTTGATGGCCATGCCGGACATGATGGCGGAAACGTGGCTCGGCGCGTTGGCGTGCGCGGACGGCAGCCAGATGTGCAGCGGAAAAATTCCCGCCTTGATGCCGAAGCCGACAAGCGCGAGCCAGAACAACGACGCGAGTCCGGAATGTTCGCGCATCGGACCGAGTTCCCAGCTTCCCGTGCGCGCCGCGAGCAGCGCGAAGAAAGCGAACAGGCAGATCATCGCCACATGCGACGCGGCGAGGTAAAGCCAGCCGGCCGCGCGCGCTTCGCGACGCTGGCGTTCGAGCGAAACCAGGAAATACGCGCAAACGGTGAAGATTTCCCAGACGATGAGGAAGTGCAGGCCGTTCGCGCACAGCAGCACAAAGCCCATGTTGAGCAGCAGGCCGTTCCACCACGCGCGGCCCGGTGGCGCGGAAGCCGGATGATTTTTGTCGTTCCAGTATTCGCTCGAATACAAAGTTCCTGCGCCGCCGAGCACCGAAAGCAAAACCAAAAAAAAGGCGCTGATGCCGTCGAGTTGGAGGTGCAGCATTTCACCGCCGATGACGAAGTCTGGCTGCCAGTCCCAAACCGCACCGCTGGCGAGCATCCACACGGCTGCCGCAAACGCCGCGACTGCGCCAACGAGCGTGACTGCGAGCCAGGCGCGCGGCGATTTGAAGGCGCTGAAAATCCCGGTGACGAGTCCGACGCCGGCGATCAACAGCAGCCAGCCCGGTGTCATGCGTCACCTTCCTTTTTGCCGCCCGTTTCAGTGGCGGCGACGGCGGCGAAAATCTCGTCGTCGGACACGCTTTCGTTGATCAGCTTTCGCAGGTTGCCGCGCGACAGGGCCGTGCTCAACTGGGCAAGCAGTTCGAGGTGTGCGCGCGGCGACGGGGCGACGAAGAACAGCAGCCGCGTGATGGCCTGTTCGTCCGGCGCGGGTTCCTTGACGGCGAGCGCATCGCGGAGCAGCACGATGGCGAAAATGCCCGCGTCGCGCCCGAGCGCGATTGGCGTGCGCAAATGCGGCAATGCGAGGCCGCCGCCGACCAGCGCCCAGGAAATGCCGTTCGGCGCGCGAAGCCGTTGCTGGAGCATCTGGTGGACGGACGGTGTCGCACCGGGAAGTTTGGCGACGATGTCCGCGAACAGATTAAGGACATTGGCGGCGGGAACGTCGCGCCAGATGCCGCCGGTGCGCAGCATGGTTTCGAGTTTTTTTCCGCCTTGAATTTTGGAGCGTTCCGGCGCGAGGAATCCGACCTTGGCGGCCAGCCCGTGCGATTCGGCCCAGTTCACCACTTGCGTGCGGTCGAAGAGCAGCCGTCCCCGGTCGGTCACATGCGGCAGCCCCTCGTTGCGAATCCAGCCTTCCACGACGTTCTCTTCCACGCCGAGGGATTCGGCCAATTGGATGACGTTTAGAAACATCGGCTTTGTTATTGAAAGGGGTTGTTGATCGCCATATCAATGACCGGCGGCTGGCAGTTTTCCTTCCAACTCATCGCAAGCAAAACAAAAACGCGCCGGTTGCGCAATGCAGTTTCTTGCGGGCATCTTGGTTCGACCAAAAAGTGACCGTCAATTTAGGGGCCTTGAAGCGAGGCCGGTCAAAACGGGCCGTGTGCGTTTTTATTTTCAAGTTGTTCAAATCAGGCCAGCGGATGCAGGCAGGGTTCATGCATGGAAAATAGATTTGCTTGGTTTCGCGAGAAGAATGCCCGTGCTTGCAAGGATGGCATATCTGGTGCTTGGCATGGTGAAGAGTGACCATTGTTCTTACATACTTCTATTCGCAGCGGTTCGATGACAGTCATTTTTTCCAACGCCTGACCCTCATTGACATCTGCTGCGGGCCGCCTGCTGCCTCTTGATTTCATTTTGTCCGGACGGGCATGAAGCCATCGTCCGGTTTTCTGATTTATTTCATTTCGTTTTAACTTAACTGGGGGGAGGGCAGTTTTATAACTGCTTTTTTAGCACAACCCATGTTTACGTCGTCCATCTGTTTGATAAGGCTAAAAATGCGTGCGCTTGAACAAAGACCACTGCTCTGGCAGAACCTGACGTGGGAGGAAATCGCCTGCCTGCGCCGGTCAGGGGTTGATTTATGCCTGCTGCCCGCCGGAGCCACGGAACAGCACGGACCGCAACTCGGCACGGGAATGGACACCTGCACCGCCGTGAAATTATGCGAAGCCGTCTCGCGTGAAACCGGCGTGCCAGTGCTGCCCGCGCTAAGCTACGGCTGTTCGCTGGGGCATTCGCGGCGCTGGCCGGGCACGATTGCGCTGCAACCACAAACGATCATGAACACCGTGGTCGAAATTTACGACTGGCTTTATGGCGCAGGTTTCAAGCGGCTCATCATCGTGAACGGACACGTCGGCAACGCCGCGCCGTTGCGCTGTGCGGTGGATCTGATCCGCAGCCGGTTTGACGATGCGTTCATCCGTGCCTGCAACATCCCTGAAATCAGCCCGCGCATCCGTGCTGAATTTTTTGCCGACGCGGAGGACTGGCACGCCAACGCCGCCGAGACTTCGCTCATGCTCGCCGTGGCGACGGAACAGGTGCGCGCCGATAAAATCGCCGCCAGCGATGACGAAGACCGGACCGCCGGACTGGTGTTCACGCATCCCGTCAACCGCACGAGCTTGAACGGCGTCACCGGTTTTCCGAGCCGCGCGAGCCGCGAGCAAGGGGAAAAATTATTCAGCTTCATGGTGGAAGACCTCACCGCGCTGGTCCGGCGCGCATTGAAGGAACAACCGCCGCTGGCCCAAAGTTATTTCACAACGCTTGCATGAAATCGTCCGCCGAACTCAAACGTCTCCGTCAAAAGCTCGTCAAACAGGGAGTCAAATACTGCATCGGCGCGTATGTGGACATCCACGGCGTGCCCAAGGGCAAGTTCGTGCCGATCGGGCACTTTGAGCATTTTGCGCACGGCTCGGAGCTTTACACCGGCTACGCGCTGGACGGCCTCGGCCAGGCGCCGAACGACGACGAAATCTCCTCCGTGCCGGACATGAACCACATCATCCAGCTTCCGTGGCAGAAGGAAGTGGCGTGGATGCCCGCCGATAATCATTTTCACGGCAAACCCTATCCGCTCAACTCGCGCGTGCTGTTGAAAAACATTCTCGGCGAAGCGTCCAAAATGGGCTTCAGCTTTAACCTCGGCATCGAGTGCGAAATTTACGTCCTGAAGCAGGATGAGCGCGGACGGCTCGCGGTGCCGAATCCCGACGACAATCTCGACAAAAGCTGTTACGACGTAAAACGGTTCATGGATGTCTTTCCGTGGCTTGACGAAATGGTCACAACGATAAACGGACTCGGCTGGGATGTTTATTCACTCGACCACGAGGACGGCAATTCGCAGTTTGAATTTGATTTCAAATACTCCGACGCGCTGACGATGGCGGACCGCTACATCTTTTTCCGCTACATGGCCAAGACCATCGCCGCCAAACACGGCCTGCTGGCGACCTTCATGCCCAAGCCGTTTGCGGACAAGACCGGCAACGGCGCGCACTTCAACATGTCGCTGGCCGACCGGCGTTCGGGTAAAAACCTTTTCGAGTCGAAAAAAGATCCGCGCGGGCTGGGGATTTCGCCGCTCGGTTATTCGTTCATCGCGGGCATCCTCCGGCATGGCCGCGCGTTGTGCGCGGTGCTCGCGCCGACCGTGAACAGTTACAAACGGCTCATCCGCCGTGGCGCGATGAGTTATTATTCATGGGCGCCGGTGTTCAATTCCTTCGGCACCAATAATCGCACCAACTCCATCCGCGTGCCGATGGGCGGCGGGCGTTGCGAAAGCCGCAATGCCGATTCCTCGTGCAATCCCTATCTCGCCGCCGCGCTCGTGCTGGCCGCCGGCCTTGAAGGCGTGCGCGAGAAGCTCGATCCGGGCGAGCCACATCACGAGAACCTTTACGAGCTTTCGCCCGCCGAACTGGCGAAGATCGGCGTGCAGGAACTGCCGCGCACCTTGGGCGAGGCGGTGGACGCGTTCGCGGCGGATCCGTTCGTGGAAAAAGTCCTCGGCGCGGAATTGCGGAATGAATTCATCAAATACAAACGCGCCGAATGGGAGGAATATCACCAGAGCGTGAGCCAGTGGGAGATTGACCGCTACGCGCGGCTGTTCTGAAAAATTTGCGGACACAAAATCAAACCAACCAACAAAAAAAGGAAAAACATGAAACTGAAAACATTGCTCACAATCGCGCTCATCGGGCTGGCCGGACTGGCTGGCGTGAGCGCGGCACCCATCAAAATCGCTTACAGCGACTGGCCCGGTTACACGGTCCTCGAAGTCGCCAAGCAAAAAGGCTGGTTCAAGGACGCCGGCCTAGACGTGGATCTCGTCTGGTTCGATTACCTGCCTTCGATTGACGCTTTTTCCGCCGGCAAGGTGGACGCTGTGACCATCGTGGCCAGCGACGCGCTTGTCACTGGCGCGAGCGGCGGCAAAAGCAAGATCATCGCCTTGCTGGATTACAGCGAAGGCAGCGACATGATTGTCGGTGTGCCGGGAATCAATTCCATCAAAGACTTGAAAGGCAAAAAAATTGGCATTGAGGTCACGCTGGTGGAACACATGCTTCTGTTGCAGGCGCTCAAGGACAACGGCATGAGCCAGTCCGACGTGGAACTGGTGAACACCGCGACGGACAAGACCCCGGAGACGCTGGCTTCCGGCAAGGTTGCCGCCATCGGCGCGTGGTATCCGATCTCCGGCCAGGCGCTCAAACAGGTTCCCGGTTCCAAAAAATTGTTCACCAGCGCCGAGGCCAAGGGGCTGATCTACGACGTGCTGGCAGTCAGCCCGACGAGCTACGCGGCGCACAAGGAGGAATGGGCGAAAATCGCGGCCGTTTATTACAAGTGCGTTGACTACTTGAAAGACCCGAAGACGGCGGACGACGCGGTGAAAATCATGGCGGCGAAAGCCGGCGCGGACGCGGCGGAATACGCCAAGAACATTCCCGGCACGCATTTCCTGACGCTCGCGGAGGCGAAAGCGGCCTTCAAAAAAGGGCCGGGGCTTGACTCGATCTACGGTTCAATGGCCATCGGCAACAAGTTCAACCTCGACAACGCCGTTTACAAGGAGTCGCAGAAACCGGAGAGCTATCTGGTTCCCGGAGTTGTCAAGGGATTGAAATAACGCGCCCGCCGCAACATTCCGCACCATGGCAAGCCACGACTGGCTGGGTTTGAAACAGGAGCTGCCGCGCAAGCGGCGGCTCCTCCTGGTCGGGCTGTCGTTCCTCATTCCGCTCCTGGTCTGGAGCGCGGTGAGCTATGTCCCGTGGCTGTGGCATCCGCTCGTCCATGTGACTGATCCGGGCAGCGTGGACTACTTCACCGATAACATGGATGTGCCGTGCGCGGATTTTGACAGGGAACTGGCGAAGGCGCTCGCGGCGGGAACGGCCCTGCCCGTGGGGTATCCGGCCAATCCCCTCTATCTGCCGCCGCCGCACAAAGTGGCGGCAGCCTTTTACACCGCTTTCAAAACGCCGCCACGATTGCCCAACGAACCGTGGCTGCACGAAAGCCTGGGGCACAGCATCCGCACGATTTTTCTGGGCTTTCTTTTTTCATCGCTGCTGGGCGTGCCCATCGGAATTCTCTGCGGCGCCTATCGCTTCTTCGCAAAACTGCAGGAGCCGTTCATCGAATTTTTCCGTTATCTGCCCGCGCCTGCGTTCGGCGCGTTGTGCGTTGCGATTCTCGGCATTGATGACGCGCCGAAAATCGCCATCATTTTCATCGGCACATTTTTCCAGCAGGTGCTGATCATCGGGAACAGCGTGCGCAAGGTGGATCCCGCATTGCTCGAAGCCGCCCAGACTCTTGGCGCGAAAGGCTGGCGGCTCGTCAGCCGCGTGGTCATTCCCGCCTCCATCACGGACATCTACACCGACATGCGCATCCTGCTCGGCTGGGCGTGGACTTATTTGATCGTCGCGGAAGTCGTCGGCACCATGTCCGGCATCACCTTTTTCATCAACCAGCAGGCGCGCTACCGGAACTTTGACAATGTTTATGCCGCAATCGCGATGATCGGCATCATCGGTTTTTTCACGGACATGTTTCTCGCCTGGGTCGGCGGCATTCTATTCCCGTGGAAACGCAAGTCGCGGCGCACGGCGGGAAGCCAGCCTTTGTTCCCGCTGATAAAACTTAAAATTTTGAACCCCACAGCGCCGCCAAAAACAGGAGCCATGCCTCATGTCGTCCAGTGAATTAAAACTTCCCGATTACCGCGAACAGGCGCCCGCCGTGGCTGCGCGCTTCCAGCGCATCCGCGAGCGTCCGGTGATTTTGAGCGTGCGCGATTTGAAGAAATCTTTCGGCGTGAACGGTGCCACGCACATTGTGTTTGACAACGTTTCGCTCAATATTCACCGCCGCGAATTCGTTTGTGTGGTGGGGCCGTCGGGCTGCGGGAAATCCACGCTGGCCCGGATCGTTGCCGGCCTGGATGAAGCGTCCGGCGGCGAGATTTTGCTCGATGGGCAGGCGGTAGCCGGGCCGGGATCCGATCGCGGCATGGTATTCCAGGGCTACACGCTTTTCCCGTGGCTCACCGTGCGGCGCAACGTGATGTTCGGCCTCCAGATGCATGGCAAGGATGTCAACACCGCCGAGGCCGAGGCGCGCGAATGGCTCGACATGGTCGGCCTGGCGAAGTTTGAAAATTCCTACCCGCACGAGCTTTCCGGCGGCATGAAACAGCGGGTCGCCATCGCCCGTGCGCTTGCGAACAACCCGCGCATCTTGATCATGGACGAACCCTTTGCCGCGCTGGATGCCCAGACGCGCTGCCAGATGCAGGGTTACTTGATGCAAATCTGGAAAAAAGTGGACGTCACGATTTTGTTCATCACGCACGATCTGGACGAGGCGGCGCTGCTCGCCGACCGGATTCTGGTCATGGGCACGAATCCCGGACGCGTCGTGGAGTTCATCGAAAATCCCGTGCCGCGACCGCGTAGTCCGGATCAGTTCATCTCGCCGGAATTTCTTGCGCTCAAAAAGCGGCTGGAAGAGCACATCCATCCGCCCATGGAAATGGAAGCGGCGGAAAAACTGCCCATGATCAAACTCACGGAGGCTGGCGATGAGGTTGAATGAGCAGGCACAATCCGCCGGCCGATTTTTGCCGCCGCCCCGCTTTCTCTGGCCACACGGCAATCGTTGCGCCGCCATGCTGTGCTTCGATGTGGACGGCGAGACCACCGCGCTGTCCGAGAATGCCGCGCTCGCCAGCCGCCGCACTTTGATGTCGCAATGCGAATATGGCCCGCGCATCGGCGTGCCGCGTTTGCTCGGTTTGCTCAAGCACCTCGAAGTGCCCGCGACGTTTTTCGTTCCCGGCTACATGGCGGAAAAACATCCGCGCATGGTCGAGGCGATTATTGCGGGGGGTCACGAAATTGGACTTCATGGTTATCTCCACGAAAAGCTCGCGTATCTGACCGAGGCTGAAGAAGAAGCCATTCTGCTGCGCAGCCTCGAAATTTTGACCCGGCTCACCGGTTCGCGCCCCGCCGGTTTTCGCGCGCCGTGGTTTGAAATCAATCCGTGGACGCCTTCTCTGCTCGTCAAACACAACCTTGCCTATTGCGCCAGTGAAATGGGCGATGACGTGCCGTATTTCCACGAGAACGGTCTCGTCGAAATTCCCGGCCAGTGGATGCTTGAGGACTGGGAACAATTCGCCTTCAACGCCGATCCCGCGTGGGGCTTCGTCCCCGAGAACTGTGAAAAAGTTTTTGACCTCTGGTGGCGTGAGTTCGAGGCGATGCACGACTTCGGCTGCTGCTTCGTGCTTACGCTGCATCCGTGGTTGAGCGGCCGTCCCTCGCGCGTGCGGCTGCTGGAAAGCCTCGTCACCGCGATGCGCGAAAAACCCGGTGTCTGGCTCGCGCGTGGTCGCGAGATCGCGGACTATTTTCAAAATCACCCCGCAGCGCGGCGCGAACTGGACTTTGATGCCGCGCCAAAACCTGAACCGGCCAAATCATGAGTTCCACCGCCTTTGAATGGAAACCCGCGTTCGAGCCGCTGGCGTTCGCGCGCCAGTCCAGCACGCGCACGGCGCAGAAACCGCTGTCGCTCGCGGAAATCCAGCGCGGGATTTGCGAGGCGGCGGGCCGCCCATTGAACCAGGCGACCACGTTGCCCGCGCAGGCTTACACCAGCGAAGAATTTTTCGCGTGGGAACTGGAGCACGTCCTGCGTGCCGGCTGGCAATGCGTCGGGCATGTTTCGCAAATCCCGGCACCCGGCGATTTTTTGAACCTTGACCTGCTCGGCGAGCCGCTCATCGTCGTGCGTGGCAAGGACGAATCCGTCCGCGTGCTGTCGCGCGTCTGCCCGCATCGTGCGATGGACATCATGCCGGAAGGTTTCGGCTATGACGGACATTCAGCGGCGCAGTCGCGCGACGGCAAACCCGGCTGCGGCCACACGCGGCTGTTTCTCTGCCCGTATCACGCCTGGACGTTTGAACTGGACGGCAAACTGAAAGCCTGCCCGGAAATGCACCAGGCAGAAAACTTTTGCCGGGACGAATTCACCCTCAAACCATTTCGAAGCGAAACCTGGCAGGGTTTTATTTTCGTGAACCTGGATGGAAATGCGCCGCCACTGGCAGAAGATCTGGGCGAAATGGCCGATGACCTTGCCGCCTTCCAACTGGACAAAATGAAGCTCGTCATCGCGCGCGAATGGGATTGTCCGTTCAACTGGAAGGTGCTCGTGGAAAATTTCATGGAGAGCTACCATCATCTCGGCATCCATCACAAGACGCTCCAGCCGATGATGCCCGCGCGCGATACCTGGACGGAACGCGAACGACGTTGTTATGTCCGCGCGCACCTGCCCTACAAGGAATCCGTGCGCGACGCGTATCTGGAATTTGAACGGCGCGGCGATTTTTCCGATGATCTGCCGCCGCTCGCCGGCTTGACCGGCGCGCAAAAGTCCGAATGGGGGTTGTTTCTCATCCACCCGACATTTTTGCTGGCGACCGCGCCCGACCGCGTCATCTGGTATCGCCTCCAGCCGCTCGGTCCAGACCGGCTGAAGCTGATCACGACGACACTCGTGTTCCCGGAAACCGCCGCGCGAGAAAATTTTCCGCGCCTGCGCGAGCAAGCCCTGAAACTGCTGACGGAATTCCATCTTGAAGACATGGAAGTTTGCACCGCCGTGCAACGCGGCTTTTATGCGAGCGGCTGGCAGCCCGGACGCTTGAGCCATCTGGAAATGACCATCTGGCTGTTTCACCGCTACCTGGCCGCGCGCATCCGGGGTGTCTGGCCGACGGATGACCGGCCGGCCGCGCCCGGACAACGACGAAATGGAGATTCATGATTTGTGAAATTCCAGTTTCATCGTGCCAGTCGCGCGCTCAATCCTGGCGTGACGACGAGGCGACGCCGCTCATGGCCGGGCTGCCGGCGGGTGAATTCGTGATGGGCGAAAATGTCGGCGATAAATTCGCGACCGACACGGAGCGTCCCGCTCACCGCGTCCGTATTTCGGAGCCGTTTGCGCTCGGATGTTTTCCGGTCACGGTCGGCGAGTTCCGGCATTTTAGTCCCGGCCACGCGCCTGATGATGCGGATGAACTGCCTGTGGTTCGCGTGAACTGGCGCGAAGCGCTCGCCTACTGCGACTGGCTTTCCGGGCGAACTGGCCGAGCCTGCCGGCTTGCCAGCGAAGCGGAATGGGAATTTGCCTGCCGCGCCGGTTCGCGCTCGCCGTTTGCGTGTGGCGATGAAATTTCACCGTCGCAGGCGAATTTCTTTTACGACGAAAATGGCCTTCGCATCGGAACTGGCCGGCGCACGCCGGTTGGAAAATACGCGCCGAACGCATTTGGTCTTTTCGACCTTCACGGCAACGTCTGCGAATGGGTCGCCGATTCGTGGCATCCGGATTATCACGGCGCACCGGTGAACGGCAGCGCGTGGATTGACCGAAACGATTCGCGGCGCGTGATCCGCGGCGGCGCGTGGGATTATCTGCCGCGACTGTTACGCAGCGCGTGGCGCGACTGGCGGCCAATTGATTTTTGCGCGGACAACATCGGTTTCCGCGTGGCGACCAGTGATTTGAAAAAAATTCCGGAGGCGGCGCGATGAAACTGAAAGTCTTTAAGACGCTTTGGGGCCACACCGGCAGCCTGGACGAGGCCATCGCTGCGTGTCATCAGCACGGTTTTGACGGTATTGAAGGCCAACCACCGCCGAGCCTGGCGGAGCGCCGGGAATTTCGTGCGAAATTGGACGCTGCCGGACTCGATTACATCGCGGAAATCTGCACGGCGGGCAGCTACGTTCCGCACCGAAACCTCTCGCCCTTCAAACACCTTGAATCGCTGCAAGCCTGCGCCGAAACCGCATTGGATTGCCGGCCGCATTTCCTCACCGTTATCGCCGGCTGCGACGCTTGGAGCGTCGGGGAGAGCGTAGATTTTTTTGGCGCGGCGATTCGGATTGCAGATGGATTTGGGATCAACGCCAGTTTCGAGACGCATCGCAGCCGCTCGTTTTTCAATCCCTGGACAACCCGCGACATTTTGCGGCAGTTGCCCGCGCTCAAGCTCACCTGCGATTTTTCCCATTGGTGTGTCGTGTGCGAACGGCTCATTGACACGGAGCCGGATGTGATCGCGCTCTGTGCCGAACGCGCGCATCACATCCACGCACGCGTCGGCTACGATCAAGGCCCGCAAGTGCCGCATCCCGCCGCGCCGGAATTTCGCGCCGCACTGGAGGCGCACGAACGCTGGTGGACGCAAATCTGGCAAAGCCAGTTGGCGCGCAACATGGCCGTCAGCACGATGACGCCGGAGTTCGGGCCGGATGGCTATTTGCATTGCGCGCCGTTCACCGGCGAGCCGGTTGCGGATCTGGCCGAGATCAACGCCTGGATGGCGCAACGTCAAAAACGGAAGTTCGACGAAACATTCATGGCCGGGGCTGCCAGGACATTTGTGGACCGGGTTTCAAACCCTCTCGCGCTGGAGGGAAAAAATCATTACGCTCGAACGAACCGCTGAAAGCCTGTTGAAAATTTATGTTTAAAAAAGTTCTCATCGCCAATCGTGGCGCGATTGCCTGCCGGATCATCCGCTCGCTCAAAAAAATGGGCGTGGGTTCGGTCGCCATTTTTTCCGATGCGGACGCGAATTCGCTTCACGTCTCGCAGGCGGACGAGGCGGTGGGCATCGGCGGCTTGACGGCGGCGGAAAGCTACCTTGATTTTGAAAAAGTTTTCGCTGCGGCGCGCAAAACCGGCGCGGAAGCGATTCATCCCGGCTACGGTTTCTTGAGCGAGAACGCCGACTTTGCCGAGGCTTGTGCGCGGGAAGGTTTTGTCTTCGTCGGACCGACGCCGCAGCACATGCGTGACTTCGGGCTCAAGCACACCGCGCGGGCGCTGGCGCAGCAAAACGGCGTGCCGATGCTGCCGGGCAGCGAATTGCTCGACAGTCTGGCGCACGCGCAAGCGGAAGCGGCGCGGATCGGCTATCCGGTCATGCTCAAAAGCACCGCCGGCGGCGGCGGCATCGGCATGAGGATGTGCGGCGATGAAGCCGCGCTGGCCGAGGCATTTGAATCCGTGAAACGCATGGCCGCGAGCGCCTTCAAGCAGAGCGGCGTTTATCTCGAAAAATTTGTCGGCGTCGCGCGGCACATTGAGGTGCAGATCTTCGGCGATGGAAAAGGCAACGTCGTTGCGCTGGGCGAACGCGATTGCTCGGCTCAGCGACGCAATCAAAAGGTCGTCGAGGAGACGCCCGCGCCCGGCTTGTCGGAGGAATTGCGCCGGTCGCTGCTGGATTCCGCCGTGCGGCTGACGCGCGAGGCGGGTTATCAATCTGCGGGAACGGTCGAGTTCGTTTTCGATGTGAAGGAACTCAAATTTTACTTCCTTGAAGTGAACACGCGGCTGCAGGTCGAGCACGGAGTGACCGAGGAAGTCACCGGCGTTGACCTCGTGGAATGGATGATCAAGCAGGCGGCGGGCGAACTGGATTTGTCCGGCTTCAAAGCCGCGCCGCGCGGCGCGTCCATTCAAGTCCGGCTTTACGCGGAAGATCCGAACAAGAATTTCCAGCCCAGCTCCGGCGTGCTGACGGAAGCTGTTTTTCCGGCGAAGGCGCGCATCGAAACTTGGGTTGAGCGTGGTTCGGAAATCCCGCCGTTCTACGATCCGATGATCGCCAAGATCATCGTGAAGGCGGCGACGCGGAAAGAAGCCGTGGCCGCGTTGCAAGAGGTGCTGGCCGGGACGAAGGTCGCCGGCATCGAATGCAATCTCGAATATCTCCGGCAGGTGATCAGCAGCGAGGAATTCGCCGCTGGCGACATTCACACCAAATGGCTTGCGACGTTTCCGTATCGGCCTGCGACGATTGATGTCATCGAGCCGGGCACGCAAAGCAGCGTGCAGGATTATCCCGGACGCACCGGCTATTGGGCCGTAGGCGTGCCACCGTCGGGACCGATGGATGATTACGCGTTTCGCGTGGCCAACGAACTGGCCGGAAATCCCACTGACGCGGCCGGCTTGGAAATCACGTTGAGCGGGCCGGTGTTGAAATTCAATCTGGATGCGACCATCGCGCTCACCGGCGCGGTCATGGAAGCCGACCTCGACGGCAATCCGGTGAACTTCTGGCAAAGCATCCACGTCCGCGCCGGCAGCGTCTTGCGCCTGCAGAAAATCAAGGCGGCCGGTTGTCGCGCTTATCTCGCGGTCCAGGGCGGCTTTGACGTGCCGGATTATCTCGGCAGCAAATCCACCTTCAGCCTCGGAAAATTCGGCGGTCACGCCGGTCGCACGCTGCGCCACGGCGACGTGCTGCATGTGCATCGCGTGGCCGAACCATTCACGACCATGCGCACCACACCGGCGGCGCTGGTGCCGAAATACAATTCGCATTGGGAGATCGGCGTGCTTTACGGCCCGCACGCCGCGCCGGATTTTTTCACGGAAGAATTCATCGGCACATTTTTCACTACGGACTGGAAGGTGCATTACAATTCCAACCGCTCCGGCATCCGTTTGATAGGCCCGAAGCCCGGCTTCGCCCGCACGGACGGCGGCGACGCGGGCCTGCATCCCTCCAACATCCACGACACGGAATACGCCATCGGCACGATTTGTTTCACGGGTGACATGCCGATCATTCTCTCAAAAGACGGCCCCAGCCTCGGCGGCTTCGTCTGCCCGGCGACCATCGCCAAGGCGGAATTCTGGAAGGTCGGCCAGCTCCGGCCCGGCGACACGATCCGTTTCGTGCGGATGAAATTAGCCGAGGCGCTCGCCACCGAACGCAGCCAGGATGAGGCGATCCGCAAGCTGGAGGGAAAATCGTTTTCGTCCGCGCCGAACCTCGTCACGAAACAATCCGCGCCGAGTGAACTGGCAATCCTCCACAGCATCCCGGCGTCGGCCACGAATCCCGGCGTTGTTTACCGGCAGGCGGGCGATAAATTTCTGCTGATCGAATACGGGCCGCTCGCGCTCGATTTCGAGCTGCGCTTTCGCGCGCACCTGCTCATGGAATGGTTTGCGACGCATCCGGTGGAAGGCGTCATCGAGCTATCGCCCGGCGTGCGTTCGTTGCAGATCAATTTCGACAGCCGCGTCATTTCGCTGGAAAAGCTGCTCGGCATTCTCGTGCAGGCAGAGAATGAATTGCCCTCGGTTGATTCGCTCGAAGTGCCGACGCGCATTTTGCGGATGCCGCTGTCTTACGATGACGCTGGCATCCGGCTCACGATTGAAAAATATCAGCAGTCCGTCCGCGCCAAGGCGCCGTGGCTGCCGAGCAACATTGAATTCATCCGCCGCATGAACGGCCTCGACAGTGTTGATCAGGTGCATGAGACCGTTTTTGCCGCCAACTATCTCGTGCTCGGCCTCGGCGACGTTTACCTCGGCGCGCCGTGCGCGGTGCCCGTTGATCCGCGCCATCGTTTCGTGACTACGAAATATAATCCCGCGCGCACGTTCACCGTTGAAAACGTCGTCGGCATCGGCGGCGTTTACATGTGCATCTATGGAATGGAAGGACCGGGCGGCTATCAACTGTTTGGCCGCACCGCGCAGGTCTGGAACACATATCGCAGCTCGCGCGAATTTGAGCCGGGCAAACCTTGGCTGCTTCGCTTCTTCGACCAGATCCGTTTCTATCCGGTGTCGGCCAAGGAACTCCTCGATTTCCGCCAGTCGTTCCTGCACGGACAGGTGAAGCTCGACATCCAGGAAGATATTTTCAGTTTTCCGAAATACCGGAAATTTTTGCAGGATAACGAGGCGAGCATCACAACCTTCCGCAACCAGCAACAAAAAGCGTTTGCCGAAGAGCGCGAGCGTTGGGCGATTGACGGCTCCGGTGCGGTGGAGACCGAACCGGAAGTCGAAGCCGTGGCTGATGAAATCTCTGTGCCGCCGAACGGACAGCTCATCGCCTCGCCCATCACCGGCAACGTCTGGATTGTGCTGGCGAAGGAAGGCGACCGCGTGACTGCCGGCCAGAAAGTCGTGGTCGTCGAGGCCATGAAAATGGAGGTCGGCGTCGAAGCGCCGTTTGCCGGCGTCATCACAAAAATGGCCGCCGTGCCGGGCAAACTGGTCAACGCCGGCCAGCCGCTGGCGGTCATCGAAAAGGAGAATGTATGAGCGAGGCAATCCATTTTGATTTAACCGCGCTGCGCCGCGCCTACGCTGATGGCACGCTGACGCCGGAGCAGGTCATCGAGGAAGTCTTGCGCCGGGCCGACAACGCCAGGCATCCAAATGTTTGGATCGCAAAAACGGGCCGCGAACGTCTGCTCGAAATGGCGCGCGCATTGCCGCCAGCCCCCACGGAGCAATTGCCGCTTTACGGCGTGCCGTTTGCCATCAAGGACAATATTGATCTGGCGGAAACTCCGACAACGGCCGGCTGTCCTGATTTTTCCTTCCTGCCGCCGGAATCGGCCACCGTTGTCAAACGTCTCATCGCCGCCGGCGCGCTGCCCGTCGGCAAAACCAATCTCGATCAATTCGCCACCGGACTCGTCGGCGTGCGTTCGCCATATGGCGTTTGCGAATCGGTTTTTGACAAGCGCTACATTTCCGGCGGCTCCAGTTCCGGCTCGGCGGTCGCAGTGGCTGCGGGCATGGTGACATTTTCGCTCGGCACGGACACGGCGGGATCGGGGCGCGTTCCGGCGGCGTTCAACAACATCGTCGGCCACAAACCGACGCGCGGACTGTTGAGCAATCGCGGCGTCTTTCCCGCCTGCCGCTCGCTGGATTGCGTTTCGATTTTTGCCGGCAGTTGTCACGACGCGCAGGCCGTGCTCGACGTGGCGGCAGGGTTTGATTCCGCCGATCCTTATTCGCGTTCACGGCCAAAGGGCGGCGTCACTTTTTCAGAGAAATTCCACTTTGGCATTCTGGCGCCCGCGCAACGGGAATTTTTTGGCGACACTGAAGCGGCGGCGCTTTACGAACAGGCCATCGCGCGATTGCGCGGTTGCGGCGGCGAACCGGCGGAGTTTGACTACACGCCGTTCGCACAGGCGGCGGCGCTGCTTTACGCCGGGCCGTGGGTGGCAGAACGCCGCTGGGCTTTGGGTGAATTTTTCGACCAGCACGGCGACAGCATTCATCCCGTCGTGCGCGGGATCATCGGCGGCGCGGCGAAGCATGACGCGGTGGCTGCGTTCGACGCGCAGTATCGGCTGCAAGCCCTGTTGCAAACCACGCGCGAGATTTGGAAGAAACTGGATTTGCTGCTGCTGCCAACGACCGGCACGACGTATCGCATCGAAGAGGTGCTGGCCGATCCGGTCCGTTTGAACAGCAATCTGGGGCATTACACAAATTTTATGAACCTGCTCGACCTGGCGGCGGTGGCGTTGCCCGCCGGGTTTCGGGCGTCGAACGGCCTGCCGTTCGGCGTCACGCTCATCGCGCCGGCGTTTTCAGACGATGCGTTGCTGTCGTTGGGCGGGCGTTATCATTTTACGCTGGGCGGAAACATTGGCGTTACTCCGGGGAAAATTTCCGGACAGCCGCTGCCAAAGGAAAAGAGCGAAGGCGTCCTGCTCGCGGTTGTCGGCGCGCACTTGCGCGGACAGCCGCTCAATCATCAACTCACGTCGCGCCGCGCGCGGTTTGTCCGGCAAACAAAAACCTCACCGCATTACCGGCTTTACGCGCTTGCCAACACGCAGCCGCCCAAGCCGGGCCTGCGGCGCGTCGCGGAAAAATTGCCGCACGGCATCGAGATCGAAGTCTGGGCGCTGAACGAGGCGGCCTTCGGTTCGTTCGTCGCCGAAATTCCACCACCGCTCGGCATTGGCGCGTTGGAACTGGAAGACGGCACCAGTGTGAAAGGTTTTCTCTGCGAACCCATCGGGCTGGAAGGTGCGCGCGACATCACGGAATTCGGCGGCTGGCTGGCTTTCCGTCAATCTCCCGCCAAATAAATTTTATCATGAACAACGAAACCATTCTGTTTGAGGAAACGCTGCCGGGCGGCGGGCTTTGGTCGTGGCGGCTGCAGCGGCACACGACGTTGCGGCTGACCGACCTGGAAGGCGGCGCGAATGCCGGCATCATGGCCTACAACGCCGATCAGCCGCTCGACCGGCTTAATCTGCCGGACACGCTCAAGGCGCAATACACCGCCAAACTCACACGCGGCCATGTCCTGATGAGCGACATGGGCCACGCGCTGCTTTCAATCACCGCTGACACGGCGGGCTGGCACGATCCGCTCGGCGGTCATGGCAACGCGGCGCAGGTCAAAAGCAAATATGGCGTGGCGACGTATCAGGAAAAGCGCAACGACTGGTATCGCAATGCGCATGACAATTTTCTCATCGAACTCGGCAAGCATGGTCTCGGCAAACGCGACCTGGTGGCGAACGTGAATTTTTTCAGCCGCCTCGACGTGGACGCGGAAGGCGTGATGAAATTTCATCCAGGAAATTCAAAAGCCGGCGCTCACGCTGACTTGCGCGCGGAAATGAACGTGCTGGTGGTGTTGAACACCTGCCAGCATCCGCTTGACCCAAATCCAAAATACGCGCCGAAGCCGGTCAAGCTGACCGTGCTGAAAACGCCGCCGCCGGGGCCGGACGATTTCTGCCGCAATTTACGGGGCGAAAACCAGCGCAGCTTCATATTAACCGAACGACTTTTTCTGGGAGCCTGAACATGAGCACATTTATTTTGACCGAGAGCCGACTTGATCCGGCGAGGGCCGTTTACGATTTCACGCTGCCAGCCGGCGACGGCTGGATGCACGAAATCAAACGCGGCCAGACCTTTCGCATCGTTGACCTGGACGGCAATCAGGCCGTGGACACGCTGTTTTACAACGCGCACGACATGAGCGACCGCTATTCGGCGCAGGACACCATCCGCGAGCAGGGCGGCATTTATCTGACGACTGGAACGAAACTGATTTCGAGCGAAGGCAATCTCCTCGCCACCATTGTCGCGGACACCTGCGGCCGGCACGACACGATCGGCGGCGCGTGTGCGGCGGAGAGCAACCAGGTGCGTTACGCGCTCGACAAGCGCTGGATGCACAGTTGCCGCGACACGTTCATGCTGGTGATCTCGCGCTGGGGACGCGGCGTGACGAAATGCGACATCACGCACAACATCAATTTTTTCATGAACGTGCCGGTCACGCCGGATGGAAAACTGTCGTTCGCGGACGGCGTCAGCGCGGGCGGACGGTATGTCGAGCTGCGCGCAGAAATGGATTTGATCTGCCTGATTTCCAATTGCCCGCAACTGAACAACCCCTGCAACGCCTACAACCCCACGCCGGTGCGCCTGTTGATCTGGCCATGAAAAAACCGTTCCGCCAATTGAGCGCCTTGCTTTTGATTGCGGCCCTGGCCGTGACGTTGACGCTGCTGGTTTTGGATGCGTCGAATAATTTGCGCCTGACTTTCATTCATCAGCGGACAGGCGCGCTGTCCTTCATGCTGATCGGCGCGTCCTACATCAGCCTGCTGTTGAGCGTCCGGCGTCCGTGGCGGGAAAAAATCAAGGGCCTGCTGCTCGGCACCGGGTTTCTGCTATGGGGCAGCGAGCAATTCCTGCAGCCCGGCCCGTTGGTGACGGTCATGGACAGCATGGTGGTTTTGATCTTTGTGGCGGACTTGACCTTGATAATCCTGAATAACTTGAGGCACAAGGGAGATGAGAAGCTTTAGCACGCCATGCATATTTTGGCGGAAGGGGTGGGATTTGAACCCACGGTAGGGTTGCCCCTACTCCTGATTTCGAGTCAGGTGCCTTTAACCACTCAGCCACCCTTCCGTTATGTTGAATTGATTGCCTAAAATGCTGGTTTTCACATTTTACAACTTGCGTTTTCTATACTGCCATTCTATACTATGTGTATGAAGACCAATTCATCAGATAATACAGAACTGCGCTGGCAAAAAACGCCCGTGGCGAACCTAGTCCGCCACGTTCAATCAAGCAACTATTATGCGCGAATCCGCGTTCGCGGCAAGCTGATTTGGAAATCGCTCAAAACCGACCGCATAAGCGTAGCCAAGCTGCGTCTTGGCGATTTCCACAAGGAGGAACGGCAGCGCGCCGCCGCACAGACGGCAGTTGCGCGGGGAAAAATGACTTTGGCCGACGCCCTGCAAACCTACCGCGAGCGGCTAAACGGCGACCAGTCGCTCAAAGAACGAAGCAAAGCATACCGGGAGGAACGTATTACGGCTTTGCTAAAATCATGGCCCGATCTCAATCAGATGGATGTTGCCCAAATCTCCAAAGCCGATGGCTTGGCTTGGGCCGCGCGATTTGGGAAAACCGCGAGTCCGTCGGCTTTCAATAATACCATCGGAACATTCAAGTTGGTTTTGGACATCGCCGTTGAAGCCGGTGCGCGTTACGACAATCCCGCCGTTCACATCAAACGGAAAAAAATCCGGCAGAAGCAATTGCAGCTTCCGAGTCAAAAACATTTTGTTGAATTGATAAATACTATCAGGAACGGGGACGGCGGCTGGGCGGAACGGTGCGCCGATCTGGTGGAATTTCTGGCATATAGCGGATGCCGAAAAGGTGAGGCGGCGCGCGTCAACGGCCGGGACTGTGATTTTGAAAAAGGCGAAATCACAGTTTTGGGCGACCCCGCCACCGGAACCAAGAATTGGGAAATTCGCCGCGTCCCCATGATTTCTGATATGCGCCGACTATTGCGTCGGCTGCAAAAGGAGCGCGGTGAAACTGAATTTTCAAACAAGCCAGTCATGCTCATCCACGAATGTCAGGGTGCCATTGATACGGCTTGTAAAAAACTCGGTATCGTCCGTATCACGCATCATGATTTGCGACACCTGTTCGCCACTCGTTGCATTGAATCCGGCGTTGATATACCGACAGTCAGTCGCTGGCTCGGCCACAAGGATGGCGGCGCGCTGGCGATGAAAGTTTATGGACATCTGCGCGACAGTCATTCTACTGAGATGGCGCAGAAAGTTCGTTTTCACGAAAGTGAACCGACCACGAATGAGACAACCGCGAAATTGAAGGCGTAATCGTTTCAGCGCTGCTCTGCTTTTTCCTCAATTTCAATGGAATTGACTGATGCTTCAGTTCCGGCCAACGACGTATATCGATCCAGTGCGGGCAGCAGTCGGACAAATTCAACGCAGCGGTCTTGCAGCGCCAGTCCCAATTCGCGCAGATTTTTGCCCGTGATCAGCACCGTGCGTTTCAGGAATGACAGCGTAAGCGTGTCCTGCCCTTCGCCGGATTCAAATTTGACGAGTTCCAAATGATGGCACGGCAGCAGGTAAAAACTGTTTGCATCCAGTTCCAGCCGTAAATTCTCCACCGGGGTGGGATTGTGGTTGACGCCCGTCCTGATCTTGTAACAGGGACTTTCAGTTCTCATACTCTCATGCCTTTGCTTTTTTGTTGGGTTGGTTGCGGCGGAATTTCAACGCGCCGCCGCACGATTTGTGGTTTTGGAATCTCTACCGTCTCGGTTGTTTTGACAGGTTCAGTTTGCTTCTCGGTTTGGGATTGCCCCATCGCCGCATCCTGACGGAGCGCCTCGTCCCGCCGTTCGGTGAATTTGCGTTGTGCCTGTTGAACATTGAGGACGTAGGCAATATCGCGACCCCAAATCTTGGCCAGCTCCTGGACGGAACTGGCCATGCCCAGCGCCAGAGTCCGATGGCCGGAATGGGCGATGTTTTGCCGAAGCTGGATTTTATCCGCCGTGAAAATCTTCACGCCTTTGCGCCCGCGCGAAATCGTGACATACCATTGCTGCTCATTCGTCGCGGCCTTGACCGCCGAATCCGAAAACAAAACGCAGTCCACTGTCTTGCCCTGCGCGGCGTATGACGTGACTGCGTAGCCGCGCACGAACTGGCGGTAATTTTCCGGCAACTCCCGGCCATCATTCAGGGCGATGCGCCCGTCTTGATGAATTTCCTTCACCGTCACCAGTTCGCCATTGGCGAGCCGTCGTCCGTCCTGGCTTTGGGCATTGGCCTTGAGCTGCAATCTATCGCCGGTGGACAGGGAAAGTTCTTTTGGCTGGCAGACGGTGATTTTATCCAGTTCCTTGAACGGAACGGGTCGGATGCGATGGTCAGCCTCGATCAACAGATGCTTGTCGGTAATGCCGCATAGTTTTCCCGTGCTGCCGGATTTGAACCCGGCCGTCGGACGGTTGAACACTAAAATGGAGTCGGGCTGATAAAACCGCTTGTCGCGTTTTTGAGCGTCCGTTAAATCCTGCCGCTCCAAGGCCGTGACCGCCGTTTCAGCCTCACCGATTAACTTCTGTGCTTTCAGGCCGAGCCGGACTTGTTCATTGACCTTGTGAATTTCCGACCAGCTTTGTGACACGACCACGGTGGATTGCTGATTTTTGAAAAGTTCAAGAAAATGCTCGGTCAATTTCTGCTGTTGATCCGCCAGTGTGCAGGCGACCACCGCGCCCTGTTTGTCCAGCCGGTCGAAGGATGCACCGAGTTTGCCCTGCTGTGCGTCCTTCACGGCGAGTTTGTATTGTTCCAGCCAATGACGTTCCGCCTTCGTTTTTGCCGCTTTGGGATTCTGACGGCGGATGTTCGTCAGTTCTGCGTAGCCCAGCCCCGAATACTGTTCAATGGCACGCAGGGCATCAGACGCCTCGACCGCTCCATGCTGATGCGTGTCACCGGACAGGATGACGCGGCCCTTGACTGTCTGGATCATCGAGAGCAGTTCCAGCATCTGTTGCCCGCCGATTTGTCCGGCTTCGTCCACCAGAACGACCGTCCCGCGCGTCAGGAAATTTTGCTTGAGCAAGGCACTGACGGTTTGCGCGCCGGTAAACCCGTCCCGTTCCAGATCGGCGACCTGCTGGCGTTGTGGTGCGAGGACTTGGACGGTATGGCCGGCCTGAATGAGTCCGGCTTTGACTTCCCGCAATGTAAAACTTTTGCCCGTCCCTGCACCGCCCCGAAACAGGGTGACGAAATCACGCGAGGACAAAATATGTTCGACGGCCCTGCGTTGTTCATCATCCAGCGAACGGTTTGACGGCTGGTAATTGGCAGCGAGCGGTTCGTATTGGTTCATCTGATGTTGAGCCAGCCGGACGATGTTAAATTCACGTTGAAAAACTTCGCGGGTGGTGATCTTGCCCTGAAATTGTTCGTCGCGGAGATACTCACGTCTCCGGGTAGCAGCTTTAATTTCCGGCAGTGATATGGTTTGACCGCGCGTATGTTCCAGAGCGTGACGCCAAACCTCATGCTCATGGACGACCGACCGGCGTTCAAACAGATGTTTTTCCGCCCAACTGACCGCCTGTTCCGCTCTCATCTTCTGTGAAATCTCCGGTGAACGATGTTTGTCCAAGCGGCTGATTTGCCACCGTTCTTTCCATGACAGTTGCTGGTTCCAGATGGATTGCAGTTTGACGATGCCCACATCCTTGATCTTCCGCGCCCGTTCCTTGTGCGCGATGTTCGCCCGGATGACCTTGATGTTCTGACCGGCCTTGTCTGGTTCACGTTCCAAAAACTCCCTGGTCTTTTCGTCAATCTCCCGGTGACGCTTGGAAAATCGGTCAATCAATTCTTTGGACACACCGGCAATCTCAAAATCCCCACGCTGATTGTTTTCAACGCCATAGCCGAACCGCTGCAACGACCTGACCAGTTCGTGATAATAGACGTTCCGAACGAACTTTTGTGCCGAGACCATTTCACAGGCTTCCAATGCCTTCCAGCGGCCTTCAACTGAATCCTTTGTGGCATTGAACAGGATGCAATGGCTGTGCAAGTGCGGGTCTAATGCGCGGGACGTATCGTGCCGGAACACCGCGCCCACGACATTGCCCGTCACCCGATGCGAATTCTGATTCTGTTTCCGAACCCGTGTTGCGGCGTAGGCTTGCAGTTCACGCATGGCCGTCGTCACCGCCTCATCATGGGCCTCGATGATCCGCTGGTCATTGCCAACCAGTGCCGCGATGGATACCGATTTAGGCGGTGACAGCGTAAAATCATAGAACACCCGGCGATTGGCGGATTCATGCACGTTCCCTTCTTTATCCACACTGACACGTTTAGAATTCAGCCGGGGTGTCAATTGCTCATCGGTTTGTGGATGAATGTTCCGGCACAGGTTCAGGAAATCCTTTTCCGTCGTCACCCCTGACAATCCCAATTTTGCCGCCCCTTCACCAATCCATTGACCGGAAACGCTGCGGCCTTCCATGTAGTAATCACCGACGCCCAGGTGTTCGCGAAAATACGACTCCGCATTCCGCAAACTGTATTGGGCCTTCATCGTCAGCATGGTGGAACGCTAAACCATGTCCGGTGCAATTCTGCGCCATCGGTAGCGCAAAATGGATGGATGGCAATGTTATCTGTTAATCGTGTTAAAGATTGGACGCTGTTCTCCTTGCGAGTGCAAGGGGCGGCCGTAACAACAAAAATGCCGGACAAAAATCAAATCGCAGTTGAATCAAAAATTATGAATGCAACCATCGTATCCGCCGAGGCGAAGGCCCGCCTGACCGAAGCCGTCAATCATTACACGCCGCCCGCGCCGGAAAAATACCGCGTGCTGAACGAAGTCAAAGAGTCCATCATCGCGTTGCGCGAGCGCAAAGCGTCGTATGAAACCATCCGCGCCATGCTGCACGAGAACGCCGGCATCGAGGTGTCGCACCAGGCCGTAGCCCGCTACTGCCGCGAGGTGCTGGATACAGCCAAGCTAAAGAAACCACGCCATCCCAAGACGCCAGCGGCGGAACCGCCGGCATCCGCTCAAGCGGAATTAGCAGCGCGTCCGCCAAGCGGCCAGCTACGGCCACGCGGATCGCGCAGTGCCGATTCCAAGAATCTTTAGCGCAGCAGCACAGGCGTCGCCAGTCGCGGCGACGGAGAGCGACCAAGAAGAAATCTTCCAATCCTGAAATGCAAATGCCCTTGGGTTCAAAGTCCGCGACCAATGCGTGTTACACAGCCCTGTAACACGCGCTCGTCGCGGACAGACAGTGGTGGAGCGCATCTGCGCTGCGCTTCCGTTTGCGGCACGGCGACGGACGTTCGCCGAACCGCAAACCGAAGCGCGCAACAAAAGTCATCTGCTGATGGGTGAAAAAATCATGGAAAATACAACCGTCAGCGCACCCGCTGCGTTCAGGGCGCGTGAAGTATGGCAACTCATCCGGGGTGAGTCGCCAAGAAACAGCCTCGTGGCAAAAAAACAGGCGATGAGGGCAGCGGCGGCGGATGGCGCACACAGGTATCGGGCAAGTCACTTACGATGGCGTTTTACTCCGGGCGGCTGGTGGTCGAGCCGGAAATGGAAAACCCCATGCTGGTCATTGTTACAGAACGAAATGCCGTGATGCCAGCTATTCAGCACGTTCGCCTGCTGCCATGAATGGCTCCGGCAAAAGTCAATGCAAGCCTCATATCGCTTGCCTTTCATTCGACTGGCAACATCACTTCACTTGGCAGGAAAAAACTGAATCACGTCACACCCTTTGCTTGAGGCGATTTATCCGGTGGGGCAACCGCCGTGCTCTCGCGGATCACTAGGGTGGGAGGCATGAATTCAGCCCGCGTCCCAGGCAGATTCTCAACCAACATCTCAATGGCACGCCGAACGATCTCGCCCACCGGTTGGGCGATGGTGGACAAGGCCGGATGCATGAACCGACTGGGACGATCATCGGAAAACCCAAGGACGGAAATCTCCTGCGGCACAGCGACGCCGCGTTCCGACAACCGCCGGAGGGCCGCCCACGCACCAGCGTCCGACACGCTAAAAATCGCGGTGGGCCGGGGGTTCAACGCCAGCACCTTGTCCATCTGTTGGTAGGCCGCCTCATAGGAATCTTCCCCGAACTTCGTGCCGCACTGAACGACCATGGCCTCTGCCAGTCCGCGTGCCGCCGCGATCTCCTCAAAGGCACGCACTCGCTCCTCAATGGTGCCGGCCTCCATCGGTTCGTTCACCAACAGGACAATTCGTCGGTGGCCCAATCCCGCAAGATGCTCCAAGCCCAGCCGGATTCCAGCCCGGTCGTCCACGCCCACATAATTGCCGCTGTAGCCAGGAATTCGCGTGTCCACATTCACCGTCTGAAACCCGCGCTTGACGAGCGCCGTATGCAACTGCCGGGTCAGTTTTGGTGTGTTGCACAGCAGCACGATCCGTTCGTGTGCCGGCGCATTCTCGATCTGCCGGAGCGTTTCCTCCGGGCCGTCATGGCGATGGGCCAGATAGATCTGGGTCGTGTATTGCCGCGCGCGGCATTGCTGGGATAGCTCATTCAACAGCCCGGCGATGAATTCCGAATTGTTGCCCAAAGTGAAGATGCCAATGGTAAGCACTTTATCGGGCTGCTTGCACACAAATGTTCCGGCGGGAACCTTGCGGATCAACAAACCTTCGCGAGTCAAATCCAACATTGCGTGGCGGATAGTTCCTTGCGACACGCCGAACCGCTGGATCAATTCCGGCTCGCTGAAAAATTTGTCTCCATCCTCAAACTGATTCAGCGCGATTTCCCGGAGCGCCTCGCGGATTTTGGCATGGAGCGGGACGCTCCGGAATTGTTTTGCTCCGAGCGTTTCTTCCAACGACTGTTGTCGCAATGAATCTTTTGCAATGTTCTCTTCCACTTGCAACACATTGTATGAAGAACTGTGCGTCGGCAACAAGACTTTGATAAGGCGTCTGCCACTGGCGCATTCGCCGGACATGGTGATCCAGCTCAAGCGCGGTTGCGCATCGCCGATGGCTGGCGCTGCTCTGCTAATTTGATTTCATGGAAATGCTCATCTGATTCGTGTTTGACTGATCCGCACGGGAAGGTGCCTGGCATCGGATTCGATGCAGGCGTCCAAGACCTTCTGAACTTCAGCGCCCCGCGCAAAATCCGGTTCTCCCGGCGTTCCAGTCCTGATGGCCTTGATGAACTTCTGGAAATTAGTCAGCACCGGTTTGCAGGCGATTTCTTTCCACTTACATTTGTCGAGACCGTGGCCGCGACATTCGCGGTAGGAGGTGGTTGAGCGATCCGAATCAATTTCTATGGTTCCGAGCGTGCCAGAGATTTTCAAAAACAGACGATTCGCATGGCCGCCCACCCAGCGGCTGGTGTGGATGACCCCAAGTGCCCCGTTGGCAAACTCGACGGTCATCACGGCAGAATCGTTCGCATCCAGACGATACTTCCCGATTTTGTTGCCGGGAGCCTTCGGAAACGACTTCAGACGGCATGAAACCTCGCGCAACGGCCCGGCAGGATAGGTGGCGAAATCCACAATATGAACGCCGACATCGCCCAGCACACCTTTGGAACCATGAGCCGCCGACAGCCGCCAGAGCCAGGCTGGTGTCGTGCGCCAATCCCCCCAGATTTTTGACGCCAGCCAGGCCTGCAAATAGCTGGCTTCGACATGGCGGATTTCCCCGATGTCGCCGCGACGGATGGAAGCCGAAGCACTCTGGAGACATGGCCAATTCCGATAGGTGAAGTTGACCATATTGACCACGCCCGCTTTGCCGGCGGCAGCCACCATCTTCTTCGCGTCCGCATGATTCAAAGCCAGCGGCTTTTCGCACAAGACGTGTTTTCCGTGCGCCAGACACTCCAGCGTCACCGGCAGGTGCAAGCGATCTGGCGTCACGATGCTCACGGCGTCAATCTTCGCGCGCTTCAGCAATTTCCCAACGGAACTGAACACTTCCGGTATGCCATGTTTCTTGGCAAATTCCTCCGCGCGGGTCGCGTTGCTGTCGCAGGCCGCCACAATCCGGCAACCGGGGATCGCTTTGAAATTTTTGGCGTGTTCCTCGCCCCACCCGCCGGCGCCGATGATGGCGAGCTTGACGCGCTTCGTGATCTTCATGGAATATGGTCAGGAGATAAAGGGATCATCGGTGGCCGGTCACCGAACGGTCCGCTGCTTCCGGGTCAGACGGCAGAGGCTCCAGTGCCGGGGAATTGGGACAGTCATCTGGAATTCTCACGGTTGCTCGCGCCCAGCGCACTCCGTTCGTGATGACACGTTGGACTTCCGCCTGATGATAGGCGGGATAAGTTTCGTGCCCCGGACGGAAATAGAAAATCCGCCCGTTCCCGCGCTGCCAGGTCGCGCCGCTGCGGAAAACCTCGCCGCCGGTGAACCAAGAAATGAAGATGAGTTCGTCCGGCGCGGGGATTCCGAATGGTTCGCCATACATTTCCTCGGCGGGAATTTCAAAGTATTCCCCAATGCCGCTGGTGATCGGGTGCGAGGGGTTCACGTTCCAAAGCCGTTCCTTGTCGGTGGATTCCCGCCACTTCAACGAGCAGGTCGTGCCCAGCAGGGCTTTGAAAATCTTCGCGTAATGCCCGGAATGCAGCACGACCAGTCCCATGCCTTCCAGCACGCGGGTTTTGACCCGCTGCACGATTTCATCCTGCACCTCGCCATGCGCCATGTGTCCCCACCAGACCAGCACATCAGTCTTGGCGAGCCGTTCGATAGTTAATCCATGCTCCGCTTGATCCAGCCAGGCGGTGGAAACCTCCATGTCAGCCTCGCGACGCAGGAACGCGGCGATCGTTTCGTGCATGCCGTCGGGATAAATCGCGGCAACCTTCGGGTTTTTCTTCTCGTGCCGAAATTCGCCCCAGACAACAACATTGATGGGATGTGACATAATTAACGGGTTCAATTTTGGATCGTGAACCGGACCGGTTCAAAACGGTCGCTGTCCTTGATGGTGACTACGCCCTCCGAATACATCCAGCCGCGTGGCGATTTGCCAAACGTGGCGGCATCCAGCCGGGGTAAGGGTTTGTCCTTTGACGCATTGTCGCCATACCGGGCGGAGACAGTTTGCGGTGCTTGCGTGATCCATGTCTCAAGAATCAAGTCACGCGCAACGGGACGATATGTTCCTTCTGGCGCTGAAGCCTCGATGCGGATTGCGTAATCACCGCGGCTTTGGTGAAAACGGCGCTTGAAAAATTTCCCGTTGCGATACTGAAGACTGCCGCCGTCATCCTCGTAATTCACAGCCTCCGATTCTGTAGCCGGAGCGACTAGAACCCGCAGCGGCTGGCCGGGCATTTCGCCGGTGTTTTGAACCACCGGCTGGCGAAAAATGAAAGCGCCGCCGCGCACAAACATCGGAATGGAATCCAGCGTCACCGGAATGTTAATGGTCGCGTTGCCAGCATGCTTGTGGCCGGTCCAGTAATCGAACCACTCGCCGGCGGGCAGATAAATTTCCCGTTCGGTTATACCCTCCCACAGCACCGGCGCGATGAGCAGGTCGGAACCGAAAAGGAATTCATCGTCCCGCGTGGCGACGCGCTCGTCGTCGGGAAATTCCAAAAACAGCGGGCGCAGCGCCGGCACACCGGTTTCGCTGGCCTGCTGCATCACGTTGTAAATGTAAGGCAACAGTTCGTAGCGCAGTTCGATGGCGCGCTTGTTGACGGCTTCGTAGCGCCAGCCGAACGACCACGGTTCCTTGTCCGGCAGCGTGACTTCCGCGTGCATCCGCATGAACGGATAGAAGACGGCGGCCTGCAACCAGCGCGTGCATAGTTCCGCCGATGGCATCCGCACGAAACCACCGATGTCGCTGCCGACAAATGGAAAGCCGGAGACGCCCATGCCAAGCAGGGTGGAAACCGATTGCCGCAGCGAAGCCCAGTCCGCCGTGTTATCGCCCGCCCACACCGCTGCGAAACGCTGCCCGCCCGCATAGCTGGCGCGCGTCAGCACGAATGCGCGTTCGTCCGGCCGCAGCCGGCTCAAGCCATCAAACGTGGACCGGCTCATCAACTGGCCATAAACATTGTGGATTTCACGATGCGTCGTGGGCTGGCCGTCGTTGTCGTGGATCAGTTCCAGCGGCATCGTCCCCGTTGGCGCGATGAAGACCGACGGCTCGTTCATGTCATTCCAGATGCCGGCCACCCCGACGTCGAGCAGGCTTTGATACAGCGAGCCCCACCATGCGCGTGCCGCCGGCTTGCTGAAGTCCGGGAAGACGCTCGGACCAGGATTCTTTTCCGCCTGCGACGGCCAGACCGGCCCCTCAAAAACTTTTCCGTCCGGCCATTTCACAAACTGATCGCCAGCCATTCCCGAATCATACGGCGCGTAACCTTTCAACGCCGGCGGATGCGGATCCACAATTGTGACGAGGCGGAATCCCTGCGCGCGCAAATCCGAAATCATCTTCTTCGGATCGGGAAAACGCTGGTGATCCCAGGTGAACGGCTTGTAGCCGTCCATGTAATGAATGTCGAGCCAGATGGCGTCGGCGGGAATTTGCTTCTCGCGGAACGTGTCGGCAAGCCGGCGCACGCGCGATTCGGGATAATAACTCCAGCGGCATTGCTGATAGCCGAGCGACCA
Source organism: Verrucomicrobiales bacterium (assembly GCA_028712475.1). GTDB lineage: Bacteria > Verrucomicrobiota > Verrucomicrobiia > Limisphaerales > UBA11358 > UBA11358. The sequence goes on from JAQTQB010000002.1 coordinate 530,925, forward strand.
CAGCGGCGGCAACGGCATCCGCCCGGTGAGCGCGGTGTAACGCTCGATGACTTTTTTCGGTTCCGGGCCGTTGATGAAATAATAGTCCAGGTCGCCGCCGTCCGCGCCAAACGTCAGCAAGTCCGTCTGTTCGCGGCCAATGTCAAAGAAAGTGCGCCAGGTATTATCGAGAAAAATTCCGTGAGCCTGACCGTGGCGCGTGACCATGAAAAACGGGACATCAACGTAAAGCGGATCGGTGCTGGAATCGTAAGCGGGCGTGTCAGAATTCCACATCACATAGTTGTAGCCGCCCAACTGCCAGCCACGCTTGTCGAGCCGTCCGTTTTTTTCGCCCAAGCCATAGACGTGCTCGTCGTTGCGAAGCCGCTTGGCAATACGAAACTCCGTTCCGGCGCGGGAAATTCCGCGCACCGGATCATCGGCGTCGAGGCTTTCACCGGCGGCGTTTGCGAAGGAAATCCGCAATGGCGAATGTTGCACCATCACCTTGAGCGAAGCCGTCGTCAACGTGGTGGAATCCGTTTTGATTTCCGCCTTCACCGCCGGCGCGCCCAGGTCGTGATTGACCACGGCATAGGAATGGTCGCGACCGAAAGCCGGCTGGCTCGTGAAGCGGACCCGAATGACGTCATCCGAAATCGGCGTGATGGCGAGCGTGCCTTGCGCACCGTGAAAGAGCAGCGCCTTGCCGTCCCAAACTGGCCTGGGCATTTCAGCGAGTGATGACCAGCCCGCCGCGGGCGCAGACTTCGACTTTGACGCAGTAACAGGAATCTCATCAGCTTGAAGCGCATGTTGATTCAAGCTCACGAATAAACAAACCGCCACCGCGCAGAAGACAGCACCCAGTCTTGGATAAAGGTGGCAAGACTTGTTGCGCCAGACACGCCGCCGGTTGGAGAGAGTTTCCGAAGCTGGAAATGAAGCGCGGAGATTCCATGATTCAGAAATGGATTTCATTGAATTTCGAATGTATTGATTCATGTCGTGTTTTGATTGGATGTAATTTTCAGTGAATTTAACCAGTCTTTCAGTTCAAACTTCGCCTATCATCAAAATATCGGACGCCGGGAAAGTCGCCAGGCTGTCGGCGCGCGCGGTGGCACGCGGATCGGTGGCGGCTGAACCAACCGCCAGCACGCGCATTCCGGCCCGCAACGCTCCCTCCACCCCAACCGCGGCGTCCTCGATGACGAGACATTCCGCCGGCGGCAGGCCGACTTGGTGCGCGGCTTTGAGAAAAATTTCCGGGCTGGGTTTTGTCTCGCGGATGTCGTTGCCGGTGACGACGGCATCAAATGTGTCCGTCAGACCAACCCGCTCCAGAATCGTCCAGGTGTTCTTGCTGGAGGAGGCGATGGCAATTTTAATGTGGCGGTCTTTAAGCCCGGCGATGACCGCCGGCACGCCCGGCAGCAAGTCTCCCGGGACGAGGGTTTGAATCAAGGCTCGGTAATACTCGTTCTTGCGTTCCGCCAGCGCATGTTTTTCCCCGTCACTGCGGCGACGGCTGTCCCGCTCCAGCAAAATCTCCAGGCTCTGCTGGCGGCTGACGCCGCGAAGGCGCTCATTGACCTGCCGGTCAAACGGGACGGCTTCCTCATCCGCCAGCCGCTGCCAGCCCTGATAATGAAATTCATCGGTGGAAACGATGACCCCGTCGAGATCGAAAATAACAGCGCGAATCATTTGTCCTTTTCAAGCCAGACGTTGCACATCGGGCAGTTCGGTTGGGTTGCGGAGAACGGTTGTTCGTCCCCGATAACGGATGGCGACTTCACTGCGCGCCGGCAGCGTCACCGTCACTTCCTGTGCGGTGATCCGCAGACGCAACTGCAGTCCCCGGTAAATCAGCGGCAATTCGACTGCCCGCCACGTCACCGGCAGGGACGGTTCGATGCTCACCTGCCCGGGCGTGATCCGCACGCCGGCAAAGCCCTCGACCACGGCCCGATAGGTGGCACCGTGGCAGGCGGTATGCAGTCCGTTCGCAGTCTCTTTTTTGATGTCATCCAAGTCCATCCGGCTTCCCAGGAAAAACAGCCGCTCCGCTTCTTCCTGCCGGCCCGCCCGGAGGGCCGCCAACGCGCAGGTGCCGGGAGACAGGCTGGAAAAGTGAAGTGTTCTCCGGCTGTAATAATCGTAACTGGCGCGGATAATTTCCGGCGTAAACTGATCTGGAACCAGCACGAGCAACAGCACGGCATCGGCCTGCTTGATGAGCTGCGTGGTGGTGGCATGCGCCTGCAACGCATCTTCCTGCTCGGTCTGGGGAAGACCCCTGCCAACATCCCCCGCCGGATAAACGGGCAATCCCCGCTCGTTGGTGGCGGCAACGGTCAGGTCAAGCAGTTGGAAATATCCGGCAAATTGTTCAATCACGTTGGCGCGGAGTTCGGGCAGATGAATTCCTTCGCCGACACGCGTCAACTCCTCGATTTCAACGTCGGTGAGCGCATTCAGGCGACGCACGTCAAATTGCTGTTTCGGCGTGGCGTTCCGGTAAAATTCGGCGAACTGCCGGAAAATGAGTTTCGTCAGGAAATTGGTGTAGTAGTTGTCGTCAACGTGCCGGTGATACTCGTCGGGACCCATGATGCTGCGAAGATGATACTGTGAGGCGTTCGGCGGATTGCAGGCCCGCAAAAAACTTCGCCAGAATCGCAAGGCCTCGACAATCAGCGGGCTTAATCGGGTCACAAAAAACGCCGTGTCGCCGGTGTAACGAAGATGCTCAAGACACGCATAAGCCACATCTGACACAATGTGGTATTGCTCGAGGATTTCCCGGACATGAATGGTGCCGTCCGCACGCACAATGTTGCGGATGCCTTCTTCCCCCACGGAGTCAGATTGCCAGGGCCAGAGACAGCCTTCAAAGCCGGCGGCGCGGGCGCGCGTCTTCGCACGGTCAAGTGTCCTCGCCCGGAAATCGAGCAGATTGCGCGCAACCCCCGGCGCGGTGTGCAGGTAGAAGGGCAGCAGGTAAATCTCGGTGTCCCAGAAATAGTGGCCGCCGTAGCGTTCGTTGGTGAGACCCTTGGCGCCAATGGAAAAGTCCGACCGCGTCTCGTGCCCCAGCCCGAGCAACTGGAAGATGTTGAAACGGACGGCCAAATCAGCCTGCTCATCGCCTTCGATAACAATGCCCGCGCCTTGCCAGCGATGCTGCAACTGGGCGGCGGATCGTGACCACTCTTCGTCGAAGCCGGCGGCCTTCATGCGTTCCAACCGGGCAACGACTTCCTGGCGCAGCGTCGCGGGCGCAAATGACCGTCCGTCGGCTACCACAAAATACTTTGTCACCGTCAGCGGCACGTCTTCCTGTGCCGGTAATTCCACCTGCTCGCGCATCACCTCGCCCCGGAGACGGCGCTGGCGCAAGGGGGCGTGGTTGCCGGACACGACCAGACAGGTGGCAAGATCCACCGGCAATCCGGTGTCGCGCAGAATTACCCTGCAAGTTAGATTCTCCTCATATTGATCGTTGAAGCCGCCCAGCGTGTAATGTTTGACCGCCTCGTCGTAGTGGTAACTTCCCTCGCGGCTTAACCGCGACGCGTCGAATGCGGTGTGAATGCGGAGTGTGCCGCTGAAGTTCAACGGGGTGACAACCCATTGGATCGCGCCGCAATGCTGGTCGGCAAAACTGACGTAGCGGATGCTGTCCACGCGAATGCGCCGGCCTGCATTGGTGCAATACACGATCGTGCGATGCACCGCCGCGCGCTCCATATCCAGCCTCCGTTCGTAGGACTCGATTTTCGTCTCCGCCGGATTGAGGACGCTGCCGTCCACTTCCACGGACATCTGCAGGAAGGCCGGGAAATTTACGATCTCCGGGACAAGGCACTCCGACTTGTCAAACAGCCCCGCGATATACAAACCCGGCAATGACCCGGCGGGATCCTCATCTTCGACCCCGCGCAATCCTAGATAAGTGTTGCTGAGAGTCAGGAGACTTTCGCGCTGGTTGAGTTGATCCGGTTCAAACCGGTCAAATACAACTTGGTTGCGTAGATGGATCATGGATTGGGTCATGGATTTGCAGCCGCACGCCGGAATTCACCGGGAAGCGGGGTGCAATATTTGATCGTGTCAGAGAGCCAGAAACCCTCTCAACGCTTCGGGGCATTTGTTAACCCCAGTCCTCTTTTCGTCAGCTCGTTTTGTTCCGCTGGAGATAAAGTTCCCCCGGCGAATGAAGTGGCGATGAGCAGACTGATTTTAGGCTTCTGCAAAGCGGTATCGTAAAACAGCCCAAAGCGGTTTTCCGGGATTTCCTTTTTCGGCTCGTCACACAGCTCATAGAAAATAACCGCTTCAACTTTCGCCACCTTTTGATTGACGAGCCCTCTCAAGTGCTTGTCCAGGCTGCGGAAACCAAGTTCGGTCATTGGAGCTTCAGCCCGATTTTCGTAATTAGTCCCCGGGTGAACGGCATCGCCCGAATATATTTCACCGCTATTGAATTCATTGATGACAATCGGCTTGTTGAATTTTGCGAGCTGCCCCAAAGGTCCACCCGGGCCATACCAAGAGTCTTGATCAAGCGGCGTATGCTTTTCCCATGGGTAGATATGATATCCAACGACATCAAAAATGACGCCCTGTTGTTGCATGAAGGACAAAAATCCGAAGCTTCGATCCGTTGTTCCCAGAATGATTCGGAGTGGCAGATGGGATGTTTTTCTCACCTCATCAATGGCCCGGGAAATACCCCGGAGCGCCGCTGCCTGCATCCGCCCCACCGGAACATCATAGTCACTGGCAGCTTGTCCGGTTGATCCTTCAACTTTAATGTTCGGATAGAGCGAAACCTCATTTTGGAGTTCATAATCCTGCACCAAATCTTTCGTGCGCTCGATCTGGGGTTTTGTCTGCGCGTAGGCGGTTGCTTCCACTTCCACCAGGCTCGCGTTGGTGTCGTGCTGGCGGGCCTGATCCCGGGCAAAAGTGGTAAACAAGATCGCTTCGATTTTTATATTTTTTGCCTTATAAGCTTCTGCGGCATTCCTAAATCTGGCTAGTTCAAGGGGATCATTTCCCCAGAGATCCATTCTGACACATTTCAAATTACGCTGGGTAAGCTTGTCGGCTAAATCTCGACTGCCACTGGTATGAACATTAACCCCCCATTGAATGGCATTGGTGGCGGGTTCGGCTGACGCCGAAAGCAAAAGGCCAAGCGTCAGTGAAGTTAAAGCGCACCACGATTTGATGTGTGTTTGAACGGCTGAATGATGAGTCATAATTTTTCTTGTTGTTATTGTTTTTGACATTGCACGGCGATCTCGGGAACCGGGCCGGAAGGCACCGCTGGCTGGCCCGGCAAAGTGAAGGGTTCCTTCCGCATCAGCGGCCGCCACCAGAACCAATACATGCCCGCCACGCCCACGAGGAAAAACGGCAGCGTCAGCCAGAAGGCCCGGTAGGATTTGATCACCAACTGCATTGGCAGCAGAAACAACGTCACCTGCCAGAGCAGCGCGAACGGGACCGTGATCATGTCGGTGCGGTTCTCACGGTCGATCGCCACCCGGTCCGCGCCTTGAAATTCTTTGCGGAGCGGTCCCCAGAAACCAAAAGGCCGGGTGGTCCGGTAAAATTTTTGCAACACCGGCATCGGTGTCGGAGCCGTGAGCAGCGAACCGACAATCGTGCCGAAAAACGACAGCGAGGTCATCAGGAGGAACTGCGTCGTCTCGGGCATCTGCGGATAGAAGCTGCGTTGCAGCACGGCCCCCACGCCACCCAAGATATAGCCGCCGCACATGCCCCAGGCGTTGCAGCGCCACCAGTAAAGCCTCAACGCCAATGGCGCGAGTTGTCCGGCCGTCATGCTCATGATGATCCAACCCCACAGATCATTGATGCTCTTGGCCGCCACGCCAAAATAGAAAGCCACCATGACGATGCCCAGGGTGGAGGCATAGGAAGCGAAAATCAGCTCCCGATTGGCGGCCTTGGGGCGGAGAAAATTCTGGTAAATGTCCTTCACAAAAAATCCGCTGGCGATATTCACAAAGCCGTTCTTGCAGGACATCATCGCCGCAAACATCGCCACGACCAGAATGCCCTTCAATCCGGTCGGCACCATGTTGAGCAGCACGGCGGGAAGAATTTGCTCCGGGTTGACCGTTCCATTAACGCCAACCAGGGGGAGCTTGCCGCGCCAGTCCGGTCCCAACAACGTCTGCAGGCCGTTGATCAAGTCCGCCGGTTGCTTCGTCGGTGCGTTGATGATGCTGGAGGTCAGGTTGTGCCAGTAGGCCGGTTCGGTGTTCGGATAATGCGTCCGCACCAGTTCCGCCGTCCGCTGAATCACGGTTGCGTCGGGATAAATCGCATGCACCATGTAAATGCCCATCACCGCGAATCCGATCATCAACGGCCAGCGAAACATCACCGTCACCCCTTGCAGCATGGATAACAGCCCGCAATCCCGGTCGCTCCGCGCCCCGAAATAACGCTGGTCGGCGCCCTGCCCCAGACCGCCGATGACATTCCGCAGCAGATAGAACGCCGCGATCATGATGAGCGGTGAATACGTTTCATAACCGGGCGGCATTGGCGTATGCCAGGCGGGTTGCGTGTTGATCCAGTCCGCATTGCCAGTCACCGCCTGTGCCGTTATCGCCAGGCTCGCGCTGTCCGGCACCAGCATCCACGCCATGCTGGCGATGACGAAACAGGAGAAGATCATAATGACCCCCTGCACCAGATCGGTCAGCACCACGCCATAGAAACCCGATCCCATCGTGTAGAGCGTCGAGACGGCCACCAGCACCAGCGTCGTGGCCATCGGCGGGAACGGAAAAAACATGCCGAGGAACAGGCTCGCGCCCCGGATCAGGTAGGCCAGAAACATCACACAGCTGATGATATTGATGGCCGCCGACAACAGCCGCAGGCCTTCTGCCGACTTGCCCTCGCCAAAACGAAAGGTCATCCACTCCGCCAGCGTCATGCAACCGGAACGCCGATGCCATTTGCCCGCATAGGCAATCAGGAAGGCCAGCACCAGCACCGCACCGCCGCGAAACTCGATGTAAAGCCCGCGCGGTCCGAGCATGTAAAGAAACGACGTGATGATCATTGTTCCCGTGAGATCAAACCAGTTGGCCATGCCGGCAATGCCGAGCAGATACCACGGCAGCGTGCGCCCGCCGAGGAAGTAGTGATCCAGGCTGCCGCTGGCCCTCCGCGTCATCAGCAATCCGGCAATCAGACTTAAGCCGAGGTAGCCAATGATTATGGTGTAATCAAGAACCGCTAGTTGGTGCATAATTTTCTATGTGAATTGGTTCGATCATTTTACCGCGCTCCGGTGATATGAGTTGGAGAGCCGCCGGAAAAATCATTTCATTTTCTTGGCGATGAATCGCAGCGTGACAATTTCCTTCGGCTTCAGCGTGGTCTTGAACGTGCCCGCGAAAGCTGTCGGACGGCCCTGCGGTCGGCTCTCAAAATTTACGCGTTGAGCATAGTGCGGTTGCGTCACCCCACGCGGACGACCGCTGAAATCGAGCCGGGTTGCAGCGGCTTTCGTCTGCGGATTGAACAGCCGGATCTCCAACGCCCCTCCGGCTTCCCGCACGCTGGTGATCACGACGCCACCCGTCAGCGAAAGGAAGGCGGATTGCGGCGGCAATGTTGTTTTGCCGCGATAGATGGCGACATCGGCGGCGCTCATCTGCACGTCACGCACGCCGGCGGCAAGACGCACGCCCAAATCGCACAACCGCGCGCGGTCCGCCGCGCCTTGAAACGGCACGAGCCAGTAATCAAAGCGCAGTTCACCCTGCAACTCGCCCTCGGGTTCGCCATCGGTGAACACCGTGCGGCGGGTGGCACGAAAGAGTGTGAGCGCCAGTGGCCGCTCCGGCAAATCGCGCACGCAGCTTTCCAGCAGGCCGCTCGACACGACGGCCAGTCCGCGCCGCGCATCCGATACCGCCGTCCAGCTTTGTTGCGGACGCGGCTCAACCGAAAGTTCGCGTCCAAGATGATTGTCCGCCGGCAGCGCGATGTCGCGCTCCACCACATCGAACGCGCCGTCGGCCAGATAGGTGCTGGCTTTGACGCCCGTCGGGAACAGCACGCGCAGCCGGTGATCCTTGGCGAAGTTTTTTACGGTCGTGTTGATCTCCAGCCGGTCGCAACCGCGTCGGAGCGTGATGAGATTATCCACCACAAGATCGCTGAACTCTTCCGCCCGCACCATGCGGTCAAACTTGAACTCCACCGGCACGCGCAACACCGTGCGCACGCGGAAGCGGCATTGCAGCGGGCCGTTCTGTAGCAACGCGACATCAGCCCCGGCAGCGGTTGAAACAAAAGTTTGATCGTTCATCGCCTGGCCGTGATACCAGCCGTCGCCGATGTCCGCGATGTCCTCAAAGGTCAGGAGGCGCGAGTAAGTCTGGCCCGTCCGCTGGTCGGTGAGCGTCAGCGAGCCATTGCTCTCCACCGTGACGGCGAGGAATTCATTGGCCATCGAGCGCTCGCTCGTGGCGAGGCCCGGCGTTTCCGGATGGCGCGTGGGCAAGATGATCTCGGGCACAATCTCGTCCTTGGGCGGCATCGCCCCTTCGCGCACCGTGAGCGTGGTGTAGCCAAGCGCTGGCACCGCCAATTCCAGGCAGACGGTAATGTCGTTCGTCTTGTAGGTCTGTGGAAACTTGGTGGGACGGATGCGCGTCTTGGTGCGGTTCAACGCCTGGGCGAGCCGTTGATAAGGCAGCTCCTTGCCCGTGTCATCAAACACCCGGAAACCGGGCTTGAGTTCAAAGCCGAAACCCTCCTGAAAGCACTGCCATTCCGCCGGGATCTGCAAGGTGAGTTCCACCGGTTCGTTCAACTCGCGCGGCAGCGGGTTGGCCACCAGCACGCGCAATTCCCTGGGCGCAACCTCGCCCGCCACCGCCGCCGTCAACGTGCGCAGCGATTCCGTGGTCTGCCGAGCCGCAATCTGCCGGCTCTGGGCGAAGCGGAATTTCATGTCCTCATGCACCGCGTCAATGCTGCAGCCGCAGATGGAATCGTGTGGATGATTCATCAGCAGCCAGCGCCACGCGACCTCAAGATAGCCCTGGGGATATTCGTGTCCGGCCAGCGCCTTCGCGACCGCGCCGAACGGCTCGGCCCAGTGACAAAGTTGCGTCTGACAATCCGCATTGGCCTGCTTGATCCACACCCGGCTCGACAGCACACTCGGGATGAGCCAGCTCCCATCCTGAATTTGCGGAGCGCGGCCTGTATCACGCAACTCGCCCCGGACCACGTCCGTGATTTTATCAGCGTGCAGCAGCATGTCATCCAGATACGCATCGAGGGTGCTGTGATTAATTTCGTAAGGAAATTCCGCCCCGGCCTTCTGGGCGAACATCAACTGGTAATGTTCCGTGTCGTATTCCAGATGGTCGCCGCCGTCAAAAACAATCAGCGGCGGCAGCGTGGCGCGCGCCGCCTCTTTGTCCAGGAACGCCTTCAAATCCTTGCGCCCGCGCTCCACTTCGAACGGCATATCCGGCTGTGTAATGCGGCGGACATCGGCACCATAGTCGCAATAACCGTTCCGGCCAAACCGGTAGCACGGCAGCCGCGTGCCATCGCTGCCTTCCCAGAGAAAATGCGCCGTCTTGCGCGGCGCGAGACCGCGCCAGATAAAGCCGCCCTTGATGCCAAACCCGGCCAGTAGCTGCGGCAACTGCCCGATGTGGCCAAACAGGTCGCAGACGAATCCCGCGTCCGACGGCACACCGCCATATTGCCGTGCGACCTCGCGGCCCAGGCGCAGGTTGCGAACCAGCGCCTCGCCGGAGACGAGCCACTCATCCGGCAGCACAAACCACGGCCCAATTTTCAACTTGTCGGTGCGGGCAAACTCTTCCACTTGGGCACGCCGCTCGGGTCGGATTTCCAAATAATCGTCCAACAGAATGGACTGGCCATCGGTCGTGAACGGCCCTTTGAGCCTGCCCGCCGCAAGGTCGTCCAGCGTGCGATCCAGCAATGCGACCAGCCGCTGCCGGTAATCCTGGAACGTCTGATACCATTCGCGATCCCAATGCGTGCTAAGAACGTAATGAACTTTTCTAGGCGGTGCGGTGATGCTTTTCAGGGCCATTTCTTTGCGGATCATAATTTGTTTGTCATAGTCTCAATCACTTGGTCGAGACTCTAAGCCGGGCGGCGAATCCGCCGCCGGGCTGCAAGTTTAGCCGGAGTGTTTCCGACCGTGTTAATGAGCGCTCGCGCCGGTCAAACGCGGCGGGTTGCCCGGGTAAATCAAAAAAGAGCGAGGCGTCGAACTTTCCCGCCGGCAGGAAATCCAGCTTGATGTTTAACTGGCTGGCTTGAGCGCCATTCATGACGCCAACATACCAGTCGGATCCTTTCCGCCGGGCAAACCCCACCACCTTGCCGATTTCCGTGCCCGGCAGGACAAGGGTTTCGTCCCACGTTGTTGGCAGGTCATGCAATATATCCTCGGCTGGATTTCCCACATATTGTTTGTAGCTGTCGCCATAGTGCATCAGCGGCGAAGTGAACACAATGGCGGATGCCAGTTCGCGCGGCCAGGTGAAGCCGCGAAGCTGCGCGGGATCAAACACCATGGGCGTATAATCGGCCGGGCCTTGCAGGTAACGCGTGAACGGGATGATCGTGTCCGTCTCAAGCGGCATCGTGCGATTAAACCGGGTCATGTGCCATTCCTGACCGCGCACCGCTTCGCGGGTCAGTTCATGGGGCCAGGTGCGACGGCGGCCAGAGGGTTTGATGCAGCCGTGAAAATTGCAGAGCAGTTTCAACCCGGCGGTGTCCTTCAACGCGCCTTCATACCAGCGCACGATCTCGGCCGTCGCCGGCGGGATGAAATCAATCTTGATGCCCGCTGCTCCGGTGGCTTTGACTTTCTCCAGGTAAGCCCGGCGGCTGGCCGCATCGCGCATCTCCTTCGAGTCAACCCAGACGATGGACTTCACGCCCTTGGAATTCCCGTAGTCAATAACCTCCTTGAGGCATTGCCACTGGTCTTTGCCGTCAGCGCGCCAGGTGCGCCAGCCGTCGTCAATGAGGTAATACTCCCAGCCCAGTTTCGCAGCGGCGTCAAACCAGGCGGGCTGTTCGGCAAACTTCGGCGAATCGGAACTATACCATTGCCAAAGCACCCGTCCGGGTTGGATCCAATCCGCATTGGCGAGTTCCGGTTCGGGAGACGGGTTCAGGTTTGCGATGATGTCGCTGTTGACCAACGCCGTCAGGTCAGCCGCAACGATGACAACGCGCCAGGGTGAAGTAACCGGCCCAGACACCTCCCAGCCTTTTTCGGACGCCCAGAAATCCGGGCGGAGCAATGTCCCCTCGCGGCGCAACGCCATGTCGGGATAGTCTTCGCAATCGGCTTCAGAAATGGCCACATAGAGTTTGCCGCCGCGCGGTTGCAAGGTGACGGGAGTTTCGATGGGCTTGCCCTCCGGGATTTCGCCGAAGGAACTGCCCCGAAAAAGTTCCTCATAGGAGGGATCAAAAGGCGACCACCATGCTTGGGCATCCGTCGCGAACTGCCACGCGGTCGCTTCCCCATTCAGACGATGCGCGCCTTGCAATGGCACCTCATAGCGAACGGCTGCCCCGTCATCAAAGACGCGCACGACCAGATTGTAGCTTTGCCCGCCCGTCGGCTGGGTGACGGGGAAGACCGCTTCATTTAAGTGGTTCGTCGCGATGTCATGCCAGCCGGGCAAAGGGTAGGTTTCCTGCAAGCTCCGCCGGCTGGGATCGCCGAGCTTGACGCCAAGCCCGAGATCGTGGTCATCAATGATCAACCCGAGCGGAGATGGTGCCAGAATAAGCTTATTCGACCGGAACACTTCCCAGGCCAGCCTGCCGCCGGAGGAAATTCCGACCTGCGCCACGAGCCTGCCATCGGGGCTGGAGATTTTCGCGGAGCTTTGAAATTCCGAGGTGTCACCCTGAACGCTGGATGCAGCGAGGCCAAAGCCGCAGCAGAGAATCAGTGAAGCGATACGAAATAAAAATGATTTCAGCATGGCTTTCACAAAAAGTGCTTTGCTGGTTTAGCCCCCGAAATGTTGTTCAGGGTTGGGCATGTTTGAATCGGGTTCACATTTTCACTCGTTCCCGCTACTGCTTGATCTGGAAAAAAATATTCGGCCTGGCTGGATCAATGGTGTTGGTCACATTGAACCCACCGCCGGCATCAAATGTGTTTGTCGAAACCGGCGTCCAGTTCGCCATCGGCAGCGCCACATTCGTCGAGGACAACACCTGATAAATGCCGTTGGCCGCTCCGCTGGTGCCGCTCAACACTAGACCAGTCCCAGATCTCATGACACTGGTGACAACTGGCGTGGGCGGAGTCGTCACCGTGACCGTGATCAACGAACTGGCGGCTCCGCTGTTTCCATTGGTGATTGTGTAACCGACGCTCACCGTCGCCAGCGAGCCTTGCGTCGGCGTGACCAGAACATTGGTGCCACCGATGACGCTTGCCGTAGCATTCGTCGGGCTAACACCCACCACTGTCAGCGGATAACCATTCGGATCGGCGTCATTGGTCAGTGGAGCAATCGTCACCGGCACATTCCACGCCGTGGTCGCAATGTCGAGATTGGCGGTGGGCGACCCTATCTGCGCGATTTGTGACGCCGTGAGGGCCTGGTCATATACTCTGGCCTCGTCGAAGGTGTAGCCCGCTCCGCCACTGGCCTTCAACGTGCCCAAGGCAAAAGCCAGGCTGGCCACGTTCGTTCCTGCGCCAGACCCCGAGCCGACGGACACCCCGTTGACGTAAGTCTGGAACCGGGTCAGCGTGGCATTGGGGAAACCATTTTCATCGAGTCCCGAGGTTAAGACCAAGGCCATGGTAAAGGGGGTGTTCACAGCGGGGGGGGCTACAAATAGCTGACCATACTCCCCGGTGGTCGTCTTGGAAAACTGCCCGATTTTGAAACCACCGGAGTTGCCATAGTATCCAGTCATGGCCATCTGGCCCCAATCAGCGGGGGCAGCGGCCTTCACCAGCCCAAAGAAAAATGTCGGGGGGTTGCCTGGCACGGAGTCAAACTTCATCTTGACCCAGACGGTGGCATTGGTAGCCAGGGCCGGCAGGGCCGCGGAGTTAATTCCCGCGACCACCAGTTCCGTGCCGTTCGCGAGGGAGACGCCGCCGGCATTATACGTTGGCGTTCCCACACCGGCCACGATGAACGTATAAACGCCATTGTCCGAGGTCAGATCGGCAGACGTGCCCGTGCTGAAACTCCACCGCGCCAGCAACGAAGATGGCTGGCTGTCAACGACAACATAGTTGACGCGTGTATTGGTGCTGCTGCCGCTGCTTCCACTGACAACCAGGCTGACGGTGTAAGTTCCGACATTAGCATAAACATGGCTCACATTGAGCGCCGTCGTGTTGGTTGTGCTGCCATCACCGAAATTCCAAAACCGGTTGGTGATTAAACCGGTTGAACTGTCTGCAAACGAAACCGACAACGGAACGGAGCCATTCGTGGGACTGCCGCTGAAGGCCGCCAGGAGTGGACCAGTAACCAGCCGAACCACCAGCACCTCGTCGGGAACGCTCAAACTCATAGAGCTTGGATTGGCATAGGTAGCCGTTGGCGTCAGTGATCCCAGCAGATAGGTTGCAGCACTTGTAATTGGCGTGTTCAACGTCAGCGTGACTGGAACCGTTGCGTTGGTGATGTCCTTCCAGTTCGCGATGTTTCCGCCGCCCCCGTTGTTGTAGAAAGTGCTGACCTCCTGCCACAACAACAGGTAAAACTCACCCGTGCTCTTCTGGAGGAGGGTATGATGCACGTTATTGGTGCTGCCCGCCAAGGTGTAGTCTAGACCGGAGGATGGCGTGAAACTTGGCACGTTCCAAACTTTGTTGTTGGCGTCCCATGTTCCTTCTCCCAACAGCGTGATCAGGTTTTGCAGGTTAGTGAACACGGGCTTGGGCGTCAGGTCGTAATTCACCAGGCCGAATTTGGCTTCCTTGTCCGCGTAATTTGTCCCTTCGTCCACGAACTCGTAGATGTAGGTGGTGCGAATTCCGCGGTTGAAGTATTCGGCGAAGAGCCGCGGCAGATATTTGCCTTGCGCCCGTTGGGACACATAGGGATGCGTGCTGGTGTCATTGGTGGCGGTGTGATAACCCGTCTCCGTCGCGACGATCGGCTTGGACGGAGTGACCATCAAGTTGACATTGGGGATGTTGTAGTTGTCCAGGTTGTTCACGGGATTCTTGCCGCCGGGATAACTGTGCATCGCCTCGTAATCCAGTGATATCGGGGCCAGATACTGCGCGTTCAAGGAAAAGGCCATCGCCGGAGAAAACATCAGCGTGGCGCTGGTCTGGGGGTCGCCTTTGACTCCGGTGAACATGTCGTTTTGCCAGGCCCGCGTGCCCGCGTAATTGTTGCCGGCCGGATTATCCGTGAACCCGTTGTAGGAAATCGGCGCGGGAATGGCGTCAGGTTCGTTCGGTCCTTCGATGGACTCGAAGAATGCGTTGGCCTTGAGGCTGCTCACGAGTTGGGCGGCGGTCGGTGCCGTGCGCTCCCAAGTGTATGGCACCCAGTTCACCCGGATGCCGTAGGAGTTGTAAATGCTGGCGAGCCGGCTGTTCGCGCTGTTTCCCACCTGCATGTCGTCGCGGATGTGACGCAATCCCGACTGGCCGAGCAGCGCAAGAATCTGCGCGTTGGCATAAGGATTCGAGCCGGTGGTAAATTTGAGATGCGTGTTGACCCCCATCGCATCCACGAAACGATCCGCTGACGAGGCTGGCTCTGCCGACAAACGGCCGGGTGTCAATCCGAAACAGACAGCCCCGGCCGCCACAAGCAGGGCGGACCATTTGGAAGCGCGGTTCAAAATCATGTCTTTCTTGTCGCCGGGTTCATCCGCGATTTGAATTTGGTTCACGGAAACATGCGACCGTTCGTGTAGTCGGCCTTCGCAACCATTGCGAGACAGGCCATGCCAAGCATGACAAACATGCTTTTTAATGTTCGATTGATTTTCATGTTGATTGAGGGGTTTGTGTTTGTTTGTGTTTATCGGGAGGGAGATTGATGCTGTTTTTGTGTTTTGATCTGCGGAATTTCATTCAACTCATTCAAAAATTTGCCAGCGCCATATCTCGTCTGGCGGTTGCCGGTTTGGAAGCACGTTTGTTCCCCACGGGAAAAGCCCCGGCGACTCCCGTGCTTTCGCGGATCACCAAGTGGGGAGGCAGATACTTGACGCGCGGTGAAGTCGAATCGTCGCTTAATAGTTCCATGGCTTCGTGCGCTATCCTGGCCAGCGGTTGCGCCACCGTGGAAAGCGATGGCTGAACGAAGCGGCTCGGCGAATCATCGTCAAACCCCAGCACGGAAACTCGCTTCGGAACCTCGATCCCGCGCTGGGAAAACCATTTTAACGCCGCCCACGCTCCTGAATCGGAAACCGCAAAAACCGCCGTCACCGGAGCTTCATCGCCCCAGAATCCGCCCATCTTCTGGCTGGCCGTCTCGAACGGATCTTCGCCAATCTTGGTCTCGCAATCCCACACCGGGCATTGGGACAAACCCCGTTCCTTGACCATTCGCTCGAAGGCACGCCGCCGGGCAATTACACTTCCCAACTCCATCGGCTCATCCACCAGCAGCGCGATGTGCCGGTGTCCCAGCTCGAACAGGTGGTCGAACCCCAGACGAATGCCGGCTTCGTTGTCCACCCCGACATAGCTGCCAGCATAGCCGGGGATAAACGCGTCCACGTTCACCGAGCGGAATCCGCGCGAGGTCAGGGTTCGACTCAATTGATCCGTGAGCTTCTGATTGCCTCCCATTAGCAAAACCCTGGTGCCATTTGGCGATCCTTCCATGCCCTGGAACGCCTCGTCAGCGGTTTCGCTCAAATGTGTTTGCAACACTTTCAGTTGATGCCGCCGTTGCCGACATTCAGCAGCCAGTTCCTCCAGCAGTGCCATCTCGAATGGCGAGTTGTAATCGGATACGAAAACGATCACCGAGAAAAGTTCACAATCGCTTTTGCGGACAAAAGTGCCCATCGGAACCCGGCGCACAAGCAGTCCTTCCCTAGCAAGATCGGTCATGGCCCTGCGAACCGTGCCTTGAGAAACGCCCAATCTTTGAACCAGAACCGGCTCACTGAAAAACTTGTCCCCGTGTTTGAAATCCTCCTCGATTAATTTCCGGAGATGCTCACGCACTTGCAGATGCAACGCCCCAAATGGAACGCCGTCAGCCATGATATTAACTGGCTTTTCAGGCGCGTTGGCAGTGGTGTTCAAATTTTTCATTCGGTGATTCTTCAAAGAATACACTATGAAGTTATGTCTTGTCAAAAAATTTACTTATTTGCATTTTCATAATTGCCTGGCTGATAAACTTGGTCTCTTTGGCCTCGCCTCGATTGTGTGGACAGGAGACGTGTGGTTGTGTGAGCCAAGAACCACATAATAACGGCAAGTGACTTGCCGAAAGTATGTTGTATGTAACTATGGTGCAGCTTCCGACGCATCCAGTGCTGGACTGCTTGATGCGCGATCCCACAGAATGCCCGGGATCACCTGTCCTTGAAATTTGCCATACCACTGGCCCAAGTAAATCTTGCTGGGTAGTGACGGAGCCGAGTGCCCATCCACATACACGATGTTGACCCGCTTGTTGTGCTTTTTCATCTGCGATTGCCAGCGGAAATTCGCGTTGCCCGTGGCCGCAGTGGCCCTCGGAAAACTCCTGTCCGCCCAATAGTAGTCCAACCATGCAGAATCAGCTTTTTCATTGCCGATGCCACCTCCGATTTCAGCCGGATTATCCGAGCCATTGACATCGGTCATGGCGACAACCTCTGTCGGCTTGATGATGGATGTAAATTTTCGCACGGTGTTTGTCATGGAGAAGACGCCAAGATAATTAAAGCCATAAGAGATAAACCCGGTATAGGCGGGGTCAAAGTCGCCCGGCTCGGTCTTGTAGGTCAGCCCGCGCTTCTTGCCGGGGCAGACCCACACGCCTGGATTCTTGATGTAATTATCCAATTGAATGGCGGGGCTGGCCTGCCATTCCCCGCCGCAGGCCTTGTTGGCCGAGTTTTTGTAGGGTCCCCTAAACCACCATAAATTGGGCAAACGATCATCATTATCCCCCACATACATGACCATGGCCAGTCCGATTTGGCGGGTGTTGCTAAGACACCCCGCGGCTTTCGCCTTCTCCTTGGCCTTGCCCAAAGCCGGCAGCAGCATCGCCGCCAGAATTGCGATGATGGCAATGACGACCAGCAGTTCGATGAGGGTGAAGCCCCGCCTTCTCGCGAGCGGGGAGGGAGTCTGGTTTGATTTCATGGCAATCTGTTTGGAACCGTGCATAATTGCAACGATAATGCAAAAACGTCCGCTCCGTCATCTGATCTTTGGTAGCAATCCCAATACTACTTAGGTAGCACAGCCGGTTGCCGTGAACCGGCTGCTGCCGTGCAACACTGGCTGAATACTCCCAACTGCCACCTTAAACGATTCCTCATCTCAATTCCTTGGCATCCAGCGGACTCCAATCGTAATTGTAAGGCCGGGTGAGATTGGCGGTGCATGGATTCATCTGCGTCCACTTGGCGAACTGCGAGTGGCCATCCACGAAGAGCCAGTTAAACCCGCCCCCATGAGCGCCGTTCTTCGGCGGATTCAGGTCGGCATCAAAAAGCGCACTGTTGGCGCTGGCAAAACAAACCTGAATGGCCTTTGCCGTTGGATTCCTGACTTCGCTGACTTTGTGTTTGGCGGAATAGAACATGTAGTAATAACCATAGGAACAGGAAAACGGCAGTTCGTTGGTCGTGCCGCCTCCCACTTTCTGAACCAGCTGGAAGTTGAAGCCCAGATCCTTCTCCGCCGGACAACGATAAAAGCTGCGATTGTTCGTGCTGATATACGGATTCTGCAAAGTGAGCAGGTCAATCAGCGGCATGCGCCACCACCCCTTGGACGTGTATGGGAATGATTCGTTGTTGTCACCGGTATACATCGCCAGCACGAGCCCCACCTGCTTCAAATTGGACGTGCAAGCAATCTGCTGCGCCTTGCTTTTCGCCTTCGCCAGCGCAGGCAGGAGCATCGCCGCCAGAATGGCGATGATGGCAATGACAACCAGCAGTTCTATGAGGGTGAAGGCCCGTTCTCTCGGGAGCGGGCAGAGAGTCTGGTTTCGTTTCATGGCAATCTGTTTGGAACCGTGCATAATTGCAACGATAATGCAAAAACGGCCGCTCCGTCATCTGATCTTTGGTAGCAATCCCCAAATACTACTTGGGTAACACATCTGATTTCACCAGACCCAACCTCACACCCGCTTTTATCTGACGCGCCTTGCTCCGATAATCAATTCGCTCGACTGGCCGTCTTTCACAGTTGCGTTACCCCACTTCTAAGGCCCCAGTTGAACCTGGTAGAACTCCCAGCCCTTGCCGCTGGGCGGCGGCACGAAGAGAAAAGGCGTGACCGGCGAGGACAAGGTGAAAACGGGAGTCCAATCGAGAAGATTGGTTGACGCCGAGAAGGTGTAGTCGGGGCCGACGTCACCGGTAACCCACGAGCGGAAGACACCGTTGGTGAAAACCAAACTGGTGAACACCGGCCGCGCCGGCGGCACAACCGTGACGGTGAAGGTTTGGGTGGCACTTAGGCTGGGGCTGCCGCTGTCCGAGACGATCACGGCGAGGAGATTGGTCGAACTGGCCTGGGCCATCGTGGGACGCCAACTGAATATGCCGCTGGCGGGGTCAATAATGGCGCCCGCTGGCGGGGCAGGAGACGGCAGCAGGCTGTAGATGACCGGCGGGAACAAGGCGTTGGTGTTGCTGAATGAGTTGGTGATTGTCAGGGTCGTCCCGGCGATGATGGTCCGGTTGGAAATCGCTGCCAGCACGGGAGCCAGGTTGGTCGCCTGCCAGGTGCCGGGGAAGGAGAAGTAAACGGGGCCATTGGTTTCGTAAACGGTATAGGCCAGGCGATTGGTCCAATCCAGAAGTGTCAGCGGTGATCCCAGATAATTCATCGCTGTAACATTGGTCGGCACGGTGACCGTATATTGCCCGTTGGCAGTGGAAGACCAGAGGGCCACGACCAAATTGGTGCGGCCGTCAAAACGCAGAATGCGCAAGCCGGAAGTGGCCCCGGAAATGAACCCGCTGAACCGGCGGTCGCCGGCAATGGAAGCGATGGTTTTGACGGCTCGCATTGCAGGTTTATCCGAATAGTCGTTGGCGAGAAGGCCGAAGTTCTGTTCCTTTTCGTTTGGATCCGTGCCGTCATCGCGCAAGTCATAATAGGTGACGAGCGGGAGGCCGGTGGCCGCCGCGCAGAGGAATTCGCGCGCGACCATCACCGCCTGACGCTTGCGGGCACCAGCCGAGTGTCCGTCGCCGTAGGATGCGGAAGAGAAGCCCCACTCGGTGTCCCAGACCGGCGGAGCATTGGAGAGGTGCTGGCTGACGATGTCGCGGAGCATGATCAGGCGATCCGAGAGTTTCTCGGGCGGGTTTGCGTCGTAAGGATGAATGCCCACGCCATCGGCTCCCGCGCCGCCACCGAGACCCAGATACGAATCGGCGAAGCTGAAGTCGAACCAGGCCAGGCCACCGGTGATCACGCGGGCGGCGGGATCGCCCATGTGGACGCGGCGAATGCCTTCCTTGGCCAGAGCCGCGTATTGGGCGGTGCTGGGCGCGGGGGGCCAGAAAAGAGAGATATCCGGTTCATTCCAGACCTCGAAGCAAGTGCCGCTGCCGGCGAAATGGCTGGCAGCCGCCTGGGCGAAATTGCCAAATGCCTGGATGGCGGCGGCATTGGTGGGGGGCGAATGCGAATTGCCGGGATCGGTGTAGAGCGGGTTCCCGTAGTCCAGAATCAGCACCGCTTTCATGCCGCGAGTTTGCAGCGCATTCACCAACCCATCGTAAGCGGCCCAGTTGTAAACGTTGGGGGTTGTCTCGATTCCGTCCCAGAACATGTCCGTCCGCACCCATGAAAAACCGGCGGCGCGGGCCGCATCCAGAGCCTGGTTGTCGCTGGTGAAGTGGACGGCAACGCCCAGCCGGGGGAGCATGGCGGCGCTGCCTGGAGGGCTGGGTATGAGGGTTTGGGTGGCCGGATCCAGATTGAACACGGTTGAATTGACGGCAATGACGTCGTCAAAATCAATCGCCCCGACAGCGCCCGGCAGGGGAGGGTCGCCGGCAAGAATTGAAAGGCTGCTGATCGGGAAATGAACCACGCCATCGTTGAGACCGCTCCACCACATGTTCGGTGTGTTGAGTGCAACGACCTGCTGATACCAGGCATTCGGATCAAGGTTTTCCAAAGGCCGGAAGAGTGTGTATTGCAAGGTCTGCCCGGAAGCGTCAACGACACGCAGGCTGACCGTGATGTTGGGCGGCGACTTCACCCAGAAGCTGATGGCCGGCGTTGTCAGAGGCGTCGGAAGCGTCAGGCTGGCCTTGACGTATGCGCCACCCTGGGAAAAATTATACGCCAGATGGGCGCCCTGCCCCGAATGCCCCGCGCCAATTGAAAGTGAGCCGGTGGCCCCGGGAAACTCTGCTCCGTTGCCAAACTGCCACGGGGCGGGGGCGGCCCGTTCAAAGCTGTCAATGAGCGTATCGGCGGTGGCGGAGCCGAGGCTGGCGGCAAGCAAAAGACAGGCGCACCAGAGCGAAAGGCTGTTTGTGTTTGATCTTGAAGACATCATTGTAAAACTGGCAGTGGATTGTTTTTTGACGCGTCGCCCCTTCATGTTCGGATTTTCATATGTCTTTGTTGGATTCTTGGGGCTGTTGCAGCCGTGATTATGTAAAAAAACCGCCGACCCGTCACATGATCTTTGGTAGCAATCCCGAACACCACCAAGGTAACACAACGGTTCCGTCTTGTGAATCATGTCAGGGTCGGTTCCCGCAACCGGTAATGACCAGCCGTGAACCAGTTCGGCCCACAAAATAAGACGAGGCGGCGCAGGCCAGCCGAACCTTGGCTCGCCGCGCCGCCGGAAAGATCCGTGTGGTGGATGTCAATCAACCCTTGCGGGAAATCGCGGATCCGTTTTTGCGAACGACGAAAAACATTCCCGCCAAACCCATGATGACGAGCACTCCAACTTGAGGTTCCGGAACTGCAGCTACAGTATATTCCAAGTTCACGGAATAAAACACATCAGGAACCCCGGCGACGTTGACTGGTTCGGCGAAAGCTGTTGTAAATGAACGCATCAAATTTGGATTGTCACCGAGAGTTCCAATTGTGAAATCTGGGGAAAAAGTCACTCCCGGCGTGGCACTACCCGAGCCGACCCATTCATCAGCATTCGCATGGACACCACCGCCGTTGAAGAATTGCGCCCCTATGGTGTAGGTTTGACCGGCAAGCAACGTAACAGGCGCGTTCAAGGTGACATAGCGCCATTCGCCTGCGCCAAAGGGGGCGGCAGTTCCCGCAGGCATTGTCGCCGAAGCGATCAGAGTGCCGGCACTCCAGATTCCCATATCGTGAGTTGAAACAAAGCCGTCCAACCACCAGTCCCATATACCCATCCCGGTTACGTATAAATCGCTGGAGCCAACTGTAATACGCGTGCCAAGGGTCTCATTTTCCCAATTTGTGTTGAAAACCTGGAGCCCGCCGGTTATCCCCATCATTTCCGCCGCATTTGCCTTGGGGGCCGACAAGCCAGCCAGTGCCAGGCAGGAAACGGCGGCTATAACCGCCCTGTTCACAGATCGGGCGCGAAGCAGCAGCGTGGAGGCGTGATTAATCAACGTCAGGCAGGAAGGAATGGTTTTGTGGTTCATGTTACGTTCTTGTTGAGGTTGCTGGAAAACGAAATCTTCGGTTCCCTTTTCAATTGCAATCTGATTTTTCATAATGTTGTTTTGAATTTTGGGGCTGTTCATTTACGAATATGCGAGAAACTGCCGGACGTGTCACCTGATCTTTGGTAGCACTCCTAATGCTGCTTAAGTGGCACAAACCGGTTCCGCCACGCCACACCTCGCGCCCGCCTTCATCGCAAATTCGGCATTTAGCTTGTCATGCATTTTGATGACTCCCAATCCGTGCATGCAAAAAGGGCGCCGCTTGTGGCGGCACCCTGTGAATTAATTCAATTCAGCGTGGTTCTACGGATTTACCGTAACATCCGCGCTAAGGCTCGAAGTCTTCGCCGGGTCAGTCACGTCACTGGCAATAACGTTGAATGAACCACTATCATAGAAGGTCACTTCTTGTGTGGAGGTGCCGTTTGACAGGCTGAAATCAGCCGGTAACAAAGGGGAGCCATAGTAGGCTGTGAGGTTGATTGTGTCGGTCACCGAACTGACTACATTCCAGTTCTGATCGCAGGCATTTATGACAACATTGAATGGTATGCCGCTGATCTGCGCAACCGGCACGCCGGTCTTGCCGCCCGGGGTGTTGGGAGCCGCAGTTTCGCCAGGAAGCAAAACCTGAAGCTGGTTGGCGAAGTGCTTGATCAGGCGGAAATAGGTGTGGGGATTGGACAAGTCGGCCTGCGTCAGCACAATCCTCTTTGTGTCGCCGACAACCACGGCATTGTTGATCAGCGATGAACTGGACCAGCTCGTCAGATTCGAACTCGTTTGGAGTTCTGAAAACCCGGCATCCGGAAGGGTCCACGACAGGAAGAATTCATTCGGCCCATTCTTCGTCAGACTCATTATAGGCGGGGGAGGTGGCGGAACATACCTAAAGTTCAAGGCGTAACTCGTTAATCCGGAACCACCAAAGTCGTCCGGGCCGACGAAAGCTCCATTGTTTTTGTAAACATGCACCGGCCTATCCTGCGGGGCCGCAGCGAAGGCATAAGTCCAATTCGTCGAGACATCGGGCGGTGTCGGCCCATACATCCACTTATCTCCATCGTCTGTTGCGGTGGATGCCCCTAAAAAGTATTTCTGGCCGGCTGTCAGCGTAATCGGTGTTGCCAGCGTGGCAAAGCGCCACTCGTCAATCAATGGATTGACTGCGCCCGCAGATATCGTCACCGAGCCAAGCAGCGTCCTTGGGCCGTCGTCCGCAAAAATCCCAACCGTATGGGGGACGACAAAGCCGTCCCGCCCAAAATCATTAAAACCCAATTCAGTGACTGTTATGTCATCGACCCCGATCTGGATATACGCACCAATGGTGCCATTGACCCAATTCTGGGCGTCATTATACGCGCTATCATATCCTCCCGATAACATCATCGCTGTGGCCGCCTTGGGAGTAAATTGCATGTTTAGGGCGTAACTCGATAATCCGGCGCCACCAAAGTCGTCCGGGCCGACGAAAGCTCCGTTGTTTTTGTAAACATGCACCGGACGGTCTTGCGCGGCTGAAGCGAAGGCATAAGTCCAATTCGTCGAGACATCGGGCGGTGTCGGCCCATACATCCATTTATCTCCATCGTCTGTTGCGGTGGATGCCCCTAATAAGTATTTCTGGCCGGCTGTCAGCGTAATCGGTGTTGCCAGCGTGGCAAAGCGCCACTCGCCAACCAATGGATCGGCTGTGCCCGCAGATAGCGTCACCGAGCCAAGCAGCGTCCTTGGGATGTCGTCCGCAAAAATTCCAACCGTATGGGGGACGACAAAGCCGTCCTGCCCAAAATCATCAAAACCCAAGGCGGTGACTGTTATATCATTGGTGCCAACCTGGATATACGCACCAATGGTGCCATTGACCCAATTCTGGGCGTCATTATACGCGCTATCATACCCTCCCGTTAACATCTGGTCTGCGTCTGCCGTGGAAATCAACAAACTGGCAACTGCCAGCAACGAGACGGCGGCGATAATTGATCGGGCACGAAACAGCAGCGTGGAGACGTGATTAATCAACGTCAGACGGGAGGGAATAGTTTTGTGGTTCATATTACTTTCCAGTTGAGGTTGCTGGAAAACGAAATCTTCGGTTCCCTTTTCAATTGCAATCTGATTTTTCATAATGTTGTTTTGGATTTTGGGGCTGTCAATATCACGAATATGCGAGAAACTGCCGGGCATGTCATCTGATCTTTGGTAGCAATCCTAATGCTGCTTAGGTAGCACAACCGGTTCCGCCACGCCACACCTCGCGCCCGCCTTCATCGCAAATTCCGGTATTTGGTTTGTAACTCCATCGGCGGATTCACGCCCGCAAGTTCAATGGAAAACCATGCCCACCGTAAGCGATTGCGCCTGGTAACTGACCAACAGTTACCAGGCGCATGACCTGTCTTTCCCAGCACCCCAGTTTTGCTGCGAGACGCTCAAACGCGTTCCGCATCAAAGCCCTGACCTCAATACAAAAACACTTGCCGATAGAACTGGCTGGTGGATATCGGCAGAGTGGGGTCAGTAATATATTGCGGCCACACCGTCAGCGTGTTCGTGCTGAACGGAGTCCAGGGTCCGGTAACAGTGGGAGCGCGATCCACCTCGTAGGTGTTGCCAATCGTGCCATAAAGGACGACGGTTGGGAATACGTTGAGGCCATTGATCGCGAGCGGAACCGTCACGCTAAAGATCGAGCCGGTCACATTCGAAACTTGAACCTGGTATTGTCCGACATCATTGGTTGAAGCACCCGTAATGGTGAGCGTCGCGGTGGTCGCGCCGGAGAACTCGCCGCCGTTGACGACGGTGTTGCCGTTGCGCGTCCATACATAGGTGACCCCCGCCGCGTTGGAGACGCCAACGGTGAAATGCGTGGTTCCGCCTTGCGCAACTGTCGTGGCGCTCGGTTGGTTGGTGATGACCGGCGAGCCGGGAGGTGCCAGGACATCATACTTGATGTTAACGGAATAAAGCACATCGCTGCCCCCGGCGGGGTTGACTGGTTCGGTCGGCCACGTTGTCGAAAAAGCGCGCATCAAATTCGGATTTACACCAAAATCCGCAGTTGCGAAATTTGTGGAAAAAATCAATCCCGGCGTGACACTAGCCGAACCGACCCATTCATCAGCATTCGCATGGACACCGCCGCCGTTGAAGAATTGCGCCCCGATTGTGTAGGTTTGACCGGCAAGCAGCGTAACAGGCGCGGGCAAGGTGACCCAGCGCCATTCGTAAACTCCGTCAAACTGGGCGACAGTTCCCGCAGGCATTGTCACCGAGGCGATCAGCACGCCATTACTCCAGATTCCCATTTCATGACTTGTAACGAAGCCGTCCAACCAAACATCCCACAGGCCCATCCCGGTTACGGATAAATCATTGGATCCAACTGTGATAAGCGTTCCGAAGGTCTCATCTTCAAAATTTGCGAAGTAAACCGAGGCACCGCCGGGATTGGTTACCCACTCCTCCGCCGCGTTTGCCTTGAAAGCCGACAAGCCGGACAGTGCCAGGCAGGAAACGGCGGCTATAACCGCCCTGTTCACAGATCGGGCGCGAAGCAGCAGCGTGGCGGCGTGATTAATTAACGCCAGGCAGGAAGGTATAATTTTGTGGTTCATAGTATTTTCAGGTTGGGGTTGCTGGGAAACGAAATCTCCGGTTCCCTTTTCAATTGCACTTTGATTGTTCATAATGTTGCTTTGGATTTTGGGGCTGTTCATTTACGAATATGCGAAAAACTGCCGGACATGTCACCTGATCTTTGGTAGCACTCCTAATGCTACTTAGGTAGCATTAATGGCATTTTTTTGTTACTCTTTAATAGATATCGTTACGTTCACTCCTGCACTGGTTGTTGTATTTCCTGCCGCATCGCGTGCAACTGCAGTTATGGAGTGCGATCCGTTTGTTAGTTTGGCAGTGTTCCACACAATCGAATACGGAGGATTGGCATCCTCCGCTCCGAGGTTAACGCCATCCAATTTGAATTGAACACCAGCAACACCTGCATTATCAGAAGCGTTGGCGCTTAAAGTTACGGAAGACATGGAAATGGTTGCGCTGTTCGCAGGTGCAGTGATGGAAACAACGGGGGCTTGAACGTCGAACGTCCTGACCGCGGAACCTGCAATAATTTGTTTATAGACTTCAAATGAAGGCTTTGGCGAGGTGAAATTGTAAACCAAGCCCATGTTTTGCTCAAAGCCGACAGCGGCGGGTTCATCAAGCAATTCGTAAATGATATAAGCGCTGATATTCGGATTGGCGTGCATGCCTTTTAGAGTTTTGGAAATATAGTCTGCCTGTGTGGTTTCATTCCCACCCGTGCTTCCTTCCCATCTGTTTCCTTCCGTAACCCAAAGGGGCTTGTGAAATTGCGTTTTAAGATATTCAGGAAGATTCATTCCCTTAACGTTTATCACATCGCCCCAATACCAATCTATGCCCAAGATATCGAAGTTGATTCCGTCATCTACAAGCCGTTGGATGAAGCCATAGTGAAGCCAGGTAAAATTAACGATGGTTTTGGCGTTCGGGTCGCCCGCTTTGATTCCGTCAATTAATCCTTTTATCTCGGTTTTTGCCTGTGCATATTTTACATCATCAAATTCGGTTGGAAGTTGACCATCCGCGATTGTTGCTTTTCCTGTCCAAACATCCCGTTCATTGGAAACCTGATAGTAACGTATCTTGCCGGCATATTTTTTCGCAAATGCGAACCCCTCATTATAGGACGCAGTATAATCGCCAGGAGTCCCAAATAGTATTGCTATCAGTTTAATATCTCTTGATTGAGCCGCCGGGAGTAATCTGTCAGTTAGATCATAATATTTTGTGCCCAGATCAACCCGGTATAACCCTGCACCCGCCTGCTGCACCAAATCAAGTGTGGGAACTACGTTGGTTGCATATGGTCCCCATGGGTGACCCGCGAATCCGAAGAAGGGATTGGCAGCAAAACCTAATTGAGAACTAAACATGAAATATGCAACAAAAGCATACGTTGCGGCCTTGCCTCGTTTTGGTGGACAGGTGTTCCCGAGACGCCGCATGGCCGGGACGGTTCCTTCAAGCACGAGTTTCGCGGCGGTGCAGCACTTCTGGAGCATTGTTGAATTGCGCCCGGAATCCGGGAAGACATGAGGGGTTTTCATAATTATCGGTTATTTTCGAATACGTTAATTACCGGGATCCACTACGGAGCGGCAGTCAACGCCCATTGCACACTCGAGTAGTTGTCCGGAATAGAACCGTATTGCACATATCCAAGCTGGTTTTCGGTGTGCATTTTTGCGCCCGTCCAACGGTTGACTATCGTATAATAACCATCGCTGTTTTTTACGAAGCTCCATTGAGCGCTCCATGCACCGCTCATGTATGGATCGTATTGCACATATCCAAGCTGGTTTTCGATATGCAAATATGCGCCGGTCCAGCGGCTTTGTATCGTATAATATCCTTCGCCATTCTTTACGAGCGTCCAATGGGAGCTCCATGCACCCGCAGCGATCGCGCCATATTGCACTTTGCCCGTCAGATTTTCGATGTGCATGAAGTAGCCTGTCCACCGGTTGCTCAAACGATAGTTGCCGCCGCCGAGACCGGGAGCTTTCGCGGCTTGGAAGGCGTTGAAAACCACATCCTTTCGGCCCGAAATATAATAGGAACCCGGAGATCCCCCGATGCGATAAAAACCGTAGCGGCTTTCGTTGGGGGCCTGGCTGGCCAGGTTGGGCTCATCGAAGAGTTCGTAGGGGAAAATCGCCGTGACAAAGGACAGGGTCTTCAGATCGTTGACCTGGGCACCCAGACCGTCGGCCTGGCGCTGTTCCGCCTGGGCGACGGTTTCTCCCGGCAGTTGCAGCGATCCATTTCGGTTGTTCACCTCGGTGATCCAAACCGGCTTGCCGTAACTTTGCAGCTTGGATGTTACCGCCGGCTGCTGGCTGATCAGGCCCATTTCGCTATACCAATGATAAACAACGCCCTCCCAATTCGCATTTCCGCAGTCAATGAGCAGCTTGTCAATAAACCCGTAGTGATACCATCCCGCGCATCCAATCAGGCGCTTCACGGTGGGGTGGGCTTGGCGAATGCCGTCCGCGAGCCCGTCTATGACCGCCTGGCATCGCCAGTAGGAACCCTGGATCGTGTTCGCCTGGAAACCGCCCTCGTCATGGTAGTCCGTCAGATCCTTGCCGTCTTCGCCGTCTTTTATGCAAATGAGATCCATCTCATTGCCAATCTCGATGGCTTCGAATGGCATTCCATATCCCGAATTGATCCACCAACTGGCAAAATCCTTTCCGCGTTGTTTGCAGGTGTTATAGAAGTAGGAATTTGAATACCCATTGGGATTGGTTTTCAGATCGTCCGTGGTAAACCATGAATAAATGATTGGGATAATTTTGATGTTCGCATAGGGCGAACCCGGAGCGCGCACGGCGTCCACCAGCGCCTTGATTTCCCAGACATCGGTGGCATCAACGCGATAGTAGGTCACTCCCAGCTCCTTGACCTTGTCCAGTTGCTGCGCAGCCGAAAGACTTTGATAGACGGGAAACGCGGGTTGACTGGAATGGCCGGCGACGCCGAAGCTTGCGGCGGAAGACGTGGCGACGCCCAACGTGAAAGAAAAGAGCGCCAGGAGCGAGCCCTTCAAAGTGCGACTAATCCGGCAGCGGCGCTGTGTCGGTGGCTTGGATTGAGATGTTTTCATAGGTGGGACATGGTTGTTGTCTGGTTGTATGTTTAGTTTATACGATGACTTGGATTGAGCGGCATGATCCAAGTCTTCGTAACATTTGTGGGTGCTGTGACAATGCGGGAAAACGCCGGACATGTCACCTGATCTTTGGTAGCAACCCCGGATACTACTTTGGTAGCGCAGCCGGTTCCGCCATGCCAAGCGGGTGCAAGCTCCAGAAGCGTCTTTGCAGTATCGTCACGGCAGTTGGACCAGACCACGTCGTATTGCTTCGACCGCTGCCTGCGTGCGAGACCGGACGTGCAGTTTATAAAGCAGATGGCCGACATGCCTCTTGACTGTCAGTTCACTTAACGAAACTGCTGCCCCAATTTCTTTATTGCTTAGTCCTTTTACAAGCAAACGCAGGATCTCATCTTCCCGTTCAGTCAATGCAGGACGCTCGGCTGTGCGGACCAAACTGACAGCTTCAGGAAATGCCTCACAAACATGGGCAGTGGCTGGCACTCCATCGAGTCCTGCCAGGCGTAAATCCATCCGCGTCAGGTCGGGTTTATGCCGCTGCCATTGTTCAACCGCCTGCGAACCATTGGCAACTCCGGCCACTACAATCCTGTTGGCTTCCGCATTGATGTGATCGTTATTGTCCAGCGCCATATCTCGTCTGGCGGTTGCCGGTTTGGAAACACGTTTGTTTCCCACGGGAAAAGCCCCGGCGACTCCCGTGCTTTCGCGGATCACCAAGTGGGGAGGCAGATACTTGACGCGCGGTGAAGTCGAATCGTCGCTTAACAGTTCCATGGCTTCGTGCGCTATCCTGGCCAGCGGTTGCGCCACCGTGGAAAGCGATGGCTGAACGAAGCGGCTCGGCGAATCATCGTCAAACCCCAGCACGGAAACTTGTTTCGGAACCTCGATCCCGCGCTGGGAAAACCATTTTAACGCCGCCCACGCTCCTGAATCGGAAACCGCAAAAACCGC
Source organism: Verrucomicrobiales bacterium (assembly GCA_028712475.1). GTDB lineage: Bacteria > Verrucomicrobiota > Verrucomicrobiia > Limisphaerales > UBA11358 > UBA11358. Next base: position 560,533 of record JAQTQB010000002.1, read on the forward strand.
AGTCACTGGCGTTCCCTCGCTCCATAGTTCGCCCATCTTCTGGCTGGCCGTCTCGAACGGATCTTCGCCAATCTTGGTCTCGCAATCCCACACCGGGCATTGGGACAAACCCCGTTCCTTGACCATTCGCTCGAAGGCACGCCGCCGGGCAATTACACTTCCCAACTCCATCGGCTCATCCACCAGCAGCGCGATTTGCCGGTGTCCCAACTCGAACAGGTGGTCGAATCCCAAACGAATGCCCGCTTCGTTGTCCACCCCGACATAGCTGCCAGCATAGCCGGGGATAAACGCGTCCACGTTCACCGAGCGGAATCCGCGCGAGGTCAAGGTTCGACTCAATTGATCCGTGAGCTTCTGATTGCCTCCCTTTAGCACAACCCGGGTGTCCTGGGGCGATCCTTCCATGCCGCAGAGCGCCTCATCAGCGGTTTTGCCCAAATGCGTTTGCACCACCTTCAGCCGATGGCGGCTTTCCCGGCACTCAACTGCCAGTTTCTCCAACAGAGCCATCTCGAATGGCGAGTTGTAATCGGAGATGAAAACAGCAACCGAGAAGCGTTCACAATTATTCTTGCAGACAAAAGTGCCCATCGCAACCCGGCGCACAAGCAGCCCTTCCCGCGCGAGGTCGGTCATGGCCCTGCGAACCGTGCCTTGAGAAACGCCCAATCTTTGGATCAGAACCGGCTCGCTGAAAAACTTATCACCATGTTTGAAATCCTCCATGATCAATTTCCGAACATGCTCGCGCACTTGCAGATGCAATGCCCTAAATTGAATGCCGTCAGCCATGATATTAACTGGCTTTCCAGGCACGTTGGCAGTGGTGCTCAAATTTTTCATTCGGTGATTCTTCAAAGAATACACTATGTTTAATTCTTGTCAAATAATTATTTTTAGGTTTTAATCTTTTAACAAAAAGTGAACGTAAATCTCTCTATTCTATGAGCGTTATTGCTAATTCCACCCGTTATGACCGCCCCAATTTTTACCGGAAATGCGGCGGCAGCGGCCTCAAACTGCCTGCGGTTTCGCTCGGCTTATGGCACAATTTTGGCGGGGTTGACACTTTTGAAACCGGCCGGGCGATGGTTCGGCGGGCCTTTGACCTGGGCATCACCCATTTCGATCTCGCCAATAACTACGGCCCGCCCCCCGGTTCGGCCGAGGAGAACTTCGGGTGCATTCTCAAGAATGATCTGGCGGCCTATCGGGATGAATTGATCATCACGAGCAAGGCCGGTTACGACATGTGGCCGGGACCTTACGGCGAGTGGGGGTCGCGCAAATATTTGCTGGCCAGTTTGGATCAGAGCCTCCGCCGGATGGGGCTGGACTATGTGGATATTTTTTACTCCCACCGGCCCGACCTGGACACGCCGCTGGAGGAAACCATGGGCGCACTGGCCCAGGCGGTGGTTTCTGGCAAGGCCCTGTATGTCGGCGTTTCCAACTACGACGCGGATCAGACAGCCAGGGCGGCGAGCATTTTGAAGAACCTCGGCATTCCCTGTCTCATCCACCAGCCGCGCTACAGCATGTTTGACCGCTGGATTGAAGGCGGGCTGCTGGACGTGTTGAAGGAGCAGAAAATGGGCGGCATTGCCTTCAGCCCGCTCGCCCAGGGCCTGTTGTCGGGAAAATATTTGCAGGGCATTCCTGAAGGCTCGCGCGCCGCCAAGCCCCACGGCTTTCTCCGGCCCGCCGAAGTCACCGAACAGAAAATTTCCAAAGTCAGGCAGTTGGAGCAACTGGCCCGCGCGCGCGGCCAGTCGCTGGCCCAATTCGCCCTGGCCTGGGTGTTGCGGCACCCCCAAATGACTTCGGTGCTGATCGGGGCCAGCAGCATCGCCCAAATCGAGGAGAACATTAAGGCGTGTGACAATCTCCAATTTAGCGCGGACGAGTTGAAAGCCATTGATGCGATCGTCCCAGCCGACAAAGCTAAAGGATAAGCCTGAATACAAATGTATTAAAAAATTATTGCTGATATCCTTCCACTCAGTTCCATGCAAAAACATTTTGAAATCACCCGGTCACGCCTGCAGCACTTTGCCGACCTGATCCGGGCGCGGCTTTACACCAAACATTTGCCCGCCGACTTGGAAATTTTCACGGCGTCGGGGAGAATCACCTTCGCTGAAGCGTTGCGCGGCGACTATCGGCCCGCGCGCGTGGGGGAACAGTTTGGCCCGCTCTGGTCCACGCACTGGTTCAAAGTGGTCCTCGAAATCCCGCAGGCATGGCAGGGCGAGGAAGTGCATCTGCTCTGGGACTCCACCTCGGAAGCTTGCGTGTGGGAGGATGGACAACCCCGGCAAGGATTGACCGGCTGCCGGACAATCCCATGGGCTGACCTGAAGCACCCGATTCGGGCGGACTATTGCCTCACTAAGTCAGCGAGCGGCAGCGAGCGACGCACCTTGCATATTGAAATGGCGTGTAACGGTCTGTTTGGTGCCGACGGCATAGAGCAGCCGGGGCCGAGTGAAGTCACGATGGGACTGCTCCGTCAGGCTGAAATCGCCACGTTTGACCGCGCCGCCTGGCGGCTGCTGTGGGATTTCACCACCATCACAGAGATGGCGTTGCACCTTCCGCCGGACTCGCCGCGCGCCGGGCAGGCGCTTTATGCCGCCAATCGAATCGTCAATATCTGCGACCTGAACAAGCGCGAAACTTGGCCTGCCGCCATCGCCATCGCGGAAAATTTCCTGGCCGCGCGGAATGGGGACGGCCAGCACAATCTTTCCGCCGTTGGCCATGCACACATTGACACCGCCTGGCTTTGGCCGCTCGCTGAAACCAAACGAAAATGCTATCGCACCTTTTCCACGGCGCTGCGCTACATGGAAGATTACCCCGAATATCAGTTCGTGTGCTCGCAGGCGCAGCAGTTCGCCTGGATGAAGGAATTGCAGCCCGCGCTTTACCAAAAGATCAAGCAGCGCGTGCAGGAAGGCCGGTTCATTCCGGTCGGCGGCACCTGGATCGAACCCGACTGCAACATTCCCTCGGGCGAATCCCTCGTGCGGCAGTTCCTGATCGGGCAGCGGTTTTTTCAGAAGGAATACGGCGCGACCTGCACCGAGTTCTGGAATCCCGACGTGTTCGGTTATTGCGCGCAACTGCCGCAAATCATGCGCGGCGCGGGGATCAAATACTTTTTGACGCAGAAACTTTCCTGGAATCAGTTCAACAAACCGGCCAGTCACACTTTCCTCTGGGAGGGCATTGACGGCAGCCGGGTGCTGACGCATTTTCCGCCCGCCGACACTTACAACGGCACCTGCACGGTGAAGGAGCTGTTGTTCAATGTTAAAAACTTCAAGGACCACGAGCGCGCCAACGAGAGCTACTACCTTTTTGGCTACGGCGATGGCGGCGGCGGGCCGACGACCGAAATGCTGGAGCGTCTCCAGCGCGTTCACGACGTGGACGGCGTGCCGCGCGTCGTGCAGCGCAGCCCGCGCGATTTTTTTGCCCGCTGCGAGGCGGACATCAAAGACCCGTTGGTGTGGGTGGGCGAACTTTATTTTGAACTACACCGGGGCACTTATACGACCCAGGCGCGCAACAAACTCCACAACCGCCGGTGTGAATCACTGCTGCACGACATCGAGGCGCTGGCGGCCATCGCCCATTGCCTGAGCGGATTCGCCTATCCGGCCGAAGAACTGGACCGGCTTTGGAAACTGGTATTGCTCAATCAATTTCACGACATCATTCCCGGCTCGTCCATCGCGGAGGTTTACCAGGACTCCGAGGAGCAATACGCGGAGGTGCTGGCCAGCGGCATGAAGCTTCGGGCGCAAGCCCGGCAAGCACTCTGCCCGGAACGAAACGGGAAAAATCTCGCGGCGTTCAATACGCTCGGGTTCCCGCGCACCGAGGTGGTTGCTTTCGACGGCCGGCTCGCCACGGTCCATGTGCCGGCCTTGGGTTACGCGGTTGCCGCACCCGGCCAGCCGGCCTTTCCACCGGTTCAAGCCGTTGAATCCGCCGATGCGTTCATCCTTGAAAACCAGTTCGTCCGCGCCACGTTCCGCCGCGATGGCGGGTTGGTCAGCCTGTTCGACAAGCAGGCCCGGCGCGAAGCCATTGAACCCGGCGGCACCGCGAACAACTTTGTGCTTTTCGACGACGAGCCGAACAAATGGGACGCCTGGGACGTGGAAGTGTTTCACCTGGAAAAACGCCACGCGATTCCGCCGGCAAAGTCCGTGCGCCTCGTCGAATGCGATCCGCTCCGCGCCACAATCGAAGTCGAGCAGGATTTGAGCGCCGCCAGCAAACTCCGCCAGCGCATTTCGCTGACCGCCGTGTCGGCGCGGCTGGACTTTGAAACGGAAGTGGACTGGAACGAGCACCACAAGTTTCTTAAAGTGGAGTTCCCGCTGAATCTGCGCACGGAACAGGCGACCTATGAAATCCAGTTTGGCCACCTCCAGCGCCCGACCCATTTCAACACCAGTTGGGATGTCGCCCGCTTCGAGGTCTGCGCCCAACGCTGGGCGGACCTGGCCGAGCCGGGGTTCGGCGTGGCGTTGCTGAACGATTGCAAATACGGCCATGCGGCACAAGGCAACATCCTGCGCCTGTCGCTGCTGCGGGCGCCGAAATATCCCGACCCCAACGCCGACATCGGCCATCACACGTTCCGTTATGCCCTGCTGCCCCATGCCGGCGACTTCCGCTCGGCGGGCGTGATCGAGGAAGCCGCCCGTTTCAACGCGCCGTTGCACATCAGCGCCACCGACACCCCGCCCGCCACGGCGTCTTTCTTCAGAACCGACACGTCAGCGGTGGTGATTGACACGGTTAAAAAAGCCGAGGATTCCGAAGCGCTCATTGTCCGGCTTTATGAAGCGCATGGCTCACGGGGCACGGTGCGTTTGACCAGTTCCCTCCCCATCGCGACTGCGACCTGCTGCAATCTGCTCGAAGAAGGTGACACGCCTCTAAGTTGGGCCGACGGCGGAGTTAACATCGAATTCACCCCGTTTCAAATCCTCACGGTAAAATTGCTCGCGGCAGGGTCGAGTTAAAGCGAGTGTGCTATGACAAAAACAGCACCCACCATGGTTCGTGACGAAGTTTCTTCAATATGCTCATCAGTCGGTCAGGTCGGGAAACCACTTCGCATACCAACCGTGGCGTGTGCCTTCAAATCTGTGGCTCGCTCAAGCCTTCAAGAAGTTCTCTGGCTTGCAAATGAAAATTTGAATTTGGAAAAATTTATTCACCGGGGAAGTGCATCCGCACGGGTGGATTCCGGCGCGCTCGCCTCGTTCATTGTATGGCTCGCCTGCGCCTGTCAAGGTCGTCCGATAAAATGAGTTTGGCGCTGGCGCGCCGGTGGTTCGGTTGTCGGCTCCACCTTGACAGTGCTCGTCGAGCCAAAGACGTGGCTGGTTAGGATTTTGCGCCGGGAGTTCTGGCCGGAGTTTTCAGCAGTTATGTTTTAGCCGCAGCGGGGTGTGAATGAAGTTGCAACGCTCATGAGCCATGTTGAACTGATCTAACCCAGAGCGCGCAACAGCGCGGCATCTTCCAGCACCGCGCCTTCTGCGGTGATTTGTAAATATTGATTGAGATTGAGTTATAAATATGGCGTTGCATTTATAACAAAACCGACCCACATTATCCCCGCCGTGAGACTGAATGACAAAATTCTAAAAAGGCTGAAGCGGGCCGGAACGAACCGGGTGTTCACCCGGTCGGATTTCCTTGATCTCGGTTCAACGCACGCAATTGGGATGGCTATTCAGCGGCTGTTGCAGGCGGGAAAATTGCGGCGGGTGGCTCGCGGGCTTTACGATGTTCCCCGTAAGCATCCGTTGTTGGGCGAACTGTCGGCATCGTCCGATGCCATCGCAGCGGCCATTGCGCGGCGGGACGGGATTCGTCTCCAAACCACAGAAGCTGCGGCGGCTAATCTCCTGAACCTTTCGGAACAAGTGCCGGGACGCATTGTCTATGACGCGGATCGGCGGCGGCGTTCAGTGAAAGTGGGGCAGCGCACCATTGAGTTTCGCGAGCGTTCGCGGCGCAAGATGGCGGCGGGCCAGACGAGTGGACTCGTCATGGCTGGGCTGCGCGCGGTCGGTCGTCAGCATGTGACGCCGGAGCGACTGGCGCATTTGCGAAAATTATTGAAACCGGCGGATCGCCGCCGGTTGCTGCAAGACCTGCGCTATGCGCCGGCTTGGATGCACGCCCATTTGCGGTTCATCGCCGGTGAGAAAAAGCCGGCATGAACCGCATTGCATCCATGCCGGTGACGGAGCGCCGCGTTGTGTTCGCGGAAGCGGCGGAACGCCTGCAAATCCAAACGGTGATAGTCGAGAAAGATTTCTGGGTTTGCTGGATGCTGGGCCGGTTGTTTGAACACCCAGAGTGGCGTGAAGCGTTGGTGTTCAAAGGCGGCACGGCGTTGTCGAAAGTTTTCGGGATTATCCGACGGTTTTCCGAAGACATTGATTTATCAGTATCGCCAGCGACGCTGGGAATTTCTGAATCAGAGGTGGATGAGGCCGGGAGTCGCCGGCAGCGCGATCAGTGGATGGATAATCTGGAGGCAGCCTGTGGCAAATGGGTGGCGCAACAATTGCAGCCGCAACTGGAAGAAGGCATTCGCGCTGTGCTTGGCCAGAGGCCGAGCGGACAAAGCTGGCTGGAGTATCAACTGGACACAGCCTCGCATTCGCCGGTGCTGCTTTTTTATTACCCGTCCGTGCTCGCGGTGGGGGCAGGCTACATCCGCCGCTGGGTGAAACTGGAGTTTGGTTCGCTGACGGATCAGCGGCCAGTGGGCCAGCATCGGGTGCGTCCTTGGCTGGCGGATATTTTGCCTGCGCCGCTCGCGCAAATGAGTTGCGATGTAGTGGCGCTGGAGGTGGAACGTGCATTTTGGGAAAAGGCAACCATCCTGCACGCGGAGCATCACCGCGATTTGAAAACGCCAATGCCGGGTCATTACTCGCGGCACTACGCCGACGTGGCGGCGATGGCGAACCGGCCGGAAACGGCGCGCGCACTGGTGGACGACGATTTGCGCGCGCGGGTGGTGGTTTGGAAATCGCGGTTCTTTGCCCGAAGCTGGGCGCATTACGATTTGGCGCAGCCGGGAACATTCCGACTCGGACCGCCAGCGCCACGCATGGCCGAATTGGCTCGGGATTATCAGGAGATGCGGGATATGTTCCTTGATGCACCGGTATCATTTGAGATGGTTCTGGAAACACTCAATAAACTGGAAGCCCGGATAAATCGAATCGGTTGAGCAATTTCACACGTCCGTTTTGTCGGACTTGCGTTTTGATCCGGCTGTGTTATTTATTTTCTTGAGACAGGACGAAAGTCTGGATTCTCCCGACTTGGCTAGAGTTGGCGAAAGCTGACTTGATAATGCCCTTTATCCCATAATGGGTCGGGCAATTTTGCCTGCTTTTCCCTCAATTGAGGCTTCATTGACGAGAACTGACGCCAGTTTGCAGTCAGTTTGATGACCCCCACTTCCCATTGCATGGCTTTACCATGCCTTGGGAGGTCTGTTGTTTTAACCTGTAAATTCTGTGCGAAAAACACACAACGAAAATTGAATCGCATGGGAAAATGTCCGGCGATTAAAAAGCCGGGGCAGAATTTTATTCGCAATGAAAAAGCGGAATTTCATCGGGCGACAGGTCGGCAAACGGCGTAACGAGCTCGACTGGACGCAGGATTATCTGGCCGACCGGTTGGAGGATGCTGGCTGGCAAAATGCCAGGCGCAGCACCGTTTCCAAAATCGAAGACGGCTCGCTGCGGATTGATCTGACGCAGTTGTTTTACCTGGCCGTGGCGCTTCGCGTTCATCCGATTCATTTCCTGCCCAAAATGGACTGGAGCAAGCCGGTCAAAGCCCAAATTTATTCCCAATGAAAACCCCGTAAAGGACGTATGGAAGCCATTCCAGAAAACGAAACACACCCCGCCCCGCCACCAATCGAACGCCTCGCTTATTCCGTGCAGGAAGCCGCCGATATGCTGGGCGTGCATTATTTCAGCATCTACCGGCTGATTCAGCGCGGCAAACTCAAAACCTGCCGTGCGCTCCGGGGCAAGTTATACCAACTACGCAAATAGTCTGGTAGAAGTTGAGCCATTCTGTTAGCGTTGGCGGATGGCAAGACCCCGAGCAAAACTAGATCGTAGCGGCGAGGCTGATTTGGTCATCCGCCGCCTGCAAA
>JAQTQB010000007.1 GCA_028712475.1 Verrucomicrobiales bacterium
GGCCGCCCGCATGATTGTATTTTATAAACATTTGCCGTGGGTGACTTGCAACAGGATTGCCCATTTTATTCAGTCCGTCAATGAAGAAATGCCATTTTATCATATTTTATGTTCGTATTATATGAACGGAAGTTGCGGCAGCGTATCGAAGAATCTCTTTCGTCGCTTAACAGAGGTTGTTCCGAAAGCGATTTGGTGAAAGTGCGGGATTGCTAGGAAGACTTGATAGTTCGGTGGCGGCTCATTTTTCATTGGACAGTTCCAATTCCAACTGTCGCCATTGCAAACCGTCCAGCAACGCGGTTTCCGGCGGCGTATCCAGCCAGGTCATTGTGCGTAGCAACACCGCGCTGTCCATCCATAAACTCATCTGCCAGATCAGGCGCAGGCTGTTGAAAAACATTTAGCCCCAAACCCAATTGGTTTTTCTCGAAGGACTGGGCGGGTTCAATCCACGAACGGACTTGCTGTAATAATCGTTGGGCCACGTGGCTGGCCAGCGGCAATAATCCAAAAAGCGTCTCGTCCCGCCCGGCAGCATAACCGAAGTGGCGCGGACATCTGGAGGCTGCCCAACAGTGCGCACAGAGTCCGGTTGGGCGGGTGCCCGGAACCACTGTTGCCCGGTCGCGAGTTCATACTCCCACCACTCCAACCGCTGACCCTGCGGGCATTCCACCTGCGCCGCGCTTACATGGCTGCATTTACAAGTTGTCGCACCTGGCCGCCATCATTTGCAGGCGGCGGTGGACGACCACCAGTTCAATCCCGGTTCCGCTGGGGAGACATTCGTCTGGCCCTTTCTTGCGTCCCAGACGAACACATCAAATGTCCCGGAAAAGTGAAGTCACGCCGTAATCAACTGTGAACTGAACTTGAAGTGTGTGTTAGTAATAAATGAACAAACAATTTTTGTTGTCGTCATCTGAATGGAACTGTTATTATTCTGACAATAATCACCTGTTCAATGTTCATAAAAGATAATCGGAAGCTTGGTGCCGTTGGACTGACGGATTGCTGACAAAAAATGAACGTAATCCAAAAACTCATCCTGCTCTCGCTTCTTGCCGTCGCACCAGTGCGCGCCGCCGACTGCCAAATCTTCGCCCGCTCCAATCTGGTTGCCTGGTGCATCGTGCCGTTCGATGCCAAGCAACGCGGGCCGGAAGCACGGGCACAGATGCTCGAACGCCTTGGTTTCAAAAACCTGGCCTACGACCGGCGGGCCAGAGACATCCCTGCCTTCGACGCGGAAGTGGCGGCGTTGAAGCAGCATGGCGTGGAAATGACCGCCTGGTGGTTTCCGGGAGCACTCGACGCCGATGCGCACACCATTTTGGACTGCATCAAGCGCAATAAAATCCACCCGCAACTGTGGATGAAGATCGAAAGCGGGCCGCACCTGCGGCTGGACAAGGCTTTTGAAAAAACTCCCGAAGCGCAGGCGGCGCACGTCGAACGCATGGTCGCCAGCGTGAAACCCATTGCCGCCGAAGCCGCGAAACTCGGCTGCCAAGTCGGCCTCTACAATCACGGCGGCTGGTTTGGCGTGCCGGAAAACCAGATTGAAATCGTCAAGCGCCTCAAGCAGGACGGCGTGAACAACGCCGGCATCGTCTATACCCAGCATCACGGCTATGGCGAGATTGACCGCTTCGCCGAGTTGTTCCCCAACATGCAGCCTTACCTGCTCGCCATCTCGCTCCACGGCCTGACCAAGGACGGTGATTTGCAAAAAAACAGTCTGCGCAAAGCCCCGCTGGGCCAGGGCGAGGAAGACCTCCGGCTGCTGCGCATCGTCAAGGACAGTGGCTGGAGCGGCCCGGTCTGCATGCTTGGCGAAATGCCCAGCGCCGATGTCGAACTGCGCCTGCAGGATCATCTCGACGGCCTCGACTGGCTCGTGCCGCAGCTGGAAGGCAAACCGCCCGGCCCGCAGCCCGTGCCGCGTGCTTGGGAAAAACCCGCCGCGCCCCACGCCCCGCGCGAAGCTTCCGTTTCGGCAAGACTTTGAACAGCAGCATAAACGTTGTTTCATGAAGATAAAACCAACAAAAACATACTGATCATCAATGAAAATAGATTTTTTAAGCGGACAGCGGTGGGCGTGGATGGTTGTGGCCGGCGGTCTCTGGGCGAGCACCGTTCAGGCGCGTCTGGACGTGCCGGTAGCCTACCCGGCGGCGGCCACAGAGAAGACGATTTTATATGATCGCGTAACCTTGGAGATGAGCCTCAAGCCTTTTCGCTCCATGGAACCCAAAGCGGTGCGGGCGGTTTGCGCCGACCTTTTCCGGCAATGGGAACCTTTGATCCGCCGCGCCAATGGCTGTGCGGTGATGCTCTGGACCGCTGACGGCAGCGAAATTCTGGATTACCAGGGCAGCCTCGATGGTGAAATCCAGGCCGCCCAATATGTTGGGATCGGCAATCCGACCCAGAAGGCGCTGCAAAATGGCCCGCAAGGCAAAAGTCTCCATGAATGTCCGTGGCTCTATATGGAAAACCCGCCGCGCGTCACCTACCGCTCGCTGAAAATGATTGTTGCCACGCTCAAAGAAGTTGGTCGGGAGATGACCGGCAAACCGGTGATTGTGGGTGCGACGTTTGATCCCGGTCCGGAGTTTGCGCCCTCCGACTTCAAATACAAACGGCATCCGGAAATCGCGATGGGCGACACCATGGGTTCAAAACAATGGGTTTCCTGCACCGCACGGCTCAAGGCGGATACGCGTCCTTATGCCGGTTTCCCCAAAGGCATTCCGGAAAACACGGCCTTCGGCACATTTCTCGGCCGGCAAAGCCAGCATTTCTTGAAAGACCTGGGATTTGATTACCTGTGGCTTTCCAACGGGTTTGGTTTCCTGCTTAACGGGTGGGACGTAAAAGGCATTTTATTCGACGGCAAACATTTTGACGCCGCCAGGGCCGGCGCCGCCCGTGAAGAAATTCTTTCCTTCTGGCGGGACTTCCGCAAGGAATGTCCGGACATACCGCTGGAGACGCGCGGCAGCAACCTCTCCACCGGTTCGGATTTGGCGAGCGGGGCTTCACCACTGGCCAGTATCTACCACGATGGATTCAAGGCGTCGCCGCCGCCGAACTCGCCGTGGGCGGCGCTGGATGGTGATTACGGTTTGGAACTTGTGGGCTGGCTCTCGCACATCGCCGACCTGCCGCCGGGAGATAAATTTCCGTTCCGCTTTTACACGCATGATCCCTGGTGGCTGAACAGCCCCTGGTTCGACCGCTACGGCCGCGAGCCGCACGACCTCTATCTGCCGCTGGCCCTGGCGCGCATTAACGGCCGCGCCGAAGTCACTCCGCCAACCACTTTCAACGTGCTGACGGTGGATAATTCCTTTGGCCAGATGCCGGATCAATGTCCGCTGGAAGTGATCCCCCATGTCCTGACCGCGATGCGTGATTACTCCGACGAACCGGGCCTGATGACGTGGATCTATCCGTTCAACGAAAATCACAAACTGGTCTTCGGCCCGGATCCGCGCCCGGCCGAACCTTTCTTCGACGATTGGTTCATGCGCAACGCGATGAACGCCGGCCTGCCGCTGAACGGGGTCGTCTCCACCGAAAACTTCCTTGGCTCCCTGGCCAGGAACGGCGAATTCTTTCGTCACACCGTTCTCATTTCGCCGGTGCCGGCGGCGGGGAGCGCGCTCGAAACCGCGCTGTTGAACTGCGTAAAAGACGGCCACCAGGTATTGCTTTATGGCCCCGTGAATCACGGCGGCAACCGGCTGCTGGATCTCCTGAATCTGAAAACCACCACGCCACTCGCCGGCAAATTAAACCTGACCTCGCCACTGGCGGGGGATGCTTACCGGCAAGGAACCCTCGCAACCACGCTGAACCATCGGGAAGTATTATCGGCCGGCGGCGTGGACACCGTGCTGGCGGAACCCGGCCGGACCGGTTGTGTTGTCGGCGCGACGGTTTCCGACGGCCAGCAAGAACGGGTTTATGCCGTGATGGCAAACCAGCCGCTCGGTGCCGACAGCGGCCGCATCGCGTGGGTGCGCGGGAGTTTTTCATGTTCCATCGGCAATGACCGGTTGCCCGTGCCGGACAATCCCGGACAATTCTTCCCCTCGGAACTGCTGCTGCGGTGGATGCTGAACGGATTCGGATATGATTTTTACTGGGATAAATCCACGCCCCAAACCCGCAACCCCCTGGTCTTGGTGGCGCGGAGCGACAACGGCTTTTACTTCTCCGGCTACTGTCCCTCAACCGCCGTCAAATTGCGTCTGCGTTTTCCCCAAGGCGCACCCCTCATGACGGGCTGCGAAACCCTGTTGGAAGACGGCCGCGCCACGTATTATATGCCGCGCGCCTGGCATCATGAAGCGCGGTGCTTTGTGGAGGGACAGACGGACGGCGAAATTTCCTGCACGGAGCGTCATTCGGGCGAGGTTGGCATTGAGCGGCGGCTGCAGTTAAACGGGCTGAAAAACGCCACGGTGAACTTTTATCCGCCGGCTCATGCAAAAGGGAAAAAAGTCACCATGATGGGAACGAACATGACGGTGTCGGCAGCACACGGCGAGAAATTATTGCCCTACGAAATCACGGATGCTGGCCGCTGCCTGACCATCCGGAACGTCACCGGCGCGCTTCTTATCTCCTGGTAAGAAGCGTGTTTGCAGCTTGCATGGCGAAACCAGCCATAATCAGCGGCGCAACGAGCGCACTGTTTGACCCGCTGCCGCCGCGCCCGTGCCGTTGGCTGCATTGTAACGCGGTGAACAGGACGGAATCATAATCCGTCAACTTGCAAAACTATGAACCGTCGAAAATTTATTTCAACGACTTCCGCGGCGCTGGCGGCGGGCGCGGTGCTGCCGGGAATTGCCTTGGGCGCCAATCCCGACGACCGGCTGATGCGGCATCGCTTCGGTCTCAACTACGTTCCTTCGAAAAACTGGGCGTTTTCCTGGAATGACTGGAAGCCGGGGGACATCGCGCGCGACTTCGACTCCATCGCCGCGATCGGCGCAGACCATATTCGCATGACGCTCATCTGGCCGTGGTTCCAGCCCAATCCAATTATCGTCAGCCCCGCCCATCTCGACCGCTTGGAAGAACTGATGCGCCTGGCCAACGAGCGAAAACTGGATGTCCTGGTGACACTCTATACCGGATGGCTGAGCGGTTACGCCTTCAAGCCGCCTTATCTTGAGGCGGCGGATTTTTACAGCGACCCCAAATGGAAGCCCGTTCGGGATTTGCTTCTATTGGAAGTTAGCAAACGGTTGAAACCGCATCCCAACTTCCTCGGCTTTGACTTGGGGAACGAGATCAACTGTTGCTGGAAAGGCTCCCCAACGGCGGCGGGGGACGCTTGGATGGATGACGTTTTCAAGCAGATGCACGATCAGGCTCCGGACCGCATCCATGTGAACGGGGTGGATCACGGCCCCTTCTTCCGGGTGGATACGTTCTCACCCGAGGCATTGGTGGCCCAGCAGGACATCGTTGCCCTGCATTGCTGGCCCCAATGGACGGGCGCAAAGAAGTATGGCTCCTACATGGACACGCCCTCCATTCAATTGCAGTCTGCGATGGCCGCTCTGGCGCGCAGTTATGGCAACGCGCCCGCCAAGCCCGTCTGGGTTCAGGAGTTCGGACTTAGCCCCAATCCCGACGTGGCTGATTTTCCCAAGTGGCTGGAGCTGGTGGTCACCAGCGGCATTGCAGGCGGAGTCAGTTGGTTCACCTGGTGGAAAAGTCATGATGTGGAAAGACAATTCCAATTCAGCTCCGAACAATACACCCGCGGGCTGATAACCGTGGAAAACAAGATCAAGGAGCAGGGCTTCATGTTCAAGCGTCTGGCGGACGCCTACCGTGGCAAGGCGGTGAATATTCCAAAAAAATCGCCGCCGCCGCCGCCCGCCCGGCGCACCGATGAAACCACCTGGCAATGGATGCTGGACTGGATGGAATGGAAGGCAAATAATCTGCCCACCCGGAAATAACCGCAGGCAAAACACTATCAAATGATCGCAGATAAAACACAAACACTCTCTATTTCCACCCCGCCGGCGGTGGTCTCGCAAACGGTCGGACGTTTCCGCTGGGCCATTCTCGGCGTGCTGTTTTGCGCGACCACCATCAACTACATGGACCGGTTTCTCCTCGGCGTGCTCAAGCCGACGATTGTTCAGGATTTGCACTGGACCGAGACCGATTACGCCAACGTCGTCTTTTGTTTTCAGCTCGCCTACGCCATCGGCCTCATCACGGTGAGCCGCGTGGTGGATCGCATCGGTGTGCGCTGGGGCATGGCGTTGGTGGTCGGCATGTGCGCCATCGCCGCCGCGAGCCACAGCTTTGTGAGTTCGGTCATGGGCTTTTGTCTCGCGCGTTTTGCGCTGGGCATCGGCGAGTCCGGCACCTGGCCGGGCTGCGCGAAAACGGTGAGCGAATGGTTTCCGCGCAAGGAACGCGCCGTGGGCATGGGCGTGGTGAACGCCGGCTCTTCCGTGGGCGCCACCATAACGCCGCTGGTCGTGCCGCTCATCTTGAAACTGGTCGCGTGGCCGTTTGTTTTTCTGTTCACGGCGACGCTGGACTTGATCTGGCTTTGCGTCTGGCTGCTGGGTTATCGCAGTCCCGACCGGCATCCGTGGCTGAAGACATCGGAACTCGCCTACATCCACAGCGATCCGAATCCGCCTCAAGGGAAAGTCTCCTGGCTTCAATTATTTCGTCATCGTCAGACGTGGGCCTTCCTGCTCGCCAAGGGGTTGAGCGACCCGATCTGGTGGTTCTATCTGTTTTGGGTGCCCGGCTTTCTGGCGAAGCAATACAACCTCACTGCCGCGTCCGCCGCATCGTCCGCAGCGGCGATGGCGCTGCCCGTCATGGTCATCTACATCATGGCGGACACCGGCAGCATCACGGGCGGCTGGCTCTCAATGCGGCTGATCGGCCGGGGCTGGAGCATCAACGCGGCCCGCAAGACGGTGATGCTCGGCTGCGCGCTGTGCGTCACTCCGGTCTTTCTGGTCTCACGGCAAATTGGTTTGTGGCCGTCGGTTTTTCTCATCGGACTGGCGGCGGCGGCGCATCTTGGTTTTTCAGCCAACCTGTTCACCGTGGCGACCGACACCGTGCCCAGGCACGCGGTCAGTTCCGTGGCGGGCATCGGCGGCATGGCGGCGGCGGTCGGCGGAATGTTCATTGCCAAGCTCGTCGGCTACGTGCTCGACACCACGCACAGCTATGTGATTCCGTTCGCCATCGCCTCGTGTGTGTATCTCGTGGCGCTGGGAATTCTGCATCTGCTGCTGCCGCAACTCGAGCCGATGAAACTGGAGGAGGCCGAATGAACGCGCATCGGGGAAAAATTCTCCGTCTGCCGCCGAACCGTGTCTGGCGCACTTACTCCGGCGGATTCATGCTGGACCGCATGGAAGGCCGCACCGCGCCCGCCGACGGGCCGTTTCCCGAAGACTGGCTTGGCTCGACCGTGCGCGCGATCAACCCCGACCGCGACGCGAAGGAAGAGGGGCTGGCGCGCGTGATTTTCTCCGGCGGCGAAGCGGTGCTGGCCGATCTGGTTGCCGCCGACCCGGAATATTTTCTCGGCGCGGCGCACGTCAAGCGTTTCGGCACGAACCCGATGGTGCTGGTAAAGTATCTGGACTCGGCGGTGCGCCTGCCGTTTCAAGTGCATCCCACCGTGGAATTTTCCCGCAAGCATCTCAACGCCGAAAGCGGCAAGACCGAGGCCTATTACATCCTGAGCACCCGGCCGGAAGTGACCGAACCATTTATCTATCTCGGTTTTCAACGGCCACCGGGCCGTCAGGAGCTGCGGCGCATGATCGTGGAGCAGGACATCACCGCGATGGAACAGTGCTTTGACAAAATCCCCGTAAAGCCCGGCGACGTGTATGTGGTTCCAGGCGGACTGCCGCACGCCATCGGCGGCGGCGTGCTCATGGTGGAGGTGATGGAGCCGACGGATTTCGTGGCGCGGGTGGAATTCAACGTCGCCGGCCGGATCATCCCGGAGTCCGCGCGGTTCATGGGTCGGGGCTTGGATTTTTGTCTGGATTTATTTTCGTTTGAGCCGCTGCCGGTTTCCGCCGTGCAAGCGCGCTGGCGCTGCCAGCCGCGCGTTTTTGCGGAAAGCCCCGGCGTGCGCCGTGAGGCGTTGGTGGATGCATGCGTGACCGACCGATTCAAGGTGTTCCGGACTGTCCTGACCGGCAACTCACCGTGGCAAGCCATGGGTTTTACCATATTACTTGTCGTGGACGGCGCCTGCACGGTTGCAACTCCCCAGGAGGAAATCCATCTGTCGCGGTTCGACCGGATTTTAATTCCTCATGGGATGACTCAACTGCACCTTAGTCCCACCGAGCCTACGGTATTGCTTGAATGTTTGCCGCCGGAAAACAGCAAAGTATATTCGGATAAAGTCCCCGGGGTGCCGGCGAGTTGATGAAAATATTCATCCAGATTGATCTCATGAGCATGAATCAAAAAAGAGACAATGCAGTCATCGCTGATCCAAGAATCCCGACCCGTCGCACGGCGCTAAAGCTGTCGGCGGTTGATCGGTCTGCAGTTCAAATATTACGCGCCCTCGACGATAGCTGGCGCAGCATCCAGAATATCACCTTTCGCAAGATTGTTTACGACGGCACCAAGGACTCGCTGATAGCAGGCAAGGGCCCCGACCAAATGATGCAGGGCGTGGTCGTCGAAGGACTGAAGCTCAACGGCAAACCGGTCCTGAAGGCCGAAGACGAGAACATCGTCATCGGCAAGTTTGTGTCCGGGGTTGAGTTCAAATAACATCTGGCATCATGCAACACTTACTCCCGATAAATAATGCTCTGGGGCAGCCGATTGGTTTCCCGCTGCCCAATTGGAAGCCGCCTGAAACACCCTCGCGCGAGCCGATGGCGGGGCGCTTTTGCCGCGTGGAACCGCTCAATCCAAACCTCCATGCGGCATCCCTGCACGATGCCTGCGCGCTGGATGCCGAAGGACGGATGTGGACTTACCTCCCCTACGGTCCGTTCGCCACGCCAGACAGTTATCAGGCGTGGGCCGAGGAGATATGTCGCCGCGGCGATCTTTTATTTTACGCGATTATTGACCGGGCGACAGACCGGGCGGTCGGTGTCGCCAGCTATCTGCGGATTGATCCGGCGAATGGCTCGATTGAGGTGGGACACATTGCCTACTCGCCCCTGCTCCAACGCACGCCGGCGGCGACAGAGGCGATGTTTCTCATGATGGAGCGGGCCTTCACGCTCGGCTACCGCCGGTATGAATGGAAATGCGACGCGCTCAACGGCCCGTCCTGCGCCGCCGCCCGGCGTTTGGGTTTTTCGTTCGAGGGCGTTTTTCGCCAGGCTGCCATTTACAGAGGACGCAATCGCGACACGGCCTGGTTCTCGGTGATTGACCGGGAATGGCCCGCGTTGAGGGACGCCTTCCAACGCTGGCTTCACCCAACGAATTTCGACGAACACGGAAAACAACGCGCACGCCTGTCGGCCATGACCACCAGCAATCTGTCATAAAAAATCCGCCGGTGCCCATGAACCTATGAAACACATTTTACTCGTCACACTTCTGCTCTCGCTGCCGGCCTTTGCCAAGCCGGTCATTTCGCCCGAGGTTCAGGCCGATGGGCACGTTACCTTTCGCCTGTCAGCACCCCATGCCACGAATGTCCAACTGCATTGCGAAGGCATCACAAATTCAGCCATGCAAAAAGACGCGCAGGGCGTGTGGACGTTCGCCTCGGAACCGCTGGCGCCGGACATTTACGGCTATTCCTTCAGCCTGGACGGCCTGCGCCTGATTGACCCGGCCAACCCGCTCCTGAAATACAACCTGTTAAACACTGAAAGCCTGGTCCATGTGCCCGGTCCGAAATCGCTGCCGTGGGAAATCAACGACGTGCCGCGCGGACAATTGCATCACCACTTCTATAAATCCACCGTGGCTGAAGACGAGCGTGATTTCATCGTCTATACGCCGCCGGGGTATGACCCGTCGGCGCGGAAGCGATACCCGGTGCTGTATTTGTTGCATGGTTACAGCGATGACGCGTCCGCATGGTCCGCCGTCGGTCGTGCCAACGTCATTCTCGACAACCTCATCGCGCGCGGCCAGGCGAAGCCCATGATCGTCGTCATGCCGCTGGGTTACGGCACCATGGACATCGTCAAACCCGGGTCGGGGGGGATGCGCAGAAAAGACCTCTGGCAACGCAGCCTGACCAAATTTACCGATGCGTTGCTCGGCGAGGTGATGCCCCAGGTTGAAAAGGGTTACCGGGTTTCAAAGGATCGCCAGGCCCACGCCATCGCCGGTCTTTCCATGGGCGGGGCGGAATCGTTGGTGGCGGGGTTGAACCATCTTGACCGGTTCGCGTGGATTGGCGCCTTCAGTTCCGGCGGGGTGAGCACAAATTACGCGGTGCAGTTTCCGGCGCTGAACGCCAAGGCCAATGACCAGTTGCGTTTGCTATGGATCGGATGCGGCCAGGAAGACGGACTCATCAAAGGCAACAGACAATTTTGCAACTGGCTCGCATCCCAAAACGTCCGCTACACTTGGGTGGAATCCCCCGGCGCACACAACTTCCGGGTCTGGCGGCGTTATCTTGCTGAATTTGCCCCGCTGCTTTTTCAGGAAAAAAAGTAGGATCCAACCTCACCGGCAATGCCTCTATCAATAGTGGCTTCCATATCCAGGCAAAACAGCCGCAGCAACAGACGGAATTTCCGCGCCGAAATGCGCGACCGGCGAAAATAACAGCCTGGCCCCGCCATCGTTGCTAGGACTGCGTGGCCATCCCCGCCGAGACGCGGAAAATTTTTGAACGCGTCAGCCGCCGCGTAGCGCAACTGGAAAACCAGCTTCGCCGGCTTCTTGATTGTGCTGGAAGAATTTTGCCGGTGGGGCGAGCGTCCCCGCGAGCCGCGAACGGTTTGAGGCAAAGCCCGGCCCGACGGCTCATCAGGCGCGTCGCCCCATCAACTACAGGCGAAAATCTATTTTTTGCCCAGGACTTCGTTCGTGCTGCCGCGCCGGTAGCCCTGCAAATCCAGCGTGACGTGCGCGTAGCCGATTTGTTTTAGCGCTCCGGCAATATTGTCCGCCATGCCTTCGGCCAGGAATTTCTGCAACTCCGCCGGTCCGACTTCAATGCGCGCGAGATTTTGCTTTTGCATTTCATGGTGCCGCACGCGCACGTCATGGAAGTCGAGATCGCGCAGCGCGTATTCAGCCAGCTCAATCATCCGCAGTTTTTCCGGCGTCACGGTTTCACCGTAGGGCACGCGCGAACTCAGGCACGCCATCTGCGGCTTGTCCGCCGTCGGCAGGCCGATCTGCGCGGACAGCTCGCGGATTTCCGCCTTGGTCAAGCCGGCTTCCTTGAGCGGCGCCCGCACCTGAAACTCCGCCGCCGCCTGCGCACCGGGGCGGAAATCGCCCGCGTCGCTCGCGTTTTCGCCATAGGCGATCACCGTGAAATTTTCCGCGCGGGCCAGCGGCGTCAGTTCCTCGAACAGCTCGTGCTTGCAGAAATAGCAGCGGTTCGCCGGATTCGCCGTGTAATTTTCATTGGCGAATTCCCGGGTCTGGAGGACGCGGACGGGAAAGGCGAACTTCGCCGCGATGTCGAGAGCCTCCGCGAGTTCGCGCCGTGGTAAACTCGGCGAATCGGCAATGGCCGCCAGTGTCCGGGCGCCCAGCACCGCGTGCGCGACGTGCGCGAGAAACACCGAGTCCACGCCGCCGGAATACGCGACGAGACAGGAGCCGTAGCTTTTCAGCAAGGCCCGCAATTTCTCCAGTTTGTCAGTCGCTTCGCTCATCGCTTCAGTTGTTTCGCACTTTTCTCCACGGCCTCGTAAATCTGCTTCACCGGCATTTTGGCTTTGGCCGCCAGTTTCCTGGCCGCTTCAAACTCCGGCGCAGCTTGAACCACCTTACCACCAAGCCGGCCAAGTTTCACCATGACATTTCCCAACGGCGTTTTCACTTCGGCGAACTCGCGTTGCAGCTTGCGGCGCTCGGCTGTCGTCTTGCGCACGCCGAACGCCGTCGTTTCGCGCAGCATCAATTCACTGAACTTGTCCGCGTCCGTTTCCGCGCACAAAACCGTCAGCAGCACTCCGGGCCGGTTCTTCTTCATCTGGATCGGCGTGTGAAAAACATCCAGCGCGCCGGCGGCCAGGGCCGTTTCGACAAAGTTGCCGAGGATTTCGCCGGTGCAATCGTCGAGGTTGGTTTCCAGCACGGCGACGCGGTCGGTTTCCCAATCCAGGCCGGTTGAGGGTTGAGAGTTGAGGGTTGATTGCTTGCGTGTGGAACCGACTTTGCTTTGCGATCCAAGCACTGCGCGCAAAACATTGGGTCGCGTTTTGTTGTCGCGCACGCCGAGGCCGAAGCCGATTTTTCCGGCGACCAGATTTTCCATCGCGCCGAAGCTCTCGACAAATTCAGCCAGCAGCGCCGCGCCGGTGGGCGTGACGAGTTCGTGCGGCTCGTCGCATTGCGTGATGCCGATGCCGCGCGCGCCGAGAATCGCCAGCGTGGCCGGCACGGGAACGGGAAACCGCCCGTGCGCGCAGCGAACCCAGCCGGTGCCTTCGACCACCGGCGAGGCGAAGACGCGCGGTTTGCCGAGCAGTTCCAACGCGATGGCCGCGCCGACGATGTCCACGATGGAATCCACCGCGCCGACTTCATGGAAGTGGACTTCCGCCGGCGGCAGGCCGTGGATCTTCCCCTCGGCTTCGGCAATGCGCTGGAAAACCGAGACGGACTTTTTTTTCACCCACGCCGACAGTTTGCTGCGCGAAATGAGCTGTTTGATGTCGGAAAAATTCCGCTGGTCTTGGTGATCGTGATCCTCATGCGCATGGTGGTGATGAGGCTCATGCTGGTGTTCGTGCGCATGATCGCCGTGCTCCTGGGCGCAATCATGCGTATGTTCGTGGTCATGCTCATGCGCGAGGTGAACGTCAAACTTCACCCCGGCGATGGCGGATTTCCGGCCGCGCGCAATGTGCAGGTGATAGCCGCCGAGCTTGAGTTTTTTCAGCTCCCGTTCAAGTTTGGCGGCATCCACGCCGAGGTCGAGCAGCGCGCCGATAAACATGTCGCCAGCGATGCCGCTGAAAATGTCGAGGTAAAGCATTTTCATGATTGAGAAACCAGGGCGTTGATCTGGCTTGCGGCGTAGCCCGCGCCGAAGCCGTTGTCAATGTTCACCACCGTCACGCCGCTGGCGCAACTATTCAGCATGGCCAGCAGCGCGGCGATGCCGCCGAAGCTCGCGCCGTAACCGACGCTTGTCGGCACGGCGATCACCGGTTTGGCGACCAGTCCGGCCAGCACGCCCGGCAGCGCGCCTTCCATGCCGGCCACGGCGACGATGACGTTCGCTTTTTGGAGCGTCTCCATCCGCGCCAGCATCCGGTGCAGCCCGGCCACGCCAACGTCGTGAATGCGTTCGACGCAATTCCCCATGATTTCGGCGGTGATGGCCGCTTCCTCGGCCACCGGCAGATCGCTCGTGCCCGCGCAGACGACAGCAATGAATCCGGCGCGCTTCGGCAATGGATTTTTCCCGATGGTCACGCAGCGGGCGACGGGATGATGGACGGCCGGCTTGAATTTTTTCCGCAGCGCGCGGGCGTGCGCGGCGGTGATGCGCGTGGCCAGCACCGGCTGGCCGTGCTCCAACAGCTTGGCGGCGATTTTGACGACCTGATCCGGGGTTTTGCCGGCGCCGAAGATCACCTCGGGGAAATTTTTCCGCAGCGCCCGGTGCATGTCCACCTGGGCAAAACCAAGATCGGCGACGGGTGCGGCCTGAAAGGCGCGCAAAACTTTTTCACGGGAAATCTTTCCCGCGCGGAATTCCTCCAGCAGACGGGCGGCTTCGGTCGTTGACATCGCCGAAAAATGCCCCATGTAACGAGGGCTGTCACGCGGGAATTCCGACCGCCCCCGGCTTGTGTCCAATTGCACTGATAAAACCAAAACACCGCCACCGAATTCTCATCCAGTGACGGCGCTTTAAGATTACAACGCGATTTACTTCAACTTCGCCAGCACGGCCTTGACGGCTTCGAAGTTCGGCAAATCCTTGGGCGTGGACGTCTGTTCGCTGTATTGAATCACGCCGGCTTTATCAATCACGAACGCCGCGCGCGCCGCGGTGTCGCCAACGCCGGCGAGCATCGGAAACACCACGTCGTATTGCTTGATGACCACCTTGTTGAGATCGCTGGCAAGCTTGACCTGGATGTTGTTCGTCTTGGCCCATGCTTCCTGTGTGAACGGGCTGTCCACGCTGACGGCGATGAAGTCAGCGCCCGGAAATGCCTTGAGGCCGTTGGTCACGTCACACAACTCCGCCGTGCAAACGCTCGTGTAGGCGAGCGGGAAAAACAGCAGAACGGTGTTGGTCTTGCCGAAGTTGTCGCTCAACTTCACATCCACGAGGCCGGTCGCGGTCTTGGATTTGAGCGTGAAGTCAGGGGCTTTGGAACCGATGGGAAGGGGCATAATTATTATTTGGTTTCGAGTTATGTTGTTAAATCTACTGCCGGGAATTTTGGGAGTTCAGCGCGTGCGTGTCAATTTGTTTAGCCGGCTGGCTTTGTCCTGATTCGAATGGCGGCTGTGCGCGCAGCGCCAGCCGCAGAAACGTTCAAACTGCTGCGGCTGGTCTGCGACACAGCCACGCCCCAAAAAATGTCAGAGCCTCCTCACGTCGGTTCTTACGTTTTACGATCAGCCGCCGCTCTTCATCCACTGCAAACAATGCGTAAGATAGGGCAGCAGTTGTTTCTTGCGCGAGACCACGTCGCGCAATTCAAACACGCCAGGCTGCGGCTCGGGATAATCAATGCGGTCAACGAACCGCTTTTCCCCGGCGACGAGCATGAGTGATTGCTGGCTGGTCACGTCCGTCACCATGAGCGCGGAGAAGATGTAATTCCGTTTGCGTCGGTAATCCTCCAGCGCCGCGAGCAGTTCGTCCTGGCGCTTCCAGAACTGGTCGAACCCGACCTCCTCAATCTGCGCCACGCTGAAGGTGTGGCCGTTTTCGCGGTATTCCTTGGCGTCGGTCGTGATGGCCTGCGGCGCGGGCTTGAGCGTCAGCAGCGAGCCGGACGCAAAGAGTTTCTCCGTGAATTCACGAGCATTGACGCCGGCGATCTTTTCCAGGCGCGGGAGAATTTCCACATCACGCGCGGTGGTCGTGGGCGAGGTGAGATTCAAGGTGTCGGAAACCAGGCCGGCCAGCAGCAGACCGGCTATGGCTTTTGGCAGTTCCACGCCGTGCCGGAAAAAACAGTCCGCAACAATCGTGCTGGTCGAGCCGACAGGCTCGTTGCGGAATAAAATCGGCTGCGGCGTCGTCAGCGCGCCGAGGCGGTGATGGTCAATGATCTCAATGATCTCCACTTCGTCCGCGCCCTGCACTGCCTGCGAGATTTCGTTGTGATCCACAAGAATCAACTTGCGCTCGACCGGCTTGAGAAAGTCGGCCTTGGACAAAATGCCGACCGTTCGGCCTTCCGCATCCGTGACGGGAAACGCGGCGTAGCCCGATGCTCCCGCCTCGGCCCGGACGGCGCTCAACGGCGCGTCTTCGCGGAAGGAGAGAAATTCCTCGTTGATCATGTGGCGGATGGCGACGGCCGAGCGGCACAGCGACGCCGTGGTCAACGTGTCGTGCGGCGAAGTGATGATGCTCACGCGATTTTGTCTGGCGACCTCAATAATCTGCGGCTCGATGGGTTCCTCGCCCGTCACGATCAAAACGCGCACGCCTTTGCCAACCGCGACTTCCTGGACATTTGTGCGGTCGCCGATGACCACCGCCAGTTTGTCGAGTGGGAAAAGCTCCATCCGTTGCGTAAAAGTTTCAATCCGCATTGCGCTGATCATCAGGATCAATTCCTCCTCGCGCCGGGCTTCATGGCCGACAACCAGCCGCCCGCCGAGCGTCTTCGCCAGAGTGTCCAGCGACGACAGCACGCGCCGCGAATCAATGATCCGGTTCGCCGCCGGGAAAAGGAACTTGCTCAACTTGAACAGCGAGAGCAGCCCGCGACAGCGCCGGTCCGCGTCCAGCACCGGCAGCACTCGGATGTCGTGTTCATCCATCAGACCCAGCGCCTCGGCGGCGGTCGCGTCCGGCGTCACGCTCAAAACTTCCGCCTGCATCACGTCGCGAACCTTGGGCGAAACGTCGGCGATGAACCGCGGCGAGGGCACGCCGAAAGTCTCCAGCACAAAATCAATGCGGTCGTTCGTGTCGCCGCAGCGCGCGGCCACGGCTTCGGGCATGCCCGTGCGCCGCTTGAATTCCGCGTAGCCGATGGCCGAGCAGATCGCGTCCGTGTCCGGGTTGCGGTGGCCGATGACAAAAATTTCGCTCATAAATTAAACTTCGTAGGCGACGAGGTAACGGGGCTCAAACCTTTTGGCAAGATTCGTTCAAATTAAAATGAGCCTCCTCACTTCGGCTGCTACATTTTTCACAGCACCGCCAGCACTTCCGCCGCATGTTCCTCCGGCTTCACTTCCGGCCAGATTTTTTTGATCCGTCCGTCCGGCCCGATGAGAAACGTCACGCGGAACACGCCCAGATATTTCCGGCCCATGAAGCTTTTCTCGCCCCAGACGCCGTAAGCCTGGACAATCTGTTTGTCCTCGTCGGCGAGCAGCGTGAACGGCAGCTTGAATTTCGCCACGAACTTGTCGTGCGACTTCACCGCGTCGGGGCTGACGCCGAGAACGACCGCGCCCGCCTTTTTGAAACCGGCGAAATGATCGCGGAAAGCGCACGCTTCCTTAGTGCAGCCGGGTGTGTCGTCCTTGGGATAAAAATAAAGGATGACGTTCTGACCCTTGAAATCCGCGAGTGAAATTTTCCCGCCGCCGTTCGTCGCCACCGTGAACGCCGGCGCGACATCGCCCTCCTTCAATTTCAGTTCAATCGCTTTTGCCATAAGTTTTCAACCACAGATAAACACGGATGCACACGGATGAAAATCAATTATTGAGAATCGTAAAGTTGAGTGGCACTCATTTGGCGCAAAGGAGCGCGGCGTTTACGTCGCTTCAACACACGCATTGAAAGCTGGCCGGACAGTTCCCGCATCGCTCAATTATCGGGCGTTGAAGCGGGCTGAAGCCCGCGCTCCGTCTGCAAATTCGTGTTTATTCGTGTTCATTCGTGGTTTTAGTATTCGCGGAACTGGTCGGATGCGAGCCAAGCTGTTTCACGCCGTCCCACACATAAAGCACGCCTGACATAGCGGTGAACACCGCCGCGCCGAGTGCGCAATACAGGAATCCCTGCGCGCCGCGGCCTTCGTCCCATTTCAGCAAAATCCAGATGACGGCGGCCATTTGCAGCACCGTGGCGATTTTGCCGGTGAAACGCGGACGCACACCGACTTTGCCCACGGTCATTTGGATGACAACCATGCCGGTCAGGATCAAAAGGTCGCGCCCGATGATCGTGCCGGTGAGCCACAACGGAATCTGGCCGAGAAACGGGCCGTGATTAAAACTCAACGCCACCACGCCCGACACCAGCAGCAATTTGTCCGCGAGCGGATCCAGGATTTTTCCCAGCTCGCTGATCTGGTTGTAACGCCGCGCGATGTAGCCGTCCACGCCGTCCAGGATCGCGGCGACGGCGAAGCACAGCAACGCCGCCAGCCGGTGCGCCTCGTTGCCGGAGCGGACGTAGTAAATCAGTTCCACGACGAAAAACGGAATCAGCAGGATGCGCAGAATCGTGATTTTGTTGGCGGTCGTCATCACCGGAAAAGATTGGCACGGATGGCGCGGATTGGCACGAACGGATTGTCGCGCCGTAAAAAACAACCCCTCTCCGCCTCGAATGAGGAGATGCCCTTCTCCGCGCTGGAGAAAAAGCACAACCCCGCTCGGAACATCAATCGAAGCAGTTTGCCCGCCCGGTTTTTGGAATCAAGGCAAAGCGTTACTGGCCGCACCGTGCGCCGCTGGTTTGACCGGTTGAAACATTCCAGACGGTTCAAGCCGATCAAGCCGACGAGCGGCACGGTGCGGTTTACAGCCATCCAATGCGTCTTGCTGGAAAAACATCGGACGCGTCGGCTGATGGAAACGAACCAGATGCCGGACGCCGGTTACGCTCCGGTTCCGCCTAAAAACCACGCCAAAAAGGACGGGGAGAATCAAACCTGTGATTTGGCCGTCCGCCGGAAAAGTGTCCAAAAACGTCCACTTCCCTTGACACAGGCTAAAAAAGGGCCAAATTCAGACCATGACTGTTTTAATGACCAGCGACTTGAAGACTCGCGCCGGCGAAATTCTGGACGCGGCCAAAAACGAACCGCAGTTCATCTTCCGGGATGGACAGATTTACATGCTATCGCCGGTATATCCGTCCAGTGTGCCCACCCAACCCGACGGGTTCTTTGCTGACGCCTACGGTGAAGCGGCGGGAGAGCGGCGGCAGTTGAGGAACGCGGCGGCTCCCGTCCAAAACACACGCCGATGAACCCCAGGCAATTCGACATATGGAAGGCCCAGCCGGCGGGATTTGAAAAGCCTCATTGGTTTGTGATTTTAAGCGGCAGCGAACTTTGCGCGGACGAACGGGAAACAGCGGTCAACGGACTTGCCTGTTTTACGCTGCGGGGAGAACCGCTGAAAACCGACGTGCGGCTGAACGGCGCGGACGGCTTCGATCATGCGACGGTCTGCGCGTGTGATTTTTTCTTTCACCTGAAAAAATCCGAACTGCGCGCCGGGCTGGGTTCAGTGACAGTGGAACGGCGCGACCAGATCAGGAAAAAAATCCGCGAGGTGCTGCGGCTGGGTTAAAACACCCGCCCGGACAGTGACGCGCCGGAAATGCGGTTCAACCCGGTCAATTGGGCGATTTTAGCAGCTTCCATATCCAGACAAAACAGCCGCAGCAACAGCCGGAATTTGCGCCCCGAAAGGCGCGACCGGCGAAAATAACAGTTTGGCCCCGTCATCATTGGCTTTATACAGCTTTCTCATGGGCTTAACTAGTCTTGAACCTAACTTTATTACGATGTGGTTTGTGCTTCAATTGTAATCAGGAGCGCCCCTGTCCCGGTTGCCGTTTTCGGCGTCGCGCCGAAAACCCGTCAACCAACTGATTTGTCCAACGCGGTTTCGGGCGCGACGCCCGAAACGGCACGCGCGACGCGTGCGCTCCCCCCATGCGTCACCTCGACTGCACCAGCACGCGGAAGGCGCGACCCAGATGTTCCGGGTGGGTGAGGGTTTGAAACTGGCGCGTGCACTGCGGATTCCATTCGCCAAAAGTTTTATCCTTCATGGCGGCACCGAGAATCTGCGTGAGGAATTGCGGCTGCGTCGTGAAACTTTCGGTGGTCAGCCCGGCCGCTTCCCCGGCGGACTGGATGGCGGAGAAATTGACGTGCGCGGTCAGGTCTTGTTCGCCCACGTTGGCCAGCAGGTCGTCGCTGACGTGATGCTGATGATATGCTCGGAGCGTGCCACGCGTCCGCGCCGGGGAAAACACTTCGTCAGCGGTGTGGCCGTAATCAATCGTGAGCAATTTGCCGTGCGCCAGCATTCCGGCGGCCTCGCGCCACCAGCTTTCGGCGGCGGGACTGGTCTCGATGGTGTAGTTGTCGGGAAGAACATCCAAAAGCGACGATGGAAGATGGAGGATGAAAGATGGCAAATTCTCATCCGGCGTCTGGTGTCTGGCGCCTGGCGTCTGGATTTTCGCCCAGACGAATTTATCGCCTTCCACGGCTACACCCCACTCGAACCACTTTTTATTTCTGTCGTCCCAGCCGTAGCGGTGGACGGGCATGGCGTCGAGAAGTTCATTGCTGAAGATGATGCCGGTGAGTTGAGAGTTGAGAGTTGAGAGTTGAGAGTTGTGCCAGCGGACGTTTGGAAAATTCCTTAGGGTTTTCCGCTGCCATTCCTGCCGGTGTGGCGAGGTCTCTAGGATGAGGTATTCAATCTGCCCAAACAGCTTTGGACGATTTAATTGCAGCCAGCTTAAAATGTCTTTTGCAAGCTTGCCGTCGTGCGCACCGGCCTCGACAATCCGCAATCCGCAATCCGCAATCCGCAATTGCTCCAGCCATTCCGCGAATTGGAACGCGAGCAACTGGCCAAAAAGTTCGCCGGTGCTGACGCTGGTGTAAAAGTCGCCGCGTTGTCCAATGTTGTCCTTTTGCGTTTCATAGTATCCATGAACAGGACAGTAAAGAGCGAGTTCCATGAAGCGGGCGAAGGGCAAAACACCGCTGGCAGAGGCTTCGGAGCGGATGATTTCAAACAATTTTTTCACGGCTTGCGTTTGGCGCGGCATTAGCTAGTGTGCAGCCAGCGAAAGGAACTATGGCGAAAATAGATGCATTTTTCAATTTGATGTTTGAGCAGAAAGCGTCCGACCTGCACATGGCTTCGGGCAATCCGCCCATGCTGCGCATCAACGGCGAACTTCAACGCGTGGATTATCCGCCGCTGGAAAGCGACGCGCTCAAGACGATGCTTTACGAAATCGCGCCGGATTACAAAATCAAACTGTTCGAGGAGACAGGTGACGTGGACTTCGGCTATGAAATCCCGAAAATCTCGCGCTTCCGTGTCAATTTTTTCAACCAGAAGAACGGCATCGGCGCGGTGTTCCGGCAGATCCCCAGCCGCGTGCTGTCATTTGAAGATTTTGAAAAGTTCGAGGCGCCCCTGCCCGCCGTGCTGAAAAAGTTCTGCACGCTCAACCGCGGACTTGTCGTCGTGACCGGGCCGACCGGTTCGGGCAAATCCACGACGCTTGCGGCAATGGTGGATTACTGCAATAAGAACCGCAAAGACCACATCATCACGGTGGAAGACCCGATTGAATTTGTCCACGAAAGCAAGAGCAGCCTCGTGAACCACCGCGAAGTCGGAATCCATACGAAATCGTTTGCCGCCGCCTTGCGCGGGGCGTTGCGCGAAGACCCGGACATTTTGCTCGTCGGGGAAATGCGCGATCTGGAGACGATTGAACTGGCGATCACCGCCGCCGCGACGGGGCATCTGGTTTTCGGCACGTTGCACACGCAAAGCGCGGCCAAGACGGTTGACCGTATCATTGACGTTTTTCCCGCCGACCAGCAGAACAAGATCCGCCAGACGCTTTCTGAAGCGTTGAAGGGCGTCGTCGCGCAGACATTATTTAAGCGGAGCGACAAGAAAGGCCGGATAGCCGCGTTTGAAATTTTGGTCTTTAACACCGCCATCGCCAACCTCGTGCGCGAAGGCAAGACGCACCAGATCGCGGGCATGATCCAAGTCGGCAAAAAACAGGGCAACCAGCCGCTGGACGATCATATCATGGAACACGTCCGCATGAAGCGGATCACGCCGGAGGACGCCTACGACAAGGCGCTGGACAAGAAAAAATTCCGCGGGATGCTCGCGCACCCGCCGGAGGATGAAGACTCCATTTGAATTATGCGGAGACCAGAATTAGACCAGATTTTGATGACGATGCTGGCGTCGCAGCCGGAAGTCTCCGACGTTTTGTTCACCGTGGGACGCCCGCCACAGGTCGAAGCCTACGGCGAGCTAAAACCTGTCACCTTTGATCCGCCGATTGAAAAGCTCTCGCCCTTCCAGATTGAAACCATCGCGCAGAACATCATCGGCGACAACCTCTGGCAGATCGAGGATCTGCTGCGCCACGGTTCGTGCGACGCTTCCTACGCGCTTTCGGACAAGGCGCGTTTCCGCGTCAATGTTTTTGCCCAACGCGGAAATTATTCCATCGTCTGCCGCCAGCTCAACACGAGCATCCCGACGTTGGAAAAATTAAAGATGCCGGAAATCATGCGGGAGATTCCCCGGGAAAAAACCGGGTTGATCCTCGTCACTGGCGCGACCGGCTCCGGCAAGTCCACCACCCTGGCCGCCGTTCTGGATCAGATCAACGGAACCAAGCCGGTTCACATCGTCACGCTTGAAGACCCGATTGAATACATCCACCAGCACAAGACCGCCACGTTCAACCAGCGCGAACTCGGCACGGATTTTGACAGCTACGCCAACGGCCTGCGGGCCGCGTTGCGCCAGGCGCCGAAGGTCATCCTTGTCGGTGAAATGCGCGACCGCGACACGGTAAAAATAGCCTTGAGCGCGGCGGAAACCGGCCACCTTGTATTGAGCACGCTGCACACCATCAACGCCGGCGACACCATCAACCGCATCCTTGGCATGTTTGAGCCGGAAGAGCAGGAGCAGGTCCGCCTGCGCCTGGCGGACACGTTGCGCTGGGTGGTCAGCCAGCGGCTCGCGCCAAAGGTTGGCGGAGGGCGCTGTGCGCTGCTCGAAATCATGGGCTCCAACCTCCGCACGCAGGAATCCATCCGGCTGGGCGAAAGCGAAGGAAGGACTTTTTACGAGATCATTGAGTCCAGTTATCCGTTTGGCTGGCGAACGTTTGACAACGCATGCCTTGAAGCCTACGAACAAGGTATCATCACCGAGGAAATCGCCCTGCACTACTGCACCAAGCGCAGCGCCGTCGCCCGCGGCATTGACAACATCAAAAAGACACGCGGCGAACTCACCGAAACCGCCGGTTCGTTGCGGATGAAGGCCCCCATCGTCACCCATACGGCCAGCAAATCCTCCAGCAAATCCGGCGACACCGCTGCGGCCCCGCCGCCGCTGCTCAAAACCAAATAATTATGACTGGTTCATTCGATTTCGTCAGCACCGAGGACAAACCGGCCTTGATCGCCTTTTCCACGCCGGAGTGGCTGGAGGCCGCCAAGACCGCGCTCCGCGAACTGGGATACAAAGTCCACACCGCCGCCACGCACAGCGATTTTCTCGTGCGGTTCGGCCAGGTGCATTATCAGGTCGTCATCATCGAGGAACTTTTTGCGGCGAACACGATTGAGGAGAACCTCACCCTTCAGGCGTTGCAAGCCATGCCAGTCAACCAGCGCCGCCACGCCACCATTTTTCTGCTCGGCGAATCGTTCCAGACCTTCACGCCCATGGAAGCCTTCAAGCACAGCGTCCACGCCGTCATCAGCAGCTCCGAGATGTTCCTGGTCAAGCAACTGATCGAAAAAGCCGTGGCCGACAACAATCTTTTCCTCCAAAGCTTCCGCGAAGTCCAGAACCGCGTTTACACCAGCGCCACCCGCGTGTGACGCCGGTCTCCCCTGCAGTTTTTTAAACGGCATGATTCGGCTCGATCAAGCCCTGGTTGAACGCGGCCTTTGTGAAAGCCGTGAAAAGGCCAGACGCGCCATCCTTGCCGGCCAGGTCCGCATCAATGCCCAGCCCGCGCGCAAGGCGAGCGATTCCGTGAAGCCCGATGACACGCTGACGTTGGACGCGCCGGAAAAATATGTCAGCCGGGGCGGCCACAAACTCGAACACGCCCTGCTCCACTTCAAACTCGATGTCGCCGGACTCACCGTGCTTGACCTCGGCGCGTCCACCGGCGGTTTCACCGACTGCCTGCTGCAGCACGGCGCGGCCAGGGTATTTGCCGTGGATGTCGGGCAGGGCCAGCTTGCCTGGAAACTACGGGGCGACCCGCGCGTCGTCGTCATGGAAAAAACCAACGCCCGCCATCTGAAAATCGGGCAGATGCCACAACCGTTCGCGCCTGCCGACCTGGCCGTGATTGACTGCTCGTTCATCTCGTTGAAAAAAATCTTGCCGACCGCGATTGCATTATTGAAAACAGACGGCAAAATTGTCGCGCTGGTCAAACCGCAGTTCGAGGCGGGCAAAACGGAAGTGGACAAGGGCCGCGGCGTCATCAGCGATCCGGCCATCCACGAACGCGTGTTGAAGGAACTGGAAGAATTCATCGCCGCGCAGCCGGATCTGGACTGGCGCGGCACAACGGAATCGCCGCTCCTCGGCCCGGCTGGCAACAAAGAATTTTTGGTGTTGATTGAAAAAAAACGCTGACCAAATCAGGCGCATCGGGCTCATCGGCAATTCCGAGAAGTCCTCGCGCGCCGATGTCCTCCGCCGCGCCGCGCAGCTTATCCAGCGCGCCGGCCGCAAGGTTTTCTGCGACGTTGAAACCGCCCGGCTCGCCAGGCTGAAAGTCCCCACGTTTGCCGACGCCGCCACGCTGGCGCGCGAAGTGGATCTGCTGCTGGTTTTCGGCGGCGACGGCACCATGCTCCATGTCGCCCGTGCCATCGCCGGTTCGTCCACGCCCATGCTCGGCGTCAATATCGGCGGGCTGGGGTTTCTCACCGGCGTGCCCTCGGATGAACTGGCGGGCGCGTTGAAATGCGTGTGGAACGGTGAATTCAGATACGAGTCGCGCGCCCTGATCGAGACGAGCGGACGTTGCAACGGCAAAAAAATTGTCGAGTCGGCGCTCAACGACATCGTCGTCAGCCGCGGCGCTGTTTCCCGGCTCATCAGCCTGGACGTGAGCGTGGACGGCGAACTCATCACCCGCTACCGCTGCGACGGTCTCATCATCAGTTCGCCCACCGGTTCGACCGCCTATTCACTGTCAGCGGGCGGCGCGGTGGTTTTGCCCACGGCGGAAGTGTTTGCCATGACGCCGATCTGCCCGCACGCGCTCTCGAACCGTTCCATCATTTTGCCGCTGTCTTCAAAAATCCGCGTCAAGGCCATCAGTCCGCTGCCCTCGACCATCTTGAGCGTGGATGGACAGTTCGTCGGCGAACTGGACGCGGGCGATGAAGTCATCATCCGCCGCAGCCGGCGCACCATCCGGCTGGTGCATCTGGCGGACAATTCATTTCTGGAAGCCTTGCGCCGCAAATTGCAATGGCGCGGAACGTATCTCTGAAAGGATGAAGTTTGAATTATGAAGGATGAAATAGATTTTATTTGCCGGGCTTCAAAATTTCATCCTTCATCATTCATCCTTCATCATTAAAAAATGGTCCGCCTTAAAGACATCGCCCAGCACGTTGGCGTTTCGATCATGACGGTATCGAAGGCGTTGCGCGACGCGCCGGATGTTTCCGCCGCCACGAAGGCCAGCATCAAGAGCGTCGCCCGGCAGATGGGCTACGTCCCGGATTCCAGCGCGCAAGGCCTCCGCACCAAGACCACCAAGCTGTTCGGCCTGCTCATACCGGCCGTCGCCAACCCGGTTTATGCTCGCATGGTCATGGCCATTGAAGAGCGCGCCCACGAACTTGGCTACGATATTTTGTTCGCGCATTCGCTCAACAAGCCGGAACGCGAGGAACTTTGCCTGCGCCGTTTTCTGTCACGCCGCGTGGACGGGCTGTTCGTCTCGCCGGTTTATCGTTTTGAAGCCGAGGCGCGAATTTACCAGGAAGTGCTGGCAAGCAAAACGCCGGTGGTGCTGCTCGGCCCGCCCGCCCCTTTTTGCAAATTGTTCGTCAGCGTGGAAATCGAGGAACTCATCGCGAGCTACACCGCCACGCAACATCTGCTGAAGCTCGGCCACAAACACATCGCCTATCTCACCGGCCCGCCGACCGCGCCGTGGGCGCACGAGCGTTTTGAAGGATACCGCCGCGCCTTGCGTGAAGCGGGGCTGGACGTGGACGACAAGCTGGTGTTTCAATCCGGCAGCACGATTGAAGACGGGACGAAAGCCGCGCTGCAGATGCTCAATGAAGGCTGCCGCGCGACCGCCGTGCAGGCCGTCAGCGACCTCGTGGCCATCGGCTGCGCGAGCGCCCTGCTCTCCCAGGGCCTGAAAATCCCCGAGGATATTTCGCTGGTCGGCTTCGGCAACATTCTGACGGCGGAATATTTTCACGTGCCGCTGACAACCATCCGCCAGCCGAAATTCCGGCTTGGAACAGCGGCGGTGGATATGATGATGAGTTTGATCCGCGGCGAGAAAGTTCAATCCAAACGGCTGCCCGCCGAATTGATCGAACGCAAAAGCACGGCGGCCCCCCGCGCGACAAGCCAGTCGAAATAATTTCCGTTCTTGCGATTCTGCACGCGGACTTTAAGCTTTCCGCCGTTTCTATTTTATGAATTACAAAATCTCCAAACGCGCCGCGTCACTTGCACCGTCTCTCACCCTGGCCATTGATTCCAAGGCCAAGGCGATGAAGGCCGCCGGCGAGGACGTCGTCGGCTTCGGCGCGGGCGAACCGGATTTCGACACGCCGCAGCACATCAAGGACGCCTGCGCCAAGGCGCTCGCCGCCGGGTTCACCAAATACACGCCCAGCGCGGGCATCCCTGAATTGCGCGAAGCCATCGCCGCCAAATTCAAACGCGAGAACGGCCTGACTTACAAACCATCGCAGATCATCGTGAGCTGCGGCGGCAAACATTCCTGCTACAACGTCATCCTCGCGACCTGCGAAGAGGGCGATGAAGTCATCATCCCTGCCCCGTATTGGTTGAGCTATCCGGAAATGGTGAAGCTGGCAGGCGCGAAGCCGGTCATCCTGCAAACGACGGACAAAACTGAATTCAAAGTCACACCGGAGCAGCTCCGGGCCGCCATCACGCCAAACACGCGGCTGTTCATCCTCAATTCGCCGAGCAATCCGACCGGCTCGGTTTACACACCGGAAGAAACCAAGGCGCTCGGCGACATTTGCGTGGAGAAAAACGTCCTCATCATGAGCGACGAGATTTATGAACACCTGCTTTACGACGGCGCGAAGGTGAAGAGCGTCGCGAGTTTCTCGCCGGCGCATTACGACCACACCATCATCGTTCACGGCTTGGCGAAGGCATATTCCATGACCGGTTGGCGTTTGGGTTTCCTTGCCGCGCCCGAACCGATTGCCAAGGCGATTGACGCCGTGCAAAGCCACAGCACGAGCAATCCGACTTCGTTCGCGCAAAAGGGCGGCGTCGAGGCGCTCAACGGCTCACAAGAACATTTGCCCGTGTGGCTGGCGGAATACGACAAGCGCCGCCGCTACGCGCACGCGAAGTTGAATTCCATTCCCGGCCTTACCTGCGTGAACGCCAAAGGCGCATTCTATCTGTTCCCGAACATCTCGAAGACCGGCCTCAAGTCCGCCGAGTTCTGCGCAAAATTATTGGAACAGGAAAAGGTCGCCGCCGTGCCTGGCATCGCGTTCGGGGCTGACGATTACATCCGCTTGAGCTATGCTACCAGCATGGCGAACATCGAAAAAGGTTTGGCGCGCCTCGAAAAGTTTTGTAAAAGCCTTGTGAAATAACCGGTGGCCCCATGAGCAATTTCAGCATCGGCGACAAAGTGGTCTGCGTGGATGACAAATTCCCTCCGGACATCAGCAAGCTCTACGACGCCTTGCCGGTGAAGGACTCCACCTACGTGGTGCGCGACATCCGGCTGGGCATCAATCTCACGCTGGAAGGCGACGTGTCGGTGCTGCTCATCGGCCTCGTCAATCCAAAGGCCGATTCCAAGGCGAACCTGGAACGCGGTTTTCGCGCCGACCGTTTCCGTCCACTGGAAGAACTGCGCAGCGAAAAGACGGAAAGCACGACGGTCGAAGAAAAGAAGAAACTGCTTCAGCCGGTTGAAGTGTAAGTGCGCCTCGAAGCGCGACGTGTTCTTAAAATCAAGCTGCGGAGCAGCGAAAGATAACAGCCCACGGTGAAACCTGAAACCGTATGAATAGACCGGAACGGTCATCAGCCCCGGATGGGGCGAAAGATTCACTCGAAATCCGCCATCTTTCTGTCGCCCCTGCCGGGGCTTCTTAATGTTGGTGTTTAATCCCACGGCTAAACGCCGTGGGCTACTGTCTTTCGCCGTTCCACGGCCACCGTTTCAAACTTTGGAACGCGATTCTGCTATTTTAGAAAATCCCGCTGAAGCTGCCGCATCAATTCATCAACGGCAAGCATCAGTTCGCCGCGCCGTTCAGAATCGGTTTCGTGGTCAGACAGATCAATCGGCGCGCTCATCGCCTGCGCATAACGCTTCGTCATGGCCAGCAGCTCATCATTTTGTCCAAGTTGACGGAGAATGACGCGCACTTTTTCCACCTGACGTTTGGTCTGGGCAATGATTGTCAACGCTGTGTCCGCGTCAAGTTCATCGGTTTGAACACGCTTCAACAAACCGCATTCAAACGTCCGGCATCGCTTTGGCCGGTCGGCGTAAATCTGACAAAGTTTTCCATCAAAACACGCACACGGCTGGGCGAACGCCAGCTTGCCTCCCTTCATGCCCAACGCCAATCCCAGTTCCGCGAGCCGCCCGGCGTCATCGCCTGCGCGCAATTCCACGTCCGCGAACAGCACGCCGTTGCAGCACAGCCCGCAGTTCGGGCAGAGATGGTCAACACCGCTGCTTGAAGAAATTTTATTCACGTCCGCCTTCATCCTAGCCGTCTCTCCCGGGGGAAGGAACAGCTTTTGCACGTTTCCGTTTTCTCGGCTGGTCGTCCGGCCGGTCCAGTCGCGCGGATTTTCAACGGGACGGCGAACGATTCTCCCTTTCCCTGGGGGGGAGGGTGCCGGGGTGAGGGCGGGCGTTGGTCAAATCAATTTGGCGGCGAGGCGCGAAAGAATGCCCGGCGTTCGGTGGATAAAAAATGTCGCGGCGCGACAACGGAAATTAGCCAGCTACGAAGTGGCTGGAACAATGGTTAAATAACATCATCCGTCCCGCAAGGGACGAGGGGAAATTTCCGATGTCCCTTCAGGACACGATTTCATTTTACAATTCACCAGACACGATGTGTCTGGCTAATTTCCAGTTGTCCCTTTGGGACGATTCGCGGCGTTTGGCGGACTTGTCGCGCCGTAGCCTTGGCGAAGGCGGATGAAATGAATTGAAATTCCCCAAAAATTCTCGACTCGGTTCGGAAATGGGCGTATTCAGCTAATTAAGAGATGTCGCAATCGATCCATTACCATTTGCAACCTCGTCTCAATTTGACGCAGTGATAGTTTAAGCCGAAACGATGAACCTTAAACGCTACCTCACCATTTACGCCGCGCTGTGGAAAAATTCCGTGGCGCGCGAGATGTCGTTCAAGGGCAATTTCATTCTCTGGATCATCGTCGAACTGCTCTGGTTCGGATTGCAGTTGTGCTTCGTCAGCGTCGTTTTCTCGCAGACCAAAACCGTCGGCACCTGGTCGCAATGGCAGATGGTGCTGCTGGTCGGCGCGAGCAATTTCATCCAGCAGGTGTATCAGGCGTTCTTCCTCGTGAACTGCACGAACCTCTCCGAACTCGTCCGCACGGGCAAGATGGATTTCCTGCTGCTGCTGCCCATCAACACGCGCTTCATCGTCTCGCTGCGGCAGGTGGACCTCGGCGCGTTCGTCAATGCGCTATTCGCCGTGGCCGTCATGCTTTTCGCGGCAGGGAAACTAAACCTGCAACCGACCTTCATGCAACTCGCCGGCTTCAGCGCGTTGTGCGTGGTGGGGATTTTGATCCATTACTCGCTGATGTTCATGCTGGCGGCCATCAGCTTCTGGACGGTGCGCGCGCAGGGCATCGTGTATGGCTACTACAACCTGTTCAACATCGCGCGGATGCCAGACGATGCGTTTCGCGGCGCGTTCAAGGCGATGTTCACCTTCGCGCTGCCGGTGCTGTTGGTCTCCAACGTGCCGGTGCGCGTGCTGGGGAACATGGCGACTTCGCTCTGGAGCCTGCTGGTGTTGCTCGGCCTGGGCGTGGTCTGGGCTTTGATTTCCGAATGGTTCTGGCGGATCTCCGTGCGCCGCTATACGAGCGCCAGTTCGTGATTTTCTGTTCCGAAGGAACAACTGACAATAGCCCGGCGTTTTAACGCCGGGCTGCTTTCAAATGTCCCTGCGGGACGCGGGATTTTTGCTTGTCAGAAAATTGATCTGCGCTTCACTGGCCTCGTCACCTCGGCTCCTACGCAAAGGTTACGATTTGGTCACACCAATGGCAGCGGCTCGAACTGTTTGCCGAGAACCGGCGCGCTCTTGGTCTTGAGCCAGTTTTCCAGCACGGCGGCATAGACATTGCGGAAATCCACGTTGTATTTGATGTCGCCTTGAAACAAATCTTCGGGCGCAAGGCTCGGATATTTGCCGAGCAACCCGGCCTTCACCTTGTTGCCGACGATGAACATCGGCGCCGCCGCGCCGTGATCCGTGCCACCATTGGCATTTTCCGAAACGCGCCGGCCAAATTCGCTGAACGTCATCACCAGAACGCGCTGCATGTTGGCCTGCGCCTTCATGTCTTCCACGAACGCCTTGGTCGAATCGCCGAGGTCTTGCAGCAGACGCGTCTGCGTGTTGACCTGGTTCGTGTGCGTGTCGTAGCCGCCCTGCGAAACGTAATAAACGCGCGTGGGCAATCCGCCGCCGATAAGTTTGGCGACGAGCTTGAGCGAATTGCCAAGCTGCGAACCGGGATACGTCGCCTGATTCTGCGCCTTCGCCGCGATATCGCGGACCTTGTCGGAACTCATCTGCGCGTCGAGCGCTGTGCGTGAAATAAAATCCACCGCCGAGCCGCCCTGCATCGGCATTCCCGCCGCGAGCGAACCGATGGTGCCGCCGGAATTGCTGTCGTCCGGCGCGGGGCTGGCCATTTCCATCTCGTTCAATTTTTTATAGGACTCCTCCGTCGCGCTGCCATTGGCCATGAAGCGGTAATTCTGCGGGTTGTTCAGGCAGATGCCCTTGGGCTGCTTGGCGAAAAACGCCTGCGGCAACTGGCTCCCAATCGTGACGCCCACCGTCGGATCCGCGCCGGAACAGGCATTGTCAAAATAACGTCCGAGCCAGCCGTATTTTTCAACTCGATCCGAGGCGCTGGCTGTCTGCCAGATTTCCGTCGAACGGAAATGCGAGCGGTTCGGGTTCGGATAACCGACGCCCTGCACGACGGCGAGATTGCCGGAGTCGTAAAGATTCTTGAACCCGGCCAGCGCGGAATTGAAGCCGATTTCGCCGTTCAAACTCAAAACCTGCTGCGCCGACAGCCCGATTTTCGGACGCGCCTTGTGATAAAAATCGTTGGTGAACGGCACGACGGTGTTGAGGCCGTCATTGCCCCCGGCCATCTGCAACACGACAAGAATGGTCGAGTCCTTGCCGGTCACGATTTGCGTGCCGGAATCTGCCGCCTCGCTTTGCAGCGCCGTCAGGGTGTTGGCGAGAAACGCCGGAACCGTCCACGACAACGCGCTGCCGAGCACGGTTGTCCGCAAAAATTCCCGCCGCGTCTGTAGTGTGATTTCATTCTTCATAGTGATGAGTGATAAGCTATAAGTGACGAGTTACGGGCGACCGGTGGCAAGATGGTGCATTCGCATGGGCGTTGCATTTTTCGTGGAGCGCGTCCGCGCATTGCCCGCGTTTTCCCCCTCTCCTCCTGCGAGGGAGGAGAGGGCCGGGGTGAGGAGGCACAATTGTTCCCAGATCAAATCCCCTCTCCCCATCCCTCTCCCCACTTGGGCGGAGAGAGGAAGCCGGGGGGCAGTGCGCGGATGCGCCCTTTTTCTTGTCACTCGTCACCCGCCACATGTCACATTTTTGGTTCATGTCACTTGATATTCCGGCGTGGACATCATCAGGCGGATGGCCGTGAGAATATCCGCGTTGTTCAACTTGGTCTTGGAACCGAGAAATTCGCGCAGCGCTTTTTCCTGCTCGCCCTTGAGCGGCGATTGCAACAGCCGGCGTTCCAGCGACGCCACGATTGCGGCCTTGTCCGCGCGTTCTT
Source organism: Verrucomicrobiales bacterium (assembly GCA_028712475.1). Taxonomy (GTDB): domain Bacteria; phylum Verrucomicrobiota; class Verrucomicrobiia; order Limisphaerales; family UBA11358; genus UBA11358. The sequence continues at coordinate 31,729 of JAQTQB010000007.1, forward strand.
CGGGCGTAAGAATCTTTTCAACATCCACGCCGCCCATGCGGACGCGCTGCAACATCTTCATCGCCTTTTCGCCCCCTGCCCCGCCCGGTTTGCCTGCAAAATCCCCGGCACCCAGCGGCGGCAGCGTGCCTTCGACCAGCGCCTGTGCGTCGTTGTAGCGCGTGAGCAATGTGTTCGTCGTGATCCAGGTCACGCCGCCATCCCAGCCTTTCACGTTAGGCGGCGCAAACAGATCCTGTCCCAACTGGCGCGTCATGCCCCAACTGACGAGCGTTGGCGGCAGATCACATTCCAGCACGCGCACGCTGCCCACGAGCCATTGCACCGGGCTTTTCACCTGGTTGCGGACGACCGGCGCGCGGTAAAACTCCTCGCTGCGGAACATCACGCGCAGGAACGGCTTGAAATTATTTCCATTCGCGCGGAAAACCGCTGCGAGCGCGGTGTTCATTTCGTCGGTCGGATATTGCCCGGCAAAATAATTCCACAGCTTGGCGGTGATGAACCGCGCCGCCTGCGGTTGCGCGACAATCTGGGCGATCACGTCATCGCCGTTGAGGTTGCCTGTGCGTCCGAGAAAGGTTTTTTCGCCGTCATCATGGGCGCGCGGCCGGTAAACATATTTTTCATTGGCGCGATCCAGCGACCAGCCGGTCAGCGCCCGCGCGCCCTCGGTGATGTCCTTCTCCGTGTAATGCCCCTCGCCCAGCGCGAAGAGTTCCATGACCTCGCGCGCAAAATTTTCGTTCGGGTGATCCTTGCGGCTTTGCGCCTGATCCAGCCAGACGAGCATGGCCGGGTCTTTGCCCGCCTCGGTGAGCAGTTGCTGCCAGTTGCCCGTGGCGAGACGGCGGAACAGTTCATTCTGCCGCCACATGAAATAGGCGCTGCGGACTTTTTCCACGCTCGTCGCAAAATGTCCGTGCCAGAACAGAACCATTTTTTCCTGGAACGGCCGCGGCCCTTTGGCCATGCGGGCAAGCCACCACCCGCGCAGTTCCATCATGTGCCGGCGTTGAAGCTGCTGCTCCTCCTGCTGCAGCTTTCTCTTCTCCTCCGGGCTGGCATTTTGGGCGGCGCGAAACTTTTCCGCCCGCGCCGGATCGGGCTTTGCCCATTCGGGATTGGTCGTGGCATCGGGAATTTTTTCGTAATCAATCAGGAAAGCAACCGCCTTGTCCGGGCCGAGATCAGCGAGCTTTTGAATTTCCACCGGCGTGCCGCCAAAACCGGCGCGGTTCAACAAATGCGCCGCCGTGGAATAATTCCAGTTCTTCTCTGCAAGCGGCTTGAGCATACAGGTTCAAAGACGCGACGACCGTCTCATAGGTTTCAAGCCCGGCAGGAAATTTTTCCGACACGCTATTTGTCAGCCAAGCGTGGCAAAGCCATCGCCAGCGGGCACGACGCCAGCGGCGTGTGCATGGCTCCGGTGGACGTGAGTTCGCTGCGGACAATCTCCACCGCCCCGGCCAGCCAGCCGCCAAAGTGCCGGTCGCGAAGAACCGTGGCGCGTTCGAGTAATTTTTCAACTGACCCGTGACGCCCCGGCTTGAACCGTCCCAAGGTGATGTGGCCGGTGAATCTTTCCGGCTTCTCCGCTGGCGCGAACGGGCGCACCGCCGCGTCAATCTGCCGGTGCAGTTCCGCCAATTGCCCGCTGTCGTCCCCGGCTCCCGCCCAAAGCACGCGCGGCCTTTGCGCACTGGGGAAAAACCCGACACCGTGCGCCTTCATTTGCAGAACCGGGCAGCTGGCACAAGCTGCGGACACGGATTTTTCCAGCGCCGCAACCTGTGGCAACGGCACGTCGCCGACATATTTCAGCGTGACATGAAATTGATCCGGGCGCGTCCAGCGGATCGCGCTTGGCGGGGAGTGACGCCGCAACCGGCCTTGGGCGCGTCCGATTTCCTTCCGCACGTCCGGCGGGATGGCAATGGCGATGAACAGTCGCAGAAACGCTGATGTGTTGTCGTCGGGCATCGGGTTCACTTTTGCCGTTCTCCGCCGATGATTCAACACTTGAAACTCTGGCCATGCAGTTCCCAAAGCATGATCGTGGTCTAACCAGCTTCGGGGCTGGTGTCAATACTGGGACTGACCCGTTTACGATGATCCCGTAACGCCGCACTTCGGTTGAACCGGACGGCGCGAGGCTGACCGCGATGGAATCGTTATGCACGTCCAGGCCAATGAACAGGGCCGGGCCTTTCGTGGGCGCACCGGGTCGTGGCCGCAGGTGGGCGGCGGTCACGCCAGCCGCCGGTTTGAGCCGGGGCGGGCGCGGTGATTTTTGCGGCTGGACAGGCTGGGGTTGGCGCAGTATGTATGGCTTCATGGTGTTTGCTTTTCGTTTCAGTGTTGTTACGGACGCGAGTCCCACAACGGGTGGCCCGGCGCCGCTCACGCGGCGCAACCCACGTTTGCTCCGGAGAGCAGACACCGCTTTCGCTTTCATCGCCAGCCATACTGTCTAGGCCACTTCACACATGCGTAAGTTTCAGACTCATTCATGCCTCTCGCTTTCGATCTCGTTGGTGATATTTATTATCCTTTGGTTCATACCCATGTTTGGCACAGCCGACGCGCACAGCGCGCATTATCCAGCATGGAAGTTGTGGCAGATTCTTTTTTCAGGGCCGGACGAGCTCGGCAAGACGGTGGCCTATTTGGCTTTTGTGTCATTCATTTTTGCTTTGCCCGCATTTGTGGTTGGCTGGGTGATTCACTGTTTCATTGTGATGGCGAAAGGTTATCGCAAGTAGCATGATCGAATCGTGGCCTAACCAGAGCGCTGCAGCGAACCGCCGCCCCGCTGGGCAGGCGGACGGTTCAGGTAATTTGTTCGCGCCTGTTGCAGCCGACCGGGCGTTTCCGGCGGCGGTCGCTGAGCTTGGTCGTTGATATGGCTTAATAATGTCAAGCGGGCAATAGTCTGCTTTCCGAAAATTCTTTTTCATTTTTCCGGTGGGTCACACCACGAACTGTCCTGAGTCAGCCGCCGGGACGCCATGACTGCGGTTTCAAGGCTGAGATGCGTGAGTCCACTCGCCGGCTTGCACCGGGCGAAGTTATCACAGGTCACGGTCCGAGGCGGCGCGTGTCTCCGTCTAGGCTCAAGGATTGCCAGAGGCACCTTTCAACGACGAACGAGCGTCACGCCTGACCGGGTCCCGGCCGCTGGTTCAGAACAGGTTCATGGGCGCTGTCATTTCTTTTCTTTCGGTTTTTTTATTAAAAGCCGTCCTGATTTTGCCTTTGCTTCAGAGCTGCGCCGCCACGGGTTTGACCTGGCGCGCGATGGCCCACACAAACCCCGCCAGTTCACGGGCCAGCGGCCCAGGGCAAAGCCGCGCGGCCCGGCCTCGTAGCAGAATTTCAACGTCGTGCCGGGATGGGCGGCCTGGAGTTTATGGGCGAGTTTGAGCACGTCGTCGTGCTCGCCGCCGATGATGCCGTAACGCCGCACTTCGGCAGAACCGGACGGCGCGAGGCTGACCGCGATGGAATCGTTATGCACGTCCAGGCCAATGAACAGGGCCGGGCCTTTCGTGGGCGCACCGGGGCGTGGCCGCAGGTGGGCGGCGGCCACGCCAGCCGCCGGTTTGAGCCGGGGCGGGCGGATTGATTTTTGCGGCTGGACAGGCTGGGGTTGGCGCAGTATGTATGGCTTCATGGTGTTTGCTTTTCGTTTCAGTGTTGTTACGGACGCGAGTCCCACAACTGGTGGCCCGGCGCCGCTCCCGCGGCGCAACCCACGTTTGCTCCGGAGAGCAGTCACCGCTTTCGCTTTCATCGCCAGCCATACTGTCTAGGCCACTTCACACGCTATGCCAGAACACAGCACACCGAAGCAGCGAGTCGAGTTTGGTCTTGAGACGATTCCGCCCGACAGGACGGTGACCGTGTCATTGCGCGACTTGATGTTCGTCCATCAGACTTTGGCGGAGTTCGTCCAGTTCTTTCACCAGCCGATGCACTACCCAGACCTTCACGCCGTCGAGCGGTTTCTCGGCACGCGAGGTTCAGGCGACGCCTTCGATGTTTTGAGCGAGTCAGTTTACAAGCGGATGCACGACATGTTGCCTCCCGATATTCACGAGGCGTTTGGCGAGGGCGAGCGTTTTGAGCATCCTCTACCTCCGAGTTATTATGATTCAGATGATGACAACGTGGCCTCCTGATAAGCTAACCATTCGCGAGCCCGTGTGAAAACCATTTACCGGCGGATGAGTTGAAGACGGGGAGCGGGAAAGTTTGTCTTGGCGGGAAAGTTTTGCCGGAACGGCTTGGTTCGATTCCGATGGTGAGGGGAGCGATCACCACTCTTATCAGGACGGGCTGACCCGCTTGTTTGCGGGCAGGCGTCGCCGCCGGGCTTTCAACCCACCGCCGCCATCAGTTTCTGGAAGCTCACCAGGTTCAGCACCCGTTTGAGGTTGCAGGCCAGCGTCGTCAGGCTCCATTCGCACTGCACCTTGGCCAGCCCCTTCAGCAAAAAGTGCGTGCAGCCGAACCACCACTTGGCCCGCGAACCAGTCCAGCCGGTTTCGTTCTGGCCACATTCACGCTTCTGAAAAGATTCACGCCTGAATCACCGTGGCGCCCGCCGCCGGACGCGAGACAAAAATCGTCGCTTCAATCCGGGTTTTCTCTTTGTAGCCGGCGGCGATCTGCCGGGAGATGGCTTCGACCATTTCCGTTTTCACCAGCGCCACGGCGCAGCCGCCAAAGCCGCCGCCGGTCATGCGGCAGCCGTAAACCCCGCCTTTGCTGCCAATGCCTTCCGCGATTTCCACCACCGCATCCAGTTCCGTGCAGCTCACATCGTAATCGTCGCGCAACGAATCGTGGCTGGCATACATGAGCTGGCCGACGGACGGCCAGTTCGAGGCGCGAACGCCCTCCGCCGCATGGACGGTGCGTTCGATCTCGCCGATGACGTGGCGGGCGCGGCGGAAAACCACCTCGTCCATCCGGCCTTGGGCGCGTTCAAGCATTTCAGGGGTGGCGTCGCGCAAGGAAGGCACGCCCAGATTTTTGGCGGCAGTTTCGCATTGCTGACGGCGCCGGGCATAGCCGCCGCCGGTCAGTTCGTGCTTCACGTTGGTGTTGACGATGAGCAGCGAGACGGAGGCGTCGCTCATCGGCACAAGCTCGGTCTGGCGCGAACGGCAGTCGAGCAGGAGCAGATGATCCTGCCGCCCCATCACGGAGATGAACTGGTCCATGATGCCGCACGGCATCCCGGCGAAGTCATGTTCCGCCTTCTGGCACAGCAAGGCTTTCTCGACCGGATCCATTGTTTTGCCGGTCACGGTTTCAATCAGGGTCGCAGTGGAAACTTCCAACGCCGCGCTGCTGCTCAATCCGCCGCCGATCGGCACGGTGGAATGCAGCAGCACGTCAAGACCGCCGGGGTTCATGCCGCGCGCCAGGCAGCCGGCGATGACTCCGCGCGGATAATTCCCCCACTTCGGCTCGCCGGGCTGGACGGGAGCGGACAAGTCCACCAGCACCGGCCCGACGCCGGCATTGGTGTCGCGGATCTGGAAAATATTTTTCCCGCCGCTTGAGCGGTCGGCGGCCATGACGGCGTAATGTTCAATGGCCATCGGCAGCACGAAGCCGTCGTTGTAATCGGTATGTTCGCCGATGACGTTGACGCGGCCGGGCGCGGCGACGATCCAGCGCGGCGGACGTCCGTAGCTTTTTTGAAATTCAGCGGCGACGATGGCGGAGAGTTCCTGGAGGTTCATGGCAAATCAAACTAAAACAAGGATGGAGGATTGCAGATGGAGGATGGAAAAAAGCGGCGCACCCCGCAGCCATCTTCCATCTTCCACCCCCGCCTTCAAGTCATGCGGACGGCGGATTTTTGGTTCCACGCGAGGCGCCAAGCAGCATCAGCACGCCGAACACCAGCAGCACGACGCCCCAGATGAGGTTGATGTTGATGTCGAGCGAGACCGAACCTGCGCGGTTGACCACGCCATAGCCGGTGAGCAGCACGCCGATGAGGGTGAACATGAGGCCAATCGGCCAGCGAATATCGAGTCCCATAAATTTAATTTCCTTTCAGTTGGTTTGGTTCACCAGAAAATAAAGTTCAAGATGACGCACACGATGAGCAGCACCACGCCGACGACGGCGGGCTTTTGATAAATCGGAATGTTGTGGTCCACGATTTTCGGCGTGAGCGAATAGACGAGGCCTTTCAATTCTGCGTCGGTCTTCGTCCGCTTTGTCACCAACGAAATCACCAGCGTAAGCACAAAGCAGGCGGTGAACGCAAAGGAGGCGAGCCAGAAGTTCTGCGCCATTTCGCTTGGAAACTCCTTCAAGACATGCATGTAACCACCCTTTACACCCGGAATGTTACCCTCGGTTATTGTTAAGGCATGGAAAATTGCTGAACCTGTAATGCCGCCGAATAGTCCAACAAATGCACCAGTTGCGGTGGTGCGTTTCCAGAACATACCCAGCAGGAACGTCGCGAAGAGCGGCGCGTTCACGAAGCCGAACACAAGTTGGATGATGTCCATCGCGTTATTATACATTGAGGCGAAATAGGCCGCACAAATGCTAAGCAGAATGCCAACAACTGTGACTACACGTCCCATCCACAAGAAGTGGAAGTCTTTCGGCTCTTTTGGAGTAATCACCGCATCTTCAGTTTTTCCAACGCGTTCAATAGTGACTTCGCGTGAAGTATCCACGAAACCGCGACGGACGCTCTGATAAAGGTCGTAAGTAAACACGGTGTTGAAAGCCGTCACATTGCCCGCCATGCCAGACATAAAAGACGCCAGCAGCGCAGTAAGAGCCAGACCGAGCAGACCGGGTGGACAATAGCGTTTTACAAGCGACAAAATCACACCGTCGTAGTCATTTGCCATCACCGCGTCACGCAACTGCTCATTCAAAGCAGATGATGTCTGTTTTAATTTCGTTTCCGCTGCGCTCAAAGAATTCTTCGCATCAGCGACTTTGCTTTCCGCTGCGGCAATGTCGCTGCTGGATGCCGTGCCGCCACGTTTCAATTGTTTTAATGCCGTCCGAGTGGTTTGCGCTTCGGCCTGCGCCTGCTCATCTTGAGCAATAACAGATCCAAGCGACAGGACTGCATCAGATTTAACAAGGGCTTCGACTTTTTCCTTGCTCATCTTAATCCCAATAGCCTTGCTGATCTCGCTGTATGTCACTTCAAAATCTTGTGATGGCGACTTGGCCAAAACTTGAACCGCTATCGTGAATTTATCTGAATCAATCGGAGGCGGAGGAAGGCGATAGTTTTTTCCGGGATTCACGGCGAGTGCAGCGGCAATCATGCCCGGCAGAATAACCAGCAATGGGAAAAACATCTTCGGCACGGCAGCGACGAGCGGCGTATTGCGGGCGGCAGTCATGTTCTTCGCAGCCATCGCGCGCTGGACGACAAGGAAGTTTGTGCACCAATATCCGAAGCTCAAAACGAAGCCGAGGCCGAAAATCATGGCGAACCAGTCCACGCCCATCGGGTTGCTTTCCGGCCCTGCAAGCACCGGTTGCCATGCACTCGTCCAAGCGTGAGCCGTATAGATTTCTCCGGCGGGCTTTAACAGAAGAGCAGACGGATTTGAGGCCACTGTTTGCAACGATTGATTCATCGCGTGCCAACCGCCGACATCTTTCAAACCGAGATAAACAACCGGGGCGAAACCGAGCACGATCATGAAGAATTGCAACACTTCGGTGTAGATCGCCGAGGTCAGGCCACCCTTCAAAACGTAAAGCAGCACGACGCCAGAGCAGATCCAGAGCGCGGCGTTGTAATTCCAGCCAAGCAACTGGTTGAGCAGTTTTGCCAGCGCGTTCATGGAAATGCCGGAGGCGAAAATCGTCATCACGGCGAACGCGACGGAGTTCAAAGCACGGACGCGTTCATCAAAACGCATCTTCAAATATTCCGGCACAGACCGCGCCTTGGAGCCGTAGTAAAACGGCATCATGAACACGGCGAGGAAGATCATGGCCGGAATCGCGCCGACCCAGTAAAAGTGCGCGGTGGAGATGCCGTATTTCGCGCCGCTCGCGGCCATGCCGACGAGTTCGAGCGCGCCAAGGTTGGCGGAAATGAAGGCCAGGCCGGTGACCCATGTTGGAATCGAACGGGCGGACGTGAGGAAGTCCGACGAGGTTTTCATGTAGCGCGCCAGCGTCCAGCCGATGCCGATGACGAAGGCCACATATGCCAGTAAAATGGCGTAATCTATCCAGGCGAGGTGAATTGGTTGCATAGAATGGACGATGATTTAATGATTTACGCGGCGGGTGTCAATCCAATTGCTTTCAAAGTGAGAATGTGTTTTATTGCCGGCGCAAATTATTTTTATGACTACAAAAATCCAGGAAAAGACGCAGGAGCTTTGCGAGGCCATCATCCTCCAGCCGGAAATGATCGCCATCCGCAAGCGCATTGACACGTTCATGGCCGATGACAGCGCGCGCACCCAGTATGAATCGCTGATGAGCAAAGGCCAGGCGCTCCAGGAAAAACAGCACCACGGCCAGGCGCTGGAACCGGCGGAGATCTCCGACTTTGAAAAAAACCGCGAATCGTTGCTGGGCAATCCCGTGGCGCGCGGCTTCCTCGACGCGCAGGAAGAACTGCACGCCATCCAAAGCTCCATCCAGAAGCATATTTCCAAGACGATTGAACTGGGCCGACTGCCGGTTGCCGCCGACCTGGAAGAAGGCTCCTGCGGCAGCGGCTGCGGCTGCCATTGAAACGGCTGGACGAATCTTCAAAAAACCCGCGCGTGCCTGAAAATTTTCAACCGCGCGATGCGCAAAAGTTTGAAGCCGCCTTGCGCCGTTTCGACGAGGAAAATTCCCGCGACCCGAATCTTGAAAATTCGCAGCCGCGCGAACTGCTTTACGCGCAACGGCTGACCGGCTGGGTTTTGCGGCTCGCGCCCGACGCCTCGGAAGCCTTGCGCCTCGCCGCGCGCTGCCAGCACATCTGCCGCTGGGAAAGCCCGCGCAATTCCTATCCCATGACCCGCGCCGGTTATTTGAAATGGCGCGCCGACCTGAAAAAATTCCACGCGCAGAAAGCCGGCGAAATTCTCCGCGAAGCCGGCTACGACGAGGAAACCATCCACCGCGTGCAGGATTTGAACCTCAAGAAACATTTCCCCGCCGACGCCGAGACCCGCACGCTCGAAGACGCGCTCTGCCTCGTGTTCCTGGAATTTCAATTAGTCGGCCTTGCCGCCAGGACCGCCGAGGATAAAACCGTCAACGCCCTTCAGAAAAGCTGGGGCAAGATGACCGAAGCCGCCCGCGCAGAGGCGCTGAAGTTGAATTACGGCGAACGCGAAACCGCCCTGCTCCACCGCGCGCTCAACGGCTGAATGACGTCCGCCCGCCTTCGCTGCTCGACAAACCGGCGCAATTTTCTAAAGTGTCCGCGATGTCTTTTGCCAATCAGCCGCTTATCATCGCCGGACGGACTTTTCATTCGCGCCTCATCTTGGGCACGGGAAAATTTCCGTCGCCGGAAGCCATGCGCGATGCGCTCGCCGCCAGCGGCACGGAAATTGTCACCGTCGCATTGCGCCGCGCGGATTTGAGCGGGAAGAAAGACCCGTTCGCGAACATCCTCGAATTCATTGACCCGAAAAAATATCTGCTCCTGCCCAACACCAGCGGCGCGATGAACGCGGAGGAAGCTGTCCGCCTCGCGCGCCTCGCGGTCGCCGCCGGATTGCCGAAATGGGTGAAGCTCGAAATCCATCCCGACCCACGCTACCTGCTGCCCGACCCGATTGAGACGTTCAAGGCGGCGGAGATTCTCGTGAACGAAGGTTTCGTCGTGCTGCCATACATTAACGCCGATCCGGTGCTGGCGAAACGCTTGCAGGAAGTCGGCTGCGCCACAGTGATGCCGCTCGGTTCGCCCATCGGCTCGAATCGCGGCATCCAGACGCGCGACCAAATCCGCATCATCATCGAGCAGGCGACTGTTCCCGTGGTCGTAGATGCAGGCATCGGCGCGCCGAGCCACGCGGCGGAGGCGATGGAACTCGGGGCGGACGCCGTGCTGGTGAACACCGCCATCGCCGTGGCGAACGACCCGAACCGCATGGGCATCGCGTTCAAGCTGGCCGTGGAAGCCGGCCGCAGCGCGTATGAAATCGGCCTGGGCGCGCAAAGCGAAACGGCGAGCGCGACGAGTCCGTTGACGGCTTTTTTGAATTGAACATCATAAAAAGACAAAACACATCGACACGAATTGCACTAATCAACACGAATTGAATTAGTGAAAATTCGTGAAATTCGTGTCCAACAAAATATGAATGGCAAAACTTTATCCGCATCCCGCGCCCGGCAGATTCTTTCCGCTGCGCAAAAGACCCGTGTGCTTGTCGTCGGCGACGTGATGCTCGACCAGTTTATCTGGGGCGGCGTGTCGCGCATCTCGCCGGAAGCGCCGGTGCCGGTGGTGGATTTTGCCCGCGAAAGCTTCATGCCCGGCGGCGCGGCCAACGTCGCGCGCAATCTCGTTTCCCTTGCCACGCCGGCGGAACTGTTCGGGGCCATCGGCAATGACGATGCCGCGCGCAAGCTGCTGAAACTTTTGTCGGAACAAAACATCGGCTGCACCGGCCTCGTCAAAAGTTCCGCGCGGCACACGAGCATCAAGACGCGCATCGTGGCGCACCAGCAGCAGGTCGTGCGCATTGACCGCGAGACGCGCGACGGCCTGGACGGAAAAACCACCGCGCGATTGCTCGTGGAAATCAAAGATAAAATTCCCAAGGCCGACGCCGTCATCGTCGGCGATTACGGCAAAGGCGTGGTCACACAGCCATTGCTGAATGAAATCAGATCGCTTTGCCGTGAACGTGGCGTGTGGTTGAGCCTGGATCCAAAGCCGGTGCACCACCTGAATTTGAGCAACCTGTCGCTCATCACGCCGAACCGCAAGGAGGCGTTCGAACTCGCGGCCTTGCCGGACGAAACCAGAAATGCCAATCCGCTCGTGGACAAAAATCTGATGCTGGTCGCGGAACGATTACTGAACGAACTGCGCCCGGCGCTGCTGCTCATCACGCTCGGCGAACTCGGCATGTTGCTGTGCCAGCGCGGACAGAAGCCGTTTCACATCCCGACGGTCGCGCAGGAGGTGTTCGATGTTTCCGGCGCAGGCGACACGGTCATCGCCACGTTCACACTGGCGATCGCGGCGGGCGCATCGCCGATTGAAGCGGCGATTCTTTCCAATCACGCGGCGGGCATCGTCGTCGGCAAAGTCGGCACGGCAACGGCCACGCCGGAGGAACTGGTGAAAAGTTTTAAGAAATAAATTTTCCCGCAGATGGCGCAGATTTACGCCGATAAAAAAACACATTTATCCCATCTGCGTTAATCGGCTTAATCTGCGGGTAAAAAATGAATTCTAAAATCACAGTTGAAACCATCCGCGCCATGAAAGCGCGCGGCGAGAAGATCGCCGCGCTCACGGCGTATGATTATCCAATGGCGAAGCTGCTCGACGAGGCGGGCGTCCCATTTCTATTGGTCGGCGATTCGCTCGGCATGGTGGTGCTGGGTTATCCCGACACGACCCATGTGACGATGGCGGAGATGGAACATCACGTCCGCGCCGCCGCCCGCGCGAAGCCGAATGCGCTGCTCGGAGCGGATTTGCCTTATCACAGTTACGAAACGGTTGAGACGGCAGTTGCGGATGCGAAACGTCTCATTGCCGCCGGCGCGGAGTTTGTGAAGGCGGAAGGCGGGCGGGAAATTTTGCCGCAGGTCAAAGCCATCATCACGGCGGGAATTCCATTCTGCGGCCACCTGGGGATGTTGCCGCAGCACGTTTTGGAAGAAGGCGGTTATCACATCAAAGGCAAAAAGGACGCGGAGCATCAGGCGCTGCTCGACGACGCGAAGGCGCTGGCTGACCTGGGCGCATTCGCCATCGTGCTGGAACTCGTGACGCCGCCGGTGGCGAAGGAGATTTCGCAGGCGATTTTAATTCCGACCATCGGCATTGGCAGCGGGCCGGATTGCGACGGGCAGATTTTGGTGACGAATGATTTGATCGGCACGTTCCCGTGGTTCACGCCGCGCTTCGTTAAACCGATGGCGGACTGCGCGGGGGAAATAAAGTCCGCCGTGGCCGCGTGGAAAAACAATTTGCAAACGCCGGACAAATAATTTCTGCGCAACATTTCATTTACGAACGGTGTTTGAATTTCAGATGAAGATTTTGATCGCCCTTTTACTTTTGTCCCTGACCGTCAGCGGTTGCGTCACCAAATCCAAGGCCAGGGCGGATGCGCGCGCCGCCTATATCGCCGGACAGAGGGACGCGTTCGCCACCATCGCCGCCACCCAACGCACCGGCATCAGAGTCTTCGGCCCGGTGCAAAATCCTGAAGTTCCATGGGTGGAAGGCCTGACGCTCGCACAGGCGATTGCCACGGCAACTTACACCGCCCATGGCAATCCCAAGGAAATCATCCTGCTGCGGCGTGGTGAAAGCGCCGCGATTGACCCAAAGGATTTGCTGAACGGCCGCGACGTGCCGCTGGAACCGGGCGACACAATCACGCTGCGCTAAGTCCAAGAACTTCCAACATCGAACGCACAACATCCAATATGTGCATTGGGTGTCAGATGTTCGGTGTTCGATGTTTTCCTCCCCCAAAACTTTTTTCAATTAATTTTTGCTTGGACGGCATTTGTCCTACCCCGTCTGCGAAAGTGGAGCCGTAATTAAAACAAAATTATGACAACCACGAACGCAAACAACGAACAACTCGAACTCGGCTTCAGCGGTTTGCCGCCGAAGACAATCTCCAGCAGGCGCGAAGGCCGCATCGTCCGGGCGAACTGGTGGTTCACCAAAATGCGCGAGGCCGTAGAGAACGCGATGGACTGGCAGGCCGCCAGCCAGCCGCGCCCGGAACAGATCTGGATGCCCGGCGCGAACCGCGAAGTGAAGATTTGAGAGAAATGCAGAATGAAGAATTAAGAATAAAAAAACAACATGGCGCACTGCGCGCGGAAAAAATTCTTCAATCATCCTTCTTCATTCGTCATTTTCCAAATAGCCGGCGCGCACGAAATTGCGGATGACGGCCATCTCGGTTTCTCCTTGGATGGTGTGCACCTTGGGGAATTCGCGCCATTCCACATTGAGGCCGGCGGCTTTGAGCGGCGGTATCTGCGGGCGCACTTTTTCAATGGGAACCATCGGATCTTCCGTGCCGTGGGTCAGGAGCAACCGCTGCTGACGCGCGACAGGGCCGGGGCTCTTGACCAGGTGATCGAGGTCAAACACCCAGCCGCTGATGCCAACCAGCCCCGCGAACCGGTGCGGATAGCGCAGGCCGACATCCACAGTCAACAGGCAGCCCTGCGAAAATCCGCCGAGCGTGGTCTGCCCCGTCGGAAAACCTTTGGCGCGCAAATCATCAAGCAGTTCAAACAGCAGTTTGCGGCTGCGCAACACGCCGGGCTTGATGTTGTCGGGATAATCAAACCACGAATAGCCGCCGTAGTAATCGTCGGGCGCGTTGACGAGCAGATGATTCATCCACGGCAGTCCCAGCGCCTCCGGCCACCAGCGATAGCCTTCAATGCTGTCGCCCAGGCCGTGCAACATCACCATCAACCGCTTGGAGTTTTTATCGGCGGCGGGAATCAATTCTGTGTGCAGCATAAAATTATTTTACCGTCGCCCGTAAACGCTCCGCTTCCGCGTCCAGCCAGGAGGTCAATTCCTTGCGGTCGGCGTCCGTGAGCCGGGCTTCGGGATGGAGGAGCGTATATTTCTTCGGCGGCATTTCGCGGTAACCAATTCTCTCGCTCATGTTGCCAAGCCGTCTTGCCGCGCGGTCGGGCTGGTTGGTCGGCCAGTTGGAAAAGTTCAAATGCTCGCGGCCTTCATTCACGTCGCCCGCCACCAGCCACGAGGCCGGCGCGACGCGGCTATACCACGGCCACTTCGTTTCATGGGAATGACAATCGTAGCAGGCCGCGTGCAGCAGCGCGGCGACGGGCGGCGGCGGCGCGGTGGTGGCAATCAAATCATTCACGACCGGCGGGTTGGTGCGCGCCGGATTGGTGAGCTGCAACAACCCGGACACCCCGACCAGCGCTACGAAAATCCACTTCAATTTTTTCTTCATGACAATAAGAAGCGCCAGCATGAGGAGAAGTTCCCGTGCGAAGCAATCTTGAATTGATTCCGGCAGCGGACTTTTAGATCGCCGCCTGGACACCGCAGCGCGATGACCCTGCCGTAATGCACAGCCGGAATGAGAAATCGTTCCGGCTGTTTTTTATCTGGATGAAAACTTGAAACTTCCGACCAGAAACTTGAAACTCCCCGCCATGTCGTTGCCCGCCGATTATCACATGCACACGCCGCTCTGCCGCCACGCGACCGGCGAGCCGTGCGATTATGCCCGCCGCGCCGTGGAACTGGGCCTGACGGAAATTGGTTTTTCCGACCATTCGCCGATGCAACAGGACAATTTTGACAACTGGCGGATGAACAACGGCCAGCTAGATGAATACGTCGCCAATGTCCGGCTCGCGCAAAAGGAATTTCCGCAGCTCACCATCCGCCTCGCGCTGGAAGTGGATTACCTGCCCGGCCACGAGGACTGGATCCGCGACCTCGCCGCGCGGCAGCCGTGGGATTATTTCATCGGCAGCGTGCATTACATTTCCGATTCGTGGGACATTGACAATCCGGCCAAACTTTCCGAGTGGAAAAAGCGCGATCCCTTCGAGGTGTGGTCGGCTTATTTTGAGCGGCTCACGCTCGCGGCGGAGTCGAAGCTGTTCGAGATCATCGGCCACGCGGATTTGCCAAAGAAATTCGGCATCCGCCCGGCAAAGGATTGCACGCCGCTTTACGAAAAATTTCTCGCCGCCGCCGCCAAGTCCGGCTGCGCCATCGAACTGAACACCGCCGGGTTGCGGAAAGATTGCAAAGAAATTTATCCCAGCCGCGACCTTCTCCAGCTCGCGTTTGAAAACCGTGTGCCGGTCACCTTTGGCTCCGACGCCCATGCGCCGGGCGAAGTGGGAATGAATTTCGCCGGGGCCATCGCGCTTGCCCGCAGCGTCGGCTACACGGAGGCCTGTCGTTTCAACCGGCGGCAGCGTGAATCGGTCCGGTTCTGATGTATGACTGAAGCCCGCCCGAAAAATTATTTTGCGCTCATCTGCCTCGTCCTCGCGCTGGGAACGGCGGCGCTTTACTGGCCCATCACCAGTCATCCGTTCATCCTTTATGACGACGAGGCATACGTCACGGGCAACACGCATGTCACCACTGGATTAAGCCGGACGAATTTTGCCTGGGCGTTCACGAGCGGCGAGGCGGCGAACTGGCATCCGCTCACCTGGCTTTCGCATCAACTGGATTGCAGCTTGTCCGGCCTGAAGGCGGGCAGACATCACCTGGTCAACGTCCTTTTTCACGTCGTAAACACATTGTTGTTGTTCATTTTTCTGCGCGGCGCGACGGGCGCGGTCTGGCGCAGCGCGCTGGTGGCGGCGCTGTTCGCATGGCACCCGTTACACGTTGAATCTGTCGCATGGGTTTCCGAGCGCAAAGACGTGTTGAGCACCTTTTTCTGGCTGCTGACGTTGATGGCGTATGTAAAATATGTGACAAGTGACAAGTGGCGGGTGACGCGTAGCGCGGCCCCCGCCCCATCACCCGTCACCCGTCACCCGTCACTTTTTTATTTCGCCGCGCTGTTTTTCTTCGCGTGCGGCCTGATGAGCAAACCCATGGTCGTCACGCTGCCATGTGTCCTGTTGCTGCTGGACTGGTGGCCGCTGGGGCGAGTGGGGAATGCAGAGTGCGGAGTGCGGAGTTTCAAATTTCTGATTCTGGAGAAAATCCCGTTCTTCGTCCTCGCGGCTGCGGGCAGCGCGGTGACGTATCTCGTCCAAGCCAGCGGGGGCGCGATCTGGCAGACGCCGCTGGCCGAGCGCTTCGCAAACGCGGCCATCGCCTACGCGCGTTATGTCGCAAAAACATTCTGGCCGAGCGATCTCGCCATCATTTACGCCCATCCCGAGCACTGGCCGGCGGCCATGTCGCTCGGCGCAACCCTGGTGCTTGTGGCCTGGACAGTTTTATGCGTGCGCCAATGGCGCCAGAAACCGTATCTCGCGGTGGGCTGGTTCTGGTTTCTCGGCACGCTGGTTCCCACGATTGGCATCATTCAAGTCGGCGGACAATACATGGCCGACCGCTACACATACATCCCCAGCATCGGCCTGTTCGTCGTGCTGGTTTGGGGCGCGGCGGATTGGGTAATGATCCAGCCCCGTTGGAAAAACATGGTTCTGATCGCTACCGGCGGAGCGCTAGCTGGCTGCTTGGTGGTGACATCCATCCAGATTTTCTACTGGCGTGACAATGTCCGCCTCTTCCGGCATGCGCTGGAAGTGACCCAGGACAATTACATCGCCGCCAACTGCCTTGGCACCGCCTACGATAAAATTGGCGACCACACGCGCGCGCTTTTCTTTTACCGCGCATCAGTGGAATCCCGCGCGCGCTTCCCGCAAAGCCAGTATAACTACGGCATGTGCCTCATGGCTTTTGGCCAAAAAGAAGAGGGATTGAAGCATCTGGAGATCGCCGCAACGCTGACCCAGCACGACCCGGACATTCAGTGCGACCTTGGCGATATCTTTGTGCTGAGCGAAAGCTGGACGAACGCCATGATCTGCTACCAACACGCGCTTCAAGCGCGTCCGAATTTTCTCCGCGCCCAAAAACAGCTGCGGCAGTTGCTGGCCAACCATCCCGAAGTTCACTGAAATCAGCGCCGAAAGACCGTCTGAAGCTCGACACGACCATCCCAATTTGAAAAACTCCGCGAACGTGAAACAATCAATCGTAACCCTCGACATGGAAGGCGTGCTGACGCCGGAGATCTGGATCGCCGTCGCGGAGAAAACCAAAATCCCGGAACTGCGCCGCACCACGCGCGACGAGCCGGATTATGACAAGCTCATGCGCTACCGCATCGAGATTCTTGACCGGCACGGCATCAAACTTTCGCACATCCAGGAAGTCATCGGCACGCTCAAGCCGCTGCCCGGCGGAAAGGAATTTCTCGATGAACTGCGCTCGCTCGTGCAGGTCATCATTTTGTCCGACACGTTCGAGCAGTTCGCGCAGCCGCTGATGAAGCAGTTGAACTGGCCGACGCTGTTCTGCCACCGGCTCATCGTGGAGAACGACCGCATCGCCGGTTATCAGTTGCGCCAGCCGAACCAGAAGCAGAAATCCGTGGCCGCGCTGAAGTCATTGAATTATCACGTCGTTTCCGCCGGCGATTCCTACAACGACACCGCGATGCTGATTGAGGCGAACGTCGGCTTCCTGATCCACGCGCCGGAAAAAGTGAAGCAGGAATTTCCGCAGTTCCAGGCCGTCGAGAGCCACGCCGAACTGCTCAAGCTCATCAAAGGAGCGCTGTAAATGCCGACGAACAAAGGTTCATTCAAGATTTTTACGCTGGCCGGGATTGACGTGTATGTTCACTGGTCCTGGTTTCTGGCGTTCTGGTATTTCAGCAGCCGGCCGAACCAGTATTCCAATTACGGCTGGAGCGCGCTGGAGATCGTGGCGCTCTTCGGCATCGTGCTGACTCACGAATTCGGCCACCAACTGGCATGCCGGCAGGTCGGCGGGCAGACGCATGACATCGTCCTCTGGCCGCTTGGCGGCGTGGCCTACGTCACGCCGCCGCAGCGCCCCGGCGCGCAGCTCTGGAGCATCGCCGCCGGGCCGCTGGTGAACGTGTTTCTCATTCCAATCCTGTCAGTGTTGGTGTCGGCGAGTTCGCATCTGCATTGGTATGACACATATCCCAACGCGTATGAGCTGATTCATAATATTTGGACAATCAATTTTGTGCTTCTGATCTTCAACATGATGCCGGTCTATCCGCTTGATGGCGGACAAATTTTACGTTCGCTGCTGTGGTTCCCGTTCGGGCGGGCAAACAGTTTGCTGGCGGCCAGCGTCATCGGTTTCATCGGCGTGGCCGCGTTGGTCTTGCTGGCAGTTTTGTCACGTTCCATTTGGATCGGCATCATGGCGGCGTTCATCTTGATGAACTGCTGGGGCGGTTTGAAACAGGCGGGAGCGTTGGCGCGCATCGCGAAGCTTCCGCGCCGCGAAGGTTTTGCCTGTCCGTCCTGCAAAACCGCGCCGCCGCTCGGCGAACTCTGGCGCTGCGGACAATGCGGCAAGGCTTTCGACACGTTCATAACCCTGGGAGCCTGCCCGCACTGCGGAACGCAATTCAACTCAACCCAATGCCTGGACTGCGGAACTTCGCGTCCGATGGAGGAATGGCGATCAAGTGCGGAAGGCGGGGTGCGGAGTGCGGAGTGAAGAAAACGAGGTCATCACTGGCGACCGCCAGATTTTCTGGCGGTGTTGATTGAAGCAACAGCAATGGCAGTGAGTTCTCCCGCCTCCTTAAGCAGCGCCGACACACCAGAAACTTTGACCTTTCCCGAATCCGCGAGCAGTTCCAGCCAATACCCGGATTCGTCCGCTTCCTCCTCCACCGTTCCCATTTTTGAAATGAAGTCCGCGGTGGATTTCGCCCGGCAAACTGCGCGATAATTTGCCCCCACTGATGTTCCCGAGCGCAGGAGTTGATTGCCAAGAATTTTACAAGTCTGGCCGGGCGGCAAGCTCTCGGCCAGTTTGATAACCCCCAGTGCAAACAGCTTTGTCCGTTGTTTCAAATTTTCGTTATTCATAATCACCCTTGGTATTCCAAAAGCACACACGCGTGCTGTCTGATCATTCCGCACTCCGCACTTCGCACTCCGCATTCTGATCAGTCCTCGGCCTTTGACTCGCGCGTGGTCAAATCTTGCAACGCTTTTTTCACGTCCTTGCCTTCGTAGATCATCGCATGGACTTCATCAATGATGGGCGTCTCAATGTTGTGCCTGCGCGCAAGTTCGCAGGCCGAGCGCGCCGTCGGATGACCTTCCGCCACGGAATTGGTGCTGCTCAAAATCGCATCCACCTTTTCGCCGCGACCGAGCCGTTCGCCGAAACCACGGTTGCGGCTCAACTTGGAAAAGCACGTCACCATCAAATCGCCGATGCCGCTCAAGCCAGCAAACGTCTCCGCCTGCGCGCCTGCCGCTACGCCAAGCTTGCGGATTTCCGCCAGCCCGCGCGTGACCAGCGCCGCCTTGGAATTGTCGCCAAAACCCAGGCCGTCGCACGCGCCAGCCGCGATCGCGATGACATTCTTCAACGCGCCGCCAATTTCCACGCCCAGCCGGTCGCTGCTCGTGTAAACGCGAAACGCCGGACGATGAAATAATTTTTGCACCACGCCCGCCGCCGCCGTATCGCCACTGGCCGCAACAATCGCCGTCGGGATTCCCCGCGCCACTTCCAGCGCCAGCGACGGCCCGGACAATGCGACCGCTTTCGCGCGCGGTGCTGTTTCGGCCAGCACGCCGCACATCGTCAGGCCGCTTGAATGCTCGATTCCCTTGGTGACGCTGACGGCGATGCCGGAAAAATTCGCGAGTGATTCCGTGACTTCGCGAAACACTTTCGACGGCACGGCCACGACAATCAACTCCGCATCGGCAACCGCGCGCGGCAGATCATTTTCCAATTTCAATTCCACCGGCAGCGTGATGCCCGGCAGGTAACGCTCGTTGCGTCCGGCTTTACGGATTTCTTGCAAATGCGCCGCGTCGTGTCCCCACAACGTCACGATATTTTTGCCATCGCCCAGAAGCCGGGCAAGCACGGTTCCCCATGCACCCGCGCCCATCACGGTGATTTTCATTTAGCGCCCTCCGACGTTGAAGACTTTTTGCCGATGCGGTTTTCCGTTCCGGCCATGAGCCGTTGGATGTTGGATTTGTGTTTAAAGATCGCCAGCGCTCCGAGTGCCGTCGTGACGATGCCAAGAAATAAATTGTGTGGCGACATGATCCAGACCGTGGCGGGCAATGCGATGGCTGCCGCGATGGAACCGACCGAAACATATCTGGTGATCAGCACCGCGAGGATGAAAACGACCAAGCCAACCAGCAATGCCCACGGCGCGAGCGCCAGATAAACTCCCGCTGTCGTCGCGATGCCTTTGCCGCCTTTGAACTTCAGCCAGCAGGTGTAATTGTGGCCGAGCACCGCGAAAATGCCGGCGAGAATCCGGGCAGTTTCGATTTCAGTTTCCGCGCCGCCAAAATTCTTTGCGATGAAATAACCGAGGCCGACGGCAAAAAATCCCTTTGCCGCGTCCATGAGCAGCACAAAAATTCCCGCCGGTTTGCCGAGCACGCGCATGGCGTTCGTCGCGCCGATATTCCCACTGCCCACGCTGCGGATATCAATGCCCTTCGCTTTTGCGACAAGGAAGCCCGTCGGGATCGAGCCGAGCAGATACGCGCCGAGCGCGGTCAGGATGTAAGCAAGAACTGGCACGGCGGTAATCTAACGGTTGAAGGTTGCTCGTTGAAAGTTGAAAGTTGAACCAGTGTCGCGCGAAGAACGCGAAGGCGGCGAAGTTTTCCCAGATTCAATCCCATTTCCCATCGCAATCTTCGCGTCCCTCGCGCGACATTTCTGATTTCAGTTTCAGGCCGTTGCTGGCACACTCCGCCCATGGCAAAAGTCAAAGTCGCCGTCCTCGGCACCGGCTCGCTCGGTCAACATCACGCCCGCATCTACTCCGAACTCCACGCCGCCGGCCAGGTGGAACTCACCGGCATTTACGATGCGCACGCCGAAACCGCCCGCAAAATCGCGGAGAAACACCAGTTGCGCGTCTTTGCTTCCATCGCCGAGGCTGCCGCCGCCAGCGATGCGCTGAACATCGTCACGCCCACCACGACGCATTTTGACATCGCCAAACAACTGCTCGCGCAGGGCAAACACGTCCTCGTTGAGAAACCGATGACCGACAATTCCGAGCAGGCCGCCGAGCTTTGCGAACTCGCGCAGAAAAAGAACTGCGTTCTGCAAGTCGGCCACGTTGAGCGGTTCAATCCCGTTTTTAAATTTCTCCAAGAGGTTGCCACCCAGCCGCGCTTTATTGAATGCCATCGCCTCTCGCCCTTCCCTGCCCGCTCGACGGACATCGGCGTGGTGCTGGATTTGATGATCCACGATCTCGACGTGATTCTCGCGTTCGTAAAATCGCCCGTGACCAGCATCGACGCCGTAGGCATTCCCGTGTTGAGCAAGAGCGAGGACATCGCCAACGTGCGCCTGCGCTTCGCCAACGGCTGCGTGGCCAACCTCACCGCCAGCCGCGTCAGCCCGGAGCGGATGCGCAAAATCCGCGTCTTCAGCGGCCCGACTAATCCCTGCTACATCTCGCTCGATTATCGCGTGCAGGAAGGCTTTATCTACCGCGTCGCCCGCGACGGCGAGGAAGAGAGTTCGCTGCTGAAAAAAATCATGGCCGCCAAGCTCGGCATCGGTAAGGACTCCGCCATCGTCAGCCAGTTTGCCGGCAAAAAAATCGTGCGCGAACCCGTGCCGATCACCAAGGACGAACCGCTCAAGCTCGAACTGCAACATTTCGTCGAATGTGTCCACCAGAAGCAAACCCCGATGGTCAGCGGCGAATCCGCCAAACTTGCGCTGGACCTGGCGTTTGAAATCACACGGCAGATTCAGAACCAAAAAGCCTGACCATATTAAGTCGCAATGAAAGCGTTCACCATATTCGTTTTGCTTACAATAACAGGATTGACTTGTTTCGGTGATGACACCAATCAGATTTTTACGGGTAACTGGTCTGAAACCGTTGGTGGATTGCGCATGCGGTTTATTGTTTCTTCAAAACAAGAAAGGGCAGATTTCTGCCGAGCGGCCGTTTATCTTGAAATGCAAAATGTTTCAAACGTCATTAATCCGATAGAGTTCAATTCAAGTTTTTCGTTGAATTGCACACTCACGAACTCAGCGGGAAATCCGCCTCCTAGCGCCATGTGTTTTGGGAGTGGTTTTGTTTGTCCGCCTTATTGGATTTACGTTCCGTTTGATTCAACCTTGAAACTGCGGGTTGATGACATGAATTCTTGGTCTGTCGGACTCAAGGGACAAACCGGCGTGTCAATGGCGGTTGGAACAGGTTGTTGGCTTGTTCCAGATAACACAACCAACGAATATTTTCTGACAGGTGTTTTCAAGGAAGAGCGAATTCGTCAACCTGAAGATCATATCCATGCTTGGGACGGCACGATTCAATTACCAAGGGTTAAAATCCATTTTCAAAAGTAACCATATAATTGAAACCAAAAACCTTCATGCTCATCGCCGGTGCTTTAGCCGCGGAGCTGCGCACGGCAGTAGCCCATAGCGCCAGCTATGGGAATCAATGCCATCGAATTTCACAAGCTCCGGCAGGAGCGATGGAAATCCACCACTCAATCACCCGTTTCGTCCGCCCCGTCCGGGGCTTGAATCATTTTGGCACTCGTTCCCACGGTTGTCATCGTGGGCTACTGTCGCGCGCCACTCCGTGGCAAAACAACGACAATTTGTTTTTCACATTTTTCTGTGTCTCCGCGCCTTTGCGTCTTTGCGTTGAAATAATCCCGTGAAACCAAAAACCTTCATGCTCATCGCCGGTGCTTTAGCTGCGGAGCAGCGCGCGGTAGTAGCCCATAGCGCCAGCTATTGGAAACCACGCCGTCGTATTTCACAAGCTCCGGCAGGAGCGGAAGAAAATTATTCCAGAGCCACGCAAATTTTCTGCCGCGCCATCCGGCGCTTAAAAATTTTGGTGCCTTGTTCCCATGGCGCCAGCTATGGGTCTGGCCACCCGCAAATTTCCAAAGCCCCGGCAGGGACGGCAGAAAGCCACCGTTCAACAACCCATTTCTTCCGCCCCATCAGGGGCTTGAATTATTTTGGCACTCGTTCCCACGGTTGTCACCGTGGGCCACTATCGCGCGCTGCTCCGCAGCTTCAAATCTCGCACGCGCACGGTTGCCGCGAAATTGAACACCGACAATTAACCACACGAAAGACATGGCGCACACGTTCACCCATTTGCTGACGCACATCATATTCAGCACGAAAGACCGGCTGCCATTGCTGGACGCGGATTTGAAATCGCGTCTTTTTCCGTATCTCGGCGGCATCATCCGCGCGCACGACGGCAAGTCGCTCATCATCAACGGCCCGGCGGATCACGTCCACATTCTGGCATCGCTCGCGGCTAAACATTCTTTGTCCGATTTGATGCGTGAATTAAAAGCGGATTCGTCCGGCTGGATCCATAAAAGTTTTCCAAACCAAAAAGAATTCGCGTGGCAAATCGGTTATGGCGCGTTCAGCGTAAGCCATTCCAATTTGGTCGAGGTTGAAAAATACATCGCCAACCAGGAGGAGCATCATCGGAAGGTTTCGTTTCAAGAGGAATTTGTGGCCTTCCTCAAGCGACATGAAATTGAATATGACGAAAGGTTTTTGTGGGAATGAAATTTCTTTCGCCCCTGCCGGGGCTTCGGTTTTTGTTGAATACTTTCCCACAGCTATCGCTGTGGGCTACTATCGTGCGCCACTCCGTGGCTAAAACGACGGCAACGCGTTTTCATAATTGCTTCGCGCCTTTGCGTCTTTGCGTTAAAACAAGCTCGTGAAACCGAAAACCTTCATGCTCATCGCCGGCGAGGCGAGCGGGGATTTGCTCGCGGCGGAACTGGTGGCCGCACTGCGTGAGCAATCCGCCATCCTCCATCCTCCATCCTCGCCGCAGTTCTTCGGCGCGGGCGGCCCGAAGATGTCCGCCGCCGGCGTGGATCTGGCTTTCGACATGACGCAGCACTCGGTCATCGGCATCACGGACGTGCTGAAAAATATTTTGAAGTTCCGGCGGCTGTTCAACCAACTGCTCGCGCTGGCGATTGAGCGCAAACCGGACGTGGTCATCGGGGTAGATTACGGCGGGTTCAACCTGCGCTTCGGCCAGGCGGTCAAAGCCTACATCCGCGACAATCCGTTCTCGAAATGGAATCCGAAGATCGTCCAGTTCGTTTCGCCACAGGTCTGGGCGTCGCGTCCGGGCCGCGCGGACAAGCTGGCGCGCGATTATGATCTGCTGTTGAGCATTTTCCCGTTCGAGAAAGCCTGGTATGCGCAGCGCGTGCCGCAGTTGCGCGTGGAATTTGTCGGACATCCGATGATCGGGAGATTTGCGAATGACGATCTGCTTTCAACGCGACGCGCATCGGAAGCTCGTAGCAGCCGAGGTGACGAGGCTCAAACCAAAGACAAGTTAGAGACTCCTCACGTCGTCTCCTACGAGCCAAAGATTTTATTGCTGCCCGGCAGCCGTAAGAGCGAATTGCAACGGCATTTGCCAGTGATGCTGGCGGCGCTGAAAACGATTCAAGAAAAACTGCCGGCGGCGAAGGCGAAAATAGTTTTGCCAAATCCAGCGCTGATGCAACTGGCGAAATCACCCGGTGCGAATGTAGAAATCCAAATCGGCGAACTGCCGTGGGCCTTGGCCGAGACGGATGTCGCCCTCGCCTCGACGGGCACGGTGACGATGGAGTGCGCGTTCTTCGGCGTGCCGACGGTGACGCTCTACAAAACCTCGTGGCTCACCTACCAGATCGCCCGGCGCATCATCACGGTAAAGTCGCTGACGATGCCGAACCTGCTGGCAGGCGAGACGGTTTATCCTGAATTCGTCCAGAAGGACGCCACGCCGGAGAATCTTTCGCGCGCGGCGCTGGAGCTGTTGCAGGACGAATCGCGCCGGGCGAAAATCAAGGCGCAGCTTGGCAAAATCATTGCCTCGCTCGGCGAACCCGGCGCGGCGGGACGCGCGGCGGAAGCGGTGTTAAGTTTGTTTCCATGAAAGACCTGTCGAATCCGTTTTGGATAAAATTTAAAGGGCTGCTGTTCCTGTGCATCGGAATTGTCGCCGTCGTCTTGATTTTCCTCGACAGCCCGACGTTGAAGACCGCCGGGCTGCTGGCGGTGGCGACGTGGAGTTTTTGCCGGGCTTACTATTTTGCGTTCTATGTCATCGAGAAATACGTTGACCCAAGTTACAAATTTTCCGGGCTGATTTCCTTTGCGCGGTATTTTGTCAGCCGGCGGCGGTGATTTTTACTTCGACTTCCATGGTGCGTTCGAGCGTGCCGCGATAGTTGCCGCTGATGGGCGACACGTCGGCGTAATCGCGTCCGTGTCCGATCTTCACATAAGTTTCATCAATCTGGCGGTTGTGCGTGGGATCAAGGGCGCGCCAGCCGACGCCGGGAATGAACGCCTCCACCCAGGCGTGCGTGGCGCTGGCGGTTTCCGTGGCCAGATAACCGCTGATGTAGCGCGCCGGAATCTTGATGCTGCGGCACAGACCGATCATCAGGTGCGCGAAGTCCTGGCAGACGCCGCGCTTGTCTTTGATCACATCGCTCATATGGGTGTGAACGTGCGTGGAGTTGGATTCGTATTTCAAAAAACCACTGGTAAACCGCATGATGGCGAGCACGGCCTGCCACACGTCGGTCTGGCCGTCGGTGGCATCCAGCGCGAGCCGCCACGCGTCGGCCTCCATCTCAATGAAACGGCTGGACTGCAAATAATCAAAGCAGCGTTCGATGTGCGCAACCTCCCCGATTTTTCCGAGCGGACACAACTTCGCATCCTCGGCGATGGGCTGGGGCCAATGGGTGATCACACGGGACTGGCTTTCGATGAGCAGATAGCCGTGCGCCTCCGGAATCTCGAAGTGATGGATCCAGTTGCCGTAAAAATCCGTGTAATGCTTCATCCGCACGGCCGGCAGCACGCGGAGCAGAAACGATTCGACGGTCTGTTCGGGGATCGAAGGAGGCTCGAGGCGGACGTTGTTGAAACTGTCGCGCACAGGTGTGGCATAGACATAACGAGTGCGGTGCAAAATATCAAATTTCATTCAAAAATTTCCAGACAACGGATTGACGTCCACCGACACTTTGACTTCGTGATCGCCACCGCCGGTAAGAATTCCAGCCACCGGGCTGACATCGCCGAAGTCACGGCCATATGCCACGGTGATGTGTTCTTCCGCCGGTTGAACGTCATTGGTCGGATCAAAATCCACCCAGCCGATGCCGGGACAGAAAACGGCGAACCACGCGTGCGACGCATCCGCGCCGACGAGCCGCGGCCGGCCTTCCGGCGGGCGCGTGCGCAAATAACCGCTGACGTAGCGCGCAGGCAGGCCAAGGGAACGCAGGCACGCGATGCCCAGATGCGCGAAGTCCTGGCAGACGCCACGGCGCTTTTCCCAGACTTCCTCCAGCGGCGTCGCCACGGTCGTGGCCTTTGGGTCGAATTTGAAATCCTTGCATATCCGCCGCGTCAATTCACGCGCCCCGGCAAGCAGCGGCGCATCTTCCGCAAAACTTTCCCTGGCGTAATCAGCCAGTTCAAACGACGCGCGCACCTGCGGTGAATCAAAAATAAATTCATACGGCTCGACCACCTCCGGCGACACCGGATCGCGGAACAGCCGTTTGACATCCTCCCATGCGGGCGAACTTTCAAGCATGACCGGTTGTCCCGCGCTGACCGAGACGCGGCTGGTCGTGGTTATTTCCAGCCGCCTGTGAACTTCCTGGATGCTGAAAAAGCAAAGCTCGTTGCCGAAATAATCGGTGCGCGCCTTCCGCAGCGCCGGCATGGGGAAAATTTCCAGCGCATAGTCCTGCCGCACCTGCGTGCCAGTGCCGCGCGGCTCGAGCCGCGCGACATGATGCGACACTGTCACCGGCGCGGCGTAATCGTAAAGCGTGCGATGGGTGATCTGATAGTTCATGGCGCGTTCTCCCGGCCCGTGCGCGAAATCGCCGAGTGCGCGAAGCAGCCGGCGGCGATGGTGTCGGAAAACTTCGGCAGGTCGCGCAACGTCTGCTGGATCGCCCCGCCAATCTTGCTGGCGTGCCAGCCCGCTTGCAGCCCGGCCAGTTCGCGCGCATCGGCCTGATTCAAGCGCGTGATGCATTCCTGCAAAATCTTCTGGCTTGAACCCGCGCCGTCCTTTTCGCGTTCGCGCGGCAAACGCTCGACGTGTTTGAGCAGCTGGTTCAATTGAAACAGGACCGAGCGCGGATTTTTGTCGTCGAGCAGCACGAGATCATAAACCGCCGAGATGTGCGGCAGGAGGCTGTAACGCGAGCGATAAGTGATGGAACTGTCGTCCACTTCCAAGATGGTTTCGAGCACGCTGGAATTGTCAGCTTCAGCCGAGTGCAGCTTGGAATCGAGCAGCGTGCAAAGATAGATGGCGCGCTCGATCCTCATGCCGATGTCGAGAAAACGCCACGCCTGCGCGCGGGTCATGTTCTCGCGCGCGAGGCCGTGAAACGCCGCGACGGCGAGCAAGGTTTGATTCAACACGCCCACCGCATCGCCCGCGAGCATCACGCGACGGGCCGGCGGCGCGGCGAGCCGTTCGTTGATCTGGCTGATGACGCGCCACATGTCGTTCGACGTGCGGTCACGCACCTGCACGGCGAGCCGGTGCAGATTGTCCACGGTGCTCCGCAAACTTCCGGGACGCGACGAATCAAAGATGGCCGCGAGCAGTTCCGCCTCGAACGCCTCGGCATTTTGACGCAGCTCCGGCCTTTCGGAAATGCCCGGTAATTGTCCCTGCACTTCCAGCGTTTTCAACAAGGGCGCGAGCAACTGGGTGGAACTGCCGGCGCGTTCGGGATTGAAGCGCAGCAGCGCAGTCCGCAGCAGACGCGCCGTGGCGTCGGCGCGTTCCGAGTAGCGGCCCAGCCAGAAAAAATTATCCGCGAGGCGCGAAGGCAGATTGTTTCCGGTGCGCCGCAGCTCGATGTTTTCGCCCGCTGAATGAAGCAACGTGACTTCTTCCACCGGAGTTTCGGAACTGATCCATGTGTCCTTGCTGCTGCCGCCAAGCTGCATCGAGATGGACCGCCCGCCGCTGTCCGGCGAAACGCGCGTGAGTCCGCCGGGCATGACGTGATAACCATCGCCGCCTGCGACAAGATAAACGCGCAGGCTGACGGGCTGCGCCACCAGGCCGCTCCCGTCCCATGACGGCGCGGTGGAAAGCTGCACGCGCTCCTGTGCGACGAACAGGTCGGGATCAAATTCGATGTGACGTTGAAGAGCGTCGCGCTCCTTTGCGTTCAGCGGTTTTTCGGCATCGGGCGCGCGGAAGTGGGTGCGGAACGCCGGTTTCAAAACCAGTCTGTCGAGATGTTCGAGCACATATTTGCGGGCGGTTTCCTGACCGCACCACCACGTCGCGACGGACGGCAATTTTAATTTTTCACCAAGCAGATGCTTGCACAGTCCCGGCAAAAAAGACATGAACGCGGGACTTTGCAGCAGCCCGCTGCCGAGCGCATTGGCGACAACGACGTTGCCGGCCCGCAACGCTTCAACCAGCCCGGGCACGCCGAGAATTGAGTCGTTGCGCAGTTCCAGCGGGTCGCAGAAATCATCGTCCACCCGGCGCAGAATCACGTCCACCGGTTCGAGGCCGCTCAAGGTTTTGAGGAAGACGCGGTCGTCGCGCACGGTCAAATCCTGCCCCTCAACCAGCATGTAACCCAGATAACGCGCGAGATATGCCTGCTCAAAATAAGTTTCGTTGTGCGGGCCGGGCGTGAGCATGACCACGCGCGCCTCGCCCGCCGGACGCGGAGCCAGTTGCACGAGCGTGTTGCGCACGGCGCGGAAAAATCCCGCAAGCCGGTGGATCTGGTTGTCACGAAACGGCTCCGGCAGAATGCGCGACGTGACCAGACGGTTCGCCAGCGCGTAGCCCGCGCCGGTGGGAATCTGGGTGCGGTCGGAAACCACCCACCACTGCCCATCCCGTGACCGGGCAAGGTCGGCGGAATAAAAGTTCAAAAAATTTCCCTGCGGCGGACGGATGCCGTGGCACGGGCGCAGAAAATCCGGCTGTCCAAAAACCATTGCCGGCGATAGCCAGCGCGATCGGATGAGTTCCTGCGCGCCGTAGCAGTCAGCGAGAATCTTATTCAGCAGCGTGGCGCGTTGAATCAATCCCGCTTCAAGCGAACGCCATTCATCCGGCGCGATGACAAAGGGAATTGGGTCGAGCTGCCACGGGCGTTCCATGCCGCGCGGATCGCCATAGACATTATAAGTGATGCCCTGCTCGTGAACCAGCCGCTGGCAGGTTTCCTGGCGGCGCTTGAGTTCCGCCGGGCCGAGATCCTGCAGCGCCGCGAGCAGGCCGGCGTAATGCGCACGGGGCGGCCCGTCGTCAGCCAGAAATTCGTCGAACACCGACGCGCCCGGCTTGTAGCCAGACAACAAACCGCCCGCCGGCACCGCCTTTTCGGCGGCGCTGGCTTCACCTGTCGCTGATTGGGATTGCGATTGAGACATTTGCGGCTGATTGCGGCTTTGCCCTTTGTTATCCGCGTCAGACATTGCGCAAATCCAGCGTAAAAGGAAAGTCGCTGTTCAAATTTTCCGGCGGCGGCGTGAACTTGCCCTGCTGATGGCCGTGCCGGAAAAACCTCGCCAGACGACGGCTTTCCGCTTCGTAAGAATTCACCGGGAACGTGTCGTAGCTTCTGCCGCCCGGATGCGCGACGTGATAGGTGCAGCCGCCGAGCGAACGCTGGTTCCATGCGTCGTAAAGATCGAAGCGCAGCGGCGCGTGCGATTTGATGGTGGGCTGCAGGCAGACCGGCGGCTGCCACGCGCGATAACGCACGCCGGCGACGCTTTCGCCGTTGGTGCCGGTCGGATGCAGCGGCACGCGATGGCCGTTGCACGTGATGGCGAAGCGGTCGCCCGCAAGGCCGCGCGCCTTGATTTGCAAGCGCTCCACCGAACTGTCAACGTAACGCACCGTGCCGCCGCCGCCGGGCTCTTCGCCGAGGACATGCCACGGTTCAAGCGCGGTGCGGAGTTCGATCTGCAAATCGCGCTGCACCAGATCGCCGATGCGTGGAAAACGAAACTCAAAGTGCGGCGCGAACCATTCGGCCTGGAACGGATAACCCGATGCGCGCAGATCGTTGATGACATCTTTGAAATCCGTTTCGCAGAAATGCGGCAGCATCCAGCGGTCGTGGATGTCCGTGCCCCAGCGCACGAAATTATTTCTGTATGGCTCCTTCCAGAACTTCGAGACAAGTCCGCGCAGAAGCAGATGTTGCGCAAGGCTCATGCGCGCGTCCGGCGGCATTTCAAAGGCGCGCATCTCCACGAGACCGAGCCGGCCGGTGCTGCTTTCGGGCGCGAACAATTTATCAATGCTGAACTCGGCGCGATGCGTATTGCCGCTCGAATCAATCAGCAGGTTGCGGAACAAACGATCCACCATCCACGGCGGCGTCTGGCCATGCATGCCTATTTGCTTGTCCATTTCCTTGAATGCGACGTCGAGCTCATAAAGCGAATCGTTGCGCGCCTCGTCAATGCGCGGCGCCTGCGACGTCGGGCCGATGAACAAGCCGCTGAACAGCCAGCTCAAGGACGGATGATTCTGCCAATATGAAAGCAGCGAGCGCAGCAAATCGGGCCGGCGCAACACCGGCGAATCCTGCGGTGTTTCGCCGCCGATGATGATGTGGTTGCCGCCGCCGGTGCCGGTGTGTCGTCCGTCCACCATGAATTTTTCCGTGCCGAGCCGCGTCTGTCGCGCCTCGTCGTAAAGCGTCGTCGTGCGTTCGACGAGTTCGTCCCACGATTTGCTCGGGTGCATGTTGACCTCGATCACACCGGGGTCGGGCGTGACGGCGAGCTTGTTCAGGCGCGGATCTTTCGGCGGCGTTTCGCCTTCGATGACCACGGGCAAACCAGTTTCGGCAGCGCTCGTTTCAATGCCCGCGATGAGATCCAAATAATCTTCCGTCTTCTCGACGGGTGGCATAAAGACATGCAGACGGCCATCCCGCGGCTCGACGCAGAGCGCAGTGCGGATGACCCACGGCGCGCTCTCCCCCTGTGCTGGACGGCGATTTGGATCTTCGTCTGGTTCAGGTTTGCCGAGTTTTTGAGCTCGCTGGCCCGGGCCGTAACCGGGTGGCAACGGCGCATTGCGGCGTCCCACGATTTGTTGCCGATACGGAAATTCCTTCGGCAATTCCTGCAAATCCGGCTCCGAAGGGTCTTGCGGCCGCAGCCACGGATAATCTTTTTCGGCAACCCACGGCACGGAATCCAGCGGCAGGCGCAGGCCCATGGCGGAATCGCCGGGAATGAGCCAGAGCGTGTCGTCATCGCGCAAAAACCACGAGCCGGACATCCAGCCCTGCTGATTGCCATGCCACGCGCGTTTGATCGGCAACGTGTAGCCGACAACCGAGCCGAGGCCCTGTTGAAAAATCCGCGCGATGCGTTCGCGCTCCTGTTTGTCTTTGAGGTTGGATTTTTCGGGCGTGATGTTCGCCGGAAAGCGCCGTTCCTTCCACGAATAATAAAAAGCGTCCTCATACGCGGGGATGAGGTGTTTCGGGTTCACACCAATTGTCTTTGCGAGGCGTGCCGCGAGTTCCTTCGCCTCCTTCGCGCCGTGCCCGTAATTTTTTGACTCGTCGGCGATGAGCGAATCATCCTTCCATACCGGCACGCCGTCCTTGCGCCAATACGCCGCGAGCGCGTAACGCGGCAGCGGTTCGCCGGGATACCATTTGCCCTGGCCGTAATGCAGCAGCGCGCCGGGCGCAAATTTTCCGCGCAACCGCCGGATGAGTTCGCCGGAGAGAATGCGCTTCTTGTGCGACATGGCGGTGAAGTTCCATTCCGGCCCGTCGGGATCGTCCACGGAAACAAACGTCGGCTCGCCGCCCATCGTGAGGCGCACGTCGTTCTTTTTCAGATCCACATCAATCGCGTGGCCGAGCTTCCCGATGTCCGTCCATTGTTCCTCCGTGTAAGGCTTGGTGACGCGCGGCGATTCATAGACGCGCTTCACGGTCATGTCGAATTCGAACTCGGTTTTGCATTCATCCACGCCGCCGGAAATGGGCGCGGCGCTGGAAGGATCGGGCGTGCAGGCAAGTGGAATATGGCCTTCGCCCGCGAGCAGACCGGAAGTCGGGTCGAGACCAATCCAGCCGGCGCCGGGCAGATACACTTCCGTCCACGCGTGCAGGTCGGTGAAATCCTTTTCCGCGCCGCTCGGGCCGTCGAGCGATTTCACGTCGGGCTTGAGCTGGATCAAATAGCCGCTGACAAAGCGCGCCGCCAGGCCGAAGTGACGCAACAGTTGCACGAGCAGCCACGCGGAATCGCGGCACGACCCGCTCATCTTCGTGAGCGTTTCTTCCGGAGTTTGCACGCCGGGCTCCATGCGGATGGTGTATTTGATGTCCTTCCACAACCGCTGATTGATGGCAACGATGAAGTCATTCGTCGGCTGCTTCTCGCTTTCCGGCATTTCCAGCCGCTGCTGTTTGGTGCGCCGTTTGACTTCGCCGATCAGATCACGCCGCAACGCCGTCAGATATTTCGTGAAGTTGTTTGTGAGC
The DNA here is from genome assembly GCA_028712475.1 of Verrucomicrobiales bacterium. Lineage (GTDB taxonomy): Bacteria > Verrucomicrobiota > Verrucomicrobiia > Limisphaerales > UBA11358 > UBA11358. The sequence goes on from JAQTQB010000007.1 coordinate 64,282, forward strand.
CACCATTTGCGCTGGAATGGCGCGAGTTCGTGGTCGAGCGCCGGATCGTAGGCAAAGGGAAATTTTTGCGCATTTGGTTCGAGGAAAAAATCGAACGGATTGAGCACCGCCATCTCCGCGACCAGGTCCACCTCGACGCAAAATTCGCGCGTGGGCTGGTCAAAAACGAGGCGGGCGGCGTAGTTGGATTGCGGATCTTGCGCCCAGTTGATGAAATGTTTTTCCGGCTTGATCTTCAGCGAATAGCTCAAAATCCGCGTGCGGGAATGCGGCGCAGGACGGAGGCGCACAACCTGCGGGCCGAGGTTGACGAGCCGGTCGTATTTGTAGTGCGTCTTGTGGTGGAGCGCGACGTGGATAGACATGGTTCAGTGATGCGTGATGCGTGATGAGTGGTCCGCCCGCGACTGCTGTTGCTGCTCCTCCTGTTGCACCATGATCTCCTCCTCAAGCGTGCTGAACGGCTGGAAAATATAGGTGTTGAACATCGCCGCGCCGATGTTGTTGAACTTCATCTGCAACAAGTCCAGATAGTCATGCAGGCCGGCTTCAAAAATTTCGTCAATGGTGCTGAACTGCAATTCCGCCACGAGCCGGCCCGCGAGTTTTTCCGCGTCGTTGCAAAAACGATCCTCGGCCACTCCGGAAATCCGGCGCAGCGCGACATTGAGCTCGCCGATGCAAAAGCGGATGGAGCGCGGAAAATCCTCGTTCAACAAGAGAAATTCAGCGACAAGGCGCGGGCTGACTTCCGCACCGTGGATGGATTTGTAGGCGTCCCACGCGCTGCAGGAACGCAGTATTGCCGACCATTCGAGCACGTCCGTCTGGTTGACGGCTGTGGGCAGTCCTTTTTCCGGGATGGATTTATAACGCAAGTCGAGGATGCGTGAAGTTTTGTCGGCGCGCTCGATGAATTTGCCGACCTGCGCAAACCACCAGCCTTCGTTGTGGATGAGCGTCGAGTAGGTCAGCCCGATGATATGGAGCGAGGCGGCTTTAATCTGCTGGAAAAAATCGCCGGGACTGTCCTTCCAGACCTGCCGCGCGGTCGGCGTGCGGACGAACCAGTAAAGCCGGTTCAATTCCTCCCACAATTCCAGCGTGATCTGGTCGCGCACCATGCGGGCGTTTTCGCGCGCCTGACAAATGGACGAAACGATGGAATTGGGATTCTCCGTCTGAAACACGAGAAACTCCGTGACGGCGTGGCCGCTGGCGTGGGGATGCAGCTTGAAAAACGCCTCCTCATCGCCGGTCGCCTGCACGATGGGCAGCCAGTAGGCGACGAGCCGTTTCTCGTCCAGATTGCGGATGTCGAGCAGCAGTTGCAGGTTCACGTCCACGATGCGCGCGATGTTTTCGGCGCGCTCGATGTAACGGGCCATCCAGTAGAGCGAGTGGGCGACGCGGCTTAACATGACAATGATGAATGATGAATGATGAATGATGAACGGTTTGGCCGGTGCGACGGGTGAAGGAAAAATTCATCATTCATAATTCTTCCTTCAACATTATTTTTATTCGTCTCCATACAAAACCCAGGTGTCCTTGCTGCCGCCGCCCTGCGACGAGTTGACCACGAGCGAACCTTTGCGCAGCGCAACGCGCGTCAGTCCGCCGGGAATGATGCTGGTGCGTTCGCCAGACAAAATGAACGGTCGCAAGTCCACATGACGGCCATCGAATTCGTCGCCGCAGAAGGTCGGATGCTGCGAGAGAAAGATCATCGGCTGCGCGATGTAATTGCGCGGATCGGCGATGATGAGCTCGCGGAACTTTTCAATTTCCTCTTTGGACGCCTTGGGTCCCATCAACATCCCGTAGCCGCCAGACTCGTTGGCCGCCTTGACGACGAGTTCCGGCAAATGTTCCAGAATATATTTGAGATCCTTTTCCTCATTGGCGAGATATGTCGGCACGTTCGGCAAGATCGGTTCCTGATCGAGGTAATACTTGATCATGCGCGGCACGAAATAATACATCACCTTGTCATCCGCCAGGCCGGTGCCGATGGAGTTGGCCAGCGAAACATTCCCGGCGCGATACGCATGAACCAGTCCCGGCACGCCCAGCATCGAGTCGCGACGGAATACCGTCGGGTCAATGAAGTCATCGTCAATGCGCCGGTAAATGACATGAACCGGCTGCGGCCCCTTGGTCGTGCGCATGAACACGCGCGAATCGCGCACAAATAAATCGCGGCCCTCCACAATCTCAATGCCCATCTGCCGCGCAAGGTAGGTGTGCTCGAAATACGCGCTGTTGTAGGCGCCCGGCGTCAGGACCACCACCGTCGGATCGGCCACACCGGCGGGCGCGATGTATTTGAGCGACTTCAAAAGTTCCTGCGGATAATTTTCCACGGGCCGCACGCCGATGTTTTCAAACATCCCTGGGAAAGCCCGCTTCATCGCGCGCCGGTTCTCCAAAACATAGCTCACGCCTGATGGACAGCGGCCGTTGTCCTCCAGCACGAGATAATTTCCGTCCTTGTCGCGGATCAGATCCGTGCCGCAAACATGGATGTAAATCCCCTTCGGCACCTCGAAGTTCACGAACTCGCGGCGGAAATGGCGCGCGGACAAAACGTAAAATTCCGGGATGATGCCATCCTTCAGGATTTTCTGGTCGTGATAGATGTCGTGCAGGAACAGGTTCAGCGCCGTGATCCGCTGCGCGAGACCGCGTTCGAGATTCTCCCATTCCTTTGCCGGGATGATGCGCGGCAACAGGTCGAACGGAAAAACTTTTTCCGCGCCCGCCGCGTCGCCATAGACATTGAACGTGACGCCCTGACGCAAAAACGCCGTGTCCACCGCCTGCCGCTTGGCTTCAAACTCCGCCGGCGTCAGCGCGTTGAACAGCCTGTGGAATCTATCGTAGTGCGGCCGCACGCCGGCTTTTGTGTCGAGCATTTCGTCGAACCCGGCGTTGACCTTGTAATCTTTCAGCATATCAGCCAGTCATTTTTTGAACTGCGTGGACAATTCCAACCAATCCCCGCCCGGATAAAATCGTCCGTCGCGCACTTGATAAAAAGGCACTATACGGGTGTTCGCAAGGCATTTCGCTGGTTTTAAGAAACCCGCGCCCTGCCACGCCGCGCCATTCAGGCAACCACAGTTGAACATCCCAATCCTTTAAGCAAACGCCTTGCCGAATCGCGTTTGAAATTTCCACACACACAAATTTCCAGGTTTTATCCGCGCTCAATCTGTGGCTAACTAAACACCGATGCCGAACCACGTTGCCTTGAACCTGCTGCCTGTTCCGCGCTCGCTGAAAGTGCGCGCCGGAAAATTTATACTGCCGAGGCGGAAGCCGCTGGCTGCAATCAAAGTTGTCCGCACCCTGGCCGCGCCCGCGCGACCGGAAGGTTATGCAATCACGATTGACCGCAGCGGCGTGCGGATTGAATTCCGAGAGACACCGGGCTTGCGTGCGGCTGCGGCAACATTAAGGCAAGTTTTGCGCGGATGCGGACGCCGCTTGCCCTGCCTGAAAATCCGCGACTGGCCGGACTTTGCGCGTCGCGGCGTGATGCTGGACATCTCGCGCGGCCGTGTGCCGAAGCTGGAAACTTTGCTCGACCTCGCGGAAAAACTTTCCGATTTCAAAATCAACGAGCTGCAACTTTATACCGAACACACGTTTGCCTATAAAAAACATAAATCCGTCTGGCAAAGCTGGGGCGCCTTGACCGCCAAAGAAATTCAAATCCTCGACGCGCGCTGCCGCGAACTCGGCATTGACCTCGTGCCGAACCAGAATTCCTTCGGTCACCTGCGCTGTTTTCTCGAAGACCCGCGCCTGAAAAAACTCGGCGAACTTTCCAAGCCTTACGAGGCCGAGACCAAGGATTTTCTCCGCCGCCCGACAACCCTCGCCCCGAATCATCCCGGCACCCTGCCCTTTCTGCGCGGCCTTTACGACGAACTGCTCCCAAATTTTTCCAGCCAGTTCTTCAACATCGGCGGCGACGAGACCTGGGATCTGGGCAAAGGCCAGAGCAAAAAACTGTGCGAAGCCAAAGGCAAGGGTCGTGTCTATTTTAACTTTCTCAAAAAACTTCACCGCGAAGTCGCCGTCCGTGACAAGAAGATGATGTTCTGGGGCGACATCATTTTGAAATATCCGAAGCTGATTCGGAAACTTCCGAAAAATGTTATCGCGCTAAACTGGGGTTACGAGGCCAATCATCCGTTTGAAAATGAAGCCGCGCAGTTCGCAAAGGCGAAGATCCCCTTCTACGTCTGCCCCGGCACTTCGACGTGGCAAACGCTTGTCGGCAAACACGACAACGCGCTCGCCAATCTGCGTTCTGCGGCCAGGGCCGGAAAAAAGTTTGGAGCAATTGGTTTTCTCAACACCGACTGGGGTGATGGCGGCCATCCGCAGCCGCTGGCCGTAAGCTGGCCATTGTTCGCCGCCGGCGCGGCGCTGGCGTGGAATTCAAAAGCGCTGGACGAACGGAATCTCCTCGCCGTCCTGAGCCGCGATGTGTTTCAGGATCCCAATGGAAAAGTCGTGAAGGCCGCGTTTAAACTTGGTTTTGCGCATCAGAAACTCGGCGTGAAGGCGTTGAATGAAACGCCGCTCGGCACGGTCATTGCCACGCCCAAGCCGGAAGACCGCGAATTATTTTGCCGGGACGGTTTGAAATGGTTTGCCAAAATTCCAAAGAAGAAAGTTCTCGTCGTATTGAAGGAAATCCAGAAGCAGCGGGCGGTCTTGCTTCGCGCGAAGCCAAATTCGGATTTGGGAAAAATCTTGGCGCGCGAACTGGATCTGGCTGCGCGGATGGCGGAACAGTCCTGCGAGTTCATGTTGTGGCAGCAAGCGGTTGTCGCCGGAAAAACGTCGGAGGCAAAAGCGCTGGCGCAACAGGGCGTCCGTGAGTTACGGAAGCTTGAAAAGGATTTCAACGCCTATTGGCCGTTGCGGAACAAGGCGACGACGAAACATTGCTCACCGTTCTTGCAGTGGCGGATTGCGGATTATTCCAGATAACATGACGGCTCGCGGGGACGCTCGCCCCACTAACTATTTGCTTTTCACATCCCACGCATCGCGCAGGCCATCGCCGAGAAAGTTCAGCGCGAGCAACGTTGTCACCAGCACGCCGCCGGGGAAAACAATCAGCCACCAATAGACGCGGATGGGATTGATTTGTCCGACGCCTTCCGCGATGAGCGTTCCCCAGCTCGCCATCGGTGGTTCAACGCCCAGGCCCAGAAAGCTCAAAAATGATTCGTAAAGAATGATCGCCGGCATCGTGAGCGCGAGGTAAGTGATGACAACGCCAAAAATGTTCGGGATGATGTGCCGCGCCAAAATCCGCCACGGTCTCGCACCCAGCACGCGGCTGGCCTCGACAAACGCGCGTGTCCGCAGCGTCAGCACCTGCCCGCGAACGATGCGCGCCATCGTGAGCCACGAAATCGCGCCAAGGCCGACGAACAACAACATCACGCGGATTTGCTTCGCGAGCGCGGGTGAATTTGCCACGAGGTGTGAATGTTTCAACAGTTCACCAAGCGTCGTGATAAGGACGATGACGAAAATGATTGAGGGCAGCGAATACAGCACATCCACGGTCCGCATCAGAAATCCGTCCACGCGTCCGCCAGCGTAGCCCGCAACTGCACCCCACAAAACACCGATGACCAGACTGACCAGCGTTCCCACCACGCCAACGAGCAGCGAAACTTGCGCGCCGAACAGCACGCGGGAAAAGACATCGCGTCCGTGAACATCCGTGCCGAACCAGTGCTGCGCGCCGGGCGGCAGGAATTGCGCGTCGGAAAGCTGGTTGGGGTTGTGGATGTGAGCAAAACTGCCGCCGGTTGTCTTGAGCAGCAATGGCCACGCGACGATGGCCAGCAACAGCGCGACGAGAAACCACGCGCTCAAAACGGCGGGACGATTTTTTTTGAACCGTTGCCAGGCCAGTTGAGAGTTGATGGTTGAGAGTTGAGAGTCAACAGCGGCCTCGCCGACTGCCGTGCCATCAACTATCAACTTTGAACTATCAACTTTTTCGTCATTCATATTTCACGCGCGGGTCGAGCAAAGTGTAGGCAAAGTCCACGACGAGGTTTAGACCGACAAGTAGAACCGCGTAAAGCAGCGCGAGGCCGACGACGACGGTGTAATCGCGGTTGAGCGAGCTGTTCACCAGGAAAACGCCGATGCCGGGAATCTGAAAAATATTTTCGACGATGAACGAACCGGTCAGCAGATCGGCGAGCATCGGGCCGGAATACGACACGACCGGCAGCACGGCGATCCGAAAGGCATGTTTGAAAAGCAGCTTGTTTTCGGCGAGACCTTTGGCGCGGGCGGCGGTGACGAATTCGGATTGCATCGCGTTCAGCATCCCTTCGCGCGTCAGCCGTGCGACTTTTCCGGCGAAATACAGACCGAGCGCAATCACGGGCAGAATCATGTGCCACGGAGAATCCCATAAGGCGACTGGCAGCCATTGCAATTTCACGGCGAAAATCAGAATCAGCAGCGGCGCGAGGACGAATCCCGGCACACACACGACCAGCATCGCCAGAAAACTGCCAGTGTAATCCGCCCAGCGCCCGCGCCGGGCGGCGGTGATAAATCCAACTGTCAGGCCGCCAGCCATCGCAAACCCGAAGGCGAGCACGCCGAGCGACATTGAAACCGGCAGGCCTTGCGCGATGATGTCGTTGACGTTGTGGTTGCGGTATTTGAGCGAAACGCCAAAGTCACCGTGCGCCAGGTCGCCAAGGTAGCGGCCGTATTGCTTCCAGACCGGCTCATCCAGATGATATTTCGTCTTGAGATTATTCTCGATTTCCGGCGAGGCGGGCGCGCGGTCGCGGTCGAACGGCCCGCCGGGCGCGAGGCGCACGAGGACAAACGCCAGCGCGCTGATGACCAGCAGCAGCGGAACCGCAAAGGCGAGGCGTTTGAGGAAATACATTTTATTTCTGCGGCTTGATTTTGCGGATGGATTGCAGCGGATGGCTGTCGAGAATGTTCGGGTAGATGCCCTGAATTTTGTTAGTATCGAAATAATTTATGCCGACGTAAAAAAAGAGCGGAATGATCGGCGCTTCGTCATGCACGAGCAAAGTCTCGGCACTCTGGAATATTTTTGCCCGCGCCGACAGGTCAGGCTGTTCATTGGCTTCGCGGATAAGCGCGTCGTAATTTTTATTTTTCCAGCCCGTGCGGTTGTTGCCGTCGTCGCTGGTGAACATGCCCAGAAACGTCTGCGGATCGTTGTAATCCCCGATCCAACTGGAACGCGACGAATCGTAATCGAGATGGGATTGCGCGCCCAGATAGACTTTCCATTCCATCTGCCGCAATTCCATCTCAATGCCGAGCGTGTCGCGCCACATCTGCTGCAGTTCGATGGCGACGTTTTCGTGCATCTTCGCCGCCCCGCCCGCCGCCGCGTTGAAGATGTAGTTGAAGCGCGGGAAACCTTTGCCGCCGGGATAGCCGGCTTCCGCCAGTAATTTTCTGGCCAGCTCCTGATTGTAATCCAGGCCGGCGGGCGAAGTGTAATTCGCCGTGCCGTCCGGCACGAGGTGCGAGGCGGGCTGCTCCCCCGCCTTTGTGATTTTTTTTACGATGCGATTTTTATCAATGGCCAGCGCCAGCGCCCGGCGGACGCGCGGGTCATCGAACGGCTTGTGCGTCACGTTCAGGCGGATGAAGTAAGTGCCGAGATAATTGAACGTGTGAAAATCGGGGCGCTTCAGCAGCACGTCCAGCAGTTCGACCGGCACCAGGTCCTTGTCCCAAACGATGTCGGCCTGGCCGTTTTCGTAAAGATTCAGCGACGTGATGGGCGAACCGACGGGCAGCAGGTCAATGATTTCCGATTGCGTGTTGGTGGCGTCCCAGTAGCGGTGATTTTTTTTCAGGCGGATTTTGTCGTTAAGACGCCAGGCCGCCAGTTCATATGGGCCGCTGCTCGGCAACGGTCGCACCATCAGCCAGCGGTCGCCGTATTTTTCAATCGTCTGGCGGGGCACGACGTAAAGCGTCGGGAACGCGCAAAGGTCGAGAAAGAACGCCGTGGGATGATTCAATTCGGCGCGCACGGTGCATTTATCCATCGCGCGGACGCCCACGAGCGCCGGGTCTCTGATTTTTCCGGCGTTGAAATCCCCGGCGTTCTTCAGATAGAAAAGCTGCCCGGCGTAATCGGAAGCTGTCGCCGGATTCAAGGCGCGGATCCAGGAATAAACCAGATCGTCCGCCGTGATGGGTTTGCCCGTTGACCAGACCAGATTCGTTCGCAGATGAAAGGTGTAAACCAGGCCGTCGGGGGAAATTTCCCAGCGTTCCGCCAGCCCGGGAATCGGACGCGCGGTTTTTGGGTCAAGCCGGGTCAGGCCTTCAAACAAGCCCTGCACCGCGCGCAATTCCGGCTGGCCGGTGATGATCGCCGGGTCGAGCGATTCAGGTTCGGCGGCGTTGATGATGGTGATGTCGGCAGGCGGCTCGTGACGGGCGCAGCCGGAAGGCAAAAGGCAAACCAGCAAAACGCCGCAATTCAAAAAACAAAAACGCGCCCGCGAAAAGAATCGCCGGGCGCGCTTGGAAAGGGTCATCGCGTTATTTGGCCGGGGCTGGAGCGGCGGGAGCGTTGCTGCCCGCCACAGGCTGGGTTGTGAGCAGGCCACTCTTCGGTGCCGCCGGCTGGGTGGTGGCGGGTTGTGTCGCAGCCGGTGTTTGCGTCTGCATTTGTTCCACCTGTTTTTCAAACAGCGCGGTGTTTCCCCGGTGCGAACGGTCCTGCATGATCCCGATGGCCAGGGCCAGCGCAAAGAAAACGACGGTCGCGTATTTGGTGATTTTGGTCAGGGCGTTGCCTGAACCCGCGCCGAACAGCGCGTCGGCGGCACCGCCGCCAAACGCCAGCCCTGCGCCCGCATCTTTTTTAGGCAGTTGAACCAGCACGAGCAAAATCAACACCGCACAGTTGATGACCAGAAAAAATATCAAGACGCCAATAAAAAAACTCATGTCAAATCCTATATTGAATTTTTGATGATGTCAGCAAAACTTCTTGCCTCCAGCGCCGCGCCACCGACCAGCGCGCCGTCCACGTCCGGCTGGCTCATCAGTTCCTTGGCGTTGTTCGGCTTCACGCTGCCGCCGTATTGGATGCGGACCTTCTTCGCTGTGGCTTCGTCAAACATCTTCGCAAGCTGCGCGCGTATGAAGGCGTGCGCGTCCTGCGCCTGCTGCGTTGTGGCGGTCTTGCCGGTGCCAATCGCCCAGACCGGTTCGTAAGCGATGACTGTTTCAAGCATTTGCTCGCCGGTCAGACCGGCGAGGCTGCCACGCACCTGTGTTTCCAAAACTTTTTCCATCTGGCCGCCTTCGCGTTCCGCCAGCGTTTCGCCCACGCAGACAATCGGCTTGAGGGACGCCGCATGAGCCGCCACCGCCTTTTTGGCGATGAGCGCGTCGGATTCCTTCTGGAACTGGCGGCGTTCGCTGTGGCCGAGAATGACGTAGCGCACGGAGAATTCCTTCAACATGCCCGCGCAGATTTCGCCGGTGGACGCGCCGAAATTATTCTCGCTCATGTTCTGCGCGCCGACCTTGATGTTCTTGGATTCCAGGATCGCCTTGGACACGGATTCCAGCGCGGTGAAGGGCGGACACACGACGATGTCCACTTCCTTCACCGCCGCGAGATCGCGTTTGAGGTCGTCCACCAAGGCCAGAGCCTCGGCGACGGTCTTGTTCATTTTCCAGTTGCCCGCAATGATCAGTTTACGTTCTTTGTTCATCTCAATTTCCGTTTGATTAATAAATTATTTCTCGCTCAACGCCGCCACCCCGGGCAGCACTTTGCCTTCGAGGAATTCCAGGCTCGCGCCGCCGCCGGTCGAGGTATGGGTGACCTTCTTGTCCGCGCCGTATTTCTTGGCCGCCGTGGCTGTGTCGCCGCCGCCGATGATGGTCGTGGCGCCGGCCTGGGTGGCCGCCACAATCGCGTCCGCCATGGCTTGGGTGGCCTTTTCGAAGGCGGGGAATTCAAACACGCCTGCCGGGCCGTTCCAAATAATGGTCCTGGCAGTCTGGATGGCGTCGAGGAAAAGCGTCGTTGACTTCGGTCCCACGTCCAGCCCCATCCAGCCGTCGGAAATGCCGGAGGCGTCGTCCGCCACCCTGACCTGCGCGTCCGCCGCAAACTTGTCGCCGCAAACATAATCCACCGGCAGGATGATTTTCTTGCCCTTCGCCTGCGCCTTCTTCATCAGGTCCGGCACCAGCTTGGCGCCCTCGGCGTCGTAGAGCGAATTGCCGATGGCCATGTTGTTGAGAACTTTTTTGAAAGTGAAGGCCATGCCGCCGCCGATGATGATTTCGTCAGCTTTGTCGAGCAGGTTGTTGATGAGTTGAATTTTGTCCGAGACCTTCGCGCCGCCGAGGATGGCGAGCAACGGGCGCTTCGGGTGGTCGAGCACCGCGCCGAACGCGTCGAGTTCCTTTTTCATCAGGTAACCGCACGCGCGCCGCGGCAGTTGCACGCCGGTCATCGAACTGTGGTCGCGATGGGCGGTGCCGAAGGCGTCATTGATGTAAACATCGCCCAGTTTCGTGAGGCTGGCGCGGAATGCCTTCACCTGTTCGGCATCGGCCTTGAGTTTGGTTCCGTCTTCGAGCTTCACCCTGCCCTCTTCCTCGATATGGAAGCGGAGATTCTCAAGCAAAATCGCATCGCCGGGCCGGGCTTTTGCGCATGCGGCTTCCACTTCCGCGCCGACGCAGTCGTTGAGGAACTGCACCGGGCGGCCGAGCAGCTTTTGAAGCGCCTCGGCCACGGGCTTGAGGGAAAATTTCTCGATGCGTTTGCCGTCCGGACGACCGAGATGGCTCATCAGGACGACCGAGGCGCCTTTCTCAAGCGCGTAGCGGATCGTCGGCAAGGCCGCTTCGATACGCTTGGTGTTGGTGATGGCGCCGGTGACCTTGTCCTGTGGAACGTTGAAATCCACGCGGATCAGGGCGCGTTTGCCCTTCAAATCAACATCTTCAATGAAAAGTTTGGCCATAAAATAAAAGTGTGCGTGTTTGCTTTGCAAACAGGCGACGAGGATAACGAAGAATGCCCGCCCGTAAAGTCAATTCAACTGGTCAAACGGCATCCACACGCAAACCGGCAGCGGAATCAGCCCGGCAGGCACAGCGCCCGCTTTCCGCGTCCTCAAGCCGGACGGACGTTCTTCTTAGCCGAACGCGAGCTTCAATTCTTTTCGGGTTTGGCGCAGCCGGGGACAAACGCTCCGATACACAGTGCGGGGACAAGGGACTGGCTTATTTTCATGACCGTATTTGCTGGGTTGTTTTCAGAGTTTCATTCCACAATAAATTTATAAATGATCGTGTTCTTGTAAGTCTCGCCCGGTTTCAACTCGGCCGTGGGAAATTCGGGATGGTTCGGGGAGTCGGGATAATGCTGCGGCTCGAAACAGAATCCGTTGCGCGAATGATAAACCCAGCCGCCCTTGCCGGTGATGGAGCCGTCGAGAAAATTGCCGATGTAAAATTGCATGCCCGGTTCTGTCGTCCACACTTCCATCGTGCGGCCGGTCGTTGGCTCATAAACGCTTGCCGCGAGTGAAAGTTCGTTGGTCTTCTTGTTCAACACCCAGTTGTGGTCGTAACCGTGGCCGCGAACGATCTGTTCGTCGTTGGTGTTGGCGATGCGCGCGCCGATGGCTGCCGGCTTGAGGAAATCAAACGGCGTTCCCGCCACCGGCCGCAGTTCGCCGGTCGGGATCAATCCGCTGTCCACCGGCGTGAATTTATCCGCGTTGATATAAACAACGTGATCCAGCACATCGCCGCTGCCTGCGAGATTGAAATACGAGTGATGCGTGAGATTGCAGACCGTTTTCCGGTCGGTGGTCGCGGTGAAATCCACACGCAAGGCGTTGTCCTCCGTGATGCTGTAAACCGCCGTGACGAGAAGATTGCCCGGATAACCTTCCTCGCCGTCCCGGCTCACATAAGTCAGGATGAGCGACGGCCCGTTCGCGGTCGGCAACGGTCTGGCCGTCCACATTACCTTGTCAAAACCTTTCCGCCCGCCGTGCAATGCATTCTCACCGTTATTTTTCGCCAGCGTGTATTCAACCCCGTCGAGCGAAAATTTCCCCTTGGCGATGCGGTTGCCGTAACGCCCGATCAGCGCGCCAAAACATGGCGTGCCCTTGAGGTAGGCTTCCAGATTGTCGCAACCCAGGACGACGTCGGTGAATTTGCCGCTCTTGTCCGGCACCTTGAGCGTCGTCACAATGCCGCCGTAAGTCATGATGGTTGCCTCCATGCCGTGGCTGTTGCGGAGGGTGTAAAGTTCGACCGGCGTGCCGTCGGGCAGCCTGCCAAAGCCGGTCTCGGTGATGGTTCCTTTGGGTGTGTTTGACATAAGAGCGCAGCCGGCAAAAAACGCCGCGACCATCGCAGCCGCAGTGACGGTGATGAGGCGGGCTGTTTTCTTCACGTTCGTTGCCGGTTTATTTCCGCGCATGTTAGACATTCGGCCCGCGCTTGCGAAGAAAAAGTTTCCGCAGGAAGATTTTATGCGCAATTCCGCAGGTTTGCGACGTCGAATTGCGTCCGGCGCTGCCGGTGTGGCGCGACTCAACTTATTTTTTTTGCGACTTCTCCACGCTTTTAACATGCTGTTCGCGCCGGAAGGTTTGATGACAATCCACGCAATCCGCCGTGACCTTGGTATAAGCTGTGAGAACATCCCAAGTGTTGGAAGCGCGGGCCGCATCCACCATGGCCACGACATCCCCCCTGTAATGTGCCGTTTTTTCCAGGTAAACAGCATCCTTCGTTTCCACCCAGACATTGGATTGGGTCATGAGCATCAGCCGGTAGCCGTTGGAGATGACAAGGTCGTAGTTTTCCAGAGTTATGCCTTCGACAATCTTTTCGGAATAGCCCAGTTTTTGGCGCATGAAGATTTCCGTGGGTGACATCTTCTTTTGCACGACATCTGCGGCGAACAAGCCGCTGACAACCAATGTGGCCAGAACCACCGAACTGATCCATTTTGCTTTCATAACATTGTTGATTGATGGGAATTTGTTTTTTTTGACGCTCCACAGTTCAAGGGAAATTGCTTCACATCAGGGTTCGTTTTGAAACCTTGCGCCTGGCCGTTTCGGTTGTAAAGCAGCATTTTTCGCGTTAATTGCTGGATGGCGGCGTGGGGCGTGCGTCACTCGGAAATGGATTTCAACTGTCTTATTCCCGGCGTCCAGCGTGCGGTGTGCGCTGGTGGCTTTGAAAATATGGTGCCCCGGGGGGGATTCGAACCCACGACCAATTGATTAAGAGTCAACTGCTCTACCAACTGAGCTACCGAGGCAACCAGCCTTTTCAGCCCTGAACGAGAGCCGAAACGGAGGCGTAATTTACGTCAAACCAAAAGTGAACGGCAAGTTTTATCGCAACGTTTCTCGTTCTGCTTTGCATCAAAGCCGCAAGTTTGGCGGGCAGGCAATCGCATCGGGCGCTTAAAACGGAAATGGACCTATAGGGCGGGCTTTGTGAACGGCAGCGATGTTGTCCTGGGGCAAATTCCACAGGTGGTGACAATGTTCTGCGGGGAAATCTTGGCGGGGCGAGAGTCCTCTCGATCCCTGATTGAAAATACTTGATTTGGGCTCGACGGAGTCTCGCCCCACCGGATTTAATTTCGTTTTGGGCGGGGTGGCCCGGCCTTCTTCAATCCCACTTCCTGCGCGATGTCATCGAACTCCTCGCGGCTGACTTCTTCGAGCTGCTTGCCGCGCGCCTTGAGCTTTTCGTTGATCTTGATGGCCTTTTCGGTCATCGCGTCGTGCGTCTCCTGCGTGCCGCCGACCAGCGTAAAGTTCGGCCCCGTGGTGATGCGCTTGTTCCCGTCGGAATCCAGGCCGACGCCGAGGATCGCGGCTTTGCGTTTCTTTTTGGCGTTGGCCATGTGGCAAGTTAGAACTGAAAAATTTCCCGGTCAATTCAATCCACCATCCTGCGTCACAGTTGATTCACCACGCCCATGAACAAAATCATCTCGCTGCGCGCGTCCACGATGGCGAACAAAAACGGCCGGTCCACAATCATCTCAAATGGCTTCGGCGGGTTTTCTTCAAGTGCGGAAGAAATTGGCACACTTATCCCCGTCACCGCCGCCGCTTCGGTTCCTGCTTCACCCACTTCCACAAAGGCTTTTTGCCGGACTTCGGAAATGTAATGCCGTTCGCTGAACATTCCTGAAAAATCTGGGATTATGCCGTTGACGGAAGTGAAGCGTTGCAACTGGTTTGATGCAACGAGTTAGAAGATTAACGCCGCGCTTTGCGGCCCGTGGTGATGGCTTTTTCCCAGGCTTTCGGCTTGGTAAATGCCCCGCGCTTCAAGGCTTCATCTGGCGAGAAAGAAAATTTCAACGGTTCATTTGCCCATGCTGGCAACTTACGGCGCTTAATGGTCTTGGCTTTTGGCATGGATTGACTTTGGCTCAATGATGTATGTCAGTCAAATCTGCAAATAAATTTGGGGCAATTTACAATGCCGCAAAAGTCAAACCGGCGGGTGTTCCCGGCCCTGTGGTGCTAATGTTCTTGGACAAGGTTTTTACTTGGATTTTTGGGCGTTTCGACCAAGAAACCAGAAAGTTTGTTGTTCAAAAGGAATACGAAGATTGTGCGGTGCTTTATTGGACCCCGATACCGCCGACTTCAATTCAAGACCTGAACCGCAAAGCTTCAGTGTGAACGCCATTAAGCAGGCGGCACATATTATTCCAGCTTTTTGTTTTGGCCGACGGTTGGTTGAGGGTTAAATAATGATCAAAATCACCACTCAATTCTAAATGATGAATTGTCCCATTTAGAAATGAAGTCAGTCTGATTGCTTCCTGCATTAAATATGGATCAGTGCTTCCCTGCCCAATTCTTGAAACAATGTCATCCAATTCTTTTTGCGCTGGGGTGCGTTTATCTTCACTCATGGTTGGGATTGCGTTTTGTAAATCAAACGCTTTCCCTGTGCCTTTAGCAAGCCAACATCCGTGCGCTCCCCATCGGTCATCTTCCGGCAGTTGTGGCGATGGTCAAACTCCGCCAGATACAACGGCAAATGCTGCGCGCTGACATGGTGAAACGTGCCAACCACGCCACGCTTTAGCAGGCTGAAAAACGATTCAACTGATGCGGTGGTTACGACATTTTCCCCTTCATGGCGGCTGTATTCGCCAGCGCAATGCTTCACTGATTTATGCGTGAATTTCGGTTCAAGGCCGCGATAAGCATAATTCGCATCTGTGTGGACTTCCGAGCAGATTTGCACGTTGTCACGGATGGCTTGCTTCAGGTTCGCGCCGTTCACAGTCGGCATGACCTTGCTACGGACTTCACCGCCGCGTTGCACCATCGCCACAACTGGCGTGAGATGCTTTCTATTGCCGCCGCCAACGCCCTTATTCGTGCCGCCAACGAATGTTTCATCCACTTCAATCGTGCCGGTCATCTTTTCAGCGTAGCCAGTTTCTTTGAGTGCATGGCGGATGCGATGCGCCATGAATAGCGCGCTGCGATAACTGCCGATCTCCAAAAGGCGTTGCAATTGGAGCGAGCTGATGCCTTTTTTGGAACTGCACAGGAGATACCAAGCAATCAGCCATTTGCGGAGCGGGATATGGCTGTCCTCGAATATCGTGCCGATGGTGACAGTGAACTTGTCTTTGCAGTTGGCACACCAGCGCAGGCCAGCGCGCGTCTTGGCGGCTTCATTGGGCGCAATGTCGGAAAACTTGGATTGGTCGTTGCATTGGCACTTTGGGCAGACAATGCCGCCTTTCCAAAGGACAGATTCAAGATGCTTGCGCGCCTTTTCATCCGTGCCGAAACGGTCAAACAATTGAATCAGCGTAAGGTCTTTTGGTGCTGGCTTCGTTTTCATGGTTCCAATCTACCGAAAGACTTTACTTCCGTCAAGTGCATAATCCAAGAAAAATCAGCATCCGGCGACACCATTTTCAGGTTGTTAAACGCCGTTTTCATTCCGAGCGCCTTGAGCGTGGGCTTGAGATTTAGCGTATTTTCAAGTTTGAACTTGGGCAGCACCACAAGGCCGGGGCGATCGCTGAATCCCGGCATCGTCACGCGCCGCCATTTGTCGCCATTCATGATTTGCAGCAGTTGTGCCGGACTGGAGCCAGGGTCGGGCAAAAAAACATACATTGCCAGATCGTAGCCCATGTAAGGCAGCCGCACCGCTTGATAACCGGAACCTTTGCGATAGGTGAAGGTCTTGGACATTTCCATCATCGGCAGATTTTTCACCGCGCCGGTGGCAGGATGAAAGAGACGCTCCTTCGTCAGCTTCGCGTCAAACGGATCGAGCCATTTGCCCTTGAAATAAATCGCGTTCGCCAGAATCAAATCCGTGTAGCGCGGGTCAATCATGCCGTTCGCGATGCCGGTGATGCGACCGTGGGTCTGGTCGCTCGCCCACTGGTTGATTTCCGCCTCCGCCGCCTGCGGCTTGCCAAAATCCAGCGCCTTGATTGTGGCCGAGAAATAACTCCGGTTTGCCTCGAGGAAACCAGGCTTCACGATCACACCCTCCCGATACCACAACGCATTGGCCGTGGTCAGAACGAGGTTCGTATCTTGCGAATCCAGCAAAGCGGCGGCGGCCTTGCTCGCCGCGTTCAATACCGCAGTTGAAATGCCGGATGTCTCCAAAACCTGCTGCATTTCCGTTTTCGTTTGTCCTGCCGCACCGTTGGCAGCCATTTGCAACGCGGTCGCCGCGCTGTAAGGCGAAACGAAAATGCTCGCGCCTTTGTTTTCGTCGGCGATTTGCTTGAGCAGTTTGAAAGCGAACGTATTGTTTGCTGCGGCGAGCTTTGACAAATCAGGATCCGCCGCAAAATTGTTTTGAAGACCGGCAGTCAAGACCACCGCCACCATCAAGCGAAGGTTCAATCTCATGAAGGCGACATTAATCCAACGAACCGCGAATGGGAACGGTTAATTGTTCACCGTTCTTCGCGGCATTGATTTTTAACAGAAACGGCACGGCAATCTTGGCCCATTCCTCCGCCGTCGGGTAATTGCTTGCGCCGCCAGACCAGCAGCTTTGCAGCATGGCAGTGTTGATGATGCCAGGATTAAGCGCAATGGCGGCCAGGCCCGGCGGCAGTTCCTGCGCGAGCGATTGCGTGAGACCCTCAACCGCCCACTTCGTCGCACAATACGGCGCGACTTCCGCGTCGGTCGAGCGGCCCCAGCCGGAACTGAAATTTACGATGACACCCCTGCCCTGTTTGATCATCACCGGAACAAAATGGCGGATGACATTTGTGACACCCTTGATGTTCACGTCAATCACGTCGGAAAATTCCGGCGCGGGAACTTCCCACAGCGGCGCGTTGCGGTTGATGAGCGCGGCGTTGTTGAGCAGCAAATCCGGCGCGCCATGAGATTTCAAAACGCGCTTCGCCCACACGGCGACCTGTGAATCGTCCGCCACATCCACGACGGCGAAATCATTCGGCGCTGGAAATTGCTTCTGCAACTGCACGATTTCCTTTCCCGAACGTCCGCAGCCAAGGACGACGTGGCCGAGCCGGATGAATTCTTCCGTCATCGCGCGCCCAAGTCCGCGCGAAACGCCGGTGATGAGAATTACTTTAGCCATAGCTTCCCGCAGATGGCGCAGATTTTCGCAGAATTATAAAAGACATTGTTCCTCATCTGTGTTCATCGGCGCAATCTGCGGGGAATGTTTAGCTCAATCGCGCGGTTCGAATTTCGAATCGCGGGCGAGGTGTTCCCACAACTTTTTCTCCGCGTCGGAAATTTTCGCTGGCGTCACGATAGTCGTGATGATGATCAGATCGCCGCGCGGGCCGTTGTGCTGCGGCAGGCCGCGCCCGCGCACCCGCAGCTTCTGGCCGCTTTGCGTGCCGGCGGAAATTTTGATCTTCACCGGGCCATCGAGCGTCGGCACGGAAATCTCCGCTCCCAGCACGGCTTCCCACGGCGCGAGTTCGAGTTCGTGGACGAGGTTGTGGCCGTCCACTTCAAAATCAGGATGCTTGGCGAGCCGCACGCGGAGATACAAATCGCCCGCCGCGCCGCCGTTAGCGCCCGGTTCGCCGCGTCCGGTGAGCCGGAGTTTTTGCCCCTCGGTCACACCCGGCGGAATCTTGACCTGATGCGTTTCGGTTTTGACAGTGCGCCCGACGGGATGCCGCACGTTGACCTCGCGCACCGAGCCGCGCATGGCTTCTTCCAGCGTGACCATGATGTCGCCTTCGATGTCGCTGCCGCGCTCGGCGAATTCCCCGCCCATCGGACCGTGGGAACGTCCAAAGCCGCCCGCGCCGCGCCGCGCGCCGCCAAAAATCTGCTCGAAGAAATCGCTGAAGCCGGTGCCGCCGAATTCAAAGTCGGCGGCGCTGCCGGTTCCGCGACCGCCGCGAAAAGGCTGGCCGCCGCCGAATCCGCCATAGCCTGGCGGCGGACGGAATTCCGCGCCGGATTTCCAGTCCGCGCCAAGCTCATCGAACTTTTTGCGTTTGGCGGGATCGCCAAGAACCTCGTAGGCCTCGTTGATTTCCTTGAATTTTTCCTCGGATTTCTTTTTGTCCTTGGCGACGTCGGGATGATATTGCCGCGCGAGTTTGCGGAAGGCCTTCTTGATCTCATCGTCGGTCGCGGTGCGCGGCACGCCGAGGGTCTGGTAATAATCTTTGTATTGCACGGGCATAAACTGGAGGAGAATCTGCCCGTTGTGCGAGAATTGTCAAAATTTCCCGCGCGGCTTTTTATTGAAAGGATGAAAGTTGAAGGATGAATTATGAAACAAACCTGATGTGGCTGATTTCATCGTTCATCATTCTGCCTTCATCATTTTTTCCTGGTGTTGTCCACGCTCAAGTAGTGCGTGCCGCCGCGTTCACCGCTGCGCCGCCAGATTTTCAGGAGAATCTGGTCGCCCTTGGCCTGCTCACAGAGTTTGACGGCGGAATCAGCATCATTCACGGGCTGCCGGTTGATCTCCACGATGACGTCGTCTTTCTGCAAGCCGGCGCCAGCGGCATTGGAATCAGCGTCCACTTCGTCCACGAGCGCGCCCTGAACGTAGGTGGGGATTTTCAATTCCTGCCGGGCGTCGCGATCCAGGTCGGCAACCGTCACGCCGTCCAGCGCGTCAGTTTTTGAAGTGTCCGTCTGCGAATCATTTTGCTGGCCGGGGTTGCCGCCGAATTGTTTGGGCAATTCACCAAGCGTAATACTGATGGTTTTTGGAACTCCGTTGCGGATCAGTTTCAAGGTCGCGGAACTTCCGGGCGACTTTTCGGAGACAGTGAGCTGCAGGCTGTGGCTGTCGGCGATGGGCTTGCCGTTGAAGGCGACAATGACATCGCCGGACTTGATCCCGGCCTTTTCAGCGGGCGTGCCGGGCATAACGTCGTTGACCAGCGCGCCGTTCTCATCAGGCAGGGAAAATTGTTTCGCCAGATTGGCGTCAACGTCCTGCATGGTGATGCCAAGATAGCCGCGCATGACACTGCCGCCGCTGATCAGGCGTTCCACGGAACGCCGCGCCATGTTGATCGGCACC
Organism: Verrucomicrobiales bacterium; assembly: GCA_028712475.1. Taxonomy (GTDB): domain Bacteria; phylum Verrucomicrobiota; class Verrucomicrobiia; order Limisphaerales; family UBA11358; genus UBA11358. Next base: position 83,935 of record JAQTQB010000007.1, read on the forward strand.
GCGAAACCGACGCCCTCGTTGCCGCCGCTGCGGCTGGCAATCCAGGTATTGATGCCGACCAGCCGGCCTTCAGCGTCAATGAGGGCGCCGCCGGAATTGCCGGGATTGATCGCGGCGTCGGTCTGGATGAAATTTTCGTAACCGTTCACGCCGTTGATGCCGTAGCCGTGGCGGCCCAGTCCGCTGACGATACCCATGGTCACCGTCTGCCCGACCCCGAACGGATTGCCGATGGCAAGAACGACATCGCCGATTTCCAACTGGTCGCTGTCGGCGAGCGTGACTGCGGGCAGGCCGGTCGCGTCAATTTTCAAAACGGCCACGTCGGTCTGCGGATCTGTGCCAATCACTTTGGCGGTGTATTCTTTCTTGGTGTCGTCGGCGATGCCCACCTTGATCTCATCCGCGCCGTTGACGACGTGGTTGGCGGTCAGAATATAGCCGTCGGGAGAAATGATGACACCAGAGCCAAGCCCCTGCTCCTTGCGCGAACGCGGCTGGCCGTCGCCTGGAAACTGGTCGCCGAAAAACTGCCGGAACATGGGGTTGTCGTGGAACGGATTCCGCATCGGCTGTTCGCGGATGGTGCGGGTGGAGTAAATGTTCACCACGCTCGGCGCGGCCTTCTTGACGACAGGTGCGAAACTCGTGCCGAGCTTCACGTCGCGAACGAGTGGCGTGGTCGAGACTTTGATGTTCGGCGGCGCGTCCTTGCCCCACAAGGTAAAATGGAACACGGCGACGACAAGGAGCGAACCGGCAACCGCCGATAAAAATCCGGCAAAGGGTCTGGCAATTATTTTCATAGCTTCGGGGAAATAGACACCGAAACAATGCGGACGTTCAAACGCCCGTGGTCACTTTGCCTGCGGCTTGGCCTGCAATTTCTGCACGTCCTCCGGCTTGAGCGTCTCGATCTTAGCGCCCTTTTTCATCTCATCGGCGGAGGGCACCTTGATGATGTCGCTGGTGAGCGGCTGGGGCGGCGCTGGCGGCGGCGGCGGAGCCTGCACGGAAAGCAGTTCCACTTCAAAAATCAGCGTGGAATTCGGCGGGATGCCAGGACGTCCACTCTCCCCATAGGCGAGTTCGGCTGGAATGAATAATTTCCATTTGGAGCCGGTCTTCATCAACTGCAACGCCTCGGTCCAGCCGGGAATGACGCCCTTGACCGGGAACTGCACAGGCTCGCCGCGTTTGTAGGAGCTGTCGAATTCGGTGCCGTCAATGAGCGTGCCGCGATAATTCACAGAGACGACGTTGGTTGCCGCTGGCATCGCGCCGCTGCCGTTGGTGAGAATCATGTATTGCAGGCCGGACGGCAAGGCGATGACGCCGGGCTTGTTTTTGTTCGTGGCGAGAAAGGCGTCGCCTTCGGCCTTGTTTTTCGCTGCTTTCTCGGCCTGTATTTTTTGCTGCTTGGCTTTGAATTCCTTCTGGAACGTCGTGAGCGTCTCATGCATTTCGGCTTCAGAGAGCAGAGTCGTGCTACCGGATTGAATGTCCTTGATGGCGTGGGCGGCGACATCCGCATCAACTTCCAGGCCCTGCTGCTGCCAGTTATGGCCAAGCATCATGCCGATGGCATAACTGACGCGCGACTTTTCATCGCCCAACACATTCGTGCCGCTCGCAAACAGCGGCGCGGCAACCCCAAAGGAAAAAATCACGGCTAAAACAGTTGTTTTCATATTTATTATATTTGGAAGCGCCTATTCTGTTAAGTTAAATCAAAAATGCAATTCGTTTTTTGCAAAATAAGCGCACCGATTTTTCCGGCTGCTGCTGGTTTTTATAGATCGCTTCGTTCATCTCAACAACGCCTCGGCGTGTTTGCGGGCGGCGTCGGTTTGACCGCCCAACATGCGCGCCAGTTCAGTCACGCGCTCCTTTTTGTTGAGCAAAGCGATCTCCGAAATCGTGCGGCCATCCCGGATCTGCTTGGTCACGACGTAATGGGCGTCGGCGGGCGCGGCCACCTGCGGGAGATGCGTGATGCACAGCACCTGTCGCTGGGCGGCGATCTGCTTCATCTTTTCGCCCACCGCGTTCGCCGTCTCGCCGCCGATGTTCGCGTCCACTTCGTCAAAGATCAGCACGGGAATCTCGTCTTCCGCCGCGAGCACGGTCTTGAGCGCCAACATTACGCGCGCCATTTCGCCGGAGGAGGCGATGGCGCGGAGCGGCTTGGCCGGTTCGCCAAGATTGGGCGCGAATTGGAATTCAATTTCGTCCAACCCAGTCGAATTGGTGGGGCGAGACTCCGTCGAGCCCAAACTATGTTTTCCGGAGAAGTCAGGGCTCGACGGAGTCTCGCCCCACCGCGTTATTGTCATTGCCACGTCAAACTTGCTTTGCTGAAAACCCAGGTCGGCGAGCTGTTTGCCCACGGCTTTGGCGAGCTGTGGAATCACCTTCTTACGCGCGGCGGAAAGTTTTCTACCAGCACTCAAAATTTCCGCGTCCAGTTTTTCCAGCGCGGCATTGAGCCGTGCGAGTTCGGCGTCGCGGCTTTCGAGCGCATTTAATTTCACCTTCGCCTCCTCGCCGAACGCGATGACTTCGGCAAGCGTTGCGCCGTATTTGCGCTTGAGTGTGCGGAGCAAATCCATCCGCTCCTCCAATTGCTGAAGCTGCGCGGGATCCACGTCCACTTTCTCCGCGTAATGCGATAATTCCGTCTGCAACTCGCGCAGGGTCGCCCCCACCTGCGCATGCAGCTCGACGAGGCCAGACGCGCCTGCGTCCACGCGTTGCAATTCTTGGAGCGTGCGGCCAATCGCGCCAGCCTGCGTGAGCAATGAATTTTCATTCTCGCTCAAAGCGTCAAGCGCGGCCTGGCTCAATTGCAGGAGCTTGGCGGCATTGCTGGCGCGCTGGAATTTTTCCTCCACACCCGCGTCTTCGCCGGGCTGGAGCCGTGCGCCGGAAATCTCCTTCACCTGAAACCGCAGCAGGTCCAGTTGCTGCGCGTAAGTTTTTTCATCCACGATGAGCGCAGACTTTTCCGTTTCAAACGCGGCGCGGCGGCGGACAAGTTCCCCAAACGCTTCACGCTCCTTTTCCAACCCGCCGAAAGCATCGAGGATCGCGAGTTGCTTCGCCGGATGCAGCAGCGACTGGTGATCGTGCGGGCCGTGCATGTCCACCAGCCATTCGCCGATGGCGGCGAGCGTGGCGAGCGTCGTGGGCGAACCGTTGATGAACTGGCGATTTGTTCCGGCGCTGGTGAAAGTGCGTTTGAGGACAAGCTGATGGTCATCGCAAGGCTCCAGGCCGTTTTCTTCCAAAAATAATTGCAGCGTCGAGCCTGTGGCTTGATTCGGTTCGGCCACAGGCCGAACGCTACACCTAAGTTTTTTTACATCAAACACGGCTTCGACGGAGCAACTGTCGCTGCCGGTGCGGATGAGCGCGCGGTCGGCGCGTTCGCCGAGGACGAGGTTGAGCGCGCCGATGATGATGGACTTGCCCGCGCCGGTCTCGCCGGTGATGACGTTGCATCCGGGCTGAAGCTCAAGCGTCAGATCCGGCACGAGCGCGAGGTTTTTAATGCGGAGCGTCGTCAACATGGTTAGATTTTGCTCCGCACATTTGAACGGTTATCGAACCGTTCGGCAAAAAGAAAATTTTAAGCATGGCCTTTTCATTCACCTTTCTCGGCAGCGGCACGTCGCAGGGCGTGCCGATCATCGCCAATCAATATCCGGCGGACTTTCTGGCGAATCTGAAGAACCACCGCACGCGGCCTTCCATCTACGTCGCCACGGACAAGGTCAGGCTGGTCGTGGACACCACGCCGGAATTCCGCATCCAATGTCTCCGCGAAAACATCATGTGGCTCGACGCGGTGCTCTTCACCCATTCGCACGCCGACCACATCATGGGACTGGATGATTGCCGGCGGTTCTGCGATTTGCGCGGCGGGGCGCTGCCGATTTACGCCAGCCAGGCGACGATGATGGATTTGAAGCGCGTGTTCAATTACGCCTTTGACGGCCGCCCGATTCCGAGAAGTTATTTTCATCCCGAACCGCATGTCGTTGACGCGCCGTTCACGCTCGGCGATTTGGAGATCACGCCCCTGCCCTTGCCGCACGGTTCGATGACGACTTACGGCTATCTGTTTGTGCAGGGCGGCAAAAAGCGGCTGGCGTATTTGAGCGACTGCAAGGAAGTCACCGCCGGCGCGCTGGAAAAAATCGCGGGCGTGGAGATCGCCGTGCTGGACGCGCTTCGTTACAAGCCGCATCCGACGCACATGTGCTTCGACGAAGCGTTGACCGCCGCGCGCCGGATCAACGCGCCGCGCACTTATTTCACGCACCTCACGCACGATTACGACCACGACCTGGCCCAGGCGGAACTGCCGCCGGGCATCGAGTTCGCCCATGACGGATTGAAAGTGACGGTGGATTAACCAATGAAAACAAACATCAAAATCATCGGGACGGTTTTTTCCTTGCTGGCATTTCAATGCTGCGTGATTGAAGCGGCGACGAATGCCGCAGCCTTCACGCCGTCGAATCCGCCGGGTATGCAACCGCTGGCCAATCATAATTCGCCGGCATGGCGCGCGGCCCGGATGTTTCAACACGGTGCCAATCTGGGCAATTATCTCGAAACTCCGCCCGGCCAGAACTGGGGCATAACCGTTTCAGCGGATGAATTCGCGGCGATGAAGCGCGAGGGTTTCGACCACGTGCGCGTGCCGGTGGGCTGGCATCATTACGCCGGAGCCGCGCCGGATTTCACGCTTGCGCCGGAAATTTTCAGCCGCGTGGATTTTGTCGTGACCAACGCGCTCGCCAATCAGCTGGCAGTGATGATCAACATCCATCATTTCGACGAACTGGACAAAGACCCGGCGAAGGCCACCGCAGAGTTTCTCGCCATCTGGCGGCAGATCGCGGCGCATTACAAAGATTTTCCGGATCAACTCGTGTTCGAGCTGGACAACGAACCTCATGGGAAAGCCACGACGGCGTTGATGAATCCGATCCATGCACGCGCAATTGCGGAGATCCGTCAGAGCAACCCGCACCGGACGATCGTGGTGGAACCGGGCGGCTGGGGCGGCATTGGTGAATTGAAAAATTTGATTCTGCCGCCGGACGACAACGTGATGGTCTCGGTGCATTGCTACGACCCGTTTTATTTCACGCATCAGGGCGCGTCGTGGGCGGGGCCGGACACGAAAGCGACCGGCATCCAGTTTCCCGGCCCGCCCGCGAAACCGCTCGTGCCGGATGCCAGCCTTGACTTAAAACCGTGGGTTGTGGACTGGATCAAAAAATACAACACACTGCCGGCGGATAAAAATCCGAGCAGCCCGCTGGCGTTCACGGACAAATTAAAATTCGTCCGCGCCTGGTCGGATTACTATGGCTACCCGGTTCACCTTGGCGAATTTGGCAGTTACACCAAGGCCGATCCGACGTCGCGCGCCAATTTTTACGCGGCGTTCCGGCGGGCGGCGGAAGCGCAAAAAATCGGCTGGTGCATCTGGGACTGGAGCGCTGGCTTCCGTTATTGGGACAAGTCAAACCAACGTCCGCTGCCCGGAATGCACGCGGCACTCTTCGGCGGATTGAATTGAACCCCGCCATCGCACAACAGGTCAAATCACGAGCTATGAATCATTTTACAAAGCGGCTGATGCTTCTATTGCTGGTGGCCGCACCGTTCCTCGCCCGCGCCGGCGGCGATGAAGTGGTCGTGATTTACAACACCAGCGCGCCGGAATCCAAGTCAGTCGCGGAACATTATGCAGAGGCACGGCACGTTCCTAAAAAGCAAATCTACGGTTTCGAGATGCCGGTGACGGAAGAAATCTCGCGCGCCGAATTCCGCGATTCGCTCCGGTTGCCGCTCGCCAAAAAACTGGAGAGGGACGGCCTCTGGAAATTCGGTTCTGTCACCATTCCCGCAACGAACGGGCAGCCGAAGCGCGTCATCAAACAGGTCGTTGCCTCCAAAATCCGCTACGCTGTCCTGTGTTATGGCGTGCCGTTGAAAATCCGTCCCGACATTGAAATCAATGAATCTGCCGCGACAAACATGCAGGCGGAACTGCGCCGCAACGAGGCGGCCGTGGATTCGGAACTGGCATTGCTGCCGCTGGTCAAAATGGATCTGCCGCTGACCGGCCCCTTCCCCAACCACCTTTACGGCACGACCAATGTCGCGTTATTGAATCCGACCAATGGCATTTTGCTCGTCGCGCGGCTGGACGGCCCGACGCCGGAAATCGCGCGCGGCCTGGTGGACAAGGCGTTGCAGGCCGAACGCGACGGTTTATGGGGACGCGCTTATTTTGATGTGCGCAACATCGCCGACCCAGGCTATAAAATCGGTGACGAATGGATTCGCGGTGCGGCGGAGATTTGCCGTGAACTGGGATTTGAAACGACCGTGGACGACAAGCCGGAAACATTTCCTGCAAGTTTTCCGTTGAGCCATATCGCCATTTACGCCGGCTGGTATGATGGCGGTGTTTCCGGCCCGTTCGCGCCGCCCAAGGTTGAATTCATGCCCGGCGCCTTTGCGTATCACCTCCATTCCTTCAGCGCCAACACGCTCCGCAGCCCGAACGAAAACTGGGCCGGGCCGCTGCTGGCCAGGGGCGCGGCCTGCACGATGGGCTGCGTTTACGAACCGTATCTCTCCGGCACGCCGAACATCGCCCTCTTCATAGCCAGGCTGGCGGCGGCGGGTTTTACTTTTGGCGAGGCTGCTTACGCCGGGCAATCCGTCTTATCCTGGCAGACAACGGTGGTCGGCGATCCGCTTTACCGTCCGTTTGGAAAATCGCCGCAGGAACAGCACGCGGAGCTTGCGCGGCAAAAAAGCCCGCTGCTGGAATGGTCTTACCTGCGGCTGGTCAATCTGGCGCTCGCGCGCGGCGCTCGCGCGGCGGCAGTCTGCAACCTGATTGAAAATCTCGACGCGGCCACCAACAGCGCCGTGTTAAACGAAAAACTCGCCGACTTATACGCCGCGCAGGGCAAACCGTCCTCGGCGATTTTGACCTATCAAAACGCCTTGAAATTGAATCCATCGCCGGAGCAGCGCATCCGGCTGCGGCTGGCGCTTGGCGAAAAACTTCAAGCACAGGCCCGCGACGCCGAGGCGGCTGAAGATTACAAAAAACTCCTCGAAGAATCGCCGGATTATCCGGGCAGAAATTTGATTGAGGACAAATTGAACAAACCGGCTCCACCGGCGGCGGCCAATGCGCCCGCGCAGCCTTGATCATGCTTGAACATCCAACAACTTAAATCATGCCCACCTTCTTCGACACGCACGCCCATCTGGATTATCCCGACTACGCGCAGGATTTGCCGGAAATCATTGCCCGCGCCCACGCCGCCGGCATCAGTAAAATTATTTCCATCGGCACAAGTCTCGCCAGCAGCGAACGCGCAATCCGCCTCGCTGAAAAATATCCGGGCGTCTATGCCGCCGCAGGCTGGCATCCGACCGAGGCGCTGGACGCGCCGGAAGATTTGCGCCCCGTTCTCCGTGAACTCGCCAAGCATCCCAAAGTCGTCGCCATCGGCGAAACTGGATTGGACTATCACCATCTGCCAAGCGAGAAACCGGAATTCACCGCTGACGACGATGCGCGTTATAAACAAAAGCAGGCGGACATTTTCCGGCAACAGATGGAAGTTGCCGCTGAAACGGGCTTGAACTGCATCATCCACCAGCGCACCGCATTCGACGACACCCTCGCGCAGATGAAGCCGTTCATCGGCAAGACGCGCGGTGTGTTCCATTGCTTCGGCGAGAGCGTGGAGCGGATGCGGCAGGTTTTTGAGATCGGCTCGCTGGTAAGCTTCACCGGCATCGTCACGTTCAAAAACGCGCAGAACGTCCGCGACGTCGTCGCCGCCGCGCCGCTTGGCCAGTTCATGCTGGAGACCGACTGCCCGTATCTCGCGCCCGTGCCGTATCGCGGCAAACGCTGCGAACCCGCCTATGTGAAGGAGATTTCCGAAGCCGTCGCCCAGATCAAACTGTGTTCGCTTGAAGAATTGAGCGCGGCAACCTGCAAAACGACGGCGGAATTTTTTTGGAAATTGTGACAGGTTGTTTTAATTCTTGGTCAACAATTGAGACACGAACACCTTCTTTGCTGCAAATTTTCCGATTTATTGTTGGAACAGGAGGTGCTGGTTGAACGCCGATGAAAAAATTTATTTCCCTGATGCTGGCGGCCCTGCCGTTGATTTTAACTTCCTGCACCACGCCGCCTCCGCCGCTGGTTTTCCACAACACCGACAGCACGGCGCTGGTCATCAAGTCGCTGGACAGCGGAACCTGCCAGATGCTTCAGCCCACCGCGTCTGCCCCGGGGGATAACCGCCAAATCCTGACCAAGGCCGAATCGTTGCCGCAACATCAGACCGCCGTGGTGATCCTGGAAAATTACACCGAGCGGCGGATGGGCGAACAGTTCCGGGATCGCTGCACGCCCTTGTTCATCGCCTTGCGCGGGTTGAAATACGAACACATCATTTTTCTGCAAGGCAACAACGTCTCCGACCCCAACGGCCTGATCATACTGGCCGAATACTTCTGATAAAATAAAACGGCGGGTAAAACTTGAACTGCAGTCTCCGGCCAATGAATAATCGCCGGAGCAATGCCAGAAGAACTGCAACTGCGCATCTACGGTGACGCTTCACTGCCGACGCTGATTTATTTCCCCGGCTTGCATGGCGACTGGACGCTCGTCGGTGGTTTTCGGAAACACGTCATCGGCAGGGTTCGCTTTGTGGAGTTCACCTACCCGCGCACGCTCGACTGGTCGCTGGACGACTATGCTGCGGCGATTGAAAAATCTCTTGCTGAAAACGGCATCGCCGGCGGCTGGCTGCTCGGCGAATCCTACGGCTCGCAAATTTTGTGGGCCTTGGCCGGACGTGGAAAATTTCCCACCCAGGGAATCATTCTCGCCGGCGGTTTTGTGAAGCATCCAATGCGCTGGGCCGTGCGGCTGGCGGAAAAACTTTGCGGCCGGATTTCGCTGTCAGCGCTGGTCTGGGTTATTTTCAACTACGCAAAAATTGCGCGCTTTCGTTATCGCCGGTCGCCAGAAACGCTCGCCACCATTGATGAATTTGTAGTCCGCCGGACGGATATTGACCGTCGCGCCGCACAGCATCGCCTGCATTTGATCGCGGAGAACGACCCGCGCCCGGTTGCCAGCCAGACCAGGCTGCCGGTCTTTTACTTGAGCGGCTGGCTCGACCCGATTGTGCCGTGGCCGTTCGTGCGGCGCTGGCTCAAGAAAAATTGTCCTGCATTGCGCGAATGTAAAATCATCCGCAACGCCGACCACAATGTGCTCGGCACCGCACCCAAGGAAGCATCCGACCAGATTTTGAGCTGGATGCAGCAGTGAAGAATTTCCGTTTGCAGCCGGAAGATTCCGTTCTATGTTCCGTCCAACGAACATATGACCAAACAGCAAGTCCTCGACCTCTACTTTCTCGACGCGCGGCACAAGCTCGTCGAACTTGCCGCCTTCCTCGACCGCGTGGAGCGCGCTGATGGCAAGGATGATTTCCGTTTCAAAGCCTTCCGCGCAGCGCTCGCCAAGTTGAACGGCAAAAAGAAATACAAGGCAAAGGGTGTGTTGCTCGCGTTCAGTGATCCGACGACGGATCCGACCTTGAATGCGGCTGCCAAAGGCGCGACCGGAGCATATCAACCGCAGATTTCACAGATTCGCGCAGATAAAATTCAAGCAAAGCCGACTCTGCGCAAATCTGCGTAATTTGCGGGAACCTCGCCAATGAAATACATCGAGCCCCACGCCCACATGGTCAGCCGCACGACGGACGATTATGAACGCATGGCGCTCGCCGGCTGCGAGGCGGTCTGCGAACCGGCGTTCTGGGCGGGCTTTGACCGCAGTTCTGCGGACGGCTTCCACGATTATTTCTGCCATCTCACCGAGCACGAACCGAAGCGCGCCGCCAAGTTCGGCCTGAAACATTTCTGCTGGCTCTGCATCAATTCCAAGGAGGCCGAGGACGTGAAGCTCGCCGAGGAAGTCATCGCGCTGATTCCCAAATTTCTTAATCGTCCGAACGTCCTCGGCATCGGCGAAATCGGGCTGAACAAAAATTCGCGGAACGAACTGCGCGTGCTGGAAATGCAGGTCGAACTCGCCGCGAAACACGACCAACTGATTCTCGTCCACACGCCGCATCTCGAAGACAAACTGAAAGGCACGCGGCTGATTCTCGACGTTTTGAAGAATGACAAGCGGATCAAGCCGGAGCGTGTCATCATTGATCACGTCGAGGAACACACTGTCGAAATGGTTTTGGATTGTGGCATGTGGGCGGGAATGACGCTGTATCCCGAAACGAAATGCACCCCGGCACGGGCAATTGACATCCTGGAAATTTTCGGCAACGAGCGGCTCTGGATGAACAGCGCGTGCGACTGGGGCGTGAGTGATCCGCTTGCCGTGCCGAAGACGGCGCTGGAAATGAAGAAGCGCGGCCACCTTGGCAGCGCGATTGAGAAAGTCATTTACGCGAATCCGAAAAGTTTTCTGCGGCAGTCGGGCAAGTTCAAGATTTGAACCTCGTCACCTCGGCTGCTACTAATGGGTTTAGTTCGCCCAGATGTTTCCCGCCGAGCTGACGGGCATGAACTGGTTGTTGCCGATGTATTGCAGTTCCACCGCCGAGCCTTGCACGCCGGAGAGAATGCCGTTGGTGCCCGTTGTGGTCGCGGCCTGCAAAGAGGCTTGATCGTAATAAATTCCGCCGCCGAAGACCCCCGCCGCGAGCCTGGCTCCATCCGCCGATGAAGTGATGCAGTTCCAGGTTTTGTTCGTCGTGCCGGGCTGTTGCGTCCAAGACACCCCATAATTGATGGAATTATAAATCCCGCCGTTCTGCGAGGCCGCCACCAGTTTGCTGCCGTCGGAAGACGAGGCAATGGCCGCCCATGGCTTACTGGGCGCATTGGTCTGCTGTGTCCAAGTGGAGCCGGAATTGATGGAGGTGTAAATACTACCGTTGTTCGCATCGGTTTTCTCCACTGCGGCCAGCTTGCTACCGTCTGCCGAGGAAGCCACGGAAACCCAGTTTTTATTGGGCGCACTGGTCGCCGCCCAGGTGCTTCCCGAATTGGTGTATATGCCAGCGCCCGTGACCACCGCCACCAGATTGCTGCCATTCGCCGACGAGGCGACGGAAAACCAACTCGTGCTTGGGGCGGAGGATTGTAAAGTCCAGTTGGCACCTGAATCCGCGGAGACATAAATTCTGCCGCCATTCACCACCCCAACCAACCGCACGCCGTCAGCCGACGAAGCGAGCGAACTCCAATTTGCCGAAGGCGCACTGGCATTGACAACCCAAGCGCTGCCGGAATTCGTGGAAGTATAAAGGGCGTTGTTGTTTCGCGCGGCCACCAGTTTGACCCCATCTGCTGACGATGCCACCGCCTGCCATGCGGCGCTCACGGAACTGCTGGCCGACCATGTTTTACCCGAATCACTGGAAAGATTCAGGGTAGTGCCAGCCGTATTAGCCGCCGCCACCATTTTCGTGCCATCGCTGGAGGACGCAATGGCTGCCCAATTGAGCACCGGCGCGCTGGATTGAAGCCATGGCAAATTTCTAAAGCCCGAAAAATTGCCGATGACAGACTGGTTCGCGTTCTGAAAAACATACCACCCGCCCGAACCCGCGCCGGAAATCCGCACGATGTCGCCGATGGTCGGCGTCGCCGGCAGCTTCACCGTCACCTGCAGCGAATTCGTCAGCAGATAGCCGGTGTCAATCACCGCCTGCACCACCGTGCCGGTCTGGACGAGCCAGCCGACCAGGCCGTTGCCAAAAAAGCTGCCGCGAAAACTGTTCCCAAAATTGGTGAACGTGTTCACGCCGGTCAAATTATTCGTTCCTGTGAAAGTGTTGAAGCCGGTAAAAGTCTGATTCGCGTTCAGCAATGCCACGTTCGTGGAAAGCCGCGTATCGGCCACCGTGCCGCCGGTCAGTTGGGAGGCATTCAGGTTCACCAGATTCGTCCCGTTGCCGCCGAAGATATTTCCGCTGTTGGTCAGCGTCACCGTGTTGGTGTAGCCCACGAACGCGCTTGCCGGAAGCGTGCCGCTCAATTGCGCCGCCGCCAGGCTGCCCAGCAGATTGCTCGCGGTGTTCGCAAAAATGGCATACGGCACCGGCAGCAGCGGCTGGCGCGGAGTCAGGTTGGTGAAGATGGCGGCACCGTTCGTGCGCACGGCGATCTGCAGCCAGTAATTCAAGCCTGTGAAAATTCCCGGACCGAAATCCAGCGTCGTCGTGAACAGGCCGCTGGACACCGCCACCGCCGGATTGGTGATCGGCCCGGCCACGACCGTGCCGGTCTGGTTGGTCAGATAAAGCGCAAAGGACAGGTCGTAATTTCCCGTGGCCGGACTGCCGCCGTCGTTGAGCCGCCCCTGATACATGAACGCCGTGCCTTGGGCAGACAACGATTCCACCGTGCCAAACACGGTCAATATGCATAGCACCCAGCCAATGATTTTTCTTCGCATGATTTGATGATTATACCATGAGAAAGAAACAAGCCAACTTGGAAAAAGTGGCGGGGTTGGATGGCGGCAAAGCCTGTTCGCTGGATGAAATTTCATTTTCTCGCAGGAGACAAGGTGACGAGGCTCAAATCAGTTCCCGGTTTTCTGTCAGAGTTTCCTGATGTCGTCTCCTGCCATTTCAAAACAAATTAGAGCAGACTCATGTCCGCTGCTACGGATTTTTTAGCCGGAAGAACAGATTCCCCGATGGATTCACCAAGTTCAGATAATTCGTTCCACCCGTCAGCGTCGGGCTGCTGCCCGGCGACCAGCTTGCGATAGGTGTCGTCAGATTGCCGCTCTGCACCAGGTTCCAGCCGGAAACATCCTGCCAATAAACCGTCACCGTGTTCCCGCTGTGGCTGATGAACAGCGTCGGCGCGCCCGGCGTCTGCACCACGTTGATGAGGCTCCAGAAACCGCCGGTCACGGAATACTGCCCGCCGCTCATTGCGCCACTGGCGTCAGGCTGGCCGATGGTGCCGCTGACGGAATACTGGCCGTTCGTGCTGGTGCCGCCGCCATCGGCGACATTATACCAGTCCACGGAATATTGCTGGGCATACAATGCAAACGTTGCCAACAGCAGGATCAATGACACTTTTGTTTTCACAGTCACCACTCAAGTAAGTTCTTCAGCCGCCAACTTGCAAGATTCTTTTTGCGGCGGACTTGACGGCTTCGGCCAGTTCCTTGGGCTTCAAAACAACCGCGTCGCCGCCCCAGCTCAAGACCCAACGCTGCACTTCGGCGAGGCTGGACAACTTCATTTTCAATTCCAATCCCCCGCCCTTCAATTCGCGCAAAACCTGCGACGGATGCCATTTCTTTTCGCGGATGTAATCGGCGGCGCGGGCGTTGAAGCGGATGAACACGTCGAATTCACCTTCGCCAGAGTGGACGCCAAAGCTGTCGCGCAGCCGTTTCTCCAGCGAAAATTTCTGCGTGCGCTCAAAAGTTTTGCCCGTCGGCTTCACGGACTGAATGCGCGCGGGAACGAAGGTGCGCAGGTCTTTGCGCGCGTGGTCGTAGGCGAACAGATACCACTCGCCGTTGATGTTCGCCAAATGATATGCGTCCACGAGACGTTTTTCCGCCGGCTGGCCGGGCTTGCGATAATGCAGTTCCAACTGCTGTCGTTGCGCGACAGCCTTGGCGAGCGCGTCGAAGATTTCCAGATTGAGAATCGGCTCCGCGCGCGTGCGGAAGGAAATGGTCTGCTCGATGTCGGCGAGGTTGAGCGAAATGGTGTCGGGCAGCGCCTGTTCCATTTTTTTTATTGCGCTCAAGAGCGGCTTTTCGAAGCTGGTGCCGCGATATTGCTGCAAGGCTTTTTCCGCGACGACAAGCGCGACAATTTCGCCCTCGGTGATCTGCATCGTGGGAAACGAACTGACCTCCCCGGTGTAACGGTAGCCGTTGTGGCCGGTGACGTATTCGATGGGCAGGTTCAGCCGTTCGCGCATGAACTCGATGTCGCGCTGGATGGACTTGGTGCTGACCTCGATTTCGCGCGCCAGCGTGGTGGCGTTCGGGAAACTGCCAGACTGGATCGCCTGATGGATGCGCAACATCCGCTCCAATGGCGGACGCGAATGTTGAACTTGATGCGTGATGCGTGATGCGTGATTTTTTGCAGGACGTTGCACGATTTTATCACGCATCACGCATCAATTTTTTAAGTCCCGATGGATAGCTTTGCCAGCAGCTCGTCGTTGGTCTTGTGCTTCTTGAGCGCGGCGGTGAGCGTCTCCATCGCTTCAATGGGATTCAAGTCCACCATCGTGCGGCGGAGTTTGCGGATGGCTTCAAGATTCTTGGGCGCGAACAATTTTTCCTCCTTGCGCGTGCCGCTCTTCGGGATGTCAATCGCGGGATACAAACGGCGGTCGGAAAGTTTGCGGTCAAGGATCAACTCCATGTTGCCCGTGCCTTTGAATTCCTGGAAAATCAGTTCGTCCATGCGCGATCCGGTGTCCACGAGCGCAGTGGCGAGAATCGTGAGCGAGCCACCGTTCTCAATCTTGCGGGCGGAGGCGAACATCTTGCGCGGAATTTCCAAGGCGCGGGCGTCCACGCCGCCGGTCATCGTGCGGCCGCTGCCGCCGTGAACGCTGTTGTAGGCGCGCGCGACGCGGGTAAGTGAATCAAGCAGCACAAACACATCCTTGCCCGCCTCCACCATGCGGCGGCAGCGTTCGATCATGAAGCGCGAAAGGCGGACGTGCGTTTCCAGATCCATGTCATTCGACGAGGCGACGACTTCGGCCTTCACCGATCGCTGGAAATCCGTGACTTCTTCCGGGCGCTCGTCAATCAGCAGCACCATCGCGTGAACTTCCGGATGATTTGTGGTGATGGCGTTGCAGATCTGCTTGAGGATGGTCGTTTTGCCCGTGCGCGGCGGCGCGACGATGATGCCGCGCGTGCCTTTGCCGATGGGCGTGACGAGGTCAATCACGCGCGTCTCGATCAAGTCCGGCGTGGTCTCGAGCTGAAATTTTTCCACCGGGTCAATGCTCGTGAGGTTCTCGAAGCGCACGACCTTCGTGTAGTCCTCAAACGACAGGTCGTTGACTTTCTCCACGGTCTTGAGCTGCGGGCTGGTGCCGCGATGCGGCGGCTGCGTGGTGCCGACGACGTGGCTGCCTTCGCGCAAAAAATTGCGGCGGATGGTGTCCGGCGTCACGAAAATGTCGGTGGGCTTGGGGTGATAATGGTTGGCGGCGGTGCGCAAAAAACCGAAACCTTTCTCGGAAATTTCCAAGTGGCCGGAACCGTGATTGGGAACTTTGTCCCCGTTGTTGTCTGGACTGCTCATATTATCTGTGTATGCGAAGGCCGGAATTTATCCCGCAAACCTGTTTTGAATTTTAGAACTTGGGAAGCCGTCCCGCAAAAACGGGACTAACAAAACCTTCGACGGCCTGATAACTACGCGGAAACCCGCATGAATGCAACAAGTATTTTCAAAGTAAATCGCCAGTTGATTAAATTGAATCAGGCTTCTTGGCCAGATTTTTTGTGCATGGACTTTTCCAGTTTATCGGCTGAAATATCCAACACATCGGCCAAGATTCTTTGAAATTTTCCGACTTCAACCATGTGGCCTATGTTTTTCCCGGAAGCTTTTATAAGTTCGTTGTGACACAAAATGTCTAAAACGCGCAATTTTGGAGGTTCTTCCTCTTCGATTTCAAGTCGCTTGGCTACAAATTCATTTAGCTGCTTGTCTGTTATTTCGTTTCCGGCCAAAACTATTTCTCGCTGTAAACCAAGAAAATTTCGGCACAAATCATTGTGATCGCGCGCGGTTTTTGAACAGCCAATGATTAGGTCAAGTGCGGCAAATAATGCGACAAGAGAGCCAAAGACGATTGTATAAATTCTATGCTCTGGCTCGGCCCCAATGCTAACAGTGACGGTCGCGCCACCACTAACAACCGTTAAAAAACTTGTGACAAAACCGATTCTGTCGAAAAACTGGCGGCGACGGGCGTGATAATGGACAGAACGTTGAACCCCGAAAAGCAATTTGTTACGTTGTTTTTGAATCGGGGACAAAATTGGTAAGCCTAGTTCTGAATGACTGGACATTTTCAATCTTCCGGTGGTTCAACTGTGTCACTGATTGGCCTCTCTTGTTCTGGATGAGAACGGTCTGACCCTTGAATTGCATCTTGGTCGTGTTGCCAATCTCGTCTATTGAGAATTTTTTCATTAGCGAAGTCACTTGAATCTCCCTGAGAATCGTCGCTGTCGTTTCGTTTTGGCATATTTTTTGGCTTGTTTCGCAATTTTTTCGGGCAAATAAAGCAAAGCGTCAAACAAACAAAGCTAGTTTACTTTTATTTGCTTCATCCACCCACCGCCGCGCGCGCTTCAGCTGCGAGCGGCGTGCTCAAGTAACGTTCGCCCGTCGAGCAGGCAATCGTCACAATCGTCTTGCCCTTGTTCTCCGGACGGTTGGCCACTTCAATCGCGGCGACGACATTTGCGCCGGTGGAAATGCCGACCAGCAATCCTTCTTCCTTCGCCAGCCGCCGCGCCATCGCAAACGCGTCGTCGTTGGAAACCTGCACGCACTCGACGATCTGCGGATTGCCCGCGCTGTCCTTCAAATGCAAGTTCTGCGGAACGAATCCCGCACCCGTGCCCTGAATCTTGTGCGGGCCGGGCTTGACCGGCTGACCGGCAAGCGTCTGTGAAATGACCGGCGAATCTTTCGGCTCAACGGCGATGGCCTGGAACGACGGCTTCTTCGGCTTGATGACTTCCACGCAGCCGGTGATCGTCCCGCCCGTGCCGACGGCAGAGACAAGAATGTCAATCTTACCATCCGTGTCGTCCCAAAGTTCCACGGCGGTGGTCTTCGCGTGGATGGCCGGATTCGCCGGATTGTTGAACTGCTGCGGAATCCAGGAGTTCGGCGTTTCCTTCGCCAGAGTTTCCGCGCGCGCGATCGCGCCCTTCATGCCTTCCGCGCCGGGCGTCAGCACGAGCTTCGCGCCGAGCATCGCCAGCAACGTGCGGCGTTCGACCGACATCGTTTCTGGCATCGTGAGAATCAACTGATAACCCTTGGCCGCCGCGACGAACGCGAGGGCGATGCCGGTGTTGCCGCTCGTCGGCTCGATGATGACGGTGTCTTTCTTCAACACGCCGCGCTTCTCGGCGTCTTCAATCATCGCCATGCCGATACGATCCTTGACGCTGCCAAGCGGATTAAAAAATTCGCACTTGAGGAGAATCGTCGCGCCTGCGCCGGCGGTGACCTTGTTCAGTTTGACGAGCGGCGTGCGGCCGACGGTTTCGATGATGTTGTTGTAAATGCGTCCCATAAATTTTTTGCGGTTAAGTTGTCTGCGTGAGCCTGCGTAAAGTTGGGCAGAATGTGGCGGGCGGGCAAGTCATTTTTATCTGCAAAAGAAACATCGAACATTCAACATTCAACTTCGAACGTCCAATGAAGGTGGATTCTACGGCTTGTTTCAATTCGATATTGAGCGTTGAATGTTCGGCGTTGAATGTTTCCCCGTCCCTAAAACAATAAGTCCCTGCCCGACCTTTCGGTCAGACAGGGACAAATGGGGGATGGGAGTTCGCCATGCTCTCTTTCCCGGACTGACATTCGGCGCGCCCTTTTCAGGGGCTGTCAGCTTCCCGACGCCATTCTCCACGGCAAGCGGAGTTTCCGGCCTCGTAGCAGGGCCGTCCAGCGCCTTGCGGCGTCTGGATTTCGAGTGAGGCTTTTCAGCTCGCTTCAACTGGTGGTTGCGCCACCGGCCTGCGAACCAGGTTGAGACACGCCTATGATTTTCTTTCGCGTCTCCACCATTAGCACCGGGTCTGCCGCTGTTTTTGACAGCGCGTTCGCCCCGTGCCACGGGTCTCGCCTCTTCACTCTCAGGTTGCTTTTCAATCACAGCCCGGCGGTGTCGTTTTTAACATCGCCGACGCTCGGAAGGTTTTCACGCGGCCTGCCCAGCCTGCGTGTCCTTCCCGGTTCGAACGCTCTTTTTGTCCCGCTTTTCGGCGTCTTTCGCTTGGCGGTCTCAACTTTTTATTTTTGAACCCGCCAGAGTCGTCCGTCCGTGCTGATGCACAGTAGCAACCGTTTACCCTCCGGGGTAACTGCGATTCATCCAGGCTCGAAACCTGCCCGGACTACTTGACTCGGTCTGGAACGGTTTCTAATCGCCCCTCGCCGCCTAGTTCCATCTTTCGCGTTACTGGCACGCGCGAACGTGCCAGAGGAACTGGTGAATACTGCCTCCGCCGGATCTTTCGATCTGGTTCCAGAGGAGCCGGGTCAACCAGCCTGACCCGACCTTTCCCCAGTCGCCTGGGATTATCTTTGAGATTTCCGGCTGCAATTTTACTCGCTGCCGTCCGTCTCGGTTCTTTCAATGAACTGTGAACAGCATAACCTGTTTTCCGCTTCCGACAACGAATTGATATGCACAGCTTATTCACCAAAGCGCGCGTAAGGAGAACGTGTGAACAATTCAAATTTGCCTGTCAAATCACGCAATTCTCATTTCGCACCCGCGAATTATTCACCGTTTTTTTCAGGTCGGAGAGGTCTGCGGTGAACAAGTTCCGGACATTGCATTTCACAAAAACCCGGCTCGACATGAAATGCTGGCAGACGCAAAATTTCATTCGTTGATATGAAACGCCACCTTCCATTCGCGCTCACAACCTTGCGGCTGCTGCTTGGCCCGGTCGCTTTGACTTGTGCGCTGACGGATGTTCCGCGCTGGGTTTATCTGCCGATTCTGGTCACCGGCACGCTTTCCGATATTTATGACGGCATCCTCGCACGGCGCTTTGGCGTGGCCACCCCTGCCCTGCGGCGTTACGACAGCGTGACGGATGTGATTTATTATCTGTTCATCCTCGCCGCCGCCTTTCTGCTCTGTAAAACGGTGATCACGCAAAACTGGCTGCTCATCGCGCTCATCCTGCTGTCGGAGGCAGGCAGCATTCTCGTCTGCTACGCCCGCTTTGGAAAATATCCGGCAACACATTCTTACCTGGCAAAATTTTACGGCCTGTGCCTGCTCGCCGCGCTCATCGCCCTGCTCGTCTTTAATGCCGGAAACTGGGTCGTCATTGCCCTGACCATCGTTGCGCTCACGACAAATCTTGAAATCATCGCCATCCATTTCCTCATGAACACGCCGCCGGTGGATGTGCGCTCCATTTTCGCGCTGCTAAAAAGATAAAATTGAGCAGCGAACATCAGTTCGCTCCGATTTTTGGAATGAGGCGATTCACATCGGCTGCTACAAATAAAAAAGGCCGCCCTTGCGGACGGCCTTGGTTGAATCACAAAAAAAATTTACTTCTTCGTCTTGGCGGCTTTCTTCGTTTTCACGATGGCCTTTTTGCGTTTGATGTAAGCCTTGCGGCGTTTTTTATGTTCAGCTTTGTTCAGTTGTTTGCCCATAAGTGTCTTTACTTTGATCGCGTGTTGCGGTTTTGTGGACGCACTATGAAAGTTTACGCGCAACGATTCAACATCTTTTTCGCACTGGCGATGGCAGCGGCCCTGGTTAGCGGCTGCCAGACGGACAAGAAAAAGGACGAAATCAGCGTGTTGCGCGTCCATCTACAGGCCAGCCCACACACCGTCGGCGCCACCGTGAATGTGTCCGTGCTGCGATCCAATCCCGTGAGCGTGACAATCGCGCACGACCCAATCCTGACGGAAGCAAACGTCGTCGCCGCGCGGGTCATCGAGACGCCCGGCGGCTTTGCCATTGAAATCCAGTTTGATGAAAGCGCCTCGCTGATGCTGGAACAATATTCCTCCGCCAATCCCGGACTCCACTTCGTCATCTTCGGCCAGTGGGGTGAAAAAATCGCTGATGCACGCTGGCTGGCTGCGCCGCTGATCACGCACCGCATCGCCAACGGACAACTGGCTTTTACGCCGGACATCACCCGCGCCCAGGCCGACCGCTTTGTCTCCGGCCTCAACAACGTCGCCAAAAAATTGAAAAAGGGAATTTTCAAATGACTGGGGCCGCCGGTCGCCGCGCCATTTTATCCGCCGCCGCAGTTTTTTTTTGCTGCGCACAAATGTTCGCGCAAACACCGTTTCAGTTTCCCACCGCCAACCACTCGCTTTATCAAGTCGGGGACGAACTTAAATTTTTTGCGCCCACCGCGCCGGACAAGCCGTGGACGAGCGGCAGCTTCGGCTGCGTGCGCAACGGCGGCTGGCGGATGCACGAAGGCCTGGACATCCGCCATTTGCAGACCGACCGGCGAGGTGAACCGACCGACCCCGTCATGGCCAGCACCGATGGCACGGTGGCTTATTTCAACAAAAAATCAGGGCTGTCGAATTACGGAAATTACATCGTCGTGCGGCACGTCATTGAAGGCATTGAGATTTATTCGCTCTACGCCCATTTGAGCAAAATCAGTTCCGACTTGAAAATCGGCGCGCCGGTCAGGGCGGGCGAAGTCATCGGCACGATGGGGCGCACGTCCAACGCCGAGACCATCGCCAAAGACCGGGCGCACGTTCATTTTGAACTGAACCTTCTCGTGAATGAAAAGTTTGCGGACTGGTTCAAAAAGAAAAATCCCGGCGAGCGTAATGACCACGGCGGATGGAACGGCCAGAATCTCTTCGGCCTCGACCCGCGCGAGATTCTGGTCGGCGAACATAACCCGGTCAAAAAATTCAGCCTGCTGGATTATTTGCGCGGCCAGACCGAACTGTGCCGCGTGCTGGTGCGGGCGGCGAATTTTCCGTATCTGAAACGCTACCCTGCGCTCGTCCTGAAAAATCCAGTGGCGGAAAAGGAAGGCGTGGCCGGTTACGAAATGGTTTTGAATTACAACGGCCTGCCTTTCGCCCTGCTGCCGCGCGCCGCATCGGAAATCAAAGGAGGCGGGAAATTTCAACTGCTTTCGGTGAATGAGAGAGAATACCGCGCCAACCCCTGCCGCAAACTCGTGGTGAAGCGCGGCAGCCGCTGGCAATTGACCGACGCCGGAATCCGCGAGCTGGAATTGCTGACGTATTAATAATCTGCGGGAGAAAATCCGGTTGCGAATGCTTTAGATGGGAATACTTTTACTCCAGCTTCCATGCGTGATAAGCAGACATTACACTGTCAGCGGCGGATTTTCGCCAGCGCATTCACTTTGATTGAATTGCTGGTCGTCATCGCCATCATTGCCATTCTGGCGGCGATGCTGCTGCCGGCATTGAGCAAAGCCAGGTTCAAAGCCTACGGCATCCAGTGCATGAATAATCACCGGCAACTGGCAATCGCCTGGAAAATGTATGTGGACGACAGCAGCGATTTCCTGCCTTACGCCAGCCATTGGCCTTATGCTTCCGCAGATCTCGCCAAAGAAAATAAATATGCCTGGGTGACCGGACAGGTGGATTTCAATCCCAATAACCCGTCGAATTGGGATGTGAACCAGGACATCAAAAACAGCCCGCTGTGGCCCTATTGCGGCAACAGCACGGCCATTTGGAAATGCCCGGCGGATTTTTCCTTCGTGACTGTAAACGGCGAGCAAAAACCCCGCGTGCGCAGCATGTCCATGAACCTTTGGATCGGGGGATTTATTGGCTATGACGGCGGATTGTCCGGCGGCAGGGGCTGGGTAAATCCGCCCGCATATCCTCCGGGAACGCGCGGCGGCAACCCCTGGCGCGTGTATCTTAAAACGGGCGAATTTATCAACCCCGGCCCGTCAGAAATTTTCCTGCTGCTGGACATGCGTGAAGACAGCATTGATTGGGGCAACTTCGCCACCGACATGCGCGGCTGGCCGGATGACCCTGCGCAGGACAACTTCTATGACCTTCCCGGAAGCTATCATCATCGCGCCGGCGGATTTTCATTTGTGGACGGTCATGCTGAAATAAAACACTGGCAGGATGACCGCACCATGCCACATGTGGTCAACAGCGGGCTGATTCCCGACCAATACGCTTGTCCAAATAATCCCGACGTGTTCTGGCTGCAGCAACACGCCACCCGCCTCAAATAGCAACAACCCGCTTGGTTTAGTTGATCGCACCGCATAACCTGCTGGCGTGTTGACTGACATTAAATCCCTGCTCCGCGAAGAACTCGAAGCCCAGTTCAAAACCTGGGAACAGCCTGTTTATCGCGTCACGCAATTGCTCGAATGGCTTTACGTCCGCCACGTCACGACCTGGGACGCAATGACGAACCTGCCAAAAAAATTGCGCATGCAGTTGTCGGAAAGTTATTCGCTCCAATCACTCGAACTCGTCCGCAAGCAGGGTTCGCGCGACATCACGCAAAAATTTCTCTGGAAGCTGGCCGATGGAGCATTCATCGAAAGCGTCTTGATCCCGGCCAACCCCGCGCTTTACGGCGAGGCGAGCGACCGCCACACGCTCTGTGTTTCCACGCAGGTCGGCTGCGCCTACGGCTGCAAATTTTGCGCGAGCGGCCTCGACGGCTGGAAACGCAACCTCGCGCCGAATGAAATCGTGGAACAGGTTCTGGCCATCGAACGATGGAATGAAACCAGTGCGGAACGCGAAGTGCGGAGTGCAGAATCGCCAAAGGATTCTATTCCGCACTCCGCGCTCGCAGCTCCGCGCTTGATCAACAACCTCGTCATCATGGGCATGGGCGAACCGCTGGCGAACTACGAGAATCTGCTCAAGGCGTTGCGAATCCTGAACGCGCCGTGGGGCGGCGGCATCGGCGCGCGGAAAATCACCATTTCCACCAGCGGCCTCGTGCCGCAGATCCGCCGGCTCGCGGACGAACCGGAGCAATTCCGCCTCGCCATTTCGCTCCATGGTGCGACCGATGAAGTCCGCCAGCGCATCATGCCTGTCAACCGCAAATACCCGCTCAAGGAACTCACCGCCGCGCTTGAATATTATCAGGCGCAAAAAGACCGGATGATCACGTTTGAATATATTTTGATCAAAGGCGTGAATGATGCGATTGAACAAACTCATCCGCTCGGCGCGCTCGCCCGCCATTTGCGCGCGAAAGTAAATTTGATTCCCTACAACAAAGTCGAAGGGCTGAAATGGGAACGTCCGGGCGAAGAAGTTTGCGAAGATTTTCTAGCCGCGCTGGAAAAACAGCGGATTCCCGCCACGCTCCGCCGCGAAAAAGGCCATGACATTGATGCCGCGTGCGGACAATTGCGGCTGAAGACGGAGCGCGAATTTGCGAAGACGGAATGACCGGTTCGCTCGATTTCCCGGTTGTCGGCATTTTTCCATTTCCCGCAACTTTGTTCGTGACAACGGACTGGGTAAGTTGTCTGTTTATGAAAAGTCATGCGCGACCAGTCTTCAAGGCAAGAAACCACTGCGGACGCAAGTCACTCTCACGCGCTCCAAAGCTTCGAGCGTCGGCTGGTGCGATTACTGGCTGTGCGGAACGCCGTTCAATGGATGACGTTGTGGTTCTTCATATGGGGCGTGGGCGTCCTGGCTATGCGCATCGCCGGAGTGACACAAACCGAATGGCTGGGGCTGGGTTTGTTCGGGATTGCTCCGCTCTTCATCCTGGCCGTCCTGCATGCCCGCCGGCAAAAACCTGATTTCACCAAAATCCGCGCCAGCTACGACCAAGTGACCGCTTGTGGTGGCGTGATGATGGCTGAAGAAGCGGCTGACATGAGTGTTTGGCAGTCGCAAATGCCTCCAGCCCTCACACCCCGACTCCGCTGGGATAGCGGACGAATGATGACCCTGCTCTGTATCTCGGCGCTGTTTGTAGCGACCGCCTTGTTGTTGCCCGAACGGCTGACCAATCTCACCCATCATCATTCGCTGGAGATCGGCCAGATCGTGGAACAATTACAGGCCGAAGTGCAGACACTCGCGCAGGAAAAAATTTTGGAAGTGAAGAAGGCCGATGAACTGGAACAACAGCTGGCGTCGATGAAAAAGGATTCCTCCGGGCTTGACCCGAACAAGACTTGGGAAGCGCTGGATCACATGAAGGAGGCTAACGCTGACCTCGCCAAACAAGCCGCGGAAGAAGCACTGAACAAGACCGCCGAACTGACCCAAGCACAGACTCTCGCCAACGCCATGCAGGAGGCGGCGGAGTCCGGCATGAGCCAGGATACCGCCACGCAAGCCGCGCAAACACTGGCCGGAATGATTAAAGCAGCGAAGCTCGAAGAAGGTTTATTAAACGGTGAAATCCCGCCAGAATTGTTGACCGACCTGAGCGGCTTGAACAAGGAGCAGATGGAAAAGCTGATGAGCGCCCTGCAGTTCAACAAGGACGCGCTGGGCAAAACCCTCGGCAAGCTGGCGGCGTTGAAAATGATTGATCCGACCATGCTCGGCAAATGCACGAGCGCCGGGCTATGCAAGAATCCTGGTGCACTGGCAGATTTTCTCTCCAGCTGCACCAATGGTGCCGAGGCCACCGACCTGATGATGTCTTATTGCCGCGGCGGTGTTTCGCGCGGGAGAGGTGATGCGATGATGACATGGAAAGATGAATCTTCTGCGGATGGCGCGAAGTTTAAAGAAGAAGCGCTGCCTGCATCCACCCATCTTTCGGATGCACAGTTCGTCGGCGTCAGCAAAGCCGCGCCCGAGTTGAGCGGCCAGGAGGTTCAAGCCGAACACGGCGCGCTGGCCAGCACCGAAGGCAGCGGCGGCTCCGCCCATTCGCAAATTATTTTACCCGAACACAAACAGGCGGTGCAGAATTTTTTCAAGCGCGACGAATAATTAATCACACCCTCCATGTCTCAATCTCAAGTGATCTTAAAGCCGGAAGAATTGCAACCTGCCTCCGAGCTGGTGCGCAAAACTTTGGAGCAACTCGACCGCATTTTACTCGGTCGCAAGGAACTTCACCGCCTGGTGCTCATCGGTATTCTGAGCCGGGGGCACATTCTATTTGAAGGCCTACCGGGTCTTGGTAAAACTGCGCTGGTCCGCACCGTCGGCCAGATCCTCAAGCTGGATTTCAAGCGCATCCAGTTCACGCCCGACCTTATGCCTGGCGATGTGCTGGGCACGCATATCTTGCAGGAAACCGGTTCCGGCAAGCGTGAACTTGCCTTCCAGCCCGGGCCGGTGTTCACGAACATCCTGCTCGCGGATGAGATCAACCGCGCCTCGCCAAAGACACAGTCAGCCATGCTCGAAACGATGCAGGAAAATTGCGTGACACTGCTCGGCACCACGCGTTCCCTGCCCCAGCCATTCTTCGTGCTGGCCAGCCAGAATCCGATCGAACTTGAAGGAACGTATCCGCTGCCCGAAGCGCAATTGGACCGTTTTCTGTTCCGGCTGATGTTCGAACAAGTGGATGCTGATGTGCTGGACGCGATCATTTCCGAACGCCGTCGCGGCGAACTGCCTGCGCCGACGTGGCAGATGGAGCGTGACCAGTTGAAAACATTGTTCCAGACGATGGGAAGAATTTATTTGCCCCATCCCGTTTCGCGTTACATCGCCCGGCTGGTTTCCGCCACGCATCCCGGCAGCACGGAAGCGACGGAACCGGTAAACAAATATGTCAGCTACGGTGCCTCGCCGCGCGCCGCCATCGCCATCGCCGAGGCGGCCCGAGGTCACGCGCTCGTGGCCGGACGACCAAGCGTCGGTTTCGAGGATGTGAAGGTTGTGGCGCAGCCGGTGTTGAACCACCGCTTGATTTTGAATTATCAGGCGCGCTTCGATCGCATGACAGCTTCAAAACTAGTGAGCGAGTTGCTGGGCCAATTGGATGAGACCGGCTTGAACCTGCCCAAGGATGTTGAACTGGCGAATGCTTGAAATGAAATCTGTCCTTAACCTGTTCCGGTCTGGAATCAGCATTGCAACATTCGCCCTGTTTCCTGCTTTGGTGGTTGCGGAAGATTTCGGAGACATCTCGGTCTCGGCGCAGTCCCTGTATTCGGGCAACACTTATCATGGCTACGGCGAAACCCGCGTGACGTTGCAGAACCATTCGCCCGCCAAAACCCATACGGTCACGCTGGCCTATCCGAACAATTCCTGGAATTCAGGCAACAGCATTGACCGGTTGTCACGGACGGTCACGTTGGCACCCGGTGCAAGACTCGTCGTGCCGCTCATGCAACCGCCGCTTCCGGCCAACGGGAATGGCTTGATGCGTGTGGGGGTTGACGGTGAAGGCGGAGAACCGGATTTAGTCCGCCTGCCAAACGCCAACCACCACATGGATGCCAGCCGCGCTTACAGCGGAGCCAGTTTGCCGGCTGTGGCGTTCATCAGCCGCAATCTGGACTATGATGCCGCCGCGCGCGTGTTGAATTCGGGACGCGGGCAGTTTTCGGCGGCGATGGCCACGGACGCACCGGATTCCGGCGGAAGGACGGGTTTTAGCCCCACGGCATGGATGCCCGACACCCGGCGTTACGGAGACACCAACTGGCTCGAACTGGATTATGCGCCACCAATGAAGGCCGAACGGGTTTTGATCTATCACACGCAACCGCTGCCATCCTTGGGAGCCGTCATTTTGGTCGGCGTTTCGGGAACCAATGCCGCCCGCTGTTCCATGTCCGGCGGGGCTGCGGTTACGCGTAGAAGGGATGAGACGGAATTTACTTTTCCCACCACCGTTGAACCGGTGAAGTCGGTGCGCCTTGAATTTGGCAAGGCTCCACCTTCAAACATCGGGATTGATGCTGTCGAACTCATAGGTTCCTCCGGCAGCGCGTGGGCCTCCGACGCCCGCGCCAGCAGCGATAACAGCGCCGCCTCATCTTCGCGTGGTTCAGGTTTGAATTCCGCCGAAAGCCTGCGTGCCGAAGCGCCGGTGTCCGAGTGGAGCGAAGACTGGCTGGCCTATACGCCGTTCGAGATCATCATGCTCAACTCGATGGATTTCAGTTCCTCGCCTCCTTCCGTGATTTCTGCGCTCCGGAAATACATGCAGGCCGGCGGCTGCATGGTAATATTCGGCAAAGACACGCTACCCGCCAACTGGCGTTCGTCATCACAAACCAGCCTGCCGGATGGCGTGGAATATGATGTCGGGCTGGGCCGCTGCTTCGTCATCACGAAGGACAACCTTGCGGTGCTCGATCCCAAAACAACGCAAATTTTGCGCGACACAGCTGCCACCTCGGCACGCTACTGGCAGTCATTGCCCGCCAGTAGCGACGCGGCAAACGGTGTGTTTTCTGTGGTGGAAAATCTGAAAATCCCCGTGCGCGGCATCGTGATCATCATGCTGACGTTTGTCATTGTCATTGGTCCGGTGAACATCATCCTGCTCAACCGCCGCAACCGCCGCACCTGGATGCTCTGGACGATTCCAGCCATCTCGTTCGTCACCACGTTGATTGTTTTTGCCTACAGCCTGTTCCGGGAAGGCATCACGCCAGACACACGCATCGGTGGCCTGACGGTGCTGGATCAGGTCAATCAACAGGCCGCCACCGTGGGCGTCACAGCATTCTACTGTCCGCTCACACCGAACGGCGGTCTAAGGTTTGATTATGAAACCGAAGCCACCCCGCTGATTCATGTGGGGTATGAGAATTCTGGCAGTCGGCGTGAGGTGGATTGGACACAGACGCAGCTTTTCCGGCGCGGCTGGGTTTCAGCCCGCGTCCCGGCGCATTTCCATCTGCGAAAATCCGAAACGCGGCGCGAACGACTGCAGGTCATCCATGAGAATGGGCAACTCTCCGTGGTGAACGGCCTCGGCGCACCGGTGAAATCGCTCTGGCTTGCCGATGCTAGTGGCAAGATTTATCAGGCGGATAACATCGCCGCCGGTCAAAAAGCTAGGTTGATGCCATCTGACCAGCCTGGCGTTTCCGAACGAAAAGGTGCCCGCGGCCTTTTTCAGGACATTGGTTTTACGGCTCGACCTGATTCGCTAAAGGTCAATGCTGGTAAATATCTGGAACCGGACACCTACATCGTCCAACTGGACGGCAATCCGTTCATTGAAAATGCGTTGGGTTCCGCCGCCAACCCCAAACGCACCCGCACCGACGGCGTGGTTTTTGGAATCCTTGCCACCACTGACGCACCATGAAAGTCCAGGTTAAAAATCTAAGGAAGGAATTCGGCAAGACCGTGGCCGTGGACAACATTTCCTTCGCATTCGACTCCGGCCACATCTTTGGCTTCGTCGGCCCTAACGGCGCGGGCAAGACCACGACCATGCGCATCATCTCCACCATTGAGGAACCGACTGAAGGTGATGTCCTGTTGAATGGCATTTCCGTTTGCGAAGAACCGGAACTCGCCCGTCGCACCGTCGGTT
Organism: Verrucomicrobiales bacterium; assembly: GCA_028712475.1. GTDB lineage: Bacteria > Verrucomicrobiota > Verrucomicrobiia > Limisphaerales > UBA11358 > UBA11358. The sequence goes on from JAQTQB010000007.1 coordinate 112,315, forward strand.
ATGTGCCGGACACCCTGCCCGCCCACGCGGACATCACCGTCCATGAATATCTGGATTTCTACGCGCGAGCTTATGGATTGCGCGGCAAGAAACGCACACAAGCCGTCGAGGCGATCGAGGAATTCACCAACGTCACCGGCATCCGTGAGAAACATCTCAAGGCGCTATCCAAAGGCATGAAACAGCGCGTCAGCCTGGGGCGCGCGCTGGTGTATGATCCCGATGTTTTGATCCTCGATGAACCGGCTGCGGGGCTGGACCCACGTGCTCGCGTCGAATTGCGCGAGTTGCTCATGCTGCTGGCTGAGCGCAAGAAAGCCATCCTCATCAGTTCGCACATCCTCACCGAGCTGACGGAGATCTGCAACGGCGTGGTCATCATCGAGCGCGGCAAAATCCTGGAGACCGGCACGATTGATGATGTGCTCAAGAAAAGCACGCCGCGCCGCACGGTGGCCATCCGGCTGCTTGAAGGCAACAATCACCAGAATCCACAACTGCTCAAGGAGCTGTTGCAGACGCCGTTCGTCGAGAACGCGCGTGACGTGGCAAACGAGATTCATTTCGAGTTGACCGGCGATGAGGCCGCCGCGTGCGACATCCTGGGAGAATTGATCGCCAAAAAATTCAAGATCATCGAATTCCGCCAAACCAAGGTCAATCTGGAGGACATCTTTATGAACGTCACCAAAGGAGGCGTGCAATGAGCATCGCCGGCATCAAGCGGCATTTTACCAACTGGCGCGAGTGGGAATTCAACCCCATCGTGATCAAGGAACTCCGGCAGGGCGTCCGCAGCTGGACCGTCACAGGCATGTTGATGTTGTTCCTCGTGGTGCTGTTCATCGCCTCGGTCGGGTTCCTCGTCACTCAAAGTTTTAACGCAAGTCCTGACCTGGCTCTAGGCGGCTCGATGTTCTCCACCTTTATAGTGATTCTGGCCGGCGCGAGCTTTTTCTTCATCCCGCTTTATATCGGCGTCCGGGTGGCTTCCGAACGGCAGGACAACAACCCCGACCTGCTGTATGTCACCACGTTGTCACCGGCCCGGATTATTTTTGGAAAGTTTCTATGCGGCGCTTACATCGCTTTGCTTTTCTTCAGCGCCTGCATGCCGTTCATGGCGTTCACCAATCTGTTGCGCGGCGTGGATCTGCCGACGGTGTTTTTCATTCTTGGTTTCCTGTTCCTGGTCGTCTGTGCGGCAAACATGATCGCCATCTTTCTGGCCTGCCTGCCCGTGAGCCGGCCTTTCCGCTTTTTGTTCATTCTTTACAGCGTCTTCCAGTCAATTGCCTTAATCAGCTCGCTGGTGGCGACGTCTTTTCGTATGATGCGCTCCGGCATCGGGGCGATGATGGCCGGGCGCGATTTCTGGATCGGCACGCTAACCGTGGTCGGCATCGGCGTGGCAGCCACCGGCCTTTTTTTTGTCATGGCCGTGGCGCTCATTTCACCGCAATCGACCAATCGCGCGCTGCCGGTGCGGATCTACCTCACCATCATCTGGCTGCTGGCCGGGTTAGTCAGCTTTGGCTGGGTCGTTCAGACTGGGGACGTGCGTCTGATGTCAGCGTGGACTTATCCGACATTCATCGTGATGATGCTCGCCCTGCTCGTAGCCATCAGCAATGCCGACCAGCTTAGCCTGCGTGTGCGCCGCACGATTCCGCAGTCGGGTTTGAAACGCGTGGCGGCCTTTTTCTTTTTCAACGGCGCAGCGGGTGGCCTGATCTGGGTGGCGGCGATTATGGCCCTGACATTTTCCGCAACCAAAACACTCCTGCTCGCGTTCCCGACCAGCGCAACCACCGGTGACGAAAATGAAAGCTGGTTTACCACGACGGCGATCTATGCTTTTGCCTACGCGCTCACCGCCTTGCTGATTCATCGAAAATTTCTGCCAAAGCGTCCGCACAAGCTCGCCGGACTGCTGGCGGTTCTGCTGGCCGGGGCCTGGGCCATCGTCCCAAGCATTGTTTTGTTTTTTCTGAATCAACTTTCATGGAAATCTGTGGAGGGGCTGCAGCTGGGCAATATGTTCAATGTCACTCCCCGCCTCGACACGGGCCAGCGGCTGCTGCATTTCATCTTTGCGACAATCTGGCTGGTGATTATGGTGCTGTTGAACGCGAAATGGTTTCTGGCGCAGGTGAAGAATTTCCACCCTCTTCAGCGTGACGTTGCACCGCCGCCGATGCTGGAATGATATTTACCAATGAACCCCGCACTTCGACACGCCTTGGGCGACGGTGAACAGATCGGCATCCGCTACGCCCTCCAGATCCCGCAGGTCGCCGCCGGCGGTCTGATGGGTTCCCGCGCCGGCCGTCGCAGCGGCAGTTCGATTGATTTCCAGGATTATCGCGAATACCAGCCCGGCGACGATCTGCGCTTTATTGACTGGGGCATCTACGCCCGCACCGACCGTTTGACGGTTAAGCTTTATCGCGAGGAGGTCATTCCGCATCTGGATTTGGTTCTCGACGGCTCGCGTTCGATGAATCTCGAAGGCACGGCCAAGGCAAGTGCGACCGCAAAACTTTCCGCTTTGCTCGCCACCGCCGCCGCCAATGCGCAATGCACCCAGGCCGTCTGGCTTTCCGGCGAAGGTTTTCAACGGCTCGCCAACGACACGCTCACCCCCTCCGCCTGGGACAAGCTGGAACTCGACAGCAAACGCACGCTCGACCAGTCCTTTGACATTCTTTCCCCCAAGCTCCGCCGCCTTGGCGTGCGCGTGCTCATCAGCGATTTGCTCTGGCCGGGCGAGCCGTTGCAGATTTTGCGCCGGTTGCGTGATGGCGCGGCGGCCTTGTTCGTGCTCCAATTGCTCGGCCGCGACGACGCCACCCCACCCGAACATGGGAACCTGCGCGTGGTGGATAGTGAGACCGGCGAAGAGAGTGAAATCTACATTGATTCCAGCATCGCGAAGCAATACGCCGACAATCTCGCGTCATTGCAACAATCCTGGGCCGACGCCTGCCGCCAATCCGGCGCGCACATGACCACGCTCATCGCAGAGGATTTTGAAAGCAGCCTGGGCGAACTGGAGGCAATTCAACTCCTGGTTCCGGCATGATTCCTTTCCTCGCCTATCCGCTTGCCTTGATTGCGCTGGCTACCGTGCCGGCGCTCGCGGCGATTTACATACTGCGCAACCGCTATCGCCGACGGGACGTGTCCAGCCTGCTGCTCTGGAAATTCAATGTTCAATCCAAGGCCGGTGGCGCGAAAGTCCATCGTCTGCAACTTCCCCTGCTCTTCTTTCTGGAACTGCTCATCCTGCTATTGCTGGTCACTGCGGCCACCGGGCCTCACTGGAAACTGCCGCAGTCCGTCCGCCCGCTCATCGTCATCCTGGATAACTCGTTTTCCATGCGTGCGCTGCATGCCGACGAGTCCACCCGGGCCAGGGCGGAGATCTTTCTGGAAAAGCTGTTCCAGCGCCAACCGCCACCGGCCACCCGCCTGATTCTGGCCGGAAGCGAACCACGCCTGCTGGGGGCGCCGGTAAAAACCTGGGCAGAGGTGAAAGAGCTGTTGCGTCAGTGGCGTTGCTGGTCGCCCGATACGGCTTTGGATTCCGCCATCACGCTGGCCTCCGAACTTGGTAAACAGCAGGCGAACATTTTGATCCTGACCGATCAAAGACCCATCGATGAAAAAATCTCCAATCCCCGTCTCGAATGGCATGCCTTCGGCTGGCCGGTGGAAAACGTGGCCATCGTCAACGCCTCGCGCACTGCGTTCGGCGATCAGGACCGCTGCCTGCTGGAGGTCGCTAATCTCTCCGCCACTCTGCACACGACCAAAATCCTCGTGCAGACCGGCACCAACGTGCCGCAATCGTTGCTAGCCGCGCTGGGTGCGCAGGACCGGCAACGCTTCGTTTTCAATATCCCGTCCGCCACGCCCTCGATCAGTGCCGTGTTGGAACCGGACGCGCTGGCGGAGGACAACGAAGTGCGCCTCCTTCCCCCGATCCGCAAACACATCCGCGTGCAGGTCGCACTGACCAATGAAGCGTTCAGCGACCTGGTCAATCGCACATTAGAGGCCACCGGTTTGCGCGCCACGCTTACCGAAAACCCCGAGCTCGTCATCCACGAGACCGATGCCGTGGTCAGCAGCAATTCGTGGAGCCTGCGCTGTCTCTTGCCGGCTGAAAGCACGGCGTTCACCGGGCCGTTTATCGTGGACAGCTCGCATCCGCTGGCCGAGGGCATCGCGCTGGAAGGCGTCATTTGGGCGGGCGCGATGATGACCAACACGCCTGGAGAAGTGCCGGTGATCCTCGCCGGCAACACGCCCCTGTTGTCGTTGCGCGATGACGCGTTCAGCCGCCGCCATCTTACTTTGAATTTGAATCCGCAGCTGTCCACGCTGACCAGCACGCCGGATTGGCCGATTCTGTTTTGGAATCTTTTGAAATGGCGGGCTGTGGAATCCCCGGGGCTCAAGGAAAGCAATGCCCGGCTCGGTTCGGAAGTGATTTTAAAAACCACAGGCGAACCTGTCACCATCAACTTGCCGGATGGCACGGTGAATACATTCCCAAAAACCGCCGACCAGATTTCCATTGAAACGCCGTTGCCTGGAATCTATTCGGTCAGTATGGGCCAGACGACCAACAGTTTCGCGGTCAATCCGCTGGCCGCCGATGAATCGGATTTGTCCGTCAGTGTCACCGGTCAATGGGGCGCCTGGGGCACCGACAGTGAACGACGGATGGAAGAAGCGTCGCTGGTCTGGATTTTCGGATTGGCCGCGCTCGGCTTGCTGGCTTTGCATCTCTATCTGCTGGCCGCAGGGAAAGGAGGCCGCTGAAATGTTCACCCTCTTCCAACCTGTCTGGCTGCTGATGCTCATTCCATTGGCAGCAGCGTGGTTCATCTGGCCGCTGCCGAACCGCGGGCTGATGCTCCTTCGCGCGGTAGTGTTTGCGGTCATCGTGCTCGCGCTGGCGCAACTGGCCCTCCGCTTGCCTGACCGCGCCGGCACGGTGATCGTGGTGGCCGACCGTAGCGAGTCCATGCCGGACAAGGCCGCCACGTCGGAAAAGGAGATCATCGGTCTGCTTCACAAATCCATGGGCGCCCGCGATCAGTTGGGCGTGGTAGCTTTCGGACGCGAAGCGGTCATTGAACAATCCCCGCAACGTGGCGAATTTGGCGGGTTCAACGCCCGGGTCGGGGCGGATCATTCCAGCTTGAACAACGCGATAGAATCCGCGCTTGCGCTCATTCCGCCCGACGGCGGCGGGCGCATCCTGATTTTGTCCGATGGCAAATGGACTGGCAAAGATCCCTCGGCCGCCGCCGCCCGCGCTGCCGGGCGCGGTGTGGCCGTGGATTACCGCCTGTTCGCGCGGCCGCAGGTCGGTGATGTAGCGATCCAATCGTTTCTCACGCCGGAATCGGTGTTGCCCGGCCAGGCATTTGTCTTGAGCGCGTGGATGCTGTCACCGGTGGAACAGGAAATCCAATATCAACTCCGGCGAGGCGATGTGATCCTTTCCTCGGGCACAAAACAGATCGCCGCCGGACAGAACCGGCTCCTGTTCCGCGACCGCGCCGCCAAAGCCGGTGTCAATGAATACACCATCACCATCCAAGGGGTGCAGGCCGATCCGATCCCGGAAAACAACCAGGCCCGCGCCCTCGTCGCCGTGGAAGGCTCGCGCCCGGTGTTGGTGGTTTCGTCGGCGGGCGAAAATTCCGGGCTGGTGAAATTGCTGCGTAATGGCGGCATGGACGTCATCGGTAAAACACCCGTGCAATGCCATTGGACATTGGAAGAGTTGTCACAATACGCCGCGGTGATCCTGGAAAATGTTCCGGCCGGCCAGATCGGCACGAGCAGCATGGAAACGCTGGCGTCCTGGGTCGAGGAGACGGGCGCGGGGCTGGCAATGACCGGCGGCCAGAAATCCTACGGCCCGGGCGGATATTTCAAATCACCACTGGAACGCATCATGCCGGTCTCGATGGAAATGCGGCGTGAACATCGGAAAATGTCGCTGGCCATCTCCGTGGCACTGGACCGTTCCGGCAGCATGGCCGCCCCGGCGGGCGGCGGGCGCATGAAGATGGATCTGGCCGACCTCGGCACGGTGCAGGTGCTTGATCTACTTTCGCCGATGGATGAAATCGGCGTCATCGCCGTGGACAGTTCGCCGCACGAAATCGTGCCGATGGGCACGGTGGAACACAACGCCGGGTCGCGCAGCAAGATTCTGGGAATCGATTCCATGGGCGGCGGCATTTTCATCTACGAAGCACTCGTTGCCGCCGCACGTCAGATCTCCACCGCCAAGGCTCAAACCAAACACATCATCCTGTTCGCCGACGCGGCGGATTCCGAGGAGCCTGGCGATTACAAAACGCTCATCGAAAAGATGCGCGAATCCGACATCACCGTGAGCGTCGTCGGCCTCGGCACGGAACGCGACAGCGACGCCGAACTGCTCAAGGACATCGCGCAACGCGGCGGCGGGGATTGCTACTTCAGCGACAACCCGGACGAAATCCCGCGCCTGTTCGCCCAGGACACGTTCACCGTCGCGCGCAGCACGTTTGTGGATCAGCCCACGGCGTTTCAATTCACCGCCGGTTATTCATTGCTCGGCGCACAGCCTGCCGCCGCCCCGCCGCAGCTCGGCGGTTACAACCTGTGCTACATCCGTCCGCAGGCGAATCTGGCGGCGGCGACCAGTGACGAATACACCGCGCCGGCGGTCGCCTCGTGGAACGCGGGCAACGGGCGCGTCCTGTGTTTCCTGGGCGAAGCGGATGGAAAATTCAGCGGCGAATTCGCGACGTGGAATCAGGCCGGAGAATTTTACGCCACGCTCGCCCGCTGGGTGGCCGGCAAACGCCAGCCGTTGCCCGACGACATGCTGCTCAGGCAGGAAGTGCGCGACGGCATCTGCCTCGTGCAACTGCACCTCGATCCCGAACGCAAGACCGATCCGTTTGCCACACTGCCCCGCTTGCGAATGCTCCACGGTCTGCCTGGGGCCGCGCCAGCCAGACAAAGTTTAACACTCCAATGGAAAAATGCCGACCTATTGGAAGCCGCCATTCCGATTGCCGGACGCGAAACCATTTTGAACACAGTCGAGATCGCCGGACAACAACCCGTCACACTGCCGCCCGCGTGCCTGCCATATTCGCCGGAATTTGCCCCCTACCAGCCGGGACGCGGCGCGGCAACGCTCGCTCAAATTTCAACCACCACCGGCGGCAAGGAACGCGTTGAAACCTCCAAGATCTGGGAGGAACTGCCGGTGAAGTCGCGCTACGTCGAACTCGCGCCGTGGCTGTTGGTCGCCGCGGCCATTTTACTTCTGCTCGAAATCCTGGAACGCCGCACGGGCTGGTTCTCGCGCATGTTCCGACGCAAACCCGCCGTCGCTCAGACTGCCGGTGAAGAGTCAGAAGTTTCGCAACCGACCGTCGCCAGAAAGCCCATCTTCCCGTGGCTCGTGCACAAGTCCGCCCGCCCAAAAACATCGCCGATAACGACCGCACAGAAACCCGTTGCACCTTCTGCCTCCACTCCTGCGGTAGGAAAACCCGCAGCCGGCAAACCGAGCGCCGATTCGGCCATTGATTCGCTGCGCAAGGCCCGCGAACGCGCCAGCCGCCGCACGGACAAGAGTCCGTAGTGGCACAGGCGTCCCGCCTGTGTGTTTCAAGAGTGACGGCCTTCTATGGTGGAAACTCACGGGCGTTATCCCGTGCCAATATGCCTGCAACAACCATGAGCTGGCACTCCGAGATTTGCCGGCTCCGCGTTTTGTTTTTTGCTTTTCATTCTCAACTGTGTCGTGATTGCCTTGCTTGATTACGGCTCCAGCAACCTGCGCAGCGTCCACAAATCGCTGCTCACGGTCGGTGCAGACGTGCGCCTCGTGCAGCACCGAACGAAGAAGTTTGCGAAGATTTTCTAGCCGCGCTGGAAAAACAGCGGATTCCCGCCACGCTCCGCCGCGAAAAAGGCCATGACATTGACGCGGCATGCGGACAATTGCGGCTGAAGACGGAGCGCAAGCTGGCTGCGACGTGATCCGGCAATCGGTGCAATCAGGGCAGAATGTAAATGTCAAACGACGTGGAATAATACACCCCGGCGGCCGGCCCGCCGCCAGCCACATAGATACGGTTGCCACGCAATGCAGGGTAAATTCCGTGCCGGCCCGTGGGCATGGGCGTGCCCAGCCGCCAGGTGTTGGAAGCCACGTTGTAAATATCCACGCGGTTGTAAACGTGATCCGGAGTCGCACCACTGCCGTTGACCGTCTCGCCGCCCATGATATAAAACTCGCCGTTATAATAGACGGCCTTGCCCATGCCGCCGCGCGCTTGTGGAAGCGGCGACAACGCGGAACCCGGATCGCTGCTGGATGCCCAGGTGTTGCCCGCCGGATCGTAGATCTGCACCGTGTTGTATCCATTGTCCGGCGCATTGCCAATGGCGCGGCCACCGAAGACGTAAAATTTACTGCCATCTGTGCCGGAGGCTGTGTGGTTCATTCCGACCGGCAGGGGTGGAAGGCTGGCCCAGGAGTTCAAGACCGGATCATACACGGCTGCCGCGTTGGTGTTGTAGCCGTTATTACTGCCGGAAATCACCCCCACGAGGCCTCCCGCAACGTATATTTTGCCATTGATGACGGCCGAAGCGCACGACCCCGCAGGGTATGGCATTGGCGCACCGAGCGACCATCCATTGGTGGCCGGATCGTAAATCTGCACCTTCCCGTCTGAATTGGCGTCACAGCCGCCGATGATGTAAAGCCGCCCGCCAAACACTTCTGCCGCGTGATGGTTTCCCGTGTAGGGCCGTTCTGGATTCAGAATGGTCCAGGTGTTGGACAGAATGTTGAAGACACGCATGGGCGAAGTGGTGGCAGGATTGAAGGCATCATACATTCCGGTGGCGTAGAGCTTGTCTCCAAGCCAGGCAGATGTCATTTCCACCAGCGGAACCGGCAAGGACGTTCCGGTCTCCCACGAATTGGGCACGCCGTTGTAGGTAACTGTCAATTGCATGAATTGCTGCGATGCGGAAGTCAGCGGCGCATTGGCGCGGAACTTTTCCGTCACAAGGCCGGCGTTGGTTGAAACGGAAATCGGCCCGGTCACGACATTCGTTCCGGAAAACCAGTCCGTCAAATTGCTCGAAACATTGGCGCCAAACAGCACGTCAATGGCCGTTGCATTGCGGCTGTAGTTCAACGTCAGATAACTGTTCGTCAGGATCGTTTCGGTGCCGGCCGAGGACAAGTTGGCATTGTCTGGCAAAAGCGGCTGGTGGTTCAACGCATACTCGAAAAGGTTCACCATTCCGTCGGCGTCCGGATCCGCCGCCAAGCCGCTTACGGCCGCGTTGGTCAACAGCACCGGTGTGAAATTGGCAAGCTGCCACTGAACCAGCGGAGTGAACGTCGTGGCGCTGTTGGTTTTGGAATAGGCCGAATTCCCGGCGCCATTGAAAGCACGCACCCGGAAATAATATTTGACTGCCGGATTCAGGTTCGTCGCGGCGAAGGCGATGACATTGGCGGAAGTGGTGGTGATTGCCGAGAACGCAATCCCGTCCGACGACTGCTCGACTTGGAACCCGAGTTCGTTCGAGGAATTGTCGTTCCAAGCGAGAATGATTTGCTGCGGGGATGCAGGGGTGGCAACCAGTCCGCCCGGTGCCGCAGGCTGACCCAAACATACCGCACCGCAGGCCAGCCAAGCCATCACGGATGCCCGCCAAAAAGCCCGACCGGAGGTGACGCTGACAGTTCTGACTTGGTCAGAAACCAATTGCTCTAATCGCATAAGGACAACCAGCCGTGACTCTAACACAACAACCCATTTATTCAACTCCACTGTGCCGATGCCCGGTTGCCAGACAGCCGGCAACCCTTTAGTCTGACGCCGTGATTGCATTACTCGACTACGGCTCCGGCAACCTGCGCAGCGTTCACAAATCGCTGCTCAAGGTCGGCGCGGACGTGCGCCTCGTGCAGCGACCGGACGAAATCGGCGATGCGCGGGCGATGGTGCTGCCCGGCGTCGGCGCGTTCGACGATTGCATCAACGCGCTGCGCAAACAGGAACTGCTCGAAGCTGCGCGCGAATTCATCCAGACCGGCAAACCGTTTCTCGGCATCTGCGTCGGCTATCAGGCGTTGTTTGAAAAGAGCGAGGAATTTAATTCCTGCGCCGCCGGACTTGGCGTTTTCAAAGGCAGCGTCGTCCGCTTCACGGAAAAGCCCGGACTCAAAATTCCCCAGATCGGCTGGAACCAGCTTGAAATCGTGCAGGCCGGTTGCCCGCTCTATCGCGGCATTGAGAGCGGCAGCTACGTTTATTTCGTCCACAGCTTTTATCCGCAGCCGGTGGATGCAGACATCGTCGCAACGCACACAGATTACGGCGGCAACTTCGCCTCCTCCGTCTGGCGCGACAATGTTTTTGCCACGCAGTTTCACCCGGAAAAAAGCCAGAAGGTCGGCCTGCAACTGCTGAAGAATTTTGTGGATATGGCGAAAGGTTAAGCACCCGCTGGCCTTGCCTTGATTTGGTGGGCAGGAGTTGTGTGATTGTGTGAGCCATGCCAGCACACATGAACACAACGAAAGCTGATCCCGCGCGGCATCGCCCATTTGGCGCGGGGATGGTGAAATTTCTCGATGCCCCCTTTCATCATTGAATTTTCTCCACGCCATCTCTAAATTACGCCCCATGGAACAGTCGCAATTGATGCAGTATCTCCCGGTTCTCATGTTGATCGTCGTGGCCGTTGGCTTCGCGGCAGGCGTGCTCACGATCTCGGTTTTTCTCGGTCAAAGCGCCAAACGCACCAAGGCCAAAGACACGGCCTACGAATGCGGCGCGAATCCCATCGGCGAAAACAGCCCGCGCTTCTCGATCAAGTTCCATCTCGTGGCGATGCTGTTCATCCTGTTCGATATCGAAGTGGTTTTCCTGTATCCGTGGGCGGTCGTCTATCGCGACATGCTCGCCGATCACGCCACGCGGAACCTGATCCTGGGTTCGATGCTTTCGTTCATGGCGATCTTGTTTGCCGGTTATGTTTACGCGCTGAAGAAAAAAGCGTTCGACTGGAAAAACTGACGCGGCTGAATCAGTTCAATTTCAACTTCCGGCTGAACAATCCTCTCGCGCCAGTCGTCGCCAAAAAGAAACGCATCGTTCCAGCGTAAATTTATACGCCACTTTGCAGCCAAGGCGTCCGGATGGAATCCCATGGTAAATCTTGCGCGCAACCGCGCTTCCGTGGAAAGTAACCGCCGATGAACTGGCTTGATGACATTTCCAGGTTCTGGCCGCATTTCGTTGCCGGCTTTGACTTTATCGCCTCGGCGCTCGCCTCCTGTCACGCCCTGCTCCACAAACGCGATTCCCGCGCCACCACCCTTTGGATCGGCGTCATCTGGCTTATGCCTGTGCTGGGGCCGGTGCTTTACCTTGCGCTCGGCGTCAACCGCATCCGACGCCGCGCCCTTTCGCTCGGCGTGCATCAGACCATCAGCCGCCCGGTGCCCGAAGACCTCGGCGAACCGCAGCACGACGGCGCAGAACATCTGAAGATGCTCGCCCGCGTCGTCGGCCGCGTGGTCGAACGCCCGCTCACGCCCGGCAACAAAATCCAGCCGCTCGTCAATGGCGACGAGGCGTTTCCCGCGATGCTGGCCGCGATTGAATCGGCTGAAAAATCCATCAGCCTCTGCACTTACATCTTCGACAACGATCCGTCCGGCCATCAGTTCGCCGACGCTATAAGCCGCGCCGTCCAGCGCGGCGTTGAAGTGCGCGTGTTGATTGATGCCGCCGGCACGCGCTATTCATGGCCGCCCATCACGCGCATCTTGAAGCGCGAAAAAATTCCGTTCGCAAGGTTTCTGCCGTCCTCCTTGTTCGCGCCGTGGCGCGTGGCGACCATCAATCTCCGCAACCACCGCAAGGTTCTTGTCGTGGATGGCCAGATGGCTTTCACCGGCGGCATGAACATCCGCCACGGGAATATCCTTGGCACGCATATTTCCTCCCTCTCCTCCCCAAAAGGAGGAGAGGGCCGGGGTGAGGAGGCCGATAATTCTGAAGTTAAAACCCCCTCTCCCTGTTTGGGCGGGGCGAGGGAGCCTGCGCCGGTGTCAGAGCATGATTTATCCCCCACGAAAAACGCCGTGCAAGATCTGCATTTCCGTGTCGAAGGCCCGGTGGTCACGCGCTTGCAGGAAGCCTTCGCCAACGACTGGGCGTTCACCACCGGCGAAATTCTCGACGGCGACCTCTGGTTTCCTGAATTAAAAGAAACCGGCAACGTCATCGCCCGCATCATCACCGACGGGCCGGATGCGGACTACGACAAGCTGCGGTGGACGCTGCTTGCCGCGCTGGCCGAGGCGCAGACCTCCGTGCAGATTCTCACGCCGTATTTTTTGCCGGACACCGCGCTCGTCACCGCGCTGAACCTCGCCGCCCTGCGCGGCGTGCGCGTGGACATCATCCTGCCCGCGAAAAACAACCTGCCGTTCGTGCATTGGGCGTCGCGCTCGCTGTGGTGGCAGGTGCTGGAACGCGGCTGCCACGTCTGGCTCACACCACCGCCCTTCGACCATTCCAAGCTGATGATCGTGGACGGCCACTGGGTTTTCCTCGGCTCGGCCAACTGGGACGCCAGAAGCTTACGGCTGAATTTCGAGTTGAACGTCGAATGTTACGGCCGCGATTTCGCCGATGAAATGGAACTGGTCATCGAGCGGAAAATTCGCGATGCCCGCGAAGTAACCTTGGCCGAAGTGGACGCGCGGACGGTGCCCGGAAAACTGCGCGACGCCATTGCGCGCTTGTTCTCGCCTTATTTGTGAATGGCGCATCTCACCTGATTGCAACCCAAGCCTGGAAAGCTTGTCGCCAGCGGGTGCCACTACACTGCATGAAACCAGGATGCCCCCATATGAAAGCGCAAAAAAGCCCTTGCAATAAACTGTTTATCAACGAACATTCTTGCCAACCTTATGAAAAATTGGGAGGGCAAACTTGTGTTTTGGTTTTCGATTTTCATCCTGCTTGCCGCCAGCCTTCTCTCGCCACAGGCAGCTTTCGCCGCCGCCACCCCCAGCATCACCACCCAGCCGACAAGCCAGAGCCTGCTGGCAGGAACGAACGCAACCTTTTCCGTGGTTGCCAGCGGACAGGCCACCTTGCTCTATCAATGGTCTCTCAACGGAACCAATCTGATAAACAGCGCGCACCTTGGCGGCGCAACGAACGCGACGCTGGTCATCAGCAACCTCGTGGCCGGTGACGCGGGAAATTATCAGGTGGTGGTCAGCAACAGCCACGGCACCGCAACCAGTTCCAATGCCACGCTGACGGTGCTGTTTCCCGCCGCCATCACCGGCCAGCCGACCAGCCAAGTTTCACAGATCAATCAAACCATCTTTCTCTCCGTCGCAGCCACGGGAACGGAACCCTTGACTTATCATTGGCGGAAGAATGGAACCAATTTATTGGATGACGGAAGACTGAACGGCACGACGAATTCTACGTTGACCATTTCCAATGTTCAGATGAAGGACGCAGGTGGTTATCAACTTTTACTGAACAATGCGTATGGATCCGTCATTTCCGAAGAAGCCATTTTGCAGGTGGTTCCATTTTGGTCTCGGGGCATGCCTGACCTGACCAATGCGCCCTCAAATCTCACCAATGCGACCGCGCTGACCGGGGGGTATTACTATAATCTGGGGCTGACTGCTGATGGTCTGGTAACGGCGTGGGGAACCAGCAATGATGGTGCGACGAATGTGCCGCTGGCTTTGAGCAATGTAGTGTCCGTCGCCGCCGGATTGGGACAGGCATTGGCTCTGAAGAGCGACGGATCCGTGGCAGTTTGGGGGAATAATTACTTTGGCCAGACAAACTTACCAGCTATGTCGAACAGCGGCGTGGCGGTTGCCACAGGCGAATACCATAACCTTGTCCTCAAGAATGACGGCAAGGCGCTTGCTTGGGGGCTGAATTCAGACGGTCAGGGAGGCGTTCCAGGCGGGTTGAGCAATGTTGTGGCGATTGCCGCCGGAGGCCGACATAACTTGGCGCTGCTGAACAATGGCACCGTTATCAGTTGGGGGAAAAATGACGCTGGCCAGACAAATGTTCCCCACGGCCTGTCAAATGTCGTGGCTGTTTCCACATACGGAAAGGCCAGCTTGGCCTTAAAGAGCGACCGGACAGTAGTTGCGTGGGGAGACAATACCTTTGGCCAATTGAATATCCCGCCGGGATTGAGCAATGTCACAGCAATCGCATCTGGTCTGGCTCACTGTCTGGCAATCAAAGCCGATGGCTCAGTGGTCGGTTGGGGTGGAGATGCCTACGGCGAGACATCCGTCCCCACCAATCTGGAAACCGTGGTCGCAATTGCCGCAGGGTATTTCAGCACCATGACGATGGTAGAGAATCCTTCCGTAAAAATTCCCCCGACGATTTGGTGGCAGAATTCAAACAGCGTGGTTCCCACGGGGCAGTCAGCTTTGTTTCGTCCCTATCTGGCCGGCTCGTTGCCGCTGCGTTTTCAATGGTATTTCAATGGCGACCTTTTGCCGGGTGAAACCAACGCATGGCTGATGTTGAATTCAGTCCAACCGGGGCAATCGGGCAATTACCAGTTTGTCGTCACCAACAATTACGGCAGTGTGACCGGACAGGTGGCATTGGGCGAAAGCCCCATGATTGTTACTCAACCGGTGTCGCAAACAGTTTTCGCCGGCAGCAACGCCACCTTCAGTGTCGCGGCGGTTGGAGCCGGATCCATCAGTTACCAATGGCAAGTCAAAGGATATCCCACGACCTGTTGCTGGGTGATTTTGGGTGAGACAAACAGCACGCTTGCCATTTCAAATGTCCAAGGATCAGCATCTGGGAATCTTTACCGGGTTGTCGTCACCAATGCTTACGGTTCTTTGATAAGCGCCACCGGCACACTGACGGTTCTCACTCCGCCCGCTTACACGCAGCAGCCCCAGAGCCAGACAAGGGCGTTGGATGGTTCAGTTACCTTTAGCGCCGTGGTTACGGGCGCTCAGCCGATCAACTTTCAGTGGTATGGCAACGGTTCCCCGCTCACCGCCGGCGGACGGATTTCAATTTACACCGGCTCAACCTCCACGTCCCTGACCATTGCCGGTCTTCAGACAAATGATTCAGGCAATTATTTTCTCGTCTCTTCCAATCTGGTGGGGGTCACGAACAGTTCTGTGGCTGATCTCACGGTGGTCGTTCCGCCTTCCATCATCCAGAATCCGGCCAGTCAAACAACCATTGTCGGCTCCAATGCGACGTTCAATGTTGTTGCCGGCGGCGGCGAACCCCTGGCCTATCAATGGCGTGTCAACGGGGCCAACCTTGCGGATGGCGGGCAAGTTAGTGGTGCCAGGTCAAACTCGCTGACCCTTTCAAACATGACAACTCCTGGCACCAACAGCTACAACGTGGTGGTCACCAATTTTGCCGGATCGGTAACCAGCGCCACCGCGTCCCTGACCATCTACGGGGTGCAGATCACCGGCCAGCCGGCCGGCCGCATGATTCAATTGGGCAGCAACACGACGTTCACCGTGTCCGCCATCGGACAGACACCGTTTACCTACCAATGGTATTTCAACGGGACGCCGCTGGCCGACGACAGTTATATCAATGGAAGCGCCACGGGAACACTGAGCCTGACCAATGCTCAAGTGAACCATGGAGGAACATACAGCGTCGCGGTGTCAAACGAGTGGAGCACAGCCACGAGCACAAATGCCACTTTGAAGCTGCGCCCGAACATTGCGGGTGCCGTGCTTTATGTGAGCAGGACCAGCACAACACCGCAGTCACCGTATCTGGACTGGAGCAGTGCCGCCACCAATATCCATGACGCCACCGAGGTGGCGATTGACGGCAACCTGATCCTGGTCACCAACGGCATTTATGGCTCGGGCGGCACCTATGTGGCGGAGGCAAACACCCGTGCCGGCCTGATCAAGGCCGTGACCTTGCGCAGTGTCAACGGATCTGAGGCAACCGCGATTGTGGGCGGTGGCCAGCGCGGCGTCTTTGTTGGCAGCAATGCGGTCTTGAGCGGTTTCACCGTATCCAACGGCTTTGCCGCCGCCGGTGGCGGCGGCATTTGGTGTGAACCAGCCGGCGTGGTGACCAACTGTCTGGTTCAGGGCAATTCCGCCGGCTTTAATAAAGCCGGCGGCGGCATTTACGGCGGCACGGTCTTCAATTCCGTCATTATGGAAAATACCGGCATCTCCGGTGCCGGAGCCTATCGCTCCAGGCTGTTTAATTGCATCATCAGTAGCAACTCAACCATCGCCGGCGGCTACGGCTACGGAGCGGGCGCCTATCAGTGCATTCTTTCCAATTGCCTCGTTATCGGCAACAACGCTGTTTATTCGGCGTCTGGCGGCGGAACCGCTAATGGAACCAATTATTATTGCACCATCAGCGGGAACACTGCCGCCGGCGGCGGCGGTAGCTACTCAAGCACAAATTTTAATTGCATCCTGCTTGGAAACACATCCCGTTCTATCGGGGGTGGCAGCCGCGATGGTGGGAACTTCAACTGCTTGATCGCCAGCAATTCATCTGCTTCGTATGGCGGGGGGGTTTATGGAGGCGCCCATTACAATTGCACCATCGTCAATAATTCAGTAAACAGTATCAATTACAGTGGTGGTGGGGCGTATTCATGCGCGCTTTACAATTCCATCATCTATTTCAATTCGGCAGTATCTGGTTCCAATTGGTCGTCCGCAGCGCTTATTTTTTGCTGCACAGTCCCTGGCGGATCCGTCACCAACGACCCGAGTTTTTCAAATTTGGCTGGCGGCGATTTCCACCTTCAAACCGGCTCGCCGTGCATTAACGCCGGAAACAACGGAAATGTAAGGGGCACCAATGATTTAGATGGCAACCCGCGGCTGGTTGGATATGCCGTGGACATTGGGGCGTATGAACAATCACCTGCCGCCATGCTTCCCAATTCTTGGCTCTTGCAATACGGCTTCCCCAATAACGGCTCGGCGGATTATCTGGATTCCGATGGCGACGGCCTGAACAACTGGCAGGAATGGAAGGCGTCCACGGTTCCCACTAACGCGGCTTCCGTGCTGGCACTGTCGTCCCCTTCCAACAGCGTTTCCGGCATCACGGTAACGTGGCAAAGCGTGAGCGGCGTGACGTATTATTTGCAGAGCAGCACCAATCTCCTGGCCTTCACTTCCATCCAAAGTAACATCGTCGGGCAAGCCGTCTCGACCAGCTACACAGACACCACCGCCACCAATGCCGGGCCGTATTATTACCGCGTCGGCGTGCAGTGAGTCATGTTTGCAGGAGACGAGGTGACGAGACTCATTTCAAATCCGGGGTTTTAGTCAGAGTCTTCTCACGTCGTCATTCAATTTCCGAAACTCCCTCCCTCACCCAACTCTCTCCGTGAACCTGGTAGCAGCGGACGTGAGTCCGCTCCATTTCATTCGGGAGGAAGTTAGAGCCGACTCACGTCGGCTGCTACGGTTCAGAGGTTCAAGGCGCGAGGCTTGGTTCGGAGAATTCTCTCCCACGGAGAGGGCTTTCACGTTCCCCGCGCTTCCGAAAAATCTGCGGCTGGATTTGCCGGACCTTCATCCGCAAAACCAAAAACGTGGGATTGCCATTCCTTCTCCCGGGGTGGGGAGGCCAGGATGAGGGCGGGCGTAAAACTCAAACATTCATTTCCCCATCCGTCCGGCGGACATCTTCGCGCGGAAAAAACTTTCCCACCGCACGTTTTGTTTTGGCAAGCGCACCGTTCGCCGAACACCGGAGTTGCAAACAGGCAGGTTTCGGGTTTAATTCCATCATGTCAAAGCTCGAACAAGTCGAGGATCAGGTGAAGCGGCTCTCCGTCGCCGAACAGGAAGCGTTGCGCGACTGGCTGGAAAACCTGCTCGAAGACCGGATGGAATTAAAGGACGAATTCAAAGCGGAGATTGAAGCCGGCACGAAGGACATCGCCGAAGGCCGTTATCGCATCCACCGCCCATGAATCCACCGGGCGGCGCGGCGACGCAGATTTGTTCACCCCAGTTCGACCGGCGTTTTTTCAGCCTGCCGACGGGAATTCAATCGCAAATCCAGCGTAAAATTGACGAGCTTGGATGCAACCTGCGCGGTTTTTCGCATCACCGGATGCAAGGCGTGGATGCGTTTCGGATGCGGGCCGGGGATTTCCGGGTCATTTACCAGTTCAGCGTGGAAAAGAACGAGCTGATCTTAATCACCGTCGGAAACCGGCGCGATGTCTACAAAACGCCGATGAATTAAAAAATGTTTCCCATTCGATTTTTGTTTCTTCGCGCGTTTTGTTTTGGCAAGCGCGTCATTCACCGATTAACTATGCGCCATGCAAGTTGTCCTTGATTATCTAAAACACAACCAGCCCCGCTTCGTGGCCGAGCTGTGCGAACTCCTCCGTTTCCCCAGCGTCTCCGCGCAACCGCAGCATAAAAAGGATCTCCGCAACTGTGCGGAATGGCTGGTGAAACATTGCCGCCAGATCGGGCTGGAGGCAAAAATCTGCCCGACCGCCGGCCATCCAATTGTGCTGGCAAAAACACCGCGAGAGAAAAAAACCCGCAAGCCGCACTACATGGTTTATGGCCATTACGACGTGCAACCGCCGGAGCCGCTCGACTTGTGGCATACGCCGCCGTTTGAACCGCGCATTGAAGGCCGTTCGCTTTTCGCACGCGGCAGCACGGACAACAAAGGCCAGTTCTTTGCGCACCTGGCCGCCGTCGAAGCCTATCTCCAGACCGGCACGCCCCTGCCCTGCGATCTCACGTTCGTCATCGAAGGCGAGGAGGAAGTCGGCAGCGCGAACCTCGCGAAGTTTCTCAAGTCCCATCGCAATGAATTGAAATGCGACGCCGTCGTCGTTTCCGACACGGGAATACCTGATGCCGATCACCCGGCGCTGACTTATGCGTTGCGCGGCATCATTGCGTTTGAGATCACCTTGCGCGGGCCGTCGCGCGATCTGCACTCCGGGATTTTCGGCGGCGCGGTTGACAATCCCGCGATGGCCTTGAGCCAGTTGCTCGGCAAGCTCCGCGACAAGAACGGACGCATCGCCATTCCCGGTTTCTACGATGATGTCGCGCCGCTG
This sequence comes from Verrucomicrobiales bacterium, assembly GCA_028712475.1. GTDB lineage: Bacteria > Verrucomicrobiota > Verrucomicrobiia > Limisphaerales > UBA11358 > UBA11358. The sequence continues at coordinate 131,557 of JAQTQB010000007.1, forward strand.
ACCACCTACGAACGAAAGGAATTTGCCCGCCTGCCCACCAACGACGCCGAACTCCAGAAACTGCTCGGCGTGAAAAGACTTTTCGGCGAACGCGGTTTCACGCCCACTGAACAGCGCAGCGCGCGCCCCACCTTTGAGATCAACGGCCTGACAAGCGGCTATCAAGGCCAGGGCAGCAAGACCATCGTGCCCGCGTGGGCGCGCACGAAAATCACCTGCCGCCTCGTGCCGGATCAAAATCCGGCGCGCATCCGCAAGGCGGTTTGCAATCATCTTAAAAAAATCTGTCCGCCGTCCGTTCGGCTGGAAATCGAGGCAGGCCACGGCGCGGAGGCGTATCTGGTTTCGCCCACGAGCGCTCATGCACAAGCGGCGTTGCGCGCACTGCGCCAGGCATTTGGCCGCGAGCCTGTGCTGATGCGCGAAGGCGGCTCGATTCCGATTGTGAACGACTTCAAGAAAGTTCTCGGTGCGGACACGTTGCTGCTCGGCCTCGGCCTGCCGGAAGACAACGCGCATTCGCCCAACGAGAAGTTCGACCTCGACTGTTTTGAAAACGGCCAGCGCATGAGCGCGCTGCTGTGGCGGGAATTATTGCACTGATTGGGTTTCTTTGACGGCTGCCGGTTCAGCGGACACGGGCTTGGGACGATGCAGCACCATCACGTTGCCGACGCGGATGACGAGATGGCTCGCGGTTTTTTCCGCCAGTTGGGGCGCGAGTTCCTTCTTCTGCTCCTTGAATTCCGAGAACTTGATCTTCACCAGTTCGTGTTGCGCCAGCGCCGCGTCCACGGAACGGATGAAGCCCTCGCTTAATCCGGCCTTGCCGACTTTGAGCATGGGTTCCAGTTGCTGTGCGGCAGCCTTGAATTTACGGATCTGCGAATTGGTCAGGGGTTCAAGCATGGACGCGGAGTCTAAATTGTTCTCTCCAAAACACCAGATTCAATCTGGACGGCTTGGAAAACGGCTGGTAAAGAGCCGTGTTGCTGTGGCAGGGAGTCAAGCCAGGTGACGTTTGCGACGGCGGCTGACGAGGACTACGGTGCCAGCAATGGCAAGCAGCCCCAAAGCCGAGGGTTCAGGCACAGGCTGGAAGGCGAGATATGAAGGGTAAAGGACGCCGGGGGGATCATAATGGGTGATTAGCGTTCCGTCCGGCGAGTATTCATTAATTCTTATTCCAAGATTATCCGCCACCCACAGATTGCCCGCGCTGTCAAAGGCCAGTCCAGCTGGGCCAGCCAGCCCGGAGACAAAGGTGCTTTGCACTCCGCCCGGCGTGTATTCATAAATATTGCCGCCGCTCGCTTGCTCTGACACAAACAAACTGCCCGCACTGTTAACGGCCAGTCCAAAAGCAGAATATCCAATACCGGAGACAGGGGTGCTTTGCACTCCGCCCGGCGTGTATTTATAAATGCTGCCACCGCTCAACACAAACAGATTGTCCGCGCTGTCAAAGACAAGTGAACCGGACACCCCGGAGGCAAAAGTGCTTTGCGTTCCGTCCGGTGCGAATTTGTAGATGTTGCCGCCGTCCGCAGCATAGAGATTGTCCGCGCTGTCAAAAGCCAGTGATCCAGCGACCCCGGAGACAAAGGTGCTTTGCATTCCGCCCGGCGTGAATTTATAGATGTTGCCGCTGTTTTCCGCATAAAAAAGATTGCCCGCGCTGTTGACAGCCATCCCATAAGAATTTGCCAGCCCGGAGGCAAAAATGCTCTGTGTTCCACCCGGGGTGATTTCAATGATGGAATGGGCGAATGGCCCCGTGTCTCCGTCAACCGCCACAAAAAGATTCTGCGCCTGGGCGCCGGCGGCAATCAGCATGACCGCCCCCGCACAAACCGCTCCGCCGAATGAATGATACGCCGTGAAAATGGCGGATTTGAAACTCGTTGTCATGGGGCTGCTTTGTTTCAGGTCAAATTGCCTCTGTAATTTACAAAAACTTACAGCAGAAAAATCCGCGCATCAAGTTTTTCAGGCTTATGAATGCAATTAGTTCACGGCCAGGTCGTGGCCACGACGACGGCGCTTTCCAGAGCAATTTGCCTTTTTCAAGAGCTGCCAGCATCAAAACTGAAGTTAAAGCCTACAACGGCCGCTCCCAAGCGGCCAATTCCTCCCGCAGCCGTTCCATCGGCAGGCCGACGACGTTGCTGTAGGAGCCGGAGATTTCCGAGATCAGCCATTCGCCGTGTTCCTGGATCGCGTAAGCACCGGCCTTGTCGAGCGGATTGATTTTGGACAGATAATCGCGGATCTGTCCGGCATCTAGCGGAAGAAACAAGACGGCGGTGCTGACGGCAAAAATGCGCTCGCGATGCGCGCGCAGATGGATCAGGCTCACGCCGGTGACGACCTGATGCGTCCGGCCTTGGAGCCGCATGAGCATCTGCTGCGCCTCGGCGAGGTCGCGCGGCTTGCCGAGGATTTCATTGTCCAGAAACACCAGCGTGTCGGCGCCCAGCACGATGGTGTCTGGAATTTTTTTAGCGACCGCACGCGCCTTGCGATGCGCGTTGAGCTGGCAGATTTCCAGCGGCGAAAGATGTTCATGCGCCGTTTCAGTCGCATCGCTGGGAACGACGCGGAATTCCACCTGCAACTGCCGCAACAGCTCCGCGCGGCGCGGCGAGCTGGAAGCCAGGATAAGCGGCGGCAGATTCACAAAGCCAATTTAACTACAAATCACCCCCCGTGTCGAGCGGCGGGACAAATTTGAAACGTGCGTTTTCAGTAAAATTCCGCTAATCACTTGGCTGTGCACAGCCGCCGTCATCTCGTCAACATCGCGCTCATCGGTTTCATGGGCACGGGCAAGACATCCGTCGGACGGCTCGTCGCCGAGCAGTTGCACTACGATTATCTCGATACGGACGAAATGATCCAGGCCAGCACGGGCCGCAGCATCACGGATATTTTCACCAAGGACGGCGAACCGGCTTTTCGTGCGCTTGAGCAAAAAGTTGTCGAGGAACTTGCCAGCCGCACGAACACGGTCATCTCCACCGGCGGCGGGCTGCCTGTGAACCCTGAAAACCTCGCCAGCCTCAAGACGCACGCGCTGGTCGTCTGCCTCTGGTCGTCGCCGGAAAAAATCTGGGAACGCGTGCGCCATCAGAGCCACCGCCCGCTGCTGCACGATGAAAATCCGCAGGCAAAGATCCGCGAACTGCTTGCCGCGCGCGGACCATTTTATAAGCAGGCCGACGTGCTGCTGAACACGGACGTGCGCTCCGTCCGCGAGGTCGCGCAGCAGGTCATCCATCAATTCCGCCTTGAGGCATCGGGTCGCTGATGAAAGCCGCCATCCGACAACGGGCGTTTGAACTGGGCTTCGACGACTGCCGCTTCACCGCCGCCGCCGCGCCCACGAGCGCGGATCAATATCAAAACTGGCTCGCGCAAAACCGCCACGGCGAAATGGCCTGGCTCGAACGCACCGCAGCGAAACGGATTGACCCGCAAAAAATTTTACCCGGCGCGAGAAGTGTGATTGCGCTTGCAGCCAGCTACCAGATTGAAAATCCGCAATCCGAAATCTGCAATCCGAAATCTGGAATCATCGCCCGTTACGCGCGGTTTGATGATTATCATGACGTTCTCGGCGAACGGCTGAAATCGCTGGCTGAATTTGTGAGCCGGCTCGGCGGCGCGGAAACGCGGTCGTTATGGTATGTGGACACGGGACCGATTTTAGAACGCGATCTGGCACAACGCGCCGGGCTGGGCTTTGTCGGCAAGCACACGAATCTCATCAGCCGGCGTTTAGGCAACTGGATTTTTCTTTCTGAAATAATCACCACGCTGGAACTGGAGCCTGACGCGCCGGAGAAAAACCATTGCGGCTCCTGCACGCGCTGCATCACGGCTTGCCCGACCAACGCCATCACCGCGCCGTTCCAGCTCGATGCGCGCCGGTGCATTTCCTACCTGACCATCGAACTCAAAGGCGCGATCCCCGTCGAACTGCGTCCGGCCATCGGCAACCGCATCTTTGGTTGCGATGATTGCCTGGCCGCGTGTCCGTGGAACCGCTTCGCCCGGGAAGGGCAAATGATGAAATCCCACGCGAAAGAAGAATTTAATTCGCCGGATTTGATTGAACTGCTGCAACTGGACGACGCCGGCTTCAAATCGCGCTTCGCCGGTTCGCCAATGTTGCGGACAAAACGGCGCGGACTTTTGCGGAACGTTTGTGTGGCGCTTGGAAATATCGGCGATGCCACCGTCCTGCCCGCCTTGGAAAAAGCCACGCACGACCAGGAACCGTTGATCGCCGAACACGCGCGCTGGGCGATTGAGCAGCTTGAAACTTGCGAGAAATAATTATTCCGGCATGGCCATCAGCATGTCGTGCGTCATCATTTGCGGCCGCCCGCCCATGCCGGAGCGGATGCCCTTGATGTCGTCTGCGGTGACTTCACCGGCCTTGTTGCCCCACGAACCGCGGATGTAAGTCAGCACATTGGCCAGATCGGCGTCGGACAACGCCGCGCCCATCGCCGCCATGGACATGTTCCAGTCTTTGCCGGCGACCTGCATCGGGCCGCTGACACCCGCCAGCGGAATATGCGCGAGACGGTTGTGACCCTTGGTATTGACCCATTCTGAACCTGCCAATTGCGGAGCCTGACCGGGCTTGCCGAGGCCGTCGTTGCCGTGGCAGGTGCCGCAGACAGCTTCGTAAGATTTTCTGCCCGCCGCCAGCGCCGCCGCCGCGCCGGATTTCGGCTGATACGATTCCAGCATGGCGGCATTCGAATACGGAGAATACACCTGCTTGTCGAACCAGCCGCTGTGATGGTCGAAATAAATCCCGCCCAGATACAGCAGCGTCAGCAGGGCCACCAGAATCCACATCGGCAGATGCAATCGCGCCGCCGTGGGTTCGGTGCCGGAATCAGTGGAGCAAGTTTTGGTTTCGTCGCTCATGGTTTGTTGGCGGGAGCGTTGGTTGAAGCCGAAAGCTGCGTGAAGGGCGCGTCATACAGCGGCACATCGGCGTGCAGGCTCAACAGATAAGCCGCGAGATGCTTTGCTTCCGGCTTCGGCACGACTTCATAACCGGCGGCGGGCGCGAATTCTTTCGGCAGATTCAAGGCGTCCGGCGAAGGCGTGCTGCCAATTTTTTTAGTTTCAAACAGGTAACGGAACGGCGGCATCAACGAACCTTTCACGACGCTTTTCGGCGCGTAAAGATGGAGCAACTGCCAGTTGGCGTCGGGCAGACGCCGGCCCACATCGGCCAAATCCGGCCCGATGCGCAGGCCGCCGAGCTGCACCGGATAGTCGTAAAGAAAATCTTCCGCAACACTATGGCGCAAACCCCAGCCGCGCGCGATGTCCGGGCCGGTCGCGAGAATATGCGTTTCGACCTTGCCACCGGCGGCGGTGATCTGGTCGGCAGCCGCTTGCGCCGCCTCTTCTGTGATGCCCTCTAATTTCAGGGTTGAAATCAGATTGGACACAACCGACGGATTTTTGCCCGCCGACGAAAGCACGACATCGCAAGCCACGCCGTCCTGCTGCACCTGCTCGGTGTGGCAAGCCGCACAGCCGTTCGCGCGATAGATTTGCAAACCTTGAGCCGCCTCGCCGGGACGGCTGGCCGGGTAAACGTCCGTTGAATTAAGCACGGTCACCTGCTTCGCGCCGCCGAGCTGCAATTGCGGCGCGAGGACGAACGCGCCCCAGGAACTCGCCAGCACGGCGAACGCCGCGAGAAAAATGACGAAGCCATTTTTCATGCTTTCACCTCCGTCTTTGCCAAAGGCGAAATCAAAAAGGCGAAAACAGTTTTGGCCACCGACCATTTCCAGGCAAAGATCAGCGCAATAACGTTCAGGGTGAAAAGCAGGTTGGCCACCAGCATGAACAGCAACCCCATCGTGCTGGCGCGCAGGAACGGCAGCATCGCCTTGGTTGAATCGGCAAACGCGACGTTGGGATCCTGCAATTTAAGTCCTTGCACCACACCACCAATGACCAGCGAGACAACGAATAAAATAATGCCGGCCATGGCGAACCAATGCTGGACGCGGATGAGTTTCGGGAAGGCGAATTCAATCCCGACCGCGCGCGGCAGGATGTGATAAATCGCGCCGAACATGGTGATGGCAAAAAAGCCATAAAGTTGCAGTTGCGTCTGCGCCGCGCCGAACCAGGTGAACTGCGTCAGGCGGCTGAAATGTGGGCACGCCGACGTGACCAGCAGCAGCGCCGACAGGATGAACGCGACGAAGCTAAATTTGATCATGCAGAACGAACCGCCCTTGCACTCGCGCCCTGCCCCGCCCCGGACAGTTTTCCAGCCGATGATCGCGATGGCGATGACGGGAACGATCAGGAACAACGAGTTCATCGCGCTCAAGGCCGGCAGCCACGCAGGCACAGGCGCGCCCACCGGCACACCGCGCATGGAACCAAAGAGCAACAGCGTCCAGAACGCGAACAGCGCGTAGTAATAACTGTGCAGCGGACGCCCGCTGAATTTTGGCAGGAAATAAAATGCCGCGCCGATGCCGACGAGGCTCGTCCAGAGGAAGACCAGATTGTTGCCGAACCACCAGGCGATGATCGCCTGCACCACGCCGCGCACCGGCCAGCCGACGAGAAGGATGTTCGCGGTCGAATAAATCCAAGGGAACACAAACAGCGCAGCGATCAGAAACCAGTGCGACGGGAACATGCCGCGTTCATTGCGCCCGGAGAAATTCATCAACGCCCACAAGCCGAGCAGCAGATACGCGAAGAATAGCAGCGCCGAACCGCCGCGCGGAAATTCCAGCCACGCAAACCCCGTGCTGTCGCCGACGAAAATCCCGACCAGCCCGGCCAGCACACCAAGATGCCAGAGATGCGCGGCGACCACGGGAACCATCGCCCCGCGCAACGGCGTCTGACCGATGCGCGCGAAAATCCAAAGCAGAACGCCAAGTCCGGCGGGAATGCAAAAACCGTAAAGCAGCGCGTCATCGGCGGCGGGCTGAAGATGGCCGTAGGTTCCCCACGGACAATCGCCGAATTTGTCCGGCATGTGGAACGTGAGCGACGCGACCAGCGCCAGCACCGAGCCGACGACGAGCCACAGCGCCGCGCCGCCGAACAGCACGAGCAAGGGCACGCGGCACGAGGTGTCAATTTGTTTTTCGTTCACGGTCATTCAAAGGCGCTGGGTTTGGGCACGGTTTTTGGCAACGGCGCGGCGGCTTTTTCAGCACGAGCGATCAGGTCGGCGCGGGCGGCGGCGGGATTCCTGGCGGCGCTTTCGGAAAGTTGCAGCGCGGTTGCAATCGGCAATCGCACGATGCCACGATCCTGGTCCACCCAACCCGCCGTGTTGAGCGCGGTCGCTTCTGCTGCGCGAATCTCGGCCAGCGCCTTTGTCCGGACGGCGGCGCGGTCGGCATCAATCGCGGGAACCGACACGGAAAATTTTACCACGACGACAAGCGCGACAAACAGCAGGCACGCCACGACAAAATTGATGCCAAAATACCAGACAGGTTTTCCGGTGGTTTCAGGATTCATGGATAGCCTCCGGGGGTTGACGCCTCGCCGGGGATTTCCACGGCCGGGGGATGATGGATTCCCATCGTTTCGAGCAGGCGCGGGTCTTTTTGCGGATACGGCGGATGACTCTTAAACTTGCCAGCAAACACCCAGCCGAGGAATCCGCCCATGAACATCAGGCAGCCCAGCGACATCCACAGCGATTGGCGCATAAAATGATGACACGGCAGCCCGGGCAAAATGTTGAACGCAAGATCGCCGAACTGCATCAGCCACGCCCAGAGGCAGACGGGGATCATGACTTTCAAGCTGGTTTTTACCTTCACCGGCAGCATCACAAAGAACGGCAGGAAAAATTTGCCGAAGATCAGGATCATGCTCAACCGCCACCACGAATGGTTTTCACGGAGAATATACCAGAAGGTTTCTTCAGGCATGTTCGCGTTCCAGACCACGAAGTATTGCGCGAACTCCGTGTAGGCGGAAAACACGGTGAACGCGAAGAACAGCACGCCGATAAAGTAGAAATAATTTTCCTGCAGCACGCCCGCCAGGATGCGCTGCCGCTGCAGCAGGGCCGCGATGACATACACCGTCGCGAGCGCGACCCACGCGCAGTTCGAGAAAAAGTAAACGCCATACATCGCGGAGAAGGACTGGTATTGAACGGATTGCATCCAGAACACCGAAGCGCCGGTGAGCGTGAGCGCGAACGCCACGATGCCCCAGCCCGAATGGAAACGCATCTTGTGGGTGCAAAGCGCGTCGCCCGTCACGTCCTGCCGCAGCGACCAGTAGCGCAGGCGCGACGTTAGCAGCCACCACACACCGAAGAACAGCGCCGACACGACCACAAAACCGGCGCAAGTGAACACCGGCCAGCGGGCGCGGATGAGTCCGTCCGTGGCCGGCAGCGTCAGCCAGTTATAAATTTTTGGCGCGAGCAGCAGGATGGGGATGAACAATATCGCCAGCCACGGAAACAGCAGCGACGCGATGTGCTCGCAGAAGCGGCGGATGCCCACTGACCAGCTGGCATCGGTCAGATGATGCACCATCACTAGGAACAAAGCGCCCAGCGCAATGCTCAAATAAAACATGAATGCCAGCAGCCACGAAAGGCCGAATAACTGGAGCTCAATTCCTTTGCCGGCGAGACCAATGGCGGCACCGGCAAGGCACAGCGCCCCGCCAAGCGTCATCAAGACAGCCGGCAGCCTGGACCACAGGGACAAGTCCAGCGGCGGTGGCAGATGAGTTTTTTCGTTATGCGAACTCATGTCATTTTTTCAGGGCGGCACGTTGTTCCGCCGACAGTTCATCCGGTGAACCGAGCCGGCTCAATTCCAGTGCGCGCGTGTAGGCGATGATCGCCCAGCGATCCTGCGCCGTCACCGTCGGGCCATACGCGCCCATCAATCCTTTTCCGTGGGTGATGGTGTTAAAAATTTCGCCATCGGTCATTTCAATGATGCGCTTGTCGTGCAGGCTGATCACGGCGGGCATGACACCGAGTTTTTTCGTGATGCCGTTGCCATCACCAAGGCCGCCATGACACGGCGCGCAATAAATATCGAACTGCCCGCGCCCGCGCTGGAGGAGTGCGCTGCCGACTGGCAGCGGATTGAGCGCCACAAAATTTGTCGTGCCCGTGACGCGTCCGGTGTTGAACGGAACATCCTGATAGGAATAAACCTCGCCGTTTAACGTCTTGACCGGCGAACTACGGACGACGGTTCCGGCGGGCGGCAATTGCGAACTCAAGCCATTCGTAAAAAAGTCAAAGGGCTGGGCCGGGCGCAGTTTCGCCTGCCGGTCCATGTCGGGAAAAACCTCCAGCGGCGGCTTGCGCGACAGGTGGCCGGGAATTCCAACAATGGTGAACGCCGCCGCTGCAATCGCGACGATCAGCAAAATGGAATAGAGGAGATGGCGCATCAGTCCTCGATGATCTCGATATGCGCGCCGCCGATGGATTCAAGCAGCTTGCGGGTTTCGGTTTCGGAAAATTTCGGATCGGTCGAGCCAACCAGCAGACAGAATTTATCGCGCGAGACCAGCGCGAAGCGTTCGCTAGTGAACAGCGGATGATGGAAGCGCGGCAGTTCGTTGAAGGCCAGCATTCCAATCAGCGCGCCCACCGCAGCGCCCAGAATCATCATGATGTAGGATGGCACGAAGGTCATCGGCACGCTGAACATCGGCTTGCCGCCGACGATGAGCGGATAATCAAACGCGTTGCTGAACCAGATCAAGCCGACGACTGACAAGAACGCGCCGCCACCCATGAACAGCGCCACCCAGCCAACAAGCGAATTTTTCAGGCCCATCACCTTGTCCATGCCGTGAATCGGGAACGGCGTGAACACGTCCCAGCGCGAATAGCCGGCGTCACGGACTTTTTCCGCTGCGCGTAAAATGGCCGCCGGCGAATCAAATTCAGCAAGGATGCCGTAAGTTTTTTCGCTCATGGCTTTCCTTTCGCGCCGCCGAGCGGATGATGCGGATTGCCCTGCGGTGTTGCGCCCTTTACTTCCGCGATGGCGACCAGCGGCAGGAATTTCACGAACAGCAGATACATCATGAAAAATGCGCCGAGCGAGCCGATGTAAAGCGCAACGTCCCAGCGCGTGGGAATGTATTTGCCCCAGTTCGCGGGCAGAAAATCCTGATACAGCGAGCCGACCACGATGACGAAGCGTTCCGTCCACATGCCGATGTTGATGAGCACACCGATGATGAACAGCGCCGTGAGGTTCGCGCGGATTTTTTTGAACCAGAGCAGTTGCGTGACGCACACGTTGACGGCGATCAGCGTCCATCCGAGAAACCAGTAGGTGTGGCCGAACAGCCGGTGGCCGAAGACCCAGCGCTCGTAAGGATCGCCGCTATACCACGCGATGAAAAATTCGATGGCGTAAATATAGGCGATGATAAGGCCGCTCACGAGCGTCAGTTTTGCAACCTTGTCCATGTGCGACATCGTGATGATATTTTCCAGGCCGCACCATTTGCGCAACGGAACCAGCAGCACGAGCATCATGCCAAAGCCGCAGAACACCGCGCCGATCACGAAGTAAAGCGGGAAGATTGTCGCATGCCAGCCCGCGAGCATCGAGGTGCAGAAATCCAGACCGACGATGGAACTCACGGTGAACACGAGCAACGTGCAAAGGCCGCAGAGAACGACATAGGCCTTTTCGTAATGATGCCATTGCCGCGCCGAGCCGGTCCAGCCCATCGCCAGCAGGCTGAAAATAAATTTGCGCGGACGCGTCACCGCCCGGTCGCGCATCACCGCGAAGTCGGGAATCATTCCCATCAACCAGAACAGCGTCGAAACCATCAGGTAGGTGTTCACCGCGAACACGTCCCACATCAGCGGCGAACGGAATTGCGGCCAGAGGCCGTTGGAATTCGGGATCGGGAACATGAACCAGTCGAACCAGGCGCGACCGACGTGGATGGCCGGATAAAGCCCCGCCATCATCACGGAGAAAACCGTCATCGCTTCCGCCGCGCGGCCAATCGTCGTGCGCCAGTGCTGCCGTGTCAAAAATAAGAGCGCGGAGATCAACGTGCCGGCGTGCGCCACGCCGACCCACCAGATGAAGCTCACGATGTCCAGGCCCCATGCCACCGGCTGGTTGTTACCCCAGACGCCGACGCCCGTGGAGACCTGGTAAATCAACGCCATCGGCAGCACCACCATTGCGCAAAACGCGGACGGGATGAACAGAATCCACCACCAGCGCGGGATTTTCCCCTCGGCAAATTCCGAGAGCTTGTCTGTCAACGCGCCGAGGCCGCGATTGTTTTCGACGACGGGCGCGCGGCGCAGTTCCGCCGGCGGCGCGAGCCTGTTCAACTCTTCCAGAATGACAGTGGATTCAGCCATTAGCTGCTCCCTTTCGCGGCAGCTTCATGCGTGTGTTCGGTTTCAAACGGATTGCCGTTGTGCTGCTCAAATTCTTCAAAGCTGTAAGGCCATTCGCGGTAGTCCGGCATCAGCGGATTCGGATTGCGGATGCGCGCGAGATACGTCGTGCGCGGCTTTGTTAGCAGATTGCCGAGCACGGAATAATTGCGTTCGAGTTCCTTCAGCTTGGAAACCGTGCTGTTCGGATCGCTGACATCGCCAAAGACAATCGCCTGCGCCGGACACGCCTGCTGGCACGCAGTCTTCGGAATGTTACCGGCAGCCTCCGTCAGGCGCACGTCGTCCGACGCGCCCGCCTTGACCTTCTGCGCGATTTTCGCCTGCTCGATGCGCTGCGTGCAATAGGTGCATTTCTCCATCACGCCGCGCATGCGCACCGTGACGTCGGGATTCTTGGCCATCTTGATCAAGTCCCACTCTTCCTTGTCACGCATCCCGCTGTCGGGGTTTTTCCACCAGCGCAGCATGTCCCACTGGCCATCGGTCTTGTGCAGCAACGGCGTGGAATAATCCGGCCCCTTGAGCTGCGAGAGCGGACGCTTGTTGTAATCGAGATAATTAAACCGGCGAACCTTATACGGACAGTTGTTCGAGCAATAGCGCGTGCCGATGCAACGGTTATACGCCATCACGTTCAAACCTTCCTGATCGTGGACGGTGGCGTTGACCGGGCAGACGTTTTCACACGGCGCGGCTTCGCAATGCTGGCAGAGCATCGGCTGGTTCACCGCCTGCACGTCGTCAATCCACTTCGCAAATTGCTGGTCGGCATCCGACTGGTTTTCGTCGGCCTTGGGATCAAAGAAAGCCGGGTTATTTTTCTTCTTCGGATCGCTCGTGTAATAACGGTGGATGTTCATCCAGTGCATTTCGCGGCCGCGCAACACCTGGTCTTTGCCGACGATCGGGATGTTGTTCTCGCTCTGGCACGCCAGCACACAGGTGCCGCAGCCGACGCACGAGGTCAGATCAATCGCCATGCCCCACTGATGGAGCGCGGTCTTCTTCGCCTCGTCGAGCGGGTTCGGATACAGCGAGGCCACCACTGGCGGCTCTTCGCCCGACATCTTCTCGGCAAAATCCTTGTGCTTCTCGTATTCGCCGAGGTTCGCCTCGCGCACCGCCGGACGGCCTTCCATGGACCAATGACTTTGCGTCGTAGCCAGAACATGCGTGCCTCCGGTTTTTTTAATCGCCGCACCGGTCTCGATGTATTTTCCGCTGAAAATTTTATACGCGTTGAAGCCGACGCCCGTGCCGACACGCCCCGCCTTCTCGCGACCGTAACCCAGTGCGAGGCCGAGCGAATAATCCGCCATGCCCGGCTGCGTCCAGATCGGACCGGTGGCGCTGCGTCCGTTCAAGGTGATTTCGACAAGGTCGCCGTTCTGCACGCCGAGTTCGCGCGCGGTTTTGCGGCTGACGAGCACGGCGTTGTCCCACGTCAGCTTCGTGATGGGATCGGGCAATTCTTGCATCCAGCCGTTGTTCGCGTAGCGCCCGTCGTCCATCTTGGCATCGCGGTAGAAGACGACTTCGAGGTTGCTTGCCGTCGGGCCGCTGCTTGAAACAAAACCGTTGAATGAATTCTTGAAACCAAGCCCGCCGGAAACCGCAGGCGATGCGCCGGCAAATCCATTGAACAAAAACTTCTTCCAAATCTCGTCGGAGCCGCCAAAAGTTGCGCGCGTGATTTCGTAAGCACTGGTCTGCGACTCACCGGCGATTCGAGCGAGGAATTCCAGTTCCGTCAGGCCGCCAAACAATGGCTGGATGAGCGGCTGAACCGGCACCAAGGTTCCCGTGCTCGTTGTGGCGTCGCCCCAGGATTCGAGATAATGCGTGGCCGGGAAATTCCAGTCTGCTTTTTCAGCCGTCTCGTCTTCGTAATAACCTAGCCGGACGACAGTCCTGGCCTTGCGCTGCAATTCACCCCACCCCATCTGTGCCGGAATGTTAAAGACGGGATTGCCGCCGAGAACCACCAGCGTGTCAACCGCCTTGGCGTCGAGATATTTTGCCAACTGGCCGTAGCTGCCGTCTTTCGTTTCCGTTGCCGGAATCAAAGTGACGGTATTGCCAATCGCACCCAGCGCAGAATTGATTGCGTGCGCGAGCAAATGGACTTCAACCGGCTGGCGCTGGCCGGCAACAACCAAAGCGTCTTTACCTGCCGCCGCCAAATCTTTCGCGCACTCGGCCACCCATTTTGAAAAACCACCGTCGAATTTTCCGCCGGTGCCTGAAATCGAGAACTGTGAAGAAGCGATGACTCCGGCAATTTGTTGGACTAGGCTCGCCTGCACACGCAACCGATGATCCGCGTTAACGCCGGTCAGGGTAAAGAGCGATTCTACCGCGTAAAGACGGCTCATGCCGCCGTTTTCCACTTTGCGACCTTTGGCAAAGCGAGCGATGTGATTGTGCCCGTCGTCTTCGCTGCCGAGGAAATCGCAGTCGAGCGACAGGATGACCTTCGCCTTGTCGAAATGGAAAATAGGTTTGACCGGCCGACCAAACGCCTGCGTCGCCGCGCGTTGATGGATGCCGGAATCAATCGCGTCGTAAGTGAACCACTGCGCCTTCGGGAATTTATCCGCGATGATTTTTTGCAGCCGCGCGCGCGAGGGCGACGTGCTGCTTTCGGCGAGGAACGCCAGCCCTTCGCCTTGATTCGCGGAAAACTTCTTCGACAGGTCGTTCAGGAAGCTCAACGCTTCGTCGCGCGAAACAACTATGCCGTCGTGCTTGAACTGCTTGGCGCGATCAACGTCGTAAAGGTCGAGAATCGAAGCCTGCGCGTAACGGTCCGTGCTGCCGTTGCTGCCGGGGAACAGCGCGTTGCCCTCCACCTTGACCGGCCGGCCTTCGTAGGATTTGGCCACGAGCGGAACCGCGCCGGTGCGCGTCGGCATGGCCGTCGCGTAAAATTCCGGCTTGCCGTAGATATAATTGGCGGGCTGCTGGCCGAACGGCTCCAGTTTTTCTTCCGGGCGGCGGCATCCGGAACCCAGCACGCCCAGACCCGCGAGCATCATGGACGCGGACATGATCTTCACGAAATGCCGGCGCGAAACGGGGTCGGTCAGCTCGCTGGCGCCCTGCGGAAATTCACGCTCCATCCACTGCTTGAACTCCGGCGTGTCGGCCAGTTCGTCCAGACTGCGCCAGTAACGGCGGCCAGTTGTCGCGGGCGTTGAATTTGTTAAATTTGAATTCATCTTGAAGTCACAAAGTGACGACCGAAAATAGCCCGCCGTTTTAACGGCGGGATAACAAACCGGAGAAAATCGAGTCCCGAAGGGACGACCGAAAATTTCTGCCGCCCCTGCGGGGCTTTACCGTTTTCTCCATTTATCCCGCAGTTGAAACTGCGGGCTATTGTCATTTGTCCCTGCGGGACTCGAATTGGCTCACGGCGACGCTGGTTTGCAAGCGCCAATCGTAAATCGTAAATCGTAAATCGTAAATTCATTATCGGTGACAGGCGGAGCAGCTTTGGAGCGATTCCACGCGCCAATCATGGACAAAATTTTTGCCGTTCACTTCCTGCAACTTCGCAGCTTCAGCGGCGTTCGTGCTCCATTGCCAGCCCAGGTCGGTGACTTTGCCCGGCGGACGAATAAACGCCGCCGGGTTGCGGTGGCAGTCCAGACAAAAACTCATGCTCAAGGATTTGGCGTGGTGCACTTCATCCATCTGGTCAACGCGCCCGTGACATTCCACACAACTGAACCCGCGCGCCACATGCACGGAGTGATTGAAATAGACGTAGTCCGGCACGATGTGAACCTGCACCCACGGAATCGGCGTGTTGTTCGTGAAGCTCTCGCGAACGAGCGCAAGGCGCGGGTCATCCTTCAAAATCAGGCTGTGGCAGTTCATGCAGGTGGACGCCGCCGGGATGCTGGAGAACCATGATTTCTCCACCGTGCTGTGACAATAGCGGCAATCCACCCCTAGCTGCCCCGCGTGAACTGCATGGGAAAACGGCACCGGCTGCACGGGCTGATAGCCGACGCGGGTATTTTTAGGCGTGCAATAAACCGTCACGCCGGCAGCCACCGCGCCGCCCACCAGCGCGAGGCCGATGGGTATCAGGAACGGTATCTGGTTGGTCCACTTCGGGAAAATCACTGATATCTCAAAATCACCCGCCGGGGCTTCCGGCGGGCGCGGGCGAATGGTTAATCATCCGCGCCGCGCCCGCAAGAAAGTTTGTGAAAAATTTCACGTTATCCGGCGCGACTGAACAATTCGCAACGGCTGCCGAACCGGCTGGCCGGTTTTAAAAGAACAGCCGCTCAATCAGGGCGCGACTGTGTTAGTGGAACCTGTTGCCGGCTTCGGCACCACGTCCGACGCGTTGACATGCATCCACTTTCCGTCCCGCGTCTTGATGGTCAGATCCGTGCCAACGGTGCTGATAACCTTGCCAAGCAAAATCCGTCCGTCCGTAAGCCGGATCAAATCCGGCTGGCCGTTCAACCACGGGTTGTTGGCGGGCGTCCATGAATCGGGGATATATTTCTTGCCGCCACAGATCAGGCAGGCCTCCAGGCCGGTTCCCTTGCAGACACTGCAAACCACCTTGCCCGTGCCGCCGCAGATTTTGCAGGGGCCGGTATCCATTGCCTTGCCGTTTTGCATGGCGATGACATGGCCGACATGACCCTGGTTATAGGCCGTGTAAGAACCGTTGCCCTGATTAAACTTCTGCCATAAGTCGGTAGGCGGATGGCCCGCCACATCCATGTGAATCCACACCCCGCGATCCAGCTTCAGGCATGGCCCCGGGCAATCCACCTTGCCGTCCACGCAACCGGGCGCGAGGCATTTGATCGCCCCCGACCCGTTGCAGGCAAAGCAGATTTTTTCACCCGCCTTCGGCCCGTCCGGCTGGCTGGCGGACGCGTTGGCGACATCGGGAGCAACAGTGGAAGCCGGGGCGGAACCGCCAGCCGGCTTGCCGCAACCGGCCAGCAGCGCGAGACAAAAGATGCCGGACACGATCAAAGACGCTGGTCTGTTCATAATTTATTTGGATAACTAAAAGTTCCAAGCCTGCCAGTCAATGGAATTAAACGGACGGGGCGAGAATAAACTCTCAACATTGGCGGCGGGACTGGCTCTTTCCCGAGGTTTTGCGTTGACATCACGGACGTGGTGAAACCTGGTGCCAACCAATTGGAAATTGAAGTAGTCAACTTCTGGCTGAACCGTATCATCGGCGACGCCGCATTGCCGCCCGATCAGCGGCTCGCGCGCACCAGCGTCCGCACGCTGACGGAATCGGGACTGCCCGGACCGGTGCAGATGCTGGAACAAAATTAAATTGTATCATGCTGATGAAAACAAAATCCGCCGCGTTGCTGCTGGCTTTGCTCTGCGTCGCCAGTCTTATTTCCTGCGCCACCGGGAAAAAATCACCGCAATCAACTCACACCTTCGCCATCGGCACGAATGATTTCCTGCTCGACGGCCGGCGCCTGCAGATCCGTTGCGGCGAAATCCACGCCGCGCGCGTGCCGATGGAATACTGGCGGCACCGTTTGCAGATGGCCAGGGCGATGGGCTTGAACACGGTCTGCGCTTATCTCTTTTGGAATCTGCACGAGCCTAGGCCCGGCGAATATGTCTGGACAGGCCAGGCCGATGACGCGGAGTTCTGCCGCATCGCGCAGGAGGAAGGCTTGTGGGTCATTCTCCGCCCCGGCCCGTATGCCTGCGCGGAATGGGAGATGGGCGGCACGCCGTGGTGGTTGTTAAAGAATGACGACATCAAACTGCGCAGCCGCGACCCGCGCTACATCAACGCGGCGAAATCATATCTGAAGGAAGTCGGGCGCGTGCTTGGCCCGCTGCAAATCACGCACGGCGGCCCGATCATCCTGGCGCAGGTGGAAAACGAATACGGCTTCATCGGCAAGGATGCGGGCTACATGGATGAGATCCGAAAGGCTTTGCTGGACGCGGGATTTGACGTGCCGCTCTTCGCGTGCAATCCGCCGGACGTGATGCGCCACGGGATGCTCACGAACCTCTTTCAGGCGGCAAACTTCGGCAGCGACCCGAAGAGAAACTTTAAGAATCTCCGCGCGCTCCAGCCGCAAGGCCCGCTGTTTTGCAGCGAATTTTATCCCGGCTGGTTCGACACCTGGGGCGTGAAACATCATTACGGCAACACGGAAAAATATCTCGCCAATCTCGAATATATGTTGTCGCACAACGCCTCGTTCAGCATCTACATGGCGCACGGCGGCACGACGTTTGGCTTGTGGTCCGGCTGCGACCGCCCGTTCAAGCCTGACACATCGTCCTACGACTATGACGCGCCGATTACTGAAGCCGGGTGGCCAACGGAAAAATTTGCGCAGACGCGCGATTTGTTTTCAAAATACTTGCTGCCGGGTGAAACAATTCGTGAAACGCCGGAACGTTATCCCGTCATCGCTTTTGCGCCGGTGGAACTGAAGGAAACCGCGCCGTTGTTTGACAATCTGCCCGCGGCGGTGAAGGACGAAACGCCGCGCAACATGGAAGCCTACGATCAGGGTTACGGCTGCATTTTGTATCGCACGAAAATCCCGGCGGGCGCGGCCGCAACGCTCGAAGCGGCGGCGATCCACGATTTTGGCCATGTGTTTCTGGATGGAAAACGCGCCGGCATTCTTGACCGTCGCAATGCAAACGCAAAAATCCTTTTGCCGGAACGCGAGGCCGAAGCACAGCTCGACATCCTCGTCGAGCCGATGGGCCGCATCAATTTCGGCCCGGAGATGGCCGACCGCAAAGGACTCATCGCACCGGTGAAACTCGGCGGCAACGTTCTGAAAGGCTGGGAAATTTTCAACCTGCCGCTGGATGACAAGATGATCGCGGGATTGAAATTCACCGGCGCGAAACCCGGCTCAAACGCACCTGCATTCTGGCGCGGCACGTTCAATCTGGAAAAAACCGGCGACACGTTTCTGGATCTGCGCGGCTGGGGCAAAGGTGATTTGTGGGTGAACGGCCGCTGCCTGGGCCGTTACTGGAACATCGGCCCGTCTCAAACTGCCTACGCGCCCGGCTGCTGGCTCCGCACGGGCGAAAATCAAATCATCATGCTCGACTACACCAGCCCGGCAAATCCCGTGGTCGCCGGATTGGAAAAGCCGGTTCTTGATTTGTTGCGACCGCAATTGGATTTCCGGAAGACGCACCGACCGGAAGTGAAGTTGAATCTGGATTCCACCGCACCCATTGACCTGGGTTCCTTCGCGCCGGGCGCGGACACGCAGAAAATAATGTTCACCACGCCCGCCGCCGGAAAGTTTTTCTGCCTCGAAACTTTGAGCGCGCACGATGGCAAACCGTTTGCCGCCGTCGCCGAACTGGACCTGCTCGACACGAACGGAAACGCCATCAGCCATGAAGGCTGGACAATCGCATTTGTGGACAGCGAGGAACGCAACAGCGAGGACGGCTCGGCGGAGAACGCGATTGACGGCCAGACGGCGAATTTCTGGCACACCCAATGGTCAGACGCCTCGCCCGGTCATCCGCACCGGCTGATTTTGGACCTCGGCAAGTCGCAGGTGATTTCCGGTTTCCGTTACGTTCCACGCCAGGGCGAAGGCGGCGGACGCATCAAGGATTACCGGGTTTATATCAGCGACAATTTGACCGGTAAATAACCATGAAATATGCACCCATGAAACATACACCCATAAAATCGCTGGCCGGAAATCTTCTCCGTCGCGTCGCGCCGCTTGCATTTTGCTGTTCCGCAATTTTTATGCTGCACGCGGGGCCTCGCGCCGATGTGGAACTCGATTCCGGCTGGCGCTTTGAACAGGCCGACCCGACCAACGCGGAACAGGTCAGTTTTCCCGACGCCAGATGGACGACCGTTTCCCTTCCGCACAACTGGGGCTGGGAACAGGCGCAACGTGGCGAGACATATCTGCGCGGGCCGGGCTGGTATCGCCGCGAACTTGATCTCCAGCCCAAGGCCGGACGGCGTTATTTCCTGCGCTTTGAGGCGGCCAGCACGGTGGCGGATGTTTATCTCAACGGCAAATTGCTCGGCGGACATCGCGGGGGCTTCGGCGCATTCTGTTTTGAACTTACCAAAGATTTGTCAGAAACCGGCACCAACCTGCTGGCCGTGCGGGTGGACAATGCGCCCCAGCCGGACATCGCGCCATTGAGCGGTGATTTTTCCGTTTACGGCGGATTGTATCGGCCGGTGCATCTGATTGAAACCGGTGAAACCTGCATTGCTCCAACCGATCACGGCTCGCCCGGGATTGCGTGGCTGCAAACCAGCGTTTCGCCCACGCAGGCGGTGCTGGACGTGACAGCCCAAATCTCGAACGCCGCCAAAAAAGGCCGGGCGTTGACGCTGGTGGCGAAAGTGCTGGATGCCGACGGGAATCAAATCGCCGGCAGCGAAGAAAAAATCACCCCGGCCACCGGTGTGACGGCGCCTTATTTCCTGCGGGTGGTCGTGCCGCAACCGCATTTGTGGAATGGCCGCAAGGATCCCTATCTTTATCAGGCGGTCGTGGAACTGCGGACGGCGGATGAAGCGGTTGATTCGGTCACGCAGCCGGTGGGTCTCCGTTATTACCGGGTGGATCCTGACCTGGGATTTTTTCTGAACGGCCAGCCGTATCATCTGCACGGGGTCAATAAACATCAGGACCGGCCGGTCAAAGGCTGGGCGGTTTCAGACGCGGATCTGGCGGAGGATGTAAACTTGATTTCAGAAATCGGCGCGACAGTCGTCCGCTGCGCACATTATCAGCACAGCGATTATTTTTACAGCCTGTGCGACAAGGCTGGCATTCTCGTCTGGGCGGAGATTCCGCAGGTCAACGAAATCAACTCCTCGCCGGAATTTGAGGAAACGTCGCGCAACCAGTTGCTCGATCTCATCCGCCAGAACATCAATCATCCGGCGATTTTCACCTGGAGCCTCTTCAATGAAATCGGCCTGGTCAAAACGCAAGACCCGCACCGCGAATTGCAGGATTTGGACAACGTCGCCCACGGCGAAGACCCGACCCGGCCCACCATCGGCGCGACCTTCACTTCCGAGTTTCCGCAGATGAACAAGATTCCCGACCTGCTCGGCTGGAACACCTACCCCGGCTGGTATTCCAGCTGGGGATCAAAGGGCGATTTTGGCGGATGGCTCGATAAACACCGCCACGACAGCCGGCACGGCGGCTTTTGCGTGAGCGAATACGGCGCGGGCGCGAACGTGGCGCAGCACGAACAAAATCCACGGCAGCCCAAGCCCACCGGCCAGTGGCATCCCGAAGAATGGCAGGCCCTCGTCCATGAGGAAGCCTGGAAACAGATGAAATCGCGTCCGTTTGTCTGGGGCACATTTGTCTGGAACATGTTCGACTTTGTCGTCAGCACACGACACGAGGGCGGCGTGGCCGGGCTTAACGACAAGGGCCTGGTCACCTACGACCGCCAGACGCGGAAGGACGCATTTTATTTTTACAAGGCCAACTGGAGCGAAGATCCCACGCTGCACATCACAGACCAGCGTTTCATCGAACGCACGAACGCGGTGACGGACGTAAAGATTTATTCCAACGCCGGCGAAGTGAAATTGTTCCTCAATGCCGCCTCGCAAGGATCACGCACGAACGACGGCAACACGGTTTTCATCTGGAAAGACGTTCAACTCAAGCCCGGCGAAAACACCGTCGAAGCCCGCGCGCAAATCCACGGCACCAACGTGAGCGACCGTTGCCTGTGGAATCTGAAGTAATGCCGGGCAGCGCGAGGGCACCGGGCAGAACGCTGGAGAAACTAGGGCTGGTGATGACCAGCTAAAACCCGCAACCCCAAAACCCATGAAAGGATGAACGGAATTTTCGGAGCGGCGGCGCACTCGACACGGCCTTGGGTGAATGACCGTTCACCCGTGAGTTAGGGAAACGCTGATTTAATCCGCGAGGATTTCTTTTGAACGAGGCGGCGGGGTTTCTCGTCTGTGTTGCATGATCCACCAGGCCAGTTTCTCGCAGGCCGAGTTTGCCACCAAAAAGAAAACCACCCGC
>JAQTQB010000028.1 GCA_028712475.1 Verrucomicrobiales bacterium
GTTTGCAGGCGGCGGATGACCAAATCAGCCTCGCCGCTACGATCTAGTTTTGCTCGGGGTCTTGCCATCCGCCAACGCTAACAGAATGGCTCAACTTCTACCAGACTATTTGCGTAGTTGGTATTACACCACACTAGAACGCAAGCACTGGATGAGTTTGAAAGTCGGCCGGGTGAAGCGTTGGAGGGTCTGATACACCGAGGGCAGAGTCTGCCCGTTTTTTTTCTGGTTAATACCAGCTACTGCGCCATTATCAACCAACACGAAAACAATCCGTCGAAAATCGTGAAATATCTGAAGGATAGCTACTCACGGGCGAGGCGGCAACTAACAGCAGCGTGAATATGATTTTGCATATTGATGACCGATGGTTTTCATATCTGGTTATTTTCCTACACGGCTGTTTAGTTTTGTTCCCATTTCACGGCTGGTTTTTTAGATTTGGGAGTTGTTGATCGAGACGCTCCTCCATCTCGGCAAAACCCGCATCATTGGGATGCACCGCCACCGGACTGAAAAGCGAGAGATCATGGTCAATCAGTCCCGGTCCCTCGATAATATGCAAATTCTGATCTTTGCTGGTTGCGACGATATCGCGCAGAACCTGGCGGTATTGCTCCAAATCGGCTTTATGGCCAGGCGGATTCCAAGTCGGAGCGACCCACAAAGGCGTGATCAGATAAACGGGCGTTTCAGGTTTGGCCACGCGGAAATTTGCCAGGAACTTATTCATGTTCGTGCGGTAGCGTTCCAACGGCACGCCTGCCTGCCAATCGTTGACCCCCATCAGCACCGTCAAAATGTCCGGCTTGAGCGACGCAATCACCCCGGCATCGGTAGGGGAAGCCCCGGAACTTCGCCCGCCCAGCCCCAGATCAATCGTTTGCCAGCCTTTTTTCTGTCCTACCAAAAAGGGATAAGTCTTATCAACTTCGCTGGCCGTGAAGCCATGGGTAATTGAATCCCCATAGGCAACAAATCGCAAGGCCGGTGCCGGTTTCGGCGTTTCAAAACGGGCTTCGGGGTTTACTTGCAACCCCGCGAAATCAACCGAGTCGCCATACGGCAGGAAAATGACATAATCATGAAATCCTTTTGCATCACCGTTGGCGAGAACCGCTGTTACCGTTTCCGGCGCACGTTGCACGCCTTGTTGGCGGGTTTGGAAGATCCGGTTTGGCTGGAAGACGCCGTCCACGGACCAGACACCGATACTATTACGGGAACGTTTCGAAATGTGCCGGTCATTATAATACAGGATGGCATTGACCACCGTGGCGTCGGTGCGGAAGCGGATACTCACGCCCGGATTGTCCCAGCGATAGCCAGTATTCGGCATGTCTAGGATCCGGTCGAAACGAGCCAGCTTGTGGTCAGGATTATCCGGAGCGGCAACGATTTCCTTCCTTACATACCCGGCGTATTCGATCCTGAAGTCGTCAGGCGAAATGGGTTTCAAAGTCTGCTCGGCACCCCGGCAATAACCAGGCATGACAAGCAATCCCAAGTTGATCGCCACCAACACAGCATGTAACCGGCTTGCTTTCATGATTCATTATCGTCGAGGGGCGTCCCTTTTCAATTCCTGCTTCAAATTTTCGATGCTGACTGGCCTCATGGCGCGACCTGCACCTTGCTTAAAGGATACCAGCCATCCTGACTCCGACCGGTGATTCCCAGCCTGACCACCGGCTCCTGTGAACTCACGCCCACTATTCCAACCGCCACGGTGTATTCGCCCGGCGGCATTTCAGCGGGCAGAGTGATCGTATCGGCGACCTCATAAACCTGTCCCGGCGGCAGATCGTCCGGCTGCTTGAAGAATTCTTTGGTGAACAATTCAATGGAGCCGGGCAACCAGTGGTTCACCGTTATCTGGCCAATCATGGTTTTCTGATAACCGTTGGGGCTGGTCAGCCGATACGCCACCCGGTAGGGCCGGTAGCACGGGGCGGAACCGATATTTTGCCACTTCATCGAAAGGTTCAATCCGGCTCCCGGCTTTGCCTGCGCCGGGTGGGTCAGTTCATTCAGAACCAGGCGATAGCCGAGCCGTCGCAGAAAACGCTCCAGTTCCGCCTGAAACTGTTTGTCCTTGGGCAATTTTCCCGACTTGCCGTTGAAGTAGCTGCCGTGGAGCGCCAGCCCGTAATTAAAAATCCAGCGCAGCGGCCAGCCCTTCTCGACGAACTCCGCCACCGCAGCGGGCGGCTCGAAGGCAATCGGGGCGGTTTTCCACACATCCTGCACCTTCGTTTCCTGAATCCACTTCGGATAGGCGTTGAACATGTGATTCCAACTGGGAAAGAAACTGCCCAGATCGCCCAATGAATCGGCCCGCCAACCGGCGCCGTGCTGCGTGGCGTAGGTCGTGCATTCTTTTCCGTTGATCAACATTACCAGGGGCGTTTTCTTGAAGGCGGCCAGATAGGCATTCACCACCTTCAGGCGGTTCTCCATGCCCGGCAACTTGCCCTTCTTGGACCGGGTGAGATGCCACTCGCCCCACCAGCCAATCGATCCCAAATCCAGATGGTCTATGTCAGGATGGCCATCATAGCGCGCACCCAGCCGCTTGATGAAATCCAAATGGCGTTCGAGGACAACGGGGTCATCCATGTCGGGGATTGCAAGCGAAGGCACACCATTGTAATCCACGATGAGTTCCTTGCCGCCGACTTCCTTGAGCCACGCGGGGTGATAGGGACGCC
This sequence comes from Verrucomicrobiales bacterium, assembly GCA_028712475.1. Taxonomy (GTDB): domain Bacteria; phylum Verrucomicrobiota; class Verrucomicrobiia; order Limisphaerales; family UBA11358; genus UBA11358. Next base: position 2,712 of record JAQTQB010000028.1, read on the forward strand.
CCGCAATGGGTGAGCAACACATGACCCGAAACGCCAGCTTCTGCCCCGAATCGTGCGCATCCTGGAGCACCTTATCCAGAAGGTTGGTGTCAATTTTGCCCGGCTGTGGCTCCAGCGTGCCCCAGCCCCAGCGGGCATAATCAACCGTGGAGGGAATCCAAGATGGCAGGCTGGCATCCTGCTGGCTAGTGACACGAAACGTCTCCCAACCCATGCCCGGATTGGCGAGCAGTTCATCGGTCGTTTGCGGCTTCACCACAACAAAAGAACCGTCAGCAACAGCAATCGCTCCGGTTGTTTTATTGACCGGCTGTTCCAATGCCGCACCCTTTGGTTGTGAGGGCGTCAGCTTGTAAAGCAGCACCCCATGCGTTGGAATCGTCAGCGGCAATACTCCATCTCTCGCGTCCACATCGGCCAAATCCTTCTGCCGCCACAAATCGCGGATATGTTGCATGCCGGTCAAACCAAGCTTGGCGAATTCTGTGAACTCCAGCTTCACCGGTTCCCCACCGAGGTTGAAAAACCCGAGCGCGCGTCCGCCGTCTGCCAGGACTTTTTCATAAACCCGCACGTTGCCGTTGGTCAAAACGCACGTCGCCTGTTTTCCCAGCGCGTCCTGATCCAGCGCCAGCACTTCGTCGTTGCTCAAGAGATTCAGCGTGAAGGCGTCCAGCTTCTCCATGTCGCAGCCGATGAGCAGCGGCGCGGACAGCAGACACCAGAGGCTGATGTGCGAGTATTGTTCATCCGGGGTCAGGCGGGACGGGTGCATCTTGCCCCAGCCCACTTGGCCGACCACGAGCATGTCGGGGTCGTTCCAGTTGCCGGGCTTCGCGTAAGGGGCGGCCTGGTCTTGCCTGAAACCAATGGTGGCAACGCTGCGGGCAAGCTTTTCGTTTTTATCTTCCCATTGGTCAGTAATGTCATGCGAAGTGCGCCAGCAATTGCCGCCAAATCTCCCGCCCCAATTCCAAACGTCGCCCGTGCCCTGCTGACAAATGCTGAAAACGATGTCGCGTCTTTGCTTGCCAAGAAACCCGCCCATGAGCGCGTAGGGTTGTTGTAAATATTCCAATTTATATTCGGCTCTTTGTTTCGCCGTCGGCCAGGTTCGGAGCGGGTCGGCCTGGCCATAACTGCACCAGTCATATTTCAAGTAGTCAAAACCCCATTCGGCGTAGGTTTGCGCATCCTGCTCCTCGTGCTGCCAACTGCCCGTGCAACCGCCGCAAGTCCACGGGCCGGGCGAGGAATACAAACCGATTTTCAGGCCCAGGCCGTGAACATAATCGGCCAGGCCCTTCATGTCGGGAAACCGCGCGTTCGGCACGATGTTGCCCTTCGCGTCCCGAAACGGTCCCTGCAATGTCGGGTCATTCGACTCGCGGTGGTTCTGCCAATAGTCGTCAATATTGATGTAAGCCCAACCGTGGTTGATGAGGCCGCTCTTGACCATGGCGGCGGCGGCGGCCTTCACCTTTTCGGCGGAAACCGCGTGGGCGAAACAGTTCCAACTGTTCCAGCCCATCGGCGGCGTGAGCGCAATTTGATCGCCGCAGACAATGTGAAATTCTTTTTCCGCCGTGCCCAGCGAGTTCTTTGCGCGCAGCATGACCGTGAATTCGCCCTTTGTTTTCAAGGCTCCGGTGATGCGGCCGGTTTTGGCGTCGAGCTTCAAGCCGCGCGGCAGATTGTCCGCCGAATAAGTGATCGGTCGCGCCCCCGTCACCGGGATGGTGAAAAGGAACGGCGAGCCGGGGCGCACGCCGAAGACGCTCGCGCCGTTGATGCGCGGTGTGGCCGGCGCCGGCGGCGTGAGAATGTAAGGCGCGATGACGGCATTGGTCTCGGCCGCGCGAAGCTGACAGACGCAGGTTAGAACGATGGCAAACAGGAGACGTGCTTTCCGTAAAGTATTCATTGGGCTTTATTTGCCAAAAACATTCTTGTAGTGTTGATACAATATTGACACATTTGTCTTTGATGGCTGTGATTCTTTTATATGTTTATTATGCTATCTGTAAATAGTCAACACGTTAACATTGACTTATAATGTTTATCTTTAATAAACCTGTGTTCCGCGCCTTAATTCAGCGTTGATTGGGGCGAGGTGTGAAGTTTCAAAAGAAAATCCAGCTTAACCACTGATAACGATGACGGATTCATTTATAGGGCCGCAACGCCAGTGATGACGCTGCGATAAAAGTCACGACAGCCTCAGCATGAACCCCATATTACTCGCCCCTCTTAAGTCAAAGTTACGCGGCGAACTACTCACCGACCTAACCGTGCGCCGGCTTTATGCCACCGATTCCTCGGAGTATCAGGAATTGCCGCTGGCGGTGGCGTTCCCGGCAGATGAAAACGACGTGCGCGAACTAATCCGGTTTGCGGCTGCGGAGGGCATCGGGATTATCCCACGGACCGCCGGCACATCGTTGGCGGGACAGTGTGTCGGCAGCGGCATCGTGATGGACGTGTCGCGCCATTTCGGGAAAATTATTTCCGTGGATGCGGCGCGTCGTCGGGTGCGCGTCCAACCGGGCGTAGTTCGCAACGAACTCAACCACGCGCTCAAGTCGCATGGGTTGTTCTTTGCCCCCGAAACTTCCACCGCCAACCGCGCAATGATCGGCGGCATGGTTGGCAACAACTCCTGCGGCTCAAACTCCATCGTCCATGGCAGCACGCGCGACCATCTGGTGTCCGTGCGAGGATTTTTAAGCGACGGCACGGAGGCCGTTTTCGGGCCGCTGACCCCGAAGGAATTTGCCGCCAAGTGCGCCGGGCCGGAGACGCTGGAAACAAAAATTTACAGGCGGGTGCGGGAGCTGTTGGGCGACGAAAAAAACCGGGCCGCCATCCGTGAAAACTTTCCGCTCCCGTCCATCCCGCGCCGCAACACCGGCTACGCGCTCGACTTGTTGATGGACGCGGAAGCTTTTGACCCGTCATCGGCAAAGCCATTTAACATGTGCCGGCTAATCGCGGGGTCGGAAGGCACGCTTTTCTTTGGCGTCGAATTTGAACTCGATTGCAGTCCGCTGCCGCCGCCGTTCGGAGCGCTGGTTTGCGGTCACTTCGCATCGGTGAACGAGGCGCTGCGCGCCAACCTGCTCGCGCTACCGCATCGTCCCAGCGCCTGTGAATTGATTGACCGGCACATTCTCGAATGCACGCGGCACAATCTGGAACAGCAGCGCAACCGCGCCTTCGTGCAAGGCGATCCAGGCGCCGTGCTCGTTGTTGAAATCATCCGCGACCGGCGCGAGGAAACCGAAGCCGCCATCGCCGCCGTCGAGCGTGACTGGCGCGAGGCCGGATTGGGCTATGCGTATCCAATCCTATGGGGTGACGAAGGCAACAAGGTTTGGGAACTCCGTCGCGCCGGACAAGGTCTGATGAGTAACGTGACCGGCGACGCCAAGCCACGCGAAGTCGTCGAAGACACCGCCGTGGACGTGCGCGACCTGCCGAACTACATCGCCGAGTTCGACGAACTTTTGCGGACGAAATACGCCATTGATTGCGTCTATTACGCGCACGCCGGTTCGGGCGAATTGCACACGCGGCCATTGTTCGATCTGAAAACGCCGGCAGGTTTGAAGATGTTTCGCGACGTGGCGACGGACATCGCGTTGCTCGTGAAAAAATATCGCGGATCATTGAGCGGCGAACATGGCGACGGCAGGTTGCGCGGGGAATTTATTCCGCTGATGGTGGGTGAACAATGCTACGCCCTGATGCGCGAGGTGAAGCGCGTGTTTGATCCCAAAGGAATTTTCAACCCCGGCAAAATCGTGGACACGCCGCCGATGGACACGCATCTGCGGCATGAACCCGGTCATGCCACGCCGGATTATCCGACGCTGTTTGACTTCAGCGAAGTCGGCGGCGTCGTGCGCGCCGCCGAGAAATGCAACGGGTCAGGCGATTGCCGGAAATCCCAACTCGCCGGCGGCACGATGTGTCCGAGCTACATGGCCACGCGGGAGGAGAAGCACACGACTCGCGCCCGGGCGAACATTCTCCGGCACATCCTCACGAATCCGGCTGACGCCACACGCCCGTTTGACAGCCGCGAAATCAAGGAAGTCATGGACCTCTGCCTGTCATGCAAGGCGTGCAAATCCGAATGTCCCTCCAGCGTGGACATCACGCGGCTCAAGGCGGAATTTCTCCAGCACTATCAGGACATCCACGGCGTGCCGCTGCGAACAAGATTGGTTGCGCATTTTGCGGACGGCGCGCGGCTGGCGTCTTTCGCACCCGGGTTTTACAACGCCGTTTTCCAGACGCCGTGGCTGCGACGCGGACTCAATCGCATCTTCGGATTTCATCCCGAACGCACGCTGCCGCGACAAAATCCGGTGACGTTGCGAAACTGGTTTGCCCGGCGAAAGTCATTAACGCCACAAACGGAAGCGAAGGGCCGCGTGCATTTGTTCTGCGATGAATTTACGAATTACAACGACCTCGCCGCCGGCATCGCCACGGTGGAATTGCTTGAGTTGCTGGGTTACACGGTGAATCTGCCGGATCACGCTGAAAGCGGACGGGCCTCGTTGTCAAAAGGCTTGGTGCGGCGCGGGCGCAATTTCGCCGAGAAAAATGTGCGGCGGCTTGCGGGCATCGTGAGTAAAGATGAGCCACTGCTCGGCATCGAGCCGTCGGCCATCCTTGGCTTCCGCGACGAATACCCGGCACTGGTTTCGTCGCCGTGGCGCGCCGCCGCCCGTTCGCTTGCGCCACATTGTCTGATGCTGGAGGAATTCATAGCCCTCGAAGCCGGGCGCGGACGGATTGATTCCAGTTTATTCACCGGCGAATCCCAAACAATCAAACTGCACGGCCACTGCCACCAGAAGGCGCTGGCCTCCGTCAAACCGACCGTGCAGATGCTGCGGCTGCCGCGAAATTATTCCGTGGAAGTCATCCCGTCGGGCTGCTGCGGCATGGCCGGCAGTTTTGGTTATGAAAAGGAGCATTACGAAGTCTCGATGAAAATCGGCGAACTGGTTCTATTCCCCGCCGTGCGCCAGTTGGCGGCAGATGTGCTTATCGCCGCGCCGGGCACCAGCTGCCGGCATCAAATCCACGATGGCACCGGGCGTGCCGCGCTCCACCCGGCCCAGATTCTGCGCGCTGCCATCCAAAAATCTCCAAATCTAGGGAGACGCTGAATAAAGTCCGGATTTCAAACTGGCGTTGGCACTGACGAAACAACGATCCGCACGCTGCGGTGATTCGCCTCGGCTGCCTCCGATTGGCGTTCACTGGTGCATCGAAAGCGG
>JAQTQB010000008.1 GCA_028712475.1 Verrucomicrobiales bacterium
GGCCGCCCGCATGATTGTATTTTATAAACATTTGCCGTGGGTGACTTGCAACAGGATTGCCCATTTTATTCAGTCCGTCAATGAAGAAATGCCATTTTATCATATTTTATGTTCGTATTATATGAACAACAGTTGCAATCCAATTGCCCGATACGCTCCAGAGACTAGGCGTGGCGTTGGCCTAGCATAGGTCTGGGCCTGGTCAGCGATCACAACCAGCCCCCCCCCCCCAGCACGACGCCACCAATTGATGGCAGATGTTTTTGCAGGTGTTTTTCACGATCAGTTTTCAGGTTTTTGATTTTTGTGATTTGACAAACACGCTATCCGCTGGCTTACCCGTATTACCATCCGCCAACGCTGAACGGGCATTATGTTTTACGAACATATTATATCGGGATAGCTATATAGCACACAATACGTTTGCCTTTTGTGTTTGTCAACGATTTTTTATCACTTTTATTCCAACCACCGAAGATCAACTCTGAAATCGGTCTTATGGACTCATTGTAAAATTGCTAGCGATGCGGCCAAAAACCTGCCAAACGCGGACGCCTCCCGCTGATCGGCAGCACGTCCTCGACGGCGTTTTGCAGATTGCCAAGTGTGGCTACCTGCGGCGTTACCTGAAGGTGAAGGTAACGGATGACCGTGTCGCCTTCCGCCAAACCGGCGGCATCATTAATCTGTCTCTTGCCGGCTTCAAATTCACGTTGCCGACGTTGCCGGATTTTCCAACTCCGGCCCGCTTTCCGGAACAGCCAGATATATCTTCGATGCAACCAGATTCAGCTTGCATCTCCCTGCCGGTTCTATATAGCTTTAGCTCTCCACTAATTCCATTTTAAACACGGTGCAAATCAACCCTCTTGCCGACAAACCGATCGCGCGTGATCCCGTCAGAATAACCTCGCATCTCGTCATCGCCACGCTGGTGGCCGCCTTGGGTGGTTTCCTGCTGGGTTACGACAACCTCGTCATTAGCGGCACGCTGGATTACCTGGCAAAACATTTCCACTTGCAAGCTTTGGGCACCGGATTTGCCGCCAGCATTGCGCAGCTTGGGGGGTTGGTCGGGGCCTTGTGCGGCGGCTGGTTTGCCGACCGGTTGGGATTGAAGCGGAGCCTGTATGCCTGCGCTTTCACGTTTGTGGTTGCTTCGGTGGGAATTTTTTATGCCCCCACCATCGAACTTTACACCTGCTGGCGGCTGATTTGCGGACTGGGCAGCGGCGCAGCCACCATCATCGCGCCGATGTATGTGGCCGAAATTGCTCCCGCCGGGGTGCGGGGGCGGCTGGTCACGATTTTCCAGCTCGGCCTGGTGTTTGGGATTTTCTTCGCGCTCCTGATCAACAGCTACATTCACGGATTGGGCAGCGAGGAGTGGAATGTTCAAACCGGCTGGCGCTGGATGTTTCTGGTCGGGGCATTGCCGGGAACGCTCTTTTTTCTGGCGGTGCTCGGAGCGGTCGAAAGCCCGCGGTGGTTGATGAAAGCGGGGCGGGAAAACGAGGCCGGGAGCCTGCTTGAAAAGCTCGACGGCCCGGTGCGGGGTGCGGAGATCGCCGGTGAAATCCGCGCTTCGCTGGCGAGGGAGGAAGGGCGTTTCTCCGAACTTTTCCGGACTCCCTTCCTGCGACCGCTGCTCATCGGGGTGCTGCTGGCGGCGTTTTCGCAGACCAGCGGGATTAATGTGGTGCTGGTCTATTTGCCGGAAATTTTCAAAACCTCCGGGCTGAACGCGAACGACGCCTTTTCGCAGTCCGTGCTGGTTAGTCTCGTCAACATCGTGTTTTCCTTTGTGGCGCTGAGGTTGATTGACCGAGCGGGCCGCCGCACGCTCATCCGGCTGGGCACGGCCATCCAGTTTCTGGCCCTGGCAACCATCGGGGTGATGTATGCGGGGTCGGCCACCGGAATCGTGCTGGCGCTGGCGATCATGGCGGTGATGGCCGGCCACGCGGTGGGCAATGGCGTGGCCTGCTGGGTGGTCATCTCGGAAATTTTTCCCACCAAGCTGCGAGGCCGCGCGATGTCAATGGCCATCACCGCCATGTGGCTGGCTTCCTACCTGACGCTGCTGGTATTTCCGCTCATGCGCAATCATCTTGGCGACGCCGCGACCTTCTGGATTTTCGCCGCCTTTGCGCTTCTCAATTTTTTCTACGCCTGCTGGCAAGTGCCGGAGACCAGGGGTTATACACTGGAGGAAATCGAAGCCATGTGGCGACGCAGTGGAAAGATTGACCGGTAAAGCGGACGAATTTCAACGCCGCGCGGAAACGCGGGCGGGCGCGGTGCTCTCCCGAGGAATGAATCGGGGGCGAATGATATGCCCCTCCACACTGAGCTTCCGGCCGCGGAGCGCTTCCAAAATCAAATCGGTGGCAACCTGGATGTGCCGCTCGAATTGAACATCCATCACCGACAACGCCGGCGTGGCATATTCGGCAAGGACTGTGTTCCCAAAGCTGATGACGGAAACCTCTCCGGGCACCTTGACACCCAGCTCCCGCAGGCCGTGAAGCACCCCCAAGGCCAGCTCGTCATTGTCGCAGATGATGGCCGACGGACGCGGATAATTTTTCAAGCAGCGCTTGATCGCCTGACTGGCAGTGCGGGGGCGGGACTCATAGCTTTCGGTTTTCACGCATAGCGGCGAGCGGGGATGCCTTGGGTTTTGCTCCCGCACATAACGCATCCATTCGTCAAGACCATCGGTAAGTCCTTGATGTTTGATGTCATCATGGACAAATAGAATTGACCGGTGGCCTAGTTCCCGGAGGTGGTCAAGAGCCACGCGCATTTCCGCGCGATCGTCAGCCTTGACCCACGGGACGCTATCGTCCTTTGGACTGTTGCCCACAATAACCGCTGGCCCGTGGGAATTGCGCAGGGCCTCGCCGATTTTCCCCTCAAGCAGAGCATTTGGTGGGAGCAAGAGCAGGCACGGATCTCCGGAAGCGATGGCACGCAGGGCGAACGGGTCGTTGTTACCATGAATGATGGTCAACTGGGTGATCCATTCATTTTTGCGCGCGATTTCGTCCGCCGCCTTGAGCAGCGGTTCGGAAAAGGTGTTGATTTGACTGCAAAGAAGATGGAGCCGCACGGATCCGGCGATGTGCAAAGCGTCAGAAGTCACCAAAGTGCATTTACCGCGTCGTTCCAGCAAACCCTCGGCCACAAGCTCCGCGATGGCACGGCGGGCAGTCATGTAACTCACTGCAAAACGCTCGGCCAGTAGTCGCTCCCCTGGCAAAACGCCGCCGGGTTTGAATTCTCCACCGAGCAGAGCCTGACGCAGAGCGTTCCCGACCCGCAGGTGTTTGTGCTCCGCGTTTTGTCCGGGGCGTTTCTTCATGCGCATATTCTACCACAAGGCCGCGGGATTAGTCCACGGCGATGACAGGCAGGCCATCGGCGCGGCAACGGCCCGAAACCCGCAGTCACGAAAAACACACACTATTCTCTTGCCAAAGTCGGAGGTGGCGAGTTAAATAGCTATTGCTATATAGCTGTTTCTTTTATGAGAATGTTTGACCAGTCCGTCACCCCGGAAAGTTGCCCGCGCTACCGCCGGCAGGGGGATGGTTCGCCCCGTTTTTATTCTTTTTGGGCGATCAATGCCTCGCTGGATGCCGCCCGGCTGCAATCTCAATTGGATCGTTTGAAAGCGTCCGGGTTGGATGGGGTGGTTTTTCACCCCCGTTATTATCCCGACACGCCACCGTATCTCGACGGGCGCTACCTGGAGCTGGTTTCGGGAGCGATCCTGCATGCTAAATCCATCGGGCTCGCCTTTTGGATCTATGATGAAAACGGGTGGCCGAGCGGCACGGTGGGCGGTCAATTGCTGGCACGCCATCCCGCTGACGCCCAATCCTGGGCGGGACTCGGAACGGAGGTGCCAGAGCGTCCACTCGCGGAATTCAAGCATGGAGGCCAGCGCTGGTATTTGGGGGAACAGCCTGGCCCCGGGGTGGATTATTTCAGCCGGGCGATGACGGATCATTTCATCGAAATGACCTATGAGCGTTACCGTTCGGGACTGACGCCGGAGGCCTTTGATCATGTGGGCGCGTTTTTCTGCGATGAGCCGGAATTCGGCCTGGGTCATGCCTACTCACTTTTGCCGAAAGCGGGCGCAATTCCCTGGACCCCGCGTATGCCGGAGCTTTTCAAACAACGTTACGGACGGGATCTCATCCCGCTGATTCCCCTGCTCTTTTTCCCGGGGACGGGATCCGCCGAAGCGCGAATCCAATTCTGGGAACTGCTGACCGATGTTTTCTGCGGAAACTTTGTGGGGCCGATCAAGGAGTGGTGCCGCCGGCACGGCAAGCTGTTTACGGCCCATGTAAAGGGTGAGGAACATCCGCTTTTTCAGGTGCCAACATCCGGCTCATGCCAGCAGTTCTTCCGCCATCTCACCCTGCCCGGAATTGATGCCTTGGAGCGTTATCCTGCCAACAATTTTTATCCCCGCCAAGTTTCGACCGCCGCCCGTCAATTTGGGAATGGTCGCTGCATGGTCGAGGCGTTTGGCGGTTCCGGGTGGGGAAGCACCCCGGAAGATCTCGAACGCTATCTGCTCTGGCTCGGACGCAACGGCCTGACCGACTTCGTCATGCACTTGAGCCAGTATCGCCTCGACAGCGCGGCCCTACAGGATTGGCCGCCCTCGCAGCCGTTGCATCTCACCTGGAGCCACCTGTATGCCGAGGTGCTCGACCGGGTTCGGCGCGAGTTGCAAACCCGGCCGCGCGAGGTTGCGGACACGCTGGTGATCGCACCCTATCGCGCCATCATGGCTAACTGTCAGCCGGCGGACTTTTTGAAAACCAATATTCATAATGCCGCCACCTATCCAGACGGTCCGGCTGGCGACATTAATACGCGCTTCATGAAGTTAGTGGAGTCTCTGCACCTGGCGGACACGAACTTTGATGTGGTTGATGAGCGCACCTTGGAACAATACGGCGAAATCTCGCAGGATCAGCTTCGCATCGGCAATTGCGGTTATCGCCGCTTGATTATTGACGAGGCGGCCCGCTTGAATAAAGCGGCGCAGGCTCTCGTGAAGCCATTGGTCGTGCCGACCACTCCGGCAGTTACCACCAGAATAACGACGGTTTTACCGTTGGTTCCGCAGGTCATCATTCCGGTTCGTTGGCGATTGGTGGAACACCCGGTCAACAGCCTTTTCCTCGAGTCCAAAGTGGAAGCCGACGGTTGGTTCAGCGCCACTTTTGCCAGCGGCTTCCTGCCGTTCGATACGGAACTCGAATTTGTCTTTGCGGATGTGATCGCCGAGTTTTCCATGAATGGTCTGGAGTGGAAATTGTTTCCGTCCGACGAAGGCTCCCGATTAAGGTTGAATGCGGCATCTTTGCGCGCCATGAACCATCTGCGCTTTCGTCCCGCGCGTTTGGTCGAGCGGCCTTTTGTGTGGCTGCAGGGCCGCTTCCGGGTCTGCGCGATGAGCCAGTTTGCCGACGGCCCCGGGGAAACCGTCAAGACCAACGGCCCATTCCGAATCGAGGTCGCCCGCAGTGCCATCAGGTCGAATCTGGTCGCCGACGGGTTTCCTTTCCTGCGCCACGCGCTGAAGATGGAATGTGAGGTGAAGTTTCCAGACGCAGTCTCCGCACTGGTGCTGGTGGGCGGGACAGCCGATGCATTGCGACTGAACCTGGACGGCAGCCAGCAGGACTGGATTTGGCCAATCAACGGTGAACATCGGTTTGCAGCACCCCTGGCCCCGGGCAGTCATCGCCTGGGGATTGAACTCATTCCCAACGGATATAATTTCCACGGGCCGCACCACTATTTCGGAGGCGACCGGTTCGTGGTCAGTCTCGACCAGTTTCATGGCCGGAAAAACTTCGCCGATCCCACAAATGCCCCGGCAATGACCCATGTTTCTGCCTGGCATTTCCGGCGGTTCGACTTGCCGACAGGCATCGCACTCGGACCGGCCTCATCCTTCCAGCTTCAATCCGACGCAATTGTCACTGGCACCGGTAATGGCTTGCCCCGCCTCCCAATACCAAACCCAACGGTGAAAGACGTTGCCAAATCTTCCAATACCAGCCGTTATTGAAATAAAGAACCGGCCGGAAGTATTTTGCCGTGCTAAATAAGCAAAAAAATCCAACCATGAATTCTCCGGGCAGCGCATTCGCGCGTCGCAAGTCCTTTAACGTGTTGCGCTATGCAGACCGAGCAAACCTTCGACACACCGCCGCTGAAAATATTGAGGGTATTCGCCATCAAGAGAAAATACAGTTTGTGTTGCTATATAGCTTTTTCACATTTATATTACTCACAAAATCACGCACATGGCCCTGCCGGATGGCAACATGGACAATGTAGCGGACAATGTCTATGATAACGACGAAATCCTGAAGTTGGCCAGGCCACCGTAAGCAATCACTTTGGCAATTGGCGGCGGTGGTTCATCGTCGGGATGGCATTAAATCAAAGTGTCAAACAAGCCATCGTGAAAAATAGCTCCACATGAATCGCCGGGCATTTATCAAGTCCACCTCCACCGCACTGGCGGGCGGCGCGCTGCTGGGGAGTTATTCAGGCATGGCATTGGGGGCAAATGCTGACGACCGGTTTCGACGCCATCGCTTTGGCGTGAACTATGTGCCGTCGCGCAACTGGTATTACTGCTGGAACGACTGGAAGCCCGGTGACATTGCCCGTGATTTTGATCGCATCGCTGAAATCGGGGCGGACCATATGCGCATCATGCTCATCTGGCCGTGGTTCCAGCCCAATCCAAAACTTGTCAGTTCCGCGCACCTTGACCGGCTGGAGGAACTCATGCAGTTGGCGGCCAAGCGGAAGCTGGATGTGCTGGTGACGATTTACACCGGCTGGTTGAGCGGTTTTCATTTCAACCCGCCTTTTCTGGAGAAAGAACCCTTCTACACGTCGCCCAAATGGCAGGCCGTGCAGGAATTGTATCTGGGGGAGGTCAGTCGCCGGCTGATGCGGCACGCCAACTTTCTCGGCTACGATGTCGGGAACGAAATCAACTGCAACTGGGCCTGCGCGCCGACGGAGGGCGATGCCTGGATGCAACGCGTTTTCAAACAGATGCAGGCATTATGCCCCGGGCGCATCCACGTCAACGGCGTGGATCAACAACCGTGGTTCACGCAGACCACTTTCTCTCCGGAGGCGCTGATGGCGCAGCAGGAAATTGTGTCGCTACACTGCTGGCCCTATTGGACCGGCGCCGGCAAATACGGCGGCCATCTGGACCGGCCCTACACGCAGTTGCCGGCGGCGATGGCCGCACTGGCCCGGAGCTACGGAAAAGCCCCCCAAAAACCGATTTGGCTCGAAGAATTCGGCGCGTGCAAGGCGGAGATGCCGGAAGCCGATGTGCCGCGTTGGATGGAGCTGGCCGTGACGGGCGCGGTGGCTCAAGGCATTAGTTGGTTCACTTGGTGGGCCAGCCATGATGTGAGCGAACGGTTTGAATTCAATCCGTTTGAATTCAGCCTCGGCCTGATGACGGTGGACAACCAGATCAAGGAACAGGGGAAAATGTTCAAACGCCTGGCGGAAGCCTACCGTGGCAAGCCCGTGATCATCCCCGACCAACCTCTGCCGCCGCCACCGAGCCGCCGGAACAGTGATGCGACGTGGGAGTGGCTGCTCGCATGGATGGACTGGAAGAAATAATTTTCAATGGGCAAAACCATTAACCATGAACCATCGGGAATTCATCAAATTCAATCCGGAAGCTGCGGCCACCCTTCTGGTTAAACCTCGGGCGGCGGCTTCGGCAGAGGAGACAAGGAAATCAGCCCGAGGTTTGTCTAAAAAGTTTATGAAATCACGTCTCCTGTTTGCCATCGTTCTAACCTGCGTCTGTCAGCTTCGCGCGGCCGAGACTAATGCCGTCATCGCGCCTTACCTGCTCACGCCGCAGGCGCCGGCCACACCGCGCATCAACGGCGCGAGCGTCTTCGGCGTGCGCCCCGGCTCGCCGTTCCTGTTCACGATTCCGGCGACGGGCGACCGGCCGATGAAATTTTCCGCCAAGAACCTGCCGCGCGGCTTGAAGCTCGACGCCAAAACCGGCCGCATCACCGGAGCCTTGAAAACAAAGGGCGAATTCATCGTCACGCTGCGTGCAAAGAACTCGCTCGGCGCGGCGGAGAAATCATTTCGCATCGTCTGCGGTGATCAAATCGCGCTGACGCCGCCGATGGGCTGGAACAGTTGGAACTGTTTCGCCCACGCGGTTTCCGCCGAGAAGGTGAAGGCCGCGGCGGACGCAATGGTCAAGAGCGGCCTCATCAACCACGGCTGGGCTTACATCAATATTGACGACTATTGGCAGAACAATCGCGAGTCGAATGATCCGACATTGCAGGGACCGTTTCGGGACGCGAAGGGCAACGTCGTGCCGAACGCGCGATTTCCCGACATGAAGGGCCTAGCCGATTATGTTCACGGCCTGGGCCTGAAAATCGGTTTGTATTCCTCGCCGGGGCCGTGGACTTGCGGCGGTTGCACGGGCAGTTGGCAGCACGAGGAGCAGGATGCGCAAACCTACGCCGAATGGGGTTTTGACTACTTGAAATATGACTGGTGCAGTTATGGTCAGACCGACCCGCTCCGAACCTGGCCGACGGCGAAACAAAGAGCCGAATATAAATTGGAATATTTACAACAACCCTACGCGCTCATGGGCGGGTTTCTTGGCAAGCAAAGACGCGACATCGTTTTCAGCATTTGTCAGCAGGGCACGGGCGACGTTTGGAATTGGGGCGGGAGATTTGGCGGCAATTGCTGGCGCACTTCGCATGACATTACTGACCAATGGGAAGATAAAAACGAAAAGCTTGCCCGCAGCGTTGCCACCATTGGTTTCAGGCAAGACCAGGCCGCCCCTTACGCGAAGCCCGGCAACTGGAACGACCCCGACATGCTCGTGGTCGGCCAAGTGGGCTGGGGCAAGATGCACCCGTCCCGCCTGACCCCGGATGAACAATACTCGCACATCAGCCTCTGGTGTCTGCTGTCCGCGCCGCTGCTCATCGGCTGCGACATGGAGAAGCTGGACGCCTTCACGCTGAATCTCTTGAGCAACGACGAAGTGCTGGCGCTGGATCAGGACGCGCTGGGAAAACAGGCGACGTGCGTTTTGACCAACGACAACGTGCGGGTTTACGAAAAAGCCCTGGCAGATGGCGGACGCGCACTCGGGTTTTTCAACCTCGGTGGGGAACCGGTGAAGCTGGAGTTCACAGAATTCGCCAAGCTTGGTTTGACCGGCATACAACATATCCGCGATCTCTGGCGGCAGAAGGATCTGGCCGACATGGACGCGGTGGATGGAGTATTGCCGCTGACGATTCCAACGCATGGGGTGCTGCTTTACAAGTTGACAACAGCCCAGCGGCCGAAAAATCACATTGGAACCATTGGTCAAATGAAACCAGGCGGATCAACGTGAATAGTTCTATTCGCCTGGACAGAAAAGCAAACCGGCAGCAAAATAATAAACGACGACATTTCACCCGCAACCTATGAAACCAAACTTCAAACACCTGATGCAATCAACAACCGTCATTCAAAAACTTGGCCGGCTCCGGCACCTGCTGGCCGGTGGCCGGCAGCAAGAAAATGACCGATCCACTTCGCGAGGCTGGAAGCGGCTGGTTTTTCCGGCGATGAGCCTTCTGGCGCTGGCGTGGTTTTTGTTCCGCGTCATTCCCAAGCCCAGCCGCGCCAACTACCCGTGCCAGCGGGCGGCGTTTCCGCTGGCGTCGGCGCTGGTCATCTGGGTGCTGGGTTTCAACACCAGTTTTCTGTCGTGGCTGGGAATCAATAAAAATTATCGGCGCCTGCGTCCGTTTTTGCTGGTGGTGTGCGGCGTGTTCGCGTCGGGCCTGCTGTTTGCCGTGGGGGAGGCGGCGAAGACATCCCATTGGGCTTCCACCGACGGCCCCAACAGCCCGATGGGCGTCGCCCGCGGCATTCATCCGGGCCGGGTGGCGTGGGATTTTGACCCAGAGGCGGTGTCGTGGAATTTTAAAGGCAACTGGTGGGACGACGCCTACAACCGGCAGACGAACATTGACCAGATGTTTTCCAGGACGATTCGCTGCGTGGGCGGCGGCGGCACCGACGCGTCGGCCTGGGACGCCATCTTCCACAGCTTCAACCGGCGGCTCGGGCGCGGCGACACGGGCTATGCTGCCGGCCAAAAAGTGGCGGTGAAGATCAACATGAACAACACCGACAGCCACACGAACAACAACAACATCAATGCCTCGCCCCACACGGTGCTGGCGTTGCTGCGGCAGCTTGTGAATCAGGCCGGCGTGGCTCCGGCCAGCATCACCGTTTTTGACGCCAGCCGTTTCGTGACCGACAACATTTTCAACAAGTGCCATAAAGAATTTCCCGGCGTGGTGTTCGTGGACAACATCGGCGGCGATGGGCGCGAAAAATCCGTCTATAAGACCAACACCATTCTTTACTCCGTCAAAAACAACACCTCCAATGGTCTGGCCACCTGCGCCATCGAGGCGGACTATCTCATCAACCTGGCGCTCCTCAAGGGCCACGGGGGCGGAGGCGTGACCTTGTGCGCCAAGAACTACTATGGGATTACGAGCATCAATTCGGACTGGCACAAGAACAACCACATCGCCTTTACCCAACGCCGTGACGGCTCGGCCACTTATCTGACCTTTGTGGATTGGCTGGGGCACAAGGATCTGGGCGGGAAAACCCTGCTGTTCATTATTGATGGTCTTTACGGTTGTCAGGATGTTTCCGGCGCGCCGCATCCCAAATGGCAAACCGCCCCCTTCAACAATCAGTGGCCCTCAAGCCTTTTCGTGTCCCAGGATGGCGTGGCGGTTGACTCGGTGGCGCTGGATTTTTTCCGCACCGAATTCCCCACCGCAAAAGATATCGCTTATGCCGACACCTATCTGCATGAAGCCGCCACTGCCAACGCGCCGGCCTCGGGCACCTTTTACGACCCGGACCGCACCGGCACCCGGCTGCCCAGCCTGGGAACCCACGAACACTGGAACAACGCGACCAACAAGCAATACAGCCGGAATCTGTCTCCCGGCGGAACCGGCATCGAATTGGTGGCCGTTCATGCGGAGACGAAAAAATGATGGTCGCCGGGGTTGGATTCGCATGTAACTTTATCAAGCCCCAACCGTCTCCTTGTGTTATGCTATATATCAATCGGATAAAACAAATCAACCCATGAACTCTCCGGGCAACGCCTTCACGCGTCGCAAATTCCTCTATGCTGCGGCCCTCGGGGCGGTTACCGGGACGCAACTCGCATGGGGTGCGGACGACAAGCCCGCGGCTTCTCCCGGTGAAAAGTATTTCAACGAGCCGCCGTTAAGACTGCCGATCGCAAGGGATGCCGACGTCATTGTCTGCGGCGCCGGGCCGGCAGGAATTTCCGCGGCCATCACCGCGGCGCGGGCGGGCGCCCGCACGCGATTGTTCGAGGTGCATGGATGTCTTGGCGGAGTGTGGACAGCAGGATTGCTCACTTACATTTTCGATTTTGACAAGCCCGGACTCACTCGCGAGATAGTGAAGAAACTCGACGAGCGCGACGCACGGCGCAACAAGAATTCAAGCCGTTTTGTCTATGAACCAGAGGTGATGAAGTTGTTGGTTGAGGAAATGTGCGTGGAGGCTGGCGTGAAAATCCAGTTGCTTACCAGCGTCGTAGCCGCTTATCGCCAGGGTCAACGGCTCACGACGATCATCACGGAATCCAAATCCGGCCGCGAAGCGTGGACGGCTCCGGTGTTCATTGATACGACCGGCGATGGCGATCTCGGCGCGCAGGCGGGTTGCGCGTGGGAGGTGGGTCAGGCAAAGGATTGCCCGTGCCAGCCCATGACGATGAACGCGCTGGCCGTGGTGGAGGATGCAAAAGCCCTCGGCAAATATACTTCATTCACCGCCACCGATGAATTCACCGGTCCGGGCGGGCATCTCGCCTGCGTCGAAGCCTTCAAGGGGGAACTGAAGCGCGCCGGTGTGGAAACCTCATATGGCCACCCGACCATCTTTCCTGTGCATGACAATCTCGTCATGCTCATGCTCAATCATGAGTATGGGGTCATGGCCTACGACAGCGCCAAGATCACGGAAGCCACCTTGCGGTCGCGGGCCGAAATCCATCGTGTGGCCAAGGCGCTCCGCTCATTGGGTGGCGTCTGGAAGAATTTGCAAATTGCCACCAGTGCGGAGCAGATCGGCGTGCGCGATGGGCGCAGAATTCGTGGGCGCTACACGGTGACCAAGGAAGACTTGATTCGGGGAGCCAGACAGCCCGACGCAGTCTGCCGTGTAACCTTCGGCGTGGATATCCACGCCGAAACCCGGGAAAGTAATAGCGCCGAAACGATTTCACATGGCGGCTTCAAAACCGAACCTTACGACATTCCCTTGCGTGCGCTCATCGCTAAAGATGTGGACGGTCTGATGATGGCTGGTCGTTGCATCAGCGGCGATTTCATCGCCCACGCCAGTTATCGCGTCACCGGCAATGCCGTGGCCATGGGCGAGGCCGCCGGAGTGGTGGCCGCAATCGCCGCCAAGAGCGGGCGCCTGCCGCAGGACGTTGAATGGAGCGAAGGTGCCGGGCAACTGGCCAAGATGGGACAACGGATTTAGTGGACACGGGGAGATGGAACGGCTTTTGACGAAGCCGTATAAGTGAAAAGCATCTGGAACCGAATGGTCATGAGGCGTGCCCGGCAGTGGAATCGTTCTTCAGTGCCAAAAAACAGACGATGAGAGATTTTATTTGACAGCCAGATAAAACAGCCACACTATGCTATATAGCTCTCCGCATACAGGTTCTTGAGACCTCTTGTTTTTATTCAGTATTGTGGATGACGACATGGCAAATCCAGTTGCGGCGTGTTGGATATAATAACCAAACGAGAACCCCCAAAAATTGATGAAAATAGAAAACATGAAGACGAAAATCATCATCGCCGTCCTGTTTTGCTGCGGCATTTGTGGAGTCGGGCAAGCCGGAGAACCCTTGGGTCTGACCCTTGGCCCCAACAGGACGGTGCTTAAGGATGGCAAACCTTATCGTGGCGTGGGGATGACCTACTATGACTGTTTTGATCGCACCCTGCAACGCAACACCGACACCTCTTATGAAGAGGGTTTTCGGGTGCTGGCCAAGTATCATATTCCGTTCGTGCGTTGTTCTTTTAGCGGTTCCACAGTCAAAAACATGAGGCTTTATCAGGAGAACCGCGCGGCCTATTTCCGACTCATGGATGCGGTGGTGCATTGCGCAGAAATAAACGGGGTTGGACTAATTCCCTCGCTTTTTTTCTCTGCCAAAACCGTGACGCCCCAAATGATGAACGAACACGGGGATCAATGGGCGAATACCAACAGCCGGACCATCGCCTTCATGCGGCAATACACTCACGAAGTGGTCAGCCGGTATAAGAATTCTCCGGCCATCTGGGCCTGGGAGTTCTGCAATGAATACAATTCCTACGCCGACTTTCCCCGTATGGCGAAGGAAATGGCAAAACACAAAAACCCGAAGTTTCCCGACCCGCGCGACTACCCCAAACATGACATTATGATTGTCGCGTTTCGAGAATTTGCGCTGGCCGTTCGCCGGGATGATCCTTACCGGCTGATTGAAAGCGGCGCCGATTTCCCGAAGCCCACTGCCTGGCATTATTACAAGGAGCATAACTTTCTCAAAGACACTCCGCAGCAATTCGAGTTCATGCTGGGGCTGAACGCCGTTGACCCGATGAACCTTATTTGTGTGCATTGCTACCAGGACAATGGTTCGGATAATTTCAGACGGCTTGATGATGCCGCAGTAGCCGCACGGAATTTGGGCAAACCGCTTTTTGTCGGCGAATTTCAATACCCGTTAAAATATGGGCCGGCCTCCCCCGAAGCGCGCAAATCCATGGAGGATTTTCTGGCCCGATTGGATCGCTTGCAGGTTCCGTTGGCGGCCCTTTGGGTGTTTGATTATTCGCCGCAGGAAAAGGACCGGAATGTTACCGCCACCAACCAGCGGGCGTGGGAACTGTCACTTCTCCGCGAACATAACGAACGGCTGGCGGGCGGGCGTTGAAATCGCAGCACCAGTCTCTCCTGCGGCGCTTGGAACATCCTAATCACCATGAAAAATTATTCGACTCGGCACCTGAAAATCGTTTCGGGCGGCCTGCTTTGGACATTGATCGCGTCTCTTTGTCTTTTCGCTTCACCCGTCGTCGAAGCGGGCTTAAAACCCCTGAACGCGCAATGGATCTGGCTGCCCAAAAAACACGGCCAAAGCGACTACAACCAGACGGTCATCGCCCGCAAAACTTTCGAGGCAAAGGGACTGCGGGAGGCGACGCTCCGAATCACCGCCGACACTTTCTACCGGCTGCAGGTCAACGGCAAATGGGTCAACGACGGCCCCTGCCGGAGCTGGCCGGAACATTACAAGTATGACGTGATTGACCTCCGTCCCTACCTCCGTGACGGCCAGAACGAGTTGCTGGTCTGTGCGCGCTATTTCGGGGTCGGTGATTTTCATCACATTCCACAGGAGCCGGGCTTGTTGGCGCAATTGGATGCGGTGGAAGCGGGCGGACGGGCTTGGACATTGATTACGGATCGGAGCTGGGACGTCGCGGATGCGCCTGAATGGAAAAGCGAAACACCCAAGATCAGTTCGCAAATGGGCCCCGCCGAATGGTATGACGCCCGGTTGGAGCACAAAGAATTCGTGAAGGCCGCCGTGATTTGCGGCGTGGAAGCCGGACCGTGGAAGGATTTGCACGCCCGCGATGTCGCGCTCATGACCAAACAGCCGAGGCCGTTTCGCTCCTTTTTAGGGGCCAAAGTGGTTCAGGCGGAAGGATGGAACTTCTGCCTGCCCGCCGTCCGGCTTTCGTCGCCCGGGGTGGTCGAGGCCAATCACACCGCGAGTGCGGCTTGTGGCATGGCTACACTGGTCGAGAATCAGCGGCCCGTTAAACTGGAACTCCGCGCGGAAGGAATGCAGGTGGCCGTGGACGGCCGGCAGGTGAAAGACAACCAATTTGAGCTTCCGGCCGGGCGGCATCTGGTCGTGGCTTTCCCGCAGGAATTGTTCGGACATATCAAAGAGAAAACGCTGCGGTTTGTTGATCCCGCAGGCTACAAGCTGGTCAATCCGCTGCAAGCATCCCATGAGAACCCCTTTGTGCTGGTGCGATTGTCCGAGTTCACGATTGCGACCAATGACTTGTTTTGGAAGTCCTTCTATCGCGATGATCCCAAGCTGCGTGGTCTCATCGAAGGCTATCAGCAAACGACTGACAAGATTCTCGCCACGGCGACCAATGTCACCAGCCTGCAGGCTTGCGCGGGGCCGCGCCTCGAACTGCTGCCATATAAAAAAATGTTTGTGGAGGACGCTTTCTGGCAGTTCACCGATCGCAAGGTGGTGGCGGACGCCGCCGCGCTGGTGCATAATCCGACGGGGTTGATTTATGACAACGCCGAAGCAACCACCGTCCTGCCCGCGGCCAACGGAGACGTGGAATTGCTCTATGATCTGGGTGAACAGGACGTCGGCTACTACGATTTTGAAATGACGGCTGATGCCGGGGTGGTGGTGGATATTTTTGGCCTTGAATACATTTCGCCGGATGGAAAGTTGCAACACACCATCGGCAACCGCAATGGCATGCGCTACATCACCAAGGCCGGCATCAACCGATTCACCTCGCTTAACCGCCGGTCCGGCCGCTACCTCTTCGTCACCCTGCGCCAGCAAAAGAACCCCGTGCAAATCCAGCGGCTGCAATTGGTCTCTTCGACCTACCCGGTGGACGAAGTCGGCTCCTTCGAGTGCAGCGACGCGCGGCTGAACCAAATCCGGGAGATCTCGACCCGCACCTTGAAACTGTGCATGGAAGACACTTTCACCGATTGCCCGCTATACGAGCAAACTCATTGGGTGGGCGATGCCCGCAACGAGGCGTTGCTGGCCTTTGGGGTTTATGGGAGCTACGATCTGGCCGCCCGCTGCGCGCGGCTCACCGCGGAATCGCTGGAGCACCTGCCCATCGCCGGTTGCCAGACGCCTTCAGCCTGGGAAACGCTGCTGCCCGCGTGGAGTTTCTTGTGGGGCATTTCCACCTGGGATTATTATTTTGAAACCGGCGACCGGAGTTTTCTGGAGGAAATCTATCCCGCCGTAATTCGTAATCTCAAAGGCGCGGAAAAATTCACCAATCAGCAAGGCCTCTTCAGCGGCCCCTTTTGGAACATGTTCGATTGGAGCGGCAGCGATCAGGACCATCGAACCGTCATTCACAACAGCATGTTCATCGTGGGGGCGGTAGATGCGGCGATTAAAGAGGCGACGGTGCTGGGCAGGACCAACGATCTTGTCTGGCTGGAGCAGTATCGCAATCAAACAATTCAAGCCGTGAATAATCTCTGGGATGATGAGAAAAAAGCCTATCCCGACAGTGTGCATGAGGATGGCAAACTTAGTGATACCATTTCCCAGCACACCAGCATCCTGGGGCTGCTGTATGACATTGTCCCCCCGGAAAAGCGGGAGGCGGCGGTGCAAAACCTGGTTCACCCGCCGGAGAAGATGGTTCGCCTGGGCTCGCCCTTCGCCGCGTTTTATCTCTACGAAGCTTATGAGAAGCTCGGTCTGCAAGACGAAATCTTGAAGGACATTTACCACAATTACCTGCCCATGATCGAGGCCGGGGCCACCACGGTCTGGGAATCTTATCCGCAAGGAACCACCGGTCGCGGCCAGTGGCCAACGCGCAGCCACTGTCATGCCTGGTCGGCCGCACCCGTCCGGTTTTTCAATCGCATTATATTGGGCGTGAAGGCGGACAAACCCGGCGGGGACGCCATCGAAATCAGTCCAAACCTGTGCGGATTAAGCTGGGCCAAAGGCAAAACCCTCACCCGTCACGGAGTGGTGGAGGTCTCGTGGCGCAAGGAAGGCAGCCGCTTGCTGTTGAATTTCACGGCCCCCCCGGAATCGTCGGCCAGCTTTGTAAAAAATCCAAGCCTTGACGGCCTGGAAATTGTGGTGAACGGCCAAACCTTGGCCACACAAGCCAAACAAACCTTGACGGTAATGCCGAATCATAAATTAAATTAAATGAATAACATTGCATTGAAAGATTTTCTGACGTTCCTGAAAACCTGTTCGCAGACACCGCGCATTGTAGATTATAGACGGCGAAATTCGAGCGGCCGCCACTCCGAGCGTCTCATACTGGTTCTACTGATGATGGTGATGGGAGTATATTGTGCATCGGCGGCTATTCCGGGAACTGTTCTTGAATGCACGCGGGATAGCAACGGAGGGGCGCCGCAATACAATCATGCGATATATTTGCCTGCGAATTACGATGCCGAAGACGCCACGAATAGACATCCGCTGTATATAATGTTCGGCGGTTATACGGGCGTTGAAATGACGGCCCATCAAATCAGGTCTATGTGGAGCATCATGACGCGTGTGGAAGGCGGGAAACTCCCGGCGCTTGTAGATGCCGGCTGCATTGTCGTCTGTGCCGAACTGCTGATAAACGGCGGCAAGACCAACCAAAACCCGGGTGATATCGTCACCGGTTCGGATTGGCCAAATATCCGGACGAAAAAGATACACCTGTTCGTGAATGAATTAAAAACCAAATACCGAGTTGACAGATCCCGCATCTATATCACCGGCCACAGTTGGGGGGCCGCCGGAGCTGCCGCATACGTCCAGGATTATGGCGACGCTGACAGCATAGCAGCGGTCGGTCCCAATGAGTGCGGCTGGTCCAAATCCGGCGGGTATAGTAATTACGTGCATATGGCGACGTGGTTCTATGAGGGCTACTATGACTCAGTAACAAAGCCCGGATACACCATATCGCTTATGAATAGGATCGCCGATGCAATGTCCGGGAAGACTGGTTCTGACCTTATGGCCAACTGCCCGTATGTGCTTCGGTTCAATGAGCGCGGATCTGTAACCAATATCGTGGATCGGGATGGTGCCGGCGTTGTTGCGCCGAAGACATTGACCGCGCTCTATATGACAGGAAGCGGATGGATGTGGACCGAAGGCACAAATTATAACGCCACCAATCGGCTCAAATACACGCTGTTCCCAACAGATCGCAAGAAAAATCATGTCCAGAGTTCAGTGCTTGATGACGACTTTTATTCGAAATGGCTTTTGAAGCAGCGGCGGTTTTAACGCATGAGTAGTCTGCCGATTACGTTTTCTTTTTAAACTTTGGTTTTTTGCCTGTAAAAATGGATGCGAAAATTATCTTTGCAACGCGGGTGAGTTGCGGATGGCGATGCCTACCACATTGTCAGCAAACACGGCAGCTTTCACGCCGTCGAACACCTGCGGTTTGAAGTTGTCGATTTCCAATCCTTGAATGTCCGCGAACATCGCCGCTGGGCGCAGATCGTTCGTCTGAAAACTCACCTGAATATTGGCCAGCTCCAAACCCTTCACATGGCGCGCAAAAATGCCATAGGCCGGCAATGTGCCGACGAAGCTCGGTTCGGGATAGCCCGCGCCCAATTCCTTGGGCGTGCGCGCGGCGTCCTCCGCCGTGCCGCCGCCGTCGCTCGTGAGCCGGATGTTTTCCAGCCGCACGCCTTCGATGGGTTGCTCCGGCAAGCCCATGATTTGAATGCCGCTCATCTTGCTCACGCCATCGGCGATGACGTCGGAGATCAGGATGTTTTTCATCCGGCTGTTCGTTTTCAAATCCGGGGTGCGGTTGCGTTTGCCGGTGGTGAGGTAAATGGCGTAATCCTGCACATCCATCATGGAGAGATTGTTGATGGTGATGTTCTCCATGATGCCGCCGTCCACTTCTTCCAGCGCGAGGCCGCGGCAACTGCGGAACGTGCAGTTGGCCACCGTGCAGTTGCGGAAGCCGCCGCTGGATTCCGTGCCGAACTTGATGCGGCCATGTGCGCGCGGCTTGGGCTTCATTGTGCCGTCGAGCAGCGTGCCTTCCAGAAAACCGGAAACCTGGCAGTTGACGATGGTGAGGTTTTCGGTGATGCGGATTTCGCCGAGCGCGCAGGTGCTCTTGAGGCAGATGCCATCGTCATTGGGCGAATTGACGCGGCAGTTGGAAATTATCGTGTTGCGGCAGCAATCCAAATCCATGCCGTCGCGGTTGGTGTCGAGCGTCACGTTGTCAATCGTCAGGTTGTCGCAGCCGGTGGCGAGAATGCCAAACCAGCCGCCGTGAAAAATGGTGACGTCGCGGATGACCACGTTGCGGCAACGCTTCAGCGCGATGGCCTTGTCGCCGATCCGCACGGGCGGAAAATTCGTTTTGTTCGGCGTCCCGAAGTGGGTGAACCCGCACATCTCGTCGAGAATCTTCGGGTCTCGCTCCAAGCCGCCACCGTTGATCATGCCGTGGCCGGTGATGAAAACATTCGTCAGGTTTTCGCCCCAGATGAGGCTGTTGTGAAAATAGCAATGGCCGCCGTCCTGATACGCGCCGCTCGGAAACGGCTCGGTCTCGTCGTAGGCATTCAGGCTCTGCGGCGCGCCGAGAATGGTCGCGCCGGCGTCAATCAGCAGATGAATGTTGCTCTTGAGATGAATTGAGCCGCTCAAATAGGTTCCCGCCGGCACGAGCACCGTCCCGCCGCCTACTGCCACAGCGGCGGTAATCGCCTTGTTGATTGCCGGACTGTCGAGGTTCTTACCATCGCCCACCGCGCCGAAGTTGCGGACGTTGAAATAATTTCCCGCCGGAGAATCCGCCGCTTGCAGAATTCCGCACAGGCAAAACATGAGCACGGAAGCTTTCAATGCGGTTGGGGTGAAGGCCTTCATTGAACGGGTGTAGTGGCGCGATGATTTCATAAGCGAGATTATTTTGACAGTCCGGAGACCCGCTTCACGGAAGATGGGGCGTGGCATTTTTGGGCGGCTGGGAAAGCGTCACATGGTCGAATGTCGCCGTGGTGAGGATGTTTGTATTGTGCGATGATGCCGTCAGCCCGATGACCGTGTCGGCGGCAAGTTCCAGCGTAATTCCACCCGAAACCTGCCACTTCTCGCCGTCCACCGATTCGTAGCCGGTAAATTCATTGCCGCGCCGGACGATTTTCAGCCAGCAGGGGAAATGCGCCTTCGGGACACTGGTTTTCAATGCTTCGGCATCGGCAAGAACGTGGGTTGTCTTGCCACCGGTCTGGTCGCGATACAGGAACTCGACGCCGTCAGCCGCCGTGACGCATAATGTGACGTGCCGGGAACCGGCGGCGGTGGATTCACGAATGCCCAGGCCGGCCTTGGCGTGCGGCATGCCGCCGGGGTTGTCCATCGCCGCCACGCGCGCCACCAGTTCGACATCACCGTGCCGCGGCTGGAAAGCGAAGTGCGACCCATCGTTGGCGCCCCAAATATCCATCGTGCCTTGCAGGATAAAACCGCTCTCAACATGGCGGGCCGTTCCCGGCACTTGCGCCGGGCCTATGTCCTGATGCGTCCAGGGCGCGGGCAGCGGTTCTTGGGCCAAGAGGCACGCCGTAGCTGCCTGCATAAAGATGAGGACTAAATGGAACTTAATTTTGCAATGATATGGGTTCATGATTTTTTTATGGTTTGGAATTTACTGTCGCAGAAACGAAGAAGTTTGCGTTTCCCATTCACGTCTGAAAAAGCGGTTGGGTTCACGGTATTCATAATACAATCTGGGAATTCAATGTTCAGGCACGCCGGCCGCTCCCAGGCCGAGGATTACGAAACGGTGACCGGTGCTGCCCGGGCTGTTGTCCGGCAACAATTCAAAACGCACCCGGTGCTTGCCGGAGTGCGGTTGCCGAAGGATTTCATTGGATTGCCGGTAACCACCCCAAGTCTGATCGAACCAACCGTTCAACTCCTTGCCAGCAACGCCGTCCACCGTCACGCGAGCCTTGCCCATGTCGCTACGCACCACATGATGCATGGAATAGAACACCCGTCCTTCAAGCTCGAATTCAATCACGCTGCCGGGTTGTTCACTGGTCCAGCCTTTGCTCTTCGTATCATAGGTCCATCCTTGGTTGGATACCGGGTGCAACGCCTCGCCTTCGAACAGCGCCGTGTGTTCAAACAGATCGCTGAACAAAGGAGCCGGCATTGGTTTGATCGCCGGCAACAGCGGGTCGGCCGGGAGTCCGTGAAGCGTGTTTTCCAGCAGCGAGATGATGCAGCTTGCCGCAAAGGCATGACCGTGGTCATTGGGATGAATATAGTCTGCTCCCACCGCTTCCCACTTGAGATGGCCGGCTTGGATTTGCGGCCACAAGGCATCGCGGTAGCTCACCATCGGCAGGCCATAATGCGCGCCGACCTTGCCGTGCCATTCCTGGATGTTAGTTCCGTCATTCCGCATCATAAACAGCAACACCACCGCCGGCTGATTCGTCTGACTGAGTATCTGCCGGATTAACCCCTCCAAAGTCTCGGCGGCGGCCTGCTTGAGCGCCAGCGAATCATTGACGGCGAAATCAACCACCACAAAATCGGGGTTATATGCCAGCAAATCCCGCCGCGCGCGCAATGCGCCATAGTTGGAGCCGGTGGCGCCGATGCCGGCGTTGATAAACTTAATTTTTGAATGAGGGAAAGTCTTCCGCCACCACGCGGCAACCAGATTGGCATAACGGTTTTCCGGTTTGCTGGCTTTGGCGCCCTGGGTGATGGATCCGCCAATGACGCCCACGGTAACGGATTCGCCCCGGCGGGCCTTGGCCATGACTTGCTCCAGACGGGCCGAATCGCCGGGGCTTGCCAAAGAATTCTTGATCCACTCCGATTCGTTCTCGGCAGCGCCCGCCCGCAACCCGCATACCAGAACTGCGGCCAGGATTATCGGCCACCAGCAGCCCAAACCGAATTTACGTTGCGTCATTGTTATTCCGGTTGCGTGTCCACTGGCATCGCCCAATCTCGCTCCATCAAGCCCAGTTCCAACAGCGATTACTCCATGCCAAACTTTAACCGGATAAACCGGACGCCAATTTTTATTGCTCATAAAACGAGGACTGGGCCGCTTTTGAGCCACAAAAATTGTAGGCGCTCTCATCAACAGCAACAGGACGGATCGAGAAGTCGGTGACACCGGAACGGGAAAGGATGGGGTGAAGGCCAGGGTGTTTGATTGGAAAAGTCATAAGACTGGACGGAAAATTCAGCACTATTTGGTTTCTGGAGCCAGTTCGATGACGCAGGCTTCCAGTGCCTTGGCGCATGAAGGTGAAACACCGTCGCGCATCAGTTCTGTCCCGGTGAACGTCCTGCCTTCCTGCGGCAGTGCGGCCCGTCCGGGCGCCGGATTAAGTTCGTGAATGGAATAATGTTTCTCTGGATCCAGCCCCTGTGGCCGGACCGGCAATGCCTCCCCATCTTTCAATTGAAACACAAACACCACGGCGCGCGCGCGGTCTTCCGCCACAAAATTCAGCGCGCCGCGCGTTGTCCCATGCGGAGTTTCCAGGCGATACAGGTCGCCCAGCAGCGTCACCTCGCGAATGTGTTTATAGGCGCTGATGGCTCCGGCACAGACGGCCTTGTCTTCCGGCGACAGCTTTGCCAGATCGAGATCCATGCCGAAACGCGCGCTCATGGCCACGCTGCACGCGAAGTGCAGGGGCCGCTCGCCCCAATGCGTGACATGACTGGCCAACGACAGGACCGGGAAGAAATACGAATAGTCCCATTGCATCGGCACGCGGATGACCGGATCGGTGTTGTCGCTGGGCCAGAACTCGTGGAAATATTTCAACGCGCCGTAATCCGCCCGGGCGCCGCCGCCGGAACACAACATTAATTCCGTGCCGGGGAAGGTCTGCGCCGTTTTGTCCATGAGCGCGTAGAGCGCGTTTACATAATCGGTCATCAGATGAGACTGGCGATCCGGCGCGAGCCAGGATGAACCGGGCTGGGTCAGATAGCGGTTGCAATCCCATTTGGCATAACTGATGCCCGGCACGCCCAGCGTGTTGCTGATGACCTGCCACTCGAACTCCCGCACCGCCGGCCGCGTGAGATCAAGCACCATCTGCTCGCGTCTCAGCTCATGTTTGCGTTTCGGCTGGGCGATCACCCAGTCGGGATGCCGCTCAAACAGTTCGCTCTGGGGATTCACCATTTCCGGCTCCAGCCAGATGCCGAACTTCAGTCCGCGTTTCCCGGCTTCAGCGGCCAGCGGCGCCAGCCCGCCAGGCAAACGCTGGCGGTTCGGTTCCCAATCGCCCAGGCCGGCGTGCGTATCCAGACGCGGATGTTTGTTTCCAAACCAGCCGTCATCCAGCAAAAACAATTCCGCGCCGATTTCCCTGGCCGGATCAAAAAAGCCCGTGATGCGGTTGAAATCAAAGTTAAAGCCGGTTGTCTCCCAGTTGTTCAACAGCACGGTGCGGGTCTTGTGGCCATCGCGCACTCCGAAATCGCGCGCCCAGCGGTGGAATTTCCGGCTCATGTCGCCCAGGCCGTTCGCGCTCCAGACCCAGATCATTTTCGGCGTGGTGAAGACCTGTCCCGGCTCCAGATGATACGCGGAAGCAAACGGGTTCACGCCGCACAGCGCGCGGACACCGCTTCCGAAGCCCTCAAACGCGCATTGAAAACTGCCGGACCACGCCAGCGAACCGGCCAGCACGCGGCCTGCATTTTCCTGCGGCGCCCCGTCCAGTGACAGCACAAAGGAGGAATTGCGAAATTGCTCCGCGCGCGTGCCCAGCTTGGAATCCAAAACCTTCAGGCCGGGCGTAATGGCCTCCGTGATCGGGGACAACATTTCCTTCGCCCAGCCGCCAAAAAAATGCGTCAGATAAATATTCGTGGCCGGCAGCAGCAATGCCGTCGAAGCCATGCGTTCCAAAGTCACCGCGCCGGATTCGTGGTGCAGGATTTCCGTCCATTGCTCCACCACGTCCTGCTCTCGATGCGTCCGGAAACACAGCGTTGTTTCAAACGGATAGGCCGGATCGCACAGTTTGATGCGCACCACTTCGCAATCCGCAGTTTCATTCGTCCGCGTGACGTCCTTGAACAGCAATGCCGTGGAGGTGTTTCCGTCCGCGTGAACCGCCTGTAACGCCGGCTCCCAAATGTAGCCGTCGCCGGCTTGCGGATAAGCCTCGTCCTCGCGCGGCGGTTTTCCCTTTGCGCCCCGGTCCCCGACCGGCTGCTGGTAAAGCCGTCCGTCAATTCCCACCAGGAACACCAGTCCGAAATGCGCGGTGTCCAGCCGGACAACTTGACTCCCCGGCGACGGCGGCACTTCCGCGAACAAGCCGGGGACTAAAGTCATCAAGGCGGCAACCAAGCCAATGCCATTGCAGCGCCGCCGGAATACCCTGTTGTGCGGGTTGAAAATTTGTTTCATGCGCGAAGAATAACCGATTAAATTCACGCATTCGCTGACTGCGAAATAAAATTCCTCCGGCACGAAAAATTGATGGTCAGCAAGAGCGTTAAAACTGATTTATTTGGCATAATAATTTTGGCTCATCATGTTTCAGGGAACAACCAGGTCAGATTATCATTTTTCCAATCCAAGATGAATGAAATGGTAAAGACCGCCGACCAGCCGAACTTTCCGGCCCCCAGCCCGTCACCCGTTTTCGGATTGTAATATTCCCGGATTGATGCCGGATCGCGGTCAATCCAACCAAGCAGCGTCGAACGCATCGTTTCCGCGAGTTTGGCGTGACCATAATCTTTCAACCCTTTTATCGCAAAATAGGAGGTGTTTAACCAGGCCGGCCCGCGCCACATATTGGTTGCGCTGAACTCCGGCGTGTCATACGCCGCCGTCGGCATGCCGGGATAAAACTTGTCCTGGCTGGCGGAGATTTTTACCAGTTGATCAGCCCGGTCCGTCGGCGCGATGTGGATAAACAGAGGCATAAAGCCGGCCGGCGAAAGCGTCGGGGAGAACGCTCCGGTTGTCCGGTCTCGATCCATATAAAAACCGGTCTTTTCATCCCAAAGTTTTTCGTTGATCAATCGGGCCATCGTATCCGCCTTCTTCAACCATGCCTGCCTGTCGTCGTCCCGTCCCAGTCGTCCCGCCAAATAGGACAAGGCGCGATACTGCATATATACATAGCAATTGAGGTCAATCGCCCAAAGCCGGTGGTTGTCGGACGGCGATTTCCGATATCCATTGTCCCAGCGCATGGAATTATCCCAGCCCGAATCATAACCAACATCCGAACCGGCATAATAAAACAACCCGTCACTTTCACCGCCCCGCTCCTTGAGCCAAAACTTTTCCAGCTGAACCAGCTTCGGATAAATCTGTTGGAGATATCTTTGATCCGGCGACCGCCGGTCAACCACGGCCACCGCCCAGGCCATCACCGGCGGTTTGGTGCAACTGGTGATCGTTCTTCCATCTTCGCGAATGACATCCGGCAGCATTCCATTGGTCAACTGCCTGGCAAACATGATGTCGAGCTGTTCGCGCGCCAGTTCGGCATCCCAGTGGGAAACCCCAACGGCGTGAAACGCCGCATCCCAATTCCAGATCCCACGGTAAGTCGAACTGGACGGCTCGATGCCCCGGTATGGTTCCCAAGCATTGGTTTTCACGACGTTGCCAAGCAGGGTGCTTTGCGCCGCCTGCAACAAATTGGATTCAACCGGCGTGACCCCGGCAGTCGCCTTTGCCAGCCAGACGCCGGCCAGTTTGATGTCCACCGTTGTTTCAAGGTTCCCGGCGGGCGAGTCGGCCGCGCCACAGCAAAAAACAGCCAGCAACCCTGCCAGCACGATGTGAGATAGGTGTTTTTTCATACGTCCTAATCTAGCGAGTTGCTTTGGCGTCCCGAGATTCAGGGCGTGGAAACTGGGGAGAGTTTTTCGTTGTGTTCACGCAGCAACGGAAGTTCCCAGGCCCGTTTGCTGGTGGCGGTGATGTTGCGTGGATCTTTTGAGCCATCATCCTGCGACGGCAAGTCAAACACCCAAACCGCAGCCAAAGGAACTTTCAGGCGATCCAACCGGGCCAGAAAGTTGGTGAAATACTTGCGATATTCGGGAGAATCCGGAGCAAAATCATTCGGCGATTGGAATTCCCCGACAAAAATCGGCTTCCCGATTTTCCGGGCTGCCGCGACCGCCCAATCGAGGCGTTCCATTTCATCATTACGCCGCTTGCCCCGCAGCTCGTCGTAGCAATGCACGCTGATAAGATCTATTGGAGCCGGGTTTCGAATATCGAGCATGAACCCGAGTTGTTCCGCCGTATCTTCCACGAAGGAATTTTCTTTATAGAAATGCCAGGCCGTATTTCTCCCGATGCTGCAGCCGTTCTCAATCAGCCGGTGCGGGTCGTCCCGCCGCACCGCCAGGGCGAATTCCCGCGTGGCGACCATGAAGTTCGTGGTCTTGGGATAATCCTGCGGCGTGCGCACGGCGGGTTGTCCCAGGTGGGTGTTGGTGGTGGGGTAATGCGCTTTTGGCAAATAAGTCAGCGCATTGGGCAGATCACAGTAACTATCCCACTCGTTCATAAATTCCCACGCCCAGATGGCCGGGGAGTTGCGGTAACGGCTCACCACTTCGTGTGTGTATTGCCGCATGAAGGCGATGGTCTTGCTGTCGGGATTGCCCCATTGATCCATATGTTCACCCATCATATCCGGGACGCACATGTTTTGCCAGAAGAGCGAGGGAATGAGGCCGATGCCGTTCTTCTCCGCGCACCGCACGACGCCATCCATAAGCCGGAAATAGGCCTCGCGATCCTTCTGATACAGTTTCATGTCGTTCGGGAAAAACCCGGTGGCGCAGAACCGCACGAAGGGGATGTGATGTTCGGCCAGCACCCGGAACCCCGCCTCGTAGGAAGTGTCGGCGGGGTTGTGCAGGGTGCGGTTAAAACAACTGAAATAATTTATGCCCACGCCCCGATAGGGTTTGCCGCCCTTGAGCACCGTGCCCCCGGGGCCAAGAGTCAAACCCAATGGCTCTTCGGCATACCCGACAGCACACAAGATTCCACACAAGAGGACAGCAAGAACGATCTTCGTTTTCATATTTTTAGTATTCAGGATTCGTTTGTAGCATTTTGCAATCAACTAAAATGTGTGCAACCGGGTTCCTTGACTGGCGGAGTTTGCCGGCGGAGCAAGGTTGTGTTACACAGGGCGCAAAGGTCATTCGTCGTCCCCCTCTCCCCCTCATCCCTGTCACCGGCATCACAATCCGCCGGTTGTCAGACATGCGACTATCTATTATGAACATAATGCCGGGCGAATGAGCAACAATAGTTAATATATTTTGCATGTGTCAACAAAAAATGAAACCCGTTCAAAATCGTGTTCACATATTATGTGCAAAAAATGTTGACAATTATGTTCGTAATCCATAAACATAAAGGCAATCTTAAATTAATCGCCAACCCTTAACCATTCATGCAGCGATCCTCCACCGTTGACAAGAGCCTGAACATTCTGGAAGCCACCCGCGATGCTGGGGAAAAAGGGCGGGGCGTGCGCGAACTTTCGCGCTTGCTGAGCATCAACCCGGCCACCGTGCATAATCTGGCTTGGACCCTGTCCTACAGGGGTTACTTGAGCCAGAATCCAAAGACGCGGCGGTTTGTGCTCGGACCGGCGTGCCAGCAACTAGCCAGCAGCCAATCCCCCTGGCGGGACTTGGCGGAAAAGGCCGGGCCGCTGGTGCGGCAATGCCAGCGGGAGTTGGATGAATCCATCATGCTGGCGGCGCTGCATGGGAACGAGGTGGTCTCGCTGGTTTACATCCCTTCCACCCAAGCACTCCGGGTGGATGAACCGGAGGTGATGGGGGATCGGGCCTACGGAACGGCCGTTGGGAAGATGTTGTTAAGTTCCTTGTCGGAACCGGCGCTACAGGCGTATTTGCGGGCGCATCCACCACAGGCATTCATGCCGCGGACGTTGGCCACGCCGGAGGCTATTCGCAAGGAATTGGACAGAATCCGAAAACGCGGCTACGCTGAAACCCGGGATGAATTGTGCCTAGGGGTCAGCGCCATGGCGGTGCTGGTGAAGCCGCAGGCGCACGCTGGGATTGTGGCCGGCTTGGGCGCAAGCGCCCCGACGATTCGGATGGACGCCCGGCTCAAACAGACCACCCTGACCGTCCTGCGCCGCTTTGCGGGACTTATTGATCGTGCGGACGAAAGCCAGGCTAAATGAGCCTTCGCGTCTGAGGCCGGCAACAGAGTTGTCGCACTACTATTCTATAGTTACCCGCTCTTGCTGCCCAGGTTCTGCCGCAGACACAGAACCATGCCGGCGGTTTTTCCCCTCCCCCGGTTGTCCCACTTTTCCGCAGGCAGGTCGCAGCCGTGGGTCGCTGCGTTGCAGGGGCGGTGTCCGGAAAACTGCCGCTCATTCCGTTTATTAAATACAAACATAAAATACACGCGAATGATACATTCCTGTTGACATACCAGCAAACAAAGGAATAATTGAGTGTAATCCGCATGCATTAGCGTTTATAGAATACAATCAATGTTTGCTGTCTGCGAATGACGCGCTTGATAAAAAGTAAAACGCCAAAACCAAAATGCCAGTCATGAAACTCGACTTTAAACCTGCATCATTAATTTTTAAGAGTGGGGGACGGGATGTTGACTGGTTTGAGCGCGCACAAAGTGCAAACACAGGGTGGCGGCGCTTTGGGGCTGGCGCCGCCATCTGTAGTTTCAGTTAATAATATAATCAGCGGGTGACAATCGCGTGCCACCGATTGCGGTGAGGTGTTACCAGATACCGGAACAATAAATGAGCCGGATTACCCGGCTAAAATGGAGCAGGCTGGAAATCCCATTTTAAGCGGCGAATATTATAGAAAGCGGTTCCAATTTTTATGCAATTAATACCATCGAAGAAGAAAGGCCGCATCGGCAACAACGGTGCGCTTCCGGCAGGAGAGCGCCAAATTGTGGAAATAGTCCGGCAACAACCCTTGCGGGCCCGCGTGGGGCTTGTCGGCGTGGGGCACCATGTTTACTGGCCGCAATTTGATGGGCTGTTTGTCGAAATGCACCGCAAGCAGACGGTCGTGGCCCGGCGGCTGGAGCAGCACGGCGTGGTCGTGAGTGATTTCGGCATGGTGGACAGCGCAGACGCGGCCTACGCCGCCGTTCCCAAAATGAAGGCCGCCGATTTGGACGTGCTGTTTGTGGACATGGTGACCTACGCGACGTCCTCCACGTTCGGGGTGCTGGCGCGGGAATTGAAGGGCGTGCCGATTGTGCTGGTGGCGTTGCAGCCGCTGAAAGCCATGGATTATCCAAATGGCACCACCTATATGCAGTTGTGCAACGACGATTTTTGTTCCGTGCCGGAATTCACCGGCGTGGCCATCCGGCTGGGCCGCCGCCCGCCGCCGGTGATTTTGGGTCACGAACAGGATGATCCGCGGGCGGAGGCGGAACTGGCGCGCTGGTGCGGCATCGCCAAAGCGCTGCATGACTTGCGGCGCGGCCGGATTGGGCTGATGGGGCATGTGCTGGAATCCATGCTGGACATGCACTGCGATCCGACGGCCATCACGGCGGCGTTCGGCTGCCATGTGCCGCTGCTGGAACCGCACGACCTCCTGCGGTATTTCGAGCAGGCGGACGCCGCCGCCATCGAGGGGAAGAAGAAAATCATCCTGGATTTCTTTGCCACCCCCCAGCCGAAGTCTGACCCGCTGACCCAGAAACTGACGGCGCGGGACCTGGAGACGGCGGCGCGGGGCGCGGTGGCGCTGGACGGGCTGATCGCGGAAAAGAACCTGACCGGGCTGGCGTATTACTACGAAGGCAGCCCCGGCAGCCAGATTCGCACGGTGATGACGAATTTGATCGTGGGCAACTCGCTGCTCACGGGCGCGGGCTTTCCCATGTGCGGCGAGTATGACCTCAAGACGTGCGTGGCGATGCTGATCATGGACCGGCTCGGCATCGGCGGCAGTTTTGCGGAGTTTCACCCGGTGGATTTCGAGCGGGACACGGTGCTGGTGGGCCACGACGGCCCGCACCACATCAACATCGCCGCCGGGCAGCCGGTGCTGCGCAGCCTCAAGAAATACCACGGCAAACCGGGGTTTGGGGCGTCGGTGGAATTCCAGATCAAGGATGGTCCGCTCACCATGCTCTCCATCGGCCAGACGGCGGCGGGCAAATTCAAGTTTGTCGTGGCCGAGGGCCTCTCGGAGCGGCACCCCATACCGCCGACAGGAAACACCAACACGCACGTTCGTTTTGGCAAGGACGTGCGCGACTTCTTGTGCCGCTGGGTGGCCGAGGGGCCGACGCACCATTTTGCGCTCGGCATCGGCCACCACGCCGATACCATCCGGCTGCTCGCCGAATGCCTCGACATCGAGTGCGTCATCGTCAAGCCAAACCCCGCGTGAGGACGTGGATGGTATCGGCATGAATTCATGCCGATACCATGACGGTAATAACCGGCTTGAAAAATGAATCCATCTTGAACCACCCGAATCCAGCCGCCGGCCCGCCAATTCCGCGCATCGCCTGGGTGCTGTGTGGATTTCTCTTTGTGGCCACGGCTTTGAGCTTTCTCGACCGGCAGGTGTTGTCGGTGCTGGCGCCTTCGTTGATGAAGGATTTGGGCATGAACAACACCGATTACTCGCACGTTGTATCCACCTTTGTCTTTGCTTATACGATCATGTTTGCGGCCGGTGGCTGGCTGGTGGACCGGTTGGGCACGGTGCGCGGGTTGGCGATTTCAGTGGCCGTGTGGTCGCTGGCCAGCGCCGGTCACGCGCTGGCGGCGGGCGTGCTGGGTTTGGGCGTGGCGCGGTTCATCCTGGGTCTGGGCGAAGGCGCATGTTTTCCGGCGGCAATCAAGGGTGCGACGGAATGGTTTCCGCCGGAGAAACGAGGCGCGGCAATGGGCATTGCGATTGGCGGTTCCGCTTTTGGGGCGGTGATTGCACCGCCGTTGACAGCGTGGGTGGCTGGCAGTTTCGGCTGGCGCGGCGCGTTTTTTGTGACCGGCTTGATTGGTCTGACGTGGGTGGCCGGATGGATTGCGGCGGGACGCTTTGCGCCCAAGCCCGTCAGATCTGCGGCGTCCGCAAAAACAGACACCAAGGCAGTGTGGCGCGAGGTGTTCCGCCAGCCTGCCATATGGCGCATTCTCGCGGCGCGGTTCCTGTTTGACCCGGTTCTCTATTTTTACCTGTTCTGGATTCCGCAGTATCTTTCGCACGATCGCGGCTTCTCGCTGGATGAGATCGGGAGGTATTATTGGGTTCCTTTTCTGGCGCTGGGCTTGAGCAATATCGTCAGCGGCTATCTCGGCGACGGTTTGCTGCGGCTGGGCTGGTCCGAGCGGCGGGTGCGGCGGGTGTTGCTGGCGGTGGCGGCGTTGCTCACACCGGTTTCCTGCGGCGTGATTTTTGCCCCGAACGCCGGCTGGGCGATTGCGATGATGGCCATGCTGATGGTCGCGCATGGTCTTTGGATATGTAATTACGTCCTGCTCATCGGTGACCATTTTCCATCCAGGGTTGCGGCTACCGTGATGGGGCTGACGGGCACGGTGGGTGGCAGCGCCGCAATGCTGGCCAACCTGATCACCGGTCCGGTGGTGGATCGTCATGGTTTCACGCCGATTTTTATTTGCACGGCGCTGCTTTATCCCTTGGCGCTCGTGGTGCTGCTGACGATTCCGCGCCCGGCAATTGCGAAGGAGTCTTCCGCCGATCTCGCCGGTTGATTTACGCAGCCACTTTAATAAAATTTTATAGCAATCATCTCTATCAACACTTCAGACACCGGCGGCAACGCCAACGGAACGAACTATCGCGGCTCGTTCTGGATCATGACCTCGCTCTTTTTTCTATGGGGGTTCATGACCGTGTTCAACGACATCCTGATCCCGCGCTTCAAGGAGGCGTTCACGTTGAACTATTTTCAGGCGATGCTTGTGCAGTTCGCCTTCTTTGGCGCCTAGTCGTGCCATACTGGGAACGATATCCGGACCATGTAGCGCCCTCGTTCGCAAGAACCGTTCTTGCTTTGCATCATACAGACGATCCTTGAGCCACTCGAAGGCCGCCAATAGAAATCCACCTGTGCCACTGGCTGGATCAACTAATTGTCGTCATCTGTTCCGGTCGCATAACTTCGACGACGGCACGGATAACTGCACAGCTTGGCGCGTTCCGCCCACGCATAACGGTAAAAATGAACGAGACGCCCGTGATGCCCAAGCCCGCGCAGCGGCGTTTGAATTCTTTGGCGCGGTGCTTTTCCATCCACAGGGCAATCTTCGGCAGCAAAAGTCCATGGGTCGGGAGCGAGCGCAAGATGGCTTCCACCACCGGACCGAAATGAATAAATGCCGGCGTTCCAGTTTTTCTGCGTGCGTAAGAAATGACGCGGTCAGACCAGTCAATGTTTTCCGCCGCCAGATTGGCCATGTCGGTTTGGGAACCGCCCAAATGCCAGGCACAGTTCATATAACGCCCGAAGTTCCACATTCCTTTCCCTATCAATGATCCGGCGATGTTCGTCGGCGGTGATTGCGCGTTTGGGTTTATATTCAAATTTTGGCCAGTAGTATTTTCACTGGCACTTTCACTGGCACTGCCTTCCTCTGGCCGCACCATCTTGCTGAAAAACGACAAGATAAATTTGGTGCCGGTGGTGGGACTCGAACCCACACGACTTTTTATAGTCCCAGGATTTTAAGTCCTGTGCGTCTGCCATTTCGCCACACCGGCAATTTTTATTTTCAATAGCTTCCAGGTGAGCTGATGGCCGGAACATGACATTGCGTCGCTGTTATGGCATGAAAACGAGTGATGCCATAAGCAATCATCAAACAATCAAAAGCACCATGCTCATGGGTCAACTTTCGCAAAAGTCATGGACGGGCGCAAGCAGCCGATTCGCAGACTGCGGATATAACGCGCGCGGTGCAATGTGATCAGACAAACCCCCGTTGACTACGGTTACTGTTCAGCCTCCGACCGGATCGCGGCGGCGATATCGCTGCTCACCTTCGCGAGTGCGCGGCTGTGCGCGGCGACCAGCGCATCGAAGTTTTCGCCCAACACCGGCTCGCTCGCGACCGTGCGGCCGGAAAGCGTGATGCCGCCCGCCGATTTGCGGACCACCCACACCGCCTTGATTTGCGCGAACTTGCCGGGCACAGACGCGAACTGCTGGATGTCAATCGTCACGCGATAGGCGGGATCAAAATTTGCCAGCGACACTGCCGCCACGCGCGGCGTCCCGAGCAGCGACGACAGATCACCGGCGATGACGCGGGCGATGTTTTCATTCAACGGCGCGGCCCAGCGGTTGAATTCGTCAACCGCGACCCGGTTCGGCGCGACTTGCACGGTGAACTGCGGCCGGTCCACTTCCGCCGGGACGGTGACTGGCCCGACGGCCACGGCATAGTTTGCGGCGGACGTGCCATCGCCTTTGGCCGTGGAGTTGAGCGCGTAGAACCGCGACGGCGCGGAGGCGCAACCGGCGGCGAACACCGCGATGAACGCGATGGCGATGATCTGATGGAAATGTTTTTTCATGGTTTTGCCTCTCCGGTTTTGCCGCGAATGAGCGCTTCGGGATGACGTTCGAGATAGTCGGCCAGCACGCGCAACGACCGCGCCGCGCCGCCGCCTTGTTGAAGCATGTTGTTCAGTTCCGCGTTGAACATGGAGTCCGGCGCAATGAAACTGCCGGCGTTGCCAAGCAGTTTGTCGGTGTTGGTGAGCGTGCCGCGCACGCTGCCAAGCGTGGTGTCGAGCGACTTCAAGAGTTTGTCGGCGCTCACTTCAATCGCCTCAATCTGGCCGGGCTTGGTCGGCAGTTGCACGGGATTCTGCGCCCAGTCCAAAGTTGCCGGAGGCTCGTCGGGAAATAAATCAACCGCCACATACAGCGACCCGCTGATCAGGCTGCCCGTCTTCAACTGGGCGCGCAGCCCATGCGCCACCATGGTGTCCATGATGATCTTATTGTTGCTGATGGCATTTCCGCCTTCAGGCAGATTGAGAAACTGGACCCCGTATCGGATCGGATCCACCGAGACGGTCACCGGCACGTTGAATTCGACTTTCTGCGCATCGAATTGCGGGCTGATTTTCGTTACCTCGCCAATGGTGATTCCGTTCATGACCACCGGCGCGCCGACCGACAGGCCGCGGACGGATTGCTTGAACACCATCAGATAGGTGTGCGGATCGCGGGCGGGCGGACGGAAGGCGGCGGTGCGGTCGCTAAAAAGTTCAAAGGTCGTGCCGGCTTCGGCAGGCGGCAGCAACGGCCCGGCAGCGGGGGTCTCGAACGCCACGCCGCCGGCGAGAATGGACATGACCGATTCGGTCTGGACATGCAGGCCGCTTGCAGAAAGGGAAACATCAATCCCGCTCGCCTGCCAGAAACGCGTGTCTGGATTGACGTATTGGTCGTAAGGCGCCTGCACGAAAATTTTCACGTTCAGAAATTCGCCGTTCTTGTCCAGTTCGTAGGACACCACCTGGCCGGCCTGCAACTGCCGGAAATAAATCGGCGTGCCCGCACCCAGCGAACCCAGCTCCGTGGCCTTCAGCATGAAAATCCGTCCGGGCTCGTCGCCGGTCAGCGGCGGCGATTCGAGCGCGGTGAAACTGCGTGCGCTTTCCTTTGACTGGCCAAGCTGCACGCCGATGTAGTTTCCGGAAATCAAGGTGCCCAGCCCGGTGATGTTCAGGCCGGACATGCGCGGCTTCACGACCCAGAACTTCATGTCCTTCACTAGAAAATCTTTCGCCTTGGGACTCATTTCCGCCGTGGCGATCACATGCTTATGGTCTTCCGCGAACCGGATGCTGGTGAGCGTGCCGATGTTCACACCGTCGTAGTTGACTTTGGTCTTATTGGCCTCCAGCCCGTCGGCGGACGTGAACACGATCGTGATCTCCGGCCCCTTTTCCAAAATTCTCGTCACGGCAATCCAGACGCCGGCGACCGCCGCGACGATGGGGATGACCCAGACAAGCGAGAGCCGCGTGCGCTTTTTGGGGACGGTTTTGGCTTCCGGCACTGTTGGAAATTTGTCGTTGTCAGGCATGTTGCACCTCTCGGTTGGTTTCTTTCGCATCGGCGGAATCCCAGATGAGCCGCGGGTCGAATGATTCCACCGCGAGCATAGTCAGCACCACGACCGCCGCAAAGAACAATAATCCCGGCCCCGGCTCAACCGACATGAGCGGCTGCAATTGGATCAGCGACACGGTGAAGGTGTCCACAAACACATCCACCATGGACCAGCGCCCGATGATCTCCACCATCCGGTAAAGCCGGACGCGCTGCGCGTTGTTCTGGATCGAGCCGCGCTTCACCGTGATGACCAGGTAAAGCAGCGCCAGGATTTTCGCGCTCGGAATCATGATGCTGGCGAACAGCACGATGAGCGAAAGCGGCCAGCCCGTCGGTGACCACAGCAGCACGACGCCCTGCAAGATGGTGTCGGACTCGCTGCCGCCAGACGTGATGGTTTTCATCACCGGCAGCACGTTGGCCGGAATATAACAAACCGCCGCCGCGATCAGATAAGCCATCGTGCGCTCAAGGCTGGCGGGCTTGCGGAACTCAAGCGGCTCATCGCAGCGCGGGCAGCGGCCCTTCTCGACTCCGGGGGCGGGACGAGAAAGCAGGCCGCAGCCGTGGCAGCTTTGCAGCCCTTGCCCCATCGCGGCCGGTTCCAATGCATTCATGGTGTCACCCCCGTCACTGGTCCGGCTGTCTCCGGGCTGTGTGCCTCCTCTTCCGCCCATTCGATCCGGGACCACACTTCGCGCGGATCAAAACTGGACTGGATCATGGCGAGCAAAAAAACCAGTCCAAACAACGCAAACAGCGCCGTGCCCAAAATGACGTGGGCGTAGTCAGCGATCTTCGTCAGCGCCACCAGCACGCCAAGCAGCATGACCTCGATCATGCTCCATGTGCGGGTGAAGTGGAGATTACGCAGGAACAGCCCGACCCAGAACGGCGGGCGTTCGCGCTGGCAGCCGGTCACGATCAGCAGCAGAAAAATAATCTGCAGCGCCGGCGAGATCACCGCCGCAAAAAGCACCAGCACGGCGACGATTTGCTGTCCGTCATGCCAGAGCTGTTGCGCGCCGCCGATCACGGTGGTGAAAGCCTCGCGTCCGACAGCGTGGAGTCCAAGCATGGGAACGGCGTTCGCGATGATGTAAAGCACCAGCGCCGCCAAGGTCAGGGCAAATGTGCGATTGAGGGAATCCGGCTTGTGCCGCCACAGTTCCTTGTCGCAGCGCGGGCAGCGCACCGACGCGCCTGTCGGGACGTCCGGGATGCGCTGGAGCAAATCACAATCCAGACAGGCGACGATTTTGGAATCACCCACCGGGCGGTTGCAGTCAGGATGTTGATTTTGGATTTGCAAATGAGCCTCTAAAAAACTGCGAAACCAAATTGCCTCGTCTCCCGCGCGAATGCAAACGCAGAAGTGAATGCAAAATCAGGGCAAGCCCAGTTTATCACCTGCGTCGGCCGTAGGTTCCGCCCGTCCGGGTGTAGGTTCGCGGATACACCCTGTCGTCGGTGGTCACAGGATTAACAGGATTAGCAACCGGCGTGGCAGCAACCGGTGTGACCGGCCGCCGGGCATAGGCCAGTTCCTCTGCCGTCCAGCCATAATAACCATAGGTTGTAGTCGTTGTAGTCGTCGGTTGAGTCGCCGCCGCCGCCGGTTGTTGGACGGCGGAATCAGGCGCAGTTGCATCTGCGGCTGGCGCCGGTTGAGCGGCTGTCGCCACCGGCTGCGCCGCGGCAACGCGCGGTTGCGCCAGGGCGAGCATGTCCGCGTCGGAAGCCTGCGCACTGGCGAGCGCGTTCGTATCGTAAACCGACACCCACCAGCCGCCATACGAACCCCATTCACCCGGCAACAAGGTTTCAAACGCCATGCTTCCGTTTTTCTGCACGTCCTTCTGGTTCCAGTTCAAGGCGCGGACCATTTTCCGGTCGGCGGCGTTTGCCAGCACGGAACAAATAAAATTGACGCAGTTGCTTTTGGCGGCGG
This sequence comes from Verrucomicrobiales bacterium, assembly GCA_028712475.1. Taxonomy (GTDB): domain Bacteria; phylum Verrucomicrobiota; class Verrucomicrobiia; order Limisphaerales; family UBA11358; genus UBA11358. The sequence goes on from JAQTQB010000008.1 coordinate 37,156, forward strand.
CGTTGTCCTTCAGATAAGTCATGGCCCCGATCTGGACGGCTGCCGGCTGGTTCAGGTCGCCGAAGATGTTGAGTTCATAGCCGCCAGAAGCGCAGCGAAAGGAGACGTAGGGGACATTGTTGAATTTGCCGTAGTTGATCACCGTGGCCGGCACCTGTGTCAACTCACCCGCCCATCCGTTGTTCGCCAGCAGGGTGACTATCTGCGCCCAATCCGGAATGACCTTTCCGTTGTTGGAGACATGGGGCGCGGCGGCCGCCTCCTTCTTCACTTCTTTGATCAAGGCCGGCGGATAACGGAAGGTGCCGTATTCCATCTGCATGAGCACGCCGCTGGCGTCCTGTTGCAAAATATTTCCGGTGATCACCTCGCCGTTTTGCAGAACGACCACGTCCGCCATGAGCAATGGTTGGAACAATATCCCAATAACGATTGCGGCCAGAAGTTGAATCACCCTTCCCAAGTTGGCTTGCATGTTTTTTTTCATGGTGCGCTCTTTCAATGTCGGGTTGTTGTGCAGCTTTTTCTTTACCATGGTCGCCATCAGAACACCAGCGTGACCTTGGCCCGGAAGAAATTGCCCTGCGTGAGGTTGTCAGTGTGCGTCTGGCTTTCTTGCCCAAGTATTCTGGGTAATTGGCGGTCAAGTGTTTTTCGACGCGTCACATCCGTTTCCGCGCCTGCACCGGCCGCTGTTTCAAGTCCGCCACGATCCGGTCCACCTCGGGGATGGCGTGGGCGAAATACTTTTTGAATCCCCGGCAGAGATAGTTCAGGCCCGGCTCGCCGTCCGCCGTGCGGATGAACCGGTTCTTGGGACATTCCCCCCAGCAGTCCGTCAGATACGCGCAATGCCGGCAATACGCCGGCAGGGTCTCATTCTTCGCGTAACCGAACTTCACCTGCGTCCGGGAAAACACCTGGGCATCGAGCGCGCTGTCCTTGACGTTGCCGAGGCGATACTCCGGATAGACGTAGTGGTCGCAGGCGTAAACGCTGCCGTCATTTTCCAGCGCCACGCCTTTGCCGCAAAATTCTCCGTAGATGCAGACCTGCGAACCCAGCCCCATGTGCTGCGACACCAGCGTCTCGAAATGGTTCACCAAAACCTTGCCCACGTCATTCGCAGCCCACTGGTCAAAAACGCGGCACAGGAAATAACCCCAGTCATCGGGATCCACCGACCAGTCGGTCACGATGGAATTCGGATGGCCTGGCCGGGCTTCGGGTTCGCCGTCACGGGGCAGGACGGCGCTGTCCCACTTGTGCGGCGCCGTCTTCTCGAAGCCCTTGTATTCGGCGATGGGAATGAACTGCATGTAGGTGGAGCCGGTTTCATTCCGGAGAAAACGGTAAACATCCAGCGGCTTCCGTGCGTTGAAACGGTTGACGCAGGTGAGCGTGTTGAAAGGAACTCCATGGCGTTTGAACAGTCTGGCCGTGTTGAAAACTTTTTCAAACGTGGGCCTGCCGCCTTTCGTGACCCGGTATTTGTCGTGGATTTCCCGCGGCCCATCAATGCTCAACCCCACCAGAAAACGGTTTTCCTTTAGAAACTCGCACCATTCTTCATTGATGAGCGTGCCGTTGGTTTGAAGGTCATTCTCGATTTTTTGGCCGGGCCTGGCGTATTTCTTTTCGAGCGCGACGACCTTGCGGAAAAAATCCAGCCCCATCAAGGTCGGTTCGCCGCCCTGCCAGGAAAACACCACCTCCGATCCGGTCACACCCGCGATGTATTGCTGGATGAACCGCTCCAGCGTCTCGTCGGACATGCGCCCGGCGCCGGGGCCGTTGGGAAGCGTCTGCTTGCTCAAATAAAAGCAATAGCTGCAATCGAGATTGCAGGCGGAACCGCCGGGCTTGGCCATGACATGAAACCGGCGGCGCGACTGGTTGCCGAGCAAAGAAGGCGCGTCGTATTTGGTGGCCGGCCGCCGCGAACCATCGGCCTCCACAATGGTGGCCGGAATTGTGCCGGCGTTGTTTGTGTCCAAGGGATCCATGGCCTTAATGTGAAAATTTGGGTGACGGAATAACGGGCTTCAAATGAAAACGCCCGACGACTTTATACGCCGCACATTCTTCAACAACTCACCTTTTCTTGCGAAGGAGCGAACCTCTTTTGCCACCCACCCAAGAGTTGCTCTTTGCCCGGTGAATTGACGCCGCCGCCGCGCTTCTCTAATCTCCGGCATGGCGAAAAAAAATTTCCGGCGCGGAAACTTCCGAGGCTTCCGGTGGTTCCGGTGTAGCGTCGAGCCTGCGGCTCGATAAATCCGGCCACAGGCCGGACACTACACGGCAAAAACCCAGCTCCCTCCTCGACACCCGCGTCGTCTATTGCGGCGACAATCTGGAACAGCTCGCCAAGCTGCCTGATGCCTGCGTGGATTTGATTTACATTGATCCGCCGTTCAACTCCAACCGCAACTACGAGGTCTTCTGGGGCGAGACCAAGGAGAAGCGCGCCTTTGAAGACCGCCACGAGAACACCAAGGCTTACATTGACTACATGCGCCCGCGCTGCGTGCAACTCGCCCGCGTCCTCAAAAAGACCGGCAGCTTTTATTACCACTGCGACTGGCACGCCAGTGTTTGTAAAATTTCGGATAAAACCAGAAGAGAAATGGTGTAAAAATCAAAGGATAAAGTTATGGCTGAATTTATTCATTCAACAGAGTCGCAAATTGATGGACCTTTTTTGATTGACCGATCTCAAATGGAGGCATTGGACAAGATACTCCAAGAAGAGTGGGCGCGGTTTAAAGAGAAACGTAATGAAATGTTGGATCAATCGGTAGAAGAACGATTCAAAGTAGAACACGCTAGATCATATAACAAAGAAGTGCCCAGCGAAAAGCTTCGTGAAACCATCCGAGAAGAACTTCAAAAGTCTTATGATTTTCGAGAACGAAAAGAGTGCTTATTATATTTGCGCAACGGTTCAGTTGCCAAAGTGCCAGATTTTGTTACAGCCTTCCGAGAACCAGACCTCCAAGATAAAGAACCAAATGGGTTTTATGCCATTTTGGAAAGTTGCGGACATTCTTGTCAAATTAGGCTTACAGGTCGGAGAGCTACGCTCGAAGTTGACGTTGCTCCAAAACGTAACCAATTTGTGCAGGAGACATTGATGGTTCTTAAAAATTGGCAAAACGCAGTTCGCCCGCCAAAATGGCAAACCTTGTGGTTAAAGACTGTTGATTTTGGAATTGCACATTGGATGATTTGGATTTTAGCGTGCTTTTTAAGTTTCACAGCAATTGAGAAACAAGCTGAAACTACACAAGTTTACACATATAGTCAGGAGGCAAGCCAGTTACTCAACGCAACAAATCTAACAGCAGAAAATCAAGGTAAAGCCATACAACTCTTGCTGGCCAAAACTTATGGTTATGCTCCGCAACCGATTAAGCGTAATTTCCCCGGCTGGTTTTTAATTCTTGTTTTTTGCGGGCTGGCTTATTGCGTTGCATTTTCTTATGCCCCCACAGTTTCAATTGCAATAGGTTTAGGTGAAAAAAAAGTTCAGTTTTGGCGAAAATATTCAAGGTTTATTCTCATTACAACCCCTACATTTATTTTTGGCACTTTCTTTTGGCCAAAAATTGAAGCCATACTTAAATCTATTCTATAGATAGAAAAATCGGCCACCTGTTGTTTTGAAAATTTACACGGCATGATTGGCATTGATATTTCGCCCACCGCCTGCCGCGTCATGGCCAAGCGCCGGCGCGACGTTTGCGGCCTGCCGGAAAGAAGCCGCTCTGGCGCGCTGGACGCTCTTCAATTTCATCGTAGCAGCCGACGTGAGTCGGCTCAAACTTTTCACCCGCCGGAATAATGAGCGGACTGACGTCCGCTGCTACGGGATTTACGTCATGGAGCAGGAGAAATCGTCCGCCGTCCCCTTGAAAATCCGAACCGGGATTTGCCGGGCACTGATCGAACCGCCTTTTGTCCCTTTGTCCCATTTTCATTCAAGCGACGGGACAAGGTGTGTCGCAGTTTCGGTTTGGCCGGAAATAACAGCCCGGTTTGAAGGCAGATGATCCTTGGTTCGTCTTTGAAACCCATTGGGAAATGATTTCCCTTCCAAGGAAAATCACTTTTAAGGTTAAACAAATGATTTCCCAAGGTTGGTTGAACTTTTTCCTTCCAAGGAAAATGTTTTTCTTAATTAAGAAAACGGTTTTCCTTACCTTCCCAAAGATTTTCCTTCCAAGGGAAATGTTTTCCCTCCCAAGGAAAATGATTTCCCTTACCTTCCCAAACATTTTCCTTCCAAGGGAAAAGGTTTTCTTAGTCAAGGAAATGATTTCCCTTCCAAGGAAAATGAAGGAAAAACCTTTGTTTTTGGTGAAAACAGCCCGACGCCATCCACCATGTCTATGCAAGGCAAGTTGCCGCCGGTAAAATTATTTGTCTTTCACGCAGCGGAATCCGACGTGATTGCTGCCGGTGTCAATGTCGCCTTTGCCGCGCGTCCCCATCATGTAACGCGTGCAATACTCATCCGTGCAGAGGAACGAGCCGCCGCGATGCACGCGCTGGGGCTGGTCATCGCCGGGATTGTAGCTGGAGGCCGGGCCTTGCGGATTGCGCACCACGGCCGCGCCCGCCAGCTTCAGCCGCGCATAATAGTCGGGCCGATACCAGTCGCTGCACCATTGCCAGACGTTGCCAGCCATGTCGTAAAGCCCGTAGCCGTTCGGCGGAAACTGCGCGACCGGCGCGATGCCCGCATAACCGTCTTCGCCCGTGTCTTTCACCGGAAACTTGCCCTCGAAAATGTTCGCCATCCATTTGCCGCCGGGTTTCAGTTCATCGCCCCACGCAAACGTCTTGCCGGTCAGGCCGCCGCGCGCGGCAAATTCCCATTCCGCCTCCGTGGGCAGTCGTTTGCCCGCCCATTTCGCGTAAGCCGCCGCGTCGGCGTAGGCGATCTGCACCACGGGATAGTTTCCTTTTCCCTTGAGGTCGCTGTCCGGCCCGGTGGGATGACGCCAGTTCGCGCCATGCACATAACGCCACCATTGGAAGTAATCATCCAGCGGCACGGCGTTGGTGGTGGGCGTGAAGACGGTGGAACCGGCGACGAGATTTTCCGGCGGTGCGGTGGGGAACTGTTCCTTCGTCGGCGCGATCTCCGCGATGGTCTTGTAGCCGGTGGCCCTGACGAATTTCTCAAACTCGTCGTTCGTCACATCCGTCTTGTCCATCCAGAAACCATCCACATAAACGCGGTGGATGGGCTGTGAATCCTGCACCGATTGCAATGTGGCCATGGTGCAGATGCCGTCGTTCGGAGTCAGGCAGCCCATGGAAAATTCGCCGCCGGGAATCCACCCCATGCCGGCTGGCGCGTTTGTGGGCGCGGGAGTTGTGTTCGGAATCGTGGGGGCGAAAGGGGACGGCCTCGTCGCGGTGTCGGTGCTTGCCGTTGTCGTCTGGGCGAAAGCCGCAGCCGTCATCAACGCGATGACCGCAGCCGTGGCGGCGGCGCGGACGGACGACGGTTTCTTGATCTTGACCGGAATTGGAACGGCATCACGCCGGAGGCTGGCGGAGGATTTTATTTTGATGATTGGTTGCGGGACGGATTTGGCTTTCAAATTTTTGAGATTGCGCACCGGGACTTTTTTCGCCGTTGGTGTCAATTCTGTTTCCGCCTGCGGCTCCACGCCACCGGACAGCCAGAGGATGGCCTCCTCGAAACTGTCGAACGCCTGGACTTTCCAGCCGCGCAGTTTGGCGATGAACGCGAACAGCCGGGCGCGATGATGCGGGTCGGAACCGTAAAGCACCGCCAGCCGTTCCTTGTGCGTGAACCCGACTTCACGAAATGTGTTCACCAGCGTCACCAGGTCATTGGGCGAGAACACCGGCTTCGGCCCCGGATGCAGCGCCCGCAGATCCAGCAGGGCCTGGTTGATCCCCCGTTTGCAGCAAGCCGACGCCAGTTGCGCCAGCACCGCCTTGCTGGCATCCAGGTCAAAATGGCCCTTCGGCCCCAGCCGGATGAATTCCTGGGCGCGGATGATTTGAAGTTCCATTGGCATGGCAGAAATTAAATTGCCAGTCTCCAGCGCAAATGCAAATGCAGAAGTGACCCGGACGCCCCGGTTTTGTGGACTCCCAAAATCAAGGCTGGGCTGGCGGCGGGTTGGTGATTCCGAGCCGCATCTTGATCTGATCAAGGTCGCGTTTGATTTGAGCCACGTCAGCCTCCATCTCCATCCGCCGGGCGGTCTCGGCTTTATCCGGTGCCAGCAACTTGATCTGGTTCAGCAAGTCAGCCCCCACCTGCCGGGTTCCGGCATTGACCTTGTCGGTGATCCGGTTTTCCTGCGCCGTCAGATCCTCCTCGATCTGCGCGGTGGTGAGATACATCGTGCGCAACTGGTTGGTATGGTAGGAATACGCCAGCGCATGTTCGGCCTGCCGTTCGGTGTCGGCAACCTGCAGTTCCGACTCGATCTTCCGGTCCACCGTCAGCAGCAAATAGAGCGTGTTGGTGTGGAAGAAGAACGCATCCTCGTGGCTCTTCTCAAAGTAGGAATTGTTCATCTTGTCCAACATGGGCGCCAGCGAGGTCAACTGCGTCTGGATCGTCGCCAGTTGGTTGGCCTGGTTTTGCTGGAGCACAACCATCTTCTGCGACAGGACCGCAATCTTTTCAGTGTTGATCCGTGTTTGTTTGTCGCAGCCACAAAAGAGGGCTGCTCCGGCGAGCGCCAGCAAAAGGTGTTTATTTTTCATATCAAATCAAACCGGACAGGTCAAAAACCACGCAGAATTTGCAGTTTTTCAGACTCCAATTCGACCGCGCCATGGAACACCTTGCCGGTGGATTCGTCAACCGGGATTGTCTTGTTCCTCCTGGCTGTTTCTTAAACCGGACAGGCCCAAAACAACGTGGTGTGTCCAGCCGCAGTTAGTTTCATCATCTCCATCTGTCTGGGTGTGGTGATTCAGGCCGGCTTTGGCGGCGGCACGTTCCCCCGGCAGTTTTTATAAATAGCAGGAACAGAATGAAAAATGCAGCCTTCTGGATGACGCCGAACGATAACAAAAAATTGCTGCAAAACTCGTGGACAAAAACACACAAACGGTCAAAAATATAAATGGTTTTGTGTGGATGCACCGAACCGTTTTATGGATGTAAAAAAAGACGTTGGCAGCCGATGTGACATTCTAAATGGAAATTTTTTTACGGTCGGGACGCTTCGCTTCCCCTTCGCTCATCATCGCCCTTTTGTTTGCAGTCTCGGAAGTTTGCACTTTCGCCGCCGCGAGTGTTACCCTGGCCTGGAACCCCAGCCTGGCCAAGGGCGTCGCTGGCTATAATTTATATTACGGGGGGAGGAGCGGTGTTTACACGAACGAGATTTCCAAGGCCAGCTTCAAGGGCACCACTGTTTCCGGCCTGGTTCCAGGCGTCACCTACTATTTTGCCGTCACGGCGTATGACCGCAACGGCTTGGAAAGTCCGTTCTCCAGCGAAATCTCCTACGAAGTTCCCCTCAATGCCGCAAGCCCGTTGCCGACGTTGAATCCGATCAGCAACTTCTATCTCACGGTGAACTCCGCCGCCCAGACGGTGAGCTTGACCGGCATCAGTCCCGGTGCGGCCAACGCCAGTTCCAGCGCCGCCAGTAAAAAACCGGCCGGCAAAATCAAAATCACCGCCGCGTCCAGTAATCGCAAACTGTTGCCAGCGCCAAAAATTCGCTACTCTGCGGGATCTTCCGCCACCATGACTTTCAAACCGGCGCGCAACGCCACTGGAACCGCGACCGTCACCGTCACGGTCAGCAACGGGGCAAAAAACAACAATCGCGTCACAAGGACTTTCACCGTCACCGTTCTGCCGGCGGGCCAGACCATGCCGGCGACGCTGAAAGCCGCCGCCCAGGCCAGCGGACAGTTCAGGCTGAACATCACCGGAGTTTCCGGCCTGAAATATATTGTCCAGGCTTCCACCAACCTGATTGACTGGATTCCCGTTCAGACCAATACCGCACCGTTCGACTTCACGGATCCGCACACGGGGGAATTTAGCCAGCGGTTCTACCGTTCAGTTTCTGCGCCTTGAGCAGCGGGGCAAACGGCCCGTTGGTTTTCCATTTGCAAGGCTGGCATGGTTTTCATGGCGGAGATCGTCACTCCGTCCTGCAATCCGTTGAATCTTCCTTGCCCATGAAATGAAAAAATATGTCAACCAATTTTCAGATAATATGGTCTCACAATTAACTAGGGCGCACAGCCCGGCGGCGGGACTCGGTTGAACAGGATTTGGAAAAAAGAAAGAACGGCGCTGAAGGCACTCCGCCCACATTGCCATCATAAACCCACCCGAATTTATGATGGTTATTCGGCACAAACACGGCACTTCTTACGACGGCACTGCGGCACTGCGGCACTGCGGCACTTAACAGTTCGTCGTCACCGGCAGAACAATTGACGACCGCTGGCGTTGTGAAGCAGTCAGTCCTCTGCCCGCCGCAGATTGACGAATGAATGACGGCGCACGGAGTGACGCGCCCTGCCAATCAAATTTTCCCGAAAGCCGCTTCGATGACCTGTTTGAAGTTATTCTCGCCGGGCTTGACGATGCCGAATTCGCGCTGGGCATTTTCGACGGAGTCGCTGGCGTGCGCGGCGTTGACCATGATGGTGGAGCCGAATTCACGGCGGATGCTGCCGGGCGGCGCCTTTGACGGATCGGTCGGTCCGAGCACGTCGCGGATTTTGTTCACCGCGCCAACTCCTTCATAGACGAGGGCGATGCACTTCTCGGTGCCGGGCTTGCTCCAGTCGGATTCGGGAATTTCACCGGGCGCGTGGCCGGACATGAAACGCACGATGTTGTCAAACTGCGCGTCGCCTTGCAACGGGCCGAGGATGTCGCCAAGCGCTTTCTGGTCAGCGGGGGAAATCTTGAAGCCGAACTCTTTTTCGAGCAGATCCTTGGCCTTGGCGCTGACGCCGTCCTTGAGCTTGGTGCGGAGAAATTCGCGGACAGGCCCGTAGAATTCCATCGCCTGCGCAGTGCTCATGGGCAGGACTTTGGCGCCGACGATGTAAAGGCCGGTGCGGGAGAAGAAATCAATGACGTTGCCGGGGCGTCCGGTGGCAAACTTGAAATTGTCCGGCTTGATGAGCACCAGCGTGCGCTGGCCGGTTTCGCCCGGTTGGTAGGTGATGACATTTTCCACAATGCCGCCGTCGCTGTCGGAATACTTCGCCCACAGCTTCAATTTTCTCTCGGCCTCCTCGACGTTCGGGGCGGCAAGGACGGCCGGCTCGAAGTAACGGACATTGCCGTTGTCGTCCATGATGAGGTCGCTGTAAGTGTCGCGGATGGTCTCGCCGCCGCGACGGTCGGGACTCAAGTTGCCGACGACGGAACGGACTTTGCGCACGGCTTCGTCACCTCGGAACAAAAGCATCAGGACGCGGCGGCGGCGGCCGGTTTTTGGGTCGGGCGAAAGATTTTCCAGGACGTATTGCTGGAGCAGTTCCTGGATTTTCCGGTCCTGCGTGTCGTGGGCGGAGACAATGGTGGCCGCGTATTCCTTCACGAGTTCCGCGCTCGGGGTGAACATCCGCATCCCGGCCAGATCCAGTCCGGTGCGGGTAATCAACCGGGTGAGAATGCCGCCAGTGCGCGATTTGTAGAGCGAATACGGCGTGATGATGACGTAGGCAAGCTGTTGCGACATAAATCAACTCGTGGCGGGCGGGGTGGTGGGAGCAGCAGGCGCTGCCGGCGGTGATGCTTTGCCGCCCAGAATTTTGAACATCACCGTGCCGCAGGTCGGGCATTTGCCCTTGATGGCCTTGCGTCCGTTTTTCATGGTTTCCTCAAGGCCATCAACGATTTCCTTTTTGGCTTTGCATTTAACACAATATCCTTCGGCCATAAATTTTTTTACCGCCCAACGCTTCATGCGCCGGACGGTGAAGCCAGCTTACCGGACACCATGCGCCAAAGCAACTTGGAAAAGAACGCCGGGAAAACCAGCGGGATTGGGGCGAATTGCAACCGTGAAATGCGCCAATGACACGAGATCTTTTCCGAGCGCGATGTTCGCGTATTTAGCGGTTTCCTGCTTTTTGAAAAAATCAATTGCTAATGCAAGCGCGGGTAAAAAATTGAATTCTAATGGGTCAACTCAACCAGTTTTTTGAAAACAATTATTGCGCACAAAACGAAATTAAGTGAAAAATAAGTGAACGCAGGCTTATCCGCCTGCAATCATCAGAAAATAATGCCGAACGCCAATCAGATCAGTCAGGCGCCTCCGGGCGCTCCGTTGAAACAAGGCCTTTACGACCCGCAGTTCGAACACGACTCGTGCGGGCTGGGGTTCGTCGTCAACATCAAAGGCAAGAAGTCGCACCAGACGGTCAGCGACGCGTTGCAGATTCTCGTCAACTTGGATCATCGCGGCGCGGTCGGCTGCGAACCGAACACCGGCGACGGCGCGGGCATCCTCCTGCAAGTGCCCCATGATTTTCTCGCGGCGCAGACGGCCAGGCTTGGCTTCAAGCTGCCCGCGTTCGGCCAATACGGGGCCGGCATGTTGTTCCTGCCGAAAGATCCCGCCCAGCGCAATGGCGTCAAGGCAGAGATCGCCAAAATCATTTCTGCCGAGGGACAGACGCTGCTCGGCTGGCGCGATGTGCCGGTGGATAATTCCTCGCTCGGCAAATCCGCCGTGGCCGCCGAGCCGTTCATGGCGCAGATTTTCATCGGCAGGAGTCCGGCATTGAAAGACGACGCGGCGTTCGAGCGCAAGCTTTACGTCATCCGCAAGATCGCGGAGCAGACCATCCGCTACGGAAATAAAATTCCCGGCGGCAAATGGTTTTACGTTTCCAGCCTGTCGGCGCGCACGATCATCTACAAAGGCATGTTGATGCCGGAGCAGGTCGCGAAGTATTATCCCGACCTGCGCGACGAGACGATGGTGACGGCGCTCGCGCTCGTCCATTCACGTTTCAGCACGAACACGTTTCCGAGCTGGGACCGCGCGCATCCGAACCGCTACATCGCGCACAACGGCGAAATCAACACTCTCCGGGGCAACGTGAACTGGATGAAGTCGGCGCAGTCGAATTTCGTCTCGGAACTGTTCGGCGACGACATCAAGAAAGTCATTCCGGTCATCAACACGGACAACAGCGACTCGGCGCAGTTTGACAACGTCGTAGAACTGCTCACGCTCGCCGGGCGCGAACTGCCGCACGCGATGATGATGATGATCCCCGAACCGTGGGAAAATCACGAGAGCATGGACGCGGAACGCCGCGCGTTTTACGAATATCATTCATGCCTCACCGAACCGTGGGACGGCCCGGCTTCGATGGCGTTCACGGACGGGAAATTCATCGGCGCATGTCTCGACCGCAACGGCCTGCGCCCGTCGCGTTATTACGTCACCAAGGATGACATGGTCATCATGGCCTCGGAAGCAGGCGTGCTGCCCATCGCCCCGGAACGAATCGCCGTCAAAGGCCGTTTGCAGCCGGGCCGGATGTTTTTGATTGATACCGAGCAGGGGCGGATCATCGCCGATGAAGAGCTGAAGAAAAAATATTCCAGCGCAAAACCGTATCAGCAGTGGCTCGACGAACATCACGTCCTGCTCGAAAACCTCCCCGAGCCGTCGCAGCACACCGAGCCGTCGCATCGCAAAATTTTGCAGGAACAACAGGCGTTCGGCTACACGTTCGAGGATCTGCGCTTCATCGTCGGCCCGATGGCAAACGACGGCGTGCAGCCGCTCGGTTCGATGGGCACGGACACGCCGCTCGCCGTCCTCTCACAAAAGCCGCAACTGCTCTACAATTATTTCAAACAGCTTTTCGCGCAGGTCACGAACCCGCCGATTGATCCCATCCGCGAGGAGATCGTCACCTCGACGGAAACGATGGTCGGCTCGCGCGGCGGCCTGTTGAATCCGCAGCCGGAAAGCTGTTCGCTCATCAAACTGGAACAGCCGATCCTCACGGACGAGCAACTGCAAAAATTGCGTTTCCTTGATCGGCCCGGCTTCAAGTCCGCGACGCTGCCGATCCTGTTCAAGGTCGCTGACGGCAAGAACGGACTGGAGACCGCGCTGGAAAATCTTTTTGCCGCCACTGACGAAGCCATAAAGAACGGCGTCAATGTTTTGATTCTGTCCGACCGTGGCGTTTCGCCGGAACTCGCGCCCATCCCTGCCCTGCTCGCAACGGCGGGTTTGCATCATCACCTCATCCGCGCCGGCACGCGCGGGCGCGTCGGCCTCGTCCTCGAATCCGGCGAACCGCGCGAAGTGCATCATTTCGCGCTGCTCATCGGCTACGGCTGCAGCGCCATCAATCCGTATCTCGCCTACGAGACGATTGACGACCTCATCAAGGGCGGCCTGCTGCTCAAGACCGACCACAAGACGGCACAGAAAAAATTCATCAAGGCCGCCATCAAGGGCGTCGTGAAAACGATGGCCAAGATGGGCATCTCGACCGTGCAAAGCTATCGCGGCGCACAAATCTTTGAAGCCGTTGGCCTCAACTCTGAAGTCGTGGACAAGTATTTCACCTGGACGCCTTCGCGCATTCAGGGTGTCGGCCTCGACGTCATCGCAGCAGAGGCGATTGCCCGTCATCACCACGCGTTTCCAACGCGCCAGGTCAACGGCGAACTTGAAGCGGGCGGCCAATATCAATGGCGCGACGGCGGCGAACAGCATTTGTTCAACCCGCAGACAATCCACAAATTGCAGACCGCCTGCCGCACCAACAACGAAAAAGTCTATCGCGAATACGCCGACCTGCTCAACGACCGCAGCAAATCACTGTGCACGTTGCGCGGCCTGCTGGAATTCAAATTCGCCGAGACGCCGGTTCCGCTCGAGGAAGTCGAAAGCGTCGAAAGCATCGTGAAACGGTTCAAGACCGGCGCGATGAGCTACGGCTCGATCTCGAAGGAGGCACACGAGGCGCTCGCCGTCGCCATGAACCGCATCGGCGGCCGCAGCAACACCGGCGAAGGCGGCGAAGACCCGGCGCGCTACGTTCTTGAAGTCAACGGCGACTCGAAAAATTCCGCCATCAAACAGGTCGCGAGCGGACGCTTCGGGGTGACGAGCCAGTATCTGGTCAACGCGAAGGAACTTCAGATCAAGATGGCGCAAGGCGCGAAGCCCGGCGAAGGCGGCGAACTGCCCGGCAAGAAAGTTTATCCACCCATCGCCAGAGTGCGCGGCACGACGGCGGGCGTCGGCCTCATTTCACCGCCGCCGCACCATGACATTTATTCCATCGAGGATCTGGCGGAGTTGATCCACGACCTGAAGAATTCCAACCGTGACGCACGCATCAGCGTAAAGCTGGTCGCCGAAGTCGGGGTCGGCACGGTCGCGGCGGGCGTCGCCAAGGCGCACGCGGATGTCGTCTTGATCTCCGGTCACGACGGTGGCACGGGCGCGTCGCCGCTCTCGTCCATCAAGCACGCAGGCGGCCCATGGGAACTCGGCCTTGCCGAAACTCACCAGACGCTCGTGCTGAACAATCTGCGCAGCCGCATTTACGTCGAGACCGATGGACAATTGAAGACCGGCCGCGACGTGGCCATCGCCGCGTTGCTCGGCGCGGAGGAATTTGGCTTCGCGACCGCGCCGCTCGTGACACTGGGTTGCATCATGATGCGCGTTTGCCACATGAACACTTGTCCGGTCGGCGTCGCCACGCAAGACCCGAAGCTGCGCGAACGGTTCACCGGCAATCCCGATCACGTCGTCAATTTCATGCGCTTCATGGCGCAGGAACTTCGCGAAATCATGGCGAAGCTGGGCTTCCGCAAACTCGAAGACATGGTGGGCCGCACAGACAAGCTCGTTCCATGGAAGGCCATCGAACATTGGAAGGCGAAGGGTCTCGACCTCACGCCGATCCTGTATCAGCCCGAAGCCGGGCCGGAAGTCGGGCGTTTCCGCTCGCAGGATCAGGATCACGGCCTGGAAAAATCCCTGGATGTGACGAAGCTGCTGGAGATTTGCAAACCGGCGATTGAGCGCGGCGAAAAAGTTCGCGCCGAGTTGCCGATCCGCAACGTCAACCGCGTCGTCGGCACGATCACCGGCAGCGAAGTGACGAAGAAACACGGGCCGAACGGCCTGCCGGAAGACACGATTCATCTCAAGTTCAACGGCAGCGCGGGCCAGAGCTTCGGCGGTTTCATGCCCAAGGGCATGACGCTCGAACTCGAAGGCGACGCGAATGATTATTTCGGCAAAGGCTTGAGCGGCGGCAAACTCATTGTCTATCCGCCCAAGGCCGCGACGTTCAAGGCCGAGGAAAACATGATCGTCGGCAACGTGGCGTTTTACGGCGCGACGGCCGGCGAGGCGTTCATCCGCGGAATGGCGGGCGAACGTTTCTGCGTGCGCAACTCCGGGGTGGACGTGGTGGTGGAGGCCATCGGCGACCACGGCTGCGAATACATGACCGGCGGGCGCGTGGTGATCCTCGGCACGACTGGGCGCAACTTTGCCGCCGGCATGAGCGGCGGCATCGCCTACATCCTCGACGAAAAAGGTGATTTCGCCTCGCGCTGCAACATGGAGATGGTCGGCCTGGAAAAACTGGCCGATGCCGACGAGATCGAGGCAGTTTGGAAATTGATCCAGCGCCATCAGACTTACACGAAGAGCGGACGCGCGGCGCAGATTCTCGCCGACTGGAAAAACTTCGTGCCGAAGTTCGTGAAGGTGATGCCGCAGGATTACAAGCGCGTGTTGCAGTCGCTCAAAAAAGTTCAGTCGCAAGGATTGGGCGGCGATGAGGCCATCATGGCGGCGTTCGAGGAAAACGTGAAGGGCGGGCATTAAACGCGCGCCAAAAGTTCAGAATCAAAACCTAAAACAAGATGGGAAAACCAACCGGATTTTTAGAGTTCCAACGTGAATTGCCACAGGACCGTTCGCCGCTTGCGCGGATCGCGGACTGGAAGGAATTTCACCTCCACATGCCGGAGGCCGACCTGAAAAAACAGGGCGCGCGCTGCATGGATTGCGGGATTCCGTTCTGCCACGCCGGCCAGCTCGTCAGCGGCATGGCCAGCGGCTGCCCGATCCATAATCTCATCCCCGAATGGAACGACCTCGTCTATCGCGGGCTGTGGAAGGAAGCGTTGGAGCGCCTCCACAAGACAAACAACTTTCCGGATTTCACCGGTCGCGTTTGCCCCGCTCCGTGCGAAGGCTCGTGCGTGCTGGGCATCAACAACCCGCCGGTCACGATCAAGAACATCGAGGTCAGCATCATTGACCGCGGTTGGGAAAATGGCTGGGTGGTCGCCGAACCGCCGAAGCGGCGCACCGGCAAAAAGGTCGCCGTCATCGGTTCCGGCCCGGCGGGATTGAGCGCGGCGGCGCAATTGAACAAGGCGGGCCACCTCGTCACCGTGTTTGAACGCGCCGACCGCCCCGGCGGTTTGCTCATGTATGGCATCCCCAACATGAAGCTCGATAAAAATGAAGTCGTTCTGCGCCGCCTGAAAGTTCTCGAGGCGGAAGGAATTCAATTTGTCTGCAACACCGAAGTCGGAAAAAATTATCCGGCGGAAAAGTTGTTGAAGGAATTCGACGCCGTCGTGCTCGCCACCGGCGCGACCAAGCCGCGCGATCTGCCGATTGAAGGCCGTCAACTGAAGGGCGTTCATTTCGCGATGGATTTTTTGACCGCGAACACCAAGAGCCTGCTCGACCTGCACAAGAACGGAGATTTCATTGACGCGACCGGCAAGGACGTCGTCGTCATCGGCGGCGGCGACACCGGCACGGATTGCGTCGGCACTTCGATGCGGCACGGTTGCAAGTCGCTCGTGCAGGTGGAAATTCTGCCCAAGCCGCCGCTCGACCGCGCCAAGGACAATCCCTGGCCCGAATGGCCCAAGACTTACAAAATGGATTACGGCCAGGAAGAAGTCGCCGCAAAATTCGGCGCTGATCCGCGCGTTTATCTGACGACGGCTACTAAATTTGAAGGCGACGCACACGGCCACGTCAAAGCCGTCCACATCGTGCAAGTGGAATGGACGCGGAACGACAAAGGCCAGTTCATTCCCAAGAATGTGCCCGGCACAGAAAAAGTTTTGCCCGCGCAACTCGTGCTGCTGGCGATGGGTTTTCTCGGACCGGAACAGCCGTTGCTCGAATCGCTCGGCATCGAACGCGACGCACGCAGCAATGCGAAGGCGGAGTTCGAGAAATACACCACGAACCTCAAGGGCGTCTTTGCCGCCGGTGATTGTCGTCGCGGCCAGAGCCTCGTCGTCTGGGCGTTCAACGAGGGCCGCGGCGCGGCGCGCGAGTGCGACCGCTACCTGATGGGCGCAACGGATTTGCCGTGAGTATTTTAACTTGACTTCCGTATGATGATTTTTTATGCTGCACCCCGAATTGAGGCATGAGTGGTTCCAAACACTGACTTACTTAAGGCACGACTAAATCCAGTCGTGTCTTTTTTTTGTTTTATGGACGTCGCCTCGCAAATCAGGAGTCATTATGGCCAGCGGCAAAATCAAGTGGTTCGACAATAAAAAAGGGTTCGGTTTCATCAGCCAAAGTTCTGGTCAGGACGTTTTTGTGCATCACACGTCCATCACCGGCGAAGGATTCAAAACCTTTAATGAAGGCGATGTCGTTTCCTTCGAGATCGTCCCCGGCGAAAAAGGGCTGAAAGCGGAAAACGTCCAGCGCGTGCAGGCCCCGTAGCGCCTGCGCAGTTAGAATTCTGTTTTTGCGCCGCGAGCATTTTCGTTCGCCAGCGGTAATGATGGCGGCTACTCTGGTCTCATGGCGAATCCAGCCGCAACCCGCGTCACCAGCCTTTACGTTCACGTCCCCTTCTGCGCGCAGAAATGTGCGTATTGCGCCTTTTATTCCGAGGCCTCCAGCGGCGAACTCATCAACCGCTACACCGCCGCGCTCGTCCGCGAAATGGAAATCGTGGCGGACGACCTCAAGCCCAGGACCATTTTCTTCGGCGGCGGCACGCCCTCGCTTTTGAACCTGCGCCAATGGGAAACTATTCTCCGCACGATGGAAAAACTGAATCTGCTCGGCGCGGAAGAATTCACCGTCGAATGCAATCCCGCCACCATTTCGGCGGACAAGGCGAAATTGTTCCGCAACTTCGGCATCAACCGCATTTCCATGGGCGTGCAATCGCTCGATGAAAAACTGCTGGATCGCCTGGGCCGCATCCATTCGCGCGAAATGGTTTTCAAGTCGTTCGACATCCTGCGCCGCGCCGGCTTTGAAAACATCAATCTTGATCTGATGTTCGCCATTCCCAGCCAGACGATGGAAATCTGGCGCGCGACTTTGAACGAGGCGATGGCCATGCAGAGCGAACATCTCTCCAGCTACGAAGTCATCTACGAGGACGACACGCCGCTGTTTGAGCAGCTCAAGGCGGGCGAATTTTCCGTGGATGAAGACCTCGCCTGCGAGATGTATGAGGAATTGGTCTCACGCGCCACGAACGGCGGTTTTCATCAATATGAAATCGCCAACTTTGCCCGCGACCAACGGACACCCGCCCAGGCCCCAGACCCCAGACCCCGGACGCAAATACCCAGCCACGCCTGCAAACACAACGTGAACTACTGGCGCGGCGGTTCGTTTTATGGACTCGGCCCCAGCGCCACGGGTTACGTTCGCGGCGTGCGCACGAAGAATTGGTCGAACACCCAGCTCTATTGCGACCAGTTGGAAAAAGGAAAACGCGCGATTGAATCCAGCGAGGAACTGCCGCCGCTGCGCCGCGCTGGCGAAATTGCCGCCTTTGGCCTGCGGATGAATGCTGGCTGGCCGTTCGCGGAATTCAAGCGCGCGACTGATTTTGATCTGCGGAACGAATGGTCGTCGGAAATGGAGCAACTGGCCGAACGCGGCTGGGCGGCGCGCAACGACGACCGTTTTCACCTCACCCGTCAGGGACTGCGCTTTGCGGATACGGCGGCGGAACTTTTTCTGCGTTAATTTATCTGTAGCAGCCGACGTGAGGAGGCTCAAATTCTATCAGGAACAACAAAATGTTTTCAATCTTCTCGCGTCGGCTGCTACGAGTTCAAACTGGCAATCGCACGGTGAAAGTCGTCTTAACATTTTCCTCGCTCGCCACTTCAATCGTCCCGCCGTGCGCCTCGACAATCGCCTTGGAAATCGCCAGACCAAGACCAGTGTTGCCCGCGCCGGTGCGCGATTGATCGGCGCGGTAGAAGCGTCCGAACACTCGCGGCACATCTTCGGCGGCAATCCCCTGCCCCGTGTCCGTCACCGTCAGCACGGCGAGGCCGTTTTGTGATTCCAGCTTTACGCGCACTTCGCCTTCCGGCTGGTTGTATTGAATCGCGTTGGTGAGCAGGTTTGTGACGACTTGCGCGAGCCGTTCGGGATCGCCGGTAATTTCCAGCGGGCCGGCTTCAATGAAAACTTTCACGGCACGTTCTTCGGCGAGCGGCTGCACAAGTTCGGCGCAATCGCTGATTGTCTTGAAAAGATCAAAAGGCATCCGTTTCAAAACTTCCTGCCCCGCATCGAACCGCGCGAGCGCGAGCAGCGACTCGATCAATTTCCGCATCCGCTGCGCCGCGCGCTGGCAGGCCTCGACGGTTAGTTTGTAACTGGCAGCATCGCGCTCGCGGTTCAGCGCGGTCTGCGTCTGCGTGAGCATTACGGAAACAGGCGTGCGCAGTTCATGCGCGGCGTCGGACGCAAATTGCTTCTGCTGCGCGAACGCCGTTTCCAGCCGCGCGAAGGTGGAATTCAAAACGGCGGCGAGCTGGCCGAGTTCGCTTTCCGCCTCCGCGACGTTGATGCGCTGCGACAGATCGCCGGCGGAAATTTTCACGGCCGTCGCGCTAATGCTGGAGATCGGCTTGAGCGAGCGCGAAACCAACCATGCGCCGCCAGCCAGACCCACCAGCAGAATCAAGCCACCAACCGCAGTCAGATTCAGAGCCGTGTGCTGAAGCTCGTTCAGTTCCGGCAAAACAGAACAGCCAACTAAAATGAAGTCGCCCGCTGGCAGGTGCTGGTAAATCTCCCGATAATTTTCAATCGAATGCACGTTTTGTGGCCTTTGGGTGTTTCCGGGTAGGTTTGCTAGCTGATTTACAGGACCCCCAAAATATGTGCTAGTGACATACATGCTCAACCGCTGATTCATTGACTTGGCAATCTCTTTATCATCACGCATGATGGAGAAATAAAACTCATGCGGATCACTGGCTTCAAAGAAGTGCTCGGCATCTTCCGGCAACGAGAACTTGCCTGGCGGACGCGCGCCCAATCCCAGCGGATCTTCTTCCGGGAACTGTCCGGGCGGCGGCCCACCCGGTGGCGGCTCGTTTAAATTCTGCCGGCGGGGTGACTGGCCGGGAAATGGACGATTCCCATTCGGCCCACGCGGCTGCTGGCGGTGCAGCGCATTTTTCAAAACTTCCAACCGCTGATGCAACTCGTCATCAATGCGACGGAACTGCCGCCCGCGCTCTAGTTGATACGACGTAAAACCAAACCCCGCCAGCACGACCACGAGGATGAGGCCATACCAGATCTGCAAGCGCCACTTGATGGATTTGAACAGTTTCATCCTTCAATGCAATAGCCATGTCCGCGCCGCGTGGCGATGAATTCCGCACCGAGTTTTTTGCGCACGTTGGAGACATGGACGTCGAGCAGGTTGGACAGCGAGCTTTCGTTCTCGTCGAACAGATGCTCGTAAAGCTGCGTGCGCGTGACGACTTCGCCGCGATGCAATGCCATGAATTCCACGAGCGAATACTCGCGCGCCGTGAGTTCCACCAGCTTTTCCTTGAGGAAAACATTCCGCGCCGCCGTGTCCACCTTCACGTCGCCGATTTCAATGACGTTCGTTGTCTTGTTCGCGCTGCGGCGGATGATGGCGCGTAGCCGGGCGAAAACTTCCTCCAAATCGAACGGCTTCACGACGTAATCATCCGCGCCGGTGTCGAGACCCTTCACGCGGTCGCACGTCTGGTCGCGGGCGGTGAGCATGAGCACGGGAGTCTTTTTGGCTTTGCGCAGACGTTTGAGGATTTCCCAGCCGTCCATTCCCGGCAACATCACGTCCAGCACGATGGCGTCGTAGTCCGTGCCCTCGGCGTTGAAAAGTCCGTCGTCGCCATTGTCGGCGGTGTCCACGGCGTAACCTTCCTCGCGCAACGCCTGCGCGAGGCTCGCGAGCAAATCGGGTTCGTCTTCGACAATCAGGATTCTCATAACGGCGCGCGGCAGTTTTAACACAGCCGCGCACGAGCGTCACCTTCGCAAAAGCGACCTTAAGCGGAGATGAAGCTGCGGTGGAATAAACTGCTAAAAACAATTGAAAATGTTTTCCGGCTTCACGTCTTCTTAAGGCTGGCTTTGATAGGTTGACGGCGTAAAAAGATTCACACCCAAAACGAAAGGTAAAATTATGAAAATAAAAAACACCATCGCCCTCGCGCTGCTTGCGCTGGGTGCCACCGCGCTGCTCGCCAGCGCCCAAGACAACAACAACGACGGACCACCCGGTGGTGGCGACCAGCCCCGACCGGGCATGGGCGGGCATCGTCCGCCGCCGCCCGCAGTCATCCGCGCGCTGGATGCCAATCACGACGGGGTGATTGATGCCGACGAAATCGCCAATGCCAGCGCGGCATTGAAGGCGCTGGATAAAAACGGGGACGGCAAATTGACGCCGGATGAATTCATCGGCAAGCGCCCGCCGGGCAAGCCTCCGGGCGGAAACGATTCCGGCCCCGGCAACAACAATGATCCGCAAGGGCCGCCGCCGGGCGACAATTAAACTTCCGTTCGTGTGAACGGCAAGCCGGCGGGCTGGCAAAAGTTCCGGGTGTGAAGCCAGTCCGCCGGTGTTTTCATTTCTCCGCGACGACCATCGGCGCGAGCTCTTCACGGCAGAGAGATTTCCACGCAAACAGGCCGGTGAGCAATGCCACGCCGCCGCAGATGAGATAGGGCAGTTTCATGTCCACGAAAAACAGCGTGGTGGCAAAAACCGGGCCGAGGATGCGCGCGAGGCTGCCGAAACTTTGGGCGACCCCGAGGTTCGCGCCCTGTTCGTCCGCCGAAGATTTCAGCGAAATCATTCCGAAGACGGGCGGACGGTTCAACCCCGAACCGATGGCCAGCAGCGCGAGGACGACCAGCAGCGCGGGCATGTTTGTGGCAAACGGCAGCGCGACCAGGCTGGCAGCGTATATCAACATGCTGATGAAAATCAGTTTGGGTTCGCCAAATTTTTTCACCAGCCGGCCGATGACGCCGCCCTGCAAAATGGCCGAGATGAGTCCGCAATAAGTGAACAGATAGCCGACGCGATGATCCTGGCCTTTTGCGCCGAAACCGAATTCATGTCTCGCCAGCAGCGGAAAAGTGGATTCAAAACAGGTGAAGCAAAACGTCGCGAAGAAAAAAATCAGGATGAGCAGGCCGAGCTTGGGCTGCGCGAGCGTGTGCGCCCACTGGTTTATTTTCGGGCGCGGCGCGACGGGCGCGGAACTGGGCTGGCGGCTTTCGCCGAGGATGAACCAGCCGAGGACAAAATTTGCTGCGCAGAAACCGGCGGCAACCCAGCCCGGTCCTTGCTTGCTGTGAAAAATATCTATGCTGAACGCGCCAATCGCCGGGCCAAAAATAAAGCCGAGGCCGAACGCCATGCCGATCAAACCCATGCGGGCGGAGCGTTTTTCCGGCGGCGAAATGTCGGCGATGTAGGCGGACGCGACGGACAGATTCGCGCCGCAGATGCCGGCGAAAATCCGCGAGATGAGAATCCACACCAGACCAACCGTGCCGCTCATGCCGCACGCGATGGCGAAGAGCGCGTAGGAACCGGCGGCGCCGAGGTTGCTGATGAGCATCACGGGCCGGCGTCCGATGCGGTCGGATAATCTTCCCCACGCGGGCGCGAAGAGAAATTGCATCGCCGAGAACGAGGCGATGATGCCGCCGATGACCCAGCCTTTGGCGCTGAAGTCGGGGCGGAAATTATCCTCCGCGTAGCCGGGCAGCAGCGGCAGCACGATGCCGAAGCCGATGAGGTCAATGAAGACCGACAGGAAAATGACGAGGATGGACGGCTTGCGTTTCATGTTTTCAACAAGCGGCAAGTCTAGTCGCGTTTGGATTCGAGTCAATTTTTCCGTGGCGAAGAACTTTGTGAACAAGAAAAACAACTTTGTCTTGCCGCCGATTTAATCGCAGAGTCTCCTGTTTGCATGACTAACTATCTTGAAAGAAAAATCTCTGAGATTGATGACGATGATTTTCAAATACTCGTGGCCGAGCTTTGTGAATGCGCCGATTGGTTTGAAGACGAATTTGAAAACAAAACTTTGGCAAACCTATTCACGACGCTCGTCACAGAGGACAAGAAACTTAATTTGAACAAGGTTTTGTTTAGCCGGATTCTCGCAATGAAGGTGAAAGACCTGGCATTCGACTCTGTTGTTGAGGGGGTTTGCTGTGAACTGGCAAGTCGAAAGGGAAAGGCCATGGATGACTTGGCTGGAAAGTTGGTGTTTACCCTTATCAAGCAATGTTACAAGGCCGTCTGTCCGCAAAAACTCCGGCCAAAAAGGCCAACACAGTTGCAAAAGAAGCACCAACTCAAAACTGCATTGATTTTACGCCGCCGGAGTAATGGTGCTTATTTTTAGGACTGAAAGTTATTGACATTAAAACGGTAGGTTTTCCCCAAAACGTTGGGAGTATCTTTCACTTCACAGTTATTTCCTTTTGTTTCCCATTTTGGTAGCAATGGTGGTATGATTGATTCCGTTTCCGACATTGCCGGCGCAGCAGCCGATTTGAAAAAAGCGCGGCGGCAAAAACAGGCTCGCGGGGACGCTCGCCCCACCATTGACCGGCTGCCGCCCCATTCGCCGGAGGCTGAACAGGGCGTGCTGGGCTGCGTGCTGCTTTCGCCAAACGAGTGCATGGGCGAGTGCATCGAGAAGCTTAAGGGCGAGGGACACGAGGTTTTTTACGATCTGCGGCATCAGACGATTTATGAAACCCTGGCGCTGATGTATGACGCGCGGGAGCCGATTGATGTCATCACGCTCCAGCAAAAGCTCAAGGATCAGCAGTTGCTCGAACAGATTGGCGGCATTGCGTATCTGGGCCAGTTGCAGGACGCGGTGCCGAGCGCGGCGAACTTGAGCTACTACGTCGAGATCATCCAGGAAAAATTCCTGCTGCGCCGCATGATCGCGACCTGCACGGATGTGGTGGGGCGCGTTTATGATTATCAGGGTGACGTGGAAACGCTGCTCGACGAGGTGGAGAAGGAGATTTTGCGCATCAACGAATCGCGCGCGCAAAGCACCACGTCGTCAGTCAAGGAACTGGTGGGCAAGGCGATTCTGACGGTGGAAAATTATTTCGACCGCAAGGGCACGCTGAACGGACTGGCGACGGGTTTCGCGGACCTGGACCGGATGACTGACGGATTGCACGGCCAGGAAATGATCGTGATAGCGGCGCGGCCTTCGATGGGCAAAACGTCGCTGGCGATGAACGTCGTCGAGCACGTCGTGCTGGAACTCAACCAGCCGGTGGGCGTGTTCAGCCTGGAAATGAGCGCGGAGTCGCTGATTTTGCGCATGCTGTGCTCGATTGCGCGGGTGAACCTGCGGAGCATCCGCGAGGGGTTCATGCACGAGTCGGATTTTCCGAAGCTGACCAACGCGGCGGGCAAGCTGGCGAAGTCAAAGCTGCTGATTGACGATTCGGCGGGACTTTCGATTTTGGATCTGCGGGCGCGGGCGCGTCGGATGCACCAGCAGCATGGCGTGAAGCTTTTCGTGATTGACTACCTTCAATTGCTGCATTCTACTGCGCGGCGATCGCAAGACAACCGGCAGCAGGAAATCTCCGACATTTCCAGCGGCATCAAGGCGCTGGCGAAGGAATTGAAGGTGCCGGTGCTGGTGTTGAGCCAGTTGAACCGCGAACTGGAGAAGGACAAGAGCCGCAAGCCGAGGCTGTCGGACTTGCGCGAGTCGGGCGCGATTGAGCAGGACGCCGACGTGGTGGGCCTGTTGTATAAACCCAGTTCGGGCGACGATGAAGACGGCGCACCCGCCGAGGAAGCGGATGGTCTGCCGGTGAATCTGCTGATCGCCAAGCAGCGCAACGGCCCGACGGGCGACATCAATTTAACGTTCTTGAAATCTTATACGCGATTTGAAAGCGCCGCCAAAGTCAGCGACGAAGACATGCCGGGCAGATAAACGATGAAATTATTTTACCGCCTACTGTTGGCCTGGCTGTTGCTCGGCGGCACCCAAGCCGCATGGGCGCAAACCCCCGGCGCAAAAGTTGACCGGGTGGACATAAAGTTTGTCGGCCCGGCGACGGTCAGCGAGCAGTTCATCCGCGTCAACATCCGCGTCAAGCCGGACGACCTCTACCGGCCCAGCTCCACGCAGGACGACGTCCGTTCACTTTACGGCACGGGGCAGTTCTACAACATCCGCGTCTCGGTTGACCAGTCCACGAACAACGGCGTGGTGCTGACCTACATCGTGCAGGCGCGCCCGCGCATTACGGAGATCAAACTGGACGGAAACAAAAAAGTCAGCGACTCCAAGCTGAAGAAAAAAATCACGGTGAAGGTGGGCGACCCGCTGGACGAGCAAAAACTGTTTTCCAATGTCCAGGACATCAAAAAGCTTTACGAGAAATACGGCTACCCGGACACGCAGGCCAAATACGTCCTGAACATTGACGAAAACGCCGGCACCGGCCGAGTCACGTTCCAGATGGTGGAAAGCCCGAAGGTCAGGATCACGAGCGTGGAATTCGTCGGCGCGGCGGCGTTCACCCAGAAGGAATTGCGCAAGCAGATCAAGACCCGGAAGCATTGGATGTGGTCGTGGCTGACGGGCAGCGGCACTTTCAAGGAGGACGAGTTTGATACCGACAAAGAGACGCTCGCCACATTTTACCATGACCACGGCTATCTCGACTTTGAAATCAAGGACGTGAAGTTCACCAACCCGACGACCAACCGGCTGGCCATCACTTTTTATATTTACGAAGGGCGGCAATACAAGGTCGGCGCGGTCAAGTTCACCGGCAATAAAATCTTCAGCGACGCCCAGATCATCGCCGGCATGAAGGCAAACCACGATTACCAGCGGTTGAAAGGCCAGGTCGGAGCGAACGGGCTGGGGATGGACGTGGGCGATATTTTCACGCCGGACGGTTTGAAAAAGGACACCACGGCGGTGCAGGATTTTTACGGCGGCAAGGGATACATTGACGTGATGCAGGGTCCGACCTTGCGCGTCGTCCAGATTCCGAACGTGGACACCGGCACGATGGATCTGGAATTCCAGATTGATGAGGGCCGGAAAACCTACGTCGAAAAAATCAGCATCACGGGCAACCTGAAAACCAAGGACAAGGTCATCCGCCGCGAACTCGCAATCGCGCCGGGCGATGTGTTTGACATGGTGCATGTCAAAGTCAGCAAGCAGCGCCTTGAAGGCTTGAACTATTTTGAAAAGGTGGAAATGGATCCGGCGCCGCTGGATCCGCCGGTGCCCGGCCGCAAAAACCTGGACGTGGCCGTGACGGAAAAAAACACGGGCAATCTGACGTTCGGCGCGGGTTTCAGCTCGGTGGATTCGCTTGTTGGCTATGTGGAGATGACGCAGGGCAACTTTGACCTGTTTCATCCGCCAAACTTCACCGGCGGCGGCCAGAAGCTGCGCCTGAAAGCCCAGCTCGGCACGCAGCGCCAAGACTACGAAATCTCCTTCATCGAGCCGTGGTTTTTGAACCGCAAGCTCGCGCTGGGCGTTGACCTGTATCGCCACCAGTTGAACTTTGAAAGTCCCAACAACATCTATGACGAAACCCGCTCAGGCATGCGTGTGAGCCTGACCCGCGCGTTGTGGAGCGATTTCTTCATCGGCAGCGCCAGCTACACCCTCGAGCAGGTGGGCATTTCGTTGAACAGCCCTTACAACAAAAACAGCTTCCTGCCCGGCCCGCAGATTCCGCCGGTGATCGACCCCAATTCCGGCAAGGCTGAAGTGCCGCAGGCCATTTTGAACCAGACTGGCGCCCATCTGTTCAACCGCTTCGAAACCACGCTCGCCTACGATACGCGCAACAGCACCCGGTTGCCCAACCACGGCCAGAAAACGGAGATCGACCCGGAAATCAGCGTCGGCGACAGCAGTTTTTTGAAAATCCAGTTGCGGACGGCGTGGTATTTCCCCGGCTTTGCCAAAGGCCATGTCATTGAAGTCGTCGGGCGCGGCGGCATCGCCACCAGCCTGGGCGGCGGCGACGTGCCGTTTTACGACCGCTATTATCTGGGCGGCCTGTATTCGCTGCGCGGCTTCAAATTCCGCAACATCTCGCCGCGTGAAAAATTCAATCCCAACTATCCCGACGTCAAGAACGAGCCGATCGGCGGCGACAGCTTCTATTTCGGCTCGCTGGAATACAGCATCCCTCTGCTGGAAAAAGACAACGGACTGGGCGTGCGCATCGCCGCCTTCTACGACGTGGGCTCCGTCGGCACAGGCACCACCACCTTCACCGGAAATTTTGACGACAACTGGGGCCTGGGATTCCGGCTAAACATCCCGCACCTCGGCCCGTTGCGCCTCGACTACGGCATCCCGATCACCCACGATAAATACAACGGCGGAGGCGGCCAGTTCCAGTTCGGAGCCGGCTACACCCGCGAATTTTAATATGAACAAGAATCTCGCTGCAAAATTTACGGGCCTCGCGCTCGGACTGGCCGCCTTGACGTCGCCTGCCGCTGGAAATTTCGGCAACCTGCCGCTTTATTTTGAAGCCGGCTCTCCGGCCAGCTTTGTCGCCCAAGGACGCGACGCGCAATTTTCCGTCTCCGCAACCGGGGCGCAGTTCGTCCTGCAAAAATCCGGAGGCACCCGGACGGTGCAGATGCAGTTCACCGGTGCCAATCCGCAGCCCCAGATCCACGGCGACGGCGCACTGTCGGGCAAGATCAACTACCTCACCGGCAACCAGCCCGCGCAATGGCGGACCAGCGTGCCGATGTTTGCCCGGGTGCAGGTGGCGGAGATTTATCCCGGCATTGACCTGGTGTATTACGGCAACCAGCAACGGTTGGAATACGATTTCACGGTGGTGGCGGGCGCGAATCCCGGAGCCATTGCCATCCGTTTCACCGGCGCGGATAAAATTTCCGTGAACGCCCAGGGCGAACTGGTGTTGAAACTCGGCCAAGATGAAATACTCCAGCCCCGGCCGGTGATCTATCAGACCGTTGCCGGCGTGCGCCGTGAGGTCAGCGGCGGCTACAAAATGCTGGACGCAAACAACGTCGCGTTCACCGTGGGCAGCTACGACCGCACCCTGCCGCTGGTGATTGACCCGGTTCTGGATTATTCGACTTATTTCGGCGGCACCGACAAGGACACGGCGTGGTCGGTTGCGGTAAATCAGACCGACGGTTCGGTGTATATCGCCGGCCAGACCCTTTCAAAAAAGGCCATCAAAAACACAAAATATCAGGGCGAATTCATCCAAGGTTCGCCATTTTCCACCCCCGGCGCGATCCAGGAAGATTTTGGCGGCGGCAAACTCACGGGCGACGGCTTTGTCGCCCGGTTCGACGCCACCGGGACCAATTTGATCTACCTGACCTACCTTGGCGGCAACGGCGATGACTTTGTTTCCAGCGTGGCCGTGGATGCAACGGGCAACGCGTTTGTGACCGGCTTCACCACCTCGCCAAATTTTCCGACCACGAACGCGCTTTACCCGACCATTCACGGCATCCTCAATAAACGAACCAAGGCTTACTCCGGCGATGCGTTCATTGCGGAACTGGATGCGGGCGGTTCCAACCTGGTTTTCTCCACCTACCTCGGCGGTTCCGGGCTGGACGCAGCCAATGGCATCGCGCTGGATCTGTCCGGCAATATTTTCGTGGCCGGCGGCACCACTTCGACCAATTATCCGATCCTCAACCCGGTGGCTTTCCAATTGATCGGTTCGACCAACCTGGTGCTGGACCGGCTGGCGGGAACGAACAGCGCCTTTGTCACCAAAATCGGCGCGAGCGGTTCGCCGCTGATTTATTCCACATATCTGGGCGGATTCACTTATGACGTGGCGGAAGGCATTGCCGTGGACGCCGCCGGCAGCGCGATTGTGGCGGGCTTCACGATTTCGACCAATTTTCCCACCACCAACGCCATCTCCTCGGACCTGAATGCAGGTGGGGAGAAGAAGAACAATGATTATAATCCCAAGGGTAACATCAGAACCATCGCCTACGACGCCTTTGTCACCAAGCTGTCGCCGGCGGGCAGCAGCCTGGTTTATTCCACCTTCCTCGGCAGCACCAACAACGATGTTGGCTACCGCATCGTCTGCGACGCCGCAGGCGATGCATTTGTGACCGGCTACTCGGCCTCCCCATATTTCCCGAACACGGTGACCAATATTCCCGGATTCTATTCCAATGTGGCCAGCAACAAAAACGGCAGCGCGAATAACGCCAATGGAGATTCGGATGCGTTCCTGACCAAGTTTGATCCCAACGGCGCGCTGGTTTACTCCGCGTTCTTCGGCGGTAAGAAGACCGACATCGGTTACGGCGTCGCCGTGGATCCGCTGGGCGATGCGTTTGTGGTCGGCACGACCCTCTCCAAGGATTTTCCGACCAACAACACTGCCACAGCCCTGAGCGGCAAGCTCATCGGCAACAATGACATTTTTGTGACGGCGTTCAACCCCGACGCCACCGCCCTGCTTTACTCCGGTTATCTCGGCGGCAAAAAAAGCGACAACGGTTACAGCATCGCGGTGGACGCGGCGGGCAGCGCCTACCTCACCGGCCAGACGGACTCGAAAGATTTTATGATCACCAACGCCTTCCAGCCGTTCCGCAACGGGAAGGGCGACGCCATCCTTTCCAAAATATCGCTGCCCTGATCCCGCCAGTTTTAAGTTGGCGGCGGCGGGGAATTCTGGTTTCATTTTCGCATGAAAATTATTTTACGGACGGTTTTGCCGGCTTTGTTGTTGATGACGTTTTTGAGCGGCTCCGCGCTGGCAGACACAAAAATCGGCACGGTGGATCTGCGGAAGCTGTTTGATAATTACTGGAAAACCAAGACCGCCCAGGCCGCCATCCAGGAACGCGCCTCCCAGCTCGACAAGGATGACAAGAGCTTGAAGGAAGACCTGAAAAAAGGGAGCGACGAATACCAGAAGCTCCTGTTGCAGGTCAATGACCAGGGCATTTCCACCGATGAACGCGAGCGCCGCAAACAAGCCGCCGACGACAAGCTGAAACAATTGCAGGGTTCCAAGACCGGCATTGAACAGTTTGAACGCCAGGCACAGACCACGCTGGGCGAACAGCGCCAGCGGATGCGCGAAAACATTCTCGGCGAAATTAAAGCCGCCGTGAACGCCAAGGCCAAGGCGGAGGGCTGCTCCTTGGTGCTGGATTCCGCGGCGGAAACCATCAACGGCACCCTGACCGTGGTTTACACCAACGGTGAAAATGACCTGACTGACGCCATCCTTTCCCAGCTCAACGCCGGCGCGCCCATTGACGTTAGCAAGCCCGAAGGGACGACCATCGCCCCGCCAGTGACAACTTCCGGCAAGCCATAGTTGCCAGCCCGGGCTGGTTTACGCCCGACTGAAGCCCAGACAAGCCGAAGAATTAAAAATCGCGCTTGCTTCGCGTTCATCCGCTGCGTATAGTGCGCGCCCTTTTGTAATTGAAATAATAAATTTATGCGACGTCCCAAAGGCATCAAAACGAAGAAATCCGTGACCAAGCGGTTTAAGATCACCGGCACCGGCAAAGTCATGCGCAACCACGCCGGCAAGCGCCACCTGCTGCAAGGCAAAAACTCCAAGCGCCGCCGCCGTCTCGGCAAGAGCGCGGTCATTGATGCGACGGACGCCTACCGCATTATCCAGAACCTGCCGACCAGCCATTGATTTTCCAAGACTTTAGACCCCGAACGCCAGAACCAAATTTATGCGTGTAACCAATTCCCCCGCCTCCCGCAAACGTCGCAAACGGATGCTGACCGCCGCCAAGGGCTTTCGCCTGAAGCGCTCCAAACTTTATCGCTACGCGTCCGACGCCGTTGACCACGGCCGTCAATACGCCTACCGCGATCGCCGCGTGAAGAAACGCACCTTCCGCTACCTTTGGCAGATCCGCATCAACGCCGCCGCCCGCGAAGCCGGCCTCACTTACAGCCGTTTCATGGAAGGCCTGAAAGCCGCCAAATGCGCGCTTGACCGCAAGGTCATCTCCGACCTCGCAGCGACCGATGCCGCCGCGTTTGGCGAGCTTGTGACCATCGCCAAAAACGCGCTGAAGAACAAGCCCGCCGCCACGCTGGCCAAGGCGTAATTCGATCAGTCAACAATCTCAACGGGCGACCTGAAAAGGTTCGCCCGTTTTTCTTTTCTTCCATCCTCAATCGTCTATCTTCCGTATTCAATTATTTATGGCTGGATTCCTTGACGACATCGAACCGCTGAAACAAACCGCGTTGGCCGAACTCAAAGCCGCGCCCGACCTCGCCGCGCTCGAACAAACCAAAGGCGCGTGGCTCGGCGCGAACGGCAAGTTCACCGTGCTGATGAAACAGCTCGGCAC
Source organism: Verrucomicrobiales bacterium (assembly GCA_028712475.1). GTDB lineage: Bacteria > Verrucomicrobiota > Verrucomicrobiia > Limisphaerales > UBA11358 > UBA11358. The sequence continues at coordinate 67,912 of JAQTQB010000008.1, forward strand.
GCTCTCGAAGGAAGAAAAACCCGCTGCCGGCAAACGAATCAACATCGCCAAGGTGGAGATTGAAGCCACGCTCGCCGCCCGCCGCGAGGAACTGGAGCTCGCCGCCGCGTTGCCGAAGGAGCCGACCGATTTCACGCTGCCCGGACGCCGCCGCGCGCTTGGCAAACTGCATCCGCTCACACAGGTCACAGAGGACATCGTTCGCGCCTTCCGCAAGCTCGGCTTCGCCGTCGCCGACGGGCCGGAGATCGAGGACGAATATCATTGCTTCGACGCGCTCAACACGCCCGCCGACCATCCCGCGCGCGATTCGCAGGACACTTTTTATATTGGAACCAACGCGGCAAACGGTTCCCCCTCTCCCGGGGGAGAGGGCCGGGGTGAGGGCGGACGTTCCTCACTTTTGCGAACTCACACTTCCTCCGTCCAGATCCGCGTGATGAAATCGCAGCAGCCACCCGTGCGCATCATCGTGCCGGGCCGCGTGTATCGCCGCGACAACGCCGACGCCACACACAATCCGACCTTCCAGCAGATCGAGGGGCTTTACGTGGACAAAGGCGTCACCGTGGGCGACCTCAAGGGCACGGTGGAATTTGTGTTCAAGGAATTGCTCGGCAGCGACGTTAAGATCCGGTTCCGTCCGCATTATTTCAGCTACACCGAGCCGAGCTTTGAGATTGATTTCAGCAGCGCGCTCGTGAAGAAGATGGGCAAGGACTGGCTGGAGATCGCCGGCTGCGGCATGGTGCATCCGCAGGTGTTCGAGAACGTCGGCTACGATCCCGAAGTCTGGACCGGCTGGGCGTTCGGCTTCGGCATCGAACGCATCGCGATGATCCGTTATGGCATCAACGACATCCGCCTCTTCTACGAAAACGACGTGCGGTTCTTGAAACAGTTTTAATGGGATATTTATGAAAACATCAGCGAATCATCTCGGCTTGCTCGCCGGTCTAATCACCGTCGTGCTGGTCACGACGGGCTGTGAAAGTCCCCATCAGGTTTGCTGCGCCATGCCGGGGTCGGTTTGTGCGGCCAAGGTCACCGCCTTGTCGCCGGTGCCAACGAAGGAATCGCAGACGGCGATGACCCCGCAGCAGGCGCTGGCGCAGTTGCGCGACGGCAATGCGCGTTTTGCCGCCGGCCAGTCGCTGATCCGCGATTTCCCGGCGGAAGTCAAGGCGACGGTCTCCGGCCAGTATCCGTTCGCCGTGGTCTTGAGCTGCCTGGATTCGCGCCAGTCCAGCGAGATCATTTTTGACCAGGGCATCGGCGCTATTTTCAGCGCACGCGTCGCCGGCAACGTGCTGGACGACGACATTCTTGGCAGCATGGAATTCGCCTGCAAAGTTTCCGGCGCGAAGCTGATCGCCGTCATCGGCCATTCCAACTGCGGCGCGATCAAGGGCGCAGTGGACAATGTTGAACTCGGCAATCTCACCGGCCTGCTCAACAAGATAAAACCCGCGATTGATGCCGTTCCCGCCGACGTCCAACCGCGCACGACCAAGAATTATGCGTTCATCAACGACGTGTCCGAGGCGAACGTGAAGCTGGTCATGAAAGAGATTCGCGAACGCAGCCCGATTCTCCGCGAGATGCTCGACATGGGGCAGATCGAACTGGTCGGCGGCATGTATGATTTGGCCACCGGCAAGGTGGAGTTTTACGATAGCCAGGCGAAATAAATGTGAACCTTAACTGGCTCAAACAATCCGTTGATTTCAACTGCTCGCCCAAAAGGAAGTGACCGGGCGGCTCACCGTGTGAAACAGTTCTTTTCCACCCTGCCCCGCAACATCATCGGCTGTTTTAAGGGCCGGATGATTCTCTGGCACCTTCTGGCAATCCTGCTCACAACGATTCTTGTCACGTCCGGTTTCGACTGGCGCTATTACGTCTCCACCCATGATCCGATTCTCCGTTCATGGATGATTCCCGCCGCACCAATCGGCGGACTTGTGCCCATCACTTTGCCGCTCATCTTGATTGCATCCGGTTTCATCGTCAGCGATGCCCGAATATCCCTGGCCGGCTGGGCCATCGGCCAGGCGGCTCTCATCGGCTCGCTCATCTCTTCCGCTTACAAAGCGTTCACGGGCCGCGCCCATCCCTCCTTGCACGAGACGGGTGCGGACATCAGCCAGGTCTTCCATTTCGGTTTCCTGCGCGGCGGAGTCTTCTGGGGCTGGCCGTCGTCACACACCACCATCGCCTTTGCCATGGCCGTGACTGTGTTCATGCTCTGGCCGAAACAACGATGGATCGGCTGGGCAGCCATCACCTATGCCAGTTACATCGGCCTCGGCATCTCCATGACCATCCATTGGTTCTCGGATTTCGTGGCCGGGGCAATCATCGGAACGGTGATCGGTGCAGTCGTTGGGAAGAGTTTTTCGCGCGGTCAAACGGGGTGAATCACCCTCCCGGAGATGTTTTAAATTTTATTTCGCAGGGAAATGCAATGTGATTCAATGTCCGCCAGTTTTTCGCGATGAAAGCCACACATTACTCCCTTTGCAAACTGCTGGCGGCCTTGTTCGCTTTGTGCGTCGCCGGCTCGCTGCTGGCGGCGGACGCGCGGCGCGCCGACCACGTTTTCATCATCAGCTATGACCAGGGCAACCCAGACCTGATCCAACGAAGCCCGATGCCCGCGTTCAATGGCATGGCGGCGGAAGGCGCCCACACCTGGAGTGCCTACACGATTGTTCCCAGCCTCACGCTGCCAGCCCACACCTCAATGCTGACGGGCGTCGGGCCGCAGGCGCACCAGGTTCTTTGGAACGGTTATCAGACGAACAACGGCCTGGTGAAAGTCCCGACGATTTTCAGCCTCGCCAAGCAGCACGGGCTGGTGACGGCGATGTTCGTGGGCAAGGAAAAGTTTGAGCATCTGATTTTGCCCGGCAGCCTGGACGCCTTTGTGTGGCCGAAACCGGAGGACGGCGCCAAGTCCGTGGCGGAAATATTCGCCGCGCAGGTTGGGAAGCTGAAGCCGAACCTGTGCTTCATCCATTTCCGCGATCCCGACACGGCCGGCCACAAATACGGCGCAAACTCGCCGGAAAAAATGCAGGCCCTGGCCGATTGCGATGCCGCGCTCAAAACCATCAAGGACGCCATCGCCGCCGCCGGTCTGACCAACAGCGTAATCATCCTCACCGCCGACCATGGCTCCCATGACATCAAGGACAAGAACGGCAACACGGTCGGCACGCACGGGTCTGCGGAAAGCGCCGATGTCAAAATTCCGTGGATCGCCTGGGGCCACGGCGTGAAAAAAGATTTCACCATCACGGCGCCGGTCGTGCAATATGACACCGCCGCCACCGCGCTGTGGCTGCTGGACGTGCCGCTGCCGGAAAACTTCTGGGGCCGGCCGGTGACCAGCGCATTTGAATGACAGGCAACGAAGACAAATGAGCAAACACGCCAAACTTCTGGAGAAAATACTCTCCGGTGCTGCCGATGCGAACATTCCGTTCGACGGCCTGTGCCATCTGTTGCAACGGCTTGGCTTCTCGATGCGCGTGCGGGGCAGCCACCATGTTTTCTATTGCGCCGGCGTTGAGGAAATCCTGAACCTGCAACCGCGCGGCGCAAGCGCCAAGCCCTATCAAGTAAAACAAGTGCGCAACGTGGTTTTGAGGTATAAACTCTCGGAGGAATAAAATTGCATGAGCAAATACGAAGTCATCATCTACTGGAGCGCGGACGACCAGGCGTTCATCGCCGAAGTGCCGGAACTGCCCGGCTGCGCCGCCGATGGCGCGACCAAACAGGCCGCGCTCAAAAACGTGGACACCGTCATCAAGGAGTGGATTTCCACGGCGAAAGAGCTTGGCCGCCCGATTCCCGAACCCAAAGGCCGCCTCGTTTTCGCGTAAGCTGCCAGTTTTCAGCCAAGCTCCGTAGGAGCGAAATCTTTGTAGCCACGAAAACCAAAAAAAATTTAAAGCTCCGTTAGGAGCGACATAAAAATGAACAACGACGGCCAGAAAATTGTGATGCGCGGAATATGCCGCCCCGACGGGGCTGGGCCGCTGGCCGGAGCGGGCTACAAAGATGCCACTCTTGACGGAGCTGGAACCCAACCGGTTCACGCAAAATAATTTTTCAAATGAAAGTCACCCTTAACTGGCTCAAGCAATACGTTGATTTCAACTGGTCGCCCGAGGAAGTGACCGAGCGGCTCACCATGCTCGGCGTCGAAGTCGAGGGCGTGCAGAAGCTCGGCGGCGAGTTCACCGGCATCGTCGTCGCGCAGGTCATCACCAAGGATAAGCATCCGGGCGCGGACAAGCTCACCGTCTGCCGCGTCAACGACGGCACGGGCGAACGCCAGATCGTCTGCGGTGCGCAGAATTTTTCGGCCGGCGACAAGGTGCCGCTCATCCTGCCCGGCGCGACGTTGCCGCCCAAGCCCGGCGAGAAGGAACCGTTCACCATCAAGGTCGGCAAGATTCGCGGCGTGGAATCGCACGGCATGATGTGTTCGCCGCAGGAACTCGGCCTGCCCGATCAAGTGGACGGCCTGCTCATCCTGTCCCCGGACGCGAAGGTCGGCCAGCCGTTCGCCGAATATCTCGGCCGCAGCGGCAGCGACGTGGTTTACGATCTGGAAATAACGCCGAACCGGCCCGACTTAAACAGCGTCATCGGCATCGCGCGCGAAATTGCAGCCATCACGGGCAACGCGCTGAAGATTCCAGCCGTCCAATTCCTCAACACGGAATCCGAACCCATTCACGGTTTGTTGAACGTGCGCAATGACGAGCCGGAGTTGTGCCCACGCTACACGGCTCGCATCGTCCGCAAAGTCAAAGTCGGTCCCAGCCCCGACTGGCTGAAAAGCACTTTGGAAAAAGTCGGCATCCGCAGCATCAACAACGTCGTGGACATCACGAATTACGTCATGCTCGAAAGCGGCCAGCCGTTGCACGCGTTTGATTATCATCTGCTCAAGGGCAATGGAACCAACGTGCCGACGATTGTCGTCCGCCGTGCGAACGACGGTGAAAAATTCACGACGCTTGACGGCAAGGAGCGCACATTGACGAACCAGATGCTGCTCATCGCCGACGAAACGAAGGCTGTCGCGCTGGCCGGCGTGATGGGCGGACTGAATTCTGAAATCAGCGCGAACACGGTGGACGTGCTGATTGAGAGCGCGTATTTCAAGCCGCAAAACATCCGCGCCACGTCCAAGAAACTGGAGTTGCGCACGGATTCCTCTTATCGCTTCGAGCGCGGCGGCGACGTGGGCATCTGTGATTGGGCAAGCCGGCGCGCGGCGCAATTGATCTGCGATCTGGCCAATGGCCAGGTGCTGGGCCATGCGATTGATGATTTTCAAAAGCAACCCGCGTCCGGGCACATCACGCTGCATTTCTCGAAAACCCAGGCGTTGCTTGGCATCGCCATTCCGCATTCTGAACAAGTTTCATTCCTGACAAAACTTGGCCTCAAGTTGGTTGACCAGACGCCCGGCATCTGCACTTTTGAGATTCCGACTTGGCGCGTTGACTTGAAGCGCGATGTGGATTTGATCGAGGAAGTCGCGCGGCTTTACGGCGTGGACAAGATTCCCAGCACCCCGCCGCGCGGCGCGCTCGGCACCAACGCCTACGATCCGGTTCATGATCAGCTCGCAGAAGCGCGGAGAATTTTGAGCGGCCTCGGCTTGAATGAAGCGCAGGGACAAACGCTGGTTTCAAATGCAGAATGTCGAATGAAGAATGAAGAACTGGTCGCGCTTGCGAACCCGTTGAGTTCCGACATGGACGTGTTGCGTCCAAGTTTGCTGCCAGGACTGATTCATTCGTTGCGGCACAACGTCAGCCGGAAGAATTATGACGTGGCGCTGTTCGAAGTTGGCCGCGCTTTCACGCAAGTGAATGGACAAGCCAAAGAGGAACGCCGCGTGGCCATCGCCCTCACCGGCCAGCGCGCCCAGCCCTTTTGGAGCGGCGATGACCGCGACGCGAAGTTCGACGTTTCCGACCTGAAAGGCTTGCTCGAAGAATTTCTGGAACAGTTCGGCTTGCGAGCCGTCACGTTCACACGGCGCTCGGAAAACACGCCTTTGTTCCTCGAATCAGCGGGCATCGCGCTCGGCGGAAAACTCGTTCTCGGCGAAGCCGGCCAGTTGTTGCCGGCGCTCGCGAAGAAATATGATTTGCGCGATAGCGTGCTGCTCGCGGAATTGAATCTGGACTTGCTGCTGTCAAAACGGAATCCGGCGAAGTCGTTCAAGCCGTTGCCGCAATTCCCCACCATCCGCCGCGACGTGGCGATGCTGGTGCCGGAAGCCACAACGCACGAGGCCGTGCTGCAGACCGTCCGGCAGACCAAGCCCGCCAACCTTGAAAGCGTGGAGTTGTTCGATGTATTTCGCGGCAAGCATGTGCCGAAAGGTCAGAAGAGCCTCGCGTATGCGTTCACTTATCGCTCGCCGGAAAAAACTTTGACCGATGCCGAAGTGAACGCCGCGCATACTAAAATCGTGGAGGCATTCAAGGCACAGTTGTCGGCGACGTTTCGGGAGTAATCAATCCGGCGGCAGAAACGGCGGCATCGGGCAGTCCAGCGTGTCGCCAATCGCGCGGAGCAGTTCCGCCTCCGCTTCCTGGATCACGCCATCCGCACCCACGACGTGAACGCACGCATCAATGAGATTCTTTTTGATCTGCGGCACGGCCTGCGCCAGCCGGTTGAGCGCGGCGTCAATCTGATCCAAGCCGCATTCTTCGCCCGACAGCAGACTCAATTCACCCGATGACGCGCGCAGATACGGGGCGCCTTCGGCAAACGCCTTTGCAATTTCCCCATCGTCATTGCTGCCGGCATGAGCGAGCGCGGACAGGACTACGACGCAATCCGGCACGAGCGGTTTGATGGTGTAGTATTGAACGACCGGCGGACGCGCCACGCCGAACTGCGGCGCGAGATGGCGAAGAACGATTTTTTGCAGCACGAATTCAAACAGCTCAATCTGGTCATCGCTTTCCATGAGCCATTGCAGCGTCTTGGAAAATTGCGCGAACTGCTCCCGGTTCAACTGCCGCAACGCGCCCAGCGCAATGTTCACCATCGGCAGGCGTGCCGGCACAGCGGCGGAAGATATTTCGGCAAACAACTTCACGGTCTTACCGTAAATCTCCGGCGTGACGCGCCTGGCAAGTTCGGGGAGCTGCGCCGCGCGGGTCGCTTCGTCGGGACTCAACAGCAGAGCATAAATCAGCGCGACGGCGGCAAGCGGTTCATGCACGGCGGCTTTCACGCTTTCGGGCAAAGAATCCCGCAGCTTCTCGGCGTATTCCAGATGCAACGGCGTTGGGTTGCCGAGGTTCGGCAGGACGGAACGCGATTGGATCACCGGCGGTCTGGCCTCATCGCCAGAGCCAAGGATGACGCCGCCAAGAACCGCGCGGAACGCATCCGGCATCGGTGGACGCGACGGATCGCGGCGGAAAAGATTTTCCGGCTTGTCTTCCACCAGGCGTTTGAATTTGCCATCCCACGCCGGGTCAATGGCGCGGATGCGTTCCTCGAGCGGCGGATGCGTGGCCAGCGCGCCGAGAAACGCGTCGGAGAGGGCGTTGCCAAAAAACAGATGGCCGGCATCGGGCGCGTTGGGCGACCACATCCGCGAACCGTAGCCGCCGATCTTTTGCAATGCGCCGGAAAGTCCGGCGGGATTGCGGGTGAACTGGACGGACGAGGCGTCGGCGAGAAATTCGCGCTGGCGGCTGATGGCGGCCTGGATCAAGCGGCCAAAAAAAACGCCGATGCTGCCGATGATCAGCAGCGCGATCCCGATGAGCGGCAGCGGATTTTTGTCGCGGCTGCTCCCGCTGCGCACGCTCAAAAGAATCCGCCCGACAGTGGCGAGGCAGAGAATCCCGAAAAGAACGCCCATGAGCTGGATGTTAAGACGCATGTCGCCATTGAGGATGTGGCTGAACTCGTGGCCGATGACGCCCTGCAATTCGTCGCGCGACAGCTTGGCAATGCAACTGCGCGTGACACCGACGGCGGCATCCCCGGTCGTGTGCCCGGCGGCAAAGGCGTTGATGCCTTCCTCGTTGTCGAGGACATAAACTTTTGGCATCGGCACGCCGGACGCGATGGACATCTCCTCGACGACGTTGAGCAGTTTGCGCTCGTCCGGGTCAATCGTGTTTGACTTCACCAAACGTCCGCCCATGGATTCGGCCACGACACTGCCGCCGCCTGCAAGCTGGCTGATTTTGAACGCGCTGCCGATCGAAACAATCGCGAGCGTGATCACGGACGCGCCCAGAAAAATCTGCGGATTCCAAAGCACAAGCGGCGGCGACTGCTCATAACGGCTGTTGTAAGAATGGTGCGTTTGAACACCGGTGAAGACCGCCAGCCCGACCAGATAGTTCAGCGCGATGATCAGAATGACGGCGACGACGAAATAAAAAACCAGCAGCTTGGTTTTTTTTCGGGCCTGGTCCTGTCGCGCGAAGAAGTCCATTCGGATTTGCGATTTTAGATTTACGATTTACGAGCCATCCGGCAATTCACAACGGCGCGTAAATCGTATATCGCAAATCGTAAATTGACGGTCCCTCACGGCGGCTGTGCAAGGCTCAAGAAAACGAAACCTTTGGCGCGTCCTTCTGTTCCGGCTTTTCCACGACGAACAGCTCCGCCGCGCCAAAGTTGAACATTCCGGCGATGAGATTGCTCGGGAACACTTCACGGTCGGTGTTGTAGGTCATCACGGAATCGTTGTAGGCCTGGCGCGCGAACGAGATTTTGTTTTCCGTGGAGGTCAGTTCCTCGGTCAATTGCATCATGTTCTGATTCGCCTTCAGGTCAGGGTAGGCTTCAGAAACCATCATCAAACGGCTCAACGTGCCGCCGAGTCCGGTTTCCGCCGACGCGAGGTTTTTCATCGCGCTGGCATCGCCGGGATTGGCTGCAGCGGCTTTTGACGCGGCGTAGGCGATGTTGCGCGCGGCGGTGACGGCTTCGAGCGTTTCGCGTTCGTGCTTGATGTAGCCCTTCGCCGTCTCGACGAGATTCGGGATCAGGTCGTAGCGGCGCTTGAGCTGCACGTCAATCTGCGCATAGGCGTTTTTGTAGCGGTTGCGCATCGTGACGAGCTTGTTGTAGATGCCGATGACAAACATCGCGATGAAGATTGCGACCACCAGCAGGCCGCCCAGCATGAGTAATAAGATTGTCATAATTTTTCTTTCGTTAAGTTCGCACACAGCTTGAACGAACTGTATTTCGCGGCAATAACAATTTCTCCGCAATTTTGGAACCGCTCACGGCACGACTTCCACCGGCAGCCCGACCCGCGCCAGCTTCAGCAAATACTCCGCGTCCCAGTTCGCCAGCCGGAAACAACCGTGCGATTCCGTCCGCCCGACCTGCTCCGGCGCAGGCGTGCCGTGGATGCCGTAGCCCGTTTTGTCCAGGCCGATCCACGCGACGCCAACCGGATTGTTCGGGCCAGGGTGCAGAATTAATTTATGCCCGATGGCCTGCGCCTCCTGCGATTCGGGAAACACATCCGGGTCGAACGTATAATTCGGATCCGGCGCGACCACGGCGACATGCAGTTCGCCGACCGGACGCTTCTCCACGCGCGCTGCGATGCTGCACGGACAATGCGCCAGAAGATTTGTCTCCGCATCGAACGCCTCCAGAAATTTTCCCGACAAATGAATGACGACCTGCGCCGCCTTGTCCGCCGGCGCAGGATAATCCACATCCAAAATTTGCAGGATTGTTCCTGCCGCGACATTCGTCCAGTTCACGTCCGGGTTCAGCCGCCGGATAAATTCCGGATGCGCATGGCTTTTTTCCGCGACGAGTTCCAAGACCGATTCGTATTCCAGCGCCGTCTGCTGCGACTTTTCCAGCCAGGTTTTGCCGAGCGGTTGCAAGCGTGCGAGATCGTTCGTCGTCACGGCGTATGTCGTGAAAACCGGCGCGGCCAGCGTGAGCAGTGGGCGCGTATTCGTGTCCAGCCTGCCGGTAGCCGGCAATTTTTCCATCTGTTGAAAAATAGAAATCGCCATGCGCGTCTGCGAGCCGATGGCACCGTCAATCGAACCCGGCGAAATCGCCCGCCGCGCCAGCGCAATCTGCGCTTCAAACACGTCGCGCACCGGGCGCGGAAAATCAGCCGTCAATCGGGCCGGAAACACGAGCGGAACGGGTTTGGGCTGAATTTTTGGCTGCTCCTTTGCTTTTTCCACCACCCGCGCCGGTGCCGAAGATTTTTTATGCACTGCCTTGGCGGGATGTTTCTCATGCCACCAAAGCCAGCCCAAGCCGCCCATCAGACCGATCAAGAGCAACAAGGCCAGAAAATCGCCGCCCCGGCCCCGGCGCTTGGACGATGCTTTTTTCAGAATTGGCACTGCGCAATTTAACCGCCGCCACCGGCCAACCCAAGTTTTGAATTTCTACGCCAGCCGCAACACGGCTTCGCCTATCATCCGGGCGGTGTTCTCGTAATCGAAGCGGCTGGTGTTGATTACCATATGATAGTGCAGCGGGTCGTTGATATCCGTCTTAAAATAGGATTTCATATACCGGGTGCGGGCGGGATCCTCCTCCAGGCAGTAGCGCCGCGCCTCCTCCGGCGTCTTGTTGTATTCCTGGCAAACTCGCTCGATGCGGTCCTCCAACTGCGCGACCAGACGGACGTGCAGGACGCGCGGCAAACGAGCCGTGACGATGTTGGCCCCGCGACCGACAATGATGACATTCCCAAGTTCCGCCAGGTGGAAGACTGTCTCGGTGATCTGCTTTAACATTTTGTTCTCCGATGGCAGCACGTTAAAAATATCGGCTAGCAGGTTCTGGACTGCCGAAGTCCGGTCTTCCGGAAGAAATTTTGCAAGGCACCCCGGCATCCTGTGATCTTCCAGCACCTTGGCCATGAGCTGGCGGTCGAAAATTGTCCACTTCACTCCGGGTTTCGGCGCGTGCTCCTGCAAATAGTTTGCCAGTTTTTCCGCGACAAACACCGCTCCGCATCCGGCTTGACGGGAGATGGTGACCGCGCGCCGCATTCCAATTGCCGGCGCACTCTGCGCTGCCGGAGCGGTCTGGCTGTTGATGAAAGAGAGACAGCGATCCAAGCTTGCGTTGATCATAAATCACTTCGTGGTTTCAACTTATCTTACGCCTGAACCCGCATAAAGCGCAATGGGCACGTGACGATTTAAATAAACCTAATCTGGTAGGTTAAACCGCCTCCCGCTTGAGCATATCGTTGTAAGCGCTTGAGATTTGATCCACAAGCGGCGAGAACGCGACTGGTTCACCATCAAACGACGCAATCGGCACGATGCCAAAGGCGCTTTGCGTGACAAAAAGTCCCTGGGAATTGCGCAGCGCTTCCGGCTTGATGACGCGCTTGTTCGTTTGCAGGCCCAGCATCTGGCAGATCTCCAGCACGATGGCGCGCGTGATGCCCGGCAATACGCCCCGTCCCGTCGGCGTCGTGCAGATTTGTTCACCGTAAACCCAGAATAAATTTCCACTTGCAGTTTCGGCCACCTCGCCGTTCGTGTTGATGAGCAACGCCTCGTCCGCGCCTTTTTCCGCCGCCTCGGCACGCGCCATCACGTTCAAAATCTTGCTCGTCGTCTTGAACGGCGACAGCGGATCAGCCGCCGGAATCCGAAACGATGAAGTGACCAGGCTCCATTCAACCGGATTCTCCTGCAACGGCGCGGCGTGCAACGTCATCACGATTGTCGGTTCGCTTTCGGCATCAGGCGTGTAGCCGCGCTTCCCCGGCCCGCGCGTCAGCGTCACGCGCAGAATCGCGTCGGGCATTTGATTCTGCCCGATGAGCTGCGCGGAGAATTTCTCCAGTTCCCTCGGCGTGAACGGCGGTTTGATCTTCAGAAAATCCGCGCCGCGCGTCATGCGTTCCAGATGCTGCGCCATGCGGAACGGCCTGCCGTTCACGACCCGCATCGTCTCAAACAGCCCGTCGCCATACATGAAACCACGGTCGTTCACGGAAACAACCGCTCCGGCTTCAGACACAAATTGGCCGTTGAGAAAGACAACCATGAAATCAATTCCTTATGTCCTTTATTTACGCGAAGCGTCGCCGTTCCGCGAGCAGAAAAAAACTGATGTTTGTAGCCGCCGAGGTGACGAGGCTCAAATTTCTTCGTTAAATTGCCTTGCGCCCGGAAAAATGAGCCTCCTCACGTCGGCTCCAACGATATTTTCCTCAAAAAAAGTTGTCCGGTTTTGGCCGAAACCGGCATTTAATAGGTGAATGGAATCAATGGACGATCTGGCGCTGCTGCGGAAATACGCCATGCAGAATTCCGAGGCCGCCTTCGAAGCGCTCGTTGCGCGCCGCGTCGGCTTCGTTTATTCGGCGGCGCTGCGGCAAGTGCGCGACCCGCATCTGGCCGGGGAAATCACGCAGGCCGTGTTCATCATCCTCGCGCAAAAAGCCGGGCGGATTTCGGATAAAACCATTCTCGCAGGCTGGCTGTTCAAAACCACGCGCTACGCAGCCATCGCACAGACGCGCGAAGCCGTAAGACGGTCTTTGCGGACGGCCACCATTGAAAAGGAGTTTCAAATGCAAAGCGAATTACAATCCGCCGCGACTGATGAAATCTGGAACCAGATGTCGCCGTTGCTCGACGAGGCGCTGGCATCGCTCGGGGAGACCGACCGGCAAGCCGTGCTGCTGCGCTTCTTTGAAAACAATTCTTTGGCGGAAGTTGGAAACAAATTAGGAACGGGCGAAGATACCGCGCGCAAACGCGTCGCCCGCGCGCTGGAAAAGCTGCACCGCTATTTCAACAAGCGCGGCGTGAGTTCGACCACGGCCATCATCGCCGGGGCGATGGCTGCCAATTCCGTTCAAGCTGCGCCGGTGACGCTCGCGAAATCTGTGACTGCCGTGGCGATTGCGAAAGGCGTGGCGGCCACCGGTTCAACTTTAACCCTCATCAAAGGAGCATTGAAAATTATGGCATGGACAAAAGCGAAGACGGCGATTGTGGTCGGTGTGGGCGTGTTTCTGGCGGCGGGGACAGCAACGGTGGTGATAGAAAAATCCAAACCCCACGACCCATCATATCAAGGAAAACCGTTAAGCGTCTGGTTGAAAGATTATGATAACATGGAAGAAATTTTTGCGAATAATGGAGCGAAATTGCATGAGCTGGATAAAATCGTAAACCAAGCAGGTAGTAATGCCATTCCAACATTGCTGCAATTATTGCAGGACGAAGATTCCAAAGAACATGATTTTCATTCGAATGGAAATGAGGCATCAAATGGATTTCGAGTTTTAGGAGCTAGTGCCACAAACGCGGTTCCTGCGCTGATTAAAATTTACGAACAAAATCCAGCGGCTCGCGTTGACATTCTTTATTCATTGAACTGCATCGGAACAAATGCTGACGTGTCGGTTGATTGGCTTTTGCCAAAATTAAAAGACCCTAACCACCAAATACGGGCAGGCATAGCTTATGTCATCGGCAACATGCACACAAAATCAGAACAAGCTATTCCTGCGCTAATAGAATGCTTATCGGACTCCAACCGCATGGTTCGTGGAGATGCTGCATTGGCGCTTGGGTCATGCGGAGTTGATGCAAAATCTGCTATCCCAAAGTTAGTGGAGATGCTCAATGATAAAGACAAAGCAGTTAGAGGCAGTGCTGCTTTGGCTCTAAAAGAAATCAATCCTGAAGCGGCGTTCAAAGCTGGATTGAAATAAGACATTAGTCGCAAACCCATCGAGATGCTGGCGGTGGAGAAAGTGAAGCAGGCAATCTTGAAAGGTTGCAATCATTTAGCTCCAAGGTTGGAGTGCTGGGACTGCCTTGGGACACCCGCCAACAGGGACGCAGCCCCGTTGGGGCAGTTCAATCCATCTGCCGCAGCACCACGAAAGAGTTCTCGTCTTTGACGTTGGTCACGAGGGTGTGGCCTTTGCTCAAAGATTGCGTGATTTTGCCGCGGTTGATCAGCGTCAGTTCCACCCGCTCTCCGCCCAGATTTTTAACGACCATTTCGCTGCCGCCCATCACGAGACGCCTGCCTTCATCCTTCGCCAGAGAAAATTGCTGCGAGCTGACGACAAAATAACTTCCCCACTTGAGCGGAAGCCGTTTCAGTTTCTTTTCAACCTTCGGTGAAACCGGCGTGCCTTTGGTCTGCGGATCGTTGGAACCCACCACCAGTTGCGCCTCCAGCTTCAGGGTGCCTTCGCCGGCATGCGCGGTCGCGCCTGCCAGCAAAAACAAACACAGCGCGGCGCAGACCAGACGGGTCGCGGAAAAGAAAGTTGTGCTCATGCGTCAATTGATGGCTGCCGGATTTTTTTCAGGGTTGTCGTCCGCCGCATACGAGAACCACACAAGCGTCGTGCCTTCGCTGGCGTCACGATAAGTGGTCGCGTCGGAATTGGCCAGCGTCGTTTCCACGGTCGGCGCATCAGCATCGGCCACATTTGTCACGCGGGCGGGCGGAGCAATGGTCGGGGCTTTGAAATGAACAATCACTCCGGCAATGACCAGCGCGCTCACCGCAACGGCGGGTAAAAGCCAGCGGCGCAACGCGACAAAGACGGAGGTTCCCGGCGTTTCGGCAGTGCGCGGTTCCAGCCGCTGGATTTCGCGCTCGATCTTCGACCAGAAAAATTCGCGCGATTCCGGCACGCTCAAATGCGGCTCGGATTTCACCATGGCCTCCCGGGTGTTTTTGAGTTCCGCCAGCAACGCGGCGGCGGCGCCATCGCGCTGCGTCCAGGCAAGGATTTCACGCGCCTCGCGCTCCGGCAGTTCGCCGTCGAGGAACGCCTGCAATTTCAATTGTTGCTCCTGATTCATATTTCTTCTCTCATATCCGCCAGCAGCGCGGCCATCTTCCGCCGCGCATAAAACAACCGCGACATCACCGTGCCCATCGAGCAGCCGACCGTTTTGGCGATGGTCTTGTATTCCATGTCTTCAAATTCGTGCAGCACCAGAACCGTGCGGTGTTCCGCCGACAACTGGCCGAGCGCACCGTCAATTTTTTTGCGCAACTCGGCGCGTTCCAGACCGGCCGTCGGGTTCACGGTCACGACGGGCATCTGCCGTTCCACACCGCCGCTTTCCGCGTCCATCTCCTCGATGGAACCGGCGCGATGCCGTTTTTGCTTCCGCAAGTGGTCGAGGCAAAGGTTGATGACAATGCGTGTCATCCAAGTCGTGAAGCTGGAGTCGCCCTGAAACTGTCCGAGCCGTTGCCAGCCTTTGATCCACGCTTCCTGTGAAAGATCAACCGCGTCTTCCTCGTGGCGCGTCATGCTGAAGGCGCGGGCGTAAATCCGGTCGCGATGCCGGAAAACCAGTTCCTCAAACGCCGCCAGCTCGCCGTGCCGGGCGGCTTTCACCAATGCATCGTCATCGGCAGAGGAATAATTCATTCCAGACATTAATTTGACGACGCAGGGGAATTTTTATTCAGCGCGCTAAAGTTTTCCCTTGGTGCTGGGCAGCTTTCCGGCGATGCGCGGGTCGTGCGCGCAGGCGGCGTCGGTGGCACGGGCGAACGCCTTGAACAGCGCCTCGACGATGTGATGCGGCTCATCGCCGTAAAGCAGTTCAAGATGCAGATTGCAGCGGGCCTCGTTGGTGAAGCCCTGGAAAAATTCGCGCGCGAGGCCGAAGCGGAACGCGCTGGAGGCGTCCTGTTTTTTTTCCGTGTCAGAAATTTCCTTCTGCGAAAACTTGTCCAGCCCGCGCCAGACAAGATGCGGGCGTCCGCTGAAATCAATCACGCAGCGGGCGAGACATTCGTCCAT
The DNA here is from genome assembly GCA_028712475.1 of Verrucomicrobiales bacterium. GTDB lineage: Bacteria > Verrucomicrobiota > Verrucomicrobiia > Limisphaerales > UBA11358 > UBA11358. The sequence continues at coordinate 83,756 of JAQTQB010000008.1, forward strand.
TGTCACATAGGCTTCGCCTGTGAACGGGTTTTGGGGATGAAATCCCGCGCCATAGCGGCGGATGCCGCGTTTGTCACCGAGCGCAAGCGCGAAGGCCTGGCCAAGCGCGATGCCGCAATCCTCGACGGTATGATGAGCGTCCACGGCCAGATCACCATTACACTTGAGCTGCAAATCCATGGTCGCGTGCTTGGCAAAGAGCGTGAGCATGTGGTCGAAAAACGGGATGCCGGTCTTCACCAAGGATTTTCCACTGCCATCAAGGTTGAGACGGACGGAAATTTTGGTTTCCAGCGTTTGGCGTTTGATTTTGGACTGCCGGGCTTTCATCGCGGAAATTAAACCAGAGCGGCGGCGGAAAGGCCAAGCGGAATTGCGCGGTCAAAAAAGCTTCTGCGGGACTACGGGGATTCCGGCGTCCAGTTTTTTCTGGAGATCGTCAATTTGCTTTTGCAGCGCGCCCGGATTAGGCGAAACTTTTTGGGCGAGGTGAAACCAGTTGATGGCCTGGCCATAGTTCCCGGCATCCTCTTCCAGACGCGCCAGATTGACGGCAAGCTCGTCTAGGATCATCGAGTCTTCCTTCTGCTGTTCCGGGCTGCGGAGGAGATATTTCCTCACGCCAAGTTCCCAGACATTTCGGGCGCGGGTGGTATCATGCAAGCCATCCCGGTAAAGGCGGCCCAGTTCAAAAAGGATTTCGCAACTGTCGGGATTGTTCCGCAACCCTTCGCGTAAAAAAGCCTCGGCCTCCTGCGTCCGGCCCAGATGTTCACGCAGGAAAAAAGCCCCGACGGTGTAGGTCTCGATCTTTTGCGGATCCAGGTCGGCGGCGAGGCGGAGCCACGGGAGGATTTCGCGTTCGTTGTGGCTCTCCAAATGCGTGTGCTGGGTGATGCGAAAGTGCCGGCCAAACGCGTCAATCCAGTCCTTCGGCTTGCCGAGGAAGTCCTCGTTTTTTTCATCCTCCTCGGTTTCCTTTTTACCGTGGCTGGCGGAGATGATTTCTTTTTGCTCCTCCGCATGCTTGTCAAAGACGGACGGATAATAGCCACTATGAAAATAAACGTCCGCCATCGTGAAAAAATGATTTGCGAACAGCTTGCGCCCGTCGCCAAACATCATGCCAAAGACGTTGTCGGATTTGGTCCGCGCGCTCCAGCCCTCGGCGCGCGACGCAAGGCCGGTTGCCAGCGCGAACGCCAGCGCCAGCAATGCCGTGAGCACAAGCAGCGGGGAAATTTTCATCACGTCGTCAGGTTTTTCCGGCTGAAGCCGAGCCACGCGAGGAAGAGAAAAAAGCCCGTCCAAACGACCGCGTAGCCGGTCGCCAGCGCCAGCGCCATCCACGACACCAGCGTTTGATCATACACAACGAAGTCGCGCAGATCGAACCACTCCAGGTGCGGCATCACAAAATAAATCACCGTCAGAATAAACTGCATCGGCTCCGCCTGCTGGAGCGCGATGGTTTTCAAGTGCGATCCGATGCCGAGAATGCCCACGACGACGATGAAGGAAATCGTGGATGTTGACGACGGCGCGGCAAAATAAATCGAGCCAAGCAAAACCATCGCAATGACGATGGCGAGCATGGCCCATTGCAGCCACATGGCCTGGAGATACATGCCCACCGGCCAGATTTGCTCGCGCGAGCCGGTGATGATGGCGAAGAAAAAATAGAACACCACCAGCGCCACGCCCGTGGCCAGCCAGCAGCCGAGAAATTTGCCGGCGATGACCTGGGCGCGAGAGACCGGCTTGGCGAGCAGCGGAAAGATGGTGCGTGCCTCGCGTTCCGCCGGGATCTGCCGCGCGGTGGTGACGATGGCGATGACGAGCGCCGAAACCCAGATGAGCAGCAGGCAGATGTCCTTGACGTAACGGACAATTTTTTCGTCGTGGAAAAAATTCACCGCGCCGGCCGCGACCGTGAGCAGCGCGGTCAGCACAAACAGGACGTAAAAATCTTTGCGCCGGTAAAGCTCCTTGATGACAACACCGGCGACCGCGATAATTTTATTCATGGCAGAGGTTGTGATTGGACGCCAACAATTTTGAGGAACGCCTGTTCGAGGTTGGCATGGCCGGCGGAAATGTCCTCGACGGAGCCGACGGCCTTCAGTTCACCTTGATGGATAATGGCGACGCGATCGCAGACGGTTTCGACCTCGCCCAGTTCGTGCGAGGAAAAGAAAACGGTTTTGCCTTCATTTTTCAGGCGTTCAATAATTTCGCGGACTTTCATGCGGCCCAGCGGATCAAGGCCGCTGGTCGGTTCGTCGAGCACAAGCAAATCGGGATTGTTGATGAGCGCCTGCGCCAGGCCGACGCGCTGCTGCATGCCCTTGGAATAGGATTTGATCGGACGCCTGGCGGCATGCTCGAGTTCGACCAGCTTGAGAAGTTCAGGAATCCTTTTGTCAGTGTCGGCGCGCGACAGACCAAAAATTTTGGCGTAGAAACGGAGCAATTCATCGGCGGTGAGAAATTTGTAGTAATACGTCATCTCTGGCAGATAGCCGATGCGCTGGCGGGCGATGGGCTGGCGGACATCAATGCCGAACAGATACGCCGCACCGCTGGTCGGCGGGAGGAAACCAAGCAGGACATTCATCGTGGTGGTCTTGCCCGCGCCGTTCGGACCAAGGAAGCCAAAAACCTCGCCGGCATTGACTTCCAGATCAAGGCTGACGAGCGCCGTTTTAGTCGCCTGCCGGAATTCGCGGCTGGTGAACTCGACGCGCAGTTTGTCAGTTTTGAGAATGACGCTCATGGTTGAATCAATCGGTTGTAAATCACAGGGCTGTTTCCTAATTCAAATGGGCGTCAGAGTCAACTGCGGTGATGGCTTATCGTTGCCGGATAAAAAAGCCCGGAGCTTTCGCCCCGGGCTTTTGAATCAGACAAGTTTGGATTACGGGAGGACGTGATCCGGGGTCACCGATCCAGCGAGGGAGCAGGTCGGGCTGGCATCCACGGTCGTAACAGCATAAGTGCCGTTGGCCGGGCAGCCGGGGATCTGACTGGCCGAGTTCAACTTGATGTAGGGCGTCAAGTCAGAGAGTAGGACGTTGTCGCTGCTGACCTTCTTGTTTTCCAACGCCCACTGGTTGACCGCCGCGTCAATCTGGCGGAGGTTGTTGATGCAGGCGCTTGACTGTGAATTGGATCGGGCTCTCACATAATTGGGAATGGCAATGGCGGCCAGCATACCGATGATGGCCACCACAATCATGATCTCAACCAGTGTAAAACCCGCCCGGTAATGAGAGGCAGTCGTTTTCATACTTCGTTGTTTTTCCATATGTGGCGTGAACAACGTGGCAGGCGGGTTATAATGATGACTTGAATCGTTCACGAATTGCCTGACACGACCACAACGGAAATATACCAGCAGCACTAGTGCCAAATTTACAATTGAAATGTCCTGCATTTGGAATAGTCAAATGGACGGAATTTCATGCTGAAACAAAAAAGCCCGAAGCTTTCGCTTCGGGCTTTTTGAATCAGACAAGTTAAGATTACGGGAGGACGTGATCCGGCGTCACATTTCCAGCGAGCGAGCAGGTCGGGCTTGACTGCACGTCTGTAACAGCATAAGTGCCGTTGGCCGGGCAGCCGGGGATCTGACTGGCCGAGTTCAACTTGATGTAGGGCGTCAAGTCAGAGAGTAGGACGTTGTCGCTGCTGACCTTCTTGTTTTCCAACGCCCACTGGTTGATCGCCGCGTCAATCTGGCGGAGGTTGTTGATGCACGCATTGGCCTGGGAGGTGGCGCGCGCCTTGACGAAGTTCGGAATCGCAATCGCGGCCAGCAAGCCGATGATGGCGACAACGATCATGATTTCTACCAGCGTGAAGCCGGCCTTACGGGTGTTTTTCATTGTCTTCATTTTGTTTTTCTTTCTGTTTTATGTGCGGTGTGAACTTCGCGACCGGCGGGTTATATGATGACACTTTTGTTCACTTGAATTGCCCGTCGCAACCGCAACTGCTGACACCATAGCAGCACCAGTGCCAAAGTTCAAAACCATAATCACCATTGACGCTTCGGTTCAATTCCTCAATTAAAACCTCATAGAGCCATCAGTCTGAACTGACGGCGGCTACGGGCGCAGCCGGTTATCTGCCTCAAGTGTCCCACGGCTGGCTGTCCTGTAACATTTCAAGACACACTGGGATTATGTTTGCCGTTTGGGGAATGGCGCAATATGCCGTCGGTGCCGCGAAACCCGAACGCCGGACGTTGTCATCGAAACCGGTGGCGTTTGCCTGGTGCCGAAATCAGGGAAAAAATTTCGGGACGAACGCGGAACGGATTCACCGGATGATATAGCACACGTCAGCCGTTCAATGCCTGGACTTGTCCGGCTCGCTGCGCAGAGGAATCGAAGCGGATTCGCACAGCCCGATGAAAGTTTCCTCCGCAAGGTTCAGCCGTTTGCCGCGCCAGTGCAGGATGCCCCAGCGGCGCTGCAGTTTGCGCCGGCCCAGCGGCAGGGCCACGAGCGAGCCGTCCTCGATTTCTTTCCGCGCGATCCACGGTGCGAGGATGCTCACGCCGATGCCGAGCTTCACCAGTTCCTTCGTCGCCTCCATGCTGCCGAGTTCGATCACGGTGTTCAGCACCATCTGTTCGCGGCGGAAATAGTCCTCGATGAGCCGGAACGTGATGCTGTGCTTGTTGTAAAGGATATAGTTCTGGCGCGGGATTTCGGATCGTTCCACGCGCCCGGCCTTCGCCCACGGATGCAGCGCCGCCACGATGAAATGCAGTTCGTCCGTGAACAACGGATGAAATTCAAGCTGCGGTTCGCTGCTGGCCAGCGAAAGCGCGAGGTCAATGCGCTGGTGCAGCAGCGAGTCCACCAGCTCCGGCGTGTCACCCGGTTCGATGGTGATGGCGTGTTCGGGAAAACTTTCTTTGAACTCGCGCAGCACCGGCGGAATGATGTGCTGGCACGCCGTCGTGCTCGCGCCCAGCCGCAACCTGCCCCTGCCCCACTTGCCGAGATGACCAAGCGTCTCGCGCGCGGTCTTCATTTCCTGCAGGATTTTCTTCGAGTGATGCAGCAGTTGTTCGCCCGCCTGCGTGAGCACGACTTTTTTACCCAGCTTGTCCAAAAGGCGACAGCCAATATCCCGCTCCAGCGCCTTCATCGAGTGGCTGATGCCCGATTGCGTGAGGTGCAGCTCGCGCGCAGCCTGCGTGAAGCTGCCCGTGCGCGCCAGTGCGCAGAACGCGCGAACCTGCCGGCTGTCGAGGGGCGTGCTCATGTATGAATCCGTCTCATTGTTTCCATTGAAATTAAGAGTAGCAATCATTGCGCCGGAATCAACCCTTGGCACATGGCGCGCTTAATCATCGTGCAACGGCTGAAAAACCGCGACCAGTGAACAAAAAGACGCACACCATAAAAAATCAGACGACACAACGGAAGTTGCGCGTCGGTTTCGTGCCGCTGACAGATTGCGCGCCGCTCGTGATGGCGCACGAACTAGGCCTGTTCCGCAAGTTCGGCCTGAACGTCGCCTTGAGCCGCGAACTCGGCTGGGCGACGATCCGCGACAAAGTGATCCACGGCGAACTGGAGGCCGCGCACGCCGTCGCCGGAATGCCCGTGGCCGCGACGCTCGGACTTGGCTCGATTTCCTGCGACTGCCTCACCGCGCTGGTGCTGAATTTGCACGGCAACGCCATAACGCTCTCGAACGAACTTTGGAAGAGCGGTGTGCGCGATGGAAAAACCTTGCACGCAGAAATCACCCGTTCGCGCCGCGAGAAAACTTTCACGTTTGGCGTCGTCTCTCCGCATTCATCGCACAATTTTCTGCTGCGCGACTGGCTGGCGGCGGCGGGGATTCATCCCGACCGCGACGTGCGCGTCGTAGTCGTGCCGCCGCCGCAGATGGTGGCGAATCTCAAGGCCGGAAATCTTGACGGCTTCTGCGTAGGCGAACCGTGGAACTCAATGGCGGTGCAGTCGCGCGTTGGCTGGTGCGTGGCCGTGAGCGCGGAGCTTGCGCCTGGCCATCCTGAAAAAGTTCTCATGGTGCGGCGCGACTTTGCCGGGAAGCACGATGAACAGCATCTCGCGCTCGTCGCCGCACTGCTGGAAGCATGCGAATTTTGTGATGCGCCCGGCAATCGGGAACAAATCATCGCCACGCTCGCCCTGCCCGCCTATGTGAATGTTCCGGCGGCGGCGCTGCGGCGCGGGTTCAGCACGGAATTTGATTTCGGCCACGGCGAAGTGCGGCATGTCCAGAACTTCAGCGTCTTTCACCGTCACAACGCAAACGAACCTTCCGGCGACAAAGCCGCGTGGGTTTTGCAACGGTTGCGCGCCAGCGGCCTGTGTCCGGATCCGGCGGTGCTGAACGCCGAACTGGGCCACCGCGCTTTCCGCACGGATATTTTTGACCGGGCCGTCTGCCTCCGCAATTCCACCACCACCATTGACTATGAAAAACAAACCCAATCAGAAAACGAACTTGTCCTCGCATAACCTCAACCGCCGCCAGTTTCTTGGAAAAGCCGCCAAAGGGCTGACGCTCGCCACGCTGTTTGCCGGCCTGCCCAAGAGCTGGATGGGCACGGCCTACGCCAGCGACGCGCCGGAAACCACCGCGCTGAACTTTGGCATGATCGCGCTGACCGACTGCTCGCCCATCGTCATCGCGCACGAAAAGGGGCTGTTCAAAAAATACGGCATCCAGTCCACCGTCACCAAAGGCGCGAACTGGGCGGCCATCCGCGACAATCTTTCCAGCGGCACCATCCAGGCCACGCACATGCTCCTCGGCATGCCGATCGCCTCGACGATGGGCCTCGCCGGTTCGCCGAAGAAACCGATGATCATTCCGTGGTTGTTGAACCGCAACGGCCAGGCCATCACGCTCAAGACCGAGTGGAAGGGCAAGGTTGGTGCCGACCCGAAGGACATCAAGCCCTTCGTGGAGTCCGCCAAGAAACTGGGCGAGCCGCTCACGTTTGCGATGACGTTTCCGCCGGGAACGCACGCAATGTGGATGCGCTATTACCTCGGTGCCGGTGGCATCAACCCGGACAAGGATGTTTCGCTCATCACCGTGCCGCCGCCGCAGATGGTGGCGAACATGAAGATCGGCAAGATGGACGGCTACTGCGTGGGTGAACCGTGGAACGCCCGCGCCATCGCGGACAAGATCGGTTTCACCTCCGTTTCCACGCAGGACATGTGGAAGGATCACCCGGAAAAAGTCTGCGCGTTCCTCGCCGAGTTTGCCGACAAAAATCCGAAGACGGTCAAGGCCGTGCTCAAGGCGTTGAACGAGGCTAGCGTGTGGCTGGATGTCATGGACAACCGCCCGGAGCAATGCGCCATCGTCAGCAAGCCGACCTACATCAACTGCGATGCGAAGACGATTCTTGGACGTTTGCAAGGCCACTACGATTATGGTGACGGGCGCACGAAGGAAGATCCGAACTACATGATCTTCAGCAGCCGCAACTGCAATTATCCGCAGCCCAAATACGCCAAGTGGTTTCTCTCGCAGTATCGCCGCTGGGGTTTGCTCAAGGGCACGCCCGATTACGAAGGCATCACCAAACAAGTCATGCGCCCGGACATTTACGAAGAGGCGATGAAGGAAATCGGCTACGCGCACGGCGGCCTGGACAACAGCAAGGAGACCTTGTTCGACGGCGCGACGTTCGACCCGACGGGCGACCCCGAGGCGTATGCCAAGAGCTTCGCGGTGAACAACGTGAAGGGCTGATCGAAACCTTAATTTTGCACGCCCAAAACCATGCGATATGACCCCACCCATATCAAAACGCGATCTGTGGAAACTGTCCTTTCAACAACGCGCTGTGTGGTTGCGGGCGTGCAAACTCGGCTTGACGGCCGGCTGCGTGCAGGCGGCGGTCAACCAAGGCGACATCTGGCTGCATCACGCGGAAAACGCGGAGGTGATCGCCAAGACAATCCTTTCGCCGGTCATCAGCTTCGCGCTGGTGCTGGTGGCCGCCGCTGAAACATGGGTGCAGAAATCTCCGAAGTAAAATTGACATGAAAGAAAACGTTTTCAAAAAAATTGACTGGCTCGTCCTGCCGCTGATCGGCGTGGCGGCGGTTTTAATCCTTTGGCAAATCTCGTGCGCAACATGGGCGAAAGATTTGCCGACCCCGCACAAGACGTGGGAGACAAGCAAACCCTACATCGTCGAACCGTTCGCCAAGCGCGGCGAGATGGACCAGGGCATTTTACGGTTCACCTGGTATTCGCTGATCCTCGTCGCCAAAGGTTATGCGCTCGCACTCATCATCGGCACGCCGGTTGGTTTTTTTCTGGGACTGTCCAAGACGTTCACGAAAATTTTTGATCCGTTGATTCAAGTTTTGCGTCCGGTGTCGCCGCTCGCGTGGCTGCCGCTCGGTCTGGTGCTGTTCATGGGCGCGGGCAAAAACGCTTCCGAACTGGGTGCGCTGTTCACCATCGCGGTCTGCTCGATGTGGCCGACGGTCTTGAACACCGCCGTCGGCGTGCGCGCGATTCCACAGGATTATTTGAACGTGGCCAAAGTTTTGAAGCTCTCGCGCACGAAAACGCTTTTCAAAGTCCTGATCCCCGCGTCGCTGCCGTATATGTTCACCGGTTTTCGCTTGAGCCTCGGCATCGCGTGGCTGGTCATCGTCGCGGCGGAAATGCTCACGGGCCGGCCCGGCGTCGGCGGGTTCCTGTGGCAGGAATACAACAGCCTCATTTACGAACACATCATCCTTTGCATCGTCACCATCGGCGTGGTCGGCTTCATCCTCGACCGCCTGATGAGCGTGGTGGAACGCCGTTTCAAAACCATCTGAAGCCAAATCCCGTGCCATTTTTAGAACTTAAAAACGTCAGCAAAAGTTTCGGCGGCAACCCGGTGCTCAAGGACATCAGCCTGAACATCGAAAAGGGCGAGTTCGTCGCCATCGTCGGCTTTTCCGGCACGGGCAAGACGACGCTCATTTCGCTCATCGCGGGTTTGCTCAAGCCCAGCCACGGTTCGCTGATGCTGAACGATCTGGAGATCACCGGGCCGGGGCCGGATCGTGGAATCGTTTTTCAGAATTACTCGCTGCTGCCGTGGCTGACGGTGTTTGAAAATATTCTGCTCGCGGTGGAAGCGGTGAATCCGAACTGGACGCCGGACAAACGAAAAGAGCACGTCGAGAAATACATCGCGATGGTCAACCTCACGCCCGCGCGCAACAAGCTGCCCAGCGAACTTTCCGGCGGCATGAGACAGCGCGTTTCCGTGGCGCGGGCGCTGGCGATGGACCCGCAAATCCTGCTGCTCGACGAGCCGCTCTCCGCGCTGGATGCGCTGACGCGGGCGACGTTGCAGGACGAAATTTCCCGCATCTGGTCGCAGGACCGCAAGACGGTCGTGATGATCACGAACGATCCGGACGAAGGCATTTTGCTGGCGGACCGAATCATTCCGCTGACCGCCGGGCCGGGCGCGACGCTGGGGCCGGAGATCACGATTGACCTGCCCCGTCCGCGCGACCGCAAGGAGATCAACCACAGCGCGCGGTTCAAGGAAATCCGCCGCGAACTGATCACGTTCATGCTCAATTCAAAGAGCGAGCGGCATACGTCCATCACGAAGAAACTGATTTTGCCGGACATCGAACCGGAGGATTTGGATCGTCCGCCCCGCTTTTTCACCGGTCGGGCGAGGCCGAAACGCGCCAGTGAAATCAAGGAAGAGACGGTGGAAGCATGAGCCATTACGTCGAACTTTCCGACCTGACGAAGATTTATCCGACGCCGAAAGGCGGGGCGGTGATCGTCAAGAATTTCAACTTGCGCATCAAAAAAGGCGAGTTCACCACGCTCATCGGCCATTCCGGCTGCGGCAAAAGCACGGTGCTTTCGATGCTCGCCGGATTGAGCGAGATTTCCGGCGGCGGAATCATTCTGGCCGGACGCGAACTCGATGGCGCGGGGCCGGATCGCGGCGTGGTGTTCCAATCGCCTTCGCTGCTGCCGTGGATGACGGCGTTTGAAAATGTGATGCTCGGTGTGAACCAGGTCTTTTACACGACGGACAAAATCGAACGCCGCGAAATCGCCGAGTATTACCTCACGGTCGTCGGCCTCGGCGACGCGATGCACAAGCGGCCCGCCGAACTTTCGCAGGGCATGAGGCAGCGCGTCGGCATCGCCCGCGCGTTCGCGCTCAAGCCGAAGATGCTGCTGCTCGACGAGCCGTTCGGCATGCTCGACACGCTGACGCGCTACGAATTGCAGCAGGTGCTCGTGGATTTGTGGAGCAAGAACAACATCACCGCGCTCATGGTCACACACGACGTGGATGAGGCGCTGTTCTTGAGCGACCGCGTGGTGTGCATGACCGACGGCCCGGCGGCGGAGGTCGGCGAAATCATGGAAGTGAATTTCCCGCGCCCGCGCGAGCGCAAGGCGGTGTTCGAGCATCCGGATTATTACAAGTTGCGCGAGCAGCTCATCGAATTTCTCGAAGTCCGCGCGCACCGGAAAGCGGTTGCGCCGAAAATTGAACCGCCGCCCGTGGAAAAAATTCTGCCGCCGGGCAAAGATAATTTCAGAAAACCCGAGTTGAACCACGTTTGAATCCAACCAAATGCCAACCCTAAAAACCAAAATCATGAAGCCAACCCTAAAAACCCTCTCCGCTGGCGCGCTCGTGCTCGCGGCCCTTGAACAAGCACACGCCCAATACACGCCGCCACCGCCGCCCACGCCATTCCAGGGATTCATCAACGAATTTTTCCGCGCCAAGGATCCCTACATGAACCAGTGGGATATCGCCGGCCAATTCCGTTTCCGCTATGAGAACCGGCAGGGCTACGGCATCCCCGGCATTCCCGGCTCGGTGGATTTCCGCGCGCAGAACGCCAAGGTGGACAACGACTATTATCTGACCCGCACGCGTCTGCATGTCGGTTACACCGAGAAATGGTGGAGCGCCTATGTCGAAGGCCAGGCCAGCACGGACAATAACGACGCGCGGTTCGCTTATCCCAACATCCCGGCCGTTCCCGGCACCTTTCAGCGCAAAGGCAACGGCCCGGAAGCCGACCTGATTGACCTCCATCAGGGCTACGTCACCATCGGCAACCACAAGGAATTTCCGCTCTCGGCCAAAGTCGGCCGCCAGGAATTATCCTATGGCGAAGAGCGGCTGATTGGTGCGTTCAACTGGAACAACATCGGACGCTCGTTCGACGCCGCCAAAGTGCGCTGGCAGACCGAGTGGTTCGGCGCGGATTTTTTCAGCGGACGCCCGGTGATTCCGCAGGACGGCCAGTTTGATCTGTCGAACGACTACGATCTTCTCTCCGGCGTTTATGCCACGAGCATGAAAATCCCAAAAAACATCTTCGACCTTTATTTTCTGGCGCGGAACTCCACGCGCCACGCCAACAGCGCCGAACCCAACCCGCAGTTCCCGCAGCCGACCGCCCGCGACATCTACACCGTCGGTGGCCGCCTCAAATCCAAGCCGGGCGAATTTGGCGGCTGGGATTATTCCGTGGAAGGCGCGTATCAGTTCGGCGATTTCGCCCCCTCAACCACGGCGGCGCGGTTGACGCAAAATGCCTACATGTTTGTGGCACAAGGCGGTTATACCTTCACCGATCTCTGGTCCACGCCCCGGCTCGGTTTGGAATTCGACTACGGTTCCGGCGACAACAATCCGACTGATGGCACGCACGGGACGTTTGAAAACCTGTTCCCGACGAACCACAAGTTTTACGGCTCGATGGATTTTGTCTCGCTGCAAAACATCCAGGACGCCGGCATCAACCTGACGTGCAAGCCGACCCCGCGCATGAGCGCCGCCCTCATGGGCAATGCCCTGTGGCTCGCCAACACGCATGACTTTTTCTACAACGCCGCCGGCGGGCCGCGCACGGCGGGCGGTTATGGCATCAATCCTGGCTACAACAGCTTTCTGGGCACCGAACTGACGGCGATCACCGGTTACGCGGTCACCCGCTTTGCCCAAGTTGAGGTTGGTTACAGCCACTTCTTCACTGGCAAATACATCGAGCAATCGCTCGCTGGCGTCGGCGGCGCCACGGATGCGAACTTTTTCTATGTCCAGACCAGCGTCAATTTTTAATCACGGATTTAGCGACGCAGTTCCTCCCGTCGCCGCGCCCCATCGCGAGGTGGGGCGCGTCCCTATTTTACCGGTTGCTCAATGAACACCGTTCCGTTCATCCCTGAAACCGCGCCCTTCACGCCCGAACAACGCGCGTGGCTCAACGGTTTTCTCGCCGGACTCCATTCCTCCGCGCCCGCCGAAGCCGCGCCCGCCGCATCGAAAAATTCCGAGCCGCTACTGATTTTGTTTGGCTCGCAAACGGGTTCCGCAGAAGGCCTCGCCAAGAAAGTTGCGAAGGAATCGCTGCAACGCGGCTTTGCACCAAGGGTGCTTGCTTTGAATGATTACGAAACCGCGAACCTCGCCGCCGCGAACAAAACCGTCATCATCTCCAGCACCTGGGGCGACGGCGAGCCGCCGGACAACGCGGTGAATTTCTGGAACTGGCTCAATGCGGAAACCGCCCCGCGACTGGAAAATCTTCAATTTGCCGTCCTGGGTCTCGGTGACAAAAATTATTCCGACTTCTGCGGTGCCTCCAAAAAATTTGACGCCCGGCTCGAAGCCCTCGGTGCGAAACGCCTTGCGCCACGCGGCGAATGCGACGTGGACTACGAGACTGCCGCGAAAAACTGGATTGACGGTCTCTGGGAAAAATTAGGCGGCGGAAGCACGAACGGCGCACAAACAAACGGGCACCATACATCGCTGTTCCCTCTCCCCGGGGGAGAGGGTCAGGGTGAGGGGGAAGCGTCGCCCGCAGTTTTAGTTTACGACAAGGCGAATCCATTTCCCGCGCGGCTGCTGAAGAATGTTCTGCTGAACCAGCCAGGCTCCGGCAAGGAAGTCCGCCATTTTGAAATCGCCCTCGGTGGCAGCGGTCTCATTTACGAAGTTGGCGACTCGCTCGGCGTCATCCCGGAAAATTGCCCTGCCCTTGTTGACGCCCTGCTCGCCGCCGTCAACGCGACCGGCGACGAACCGGTCGTGGTGGATAATTCCGTCCGGCCTTTGCGCGCCGCGCTCACGAAAAATTTCGATCTCGCCAAGCCGGCGTCGGAACTGCTTGCGGAAATCGCCAGCCGCACGCCGGACAGCGAACTTGCCGCGTTGCTCGTGCCGGAGCGCGCCGAGGACTTGAAAAAATGGCTGCGTGGCCGCGATGTGCTGGACGTGCTGGCGCTCACGCAAAAACAATTTACGTTCGCCGAATTGCTGCCGTTTCTCCGCAGACTCACGCCACGACTTTATTCCATTTCGTCTTCGCCCAAGGCGCATCCCGGCGAAGTGCACCTCACCGTCGGCGCGGTGCGTTATGAAACGAACGGGCGCAAACGCAAGGGTGTCGCCTCAACTTTTCTGGCCGATTTGGCGGACAAGGCAGGTTTCGTGAAAGTTTTTGTTCAGCCGTCACACGGTTTCAAACCGCCGGCCAACGGCGACACGCCGATGATCATGGTCGGCCCCGGAACGGGCATCGCGCCGTTCCGCGCATTTCTTGAGGAGCGCGCGGCGACGGGCGCAAAAGGGAAAAACTGGCTGTTCTTTGGCGACCAGAAACGCGCCGCCGATTTTCTTTACGAGGAACAGCTCACGGCGTGGCAGAAATCCGGTTTTCTTACGCGGCTCGACCTCGCGTTCTCCCGCGACCAGGCGGAGAAAATTTACGTCCAGGACCGGATGATTGAAAACGCCGCCGAACTGTGGGCGTGGCTGGAGGCGGGCGCGCACTTTTATGTCTGTGGCGATGCCTCGCGCATGGCCAAGGACGTGGACGCCGCACTCCACAAAATCACGGAGACGGCGGGCGGCAAAAGCGCAAACGAGGCGAAAGCTTGCGTCGCCAAGTTGAAATCCGACAAACGCTATCAACGCGATGTTTATTGATCAACCCGAATTCGCCATGAACAAATTCCAAACGGCCGAAAGCATTCTCGCCGCGAAAGCCGCGAAGAAAACCACATGGGCCGCCATCGCGCGCGCAGCTGGTTTGTCTGAAGTTTACGTCACGTCCGCGTGTCTCGGCGAAAACGCGCTGGGCCTGGCTGAAGCAAAAAAAGTCGCAAAGTTTCTCGGCCTCAAACCCGCCGTCGCGGCGGCGTTGACCACGCCCGCGACCAAGGGCGAAGCCGCGCCCACCGTGCCCAAAGAGCCGCTGGCGTATCGCTTTCAAGAAATCATCTATGTCTATGGCCGCACGATGAAGGAACTCATCGAGGAAAAATTCGGGCCGGGCATCATGAGCGCGATTGACTTCACCATGGACATCGAAAAAGTCCCAGACCCCAAAGGCGACCGCGTCAAAATCACCATGAACGGAAAATTTCTCGCCTACAAAAAATGGTAGCGGCCAGCATGAGTAACTCCACTCTCCCAGAGCCAATCGCGAGCGCCGGTTTCACGCCGGAGCAGAAGGAGTATTTGTCCGGCCTGTTCGCGGGTGCGGCGGCGCGCGGCCAGAAATTCAGCGATGTCGAGCCTGCGCCGGCGCACGACGACCTCATTTTTGAGGAACGCGTGAAGCGCGAGCTGCATCCGCTCGATGCTTATGAACAAATCATCGAAAACTCCATCAATAACAGAGCGCCGGACAAGGATGAGATTTTTCGCTTCAAGTGGAACGGTTTGTTTTTTCTCACGCCGGTCAAAGACGCGTTCATGGCGCGGCTGCGGATTCCCGGGGGATTACTCACAACTTTTCAGTTGCGCGAGCTGGGCCGGCTGGCACAGGAACTTACCAGCGGCTACGTCCAGATCACCACGCGCGCCAATTTGCAGATGCGTTTGATTCAGCCAAAGGATGCGCCGGAATTTCTACGCCGCGTCCAGGGCGTCGGCCTGCACACGCGCGGCGCGGGCGCGGACAACATCCGCAATCTCACGGCGAATCCCACGGCGGGCGTTGACCCGGTGGAACTGATTGACGTGATGCCGTTCTGCCAGCAACTCGGGCAGGTCATCATCAACGACCGTTCGTTCTATGATTTGCCGCGCAAGTTCAACATCGCTTATGACGGCGGCGGACTCATCGGCACGGTCGAAGATACGAACGACATCGGCGTAAAGGCGGTGAAAAGCGGCGAAGAAATTTTGTTCCGCATCGCTCTCGGCGGTGCGACCGGCCACAAGGCGTTCGCATGCGACCTCGGCGTCGTGGCGCCGCCCGCTGAAATCAACAAGGTCGTCGTCGCCGTTTTGCGTGTCTATATCGAACGCGGCTGCCGCACCGACCGCAAGAAGGCGCGGTTGAAACATCTGCTCGAAAAGATGTCGTTGGACGAATACCTGGCGCTCGTCGAGAAAAAGCTCGGCACGCAACTCCGTCGCGCGCCTTACGACGCGGCGCAGATGCGCTGGGCGAGCCACGAACTGCCACACTCACACGTCGGCGATTTTCCGCAGAAACAGCGCGGCTTGAGTTATGTCGGTGCGACCTGCCCGGTTGGCCAGATCACGCCGAAGCAGATGCTGCGGCTTGCAGAACTTGCAGATCTTTACGGCAGTGGCGAAATCCGCCTGACCGTCTGGCAGAATTTCATCATTCCGAACGTGCCGGATGCCTTCGTGCCGACGCTCAAGCTGGCATTGGAAAAAGCCGGTTTCGCCACCAAGCAATCAAACATAGCCAGCGGCGTCATCGCCTGCACGGGCAACAGCTATTGCAAGTTCGCCCAGTCGGACACGAAGGGGCACGCGCTCGAACTCATCAAGCACTTGGAGAAAAAACTCCAGCTCGACCAGCCCGTGAACATCCACGTCACCGGCTGTCCGAATTCCTGCGCACAGCATTACATGGGCGACATCGGCCTCCTGGGCACGAAGGTTCGCGGCACGGATGGTTACCACGTTTTTGTCGGCGGCGGCTTTGGAAAAAACCAGGCGGTGGGCCGGCAGGTTTTTTCCGGTGTGAGCGCGACGGAAATTCCCCAGACACTGGAAACCATGTTGCGTGTATTTCTAAAAAAACGCGAAGGCCACGAAACATTTCAGCAGTTCACCACGCGCCACGATTTGAACGCGCTGCAGGTCATGTTCACGAATGGCGAATGACTTGACCATGCCGGATGCCACCGCACGCAGCGTAAAAACTGTTTGTCCTTACTGCGGCGTCGGGTGCGGCATGATTTTGCAGGTCGAAAACAATCGCGTGGTCAAGGTGGCCGGCGACAAGGAGCATCCCGCGAATTTCGGCCGGCTCTGCACGAAGGGCAGTTCCGTCGCGCTCACGCTCAATTCCTCCGACCGGCTTGCGGCGGCTTACGTCCGCAACGAAAAAAACTCCGAACGTAAACTCGTGTCGCTGGATCTCGCGCTAAGGCAAACCGCCGGGCGTCTGCAAAAAATCATCGCGCAGCACGGGCCGGATGCCGTGGCGCTTTACGTTTCCGGCCAGTTGTCAATGGAATCGCAATATCTTGCCAGCAAACTGGCCAAGGGGTTTTTGCGCACCAACAACGTTGATTCCAACTCGCGCCTGTGCATGGCGAGCGCGGCGAGCGGCTACAAGCTGTCGCTCGGCGCGGACGGCCCGCCGGGTTCATATCAGGACATTGACCGGCTGGACTGCGCGCTGGTTATCGGCGCGAGCATGGCCGACTGTCATCCGATTCTTTTTCTCCGCCTGCTGGACCGCCAGAAGCAGGGCGCAAAAATCATCGTCGTTGATCCGCGCCGCACGACGACGGCAGAGAAGGCGGATTTATATTTGCAAATCAAACCGGGCACCGACCTCGCGTTGCTGAACGGATTGCTGCGTCTGCTGCTGGACAACGGCCGCGTTGACGAAAAGTTCATCGCGCAACATACCGAAGGCTGGGACGAACTGCGCGAGCTGCTGAAAAATTATCCGCTTGCACACGCTGCGGAAATCACCGGCCTGCGTGAAAAGGATATTCACACCGCGGCAAAATGGATTGGCGAATCGCCGGAGGTCACCACGTTCTGGGCGATGGGTCTGAACCAGAGCACGCACGGCACCTGGCATACGAACGCGATTTGCAATCTGCATCTCGCTACCGGAAAAATCTGCCGTCCGGGCAGCGGGCCGTTTTCGCTGACCGGCCAGCCGAATGCGATGGGCGGACGCGAAGTCGGCTACATGAGCCATGCCCTGCCCGGTCAGCGTGTCGTCACTTCTGAAGAAGACCGTGCGTTCATCGAAGACCTTTGGGGAGTGCCGGGAAAAACCATTTCCGACAAGCCAGGACTCGATGCCGTTTCGCTTTTTCAAAAACTGGAGGCCGGCGACGTCAAAGCGGTTTGGATCATCGGCACGAATCCCATCGCCTCCATGCCGAATCGCCAGCGCGTGATCAATGGCCTGCAACGCGCGGAACTCGTCATTGTGCAGGACGCCTATCATCCCACGGAAACTTCGCGCTACGCGGACATTTTGCTGCCCGGCGCTGTCTGGGCCGAGGCGGAAGGCACGATGGTCAATTCCGAACGCACCGTCACCGTGATGCAGCCCGCCGTCGCGCCGCCTGGCGAAGCGCGCGCGGACTGGTGGATTCTCACACAGGTCGCGCGGCGGCTTGGATTTGAAAAAGCGTTTCCCTACGAAACTGCCGGCGAGGTGTTCGACGAAATCCGTGAAACATGGAATCCCAAAACCGGCTACGATCTGCGCGGCATTTCCTATGAACGCCTGCGGCAAAGATCACGGCAGTGGCCATGTGCGCCGGAAGCGGATGATGGCAGGGCAATCCGTTATTTGACGGCGGAAAATTCAGTCCATTTTCCCACCGCATCCGGCAAAGGCCGGTTTCTCGCGCGCCCATTTTTGCCGCCGGCAGAATTGCCCGACAAGGAATTCCCCTTTGCGCTGAACACCGGCCGGCTCGCGCACCAGTGGCACACACTGACGAAGACCGGCAAAGTTCCAGCGCTCAACAAGCTCAACCCCGGCCCGTTCGTGGAGATTCATCCTGAAGATGCGAAGACGCTGGGCGTATTCGCGGGCGCGCTGGTCAGGGTTGCTTCGCGGCGCGGCTTTGCAATTTATCCGGCGGTGATTTCGACGCGCGTGCAGCCGGGCAACTGTTTCGCGCCGTTTCACTGGAACGACGAGTTTGGCGGAAACCTGGCCGTGAACGCCGCAACCAGCGAAGCGGTGGATGCCGTTTCGCTCCAGCCAGAATTCAAGTTTTGCGCAGTGGCATTGACAAAGGCGCCCCTGGAATCGCATGCCGATTTTACTCCGCAGCAGAAAAGCTATCTGCATAAATTTCTGGCGGATCAACCCGTGAGCACGGCCAGCCGGTTCCGCGTGCCGGCCGCCGCCCCGTTCACGCAGAACCAGCGCGTTTACATCAACGAAGCGCTGGCCAAAATGCTGGCCGGCGGCTGACGCAAGGCACGTAAAAACATTTTCGCCGCCATAAATTTTTGCCATATTGCCGCCGTGAAAGTCCGCCAACTTTACATTTCGCCCGGCCACAATTTTTTTGGCCATCACGAGGGGCCGCCGGGTGAAAGCCCGCTGGTTGAGTGCGCGGAAATCCGTTGCGTGGCCGGCCGCGGCATTGAGGGCGACCGCTTCTTTGATTTCAAGGACGATTATAGGGGCCAGATCACTTTTTTCGCGGCGGAGGTTTTTGAAGAACTTTGCCGCCAGCTTGGCGTCACCGGCAAACCGCCCGGCGTCACGCGGCGAAATGTCATCACGGCGGGCGTGGATTTGAATTCGCTCGTCAGCGTGGAGTTTGAAGTCCAGGGCGTGCGTTTCGCGGGAACCGCCGAATGCAGCCCGTGTCACTGGATGGATGAAGCGATCGCGCCCGGTGCGGAAAAATGGCTGCACGCGCGCGGCGGCTTGCGGGCAAAAATTCTTACCGATGGCATTTTGCGCGTGGACGCATGAACTTCAGCGCCGTCATTCTGGCCGGTGGAAAATCCTCGCGCATGGGCCGCGACAAGGCGTGGCTGGAAGCTGGCGGTCAAACTTTGCTCGCGCGACAGATCGGACTCGCGCGCAAAATTGGCGCGGCGGAGGTTTTTATTTCCGGACGCGCTGATGCGGATTACTCCGCGTTCGGCTGCCGTGTCTTGCAGGATAAATTTCCCGAAGCCGGGCCGCTCGCAGGCATCGAACGCGCGCTTGACGCGGCGAAATCCCCTTTGCTGCTCGTCCTGGCGGTGGATTTGCCGGAGATGAGCGTGGAATTTTTGCTGCGGCTGGCGGCGAAATCTTCCGAAAAGACCGGGGCGATTCCAAAGCTGGCGGGTGGCAACGAACCGCTCGCCGCGTTTTATCCGAAAGCCTGTCACGCGCTGGCCGTGGCCAGCCTTGAACTCGGAGCTTTCGCCGCAAAAGATTTTGCCGAACTCTGCGCGCAATCCGGCTTCGCCCGCTTTATCGAACTGGACGCGAATGAAGCGCACCATTTCGACAATTGGAACTCACCCGCTGATTTGCCATGACGGACTTGAACACGATTGGCTGGGTGGTTTTGTGCGCGGCGGTTTTGGCCGTGGCATTTTTCTATTCATCCGTCGGCCACGGCGGCGCGACGGGTTATCTTGCCGCGCTTGCGCTTCTGGGCGTTGCGCCGGATTCCGCAAAAGTGGCCGTGCTGATCACCAATGTTCTTGTCGCCAGCGTGGCGTGGTGGCGTTTCTGGCAGGCCGGGCATTTTGATTGGAAAATCCTGTTTTCGTTCGCCGTCGCGTCCATCCCATGCGCTTTTCTCGGCAGCAAAATTCATATCAGCCCGCAGACCTACAAAATCGTTTTGGGCGCAGTGCTGACGGTCGCAGGAATTGTTTTGTTGTTACGCTCGCGATGGCAGACCGATGATGTCACCTTGCGAAAATGTTATCTGCCGGTCGCATTGCTCGTCGGTGCGGCACTGGGTTTTCTGGCGGGATTGACGGGCATCGGCGGCGGGGTGTTCTTGAGCCCGGTTCTATATCTGTTCCGCTGGGTGAAACCAAAAACAACCGGCGGCATCGCGGCAGGGTTCATCGTTGTGAACTCCATCGCTGGGCTCGTTGGCGCGGGCTGGGAAAAGGTCACTCATGCCGGGCCGCTGCTGTGGCTCACGTTGCCGGCGGTCATCGGCGCGCTGCTCGGAACGCATCTTGGCGCACGGCGCTGGAGCAGCGTCACCTTCAGCCGCGTGCTGGCGGGCGTGCTGGTTTTTGCCGGCGGAAAACTGTTGCTGGAAGCCGCCGGTTGAACTCTCATTCGTCATGCGCGTGCTTTTTTTTGCCCAACTCCAGGATGTGACCGGCTGCGCGGCCACGGATCTGGCGTCGCCGTCGCCGCTGGATCGCGAACAACTTTGGGCGATGTTGCTGGAAAAATTTCCCGGCCTGATGGCGCATCGCGGAAATGTCCGGCTCGCCCGCAACTGGGAATACGCCGATGCGGAAACGCGTTTTGGCGACGGCGATGAAGTGGCGTTGATTCCGCCAGTATCAGGCGGTTAAAACTTTTCAAATGGAAATTGAGATCCAACTGACCAGTTCGCCCATCGCCGGGAAGATTCTTCCACCGGCGGGCGGCGCGGCGGGCGCGTGGCTGGAATTTCGCGGCGTGGTGCGCGGCGAGGAAAACGGCCAGCCCATCGCCGCGTTGGAATACGAGGCTTACCCGGAAATGGCGGAGCGCGAAATCCGCCGGCTGCTCGAAACGCTCGCGGTAAAACATCCGTGCCTGGCCGCGCGGGTGATTCATCGCGTGGGCATCATTCCCGTGGGTGAGACGGCAATCTTTGTCGGCGTCGCAGGCAAACATCGTGGCGAGACATTGGCGTTGCTTACGAGGTTCATGGACCAACTCAAGCAGGACGTGCCAATCTGGAAACGGCGGGCAGTGCCTGTTGGAGCGCGGCCGTATGCGGAGCATCAGCCGCAGCAGCCCTCAAATGTTCAACGTGCTGCGGCTGGGTCTGCGACCCCAGCCGCGCTCCGTTCGCTCGACGAAGCGATGGCGGAAATTCATTCGCGCTGCCAGCCGTTGCCGCCGGTTCGCGTTTCGCTGGCAGCAGCTTTTGGCCGTGTGCTGCGCGAGACGGTTTACGCACCGGAAGATTTGCCGGCCAATGATCGCTCCACACGCGATGGCTATGCGATTCTGGCCGATGACACGTCCGAAAGTTTTCAAATCGTGGACACAATCCATGCGGCGGGCTGGAAGCCGCGTTTGCTCCAGCCCGGCGAAACCGTGCGCGTGGCCACAGGCGCGGTGCTGCCATGCGACGGCGTGCGCGTGGTGATGCAGGAAAATGTGGATCGCCATGGCGACCAAATCCAAATCACGAAGCGCGAAGCCGGGTTGAATCTCCGCAAACGCGGCGAAGATGTGAAGGCTGGCCAGCCGTTGGTGGAAGCGGGCGTGCGGCTGGATGCAGGCAAGCTGGCGTTGCTGGCGACGGCGGGTTGCGCGCATCCGCTGGTGGGTCCGCGTTTGCGCGTGGCGCATTTCACGACGGGCGACGAAATTATTTCGCCCGATCAAACGCCGAAACCCGGACAGATTCGTGACAGCAACTCGATCTTGATCCGCGGGCTCCTGCAACACTGGCCATGCGAGATTTTTCAAACGCACTTGCCGGAAGATTTCGAGCGGGCGAAATCGGAAATCGGAAATCGGAAATTGGAAATTGACCGGGCGGATTTGATTTTGGTTTCCGGCGGCGCAAGCGTGGGAGACAAGGATTTTACGCGTCCACTGCTGGAATGGCTGGGGTTCGATATTGTTTTTGCCCAAGTCAACGTGCGTCCCGGCAAGCCGCTCATCTTTGGCGTGAGCGGAACACGCGTGGCCTTCGGGCTGCCGGGCAATCCGCTGTCACACTTTGTCTGCTTTCACTTTGCAGTGGCCACGGCGCTGGCGCGATTGAACGGCGAGGCCGCGCCAAAATTTCTGCGTGGTCGGCTGGCGACAAAGCTGGACGACGCAGCGTGTCTGCGTGAAACGCTTTGGCCGGCGCGGCTGGAATGGAACGACGGCTCGCCGCGCCTGCATCCGCTGGCGTGGGCCAGTTCCGGTGATGTGACGTCCCTGGCATCGGCAAATGCGCTGGTGCGTGTGCCGGTAAATTGCGTGGCGCTGGACGCGGGTGCGGAGTTGGAATTCCTGCCCGCTGCAGCGTTCGGCCTGTGGCCGGATGTGCCTAGCCACAGGCTCGACGCCACACCGCAACCAGCTTAAAATCGCCCGATGAAAAAGAACTTCTCCCATCTCAACTCCGCCGGCGAGGCTCGCATGGTGAATGTGGGCGCGAAACCGGTGCAACGCCGCCGCGCGGTGGCGACGGGCAAATTGGTTTGCCAGCCCGGCACGATCCGCGCGTTGAAACGAAACGCGCTGCCGAAGGGCGACGTGCTGACGGTCGCGCAAATCGCGGGCATCCAGGCGGCGAAACGCACGAGCGAGTTGGTTCCGTTATGCCATCCGCTGGGATTAAGTTGCGTGGAGGTCACTTTCAAAGTGCGGGTGACGGCGATTGAAATTTTTTGCATGGCGGAAACCAGCGCGCAGACGGGCGTGGAAATGGAGGCGTTGACCGGCGTGAGCGTGGCAGCACTGACGCTCTACGACATGTGCAAAGCCGTGGACAAGACGATGCGGATCGAGAACATTCGCGTGACAAAGAAAATCAAAGAATGAAAATCGGCCGCATCACCATCAGCGACCGGGCGAGCGCGGGCGTTTATGCCGACCGCAGCGGGCCAGAGATTGAAAACGTGCTGCGAGAGTTTTTTACCGATGCAACTTTTGAAGCGGCGATTGTGCCGGACGAGGTGGATTTGATCGCGTCGGCATTGAGGAATTTCGCGGATGAATTGAAATGCGATCTGGTGGTCACGACGGGCGGAACGGGGATTTCCGCGCGCGACGTGACGCCGGAAGCGACGCGGGCCGTGCTGGAAAAAGAACTGCCCGGCTTCGGGGAAATCATGCGGGTGCAGTCGTTTGCCAAGGTGAAGACGGCGATTTTGTCGCGGGCGGTGGCGGGCACGCGCGGACAAGCGCTCATCGTGAATCTGCCCGGCAAGCCGACGGCGGTGCGCGAGTGCCTGGAAATTCTCGCGCCGGCGATGCGCGAAGGGCTGGCGCATTTGCGCGGGGAAAATCCGCACGAAAAATAGTTGATTGACGAGAGCGGATGGTGAAAAGTTGAAAAATAAATATGGATTCATTTGGCCGCACAGTGGATTACCTGCGCATCTCGATCACCGACCGGTGCAACGAGCGGTGCCTGTATTGCCTGCCGGAAAATTACGCCGACTGGCTGCCGCGCGGGGAAATTCTCGCCTACGACGAACTGCTCGCCATCGTGGGGGCGACGACGGCGCTGGGCTTCAAACGGTTTCGCGTGACTGGCGGCGAGCCGCTGATCCGTCCGGGCGTGGTGGAATTCATCCGCGACCTGGTCGCGACGCCGGGCGTGGAATCGGTGCTGCTCACGACGAACGGCACGCGGCTGCCGCAGCTCGCGCAGCCTTTGTTCGACGCGGGTTTGCGCCGCATCAACATCAGTCTTGATGCGCTCGACCCGGCGATTTACCGCACGATCACGAATGGCGATCTGGCGCCGGTGCTGGAAGGCATCAAGCTCGTGAAGGAAATCGGTTTCGAGTCGGTGAAACTGAACACGGTGCTGATGCGCGGGAAGAATGACGGTGAAGTTTTCCGGCTGCTTGATTTCGCGGCGGAGCACGACATCGCCATCCGCTTCATCGAATTGATGCCGGTGAGCCTGACGGAAATGTTGAGCGAAAAGAATTTTTTCCCGGTCACGGAACTGTTCGCCAAGCTGCAGCGTGAAGATGAACTGGAGCCGCTCATGGAATCGTTTGGGTTCGGGCCGGCAAAGTATTACCGGCTCAAAAAACGCGGCGCAACGGTGGGTTTGATCGGCGCGTTGAGCGATCTTCATTTTTGCGAGCGTTGCAACAAGATGCGGCTGACATGCGACGGCAAGCTGCGTCCCTGCCTCGGCAATCATCTGGAGACGGATCTGAAACCGGCTTTGCGGCCGAAGATTGACGCCACGCTTTTAAGCACGCTGGTTTGCAGCACGCTGGTGCAGAAACCTGCGGAGCATTTGTTCCGTGAGAATTACCAGCCGCAGCGCGTGATGACGGCGATTGGCGGGTGATTGAAAAAACACCCTCAAAAAAAATTTGAAAAGCTACGACCGGTGAATTAGCGTTTTCGCGAGGATAAAGGTAACAAACAACTATAAACATATTATGAAAAAAACATTAAGCCTTCTGACCCTTTGTTCGGCCCTGGCGGTCGCACAAGCCGACATAGTCAAATTCAACCTCGCACCGGACGGACTCAACCCCGGCAACGTGGTTCCTGCCGTCACCAACAGCACCGGATCAGGCAACACTATTTCCGGCGGCATCGCCCTGCAGACCACCAATTCCACTCTCTCCTTCGCCGTCGGTTATGGCGCGGCGGCAGGTTTCTCCAACCTGACCGGCCAGGCCACGGCGGTGAGCCTCAACGGTCCGGCTCCGGCCGGCACCAACGCGGCGGTTCTCTTTGATCTAAGCCCCTTCACTTTCCCGGCCATTGAGCCGACGAACGGCGGGGTCATCTTCGGATCCGTCGTGCTCACCAGCGAGCAGTCTTCCAACCTGCTCGCCGGCCTGGATTACATCGTGATCGCGACGGACAGCAACACCAACGGTGAAATTCGCGGACAACTCGTTCCAATTGTCGCGACCGTGCCGACGCTGGTCTGTCCCGGTGATTTCACCATGGAATGCACCGGTCAACCGACCAACCTGACCGCACAAGTTTCCAGCGCGACCGGCGACGCCCTGACGGTTACATGGACAGTGAACGGCGTGAACGTGCAGACGAACCAAGTGCCACAAGGTAGCACCACGAACGCGGTGGACGTCGTGCTGGCAGCGAACTTGGAACTGGGCACCAACATCGTGGGCGTGACCGTGGCCGACAGCACCGGCGGCCAGACGTCCTGTGAAAGCACGATCATCGTGCAGGACACGATTGCGCCGGTGATCATCAATAAAACGGTCAGCCCCGCCAAGTTGTGGCCGCCAAATCATAAAATGGTTCCGATCAGAATCAGCGTGGTCACGCAGGACGCATGCTGCGTGGACAAATGGACAATTGTTTCCGTGACGAGCAACGAAACGGTTATCAAATCAAACGGGAAAAATAACGGCAACAGCAAGGCAAAAGGTAAAAATGGCCATGGCAATTCTAATAACAATGGTAATGGCAACGGATCCGGTAACACTTCCCCCGACTGGATCATCACCGGTGATCATGGCTTAAGCCTGCGGGCCGAACGGGCCGGAACCGGCAGTGGCCGTGTCTATACCATCACCGTTCAAGCGCAGGATTGCGCGGGTAATCTTTCCGCGCCAGCAACTTTGACCGTGACCGTGCCGCACGATCAGGGCAAGGGCAAATGAAGAACATTTGGAACTGACCCGCAGTCATTAAAAACGAGGGGGGAGATTCAACTGAATCTCCCCCTTTTTATATTTTCAAAAACAACCGGCAACCGGATGCGGTGTCAAAAACTGGAGCCAGTTGTCGGATTTGAACCGACGACCGACGGTTTACAAAACCGTTGCTCTACCACTGAGCTAAACTGGCTTTAACAGGGGACACATTATCGCAGGGCCAAAGTCCGAGGCAAGACGATACGCATGACCCTTGAGAAAAAGTGAACGGCGGGCGATTTACCGGGTGGCCGGCTGGAGCAGGACATCGCCGGCATTGACCTCCGGCACACCGGCGGCGGAATGGCCGATGACGTTGGTGCCAGTGTAGTTCGTCTGGAAAGTTTGGTAGCCGGAACAACTGAAGAGCACCGGCACCGACCACCAGCCCGGCTGCCGGAACACCGCAAAAACACTTTCGCCAGGCAGCACAAACCGGCCGTCGGCGTCCGTCTGCACGCCGCTGCTCTGCATCAAGACCTGTCCCCCTTTGGGCGGACCAAACGGCTCAAATTTTTGCAACTCGGCGCGCTGAACTTTTGCATCAACCAGAGGCTGGTGCGTGTCCGCCGCCAGCACACGCCCGGAAATCTGCGGCGAAATCCAATGCGTGAACTTGCCCGACTGGCAGCCAGCCGTGACAAGTGCGAACAGCAAAAATCCGAAGACGGTGAATTTCTGTGTCCTGGGTTTCATCGGTTTGTGTTTAACGGCTTCCTTCCATCCGCACTTTCATCAAATCAAATCCTTCTGCGCAGCATTGGCCCCGGCCTTGGCCTTCTTGAAATTCAA
This sequence comes from Verrucomicrobiales bacterium, assembly GCA_028712475.1. Classification (GTDB taxonomy): domain Bacteria; phylum Verrucomicrobiota; class Verrucomicrobiia; order Limisphaerales; family UBA11358; genus UBA11358. The sequence continues at coordinate 110,127 of JAQTQB010000008.1, forward strand.
ATCCGGCTGATGGTCGGGATGCCCGGCGCGCTGCTGGCCGGAAAGCAAGCCTTCGATGGTCAGCAGTTGCACGCGCGGAAATTTCTTGCCGGTGGCGCTTTCGTAAAAGCCGGCGCTCGCGGCATCGGCGATCCTGCCGCGCGTGGGTTCTTCCAAAGAAATGAACAAAGCGATCCCGGCGGACTCGCGGTCGCGCACGGCCATGACGGAGCGGAAGTCATCGGCCTTGAGATTGTAGTCGCGCTTGGAATTGAACGGCGGGGCGAGGTAGATGAGGTCAACGGATTCGGCCGCGAGGTGGTCGCGCAGGACGTGCAGGTTGTCGCCGAAGAAAAGTTGATTCACGCGGCGAGAGTTTTACCCGTTGAAAACGGCGGCGGCAATTCTTAATCGCGCCGGAGAAAATGCGCAGGCCGCCTCCTGTGGGGAGGCGGCCTGCGCATTTGACAGCCGAAATATATACGTTGGTGGTGCTGAAGCCGTGCGCTTCAGCAATTCCACGTGCATCTCCAGCCACAACGGACTTCCTCAAAAGCGCCAGTTCAGGTTGAGACTGACGAAGGAGAAGCAGAGGTTGTTGTAGGAGCCCGACACTTCGCCACGGTAATCTGCCGGAGCCCCCTGCGTCACCGGCACATTGCCGCTCCACGCCAGTTCATAGGCCGCGCCCAGATCCACGGACTTGGTCATCTTCCAGAACGTGCCGAGGCCGAAACGGTAGGCCGCCGCCATGGGCAGGATTACGCTGCGGTTCTTGTCGCTGACGGCCGAAGTGTCATAGGCCAAGCCGCCGGTGAACCGCCAGGCTTCCGAATATTGATACTGCACGCCCGCCGCCCCATGCCAGGTGTCATCGTAATGGAGCTGGGTGGTAAAGTCCTTGGGACCCGAGGGGGAGCCGTTATTGACACCCACCGCGACCTCGCCAAATTTGCTCCAATTCTGCCAGCCCACATCGGCCATCACCGCCCATTTCTCATTGAGATCCTGATACACGCCGACCATCACCGATTGCGGCACCGTTACGCCCAGATCCAATGTGGGCGGGTTGGCCAGCAGTGCGCCGAGTCCCGGCCCGAGATTGTTAAAGCCGGGCTTGGCATTGAAGTTCAGATCCACTTGCGAAAGATAATTGACGCCGATGCGCGTGCCTTCCCGCGGTTGGATCATCACGCCCGCGTTGCCGCCAAAACCCCAAACGTGATCCTTCAGTTTCATTTTACCATCCGAGCCAATAACATTGTTGACCGCGATCTCGGTGTCCAGATAGCCATACATGGCGTTCAACCCGCCGCCGATGGCAAGCCAGTCGTTCACCTTGAAACTTGCGGCTGGCATCAGGGTCAGTCCCAGCAACGTTGCGTTCTGGACATAGTAGCGGCCCGCCCAGTTGTTGCCGTAATCCAAGGCGAGGCCGAAGTAGGAAAAGGTGCCGAAGCCTACGGTCAGTTTCTCCGTCACCGGATAGGTGATGAACAAGCTCGCACCCGGCAAAGCGCCGACCGCGTTGTCGCCGTCGCCGCCCGTGGTGGTGGTTTTGGAATTGCCCGAGAACTGCGCATTGCCGTAAAGCACCTGAAGACTGGAATTCAATTGCCCTCCTTCCAGCCGGCTCATCCCGGCGGGGTTTTTGAACAGCGTGGACGCGTCCTGCGCCGCCGCCGCGTAACCGGCCGACGCCAGACCGACATCCGGCGTGGAAATTTCGTAGAGGCTGATGCCGCCGGCCCGCGCGGATTGTGACAGGCAGAAACAGACTGCGAGAATGAATGCGACCGGTGAAAGGATTTTGGAGAAATTCATGGTTTTGATTTGATACGCCTTTGATTGTTTCGTGTCAATTATTTTGCAGGGACTTTGCATGTCAAGCCGTTGCCGCGCGTGGTTTGTCTTGTCTCGGTTTGGCGAACGGGAGTTGTGCAATTGTGCGGGCCAAGGCCGACACGCATGTTGTGGCGTCGCCACCTGTTTTCTTCACCCGACCTCCATCACCGTCACAAGCCTTCCACATCGGAACATTATTGGCATTGGGAAGGTGGTTCAGGATTGACATCGCCGAATGGTAAAAATCTTTGACCGGCTAAAGGTCATCACAGCGATGGGACGCAAAAAACGCGAATCGAATGACAAGATATGATGTGCGCGCCCCACTCGCATAAGGCACAAATAACACGGGCCTGACGAATGAGCCGGGGCTGATGAATGTTGGGGGCCTTTTTGCAGAAACACGGACGACGTTTGTTGCAGGACGATGCGCTTCGAATCACCGCCCTTGAACCGCACCAGGCCCGGCTTTTACGAGAGCCCAAAATTTACTATGACTATGAATTCATATTCCAAGATGACTGCGGCAGAGGCCGCCGAACTGATTCAAGACGGACAAACACTCGCCTTCAGCGGCTTCACCCCTGCCGGTGCGCCCAAGGACATTCCCAAGGCCATCGGCGCACGGGCCAAAGCAATCCACGCCGCCGGCAATCCCTTTCAAATCGGCGTCATGACCGGCGCCTCGACCGGCAAATCACTGGACGGCGCTCTCGCGGATGCAGACGCCGTCCTCTTTCGGACGCCCTACCAGTCCGACCCCACGTTGCGCAAAAGCATCAACGAAGGCCGCACGCAGTTTTTCGACATGCACCTTTCGATGGCACCGCAGAACATCCGGTATGGCTTTCTCGGCCCAGTTCACTACGCCGTCATTGAGGCGTGCGATGTTTCCCCGACGGGGGAAATCACTTTGACATCCTCCGTGGGAGCCGCGCCGACTTTTTGCCGGGTCGCGGACAAAATCATCATCGAGTTGAACAAGTTTCACCCGGATTCGCTGCGGGGACTTCACGATGTTTACGAACCCGAAGACCCGCCGTATCGCAATCCGATCCCGCTCTTTCGCCCGTCTGACCGCATCGGCGCGCCCGTGGTGAAAGTGAATCCAAAAAAAATCGTCGCCATCGTGGACACCAATGCCCCGGACGAGACCGGCGGTTTCAGCGAAATCGGCGAAACCACCGCGCGCATCGGTCGCAACGTCGCTGATTTTCTTGCCGCCGAATTGCGCCGCGGGCTGATTCCCAAATCCTTCCTGCCCATCCAGTCGGGGGTGGGCAACACCGCCAACGCCGTGCTCGAAGCCATGGGCGCGAATGCGGACATTCCGACGTTCGAGATGTATACGGAGGTGATTCAAGATGCCGTGATCAAGCTGATGAAGCAGGGGAAAATCCAATTTGCCAGCGGTTGCTCGCTGACGGTCACCAACGCGGCGCTGAAAGACATTTACGAAAATCTGGAATTTTTCCGGCCAAAGTTTCTCCTCCGCCCGCAGGAAATCAGCAACAGCCCCGAGGTGGTCCGCCGCCTCGGCATCATCTCCATCAACACGGCCATCGAAGTGGACATCGCAGGCAACGTCAACAGCACGCACGTCCTCGGTCGTAACATGATGAACGGCATTGGTGGCTCCGGCGATTTTGCGCGCAACGCGTTCCTGTCCATCTTCACCTGCCCCTCCACGGCCAAGGGTGGAAAGATCAGCACCATTGTGCCCCTCGTCTGCCATCTCGATCACAGCGAACACTCGGTGCAGATCATCGTGACTGAACAGGGCATCGCCGACCTGCGCGGCAAAAGCCCAAGCCAGCGCGCGGAGACCATCATCAGCAATTGCGCTCATCCCGACTATCGCGGCCTGCTGCGGGATTATGTGCGCCTCGGCGGCTCCGGCCACTCACCCCAGACCTTGAGCGCCGCCTTTGGGTTGCACGAGCAATTCGCCAAAACCGGCGACATGCGCAGTGTTGACTGGGCCAGCTACCATTAGGAAAAACTGATCGCCGGACGTTACGGCAGTTCCAGTTAAAATTGCCGAAGTTTGCCGTGACACTGGAGCAAAGCGGAGAAAAACCCGCCATCGCGTCACATCGAAGTCTGACAAAGGCGGAAGTTCAAAACTCTGCGCGCGGCACGGTAATCAGGGAGTGTCTTGGAGTCCGCCAGTCCTCTTGGTTTTTGCGCGAAGCCAATGAGCCTATGTCAACATGAACTGCCATACGATTGCAGAATCACCAAAAAAAGAACCGGGCCAAAGCCCGGTTTTCCAATCTGACAGCCACGCGCGACCGACTGCAAAAGGCTGTAGTTAATTTTTGGGATGTCCGCCCACGCTGAAACTCGTGAACGAACATTTCCCCAATCGTCTTTCGCGGCGGATGATCTGAATCGCCACCAAGCCAGAAAGACCGAGCAGTGTCAACGTTGTTGGCTCGGGCACCGCCACGATTGTGTAACTATCAAGCACGGTTCCGTTGTATTGGAGCGTGCCGTTGTAGGGTAAGGGTTGAGTCGGGGAAGGGTTCGCCAGTGAGTCATAAGCGGTCTGATTGCCGCTGCCGCCCGTGCTGTAAATGTCGAAAAATAAAGTTGTCCCGGGCGTGAGAGACAGATTTGCCGATAAATCAATCATTGGGACAGTAATGCTGATGGAAGTCGCGGTAAACGGCTGGCCGCTGTTCACCTGATCGATTTTCGTCCAGCCGCCGTTAGTGATGCCGACGGCACCTGGCGTTCCAAAGGAGTAAACGTTAAATCCGTAGCTGGTATAGGGAACGGCGGCAGTTCCGCTACCACCTGCCCCGAATATTCCTATCCAGGCCATCATTCCGCCTAGAGAACTGTCTATGGATATTGCGCGACCATACGCGTTACCGTGGGTCGTGGTATTGGCCGAGGTGTCGCCACCGGCGGTGGGATTGCCGGTGGTAATGCCGATCCCATAGTTAAAGCCGGTGGTTGGGACATTGGCTCCCGAATTGAGATTGAGTGTGATGTAGAAATTGGCCGCGTCATTGTTGATGGTTGCCGACCAGATATCGCGCGCGCCGTTGGCAGGCAAGGTGCTCGCGACCGCATCGCCTTGCGTGTCGGTATAAGTAGTTTGACCCGACGCCGAATAACCGGCAAAACCCAGCACGCCCAATATGCACAAATGAATCCGAGTCGAAGCCGCCATGCCGACTGCGAGTTTTTTTAATTGTTTCCTGATTTTCATAATTTTTTATTCCAATTCTGTTTAGTTTATCATGCCGTTGGTTGTCGTTTTTGGTTTCCGTTGTTCAAGGCACCCGAAGGATGTAAAACCGTGCGCTGTTCGTTCCCGCCGCGTTAGTGGACGAGAAATTGCCGCTGATGTCGAAGCTCCCGCTGTTCACCAGAGTCCAGCTTGCCACGGGGAGCGCGATATTTGTCGAACTCAACACGCTATAGCCATAGATGCCACCGGCTCCGTTGTTATTTGTGCCGCCGATAACCACCTGACCGCCGATGATTTTGATGCTGCCAATGGTCGGCGACGGCGGTGCAGGTGTGAATGTCACAATCAAATCAACGCTGCCGCTGCTGTCCAAAAGACTGCCGGTATAACCGGACGGCAGAGGAGCCAGCGAAAAACCGCTGAACGGATCAGACCCGGTATAGCTAATCAGATGGTTGGTCAGGGTGCCGGTGACATTGGTGACCGAGTCAATCGTGATAATTGTCGTGCCACTGGCCGACACGGCGGTCGCATTGACGATGGCCGCGGTGTTGCTGCCGTCAACATTCAAATGCAGCGCCGCACTTGTGAGATTTAACGCCGTGAGCGGTGCCGCGAGAGTGCCGGCAGCGCCGGTAACAGTGAGTGTGCCGGCATTGACGTTCACCGTGCTGACGCCGCCACCAGCGACGATGTTTCCCCTCACTGTGCCGTTGGTGACATTCAGCGTGCCGGTCACCAGCGATGCGGTTGCACCCGAGGCAGCTTGAGCCAGCGTGATGTTGGTGCTAATGAGGGTCGCCGTGCCAGTGACGTTCACAGTTCCGGACTCGGTGGCCGTGTTGTTGGCCCGTTGGACGCCATTGGTCAGGTTGTTCACGTCCAAGGTGCCGGATGTCAGTGTCAGTGTTCCTTGCGAGAAACCGGAGTCAAGCACAGCTGTTGCGCCCCGGCCCACGACCATCGTGTTAACCAAGGCATCCAGCTTTCCACCACTGAAATCTACATCGGCTGAAACAAAGACAGGCCCAGCGGTAGTGGTTTCGTTATCGGCATCGGCGATGGTCCAAGTCGTTAACCTGGTGGCACCGCCATTGGTGCCGCGCATGTAAGCGACCGGATTGGCACCGATGAAATTGGGGTTGAAACGAATCAAATTGTTGGTCGCCCTGTTCTTGCCGAACCTCATTGTGTCAACATACAGAGCGTTGGTTATCCCCAGATACAGCGTGCTGCCGGCCAAGGTATAGGCACCGCCACTGCTGTCGCCCACCTCAAATTGTCCCGCATTAGCCGCTCTCAAACAGGTAATGACGTTTGTCCGGGCCAGATACACCCGCCCGCTGACGTTACTTTGGTTTGCACCGGAGCCGCCCTGCGCAACGTAGAATTTGCCGACCGTTGCAATCAAGGTGCCAAGACCGGACATATCAAGCGTCGTCAGGTCGGGGACGGCCGAACTGGCGCTGGTGCTTTGGCGGACTTGAAAATTGAGTTGGTTGGCGCTGCTGCTCCCCAAGGGATTGCCCAAGACGCGGAGCGTTCCGCCTAGACCCGTGATCGTGTTGGTGACTTTCGTATTGAAGACATTGTCATTGTTTGCAGATGCGCCACCCACTTGCACCACGGGGTTAACGCCGGTTGCCCCGTTCGTAACTGTCAGAGTCACGCCATTGGCAATGAAGGTCGTGTGATAACCACTGTTGTTCGTCGCGTAGGTCAGCGACTGGATCGTGGTGTTTGCAGATACGATGTTGTTGGTGACGAAGCTGGTGGTCGCCCCCGCGCTGGCAAAAAGGGCGCTGTTGCCAACGCTGGGTGTGCCGCCCGTCCAGTTGGCGGCTACTGACCAGTCCATGTTTGCCCCGCCTCCGCCAGACCAAACGCCATTGCCACCGAGGCCACCGGTGTTCGCCGTGACAAAGGTCCAGTAATTGGTGAAGCTGACGCTGGCGTCATCAGTGTAGGTGACGATGAGCGCATTGGTGGTGTTTGGCAGCAGATTGGTGAGCGTGGTATAAGTAGCAGTCGCCCCGCCGAGATTGGTCTTGAGCACCAAGCTGGCCGTCACATTGTTTGTCACATTGTTCAAAATCAAAAACATATTGATGGAGGTCGGAACCACCGCCGTTTGCCGGTTGGCAATGGTGACGACAATCGGACTGGCCAGCCCTGCGCCAGTGGAGTTGGGAGACGGAGTAGCAGTGGCGAGGTAGGGCCTTAAAGTGCCGGTGGCGTTGGTGACTGCCACTACGACGAGATACTCGAGGTTGTAGCCTTGGCTTGAGATGGCAGTGCAACGGAGCGTATTCGTTCCAGAAAGCGGAACCACCACTGTGTTGCCAAAGATATCTGTGAGGGGAATTAACTGGCCGCTAAATATCTTGCTTCCCCCGGTAACGGGGACATTGACCCGGCCCAAGGCGGCCAACGGCTGATTGGTCGTGGTTGCAATAGAATTGGTCAGCCTTCCAATTTCGAACTGCCCGCCACCGCCGCTGGCGACACGCGCATAGATGCTGTAGTTCGTGGGGCTGGGCACTGCACGCGTGTAGTTTTCCCAATTGCCAGTGTCAGTAAAGCCAATGTTATAGGCGGTGTATCCATTCAACCGGAGGTTCGCATGGTCAATCGGGTCGCCCGTCGCATCGGTATTGAGGCTAAGAATTTGCGGCAGGTCTCCAGGCCGATAGCCGGCGGTGTTGTTGACTCCGGTGAGATCGGAGATCGAGTAGTCAATGCCATTGGTTCCGAGCAAGCCAGCGTAAGCATTGATTGGCGTATTGTTGTTGATAAATTGTCCGCCGCCATAGTTGTAATCATACGCGTCAATGAACAGGTCGCTCGCCAGAAATGTGTTGAAGGTAAAAGTGTTGGTCGAAACATCGCCGTTGGCATCCTGGGCGGTGACTGTGTAATTGTATAAATTATCAGGCGCTATCGGCGCGGTAAAGTTCACCAGAAGCTTGTTTGTGGAACTTGGCGTGTTGAAAGTGAGGTTCGATTGCGGAACGCCATTCAAAGAAACGGTGACGAAATTGCTGGCCACAGTAGAGACGAACGAATCCACCTCGAAGGAAATGTTGGTCGTGCTGGGAGCGAGATAATCGAGATAAAGAGATCCGTTGGTTGGCTGGAGGCTTAAAATCGTCGGCGGAATGCGAGGCACGGTGATTTGCATCCGGTTATAGACTTGATCGCCCGTAGCTTCGTGGCAAAAGAGAGCCGCGCTGTCTATGGTTCCAGAACCCATCAAGGTGCTGTCCAACGTGTAAAGCGTCCGCCCCACCACAACGTCCTTCAAAACCAGATGATAGGTATTGCCATCCGCTCCCACGGTCACTTCGGCTTCAACGGCGTTGGTGATGTTGCCGCGCCCCAAATCGCTGAACGAGGTTCCCGGCACAGATCGGACGGCGGGCGTGCCGCCATCCCAGACATAAAGCGTGGATGGGTTGTTTCCATCGAGGAAGTAGAGATAGAAGCGCACGCCGGTCTCAAAATCGCCGGAAGTGCTGGTCTCATTGCCATTGCGCAAGGTGAACCCGCACCAGCCATGCACCACACCGTCGTTGGCGGTCGTAGTGACGCCGGCACCTTTCGACCCCCATTGAAGCTTGAAGGTGTTAGTTCCTAGAGGGTTTGCAAAACCACGGTAAGCGGTTGTTTCGTTGGCACCGTTGGTTCCATTCGCGAATATACCCCAAACATTGGTATAATTAACACCGGAGACGTTGGTGATGGAGGCGTTGGCAAAAGCAGGAAGGACGGGAGCGGCCGTGATATAATTGCCATGAAACTGTGAAGTTCCTGGGCTGGTGTTGTTTGTCACAATTACCCAAGGTGTAAAGCCAAAGCCCAAGTTGGAGTTATTGGTCCAACTGGCCTCGACCAAATAATTTCCAGCCTCGTCATAGGCGATGGTCTGCGCGCGGGCGGAGCCGACGAAGGTGAACGCCATCGCAAGGACGGCAAGCAATCGGAACAAGGATGATGTTAGCGGTTTCATGGGGTGCATCGTTTAGGTGATGAGCGGGCGGCAAATGGCACAAATAGATTGCTAATGATTATTGATGCTGGTTTGATAAATAGCACTGGCTTCAAAACGCTCTGCGGTATTAATGGGCACAATCTAGGGGCAAGCAGCCGAAATGACAACCTGCACAATCATGCAGTTGCTAATGGCGTTTATTCAGCCTGAAATCAGGCTTGAAAGCCGTTGAGAATTTTAGTCACCTGAATCATTCAAAGCCAGAGTCACACGCTATTTTCACGCCGGGATATTGCGCAGGATATTCCGCACCACTTCACTGCCAACGGTTCATGCGGACGTGCTGACAAGACTCGGGAATGGCAAGCAGAAGGAAATATCGAATGACAATCAAGAGGCTCATCACAGGCATGTGCATGTTTATGGTGACGCTCGCTCCTGCGTCCCCGGGCATCGCGTCGTCGAATCAGGTGGAGCGGGCCTGGCTGGAAGCCATCCAGGGCCGTCATGATTTGACGCTGCCCGATTGGGGCCCATACACCAAACATTACATCGGCATCTCGCACGTCCCGCCGGCCAATCCCGGCCTCCGATTCGACTTGAGCGTGTTTCCGGGCCTGTATCGCCGCAAAGTCGAAGTGCCCAATGCTTTCTTTGAATCGGGCTTTCATCCGTGGGAGGCGGCGCCGGATCTGAACTACTTCTGCTACCGGCATGAACTGGAATGGAAAGATCAGGTGTATGCCGACATTTCTTATTCCCGTATTGATGACCACGCCCGGCTCATTCGTGTCGAGTGCGTGAACAACACCGATCTGCCGCAGAATCTGGTGATGCATTTGATCGCGAGCGTCAATTTTCCATCGCTGAAGGAATACGCCCCAAACCGGCCTATATTTCCCGGCAAAGTGGAACTGCCGCCCGATGCGATGTGGCTCGGCGCACTTGATTATGTGGACATGCATTATGCCAGGCACCGACCGTCTGACGACCTGGTTTATGACGGAAAGCTGCGGGGCGAAATACGGGCCGATGAGTTCGTGAACGGTCGCGGCCTGGGCAACGGCTTCGGTGCCGACCAGGGCGATACGGTGTCGTATCAAATCAAACTTGCCCAAGCCATTTCCGATGCGGTGCTGCTGGTGCGATACCGCATGAACGCTGAAGCAACCGTGGCTTTGCGGCTCGGAGGAATCGCAAACGGCATCTTTGATTTCAAAGGCGACGGTCGCCTGCATACCCGCGTCATTCCGCTCGGAGACCTTCCTTCGGGCGAGCAGGTGCTGACACTTGCTTCCAAAGGCGGCGACGCAATTGATCTGGACGGCTTCGTGCTCGCCACCGCGAAAAATGTTACAGGCGTGAAATTTCAAAAGACCGAGTGGAATCCGAATCCAGAAATCATCAAGGGGCCGCGGACGAACAGTGTGATTTTGAAATATCACGACATTGACGACTACTACGGGCTGACCTGGTCTTACGATGACTTCGAGGTGCGCCAGTTTCTGTGCAAGGAACTGGACGTGTTCTTCCCCACCATGGTTCAGAATCACACCAGCGCGATCCTGAAAGGCGACGGCGAAGGGCATTACACAGATGTCTTTCTGCGTCCCATCACCCTCGCACCCGGCAGCCGCCGGATCATCAATGGAGAGGTTTGCAACGGGACACGCGCGGAGGTTGAAAAGTTTCTCGCCGGATCGGAACGGTCGGCTGAAACCTGTGAAGCTGTTTATCGAACCGCCAGGGGACAGCGGCCCGACCTGACGCCTTCACCGGCAGGCGCGCCATACCAGTTCAGTCAGGAACGCATGGCGGCCACCCTGCTCTGCAATGTTGTTTACCCGGTTTACACCCAGGGCGGTTACATCAAACACAGCACGCCGGGCAGGTGGTGGGACTGCCTCTACACTTGGGATTCGGGTTTCATCGGCTTGGGGCTGGCGGAACTCGACACCCGTCGCGCCGTGGAAAACCTGAACGCTTATGTGCAGGAGCCGGGCGCACAGTCGGCCTTCATCCATCACGGCAGCATGGTGCCGGTGCAGCACTATCTGTTTCTGGAACTATGGAACCGGACGCAATCCCAGGAGCTGCTGGAATACTTTTATCCCCGCCTGAAACAATATTACGAGTTTTATGTGGGCCGGCTCGGCAGCTCGACAATGGGGAAATTCAAATCCGGGATGTTGAGCAGCTTCGATTACTTCTACAATTCGGGAGGATGGGATGATTACCCGGCACAAAAATTCACCCACGAAAAAAAACTCGCGTCCCGCATGTCGCCCGTTATCAACACGGCCCAAGCCATTCGCATCGCCCGGATCATGCTGATGGCGGCGGACGCGCTCGATCAAAAAACCGACGTGAAAACATACGAAGCCGACATCGCCTCGCTGGAACAATCGCTCCAGAAGTATTCCTGGGATGAGACGTCGGGCTATTTCGGCTATGTGCTCCATGACACCAACGGGATCCCGACGGGAATTCTGAAAACCGAAGCCGGCGTCAACTTCAACATGGGCATGGATGGAGTTTATCCGCTTGTGGGCGGGATCGGCACGGCGGAGCAGACGGGCAAAATGCTCGCGCGACTGAAAGCGCCTGGCCGGCTGTGGAGCCGGATCGGGTTGACCGCCGTGGATCAGTCCGCGCCCTATTACCGGAACGACGGATATTGGAACGGCACCGTCTGGATGCCGCACCAATGGTTCTTCTGGAAAACCATGCTCGACCTCGGCGAGAGCGACTTTGCCTGGGCGATTGCGCAGCGCGGTCTGGAGGTCTGGAAGCGCGAGGTGGATGCTTCCTACAATTGCATGGAGCATTTTCTGATAGAGACCGGACGCGGCGCAGGCTGGCACGAATTTGGCGGGCTTTCCACGCCGGTGTTGAAGTGGTATGCGGCGTATTTCCGGCCTGGCACGTTGACCACTGGCTTCAACATCTGGATCAAACAACAGCAGTTCGCGCCAGATGCGTCCGGCTTGAAAGCCAGCTTGAAGATATATTCCACGGGAACGGTTCGGGATCATTGCAGCATCGTCGCCTGCATGAATCCAGCCTCCGGTTATGAAGTGTTGTGGAACGGAAGACCCGTTACCCCCAAAGTCTTGTCCGCTGGTGTGCTAAGCATTGACCTGCCCCGGCGCGATGACGGGGGTGAACTGATAATCCGGAAAAGGACAGTGTCACACGGCATGTGACCGCACTGTCCCCCGGAAACAGAATCAGTTCCGACTACACATTCATGCAGTTGCAGGATGATGGGGGTGTATCGTAAATTCAAACATTCAGCCGCGTCGCTTTGCCCGGCATTCTGCGCCGCTGAATGTAAAAATTTATGCTCGTATCATCATTAAGTCATGTCTCGCCCCGTTTTGAGTTGGGAAAATCTCCACGTCGTCGAGGGTTCACGCTGATTGAATTGCTCGTGGTCATCGCCATCATCGCCATTCTGGCGGCGATGCTCTTGCCCGCGCTGGCCAAAGCCAGACTGAAGGCCAACCGCATTTCATGCGTCAACAACCAGAGGCAGTTGACGCTGGCTTGGATCATGTTTGCAGACGACAACGATGACAAACTGGTGCCGAACATGTCCACCAGCGCCGCCGGTCAGATCGGTTGGGTCAGCGGCACGATGAAGTGGGATTTGCCGCCTTCACCAGCCTGGCCTGAAAATTACGAAACGACAAATCTCACCAGTTCCCTGCTTGGTCCCTATTGCGGTCGCGCTGCGGGCATCTATAAATGTCCTGGCGACACGGTTTCTGCATTGAATGGAGTGCGCGTTCGGAGCGTCTCCATGAACAGCCAGATGGGCGGCGTCGTGGTGGGAGCTGCCCAATTGCCGGTCATTAATCAATACGGGCCGGGCATGAATTACAGGCTATTCCTCAAGCAGTCGCAGATCGTTAATCCCAGCCCCTCGATGGCTTGGGTGTTTATTGATGAGCAGGGCGATTCCATCAATGACGGACTCTTCCGGGTGGACATGAGTTCAACTACAGTCTGGGCCGATTTGCCGGCGAGCTATCATGGTGCCAGCGGCGCGCTCTCCTTCGCCGACGGCCATGCAGAAACCAGGAAATGGTCAGACTCCGAAATCAAGGATCGTCCGGTCAGAAAGAAAGCCTTGCCTAAACCCATCACGGCCAATCCCAACACGGATTTGTTGTGGCTCCAGCAGCACACGACCAGTTTACAGTAAACACGATTCCATGAACCAAGACAGGTTGAGCATGAGTTTGCTCGTCTTTCAAATATTAAAATGCACCCCCTCACTCATGTCCGGCGCTCCGCCATCAGCGCGTGCGCTTTCGCCGCGTTCAGCTTTGCCGCGATAAATTCACCCGCACAGTCCGCCTCCAACGAATTCTGGCAGGCGCAAAACATCTACCAGATCATCACTGACCGTTACTACGACGGTGACCCTGCCAACAACAATGCCGAGGGCAATTACAACCCCACCGGCAACAGCGTCCATGGCGGCGACTTCAAGGGCCTTGAACAGAAGCTCGATTACATCAAGGCGCTCGGGGTGACCGCCATCTGGATTTCGCCGGTGGTGAAGAACGCGAACGGCGAGTTTCACGGCTATGCCGGGCAGGATTTTTATCAGGTCGCGCCGCACTGGGGCACGCTGGCGAATTTGCAACACATGATCCAGGAGGCCCACGCGCGCGGGATTCTGGTCATCAATGACATCATCGTGAACCACGGCGGCGATCTGATTTACAGCACCGATGCAGGCTACTCCTCTTTCAAAGCGCCGCCGGACGGATACAACCTGCGCTACCGCAATGGTTCGAAGCAGTTTGCCGCGCCGTTCAACACGAACGCGGTCAATCCCAATCTCACCAACATCTTTCACAACAACGGCAGCATCCCCGATTACAATACCGCGCAGCATGTCGAACTCGGCGAATTGAGCGGCCTGGATGATTTCCGCACCGAGTCGCCCTATGTGCGCTCGAACATGGCGGCGGTTTACAACTACTGGATCGCACAAGGCTTCGACGGCTTCCGCATTGATACCGTGAAACACGTCGAGATGGGATTCTGGCAGGTTTGGTCCCCGGTGGTTCACGCCTACGCGGCGACGAACGGCAAGCCGAACTTCTTCATGTTCGGCGAAGTGTTTGACGGCTCGGATTCCAAGTGCGGCTCCTACACCGGCACACAAGGCGGCGGCGCGTTCAAGATAGATTCCGTGGTGGACTACCCGCTTTATTTCAAAATGGGCAGCGTCTTCGCCACCGCGAGCGGGAACACCAAGCAGATCGAAGACCGCTACAGCGCCCTTGCCGCCAATTACGATCCCGCTGCGCAGGACCGCCTCGTCACGTTTCTCGACAACCACGACAACGCCCGCTTTCTCAACATCGGCGGCGCCACGGCCACGCGTTTGAATGTCGCGCTCACGTTTCTCTACACCTCGCGCGGTGTGCCGTGTTTGTATTACGGCACCGAGCAGGCCTTCAATGGCGGCAACGATCCTTACGACCGCGAAGACATGTTCGACGGCCAGTTCGAGCAGGGACCGTCGCTCGGCGACAACTTCAACATGACGTATCCGCAGTTCCTCCACGTCGCCAAGCTGAACAATTTCCGCCGCCTTTACCCTGCCCTCCAAACCGGCACGCACGTCAACAAATGGAGCAACTCCTCCGGTCCGGGCCTGTTTGCCTACGCGCGGCGGCTCGGCACACAGGAAGTGTTCGTGGTTTTCAACACCGCCGGCTCGACCCAGTCGCTGCCCAATCGCACGACGATTTTTCCGCCCGGAACGGCCGTCGTAAATCTCTTTGATACGAACGAAATCCTCACCGTCACAGCCCTGTCGGAAATCCCATCCGTCACCGTGCCGACCATGTCGGCGAAAATCTTCGTCGCGCAATCCGACTGGCGGCCGCTGGATCCGGTCGTCGTGAGCAATTCGCCCGCGCACGACTCCACCACAGCGCCGACGCCAGCTCCCATCGTGTTGCAGTTCAGCAAGCCGATGGACACGAACTCCGTTCAGAATTCCTTCCGCACGACGCCCGTCGTAAGCGGGGCGTTCTCCTGGTCGGCGGCGGGCGACACGATGACCTTCACTCCGGCGGGCACAGGTTTCCCGACATTGACCATGGTCACGGTGCGCGTCACGAACGCGGTGGATGCGGTTTCCGGCAACGCAATGTTCGCGCCTTACGAGTTGAAATACAAAACCTCCACCATCACCGTCGTGGATACGACCGCGCCGGTCGTGACCCTGCAATTACCCACGAACAACGCCGTGGTGGCGGGCAACCTGACAATTTCAGGAACCGCGACGGACAACATCGCCGTGCAAAAGGTGGAAGTCCGGCTGGACAGCGGCCCGTGGGTCACCGCGAGCGGCACGGGCGCGTGGAGTTATAATTTGAACAGCTCCAATTTCCTGAACGGGCCGCATCAGATTGCGGCGCGCGCCACGGATTCCTCCAACAACCTTTCCCCAACCAACTCCGTGACCGTCCGCTTCTTTAACATCCCCGGCAGCTATGTGCAGCGCATGACCGGAGGCAATGCCAGCGATGCGACCGATTGCAGCGCGAACATCTGGCTGCACGACACGGCTTACAGCTTCGGCTCCTTCGGCTACACCAACGGCGCGATGGGTTACGTGGGCAACGCCATCGCCGGCATTTGCGCGTCGGCGCAACCGATCTACCAGCGCGAACGCTACAGCACTTCGTCCGGCGGATTTTATTATCAGTTCGACTGCCCGGCTGGCATTTACGAAACCACGCTGCTTGAATCCGAAACCTACTGGAGCGCCGCCGGACAGCGCGTCTTCAATGTGTTCATTCAAGGCCAGCAAGTGCTGACGAATTTCGACATCTTCGTGGCCGCCGGCGGAATAAATCTCCCGCTGACACGCGTGTTCACCAACGCGGTGACCAACGCTCAATTAAAAATCCTCTTCACCCCGGTGGTGGACAACGCCCGCGCGTCCGGCGTGCAGGTGCGCAAGATCGCCGATGTTTTCAGCGACACCGACGGCATTCCCGATTGGTGGCGGCTGGGCTGGTTTGGCCACGCCCTCGGACAGGCCGGCGACAACTCGCGCGGCTCGGATGACGCCGATGGCGACGGCGCGTCAAATCTGAAAGAGTTTCTCGCCGGAACCGCGCCCATTGATCCGGCTTCAATCTTCAAAATCACTAATGTCGCCGTAACGAACGGCATTGATGTCCAAGTAAGTTGTTCGACGGTCATCAATCACACATATCAACTCCAGAGCAGTGCGGGCTTGGGTGCGGCCGCAGTCTGGACGGATATCGGGTCGCCGGCCAGCGGGACGGGTAGCGTGCTGGTGTTGACCAACACCAGCGGAGCAACCGATGCCGCGCGCTATTACCGTGTTCAAGCACAGTGAGCGGGCGGATGCCTTCGTTCGCGAAACCAAGTTGTGCCGAAACTCTGGAACGCTCCAAACTTTGCACTTTCTGACTAACATGAAAATTCTCAATTGCCTGCCCCGCTTGAAAATATTGAAGTCCGCTCCGCTGCGCTGTCTTTTCGCCACCGTTGCGCTGTCGTTCAGTTTCGGCGTCAGTGATGCGGACGCAATCACGGTTTCAACACCAGCCAGCGGTTTGTCCGTGCGCGTGGATGAAACCACCGGCGCATACGAGGTCGCCTCCACGAATCCGGCGTGGACTTTTGGCGGCAGTTTCAAAATTGCGCTTACTAACGTCAACGTGAGCCGCGGAAGCGATGCGGTCGGCGCTTACCAGCAAATCAGTTTTGCCTGGCCGACCGAACAGACTTTGATGACCGGCCAGGTTCGTCTCTACGATGAAAACGGGCTGATGCTCTTCTCACAGACATGCACGGCGGCGGCAACTTTGCCGCCGGAACCGTTTCCTGATTTCACGAACTTGCCCGCGAATCTGCACATTTACAGCCACAGTCTGCGGGAGTTTGCGCCGCCGCAGTTCAAGGCCAACGAAATCTCCACGCCGTGGCTGCTGTTTGACGATCAGGCCAACGCCATGCTCATCTCCCCGGCGTCCCATTTCATGGTCGCCAGCATGTGGGGCGATGGCCGGCAGCGCGTGGCGAGTGGATTCAACCCGCAACTCCGCGATCTTCCCGCCGGCTTTACGCAGCAGACATTTCTCACTTTCGGCCAGGGCATCAACCGCACTTGGGATGCCTGGGGCCAGGCGCATCTCCGGTTGCACGGCGCGAAACGTCCAGCGAACGATGCGGACGTCATCCTGAAATATCTCGGTTACTGGACGGATAATGGCGCGGCTTATTACTACAATTACGACTTTGAAAAGGGTTACGCCGGCACGCTCCAGTCCTTGGTGGAGCGCTATCGCAAGGAGCAGATTCCCATCAGTTATCTGCAACTGGACAGCTGGTGGTATTCCAAAAGCACCACCGGCGCGGATGGAAAAGCCGGCAAATCAAAAAAAGTGGAAAAACTGCCCGAAGGTGAATGGAACCGATACGGCGGCACCCTCGAATATCTGGCGAACAAAGATCTTTTTCCGGATGGACTCGCCGCGTTCCAGAAATCCATCGGCCTGCCACTGGTCACCCACGGGCGCTGGATTGACCGGGCCAGTCCTTATCACGAGAAGTATAAAATCTCCGGCATTGCCGCAGTGGGTCCGAAATGGTGGAACGCCACCGCATCTTACCTGAAATCTTCCGGTGTCACGACCTACGAACAGGACTGGTGCGACCGCATCTTCAAATTTTCTCCAGAGTTCAGCAGCAACCTTGAGACGGGCGAGGCATTTCTCGACAATATGGCGCGGGCTTGCAAAGAAAATGGAATCACCATGCAATACTGCATGCCCTACGCCTGCTACTTCCTTCAAGGCAGCCGCTACGAAAATCTTACCTCCATCCGCACCTGCACCGACCGCTTTAATCCGAACCGGTGGAATGATTTCCTCTACACGTCGCGCCTTGCCACCTCGATGGGTCTCTGGCCGTGGGCCGATGTCTATAACAGCACCGAAATCAACAACGTGCTCCTGTCCACGCTCTCCGCCGGGCCGGTCGGCATCGGCGACCTCATCGGCACGGAAACCAAAACCAACCTCGTGCGCGCCGTTCGCACTGATGGCGTGATTGTAAAACCGGACGCGCCCATCGTGCCGCTGGATCAAAGTTACCTCGCCGATGCGCAGCACTCGCCCGCGCCGTTGACGTGCAGCACCTACACCGATCACGAAGGAATCAAAACCGTCTATGTGTTCGCATACAACCGCCCAAAAACATCTGCCGGCGAGGTTCATTTGAACCTGGCGGAATTGGGGCTGAACGGCCCGGCTTATTTGTTCGATGGTTTTACCGGCAAGGGCCGTCGCATGGAAGCAGCGACAACTTTTTCCACGGCCCTGGCCCAGAATGCCACGGCCTTTTACATCGTGGCTCCCGTCGGGAAAAGCGGGATTGCCTTCTTGGGCGACTGCAACAAATTCGTTTCCACCGGCAAA
Source organism: Verrucomicrobiales bacterium (assembly GCA_028712475.1). GTDB lineage: Bacteria > Verrucomicrobiota > Verrucomicrobiia > Limisphaerales > UBA11358 > UBA11358. The sequence continues at coordinate 128,638 of JAQTQB010000008.1, forward strand.
CAGCGCATTGCTTCGCTTCGTGATGAAGCCGGCAAACTGACGGTGAAAGTTATCTATGCGGAGTCGGAAAAATCCGTCTGCCTCCACGGTTACGCTCCGGCTGCACCCCGGGTGACCGTCCAATCCGGCCAGGCCAGAACTGTTCAATACGATGCCGACACCCGGCATTTCACGGTTGAAATAAATCCCGGCCCCTCTGCACCGCTGGACAAATCTTCTGGCGATCCGGTCAGGCATCTCACCGTGGTGCTGGAAACGTCAGCGAAATAATAATCAATTGCCGGGATAGCCGCCACCAGGCCGATGGCTGCGATTGGTTTTAAACGGACGAAAAATAAATTGGCCCGGCCTGCTACAAGTGAATGATTCCCCGCTGCAAGGCGGCAGTCACTGCTTCCGTGCGATCTGCCACATGCAATTTTCCGAGAATGCTTTTCAGGTGGTCTTTGACCGTGTGTTCGCTGATCTTCAGCACATCGGCGATTTCCTTGTTCGCGCGCCCTGTGGCCAGTTGATGCAACACGTCAATTTCACGGGGCGTCAATTCCTCGAACATCTTCCGCACGGCCAGCCGGCTCGCCACCTCATGCGGAATCCAATGTTGCCCGGCCGCCACCGCCCGGAGCGCCGGGATCAGACTTTCGCGCGTGGAATTTTTCAGCAGGTAGCCGCTGGCACCGGCGCTCAACGCCTTGTGGATGTCGTCGTCGCCGTCATACGTCGTCAGCATCAGGATGCGGGCGTCGGGAAATTGTTCGCGAATCTGTCGCGTTGCAGTGACGCCATCGCTCCTTGGCATCCGCAAATCCATCAACATGAGATCCGGCTGAAGTTTCTTGAACATCTCCACGGCCTGCACGCCATCGGCGGCTTCGCCCACGACTTGCAAGTCCGGCTCGGTTTCCACCAGCGCGGCCAGCCCCATGCGCACCACATAATGGTCGTCGGCAATCAGGATGCGGATTGAACTGTTGCTCATAGCTGGGCTCCCAACTGGCTTTCGATCAGCCCCAAATCCATCAGGTTTTCAATTGGTATGATCACTTGAACTGTGGTTCCTTTTCCGGGTTCGCTCACGACGGAAACCTTGCCGCGCAGCCGGGTCGTTCGTTCGCTCACTCCAAGCAATCCGAAGTGTCCTTCACGAGGGCCGGCTTGCTGATCAACCACAAACCCGACGCCGTTGTCCCTGATCGTGAGAATCACATTTTGCGGTCCATAATCCAGGGTGATGGATGCCTGCGTGGCCCGGGAATGCTTGATGATGTTGGTCAACGCCTCCTGGGCGACGCGCAACAGGTTTTCCTCAATCAACTCCGACAGGGGACGCACCCGGCCCACGGCGTTGACCTGCACTTTTATGCTTGTGTCATCCGTGAGCTGCTTGCTGATCTTAAGCAGCAGGCCGGCCAGGTCAATTTGTTCAAGCGACCGCGACCGCAAATCCCAGACGGAACAGCGCACCTCCGTCTGGCTCTGGGTCACAAGGTTGCGCGCCAGTTCGAGGTGATGATTCGCCCGTTCCTTTTCACTCTGGGCAAACTTCGAGGCCGTGTCCATCTGAAGCGCGATGCCAGTGAGAGTTTGTTCCAGCGTGTCGTGAAGCTCCTGCGCGAGGCGGGTCCGTTCGTGAAGCACGGCCTTGAACTGCAATTCCGATTCCTGCCGCGCGGTGATTTGCAGCTTCAACTGCTCGGTGCGTTCCTTGACGCGTTCCTCTAAATGGTCATGGGCATGCTGCAATCCAATCTGCGCCTGTTCTTTTTCGCGGATTGAGACTTTCAACGCGGTATTTCTCCGCGAGACCATGACGATCCAGCTTAACGACACGACCAGCACGGTGAACGAGCCGGCCAGCCCCAGCAGCAGACGCTGCGGCGTCCACCAGCCCGGCGCTTGCAGGATGCGCAGGCAGGTTGAATTGGGGAGCAAAACGAGGAGCGATTGGAGCTTGCCGTCTTCCGCAATTTTCATGAGGCAGACGCCGCTGACTTCCACGAGGCTGCCGATGGGTGCCGATATTTCGTCGCCAATTGTGGTGGCCGGCCCCTCGACGCTGAACAGGAAGTTCGAATTTTGGAGGGTTAAAACGGTTTGCTGCCCGGTGAGACCGCCGCCCGGACGCCTGACCCGCCGCTCTGTGTTGTCGAGCACCCGGCCCTGGATGGTGACCAGATCCGCGTGGCGAAAACCACCCTGCAATTCCGGGATGGTCACCGCCTTGATGGACGGCTCTTGGCGCGGCTCCTTGGTCTTGCGAAACACGGCGTCCTGCAAGACCGGCAGAAACTGTTCGAAATTGGGAAATCCCACGGCTTCGACCACCTCGCCCGGCGTGACCGGCTCCAACATGCTACACTTCACCTGCATCCCCCCAGTCGCATCTTGGAGGAACAAGTCTTCGCCCAGACGTTGATAGGTGACGGTGCCTTTGACGTGAACGCGCCTGCCTGGTTCGCGCCCTCTCCGATATTGCGCGAGACTGTCCAAAGGAATCACCCGTTCGTTGAACGGATCGCCCGGCTCGGTCTTTTCAACCACGAAATCCTCCGCGCGTGGCACATGGAGGGACACCGTGATCAGGTGCCGAAGTTGTCCGCTGTAGAACGTGGCGGCGGTGCCGCGGATCCTCACCTTGGCTCCGATGAGCGTTTGTGGATCTACTCCCTCCGAAGGCGGAGCATTGACATCCAGCCGGTAGCCGCCGGAGGCGATTTCAAAAACAATCACCGCTCCCCTTGACCGAAACGCGCGCACGATGCCGGAAATTTCCACGCGCTGGCTGTCTTCGATGCCGGACATGAGCTGCTCAATCGGCACGGGCTTGGCCTCGGGCAGAGGCGCGGTCCCCAGTTTGCGCCAGCGCGGCCGGGTGATAATCGGGGCATAACCACCAGGATGGCTAATCCCGGCGATTTCAACAAAATCTCCCGGCGTCGGCTGATTCGTGCCGATGTTCTCCACGAACACGCCCGACGTGGCGTCCTGCACAAAAAAACGTCCACCCCATTCCGCGCCCGGTTGCGCCGCCGTCACGACACCCCGGATCAGGACATTGATTCCGTAAGCGCGATCCGCCGGCAGCGCAAGAATCTCACTGGCATTGGTCAAGACAAGATTGGTGGATTGCCCCGGTGCCAGCGGCTCGGACAGCCACCCCGCAAAAAGCCCCGCCAACACGACGGCGAGACGGCGCGGCACGCGGGTGAAATTCAAGATGCTTTGCATTCGGCAGATGCAAAATTTAAGCCCAATGTTTCATCGAGTCCACAAGTATTGAATCGCACCCCCCTCTTAAGAGGGATGGCGGCAAACATGAGTGGTGATATGATCACAACATTCACCAGACGCGTAATTTTATGAATGTTTTCTTGAAAACATTGGCCATACGAATGGTCGCTGTGTGCCCCGCCGGTTTCCATGACCTTTACGCTCTGCCCTTGGACTGCGGGTTTGAGTTTGGGGCGGGAGCGTTGCGCTGGAAGCCAGTTTATTAATGAAATTTCCCCCGCAGATAGCAGGCAATAAACAAAACAAAAAAGACCAAAGACCAACCAAGAAAGAACCCAAAGTATGAGCAATAACACCGAGTTCCTTAAAATCGTTCGACAACGCTTTCAGCGCTGCTTGACACAAGTCAAGGGCGTCAAGCTGGCGTTAACTGTCATGGCCGTCGGCCTCGCTTTGGCCGCCCAGTCGCTTCACGCTGCCAATGTTATCCAGAATTCCGGCTTTGAGGCCAACAGCAGCTACGGCTACTTCGGCAGCGGGACCATACCCACCATACCCGGCAACTGGATATGGGGCAGTCCCGGCAATGGCGGTTGGTGGATGCAGGCATATTCTGCCTCCGGCGATAACAACCCGCATTCCGGAAACAACTTTTTCAAGGAGTGGGGTGCGTATCAATCCCAAGTAACGACTAATTTATTTTACCAAGACAACGCCTGCGCTGTCGGGGCCACTTTCACCTGCGATTTTTGGCAGGGTTCCACTTCCAATGCGTTCAACGGTCATCCCGACCGCTTTTCCTATGCCTACGTTTCATTTTTGGATTCGGGCGGCAATGTTCTCGCGCTGTATTCAGCGCCCAACTACAACAGTAATTATGTGGGTGGCGCTTGGTCCATCACTAATAATATCAATTGGTTTCATTTTTACGTCACCAACCAAAACGATGTGGTGTCTGGTGCGGTGACCGGCACTGTCAGCACGCTGACGGCACCGGCAGGAGCGCACACCGTTCGCTTCTCTTGGGGCAACTGGCAAAGTGCTTCGTTTGACGGTGGCGACTTCGGTCTGGATGATATCAACTTGAACCAGACTGGCGGGCCGGTGGCACCGCTGATCACCCAGATTTATCCGGGTAACATGCTATTCGCCAGCAACTACATCAGCTTCCATGTCACCTCGGCGACCAGCACGCCCATCAATAACAGCGACATCAACCTGACCGTGGATGGCGTGGCGGTTCCCAACGGAAGCATTTCGTTCTCCGGCTCTTCCCCCGATATCACGGTGATCTACAACGGAGTGTCGGACAATGCCTGGTCCCACACCGCCAGCATTACGGCGGTGGACACCTTGGGCCTTTCTGCTCCGCCGCAATCCATGATATTCGATACCATTCATCCGGCTATTGTCGTGGAAAACGAGGATTATGACTACACCAACTCGGTTTCTGGCGGTGGTGGCTTATATTACAATAACCCGACCCCGACGTCCACGGCGCAAGCGAACAGCTATTTTGGATTGATAGGTGCCTTGGGTATTGACTATGCGGCAGGGTATAGTGGTGGGCATGGCTTCCGCACGAACGACTCACGCGGCCTCTTCGTCACGGGCGACTATGCGCGTCAGGAATACCTCGACGCCCAGGTTTCTGATCCGGCCGCGCGTGATTGGGAGATTGACAACATCGGCAGTGGCGACTGGGGCAACTACACCCGGAACTATCCTGCCGGAACCTACAACGTCTATGCCCGTGTCTCTGGCAACGCCGGAACACTGACGAAAGTATCGCTCGACACAATTGTCGGTGGATCCGTCGCCAATAATGTGGGCATCTTCACCTTCACCGGCCAAGGCTGGGGTGTCTGGCAGTATGCCCCGTTGCTTGACAACAACGAAAACCTGTTGCCAATCAGCTTTGGTGGCGTGCAAACCCTGCGGGCGACCCTTACTCCGGTCGGCGGCTTGAACGAGAACTTCTTCTTTCTGGTGCCCGCCGTGATCGGTCAGCCGTTCTTCAGCAGCATCTCGCCGTCGAACGGCCAGATGTTTGCAACAGGAAACACCTTCAGTTTCACGGTCTCTTCCCCGACGACGATCAACGCCAGCGGCATCTCGATCATCATGAATGGTGTGAATGTGACCACCAATCCGGCCACCACCATTACCGGTGGCACGACGGCAACGGCCAGTTGCGCGCTGCTTCGTTCCAACACCCAATATACTGTCGTCCTCAACGTGACCAATGCGGTTGGGGCTGTTGGCACCCGGACCGTCAGTTTCGACACCATAAATTCTGGCAACTTCTATGTCAAAATGATGGATTGGGACTTCAACGGTGGAAATTATGACACTACGGGCAATGGCTTGGTCCCGTATGCCTACGCGGGTTTCAACAATGCCATCACCAATGTTGACTACGCCCTCGGTTCGGCGCTTAACTCACCCTACCGCGGGCCGGATGGACTGCATCAGGAAATCACTGCAGACGCTCCGCTGCCGGGATTCACGGCGGGTGCCGACTACGACGTTGGCAACTTCAACTCCGGCCAATGGGCCAACTTCACCCGTAATTATCCGGCCGGCAAATACTACGTGTATGCGCGGTTTGCCGGTTACAGCCAGAGCACGGCGTTGTCTTTGGTCACCAGCGGAGTCGGCACGACCACGCAGACCTTGCAGGCACTCGGCAACTTCGTCGGCAACCCGAACGGCTGGCAGACGTGGAACTGGATCCCACTGCAAAGTGGCGGCACCCCGGTGCCCGTCACACTGGGCGGCGTCCAAACGCTCCGTGTCACCTCGTCCGGCAATTGCAATGCGAACTACATCATGCTGGTGCCGGTTCAAAGCATCAGCATCTCGGCGGCAGCCTCGGGAACTAACACAATCGTTTCCTTCCCATCCGTCGCGGTTTCGCCCTATCGGGTCTTCTCCGCGAGCAGCGTCACCGGCCCGTGGTCGGTGCTCCAATCCGTCACCGGTAACGGCTCGGTGGTATCTGTGACCAACACGACCGGGACTGGTTCGCGGTTCTACAAGGTGACATCACCGTAATTATCATCCGGTGCAGGTCCCAGGGCGGCGCTTGTCGCCTTGGGACCGGCCGGACTTAAAAATCAGCCGCTCCCTGATGAATTGAAAAATAAATTTCCGGCCGACGGAGACGATGATGGTCGGCGGATTGAACAACAGCAGATTTGACTTCAGTAAAAATTGAGCGAACAACTTAACAATGGCAGCCAGAAATTCAAATAGCATGAATGTCCTAATGAAAAACTCAACCGTCTTGGCAACAAACAGCCGTCGAATTCAGCACCGATTTGGGTTCACCCTGATCGAATTGCTGGTGGTGATTGCAATCATCGCGATTCTGGCGGCGATGCTGTTGCCCGCGCTTTCCAAGGCCAAGGCACGAGCCCAAGCCACCTATTGCATGAACAACACCCGGCAAATGGCGCTGGCGTGGATCATGTATGGGGATGACAATGACGGCGCGACAGCCCCCAATTATGGCCAGGGCAACTCTGGCGGTCCCGCCACGCAGCCCACTCCACAACCCGATAAAGCCTGTTGGGTTGCCGGCTGGCTCACCCTGAATACGGCCAGCACGGAAAATACAGATACAGACATGCTGATTGACCATGTCAAATATCCCAATGGTGCTTTTCTGGGTTCCTATATTAGAACCCCCGCCGCCTTCAAATGTCCGTCAGACCACTCCACCGCCTTGATTTACGGCAAAAAGTTGGATCGAGTTCGCAGCATTTCGATGAATAATTTCATGGGGAATCCCGCGCAATCCAGGAATGATGGTTCCCAAAGCGCTTATCAAACCTACAAAAAGATTTCCAGCATCCCGTCGCCCACCATGGCCTTTGTGTTTCTGGATGAGCGCGAAGACAGCATCAACGACGGCACGTTCTTCACCAGCGCTGATGCCCCCAACACCATCATTGATGTCCCTGCCAGTTATCACAGTGGTGCCGCCGGTTTTTCCTTTGCCGACGGACACTCGGAAATACACAAGTGGAATTCCGCGAAGCTCAAGGTGCCGATTCAAGCCACCCCCATAAACAATATGAGTGTGGGGGGTGATGCCGCCGCTCAAGGCGATTCGAATTGGCTGTGTCAGCACGCCCTCGGCCGTAGCAGTTTTCCGTGATGGTTGTGTTCCGGATTCACCGGGTTATGAATTGCTCGACGACCGCCTGAAACCAGACGTTTGTGAGCGGACAGATGAAGGCTCGTCACCAACCGGGTGGCGAGCCTTAATTTCAAGGGTCAGCCGATGCGTCTCCTCGCTTCCGTCGTTTAACTCCCGCTGGATGAATCCACAGCAATAAAGGCTCGTCACCGGGTTTGAGAGTTGCCGGGGTATTGCTACATGTTAAAATTCAACCATTGAAACGACCGCGATCCAACCCGAAGCCGCAATCCCGTAAAAAAATCAAATGCGGATTGGAACGTGCCGCAGAGGCAGTGCCGTCGCGCGCGGGAAAATGGCTGTTCCGCACGATGGCGGCACTGCTTCCGGTTCTGGCGGTGGCGGTTTTGGAGCTGGCTTTGCGACTGGGCGGCTATGGCTACCTGACCGATTTCTTCAAGCCCATGCAAATCGGCGGCCAGGCGTTCCTGATCGAAAACGACGCCTTCGGTTTCCGCTTTTTCCCGCGGGAGATGGCGCGCACGCCGCTGACATTGCGGATGCCTGCCAAAAAACCGGCCGGCGTTTACCGGATTTTCATTCTGGGCGAATCAGCGGCCATGGGTGATCCCGAGCCGGAATTTGGAGCCGGACGCTATCTGGACGTCCTGCTGCGCGAGCGGTTTCCGCAGGTGACTTTTGAGGTGGTGAACACGGCGATGACGGCAATCAACTCGCACGCGATCCTGCCCATCGCCCGCGACTGCGCCGGGCGCGGGGGCGATCTCTGGATTCTTTATATTGGCAACAACGAGATGGTCGGGCCGTTTGGAGCCGCCACCGTTTTCGGACCCAAAGCACCGCCTCTCCCGATGATCCGCTTGTATCTCGCCGCTCAACGGCTGCGCGTGGGGCAGATGGTGCTGAATTTGAGCAGTAAATTACAGGGTGCCTCCCCGGCGGAATCCTGGGCCGGGATGGAAATGTTTCTCGGCAGCCAGGTTGCTCCGGAATCGCCGGCGCGCGCGGCGGTTTTTAAAAATTTTGACCGGAACCTGACGGACATTGTCCAGGCGGGACTGGATTCCGGGGCAAAGGTTCTGCTCAACACCGTGGCTGTAAATTTGAGGGACAGTCCGCCCTTTGCTTCGCTCCATGCGGCCGGCGTTTCGCCCGCCGACCGTGCCGCGTGCGACACCAATTATCAGGCGGGTTTGGCGGCGCAGCAACACGGCAACTCTGCCAAGGCAGCAATGGATTTTGAACAGGCAGCAAAGTGCGATTCTCATCTGGCTGATGTGCAATTTCAATGGGGCACTGCATTGTTGAAATTGACCAACGGCCCTGCCGCTGCTGTTCATTTTCAGCAGGCGTGTGACGATGACGCGCTGCCGTTCCGCGCCACTTCGCAGATCAACGGCATTATCCGTGATGTGGGCCGCCGATTGGCCGGTCCCGGCCTTGACCTTATTGACGCCGTCGGCGTTTTGCAGACGAACACGCCGACCGGCATCTGTGGTCAGGAAACATTTTATGAGCATGTGCATTTTAACTTTGACGGCAATTACCGGCTCGCACGCGCCTGGGCGGGCGAGGTGGAAAAACTCCTGCCAGATTCCCTCCGCAGGAGTGCGAAAGGGGAATGGGCCTCGCAAGCTAAATGTGATCAGCTTTTGGGGCTGACGGACTGGGACCGTTACAATGTGAACACCGAACTGGCCTCGCGCAGGCAGCGACCGCCGCTGAACTCCCAGTCCAATAATGGGCCGCTTTTGAGCGAGGCATTGAATCAAGTCGCGCAATTGAAAACTCGCATGCAATCGGCCGCCGGCCAGAACGAAGCGCGGGGCGTTTATGTTGAAGCGTTGCGCCTCTCGCCGGATGATTATTCCATTCGGGCGGATTACGCGGAGTTCCTCACGGACATCGGGCAAACCAGTGCAGCCATAGAGCAATGGCAGCAGTTGAGAGAGCGTTTCCCGCAGGCATATGCGCCCTATTACCAGTTGGGTCGTCTGTCGGCAGACCAGCGCCAGTTTGACCGGGCGAAACAGTTCCTGGCAAAAACCGTGGCCATGCAACCAAGTTTTGCCCCCGGCTGGTTTGATCTGGGTTCGGTGCAGGCCGCGACCAGCAATTATGACCTGGCGATCACCGCATTCGATCAAGCTTTACGATTTAACCCGAAGAATTCGCACTATTGGTTTTGCGCCGGACTCGCCCGGGCGATGACGGGACGGCGGGCGGAAGCCATCGAACACTACCGTCAGGCGGTGCGGTTGGATCCGGGCAGCTGGCAGGCGCATTTTGAACTGGGGGGTTTGTTGGGGCAGGACGGCAATTTCGCAGAGGCCAAAACGGAATCCGAGGCCGCCATCCGGCTAAATCCAGCTTTCCCCATTTCGCATCTGAACCTCGGTCTGGCGTTGACCAAGCTGGATGACCTTCACGGGGCACAGCGTCAGTTTGAGGAAACCCTGCGCTTGGATCCGGGAAACACACGGGCTTCGGACTACCTCGCGCAAGTGAAAGCGTCGTTGTCAGCCGCAGAAGCAGGGCAGCCAGCGCCACATGCAACCAAACCATAAAGCTGCTCATGGATTATCTGTCTCCAGACGGTTTGGTGATCGAACGTATGTCGCAGCCGCAGCAGAAGATTGGTTGGCGTATTTTGTCGAAGGCTGGTTGAAACTGGATCGTCTCTTTTGAGCCACCGCTGTGAAACATCATTCTAAAAAGCTGAAAACCGACGGCAAGGCGGAGCCGACGGTTCCGTTGCCAGCCGGGCGCAAATGGCTGTTCCGATTTTTCGCCGCAGTCGTGCTGCCGCTGCTGCTGCTGGGCGGATTGGAACTCGGCCTGCGGGTGGCCGGTTATGGCTACGACACCGGGTTCTTCAAAAAAGTCCAAGTGGGCGGAAAGGAGTATTACATCAACAACAACGACTTCAGCCTGCGATTTTTCCCCGCGCCGCTGGCGCGCTGGCCTGATCCGTTCATCTTTCCCGTGGTGAAGCCGCCGGACACGATTCGTATTTTCGTCTTTGGCGAATCCGCTGCGATGGGTGATCCGCAGCCGGCGTATGCCGCGAGCCGTTACATGGAGGTGCTGCTGCGCGAGCGGTATCCCGGGAAGAAGTTTGAGGTGATCAACCTGGGGATCACGGCCATTGACTCGCATGTCATCCTGCCGATCGCCCGCGACTGTGAGCGGGCGGGTGGGGATTACTGGATCGTTTACATGGGGAACAACGAGATGGTCGGGCCGTATGGGGCGGTGACCGTGTTTGGTGCGCAGGCAGTGCCCCGGGCGGCGGTCAAATTTAATCTGGCGATCCAGAAAACGCGCCTCGGTCAACTGCTCGTCGCCGGATTGCGCAAACTGGGCGGCAAATCGAAGAACACCTCGTGGGCCGGGATGGAAATGTTTCTGGGCAACATCATTGCCCCCGACGACCCGCGCAAAGACACGGCCTGCCGGAATTTCACGGCGAATCTGCGGGACATCGTCGGGGCTGGAATTGATTCGGGCGCGAAAGTGATCTTGAACACGGTGTCGGTGAACCTCAAGGACTGTCCGCCGTTCGCCTCGCTGGCCAACAGCAATCTGCCTGCCGCCGACCGTCAGCAATTTGACCGGCTGTTTGCCGGGGGAAAAGAATTGCAAGATCATGGCAATGACGCCGGCGCGGCGGGGATCTTTGAACAGGCCATCAAACTCGATCCGCAATATGCCGGGGCGCATTTCCGGCTGGGGCAGTGCGAACTGGCGCTCACCAATGCCGCCGCCCGGGAACAGTTTCAACTGGCGTGCGACACGGACGCTCTGCCCTTCCGCACCGACACACGGCTCAACGCCGCCATCCGGCAGGTGGCGAAAGAGCAGGCGGGCGAGGGCCTGGTATTCTGCGATGCCGAGCAGGTCTTGGCGCAGAGCTGTGCTGCGGGGATTGCCGGGGATGAAATTCTGTTTGAGCATGTGCATTTCAACTTCGACGGGAATTTCCGGCTGGGCAGGCTCTGGGCGGACCAGATCGGACAGATGCTGGCGGCGGGAAATGTGCCGGCCGCCGGCAACTGGATGACGCAGGAGGCGTGCGACCGCGCGCTGGGCCTGTCCATCTGGAACCGGCAGTTTGTGCTGCAATCGGTGATGCGGCGGATGGGAACTCCGCCGTTGAGCACGCAGTTCAACAATGAGGCACGGCTGGCGAAAGTGCAGGCTGACGAATTAAAGCTGCGCGAACTGGAGGCAGAACCCGGCTCGGTGGAGCGGGTGCGGAAGGAATACGCCGCCGCATTGAAGAGCGCGCCGGAGGACGCGAATCTTTACGAGGGACTGGCGAATTTTCTGGAGGCGATTCATGACCCGCAGGGGGCGATTGCGGCCTACCGGCGGCTGTGGGAATTGATCCCAGAGGACTTTTATGCGTGCCTGCAATTGGGCCGGGTGCTGGGCGAACAGGGCCGGCCGGAGGAAGGCCAGGTGTTCCTCGAAGAGGCCGCGAGATTGCGTCCCTTCATGCCGGACGCCTGGTTCGAACTCGGCAACGTCCTGGCCGCCCAAAAGAAATACGCCCAGGCGCTGGAGTCCATGGGGCGTGCGTCCCGTTTTTATCCGCATGAACCTTCTTATGTATGTTATGCCGCCCAGATGCTGGGCAAACTCAACCGTCATGACGAGGCGATTAAACAATATCGGAAGGCCATCCAAATGAGTCCGGATTTCTGGCAGGCGCATTTGGGGCTGGCGGGCGAACTGGTCGCCGTCAACGAGCCGGAGGAGGCCATGCGCGAATACTCCGAAGTGTTCAAAATCAACCCGCGCCATGTCGCCAGCCGTTTGAATCTAGGCGTGTTGCTGGTGCGCCAAAACCGGCTGGATGAAGCTATCCAGCAATTTGAACAGGCGTTGGGCTTGGATCCAACTAACGCCGCTGCGAGAGATTATCTGCGCCAGACTTCCGCTTACCGGAACCAGAGGCAGCAGCGGGATTCCCAAAAGTAATTTCCTGACTCATGCGCCCTGCCCCTCCGAAAGTGTCTTTCGAAAGCAGCTTCAGTTCACTCCGACAGCCTGAAAAAACGAACCGCGTCATCCGGATACCAGTAAATCTGCCAGACGCCGTTCTGGAAGCTTGGCGCGTTGGTGACCGGCATCCACGCCACGGGCGGCACCAGACTTGTCGTGCTGCGCAGCATCAGGATGCTCGCCGGGTTGGACCAGGACAACCGCACATTGGGAAATGACGCGCTGGCCGAAAGCCGGGGGAACGGCACAACCACGCTGGCCTCGTTGGAGGGGGCGCTTTCACCGTAGGTGTTGATGGCCGTGACAATGTAGTAAACTGTCGTGCCGTTGGTGATGGCCGTGTCGGTGTAATTCGTGCCGGAAACGCCCGTGGCAATCGTGGTGTAATTCCCGCCGCTGGTGGCGGCGCGTTTAATGTTGTAACTGATCGCCCCGGAAACGCCGCTCCAATTCAACGCAACCTGGGCGCTGCTGGCCGTGGCCGCCAATCCCGCCGGAGCCGCTGGCAGGAGGCTGGTGAATTGCAGCCAGTGCAAATTGAAACCGCCGGTGACAATCAACACGCGGAATGAATTCGCGGGAGACGCATTGGTGAAAATGCGCGGTGACAGCGTGATCCACGATTGCCAGCCGCCGGTGGCCGGGACATTGATCAGGCCGGTGACATTGCTCCCACCCACCTCCACATAAAAACTTCCGCCTGCGGCATTGGCGGCGACGCGAGGCGAGATGGAAAACGGTCCCGCCGCGATCGGCACGGTGTATTTCATCCAATCACCGGGATCGAGCCAGCCGACGTCGTAGCCCAGCGTCGGCGCTGAATCGCTGCAAACTTCGATGTCCACCGAGTCGTTGCGATAAGACGAGCCACTGTTGTATGGGCTGTTGGTGGTCTGGTCGAGATACGCTTCTCCGGGCCGGCCCATGTCATAATCGGCGGCAAAGATGACTCCGGGCACGGAATGATTCTTGAACGGCAGCGTCACGCCTGCGGTGTTGGGGCGCATCAGGGCATCAATGACATCGGGACGCACGACGCAGTTTTCGTAGCGGGCGGCTTGCGCCAGCGCGAGCAGCGCATTGAACGCGTCGTTCGTAGAGGGGCGCGGGCCGGTGCTGTTCCAATAGTTGAGGATGGCCTGATAACCGGCGGGTTTTTGGATGATGGTCGGGCCGGCCAGCGTGCCTATCTTTTTCCACGGCCACCATGACCAGCCGATGTTGGCCTGCTCGGCGGCGCGGATGACGTCGCGAAACCACTCGTTCGAGTTCTCGCCGGATTCGCCCAGCCACACGGGCATGTTCCATTGGTTGCGTTTGTCCACCCACGGTTGCAAGGAGGCGGCAGTCGGCTGATCCCAGTATTTGTGAAAGCTGATCACGAGGTTGTCATCCCACGGCGGCAGGATGCCGTTGTAATTTCCGGCCCAGCAATTGCCTTCAAGAAAAATGATGTGGTTCGTGTCCACCTGCCGGATGGCGGCGGTGATGTCCCCTAGCATCTGGCGCAGCGGGATGTTGGTCTGATCACCGCAGCCGCTGATGTTGGCGTTGTCCTCGAAGGTCCAGTTCGGCTCGTTGATTAGATCGTAACCACCAATCCATGCGTTATTCGCATAGTGTGTTGCCAGTTCGCGCCAGAGGGCGACGAGCTTGGTGCGATTGGTTGAATTCTCCCATAAGGACGGCGCTGGCGGATTGTAATCAGAGATCGACTGGTCGTGGCCCTCACCACCCGGACAAGCGTGCATGTCGAGAATCAGATAAATGTGATTCGTTTCACACCAACCGAGCAGGTCGTCCACGAGTTTGAAACCGTCCGTCAGCCAGGTGTTCTGGCCGGGCACGGGTTCCTGTTCAATCGGCAAAGTGAACAGGTTGTAGTGCATCGGCAGCCGGATGGAATTGAAGCCCGCCGCCGCAAGCGCAGCCACGTCCGCCTCGCGCAGGGAATTCGTGAGCCACGACGCATAGAACGCCTGCATGTTGTTCGTGCCGACGAGTTCCGCGATCTTGTTCTTGAGCTGCTGCTGGGTGTTTGCGATGCCGGACACGTCCATCATATAAGGCTCTTGCAGCATCCAGTTGCCCAAACCCATGCCGCGCAGGATCACGTTCTGCCCCTGCGCATCCACGATTTGTTTTCCAGAGACGCGCAAAAAACCGCCCGTCAAATCGCGCTGCTTGGTGACTTGAAGATAATTCAGATTCTGCCCGCCCACGGCGAAATCCAAGCGCAGCAAATGCTGGCCGGTGGTCATTACGAGATTGCTGATGGTGACGGTCTGCCACGTCTGCCAGCCGCCGGTGAAGGGTGTGGTCGCCGAGCAAAGCGGAATTCCATCCAGCACGACCTGGATGTTGCCCGTCCCGTTGGCCGAGGCGACGCGAAAGGCGACCTGATAAACAGCGGTGGTCTGCACGTTGACCGTGTAGTTCAACCACTCGCCCGAAGCGATGTAACCGACGTTGTAACCGCCGCCCGTGTCGGACGTGACTTCAATATCCACGTCATCGCTGCGATAAGCGCCGCCAGAGTTGCCGGACGTGTTGTCATAGTAGGAAACGCCCGGGCCATTGGTGTCGTAGTTTTCCGCCTCGATCCGTCCAGGAACTGGAATGGGCCGGACCACCTGTCCCGAGGCTTCATGCAAAGCAAACACGATCAGCCACAGCACCGGGCAAAGACGCAAACGTGCAAGTATCTTCATGCCGGTCGCGCGACAGTTTGCCGCGCGGCGTGCGATTTGAGTCTGCGCTTTCATTGTCTGATGGATGGATGATTGTTGTGCGGCCTGTTGCGCCGCCCAATCCGCTGCATTTTAGGCCTCTGTTTGGAAACCGCCATCCCTCAAAAGAGGGATGGCGGTTTCCGGCAGCAACTGCGAAGTAATTGCCAGACGGATTGGACGTGCATCCGTTGCTGCTGGATTCAGCAGGAGTTGACCAAAACAGAGAAATCCCATATCACATGTCGCCATGAACAAATCATTTCTCCTCGCAGCGCTTTTGTGCGCGCTCAACACCTTCGCCGCTGACGTTTCAGGGCGCGAGGTCACGGTCTATCTGACCGCCAAGGACACGAACCAGCGGCTCGCAAAAGCGGGCGTGTTGAAGTTCGAGCCCAAGACCCAGCCCGGCGAACGGGAAAAAACCGTGTTCGTGTATCCGTCCAAGAAGTTCCAGACGTTTCTGGGCATCGGCGCCGCATTGACCGATGCCTCGGCGGAGACGTTTTATAAGCTGCCGAAGGAGAAGCAGCAGGAATTTCTGAAGGCTTATTTTGATCCGAAGGAAGGCATCGGCTACACGCTGGCACGCACGCACATTCACAGCTGTGATTTCTCCAGCGAGAGCTACACCTATGTGACAGACGGCGACAAGGAACTCAAGAGTTTCGACATTTCACACGACGAGAAATTTCGCATCCCGTTCATCAAGGAAGCCCGCGCGGCGGCGGGCGGAAATCTCCCGATCTTCGTCAGTCCGTGGAGTCCGCCAGCGTGGATGAAAACCAGCACCAACATGCTTCAAGGCGGCAAGCTCAAGCTGGAGTTCGCCGACAGTTGGGCAAATTATTTTGTAAAATTCATCAAGGCCTACGAACGAAAGGGAATCCCGATCTGGGGATTGACGGTTCAAAACGAGCCGATGGCCAGGCAAACCTGGGAATCCTGCATTTACACTGCCGATGAGGAGCGGGATTTCATCACGAACAACCTCGGCCCGACGCTGGCGAAGGCCGGATTGCAGGACAAGAAGCTCATCATTTGGGATCACAACCGCGACCTGATCTTTCATCGGGCCAGCACAATCCTGGATGATCCGCAGGCGGCCAAATACGTCTGGGGCGTCGGCTATCACTGGTATTCCGGCGATCAGTTCAACAATTTGAAACTCGTCCAGGACGCTTATCCCAAAATCAATCTCCTGGTCACCGAAGCCTGCAATTACCCGTGGGATTTTGCGAAGATCAACGACTGGCACTGGGGCGAAAGTTATGGCTGGAGCATGATCAACGATTTCAACAACGGCGCGGTGGGCTGGACGGATTGGAACATCCTGCTGGACGAGACCGGCGGGCCGAATCATGTGAACAATTTTTGCTACGCGCCCGTTCACGGCGACACGCACACCGGCCAGTTGCATTACATGAACTCCTATTATTACATCGGCCATTTTTCCAAGTTCATCCGGCCCGGCGCGAAACGCGTCGCCAGTTCTTCCATGACGGACAGCCTGGTGAGCACCGCGTTCCAAAACAAAGACGGGAGCATCGTGGTGGTGGTGATGAACAACACGGACAAGGAACAGCCGTTTTTCCTGTGGTGCGACGGCCAGGCCGCCAAAACCACCAGCCCGGCACATTCGATCCAGACGCTGGTGTTCTAAACTGCTCCGTGGCGGAA
>JAQTQB010000009.1 GCA_028712475.1 Verrucomicrobiales bacterium
CCCCGCCACCAACCCAGAACCGCCTCGCCAACCCAAGCCGCCGGACACAAATCTTCGCCGCTCGAGGAGTATCTTCCATCCGCAAACACTGGAATTTGAAAACTACGCTTTAATCAGCGTCTCCTTAGCTCGGCAGATTTCATAAAACCCATTTTCATACTTTGTAAGTTCCGGGAAATAATCGCTGTATTCTTTTAGCGAATTGGAAAATTCTTCTTTGCTGATTTCTGTTGTATCAAGACCGTTTGTTGTAGCCCATCCGATTATAAAACGATCAATTTGTGTATAAATGTCATCTGCAATTGCTCCGAGAAGAACAATGCCGCCCTGATATTTTGAAAGATCAACTTTCGATGCTCGAAGTAACATGAGTCCGCCCATTTCAGCAGACAAAGCGATGTCTTTTGCAATGTTTGTTCCTGTTAATTTTCCCAGAAACTCACCAGCAGCTTTATTTATGATGGCGTAATTTTTTTGTATTGAAGCAAGCATGGCTGAAACGCTAGATGCTCACTTTCAATTTGTCGAGACGCTTTGATTTGACGATTCGGTGCGCGGCGATTTACGGCGTGACCAGCCGCACTGATGGGAAAAAAGTGCGGACGCGGCGCGGGTCGCGGGTGAGCAGCGGCAGATGTGCGACGTAAGCGTGCGCGCCGATGAAAAAGTCCGGCAAGGGTCGCGCTTTCCGACCGCCTGCGCGCCGGTATTTTTCAAATGCCTTGCCCGCTTGAAACGCCGCGTTCAACGGCAACGGCAGACAGGTGAAGACCGACAGCCGGTGCTCAAGTTCCTTTTGTGTGTCGAATTTTACAGAGAGTTCCGCGAAGATGATGGCGTCGTAACAAACTGCTCCTTGATTGGCCCACCGTTCAATTTGTCCACTTGACCATTCAAACCAACCCGGGTCTTTCGTGAGAATGTCCGCGATAACACTGGTGTCCACCAGAATCATGCCGTTCCTCGCGTCAAGCGCAGCCATTCATCAGTGTGGCCTTTGATTTTTCCGCCGCGCAGCAATGTCGCAAGAACCCGGCTGCCGCGCGTGAGTTTTGCGGCTTTGACCACGAGCACACCGTCCGGTTGATCCACAAATTCAATTTCACGGTGCGGCAGCAGCCCGTGCCGTTTGCGTAACTTCGGCGGAATTGTGACTTGACCTTTATCGGTGACTTTCATGTGGCAAAATTTACGCTTCGTTTCAGCAAACTGCAAGCGCGTCTTTGATTTGACGATTCGGCGCGCGGCTGTTAAATGTTTGCGATGCTGCGCCCGCTTCAACTCTTATGACGACTGCCAAGAAACCGAAATTTTCGCGTGTCCTGCTCAAGTTGAGCGGCGAATCGCTCGGCGACGCGCATGGCGTCGGCATTTCACCCGAGGCGGTGCAGCACATGGCCGCGCAGATCCGCGAGGTCAGCCAGCTTGGCGTGCAGGTGGTCGTGGTCGTCGGCGGCGGAAATATCTTTCGCGGCTTGAGCGGCAGCGAGCGCGGCATCGAACGCGCCACGGGCGATTACATGGGAATGCTCGCGACGGTCATCAACGCGCTGGCGTTGCAGGACGCGCTGGAAAAACTTGGCTCGCCCACGCGTGTGCAGAGCGCGATTGCCATGGCGGAAGTCGCCGAGTCGTTTATCCGGCGTCGCGCCATGCGGCATCTGGAAAAGGGCAGGGTGGTGATTTTCGGCGGCGGCACGGGTAATCCGTATTTTTCCACGGACACAGCGGCGGCGTTGCGCGCCAACGAAATCGGCGCGGAAGTGATCTTGAAGGCGACCAAGGTGGACGGCATTTACGACAGCGACCCCAAGAAAAATCCGAAGGCGAAACGCTTCGCGCAAATCACCTATCTCAACGCGCTGCAACGCCAGCTCAAGGTGATGGATTCGACGGCGTTTTCGCTGTGCATGGACAACAAGATGCCGATCATCGTTTTTGATTTCGGCAAGCAGCATAATCTCCGTCGCGTTGTCATGGGGGAAAAAGTCGGCACGCTCGTCAGTTGAATTATCCTTAAAAAGGGGCGAATTTTCCTTATGAAGTTCGCTTCGCGTCAGGACGCCGGACGACGGCTTGGTCAATTGCTGCGGAAACGCGGCGTTTCTGCTGAAATTGTCCTGGGTTTGCCGCGCGGCGGGGTTGTGGTTGCGGCGGAAGTTGCGCGGGAATTGGAATTGCCGCTCGACGTTTTGGTCGTCCGGAAGATTGGACACCCATTCCATCGCGAATTTGCCGTGGGCGCGCTGGCCGAACCGGATGTCTTGATTCTCGACGAACTACCTTTGTCAGGAATTCCCGTGGCGCGTTCTCAATTGGACAAAGTGATTGGGGAAGAAACTGCGCGTCTTCGCGAATACCGTTCGCGGTTTCGTCATTTTGCTGCGCCATCGCTGAAGAGCAAAACGGTGCTGCTGGTGGATGATGGTCTGGCGACAGGTGCGACAGCCGAGGCCGCCGTGCTTTCCGCCAGACAGCAAAATGCGCGGCGCATCATCGTTGCCGCGCCGGTCGCCTCAACGAGCGCGTTTGAAAAATTGGAACGTGCGGCGGATGATGTCGTGGCGCTGGTGGTGGATCCCTATTTTGCGGCGGTGGGCCAATATTATGAAAATTTTGCCCAGACAACCGATGACGAGGTGGTCGCGCTGTTAAGCCATGTTGCGCCGCGGAGTGAATGAACGCGCCAGTTTTTCCCGAAATCAATCATGCCCGAATTGCCTGAAGTTGAAATCCTCGCCCGCCATCTACAGCCGCTGCTGTGCGGCAAAACCATTCGCGGCGTGGATGTGCGCCGGGCAAAAATTTTGAAGCCGACTCCGCTGCCGAAATTCAAAGACGCCTTGCTCGGCGCGAAATTCACCGGCCTGGCGCGTCGCGGAAAATATCTTCTGTTCGAGCTGCGCTCCAAAACTTCCGGCAAACCCGTGACGTTGCTCGGCCATCTGGGCATGACGGGGCGGATGTTTGTGGCGCAGAAAAATGAGCCGCTGCCAAAACACGCGGCGGTGGTTTTTGAACTGGGCCGGCAGAATTTTATTTACGAGGACACGCGGTATTTCGGGCGGATGACGCTGGATGTTTCGGTGGTGGCAAAACTGGGGCCGGAACCTTTGAGTGATGATTTTCAGCCGGCGACATTTGCCCAGGCGTTGAAGCGTTCGCGGCAGGCCATCAAAACTAAATTATTGGATCAATCGCTCGTGGCGGGCGTGGGAAACATTTACGCGAGCGAAGCGTTGTTCCGCGCCCGCATTTCACCCAGGCTGTCGGCAAACCGATTGACGTCCGCACAAATCAAAAAACTTTGGCGAGGGATCCGGGGAGTTCTCGCCGGGGCGATTGCCGGCGGCAGCACGGTGCCGTTGAATTTTACCGGCGGCAAATCGGACGGACTTTTTTATTTTGGCCGTGGGCCCGGCACGCCGGATTTTTATGAGGAACGGTTGCGTGTTTATGACCGTGCGGGAACGCCTTGTAATCGCTGCGGATTTCCAATCAAACGTATTGTCCAAGCAGCGCGGAGCACGTTTTATTGTCCGCACTGCCAGATTTGATGATGAATCGGTTTGACGAGTCGCGAAACGGTTTGTAGATTACGCGTCCGTTTGCGTTCCAGAGTAGCTCAATGGTAGAGCACGCGACTGTTAATCGTGTGGTTGAAGGTTCGAGTCCTTCCTCTGGAGCCAATTCGCTTCAAATCCGAACTTATTTCCCCACTTTGAAAACCTGCTGGAAATAAGTCGCTTGCGAATAGTGAAATGTTAACCAAATACCATTTAGTTCGGATTTTCGTTTTAAACACGCCGTTTTCCTTGGCGGGTCGGGTCAGTTTCTGGGTCGAAGTGTTTAACAGAAACCTCACGGATAATGAGCTGAACCAGCTCTTTTTGATCCGCTTCTGGCAGGCTCTTCACGACACTGCCAAACTGCAACCGCGCATCAGCGATGATCTGCTTGTCGGCCACGACGCCTTCGCGGTAATTGATGTCCATCTGGACCTTTGTCTTTTCCAGTTCCACCGCGAGTTTTTCTTCCGACACCCTTGATGCGGTTGATGTAAAGTTCGACGTCCTCCGTGATGGATGACATGGTCTGAATGGTCATTTGTCGAACGGTCGCATTCTGGTTGGTAAGGCATCGGCATAGCGCTTCTTCTGCGGGTTTGCCGATGAAGTCGAGGCACCTAAACGCAGTGAAGGCTTGATCAGGATCGTCCAAAAGTTTTGACAATACTCCAATCGCTGGTGCGGCGTTGGTTCCCAGCACTTCAAATCCCGCGATTCCCAGTTGCTGAAAATCTTCCGCTGAATGCCAGCGCAGGAATTCGAGCTTCAATTTTTCGCTCTGCCCGATGATCCACGTGCTGGCGGGGTCTGCCTTTGCCGCGACCAATTTTAATAATATCGGCAAGGCTTTCGGGGCGCCAATCGCGCTAATGGCATTCTGCGCTTCCGTCAGTTTTTTGGATTGTCCAGCGGGATGCTGTAAGCCTGCTGTAACCAAAAAGTCAGCGGCCGGCCTTGATATTGAGGTTCGTCAAATATCAGCACCAGGCTGATTCCGATCAGGGCTAGGATCAGAATCGGGAGGAGGAATGCGCGCCATTTTTTCATCCATGCTTTTGTTACGAACGGTGTGCGCCTTCACTGATTTCTTTGCAAGCACAAATGGCAAGGCACACCGCGTAAATTTTGCGGGAAGAAAAACAAAAGAGGGAACGTGGTGATAAGGAAAAGGTGTAACCGATCACTAATAGTGGTTGGTGGAGGTCGCGCCTAATCGCAAAATTGCCTGTCGAATGGCAGAGTCCCGGTTGGTTGCGGCCGTAAAGGGATTGAAGGGCGAAATGGATTTACTATTGGCCAACGCAATGGCAATCCAATCGCACCACCGAATCTCCGCTGTCGCACCATTGGCCGCCGTTGAATCCTCCGGCAGCGTGATGCCGAAACTTCCAGACTGATTTAAATCAACAACGTTGTATCGGACGTAACCGGGGCGCTCCAACGTGATCGTTCCGCAGAAATTGGTCCTTTCCAGCTCACGGCAGAGCAGCACCCGGTAGGCCGGCACACCGACGAGCTCGGATTCAATCGTGCCGCGTCCGAAGTTATTCTTCCATGGCAAACGGCCCCAGGCCGAGTTGGTCCGGCTGAAAAGCTTTTCCGCAGCGGCTTGAAGCATGGCATTCGTCGGGAATTTCCTTAACGGCTCAAGGCATTCCAAATGTGACTGCTCAAATTGTCCGGGCGTGGTGGTCAAAATCCATTCCGCATACTCGTCGAAGGCCGTCGGGTCTCCCGCGCGGGCGCGGGCCAGTGAAAGCTGGGTCACAAATTTCCCGAGCTGTTGGCCGGAGTATTTCATCACCGTGCTCGCTCGTTTGGACAAGGTCTTCGCGACCGGCAAGGCCGCCTGAATATCCCACCGGGCGAGGTATTCAGCCATTTGGCAGCACGAAGACAAGTCGTAGGCGCCGACATTGTTGGTCGGACTTTCCAGGGCGTGCCGGGTCAGCAGTTCCGTGACCGACGGATGAGTTTTCGCGCGCAGCGATTCACCGCGCAAAGTCACCGGTGTATTCGTGGGCACGGGTTTTTCCGAGCTGAAACCGCCCGGAAAACGCGTGATGTTGACCGGCTGAACGAGGTTCGCCGCCGCTTCCTGCCACCGGCTCCGCGCGTTGTCGTCATTGAGGATGGCATACCAGCGATCTTCCAATTTCAGGTTCTTGTATTTGCTCCAGTAGGCGCGCATTTCCGATGCGTTGGCGAATCCGGCTTGCAGGATGGATTTCAACGCAACGTCGGCCGCACTGCTGACGGGGATCACGGTGCGACCACGGTGAAAATCCCGGCCGAAGCCAACCGAGCGCGTCAGCCGTTTGTCCTGTTCCAGGCACTCCAACAACGGATCAGCGGCCGCGTCGCCTTCCGCGATCAAGGCGGATACGACGGGATCTTCTGGTAGATTGACCCATCCCGGCTGGCCCCATTGATGCGCCTGAACCAGATCCAAATCGCGCACCAGTGCCGCGACCCGCTTAGTCTGGTCGGTGATGTTGGTCACGCCCGTGGTGATAACGGAAACGCGGACACCATCCTTCTCCCGTCGTTCTAGGTCGGCCAGCAGCGCCGGCAACTGTTCCAGGAAATTCAGATACGGTTGCAGCTCTTTCTGCCGGCGCGAATCCCAATACGGCTGTCGCTTAAATCCCCGTTTGGCGCATTCCGTCTCAATCTGCGGTTGTGCGGCGGAGAGCAAGCGTGCATCCGCAAGCGCAAGTTTCTCATCGCCCCGCATGTGGGCGCAGATCATCCGGTCGAACAACGACCAAGCCCAGTCGCTGGCCCATGTGAGATACGGATCGGCATTCGACAGCTTGAGCTCATTGGTGGAGGCCAGTTCGCTGGTCGCCGAGAATCGGCGCGCCAAATCGTTCCTGAAATCAATGCCACGATGCTCCAGCGCCAGCCAATAGGCGGTTGCCAAATCCACTTTCCCCAAACGCAACAGCAGACACCCTTTGACGCCTTGCAGTGCGTTTTGGAAAACGTTGGCTCCTTCGGGTAGCGCGGATTGCCAAGAGGTGAATCCATTGGTTGCCAGCGCCATCACGTCGGCATCCAGGTCGGCATTCGTGCCGACGCTGACTGCGGGATAAACGAGGCCGTTCCAGCCGATGGCAAAGCGCTGTTCTCCACGGCCCGGTAAAACCCAGCCGTGAGTTTTGACGACGCCGCCATCCCCGCTCCAGACATTGCCGGTTCCGATCTCAATTTCGCGGTAATCACAGCTGCGTGGATCCGCCAGGCCTTGCTCGAACAGCAATTCGGTGGCCGTGACGTAATTGGTCGGCAGGCTTGTGACCGGCGGTGACCATGACGTTTTTTGCTTCGGCGGACGGGGCAATTCCTTGCCGGTGAACAAGGGCGAGGCTTTGCGTTCAGGCGCGGTGACGATGCCGCCCATGGTGAGCATGGATCGCGCGGGAAGAACCTTCGTCGGCGTGGAATTGGTTTCAGCCGTCCACGCGCACATCGCGGCCCCGACACAAATCATGCCGGCGGCAAGCGTGAGAGCGGCGGGTTTCACTTGCCAACTTCTAATGCTGCGGCGCTTATCTGGCAACGAAAATAATGCTGGTGTGGAAGGCCTGTGAATTTATGATGCCGGCATGAACTCACCCGGTGGTTGCACCAGTTTGTGTTTCTGGTTCAGGATTCTTGGAATATTTATTTTCATCCACTCGACGTATTGCGCCGATGCTCAAACCCGCCCGCGTGGCGCGGACGTTGAAGCGTTTTTCACCGCCATCCAAATGGGCGACACCAACGCCGCCGCCGCACTGCTGGAAAGCAACACGAACCTTGCGTATGCGGGCGAGAATTTCAGCAAATTACCGTTGCTGGAGGCCGCCGCGGCGGGAAATGTTCCGCTGGTCAAGCGGCTGATCCAGTTGGGCGCTGACATCAACGCCACCGGCGACACCCGCATGAGCGGCGGCAGCCAGATGACCGCCTTGCACGAAGCAATCAAATACAATCGCCCCCAAGTGTGTCAGGTGTTGCTCGAGTCCGGAGCCAATCCCAATGTCATGGCCTTTGGCTTCACCACGCCGCTGCATCTCGCTTTTTCTGAGAACCGTGAGGAAATGGCCAACTTGCTTCTGGATTACGGCGCTGAACCGTTTCAAGGGAAGTTATTTTCAAACGACGAAACGACACCATTTGAATTGGCGATCACTCGCAGCAACGGCCGGCTGACCGCCCGGATGTTGGGACAGGACTCAAAGCATCCGTTGGGAAAAAAGTCACTGCAAAAACCCAGAACATCGAAGCGGCCGCAACGAGGCATGAAGACCAGTGCCGAAGTGTTATCGCAACACGGCAATGAATTGTTGACCGCCGCCGCCCAGCGCGGCGAGTTGGAGGCTGTTCAGGCTTTGCTGACTGCGGGCGTCTCCGCAAAAAATGCCAACACCAATTGTCCGACATTGCTCCAATCGTTTTCGCTGGCGGCGAATGAAAACGCCAGAAATCTTCCCTCGGCCACCGATCAGTGGCATCGGCTCCAGGACCAGTTAAAAGCCGATTACATTTCGAAAGCCGATGCAAATTATGTCGCCTCGCTGCGCTCCCAGGAAGCCAGCCAAGCTGACAGGGTGGCGATGATGGCCGCCGACCGCTGGCAGAAGATTCTTGAGATCTTGATCAAGAACGGAGCGGATTATGATGCCTTTGCCGCAACGGCCTTGGGCGATGCGAATCAAGCCAGCCGTCTGCTATCGGCCGACAAAGGCGTGGCGCAAGCGCGGGACTGCAACGGCCAAACGCCATTGCATTGGGCACTCCAAGCGGACCAACCACAGATGGTGACATTTTGGATCAACGCGGGAACGCCTCTGGCCGCAACGAACGCTGCGGGACAAACCGCCCTGCACCTGGCCGCCGCAAACGGAAAGACAGAATTTGTAAAAGCCCTGTTATCCGCCCACGCGCCGACCGGCATCCATGATACCAACGGCTGGACGCCTTTGGATGCCGCCATTCAGTCCAAGCAAACCGACAGCATCCACTTGCTCCTCGGGGACAGGTCCGCGCCGGTGCATCCTGAGCGCGGCATTGCCGGTAGCCTGCACGAGGCGGCTGCCACCGGAAACAT
Source organism: Verrucomicrobiales bacterium (assembly GCA_028712475.1). Classification (GTDB taxonomy): domain Bacteria; phylum Verrucomicrobiota; class Verrucomicrobiia; order Limisphaerales; family UBA11358; genus UBA11358. Next base: position 8,668 of record JAQTQB010000009.1, read on the forward strand.
CGCCGCGCTTGCGTCCTTGTTGGAAACGGAAACCAATCTCGAAGCCCGCAATGAACTTGGTTTCACACCGCTGCATGTGGCAGGCCAAGCCGGGCAGCTTGGCGCGGCAGCGTTTCTGATTGACCGAGGCACCGACGTGAACGCACGTGATCCCGACGGGAACACCGTCTTGCACCAGATTTTGCTCAGCCGCACGCATTGGGTCAAAGGCCGTCCGTCCGACGCCTGGGTGGAACGCAGGAAAAAGAATCCCAGCCAGGAGAAATTCTGGCGGGTCTATAACACGCCGAGTGGTTACACATCACCGAGGGAGCTGGCTGCGTCCGTGGCGTTCTTTCTGGCCTGCGGCGCCGACACGGCTGCCACCAACCACGCCGGACAAACCATTTTGCAACTGGTGACGACGGATTCGACCATGCTGTGGGATTACGACCGCGACGCAATTCTACCCCTCTTGCAACAAAGCGGCAATGGCCTCAATGAGCGCGATGCCGATGGCAACACAGCGTTGCATCGGTTGTGCACCGGTCTTTACGACGTCAACAAAGTTGAGAGCATGGCCAGCCTGATTGCCAGCGGTGCGAATATAAATGCCACCAACAATTTGGGGCAAACGCCCCTGCATCTGGCGGCTCAAAAAATCAATGGCTGGGATAACAATGATCCGCCGGTCAACGAACCGTTTCAATTGCTGGTTTACAAGAAGGCTGATGTCAATGCCAGGGATAATGAAGGGCGGACACCGCTGGATGTTGTCGTTGCCTCCGACTCCTCGTTCAAAAGTGAAGCCACGGCATTGCTCATCAAGGCCGGGGCCAAGTCCAATGAAACGGACAAGAAAGGCCTGACCTCGGTGCATCAAGCTTTGACTGGTAAATGGCCGTGGGAATCGGCGGGCGAGAATCTCCAACAACTGGCCCGGGCGGGTGCCGACTTTTCAACCAAAGACAAAGATGGGAAAACTCCGCTGCATTATCTGGCGGCGCTAGGTGACCAAAACCCGATGTTCTTCATCCGCGGCGTTGATCAGATATTTATCAACGCCAAAGTGGATTTCAACGCACGGGACAACGATGGCAACACTCCGTTGCACATCGCCGCCAAAGCCGGAACGCGGGACGTTTTTGATTGGTTGGTAAAGCAAGGGGCCGGGCTGGATGAAACCAACAACGCTGGGGAGACGCCACGCCTGCTGTCAGCACGCGCTTCAAATGGGTTTTCACGATCCGGTCCGCCGAATGCCGATACCGACATTTTTGCCGCCGCGCGCGAGGGTAAACTCGATTCCCTGTCCGCCTTGGTCAAAGCCGACCCCGCGCTCGTGAACGCGACCAATCAGTTTAATCAGACCCCGTTGAGGGTGGCCGTCATGGCCCGCCGCACCAATGTCGTGGAATTCTTGGAACAGCATGACGCCCAGTGGGACATTGTCTCGGCCGTGCTGGGTGGCCAGCCCCGGGTCGTTGCCGGAATTCTTGCCAGGCAGCCGGAGGCGATAGTCACGAAAAACTTCGGGAGTTCACTATTGCATCTGGCCGCCGCCAACGGAGATGTGGCTACGACCAAAATCCTTTTGGATGCCAAAGCGGATTGGCGTGAGCAGGATCGCCGCGGGTTGTCTCCCGTGGGCGTAGCCCGGTTGCGAAATCAGTCAGACGTGGTTCAGACATTGCGCGAACGGGGAGCGACCGAAAACATTTTCGACGTCGCGTATGTGGGTGGAGAAGCCATGGCCACCCAGTTGCTCAAACAGGACAAATCACTGGCGCTCGCCACCAATGCCATGGGTTTATCGGTGGCAGCCATTGCCGCGGGAACGGGACAGGTCGAGGTGCTCAAACACTTGCTCGACAGTGGAGCGTCTTCGGAACGCGCTGGCGGCTTTGATGGTCAGACGCCATTGCATCTAGCGGCGATTTACAACCAGACCAACACCGCGAGACTGCTGATCAGACGCGGGGCCAAGGTGAACGCTGACGACCGGGCAGGCTTTACTCCATTGCATGTCGCAGCCCTCCGCGGCGCAAGCGCGGTGGCGGGCATATTGCTCAAAGCTAAAGCGGATCCCAACCAACCGATGGCCGAACCGTCCGGAGAAGGCATGCTGGGAATGCCGATGATGGGCGGACCGAACGCCATCCGATTTAATCAGGAGTCACCGCTGCATCTGGCCGCCATTATGTGCCAGACCAATATGATTCGTCTGCTTTTGACATCTGGCGCTTCAGTCAACGCCACCGATGGGATGGGAAGAACTCCGTTGGATCTAGCTAAATCGGCAGGCTTTCCGCCCAGCGTTTTTTGGATTCAACGCAGCTTTGGAAGAATGGATCCGCTGGGCGTGGCCGAACCACTTTCATTCCCCAACAGGGACAACCTTTCTGATCAGCAAAAAACGGCCGCCAGCCTCCTTGAGAATGCGGGTGGCAAAAGCCGGCAATCGGGCCAGCACTTCGGACAGCCTCCAGGCTTTTCGCCGTGAAAGCAGCGGTGAGCTGATGTTTCAAATCTTTTGCACGATCACGTTGTCGGGTGGAATTATGAATCTGTCTGGATAGCTCCACGAGATTTAGAATCCCAGACGATTGCTCCGCTCCCTTCAGGATGATTCTTTGGGGGGCGGAATATTTCAACACCTCAAAGACTTTTTACCGCCAGAGATTCTTGAATACATGCGCAATTGCCGCGCCGGCGCGTTGCCACAGGGGCAGCCTAGTTTTGGCGTTGTGCTGTTCGATGAACCGGAAGCGGCGACACAAAGCCGCAAAGCTCGTCTCTCCCTGTTGCACCGCCAGCACAAACTCCCGGCGCCACTGCGCCAGCCAATCTTGATCTCCTGAAGCTTTCATCGCTTCAGAATATGTCAGCGATGTATTGGGTCTAAAGTGTCAACGATGTAATGAGTCCGTGCCCAGCGCGGCGTCCCCACCACTCGATCAGCCTCATACTTTGCGCTCTGGTTGGTCGTAATGGAGAAAAGTTCCTTACACGGATTGAGCCGGGGCTTCTTGATCGCCGCTAAAAATTTACAAAGTCCGGGTGAACCATTAGCTTTTGGCCATGCGACCGGAGGACGGATCCAGCGATAAACCGAAATCCCCAGGACTTTCGGACCCTGAGCAATGGGTGGAATTGCATGGCGACTATCTTTTTAAGTATGCGCTGATGCGGCTTCGTGACCCGGCCAGGGCCGAGGACGCCGTGCAGGAGACTTTTCTCGCGGCGCTCAAGGGCGGCCGGAGTTTCGCCGGTCGTTCGGCGGAAAAGAGCTGGCTGATCGGCATCCTCAAAAACAAGATCTTCGACTACTACCGCAAGGCCAGCCGCGAGACTTCCTTCACCGATTTGGATTTTTATGGGGATGAGGAAAGCGACCGGTTTATCGCCGACGGCCTCGGCAAAGGCGGATGGATTCATGAGCTCGGGCCGGTGGAATGGTCCTCCAATCCCGGCGCGGGAGTGGACAATGAACTTTTTTGGAAGACCTTCCATGAATGCGCCGGCAAATTGCCGAAGAGCGTCGCCGCCGTCTTCTGTCTCCGCGAAATGGACGATGTGGACAGCAAGGACATCTGCAAGCAGTTGGGCATTTCCGAGAGCAACTTATGGGTCATGCTGCACCGCGCCCGCATGGCCTTGCGCCGCTGTCTCGAAACCAACTGGTTCGGAAAACTATAAATCACTGTAAGGATATGGAAACTACTCCGACAAACCATCAGTCGTGAACTGGCTCATCAAAACCATCCATGCGCTTTCACCCAATTGCAAAGAGGCCATCCGCCTGCAATCTGATGCGCTCGACCGTCCTTTGCCATTGCTCCGGCGAATCGGATTGCGCATTCACCTTTTCCTTTGCGTCTGGTGTTCGCGTTACGGAAAGCAGATCAAGTTTTTACGGACGGCCGCGCAGCATTGCGACCACGAGCATGAGCCAGCGCCAGCACTGCCTCAGGAGGCGCGGGAACGAATCAAGGAGCAGGTTAAAAGCGCGCTCGAAACCTGAAATAATTGACGCCAGCGACACGCAACCCGGTGACCATGAGCTTCGTGAAATCAACCTTGGAATCGGTCCGCCTGATTGTGGCTGCGCCGCCGCACTATGCCGCGAGGCTGGAGCGCGATGCTGGGAAGTCCGCGCCGCGCAGACGTTGCGCTTTGAGGTGTTCAATCTCGAACTGAACGAGGGCCTCGCACAATCCTATGTCAGCGGTTTCGACGAAGATCCATTTGACGCGGCCTGTGATCATCTCATTGTAGAACATCTGCCTTCACAGCGCATCGTTGGCACATTTCGCCTGCAAACAGGTCGGAGCGCCGCGAAAAATTTGGGTTACTACTGTGCGCAGGAATTTGAGTTTGCAGTGTTCGAGCCGTTGCGTTCGGAAATGATTGAACTGGGCCGGGCGTGCGTGCATCGCCAGTATCGCAATTTGGTCGTGCTGGGAATGTTGTGGAAAGGCATCGCCGACTACGCCCGGCAACATGGCGCACGTTATCTGTTTGGTTGCAGTTCAATCACGTCGCAAGACCCGGCGGTTGGCGCATCGGCATACGCTGACTTGTGCCGCAAACGTCTGGTCGAGCCGCAATGGCGGACGCGTCCGCTGGCTGCGTTTGATTGTCCATTGAGCCAGCTCGCTGCCGAGCCGGTGCAAATTCCAAAGCTGCTCCGCGCCTATCTGACGCTCGGGGCCAAGATTTGCGGGCCACCCGCATTGGATCCGCAATTTAAGACGATTGATTTTCTGACCCTGCTCGATTTGAACACCATGTCCCCGCTGGCAAGGCAACGGTTTCTCTGCTGATTGGATATGAAGGTCATCGTTACCTGCGATCCCAGCTTCGAACCAATTGATCAGATCCGGCGACCGACCAATTTCTCCACCGGCGAACTCGGCGTTCGTTTATGTGATCAATTGGCGCGTGCCGGCTTTGAAGTCTTCTGCTTCAAGGGAAGCGGTGACACCTAGGTCCGGTCTCTACCGTGTCCTGCGGAGGCAGTTTAAAAACTGAAAGTTGGCGGTGGTTTTTGGCTTCAACTTTCCATCCAATCGGTGTTTTTGGCAGCTTCTCGTTTTTTTAACATCCTAACCGTATCGAAAGCAGGGCGCGGCATAGTTTTTTCAAGTTGGCATGGCCGGTGCTGATTGAGAGGAGTATGCATAAAACATATTTCCACATCATGGCAGTCATGTTGCCGTTGGCGGCAATTGTTGCTGCGGTCATAAACAAGCTCAAAATTGAGGTTCCCGTTGGTTATCAAGACGAAAATGGTTTCCACATCGGCACGAGTCGCACGGGAAACAAGGTCAATTGGCCTCCGTTTTGGTGATTAGCGGTTCGTTAGTGTGTCCCAAAGATGGTAACTGTCTGACCACATCATGGACAGTTTTCGGACAACCGACCAGTTTTTATGACCGGGGCGGTCATTGAGCGAAATCTTACATGTGGACTTCTTCGGAATTTTTTAGCCCGCCCTTAACTTGACCGCCTTCCTCCTAAAGAACAATCAGCAAACGATTTTCCTTCTTCACCGGGGAAGAAAAGCTGGAATAAGGGTGAGCTTTCAACTAATTCCACGTTGCAAAATAAATTTCTTCGTTCCTTCGTCCCTTTGTTGTTAAATTTCCCGCCACATGAAGTGGACACAAACCCTGATTCCGACCCTTCGCGAAGCTCCGTCCGACGCGGAAATTGTTTCCCATAAACTGCTGCTGCGCGCCGGCCTTATTCGCAAGCTTGCGGGCGGCGTTTATACTTTCCTGCCGCTCGGATTGCGCGCATTGCGCAAGGTGGAGCAGATCGTCCGCGAGGAAATGGACAGGGCAGGGGCCATTGAAGTGCTGATGCCCGCGCTGCAGCCGCCGGAAATCTGGCAGCAGAGCGGCCGTTACGAAACCGCGAGCAACGTGCTGTTCAAGCTGAAGGACAGCGGTGGTCGCGAATGGCTTTTGAGTCCCACCGCCGAGGAGGTCATCACGACGCTGGCCGCGAACGAAATAAATTCCTACCGCCAGTTGCCGAAGAATTTTTACCAGATCAGTTTGAAATTTCGCGATGAGATCCGCCCGCGCTTCGGCCTGATGCGTGCAAAGGAATTCATCATGAAGGACGCGTATTCATTCGACACGACGGACGAAAGCGCGATGGCGAGCTACAAGAAAATGTATGATGCCTACACGCGCATCTTCGCGCGCTGCGGGCTGAAGGCGTTTCCGGTGGAAGCCGACACCGGCGTCATCGGCGGCAATTATTCGCACGAATTCATGGTGCCCGCCGAGACGGGTGAAAACGAAGTGGTGTTCTGCGAGGCGTGTGGTTATGCGGCGAACATCGAGAAGGCGACAAGTGGCATCCCCAAAACTGCCGCGCGTGAAATTGGCGCGGCGGTGGAAAAATTTGCGACGCCCGGAGTTGTAACGATTGAGGCGTTGAGCAAGGAACCTTACAAAGTTCCGGCGAACCGCCAGATCAAGACGCTCGTTTATATCGCGGATTCCAAACCCATCATCATTTTGATCCGGGGTGACGATCAGTTGAACGAAACCAAGCTCATGGCGCGCACCGGGGTGGTCGCCGTGCGTCCGGCGACGTCAGAAGAAATTTCCCCATTGCTCGGCGCGAAACCCGGAAGTTTGGGCGCGGTAGTAAATGTGCCTGCGGATGCATATGTTTTTGCCGACGAACGCATTCGCGGCGCGAATGATATGACCACCGGCGCGAACGAAGATGGTTTCCATTTGAGGAATGTCTCCATCGAGCGCGACATCAAAGTCCACGAATGGTCTGATCTCCGCACTGTCAGCGCGGGCGAACCGTGCGCCAAGTGCGCCAAGCCGCTGAAGATCCGTCGCGCGATCGAGGTCGGCCATGTCTTCAAGCTCGGCACGAAATACAGCGAGGCGCTGAACGCGACGTTTCTCGACGCGGACGGCGCGCGCAAGCCGAGCGTGATGGGCTGCTACGGCATCGGCGTCACGCGCACTTTGCAGGCGATTATCGAGCAGGGGAACGACAAGGACGGCGTCATCTGGCCGTTGAACGTCGCGCCGTATCAGGTTTGCATCACGCCGCTGGCCGTTGCGCCGGAGAGTGAGGCGATGAAGCTGGCGGAAAAATTCTACGCGGAACTCACCGCGAAGGGCGTGGATGTGATTCTCGACGACCGTGATGAACGTCCCGGTGTGAAGTTCAAAGATTCCGAACTGGTCGGTTTTCCCATCCGCATTGGCATCGGCGAAAAATCTTTGGCGAAGGGCGAAGTGGAAATCAAGCCGCGCCACGGAGCGATGCAATCAATCAAAGTCGAAGAGGCGGTGAACGCTGCGATGAAACTGGTGTCTGACGGCGTGGCAAAATAATTTTACGCCGTTTTGCCAGCCGGCTGATTCAGGGAGTCGCGGACGATTTTGGCGAGGTCGGCATGGCTGTAGGGTTTTTGGAGAAACTGCGCACGGGTTTTCGCCAGCACTTCAGGGCTGACTTCGTTGGCGGTGTAACCGCTGGTGAAAATGATTTTCAAATCAGGCTTTTGCAGCAAAAGTTGTTCGGCGAGGTCCGCTCCGGAAACACCTTCCGGCATCACCATGTCGGTGAGCAGCAAATCAACGTGTCCCGTGTGCTGTTGCCATACCGCGAGCGCCTCTTTGCCGGATGCAGCTTCGAGAATCTGGTAGCCATATTTTTGAAGAATATCGCGCGCCATTTCGCGCAGGAAGGGTTCGTCTTCGACAATAAGAATGGATTCTGTGCCGCCGGCGACAGGCGTGGCCGGAGCGGTTTCCTCTTTGATGGGCGCGGCCATTTCGTTGCCGGCCGGAAAGAACAGGTCGAAGGTCGTGCCCTGGCCCGGTTCGCTGGCTACTTCGAGCCAGCCTTCGTGCTGCTTCACAATTCCGTAAACCGTGGCGAGTCCGAGGCCGGTGCCTTTGCCGATTTCCTTGGTCGTGAAGAACGGTTCAAAAATGTGCGCCAGCGTCATGGCATCCATGCCGGCACCGGTGTCGCTGACACGCAAGCAGACGAACTTTCCGGGGTGCGCTTCGGGGTGTGTCTTGAGATAAGCTTCATCAATGTGCTTTGCCTCGACGGCGATGGTGAGCGTGCCGCCGCGCGGCATGGCGTCGCGGGCATTCACGGCCAGGTTCATCACAACCTGTTCAATCATGCCGCTGTCGCCGAGCACGAGCGGCAGGCCGGCGGGCGGATGAAATTGCAACGCGATGTCTGCGCCGATGAGCCGGTGCAACATTTTACTCATGTTGCCGACGGTTTCGCGCAGGTCGAGCGGCCGCAGCTGCATGACATTTTTGCGGCTGAACATGAGGAGCTGCCGGGTGAGGCTGGCGGCACGTTCGGCGGCGAAATAAACCGTCTGGACCGGCTCGCTGATTTCCTCCGGCAACTCCGGCCTTGCCAGCAACGAACTGGAATGTCCCTGGATGATCGTAAGCATGTTGTTGAAATCATGCGCGACGCCCGCTGCGAGCTGCCCGACAGATTCCATCTTTTGCGACTGCCGAAGCTGCGCTTCCAGGCTCAACCGCTCGGTCGTGTCCTCGACATAGCAATGCACGACATGGCTGGGCAACATCGGGTGAAATGACCACGAAAAAGTCCGCCCTTCCAGCTTCGTTTCCAGCCGCAATTTGCTCCGGCGCGCTTCCAGGCAGTCACGGACAATGCCGGCAATGTCCGGCGGAAGGACTTCGCGCGGATTGTTTTTTTCGACGGACAACGCCAGCTTCTGCGCGGATTCGTTAAAATAAATGATGCTGCCGTCGGCGGCAAATTCGAGCGCCGGATTGGGGTTCAATTGCGCGAACGCCGCGAGCTTTTGCAACTCCGCATCGGTGCGATTGCGGGCAACGGCCATGCCGACGGCGGTTGCAATGGCCAGAAGAAATTGCACTTCGTCCCCGGAAAACTCACGACGCTTCGTCGTGTAAACGCAGAACACGCCAAACGGACGGCCGCGCGTGGGGATGGCCACGGTGATGCCGCTGACGACACCGTGATCCACCAGCAATGGCGACGCAACGAATCTGGTTTCTTCGCGCAGGTCGGCGACCACGACCGGTTCGCCGGCGTCAAGGGTGTAACCCGCCTGCGAACGGCTGTCCGCAAGCAGCGTGGCTTTGCCGATGTAGCCGGATTTCCAGCCGGTGCCAGCCCGCAAGAGTAATTCGCCGTGTGGCGACAATTCAAAAACGGCGCAGTATTCCACTTCGAGCGTCTGTCCGGTGAGCATCACAGCCTGATCCAAAAGCGCGTCGAGGTCGCTGTTCGTCAGCGCAAATTGTCCGAGCGCGGCGACGACGGTTTGTTGGAGCGCGCGGTGGAGCAAATTTGTTTCCGCCGTCTCACGTTCCTTGACGCGTTGTTGCAGCGATTCCGCCATGCTATCGAAAGTTTCCGCGAGCTGGCCGAGTTCGCCCGGGCTGTCACGCAGACCAGTGCGGCTGCTCATGTCGCCGGTTCCAAGACGTTTTGCCGCCTCCGACAACACCCGCACTTGCCGCAAAATAAAAAGTTCGCCGCCGAACCACGCCGCCGCCAGCGCCAGCAGCCCGACCGTCAGGCTGACCCACGGCACATCCACGAAATAAAACCGCACCCAGTCGGGCGCGAATTGCCAGAACCATGTCTGGTTGACGATATACGTCAGCACCAAAACCGGCGCGATGGCCACAAAAACGCTGGCGACCAGTTGCATCCGGACAGTGGAAATTTTTTTTGAAAACTTCTTGATCATCGCGTTTTTTTTGGGGAGCCGGTCGGCAGACTAACGCAAATTGATTTGCGCGAAAAGCCAATTTCTATGGCGCTTCTTTAAGCTTCACCGGCCAATGCAGTTCCGCGCCCCTTCGGCAGCCGGCCCAGGTGAAAAATCAAAAAACCGTGCAGGAACTGCCGCAGCTCGCCCGCCTGCGCGTCCGTCAATTTCAAACGCAACCCCGCCGTCCAATCGTCCTGCGCCAGAATCCCGGCGATTTTTTTCGTCCCGGCGGCAAGTTTAGTTTCCGCCAGATTTGGTTCCAGCCCCAGTTCGCGGAGCAATTTCAATTCAAAGGCAAACACGAGTTGCGGCGCGGCTTTTTGTTTGCAGAGACAATCTAAAAACTCGCGCAGCAGTTCATAAACCGCCGGCAAAGGCGTTTCCGTTTCCGTGGCCTGCTCGATGAACGCCGTGGCATAGGCAGCCTGTCGCAGTTTGAAAATGTCCTCGCGAATTGCGCCATGTGTTTCGATCAGGCTCGCTTCCCGGAGCGTGTGCAGATCCGAGCGCCGGCTGCGGTTGAACGAAAAATCAGCGCGGTAAAACAAATCGAGCTTGCCGAGGAACGGCGACTTCGTCCGGCGCGCGCCTTTGGCCACGGTTGCGATCCGCCCGAAATCCGGCGTGAGCCAGTGGACGATGAGGCTGGTTTCAGTGAGCGGTCGCGCCCGCAAAATCAGGCCGGTGGCGGATTCGATCATGGTGAAAACGAGGAGGGAGGATTGAAGATGGATGATGGCATGTCGGTCGGGCGCGTTTTGCTATTGTCCATTCTCCATCTTCTATCTTCGTTTTACTTCCGCAGGAAGTTCCGGCGAAATCGAGCCAAGGCTGACGATGTATTTGATGCCTTCGGCCACGCTCATGTCCAGTTTCGTCACCTTGTCCTCGGGCACCAGCACCAGGAAGCCGGAGGTCGGGTTCGGCGTCGTGGGGATGAAGACGGCAACGATTTTCTCCCTGGTTTTTTGCTGCACCTCGGCGCGCTGTTCGCTCGTGAGAAAGCCGACGGAATACATGCCTTCGCGCGGAAATTCCACCAGCACGACCGTCTTGAATGAACTTTTATTGCCCGCGAACGCCTCGTTGACCTGCTTGATCGCGCCGTAAAATTTATTCAGCAGCGGCACGTTCATCATCGCCGTGTCGAGCCACTCGATCATGCGCTTGCCGATGTAGTAGCGCGCCAGCACGCCGACGGTGGAGATCAAGATGACCGCCAGCACCAGCGCCAGCAGGCTCCAATACCAGAACATCGCGCCGGACTGCCCGTTCTCATAGACCGCTTTCGGATCAAGGAGATATTTCAGGAAAAAAAGCAGCGTGTCGGTGAAACTGGAAACGGTGCCGAACAGCCACTTGACCGCCGCAATGGAAATGATCGCGGGCAAGGTGATGGCGAGTCCCGTCAAAAAACTGGCGCGCGAACGGACAAAAAACGATTTCTTCACCCGCCGATTTTAGAGGCGCGGCCGATTTGTGCGAGTGAAAACCGTTGTGAAAGTATGCGCACCAGCCGGTTCTCCTCGCGTTTCATCCTGCGCCTCGCCGCCACGCGCAGGTCATCGTGGCCGAGCAGATGCAAAACGCCGTGGACGATGTAACGCACCACTTCCGATTGCCAGCCGGTCTTAAACTGCCGGGCTTGGAGAAGCGCCTCGTCCACGCAGACAAACAATTCGCCGTGGATTTGTAATTCCGCACTCCGCACCCCGCATTCCGCATTTGAATGGTCAAACGTGATCACATCCGTCGAGCCTTCGTGCTGGAGAAAGTTTTCGTTGACCAAGGTCATTTCGCGGGCGCCAACAAGATTGATGCCCAGTTCCGCCTCCTTGATTTTCAACTCCATAAACAGCCCGCCTACAATCTGCTTCAGCAGTCGTGCGTTGATTTTCTTCGTCCGCTGGCGGTTGGCGATGACGACGTTCATTCGATTTTCGCCTTGCCGCGATGCTCTTCGTAAGCCGCGATGATGCGCTGCACCAGCGGATGCCGCACCACGTCGCGCTTGGAAAATTCCACGATGGCGATGCCCTCCGTGCCGTGCAACGCCCGGTGCGCCTCGGCCAGCCCGGAATGTTTGTGTGGCGGCAGATCCACCTGCGTTTCGTCGCCGGTGATGACCGCCTTGGAACTGTGCCCGAGCCGCGTGAGAAACATCAGCATCTGCTCCGTCGTGGAATTTTGCGCCTCGTCAAGGATGATGAACGCGCCGTTCAATGTGCGCCCGCGCATGTAAGCGAGCGGCGCGATCTCAATCGTCCCGCGCTCGGTGTGCTTCAGGATTTCATCGGCGGGCAGCATGTCCTGCAACGCGTCGTGCAGCGGACGCAGATACGGCGTGATTTTTTCGTAAAGGTCGCCGGGCAAAAACCCCAGCGCCTCGCCCGCCTCGACTGCCGGACGTGTCAAAATGATCCGCGAAACTTTGCCTTCGCGCATCGCCGACAATGCCATCGCCACCGCCAGATACGTTTTGCCCGTGCCCGCCGGCCCGATGCCGAAGGTGATGTCGTGCTTGCGGATCGCCTCGAGATATTTTTTCTGGCCGACGGTTTTGGCTGTGACGCCCGGCTTGCGGTCGTGCGTCTGCACCCGGTCGCTCACCATGTCTTTCAACGTGGAAGCGCCTTCGTGCTTCACGACGTTCAGCGCGTGGGTGAACTCGCGGTTCTTCACCGGCGACCCGGCCTGCAGCATGTTTTGCAGCGACGCAAAAAGCTGTTTCGCGCGTTCGATATTCCCGGCGGTTCCGTCCAGCTTGATCCAGCCTTCGCGCGCCGTGGCCTTGACGCCCAGCTCCGTTTCGAGCGCCTGCAGATTGCGCGGCTCGTGGTTGAACAGTTGTTGCGCAAACCGCGCGTTCTCGTAATGAAGGGTTTCAGTTGCCACAATTAACCTTCCAGAATGCCCGCGCCCGGAGCCTTGCCGAGGTTGATGCCCATTTTGAATCTCTCCGGCAGAACCAAATTTTCCCTCACGTTGAAACGATGTTTCGGCTGGACGAACATGAGGAAACATTAGCCAACCATCTGGGCGCTGGCAAACAGCTTTCGGCGACTGGAATTATTTCTGGCAAAACGGGCTTTCAAACGTAAGATTTCGGCATGAGCGCCGCCGGGTTCATTTCTGAATTCAAGAAGCTGCCGCAAGGTCAGCGGAAAAAAGTCTTTGCCTGGTTGCGCGCGAAATGTGGATGAAACTTGCATGGATCACCGGTGCGAACGGGCTGATTGGCAATTATCTCGTCCAAGCCGCGCCGCGATTTGCCCCGGGCTGGCGCGTGCGGGCGTTGACGCGCGATCAGCTTGACCTGCTTGATTTCGCCGCCGTCCGCCGCGAGTTTCAAAAAGACCAGCCGCAACTCGTCATTCACTGTGCGGCCATCACCGCCGTCGCCGACGCGCAGAAAAATCCTGACCTTGCACGACGCGTGAATGTTGAAGTGACCGGACTGCTCGCGGAACTGGCGGAGGAAATCCCGTTTGTTTTCTTTTCCACGGATCTGGTTTTTGACGGGCGCAAAGGAAATTATTCCGAGACGGATGCGACCAATCCGCTGCACATCTACGGCGAAACGAAACTTGCCGCCGAGGAAATCGTCCTCAAAAATCGGTGTCATCTGGTTGTCCGCACATCCATCAACGGTGGCGTGTCGCCCACTGGCAATCGCGCGTTCAACGAGCAGTTGCGCCGTTCGTTGCAGCAGGCGGGGCAGGGGATGAGGCTGTTCACGGATGAATTTCGCTGCCCGATTCCGGCGGTGGAGACGGCGCGGGCGGTCTGGGAACTGGCGCAGAAAAACTGCGCTGGAATCTATCACGTCGCCGGCGCGGAAAAATTATCGCGGCTGCAAATCGGTCAACTGCTTGTGGAACGCTGGCCGGAAGTGAAAGCGAAAATCGAACCCGGTTCGGCGAAAGATTTTCCCGGCCCGCCGCGCGCACTGGACACTTCGCTGGACATTGCCAAAGTCCAAAAAGCATTGTCCACGCCGCTGCCCGGCCTGCCGGAATGGCTGGCGGCAAATCCAAACGAACTCTTTTGAACCATCAAGGCACAAAGACGCCAGGAAAAGAAAACTTTGTGCCTTGGTGTCCTGGTGGTTAATTTTTTCCAGTGAATCAAACTTACCGAGGCCGGATTGCACCATCGCCGACGGGCTTTTTGCACCTTGGCCACGCGCGGACATTTTGGGTGGCGCAGGAGCGCGCCCGTGCGAACGGCGGCGTTTTGATTTTGCGGAATGAAGACCTGGATTCCACGCGCTTCAAAATGGAATTCGTCACGGAAATGTTCGAGGATTTGCGCTGGTTTGGCTTTGAATGGAGCGAAGGCCCGGACTGCGGCGGGGAGTTTGCGCCTTACAACCAGAGCGAGCGGATGGAGTTTTATCGCGCCGCTTTGGAGAAATTGCGTGCGGGCAATTTCATTTATCCCTGCACCTGTTCGCGCAAGGACATTCAAGCCGCTGTCGCCGCCCCGCACGCTGAAAATGATGCGGAACCAATTTACCCTGGAACCTGCCGGCAAAATCGCAAATCTGAAATCGCAAATCGTAAATTCTCCTGGCGTTTCCGCGTTCCTGATGGTGAAACGATTTCTTTCACGGACGGGAATTGTGGCGAACAAAAATTCGTCGCCGGAAAAGACTTTGGCGATTTTATCGTGTGGCGCGGTGATGACGTTCCGGCGTATCAACTGGCGTGTGCCGTGGACGACGCGGCGATGCAGATCACCGAGGTGGTGCGCGGCGCGGATCTGCTCGTCAGCACGGCGCGGCAGATTCTGCTGTATCGCGCGCTCGGCCTGACGCCGCCGGATTTTTTCCACTGTGCGCTCATGCTGGATGCGAAGGGCGAACGTTTGGCCAAGCGACATGATGCCTTGAGTTTGCGGGAGCTGCGCAGGCAGGGTGCAACGCCGGAATCTTTGCGCCAATCTTTCTTTGCGCAAATTTCTTCAAAATAAGGCCGGCTCAATCAAAAAAATCTAAAAATTGCTTGTGAAATTTTTCACGATTGGGCAAAGTTTCATTCTTGGCGCAAACCCGGTTTAATCAACCAGCAATGGGTGTCGCCAGAAATCATTTGTGAACCGATTTGGGAAAATTATTTTTTACCTGGTCATTTTTGCGGCCGCGTTCGCGCTGGATCTCCGGGCGGAATCGGTCGTTGCCACCATTGACGCCGAGGTGGCGGCTGATCACAGCGCGGCTGCGCCTTTGGTTTCCATGTCGGCTCCGACGCTGTTCAATTTGTTCGGCCTTAGCTGGCTGCCGGTGACCAACTCGATGATTTGCACTTGGATTGTGGCGGGATTGATCCTCGTGATCGTGCGCGTCACCACTTGGAAATTGAGCGAAGTGCCGGGTCGCGGGCAAAACGTGATGGAAGCTTTGATTGAAGGCTGGCAGGATTTGATGGGCAATGTGCTGGAGCCGAAAGTGGTGAAGTGGGTGTTCCCTTTCGCGATGACGTTTTTCATTTTCATCGTGATTTCCAACCTGACCGACCTGTTGCCCGGTGTTGGCAGCATTGGCTTTGTTCACGAAAAACCCGGCGCCTTCCTCTCGGTGGCGCACGTTGGGACTCCGTTTTTTCGCCCGCCCACGAGCGACGCCAATCTGACCGTGGCCATGGCCGGCATATTTTTTGTGATGGGACTGTATTGGGCGGTTCGCAGCAATGGCTTCTGGGGCTTGATCAAGCACACGTTCGGCGTCCAGGTGGAGACGAACAAATACGCCTACGTGCCGCTGATGCTGCTGTTCATTTTCATCGGCATCATGGAATCCTTTTCCATCCTGTTCATCCGGCCGGTGGCGCTCGCCCTGCGTCTTTATGGCAATATTTTCGGCGGCGAAACGATGCTGACGATGGCGATGTCCCAGAAGTCGGTGTTCATGGCCATTTTACTGGCGTTGCCGGGCTATTTTTTTGAAACGGTCGTCTGCCTGTTGCAGGCGTTTGTGTTCGCGATGCTGTCGGTCGCGTTTGTCGGCACGATGTGCCCGTCACATGACGAGGAGCACAGTCACTGAATTTTTGAATTTGCAACCGGGAGACCTTCCGGCGAACGGTTGCGAGAAACTGAAACCAACTAGAAAGAAAAAAGCGTATGATGCTCGCAGAATTGACAGGTAACATTCACATCGGTCTGGCTTTCGGTGGCGCTGCCATCGGTATCGGCGTCGCCGCCGCCGGCGGTGTCATGGCCATTGGCCGCAATCCAGGTGCTTTCGGCAAAGTCTTCACGACGATGTTGATCGGCATGGCGCTGGCCGAAGGGTTGGCGATTCTGGCCTGGATCGTGATCAAGTAATAACGTTATGCTCGAAACCATTGGTGATCTTGGTATCCAGTGGCCGAAGTTGATTGCGCAGTTCGTCAACTTCGCCATCGTGCTCTTTGTGTTGTGGCGGTTTGCTTACAAGCCGATCTTCACCATGCTCGAAGCGCGCCGCGTGAAAATTGCCGAGAGCGTCGCCAACTCGGAAAAGATCAAGGCGCAACTTACGCAGACCGAGGCTGACCGCCAGAAGGTTCTGGCCGAAGCCAGCCAGCAGGCGAACAAGCTGATTGAAGACGCCCGGGCAGCCGTCGCCCGCGTCACCGAGGTGGAGACGCAGAAGGCCATTGCTGCAGCCGAACAGATCGTTGCCAAAGCCCGCGAAGCCGCCGCCCAGGATCACGCGCGGATGCTTGCAGAGTTGAAACGCGAAGTCGGACGTCTCGTGGTTCAGACCACGGCCACCGTGACCGGCAAGGTTCTGACTCCGGAAGACCAGCGCCGGCTCGCTGAAGAATCGCAGAAACAACTGGCAGCGTGACGGAACCTGACTTTGGCAGCCGATGAACCCGGAATGAAAATCTCCAAACAGGCGCAACGCGATGCCCGGCAACTGTTCCGCAGTTGCCAGGTCAGCGGCTTGCTGGATGAAGGCCGCGTCCGTCAGGCGGTCTCGCTGGTGCTCGCGCAGAAGCCGCGCGGCTACGTTGCGATTTTGTCGCGGCTGCACCGGTTGGTGAAGCTGGACGTGGAACGCCATGCCGCGCAGGTGGAAAGCGCCACGCCGCTGGCGGCAGATTTGCGCACGGAAGTCACCGGGCAGATAAACCGGATTTACGGCGCGGGCGTGAACATTTCATTTGCTGAAAACCCGGCTTTGCTGGGCGGATTGCGGATTCAGGTTGGCAGCGACCTTTACGATGGCAGTGTGAAGACGCGTTTGGATAAGTTGGAACAAAGTTTTTAATCGGAATTTATGAGTAATTTGTTACAGGAAATTGAAGCCCAGATCAGCGGCGCCAAAATGGCGACGTCAAAACAGAATGTCGGCACCGTCCGCGAAATCGGCGACGGTGTGGCGAAGATCGAAGGCCTGACCGACACGATGCTCAACGAGATGCTTGATTTCGGCAACGGCATCACCGGCCTCGCGCTCAACCTCGAAGAAACCGAAGTCGGTGCCATCGTGCTCGGCGATTACACCAAGGTCAAGGAAGGCGCCGAAGTCCGCACGACCGGCAAGCTGCTCCAGGTGCCCGTGGGCAAGGGGATGCTTGGCCGCGTGGTCAACACGCTGGGCGAGCCAATTGACGGCAAGGGGCCGATCAAAGAAACCGCTTTTTATCCCGTTGAAAAAATCGCCCCCGGCATCATCCGGCGCCGGCCGGTCAGCCAGCCGGTGCAAACGGGCATCATGGCGATTGACGCGATGATTCCGATCGGCCGTGGGCAGCGCGAACTCATCATCGGCGACCGTTCCACAGGCAAGACCACGATTGGCGTGGACACGATGATCAATCAGGCGCGCATCAACAAAGCCGCCGAAGCCGCCGACGATAAGGATTTCCGCCCGATTTACAGCATCTATGTTGCTATCGGTCAAAAGCAGTCGAACATCGCCCGCATCATCGCCGTGCTGGAAGAAACAGGTGCGCTGCCTTACACGGTCATCGTGGCGGCTTCCGCTTCGGATTCGGCTTCCAACCAATACCTCGCTCCGTTCGCCGGTGCGTCCATCGGCGAATGGTTCATGGATAACGGCATGGACGCGCTTATCATTTATGATGATTTGTCCAAGCACGCCGTGGCTTATCGCCAGGTCTCGCTCATTTTGAAGCGTCCGTCTGGCCGTGAAGCGTATCCTGGCGACGTGTTTTATCTCCACAGCCGCCTGCTGGAACGCAGTGCGCGCGTCGGCGAAAAATACGGGAACGGTTCGCTCACCGCGCTGCCAATCATTGAGACGCAGGCGGGTGACGTGTCGGCCTATATTCCTACCAACGTGATTTCGATCACGGACGGCCAGATTTATCTCGAAACTGATTTGTTTTATCAAGGTGTCCGGCCCGCCGTGTCCGTCGGTCTTTCAGTGTCGCGCGTCGGTTCGGCCGCGCAGGTCAAGGCGATGAAGCAAGTCGCCGGTCGTATCAAAGGCGATCTCGCCCAATTCCGCGAACTTGCGGCGTTTGCGCAGTTCGGTTCCGACCTCGATGCGAAGACGCAGGCGCTGCTCGAACGCGGCAAGCGCGTCATGGAAATTTTCAAGCAGAACCAATACAACCCGCTGGCCGTGGAAGTGCAGGTGCTCGTGCTGTGGGCCGTTCAGAATAATTTCCTGGACGACGTGCCGGTGGAAAAAGTGAAGGACTTTCAGGGCAAGCTCGTGGATTTTGCCCAGACGCGGAAAGCGGACTTGCTGGCCAAGATCAGCAAAGAAAAAGCCATCAGCGATGCCCTGGTGGCCGAGCTGAAGACGGCGGTTGGCGAATTCAAACAGACTTACCGCTGATAAATTTTCATGCCCAGCACGCGCGACATACGCCGGCGAATCAAGTCGGTCAAGAGCACCTCCCAGATCACCAAGGCGATGCAGATGGTGGCCTCCGCCAAGATGCGGCGGGCACAGCAGGCGGCGCTGGTCGGACGTCCCTATTCGCAGTTGTTGAATGAGATCATGGCGGAAGCGGCGGCGAACATGTCCGGCTTCAGCCATCCCCTGATGGAAGCGCGGCCGGTCGCCAAGCGTGCGGTGATTTTGGTCAGCACGGATCGCGGCTTGTGCGGCGGTCTGAACAGCAACCTGTTCCGGGAAGCGGTCAAATTGGACAAGGACACCACGGTTTTCGTCACCGCCGGCCGCAAGGCGTCGCAATTCATCGCGCGCACCCGGCGGAACCTGTCGGCGGAATTTTCCTTCAAGGATACGCCGTTGTTTTCCGAAGCCCGGGCGATTTCAAAGTTTGCCCAGGAATTATTTTTGACGGGCGAAGCGGATGCCGTGGATGTTCTTTATTCCCGTTTCATCAACACGCTGACGCAGCAGCCGCAGATGGTGCCGTTTCTGCCGATTGGAAAACTTACCGCGACGACGGCGGGCATCAATGCTCCGAAAGAGGAACTGACTGGCGGCAACGCTTCGGAAGTGTTCGAGTTCGAGCCGGATGAAGAGACCGTGCTGGGCGAATTGCTCCCGCACAGCTTGAATTTCCAAATGCACCAGATTTTGCTCGAAACAAAAGCCAGCGAGCAGAGCGCCCGCATGGTGGCGATGAAGAATGCGACGGACAATGCGATGCAGATCATCAAGGATCTCACGCTCGAATATAATAAATTGCGGCAGGCGAACATCACGAAAGAATTGCTCGAAATCACCACCGCGCAGATGGCGGTCGGTTGAAACAAATTTAATTTTTTAAGAACATGAACAAAGGCAAAATAGTTCAAATCATCGGACCGGTGGTGGACGTGGAGTTCGCCGGCCAGCTCCCCGCCATTTACAACGCGCTCACCGTGGATTTTGACGTGCCCGGCAGCGGCAAAACCAAATTGACGCTCGAAGTGCAGCAGCATCTCGGTGACGGTTGGGTGCGTGCCGTTGCCATGAGCAACACCGAGGGCCTCAAGCGCGGCTACGAAGTCACCGACGCCGGCGGTCCGATCTCCATGCCCGTCGGCGAAGCCGTCATGGGCCGAGTGTTTAACGTGACCGGTGAGCCCGTGGACGAACAAGGCCCCGTAAAAGCTGATAAATATCTTCCAATTCACCGGCCCGCGCCCGCGCTCGTGGATCAATCCACCAGCCCGCAGGTTTTGGCCACCGGCATCAAGGTCATTGATTTGATCTGCCCGTTCTTGAAGGGCGGAAAAGTCGGCGCGTTCGGTGGTGCCGGCGTCGGGAAGACCGTCGTCATCATGGAATTGATCAACAACATCGCCAAGTTGCACGGCGGTGTTTCCATGTTCGCCGGTGTCGGTGAACGCACACGCGAAGGAAACGATCTTTACAACGAAATGATCGAAGCCGGCGTCATCAAGGTGAAGAAAGACGCCAAAGGTCATCCCGAGCAAGGCGAAAACGGTCTGCCCATCATCGTCGAAGGTTCCAAGATCGGCCTGGTTTACGGCCAGATGAACGAGCCGCCCGGCGCGCGTCTCCGCGTGGCGCTGTCCGCGCTCGCCGTGACCGAATATTTCCGCGACGAAAAGAACCAGGACGTGCTCCTGTTCGTGGATAACATTTTCCGTTTCTCACAGGCCGGTTCCGAGGTGTCCGCGCTCCTCGGCCGCACGCCGAGCGCCGTCGGTTACCAGCCGACGCTAGCCGCCGAAATGGGCGATTTGCAGGAACGCATCACCTCGACCAAGAAAGGTTCCATCACGTCCTTCCAGGCCGTTTACGTGCCTGCCGACGAC
This sequence comes from Verrucomicrobiales bacterium, assembly GCA_028712475.1. GTDB lineage: Bacteria > Verrucomicrobiota > Verrucomicrobiia > Limisphaerales > UBA11358 > UBA11358. The sequence continues at coordinate 29,153 of JAQTQB010000009.1, forward strand.
TTGACCGACCCCGCGCCCGCCACGACGTTCGCGCACTTGGATGCGACCATCGTGTTGGAACGCTCCATCGCCGAGCTGGGGATTTTCCCCGCCGTGGATCCGCTGGCTTCGAACTCCCGCGCACTGACGCCCGAGAATGTCGGCCAGGAACATTACGACGTGGCCCGCGGCGTGCAGAAAGTTTTGCAGCGCTACAAGGATTTGCAGGACATCATCGCGATTCTCGGCATGGACGAATTGTCCGCCGAGGATAAGACGACCGTGTTCCGCGCGCGCAAGATACAACGGTTCTTGAGCCAGCCGTTCACCGTCGCGCAGGTTTTCACCGGCCGCGAAGGCAAGCAGGTGCCGGTCGTCGAAACCGTCCGCGGATTCAAGGAGATTCTTGAAGGCAAGCACGACGACGTGCCTGAGCAGAATTTCTACATGAAGGGCGGCATTGACGAGATCAACGAAAATTAAATGGCTGTCACCTTAAAACTGGAAATCATCACGCCGGCGGCGAAGGTTTTCTCCGACGACGTCGAGATGGTCACGCTCACCGGCATTGACGGCGAGATGGGCATCTATCCGACGCACATGCCGTTGATGACGCAACTCGTCGCGGGCGAAATCACGGCACGCAAGGACGGCCAGAACATTTTCCTCGCGGTGGGTGACGGCTTTGTGCAGGTCACCGGCGAACGTGTGGCTATCCTTACCGACATGGCGGTTCGTGCGGAGAACATTGACGAAGCGAAGGCCGAAGAAGCCCGCCAGCATGCCGTAGCCCGCCTTGCGGAAAAATTGAGTGAAGAGGAGTCCGCGACCGTTCAAGCGTCGCTTGCGCACGCAACAGTTCAACTAAAAGTCAAGCGCCTGCGCCAAAAGCAAGATTCCCTGGTTAAAATGTAAATGACTTACGGTTGCGATGTTGCATTTATTAAAGTGTAGCATTTTGGGACATGTCAAAAAATCGTATTGACTTTGAAGGCCTGCTGCTTTAATTAAGACATACACAATTTGACCGGCGAAAGAGTTTAATTGTGTGTTGTATAATATCGTAATATGGACGCCTTCTATTTTAGTAATCTTCACTGGCGATTTCCTAAATGTCTAACGGCTCTTTGGCTGCTGTCATTTTTCACGTTTTTTTTCACCGAGCAAGGTTGGGGACAGGGTCAGTTGTCTTTGACTCCCGCGTTGCAGCCTCAAGAAAACACCACGTTGCAGCCGCAAGAAATTAAATGGGTTTCAGGTCCCGGGAAAACGAGCTTGGGTGTTTTTGCGGATCTTCAAATTCCAAACAATTGTCGCTTCACTGACGCCGAGGGTGCACGCAGTCTTCTAAAGCGCATGAAGAATCCTATTCCTACGGGTCTGATCGGGATTATAACTCCAAATTCAGGCGAATGGATGGCCGTTCTGGAATTTAATGAGATTGGCTATGTAAAAGATGCCAATAAGGCCAGCATGAATTCCAAGGATATTTTAAAAGCCATTCAAGACCGGAGTGAAGCACAAAACAAAGACCATGCAAAAGAGGGTGCGGCTGCCATTGCATCTGTGAACTGGGAGCGTGAACCCGTGTATGATGAAAAAGACCATTCATTGGAGTGGGCGATCCGGGTGGAAACCCATTCCGGCAAAGTAATCAATCACGCTTTTGTATTGCTGGGGCGTCAGGGTGTTTTAGATGCAACTATGATAGGAGCATATCAAGGTTCGTCCAATTTGTTTTTTTTGAAACAGCTGACAAAAAACATTGGTTTTAAAGACGGACAGGCCTACGCAGATTATCAGAAGGGCGACAAAATAGCCACCATTGGCCTCGCCGAACTTGTAGTTAATGACGAAAATCCTGCTGCAAGCAAAGATTTGACCGCCAGCCTTGGCGCGAAGAATCTTGCGTGGATTTATTACTTTCTGGGAGGTGGTGCCGTGATGGTTGGCGGGCTGTTTTTTTTCAGGAAACTCTCGATGCAAAAGAAACAAAGAGCAGTTTATAAAAATGGGCATCATTCTTCCGCCGCAGTGCAGGCGCTATCGAAAAATGGATCGGGATTTAACGGGGTGAAATTGAACGGTTCAAACGGTCACAACGGCCATCGAAAAAGGGTTTGTGATTTTCATAAATTTTATACCAGCATGATATTGGAGTTGTCTTCTCCTTCATACGCTGGAGGGTATTTAACACAAAACGGGAATTCGGATGTCCGCACGCCAAAGTCCTCATCTCCTCTGCCAAGTGAACCCGCATCAGACCGGTCAATTGTGAGCGCTAATTTGGAATTGATAGCCATTCAGAAAAATTTAATTGAAGAGCAAAGACGGCTCATGCTGCAGCAATCCAAGCTCATAGAGGATAAAAACCAACTTATTGGAGAGAAAAATCAGCTTATTGAAGAGCAGAATCAATTTCTTGAAAGGCAGTCCGAGATGATAGAAAATCAATATTCCTTGAAGCTTACTTAATTACGGAAGCCAAATCAGCGGTTGGGCCAAAAATGTTGTCATCGCAATGATTTATGGGTTCAAATGCGGGGAAAATTTCAACCCGACTTTTTTTGCCGGTTTCTTCTTGCTGCTGAAAATTTGTGAGATTCATGGAGCTTCATTCACATTCTCAAATGCAAATTACATAGCGATTAATGACAGCGCAAATCCGCCAACAAAAGCCTCGCCTTATCCATCCACCAACTTCGTAAGTGGATTGACAGGACAGGTAATCACCAAGGCAACGGTGACGCTTCAGGGTTTTAGCCACACATTCTCAAGCGACGTGTGCGTTTTCCTCGTCGGCCCTCAAGGACAAGGAGCGATCCTAATGGCGAACACAGGCGGGCAGGAAAGATATAGTGTTACCAACCTGACACTTACGTTTGACGACGACGCCGCGAATCCGATGCCCATCAATACTGCCTTAACGAACGGAATTTTCAAGCCGACCAATGGTTATTTGAAACACCTTCCGTTTGATTTTCCAATGCCAGCACCACCGGGCAATTCAAATTCCCCGGCACTATTGTCAGTTTTTAAAAACACCGATCCGAGCGGAACGTGGAATTTGTTTGTCGTGGATGATGTAAGTGGCGATTTAGGAGCCATTTCCAACGGATGGAGTTTGAATCTTTCTGTCGCTGTTCCGCTTAAGATAGCCCGTATTCAAACAAATGTGGTTGTTTCCTGGCCGGCGTCCGCCACAAACTGCTGGCTTCAATTTGCGCCAAACATTTCTGTTTCTGGTGGTTGGACTAATGTTTTAACGACGCCTGCCTTGAATTCTGGACATTACCTCGTGACTAATCCGATTCTGAACGGAGCCAGATTTTACCGTTTGACCAATTAACTCAAGGATAAGAGATTCGTAAAGATGTTAATAAGTAATCATTGACAAAAACTTGAAATCAAGCATTATTGTCTAACAATTGGGCAAAAGATTAGAATAAGTGGACACTTGTGAGATAAAACTATGAGGCGCAGTTCTCCAATGGCGAGGAAATTTGTAAGTTTTGTTGGTTTAACAACATTGGTGCTACTTCCAATTGCATCGAACGCATCAGGAATTTTGTATCAGTTCGACACTCCTTTTCCATCCGATCCGAGTCCTTCGGGCTCAACTCCGTGGATTACTGCCAATTTTGACGATGCAAGTGGTGGAGTTCTTTTAACCATTGCTGCCGTTGGATTGACTGGCAGTGAATTTGCCAGCCAGATATATTTTAATTTGGCACCAAGTTTAGATCCGGCCAGTTTGACATTCAACGCGACAGCTTCAAGCGGCACTTTTTCCGTCCCTACCATTGATCATGCCTCTCAAAATAGTTACAAGGCCGACGGCGATGGCAAATATGATTTCCGTTTTAACTTTGGGACGGCCAATGGAACTACATTTGGTGCTGGTGATTCGATAACCTATTTAATCAGCGGCATTTCGGGTTTAACAGCCAGTAACTTTTCTTTTTTAAGCGCACCAGCAGGCGGAAGCGGTCCTTTTTACGGGGCGGCGCACATTCAGGCGCTGGCCGACGGTTCAAGCACATGGATTGAACCGGGCATTGGCCCGATAATCACTCCAGTTCCCGAGCCGGCTCCGATTGCGCTTCTCGCTGTTTCGACAATTCTTTGGGGAATTTTTCGTTTGCGGATGAGGAAGGACTAGTCCGACTTCAGGCTTTTTGCCGAATTTCAGACGGAAGATTCAGCTTTCAATCACATTGATTTCCACCGGCTCCACGTTCACTCCCTGTTTTTCAAGCCATTTGATGGCGGCCTTCACTTCATCGCGCCGGCCGTCCAATTCCAGACAGACGATGCCGATTTCGTCGGTCACGCTGCACTGGCGGATGTTTGTCACGACCTTGAACTTTTGACCGATCTCGTAGATGAACGGTTTCTTGATGAGCTTGGGCGGATACATCAGCCATAGCCTTTGTTGCGTTGGCGAATTCGATTTTGTCGTGGGAGTTTTTTTCTTTGCAGGCATAAATTTAATCGTGTTGTTGTTTCCCCTCACCCCCGGCTCTCTCCCTTGGGGAGAGGGAGAATCGTCCCCAGTCTCATGGCAAATCCATGGCTGTCTTCTGCAGAAAGACTAATCGAATTACTGAAATTAAACAACGGCTGTCCCCTCTCCCCGAGGGAGAGGGTTAAGGTGAGGGGAAAACGCCTGAACATTTTTAAATCGGTCTAGCCTCCCGCGATGGCGGGGATGATGCTGATTTCGTCGCCGTCTTTGAGTGGCGTCTCTCGGTTTTTGAGGAAGCGGATGTCCTCCTCGTTGACATAGACGTTGACGAAACGGCGGACTTCGCCTTTATCGTCCACCAGACGTTCGGCGATGCCGGGGAACCGCGCTTGCAGTTCATCAATGGCGGCACCGATGTTGGCGGCGTTGACTTCGACCAGCTCCTCGTTGTTGGTCAACTTGCGGAGCGGCGTGGGGATGCGGACTTTCTTTGACATAAATTTTAATTTTCAGTTTGCGGCTATTTCAATTTCAATCCAAACGGAACAAACGCTTCAAAATCTTTTCTATTCTCGGTGGCCAGTTCGGCATTCGCCAGAATGGCCGTGGCCTCAATCAAACAGTCAAACCGCGAACCGCGCCGCCGTCCGCCCTGATTGAAAAGCTGCGAGGCCAGAACCGCCGTTGGTTTTTCAAACGGCACGATGTTTCCCTCGATCACCGATTCCACCAGCGCGATTTCATCCGCGCTGACCGGCCCGTTCAGAAATTCCGTCCACGCCAGCGCGCTGGCGGCGAGCGGTTCACCGGCGGCCAGCCATTGATCCACGTTCTGCGCCGGGGACGAGCCGGGGACGGCGAGGCCGATCAGATAATTCGTGTCCAGATGGATCATTGCCCGTGGCCGGTTTCATGCGCCAGACGTTCGGCATGAACTTCCCGCAGATAACTTTCCGCCTGCCCGGATGTAAGGCGTGACTGCGACTGCAACTGCCGCAACGCCTCGCGACCCTTCGCGCGGTTTTTGCACGGGCTGGAAACCGGATGCAACGAGATGGCCAGCGCGCCGTCGTTGATGATGATTTCCTCACCATCAGCGGCGGAACGGAGCAGTGCGCTCAAGTTCCGGCTGGCTTCCTGCACGGTCAACGTTTTCATGGCCTCAATCTAGCACGTTCAAATCCGCCCTGCCAAGCAGCGAACGCCCGTCAACTTGCGGAGCGGCGTGGGGATGCGGACTTTCTTTGGCATAAATTAAATTTCAATTTTCAAACGTTTAACTTTTCTGTTTCTGCAAAACTTCTAAAAACTCACTTGCTCTGACAATTTCAATGCCGCGAAAATTTTTCAATTCCAATAAATCATTGGCGCCGCTAACGACAAACTTCGCGTTGCCTTCAAGCGCACATTCCAGCACAGCATTGTCATCGGGATCACGCGGCACGGCGTTCAGAGTTTTTGGAATGCTGACCACGCGCAGGAAACTCAAATAATCTGCGAGAGTTTCCGCGTTTTGCTCGGCAGCAAAGCCAAGCTTCGATTCCAACTTTTCAGCCAACTCTTTCATTAATTCGACACAAGTAACAGCTTGAATTTTTCCTTCCCGCGCCTGCTCGACACATTCAAATGGTTTTCCACGCCAGCCGGTCGCCGAAAACAAAATGTTTGTGTCGAAAACGACGGCGAGCACAACAATTATTCCTCGTGTAATAGCTGGCTCACAAATTCTTCGCGTTGATCTCCAGTCAAACTATTCCAATCCATTCCGCGTTCGGCGCAAAGGCGGCGCAATTGCGCCTCGCCAAAACGCAGTCGTTCATCGCGGCGGGCTATCATGCGCGAACTTTGGATAACCAAATGAATTAATTTCTCCACCAACTTGCGCTGGTCAGTTTCTGAAATTTGATTCACCTTCTCTTCGGCTACTACTACATGGTGGTCACACAATTCAAGTATCCATTTCAGGTCATCCGCAAAATATTTCGGCGGTTCGCCCGGACGCAATCGTATGAGTGCCTCAATATAGGCGCTATAAAGTCTTTGCTCAAACGAGCCATTGCCGCTGCAAAGGCATTTCACAGCATCCGTTGCCTTTTCCCAAATATAATCAATCGAAATGCCTCTCATGGTTTGTTGTTAAGTTGAACAGAATTAGTTTTGAATTGCCCGTTGCGCCAGAGTTCTATTTCAACCTTTTGTCCTGCAAATTTTTTGTTCTTTTCAAATAAATCAGTCACTGAAGTTACGTCTTCGTCGTTTATTTTTAAAATCACGTCGCCTTCCAAAATATTTGCATTGAAAGCTGGCGTATCGTTTCCAACAATACTGGCAATTACACCTGTATTTCGTTCTAATTTCTGGCGAATTTCTGGCGGCAATGGCTGTGGTAAAACACCGAGAATACTCGGCTGTAACTTTCTGAAAAATCCGGCTTCATATTGATACCTCTGAACCGTTACCGGAACAACTTGAGTGCTGAAAGTTCCCGGAGATGTTGTTGTAGAATTTCCATAATAATTTCCTGTTCCGTAAGCGTAACCACCGCTTCCCCAAGTATTGGCATTTACAGTTCCCGAACTCGTTGTTGTGTATGATTGGCCGGGATGATACTGAAGAAATGGAACAGCAGTCTGCTGGCTTCCAAGATACACACACGAAAAAAGCACTATGTCAGCCCCGACTTTTCTCGCTTGAGATTTCAACATATCTTGAGATTGCGGTGGGCCTTGAAAAGCAGAAACCCCAATTAACCCATAACCACTGCGTAATATTTCCATTAAGTCGTTTGTTGGGTTAGTAGATTGGGTAAAAATCTTTGTGCTGCCGGAGTAAGGCGGGGAATTGGTGATACTTGCGCCTGCTCTATCTTGATAGAATTGACTAAAGCCATTTGGCGCAGTGGCACAACCTGTAAAAAAGCAAAGCGAGGCAAAACTAATTGTAAGCAGCAATAGCTTTTTCATTTTGTTTCCTGTTCTGGCCATTCATTCTTGAACGGTATTCTTTTTACGCATTCACTTTTTCTTCATGCGCCAGCAGCGCCTCGAATTCGCGCAGGCTCGGCTTGATTTCACGCGGTTTGCCGCAGTAACCGTTGACGGCGTCCAGGGTCTTGAGGCCGTTGCCGGTGACGCAGATGACGGCGGAAGAATCCTTCGGAATCTTGCCGGATGCAATGAGTTTCTTGGCCACGCCCACGGTCACGCCGCCGGCGGTCTCGGCAAAAATGCCTTCCGTCTCGGCGAGCAGCTTGATCGCGTCGCGGATTTCGTCGTCGGTCACGTCGTCGGCTGCGGCGTTGGTTTCGCGCATTACCTTGAGCGCGTAAAAACCGTCGGCGGGCGTGCCGATGGCGAGCGATTTCGCAATCGTGTCGGGCTTCACCGGCTTGAAGAAATCGAGTCCGGCCTTTTGCGCGACGGAAATCGGCGAACAGCCCGTGGCCTGCGCGCCGTGGATGTGCGTCTCGGAATTCGCGACGAGGCCGAGCTTCACAAATTCCTGGTAGCCTTTGTGGATTTTCGTCAGCAACGAGCCGGACGCCATCGGCACAATCGTGTGCTGCGGCAGCCGCCAGCCGAGTTGTTCGGCGATTTCATACGCCATGCTCTTGGAGCCTTCGGCGTAATACGGTCTCATGTTCACGTTCACAAACGCCCAGCCGAACTTGCCGGCGATCTCGGCGCAGAGGCGGTTCACTTCATCGTAATGGCCTTTGATGCAAATGACGTTCGCGCCGTATATGAGCGAGTTCAAAACTTTTCCCTGCTCCAAATCTGCCGGAATGAAAACGTAGGATTTTAATCCCGCGCTCGCGGCATTGGCGGCGACAGAATTCGCGAGGTTACCGGTCGAAGCGCATGCGACGGTCTCAAATCCGAGTTCCTTCGCGCGGCTCAACGCGACGCTGACAACGCGGTCTTTGAAGGACAGGGTAGGGTAGTTGACGGCGTCGTTCTTGACGTAAAGCTCGCGGATGCCGAGGGCTTTTGCGAGCCGGTCGGCCTTGATGAGCGGCGTGAAGCCGACTAGCGGACCAACGGTCGGTTCGCCTGCGATGGGCAGCAGCTCGCGGTAACGCCACATGGTTTCCGGGCGCGACTCGATGGCCGCCCTGGTCAACGATTTTTTGATGCGGTCGTAATCGTAGGCGACTTCGAGCGGGCCGAAGTCGAACTCGCAGACGTGCGTGGCTTCGAGCGGATATTCGCGACCGCACTCCCGGCACTTGAGCGCCTTCATGAACCCTTGATGCTTTTCACTCATAAATATTATTTCTCAACCGTAGCAGCCGACGTGAGTCGGCTCATTATTTTCAGTTAGAGCGAACTCACGTTCGGTATTTCCGGGCAGCAAAAAGCCCCGACTCATGACGAGAAGGGGCGACAAAACGGTTGTGCTCTTCTCATTTTTCCCAAGCTGATGATGCTGGGCTGGAATTGGCACCTGTCATTGAAACCAAAGTTCAATCGGTTGCCGTGGTGTCATCGGGCCAGTCCCTCGACCACTCGTTATGAGTCCGTCAAATCAACGGATGCGGATAGATTGATGCAAACTTTGAAACCTGTCAAAAGTTTTTTTCCACGTCAGGCTTTCCCTTTGCAAAAAATCAATTGACGGAACCTTTGTTCGGGCGTAAAAAGGGGGCGTAGTAACGGAAAAACAATGGTTGCTGGCACAATACCAACCTTGGTCCCTCACCAATTAGTTGTGCCTCAAGCGCAGTTGTGTCCTTTATGTTGTGGTTTTGGCTTTACTTAAACTGACAGCTTTGGTTGTCTAATCGCAGATCATATGTATCTCAAGAATTTAACCGTTTTTGGCTTCAAATCCTTCGCGGACAAGACCGCGCTGAACTTCCAACCCGGCGTCACGGCCATCGTCGGCCCGAACGGCTGCGGCAAGTCCAACGTCTCCGATGCCATCCGCTGGGTGCTGGGCGAACAGTCGGCCAAAGCGCTGCGCGGCGGCGAAATGGCGGACGTGATTTTCAACGGCACGGATGGCCGTAAACCGATGGGCATGGGCGAAGTTTCCCTCACGCTCGGCGACGTGGACGAAGAACATCTGCGTGCGGCGGGCGTCGAGGTGGCTTACAGCGAAGTCACGATCACGCGCCGGATTTTCCGCGACGGCGGCAGCGAATATTTCATCAACAAAGTTCCGTGCCGGCTTAAGGACATCCAGCAATTTTTTATGGGCACGGGCGTCGGACGCACGAGCTACAGCATTCTGGCGCAAGGCCACATCACGCAGATTCTTTCCAGCAAGCCCGAAGATCGCCGGATGATTTTCGAGGAAGCCGCGGGTATCACGAAGTTCAAGGCGCAGAAAAAAGAATCGCTCCGCAAGCTCGAATACACGGAGCAAAATCTTTTACGCATCGCCGATCTCATCCGCGAAGTGAAGCGGCAGATCGGTTCGCTCCAGCGTCAGGCCGGCAAGGCGAAACGTTACAAACAGATTTCGCTGGAGCTTCAGCACCTCGACACGCAACTCGCGCGGCATCAATTCGACGTGTTGCAGTCGGAGATTTCTGAAAAGCAAACCGCCGCCGAAACCTTGCGCGGTGAAATCGAGACCGGTTCCGCCGATGTCCTGCGCTTTGAAGATGAGATCAAGCAATTGCGCGAACGGCTTTCGGATCTCGAACACGAAGTCGCTGCGCAGCAGCAGCGCGGCCTGGAACTGAAAGGCGAGATGGACCGGCACGAGAGCCGCATCCAATTCAACGAAGAACGCCTGCGCGAAATCGAATCACAAAATTCCAAGGCGCTCGCGGAAATCACGCAGGCCGAGGAACGCTGCCACGCGGCATCAAGCGAACTGATGACCGTGACCGAACGCCTGACAGTGGCCGAAGCCGCGCTGGCGCAGCACAAGGAAAATTTGTCGGCCAAGCACGAAGCCTTGCGCGCGGTCGAAGATGGCTTGCGCCAGCGGCAGGAGGATTTGCGCCGCGCGCAATCGGAGGCCTTCGCCGCCGCGCAGGATTTGTCGCGTCTCCGCAACGAAATCACAGCGCTGGACTTGCAGAAGCAGGGCAATGTCATCCGCCTCGAAAAACTTTCCGCCGAAAAAATCCAACTGGAAGTGGAACGCACCGGCCTGGAAGTGCGTTTGCAGGAATTCACCGCGAGAGTGGAAGTTGAAAAACTGAACGTCGCCACCACGCGCGGCTCGGTGGAGCAGCGGCAGAACCGGCTGCGCGAATTGCAGACGGAATTGCAGGAGTCGTCGGTGGAGCAGGATCAATTTCTCAAGCAGCAGGCGGAAAAACATTCGCGCCTGACCGTGCTCGAACAGCTCGAAGGTTCGCGCGAAGGTTTCGGCGCGGGCGCGGTCGCCGCGTTGCGCCAGTCGCGTTCGGTCATCGGCTCGCTGGCGGATCGCATCCGCGTGCCGGATCAATTTGTCACCGCCGTGGAAAATGCGCTGGGTCACAACCTGCAGCTCGTGCTGACCGAGCAGCCGGAATCCGCGCAGGAAATCCTTGCGGACTTAAGCACGAACAAGTCCGGACGCGCGAGCGTCGCCGCGCTGGCCATCCAGCAATATCAGGACGAAAAGCAGCTCGCGTTCGTCGGCGAAATGGCCCCGAGTGAAAAATTTGATGCCGCCCAGGCGAGTTTGCAGAACGGCCAGATTGTTCACGCCATGAGCGTGATTCACGCCGAGCCGTCGGTGGAGCCGCTGTTGAAATCCCTTTTGGGCCGCACGTTTATCGCCGCCGATCTGCCCACGGCGACCACGCAGATTCAGAACGGTCATGCCGGCTGCGATTTCGTCACACTCGGCGGCGATCTGCTCAATCGCCACGGCATTTACACCGGCGGCTATCTGAATGGCAGCGGCAACGGCAAGGCGCCTTCGTCCATTCTCGGCCGCAAAAACCAGATCCTCGAATTGCAGGCGGAACTCGCCGAATTGCAAAAGCAGGTTGAAGAAGCGAGCCGCAAACGTGGCGCGCTCTTGAGCGAGCAGACCGAATTGCAGGCGAGCTTGCAGCAGGCGCAGACGGAATTGCGCGAACAGGAAGTCGCCATCGCCACGCGCGAAGGCGAGTTCAACGCGCTGAATAATTCCAACCGATTGCTGCACCAGAAAATCGAGACGGTGGTGTTTGAAGTGCAGAGTCTCGCCGCACAAGAGCAGGAAGGTTTGCAGAAACGTGAAACGCTGACCGTGCGATTGAACGAACTTGAATCACGCGAACGTGCCTGTCAGGAGCAGGTGATCGCGCTCACGACCGAACTCGAAAATCTCCGGCAGCAGCGCGACGCGGCGAACACCGCGCTCACTGAAAGCAAGGTCGCGCTGGCGGCGGACGAGCAGTTGAGCGCGTCGTTCCGCCAGCAGCAGTCGGCGTTGACGCAGCGCATCCGCGAACTCACGCAGGTTGTCGAGCAGCGGCGCGGCGAGTGTTCCTCGTTTGTTTCGCGCAAGGAGCAGGCGGAATCCGAGATGCAGGAATCGCGCTCGCAGATCGGGCGTTTGCAGCATGACCGCGAACAGGTCAACGCGCAGGCGGCGGAATTGACCGGCCGGAAAAATTCGCAGGAATCCGAGATCGCCACGCGCGAGGAAAATTTACGTTCGCACCGCAGCCGTCTGACGGACTTGCAAAATCAGCGCGGCACTGTTGACGTCGAGCTGGCGCAGAAAAACATGTCGGTGCAGAACCTGCGCGAGAAGATGCAGCAGAAATATCACCTCAATCTCGACGACATCCGCAGCGAGTGCATCACCATCACCTACGCCGACGAAGGTCCGGCCAAGGTCGAGACGCTCACGCCCGAACAGATGGCGGCGGCGGGCGCGGCGACCGATTGGAACGCCGTGGGCCAGCAGATCGAGGCGTTGCAGAAACGGCTCGACGAGATCGGCCCGGTGAACCTTGTGGCCATCGAGGAATACGAGGAGACCGAGCAGCGCCACACGTTCCTGACGCAGCAGCACGACGACCTGGTCAACGCCAAGACGCAACTGCTCGAAGTCATCAACCGCATCAACACCCAGACGCGCGAGATGTTCCTGACGACCTTTGAACGCATCCGTGATAATTTCCGCGCGATGTTCACCGACGTCTTCGGCGGCGGCAAGGCGGACCTGATCCTCGCGGACGAAAACGACGTGCTCGAAAGCGGCATTGACATCGTCGCCCGCCCGCCCGGCAAGCAGTTGCAAGGGATTTCACTGTTGTCCGGCGGCGAGCAGACGATGGTCGCCGTGTCGCTGCTGTTCTCGATCTATCAGGTCAAGCCCAGCCCGTTCTGCGTGCTGGACGAATTGGACGCTCCGCTCGACGAATCGAACATCAACCGTTTCGTGCGCGTGCTGCAGCGCTTCATCCTGCAATCGCAGTTCATCATCATCACGCACAACAAGCGCACCATTGGCATGGCCGACGTGCTTTACGGCGTGACGATGGAGGAACACGGCGTGAGCAAGATCGTCAGCGTGAAATTCCACAAGGCGAACGAAACGCAGACCACGACCGCCACCTCCCGCACGCCGCTGGTGAAGATGGACCAGCCCGATACCGCCGAACCGGCGGCAAATATCGAAACCACGCCGACAACGTGAACTGAAGACTGGATGTAGGAGACGACGTGAGGAGGCTCTGACTAAAACCGGACTTGAAATGAGTCTCGTCACCTCGTCTCCTACAAAATAAAACGTCCGCCCTCACCTTTAATCCTCTCCCCCAGGAGAGGAAATGACGTGTGATCGTTCCGGTTTTTCGGATGAGCGTCCGGCTAATCCAACTGCGGATTTTTCAAAAGCGCGGGGAATGTGAAAGCCCTCTCCGTGGGGAGAGGGTTGGGTGAGGGAGGTAGTGAACCGCGAACCACCCGAACCACGCGAACGGGTTTTACCGCCAAGACACCAAGGCACAAAGTCTTTGAAGCGAATTGACTCGAATCCCAATACTTAAATCCATTTGGGATTTTATGTATTTGAATTCGTGCTAATTCGTGAAATTCGCGTCAAAACCTTACGCCTTCGCCGCCTTCAATAACGCCGCAATCAATCCATCCGTCGTGTGGTCTTTGGCTTCCAGCGCGGGTTTTAATCCCAGCGCGGAAATCGCCTTGCTCGTCTCCGGACCGATGGAGGCGATTTTCAGCTTCGGAAATTTCTTCACCAGCTTCGGCAGGTCGAAGCGCGCGTGGAAATGTTCCACCGTCGAGCTGCTCGTGAACGTCACCCAGTCCGCACCGCTTTCCAACAGGCGTTCGCACGCGCCGCCGTGGTCTTCCGTCTCGGGAACGGTTTTGTAAATGGCGATGTCATCCACGATGGCGCCCAGCTCGGCGAGCGCGTCCGGCAGATCGGCATTCGCCACTTCGGCGCGCAACAGGCACATCTTTACGTTTTCGATGTCCTGATATTTCTTGAACGCCTCGGCGACTTTGCGACCGGTGAATTCTTCCGGCGTCAGATCCACCTGCAAGTGCAGTTCGCGCAATTTCGCCGCCGTGGCAGGACCGACCGCAGCGATGCGCGCGCCGCCGATGTCGCGCAGATCCTGGAAGCGGCGGAAGAAAATATCAAAGAACGCCGTCACGCCGTTCGCGCTGGTGAAAACGAGCCAGTCGTAGGAATTCAATTCCAGCAACGCATCCACGATGGCGTCTTTCTCGACCGGCGTGGTGATCTTGATGGTCGGCACTTCGAGGACATCCGCGCCGAGTTCTGCGAGCTTTTGCGCAAATGCCCCGGCCTGTTCCGTGCGCCGCGTGACGACGATGCGCTGGCCGAAGAGCGGACGGTTCTCGAACCAGTTTAATTTGCCGCGCAGCTTCACCACGTCGCCGATGATGGTGAGGGCAGGGGGAACAATTTTTTCTTTCGCGGCGAGCGCGGCGATGGTGGCGAGCGTGCCGGCCACGGTTTTCTGCCGGCCCGTCGTGCCGCGATGGATGACCGCGATCGGTGTCTGCGGCGACATGCCGTTCGCGACGAGCGATTTCGTCCAGTCGTCCAATTGCTCCGTGCCCATCAGCACGACTTTCGTGCCGGGAATTTTGGCGATCTGATCGTAGCGCAGGGCCGTGGCAGCATCCGCCGAATCGCTGTGGCCGGTGAACACCGTGAAGCTGGAGCAATGCTCGCGATGCGTCAGCGGAATGCCCGCGTAATTCGGCACCGCTGTGATGGACGAAACGCCCGGCACGATCTCAAACGGGATTTTCTCCGTCGCGAGCGCTTCCGCCTCTTCGCCGCCGCGTCCGAAAATATACGGATCGCCGCCCTTGAGCCGCACCACGGTTTTGCCTTCTTTGGCCTTGGCGATGATGAGCGCGGTGATTTCCGCCTGCGGCATGGCCATGTTTTTGCCGCGCGAAATAAATTCAGCGGTGGCCGGGGCGAGCCGGAGCAGTTCGGGATTGGCGAGCGCGTCGTAGATGACCACGTCCGCGCGCCGGAGCAGTTCCGCGCCGCGCAACGTGAGCAGACCCGCGTCGCCCGGCCCGGCGCCGACGAGATAAACTTTGGATTTCACTGCGCATACTTTAAGCAAGCGCCGCCGTTAATCAATGCCAGAGGGTGAAAGCCTGCGCGTGGGGCTCTGGCAATCTGTGTAGGAGACGAGGTGACGAGACTCATTTCAAATCCGGGGTTTTAGTCAGAGACTCCTCACGTCGTCTCCTACAATTTCAGAAACAAACGCCCTCACCCCGGCCCTCTCCCCCGTGGAGAGGGAGAATCGTTCTCCGCGTCCTTGGAAAATCAGCGGCGGGATTGGCCGGACGGTCAATCGAATCACAGAAAGCGGGACCGGTTAAAATCCTCTCCTCGGGGAAGAGGACACAGGTGAGGGCGAGCGTCAAAACTTTATTCATTTTGCGTCCAAATCCGTGCCCAACCGTGTCCATCCGTGGTTGAAATTATTTCGCCGGGAGAAAAATTTAAGTTGCGCAACTGGCGTCGCGCAGCTTAAGAGTTTGCTCATTGCATGGGTAAAACTCTCATCATCGCGGAAAAGCCGTCCGTCGCCGGAGACATCTCCAGGGCGCTCGGCAAGTTTGAAAAGCACGCGGATCACTACGAGAACGACCAGTATGTCATCTCGTCGGCGGTCGGCCATCTGCTCACCATCGCCGTGCCGGAGCAGTTCGAGGTCAAGCGCGGCAAGTGGACGTTCGCGCATCTGCCCGTGATCCCGCCGCACTTTGATTTGCTGCCCATCGAGAAGAACGAGGCGCGGCTCAAGGTGCTGGTCAAACTCATCAAGCGCAAAGATGTCACCGCGCTGGTCAATGCCTGCGACGCCGGGCGCGAAGGGGAATTGATTTTCCGTTACATCGTCCAGTATTCCAAAAGCGACAAACCGATCCAGCGGCTCTGGCTGCAATCCATGACGCCCGCCGCGATCCGCGACGGCTTCGCGCATCTGCGCACGGACGCGGAAATGATTCCGCTCGCCGACGCGGCGACTTGTCGCAGCGAGAGCGACTGGCTCATCGGCATCAACGGCACGCGCGCAATGACGGCGTTCAATTCCAAGACCGGCGGCTTTCATCTCACGACCGTTGGCCGCGTGCAGACGCCGACGCTGGCGATTCTGGTCGAGCGTGAAGAGAAGATTAAAAGATTCATTCCCCGCAACTACTGGGAAATCCACGGGACGTTTGGCGCAGAGGCGGGCGAATACGTCGGGCGCTGGTTCGATGAAAAGTTTTCCAAGAAGGAAGGCGACGACCAGCTCAAGCAGGAGCGCGTTTGGGATGTCAGTTTTGCCGAAGCGATCAAAGCGAAATGCCTTGGCAAGCCGGGCATCGTCACGGAAGAAAGCAAGCCGACGACTTCCATGTCGCCGCAGCTTTATGACTTGACGACGTTGCAGCGCGAGGCGAATGGGCGGTTCGGATTCTCCGCGAAGAACACGCTCGGCCTGGCGCAGGCGCTTTACGAGAAGCACAAGGTGCTGACGTATCCGAGAACGGATTCGCGCGCGTTGCCGGAGGATTATCTCGAAACGGTCAAGACCACGATGGCCATGCTGGCGGACACGAATTACCGCACGCCGGCGGAAACGATTTTGAAGAACGGCTGGGTGCGCCCGAACAAGCGCATTTTCAATAATGCCAAAGTGTCGGATCACTTTGCGATCATTCCCACGCTCGTTGCGCCGAAACATTTGAGCGAGCCGGAGCAGAAACTTTACGACCTCGTCACGAAACGGTTTCTTGCGATCTTTTATCCGGCGGCGGAATTCCTCGTGACCACGCGCATCACTCGCGTCGAGGGCGAGCCGTTCAAGAGCGAGGGCAAGGTGATGGTGAACGCGGGCTGGCTCGCGGTCTATGGCAAGGAAGCGGCGGAGTCCGACGACACGCCCAGCCTCGTGCCGGTGAAACCGAACGAAACCGTCAAGACCGAGAAGATTGAAGTCGAATCGAATGTGACCAAGCCGCCGGCGCGCTACTCGGAAGCGACGCTGCTCGGCGCAATGGAAGGCGCGGGCAAATTGATCGAAGACGACGACCTGCGCGAGGCGATGCATGACAAGGGATTAGGCACGCCCGCGACGCGCGCGACGATCATCGAAGGGTTGCTCTGGGAAAAATACATTCACCGCAACGGCCGCGAGTTGCAGCCGACCGCGAAGGCTTTTTCGCTGATCACGCTGCTGCGCGGGTTGGAGATTCCGCAATTGTCTTCGCCGGAACTCACGGGCGAATGGGAATTCAAGTTGAACCTGATGGCGCGCGGCAAGATGAAGCGCGACGAGTTCATGAAGGAGATCGCCGACGCGACGCGCGACATCGTGGCGAAAGCCAAGAAGCACGAGAGCGACACCGTTCCCGGCGATTATGGCAAGCTCAACGTGCCGTGCCCGAAATGCGGCGGTGAGATCCACGAGAACTACAAAAAGTTCCAGTGCCAGAAATGTGATTTTGCGCTCTGGAAGATCGTGGCGAGCCGGCAGTTGGAAATTTTCGAGGTTGAGGAACTCATCAGCAAGGGCGTCGTCGGGCCGCTGCAAGGTTTTCGCAGCAAGCAGGGCTTTCCGTTCGCGGCCATCATCAAGATGAACGCGGAATTCAAGCCGGAGTTTGATTTCGGCAACGACCAGAACAAGGACGGCGAGGCGGGTGCGCCCATTGATTTCACGGGCAAGGAACCGCTCGGCAAATGCCCGGCGTGCGGCGGCAATGTTTATGACGCGGGCATGAATTACGTCTGCGAGAAACAGGCCGCGCCGGAGAAGACCTGCTCCTTCCGCAGCGGAAAGATCATTTTGCAGCAGACAATCGAACCGGCGCAGATCCAGAAATTGCTCGCGACGGGCAAGACGGATTTGCTCAAGGGTTTTGTCTCGAAGAAAAACAACCGCAAGTTTGAGGCGTTCCTCGTGTTGAAGGATGGCAAGACCGCGTTTGAATTCGCACCGCGCGAGAAAAAGGGCAAGGCCAAAGCCGGCACGCCCAGAGAGCCGTTGCCGAAGATTGATTTCACGGGCAAGGAACCCATCGGCAAATGCCCGAAGTGCGGCGGCAACGTGTTCGACACGGAGCAGGGTTACATCTGCGAGAAATCGCAGTTGGACGCCAAGGCGTGCAAATTCAAGATCGGCAAAATGATTTTGGAACAGCCGATCGAGCTGGCGCAGGCGCAGAAAATTCTCGCCGAGGGCAAAAGCGACCTGATGGATAAATTTATTTCCAAGGCGGGCAAGCCGTTCCCGGCGTTCCTCGTGATGGATGGCAAGGGCAAGATCACGTTTGAATTCCCGCCGCGCGACGAGTGAAATTTTGTAGCAGCGGACGTGAGTCCGTTCAAATTTGAAATGGGCCGGCTCACGCCGGCCGCTACGAGCATCAAATGCAGCTTCACTTCAAAGAATCCGGGCGGGGCAGGGCGGTCATCTTGTTGCACGGGCTGTTCGGCTCGTCGGACAACTGGCATCACATCGCGCTCCGGCTGGCGGAATCGTTTCATGTCTTAGCCGTTGACCAGCGCAATCACGGCCAGTCGCCACACAGCGCGGAGATGAATTATCCGCTCATGGCCGCCGACGTGAACAGGTTCATGGCTTCACGTGGACTGGAAACGGCGGTGATGATCGGCCACTCGATGGGCGGCAAAACAGCGATGCAATTCGCCCTGCAATTTCCAGAGCGGGTGGAAAAGCTTGTCATTGCCGACATGGCTCCGCGTGTTTACGCGCCTGCACACGATAAAATTTTCGCCGCACAGCTTGCGCTGGATTTGAAATTGTTTTCCACGCGGCAGGAAATGGAAGCCGCGCTCGCTCCGGAGATTCCGGATCTGGTTCTGCGCCGGTTTCTGTTGAAAAACCTTGGGCGCAACTCTGCCGGCGAATTCTTCTGGAAAATCAATCTGCGCGGCATCGCGGAAAGTTATTTGCAGATCGGCGAGCCCGTTTCCGCTCCGGTTCCGTTTGCGAAACCAACGCTGTTCATCCGTGGCGGCAAATCAAATTACATCAACCCGGAAGATGAGCCGCTGATGCGCCAACTGTTTCCGCAGTCGGAAATCCAGACGATTGCGGGGGCGGGCCATTGGCTTCATGCCGACCAGCCGGAAGAATTTGTGCGGCTGGTCTTGAATTTTTTGGAGTGACCGCTAAATACGCGAAATACACGAACGGAAGAGGCCGTTTTTATTTCGCGTGTTTGGCGTATTTCGCGGTTTATCAATTCCGCCTTTGCATTAAAGTAGAACGCAATGGAACAGCCGCCGGAAATGCCCGCCAACGAAATCCGCGACCCGTGGATCGGAAAATTTCTCGCGCACCTCGCCACGGACCGCGGCGCGTCGGTTTACACGCAGCGGAATTATTCGCAGGCGCTGGCGGAATTTTCGCGCTGGCATCTGGACGAACGCAAGTCGCCGCCCGTGTGGGAAAAACTTCAGCGCGATGATTTCCGCAGCTTCGTCCGTTTCCTTGGAAGAAATAATTTGAGCCGCGCGGCGGTGCAGCTCCGGTTTTCCGCGCTGCGGACGTTTTATAAATTTCTAATCCGGCACGGCGGCGCAACGGCATCGCCGATCAAAAATTTGTCGCTGCCGAAACTGGAGAAGCGGCTGCCGAAGTTTTTGACGCGCGAACAGATGGAGGCGCTGCTCGTCGCGCCGATGCAGCCGCTGGCCGCGCCGAAAAAGAAAAGCGCCGGGCGTCCGGTCTCCGCGAGCATTTGTTATCGCGATGTGGCGGTGCTGGAGACGATTTATTCCTGCGGCCTGCGCGTGAGCGAGTTGTGCGGCCTGCTGGCCGGGGACATTGACCGGGGTGAACAAATCGTGCGCGTGCGCGGCAAAGGCAAAAAGGAGCGGCTCCTGCCGATAGGCGAACCGGCATTGCGGGCGATTGAAAATTATTGGGGCACTTTGAAAGAGCCGCCCGTGGGGCAATTGCCGGTGTTTTTTGCGGCAACTAAAAAGCCCGCGCCGCTCCGGCCGTCGCAGCTTTCCCGCCGTTTGAAAAAATATCTCGCCATAGCCGGGCTTGATCCGGGTCTGACGCCGCACAAGCTGCGGCACAGCTACGCCACGCATCTGCTGGACGCGGGCGCGGATTTGCGGAGCGTGCAGGAGCTGCTCGGCCACGCGCATCTGGTCACGACGCAGGTTTACACGCACGTCACGACCGAGCGGTTGAAGAAGGCCTACGACGCGGCGCATCCACGGGCGTGAAAAATTTGGAGGCGGGAATACGGAGGGCAGCTTTTGCCAATAACCGTAAAACGAATTTATTTGAATTCCGCCGCAGCTTTTGCAGAATCAAACTTAAGGAATTTTTTCCGATCTGAAAATGAACTGGTCTTTTGCTTTTCGTCCCAAGCTGGTGGACACGCTGAAAAATTATTCGGCGGGCGCTTTTTTTTCCGACCTCACGGCCGGGCTGACGGTCGGCATCGTCGCGCTGCCGCTGGCGATGGCTTTTGCCATTGCCTCCGGCGTCAAGCCGGAGGCCGGCATTTTTACGGCGGTCATCGCGGGATTTTTGATTTCGTCGCTGGGCGGCACGAAGGTTTCCATCGGCGGGCCGACGGGCGCGTTCATCGTCATCCTCTACGGCATCTACGCCAAATACGGCGCAGAGAACCTCGCCATCTGCACCATCATGGCCGGCGTCATCCTGTTCATCATGGGCGCGGCGCGGCTGGGCACGATGATCAAATTCATCCCGTATCCAGTGACGATGGGTTTCACTTCCGGCATCGCGGTGTTGATTTTCAGCACGCAGATCAAGGATTTTTTCGGCTTGAGCGTGGAGAAAGTGCCGTCGGAATTCATCGAGAAGATGCAGGTGCTGGCCGGACACGCGGGAACATTTCAATGGCCTACCATCGCGCTGGCGGCGGCGTCGCTGGCGATCATTCTTTTCTGGCCAAAGTCCTGGCAGCGGCGCGTGCCGGGTTCCATCGTCGCGCTGGTGCTGGGCACAGTCGCAGTGGCCCTTTTTCATCTGGACGATACTGCGAATGTCGCGACCATCGGCAGCAAGTTCGGCGGCATTCCGCAGCAGTTGCCGCACCCGCAAATCCCCGCGCTTTCGTGGGAGAACATTCAGCATCTGTTCGCACCGGCAACCACGATTGCGCTGCTCGCGGCGATTGAATCACTGCTGTGCGCGGTGGTCGCCGACGGAATGATTGATGACCGCCACGATTCCAACCAGGAACTGATGGCGCAGGGCATTGCCAACATCGTCAGCCCGATTTTCGGCGGCATCGCGGCCACGGGCGCGATTGCCCGCACGGCCACGAACATCAAGTGCGGCGCCCGCACGCCCATCGCGGGCATAGTTCACGCGGTGACGCTGTTGCTTATCATTTTAGCCGCCGCGCCGCTGGCAAAATTTATTCCGCTGGCCACATTGAGCGCGGTGCTGGTCAACGTCGCGCTCAACATGGGCGAATGGCACAATTTCAGCCGCCTGTCCAGATGGCCGCGCAGCGACGCGGTGGTTTTTTTGACCGCCTTCAGCCTGACGGTGGTCATTGACCTGACGGTGGCGGTGGAGATCGGCATGGTGCTGGCCGCCGTGCTGTTCATCAAACGCGTTTCCGAGACCACGCAGATAACCGCCGTGGACGAGATTTCCGAAACCGAAGGCCCGCAACACTCGCTGATCGGCAAGGAAATTCCCAAGGGCGTCATGATTTACCGCATCTTCGGCTCGTTCTTTTTTGGGGCGGTGGACAAGCTGGAAACGGCTTTGAAGCGTGCCGGGGAGGAGCCGGACGTGCTGATCCTGCGCATGAGAAAAGTTCTGGCGATTGACGCGACGGGGCTGAACGCGCTTGAGGACATTTACGAGAAGCTGCACGCCCGGGGCAAGCATCTCGTGTTGAGCGGGCCGCACACGCAACCATTTTTCATGATGGACAAGGCGGGATTTCTCGACCGGCTCGGCAAGGAAAACGTCTGCGCGAACATCGAGCTTTCGCTGGATCGCGCCCGTGAAATCCTCGGCCTGCCGCCCGAGCCGCCGAGCGACCCGTTGCACGAGGAAAAGCAAAAAATCGAAGCTGTGCGGCAGGACTTGGCGAGCGCGCTCGAACGTGCCGGCAAGGTTCTCAACGCGCCGACGAGCGGCGACACAAGGGAGAAATGAACGCCACGACGCCGGCTGCCCGTCATGGATGCGTCGCTTGAGTGCATGGAAAATTCTGGCGGAGAAACATGAGAAACGCGCTTGATCAGACAGCCAAGAAAAAATTAAATTGTGTGTTGACAAGAAAGTTGTCGTTTCATAATTTCATCGGCGTAGCAAGTCAGTAAAAAGACAAACGGCCGATTTCCCCTCGGATTTTCAGGAGAAAATAAAAGAGGGGATTGGTTTTTTGTCGTTTTGCACATTGCTTCAGGCTGGACTAATGATTTGTGTGCGCCCATGTAGCTCAGTTGGTAGAGCACGTCCTTGGTAAGGACGAGGTCATCAGTTCAATCCTGATCATGGGCTCCATTAAAAACGCAACGAGCAACGAACGAAACAAAAACGCAGGAGAATAAAATGGCTAAAGAGCAATTTCAGAGAACGAAACCGCACGTCAACGTCGGCACGATTGGTCACGTTGACCATGGCAAATCCACTTTGACCGCGGCAATTGTCCACACCCAAAGCAAAAAAGGTCTGGCGACGCCGATCTCTTATGCGGATATCACCAAGGGCGGCACGGTGCGCGACGAGTCCAAGACCGTCACCATCGCCGTCTCGCACGTCGAATACGAAAGTGCGACGCGCCATTACGCGCACGTTGACTGCCCCGGCCACGCCGATTATGTGAAGAACATGATCACGGGTGCCGCGCAGATGGACGGTGCGATTCTCGTCGTCAGCGCAGCGGACGGTCCGATGCCCCAGACGCGCGAACATATTTTGCTCGCCCGCCAGGTCGGCGTTCCGGCCATCGTGGTTTTCCTGAACAAGGTTGACCTCGTGGATGACAAGGAACTGCTTGACCTCGTCGAAATGGAAATCCGCGACCTGCTCACGAAGTATCAGTTCCCTGGCGAAAAGACGCCCATCATCCGCGGCAGTGCGACGGCAGCCATGGAAAACAAGCCCGAAGGCGAAAAGGCCATTCAGGAATTGATGGACGCGATTGACACCTTTATTCCGCTCCCGCCCCGCGAAGTGGACAAGCCCTTCCTGATGTGCGTCGAAGACGTGTTCAACATTGAAGGCCGCGGCACGGTTGTGACCGGTCGTGTGGAACGCGGCGTTCTCAAGAAGATGGAAGAAGTTGAAATCGTCGGCTTGAAAGACACGGCCAAAACCACGGCGACGGACATTGAAATGTTCCGCAAGCTGCTTGACTCGGCGAGCGCGGGCGACAACGTCGGCGTTTTGCTGCGCGGCACAAAGAAGGATGATGTGGAACGCGGCATGGTTCTGGCCAAGCCCGGTTCCATCAAGCCGCACACGAAGTTCAAGGCGGAAGTTTACGTCCTTTCGAAGGATGAAGGCGGCCGTCATACGCCGTTCTTCACGAACTACCGTCCGCAATTTTATTTCCGCACCTCAGACGTGACGGGCACGCTGACCCTGCCGACGGGCGTTGAAATGGTCATGCCGGGCGACAACGTCTCGGTGGACATTGAAATGATGAAGCCGGTCGCGATGGAAAAGGGTCAACGCTTCGCGATCCGCGAAGGCGGTCGCACCATTGGTGCCGGTCGCGTGTCAGACGTCATCGCGTAAGGCATTGTAAAATTCGGGAGCTGGGGATTGAATGCCCCGGCTCCCTTTTCGTCCAAAAAATGAAACGGTTTGTCAGTGTAGGGCGTTAGCTCAATTGGTAGAGTAGCGGTCTCCAAAACCGTTGGTTGTAGGTTCAAGTCCTACACGCCCTGCCAGCCGGAGAGGTGGCAGAGTGGTCTATTGCGGCGGTCTTGAAAACCGCTTCGGCCTAACGGTCGACGGGGGTTCGAATCCCTCCCTCTCCGCCAAAGAAATTGTGAATGATTTAACAAAAATTTTGATCTGGGTGGTCATCATCGGGGCGCTCTTTGGCCTGCTGTGGTGGCAGGGGCAAATCCGCCGCCTGTCCGTTTATATCCAGGAAACGCGCGAAGAATTGAAGAAGTGTTCGTGGCCGACCTTGGAAGAATTGAAAGGTTCGACGGCACTCGTCATTGTTTCAATCGCCCTGCTTGGCGGGTTCACCGTGGTGGTGGATTTCATCATGAACCTGGTTTTCATCAAGCTCTGATCATGCGCAATCAATGGTTCATCATCCAGACGCTTTCTGGCCAGGAAAACAAGGTCAAGGACAGCATCGAGAAACGCATCAAGTCCGACGAGATGCAGGACTACGTCAAGGAAGTCCTCGTGCCGATTGAGAAAGTCGTCGAAGTGCGCAATCAGAAGAAGACCGTGTCCAGCCGCAAGTTGTGGCCGGGTTACGTTTTTGTGGACATGGTGCTGCTGGATGACAACAACCGCATCATCGAGGAGCCGTGGTATTTCATCAAGGAAACGCAGGGCGTGATCGGGTTTGTGGGCGGCGAACCGCCGGTGCCGACGCCGTCCGCCGAAGTGGACGCCATCAAGGCGCAGATTTCTGCGTCGGAAGAGACGGAAAAACCGAAGGTCAATTTTGAAGTCGGCGAGACGGTCAAGATCAACAACGGGCCGTTCCTGAATTTCAGCGGCGTGATTGAGGAGATTGATCCCGAACGCGGCAAGTTGAAAGTGACCGTGAACATTTTCGGACGCAACACGCCGGTCGAACTCGAATACTGGCAGATTGAAAAAGCTTAATTATTTTTATGGCAAAGAAAGTTACAGGACAGATTAAATTGCAGATTGCCGCCGGTCAGGCAAATCCCGCGCCGCCCGTCGGCCCGTCGCTCGGTCAGCACGGCGTCAACATCATGGCGTTCTGCAAAGAATTTAACGCGGTGACAAAAAATGACGCAGGACTTGTGATTCCCGTCGTCATCACTGTTTACCAGGACAAGTCATTCACGTTCATCACCAAGTCGCCGCCGGCGTCCATTCTGTTGAAGAAGGCCGCAGGCATCACCGCCGGTTCCAAAGTCCCGAACAAGGACAAGGTCGGCAAGGTGACGCGTAAACAGATCCTGGACATCATCAAGATGAAGTCCAAAGACATGAATTATTCCACGGAAGAAGCCGCCGTCCGGATCATCTCCGGCACCGCGCGCAGCATGGGAATTGAAGTTGTCGGTTAATCAATAAACAAAACCGCGGGAGAGCCAAAAGCTCGCATGCACCGCACCAAAACAAATGCCCAGTAAACGATTCAAGAAAGCACTCGAAGTTGTGGACGCCAAGAAGGCGTATGCATTGAAGGACGCCGTCGGCGTTCTCGCAAAATTCCCCAAGGCGAAATTCAACGAGACGATTGATCTCGCATTCCGCCTCGGCGTTGACCCGAAGCAATCCGACCAGATGGTTCGCGGCACGGTTCCGCTTCCGCACGGCAGCGGCAAGACGGTGCGCGTCCTGGTGTTCGCGCGCAGCGGCGCGTCGGCGGATGCAGCCAAGGCTGCGGGCGCGGAAAACGTCGGCTTCGAGGACATGATAGCCAAGTGTGTGGGCGGCTGGACCGATTTCGACGTGGCGATCGCCACCCCGGACGCGATGATTGAAGTCCGCAAGCTCGGCAAAGTGCTTGGACCGCGCGGTCTCATGCCGAATCCGAAGACCGGCACGGTGACGGAAGACACGGCCAAGGCCGTAAAGGAAGTCAAAGCGGGTCGCGTTGAATTCAAGACGGACAAGGCGGGCAATGTTCACGTGATCGTGGGCAAGGCTTCGTTCAAGCCGGAACAGCTTGAAGAAAATGCGCGCGCGGTCATCGAGGCCGTCGCCAAGGCGCGTCCGACGAGCGTCAAGGGCACTTACATCAGTTCCTGCACGTTGTCGGCGACGATGAGTCCGCCCGTGCGCGTGGACATCCGCGAGTTCTTGAACAATTAACTAAAATTTTACCATGCGTGCTGAAAAACAATTATTGACGAAGGAATACGCAACGCGGTTGAACGCGTCGCCGTTCTTCATCGTGGTCGGTTATCAAGGTCTGAAGGTCTCCCACCTGACCGAGCTGCGGAAACGCCTGAAAACGGCGGGCGCGGAAATTCATATCGTGAAGAATTCCGTCTTCCGCATTGCAGCGAAGGAAGCCGGCGTCGGCGAGTTGAACGGCTCATTGGCCGGACAGATGGCGGTCGTCACCGGGCAGAAAGACATCTCTGCGGCGGCGAAGGCGCTGAAAAATTTCGCGGCTGAATTCGACAAGCTGAAACTCAAGTTCGGTTACTTGAACAACCAGCGCCTCGAAGATTCGGCGATCATCGCCTTGGCGGATTTGCCGAGCCTCGACGTGTTGCGCGCCAAGCTGCTGGGCCTGCTCGTCGCGCCGGCCACCAAGCTGGTGACGTTGATCAATACGCCTGCCGTCCAGCTGGCGCAGGTCATCAAGGCCAGATCGGAAAAGACCGAATAACAATTTCCGGTTTGAGATTTCAAACCGGGGAGCAAACAACAACAACGTAAATCGTCGGTTCACAGGCCGTGGACTGAAATTCGCCGAGGCTGAAGCGGACGACGAGACGACTGAAAGAAAGATAAATAATATGGCTGACCTCGCAAACATCGTGGAAGAATTGAGCAAGTTGACGGTTATCGAAGCCGCTGACCTGGTCAAACAACTTGAAACCAAATGGGGCGTTTCCGCCGCTGCACCCGTCGCGGTTGCCGCTGCTGGTGGCGCTGCTGGCGCTGCCGCTCCTGTGGAAGCAAAGGACACGTTTGACGTGATCCTCGTCTCCGCTCCGGCGGACAAAAAGATCGCCGCCATCAAGGCGGTTCGTGAAATCAAGGCCGGCCTCGGCCTGGCGGAAGCCAAGGCGCTGGTCGAAGGCGCTCCGAAGCCCGTGCTGGAAGGCGCGAACAAGGCTGACTCTGACGCGGCCAAGAAGAAGCTTGAAGAAGCCGGCGCGAAAGTGGAAGTCAAGTAATTGCCGGATTACCGGGGCGACGGTTCCGCAGTGCGGGGCCGCCGCCCCTTTCCCGCGAATTAGCGGGCGCAGTTTTTTGAATTTTGAGTCACCAAATCGGGTTCGTAAAATCGGTTTTAAGTTTTGGCAAGTTCGCCGTTGAACGCGGCGCCCTTGCCTTGTGTCGTTAAGTAGAATTTACCGGCACGGCGCTGTTGCCGTGCCCAACCAGAAAGCCTAAATGCCATCGAGAGCCACAGAACGTATCAACTTCGGCAAAATCAAAGAGATTGTCGTGCCGCCGAACATGATCGAGTTGCAGACCAATTCCTACAAGGAATTCCTGCAAGCCGACGCATCGCCGAAAAAGCGCAACAAGCACAACGGCCTCGAATCCGTTTTCCGCGAAGTGTTTCCCATCGAGAGCTACGATGGCAAATGCGTGCTGGATTATGATTCCTACGAGATCGGCGAGCCGAAGCTTGACTGGTTGGAATGCCTGCGCGAAGGCCTGACCTATGGCGCGCCGCTTTACGTCACCTTCCTGCTCAAGGAAGAAGCCAAGACCGCGAAGGAAGAAAAAGTGTTCATGGGCGAACTGCCCTTGATGACGCCGCAAGGCACGTTCGTGATCAATGGCGCGGAACGCGTCGTCGTCAGTCAGTTGCACCGTTCGCCCGGCATCGCGTTTGAGGCCACGCAGCATCCGAACGGGAAATTGCTGCACAGCTTCCGGGTCATCCCGGATCGCGGCTCCTGGTATGAAGCGCAGTTTGACACGAGCGATCTGCTTTACGTTTATCTCGACCGTAAGAAACGCCGCCGGAAATTTTTGACCTCCACGCTGTTCCGCGCGCTGTCATTCCTCGAAGTTGAAGGCACCATCAACATGAAGAGCAAGGACAACGGCGAGAAGACCCGCGGCTCCGACGAGGAAATCCTCAAGTTGTTTTACGACATCGAAGAACTCACGGTGAAGGAAGCCGAGAAGCTCGAAGATCTCCCGAACCGGGTTTTGATTCATGACGCGACTGACGAGGAAAAAGGTCTCGTCGTGGCGCGCGCGTTTGAACCGCTGTCGAAAGCGGTCGTCAAGCAGATTGCCGAACTGGGCATCACCAAAATCAAGGTCGTGGACACTTCGGTGGACGAAGGCATCATGATCAAATGCCTCAAGAAGGATCCGGCCAAGAACGAAGAAGAGGCGTTGAAAGACATTTATCGCCGCCTGCGCCCTGGAGATCCGCCCACGGCGGCCAACGCCCGTGCGTTGCTCAAGCGTTTGTTCTTCGATCCGAAGCGCTACGATTTGGGCCGTGTCGGTCGTTACAAGATCAACCAGAAGCTGGGACTCAAGGACAAGCAGGAGTCCCGCATTCTGATGAAGGACGATCTCGTCGCCGCGACGAAGTATCTGCTCCGCCTCAAAAAAGGCGAGGGCAGCGTGGACGACATTGACCATCTCGGCAGCCGCCGCATCCGCACGGTGGGCGAATTGCTTGCCAACCAGTGCCGCGTCGGTCTGGCGCGCACCGAACGCCTCGTCAAGGAACGCATGACGTTGTTTGACCAGAGCATCGAGCAGATGATGCCGCAGAAGCTCATCAATCCGAAGGCGCTTTCGGCAGTCATCCGCGATTTCTTTGGCCGGAGCCAGTTGTCGCAGTTCATGGATCAGATCAACCCGCTCGCTGAATTGACCCACAAACGCCGTTTGTCGGCGCTTGGACCAGGCGGTCTCTCGCGTGATCGTGCCGGATTTGAAGTCCGCGACGTTCATCCGTCGCACTACGGCCGCATTTGTCCGATCGAAACGCCTGAAGGCCCGAACATCGGCCTTATCGCGTCGCTCGCGACGTTTGCGCGCATCAATGATTTCGGCTTTCTCGAAACGCCGTATCGCAAAGTTGAGAATGGCCGTGTCACCAATCACATTGATTACCTGACCGCCGACCGTGAAGAACAATTCATCGTCGCGCAGGCGAACTCGCTGATTGACGACAAGGGCCACTTCCTGACCGAACGCGTCGTCTGCCGTTCGCGCACGGACTTCATTGACGTGGAGCCGAACAAGGTGGATTACATGGACGTTTCGCCGAAGCAGTTGGTGTCCATCGCTGCGTCGCTGATTCCGTTCCTCGAACACGATGACGCGAACCGCGCGTTGATGGGTTCGAACATGCAACGCCAGGCCGTGCCACTGCTCATCACCGACGCGCCGCTGGTTTCGACTGGACTTGAAGACCGTGTGGCTCGTGACTCGCGCGCCGTCGCTGTCGCTGATGAAGCGGGCAAAGTCGCCTCCGTCACTGGCAACCAGGTCATCATCACCGAAGACGGCAAGCTGCCGGAAACGAAAAAGAAAATTAAGCACGATCCGGCGAACGGCGTTTGGATTTATCCGATCCGCAAATTTATGCGGTCGAATGCCGCGACGTGCATCAACCAGAAAATCCTGGTCAGCAAGGGCGATCATGTGAAAAAAGGGCAGGTCATCGCCGACGGGCCTTGCACCGAAAACGGCGAGCTCGCGCTTGGCCGGAACGTGCTGGTCGCGTTCATGCCGTGGAATGGTTACAACTTTGAGGACGCCATCCTCATCAGCGAGAAGATTGTCAAAGAGGATATTTTCACTTCGATTCACATTGATGAATTTGAGGTGGCCGCCCGCGACACCAAGCTCGGACCGGAAGAAATCACGCGCGACATCCCGAACCTCGGCGATGAAGCGTTGAAGAATCTCGCGCCCGACGGCGTCATCCGCATCGGTGCAGAAGTGAAGCCCGGCGACATTCTGGTCGGCAAAATCACTCCCAAGTCGGAAACTGAACTTGCGCCGGAAGAGCGTCTGCTCCGCGCCATTTTCGGCGAGAAGGCGGCTGACGTGAAGGATACTTCATTGAAAGTTCCGTCCGGCACCTACGGCATTGTCATGGACGTGAAAGTCTCGTCCAAGAAGGACGGCGAACGCACCACGAAATCCGCTTCCAGCGAGGAGAAACGCCACGCCAAGCAGATTGAGGACGATCACAAAAAGAAGGTTGACGAATTGAGCGACCAGTTGACGGAGGCGTTGAGCAACATCCTGCTCGGCGAAAAAATTCCGCTCGACGTCGTGAATTCCGAGACCGGCGAAATCATCATCCCGGCGAACCGCAAGATCACGAAGACCCTCTTGCGCAAGCTCGCGATGGTGTATGACCGCATCGAGATTGATCCGTCGCCGATCCGCAACAAGATCAGCGAAATCATCGGCCAGTTTAAAAAACGCTTCGACGATTTGCAGATGCAATACGACGAGGAAATGGAACGCGCCGAGGCGGGCGAAGGCGTCGAAGCCGGCATCGTTAAATCGGTCAAAGTTTATGTCGCTTCGAAGCGCAAGCTCTCGGTCGGGGACAAAATGGCCGGCCGTCACGGTAACAAGGGCGTCGTCGCCAAGATCGTGAAGCAGGAAGACATGCCGTTCCTCGCGGACGGAACACCGGTGGAGATCGTTTTGAATCCGCTGGGTGTGCCGAGCCGTATGAACGTCGGCCAGGTTTTGGAAACCCACCTGGGCTGGGCGGCGAAAATCCTCGGATTGAAATTCGCGACGCCGGTCTTTGACGGCATCAAGGAAAAGGACATTCGCGGCTATCTCAAGCAGGCGGGATTGCCGGAACACGCCAAGACGCATCTTTACGATGGACGCACCGGCGACATGTTCGACCAGGAAATTGTCGTCGGCTACATCTACATGATGAAGCTGGGTCACTTGGTGGCGGACAAGATTCACGCCCGTGCCGTCGGTCCGTATTCGCTCGTCACCCAGCAGCCGCTGGGCGGCAAGGCGCAATACGGCGGCCAGCGCTTCGGCGAAATGGAAGTGTGGGCGATGGAAGCCTACGGCGCGGCTTACACGTTGCAGGAACTCCTGACCGTGAAGTCCGACGACGTCCAGGGCCGCACGCGCATCTACGAGAGCATCGTCAAGGGCGACAACTCGCTTGAGGCGGGCATCCCGGAATCGTTCAACGTGCTGGTGAAAGAAATGCAGTCGCTTGGCCTCGATGTGAAGGTCGGTTACACCAATCCGGTGGACCAGCCCGCTGAAGCCATCACCGAACTGTCCACCGTTAGTTAATTGAAGGAAATTTGCGTATGACCAACAGTAAAGAAAACGCCCGCGAATTGCTCGGCTTGGAAAAAGTCAACCAGGTGGATTACATCGGGATCACGCTCGCGTCGCCCGAAGCCATCCGTTCCTGGAGCAAAGGCGAAGTCAAGAATCCCGAAACCATCAACTACCGCACGTTCAAGCCGGAAAAGGGCGGCCTTTTCTGCGAACGCATCTTCGGCCCCGTCAAGGACTGGGAATGTTCCTGCGGCAAGTATAAGCGCATCAAGCATCGCGGCATCGTCTGCGATCGTTGCGGCGTCGAGGTGACGATGGCGCGCGTGCGCCGTGAACGCATGGGCCACATCGAGCTGGCCGTGCCGACGTGTCATATCTGGTTCTTCAAGTGCATGCCCTCGCGCATCGGTCTGGCGCTGGACATGACGGCGCGCCATTTGGAACGCGTTATTTACTACGAAGATTATCTGGTCATTGATCCGGGCAACACGCCGTTGAAACAGCATCAACTGTTGAGCGAACTCGAGTGCCGCGAAGCGCGCGAGACCTACGGCGCCGAAGCCTTCGTCGCCAAGATGGGTGCGGAAGCCGTGCGCGAAGCGATGGAACGCGTGGATCTGGTCAAAAAGACCCATGATCTGGAAGTCGCGATGACCGAAACCAAGAGCAAGCAGATTCGCAAGAAGCTCGCGAAACGCATCAAGCTGTATCAGGGTTTGCATGCGTCCAAGAGCCGTCCGGAATGGATGATTCTCACGGTGCTGCCGGTGATTCCGCCGGACTTGCGCCCGCTGGTGCCGCTCGAAGGTGGACGTTTTGCGACGTCTGACTTGAACGATCTTTATCGTCGCGTCATCAACCGGAACAACCGTCTCAAGACGCTGCTCCAGCTCAAGACGCCCGAAGTCATCATTCGCAATGAAAAGCGGATGTTGCAGGAAGCCGTGGACGCGTTGTTCGACAACGGCCGACATGGCCGCCCCGTCACCGGTGCGGGCAATCGCTCCTTGAAGTCTTTGAGCGACATGCTCAAGGGCAAGGGTGGTCGTTTCCGTCAAAATTTGCTCGGCAAGCGCGTGGATTATTCCGGCCGCTCGGTCATCGTGATCGGGCCGGAACTGAAATTGAACCAGTGCGGTCTGCCGAAGAAGATGGCGCTCGTTTTGTTTGAGCCGTTCATCATCCGCCGCCTGAAGGAACTCGGTTACGTTCACACTGTCCGCAGTGCGAAGAAGATGATCGAGCGCCAGACGCGCGAAGTGTGGGACGTTTTGGAAGAAGTCACGAAGGGTCATCCGGTGCTGCTCAACCGCGCGCCGACCTTGCACCGTCTGTCCGTGCAGGCGTTCGAACCGATGCTGATCGAAGGCGAAGCGATTCGTATTCATCCGCTGGTCTGCACCGCCTACAACGCCGACTTCGACGGTGACCAGATGGCCGTTCACGTGCCGCTGTCCGTGGAAGCGCAGATGGAAGCTCGTCTTCTCATGATGGCGACTAACAACATCTTCTCGCCCTCGTCCGGCAAGCCGATCATCACGCCGACGCAGGACATCACGCTTGGTTGTTATTACGTCACCGCCGAACCGCGCAAGGCTGCGCCGGCGAATTCAAACGACCTGCCGCTGTTCGGCTCGAAGGTGGAAGTCCAGTTCGCCTACGACGACGGCGCGTATAAGACGCACGACCGCATCCGCATCGCGAATCCCGACCTCGGCCGCAAGACTGTTTTTGGCGATCCGACCAAGAAGATCATCGAGACGACCGTGGGCCGCGTGTTGTTCAGCGAAATCTGGCCGGAAGAACTCGGTTTCTACAACCGTTCCGCCGGCAAGGCCCAGCTCGGCGATCTGATCTGGAAATGTTACAAGTTTGCCGGTCACGAAAAGACCGTGATCATGCTCGACAAGCTCAAGGAACTCGGCTTCCGCGAAGCGACGAAGTCCGGCGTCTCCATCGGCATTGATGACATGATCATCCCGAAGGAACGCGACCAGGAAATCGAAGGCGCGCATAAGCAGATCCGCGAAGTCGAGAAGCAGTATCGCAAAGGTGTCATCACGCCCGGCGAACGCTACAACAAGATCGTTGACGTCTGGACGCATTGCACCGACCAGATCTCCAGCGTCATGTTCAAGACCCTCGAACAGAACCAAGGGAAGAAGGAATACAACCCCGTCTTCTTGATGGTGGATTCCGGCGCCCGTGGTAACAAGCAGCAGGTTCGTCAGCTCGCCGGTTTGCGCGGCCTCATGGCCAAGCCCAGCGGCGACATCATCGAGAAGCCCATTCTCGCGAACTTCCGCGAAGGTCTGTCCGTTCTGGAATACTTCATCTCGACGCACGGCGCCCGCAAGGGTCTGGCCGATACCGCGCTCAAGACCGCCGACTCCGGTTACATGACCCGCAAGCTTGTGGACGTGTCACAGGATGTCATCATCCAGGAAGAAGATTGCGGCACGACCAACGGCATCTGGGTCTCCGCAGTTTACGAAGGTGAAGACGAAGTGGTCAAGCTGGCTGAACGTATCGTCGGCCGTTTCTCTTGTGACGACATGGTCAACCCGACCAACCCGAAGGAATTTCTCATTCGCGCGAACGAAGAAATTGACGAAGAGAAGGCGAAAAAATTGGAAGCCACGGCCATTGACCGGATGCGCATCCGCTCCGTGCTCACTTGCGAAAGCAAGCACGGCATCTGCATCCATTGCTATGGCCGCAGCCTCGCGACCGGTGCGCTCGTCAAACTTGGCGAAGCCACCGGCATCGTCGCTGCGCAGTCCATCGGCGAACCCGGCACGCAGCTCACGATGCGGACGTTCCACATCGGCGGCACGGCGGCGCAGGTGTTCAAGATTCCGCAGATCAAGTCCAAGCACGATGGCACGATTCGTTTCAACGAACTGCGCGTCGTTCAATTGGAAGACGGCAACAACATCGTCCTGAACAAAAACGGCACGATCTCCATTCACGACGAAACCGGGCGCGAACTTGAGACGCACACCATCGTCATCGGCGCGGTCATCTCCTTCAAGGACGGCTCGCAGATCAAGAAGGGCGACACGTTCGTCCAGTGGGATCCATACAACGTGCCGATTCTTTCTGAAAAGGCCGGCAAGGTGAAGTTCCATGACATCATCGAAGGCGTGACGATGAAACAGGAAATGGACGAGACCACCAGCCAGGAAGCCATGGTCATCATTGACCACAAGGAAGATTTGCATCCGCAGATCATCATCAGCGACGACAAGGGTGAAGTCGTGGCCAACTATCCGATTCCTTCCGGCGCGCACATCGTGCTCCATGAAGGCGACAAAATCGTGGCCGGCACCTTGATGGCGAAGACGCCCCGCAAAAGCGCGAAGACCAAGGACATCACCGGCGGTCTGCCGCGTGTGGCCGAATTGTTCGAAGCGCGCCGTCCGAAAGATGCGGCGGAAATCTCCAAGATTGACGGCCTCGTGGACTTCGGTGCGAGCGTGCGCGGCAAGCGCTGCATTCTCATCAAGGACACGCAGACCGGCATGGAAGAGGAACACCTCATCCCGATCGGCCGTCACGTCATCGTCTTCAAGGGCGACATGGTCAAGAAAGGCCAGCAGCTCACCGAAGGCCCGATGGATCCGCACGAGATTCTCGACGTCTGCGGACCGCAGGAATTGCAGGAGCATTTGGTCGGCGAAGTGCAGGAGGTTTACCGTTTGCAAGGCGTGACCATCAACGACAAGCACATTGAGATCATCGTGCGCCAGATGTTGCGCAAGGTGCGCATCACCGAGGCGGGCGACACCCAGTTCCTATGGGGCGAACAAGTGGACAAGCTCGAATTCGAGGCCGAAAACGAGGCGGTTGAGAAAAAAGGCGGCAAGCCTGCCGAAGCCTCGCCCGTGCTGCTCGGCATCACCAAGGCGTCGCTTGAAACCGACAGCTTCTTGAGCGCCGCGTCCTTCCAGGACACGACGCGCGTGCTGACCGAGGCCGCGACCCGCTCCAAGATTGACAACCTGCGCGGCTTCAAGGAAAACGTGATCATGGGCCACATCATTCCGGCGGGCAGCGGCTTTGATTACCACCGCAAGGTGCAGATCAAGGCGCTGGTGGACATCCCCGACGAACCCGAGCCGGAAGAGACGGTCGAAACGGTTGAACGCGAGAACCCGTTGCTCGCGTAATCGAGAGAGAACAAATACTTGTTGCAACCATAAAATCATTTGCTAACATCCGCCTCCATTTTTAAGACGCAATGCCGACAATAAATCAACTGGTCCGCAAGGGCCGCACCAAAGTCAATTACAAGTCCAAGTCACCCGCCTTGCAGGGTTCGCCGTTCCGCCGTGGCGTCTGCATACAGGTCATGACGCGCACGCCCAAGAAGCCGAACTCGGCGATGCGCAAAGTGGCCAAGGTTCGCTTGACGAACGGCTACGAAGTCATCGCCTACATCCCGGACGAGGGGCATAATTTGCAGGAGCACAGCATCGTGCTCATCCGCGGTGGCAAGGTGAAGGATTTGCCCGGTGTGCGCTATCACATCGTGCGCGGCACGCTCGACGCCGCCGGCGTGGAAAAGCGCCGCGTGAGCCGTTCCAAATACGGCGTGAAACGCCCCAAGAAGGCCGCCGCTGCCAAGTAAACTTTTAACAACTTAACGATTTAATAATTCATGTCCCGCAGACGTCAAGCAACCAGAAGGCCCGTTAACAAGGATGGGAAATTCCAGAGCACGCTCGTGGCGCGCCTGGTGAACACCATCATGCAGGGCGGCAAGAAAAGCACGGCGGAACGCATCGTGTATGGCGCGTTCGACAGCATCTCGGAAAAGAATCCGGCGAGCAACCCGATTGAAATTTTGCAGCGCGCGGTGGACAACGCCAAACCGCGCATCGAAACGAAAGCCCGCCGCGTCGGTGGCGCCACGTATCAGGTTCCGCTGGAAATTCCGTCGGACCGGCAGAACGCGCTGGCGCTCCGTTGGATCGTGGATTTCGCAGATGCCCGCAAAGGCACGCCGATGGGCGTCGCGCTCGCAGCGGAGATTTTGGAAGCCTATCAAGGGCAGGGGAACGCCATCCGGAAACGCGATGAGGTTCATAAGATGGCGCAGGCCAACAAGGCATTTGCACATTTCCGCTGGTAGAATATAGTTTGAATAATTTTTGCGCCCCAGCATGGTGCTGGGGCGTTTTTAGTCTGGTAAATCAACGAATTTAGAAATCATGAGTGCAGCAGCTACAGAACCAGTCAAATCGGTGAACGCACCGGGCCGTCAATACACGATGGAGCGCACGCGCAACATCGGCATTGCCGCGCATATTGACGCGGGCAAGACGACGACCACGGAACGTATTCTTTTTTACACCGGCCTGATCCACAAGATCGGCGACGTGGATGACGGCAACACCGTCACCGACTGGATGGAACAGGAAAAGGAACGCGGCATCACGATCACGTCTGCCGCCGTCACCTGCTTCTGGACGCAGAAATGCGCCAAGCCGGGCGAGGACGGAATTTACAAGGCGTTCAAAGACGTCACGCATCGCGTCAACATCATTGACACGCCCGGCCATGTGGATTTCACCGCTGAAGTCGAGCGTTCAATGCGCGTGCTCGACGGCGCGGTCGCCGTTTTCTGTGGCGTCGCTGGCGTGCAGCCGCAGTCCGAAACCGTCTGGCGCCAGGCGACCAAGTATCACGTTCCGCGCATCGCGTTCGTGAACAAGATGGACCGTATCGGCGCGAATTTTGAAAACGCGTTGAACGACATGCGCACCAAGCTGCGCGCTTATGCGTTTCCGATTTTCCTGCCCCTCGGCGCCGGTCCGACCGAACACGAAGGGAAGCCCGTTACCGGCGGCTTTGAAGGCGTGATTGACGTGGTCAACCAGAAGGCCGTGAACTGGGGCCCGACCGAGGCCAACGAAGGTTTGAATTATGATGTCACGGAAATTCCCGCCGAACATCAGGAACGCGCGAAGGCCGCGCTCGCGGAGTTGATTGACGCCGTCTCCAACAAGGACGACGAGATCGCGAACCTCGTGCTCGAAGAAAAACCGGTCACCGCGCCGGTGCTCAAGGCGGCCATCCGCCGCCTCACCTGCAAGATTGAACTGGTTCCCGTGCTTTGTGGCTCGGCTTTCAAGAAAAAAGGCGTTCAAGTTTTGGTGGACGCGGTCATTGATTATCTCCCAAGCCCGCTGGATATTCCATGCGCGGAAGGTTTGGTTCCCGGCACGGAAGAAAAAATACAGGTCGAGGCGGACGACAACGGCAAGTTCTGCTCGCTGGCGTTCAAACTCTGGACTGATCCTTACGCGGGCAAACTGGTGTTCTTCCGCGTCTATTCCGGCCAGCTCAAGAAGGGCGACAACATTTACAATCCGCGCACGCGCAAACGCGAGCGCGTCAGCCGCCTCATGGTCATTCAAGGCAGCGAACGCAAGGACATTAACGAGGTGTATGCCGGCGACATCGCCGCGCTCGTCGGCCTGCGCAACATCACCACCGGTGACACGCTGTGCGACGAAAATTTTGACGTGACGCTTGAGCCGCCGACGTTCCCCGAGCCTGTCATCTCGATGGCCGTCGAGCCGAAGACCAAGCAGGATCGCGACAAGATGTCCGAAGGCTTGCAGCGTCTCGCCGAGGAAGATCCGACCTTTCGCTGCTTCACGAACGAGGAAACCAGCCAGCTCATCATCGCGGGCATGGGCGAGCTGCATCTGGAAATCATCATTGACCGTCTCAAGCGCGAATTCAAAGTGGAAGCCAACACTGGCGCGCCGCAGATCGCGTATCGCGAAACGATCACGAAGAAGGCTGAAGGCGAAGGCAAATTCATCCGTCAATCCGGCGGTCGCGGCCAATATGGACACGCCTGCATCACCGTCGAGCCTAATGAAAAAGGCAAGGGCGTTGAAGTCGTGGACGAAATCGTCGGCGGCACGATCCCCAAGGAATACATTCCGGCGGTCATTGACGGCATTGAAGAGGCCATCAAGAGCGGCGTTTACGCCGGCTACCAGGTCATTGACATCAAGGTCGAGGTCGTGGACGGCTCGTTCCATGAAGTTGACTCGAACGAACTCGCGTTCAAGATGGCCGGCATTTTCGCGCTCAAGGACGCTTTCAAAAAAGCCGGCCCGATCCTGCTCGAACCGCTGATGAAAGTGGAATGCACCACGCCCGACGAATATCAGGGCGATCTGCTCGGCGACATCAACCGTCGTCGCGGCACGATCATCAGCATTGAAGCGAAGAACGGCCAGACCATTCTCAACGCGCAAGTTCCGCTGGCCGAAATGTTCGGTTACGCAACGGCGATCCGTTCGCTGTCCAAGGGCCGCGCATCTTATTCCATGGAACCGTTGACCTTTTCGCAGGTTCCGAATAGTGTATTGACTACGATTTTGGACGCGGCTGCCAAGAAACCGGCGGCTCGCACTTAAAATCAAAATCCTTTCTGCAAGAGCCGGGACTGCAAAGTCCCGGCTTTTTGTTTTGCGAGAGGCGGCGGGCTGACACGAATTGCACGAATTTACACAAATTGAATTGTCGCGCCGAAGTTAGGCCGAAGGCGGAAAGCCTGTAAGGCTGACAGATATGATCTTCCGGGCTTACAGCCCTTCCACCTTCGTTCCAACTTCGGCGCGACAAGTTGAATTCGCGTCAATTCGTGCAATTCGCGTCAAAGTTTTTTTGAATTTGGTTCGCGTGGTTCATGTAGTTCGCGGTCAATTCAATTCTTTGCCGGTGGCGATTTGGCCGGGCTGCAAAAAGGTTTTGATGAGTTCGCCTTCGCCGCAGACGGTCAGGCCGGAAAATTTCTTGAACCATTTGCCGTCCGGCACTTCGGGTTCGGCATACAGCCAGTCGGCCAAAAGTCCAAGCTGATCGGCGGAAATGTTGCGACGGCTGACAGGGGCTTGTATTGCGAACGGAAATCGGGTAGCTTGCCCCCGTTATGCGACAGCCAGCAAGCAAGCAAAAGAAGTTCGATTATCCTGCGGAAACCGAGGGCAGCCGTCTGGCCGCCAAGGTCAGGAAACTAGCAGGCAAGCTCACGCCGGAGGAGGAGGCCGGGCATTTCCAGCGCGGTCTGGCAAAAATTTATGGCGGCCAGCCCAAAGAAATCACTGGCGCTGGACACTAATCTGTTGCTCGACCTCGCCGGGAAGAAGGATTTTGCCCACGAGTTCAAAGATGAGTTTTCCAGCCGGGGCTATTCCCTGCTGGTGCCGCCGACGGTGATTGCCGAACTGGCATTTTTCTCCTCGCTGAAAGACGCGCCGCAGCACGAAATCGCCAATGTAGCCCTGGAAAAAATGAGCGCCTGGAAATGTCAGCCGTTCACTTTGTCGTCCACCCAACTGGCCATTGCCATCCGGTTCGCCGCGCGTTTGATGGAATCTTCACTCATTCCTGAAACCGAACAGAACGACGGAAAAATTCTGGCGCAAACCTCATTGGCGAAGATTCCGTTGCTCGTCACTTCCGATAAACACTTGCTGGACGTGGACGAAGACGCGTTGTTGCTTGCCTTCAACGATGCTGATCTTATGTCCGTTCATCCGTCGCATCCGAGACGATTGTTGAAGGCCTTACGATAAAGGTCAATGTTTCCGAACCGATTTAACCGAACAACCGTTGAGACGGGCTTTTGTTCTGCCAAGGTGAACCAAAATTCCTTCAAAAAATTATTGCACCGGGGAGCGATATTGCTACACTTCGCGTCCGCTTTGAAAGATTGAAGCGGAAAATTTAACACAACCATAACTATACAATCGCTCTTTATATGGCTGCACAACGCATCAGAATCCGGCTCAAGGCCTATGACCATCGCGTCATAGACCAGTCCGCTCGCGAAATCGCGGACACCGTCAAACGCACCGGCGCTCGCGTCGCCGGGCCCATCCCGCTGCCGACCCGTGTTGAAC
Organism: Verrucomicrobiales bacterium; assembly: GCA_028712475.1. Lineage (GTDB taxonomy): Bacteria > Verrucomicrobiota > Verrucomicrobiia > Limisphaerales > UBA11358 > UBA11358. The sequence goes on from JAQTQB010000009.1 coordinate 69,105, forward strand.
GTTTCACCGTTCAGCGCTCGCCGCACTCGGATAAAAAATCCCAGGAAACTTTTGAGCAGCGCACGCACAAGCGGCTCATTGACATCCTCGACCCGACGGCCAAGACCGTGGACGAATTGAAGAAACTCAATCTGCCCGCCGGCGTGGACATCACCATCAAAATCTGATTTAAGGAACACCATGCCACTCGGACTTTTAGGAAAAAAACTCGGACACACGCGCGTCTATGACGCCAGCGGCAACGTCACCCCGGTGACCGTTGTGCTCTGCGGCCCCAACCGCGTGCTGCAGGTCAAAACGCAAGGCGGCAAGGACGGATACAATTCCGTCCAGCTCGGCTTTGACGACCAGAAGGAACAGCGCTTGACCAAGGCGTTGCTCGGCCACATCAAGAAACAAAACGGCGCGGCGGTGAAACGCATCCGCGAATTCCGTGACTTTTCCAAGGACGTGAAGCCCGGCGACATCGTCGGACCGACGTTGTTTGCAGTGGGTGATTTTATTGACGCCATCGGCACGACCAAAGGCCAGGGCTTTGAAGGTGTCATGAAACGCCATCATTTTGCCGGTGGTTGCGCCACGCACGGCGCCAAAGGCTGGAAGCGGCGCTCCGGCGCCATCGGCCAGCGTTTGTTCCCCGGCACGGTCATGCGCGGCATGAAGATGCCCGGTCACATGGGCCAGGTGACGCGCACCACGCAGAACCTCGAAATCATCCAGGTTCGCGAGTCCGACAATCTGCTGCTCATCAAAGGCGCGATTCCCGGAGCGGAAGGCGATTACGTCGTCATCCGCGAATCCAAGAAACGCCCGAAGGGCTGGAAGCCGCCGGTCAGCATCTCCACGAAGAAAAAAGGTGGCGATAAAAAAGCCGAGGCCAAACCCGCCGCTGCCGAAGCCAAGAAATAATTACGCGCCATGAAGCTTACAATTAAAGATATCCAAGGAAAAAATCAGGGCGAACTGGAAGTGAAGTTCGAAATGATTGAAAACGGACGCGGCACCCAGGCCGTTCACGATACGGTCACCGCTTATCGCGCGGCCCAGCGCAGCGGCACCGCCTGCACCAAGACCGCCGGCGAAGTCCAGGGTTCCAACAAGAAGCCGTGGAAGCAAAAAGGCACCGGACGTGCCCGCGCCGGTTCCGTTCGCTCGCCCTTGTGGGCGGGTGGTGGCGTGGTGTTCGGCCCCAAGCCCCGGGACTTCAGCAAGACCATCTCCAAGAAAACCAGGCAGCTCGCGTTGCGCAAGGCTTTGAGCGAACGCATCAAGCTGGGCGACGTGATCATCGTGGACGATTTGAAGCTTGCTTCGCCCAAGACGAAGGAATTCACCGGCGTGATCTCCGCGCTGGACTTGAAAGGCACGACGCTCATCGTGGCGGCGGCTGACAAAAACCTCACGCTCGCCTCGCGCAACATCGAGAACGTCACCATGACGACGGGCGATCTGCTGAACACCTACGACATTTTGCGGCCGGACAAGCTGCTCTTCACCAGGAGCGCGTTTGAAAAAGTCGAAGCCCGTCTCTCCCAGGAATAACATGAATCCTTTCGAAATCATCAAGACCGTCCGCCTCACGGAAAAAGGCACGCGCCAGGGCGAAAAGTTCAATCAATACACCATCGTGGCCGACCGCCTCGCGACCAAGCCGCAGATCCGGCAGGCCGTGCAGGAACTGTTCAAGGTCAAGGTCACCAAGGTCAACACGCTCAATGTGCGGGGCAAGGCCCGCCGCAAACGCACCGCGCAGGCCGGCAAGGCGCCCGACTGGAAGAAAGCCATCGTCACGTTGAAAGACGGCGACAAGATCGTTTTGACCTAGTCGTTTCTGATCTCACCAGGCGCGAAGTGAATTTTCACTTCGCGCTTTTTTATTGTAGCGTTCTGTAGTGTTCGGCCTGTGGCCGAAATGAATCGAGCCACAGGCTCGACGCTGCAAATTCAAATATTGAACTCGGACAGCCTTTGTCCCTGCGGCTCTGGCAAATTTGTCATGTCACCCGCTGTTGTGAACAACTCCATGTGGCGCGGCGGCGGACGGCGGCTTAAATATGTGGTAGCAGCCGACGTGAGGAGGCTCATTATTTACGATTGGCGATATACGATTTACGCGGCACAAATGGATTCTGAACGCGCTTGTAAATCGTAAATCCAAAACCGTAAATCAGTCAGAGTCTCGTCACCTCGGCTCCTGCGAAATAACGATGAACCTGAACCGGATTTTGCATGTGGACGGCGACAGTTTTTTTGCGAGCTGCGAGATCGCGCTCGACAAAAAATTGGAGGGCCGTGCCGTGTGGGTCGGCGGCGGACGGCGCGGCGACGGCATCGTCATCGCGGCGAACCGGGTGGCGAAAAAGTTTGGCGTCAAGACCGGCATGGCGTGCTTCGAGGCTAAACGGCTTTGTCCGCGCGGCGTTTTGTGCCGGCCGCATTACGACGAATACCGCCGGCTCTCGGCGGAGATGTTTCATGTGCTGGAAGAATACTCGCCGATGCTGGTGCCGGTCTCGATTGATGAAGGCTTTCTCGATTTGACCACGATGGACCAGCATGTCTGGCGCGACACCACGCCGGAAAAATATGTGCGGGAGATCTGCGCGCGGATTTTGCGCGAAGTGAAGCTGCCCGTGTCCGCCGGCCTCGCGAATTCCTCGCGCCTTGCCAAGCTTGCCACGGACGCGATCAAGCCGGGCTTCCTGGAAATCAAACCCGGCGAGGAAAAGGAATTTCTGAAGGACCGTTCCGTGCGCGAACTTTCCGGCATCGGCAAAAACCGCCAGCGCTCGCTTGCCGCGCTGGGCGCGCTGACGTTTGGGCACGTCGCCAGACTGCCGTCGCCATTGCTCAAGCAGAAATTCGGCATCTGGGGCCAGCAGCTCTGGCTGTTCGCCAACGGCCAGTGGAACGAGCCGCTGCTGCTCGAGGTGAAAGACCGCACGACCATCTCCAGCAACACCACGCTGCCTTGCGACGAGCCGGATTACGACGCGGCGCTGACGTTCGCGTTGAGCGAGGCCACGCGGCTCACCGGCCAGTTGCGCCGCGAACAGTTGCAGGCGCGCGAACTCTCGCTGACCATCCGCTTCAACGATTTCACCGAGGCCGGCGGCTCGCATCGTTTCCGCGAACCGCAATTTTTGAATTCCATTTTCAACACGGTGCTGGAAGGGATTTTCCGCGACTGCATGGGCGGGCAGGTCAAACCGGTGCGGCAGATCCGCCTCGCGTTCTGGAATCTGGCGCGGCTGGACACGCAGCCGACGTTGTGGGGCCGCACCGGCGCGGAACGCTGGGGCGCGCTCGACGACGCGGCGCATAAGTTGAATTCGCAGTTTGGAAATTCATCGGTGATGACCGGCGCGCAACTGGCGTTGCGGCAGATTGACGACGCGCATAAAAATCCCAAGGCCAAATGCCCGTTCGTGCCGCAGCGCGAGATGGTGAAAAAACTGTGGGGCACGGACGCCGATCCGCTGGCGCACAAAGGCGACTGGGAAAAACGGCTGGGGAATGTCAGCAAGCAGATTCAATTCCGGCATTGAAGTGGCGAAACAATTTTTATCTCCTAATTTTTCAAAACACTTGGCACAGTTGCAGCATGGCAAACCGAAAGAAAGTTTCTCGTGAGCAAATGCGAAAACGCATAAACGCTTTTTGCGGCATTTTCAAACAGAAGGCTGGGGAAAAGTCCGTTGTGCAGGAACATCTCGAAGAGCGGCGTGCGGAGCGTGAAAAGGAAAATTGTTAAGATGAAGTATTCGTTGTTAGGAAAACAGAAGGCCAAGAGCCAGCCGACTGCAAAGCAAAAAGCCAAGGGGACGCTGGGTTTTGGCGAAGAGGGAGTTCCATATCGTGCGAATGGGCATCACCCGCACCGTCAACTGCACTGCATTGACCTGTTTGCAGGCTGTGGCGGGTTGTCGCTTGGATTGGAAGAAGCTAATTTCAAGCCGCTGCTATTTTCCGAAATTAATCCACAGGCGGCGGAGACTTACATTGCCAACCGCGTTGGTATGGGAATCATTCCGGTGGGTGACGTTTACAACCTCACCGACTTGGATTTGAATCTCTTAAAAACAAATTGGCGTTACAAGGACATTAAGGACATTGACCTCGTTTGCGGCGGACCGCCGTGCCAGGGCTATTCCGGCATCGGGCATCGGCGCACGTTCAAGCTGGATAAGCAGGACATCCCGTCGAACCATCTGTTTCAGGAAATGGTGCGGGTGATCCGTTGCGTGCGCCCGAAGATGTTCCTGTTTGAAAATGTTCGGGGCTTGCTCAATGCCCGCTGGACACCCGAAGGCCAGAGCGGTGAGATTTTCAAAGCCGTGCTGGATGAATTCAAATCGTTGACGGACCACCGCATCCGGTGGGATTTGGTTCACGCCAAAAATTACGGCGTGCCGCAAAACCGTCCGCGCATCATCATGGTCGGCATTCGTTACGACAAGGATTGCATTGCCAACAATCATTGGCAGAATTGAAATTATATGGCTAAAGTTCCCAATCGCTATGAACTGCAAGACCCGGTCTTAAAAGCTCTCAAACAACTGGGCGGTTCCGGCACGAACGAGGAAATCTACGAGAAGGTAATTGAAAATCTCAAACTGCCATCTGAAATAGTTGACCTTCCCCACGGAAAAGGAGCAGCCGGGAGAACGGCGCTCGATTATGAAATGGCTTGGGCTAGAACTTACCTTAAAAACGCTGGTAAGATTGATGCGCCGACGCGTGGCGTTTGGACTTTGTTGAAAGTTAGCGATGTTGTTTACTTGCCTCAAAAAGAGGATGCAAAGAAGCAGCACGATGAGCCAGTGCCAGATGAAGAAAGTTGGAAAGACAACCTACATCGCGTATTGACGCAGGTTCTCACGCCAAAAGGTTTCGAGCGGCTCATCCAGCGGATGCTTCGCGAGTCTGGTTTTGTTCAAGTCGAGGTAACGGGACAAAATGGTGACGGCGGAATTGATGGCCGAGGAATCGTCCGCTTGAATGGGTTCCTCACGTTCCACGTTTTCTTTCAATGCAAGCGATACGCCGGAGCTGTTGGCGTCGAAAAGATTCGTGACTTTCGTGGCGCGATGGAAGGCCGAGCAGATAAGGGATTATTTATCACTACCGGCTATTTCACCCGCGAAGCGGAAAAAGAGGCAACACGCGACGGGGCGAGGCCGATTGAGTTAGTTGACGGCGAACATTTGGCCGAAAAACTTCGTGAGCTTCGTTTGGGCTTGAAGGTTGAAACCATCGAACGCGTTTCTGTGGACGAACCTTGGTTTAAGGCTATTTCTGAAAGCGAATAGCCTTACTCGAACAAATAGATTTCATTTTCTGATTTCCACGGAGTTTGCGTGATCAAATAACCCAAACGATTGACGATGTGAAAGCCTGCGATGAGCCAAAGACCTTCGTCGCTATCCACGATTGTCCAAATTTGTTTGGGATTAGCGCTTCGCACGAACAATTCCTCTTCTCCATAAGTTTCAAACCATGCACCTTCATAAGGGGCGGACTTGTCGAAATTGTTTTTCAGCAATTCATAGCGCTCTTCAAATTCATCAAGGTCTTTCATGTTCAGATTTTACCTCGGTATTTTGAAAATGTCCCTGGAGAAATCTGCACCGCCGCCGGTTCCATCGAAGCCGAATGCGAAGGCAGCACCTCGATTGGTCGGAGTATTGAATCAGCTGTCGGCATCAAAATTAACTCCAGCGGCAAACCCGACTACAAAGGCATTGAAATCAAGAGCGGGCGGAGTTCGGTTGTGCGTGGCAAAGAAACCAGGGCCACCTTGTTTGGTTGCGTGCCGGACTGGGACTTGAGCGCGCTCAAAAGCAGCCGTGCCATCTTGGAAAAGTTTGGCTACGAACGCGGCAGCGATTTCAAACTGTATTGCAGCGTCTCCACGCAGCGGGCGAATTCACAGGGCTTGCAGTTCGAGGTTAAGGAGGCGGACAAATGGCTGCGTGAGTTCTGTGCGCGTGAGCCGGTTCAAGAAGTTTGCATCTGGCGGCTGGACCGGCTGCACGCAAAGTTGGCCGAGAAACACAATGAGACGTTTTGGGTCAAAGCCAAGTCCCTTCAGCGCGGCGGCAACGAATGGTTTCAGTTGGAATCCGTCACGCACACCACCCGGCCAAGCCTGCCACAATTTGACCGGCTGCTGACGGACGGCACGGTGACGATGGATCACCTTATCAAGCGCAAGGCCAATGGCCGCATCACAGAGAAAGGGCCGCTCTTCAAAATTCACCGTCCGCGAATCGGGGAGCTTTTCCTCGGCGAGCCACGCAATTATTCCTTGGTATCGTGAGCAAGTTGTTTGCAGGACTGACGCGCAGCGAATTGATGTCGCGCATCCGCTCGCGCGGGAACAAGAAGACCGAATTGGCGCTCATTCAAATTTTCCGGCAAAACAAAATCACCGGCTGGCGGCGGAATCAAAAAGTCTTCGGCAAGCCAGATTTTATTTTCAGGCAGGCGCGACTCGCGCTTTTCGTGGACGGCTGTTTCTGGCACAGTTGTCCGAAGCACGGAACGAAGCCAAAAGGCAATCGCGCGTTCTGGAAAAACAAATTTGCCCGCAACATCGCGCGCGACAAGCTCGTGACGCGGACCTTGCGGCGGTCAGGCTGGCGTGTGCTGCGCATCTGGGAACACGATTTGCATCGAGCCACCGCGCGGCGGGCCACCAAGAAGCCGCAGAATGAAACGCGTTTGATGCGGCGGATTCAGCGGGCGCTGAAATAAAGTTTACAACTGGTGTTTTCAAGAAGGCAAAGCGGTCTTACGCGAATTGCGCGAATTAACGCGAATTGGAACTGGCGGCAATTGGCGGAATTAGCGTCAAAGATTTTTGTGTTCTGATTCGGCACCTCACCCCGGGCCCATCTCATTCCCTCACCCGGCCTGCGGCCACCCTCTCCCATCCGATGGGCGAGGGACCTGGCGGAGAGGGGGGAAGCGATTGTGCGGCCTCTATGTTCTCTTGCGGCAAATAAATCCGTGTCCATCTGCGTTCATCCGTGGCTAAGAAATTAGGGCAGACATTTTCTGACACGAATTGCGCGAATTAACGCGGATTTGAATTGGCGGCAATTGGCGGAATTAGCGTCAAACCTTTTTCCCGTTTGCCGTTGAATTCGCAGGATTTGCGGGCATTGGATGCAACCAACCAAAAATAAATAAAAAAAGTTATTGCATCTTATTTCGCATTTGATAGATTCCGCGTCCCGTTACGCCTAAAAACGTGGCGGGCAGCAGGATTGCGAACCGATAACTGATCTCTCACGGAGACAGGAATGATGGCTCGCCGACTACCAAGAGTTGCTGACTTGGATTTTTATTTATGCCAGTTAAATCTTTTAGACCGTTAACGCCGTCTCTGCGCTACGTCACGTTCGCAGATTTCAGCGATATTACGAAGACGAAGCCCGAGAAGTCGCTGGTCGTCATCCGGAAGAAATCCGGCGGACGCAACCACTACGGCCGGGTCACGGCGCGCGGCATCGGCGGCGGTCACAAGCAGAAGATCCGCCTCGTGGATTTCAAGCGCAACAAGCACGGCATCGAATCCACCGTCGCGGCGATCGAATATGATCCGATGCGCTCCGCGCGTCTGGCGCTGCTCGATTACACGGATGGCGAGAAGCGTTACATCATCGCCCCGGTCGGCATCGTGGTCGGTGCAAAAATTTCCAGCGGTCCTTCCGCTCCTCCTGAAATCGGAAACGCGCTTCCGCTCAAGGCGATTCCGGTCAGCACGGCGATTCACAACATCGAGATCACTCCCGGTCGCGGTGGCCAGATGGTCCGCTCGGCAGGCGGTTCGGCGACGTTGATGTCGCGCGATGAAGGCTTCGCGCAGATCCGTCTGCCCTCCGGCGAAATCCGCCGCATCAATGAAAATTGTTATGCGACCATCGGCCAGGTCGGCAACACGGAACACGAAAACGTCATTCTCGGCAAGGCGGGACGCACCCGTCATCGCGGTCATCGCGGCATCACGCGCGGTGTGGCGCGGAACCCGGTTGACCATCCGAACGGCGGCGGCCAGGGTAAATCCAAGGGCGGCGGCGGCTGGCAGCAGCTTGTGTCGCCATGGGGCTTTGTGGCCAAGGGCGGCAAGACGCGCGCGAAATATAAATCCTCCAACCGTTTCATCGTGGTTCAGAGAAACGGCCTGCCGATGAAGAATAAATAATTTTTATGGGACGTTCGATTAAAAAGGGTCCGTTTATTGATTTCAGCCTGCTGGACAAAATCCAGAAGGCGAAGGCGGCCAACCAGAAGACGCCGATCAAGACCTGGTCGCGCCGCTCGACGATCACGCCGGATTTCATCGGCCTGACGTTCACGGTTCACAACGGCAAGATTTTTAACCCGGTGTTCGTCACCGAAAACATGGTGGGCCACAAGCTTGGCGAATTTTCGCTTACCCGCACGTTCAAGAAGCACGGCGCGCACACGGCCAAGGCGGAGGCCAAATAGTTTTATGGAAGCTTTTGCAATTTTAAAAAACGTGCCGATGTCCGCGCAGAAAATGCGCGAGGTCACGCGGCAGGTCCAGGGGCTCGGCGCGCTCGAGGCGATGGCCGTGCTGCAGATCGTTCCGCGCAAGGGCGCGCGGCTCGTTTCCAAGGTGCTGCGTTCGGCGATCGCCAACGCGGAGAACAACAAGAATTTGAAGCCGGAGTCGTTGCGCGTGAAGGAGGCGGTTGCCGGAACCGCGACGACCCTCAAGCGTTTCACCCCGAAGGCGCGCGGTTCGGCCGGTCCGATCCTCAAGCGCCGCTGCCACATTAAAATCACGGTTTCGGACGAATAATTGGTATGGGACAAAAAGTTAATCCAATCGGTTTGCGCGTCGGGGTCAACAAGGACTGGCGCTCGAAGTGGTATGCCAACAAAAAAGAATTTGGCGCGCTTCTGACCGAAGACCGCAAGATCCGCGACTTCCTGCGCAAGAAGCTTGAAGGCGCGTCGGTGCCGAAGGTTTTGATCGAACGCGCGACCAGCCGTTGCCGCGTCACCATCATGACGGCGCGTCCGGGCGTGGTCATCGGCCGCAAAGGCTCGGAAATTGACAAGCTCAAGGAAGATTTAAGCAAGATGACCGGCAAGGAAGTTTACGTGGACATCGTCGAGGTGAAGACGCCGGAACTCGACGCGCAGCTCGTCGCGGAAAACATCGCGTTGCAGATGGAACGCCGGGTGTCCTTCCGCCGCGCGATGAAAAAAGCTTTGCAGACCGCCAAGGATTTCGGTGCGGAGGGGATCAAGATTCGCTGCGCGGGCCGTCTGGGCGGCGCAGAAATCGCCCGCACGGAAATGTATCACTGGGGCCGCGTGCCGTTGCACACGTTGCGCGCGAACATTGATTACGGCTTCGCGGAAGCGTTGACGATGTATGGCAAGCTCGGCGTGAAGTGCTGGATTTGCAAAGGCGAGAACAAGCCGACGAAGGCCGCCGCCGTCCAGGCGCCGGCTGAAAAAACCGTCCCGTTGAATTGATTTAGAATTTTTAGATTTTTTGTTATGGCAATGCAACCAGCAAGAGTGAAGTTCCGCAAGATGCACCGTGGCAGCCGCACGGGGCTGGCGACGCGCGGTCATACGGTGGCGTTTGGCGAATACGGATTGATGGCGCTGGAACGCTGCTGGATGGATGCCAAGCAGATCGAGGCGGCGCGCGTGGCGATCGCCCGCCACATGAAGCGGCATGGAAAAATGTGGATCCGTGTTTTCCCGCAGAAATCTTTCACGAAAAAGCCGCTGGAAACCCGGATGGGCAAAGGCAAGGCGCCCGTCGAAGGCTGGGTGGCGGTCATCCGTCCGGCGAACGTGCTGTTCGAAGTGGACGGAGTGACGGAAGCGATCGCGCGTGAATCCATGCGCCTGGCGGCCACGAAGCTGCCGATCAAAACAAAATTTGTGTCACGGCACAGTCACGCGAGCTAAACGGTTATGAAATTTGCTGAATCCAAAGATATGACGCTGGTTGAGTTGGCGGCCAAGGGCCGCGACTTGCGCCACGAAATGTTCTCCCTGCGCCTGCAGCAGGCGAGCGCGCAACTTGAAAAGCCCGCCCGTTTGCGGACGTTGCGGAAAGACATCGCGCGGATTGAAACGCGCATCTCGCAACTGCGGAACAAAGCGGCTTAAATTTTTTTGTATGTCTGAAACTGTAAAACAACCGGAAGCAAAACGCGGCAACCGCAAGGAACGCGTGGGCGAAGTCGTCTCGAACAAGATGGCCAAGACCATCGTGGTCAAAGTGGAGCGCCGTTTTCCGCACGCGCAATATAAGAAGATCGTCACCGCCTACAAAAAACTTTACGCGCACGACGAAAAGAACGAGGCCAAGATCGGCGACCGCGTGCGCATCGAGGAAACGCGCCCCTTGTCCAAAACCAAATGCTGGCGGCTCGTCGAAGTCGTCGAGCGCGCGGTGCAGGAAACCTCGGTGGCGGCCTGATAAGATTTTATGTTGCAAATTCGTTCCAGTTTGGATGTGGCGGATAACACGGGTGCCAAGATTGTTTGGAACATCGGTGTGTTGGGCCGCAACCAGCGTTATGCCGGCATTGGCGACGTCATCAAGGTCCACGTCAAAGTAGCCGCGCCTGATGGCACGGTGAAAAAGGGCGAGGTTCACGACGCGGTCGTCGTCCGCACGCGGCAGATCATTCCGCGCGCCGACGGTTCATATCTGCGCTTTGACCGCAACGCCTGCGTGATCATTGACAAGGAGATGAACCCGAAGGGCACGCGCATTTTCGGCCCGGTGGCGCGCGAGCTGCGCGACAAGAAGTTCATGAAGATCATCTCGCTCGCGCCGGAAGTCCTATAAGGAATTTATGAAGTTTCATGTGAAAAAAGGCGAAGAAGTGGTCGTGCTGGCCGGCAAATCAAAGGGCAAGCGCGGCAAGATCATCGCCGTCATGTCGGACAAGCAGCGCGTCATCATCGAGGGCGTGCAGATGATCAAGCGGCACACGCCGAAGAGCCAGCAGCATCCGCAGGGTGCGATCGTCGAGCGCGAAGGCTCGGTTCACGTCTCGAACGTGATGGCGGCAACCAATTTTGATGCGCGCGCCACGAAGCGCGGCGCGGCCCCGGCGGCGGCGGCGAACTGAAAAAATTTGTCACGGCCAAATCCGTGACACCAAAAAATGAAATCCAGACTTTACGAGAAATATAAAAAAGAAGTTGTGCCGGCCCTGAAGGAAAAGCACAACTACACGAACATCCACCAGATCCCGAAGATGGTGAAGATCGTCGTTAACATGGGCGTGAGCGCCTCGCTGGAAAAGGGAGCGCTGGAAGACGCGGCCAAGGATTTGACCTCGATCACCGGTCGCAAACCGGCCATCAGCAAGTCGCGCCACAGCATCGCACAGTTCAAATTGCGCGAAGGCCAGAACATCGGCTGCCGCGTGACGTTGCGCCGGGATGAGATGTATGAATTTTTTGACCGGCTCGTCGCGACGGCGCTGCCGCGCATCCGCGATTTCCGCGGGTTGTCGCCGCGCAAGTTTGACGGCCGCGGCAATTACACGTTCGGCGTGAACGACCAGGCGATTTTCCCGGAGATTGAGCTGGAAAAAATCAAGCGGACGCAGGGCATGGACATCACGATTGTGACCGACGCGGGCGACAACGCCCACGCGCTGGATTTGTTGAAGCTGATGGGTTTTCCGTTCGCAGAGAAATAATTTTATGGCCAAGAAAGCATGGTTGGAACGCAATAAGAAGAAGCAGGAAACGGTGAAGAAATTCGCCGCGCTCCGTGCTGAATTGAAGGCGAAGAAGGACTACGTCGGCCTGACGAAGCTGCCGAAGAACGCCAGCCCGACGCGCGTGGTCAACCGTTGTTCGTTCAGCGGCCGCCGCCGCGGCTATCTGCGCAAGTTTGGCTGTTCGCGTCTGACGTTCCGTGAAGCGGCGTTGAACGGTTTGATTCCGGGAGTGGTGAAAGCGAGCTGGTAATTTTTTATGAGCGATCCGATTTCTGATATGTTGACCCGCATCCGCAATGCCGGACGGGCGTTGCTGCCGGCGATTGAACTGCCGCATTCGAGCATCAAAGAGAATGTGGCGAACGTTCTCAAGCAGCAGGGTTACGTCACCGAAGTGTCGGTGGACGGCAAGCCGCTGAAAAAGCTGAAAATCAAGCTGAAGTATGACGGCAAGAAGAGCGTCATCGAAGGCCTGAAGCGCGTCAGCAAGCCGGGATTGCGCAAATATGTCGGCGCTACGGCAATTCCGCGCGTGCGCGGCGGCCTGGGCGTGGCGATCGTGTCCACCTCCGAGGGCGTGATGACGGACGTGCAGGCGCGCAAGAAAAACCTGGGCGGCGAACTGCTCTGTTACATCTGGTAAAATTTTAAAGATATGTCGCGAATTGGAAAACAACCGATTGCCGTTCCGCCTAAAGTCAAGGTGGAGGTCAAAGGGCAGAAAGTTTCAGTCGAGGGGCCGAAAGGTAAGCTCAACTGGGAACTGCCGAAGCGCACGAGCCTCAAAGTTGAGGGTGGCAACATCGTCGTCAGCCGCGATGGCGACGACGCCCAGGCCAGGGCGTTGCATGGATTGAGCCGCGCGCTCGTCAACAACATGGTCAAGGGCGTGGCCGAAGGGTTTGTCAAGAAGCTGGAGATTCAAGGCGTCGGTTTCAAGGCCGCCGTCACGGGCAAGGTGGTCAATCTTTCGCTGGGATATTCGCACCCGCTGAATTACAACATCCCCGACCAGATCAAAGTGACGGTCGAGGAAAATACCAAGCTGACCATCGAAGGCCCGGACAAGATGATTGTCGGCAAGGTCGCTTCCGAGATCCGCGCCTTCTATCCGCCGGAACCTTACAAGGGCAAGGGCGTCCGTTATGCCGGCGAACACGTCGAGCGCAAGGAAGGCAAGACCGTCCAGTAAAAATTTAGTTCACGGCCAGATCCGTGACGCACCAAAATGAGAACCGAAAAAAAACAGAAATTGAAGCAGCTTCGCCGCTGGCGCATCCGCAAGAAAGTGGCCGGATCCAGTGTCCGCCCGCGCATGGCGGTCTGTTTCACGAACGAGAACATCCACGTCCAGTTCATTGACGACGATGCCGGTGTGACGCTCGCGGCGGCTTCAACGGTCAGCAAGACGGTGCCGAAGGAAGTGGCGGCCAATGTGACCGGTGCCAAAACCATCGGTGCGCTCGCAGCCAGGCAGGCTTTGGACAAGGGCATCAAGGAAGTGGTGTTTGATCGTGGCGGGATGCGTTATCACGGCAAGGTCAAGGCGCTGGCGGAAGCCGCGCGCGAAGCGGGATTAAAATTTTAACCTGAATAAATACTGTGGCTGAAATCAATAAATCGGGTGGGGACGGACAGCGCGGCCAGCAAAATCGCGGCCGTCGCAAACCTCCGGGCGATCGTCCGAATTCATTTGGCGGTGGCGGCGAAGATCTGGTCGAGAAGGTTGTGTTCATCAACCGTTCCGCCAAGGTCGTCAAGGGCGGACGCCGTTTCAGTTTCGGCGCGCTGGTTGTCGTCGGAGACAAAAAAGGCCGCGTCGGTGTCGGGCTGGGCAAGGCGGCTGAAGTCGCGGACGCGATCCGTCGCGGCGGCGAACTCGCCCGCGCGCAGATGGTTTTCGTCGCCCTCAAGGATACGACCATTCCGCATGAAGCTTATTGTGCCTATGGCGGCGCGAAAGTTTTGCTGCGTCCCGCTTCTCCGGGAACCGGGATCATTGCGGGCAAAAAAGTCCGCGCGGTGCTGGAGTCCGTAGGCGTCAAGGATGTTTTGACCAAATCACTCGGTTCGAAAAACGCGGCCAACGTCGTGAAGGCGACGCTCAAAGGTTTGTTGAGCATGCGTCTCCGCGAAACGATTTACAAGAGCCGCGGTCTGGAAATTAGAAAAGTGGAAGCGCCCAAGGCTCCTGAAGCGATTCCCGCAACGGCCTGATTTTATTTTTTATGCGACTGCACAATCTTAAACCCCGTCCCGGCTCGAAACATCGCACCAAGCGGCTCGGCCAGGGCGAATCCAGCGGCCACGGAAAAACTTCCGGTCGCGGTGGCAAGGGCCAGACGGCCCGTTCCGGCAGCTCCATCCGCATCGGCTTTGAAGGCGGCCAGATGCCGCTCATCCGCCGCATGCCCAAGCGCGGTTTCAACAACGCGCGGTTCACGACGAAATACAATGGCGTGAACGTGGCCGACCTGAACAAGTTTGACGACGGTGCGCGCGTGGACGAGCTGGCGATGAGTTCGGTTGGACTGTCCAACGGCGCTTCCGACGGCATCAAGATTCTCGGCAACGGCGAATTGTCCAAAAAGCTCACGGTGATCGCGAGCGCGTTCAGCGCATCGGCCAAAGCGAAGATCGAAGCCAAAGGCGGAACCTGTGAAGTGGTCAGCCGTAAACCTGCTGTGAAGGCCTGACGCTGGACTAATTCATGTTCCGCTCCATCTTCAACACGTTCGGCAACTGCGTCAAAATTCCGGAGCTTAAATCCCGGATTATTTTCACGCTCGGCGTGCTGGCGGTTTGCCGCCTGATTGCATGGATCCGTATTCCGGGCCTGGACGGCAATGCGCTTCATGCCTACTTCGCCAGCCATTCCCAAAGCGGCGGCGGCATGTTGGGGATGTATAACACCTTTGCCGGCGGGGCGCTGGAACATTGTGCCATCGGAACGCTCGGCATCATGCCGTATATCAGCGCGACGATCATCATCCAGTTGCTCACGGCGGTCTGGCCGAAATTGAGCAAGCTGGCGCGTGAAGAAGGCGGCCGCGCAAAAATCATCCAGTATGGCCGCTATCTGACGGTGTTTTTGTGTCTGGCACAGGGATTATTTTTCGCCATCGGCTGGGAAAATCCTGAAAAATTGTTTCCGGGCATCGGCCGTCCGCTCATTTATGATCTCGATCACATCTGGTGGTATCGCATCCAGACGGTGCTGATCATGACCACGGCCACGATGCTGCTCATGTGGCTGGGCGAACAGATCACCGAGCGCGGCATTGGCAACGGCATTTCGCTGATCATCACCATCGGCATCGTTGCGCGTCTGCCGCTGGCGGTGACGGGCTTGCAAGATATGTTCAGCGGTCAGAACCACGCAAATTTGGGAATACTTCTGGTCATGGTGCTGCTGCTGGTCAGCGTGGTGGCTGGTGTCATCGCAGTGACGCAGGCGCAGCGGAAAATTCCCGTGCAATACGCGCAACGCGCCGTCGGCCGCAAAATGTATGCGGGCGGAACGTCGTTCATGCCGCTCAAGGTGAACTACGCAGGCGTGATGCCCATTATTTTTGCCCAGTCCATCCTGATGTTTCCGCAGCCGATTTTTTTGCATCTGGGAAACTTTGTAGGCCAGCCGTTCCTGAAAAATCTGTTCCTCGGCGTAGCGCAGGCGCTCAACCCCGGCTCGGTTCCTTATCTGGCGTTTTATGCGGCGATGATATTGTTCTTCTCCTATTTCTGGGTGGCGACGCAGTTCAATGAATTGCAGATCGCGGACGATTTGAAGAAGAACGGCGGCTACATTCCCGGCGTTCGCCCAGGGCAGGGGACAAGCGACTACCTGCACAAGGCGATGAGCCGGATCACGCTGGCTGGCGCGATTTTCCTGACGGTGATCGCGACGATTCCGATCATCCTGTCGAAGGAAATGAACATTCCGCAGAACGTGTCGCAATTTTTCGGCGGCACGAGCGTGCTGATCGCGGTTGGTGTCCTGTTGGACACGATGCGCCAGATTGAATCGCACCTGTTGATGCGTCACTACGACGGCTTCCTGAAAAAAGGCCGGGTTCGCGGACGCCTCTAACGTTCGCGTTTGTGGGCAAAATCATTCTCAAGAGCGGGGCGGATTTGGAAGCGATGCGATCGGCATGCGCGGTGGCGGGCAAAGTGTTGGACGACATCATCGCGTTCATCAAGCCGGGTGTGACCACCAACCAGGTGGACGGGTTTGCGGCGGAACGGATAAAATTTTACGGCGGCAAAAGCGCCTTTTTGGGTTATCGCAAGTATCCGTGCCACACTTGCATCTCGGTGAACGAAGAAGTCGTTCACGGGCTGGCGAACGAGCGCGAACTCCGGTTCGGCGACATTGTCAGCGTGGATGTGGGCGTCCGCTACAACGGCTTTATCGGCGACAATGCCCGGACGGTGGCGGTGGGCGGTTGCGGCGTGCTGGCGCAGCGGTTGTTGGATGTGACGGAGCAGTCGTTGCATCTGGGCATCGCGGCGGCGGTTTCGGGAAATCGCGTGACGGATATTTCGCGCGCGATCCAAGATTACGTCGAAGGCAACGGGTTCAGCGTGGTGCGGGAATTTGTCGGGCACGGCGTCGGCCGGACGATGCACGAAGAGCCGCAGATACCGAATTTCGTTGATCGGAAGATGGATCACAAGTTGCGGCCGGGCATGACGATAGCGATCGAGCCGATGGTCAACGCGGGTTCGCCCGACGTAAAAATCTTGAAAGACGGCTGGACAGTAGTGACGCGGGATGGTTCACTATCAGCCCATTTTGAGCATACGGTTTTGGTCACCGGGGGTGAACCGGAGATTTTGACATGGCTGACGCCTTCCAAGTTGAAGGTCGCGTGATTGAAGGGCTGCCGAACGGCACCTGGCGCGCGGAACTGGCCAACGGCCACCGGCTGACGGCGTTCGTCACGGGCCGGGCGAAGAAAGATTTTACCGGGTTGAAAGCCGGCGACAAAGTGAAATTGCAATTGACGCCCTACGATTTGTCCGTTGGGCGGATTTTAGTGGAAACAAAAATTTAAGATGAAAGTCAGAGCATCAGTAAAAAAATTGTGCGAGCATTGCAAGATCGTGAAACGCAAGGGCGTCATTCGCGTCATCTGCTCGAATAAACGTCACAAACAACGTCAGGGTTAATTTAATTTTATGGCACGCATCATCGGAGTGGAAGTTCCGCCCAACAAGCGCATCGACATCGCGCTGCGCTACATCTATGGCATCGGCCCCGTCAACGCCAAGGAAGTCCTCGAGCGCGCGAACATTGATCCCGCCATCCGCGCGAAGGATCTGACCGAGCAGCAGCTTTCCCAGATCGTTCACGCGATCCAGGAAGGCAAATACGTCATCGAAGGCGATCTGCGCCGCGAACTCGGCATGAATCTCAAACGGCTGCAAGGCATCAAATGCTATCGCGGCGTCCGTCACATGCGCAGCCTGCCGGTGCGCGGTCAACGCACCCAGACCAACGCCCGCACCCGCAAGGGGCCGCGTAAGACGGTCGGTGTGCAACGTAACGCGAACGCAAAAGCCGGCATCCACTAAGAATTTGAATTGTTATGGCCGAAGAAATTAAAAAGAAATCTGCTCCCAAAAAAGAAGCGAAGCCCGCAGCTGATGCTGCGGACAAAGCCGCGCCTCTCGCCGCCGCCGCGATTGCGGAAACTCCCGCGACCGCCGCTGCGCCGACCGCCGCTGAACTTTTGGGCGAGGACGCCAATGCCAAGAAGATTGTCAAGGCCAAGCACGCGAAGAATGTGGTCACGGGCATCGCGAACATTCTGGCCACGTTCAACAACACGCAGGTCGCCATCACCGACATGCAGGGAAATCTCATCGGCTGGTCCAGCGCCGGCCGCGTCGGTTTCAAAGGCTCGCGCAAAAGCACCGCTTACGCCGCGCAGCAAGTCGCGCAGGATGCCGCCCGCCAGGCGATGGCGCACGGCATGAAGGAAGTTGAAATCCGTGTCAAAGGTCCTGGCTCGGGTCGTGAATCCGCCATCCGCGCGCTTCAGGCAATCGGTCTGGAAATCAGCACGATCAAGGACGTGACGCCGATTCCGCACAACGGCTGCCGCCCGCGCAAGAAACGCCGCGTGTAATTCCATCAACTCTCAACTTTTAACTCTCAACTAATCATGGCTCGTTATACAGGTCCCCGCGTCCGCATCAGCCGCCGTTTCGGAATTCCGATTTTTGGCCCGACGAAATATCTTGAACGCCGCAACTATGGTCCCGGCGTCCACGGCCCCAAGTCGCGTCGCAAGACGACCGACTACGGTCTCGGTTTGATCGAGAAGCAGAAGTTCCGTTATTACTACGGTTTGATGGAGAAGCAGTTTCGCGGTGTTTACGAAAAGGCTTTGAAACGTCGTGGCATCACAGGCGAACAGATGCTCCAGATTCTGGAGACGCGTCTGGATAACGTCGTTTTCCACCTCGGTTTTGCCAACACCCGTGCCGCCGCCCGCCAGATGGTCTGCCACGGCCACATCACGGTAAAGGGCCGCAAGGTCAACATCCCGTCGTATGCCCTCAAGGTGAACGACGTGATCGAAGTCAAGAACCACGCGGTGTCGCGCCAACTGGCGACGAAAAATTTGGAAGTCGCCACGAGCCGCGCGGTGCCGGACTGGTTGTCATTGAGCAAGGAAGAGTTCAAGGGCACGGTCATGCGCATCCCGACCCGCGACGAAATCCAGCCGATCGCCAACGAACAGGCCGTCGTCGAATTTTATTCCCGCTAAACTTAAACCCGTTCCGCCGGTGCGGGACAAAAAACAATTATACGGATGCTTTCGGCTGCGGGAATAACCGTCGAAGGCATCAGATTAAAATTGTTAAAAGGAAAATATGCCAGTAAGACTCGGACGTTTTGAAATGCCGAAGCGGTTGCAGAAGGATGAAGCCTCGGCCACGGAAACCTACGCGAAATTTGTCGCCGACCCGTTTGAAACCGGTTACGGCCACACCATCGGCAATTCGCTCCGCCGCGTGCTGCTTTCCTCGCTCGAAGGCGCGGCCATCACCTCGTTGAAGGTGGACGGCGCGATGCACGAGTTCGCCACGATTGACGGTGTCGTTGAAGACATGACCGACATCGTTTTGAACCTGAAGAAGGTCAAGTTCAAGGCGCACACCCGCGACGAACAGACGCTTTTGATCTCGGTCAACAAGGAAGGTGAAGTGACCGCCGCCGACATCCAGACCAACCAGAACATTGAACTGATCAACCCCGACCAGATCATCTGCACGCTCGATAAAAAGAAAAAGTTCGAGATGGAGCTGACCGTGAAAGTCGGCCGTGGTTTTTGTCCGAGCGACGAAAACAAAAAGTCCGGCCAGGCCATCGGCGTGGTGGCCATTGATTCATTGTTTTCTCCGGTCAGCCGTGTGCGTTATGCCGTTGAAGCCGCCCGCGTCGGCAACCGCACCGACTACGACCGTCTGGTTCTCGAAGTCTGGACCGATGGACGCCTCACGCCTGATGACGCCCTCACGCAGTCCTCGGCGATCCTGGCGAAACACCTCGAAGTGTTTGTGGGTTACGACAAGAACGCCGTTGAATTTGAAGAAGCCGCCGACAAGCAGGACGAGGAACAGTCCAAGAAGAAAAAGCTGCTGGCCATGAGCGTGAACGAAATCGAATTGAGCGTCCGCGCCGCGAACTGCCTGAACAACGCGAACATCACCACCGTCGGCCAGTTGGCGATGAAGAGCGAACAGGAGATGCTCAAGTATCGTAACTTCGGCAAAAAGTCGTTGAACGAAATCAAAGACAAACTGACGGCGCTCGGCCTCGCCCTCGGCATGAGCTTTGAACCGGGCTTGATTGACAACACGCCGAAAGAAGAACCGAAAGCCGAGTAAGGAAAGTTTATGCGTCATCTTAAAAAAACGGCCAAACTGGGCCGCACGTCCGAGCATCGCAACGCGATGCTGGCGAACATGGTTTGCAGTCTCATCATTCACAAGCGTGTGACGACGACCCTGGCGAAAGCCAAGGCTGCCCGTCCCGTCGCTGAAAAGCTGGTCACGCTCGGCAAGAGCGGCACCATTCACGACCGCCGCCTTGCGGTGGCGCGTTTGCACCAGGAAGAAGCGGCAAAAATCCTGTTCAAGGACATCGCGCCCGCCTTCAAGGATCGCAAGGGCGGCTACACCCGCATCATCAAGATGAACCAGCGCAACGGCGATGCCGCCCAGCGCGCCATATTGGAGTGGGTTGATTTTGTGGCCGAAGCTCCGGCGGCAGTGGAAGCTGCACCCGCAGCCGAGACCAAGCCTGAAGAGAAAAAGTAATTTTGTTTCAAACACAAAGCCCGCTCAATTGAGCGGGCTTTTTATTTTCAGTGCAGACAGAAGATCAAAAATAAAATGACCAGAATCAGGGCGGTGAGCCACCAAAGCCAGTGGATGCCGCGTGGCCGGGCCAAGCTGGGATTGAACTCCTCCTTCACAAATTCATCGTAATTAAAATTTTCATCCGGCAGGCCGAGACTGCTGGCGTAGGCCGTTTCCGACCAGCCCGTTTTTTCATCGGAACCACATTCGGGGCAGACCTTCGCTGTGGGTGGCAAGATGGCGCCGCAGTTTGGGCAGATTTCAGGAGGCATTTTGAGGAAGGTTGAAAGATGAATTATGAAGGATGAAAACAGAACCGGGCGTTTTATTTCGTTTCATCATTCTTCATTCACCCTTCATCATTTGTTCTCACCCGCCGACGCCGGCATATTCCTCGTCGGTCTTCAATTCGAGCCCCATCAAAATATAATCGTGCGTGATCGCCTGCATGTCCTTGACGTAATTTTCCAGGGATAAAAGCTGGCTGAAGCCGAGCATCGCGAACATGTGCACCGCCGCCTTCTGCTCGCCGATGAATTCCGCCTCGACCTTTTCCAGCCCCTCGCCGCGCGCGAGCTCAAGGATTTCAGCGATCAGCGCTCGCGCCAGGCCGCGTCCGCGAAATTCCGGGTGGACCAGCACGCTCACGCGGCCGATGTGCCGTTTCCAGCCGCCCAGCTGCTGGTGCAGCGTCGCATCGCCCACAATCTTTCCGCCGATGAGCGCGACCAGCGGCAGGTTGCGCCCGTAATCAATGTTCTGGCACCAGTCGCGGATGACCTTGATATCCGTCACGCGATGCTTGATGAACATCCGTTCTGGTTCAGGGATGCCGAGGAACAGTTGGTGAAAATCCTTTTCGTCGGTCTTCTGCAGCGGACGCAGCGTGGCCTTCTTGCCGTCCTTGAGCACGACGGTTTTCGGAAACTTCTGGAGTTCGAGTTCAATGCTATATGACATGCGATTCCTTTCTTGAAAGGACTCTGCGCGAAATACTGCGCCGCTGCAAATGGAATTTTTATTGGGAATTCGCCGCCAGCCAGTCGAGGTAACGCCTGTTCCCCGCGCTCAACGGCAGAACCAGAAACTCCGGCGTGCCGTAGGGATGCCTGGCGAGAATCAATTTTTCCAGCGCGGCCAGCCTGGACTTCGACGTTTTCAGGATCAGCAGCACCTCCGCGCCTGATTCAAGCTTTCCCTGCCACCAGTAATGCGATTCGATTTTGGGAACCAGATTTGCACACGCGATGAGCTTTGCCTTCAACGCCGCCTTGGCCAGAGCCCGCGCCGTCTTCAGGTTCGGCGCAGTGACGAGGACGATGGCGAATTTGGCGGCGGGTTTCATTGTTTAAGATTGTAGCAGCCGATGTGAATCGGCTCAAACTGCTTTCGCTGAAATGAACAATCTCACGTTGCATGATGTCTGCCAACAATTCCGTGCGCTCCGCCGCCCGCTTTGCTAGCGTCTGCGCACTATGCGAGTCTTGATTGCGACGGTCACCTGCGGCGCGGGACATCTGGCGGCGGGCGCGGCGATGGAGGAAGCCTGGCGCGCGGCGCATCCCGATGATGTCATCGAGAAGCTCGACCTGATGAAATTGTTTTCCCCGCTGCACCGGAAGATTTATTCCGACGGCTACGTCAAGCTCGTCGAGCGCGCGCCGGAGTTGTGGGGCATGGTCTTCGCCAAATCGGATAATCCAAAACTTCTGCAACGGCTGAAAACCATCCAGCGCAAATTTCCGAGCGGCTCCAAGCAGCGCTTTGCCCGCCATGTCAAACAGTTCAAGCCGGACGTGGTGCTTTGCACGCACTATCTCCCGCTCGAAACGCTCACGCCCATGCGCGAGAAAGCGGATAGCGCGCGTCCGTTCGTGGTCTGCATCGTGACGGATTTCGAGGCGCACGCATTGTGGATGGAATCGTGCGTGGACCTCTATTGCGTCGCGGCCGAGGAAACCAAGGCGCGGCTCATCGCACGCGGGGTGGCGGCGGAAAACGTCGTGGTCACGGGCATTCCCATCGCGGCGAAATTTTCCTCCAAGCCGGATGCGAAAGCTGTCCGCAAACAATACGGCCTGCGCGATGACCTGCCCGTGCTGCTGGTGTTGAGCGGTGGATTCGGCATGGGGCCGGTGGCGGAAATCCTGGCCGAACTTGACAAGGCGACGGGACAATTTCAGACGCTTGTCGTCACCGGACGCAACGAAGAATTGCGCCGCAAGCTGGCCACGCAGGATCACAGGCACCCCACGCACGTCCTCGGTTTTTCGACGAACATGCACGAGCTCATGGCCGTGGCCGACCTCATCATCACCAAACCCGGCGGCCTCACGACGTCCGAGGCGCTGGCGCTGGGCAAGCCGCTGTTCATCTTGAATCCCATTCCCGGCCAGGAAGCGGCCAACAGCGATTTTCTCCTCGAACACGGCGCGGCGGCCAAGGCCAACCGGGTCGAGGATCTGCCCTATCGCGTCGAACAACTGCTCGGCTCCAAGAAATTGGGCGAGATGGGAAAGGTGGCGAAATCTCTGGGCCGGGCCAACGCGGCGCAAACTATCTGCCGGGAAGTGCTGGCGCGCGCGGCGTTTTGATTTCAATCAAGGCGGGAATAGTCGTGCAAGGTGCTGTGCAATCTTTCCTGATGTTAGTTTACTTGTTCATAATCCGACCAGCCATCGAACAAGAACAATGATAGCAACAATTTCCGCTGCCATGATTAGCAGGGTTTCTAAAACTCCAGCCACGACAAGCAGTGGACGCCGCACTCTGCATGCCTCACGGACCGATGCTCGATAGCGAGCTGAAAACAGCCAGCGCCAGCCGCGGATGAAGGCCGAATCCGCCGTGCATATCTCTCCAATAATTTCAACTGGATTCATAGTCTGCTAACTAAAGTAAACAAGGGACGGTTTGTGATGCAGCATTTCCTTGGTGGTAGTTTCCGCTCTGTTTATAGAAAAAGAATTTGTCCTAGAATTGTCCATAGAAATTTGCTTGTGACCAATTTGGGTTTCGTGATCCGGCAAAAACTACTAATGTTATCATTTAGGTTCAGTGATTGAATCCGTTTTATTTCACGCCTAATTTCTGTTTAAGTCAAGACATGAACGCCGCATTGCCGCCGCTCACCGCCGGGCCTTCGCCAAAACAAAGCGGCTTCGGCCACGCAAGCAGCACGCTTTATCTCGTGGCCACGCCCTTGCGCTGGCAAATGAATTCAGCGATAGTTGCGCCATGAGAAAAAACGGCAAGCAGGAGTTCAGCGTGGTCGTCGAGCGCGACGCGGAAGGTTACTATGTTGCCAGCGTTCCGGCCTTGCCGGGCTGTCACACGCAAGCCCGCTCACTGGACAAGCTCATGGTGCGCATCCGGGAAGCCATCGAGCTGTGTCTCGAAGTTGAACAAGCCTCAACGACTACGGAATTCATCGGCGTGCAACGCGTCGCTGTCTGATTATGCCGCGCCTGCCCCGACTTCGCGGACGTGAAGTGCTGGCGGCTTTGCGCCACGCGGGCTTCGTGGTTTTGCGCGTCAAAGGCAGTCATCATTTTCTCCAGCATCCTGACGGACGCAGAACGGTTGTCCCTATTCATTCCGGTGAAACCATCGGACCGGGCCTGCTCAATAAAATTCTCAAAGATGTCGAAGTTGAAATTGAAGAATTTCAAAACTGGTTGTGAATTCACCCGCCACAGAAAATCCTCTGCCGCCACTCACCGCCAGCACGCTTTACCTCGTGGCCACGCCTGGATTTCGTTCGTGAACTTTCCCCTCACCCTAACCCTCTCCCTTTGGGAGAGGGGACAGCCAGCGGTATTCACAGTTTGCTCGGCCAACCGCCCGGCCAATCCCGTGCTCGAATAATCCAGGCATCGGCGAACGATTCTCCCTCTCCCAAGGGAGAGGGCCGGGGTGAGGGGGAACACAGCAATCATTTCACAATGCCCCGTCCTTCGGTCGTTCAGTCTGCGCCATGGTTCGGCAATAATCCGGCAAAGGATGCGGCGCGCGTTCCTGCAATGTCCGCCATATCACATCGCGAATGATTTGTTTCTCACGCCGCAGTCGCGCGTTCCAAAATCGCAGCACTTTAATCCCGTGCTGTTCCAGATAGACGTCACGTTCCTTGTCTTTATCCGAATGTTCGGGCCTGCCGTGCTGGGAGCCGTCCAGCTCGATATTGAGATGCGCTTCAAGACAGAAGAAATCCAGGATGTGCGGCCCGAACGGATGTTGTCGCCGGAATTTGTAGCTGGAGAAGTGACGGTCACGCACCCACCGCCAGAGCAGTTGTTCCGCCCAGGTGTCATGCTTCCGCAAGGTGCGGGCAATCCGGGTCGCGCGTCCGGTCTTGGCGGGATTGATTGGCGCGCCAGAATTC
The DNA here is from genome assembly GCA_028712475.1 of Verrucomicrobiales bacterium. Taxonomy (GTDB): domain Bacteria; phylum Verrucomicrobiota; class Verrucomicrobiia; order Limisphaerales; family UBA11358; genus UBA11358. The sequence continues at coordinate 93,618 of JAQTQB010000009.1, forward strand.
ATGGTTTTGACGGTAATGAAACAGATGTGATTTGTCGTGGGTAAATTTACATTTGCGTGCTTTTCATCGTCGCCTTTCCCCTCACCCTAACCCTCTCCCTTGAGGAGAGGGGACAGCTTCATTTGGGCACAGGTTATTTTAACGGCTCATTGGCGAATTCAGCGCTGCGTTTCTTCAAGTAGCGGAAACAATTCTCCCTCTCCCCTGGGGAGAGGGCCGGGGTGAGGGGGAACATGATAATCAAATCATCGAATCCATTTTCATTCGCCGGGTAATTCTGTTTTATTAACGGCATGGACGCCGCCCTGCCGCCGCTCACTGCCAGCACGCTTTATCTCGTCGCCACGCCGATTGGCAACCTCGAGGACATCACGCTCCGCGCGCTGCGCGTGCTGCGCGAGTGCGACGTGGTCGCCGCCGAGGACACGCGGCATTCCGGACAATTGCTGAAACATTTCGGCATCAGCAAACCGCTCTTGAGCTATTTCCAGTTCAACGAGGCCAAGCGCAGCGAGGAAATCATCGAGCGTCTCCGGCGCGGCGAGAAAGTCGCGCTGGTCACGGACGCCGGCAGTCCCGGCATCAGCGATCCCGGCGAACGCGTGGTGAAGGCGGCCATCGACGCTGGTTTCCGCGTGGAAGCGGTGGCCGGCCCGTGCGCGCTCATTGCCGGACTCACGGCGAGCGGATTGCCGACGGATGAATTTCACTTCGTCGGTTTCCTGCCGCACAAATCCGGCCAGCGGCGGAACAAATTGGAATCGCTTAAATCCGTTGGCGGCACTTTGGTGTTCTACGAGTCGCCCTATCGCATCGAGAAGCTGCTGGGCGAACTGAATGAAGTTTATCCCGACCGCGACGTGGTGCTGGCGCGTGAATTGACAAAAAAGTTCGAGGAATTCCTGCGCGGCAAACCGGCGGCGCTGCTGGAGATCGCACAGAAGCGCAGCTTGAAAGGCGAGTTTGTGGTCATGGTTGCGCCATTGGTGTAGGTCGAAATCAGTTTGAACTTTTTTCCCGGCGCAGGCAGACTGCGCGCATGAAATCCACCGCCATTGCCTTCGGTTTGTTTTTTTGTCTGGCCGCATCCGCCGCCGATTCCCCTGCCATTTATCACGACGGCTGGATTGACCTGGATAAAAACGGGAAGAAGGACATTTACGAAGACCCGTCGCGCCCGGTCGCCAAACGCGTGGATGATTTGCTGAAGCGGATGACGTTCGACGAAAAAGCCGGGCAGCTCTGGGAGCAGCAAATGGAAAAGGATTCGGATGTCAAATACGCCGACAAATTGAAGCGCGGCGAGGTAAGTTCGTTCCTCGACGGTTCCGTCCTCATCGAAACGCCAGTGATGCGGAACAAAATCCAGCGCATCGCCGTGGAGCAAAGCCGCCTCGGCATCCCCTTGATTTTTGCCAACGATGTGATCCACGGCTTCCGCACCATCTTCCCGATTCCGCTGGCGCAGGCCTGCGCGTGGGAGCCGGAGCTTTTTGAAAAGACACAGACAATTGCCGCGCGCGAAGCGGCGGCAGCGGGCATTGACTGGGCGTTTTCGCCGATGGTGGATCTGGCGCGTGACGCGCGCTGGGGGCGCATCGCCGAGGGCTTTGGCGAAGATCCGTGGCTCGGCGCGCTCGACTCGGCGGCCAGCGTGCGCGGATTTCAAGGCGCGAACGTCGCCGACACAAACCGCGTCGTGGCGTGCCTGAAACATTACGTCGGCTACGGCGCGGCGGAAGGCGGGCGCGATTACAACACGACGGAAATATCCGAATATACGTTGCGCAATTTTTATCTGCCGCAGTTCAAGGCCGGCGTGGACGCGGGCGCCTGGACGGTGATGAGCGCCTTCAACGAACTTTCCGGGATGCCCGCCAGCGGCAACCATCACACGCTCACCGAGATTTTGCGCGGCGAATGGAAATTTCCAGGGTTCGTCGTCAGCGACTGGACTTCCGTAAGCGAGTTGATTGCGCATGGCGTCGCGGCAGACGACGCTGAAGCCGCCCGGCTCGCCCTGACGGCAGGCGTGGACATGGAAATGGTGTCGCGGACTTACCTCAACACTTTGGCGCGGCAGGTCAAGGCTGGAAAAATTTCCGAATCAGCCGTGGACGAGGCGGTGCGCCGCGTGCTGACGGTGAAATTTGAAAAAGGTTTGTTTGACCAGCCATTCACGGACGAGTCGCGTTGCCAGACGGCGTTTCTTCGACCGGACGCGCTGGCGCTGGCACGCGCGGCGGCGGCGGAATCGTGTGTGCTGTTGAAGAATGGAAATGGAGCCTTGCCGGTTTCGCGGTCAGTCAAAAAAATCGCGCTCATCGGCCCGCTGGCGGACGATCCGGGCGAAATGATCGGTTGCTGGGTGTCGCGCGGACACGCGGAAGACGCGGTGTCGCTCGCAGCCGGCATTCGCGCAAAGCTCGCGCCGGACGCGGAACTCACGGTCGTGCGCGGCTGCGATTTGACCGGCACGGCAAAAATCCAGAAACGCCTTGACGGAACAACCGTGGCTGCCACGGACGATGAGAAAACAAGAGCTGATGACATTGCCAAGGCCGTGGCCGCCGCGAACGCCGCCGAGGTGGTGATGCTCGCGCTCGGCGAGCCAGCCGGTTGGAGCGGCGAAAATTCGAGCCGCAGCGACCTCGGACTTCCGGGACGGCAGCAGGAGCTTTTCAACGCCGTGGCCGCGACAGGCAAGCCGGTGATTGTGGTCTTGTTCAACGGCCGTCCGCTGGCGTTGCCGGTCGTCCAGGAAAAAGCGGCGGCGATTTTGGAGGCGTGGTTTCCCGGCGTGCAAGGCGGCCATGGCGTGGCGGACGTGTTGTTTGGCGAGGTTGATCCGGGCGGTCGTTTGACCACAACCTTTCCTCGCAACGTCGGCCAGGTGCCAATTTATTACAATCATTACAACACCGGCCGCCCCGGCCTCGGCAAATACCTGGATGGGCCAAGCACCCCGTTGTATCCGTTCGGCTTCGGGCTGGCCTACACGACTTTTGAATACGGAAAAGTCCAGTTGAGCGCGCCGGAAATGAAACTTGGCGGAACCATTACCGCAAGCGTAAAAATTAAAAACACCGGCACACGCGCCGGGACCGAAGTGGCGCAACTTTACCTCCGCGATGTCGCGGCGTCCGCCGGGCCGCGCCCGGTGCGCGAGCTGAAAGGCTTTCAGAAAATTCTTTTGCAGCCGGGCGAGTCGCGCGACGTGACGTTCACCATTTCCGAAAAGGATCTGGGTTACTACGACGCCAAAGGAAACTGGCTGGTTGAGCCGGGGAAATTTCAACTTTGGATTTCCAAGGATTCCGCGTCTGGCGATACGGCCAAGTTTGAACTGGCTAAGTAAGGTAAGGACGCCGCGCTGCGGCGTCCGGTCGGTGCAGCGCGCCGACCCTGTCATCAAACAAACTTTCCCGGATTCAAAATCCCCTTTGGATCAAGCGCGTGCTTCACGACGCGATGCAGTTCGTGCGCCTCTTTTGAAACCGCCAGCGGCCACCAGCGTTTTTTGGCGAGGCCGATTCCGTGTTCGCCGCTGATCGCGCCGCCCCACGCGATGACTTGCGCAAAAAGTTCATCGAGCGCGGCTTCGGCGCGCTCCTTTGCGCCGGGTCGGGCGTAATCCACCATGACGTTCGTGTGGATGTTGCCGTCGCCGGCGTGGCCGAAACACGCGATGGGCAGCTTATGTTTCTTCTGCAACTGCGCCGCGAACCTGAACAAATCTTCCAGCCGTCCGCGCGGCACGACGATATCTTCGTTGAGTTTGGTCAGGCCGGTGTCGCGCAGGGCAAAGGAAAATTCGCGGCGGATCTGCCAGACGGCTTCGCACTGCTTGTTGCCCAAACCGCGCTGGACGAAGAGTGGTCTCTGGCGGCGGATGATTTTCTCCAGATCTGCCAGTTCGGTGCGGACGGAATTTTTCTGGCCATCCAGTTCAACAATCAAATGCGCCTTGCAGCCGCGCAGGCTTTCGCTCTTGGTGCGTTTGTAGGCGGCGGCAAGGGTGAATTGATCCGCGAGTTCCGCCGCGCACGGCAGAAACCCGGCGGCGAAAATAGATTGCAGCGCGCGCACGGCGGCGCTCATGGAACTGAATCCGACGGCGAGATTTGCGCGGAACGGCGGCAGCGGCAGCAGTTTCAACGTGGTTTCAGTGACAACGCCGAGCAGCCCTTCGGAGCCGACGAACAGCCGGTGCAGGTCAAATCCGGTTTTGTTTTTGTGCGTGCGGCTGCCGAGCCGGACAATGGTGCCATTGGCCAAAACCACTTCGAGTCCGAGGACGTAATCGCGGGTGACGCCGTATTTCAAACAGCGCGGGCCGCCGGCGTTGGTGGCGATGTTGCCGCCGATGGTGTTGTGCGCGCGGCTGGCCGGATCGGGCGGGTAAAATAATCCGAGGAGTTCGACAGCTTCCTGAAAGTTCTGCGTGTTGACGGCGGGCTGGAGGACGGCGACGAAATCGGCGGCGTTGATTTCCAGGATGCGGTTCATGCGTTCGAGTGAAAGCACGATGCCTCCGCGCACCGGCACGCAGCCGCCGACGTAGCCGTAGCCGCCGCCGCGCGCGGTCACGGGAATCTTGTTTTGATTCGCGAACCGGAGAATCGCGGAAACGGACCGGGTGGAGCGGGGCAGGGCGACGGCGTCGGGCTGATGCGTGGCGAACCATTTGTCGCCGGCGTAATCCGCCAGCTTGCGCGGATCGAGGATGATCTCGCCCGGCAGGTTTTCTTTCAGTCGTATTAACCGCCCTAAGTTTTTTGAAGACATTTTTAAAAATTGTTAAATCGCAATGCCAAGGCAGTCCACCAAAACCAGGCAAGACCAGACTTTTCGCCTGATGTTTTGGTATTTACGCCCTGCATCGAAAATTGCCAAGTCTTTTCGGAAAAGAAAAAGGCGCGAGCGGCTTTCGCCACTCGCGCTGGCCGGAGGCCGCCTAAATTTACTTCGCGACTTTCAACGCCGCCGCGAGCCGGGATTTTTTGCGGTTGACGGTGGGGCGGGGCAGCACGCCGGACTTGACGGCCTTGTCGAGGGTGGAGTGGACGCCGGGCAGCGCCTTGGCGGCCTCGTCTTTTTTACCGGCGGTGATGAGGGCGCGGTAATCTTTGACCACGCCGCGCAGGTTGGACAGGATGCTGCGGTTGTGCTGTTGTTTGCGTTCGTTGCCGCGCATGCGGCGTTCGGCTGACTTGGTGTTCGGCATAAATTAAATTCGTAAAAGGGCGGCGAATCTAGCCAAACGCCCGCAAATGTCAATGGTGAAAGCGGTCGGGCGGATGTTTAGTTCCCGAAATGACCCGGGTCACGGGGCTGGCGGCGGGCGATGAATGAAACCCGGTTTCATCTGCGCTTTACTTTCAAGGCGTTTAATAGTTTTTTATGGCTGTAATGTTTTCGTTGATTCAACTTCAAATCGTGCGCCCACAACCGTGTGAATAAGCGGCTGCAAATTCTGCACCTGGAGGACGAGCCGGACTTTGCCGAGCTGGTCTGCACGCTGCTCGACCAGGATAATCTTGAGGCTGACGTGAAGCGTGTCAGCGACCGGCTGGCCTTCATGCAAGCTTTGGATGGGGGGAGCTTTGACCTCATTATTTCGGATTACCATCTGCCGTCGTTCACCGGGCTGGAGGCGTTGGGAATTGCGAAGAAGAAATGTCCGCGCACGCCGTTCATCCTCGTGTCCGGAACGATTGGGGAGCAGGCGGCGATTGAAAGTTTGAAGGCCGGAGCGACGGATTACGTGCTCAAGCAGCATCCGGATCGTCTGCCTTCGGCGGTCAGGCGCGCCGTGCAGGAGGCCGGAGAGCGCGCCAAATTGCACGGGGCGGAAACGGAATTGATCCGGCGCGAAAAATATTTCCGCGCGCTTACGGAAAATGCGCTGGATGTCCTGTCCATTTTGAATCGCGAAGGCGTGTTCACCTACAAAAGCCCCTCGGTCAAAAAAGTGCTTGGCTACGAACCGCAGGAGCTGGTCGGAACAAATATTTTCACCCACATTCACCCCGAAGATTTGAGCCGCGCGCAGGAGGCGTTTCAAACCGGGCTGGCCGAACCGGGGCGCGCGGTCACGCTGCAATTTCGTTATGCGCACAAGGACGGTTCGTGGCGGTATCTGGAAGCCATCGGACAAAACCGCCTGGACGACCCGGATGTCAACGGCATCGTGGTCAACTCGCGCGACGTGTCCGACCGCTGGCAGGCGGAGGAAGATTTGCGCGACAGCGAGAAGCAATACCGCCTGCTGTTCCACGGCAACCCGAACCCGATGTGGGTTTTCGATCTGGAATCCCTCAAATTTTTGGAGGTCAATGAAGCGGCCATCCGGCAATACGGCTATTCGCGCGAGGAATTTCTGGGGATGACCATCACGGATCTCCGGGCGCCGGAAAAAAACGACCAGCATAAAAAAGACGTGGTGGAGGCCACGGAACGCGGCGTCATCTGGCGGCACCGGCGCAAGGACGGCGGTTTTCTGGACGCGGAAGTCGTCTGGAGTCCGATGGCTTTCCGCAACCGCTTTGCCGCGCTGACGATGGCGACGGATGTGACGGAGCGCCGCCGGGCGGAGCACCGCAACACGATTTTTTCCAAGTTGAGCCAGCGTTTGAGTTCGGCCACCACGGTGGCGGAGACGGCGATGATCATCTGCGAGGCGGCGGACGGCCTGTTCAAGTGGAGCGATTTCGCGCTGGATTTATATTTTGCGGAGACCGACGAGGTTTTTTCGCTGCTCAACATCACCACGGTTGGAGGCCGGCGCGTGGAAATCCCGCCTTCGTTCCAGCCCAAAACCGCCAATGCCCTCATCCGGCGGGTGGTGAATCGCGGGGCGGAACTGCTTTCCTCGGATGACTCCAAGGATCATTCCGCCGCGACGATGCTCGCGCCCATCCTCAAGGGGACAAACGTCATCGGCGTGTTGCTGATCCAAAACTCTACGCCGGGCGCCTTCACCGTGCGCGATCTGGAGATGCTCCAGACCCTGGCCAGCCAGTCCGGCGGCGCGCTCGAACGTGTCCGCGCCGAGGATCAACTGCGCCAGACCCAGGAGCGTTTTCATGATCTGTTTGACAACTCGCCGGACGCCATTTTCGTGGAGAAGCCGGATGGCACGGTGCTGGACGTGAATCTCGCCGCCTGTGTGCTGCACGGCATGACGCGTGAACAGATGATCGGTAAAAATTCGCTGGAAGACCTGCTGCCGCCCGCCAGCCGCGAAGCCGCCCGGCGCGACTTTCAAAAGTTGACGGAAGGAAAGCTGACCTGGACTGAAGGCGAAAGCCTGACGGCCGATGGCCGCGTCATTCCAGTGGAGGTGCGCGCCAGCCGGATTGAATACGATGACCAGCCCGCGCTGCTGCTGCACGTCCGCGACATCACCCAGCGCCGCTCGGCGGAGACCGCCCTGCAAAGTTCCGAAATGCTGTTCCGGTCCGTCTGGGAAAATTCCGTGGACGGCATGAGATTGACCGATGAAAACGGCGTCATCATCGCGGTCAACGACGCCTTCTGCAAACTGTTCGGCATGGAGGCATCGTTGATGGAAGGACAGCCGTTCACCGTTGTTTATGCCGAATTGGAAAACCGGCCGGAAATGATTTCCAGCCATCGCGATCAATTTCTTACCCGCACCACTGATCAGAAAAGTGAACGGCAATACGTCTTGCACAACGGCCAGACGGTAACGATGGAGATCACACATTCGTTTGTGGAGGTTCACGGGCGGACGCTTCTCATGTTGAGTTTGTTCCGCGATGTCACGCTGCAACGCCGGCTGGAGGAGCAGTTGCGCCAGTCGCAGAAGATGGAGGCCATCGGCCAGCTTGCCGGCGGCATCGCGCATGATTTCAACAACATCCTCACCGTCATCCACGGCCACGCCTCGTTGCTGGAGATGTCCGACTTGAATAAGAACGGCGCGCGTTCCGCACAGCAGATTCTCCAGGCTGCCGAGCGGGCCGCCGCGCTCACCCGGCAGTTGCTCGCCTTCAGCCGCCGCCAGCTCATCCAGCCCAAACGGCTGGACATGAACCTCACCGTCGGCAACATGACCGAAATGCTCGGACGGCTTTTGGGCGAAGACGTGGAGCTGCAATTGAATTATTCCCCGTCCCCCGCCACCGTTGAAGCCGACTCCGGCATGATGGAGCAGGTGTTGTTGAACCTCGCCGTCAACGCCCGCGATGCCATGCCGCGCGGCGGCCATCTTGCCATCCGCATTGCCGTTGTTGACATTGATCAAGCCCACGTCCAGCGCCATCCCGAGGCGCGCACCGGGCGTTTCGTCTGCGTGAGCAAATCGGACACCGGCTGCGGCATTCCGCCGGAAAACATCCCGCGCATCTTCGAGCCGTTTTTCACCACAAAGGAAATCGGCAAGGGCACCGGTCTCGGCCTTGCCACGGTTTACGGCATCGTCAAACAGCACCAGGGCTGGATCGAAGTCGAAAGCACCCTTGGCAAAGGCACCACCTTTCGCGTTTATCTTCCTTTCCTCGGGTCAACCCCGGTGGATGCGGAAAAACCCACCACCCAGATCACCATTCGCGGCGGTTCCGAAACCATCTTGCTGGTCGAGGACGAACCCCCCGTGCGCGAACTCGTCGCCAGCGTCCTCCAAAAATACGGTTACAAAATCCTGCAGGCCGGCAGCGGCCACGAAGCCGTCGGTGTCTGGCATAAGCACAAGGACAAAATCAACCTGCTGCTGACCGACCTCGTCATGCCCGGCAACATGAACGGCCATGAGCTCGCGGAAAAACTTCAGGCCGGCCAGCCCGCCTTGAAAGTTATTTTCACCAGCGGCTACAGCGCGGACATCGTCGGAAAAAATTTCAAACTGGATGCGAGCTTGAATTTTCTCCAAAAACCCTACCATCCCAACACTCTGGCCCAGACGGTGCGCCGCTGCCTGGACGGAAAGGGAAATTGAATCTTCCAACTTTTCTTCGCCCGCCCGCTCCGCTTAAACTCCGCCCATGATTATCGCGCCATCGCTGCTCGCTGCCAACCACGCCTGCTTCGGCAAGGAGGCCGTTCGGGCGACCAAGGCCGGCGCCGACTGGCTGCACCTCGACATCATGGACGGCCATTTTGTCCCCAACATTTCCTTCGGCCCGCAAGTTGTGAAGGCAATCCGCCCGCTGACGAAAATATTTTTTGACGTCCACCTCATGTGTTCCAAGCCGCAGATACTGCTCGAACCATTTGCCCAGGCCGGTGCGGATGAGATCATCATCCACGTCGAACTCGGCGAACAGGTTCCGTCGCTCATCTGGAAAATCAAATCCCTCGGCAAAAAAGTCGGCCTTGCCGTCAATCCGCCCACGCCCATCTCGCTCGTCCAGCCGCATCTCGACAAAATTGACCTGCTGCTCGTGATGACCGTCAACCCGGGTTTCGGCGGGCAATCTTTCATCCACGAATGCCTCCCGAAAATCCAGCAGGCCGAGGCGTGGCGGCGCGAAAAACAACTGCGCTATCGCATCGAAGTGGACGGCGGCATCAACAACCAGACCGCCGCCGAATGTGCCCGTGCCGGGGCGGACACCTTTGTCGCCGGAACAAGCCTGTTCGGCCAGCGCAGCCTGAAAGTGGCCATCAATAAAATGCGGAAAATCATCAACGCCCACGATCCGGCGCTGGCGGATTTGAAAGCTTGAAATGAATTTGCCCGGCAAAAACAAATCTATGAACAACTGGTTTTGGTATGCCGTTGGCGCGGCCATTTTGTATGGCGCGCACCAGATTTTCACCAAGCTCGCCGCCGACCGGATCAGCGACGGCCTCGGCGGATTCGTCGTCGAAGGCTCGGCTGCGCTGACGATTTTGATTTACCTTGCGTGGCTGAAATTTGGCGGCCACTGGAATCAAACTTCAAGTTCGCCGGGCGTTTTTTATTCCGTGCTGACGGGCATCTGCGTCGGTGTCGGCACGATTTTCTTTTTCCTGCTGTTTCAGAAAGGCGGCCCGCTTTCCGCCGTCCCGATGATTCTTGCCAGCGGCGCGGCGTTAATGGCTTTGGCCGGGATTTTCTTTTTCAAGGAAGCCCCCTCAACTCCACGTCTTTTTGGGATCGCATTTGCAATCGTCGGATTGTTTCTGCTCCGAAAATAACTTATGTCGCAAATCAAATTCGGCACGGACGGCTGGCGCGCGGTCATCGCGGAAGATTTCACGTTCGCCAATATCGCGCGCGTGGCGCAGGCCACGGCGGACTTTTGGAAGTCTGAAGTCCAAAGCCCAAAGTCCAAAGTCTTTGGGCGTGAGTTGAAAGTTATTGTTGGTTTTGATCGCCGGTTTTTCTCCGACCGCTTCGCGCAGACGACGGCGGAAGTTTTCGCCGGGAACGGTTTTCAGGCCGTCCTCACGCCGGAACCGACGCCGACGCCGTCGGTTTCCTTCGCCGTCAAACACCTGAACGCCGTCGGCGGCGTGATGATCACGGCCAGCCACAATCCGCCGAGCTTCAATGGCTTCAAGCTCAAGTCACACTACGGCGGGTCAAGCGATTCGGAAACGTGCCAGGCTGTCGAAGGTTTTCTCGACCGCAACCCGGTCAAATCCACGCCGCTCGCCGAGGCCGTCAAAGCGCGCCAGATAAAAATCACCGACGTTCGCCCGGCGCATTATGCCGCGTTGAAAAAGCTCGTGGACTTCAAGCTGATCGCGAAATCGAAACTGCGTTTTGCGCACGACGCCTTGTTCGGCGTTGGTGCAGGCTGCTTTGAACAATTGCTCGCCGGCACGACTTGCAAGGTCACGACGCTCAACGGCGCGCACGACGTCATGTTTGGCGGGATTAATCCTGAACCGATTGAGAAGAATTACGCCAAGAGCCAGGCGTATCTGAAGAAACATCCGCACGACCTTTGCCTCGTGACAGATGGCGACGCCGACCGCGTGGGCGGCATGGACGGGCGCGGCAATTATCTGACGACGCACCAGATCATCTGCCTGTTGCTGCATCATTTCATCGTAAATCGTGGCAGCGGACGTGAGCCGGCTCTTATTCCTTCTGAACAAAAATTGAGCGGACTCACGTCCGCTGTTACTGGATTAAGAGTCGTGAAAGCGCTGACGACGACTTCAATGGTGGACAAAATGTGCGCGTTTTACGGCCTGCCGCTTGTCGAGACCGGCGTCGGCTTCAAATATATCTGCGCAGAAATGCTCAAGGGCGGCGTGCTGCTCGGCGCGGAAGAAAGCGGCGGCATCGGTTTTCCCAACCACATTCCCGAACGCGACGGCATCGCCGCCGGACTTCTGCTGCTCGAACTGCTGGCGACGGAGAAAGTTTCCGTCAACAAGATGCTGGCGAAGCTGGAAAAGCAGTTCGGCCCGCACCGTTACGGGCGGATTGACACGCATTTCCCGCTGGAGCAACGCGCCGCGCTCATGGAATTTTTGAAAACGAATCCGCCGGCGAAACTGTTGCGATCGCCGCTGGCCGACGTGAAGTCGTTCGATGGCGTGAAATATGTCGCGGAAGATTCCTCGTGGCTGATGCTGCGCGGATCCGGCACGGAGCCGATCCTGCGGATTTACGCCGAGGCCAAGTCGGATGCCGCCGCAAAAAAACTTTTGAAGCTGGGCGTAAAGTTGACCCAAAATAAAATTTTCAGATAATCCGGCCATGTTCAATTCCAGCATCCTCAATCTGCGCCTGTTCTCGCTGCTCGATCGGATCCGCTGAAGGCTTCGCCAGCAAAATATGGGCATGTTTTGGTAAAGAATGGTTAGTCGGAAGACTCTGTTTCGCAGAATTTATTGCCTGACCATAGGCAATAAATGTCGCAACCATCGCCAGAACTGCTGCAAACACCCTCGGATACACGCCGCTCATCCAGCGGTTGTTTCCATTGCGGTGAAGCGTGCGCGGACGATTCGTTTTCGCTGGAGGGCAAATCATTCTGCTGCTTTGGTTGTCAGACGGTTTTCAGTCTTCTGCACGAAAATGGGCTGGAGCAGTTTTACGAACTGAACTCCCGGCCCGGCATCCGCATCCGCAGCCCGGTTGCGGCGGCAAAGTGGGCGTTTTTGGACGACCCGGTGGTGCAGGAAAAACTCTTTGATTACGCGGACAAGACGCAGGTGAAGGTTACGCTGCACCTGCCCGCGATCCATTGCGTCGCCTGTGTCTGGCTGCTCGAAAATCTTTTCAAACTGCATCCCGGCGTCGGCCGCTCGCTTGTCAATTTTTCCCGCCGGGAAGCCGCCATCACGTTCGCGCCGGACAAGATCAAATTCAGCGAACTCGCCGCGCTGCTCGCCTCCATCGGCTACGAACCGGAACTCACTTTCGGCGCGCTGGAAAAAGCGAAGGCATCGCCGCTGGCAAAAAAATCGTGGCTGCAAATCGGCGTCGCCGGGTTTGCGTTCGGCAACATCATGCTGATGTCGCTGCCGTTTTATTTCGGCCTGGACAGCTTCAGCGGGCCGTGGTTTAGGAACGTCGCCGGCTGGCTCGGCCTCGCATTCGCGCTGCCGGTCGTGACTTTCAGCGCGTCGGATTTCTGGCGCGCGGCGTGGTTCAGCATCCGTCAGCGCGTGCTGACGATGGAGGTTCCCATCACGCTTGGCCTCGGGGCGATCTACGCGGCGAGTATTTTTGAGGTGCTTTCCCATCGCGGCCCCGGCTACTGCGATTCGCTGACCGGCCTGATTTTCTTCCTGCTCTGCGGCCGGTTGTTTCAAAAGAAAACCTATGACCGGCTCATGTTTAACCGTGATTACAAAGGCTTTTTTCCGCTTTCGGTCGTCCGCAAAACGGCGGACGGTGAAGAAAGTGTCGCCATCTCGCGGTTAGCGACTGGAGACAAGATCATTCTCCGCAACGGCGAGTTGTTACCGGCGGATGCGAAGTTGATTTCCGGCGAGGCGTTCATTGATTACAGCTTCGTGACCGGCGAATCAGAGACCGTCGCTTGCGCCGCCGGCTCGCATCTTTACGCCGGTGGGCGGCAAGTCGGAGGCGTCATCGAAGTTGAAACCGTCAAGCCGGTTACACAAAGTTATCTCGCGACGCTCTGGAACAACGAGGCGTTCCGCAAGTCGCGGGACAACGACCTTGACTCGCTGACGAACCGCTACAGCAAACGGTTCACGAAACTGGTCGTCGGTGTGGCGCTGGCGTCGGCGGTGTTCTGGATTTTCCGGGACGCAACCAAAGCTCTCAAGGCATTCACCTCGGTTCTGATTGTCGCGTGTCCGTGTGCGCTTGCGCTGGCGGCGCCGCTCACGCACGGCACGGCGCAGCGGATTCTGGCGCGGCTGAAATTTTTTTTGAAAAACGCGCTGGTCATCGAGCGCATGGCCGAGGTGGACACGATTGTTTTGGACAAGACGGGAACTCTGACGACGGCGGATGCAGGCGGGGTGGAGTTTCAAAGCGCGGAATGCGGAGTGCGGAGTGCGGAATTGTCCATCGAAGAAAGGGGCTGGATCGCCTCGATCGCACGGCATTCGACGCATCCGAATTCCACCCGCATCACCAGATCGCTCCCGCTGGCGGCGCTGCCGGTGGCCAATTTTAGGGAGACGCCCGGCTGCGGCATTGAGGGCGAGATTGGCGGACGCAAAATCCAGCTCGGCTCGCAGGCGTGGATGGAAAAATGTGGTGTAATTTGTAGCAGCCGAGGTGACGAGGCTAAAATTTCAGGTGGAGAAAAGTCAGAGACTCCTCACGTCGGCTCCTACGTTTATGCGGCGATTGACGGCGTTTTGCGCGGGTCGTTCATGCTGGAGAATTCATTGCGGCCGGAAGTGGGGAAATTGATCGCCCAGCTTGGTGGCCGGTTTGGACTGGCGTTGTTAAGCGGCGACAACGAACGCGAGGCGGCGCGGTTCAAAAATATTTTTGGCGGGCGCGCGATTTTGAAATTCAACCAAAGCCCGGCGGACAAATTGAATTTCATCCACGAACTCCAGCAGCGCGGACGCAAAGTGATGATGGTCGGCGACGGCTTGAACGACGCGGGCGCGTTGAAGCAGGCGTCGGTGGGCGTGGCGGTCGTGGAGCAGATCGGAGTTTTCTCGCCGGCGAGCGACGTGATTCTTGATGCGGCGGAACTGCCGCAACTGGAGCGGGTGTTGCAGTTTTCGCGGCGTGCGGCATGGATCGTCCGCACCGGCTTCGTCATTTCTGCCGCTTACAACGTGGTTGGCGTAAGCATTGCGGCGGCGGGGCTGCTGTCGCCGATTGTCTGCGCGATTTTGATGCCGGTGAGTTCAATCACAGTGGTGGCATTTAGCTGCGGCGCGACGGCGTGGATGGGCCGGAAGTTGCAAGTTAAAGAGCGGCAGGTTGCAAGTTCCGTCTGCGAAAGCCTTCAACCCTCAACTTTCAGCCTTCAACCCTTTGCGAAGGAGTCCACATGAGCGTCATCATCATTTTAATTCTTGCGAGCCTCACGGTGGCCTTGCTGTTTTTGACCGGCTTTATCTGGGCGGTTCGCAACGGGCAATACGAGGACACGTTGACGCCTTCCATGCGCGTTCTGGCTGATGAAACGACAGAAAAAATTTGTGAAACCAAATCAAAACTGAAATGAACACGAACGTAGAAACATTCAAATATGACAATCGGATTGTGCGGGCTTTCAGCATCGCCACCGTCGTCTGGGGCATCGTCGGCATGTTGGTCGGATTGCTGGCCGCCGTGCAATTGTTTTTCCCGGACGCGAACCTGAACTTCCAGTTCATCACGTTTGGGCGCATCCGCCCGCTGCACACGAACGCGGTGATCTTCGCCTTCGTCGGCAACGGGATGTTCATGGGCATCTACTACTCTTTGCAGCGGCTGTGCAAGGCGCGGATGTTCAGCGATTTTTTGAGCTGGTTCAACTTCTGGGGCTGGCAGCTCATCATCGTGAGCGCGGCGTTGACCTTGCCGCTCGGCTACACGACGAGCAAGGAATATGCGGAGCTGGAATGGCCGATTGACATCGCGATCGCGGTGGTTTGGGTGGCATTCAGCATCAATTTGTTCGGCACGATCGTGAAGCGCCGCGAGAAGCATATGTATGTGGCGATCTGGTTTTTCATCGCCACGGCCATCACCATCGCCGTCCTGCACATTGTCAATTCCATGGAGATGCCGTGGAGCGCGCTGAAAAGTTATTCCATGTATGCCGGCGTGCAGGACGCGCTGGTGCAATGGTGGTATGGCCACAACGCCGTCGCGTTTTTCCTGACCACGCCGTATCTCGGTTTGATGTATTATTTTCTGCCGAAAGCGGCGAACCGCCCAATCTTCAGCTACCGGCTTTCGATCATTCATTTCTGGGCGCTTGTGTTTCTCTACATCTGGGCCGGGCCTCATCATCTGCTTTACTCCGCGTTGCCGGACTGGGCGCAATCACTTGGCATGGTGTTTTCGCTGATGCTGATCGCGCCGAGCTGGGGCGGCATGTTGAACGGCCTGCTCACCCTGCGCGGCGCGTGGGACAAGGTGCGTCAGGATCCAGTGCTGAAATTCATGGTCGTCGCCGTCACGGCCTATGGCATGAGCACGCTGGAAGGGCCGCTGCTCTCAATCAAGACGGTGAACTCGCTGTCGCACTACACCGATTGGACGGTCGCTCACGTTCATGTTGGGGCGATGGGCTGGAATGGCTTCCTGACGTTCTCGATGCTCTATTATCTTTTCCCTCGTCTCTACCGGACGAATTTGTGGTCCACCAAGCTCGCCAATTATCATTTCTGGATCGGGCTGCTGGGCATGATGTTTTACGCCATCCCGATTTATGTCGCTGGTGTCACGGAAGGGCTGATGTGGAAGCAATTCACCAAGGACGGTTTCCTGCAATACCCGAACTTCCTGGAAACCATTGTGCAGGTCGTGCCGATGTTCAAGCTCCGTGCGATTGGCGGCACGCTCTACATCGTGGGCACGTTCCTCATGGTCTATAACCTTTATAAGACGGCGAAGGCTGGGAAGTTTGAACCGGACACCGAAGCGCAGGCCGCGCCGTTGGAAAAAGCTGCGGTGGCGCACGGAAAACCCGGCTGGCATCGCGTGCTCGAAGGCAAGCCGCTGTTCTTCACTGTGCTCGCCACGGTCTCGATTCTCGTCGGCGGGCTGGTGGAGATCATCCCGATGTTTCTCATCCAGCAAAACGTCCCGACCATTTCCAGCGTGAAGCCTTACACGCCGCTGGAAGTTTTAGGTCGCGACATCTACATCCGCGAGGGCTGCCTCGGCTGTCATTCGCAGATGATCCGCCCGTTCCGTTCCGAGACCGAGCGCTACGGCGAATATTCCAAGGCGGGTGAATTCGTCTATGATCATCCGTTCCTCTGGGGTTCCGAACGCAAAGGCCCCGACCTCGCGCGCGAGGGCGGCAAATATCCCGATGCCTGGCATTTCAACCACATGGACGATCCGCGTTCCACTTCGCCCGGCTCCATCATGCCGCGCTACTCGTGGTTGCTGACGCAGAAAATGGAGACCGACACGCTGCCGTCGCGGCTGAATGCGCTTCGCAAAATCGGTGTGCCGTATCCAGCCGGTTTTGAGAATGGTCCCGCGCAAAAAGACTTGCAAGCGCAGGCCGAAAAAGTCGTTGCGAATCTGAAGATGGGTGCGGTCAAGGCCGAATCGGACCGGGAAATCATCGCGCTCATCGCGTATATGCAACGGCTCGGCACCGACATCAAATCCGCGCCGGTCACCACGGCGGCCAAATAGAACGGAGGAAATATGATTTTTAATATTGTTCGTTCAATTCTGCGGGAAGCCGAAAATATCAATGGCTACGGCCTGTTTTCCTTCATCCTGTTCTTCGGCTTCTTCATCGGGGTGCTCATCTGGGCCTTCCTGTTGAAGAAGAATTATCTGACCAAGATGAGCGATCTGCCGCTGGACAGCGGCGAAAAAACTTCAACCGACAAAACTCAATCCGAAAAATTATGAGCAACGATCCCAAAGAACCTTTGCTGCTCGACCACGAATACGACGGCATCCGCGAACTCGACAATAATCTCCCGCGCTGGTGGGTGTGGCTGTTTTACATCACCATCATCTATTCGGCGGGCTATCTGGTCTATTACCACGTCACCGGCAGCGGTGATTTGCAAGCCGCCGAATACACCAAGGAGATGAAATCTGGCGAACAAATCAAAAACGCTGCCATGGGCAAGTTTGAGGTCAGCATGGCTGCGCTTCAGCCCGCGACCAATGCCGCCGTGCTGGAAGATGGCCGCCAGACCTACACCAAATACTGCGCACCGTGCCATCGTGTGGACGGCGGCGGGCTGGTCGGGCCGAACCTCACGGATGATTACTGGATCCACGGCAGCAACTACGCCGACAGCGTGAAGATCATCTGGGACGGCGTGCCCGCCAAAGGCATGATCACCTGGAAAACTGTTTTGAAACCGGAGCAGATTCAGAATGTGGCCAGCTACATTTATACGCTGCGCGGCGCAAAACTGCTGACGCCCGGCAAGCTGCCGGAAAACCAGCTTCCGGCCAAGCCCGCCGGTCCGAGCGCGTTTGAATGACGATTAAACCCTCGGCGCGCTGTTCGCAGTGCGTCGGGGAAAATTTCTCCAGTGAACAAAACTCCGCCCAAAGAAAAATCCGAATCCTCCGTCAAGGATGTGGACTGGTCGGATTTCCGCGACCACATCGCCACGGCTGAACGCGACGGTCGTCGCAAATGGATTTATCCGCGCAAGGTGAGCGGACGCTTTTTCCGCTGGCGCACCTGGTTCAGCTGGCTGCTGCTGGCCATCATGTTCGCCGGGCCGTTCATCACCATCAATGGCAATCCGCTCCTGCTGATGAACATCGTCGAGCGCAAGTTCGTCGTGCTTGGCCAGATTTTCTGGCCGCAGGACATGATCATCTTCGCCATCGCCGCGCTCGTTGGCCTCACGAGCATCGTCATCTTCACCGCCGCGTTCGGGCGCGTCTGGTGCGGCTGGGCGTGTCCGCAGACGGTGATGATGGAGATGGTCTTCCGCAAAATCGAATACCTCATCGAAGGCGACGCGCACCAGCAGCGCGCCTTGAACAAAGCGCCGTGGGACGCCGGGAAAATCCTGAAGAAAATTCTCAAGCACGCAGTTTTTTACGCGCTCTCGTTTCTTGTCGGCAACGTGCTGTTGAGCTATATCATCGGCTGGCAGGCGCTTTGCCAGATCATCACCGATCTACCGGCCCATCACTTGACCGGCCTGTCATTCATGATCGGGTTCTCGCTTTTGTTTTACGGCATCTTTGCGCGTTTTCGCGAACAGGCCTGCACGTTCATCTGCCCTTATGGCCGCTTTCAGTCCGTGCTGCTTGACGAAAATTCCATCGTCGTCGCCTATGATCACAAGCGCGGAGAAAAGCGCGGGCCGCTCAAGCACCAGCAGAAATTTGGCGAACGCCGCTTTGAAGGCTTCGGTGATTGCGTGGCCTGCAATCAATGCGTCGCCGTCTGTCCGACCGGCATTGACATCCGCGACGGCACGCAGATGGAATGCGTCCATTGCACCGCCTGCATGGATGCCTGCGACAATGTGATGACCAAGGTCGGCAGTCCGCTCGGCCTCATCCGCTACGCCTCCCTCAATGGCATCGAACGCGGCGAGCGTCTGCGTGTCACGCCGCGGCTCATCGGCTATTGCGTGGTGCTCATTGCGCTGGTGTCCCTTTTGGCGGGGATGATTTTCACCCGTGCCGATGTCGAGGTCACCGTGCTGCGCGCCCCCGGTTCCATGTTTCAAAAAATGGACGACGGCCATTTCAGCAATCTCTACACGGTGCGCATCATCAACAAAACCTCGCGTGAACTGCCGGTTGAATTGAAGCTGGAATCTCCCGCCGGCTCGCTGCAAGTCATGGGTGACAGGCTTGTCGTGCCGCCGCAAAAACTTTTGGAAAACTCCCTGCTCGTTGAGATTGATCCCGCCGCCATGAGATCCGGCACCACGCCGGTTGTCGTGGGCGTCTATGCTGGCGGGAAAAAATTGCAGACTCTCAAGACGGCCTTCATCGGGCCACGAAATTAATCTTATGAAAACCAAATTCAATCCCTGGCCGCTCGGCATTGTCTCCGCGTTCGTGCTGTTTTTCATCGGCATGGCCAGCGTCGTAGTCATCGCCTCGACGCATCGGGAGCATCTGGTGAACGGAAATTACTACGAGCAGGAGTTGAAATTTCAGGGCCAGATTGATGCCGCCGCCCGCGCCAAAAAATCCGGGGCGACCCTTGTTTACGATGCCGCCGGCGGCAAAGTCGTCATTGCGCTGCCCGCCGCGCAGCTTTCAGAAAAATTTTCCGGGACGGTGGAGTTTTACCGCCCGTCCGCGCCGGAACTGGATCGTGAATCTCTGCTGGAGCCGAAGGCCGATGGCACGCAGGACGTCAATGTTTCCAAGCTTGCCGCAGGTCTCTGGCAGGTGCGCGTCAAATGGAACACCGGCGGGGAAGATTATTTCCTCGAACAGAAAATCACCGTCGCCGGAAAATAAAATGGACTACGGCATCGCCATCGCGCTCGGATTGCTCGGCAGCCTGCACTGCGCCGCCATGTGCGGGCCGTTGATGCTCGCGTTGCCGGTTCCGCCCGGCGGGCCGGCGCGGTTTGTTGTCGGCCGCGTCACTTATCAGCTTGGCCGCATCGCCACTTACTGTGTGCTTGGCATCGTCGCCGGACTCGTTGGGAAATCCATTTTCCTCGCCGGATTTCAGCGGTGGTTGTCCATCGCGCTCGGCGTGGTGGTGCTGGCCGGATTTTTGATTTCCAAACGCGTCGCGCTGTCCGCACCCGTCGTCCGCCTGGTGGCAAAGCTCAAGCTTGCCATGTCCGCACAATTAAAGCAGCGCAGCTTCCGTTCGCTGGCGTTGCTGGGAATGCTGAACGGCCTGCTCCCGTGCGGGCTGGTTTATGTGGCGATGGCCGGAGCCGTTTCGCGCGGCACAATCCGCGATGGGATTTTTTACATGGCCTTGTTCGGCCTTGGCACGCTGCCGATGATGCTGGCTGTGAGCCTGTCCAGACAACTGTTTCCGCCCGCGCTGCGCCTGAAACTGAACGGGGCGATTCCATTTGGCGTTTGCCTGCTGGCAATCCTGCTGATCCTGCGCGGGATGTCGTTGGGGATTCCCTACGTCAGCCCGGATCTGGTCTTGGGCGCGGCGGGTTGTTGTGCGCATTAAATTCTCCATGGGCGAACAAAATCAGATGATTTTGCGTCTTGCCAATTTGCTGCTTCATCGGTTGAATATCCGACCGCGAATGGCTGGGTAGCTCAGTTGGTAGAGCAGAGGACTGAAAATCCTTGTGTCGGCGGTTCAATTCCGCCCCCAGCCACCACTTAGAAATGATTAAGAAGCTGTCGTCCCTGCCGCGATTTTGAAATTTCCGGCAACAATTGACTTCAAGTGGCCAAGCCAGTATACAGAAAGCCGGTAATGGGGAATTTCTTAAACCATCGAGGTCACAACTGGGGACGCTACTTTGCTGGCATTTGTGCCAGCTTTCTTATTTGCAGCAGCTCAATGGTGGCAGTGGCAGGCTTGGCCAAACTGGACGCAGGGCAATCCGCATTCCAGCGGGGATCGTTCAGCGAAGCCGCGGCATTCTGGCAACAGGCGGCGAATACGTTTCAAAAACAAGGAAACACCAACGCCCAGATTGAGGCGCTGGTAAATCTCTCTGCCTCCTATCAGGCGCTTGGACAGCATCCGAACGCCGTCCAAACTTTGTCCGAAGCAGTTGACATTGCCAACAGTGGCGGCAACCGTTTTTGTGTGACTCTGGCCGAGGGCAAGCTCGGCGCCGCATTGGTGATGATTCTCCAGCCGGAAAGAGCCGAACCACTTTTGCGTGAGAGTTTGGCGATGGCGCGAGCGGATAAAAACCACCAGCTCACAGCGACAATTTTAAATGATCTCGGTGATTTGCTTGTCACGCAAAAGAAACCTGACGAGGCCTTGGCAGCCTTTGAGGAAAGCAGTGACTTGGCCCGTCAATCGGGCGACTTGTTATTGACGGCCCAGTCGCTCTGCAACGCCGCAACAACCGCCGCCAGCGCGGGCATGGATAAAAAAGCAGAGCAATTGAACGGTGAGGCGCTGAAGGAAATTGAACGTCTCCAAGCCTCGCATCAAAAAGCTTTTTTGTTGGTGACGGCCGCGCAAACCGACCGGCAGGTCAAGCCTGTGGATCAAGAGGACGGGAACCGTTTGCTCATGCGCGCCCAACAATCGTATCAACGCGCTTGCGAAGTGGCCGGGGCGATCGGTGACCAACGCATCGAGACTTATGCGCTGGGCTACATGGGTGGACTCTACGAGCAGGACAAGCAGTTTGACCAGGCATTGTCGCTCACCAGACGCGCCGCGTTTGTGGCGCAGCAGGCGGGCATGCCGGAAGCGCTGTATCGCTGGGAATGGCAGGCCGGCCGCATGCTGAAGGCGCAGGGACAACCGGAACCGGCCATTGCTTCCTATCGCCTTGCCGTCCAAACATTACAGCCAATACGCCACGATGTTTCGCTTGGTTATGGCAACGCGACGGCGCAGGCATCTTTTCGCCAGTCCCTGGGGCCGCTGTTTTATGAGATGGCCGACTTGCTTTTGCTTCAGGCGGACAGCGAGAAGAATCCGGACAGAGAGCAGCAACTGTTGCGCGAAGCTCGTGATATCGTGGAGCAATTGAAGTCGGTCGAGCTGGAGGATTATTTGCAGGACAGTTGCGTCAACGTCATGCGGGCGAAAAGCAAATCGGTTGAAAACCTCGACCCGCACGCCGCCGTGTTTTACCTGATTCCGCTCGCCACACGCACGGAGGTGTTGGTGAGCCTGACCTCCGGCATCCACCGCTTCACCGCCGATGTCGGGGCCGAAGCGTTGACGGCCGAAGTCCGGGAATTTCGGCATCAACTTGAGACCCGGACATCGAATGAATATTTGGTCGAAGCCCGGCAGCTTTACGACTGGCTCATCCGTCCGGCTCATGAACTGTTGACCGGAAACCATATTGACACATTGGTGTTCGTGCCCGACGGCGCACTCCAGACCATTCCGTTCGCCGCACTTCAGGACGGGAAGAGTTTTCTGATTGAGGAGTTCGCGGTCGCGGTGTCACCGGCTCTTTCGCTGATGGAACCGCACCCGATACAACGTGAGAATGTGCGCCTGCTGCTGGGGGGGCTCTCCGACTCCGTGCAGGGATTTCCGTCGCTGAATTTCGTGCCGGCGGAGTTGCAGAATATCGAGCCGGTTTATCCGAGCGAAGCCATGTTGAACGGCTCGTTCGTGATGCCGGCTCTCCGGGAGAAACTTACGCAAGAGCAGTTCACCATCGTCCATATTGCCTCGCATGGGCAATTCAACAGCGATGCCCACAAAACGTTCGTGCTTACCTATGACGGCAAACTGACATTGAACAGTCTGGAGGCGCTGATCCGGCCGAGCCAGTATCGGGGCAAGCCGGTCGAACTACTGGTTCTTAGCGCCTGTCAGACGGCGTCGGGTGATGATCGCGCCGCTTTGGGACTGGCCGGCGTTGCGGTCAAGGCCGGGGCACGCAGCGCGCTGGCCTCGTTGTGGAGCGTCAACGATCAATCCACTTCGGCCCTGATTTCCGGGTTCTATCACCAACTCCGGGATTCGCCCTCAATCTCGAAGGCGCAAGCGCTGCAAGCCGCCCAGATCCAGATGCTGGGCGACCGGCGCTACCGGCATCCGTGTTATTGGGCGCCTTACCTCATCATCGGAAACTGGCTCTGAAGCATGAAGTGGAAGCTGTCACCGCACGCCGTCAGCTTGCTGATCTCCTTCGGGGTGTTTCTAGCCGCGCTGTTTGCCCAGCGGCTCGGGCTGATGCAGTTTCTGGAATTTCGCGCTTACGATTTCTTCATCCGGCGACAGCCTGCGCTCGCCACTGGTGATCCGATTGTGCTGGTGGAAATGACAGAGGACGACATTCAAAGTCCGACGCTGGATTATCCACTGACCGACGAGAAATTCGCACAGCTGCTGGAAATTCTGGAAGCCGATCAGCCAGCCGTGATCGGGCTGGACATCTGGCGCGACATTCCCGTGCCCAAGAGCGGCGAACACCTGAAGGAATTCAACGACGCGTTGCTGGCGCACACGAACATCATCGGCATTTACACTCTCGGCGGAATCGCGCCGCCCGCAGTCTTGATGCCGTATCCGGACCGGCTGGGGTTCAATGATAATTTTCCGGTGGACTATCAGGTGGAAAAAACGACACCCAAGGTGCGCCGCTCCATGATCTTCAGCCAGGCGGAATCTGGCCAGCGTCTGGACGCGCTGCCGTTCCGCGTCGCCTGCGTTTACCTCGAACAAAGAGGCATCAAGCCTCAATTTGACGCCGCCAATCCGGACACGTTTCTGCTCGGCAATGCGCAAGTGCGCGTGTTGCAGCCGAACGATGGCCCTTATGTGAACGCGGACACGGCGGGCATGCAGATTTTGCTGAACTTCAAACACCCGGACAATTTCATCCGCTTTTCCGTCAGCGACGCATTGGCAGGGCGCATTCCTAAAAACAGCCTGCGCGACAAAATCGTGCTCGTCGGGATGAACGCGCCCAGCGTGTCTGACGAACGGGTCACGCCGATCCACTACAGCCATCGGGGAATCGAACTGCAATCTCTCACGATCCTGCAACTGCTGCGCATGGCCAAGGATGGCGAAAAGTCCATGAGGTTCCGGCCGGAGTGGCAGGAGAGTGCATGGATGCTGGGCTGGTGCCTGCTGGGTGGCGCCATTGCCTATTGGATCCGTTCTCCGTGGCGGTTCATCGCTTTGATCGCTTTGGGTCTCCTCACGCTGGCGGTCATCACGTGGCAGTCGTTCGGGGCCGGATGTTGGACCCCGTTGGTGTCGCCCATGGCCGCCTTTCTGCCGGCGGCAATGCTGGTGACGTCTTACATTTCTTATCAGGAGCATCGCAACCGCGGCCAATTGATGAAGTTGTTTTCCAACCAGGTCTCGCCTGACATCGCGGAAGAACTCTGGAATCAGCGTGAAGCTTTTCTAGCCGGCAACCGGCCGCTCTCTCAAAAACTGACCGCGACGGTTTTGTTCACCGACCTCAAGGGTTTTTCCTCGACGTCAGAAGGACTGGAGCCCGCCGCCTTAATGGACTGGCTGAACGAATACATGGAAGTGATGGCCGGCGCGGTGATGAAGCATGGAGGCGTCGTCGAAAAATATATCGGCGACTCGATCATGGCGGTCTTCGGCGTGCCAATCCCACGCGCGTCGCAGGAACAAATTGCCAATGACGCACAAAACGCCATCCGTTGTTCCCTCGCCATGCGGGAAGAGATGGAAAAGTTGAATGAATTGTGGAAGCAGCGTGGCCTGCCCGCCTGCAGCACGCGCATCGGCATCCACACGGGATCGCTGGTCGCTGGCAGCCTCGGCAGCCTCGACCGTCAGGAATACACGGTCATCGGCGATTCCGTGAACACCGCCTCGCGGTTGGAAAGTTTCGGCAAAGACTCGGACGATCCGCACCTGCGTGACGATAAATGCCGGATTCTGATCAGCGAAGCGACGCGGGTGTTTTTGGGCGAGCAGTTCCAATTGCATCAGGTTGGAACGATGAGCTTGAAAGGCAAAAGCGAGAAGGTTATGATTTTTGCTGTTCTGGGGGAAAACAAAAACTAAATAGAAAGGTTGATATGCGCGATTCCATAATTCGATTTTACAAATTTTTAACCGTGGCCAGTTTGCTGTTCCCTGGCGAAATCCGCGCGGCGGACACGGCGGTGCCGGCCACCAAGCCGACGGCTCCCCAGATGGTGATTTACAAGCCCGCCAAGGGCAGCGCTCCGGCGGCTCGCGTGACGGGCGGCTCGCGCGGCAATGGCGACGCGACGATCACTCTGGATGTGCTGGCGCCCGACGATACCGGCCTGACGACTCAAGAACAGCCATCGCTATTCTGGTATCAGTCCAAGCCCGCGAAAGCCCGGTTCGAACTGACGTTGATCGAACAGGACAAAACGAAGCCGGTTCTTCGGGTTGATGTTGAACGCGCCTCCAATGCGGGCATTCAACGCCTGCGGCTGGCCGATCACGGGGTGAAGCTCGCGCCCGGAGTTGAGTATCAGTGGGTGATAGCCCTCGTGACCGACCCCGACAACCGTTCCAGCGATCTGGTGGCCAGCGGCTTCATCAAGCGCATAGAGCCATCCCCGGAACTGAAATTGAAGATAGCCGGCGCGACACCCGAGACCCTGCCAGCCATCTACGCCGGAGCCGGAATCTGGCACGACGCGTTGGGCAGTTTGACGGACTTGATTGATTCGCAGCCGGACAACCAAGCTTTGCGCACGGAACGGGCTGATTTGCTGCGTCAAGTGGGTCTGAAAGCCGCTGCCGCTGCCGAAGGCGCACCGGCGAAGAATTGATCAAAACGCGGAAATGTTTACTTGGAAGGTTATCCCCTGGTCCTGCAGATTGTTGTCGGGCAAATCCACATCTCGAAGCCGATAGCCCCAGTAAAGTTGCGCATCGATGTATTTATTCAGAGTGACCAACAGGCCAATGCCTGTGCTGTAAATGGTCGTTGGACTTGGTGAGCCGCCGACGTTCCACGCGCCGCCATAATCAAAAAATGGCGCCAACTGGACGATTCCCTTGCCGGACTTATCGTAGAGCACGGGCAAGCGAAACTCGATTGAAGACGCCAGCCCGCTGTCGCGCACGAGTTGATTTTCCAGGTAACCGCGCACCGTATCCGAGCCGCCGATGCTGATTTGTTCCAGCGCGAGCAAGCTGTCGTGAGTCCATTGCCCGCTGGCGCGCAGAATGAGCTGGTTCTGGGTGTTGAACAGCCGCTGGACATACTGCGCCTGACCCAGCCAGGCGAAAAATTTTCCGTTCGGATCGCCGGACACGCCATTGTCAGTAGCTCCCAAAACATCCAGACCGAAATTAAAGGTGGAGCGCAGCGCGAACACATGATTCTGGCCGCGATCAACGAACTCCTGGGAAAACCCCAAAACCGAAACGGTCATCCAGCCGTTTTCGGCACCGGGCGAGACGTTGAACGGCTCACCAAGGAGCGTGGAGTAGTTCTGACTCCGGTCAAAGGCGACGGCCAGGGCGAACTCGCGGTTCGGTGTCTGGAACAAGGGCTGGCGCAGCACGACGCCAAAGTCAGTGGTTTCGCTGCTGATGTTCAGCGAGGTGAACGGATTTTCGATGATGCTGCTGTTATTCCGGCTGGCGTGAACGCCGAAGGTCGTGTTGAAACGGTTCACCGGCACTGCGTAGTCGCCACTGACATTGTCCCAGCCGGAGAATCCCCAGCCACCATTCACGCCGTCGTTTGCGATGCCGTATGTCAGATTGAGCGGGTCGCTGTGGCCGGTGAGATTCAAGTCCGCCACCTGCATGGAAATTTCCTCCGCACCGACGCTCGGCGGCCGGTGGTTGTCGATTTGCAACCCCGCACGAAACGGTTGCTGATCCACCACGCGCAAATCCAATATGCTCTGGCCTGGAGCCGTCCCCGGCATCAGTTCGGCATTGACCTGCTTGACATTTGGGTTTTGCCGTAGCATCTGGAGGCCGTCCTGCAATTCACCCATGTTCAGCGGCGGCCCGCTCCAACGCTGCAACCGGTTCGTGATGTAGGAATTTCGCAGCCAGTTGTTTTCATGCAGGTCAATTCCCGACAGGACGCCCTCAATGATGCGCATGGTCACGACCCCCTCCGCTGGATCCTGATCTGGAATGATTGCGCCCGAGTTGATATAGCCGTGGTTGATATAATACACCGTGACCGCACGGCGCGCATCCTCCAGTTCCGCATTCGAGATGGCGCGATTCGTGAAGGGTGCGATGACCCTGGCAAGTTCGGCTTGCGAGAAAATCTTGTTGCCGACAAATCGAAATTCATGCACGAACAACCGGGCGGGCATCGTCAGCTTTGCCGGCGGCGGCGGGAGAATTTGCGCGCTGACCGGACTGGCGGAGAAGTTCAGCGTCAGCAAGGCCAGAACGGCAAGGTTGGGGAGGAAGTGATTATTTTTTATCATTCGCTCCTGCCGGCACAGAGCTCGGCACAAATCCGCCCGGCGCAACCGGCAATCCGCCGCTGCCGAGGACAATGAAACTGCTGATGTTGCCGCTCAATCGCACCCCGCAATCAGGCTGCAGTAGCGTTTCCGCGTCCAGCAGATTGCCGGGCAGTGCGACCAGGCTGGCGCTCAAGTCCACGTTGGGCGCGGTGACAGTTACAGTGCCGGGCAAGCCGAATGGCGCGGTCGCATCAATGATGCTCTGTGATTGGAAAAAGTAATCGGATTGAATGGTGATGTTGCCACCGTTGCCGAAACTGGATTTGGAAATGAGTGAGCTGTCGTTCAAGATCAGGAACGAAGGATCAATCGTGATATTGCCGCCGTTCCCGAAGCCGCTGCCCGTCGAGTCCGCCTGGCCGGTCAGTATGCTGTGAAGAAGATAGACAAGTCTGGAGGCAGCCACTTCAATGTTACCACCGTCCAACCCGGCTTGCGCGGTGATCTGACTGTTCTCCAGCTTGATATTGGATCCGGCGATAACGCTGATGTCGCCGCCGCTGCTGCCCGGTGCAGACGTGCTGACCGCGCTGTTATTCATGAGCATGATGTCCTGGTCAGCACGAAGCGAAATCTTGCCCGCCTGGCCGGCATCCAAGCCTTCAGCCCGGATCGTCGAACCATTGGCGAGCGTCAGATTTCCCGCTGTGACTTCAATGTTGCCGCCGGAGCCCAGACCATAGCTGGTGGTGAAGATTGAACCCATGTGCTCCAGTTCAAGCGAGCCGGCGTTGATTTGAATGTTGCCGCCGGGCGCGGGTGAATCGGAACTGGTAGTTACGGCCTGGATGCCGGTCAGAAAATCCTGTCCATCAGCCAAAGCTGTTTGCCCGTTGATATTCATCGAATCGGCCGTGATTTGAACATCGCCACCGTTCCCCGAGCCGAACGTGCCTGCGGTTATGATCGAGCCGCTGAAAAGATTGATTGATTGGGCATTGATGTTGACGAGACCCGCCCGGCCCGAGCCAAACGAGGCCGCGAGGATCGTGGCGCCATTTTGCATTTCGAGCGTGCCGGTGTTGATGAAAATGTCGCCCGCATTTCCGCCGCCTTCGATCTGCTGGGAGTTGGCAGAAATCTGCGTGGGCGTGGTCAGCAGCGCGTCCAGCAGAATCGAAGTAGCCGAGATGTTGATCCGACCGGCATTTCCTGCGCCGAATGTGGCCGAGGAAATCTGCGCGCTGTTGACCAGTTCGAGGCTGCCTGTCTGGATCACTATGTCGCCGCCCTTGCCGGTGCCGCCGCCTAGGAACAAATCGCCCGTAGCCGTCGAAATCTCGGTTAACGGATTAAAATTATCGTCAATCAAACCTCCGCCATCCAGCCGGATGGACTGGGCGTTGATGACTATGTTTCCGCCTGCGCCAAGACCGGCGGTTGAGAGGCTCTTGATCTGGCCGCCGTTGATCAGGGTCAAATCATTGGCCACGGCGACGTCTATTCCTCTGCCATCGGTGGAACCGGTGGTGTTGGCCTGGATGACTGAATTATCCACCGCAAGTTGACCGCTGCGGATGACGATGCGTCCGCCGCCATCACCGCTGGCATCCAGTTGCGCGAGGTTCTGCAAATTGATCTGGCCTTGCTGTGGAAACGCCGCGTTGAACTCCGCGACGCTTGACGCCGTCGGATCCACCGGGACTTCTCCAGCAGACAGGACGCTCACAACATTGATTTGCCCCTGCGGCGCCTGCACCGATCCGCCGTCAATGGTAATGTCACCACCAACGAGCGAGAGTGTTTGACCGTCCTGCACAGAGAGCGTGGATTGCTGCACGGCGATGCTGCCGGAATTGCCCCCCAGAAAACCGAAGGCACTGACCGGTGCGGTGCTTAAACCAGAATCGTCGGCGTCCAGCGACGCCACGAAGCGGGCACCATCGGCCAGTTTAAGGTAGTTGGCCGTGCTGGCTGCGAACGAGCCGCTAACATCCACTGCGGCGTTGGGGCCGAAGATGACTCCGTTTGGGTTGATGAAGAAAAAGTTGGCCCCTGCAATGCCGGAGCGAATGGTTCCATTGATGGACGAGGCGCTGCCGCCCGTCACCCGGCTCATGATGTTTTGGATGTTTGCAGGGCCGGTAAAGGTGGCGACATCTCCGGACACCAAGTTGAACTGTGAGAAGCTTTGGAAAAGGTTGTTCCCGCGCGTCAGGCCCATTCCGGCTGTGATGGTATAATTCGGCCCTGACAAAGCCCCGCTGGTGCCAAACTTTCCGTCCAGAACGACTTGGGCCGGGCTGGATTTTTGGCCGGCTGACAACAGGATGGCCACCATCCCGCCGGCAAGCAGGTGCGGCTCACGAAACCACCAACAGAGTTTTTTGGGGCTCATTCGGCAAATGCCGTGTATTCTACAGTCTTCCAATTGTCAGCACTGCGGCAGTTCACTTCAATTTTATGAATGCATACTGTGATGTCCCGTCGGGTAGGATTACAATGACCTTGTATGTGCCCTTGGTCCATCCCGTCGAATCCCAGTTGTAATGCCAGTCGTTTTGATAAACTGCATTTGCGTCAACAAGGTTGGCTCCAGCTACACAATTGTTGGAATAGGCCTGGATTATTACAACCGGCGGCTGTCCGCTCGTAATGGGTGTCGAGTCGCACATGAGGTCGAACTTGATGGGAATCTTGCTCCCTAGATTGATGGTCCGCAGCGGTGCGGAGCAGGTACCGCCGGTGCCATTGATGGGCGAATAGAATCCTGAAAGGGTCAGGCTGGCCACGGTAACGTTTTGGGTGGCCGTGGTGGTGTTGCCGTTGCCGTCGTTGAACGTCCAAGTCACAACGGTCGTCCCTGCGGTGGTAATCGGGAACGAGGTTGTTGTGGTTCCAGCTACCGTGCCCGCACAGTTATCCGTGGTTGTGGGCGTCGGTGGCGTGGCGGATGAACCGCAATAGCTATAAGTCAGATTCGTCAGGACCGGCTTCACGGGCGGGGTCACGTCCCGCACGTTGACGGTCTGGTTGGCGGTGCTGCCGTTGCCGTTGCCGTCGTCGAACCGCCAATGCACGGTGAAAGATCCTTGCATGTCATAGTTGGTGGGATCGGTTGTAACGCCTGTTACCAAATTGGATGTCCCGCTGCAGATATCAATGGTGGTTGGTGCTGGCACTTGAACCGAGCATTCGCCGGTTAAAACGGGCAGTGTGGGAACCACGGGCGGTGTGAGATCCATGACGGTCACCGTGAACGTGCAGTTGGTTGAATTGCCGAACTGATCCTTGATGGTGACCACCACTGGTGTGACTCCGACGGGGAATGACGTATTGGCCGGCGGGCTATAATCGACCTGGATGTCCCCGCAACCGGCATACATCACCGGTTGATAAACCACCGGTTGCCCGCAGGTGACCACGATATTCGCCGGACACTCTATCTCGAGGGGCAGGCTTTTGGCCTCGCCGTCATTCACGAAATAGAGATTCGTGATCGAGGTTTCTACAGTGAATGGAATCACCAGGGCATTGCAATTGGAAGAATTTAGATCAAAAGGCCCCACCATCAAAACAAACCACTTCAACGAACTGTTCTCGTTCGTTTCCAGATCATCCGCGCTTTCGGGCGGTGTGGGGCTGGTGTATTCGTATCCGCGCAACAAAATAGCCGTGCCGGCTGTGGCCTTGGTGTTCACCACCAAAATGCCGGATTTACCATCAGGTGCGATGGTGGCTGAAGAGTCCATTTCCAAAGCTGCACAATCTGCCGGATTAACTTTGACCAGTTTATCCAAGGCAGCGTTGTCCGTCTTATCTCCATTGCTTCCCAGCGTGCTGGCCTTCCAAACGTAGCCCGAGCCACCTTTGATCCGGGCAACCGTGGCGGAGGACGAACCCTTGGGCAGCGGGGCGCCAGCGAAATACGTTGCCGTATTGGTCATGGCCGCGCTGGGACTCGTCATGTTGGGTGTTTTGACAATGTTGGAATTGAGGGTTGATGAAGTGACATTGACGGACGCCCAGCCATATCCAGTGCCGTTCATTGCACCGGCCCAACCGGCCTTTGCCGTCTGACTGTGGTAAATGACCGCTCCAATGAGTATTGCGCACCCAACCTTGATGAACTGACCAATCATTTTTTGCATACCTTGATTCTCCTTTAGACCGACTATAATAGTTTTTACAAGTTATCCGACTGTGGCCGCCCCTCCCCGCTCCCGCTTGAACAAAAGCTGAAAAGACATTGAGAAAAGCTTGATATCAAATTTACTCAAGCCAGGTCAATTTAAATTTATGAAAACTATAATTTTTATTAAGTTCAGAAATCTGTCAGTTGAATCCAATGGTCGTATCTCTTTTCCAGGACTTTCAGTTCAGGTTCGTTGTTCGTGGTGTATGGTCCTAGCTAGCGTGCTCACACTTTGGTAGTCCACAAAACCGAGCCGAGGCCAGCCGCCGGGCCAGTTTGCTTCATTCTTCCCATTGCCACACTTTGCACACGCTGCGCAATTTGCGTCAAAGCAGCCGGACTTTTTCCAAAAAGGCCGCGCTTCGAGTTGGGAATTCCCAGTAAAATCACCGCGATTTCCGGCTGATTCAACAGCGGGCCTTATCCGGCAAACAAACTGCTTTCACACCGGATACATTGTTTTGGATGACATCTAATTCGCAGAAACGAATTCCTCCGGCATGGATTGGCTTCGTGCTCGCGGGCGGTGTGGTCTTGTCGCTGGTTCTGTTCTTCATGATTCGCGGGGGGGAGATGCGTGACTTGCAAACGAAGGCGGGCAATCTGGCCCACGAAAAAGTCGAGAAACTTCATGTGGACATGTTGCGCTCGATGGAGGTGTTGAATTCAGTTTCGTCGCTTTATGCCGCCCAGGGAAAAATTGAACGTGAACAGTTCCATGAATTTGTGCGGCAGGCCCTGCTCCGGCAGCCGGAAATCCAGGCGCTCTCCTGGAATCCGCGCGTGTCTGATGCCGGTCGGATGCGCTTTGAAACGATGGCGACGAACGGTTGCCCCGGCTATGAATTGAGGGAATTGACAGATGCGGGTGAATTTGTTCCTGCCGCAAAGCGCAGCGAATATGTGCCGGTTCTTTTTATCGAACCGATTGACGGCAACGCCTCCGCGCTGGGTTACGATCTGGATTCCAATGCACGCCGTCTCGCCTCCATCGAGAAAGCCCGGGACACTGGTCTGCCAGTGGCCACGGCTCCAATCCGGCTGGCCCAGGAGCATGGTGACAAAAAGGGGTTTCTGGTTTTGCTGCCGGTTTATCAAGGAGAATCCACGCCCGTCAGCGTGGCTGAACGACGCGAACGGCTGGTCGGATTTGCCGTCGCAGTTTTTCGCGTCGTCAATCTCGTGGACGAAATCTTCCAGCAGTTAAAAACGGAAGGGATTGAAGTGCGGGTTTTTGATGATTCACCTGATGGGGAATTGATCTATGACAACGTCACCCCGGCCATTGAGAAGCCGGTGGCTGGCGCAGAAAAAACAATCCCGCTGGAAGTGGCCGGGCGGCGCTGGGTGGTGACTTTCGCGCCTACGCCCCAGTTCGTCGCCGCCCAATCTCATGCCCAGGCCTGGTCGGTGCTCGCGGTGGGTGTTCTATTCACGCTGCTGACCGTTGCGTATCTTTACGGTGGCTGGCGGCGCACCCAGGAAATCGCGGCGGCCAATGCCGCTTTGCATGAGGAAGTGGCCGTGCGCCAGCGCGCGGAAGCCGCGGCGGAGTCGGCCAATCAGGCCAAGTCCGATTTTCTGGCCAGCATGAGCCACGAGATCCGCACGCCGCTGAACGCCATTCTCGGATATTCCCAAATTATGCAGCGCGACCGGCAACTGACCGCCGAGCAGCGCGATGCCATCGGCAGCATCAGCGCCAGCGGCCAGCATCTGCTGGGGCTTATCAATGAAATCCTCGACCTCTCAAAAATCGAGGCGGGCCGGATGGAGTTGAATCCCGTGGATTTTGATCTGGCGGCCCTGGGACAAGGACTGACGGCGACCTTTCAGCCGTTGTGCGCCGAGAAGCGGATCGGTTTTCGAGTCGTGTTCGACGGCGGCGGGAAAAAATTTGTTGTCGGCGACGAGGGAAAATTGCGGCAGGTGCTGATCAACCTGCTCGGCAACGCGGTCAAGTTCACGAACGTGGGCGAAGTTTTTTTCCGCTGCAAAAACGTGGCGGACGATGCGTGGCTGTTTGAAGTCATAGACACCGGCCTCGGCATTCCCGAAGCCGAGCGCGCCAACATTTTCAAACCATTTCAGCAGGGCGCGAATTCACAGCATCAGGGTGGAACCGGTCTGGGCCTGGCCATTGCGCAACGGCAGGTGGAGCTGCTCGGCGGCAAGCTGGAACTGCAATCCGAACGCGGCATCGGTTCCCGGTTCTTTTTCCAGATTGCCCTGCCGGCGGCGGAAGCGGAAGCGCCGCAGCTCGTGCCATTGATGCCGCAACGATTGAAGCCGGGCCGCCGCTTGACCGCGCTCGTGGTGGATGACCGCAAGGAAAACCGGGACATTCTCGGACAGATGCTCACACAGGTCGGCTGCGAAGTTTCATTTGCCGCCAGCGGTGCCGAAGCGTTGCGGGTGGCGCGGGAACAATCTCCGCAAATCGTTTTTCTCGATTTGCTGCTGCCGGGCATGAGCGGCGTCGCGACGGCGCGCGCGTTGTTGTCTGAACCGGATGGCGCGACGTTGAAAATCGTGGCGCACACCGCGTCCGCGCTGACGCAGTATCGCGACGAGGCGCAACAGGCGGGCTGTGTGGATTTCATCGTCAAACCGATCCGCTCTGAACGGCTTTATGAATGTCTGCGGATTCATCTGGGCGCGGAATTCGAGTATGCCGACCAGCAGCCGGAAGCGAAGAAGCCGTCCGCGTGGGATGCCGGCCCGATGTATCTGCCGGATGAGTTATACGCGCGGCTGGCCACGGCGGCGGAACTGCACAGCACCACGGTCTTGAAATCCTGCCTTATCGAATTGCGGCAGCTCGGCCCGGG
This sequence comes from Verrucomicrobiales bacterium, assembly GCA_028712475.1. Classification (GTDB taxonomy): domain Bacteria; phylum Verrucomicrobiota; class Verrucomicrobiia; order Limisphaerales; family UBA11358; genus UBA11358. The sequence continues at coordinate 127,687 of JAQTQB010000009.1, forward strand.
CGCGGAGCAACTGGCCGAGCACATCCGGCACTTGATGCGCAGTTACGACATGGATGGCATTTTACGCCTGATTTCGCGCGCGACGGTGCCGGCGGTGTCGGAGGTGAACCTTTCTCATCATGGATAAAACCAAAATGATTCCGCGCGAAAAAATTTTGCTGGTGGATGACGTTCCGGCCAATCTGTCGGTGCTGACCGCATCATTAGAGCCCGCCGGCTACGAAATCCTGGCCGTGCCCAATGGCGCAACGGCGCTGAAGGTCGCCGCCAGGGCACAGCCCAGCTTGATTTTGCTGGACATCATGATGCCGATGATTGACGGGCTGGAAACTTGCCGTCGCTTGAAACAGGATGAAAGCACGCGCGACATTCCGGTCATTTTCATCACCGCGCGCGACGAAACCAAAAGTCTCGTGGCGGGATTTCAAGCTGGCGGGGTGGACTATGTCATCAAACCATTCCATGCGGAGGAAATCGTCAGCCGCGTGGCGACGCATCTGCAAATCAGCCGGCTCACGCGTGAATTGCAGAAAAAAAATCACGAGTTGAAGGCGGAGATGGAGCGGCGTTCCCACGCCGAAACCGCTTTGAAGAATGCGGACGAAAAACTTTCCGTGCTTTCGGACATGGAGGCGTCGCGCTGGAATCTCGCGGGCTTGATCGGCAGCAGCCGCGTGGTCCAAAAAATCATCGAGGACATCCACCGGCTGCACCAGTTCGCCAACACGAGCGTGCTGATCACCGGCGAAAGCGGCACGGGCAAGGAGCTGATCGCCCGCGCCATCCATTTTGAAAGCCCGCGCGCCAAGGCGCCGTTCATTCCGGTGAACTGTGTGGCGATTCCGGGCGAACTCGCGGAATCCATGCTGTTTGGCCATGTCAAGGGCGCGTTCACGGGCGCGACGGCGGATCGCAAGGGATATTTCGAGCTGGCTCATGGCGGCGCGATCTTTCTGGATGAGATCGGCGACATGCCCGTTTCGTTGCAGGTGAAACTGCTGCGCGTGCTGGAGGATGGTTTCGTGACGCCGGTCGGCGCGGCGGAATCAATCAAGGTGGATGTCCGCGTGATTGCCGCAACGAATGCCGATCTGGCGTCGCGCATTGCCGCCGGCTCATTCCGGCAGGATCTTTATTTCCGGCTGGCGCGTTACACCGTGATCACGCCGCCGTTGCGGGAACGGCTGGAGGATGTGCCGATGCTGGTCTCGCACTTTTTACATTTGTTCGCGGCGGAAATGGGCATGAAGGCGCCGCCGATCAGCAGCGAGGCGCTGGCCGTGCTCAAGGGCTACGAATTTCCGGGCAACGTGCGGGAGTTGAAAAACATCATTGAACGCGCGCTGATTGACAGCGGCACGGAAATGATTGAGCGGCGGCATCTGCACCTGCTTCCGTCCGCCGCATCCGCCGCCTCGCCAGCGAAACAAAATGCGAAGGCCGAGTTTGCTTCGGCTCTGCCGGTGAATCTGGCCGAGGCGGAAGATTTGCTGATCCAACGCGCGTTGCAGGAGGCGGACGGAAACATCGCTGATGCCGCGCGGATGCTCGGCGTGCATCGCACGCGCATTTACCGGAAACTGGCGCAGGGGGAACCGGTGGCCGGCAATTGAAAGTGTTCCGGGTGTTTCAGCTGCGACAATTGAAACAAGCCCGGGGATCGGCGGCAGGCGCAGATATTTCTGAATGGCCTGAAAACATTGGGGATTTCAAAGGGCTGGTTTTCTGGCACGCGCCTCGCTAATGGGTGCAAGTTCTGGAGGAACTGGAACAAAAAAGGAAAACACCTATGAAGAAATCAAACCGCATATCACATTCAAAAACCAAACATCTCGTTCATAAAACCACCTCTAACTTTGTGCTGGGCACGATGGCCGCCGCCGCGCTGCCACTGGCTGTCGCCACTTCGCAGGCGGATGAGGCTGCTGCGCCACCGCCGCCTTCGCGCATCAATCTGCTGGTTGACCTGACCGTTGCCAGTCATTACCTGACGCCGCGCGGCATGGACGTTTCCCGGCAGGGCATGGTTTTCCAACCGTTGATGCTGGCCTTTTTCAACGTGTATAAGAGCGATGACTTCATCAACAGCGCCACCGTGGTGGCCGGCATGTGGAATTGTTTCGGCACCAGCCTGCTTCCCAGCAGCGACTCGAACGGGACAAAAAAAACCGGCTGGTATGAAACGGATCCGATCGCGGGGCTGTCCTTCGGGCTGGCCAAGAATTTCAAGCTGGATGTGACCTATACCGCGTTCAGCATGCAAATTTTCAACATTCCTTTTTCCCAGCATCTCGAGACAAAATTGAGCTTCAATGACAGCGATTATCTCAAGGCGTTTGCGCTGCATCCTTACGTTATCTATTGGCAGGAGTTGTCCGGCAAGGCCGTGGCCAGCACGGATGCCAACCCTTCCACCAGCTATTACTTCGATGTCGGGATCGCACCTGGCTATACGTTTGAAAAATGCGGTGTGAAGCTCGAGGCTCCCTGCCGCATTCTGATGGCGGATTCAGATTTCTACGGCACGGGTGCGGGTGGCACGACCTTTGTCTCGCTGTATGAGTTCGGGGTCAAGGCCTCCATGCCGCTGAAATTCATGCCGCAAGGCTACGGTCATTGGAGCGCCAACATCGGTTTCAAGCGCCAGGGATTTGACAACCCCAACTTGCGGGCGACCCAAGGTGAAGCGGGTGCAACTGTGGTTTATGGCGGCGTATCAACGTTCTTTTGAACGGGAGTTACGAAGAGTGTCACCTTTTCACCCGCCTGCCGGAATGCACATCGTCAGGTGCGCCGGCGGGCGGGAAGCAGCGAATCACAAAATGAAAAAATACGTTGAAGCTGATCCTTATCCGTGGCCCTTCAACGGTGATTTGCGCCCTGAAAACACGGTCGTTCTGGTGATTGATATGCAGGCCGATTTCTGCGGGCCGGGCGGTTATGTGGATAAGATGGGTTACGACCTTTCGCTCACCCGTGCGCCCATCGGTCCCATCCAGCGTGTGTTTGCGGCGGCGCGTCCGCGTGGTTTTCACATCTTTCACACGCGCGAAGGGCATCGTCCCGATTTTGCGGACTTGCCGGAAAACAAGCGCTGGCGCAGCCAGCGCATCGGCGCGGGCATCGGCGACCCCGGTCCTTGCGGAAGGATTCTCACCCGTGGCGAATCCGGCTGGAACATTATTCCCGAACTGTCGCCATTGCCTGGCGAACCGGTCATTGACAAGCCGGGTAAAGGTTCCTTTTACGCGACCGATCTCGACATGCTTTTGCGCCGGCGCGGGATTCAAAACATCGTGCTTGCCGGCATCACCACGGATGTGTGCGTCCACACGACGATGCGCGAGGCGAACGACCGTGGCTACGAATGTCTGCTGCTCTCGGATTGCACCGGCGCGACGGATCACGGCAACCATCTTGCGGCGCTGAAAATGATCAAAATGCAGGGCGGCGTCTTCGGCGCGGTGGCCGAGGCCGATGCCCTTATCAAGGCCATCACATGAGCAACCCCATTCCAACCGAAACCCCGGTGCGGAATCTATCTGGCGGCAATGTGCACAGAACGGTTTTGGCGCGTGAACTTTCCTCCGGCGCGCCACGGTTGCTCATTGCCGCCAATTCTTTTCTTCCGGCCTCGAAATTAGCGGATGCGGATGGCCGTCAAGCGGGAAGCTGAAATGCCATGAACCTGAACGAAAAAATTACGGTTGACGCCGAACCTTATCCGTTCGAGTTCGTTCCGGCGACGTGCGCGCTGCTGATCATTGACATGCAGCGCGACTTTCTGGAGCCGGGCGGTTTTGGCGAAATGCTCGGCAACGACATCTCGCAACTGCGCCGCACGATTGAGCCGAACAAAATTCTGCTCGCAGCCTGGCGCACAAACGGCTTGCAAGTATTGCACACGCGCGAAGGCCACCGGCCAGATCTAGGATGCCTGCCGCCCGTCAAAAAAATCCGTGGTCGCAGTCCGACTACCATCGGTGATGTGGGGCCGATGGGGCGCATCCTGGTTCGCGGCGAGGCGGGGCACGACATAATTCCAGAGCTATATCCAGTTTTTGGCGAGGCGGTGATTGATAAACCGGGCAAGGGCGCGTTCTGGTCAACCGACCTGCATGCCATCATGCAGAATCGCGGCATCAAGCAGCTTATCGTCACCGGCGTGACCACGGAAGTCTGCGTGAACACCACCGTCCGCGAAGCCAATGACCGTGGCTATGACTGTCTTGTGCCCGAAGATTGCGTCGGCTCCTATTTTCCTGAATTTCACGACATGGGCTTGAAGATGATCAAAGCTCAGGGCGGCATCTTTGGCTGGGTGTCGCACTCGGAAAAAATCCTGACCGTCCTCAAATAAATTTCCATCAACAACCAACATTCAAACCAAAAACCAAGGAAAACAAACCATGAACAACAAACCTAAATTATGGGTGCCGGGCGACTGGAACGCCTTTTTCGGCTTCGGCACGAACATCCTCGTCAACCTGCTCACGCTCACGGCGCTGCTGCGCTTTGTGCTGAAGATGCCGGACGACCTTGTCTTCGGACGCATCCTGCCGGCGGTCGGCTTGATGATGTTTTTAAGCACGGGGTATTACGCCTTTCTCGCGTATCGGCTGGCGAAGAAAACCGGTCGCACAGACGTGTGTGCCCTGCCTTCGGGCATCAGCGTGCCGCACATGTTCATCGTCACGTTCGTGGTGATGATGCCAATCGGCCTCTCGACCGGCGACCCGATGAAAGCCTGGTCGGCCGGCCTGACATGGGTTTTCATTCAAAGCTTCGTGCTGATGGCCGGCGGGTTCATCGCGCCGATCATCCGCAAGATCACGCCGCGCGCCGCGCTGCTGGGCACGCTGGCAGGCGTTTCCATCACGTTCATTTCCATGGCGCCGTCGTTGCAGATGTTCGTGACGCCGCTGATCGGCCTGATTTGCTTCGGCATCATTTTGCTGAACTGGTTCGGCGGGGTGAAATACGGCAAGATCCCGGCGGGGTTGGTCGCCATTGCGGCCGGCTCGCTCATTGCCTGGGGCGCGACGGCCTTTGGCTTCAAGATTGGCGGCATGACGACTTCTGCCCTGGCGTCTTCATTTGCCAATTTCGGTTTCCATATTCCGTTCCCGGCGTTTGCCAGCGTGTTCGGCGGCTTTGAATTCATTGGCATTATCCTGGTCACGGCGATTCCCTTCGGCATATACGATCTGGTGGAAGCGATGGACAATGTTGAGAGCGCCTCGGCGGCGGGCGACAGTTTTCCCACGACCCGCGTGCTGACTGCCGACGGCGTGGTGAGCCTGATCGGCTGCCTGATGGGCAATCCCTTCATCAACGCCGTTTACATCGGTCATCCCGGCTGGAAGGCGATGGGCGGACGCATCGGCTATTCGGCAGCGACGGGCATCATGGTGATTCTGCTCTGCTGGTTCGGCACGATCTCGGTGATTTCCGCCATCATTCCCACCATCGCCATTCTCCCGATTCTGCTCTACATCGGCATGTTGATCGGCTCGCAGGCGTTTCAGGAAACGCCCAAGCGCCATGCGCCGGCCATCATTCTGGCGATTGTGCCCTCCATCGCAAATTGGGGACTCACGATCATCAACAGTTCCCTCGCGGCGACGGGCGTATTTTCAGTTTCCGATGAACTTGCCGGGAACATGTTGAACAATGGCGTTTTCTATCACGGCCTGCAAATCCTCGGCGGCGGTTCGACACTTGGCGGACTTATTCTGGGTGCGACGGTGGTTTTCATCATTGACCGGCAATTGATGAAGGCCGCCGGCTTTGCCTTCGCGGGTGCCGTCCTGACCTTCTTTGGTCTGATGCATGGCGAACACATCGGCATCGGCCAGTCGCCCATGGTGGCGGCCAGCTATCTGGTGATCGCCATCTTCTTCCTCATCTGCGCCAAGGTGGCCATGCCGGTCAAGGTGGTGGAGGAAATCATCGCGGAGGAAGTGGAAGGCCAGGCTGCTTAAGGCTGATCAAACAATGCAAACATGGCGGCGGGAGTCAAGCCCGCCGCCATGCGTTTTTAACGGATAACGAACTTTCCTATCGCTCAACCACCGGCTACATTTTTTCCCATGTCCAACGAATCCGCCCCGGTCTTAAAACTGAATGATCTGTTTCAAGTTTCAGGCTGGCAGCACAAGATCCCATGGAAACCGTTTCAGGATTCGGTGGAAATTTACCGGCTCTATGGGAATGGCGAAACCGGGCCGACTGCGGTGCTCCTGCGCTTTCGTCCCGGTGGACGGGTGGCGCTGCATGAACACACCGGCTACGAACACGTCTTCGTCCTGTCCGGCTCGCAGGTGGATGAAAATAGCCGCGCGGAAACCGGCACGCTGATCATCAATCCGCCCGGCACGAGCCACAGCATTTTGAGCGAAACCGGCTGCATCGTGCTGGCCATCTACGAAAAGCCGGTGAAGTTTTTAACCAACGTCAACGAATCTTGAGCCAAAAATGCCCGGCCCGGTGCTTTTTGCTGTCAATGATGGTGTGATCCATGCGGGATGTCGCACGCGTGCTGCCAGGCATGAAACATGTGCCCGATGATTAGGTCCACGCCGACGCCGTGTTTCACCTGCGCAAACACAAACGGTCCGTCGCCGCGCATCTTTTTAGTGTCGTGTTCCATCACCTTCAAATCAGCGCCGACCGCCTGCGCCAGATCCGTTTTATTGATGACGAGTAAATCCGACTGCGTGATGCCCGGCCCGCCCTTGCGCGGAATCTTGTCGCCGCCCGCCACGTCAATCACCTGGATCGTGTAATCCGCCAGTTCCCGGCTGAAACAGGCCGCCAGATTGTCGCCGCCGGATTCGATGAACAAAATCTGCGGGTGAAATTTCCGGTGCAATTCTTCGAGCGCAAGCAGGTTTGAAGAAATGTCTTCACGAATTGCCGCGTGCGGACAGCCGCCGGTCTCCACCGCGCGAATACGTTCGGCGGACAGCGCGTTGTGCTTGGTCAAAAATTCGCCGTCTTCCTTGGTGAAGATGTCGTTGGTCACGGCGGCGATGTTCATTTTCTCGCGAAGTTTCAAGCAAAGCTGAAGTAGTAAGGCGGTTTTGCCGCTGCCCACCGGCCCGCCGATGCCGACCGTGAAAGCGCGCTGCTTGAAATTACGATCCAGCGGCAGGTCGCGGTCGTGAAAATGTCCGGGCGTATCGGCGTGTTCGTGCGTGTGACCGTTGCCGCCGTGCGAATGGAAATGAAGAGGGCTTGATTTCATAAATTGTCAGCTTTGAAAAAGCCGTGAATAAAGCCGGTCTTGCGCGCCTTGCCATATATCAAGCAGAGGCGAGGTTTGCGCGAGGTCGTCGAGCGTGAGTGATTCACAGTGGACAAGAATCTCTTCCGCCTTTGCCGCTGCGCGCTGTTGCAAAATCTGCGCTTCCATCGGTCCGATGATATTCAACCGCACCGCCGCCGCCAGGACGCTACGCAGTTGATTAAAGAAAAAAAGACGAAGCGCCGTCAGCCTCGGAACCTTCAGCTCACGCAAGAGCGCGCCGAAGACGGGCGCGAAATGGGCAAAAGGAGCGCGGCCTTCAGGCCGCTTCAACTCGCTATTGCTGTTGGACGGTGATGCGGCGTGAACGCCGCGCTCCGTAAAAATCCGTTCCACCGCCGTCATAAATGCCCGGCCTTGCGCCCGACTGGCGCGGTTGGCGACGTGGTTCGTCGTGAACGCATCGCAGAGCTGATCGAACTCGCCGAGTTTTTCCGGCGCATCAAAAGCCGCCGTCACAAAGGGCAGGGCAGTGTGCCCAAGTTGTTGCAGAATTGCTTCGATGAATGAAACCAGTTCCGTCCGATTGCGAACTTCGCCGTGCTGCCACGCGGCTTCTAGTCCCAGCGAATGCGCAAAGCCGCCGGTGGGAAATGCGGAGTCAGCGAGTTGCCAGAGCAGCCAGTCTGAACTTGGCGGAACTGGTTTTTGGGGATCGTCCGCCCTCACCCCGGCCCTCTCCCCCAGGAGCAACGGTATTTAATTTTGGAGTGCAAAGTTAGGATTTTTGAGGGTGTGGTTCATGAGAACGATGAGTTTGCGCATGACGGCGGTGAGCGCAACTTTGGC
>JAQTQB010000019.1 GCA_028712475.1 Verrucomicrobiales bacterium
GCCAAAGTTGCGCTCACCGCCGTCATGCGCAAACTCATCGTTCTCATGAACCACACCCTCAAAAATCCTAACTTTGCACTCCAAAATTAAATACCGTTGCTCCTGGGGGAGAGGGCCGGGGTGAGGGGAAAGTGCCGCAGTCATCTCACAATCCGCAAATTTCATTTCGCCTCCAGCGCCAGTTGGATGGCCTCGGAAATCTGGCGGACGAAATGGACTTTGAGCTTGGCGCGCACTTCTGTTGGAACGTCCAGCCAGTCGGATTTATTTCCTTCCGGCAGGATGACCTGTTTCACGCCGAAGCGTTCGGCGGCGAGAACCTTTTCCTTGACGCCGCCCACGCGCAACACGCGACCGCGCAAACTAATTTCGCCGGTCAACGCGACGTCCGAACGCACGCGCCGCCGGGTCAGCAGCGACGCAAGCGCGACCACCAGCGTCACGCCTGCGCTTGGCCCGTCCTTGGGCGTCGCGCCTGCGGGAACGTGGATGTGCAGATCAAATTTCGCGTAATCATCCATCTCCACGTTGAGCTTCTTGGCCTGGCTGCGCAGATAGCTCACCGCCGTCTGCGCGCTTTCCTTCATCACATCGCCGAGCGAACCGGTCAAAATCAACTGGCCGCGACCGCGCATCCGCGTGGCTTCGATGAACAAAATTTCCCCGCCCACCGGCGTCCACGCCAGCCCGGTGGCGATGCCGTATTCGGTGATTTTCTCCGCCGTTTCGGGGATGAACGGCGCGTGGCCGAGATAGCGTTCCACTTCCTTCGTGTCGAGCTTGACGGTCTTGGCCTCGCCATTTCTGGAAATGATTTTGCGCGCGGCCTTGCGCGAGAGCGCGGCGATTTCGCGTTCAAGCTGGCGCACGCCGGCTTCGCGCGTGTATTCGCGGATGAGTTTTCGCAGGACGGCATCGGAAAATTTCACGTCCTTGCGCGTCAGGCCGTGCTCCTCGATCTGGCGCGGCACCAGAAAGCGTTTGGCGATCTGGAGTTTTTCCGATTCGGTGTAGCTCGGCAGTTCGATGACTTCGAGCCGGTCGCGCAACGCGGGATGGATCGGCTCCAGCCAGTTCGCCGTGGCGATGAACAGCACGCGCGAAAGGTCGAATGGCAAATCCAGATAGTGATCCGTGAACGTGTGGTTCTGCGCCGGGTCGAGGACCTCCAGCAACGCCGCCGCCGGGTCGCCGCGAAAATCCGCGCCGACCTTGTCGAGTTCATCAAGCAAAATCACCGGATTGCAGCTTTCGATTCGTCGCAATGTCTGGATGATGCGTCCGGGCATCGCGCCGACGTAAGTGCGGCGATGGCCGCGGATCTCCGCCTCGTCGCGCATTCCGCCCAATGAAATCCGCGCGAATTTGCGTCCGAGCGCGTCGGCCAGGCTTTTGCCGAGCGACGTTTTGCCGACGCCGGGCGGGCCGACGAGGCAAAGGATCGGGCCTTTGATCTGTTTGCGGCGCTTGAGGACGGCGAGAAATTCGAGCAGGCGGTCCTTGATTTTCGGCAGGCCGAAATGCTGCTCGTTCAAAACCTTTTCAGCCGCCTTCAAATCCAGCTTGTCCTCGGTGGTTTTTTCCCACGGCAGGTTCAAAATCCAGTCGAGGTAATTGCGCGCGACGGTGTATTCGGCGGCGGCGGGCGGCATCTGGGAAAGACGCTCCATCTCCTGCTGCGCGACCTTGCGGACTTCGTCGGGCAGAACGGCGCGCTCGATTTTTTCACGGAGTGACTTGGCTTCGCCCGCATTGGCATCGGTGTCGCCCAGTTCGCGCTGGATGGCGCGCATCTGTTCGCGCAGGAAAAAATCGCGCTGCGTCTTGGCGATGGAGGAGGAGACGTCGTTCTGGATTTTGGAGCTCAACGTCAGGACTTCCTGCTCGCGGTTGAGCATGGGCAGCAGTTTCTGCAAACGCTCGCGGACGGAAATGGTTTCAAGCAGCTTCTGCCGGTCCTCGAGCGAGAGGTTCAAATTGGCGGCGATCAAATCCGCGAAATGGCCGGGGTGCTCTGTGTTCAACGCGGTGATTTTGACCTGGTCGGAAAGCGCCGTGGACAGCCTGGCGATTTCCTCGAATTGCTTGTGCGCGTTGCGGAGCATGGCCTGCAGCTCGACCGAATCCTCGGTTTCGTCCTGCAACAATTCATAACCCGCCCGCAGATACGGTGCGGGCGGCTCGAATTTCTTGACGCGGATGCGCCACAAGCCTTCGACGAGCACGCGCACGGTGCCGTCGGGAAACTTCACCATTTTCGACAGCCGCGAAACGCAGCCGACCTCATACAAATCTTCCGGCGCCGGTTCGGCGATTTCAGCCTTGCGTTGCAGCACCGCGCCAAACAAACGGTCGCCCGCCACGATGTCGTCGATCAATTTGAGGCTCGGCCCGGTTTCAACGAGCAACGGCACAACCGCTCCTGGAAAAATCACGATGTCCGAGAGGCCGAGGATGGGCAGGCTGTCCGGCAGTGATCGCGACGAAATGCGCGGCGGGGCATCCGCTTTTTCGGCGGCGTCGCTGATGCTGACAAATTCGGTCTCCGGCGGTGTCATCGTCGTTTGATTCTGTCAATTAGATGCAGCACGGGTGAAAAGATTCACGCGCTGTTAATTCCCCTCGGCAATCGGAACTTTGGTCGGCTTGGTTTGTGACTGGCGGGCGGGCGGAACGTCCACCCGCAGAAAGCCGTTCACATAAATCGCCTTGGCCTGGCTCAAATCAAAACCCGGCGGCAGTTCCAGCACGCTCTCGAACGGGCCGTAGTTGATCTCCATCACCAGAAAACTGCAGTTGGGCGCGCGGCAGCAATCCGGGCGGTTGCCGGCGATGCGAATCTGGCTGCCCTCGACCGTGATGTCGAGGTTTTCGCTTTTCATGCCGGGCAGTTCCACCTTGATGACAAGTCCTGTTTCGGTGGAATAAACATCCGTGTTCGGCACCCAGCGTCCGCTGGCGGAACCGCCGTGCCCGTTCACCGCCGAGCCGCGCGCGACAAAATGAACCGAGGAACTGACTTTGGTTACGGCCATGATTGAAAGTGTTTTCGCAAAAGTTTTGAACCGCAAGCGAACGGCTCGCTGTTGTTTACGTTTTCAACATAACCGCAAAAAATATTCACGCAACAGGGATTTTACTTCCTTTTCATTCACATCCCGCACCGTAAAATGCCCGCATGGCCGAACTGTTCCGCTACACCCATCGCGTCACCTACGCCGAATGCACCGTCGGCGACCACATCTATCACTCGCGCTACCTCGATCTGCTCGAAGCCGCGCGCGGCGAATTTCTCCGTTCGCTCGGCCCGACCGTGCTGGAATTGCAGGAACGCGACCGCATCTTTCCCGTCATCGAGGCGCGGCTGCGCTATAAATTTCCCGCCCGCTACGACGATCTGCTGACGATTGAAGTCTGGGTGACGCTCGTCGAGCGCGTGCGGCTGAACTTCGGCCACCGCATCTTGAATCAGGAGGGAAAACTCATTCTCGAAGCGGAAACCTTTCACGCCTGCACCAGCCGTGATGAAAAGCCCAAGCGTCTGCCTGAAGATCTGGCCTTGAAACTGAAGCCGTATCTGAACACCTGATTTTTTACGGGCGCAAACGGAGGAAACAAAGGATTGCTCCTGTTCAAGGTTGCGCGACGCGCTTCTTTCTGCAAAAATTCAGCGACGCGCGCGATGCAAACCCAAACTGATTATCCAAAACATTATTGCGGTGTGTTCGGCATTTTTGGCCACCCGAACGCCGCCGAGCTGACCTACTACGGGCTTTACGCCCTGCAACATCGCGGGCAGGAAAGCGCCGGCATCGTCACCTGCCACGATGGAAAATTTTTCAAGCACCACGGCATGGGCCTTGTGCCGCAGGTTTTTAACGACCCAAAAATCCTCCACGACCTCGTCGGCGACCGCGCCATCGGCCACACCCGCTACTCGACCACCGGCACTTCGAACCTGCGCAACGCCCAGCCGCTCACGGTGGATTGCGCGCGCGGCCAGATCGCCGTGGCCCATAACGGCAACCTGACCAACGCCGCGCTGCTCCGCGACGAACTCGAAAGCCGCGGCCTGGTTTTCCAGACCACCGTGGACAGCGAGATCATCATCATGATGCTCGCGCAGCCGACCATGGGCGGCATGTCCAACTCGCTCGTGCAAAGCCTCCGCCGCATCGAAGGCGCGTATTCCCTCGTCATCATGACCGAGAAGGAACTCATCGGTGCCCGCGATCCGCATGGTTTTCGTCCGCTTTCCATCGGCCGCACGGCCGAAGGCGCGTATGTGCTTTCCAGCGAAACCACCGCGCTCGATCTGATCCACGCCAAATTCGTCCGCGACGTGGAACCCGGCGAAATCGTCATCATCAACGAAGCCGGCTTGACCAGCATCCCCGCTTTTCCCGAACACAAGAAACGCGCGTTCTGCATTTTTGAATACGTCTATTTCGCCCGGCCCGACAGCGTCATCAACGGCCACAGCGTCTATGAAATTCGCAAGGAAATGGGCCGCCAGCTTGCGCGCGAACACAATGTCAAAGCGGATTTGATCATCCCCGTGCCGGACAGCGGCGTGTGCGCGGCGATGGGTTATTCCGAGCAATCTGGCATTCCCTACGAAATGGCGTTCATCCGCAACCACTACGTCGGGCGCAGCTTCCTGCAACCCACGCAGCTCATCCGCGATTTCAATGTTCGCGTGAAGCTCAACCTCATCGAGTCGCTCGTGAAGGACAAGCGCGTTGTCATCGTGGACGATTCCATTGTGCGCGGCACGACATGCAAGACGCGCGTGAAAACGCTTAAGGAAGCCGGTGCGAAAGAGGTTCACGTCGCCGTCAGTTGCCCGCCGCACATGAACCCCTGCGTCTATGGCATTGATTTCCCCGACCGTAGCAAGCTCATGGCCGCGAACAACACCGTGGACGAGATCCGCAAATATCTGAACGCCGATTCGCTGCATTATCTTTCGGAGGCGGGCATGGTGGCCGCCACCGGCCAGCCGAAGGAGGCTTTCTGCATGGCGTGTTACGACGGCAATTATCCCGTCGCCTACGACCCCCTGCTGGACAAGCACATCATCGAACGCCGCCGCAAACAGACGCAAACCCTCGGCGAAGCTGCGGCGAAGGAGAACGAGCAGATTAAATTGTTGCAGGTGTGATCCCCCGCATAAACTGCTAGTTATTCATTTTAGTCCGCCCTCACCCTGGCCTTCTCTTCCGCAAAGCGCATTGACGTTCTGCTTTTTCGCTTTCAAAATCGCGTGAATTGAAACTGCTGACATGAATCTTTCCCCCGCCCAACTCGCCGCGTTCATTGACCAAACGCTGCTCAAGCCCGACGCCTCGCTCGCGCAAATCGAACATCTCTGCGCCGAAGCGCGTGACCATAAATTTTTCTCCGTCTGCGTCAACGGCTCGTGGGTCGCCACCGCGTATCAACTGCTGGAAGATTCAGACGTGAAAGTCGCGGGCGTCGTCGGTTTTCCGCTCGGCGCGATGACCTCCGACACGAAACGCTTCGAGGCCGAGGCCGCCATTGACGATGGCGCGCACGAAATTGACATGGTGCTGAACGTCGCGCGGCTCAAGGCCGGCGATGACAAATTTGTTTTGCGCGAAATCATTGACGTGGTCGAAGCCGCCGACGAGCGCACCGTCAAAGTGATTCTCGAAACCTGCCTGCTGACCGACGAGGAAAAAATCCGCGCCTGCCACATCGTCGTTGAGAGCGGCGCGCAGTTTGTGAAAACCTCCACCGGATTCAGCACCAGCGGCGCAACGATTGCCGATGTGAAATTGATGCGCGCCACGGTCGGCCCGGCATTCGGCGTCAAGGCCTCCGGTGGCATCCGCGATGTGCAGGCGGCGCTCGCCATGATTGAGGCGGGCGCAACGCGGCTCGGCACTTCTGCCGGCGTGGCGATTGTGCAAGGTCTGTCCGGCGGCGAAACTTACTGATTCACCTGCGGAAAGGAATCGTCGGCTGCAAGGAAAGCGGCTTCGGTCGCGAAGGTGTATTGCATGGGCGCGGCGCATTGCCGGGTGGATTGATGTTTAACGATCGACTTGCCACGTCATTGCATTTTAGCGAAGATACAGAAATGAGAATCCACTGCGCTGTCATGTTCTTCGCCTGTCTGGTTTGCGCCAATCTTCAGGCGGCTAAAAATTTCCCGCCCGTTTCCGAACTGCCGCTGTCGCCTGAACTTCCGAATCCGCTGGTGATGTTCGATGGCAAGCCCGTGTTGAGTCAAAACGATTGGTTTAACAAGCGGCGTCCGGAATTGAAGGGGCTTTTTCAGTATTACGAATACGGTTACTTCCCGCCGCCTGTTAAAATTAAATCGTCCGTTGATTACGTGGACAAAAATTTCCTTGGCGGCAAGGCGACTTTGAAGCTGGTGACGATTGCGTTCGGGCCGCCGCAGTCTCCGCCCCTTCACTTGATGCTGGTCATTCCGAACCAGAGGAAAGATCCTGCGCCGGTTTTTCTGGGGATAAATTTTTCCGGCAATCACGCATTGGTGACGGACACGAACGTGCCGTTGCCGCCGGGCTGGATGAACAGCCAATACGCGGGCGTCACGGGTGCGCGAGCGAAGGATGAGGGCCGGGGAAAACAAGCCGGTGCCTGGGCAATCGAGCAATCGGTTGATCGCGGCTATGCGGTCGCGACTTTTTTTGGCGGCGAAATCCAGCCCGACCAGCTTGCCGCGACGAATGGCGTCCGGAGTCTTTTTCACGGCTCTAAAGATTCCGAGCACGACTGGGGAACGATTGCGGCGTGGGCCTGGGGTTTGCAGCGGGCGGTGGACTATTTGGAGACGGACAAGGACGTGGACAAAACAAAAATCGCCGTCGTCGGCCATTCGCGTTTGGGAAAGGCGACCATGCTTGCCGCGGCGTTTGACGAGCGCATCGCGCTGGCCATTCCGTCGCAAGCCGGTTGTGGCGGAACTTCGCCCGCACGCGGCAAGACCGGCGAATCGGTCAAAAAAATCAACGACTCTTTTCCGCACTGGTTTTGCGGCGAGTTCAAGGAATTCAACGACCAGCCGGGGCGGCTGCCCTTCGACCAGCATTGTTTGATCGCGTTGTGCGCGCCGCGTCCCGTGCTGCTTTCGAATGCGACCGAGGACACCTGGTCAAATCCGCAAGGCCAGTTCGAAATGCTGCTGGCGGCGGACAAGGTTTATCGCTTTGTGGGCGCAGAAGGCGTTGCCTCGGAAAAAATGCCTGAAGTTGGAAAACTGATGGACAGCACGCTTGGTTATTACATCCGCCCCGGCAAACATTCGATGACGAAGGGCGACTGGAAAATTTTCCTCGATTTCGCCGACAAGCATTTCGGCAAGCCCCAGGGAAAATAATCCACCCCCAAACTGTTTTCTTCAACGGCTCCGTCTCTGGTTCGCAGCTTGCTTCGCGCCCGGCTTGTTTCCATTGTGCGCCCATAAGATTTTCCCCAGTGTGGAAAATTTACGCGGGTAAGAAAACTAAATTGTTTTGTGCGCCGGGTTGTGCAGTTGAATGGCTGTTACATCCGTGTCCCTATTCTTTAATCGTTCCTGCCTTAATCTAACGACGCTCAATTGGAATTGAGCCGCTGACAAGCCGAGCGCGACAAACAGATTACGGCCAATAAGCAAAAAGTTATGAATACGAATCATGCAAGCCCATTGCGGCCTCCGACCACAAAGGCGGAGATTGTTCGAATCAACAACGCATAATCAAAAGTCGAAGCGAAAGGAGGTGAATATTATGTCACAAGCGGATTTAGACAATCATTCCAACCAGTGTAATCCCAACAACCACGAGTATTGGCACAGTCGCGATCAGGACTAATAAAGGAGCCACAACATCAAGGCTGGCGGGCTACGGCTCGCCAGCCTATTTTAGTTTGGAATTGAAAATCAAATTTAACTCGCGCCAGCCGAAGTCGAAGATGTATTTCTCAAGCGCCATGCGATTTTCAGTGGAACTCTTGGTGCGGCTCAAGAATCCATCCGTAATGGCCATTTCCTTGATTGACGCAAGAAAATGATTTCCCGGATTCATCTGCCAAAATATCTGGTTTCGGTGTTCATCAATTTCTTCATCTGAAGCATCGACCGGAAATGTTTTCCCCATGGACTTCGAAGCGGCGGCAAAAACCTTCTCCCAATTTTTGTCCTGTTGTAGTCGGCGTTGCATCAGTCGTGCTGCGAAAAAGATGCGTGTCTCGCCAAGCACTCCTTCATCGTCGAACCGGATCGTCTTTACAAGATCACGAAATGCTTGAGCCAGTTTTTCTGATTGAGTTGGGGTGAAATATTCGTCTGCCTTGTTCCACATATTTTGGGCTGCACAAGCCAGTGTGAAGCGAGCTTTCCATGCGTCCACATCATCGAGCCATGAAACCTCATCTGCAAATTTGGCAACAAGAGAATGGAGGTCGGTTTTTGAGGGTGTTACTTTTCCGCTTAACCAGTTATCAATTTTATGCCTCAAGGATTCAGAATCTATCTTTTTGCTGACACCATAAGCAGTGCGAAACCCAGCAACCCGTAACCAGCAATCCAAAACCTGCTGGATAGGTTTGATGACACGTCTGCCTTCGGTTTTTGGAACATACCAACATTTGTCGCCGTGAAACTCCGTCCCAAGACCTAAATCGTGCTTTTTGAAGACTATCAAATAGGCGGTTGGCACAAACACATGTTTAGCCAGCACCCACATTGCATCTGCACTTGGCACTCCCTGAGTTTTGAGATGAGGAAGCAGTCGTTCGTATGTCTCAATCAAAGAAGTCACAATGTCATCCGTAACGAAAGTGCAGCGGGCGATAGGTGTTTGCGCCGCCGTGCGGACGCTTACATACAAGCGTTGTCGAATGCGCTCTCGCTCGTCGGTGGAAATATTTTTGCCCGAACGCGCGCGATTCAATTTCATCCGTCTTGACCCCAACTCTTTTTCGCCAAGATTAAAACAATCACAAGCAAAGAAAAGTGCTTGAACGTTATCCGGTAGATTTTGGTTTCCGTGTTTCATCAGTGTTCAATCTGTGGCCTGATTGAATTGAAATTTTGATATGCAAACAAACCAAATCGCAATTGGCTCCGGCGTGTTGTCCGTCTGCGTCCCGCATCTCCTTGTGTTCGTGGCCGAATTTAGGTTAGACTGGCGTTTCGAATGTTGACACTTTCAGAAATCAGCAAGGCATACGGCGGGCGGGTGTTGTTCAACGACGTCACCTTGCAGTTGAACCGCGAGGATCGCATCGGGCTGGTCGGCCCGAACGGCGCGGGGAAGTCCACGCTCTTTTCCATCATCCTCGGCGAGGAGGAGGCGGATTCCGGCCAGGTCATGAAGGAGCGCAACGTCGTGTTCGGCTATCTGCCGCAGGAAAGCGCGCCGGTCGGCGAGGAGACGGTGCTCGAACTCGCCACGGCCATCTCGCCGGAATTTGCCAAGCTCCGCCGGATCATCCTGTCCTGGGATTCCGACCATCACATCGCGCCGGATCACGTCGAGGAAATCCACGACGACGCGCACAACCGTTTTCACGAACTCGGCGGTTATCAGCTCGACGCGAAGGCGAAGCAGATTTTGTCCGGCCTCGGCTTTCGCGAAAAAGATTTCGACCGCAAGGCGCGTGAATTGAGCGGCGGCTGGGTGATGCGTGCGCATCTGGCGCGGCTGCTCGTGCAGCAGCCGGACCTGTTGCTGCTCGACGAGCCGACGAACCATCTCGACCTCGAGGCGTTGATCTGGTTTCAGGAATATCTCACGACGTATCCCGGCGCGATCGTGGTGATTTCGCACGACCGCGAATTTCTAAATCACATCGTCAGCGGCATCGTGGAAATCCGATCGAGCAAGCTCAACCGTTATCGCGGCAACTACGACGAGTTTCTCGTGCAGCGCGCCGCCGCCGAGGAGCAGTTGCTCGCCGCCTACAAAAATCAGCAGCGTGAGATTGGGCGGTTGCAGGAGTTCGCCGACCGTTTCCGGGCCAAGGCCAGCAAGGCGTCGCAGGCGCAAAGCAAGCTCAAGCAGATTGACCGCATGGAAAAGATCGAAGCACCGGTGAACGACGAGAGCAAGATCGGCTTCAGCTTTCCGCAGCCGGTGCGCAGCGGGCAGAAGGTCATCACGCTCGAAAACATCCATCAGGCTTACGGCGCGAACGTGGTTTATCGCGGCATGGAATTCAAGGCGGAACGCGACCAGCGCATCGTGCTCGTGGGCCCGAACGGCGCGGGCAAATCCACGTTGCTGAAGATTCTCGCGGGCGTGCTCGAGCCGCAATCCGGCACGCGCACGCTCGGCCACAACGTCAAGGCTGGTTACTATTCGCAGTATCGCGTCGAGATGTTGCAGGAATCGCGCTCGGTGTTCGAGGAGGCGTCGGACACGCCGGCGCGCGTGACGGAGCAGTTCATCCGCACGCTGCTCGGCAGTTTTCTTTTTCGCGGTGACGACATTTACAAAAAGATCAGCGTCTTGAGCGGCGGTGAAAAAAGCCGGCTCGCGCTCGTGAAGCTGCTGCTCGATCCGCCAAACCTGCTGCTCATGGACGAACCGACGACGCATCTGGACATGGCGAGCATTGACGCGCTGATCGGCGCGCTGAAACAATTTCAGGGTACGCTGGTTTTCATCAGCCACGATGTTTATTTCATCCGCGCGCTGTCCGGCCACGTCGTCCACGTCAACGCCGGCCAGCTCACGCATTATCCCGGCGGCTATCAATACTATCTCGACAAGACCAAGGCGACTTCCGCCCGCGCCGCGCTGACTTCCGGCGGCAAAGGCGGGGGGTTGAGCAATTCAAGTCCCAATCATCCGGAGCAGAAGGCTGTTCCGGTGGTGAAAGTGGACCGCAAGGAGCAGAAGCGTCTTGAAGCGCTGCAACGCCAGTCGCGTTCCGGCGAAAAGAAGGCGCAGCAGCAGGTGGTTCACAAACTGGAAAAGGAAATCCAGGAACTTGAAGCCAGGCAGGCTGAACTGACCGCCGAACTGGAAAAACCGGAGACTTATGAAAAACCAGGCCGTGCGCAGGAAATCAACCGCGAACTGGCGCACGTCCAGGAACGGCTTGCGCAAGCCACGCCCGAATGGGAGTCCGCCGAGAGCAAGCTGGCGACGATCGCGTGAGGTGTGGGGGTGCGGCCGGGACGGCCGCAGCAACGCGGGAGGAACGAACGGCTTGAAAATGTTTAACAGTTTGTAAATAGTCAATTGCTGCGCCCGAGGACGGGCGCACTCCGGTTGGTTGCGTCCATCACGCCACCAGTTTCAGTCTCAGAGTTTGATTTCAGATTTCGAAGTTTGGTTTATCTTTCGCCGCCGACTTGACCCGCCCAAAAGAAAGCTTGTCCCAGATGCGTTCGTGGACGTAATACAGGCCGATCTTGGTGAACAGTTCCACGCCGCTGATGGTGAATGCCCACTTCAATTTGCCCGTGATGAGAAAAGTGATGACCAGCGTGTCTATGCTGCCGGTGATCCGCCACGAGATGGCTTTGAATAAACTGCGATGATGATGGTCGGAGGACATGCCGCAAACGATAGGCAACGTCGCGGCAGTGTCAAACAATGTTGAATTATCACCGAAGTTTTTGTCTGCACCACGAGGATGCCGCCTTGATGGGGTGCGGCTGTGCGCGAAGCGTCAGCCGCAGCGCGTTCAAATTGCTGCGGCTGGTCTGTGACACAGCCGCGCACCGTCCCCCGCTACAGACCGTCCGCCTTTTGCTTCTTGGTTTTCCGGCCAAATTTGTGTTTGATTGTCAGCCGCTACTTTTATGGAAGACACGAATTCATTGATTGAACAGCGCAAGGCCAAGCTCGCCGCACTGCGCGCGAAGGGCATTGACCCGTTTCAGAACAAATTCACGCCGACGGAAACCTGCAAACAGGCACGCGACAATTACGTCGAAAGCCGCGAAGTGGCGCTGGCCGGGCGCATCACCGCGCATCGCGACATGGGCAAGTCCATGTTCATTGACATCCGCGATCAGAGCGGGCGCATCCAGGCTTACGCGCAGAAGAATGTTCTCGGCGACGAGCAGTTCCACATCTTCCAGCATCTCGACCTCGGTGACTTCATCGGCGTGAAGGGGACGATGTTCACCACCAAGACCGGTGAAATTTCCGTGAAGATCGGCGGTGTGGCGGCTGCGCCCTCGCAGCCTTCCGGCGACGGGGCGTCGCCGCTACCTCCGTTCGTCATTCTTGCCAAGGCGCTGCGTCCGCCGCCCGCGAAATATTACGGGCTGGAAGACACCGAAATCCGCTACCGCCAGCGTTACCTCGACCTCATCGCAAATCCCGACGTGAAGGACGTGATGCTCAAACGCAGCGCAATCATTCACGAGATCCGGAATTTTTTCCACGAACGCAACTACGTCGAGGTCGAGACGCCCGCGATGCAGGCGATTCCCGGCGGCGCGGCGGCGCAGCCGTTCAAGACCTTTCACAACGCGCTCGGCTGCGAATTTTATCTGCGCATTGCGCTGGAGCTTTACCACAAGCGGCTGCTCGTCGGTGGCATTGACAAGCTGTTTGAGATCGGCAAGAACTTCCGCAACGAAGGCCTCTCGCGCCGGCATAATCCCGAGTTCACGATGCTCGAAGCCTACTGCGCGTTCGGCGATTACGCGACGATGATGGAAACGGTGGAGTCGCTCATCACGACCGTGGCGCAGAAAGTTTTGGGAAGCCTCGTCATTGAGCATCCGTTGAAGTGCCGATTTAAAAAGGAGCTTAATAATTCCATCATAAAGCTAAAATATTTACATAAAAAGTTGATTGAAGATTTTAATAAATCACTAATCAATAGCGACGTTACAACAGAAGCGTATTTAGATTTTAACACCGTATTTTCTGCATCGATGAGAGAGCTTGAGTTGCTTTCACATCCAAACAACAAGACGCCTTTGAATCAGGCAATCCAGCAAGCGAGAAAGTCATTTATTAATTGCTCAATGGAGGGAAACTTTTTCCGACTTTCTCCAGGAATGGAAGTGACTAAAAAAGAAGTCGATGGTTACACCGAAGAGTTCGTCTCGTTTATAACGCAAATTTTACCTCAATTCGATAGTTTAAAAAATGAAGCAGGTGCGATTCCACCAGAGAGTCTTAACAAGGTAATTGACCTGACCACTTGGCGTCGCGCGAAATACAACGACCTCGTCACAGAAAAAGCTGGCGCGAATTGGTTCACCCTTTCCGCCGCCGAACGCCGTCAAAAGGCGCACGACATGGGCGCGGAAATTGGCAAGGAGTTTGAAGATTTTGAAGTCACGAACGCCGTGTTCTCCAAATTCATCGAGCCGACTTTGATTCAGCCCACATTCGTCACGCATCTGCCCAAGGAACTCGTGCCGCTCGCCAAACTTTCACCAGACGACCCGACGACCGTCGAGGTCTTCGAGTGCTGCATCAACGGCCAGGAGATTTCGCCCGGCTACACCGAGCAGAACGATCCCATCGCACAGCGCACCACGCTGGAACATCAGGCCGGCGGCGAGCAGCAAAAGCTGGACGAGGATTTTCTCGTCGCCCTCGAACACGGCATGCCGCCCGCCGGCGGCATCGGCATCGGCATTGACCGCCTGTGCATGATGTTGCTGGGCCAGGAAAGCATCCGCGACGTGATCCTGTTCCCGCAGTTGAAACCGAAATAAGAATTTGTTCGGAGAAGCAAGGTTTTGCAATGCTTCGAGGGGGTGATGGTGAGGCCCTAAGTTATTGTGAGGTGTGTTCTTGCACTTGTGGTTTTTGCGTGAACAGAACGTCATTTAAGCTTTTCCACCTATTTGTTCGGCTTGGGTCGGCAATGTATTTTATCTTAAATGTGGTCACGTTTGTGTCCAGTATCCGCCAACTACTCAAAATCATATTTCCCAAATCAAATGGCGAGCGGTTGGTTCCAATAAAGAGAGTTTCTATTCCCATATTCTGGTCAACATCCATCATAAAATGGTCATTTGCGTAAGCTTCGATTGTATTACTAAGAGGCGTGTGGGTTAAAAGAATTTGAATATCCGTCCAATCTCCACTTTTAGAAAGAAGTCTTGCGTAGTAGCCGAGGTCACGAGGCTCAAATTAGTTCTCGGTTTTGATTTGAGCCTCCTCACGTCGGCTGCTACGCGTTCGGCAAGGCCAAATTTTAAGTTTGAGCCTCGTTACCTCGGCTGCTACAAAAACGTCGTGGAACCCAATTTCAACCGGGCGTTTTATCTGCCGCGTCTTCCACGCGAATATTATCAAGGCGACGCGGTGGTGCATTGGACGCTTCCCATCGCACATCGCCGGCAAGGCTGGCTCGACGAGTCGTTTCACGCCGCGTTTCGCGAACTGCTCCTGCACGCTGCCGCCCGCGAAGGGTTATTCTGTCCGACGTATTGTCTCATGCCGGATCATCTGCATCTGGTCTGGATGGGGCTGCGGCTGAATTCCGACCAGCTCAACGGCATGGCTTTCCTGCGCACGTATCTGAAATCAAAACTTGCGCAAAAGTTCCAGCATCAGCCGCACGACCATGTCCTGAAAGAAGAAGAAGAACGCCGCCGCAATGCGTTCGTTCGTGTGTGCCATTACATCCTCGACAATCCCCGCGTGGTTGAACTCGCGAAGCTCCCGGAGGAATGGCCGTTTGGCGGTGCAGTCGTGCCCGGCTATCCCAAACTGCATCCGTTGCAAAACGATTTCTGGCGGAAGTTCTGGAAGCTTCACGCACAGGCAAAACATCCGAACGCCGGAAAAATATTATGTCCTCCCATCTCGTAGCAGCCGACGGGAGGAGGCTCAAATTTCAAGTGGCTGATTCCAAAATTATTTAGAGCCTCCTTACGTCGGCTGCTACAAACCTCAAACCAGCTCCGGCTCCTCGATTTCCTTCGGCGGCTTGGAGAGGGGCGTTCCATCGGCGGCTTCGGGATACTCGAAAATTTTCCCCTCGAAGTTGCGGATGACCACGCGGTCGGCGTTGTGGCTCAAGACGTATTCGGGATTTATCGGAACCTTGCCGCCGCCGCCGGGCGCATCAATGACGTATTGCGGCACGGCGTAGCCGGTCGTGTGCCCGCGCAACTGTTGCATGATCTCAATCCCCTTGCGCACGCTGGCGCGCAGGTGCGCGGAGCCGGAAATCAAATCGCACTGGTAGATGTAATACGGCTTCACGCGGCACATGAGCAGCTTCTGCATGTGCGCCTTCATCACCTCCGCGTTGTCGTTGACGTGCTTGAGCAAAACACTTTGGTTGCCGAGCGGAATGCCGGCGTCGGCCAGCCGGCCCATCGCATCGCGCACCTCGGTCGTCAGTTCGCGCGGATGATTCGAGTGGATGCTCATGAAAAGCGGATGAAACTTCTTCAGCATCGCGCACAGTTCCGGCGTGATGCGTTGCGGCAGAAACGTCGGGATGCGCGAGCCGATGCGGAGAAATTCAACGTGCGGAATCGCGCGCAGGCGGCTCAACAAGTTTTCCAGTTTCTCGTCGCTCAACAGCAGCGGATCGCCGCCGCTCAACAGCACGTCGCGGATTTCGGGATGCGCGGCGATGTAGGCGATCTGCTTGTCGAATTCCGGATGGAAATCATAACCGGTCGCGTTGCTCACAAGCCGCGAGCGCGTGCAGTAGCGGCAATACGCGGCGCAACGGTCGGTGACCAAAAATAAAACGCGGTCGGGATAGCGGTGCACCAGTCCCGGCACGGGCGAATGCGAATCTTCGCCGCACGGATCTCTCATTTCCCACGAGGCGGTGTGGGTCTCGGCGACTTTTGGAATGACTTGCAGCCGGATCGGACAATTTTCATCCGCCGGATCAATCAGGTTGAAAAAATACGGCGTGATGGCGAGCGCGAGCTTGGTGTTCGCCAGTTTCGCCCCGGCAAATTCCTCCGGCGTGAGCGTGGGCATCAGCCGTTGCAACTGCTCGGCGTTGGTGATGCGATGTTTGAGCTGCCAGCGCCAGTCGTTCCAGTCGGCATCAGAAACGTCGCGCCAGAAGCCGCGCCCGGCGGAATGGAATTGTTTCAGGGATTGAGACGAACTGCCTGCGGGCGGCTCGTCGCTGCTTTCGGATAAATCCTTGTCTTTCATTTTCAATAGCGACTATAAGTTTGAATCGGGTCCTGTCAAGTTGACCGCCGGCAGACGGTTGCGTTCACTTAAACTTTAATGGTTTATGACCGGCTGCACGGATTTTTCAGGCTGGGCTGCGGTATCAATATTCCGCCGCCGGGCGTCTAGCTCGTCCAGTTTTTTTATCGTGCTGGCTGCGCTGGGCTTTCGCAGCGAACGATAAATGCGTGTCGCCCAGGACGGGGCGGGCGCGCCGGCCGGACGCTGGCCCAGATAACTGCCAATGGCACGGCGATATTCTGCGGTCAAAACCGCATAGGGCCGGGCTACGCGGAGTTGTGCAAGGTCGAGGTCGCGCAGCTTGGTCTGAAGAATCGCGGTCTGGCGTGCCGGCTCCAGATTGCGGATGACGGCCTGCAGGGAAATTTCAGAGCGTGTCGGCAGGCTGTTTGACGTTGTGCGGACCGCCACCGGCACGCGCAAAATTTCGTCGAGCTTTATGCGGCTGACCGCCAGCGTCCAGCCCGGCCCCGGATCGCGGGCGGCAAAGTTCACCACCTGCAACGCCCACCATTTTTCCAGATCCAGCGGACTCGGAAAATCCTCGCGGAACGCCGACTGAAAGGCCACCTGCCCGTTGTAAAATTGCGGCAGGGATTCAAGCATGGCGCGCAGACGGGCCGGGCCGTTTTTCAATTTCAACACTTCGCTGACGAACAACTGCGCGCTGGCGCGATACACGCCGTCGTCGTCGCCGTCCAGTTGCGCGCCGGACGGCCAGCTCAATTCCTCGAACGTCAGCGCCGGGTGATTTTTCAAAACCTGCCGCGCCCCGGCTAGCGAATCCATGCCGTGCCGGGTCTTTTCCAGGCGCGTGACCGGCAGGCCGTTCACGATTTTATCCGGCGACGACAGCAGAAATTCCGGCGAACCGGTGGCGAGCAATTGCTGTGACAATCCATCGGCGAGCCACGCTGGAATCTCGGTGGAACGGGATTGCGCGTTGCGGTTGGCAAATTCCAGGAGCAGCACGCCGGTCAGCGCCCGGGCGAAACGGGTTTGCGACAGAACGTCGGGCAGTTCCACCCGGTAGTTCCAGCCGCCGGTGGAGGGCTGGGAAAGGATGGTGACGCCTTCATCCGGCGACTGCGCCCGGTGCAGCACGAGATAAATCTGCCCGCGCCACTGGCCCTTGATCTCGAGCTTGTGCCAGAGCAGTTCCTTGATGCGCTCGGCGGAAACGGCGAGCAAAGCCGGTTCGAGACGGACGAGATTGGTGCCGGCGGCGATGCGCGGCGGGACATTCAGCAGCGAAGGTTGATCCGGACGGCTGACGATGAACTGCCCGGAAATGCTGCGCGCGGAATTTTTATCCGGCGGAGAAATTTGCGCACCAGCCTGGCCGCAGAAAATGCCGGAGACGGCCACGATGATTGAAAACCGCTGAATTGCCTGGCTGCTGAATCGTCGCAACGATTTGATAAGCCCGCGATCCGTGGGACGTTTCATTTTTTATCCGGTTTAGCGGCGGGACTGGCCGGAGCTGCGGCCGGTTTGACATCGCCACCGGAAGCCTTGGCGGGCAAGGCATCGGTCTTCGCGGATTTTTTGTAGCCTTCGCTGCGGTAGTCGGTGATATAAAAGCCGCTGCCTTTGAAAAGCAGCCCGGCACCCGCGCTGATTTTCTTTGTGACCTTGCCACGCCCCCATTTTTTCTGCGCGCAAACTTCCTTGGAGCAGGTCAGCAGCGGCGGGGCGGACATGGACTGGAGAACTTCAAACTCGTGGCCGCATTTTTTGCAGGCGTATTCGTAGGTCGGCATGAAATATGAACGGAAAATATTTCCGCGAAACCGCGCGTCAATGAGCCGCGTTGTTGGTCGCCGCCGGAATGACGTGAACCGAGCCGTCCGAGCCGACCTCGACATTCAGGTCGTAGGGCGATGCGGGTCTGGCCGGCGTGGCGGCGGTGCTGGTCGCGGCCTTGGCGGCGGCGGCGCTGGCCGGGTTGACGCTGACCGAACTGCGCTGCATCAGGAGTTCCGCGCCTTTCGGCGGCGTGCTGGGATTGGCGCCGTTGGCCATCCATTGGAGGCGGCGGGCGACGAAAAGTTCGTCGCGCAATTTTTTCACCTGCGCGCGGACCGCATTGAGGTCGTTGAACTTGCGTTCCAGTTCGGCTTTTTGCGCCAGTTGCTTCTGTAATTCAGCCGTAAGAAAGGCATTGTCGGACTCGGAACTTGCGAGTTTAAGCTGTGTGCTGGCGATCAGCGCATCAAGCTCGGCAAGCCGGTTGGTGAGTTCGGTGGCGCGTTCATCCAGAGCCTTGTTCTGCGCCTCCAGATCGGTGATGCGGCCGTTCAGGTTCGCAATCTGACCCTCGGCGTTTTGCAGCGAATCTTTCGTGGTCGAGAGCGCGGTGGAGGCTGCCGCCAGATTGTTGGAAAGCGCCGCCACCGTCTGTTGCAGGGCGGAAAGGTCATTCGTCAGCATGATATTGACCTGGCGCACGTCAGTAAGATCGAGGTTGGCCGTGACCAGCTGGTTGGAAAAATCCAGGATGGCGGCGGTGTCATGCGTGCGCCGGTCGTCCGCCGCCTTTTTGGTGGCGAACAGGGCGACAAGCAATCCGACACTGACCGTGGCCAGAACGATGATTCCAATCTTGAATTTCATAACTAGTCAAAAATGACGTGGCTGATGTAATTTGGCAAGCCTCACCCTGCCTTACGCCAGTGCCTTACGGCGTAGCCGCCGGGGCGTTGGTGGCGGCAGGCAGTGCCGCAATGGCCGCTTTCAAATCGGCGTCCAGGATTTCAACATTCCCTGTTTTCTTCAAGTTTTCCAGATAAGCCGGGGCGAGTTTCTGGGTTTTCTGCTGCGTCAGGAATTCTTTGATCTTGTCGGCGATGGTCAGGTCGGATTGTGGCACCTTGTCCGTCAACACCAGCTTCTTGGCCGGTGTTTTCCCCAGCAATTTGATGACGTGGTAGCCGTAGGCGGTGGTGACGACATCGCTGACGCCATTGGTTTTCAACGCAAAAGCGGCGGTTTCAAATTCCGGAACCATGTCGCCGTGGCTGAACGACGGCAGTTCGCCGCCTTTTTCCTTCGAGCCGGGGTCTTCAGAATATTGCATGGCCAGTGCGGTAAAGTTCGTGCCGGCGCGAATCTGTTTGAGGATGTCGTCAATCTGCTGGCGCTTGGCTTTGATCTGATCGTCCGACAGCGGGGTGCGCGTGGCGGGATTGATCGTCAACAACAGGATGTGCTGGGCGCGTGCGGATTCCGGCTGCTCAAAATCTGCCGGATGCGTGTCGTAGTATTGCTTGACCTCGGCATCCGTCACGGCAATTCCCAATTCGCGGGTCAACGTCGCTGTCGCAGTGGCTTCCTGCGTGATTTTGCTGCGCAACACTTCCATGTTCATGCCGACGGCTTTCAACTGACGATCAAAGGCCTCCTGCGAACCGGCGCGCGTCAGCAACATGGCCAGTTGTGCGTCGGCTTTTTTCTTGCCTTCGGCCTTGTCCGCGTCTGTTGATTTCTGGAGCAAAAGCTGGATCTGGATCAACCGGTTCAGCATCTGGGCCTTGATGGCGGCCATCTGTTCCGCCGGGATCGTTTCGTTATGGGCGGCGGCGGCGGATTTCATGCCGGTCACGACTTCGTCCAGTTCGCTCTGCTTGATTTCAAAACCCTTGCCTTTGGCGATCGCCGGATCACCGAACAACGCCGTCATTGCGTTGACAGGCTTCGCGTTGGTGGTGGTGGCGGCGGGAGCCGTGGCCGCATTGGCGGATGGCAACACAATCATGGCGGCACCGAGTGTCATGGAAAAAATCAGCTTCATTTTGGTTTTCATGTTTTGGTTCGATTGGTTTGGATTCAATTCAGTTCAATAATTTATAATTTTACCACTTTCACATTGCTGATGTCAGCGTCTTTTTGCAGCTCTTCCAGCACGGCTGGCGACGGCACGCTGTCCAGGCTCAACACCGTCAACGCCAGTCCGCCCACCGTGTCGCGGCTCAAGCTCATGCTTGCGATGTTGACCTTGTGTTTCGCCAGCAGCGTGCCCAGATGACCGACGATGCCCGGCTTGTCCGTGTTGTTCAACAGCAGCAACGTGCCGGTGACGGGAATCTCCACCGACTGGCTGAACAGCCGCACGATGCGCGGATTATTCGGCGAACCGAAGAACGTGCCGCCCGCCGAAATCAGCTTTTTCGCGCCGCTGAAAAGCTGGACGTGTATCCATTCGTTGAACGTGACCGGCTCGTCGGATTTTTTTTCCTCGACAGTGATGCCGATGCTCGCCGCCGCCGAGCGGACGTTCACGTTGTTCACGTCCTTCAAATTGCTGCTGGCCAGAAAACCCCGCAACACCGCGCGCGTCACCGGATCAGTGTTCGGCAACAAACGCGCATTGCCGCCAAACGTAATATAAATGCGGTCGGCGCTCGACGGCGTGAGCTGCGCGAGCAGTTTGCCAAGCGCCTCGCCCAGCGGCAGATACGGCTTCACCTGTTCGTAGGTCTTCGCGTCGAGATACGGCAGGTTCACCGCGTTGCGGACTTCGCCCGTGAGCAGATAGCCCGCGATGACTTCGGCGACTTCAATCCCGCATTTTTCCTGCGCTTCTTCGGTGCTGGCGCCGAGATGCGGCGTCAAAATCAAATTGGCCTGCTTGCGATACGGATGGTCGGCGGGCAGCGGTTCAACGGCAAAAACGTCCAGCGCGGCTCCGGCAACCTTGCCCGATTCCAGCGCGGCGATCAGATCCGCTTCCGAGATGATTTCGCCACGCGCGCAGTTCACGATCTTCACACCAGGTTTCATCTTGGCGAACGCGGTGGCATTGAGCATTTCCTTGGTTTCCTTCGTCACCGGCATGTGGACGGTGATGAAATCGGCCGTGAGATAGACGTCATCCAGGCTCGCGGCAAACTCCGCGCCGATGGCTTTGGCGCGTTCCTCGGTGAGATACGGATCGTAAGCCACGACCCTCATGCCGAACGCCATCGCGCGTTTGGCGACTTCCGTGCCGATGCGGCCCATGCCCAGCACACCGAGCGTTTTGCCTTGCAGCTCGACGCCCTGGAATAATTTGCGATCCCACTTGCCGCCAACCATCGTCGCGTGCGCCTGCGGCACCTTGCGGGCGAGCGAGAGCAGCATGGTGAAAGTCAGTTCCGCCGTCGTTACCGTGTTGCCGCCGGGCGTGTTCATCACCACCGTGCCGTGCTGCGTGGCGGCCTCGATGTCCACGTTGTCCACGCCGACACCAGCGCGGCCGACGACGCGCAATTGCCTGGCGGCCTCAATGACTTTGGCGGTTACTTTGGTTTCAGAACGCACGACCAGCGCGACGGCGTCCGCCACGATGGGCAGCAGTTCCGCCTCGGGCAGGCGTTTCGGCAGCACGACGACGTTGAATTCAGGCCGTTGCTGCAATAGCGCAATGCCCTTCGGCGAAATCGGATCACAAACAACAATTTTCATATTGAAAAGGAACGCGAGTTTAGGCGATGCCCAAGGCAAGGTCAAATAACGAATCCAACAGAATGTCCTTGTCCTGAAAAGCTCCTGAAAATTATTCCGGCACGATGAACGCCGCGAACTCGGCGTGCAGATGCGGCGGAATCCGCACCTTGAAACGCGCGGTCTTGCCGGTGTAGCGGCTCGAAACCACCTGGCCTACGGCGTGAATGCGCGCAATGACCGCGGCCTTTTCCTGCGGCACGCGTAAATCCAGAAACTCGCGGACGGGCCGGAGCTGCGTGCCGAGTTCCGCCAGCAGCGGCGCAATGCCCTCGCCCGTCTTCGCTGAAATCGCAACGGCGTTGGGATGTTTTTCGCGCAGCCGGTTCATTGCACCGCCGCCATTTAGCTGGTCAATCTTGTTGAACACCATCAGCACCGGTTTTTCCGCCGCGCCGATTTCTGCCAGCACGGTGTTCACGGCGTCAATCTGCTCCTCGGCCTGCGGGTGGCTGATGTCCACGACGTGCAGCAGCAGGTCGGCCTGCACGACTTCTTCGAGCGTGGCCTTGAACGCCTCGACGAGTCCGTGCGGCAGTTTTTTGATGAATCCCACGGTGTCGGTGAGCAACACGTTTTGGTTCGTCGGCAATTTCAGCCGCCGCGTCGTCGGGTCGAGCGTGGCGAACAACTTGTCCTCCGCGAAAACTTCCGAGCCGGTGAGCGCGTTGAGCAGCGTGGATTTTCCGGCGTTGGTGTAGCCGACGATGGAGGCGAGCGGCCAGTTGCTGCGCTGGCGCCCGACGCGCTGGGTGGAGCGCTGCTGGCGGACAATTTCGAGTTCGCGCGAAATTTTGGCGATGCGATCCAGCACCCGGCGGCGGTCGGTCTCCAACTGCGTTTCGCCGTCGCCGCGCATCCCGATGCCGCCTTTTTGCCGCGACAAATGGCCCCAGTATTTGGTGAGGCGCGGCAGCAGATGCTGCAACTGTGCGAGTTCGATCTGGATCTTGCCTTCCTTCGTGCGGGCGCGCTGCGCGAAGATGTCGAGAATCAGCGACGTGCGGTCGAGGATTTTGCAGTTGAAGATTTTTTCAAGGTTGCGGCTTTGCGCGGGTGAAAGCTCGTCGTCGAATATGACCGTGTCCACGTCGTTGCGCTGGCAGTAATCGCCCCATTCGCCGGCCTTGCCCTTGCCGATGAACGTGGCGGCGTTGAGTGAGACCATTTTTTGCGTGCCCTGCTCGATCACATCGCCGCCGGCGGTGGTGGCCAGTTCGGAAAGTTCTGCGAGCGACTCGTGCGTGTCGCCGTTTGTGCGCGACTTGAGTTCGACGCCGACGAGGAAGACGCGTTCCGTCCGTTTGTTTGATATTGAGACAAGTGCTTTCAAATTCTGGTGCGTGATATGATAGCACAAGCGGCGGCAGGCGCGATTTCATTTTAATTCCATCTAAAACGGCGGAAAAACCACGCGAAAGCCGGGGAAAAATGGAACGCATTAGGCATATCGCTTGCTATTGAAGCGGAGTGGATTACAAGCATTTCAACCTGTTCTGGCCGTGCGTCGCTGCGGCTGGACTGTTGTTTTCCGATGCCCTGACCGCTCGGGCGGAGGACACGAATCTGACGGAGCAGGTGCGCTTGCTGCGGGAGCAAAACGCGCTTTTGCAGCAGCAATTGCAGAAACAAGGCAGGGCGCTCGACGCGCTCACACAGAAAGTCCAGGGCTTGGAGGCGGCGAACTCGGAGCGCGATAATTCTGCCTCCGACAACTCCACCCCGACCAAGGGCGGGCTTAATTTCGGCAAAGTGAATCTGGGTGCCGAAGGCGGCATCGCCTTTTTCGACACGGGTTCGGAAGGCTTCGCGCCCAATTCGGAATTTCGCGTGGACGAGGCGCGGGTGTTTCTGGACGCGCCGGTCTGGGAGGATGTTTATTTTTACGGCGAGATCAATCTGGCGACGCGCGAGAACACGGACTTGTATACGCAACTCGGCCAGCTTTATCTGGATTTTGAAGACGTGTCGAAATTGTGGGGGAAAGACGGGCAGTTCAACGTGCGCGCCGGGCGGATCGAAGTGCCGTTCGGCGAGGAATATCTCACGCGCAACGCCATTGATAATCCGTTGATCTTGCATTCGGTGGCGGATTTGTGGGCGGTGGATCCGGGCGTGGAGATCTACGGCACGCTGGGGAAATTCAGCTATGTGGTCGCGGTGCAGAACGGCGGCGGCAACGGGGTGCAGGATTTCACGGGGGATAAATCCGTGGCCGGCCGGATCAGCTTTGACCCGAACCGCCGCTGGCATTTCAGCGTGAGCGGAATGACCACGGGCAATGTGGATGTGCAGGACGAATACATCTCGGCGGAGTGGTTCGGCAACGGCTGGTTCCGTTCCATCGGCTCGACCAACACCACACAATTTTACGCTAACCTGGTGGAGGGCGACCTGACGGCGCGCTGGGCCGGCGGCCATGTGAGCGCGTTCGGCGGTTATGTGCATTACGACGACAACGACCCGTCGGCGAGCAACACGCGCGATGTCTATTATTATTCCATCGAGGTGGTGCAGAACCTGCCGCGCAAATTTTATGCGGCGACGCGGTTCAGCGAAGTCTTTGCCCACAACGGCGTCCCCATCGTCGGCAGCGGCAATTTTGACGAGTATTTTAACGGTCCGCTGACGACGGAGTTGTGGCGGTGGAGCGTCGGGCTGGGTTGCCGGTTCTGCGACCGGCTGGTGCTCAAGACGGAATACGCGTTCGAGGGCGGCACGGATGTGGGCGGCGGCTCGCGGAACGAAGAAAATTTCTTCGGCACCGAGGTGGCTTTCAAATTTTGATCATGAAATTATTTTTATATGCGGCGGTTTTGATTTTGACGTGCCGGGTCGTTCCCGCAGGAACGATCACCGGCATGGTGCGCGCAGAAAGCCGGATGGGGGCGGATGACGGCTCATCGCCGGACGGCGCGTATGCCAGCCGCAAGTATAAGTTCGTGGAGCGGGTGGATTATGCGGCGATGCATGATTTCACCGTGTTCATTGAAGGCAAAGTGGGGACGAACAACATGGCGTCCACCAACATGGCCCAGGTGGCGACGACGAAGGTCGCGCAAAAGGATGCGATTTTTTCCCCGCATGTGCTGCCGATCATGGTTGGCACAACGGTCGAATGGCCGAACAACGACACCATTTGCCACAACGTGTTTTCGATGTCGGATGCCAAGCTGTTCGACCTTGATCTCTACAAGGGCAACCCGCCCGAGAAGCGCGTGACCTTTAACCAGCCGGGCCGCGTGGATGTGTTTTGTTCCATTCACGCGAACATGCACTGTGTCGTTCTGGTGCTGGATAATCCGTATTTTGCCTCCACGGATGGAAACGGACGTTACGCGATCAGCAATGTTCCGCCCGGCATTTACAAGCTCAAGGCGTGGCATGAACGGCTGCCGGCGGACGAGCGCGAAATCATTGTGCCGGCGAATGGCGGAGTTAAGGCTGACTTCGTGTTAAAAGTGAAAAACCTTCCCAAATACTGACCGGCCATGATCAGACTACGCCAATTGATGGATGTCAACTTCCGGGCCAAGGTGCTCATACCGGTCATCATCGTCATGGTGTTGCTGCTGGCAGTGACGGTCATGGTTGTCAACCTGCGCTTCCAGCAGCAGACCGTGGACAACGGACGAAGCGAGTTGAAGGCGGCCAGGCTGCGGTTTCTCCATTCCCTGACCATGCATCAGGACAAGCTCCGGCTCTGTTTCAAGATTCTGGCCAACGAACCCAAATACCGGGCGGCGTTCATGAACGATCCTTTTGATCCGCCCACCGTCCGCGATTCGCTTGCCCGCATGGTCGAAGACGAAAAATTGTCGGAGGAGGGCGTGGAGTTTGTGTTTTTCACCAGGAACGATGCCCGCCCGGCGGATATTTCCGACCCGATGATCCGGCAGCGCGACACCTCGGTTTCGGCCCGCGACATCATGGCCGGCAGTGATCTGGCGGTGCGCCACGCTTTGCAGGGCAATCCGCAGCCCGACACCGTTCGCGTTGGTGACAAGCTCTACAACGTGATTTCAATACCGGTTTATTATCCAAAAAAGTCGGACGGAGTTCTGGGGGCGCTGACCTTTGGCGAGGAAATGCACTGGCAGTCGGCGCAGGAATTCAGCTTGTGCGCGAGCGGGCTGACGGTGTTGATTGCGGGCGATCAAGTCGTCGCCTCCACGCTGGCGGGGAATGAGCCGACCGAACATCTGGCCGGCCGGTTCAAGCAACTCACCGCCCAGGCCGACCCGGCCAATGCCACGCTGGCGATCCAGCGGATATTCATCGGCAATGAACATTATTTTTGCTCCGGCGGAAATTTTCCTTCGCTCAAAGGCGACACGACTTTGGGTTATCTGCTATTCAGTTCCTACGAAAAACAGTTGCAGGCATTGGCGACAACGCGGGTCTGGCTGCTGACCGTCAGTCTGGTTGCGATGCTGGTCAGTTTGGGGGTGGTCTGGTTTTTGGTGCGGAAGGCCACCGAGCCATTGCGCGAATTGCGCGACAGTGTGGAGGCCGTCGGGCGTGGTGATTTCACCCGGCGCGTGCCGGTGCGCGCCAATGACGAGTGTGGCGAACTGGCCACGGTGTTCAACCAGATGACCGGGAACCTCGAGCAGTCGCGGGCGCAACTGGAACAAACCGTTCAGACGCTCAAGAGCACGCAGGGACAATTGATCCAGAGCGAGAAGTTGTCGGCGGTCGGGGAATTCGTCGCGGGCGTGGCGCATGAGCTGAACAATCCGCTGGCGGCTGTCGTGGGCTTTTCGGAAATGCTCAAGGACAACGACGTGGACACCAAGAACCGGCGTTACCTTGACATGATTTACAAATCGGCGCAGCGCTGCCAGAAAATCGTCCAGGCGCTCTTGAGCTTTGCGCGCCGCCACCAGCCCGAGCGCAAGCCGATGTCCGTAAATACAATGGTCGAGGCGGTTTTGGAGATGCTCAACTACCAGCTTCGCACCAGCAACATCGAGGTCGTCACGCAGATGGATGCGGCCCTGCCAGTGGTGCTGGCCGACGGCCACCAGATCCAGCAGGTATTGCTCAACGTCATAAACAACGCCCGTCAAGCCATGGAAAACCACCCGTCGGGCGGACGGATCAAAATCATCACCGAGACATCTGGTGAAAATGTCCGCATCATCATTCACGACAACGGCCCCGGAATCTCGGAGGAAAATCTGCTCCGCATTTTTGACCCGTTCTTCACCACCAAAAAAGTCGGGCAGGGCACCGGGCTGGGCTTGAGCCTTTGTTACGGCATCATCAAGGAACACGGTGGCAACATCACGCCCTCCAGCCGTCCAGGCGACGGAGCAAAATTCACCATCGAGCTGCCGGTTTTTCATCTTGCAGGCGAAACGGTCGAGGCCTTGCCTGCCACCGAAACGAAACGGCAGGACACGGACGAGGGGGCTGGAAAAAGGATTCTCGTCATTGATGATGAAGAGGCCATTTTGCAGATGTTGCGCGAAGGGCTGGCACAAAACGGCTTCAGCGTGGACACCGTGTCCGACGGTGAAAAGGCCCTGCTTCAACTGCGGGAAAACCGTTACGACGTCACTTTTTGCGACTGGAAAATGCCCGGACTCAATGGCCGCCAGATTTATGAAAGGCTGCGCGCAATAAACCCCGGACTTTGCCAGCGCGTGGTTTTTTTCAGCGGCGACGTCGTCAACGGGCAGATGCGCGAATTTCTCGAACAGGAAAAACGCCCCTGTCTCGCCAAGCCCTTCAGTTTCGACGAAGTCCGCGCCGCCATCGGAAACATCCTCAACGCGTGATGGTGCAACGCGCGCTTTACTTTGTTTTGGGATTCCGTTTTGCTTCCGCGCCATGAAAAACCGCTCATTTCTTTTCGCGCAATTAATCTGCCTGCTTGCGATGACCGCCATTGCCCAGTCGCTGCCGAAGATCGAGCTGCACCCCGTTTTTCCCAGTCTGAAAATTGAACGCCCGGTCTGGATGAGCCAGCCGCCAGACGGTTCAGGCCGGTATTTTGTCGTCGGACAGGCGGGTAAGATTCTCGTTGTCAAAAAAAATTCCGGCGGCGGCGACGCAAAGGAATTTTTCAACATCGAAGACCGCCAGCCGAATTTTAACAATGAAGACGGCCTGTTAAGCATCGCCTTTCACCCCGGCTTCACGACCAACGGGCTTTTCTATGTTTATTACAACCAGAAGAATCCCGGCAGCCAGAACTCCAGGCCGTTGAACTTCCCCTTCCGCAGCGTCATCAGCGAATTTAAAATCTCCGCCGCCGACCCGGATAAAGCCGACCTCAAATCCGAACGCATCCTGCTCGAAGTGCCGCAGCCGTTCAGCAATCACAAGGGCGGGCAGATCAGTTTCGGGCCGGACGGTTATCTTTATATCGGCCTGGGTGACGGCGGCAGCATGTGCGATCCCTATGGCAGCGGCCAAAGCACTTCCACGCTTCTGGCCAAAATGCTGCGCATTGACGTGAACACCCGCGCCACGGCCGGCAACGGCGCCCGCAAACGCGATCTGGCCTACGGCATCCCGCGCGACAACCCGTTTGTGAAGGAGCCGGATTTTGGCGGCAACGGCGCGCGCCATGAAATCTTCGCCTACGGCCTGCGCAATCCGTGGCGTTACAGCTGGGATTCCAAGACCGGCGACCTTTGGGTGGGGGATGTCGGACAGGATTTATGGGAGGAGATTGACCTCGTCACCAAGGGCGGCGACTACGGCTGGTGCGTTCGCGAAGGCGCGCGCAACTTCAAACCCGGCCCCGCCAGTGCGCAATATGTTGACCCCGTCATGGAATATCCGCATCGCCCAAACCTTGCGCCGCAGGGGTTGTTCCCCGACCACAGTCCCGGCCTTTGCGTGATCGGCGGCTACGTTTATCGCGGCAAGAAATTCCCTGCCCTGGAAGGTGTTTATGTTTACGGCGATTACAACCTCGGCACCATCTGGGGATTCCGCTATGACCGCGATGCGCACAAAGTGACCGCGCACGGCATGTTGCTGGATCAAAAGAAAAACATCACCAGTTTCGCGGAAGATCTGGACGGCGAGGTTTACGCCCTCACACAGGACGGCCAGATTTATTTGATCGCGGTGCCGTGAGGCGGGTTAAACGAGAACATCAAACATCTGCGGATATGCGCCCGAAACATCTTGGAAATTATCGTCAATGTTCCAGTATTCAACTGTGATGGGAGTTCAATCCAACCGTCGAACCTGGTATGCGTGCCTGGTGCTGGGCTTGGCCACTCTGGCAGTTTACTGGCCGGTCAATCATTACGCTTTTATTGATTACGACGATGATGGTTACGTTTTCAACAACCCGGTGGTGCGCGGCGGCTTGAGCTGGTGGGGTCTGGTCTGGTCATTCGTGGACCAGCATGAATCCAACTGGCATCCGCTGACCTGGCTTTCGCACATGCTCGACTGCCAGTTGTTCGGGCTGCACGCGGGGGCGCATCATCTGGTGAATGTGATCTTCCATTGCGCCAATGCAGTTTTGCTGCTGCTCCTGTTGAATGCCATGACGGGCAAATTGGGCCGGAGCGTTTTTGTGGCGGCCCTGTTTGCGCTGCATCCGTTGCGGGTCGAATCCGTCGCGTGGATTGCGGAACGCAAGGACGTCTTGAGCGGCCTTTTCTTCATGCTGACGCTCTGGTGGTATGTGCTGCATGTGAAAAATCAGATTTCAAGACCGGTTGCGGGCGACATTTCACCAATGCCGACAAAAGGTTCTCCGGCAAACCGTCGTTCAATTTTTTACAAGCTTTCGCTGGCCTGCTTTGTTTTGGGGCTGCTCGCCAAGCCCATGTTGGTGACCGTCCCGTTTGTTCTGCTGTTGATTGATTTCTGGCCGCTGCAAAGAATCAAAGACTTTCAGTTGAACGCTGCAAACCCTGGAACGCCGGTAAAAAAGACTGCAATCTTCAGCCCGCAACTTTCAAAGGTGCTGCTCGAAAAGCTGCCGTTTTTTTTGTTTTCCATCATCGTCGGCATCATCACGCTCTTTGCGCAAAGGGCGGGCGGCGGCTGGGTTTCCGCAGATTCCCCTTTGGGTCCGCGTCTGGCGGGCGTCGTTGTCGGTTATTGGGAATACGTTGAAAAATTGTTGTGGCCGCAAAACCTTTCCTTTCTTTACCTGCGTTCCAACCACGTTTCGACCGGGGAATTTTTTCTGGCGTCGGGAGTTTTGTCCGGCATTTCCATTCTTGCTTTTGTCAACCTGCGACGCCAGCCCTGGCTCGCCGTGGGCTGGCTATGGTTTGTGATCATGCTGCTGCCGGTCAGCGGACTGCTGCAGCTTGCCCGCCTGTCCATCGCCGATCGTTACACGTATCTGCCCGCGATTGGTTTTTACGTCATGGCCGTCTGGGGAATCATGGAATTGCTCGGCGCTTTGGTTTCGCAAAAAGCCCGGCGCTCGCTGGCCACGGTTGGAGCTTTGATAATTTTACTGGCTTGTGTTGTGTTGACCCGCCAGCAGTTGGGCTATTGGCAAAACACCGGGACTTTGATGGGACATGCCCTGACGATTAATCCCAGCAACGATGTCGCCCGGGTGGATCTGAACATTTATCTCTTTGAGAAGGCGCATCCAGGCGTCAGGGAGTCCCACCCAAGTTCCCGCAGTTCGGTTCCAGCAAAATAAGCGGGAAGTGTGTTGCAATCGCACATGCCGGACTGGAGAGATGTCTGGCTCATGGACTGAACCGCACGATCTGCCACGACTGCACGCCGCCGGAAATTTTCAGCGTGGCGTTGGTCGAGGCCACCGGTGTGGCCCCGGATTTTTGGAGCCAGTCAGCGAAGAATACGCCATGCGCTGCCATGCTGGTCTCGCTGACGACCACATACTCGGCGCGTTCCCTAATACCAACTACGCAAATAGTCTGGTAGAAGTTGAGCCATTCTGTTAGCGTTGGCGGATGGCAAGACCCCGAGCAAAACTAGATCGTAGCGGCGAGGCTGATTTGGTCATCCGCCGCCTGCAAACG
>JAQTQB010000029.1 GCA_028712475.1 Verrucomicrobiales bacterium
TCGCAGGAGGAATTATATTCATTGCCAAACTCCCAGCCCCAGATCGCCGGCGAGTTGCTGTAACGGCTGATGACATTCGTCAGATAGGTGCGCATGAAGGCGATGGTCAGGCTGTTCGTGTTGCCCCATTGATTCACCGATTCGCCCACCAGATCCGGCACGCAAAAGTCAGCAAAAAAGAGCGAAGGAATCAGCCCGACCCCGTTGGTCTCGGCGCAGCGCACCACGGCGTCCAGCTGGGCAAAGTATTGCGCCTGATTGGTCACATACAATTTCATGTTGTTGGGCCAGAATCCGCAGGCCGCGAACCGGACAAAAGGAATCTTCTTGGACGCCAGCACGCTAAAGCCCGCCTGATAGCTGGTGTTGGTCTGGCCCTTGGTGCCGTTTTGAAGGGTGCGGTAAAAGCAGTCGAAATAGTTCATGCCCATGCCCCGAAAGGGCTGGCCGGCATGCATGAGCGTTCCGTTGACCACATACAGTCCCAGCGGACAGATCGTCAGCGCCGCCACGCTGCTAGTCACGCTGCCGTAGGCATTCGTCACCACCACCGTGTAACTGCCGATGTTGTTGGTCGTCACCCCGGTCAACGTATAATTGGTCGCCGTGGCTCCGTCCACATTCGTGCCGTTAAACTGCCACTGGTAGCCCAAGGGCGGCGTCCCCGCCGCCGTCACGCTGAACGTCGCATTGCTGCCGATCTGCACATACTGGCTGGCTGGCGGAACCAGAATCGTAGGCGGAAAATCCGTTCCCACCGTCAACACCACGCTGCTGGCGGTGAAGTCCAGCGTCGCTGCCGAACCGATGGCCGTGCCGGTGACGGCATAGTTGGGATTGTTGGTCAGGATCGTGCCGCCGACGTTGGTGAGGATCACATAGCTGCCGCTGGCCAGCGGCGCGGCGCTGTTCACCGTGAACGCATTGCCGTTCAACAGCAACTGCCCCTGCGCGATGGTCAGCGCCGGATGCGCGCCGTCATAGGTCAGCGTAATGGGCTGCGCGCCCAGGTTGACCGTGCCCCCGGCGGCACCTTTGATAATGGCCGCCGTATTGGTGCCGCTGGCGCTTAACGCCGTGCTGCTACCCAACGAAAAAGCCGGGATGCCCGACACGTCCAACACACCCCCTGCCCCGATGTTGATCTGCGCCGTATTGCTGATAGATCCGCTCCCGCCCAGCGCCAGCGTGCCGCCGTTGAGGGTGGTGATGCCGGTGTAGGTCAGGTTGTTGCTGAACAGTTCCACGCAGCCCGTCAGCGTCAGGTTGATATTGCCCCCGATCAGGCCGTTGTAGCTTCGCACCGTCGGATTGGCGCCGGCCAGCGTCAGCGTGCTGGCGGCACCGCCCGAGTTGGTGATGACGTCCGAGTTGTTCATCCCGTTCACCCCGTTCGTGTCGCTGATCAAATAGCTCAACTGCTGGTCGTAGCCGTTCAAGTCCAGCGTCAGCCGGTTCGTCCCGCCCGCCACTTTGTTGGCAAAGGACAGGTAGGCCCCCGCGCCCGCCAGCGCATTGTCCGCCTGCAACTGGATCACGCTGTTGCTCCAGGTCGTGAACCCGCTCGCCGGCCCAAACACCACCGCCCCGGTGTTGTATTGGTTGCTCGGCATATAGAACCGCATGTTCCCCAAATTGTATTGCACCGTGCCAGCCCCATAAATCGTGTTTGAAAAGGTGATGTAATCCTTCGGAAAGGTGTAAGCCGCCCGGTTGATCGTCAGGCCGCCGTTGTTGGTGATGATCGCCGCCCCAAACCCGCCATACTGGTTGCCATTCCCAATGGTCAAGGTCCCGCTCTGGATGGTGATCGTGTTC
The DNA here is from genome assembly GCA_028712475.1 of Verrucomicrobiales bacterium. GTDB lineage: Bacteria > Verrucomicrobiota > Verrucomicrobiia > Limisphaerales > UBA11358 > UBA11358. The sequence continues at coordinate 1,819 of JAQTQB010000029.1, forward strand.
GCCGCCGTCTGGCTGCCGTTCCCACCAAAATAAGTGGTGACTGTGACCGGCCCCCGCGCAAACTTGAAGGAGCCGTTCACCGGCGCGTAAAAATACACCGTCGAACCGGACACACAACTGTTGCTGATGATCCCGCCGTTCATCGTGATGGCATTCCCCGCCCCCGATCCGTTGGTGCCGATATTCCACTTTTCACTGCTGGAATTGTTCAGGAAAACGATGTTCCCCGGCGTCGCCACCCCGTTGGTGATATAGACGCTCGCCCCCGTCCCCTGCAAGCCGTTGCCAAAGGTCACATTGTCGCCCGCCTGCATCGTCACCCCGTAGCTGCTCCCGTCATACCATGCCCCCCCGCCCCCCGTGACGGATGGCGCGCCCTGGTTCCACGTCCCGGAACCATCGTAGATGCCCCCAACATTCGTCGTCCACGTCAGATTGGCTCCCCGCGCCGCCAGGCCAACTCCTGTCAGGCACAGCAGACAGACACACCGGGCTAAGCCACGGAACCCGGCAGGAAGCAGAGTCAGGCGCAGCAAATGTTGGGCAGCGTTGGTTTTCATCAGCTTTGACTTGGGGTGCCGCGGCGATTTTTTGATTTTCAACGGCGAGTTTGGAGATTCAAGGTAACATGGCTAGACTGCCTTTCAAAAGCGCATGGCCAGTCCCATCGAATCGGGCAGCTTGTGAATCATCTGGTCGGGAAAGTCTCGCGACACAACCGGCTGGCCAATCATAGCCCGTTCAACCCGTCTTGGGGGACTTTTCTTGACTGCACATGGCCGTCAAAATAAACGTAATTGCGGGTTGATCCATGCACCGGCGTCATCGCCAATATCTGGGGAGTGAAGGTCGTATTCGGAAAAGCAATCCGATCAATGTCCACGAGATACCAGATGCTGGAGATGGGAAGACCGGCGGACCCCACGGCCGACATCTTATGCGGCACACAGCCAAACGGATTGTCGGGCTGAAAACCATAGGGAACGCCAGTGGATGTCGCAAAACCGAAGGGCATGAACTTCAGCCGGCTGGCCGTGCCCGAGCCGTTGTCATGGGTTTGAGCGCCGCTCAAGTAGTAGGAATACATGTTCGTCGCAGCCTCCTGGTTAGCCACCTTGGCATACGCCGGACACAGCATGACTTTCGCCGTATAGAACGGCTGGCCAGCAAGCGTGGTCGGGTCGGGATAAGCCAGATACGACCACAGGTAGAAACTCAAAAATTGATTCCATGCACCATTTTGCGTCCAGCCACTATTCGGATTATAACCATAACCCGAAATCTGAATCGTGGATAGACCTTTATTGGCGCCTTCCCCCGGTGGCAGAAAGTCATCGTGATCGCCGGCAAACATAACCACGGCAGTATTTACCTGACGAAAGTTGGAGACACATGCTGTTTGGAGCGCCTTGCTCTTGGCTTTGGCCAGCGCCGGCAGCAGCATCGCCGCCAGGATGGCGATGATGGCAATGACCACCAAAAGTTCGATCAAGGTGAAGGCTCCACACCGGCACCGGCCGGCCGACTGGCTTTTCTTAATTTTCATAATTTCGTTATTTCAAATTTTAACTGGCAGGATGCCGGCAACCCAAAACCGGCACCCTGCCTTTATTTCAACCACCCGCCCAAGCTTTACGGATAGACCAACCGGTAATACTCGTTCCGGACGCTGTTCGTGATGGTAATGGTGGCCTTGTTCGTCGCCGTCGAGCCAGCCACGGTGCCCCAGTCGTTCGTGTTGCCGCTCACGCCCTTGTCCAAGTGGTTCGTCTGCTGCAGCAACCGGTAACCCAAGTTGGCCAGGGGCCAGTTCAGCGTCAACACGCCGCTGCTCACACTGTTCGTTATCACCGGCCGGCTCGTCTGGCTCGGCAACTGCGTCACGTTCACCGTGTAGGTCTTCACCGTCACCCCGTCCTGGGCCGTCACCTGCACGGCAACCACATTCGTCACCGCCGGATTCGCGGGCATCACCAGAACCGAACTCGCCACGCCCGAGGCCAGCAGGTTGGTCGTGCTATTGTAGATCAGATGGTTGGTCGCCGTCACGTCCGCATCAATCACCGTCACCGTGAAGTTGCTGCTGTAGAGTTCCGACGACGTGTAACTGAACACATTCGAGCCAAACACCGGCGCCAGCACCCCGGCCGGTGTCAGCACCAGCGAGGTCAGGTATGCGTTGGTGCTGGCGGATCCCGCCGTCGTCACGTCCACGGTGTAGGTGTTCGTGACCGTTCCGTCCCCCGAAACCACCTCCACCAGGACCGGATTCACCCCCGCCGCCAGCGTCAGCGGCGCGCTCGCCACACCCGACAGCAACTGGTTCGTCGCGCCGTTGTAAATCAGCCAGTTGGTCGCGGTCAGATCCTCGTTGACCACCTTCACCGTCGGCGTGTCGGTGAGATTGTTCGCCGCCACATAGCTCAAGGTGCCGGGCGCAAAAACCGGCGTCAGTGTGCCGGCCGGCGTCAGCGTCAGCGAGAACAAAAGGGCGTTGGACGGATTGGCCGCCACCTGCAGTTTCCCGGTCCCCGCGATAAAGGCCGGATCCGTGGCCGCGCTGAAGATGCCGCCGCTCCGGCTGATCCCGTTCATTTTCAGCGACGACGCCAGCGTGATGTCCCCACCCGCATAATCCAATTCCAGCTTGCCGCCATTGATCGCAAAACTCGTGTTCGTCAGCGTCGGATAAACCAGCGCCAGGATGCCATTGGAGACCGTGGTTTGACCGCTGTAAAGATTCTGCCCCGCCAGCGTCAGCTTGCCGGAACCGGTCTTGATCACGTTCACTACGCCCCCATATTGCCCGGGCGTCCCAGTCCCGAGCGTCATGTTGGTTGACCCGCCCGAATTACCAATCGGGGCTTGATCCTCAATCAGGCCGTAAAAGGTGGTGTTGTTGGTCTGGTTGACAATCAGGGTCCCATTATTCCCGACGAAATTACCACCATATATGGCGCAAACTTGGGAGCCGCCGTTGACATAAGGGATGCCGCCGTCGGTGCCAGCGGGGCCGCTGCCGCCCGACAGACTGGTGACGGTTTGGGTATATAAACTAAGTCCGAGATAAGCGGACCCTGTGGTGTTGGTCGTGCCGACGATCAGCGGACCGTTGCCCAGCGCCTGGTTATTTCTAACACTCATCGCGATTGCGAAAGCACTGCCACTATCTTCGACAATGGTGCCACCGGTATAAGTGTTGTTGGAACTCTGGATAGTAAGGTTGCCAGTGCCGACCTTAACCACTTTCAGGTTGTCGGCGTAGGGAGCCGTGCCGCCGAGGGTCATGTTCGTCGGAATAGTCACATTCACGCCGTTCACCATAAAGGTGCCCGGAAGCGGCGCCCCGCCAATGACATAGGTATTGGTGGGAGATTGAGCTGCGGCGTAAGTTCCGCCGAGAGACAGCAAGCCCGCATTCGTGCCATCCGACAATTGGATCGTCCCACCGTTGGGGCGTAAACTGGCGTTGAGGATCTTACCCGCCACCTGGACAAGCCCGTTGGAACGGGTCTCCAAGTTACCCGTCATGTAGATGACGCCGTTGGAATAAACCGTCAACGTGGCGCCTCGATCTACAAGTGATGCCGGCACCGTAGTGTCACCCGGAACCTTGATGTTGCCAAAGTTGGTCACGCTACCGGACACCGTGGCCGTGCCGCCGAGTCGAACATAAAACCCTCCGAGCAGACTGGCGGTGCCGGAGATGTTCAGGAAGCCGTTGGTATAGACACTCGGGGTTGTGGTGACGGTCTGAATCCAGGTGCCAGCCATGTTGGCCGTGGGAAGATGCATATTGCCGCCAATAACGGCATTGCCCACGGTGAAACCGCCGCCATTCACCAAGGTGCCAGACGACAGGAGATTCAAGTTGCCATCGCAGCTGAAGCTGCCGCCGCCGGCCAGCGTGGTATAGTTCCCCGAGATGTTCAGAGTGTTGGTGGGACGAATGCTGGTAGCCAGCGTGTTGGTAAAATCCCCCACCACATTCAAAGTGGCGGCCAAGGTGGTGCCGCTGGGGCCCACGGTCAGGCCACCATTATAATTGGCGTTGGTAATCGTGGCGGTCATGATTCCGCCGCCGAACAGCAACAAATTGGTGATGGCCCCGCCGACCACCGGCGTGAGATTGTTGAAGCTGCTGATGTTCATCGACTGGTTAAACTGAATTTTCGTAGCCGTGCCCGAGTTGGTCATGCTAATGATGGGATTGGCGAGGTTCACGGCACCGGCTAACACGGGTCGCAGAACAAGACTGCCGCCATTGTTCAAATACAGCGGCCCGCTGCCGAGCGATCCGTTGTTCACATACAAAGTATTGCCCGTGCCAAGGTTGGTCGTGCCGCCGCTGTAGCTGTTGGCACCATAGAGGTAAGTGGAGGAACCGCTTCTATCAATGGTCAAACTTGACTGGGCGCTTTCCGTGATGTTGCTATAAAAGGAGAGGCTGGCAGTGCCGCCGGTCAGGGTCAAACTGGCCCCCAGGGTGACCGGCGCATAAATGCTCATGCCGTCGCCCCCAGCCCCGGTGATCGCCGGCAAGACACCGCCCGTGCTGGTGAACACCAGCGCGGAACCGTCCGGGGCATACAAATTCAGGTTGGTGCCCGGTCCCACCAATTGATTGAGCAGGAAAGCGCCGCCGGATGACCAATCATTGGTGTAAGAAAGGCCACCGGCCGTGGCGTTGGTGAAGACGATGGCGGCGTCCGGGGATCCACCAAGCGGGGGTTGCGTCACCCAATTGACCGGGTCGCTCCAGTTGCCAGGAGTGGCGTTAGTGTAATAGGTCTGGGCTTGCGCCTGGTGGGCGCCCAAGGCCAGCAAGCAGCCCAGCACGACGCCACCAATGGATGACAGGTGGTTTTTAAGATTCATTTTCATGGTTGTCAGGTTTTAGGGTTCAGGTTTCCGTTGCCGTTCTTTTCGTTGTCGCTTTAAGCAAACACTCGCTCCGCTGGATTACCACTGCCAGCCACCCGCCGTGGCCGCCCGCATGATTGTATTTTATAAACATTTGCCGTGGGTGACTTGCAACAGGATTGCCCATTTTATTCAGTCCGTCAATGAAGAAATGCCATTTTATCATATTTTATGTTCGTATTATATGAAC
>JAQTQB010000010.1 GCA_028712475.1 Verrucomicrobiales bacterium
GTGATCACCACCGTGTAGCCGCCGGCGTTCGTCCCCTGCACGTTCGCCAATGACAGCACGTTCGTGTTCAAACCCACGGCATTGGTGCCCTGGAAGAACCATTGATAAACCAGCGGCGTGTCGCCAGAAGCCCCCACCGTGAAGGTCGCGTTACTGTTCAACACGACTGACAGGCTTGCTGGCGGGTTCGTGATCGCCGGCGGGAAGTTCACCGTCAACGTCGCCACCGCGCTCGTCACCGACCCAAAACTGTTCGTGATCACCACCGTGTAGCCGCCGGCGTTGGTCCCCTGCACGTTCGCCAGCGCCAGCTCGTTCGTGTTCAAACCCACCGCGTTCGTCCCGTTGAAGAACCATTGGTAAACCAGCGGCGCATCACCAGAAGCGCCCACTGTGAACGTCGCGTTGCTGTTCACCACGACTGACAGGCTTGCCGGCGGGTTCGTGATCGCCGGTGCTGTTGCTGTGTTGACGGTGAGCGTGGCGTTGGAACTGGTCACGGCACCGAAAACATTGGACACCACGATCTGATAATTGGCTGCGTCGGTTCCGGAAACATTTGCCAACGTCAGGTTCGATGTAGTTGAACCGGTGACATTGCCGCCGTCGGTCAATGCCACGCTATTCTTCAGCCATTGATAGGTCAATGGTGTCGCGCCACTGGCCGTCACGTTGAAGTTGACGGTGCTGCCGGCATTGGTCACCACGCCGACCGGCTGGCTGACGATGGTCACAGGAAAGTCGCTCACCACTACATTGCTGACAATCATGGCCTGCGCCGCAGAACTGGCCCAGACATCCGCCGTGATGCCTCCATTCCAATATGGTGGCAGGCTGCTGAAATTGTTGTCCGTCACATCCGCCACTTTGATGCCATCCCAATATACGATGAGTTCATTCAGGTGGAACGTCAGGTTCAACGTGTGCCAGGTGGTGCCGACACCGTTGGGCAGAGAGGTGGGCGACAATTGCATTGGCGTGCCGCTCCAGTTGGACCAGTCAAAAAACTTGACCAGCTTGAGCACCGCAGAGCCGCCGGGCGAACCTTCCGGATAAATCCACGCTGCATAATGTGTCCCAGTAACGGGGTTCAGGTGTCCGCCGATTCCGCCGCCGTAGGCCCCGGCGCTCCCGGCAACCGGAAAACGAACATTGGCCTCCACGCTGTAATCGCCCCAGTTGGTGCCGTCCACATAAGCATTGGCGAGGTTGGCGGTCAAAGCCGTCGTCGTCAGCATCTGGCCGGTGACAGTCCAGCCGCCCACTGCCGCCACCCACGGTGAAATCGGGCCGGGATCGGTGCCGCGCACGAAGCCATCACTAAAAATTGCGCCTGTGGCCATCGTTTGGAGCACGGCTACTGTGCCGGTAACGCTGCCAATCGAATTGCTGACGACAACGCTGTATGTGCCGCCGCTGTTTGTAACCCCGGTAAGGACGACCCAGTCCGTGTTGGCTCCGGAAATGGCCTGTCCGTTATATTTCCACTGATAAGTAAACGGGCTGGTGCCAGTGGCAACCACGCTCAATTCCACCGTGCTGCCACCGTTCTGCACATAGCCCACGGGCGGGCCAGCAAGATTAGGGTCAACCGACCCGGTAACGGTCAAAGTGGCGGGCGGCGCGCTGGTCACGCTGCCGACGGGATTGGCGACAACGACGGTATAAGCGCCGGCATTGGCGCCGGTCACGCTGCTAATCGCCAGCGTGGCAGTGGCAGAGCCGGACACGTTGCCACCGTCGGACAGTTGGTTGGTGGCGTTCTTGAACCAAGCGTAGGTGACCGGGACGCTGCTGGTTGCGCCCACGGTAAAGCTGGTGCTGGTGCCGGCGGCGTTCGTCAGACTGACCGGTTGGCTGGTGATGACCGGCGGGCTAATTATGGCGATGGTCACAGTCGCGGCAGCGGAATTAGTCTGCCCGTCGTCGGTTTTGTAAATAAAGGTGTCCGTCACCGGGGTCGGGTTGTTCGTGGGCGTGTAGGTAAAGCCACCGTTGCTGTTCAAAGTCAGACTGCCGTTGGTCGGGCCAGTCACGAGCACGGCGGTGAGGTTTGTGCCCCAGCCGGAAGTATCGTTGGCCAGCACGCCCGGCGCGGCGACGGTAAGGGTATTACTGGGCTGGACGAAGTAGGCGTCGTTCTGCGCCACAGGCACGATGGTGTAAGAAACTTGGGCGTTGGTCACGGAGGTGCCGACGAGAATGCGTATGGTCTGGCCGACGATGCGGTAGCTCGTCAAACCAGTCTGGACGCCATTAGTGAATACTTGGAGGCCGGTGTAATTGGTGCTTGGGATGAAAACTTCCACGGCAGTGTTGGTGTCGCTCGCTCCGGCGATGACCAATGTGGTCAAAAGTTGGTTGCCATTGGGGGTGGCGGTGGGGGTGATTTGCGCGGTGGATCGCTTGAGCCACCAGGCGTAAAGAATATCGGCGTTGGCCGACCACACGCGGGGTTTGGCCATGCTATGCACGACATATTCTTGTTGAAGCTGGGGGGTTGTAAGGACTCCACCGCCCAGGATGCCTGGCCCGCCGGCGGAGGAGCTGTGGCCGTAAAGATTAATCAAGGCTCCCAAATCGTAGTAATAATCAACCAACGCATCAACTGATGCCAGCGTATGTTCTTCGACGGCTTGCCCGACTAGCGACCCCACATACCAGTCGCTCACAGGCAAACTCAAAAACGAATACCGCAGGCCGGAAGTTTGTGTCGAAAGTGTCCAATGCGGGAACGGACCAAGTTTTTCCTCGCCTGCCGTGGCAACACCCAATTGCGCCAGTATCTGCTTGGATGCCTCCCGGGTCGAATTAAAAGCGGGTGACACCCACTGGCGCAAGCCGCTGTTATTCGTCAGCCCCCATCCTTCAATATCTGTAAATGAATTTGAAATTGACGTCTGCGCGTATGCCTTGCCATTCGCATAGCCGGACGGAGGAGGGTTGGTGATGTCCAAAGCTTCATCCGGCCCCCAATGCCAATAGTCATAATCATCGATGCCTAAAGACAAGTTTTGGGCGTTTGTCAGGCCGCCGTTATGAGAACCAATGGTCGCGCCATAATTGGTAATCGCGCGTTTCAAGCTGGCAATTTCATTGGTTATATCGATTGGACCGTATCTGGTTCGCAGCGTGCCGGTGCAAAAGTAGTAATCTCCTTTGGCTCGCTCGCCAAACGAGTTGCTGACCGAGTTTTCAAATTGAGCGGAGGCCTCGGTAGTATTGATGAAATTAGTGAAAGCTTCAAAGTCATGACGGAACATCACTGCTGCATCATACTTATAGGGCCAAGGACTAAGCTTGGGGACAGTTGTTTTTGCGGATTGAAAGGCCCATTCAATGGTTTTTCTGAAGATTCCATAGGCATACATGCCGGAGTCATTTCCACCATGCCCGATCAAGGGTTGCATCGCGGCGTGGTAGATGAAGTATCCATTGCCAAAGGGTTTCACCAAGAGGTAGGGATAATTGGTCGTTGTATCCCCCGCAATGGCGATAACCGTGGCATCAATTGATTGCACCTGCCAAGCTAAATGAAAGTGGTTGATCGGATGGCTTGGAGAAAGTCCCCATGAGATGTCTTCAGCGGAAAGGGGCATCAGCCACCACAGTTGACCGTTTGGAATGTGATTAACAATACGGTGGTCAAGTGTCTTTGTGAGCAGTTCGTCTGCAAACCAATTTGTCAGACCCGGGTTGACCATGTGCACCCCCATTGCATTGGCAAAAGCAAAATCAGTCCGGGTGGTTCCGTTAGTGTTGCGCGTGAAAGCCGAGGAGCCAACGAACAAGAATCCGCCAGCGGCGACGTAGTTGGTGAACTGCGCGATTTCAGCGTCGTTGATGGCTTCGGAAGCCAGGCTGATGACTATGGGATATTTCGGCAGGCCACCGGCATCAAGCAGATCTCCGGCGATGATGTTTGTGTCGCCAACAACTTGGAAAGGGGTGCCGTCGGAGCGCAAGGCCTCCTTGACTGATTCGGGCATGACAAAATAATGCCAGTTCGCCGGCCACCATTCGTTGCCGGTTGTTCCGGCCCCAGAGGGCGTGTTGATGCTGGCAGGCATGGTTTCCAACGCCCGGGTCAATTCCGAGTCATGAATCGCCACCACCGGGAGAGCTGCCTGCGCCGTGGAGAACAGACATCCGGCACAAAGAAAGATTGTGATTACTAACTTCACACATAACGCTTTAGAACAAGCCGGATGGGATCGGTAATGTGACTTACGCGACATCTTTGCAGAAAGAGGGGTTCTCCCCCGTCTTTCAAATGAATTATTTTCCATAAAATCAAGAATAAGGCAGCAGTTTGGCGGCCAATTTAAGTCAATGCGGTTTAAAAATTTTGTCCCTTATGGAAAAAATCACGAGAAATTCTACACTAGAAATGACTAGAAATCAAGAAATCACACTTGCTTAACTGGGTGGAGAATGGACATTGGATGGTGACCCGCCGGAACGTCACTTTTCCTTTTTAATGCCCTCCGCAAAAACCAGAACAGATAATTTGCGCAATACAGGGATTTTTTCTGCTTGATGGGAGTGGCTTCGCGAACCAGTTCAATGAACCGCTCCATAGATGCCCCAATCGAATGAACCTGCACGTGATTGTAAACTGATTCCTGTTCCGCTGCGTAGTCGGAGGGATCCAGCCGCAGAATGCGCTCAATTTCATCCACCACTTTTAATGTCGGCGGAGAAGAACTCACATGCCCAAGACTTCCCTGCGGCAACCGATGAACCGGCCCCCACGTCAGACCATCGCGGTCATACGCCACAGCCGTTACATTTGGCACCTTAAATAATGACGCCTCGAGATTCGCAGTGCCCATGCCCACGAAGACATAGGCGTCTTCCAACACTTGCCAAAAACATTTGTAAGGCACCGCGCCAGCCAGCGTGATAGCCCGCTCCAGCCCGTGTTTCTTGATTGCCTCACGCATCGGCGCTTCATATTCGCCTGTCCCATAAACCATCCAAGAAACATCGTGTCCCCTGTCCGTCAATTCCTTTACAACCTCAATCATATAAAGGTTGTATTCCTTCATTGGCGAAAGGCGGCCCACGGAAACGATCTTGCCCCATTTCGGCTTGCGAGTGGCGGCGTCAAACTCCCTCGTGTCAATGGGAATGGGCCACAACACACCCTGCCGGCGATGAACCTCCTCCAGTTCTTCAATTTGATCCACGCCGCAAAAGAGCCGCGCGTTGGCAGGAATATTTTCAAGGAAGTTGTTGACGTAAAGTTTTTTTGGATCCCAGAAATGCAGCGATTCCGTGGCATAATACCACTTGAAAACATACGGGTTATAGATTCCAGCCAGGACTTTGCTATTGCTGCCGGTTATGGCCGCCAGTTGGCAGGCAATCCACGAGGATCCAATATCAAAACTTTTGATCACATCTGGATTAGGAAGGTTCAAGCTTTGCCAGAGCCGTTTCGCATGAAAATAATAATATAATTCCGGAAAACGCTTTCCCAAAGCCACGCACTTTACTTCCTCTGGCAGAAGATGCGCCCAATGTTCCGGCGATTCGACGAGTAAAGTGACGCGATGCTGGTTTTTGACCAGCCACCGCGACATCCTGACGATGAGCGTTTCAATCCCACCCAAAACACCGGGGCTGGAATAAATGAAAAGAAAGTCCATAAAGCCTTGCGAATGACAGGCATTAAGCCAGCGCCAAGTTGGGTGGCAACTGTTCCCGCCGCGCGCGGATAATCCAATCTTCGGCAGTGAGCCATCCGAAATGTTTCTTATATGCGGCCCAACCCTTCTGCTGCATGGTGGCTTCATGCCGCCACTTGACGATGTCCAGCCGGAGCCCAGCGCGGCGAATATTTTTTGTCAGGGAGCCAGGACTGCAAAAGTTGATTCCGTTTTGACCCAAGCATCGCAGCTTCCGATAATCACTTGCACCAAAGACACGCTTTATCAAAAGCGGCATCCGGTTAAAATTTGGGCCGGCCATCACAAGCGCTCCTCCTTTCGCGACAAATTGCGAACACCGCTCAAGAACGCGTCCTGGATCCGGCTGCAAATGAAGCAACCCCGATATAAAGAGACAATCAAACTCCCGTCCGTCTAGTTTCCGCAGACCTTCGTCCAGCTTCCCATAAATGACTTCGATTCCATGTCGCGCTGCCACTGCTCCGATGACAGAATCAAGCGGCAAGGCGGTGACTTTGCTGCCGCGCTTTTTTAAAGCAGCCTCTGTTGCCCCCCAGCCACAGCCAATGGAAAGGATTGTTTTCGCGTCAGCGGGTATCGCGCGCATCAGCTCTTCACTGGGTTTTTCGTAATAGTTTTTCGACCACCTTCCGTGCAGCAGTTCGGACTCCACCCGGCATAGCGTGGTGGCGGGATGACTGCCATCGCGGATGTTCACCAATGTTTCAATCTGCTCTTTGAATGCCGAGAGCGAAAGGTCATGCCGGTTTACATAAAAATTCGACATGTGATGGATGAGAAAATCTTCCAAATGCGAAATGCAAATCACCTTGCGAAAACCGCATCTGGTGTAAGGGTCGGTGGCCGCAGTTTCCGGCAGACCATGCCGGCCTTCATGCACGCCTTGTAAATAGCCGCCGGAAGCAATGGCCTTTTTTAGTTGGGCTTGCGTGAGGAGATAAAATGCGGCGTGCTCATTGGTAAATTCGGCAGTTGTAAAATCGCCCCGTCGGCACACCGATTCAGGTTTCCAATGAAAGTGTCCGTGCCCGTCCGGCAGGGACTTTTTTCCCGATTGGTCAACTTCGTAACGAAGAAAGCCCGCAATTTCCGCGGCCTCCAACCAAGGCATGGCTTGCAAAAAAGCATGGATGTTATTTTCGGTAACCTCCATGTCATCTTCGGAATATGCGAACAGATCGTATTGATCCACACGCTGCGCGAAAATTGGCTTGTGCGCAAATGGCAGCGACCAAGGGTTACTGGACGGCAACCCAACAATGACCTCGACATCAACTCCAAGATTTTTGGGAATATTAGAAAACACAACTATGTCCACATTCATTGCCATGCTCTGATACATGCGAATAATCTTCTTCAGAGATTCGAGGTTCTTCTCCCCGAAACTGGCAATGGCAACCAAAAGCCGAAGCTGTCGGACGCCAACCGTTGAAGTCATAACATCCATCTTTTGAGGGGCAACCAAGTTGACCGAATGTTTGGACACTGTTGTGCTTATGTTGATTTGCTTCCTTCGGGTTGACGCCAAGATTCTTATTGTTTTATCGCGACTGCGGCCATGCAATCCGCAACCGACGGATTCCACTTCAATAAAAACCATTCCAAATAATTAAAAAACCGCGCAAATACCCGCATCGGCCAGTTCCGATCGGATGCAGTAAAGGGTCCGGTTCGCCCACGCCAAAGCAGAATGCTTTCACAGATGACCGACTTGGCTATTTGCGGATAAAAAAACACCTCACGAAAACCCGCCAACCCAAGTGACTGCTGCAAAGATTGCATCGAAAACAGATGCAAATGTCTCGGGGGTTCCAATCCACGCCAATCTTGTTTAAATAATTGGTGGCTTAGGCTGGCATTATTGGGCGTGAATAATATGAGCCTGCCTCCTGGCTTCAATATCCTTGCACATTCCGCCAAAGTTTTAATCGGATCCGGAACATGTTCAATGACATGGTTCAAGGTCACCACGTCAAAACTATCATTTGAAAAAGCCTGTTGCTCAAGAGAGCCACACTCAACTTCAAGTCCTCTCTGCCTGGCAACCCTCACAGCATTTTCATCAAAATCAACACCCCTTACCAACCAACCCAGATCACGCATCGAAGCAAGCCACTCTCCCGAACCACACCCAACATCAAGCAAATGACCTCGGGAGATGGCGGATAAAAACCGAGCTTCGGAATCAATCTCATTGCGGTGAACCGGAAACAGATATAATAGTTTCCCCAAACTCTTGATGACTGCGGATTGAGAACCAGCCGGATAGTTGTATTTGCCCGCAAGATATTCCCGCTGCATCAGTTGGTAAGTTTGTTTCAACCATCCCGCCCGGCTATTTCCGTTTTGTGTGGCGTGAGTGTAATAATGCTCGTAGGCCTTTCCAATATCTTCTGGAATGGGCATGGGATCCAACCAGATCAGCCCGCATTTTCGGTCAGGACAACTTTTTAAATGCCATGATCCACTTGCGCCGAAAAGCCGATCCTTCTGTTCTGAATAAATAAACCGGCCGTCGCTCCCGCATAAGCTGCATTTTGGACGAGGCGCAGTTCTAATCTTCCGAGCCTCCGCCGGTTCAACCGCCATATAATCTGATTCCATTCAGCTTGTAGTTTTTCAGGCTGGCCTCGCCTCTCGTAAATCTAAAGTCCGGCTGTATTCGGATCGATATCGGAAGCGTTTAAGCTGATTGCTGAAACCGTGGGAGGAATAATGGAAGATATGACACCGTTTTGTTCATATGCGCCGATGTCCCATGCGCCAGCAGCAGGGCGGAATTTGCCATCTTTGTCCCTGGTGAAATATGTGGATAAATTGGTTGCGGCACCAATCAACGGACTTCCACTTTGCAAATGGAAATCGCTTCCCACGGAAACTAATTTTGGATCACCTCCATTGATGGCGCTCGTTCCAATATATGCCTCACTTTTGGCGGCATAGTTGTTTCCGGCAAAATAATTGTGCTCAATCCGATAATTGCTCAAAACCGCGCCGTTGGCATTAATTCCACCGCTCGAAGTGCTCGCCGGATTACCGCACTGCAGGAAAACATTGTTGACGATTTCCGAGCCGGCTGAATTGTAATTAGGAACTTGATAAACATAAAGCGCGCAATCTTGATTTATCCCGCACTTATAAAAAGTGTTATTATACCAAAACGACTTGACCCCCACAAAGGCGCAATTGCTGATGTTGGCGAAAATGTTATTGCGAAATGTAAAATCGTGAATGTTTCCAACATCCGAGGTCAGGTTTCCGATTTGAGTGGTGCAATCATGAACATAGTTGGATTCGATAGTTATGTTATAGGCAGTTTCACCATTATCGCCGAAGGTCTGGATAAAATCAGCATGCCACGGGATGCTGGAATAGCCTGGATTGTCACAGTCATAAACGGTGTTGCCGCTCAATGTATTGCTCACGCCCCATACACGAAAAACATCCACGTCATGCATGTCGTGAAGGTTGCACCCCGTTACAAGTGAATTACGTGCGCTGGTGGTAAAAACAACCGCTTGAACAGCGTAGCATCCAGTAATATCGCAATCTGATACAATGCAGTCCGAACCGGCGATATATATCGCCCCATAAGGTTTGGAATGCAGATTTATAGCGCAACCCATAACCCTGTCACCGACACCTAGAAGCATGACCGCATCGGAGGTTGTGCTCGTTGTCCCAATGTTCAAGTTGGTAATGGTCGCATAATTTCCAGTCACATTGAACTGCTTCACAGTGGCTGGACCGATGAAGGTTATATTCGATGCGGAAACCGTCACGATTTCCTGATAAGTTCCTGGCGCGATGTTGACAATATCGCCCGACACCATCGAACTGGCTGCTTTTTGAACCGTCAGCCAAGGAGCGGTCTGACTGCCATTGGCAGAGTTATTTCCAGTTGTTGAGACATAATATTTTGTTGCAAAAAGGATATTTGCACTGATTAAAATCAGCGTTAGAATGGCTATAAACCTTTTAAGCATATAGTTAAAGCGTGCTTTGTAAGTTAATATCGTTCGACAAACCGGAAACATCCAGTTAATCAAAAGCCAAGGCAGAACGCTTTCACAGATAACCGACTTAGCTATTTGCGAATAAAAGGACAGCTCTCAAAAACCCGCCAACCCAAGTGACTGGTGCAAAGCTTGTGGTTTTATCAGGCAAATCAAACGCTCAACTTTCAAGTGAATGAAAAGGCGCGCAATTCAGTAAGGGTCTGCGCAGAGGATATTTTACACCAAAACAGTTACATTACCGGATGCAAAACGGCATTCCATTGCGGAGGCCGTTTCAATAATGAGAAACTTGACAACTGCGTGCCGGCCTCTCTCCCGCGAAAAATAACCTGATGTAAACCGGCTGTGAGATTGAAAAATTTTGGAACAAACTGATTGGCGACGTCTGTGCCGGTGCCGCGCCAGCTTATGATCCGCTGCTCAAATCCAGAAGTGAGTGTAACATCCCAAATCATGGTGGGGTCTTGGGGCTGGGCGTCAATGTTGACATAGAAAGAGTTCGCCGCACCGTTGGGGGCGTTCACCAGCGCCTGAATCGCATAATCTCCCGCCTCGGTTATCGTGAAGTAATAGGACGCACTGCCCCCGTCGGCAACCACGGAGGTTTGTGTCGGTTGATAAATATAATTGATAACAGCCCCTCCAACAACAGTGCTGGCTGTAGCAAATGGCGCGGCCAACACGCCCGTTTCTGCCGCAAAAGTAAGGCCTGCCAAAACTACAGGTGGCGCCACTACGCTCAAGGTCAACTGCGACTGGGCCGATCCCTGACTGTTACTAACGGTCAGTGTCCAAACGTAGGTGTTACCAATGGCGTTTGTGTCATAGGTAAAACTTGCGGCGGCCACGGCACCCGAACCGCTCTGATATGTGACTGGCAATCCGCCGTTGACTGTGTAACTCCATTTATACGTCAAGGCGTCGGTTGCGGTGGCCGAAAGTTGAACCACCGACCCCCCGTAAATCTGAAGTCCGGCTGTATTCGGGTCGATATCGGAGGCGTTTACGCTAATTGCTGACACCGTGGGAGGAAGATTGGAAGATATGACACCATATCTATACGCACCAATGTCCCATGCGCCAGTAGCAGGACGCTGATTTCCATCCTTATCTGTTGTAAAAGCTGAATAAAGATTTGTCGCCGCACCAATTAGAATCGTGGAATTGGACGTGAGGTGAAAGTTGTAATTTGCCTCACCGACAAAATACGGGTTGCCGCCATTGACTGCACTTGTTCCAATATATGCTCCGCTCTTGGCGGCATAGCCGGTTCCGGCAAAATAATTGTGCTCAATGCGGAGCGTGGACAGCGTTGTGCCGTTGGCTCCAATGCCGCCCATCGCCGCATTGCCGGGGTTTGAGCCGCATTGCAGGAACACACAATTCACCATTTCGCTGTTGGCGGAGCTGTAATTCGAAATACCATAGAACACAACGGGCTGGTCTCCAGAACCGGAACTCTGCGCCGCCCTGTAAAACACACAGTTGTAAAATCGCGTTCCCGGAATCCCGCAGAAAAACGGATTCCTGACATTCGCAAAAACGTCGTTCAGAAAAAGCCAGTCATGCACATTGGTATCACCATCCGTTTCCGTATTACCCGTCTGGCAGGTCGAATTCACAAGCAGGCAGTTTTGAATCGTGTTGCTGTAACTTCCACCAACTCCGCCCCAAGTTTGAATAAAATCCGTGTGATTTAACGAATAATTCACCTGATTCAAATTTGTGACCACACAGCCTAGGATGGTATTGTTGTGGCCGAACAGGTGAAAGGCGTCAATGTCGTTCAGATCCCGCACGGCGCAGTTTACAATCAAGTTATATGAGCCGCTGATGCCGATGGCCGTGGCCTGAGAGGAGGCCGACGCTCCATAAGCAGTGACGGTGACATTCGTGAGCATATTGTTTGCGCCACCCAAGGATATCGCGTTGTAACCTCCCGCCGAAGTCGGCGAACAAGTCAGCCCGCCCACGGTCACATAATTGGCGGATATTGTAATGTTGCCCACAATTACAGTGTTCGAGCCAATGAATGTGATTGGATTGCCGGAACTGCCGGAGCGATTGAACGTGAGCGATCCACTGTAACTCCCAGATGCAATATTAACGATATCGCCCGCGCTGGTTGCCACAGAGATGGCTTTGGAAACCGTCAGCCAAGGCGAACTGGAACTTCCGCTGTTGGAATCATTGCCAGACGTGGAAACATAGTAAGTGGCCGCCGAAAGGGTGCCTGCGCCGGTAAGAGCCAGCATTAAAATTGCAATATATCTGTTAAACATAAGCTCATGTAAAAAATGGACATTCATTTTCAGCAAACGTAGATGTTTTCTGGCAACATTAAGCGTCCGGCCTTAATGCTGGCTTTGCCATTTAAGACAAGCATTTCACATGCCGTTGTTTGATCACGGCTCGTTGGAACATCAATGGCGTTCCCAGAAAACTGATTTTGAAATTTACTTGATTCAAATAACGTGTTCTCTGCCTCCGATTCCTCGGTGCCCAGAGGTGGGGGTTTCTTATCAGAAATGCAACCTATGCAAACGATGACGCCTAAAAGCCAATACCACAAAACTATAATCTGGTCAAAATAGTCAACCGAAAGAAACGACAGGCAATGTGCAAACAATGATACACCCATCGCCCAAATAAGCAATCTGTTGGGGTTTCCAAGTGCTTCAGTGCGAATTCGTCGTCCGACGATTTTGAAGCAGCCGACGATTATGGCAACGAAAAATATGAGCTTTAACATTCCGCCCTTTACACCCTCCATGATATAGCGATTTGTTATGTCCATCATATTCGGATCAGCGGCAATAACCTCACCAGCCGGCCCCCAATGAGCCGTGTAAGTTGTTCCAAAAAGCCACCACTCGTCAAAATGAGCTACTGCCTGATCAATCAAGTAAGCCCGATGCCACCCGCCACCACCGGTGAGATCGCTTAGTTTTGCGATAAGATACCACACTGGGGCATTCATGATCAGCGCCAGCATCAGGATTGTCACAACTGTCAACCGGCGAATCAAACGCATGTATTTTCTGTGTTTCCACATGACCATTCCACACCCCCCGGCAAAAAGGGCCATCAACGCTCCGCTGGAGGAGGCGGTGATGACAATGATCAATGAAGAAACCAATGCAGCAATTGCGAGCCGCCGGGACTGTGGTTGGTAAAACCACAGCGCGATGAAAAAAGGAATCTGGGTAGCACCATAGACGCCAGCCAAAATGGGATGCCGAAAAGCGCCTTGGCACCGTAAATGCCCATCGCGCACGGCGGTTATTTCCGGCACGCCGCCAAAAACCGAAAGCAAATTATGCGCGGTGGTTTTTTCTACCAGCATAAAGGCGGCTACAGGCATGCTAACGAGCGCTAAAGTGCAGATGCTGGTCACGATATCCTCAAAACTTACGATGATACAGCGAACAAAAAAGTAACAGCCGGCAGCATTGTAAGCATCGCCGAACCGATTGACCAACAACTCAACCGAGGGTTTGGACATGGTTCCAAAGAGGACAGAAATCATTATCCACCAGATAAAAAGTTTATCCATGTGGGCAAACTTTAGTCGCGCAGCTTCGCCTTTGGCCACCACACGCACCATGCCGATGAGCAGCAGAATGCGGAACAAATGGAAATGAAGGCCGAACAACTCCAAATCCTGTCCCAATGGCATGAGACAGGTCATAACCAGCAGCGGGCAAATCGCGAAACGTCGGGGCAGCGACCATGTCAAATACGCCGTCACCATCAACATGGCGACCGCCAGAGGGTTGAAACTTGCCTGATCCTCCATATCAGTTCACGACTTGATTGAGGATTCGTTCAATTGCACCCCCGGCTTTGCGCCAAAAGGCCAGAAGTGTTTACGCAATTTGGCCAATTGTTCTTTTCTAAGAAAACAAACCTTGTCGGCTTGGATAAGCGGTTCCCGTCCAGACAGTTTCCACCAAAGAAACCCCCCAAAACGGACAAAACTGCCGAATAGAATCGGGCTGCTCGTGATTCGGCGACAGCATTTAAAAAATTCAAATGCCGGGTGCGAGCCAAACGAAGCGTCCATCAATCCCGCCCTGAAGGTTCCACGCCAAATGCCGCCGGCGCTGGAAGTGGGGCGGTAATGAAAAATGTGCTGATCCGGCCGGATCATTAATTCCCAGCCGGCCATTTTCGCATCAAGCTGAACCAGCCAATCCGAACCGCCGAGAACCAGAGGCGTGTAACCGCCAACTTGGTCGAAGCAGCTTCGACGGAACAACGCGGTGCCGCCTGCAACTGAATCTTCAGAATTGCTGCGCCGACACTCCCATGCTCCGCCGTGATAGCGCTCGTAGAGGAAGCCGCTGGCAATACCCAACCGGGGATTCCGCTGGAACTCTCCCAAAATGGACTCGTAATAATCCGCCCGTTCGGGGGCTTGATCCGCGTCCGCCACGCCCACAAAATCAAATTCCAGCGACCTGGCCAAATCGTAGGCGGCCATGACGGCTTTGTATTGGGATCCGAAATTGCGTCCGCCTCGTGCACCGGCGGATTGAAGATGGATGAACGGATGCTTCACCGCAAAGCTTTCCACGATGGCCGCCGTCTGGTCGGTGGAACCGTCATCCATGATGAACCACGCCGTTGGCAGGACGGTTTGGCGCAGCACGGACTGGATGACCTCGGCGATGGACTTTTCTTCGTCCTTGGCCGCAGTAAGCAAAACATATCGGGGGTTCATGATGGTCAGCGGATTTCAGGCTGCGGAGCATGATGCGGATTGCTCAACGGCCATTGCGACGATGTAAGCAGCCATTTCAAACACGCAAAACTTCTTTTCACTTTATGTCGGCAGGTTTGCCGCAGGCGATGAGTGAACAGAAATGCAATAGAGTAACCGCCCGTCCGCAGCAGCAGATGCAGGCACGAGATCAAAAAATAACATGCCACGGCCGGGCGGGAATGATGTTTCTTCCAATACTGTAAATCGGCCCGCTGCATCTCGAGGTAAAACCTCACCGGCGCATTCACAGAACTGCCGCCGCCGTAGTGGATGGCCTCTGCCGCAGGCACAAACATCACCTGCCAGCCATGTTTCCAAAAGCGCCGGCACCAATCCATGTCCTCGCCATACATAAAAAAAGACTCGTCGAGCAATCCCACGCGCGGCAAAGCATCTTTGCGAATCAACCAGAAACAGCCCGTGAGAATATCCACAGGGCGCAGATAATTTTGCGGCCAGTGCCGCAGCGAATAGCCTGTGAAAAGTTTGCTCTTTGGAAAAAAACTATCGAGCGCCAGTGCGCGGCAAAGCATGTTCCACACACTCGGAAACCCTCGACAGGAACGCTGCAATTTGCCGTCGCCGCCAAGCACACGCGGGCCGGCCATGCCCACCTCCGGGTGCTGCTCGCAATAATCCACCAGTCGCGTGAGGCAATCCGGCAGCACCTTCACATCCGAGTTGATGAGCGCAAGGTAACTCCCCCGACTTTGGGCGATGCCGATGTTGTTCGCCTTGGCAAACCCAAGATTGGCAGTATTGCGGATCAAATGCACCTGAGGAAATTGGCGTCCGACACATTCGGGTGATCCGTCCGTCGAAGCGTTATCCACCACGATGATTTCCAGCGGATACCGGCACGTCTCCGCCGAAAGTGAATTCAGGCACTGCACCAGGAAGTCCCGCGCGTTCCAACTTACAATGACGATGGAAACAACCGTTTGTGGCGAGGCCGCGTTCATTGGTTCTGGTTTAATCATTCCGCGCCGGCGTGCGTTTTATCCACGTCTTGGCGTGCCGGACAAAAAGTTGCGGCGCGGCAAGCCAGTCGTAGGCACCTTCCAATTTTGCTGCAAACAAAGTGTTGTCGTCGCAATTGTTCGCCGGCAATCGTTTCAACTGAAACAAATCGTCGCCGGTTTGCGCGCCGCCAATCACCGTCGTCACACAATTCAGATACCCTTGGCCGCGCAATGTTTCTCCCAAACGATTGGTGAAACTCCTGTTTTCCTGCGGAAACGCATACGGATACGAGAACGATGTAACGGCTGTTTGCAGGCGGTTTTCGATTTCTATTTTTGAGTCGAGGGTCTCGCGCTCAATGTCCGTCCAGTTCAGTTGATACAACGCCGGATGGTTCACGGTGTGCGAGCCGAATTCAATGCCGCGGGCGCGCAGCTCGTGAACTTCACTCCATGTGAGACATTCCCGGCCTTTGAAAGGACTGCGCTGGTCGCCGATGAACGCCGTCGGCAAATAAACCGTGGCGGTAAATCCAAACCGCTCCAGCACTGGCATGGCATGCGAGTGAAAATCGCGAAAGCCGTCGTCAAACGTAATGGCGACGGCTTTTTCGCGCGGTGAGCTTTTCCGTCGAAGAATTTGCGTTGCCTCATTCAAGCCCACCGAGTGAAAGCCCGAATCGTGCAGCCAGTGCATTTGTTTTTCAAACGCCGTCGGGCTGGTGCAGATTTTGTAATAAGGTGAAACCCCGGTTTCAGGATCATCCGAAATACTGTGATACATCAGAATTGGCAGCGCACCTTCCGTCGTCGATCCCAGGCCGGCTTTCACCAGCGGACGAGCCAAGTAAAGCGACAGCGTTCGATCCAGCCGCATAAATCCATCAGTCATTTCAGGCAGAGCCGCGGCGCTCACGGGCAATTGCTGGAGTTCGCGGCCAGCCGGGCGGACGGGATTTCCGCCGGAAAAAGCAGGGAGTCCACCAGGCGCAAATACTCGTGTTTCTTGACGTTCCAATTGTTCCGCGAAACATATTCATTGGCGTTGCGCGTCAACCGCTCACAGCGGTCGCGATTGTTCATCAAGTCGAGCATGGCCACGGCCAGATCATTTTCATTGCCGGATTCAAAGAAGCGCACCACCGAGTCGTTAAAATAATAGCTGTCAATTTTAGTTTTGGAGACAATCGCCGGCACGCCGGCGGCCATGTATTCCATGATCTTGGTGCTGTAAGCTTCGTTGCCAAAGGAATCGGCGCGCTTGGCTACGATGCCCAAATCCGCGTTGGCCACAATTTCGGCAATTTCCCGCATGGGGCGACTCTCAAAGAAACGCACGCGGCCATCCAGTCCCAGGGTCTGCGCCAGCGCCTGCCATTCAGGTTTCATGTTGCCGCCGCCATAGATGTGAAATTCCGCGTTTGGCGTTTGCGGACCAACTTTGGCGAAGGCGCGGATGGCGATGTCCAGCCCCTGATGCCGTTGCAGTCCGCCGTGGTAAATCAGGATGAATTTGCCGTCGCTCCGCGTCCGCTTGCGGTTGAATAGATTCAGGTCAACATGGTTGATGAACACCGAGCAGCGTTCCTTGGGCATGGAGCGCGCAGCAAATTTGTCGAACCAAAGGTGGTTGGAAATGATGACGTGATTGGCAAAGCGGGCCGAGGTCAGCTCGACCAATTTCAATGTTTTGAAGGAAAGGCTGGTTTCCGGCCGGCGAAACTTGTTGGCAAAAAATTCCGGCAAAATGTCATGAATGTCCAAGATGATTTTGGCGCCGGTCAATTTGGGAAACCACGCGCTGAAAACCAAAAAATCCGGAACGTTGTGGACATGAATCAAATCGTATTTCCATTTGAGGTGCAGACGGCCAAGAAAAAACGACGACTTTGCACAAAACCTCGTCAATCGGTAAAGATATGAAAATTTGCTCTTTTCATTTCGCTGGCGGCGCTGGATGCGGTGGACGTTGACGCCTTCAATGATTTCAAAAGAAGGCTGTTGCTCGTCCGTGGCCAATGCGATGACATCCACTTGGTCGCCGCGCCCGACCAGCGCCTGGGCGTAACGCATGACACGATTATCGCTCTCATAAAACGTGTAGGCCAACAGGCAAATTCTCTTGCCTGCCCGGTTCTTTTCCAGTGCTGAAGTTTCGTGCGAAGTCATGGCCATGAGTTTCAACCGGTTCAGATATCGCTCAAATACTCCTGATGCAATTGAACCGGGACGTAGGTCCGGGTTTTGTTCAAAACCGTGCTTACGTTCGCTTTCGATTCCGCAAGCAAGGCGTTTACCTTTTTGACGACGTCTCGGTTGGTTTTTTCCGACTCGATGACAAGTAAAACCATATCCATCAGCCCGGCCAGCCGCGGCGTGACGCTGGTTTGTGTGACCGGCGGCATGTCGAAGATGATGTAGTCGTAGTCGCTGGCCTTGAGCTTGGGCACCAGTTCGCTAAATCGCTTGGGCAAATTGCGGAATTGCTTCTCGCTGTCAACTCTTTCAGTCACGACGTAAAGTTTTTCCTGCACCAGTGCGTTTGCCTTCGTTTCCGGTTCTAAGGCACCGGCCAGGCCGCAGGCCAGTTTTCCCTTGTGAAATTGCTGCACAACTTGTTGTTCCGGATTCATGTCCACCAATAACACGTTGCCATCGCCAGTTTCAGAAAGCGAGGCCGCCAGCCCCGCCGCGATGCTGGTAACTCCCGCGCCTTGGTGGCAACTTGTCACCGCCACAAGCTTCGGTTTGTGGGTCACATTCCGCACCTCAAAGTAAACCAGCAGCCGGTCTCGCAATCCGGTGTAAAACCGGCTTAGAGAATTTGTCTGGTTCCAACCGGTGCTTTCCAGTGAGGCTTGGCCAACGACTGCCAAGTTGTTGCTCCCCTCCCCTTTCAGCCGCAGCGGATTCTTCCGCTGGCCATTTCTGCTTGTGTCGGGAATGGAAATAAGCAATGGCAAACGCAACTTTGCTTCAATGTCTCCCGGCCGCTTTACGGAATTATCCAGCATCAACTCGATTAAAAACGCCAATGCCACCCCTCCGAAGATGCCGCCCGCCGCGACCATCGAAACTTTTTTCTTGAACTGTTTGGACCAATTTTTTTTCGGCGGTGTGGGCGATTCTATCATGCTAATGTTTGGGGCAGTCTGGTTGCCCATGGTGGCTTCGATCCGGGATCGCTCCAAGCTGGCTGAATAGTATTTCAGATCGTTTTCCGCGAGCTCCTTTTTTTTCTGCAATTCCGTAATCGTTGTCATCATGCTGTCCAAATTGGTTGCCTCCGCCCAGACCCGGCTCAACTGGGATTTTAGAATCTCAATTTTTGATTGAAGTGTAATGATCCGTGCCGACTCAACGGACGGACTCACCGTATTAGTTGCTGTTTGCGAGCCAGTCGCCTCTGGGGAGGCAATGCCCGCGTATGCCAAATACGGATATTGTTGCTCAAGTTTCTTTTTCTCCAGTTCAGTTTCAGCCATCTGCCGCCGGACTTCCTGGACACGCGTGCTCTCCTCCGTGAATTGAGTTAAAAGCTCCTGTTCTCTTTTTGAAAGAATGTTGAGGCGTGCGCAGATGCCCTTGTAATCATTAACCAGCTTCAGAGGAATCTCTCCCGGTGTATTTGTCGTTTCGGACGCAAAATGTGGGGACTGGGTCAGCAGGTTCAATGTTGTTTGATGTTCTGCCAGTTCAGTTTCGGCATTGTCGATCTTTTCGCGGATTTGGGAAATGTGTTCTGCGTAGCCTTTTTGCGTCACATCGGCGGAAATCACGCCGGCTTTGCTTTTTGCCTTTTGGAGTTCCTCGTCTATCTGGGTCAGCCTGCCGCGCAGCCGCTCGGTCTCTTTAGATAGAAAGTCGGAGATTTGGACTGGTTGGTGCATTTCATTGTGCTTTTTGTAATAAGAAACAATCACCTGTTTAAGCACATCTTGGACGACATTGGGATCCGGATGCTCGAAGGAAATGACCAGCACATTGCCGCCACTGATCTGCTCGATCTCCAAGCCTTTTACCACCATCGCGGCAGCTTTATCAGGATCCGTGCCGCCACCTGCTTTGGCCAAAATTTTCTCCGCCCCAATACTTGAAACCACGTCCCGACCGAGATCCAAACTTGTCAAAATGAGGACTTCGGTGTTGATCAAGCTGTGGGGGCGATCATCGAGTGACTTTGTGCTTTCATCATCGCCACGCTGAACCGGTGATTTTATCTCGGTTACATATTTGATCAGCAGCTTGGTTTGAGATCGGTATTTGGGTGGCTTGACTGCAAACAGCAGAATCGCCGCAGCCGATATGCCCGCCAGAGAAGACAAAATGATGAGCCACTTATGCCGGAACAGCACGAAGTAAATGTCGCCCAAGTTCATTCCACCATGTTGCACGCTGTCCTTATCGTTCATGTTTCTGGTTGAAAATCTGTAAATAAAAAAGGTGGAGAGATTAGAATAACTCTCCACTTCCAAAACTATAGCACGGCTTAGATTTTTGGGGAAATGGATTTAATAACCCTGGCCGGGTTGCCCGCCACAGTTGTGCCAGGCGGCACATCCCTGGTGACAACGCTTCCCGCGCCGACCAGCGCATTTTCGCCGATGGTGATGCCGCACAGGAGCGTAGAGCCGGAGCCGATGGACGCTCCGCGTTTGACCAGCGTTCCGACGCAACTCCAATCCGATTCTGTCTGCAATTGTCCCGCGCCGTTTGTAGCACGCGGATAACGGTCATTGATGAAGGTGACGTTGTGGCCGATGAACACATCATCTTCCAAAATTACGCCTTCGCAAATGAACGTGTGGCTGGAAACCTTGCAGCGGTTCCCGATTTTCGATCCTTTCTGGATCTCCACAAAAGTTCCGATCTTCACGTCGTCCCCTATTTCACACCCGTAAAGATTGGTGAAATCGTAAACACGGACATTTTTTCCCAACTTCACGTCAGGAGCGATCCGCTGATACATCTGATGCGATGCACTCACGATTCGCTGCCATTCATATCAACTTTTATCTTGAGCTTTCGACCATTGGATCTGGGGCGTTTGTTCGCATTCAATCTTGTAACGGCCATTTTTGGAGCCGATGCTCGCGGCACAACTCCGGCATGCGACGGCGAATTGGAGCCGTTGCCATTCTGTTTTGAAAACTCGATGGCGGCACCACCCAGTCTCAAGGATTCCGAAGATGCCTCCAAAATGCGGACGAGCTCCAGGCCTTTGTTGCCGTCCGTCAATGGTGTTGTTCCATGTTTGATGCAATCCAGAAAATGCTGGCACTCGGTTTTCAACGGCTCTTCCTGTTTGATGTATGGAGCGTAAACATCGCCGTAATGGTAGGCGTAATGGAATTCCGCGAACGTGTCGTAATGCGGCGGACGCTCGACACGGGCGTCAAACACGCGGATTTTTTCCAGCGTTGCAACATCGTCATAAACAATCATGCGCTTGCTGCCGACGATGGTCATCTCGCGCACTTTTCTTGGATCCAGCCAGCTGCTTTGGATGATAGCGGTGCTCCCTCCGGGATAGCTCAAGCACATGGTCGTCACGTCTTCCACACCGGGCGTGATGTGCGCGCTACCCCGGCAATTCACTGTGAGCGGTTGTTTACCGATGATGTGTTGGATGATGGAAATGTCGTGCGGCGCCAGATCCCACGCAACATTGATGTCCTTTTGAAAAAGCCCAAGGTTAAGACGGCGGGCGGAAATGTATCGAATTTCACCGAGGTCGCCCTTGGCGATAATTTCCTTGATTTTTCTCACGGCGGGCGAATAAAGGAAGGTGTGCCCATTCATCAACACCAGGCCTTTCTTCCGCGCAATTTCGACCAGTTCTTCGCACTCATGTGAAGAACTGGCCATGGGCTTTTCAATGAAGGTGTGTTTGCCCGCTAGCAAGCTTTCTTTGGCCAGCGGAAAATGTGATTTGACGGCAGTCGCGATGATGACGGCATCCAGGCCAACGCCGTTCAGCATGTGGCCATAATCGGACGAGCCTTCAACTTCAGGATACAACGACCGGAGGTGCGACAGACGTTTTTCGCTCAAGTCGCACATCATCTTCATATCGCAGTCCGGCAGCGATCTGAAGTTACGAACCAGGTTTGGCCCCCAGTAACCGCATCCGACAACCCCAACTTTTATTTGTTTAGCCATATAAATTCCTCCTTTATTTCCTTCTGTGTTCTGTGTCCGTCCCTCCGCTGGCAGCAGCCGCGAAAAGTGTTTTCGAAAAGCAGCCTTGATTGCCAGAGTGAGCTGAACCGACCTTTCTCAATCTGGCCAACTGCGGACGCAAGCTTCTGTTCACCCGCATTTCCCACATTTGAATCATCAGCGCCGGAACGGTCTTGAAAATAATCTTCAAATCCAGCCAAAGCGTTTTGTTCCGCGCATACTTGATGTCCAATTCAATCATCTCGGTAAACGTTGTCTGGTTTTTCCCGCTCACCTGCCAGAGACCGGTCAGACCCGGCAAAGTGTTGAACCGCTCCCTCTGCCACGGCAGATATTTTTCATATTCGTAGGACACGCATGGACGCGGGCCGACCAGGCTCATGTCGCCACAGAGCACATTGATCAACTGGGGCAATTCATCGAGGCCGGATGCCCGCAGCAATCTGCCAAAAGGAATTATCCGTGGATCACCCTTCGAATCCATTTTCATCATCGGCGCATCGGAACTCATCAACTGATCCAGATGTCCTTGATGAATTCCCGTGTCCGCGTTGACAAACATGGTTCTAAATTTGTAACACAGAAATCGCCCCCCCAAATAGCCAACCCGCTCCTGTTTAAACAAGACTGGCCCGGCGGAAACCATCCGGATAATCAAGGCAATCAACATCATTAGCGGAAGCAGCACAGGAAGTGCCACCACAACCAAGATGCAATCCAGCCTCCGCTTCCATTGCGGATTCGACATCGCTGAAATTGGTTTCAGCGGCTGATCTGTTTTACCAAGCGTTTTAATAATTTTACAATTGTTTGTCCAATAATCGCGAGACAGTGTGTCAAAAAATGAGACACACGTCATTTCAAAAAGGTTAAATTTATGTTAAATCATCTAATGGTAACATCCAGCCCACCTCACTTTGACTGTTTTAGAGTAAAGCTCCGCACTTGCTCGTCCAGCTGAATTTCAGCCAAACCAGCATATTCCCCTCCAAAAACCGCCTTTGGAGTATGAATCATTTGCTGCACCTTAAACTTAAACACGCACCCGCTGCCGATGAGACGCAGCTAATATCGGTGCCCGGTCGGCAACCGTGTTTTTTTCCAAAACCACCGAGGCCCGATCCACCTCAACCGAAGTGGGGCCTCCCAAAACATCTAGCAGGATTTGCACCCGCTGCGTTGCTGGCATCACCCGCAGGACTTTTGCCTGCATCCCAGCAAAAGCTCCGTCAGCAATAATCACCTCGTCGGTGGGCGCAAGCCGGTCTTCAATTGTCATTGTTTCTTCTGCTGCAAAATAGTTTTGCAGTTCCTCAATAATTGCGTCATCCACCTTGGGAATTTTGTGCCCAAACCGAACCAGACTGCTGACACCGTTGGCATGTTGAATTTCATTCAACTTTTCCCCGATAACACAATTTATAAAAATATAGCATGGAAACAGCGGTTCAACCAGACGCACGATTCCGCGCTGGGTGGCTCGCTGAACCCGCAATCGAGGATTAAACACTTTGAGCTTCAGATTCTTGCGCACATTTGCAGCGGCGATGTGCTCATGCTTCGGCTTCGTCCGGGCGCAATACCAAGCTGGGGATTCAATTTGCATTTAGTCAATATAGACAAAAAATTGTCAGTTGTTGAACATCTGATTGTGCTCAATAAAACCTTAATCAAACAACCAACCAAACCACATCCGTCATCTGCCCTAAAAATAGGATGAACAGTGACGCGTGAACTATGGGGTATTCTCCCCGTGCAAACAATTCATGGAGCCAATATGTCGGCATCCATGGCGAGCGTTGCCCAAGTCGCTCAAATCCTCTCCATTGCAGGAAGCACAATTTTAACGCTGGGCAAAAGCTTGTATTATTGGCTAAAGCGCCATTCACATCACAAAGACATTGCTGCAAACAAGACGCGGTTGACTCCATGGCTTAAATTTACTCGAAGGTTGAAGGACTGTCTGTCGCTGGAAAACACTATTGTTAAGTAGCGGTTTTCACTACAATAAATGCTTGAAAAGCGCGAATCCCGCCATTTGAAAAATACGATCAATATTTGGGGTCGTTCGACCAGCGAATGGCGCACTGCAGCAGCTCAATGGCGTTCTTGAGATTAAGTTTTTCTTTGATCCGCGCCCGATACGTCTCCACGGTGCTGGCATTGATGTGAAGCGCGGTCGCAATCTGGCGCGTGCTTTGTCCGGCGCCAATGAGTTCAAAAACTTGAATTTCACGATCCGTCAGCCCCTCCACTGAAAAGCCTGCGCTCGTCCTGGAGGAACGGGCAACCTTGGAAACAACGTGAGCGGAAGCTTTTTCACTCAAGTGAATCTCGCCGTTCAAGACCTGACGAATGGCGAGTAAAATTTTCCCGGGAGTTTCTTGCTTGGTAATAAACCCGCGTGCGCCAGCTCGGATGACCCGCTCGGCATAAAGCGCCTCGTCCCGCATGGACAGCACCAGAATTTTTATTTTGGGACAACGGTTGCCGAGGTCTTTGATGAGTTCCAACCCATGCGAATTTTTTAAGGTCAGATCAACAATGGCCAGATGTGCTTCAAAAGCAGCGGCAAGTTCCAGGGCTTTTTCACGATCCTCCGCCTCGCCACAGACCGTCAAATCCGGCTCTCGCTCGATGATGATTTTTAGCGACTCGCGCACCAACGGATGATCGTCAACCACAAGAACACGGATCATTTCCCCGTTTCTTGCCTGATCGTGATTGGAATTTTTCATTTGGTTTTCACAAAAGCCCGTTGAAACCAGTGCATCACCGATGTCACCCAACTTCTTTCTGTGATGATAATCAAACCGCACTGAACTTGCTAATCGAATTTCCGCAGAAAGTTGCGAAAGCAGGCGCGTTGAAATCAAAAAGGCGGAGTCGGTGACAAAGAACGAACTGGTGAAAACGAAGCTAAAACACGGCCGGAAAAAGTGTCGCCGAGAAAACAAACCCGCAATCGCCGCTAAACCAAGGCCAGACCCAAACCATTGGTTTTCCTCCTGTTCGTCCGACTTTTCTCACTTTACCGAGTTGACCAGCGGCGCGAGACCCTGAATCCGCACTTCCAGTTTATCGCCGCTTTGGATGGGGCCGATGCCGCTGGGCGTGCCGGTAAGAATCACGTCGCCGGGCAACAGCGTGAGGTTCGTCGAGATGAAGCTGACGAGTTCGTGCGGCTTGAAGATGAGCTGCTTAGTGTTCGAGTTCTGGCGCAACTGCCCGTTTTGGAAAAGCTGGATGTTCAATTCGTTCGGATCAATTTTCGTTTCAACGAGCGGGCCGAGCGGAGTGAAGGTGTCGAATGATTTGCAACGCGTCCATTGCGATTCGGCCCTCTGGATTGTGCGGTCACTGATGTCCTGCGAGGCGGTGTAGCCGAAGATGTAGCGCGCTGCTTGCGTAGGTGAGACGTTGCGGATTTTGCGCCCGATGACGATGGCCAGTTCCGCCTCGAAATCCGTGCGGTGCTTCGGAAAGGGAATTTCAATCTTGCCGCCGTCCGGCAGCAGCGAGGTCGTGGCCTTGAACCAGAAAAGCGGTTCCTTCGGGAGTTCCTTGCCGGTTTCGCGCGCATGATCTGCATAGTTCAGACCGACGGCGATGATTTTTGTCGGCGCGACAGGAACCAGTGTGCGGATGCCTTTGTGCGGAGTCGCCTTGCGGTCGAATGAGGGCGAGCCAAAAACATCGCCGCGCAGCCGGAACAATTCGCCGTCCACGACTTTGGCGTAGAAAATTTCTTCGCCCTTCTGAAATCGGCCGATGGCTGCCATAATGATTTACGATATTCCACACTCGATTTACCAACCACCAGAAGTTTGCCGCGTAAATCGAGAATCGTAAATCGCAAATTCTTTCGCATTGCTCCAAATTTTCACGCCATTCTTGCGATGGCGGATAAACCCGGTTACATTGCGACCATGATTTGCCTGACCAAGCAGGAGCAACTGGTTCTCTGTATTGTTCTGGGCCTGCTCCTGACCGGCTGGGCGGTGAAGACGTATCGCACCGCGCATCCGCCGGTGGCAGCGGCCCGACCAGCGACGCCTTAACATGCAAGAGATCAATTTTGACGAAAAAGTGGAGATGATTCTCGCGAAGGATTCACGCTACGCGCGCGACGCCTACGCGTTTGTCCGCGAATCGCTCGACTTCACGCAGAAAACCATCGGCAAGGAGAATCGCGGGCAGGTCCGCCACATCACCGGGCAGGAACTGCTCGACGGCATCCGGCAGTTCGCGTTGAACCAGTTTGGCCCGATGGCCGTGACGGTGCTGGAGGAATGGGGCGTGCGCAACTCGCGCGACTTCGGCGAGATTGTCTTCAACATGGTGGAGATTGAGCTGCTCGCCAAAACCGAAAAGGACAACCGTGACGATTTCAACAACGGCTACGATTTCACCGACGCCTTCCGCAAACCGTTCTGGCCGCCGAGCAGGTTGAATGTGGTGGCCAAGCCGGTGGCAAATTGAAAGAAATTTTCAGCGGGCTTTTGATCAACCATGTAAACAATAAAACCGGCCAATGACGGCCGGTTTTATTGTTTGCGAGGTGCTGGAAATTATTATTCCACCAATTTTTTCTTGGAAATGATGTGCGTCGCGTGGCCGAAGAAGGACTCGGCACATTCCATCAAGGTTTCAGACAAGGTCGGATGCGCATGAATGGTCAACGCGATATCCTCGACGGTCGCGCCCATCTCCATCGCCAGCACGGCTTCGGCGATCAATTCGCCCGCGCCGGCACCCGTGATGCCGACGCCCAGCACGCGGTCGGTTTCCGGATCAATCAGCATTTTGGTCAAGCCGTCCGTGCGGTCGAAGGACAGCGCGCGGCCCGAAGCCGACCACGGAAATTTCGCCACTTCGTAAGCAACGCCTTTCTCCTTGGCCTCGGCTTCGGTCAGGCCGCACCACGCGATTTCGGGGTCGGTGAAAACGACGGCGGGAATGATGCTTTCAAACGCGCTGTCCGCGCCGGTGATGACTTCCACGGCAATGCGCGCCTCCTTGTGAGCCTTGTGCGCAAGCAGGATGCCGCCGGCGATATCGCCGATGGCGTAAATGGCCGGATCACTCGTCTCCTGGCGCGCATTGACTTTGACGAACCCTTTTTCGTCGAGCGTGACCTTGGTGTTTTGCAGGCCGAGGTTGGCGCTGTTCGGCACGCGGCCGACGGAAACCAGCACGCGGTCGTAAAGCTCGGAAAGTTTTTCGCCGTTGTATTCCGAATCCACTTTGATCTGTTTGCCCACGGTGGACATCTTGATGACTTT
The DNA here is from genome assembly GCA_028712475.1 of Verrucomicrobiales bacterium. Taxonomy (GTDB): domain Bacteria; phylum Verrucomicrobiota; class Verrucomicrobiia; order Limisphaerales; family UBA11358; genus UBA11358. The sequence goes on from JAQTQB010000010.1 coordinate 26,914, forward strand.
GGCCTTGAGCCGGATTTCCTTGAACATCCTTTTCGCGTTCGTCACAACGGGGCGCGCCAGATCAGGATCCGCGCCGGCGAGAATGCTGTCGAGCGCTTCCACCAACGTGATCTTGCTGCCGAGGCCGGCATAGACCGTTCCGAGTTCCATGCCGATGTAACCGCCGCCAACGACGAGCAGGTTTTCGGGGATGTCCTCGACTTCAAGCGCCTCGGTGGACGTCATCACGCGCGGGTTGCCAAGGTCAAACGCCTTGGGCATCGCCGGAACGGATCCGACCGCCAGGATGGCCTGCTCGTATTCGACGAACTGCTGTCCCTGTTCCGTCTCGACGCGCAATTTGTTTGAACCTTCAAAATAACCGCGCCCGGAAATGACCTGCACATTGTGCATCTTAGCGAGTGCCGCCACGCCACCGCCAAGTTTTTGCACGATGGATTCCTTCCACGCGCGCAATTTGGACAAGTCCACGGACGGCTCGGTGAACACGATGCCGCGATGCGCCGATTCACGGGCGTTGACGATCTGGTGCGTCGCGTAAAGCAGCGCCTTCGATGGAATACAACCACGGTTCAGGCACACGCCGCCAAGCCGCTTCTCGCGTTCGATAAGAATTACTTTCTTGCCCAGGTCGGCCGCATAAAATGCCGCCGCATAACCGCCCGGTCCTGCGCCCACGACCACCACTTCTGTTTTGATTGGATCCATATTAAATCTTCACCGCTTCTTCACCATAGTTTTCAAACGCCTTTAACAAATCCACCGTGAACCGCGCTGCGCTGCCGCCGTCAATCACGCGATGATCGTAGCTCAACGCCATCGGCGTCATCATGCGCACTTCGACCTTGCCTTCGCGCACAACCGGCTTGAGCGCGCCGCGTCCGAGGCCAAGAATCGCCACTTCCGGCAGATTGATGATTGGCGTGAAATGCGCCCCGCCAATCGCGCCTTGATTGGAGATGGTGAACGTGCCGCCTTTCATTTCGTCGGCGGTGATCTTCCGGTCGCGCGCTTTTGCCGCGAGCGATTCCAATTCTTTCGCTAGTTCCATCAAGGATTTTTTATCCACGTCGCGAATGACGGGAACCATCAAGCCCTGATCCGTGTCCACAGCAATGCCGAGGTGGACGTATTCCTTGATAACGATTTCGTTTGCAACTTCGTCGAGGCTCGAATTAAAAATCGGATGTTTTCTCAAAGTTTCCGCGACCGCTTTCAAAACAAACGGTGTGAGCGTAAGCTTGACGCCCTTTGCTTCGTAAGCGGCTGCAAATTTCTTACGCAGTTCGCCAAGCTTCGTGAAATCAATGTCGTCGAACTGCGTGACGCGGGCGACGGTGTTCCAGCTTTCAGCCATGCGCCGCGCGATGACCTTGCGCAATGGCGTGACGGATTTTTTGGTGACCGGCCCCCACTGCGAGAAATCAACCTGCACCGCCGCCGGTTTCGACAGAGCCGCCGCACTTGCGGCAACTGGCGCGGGCTTCGCCGCGGCTTTGACCAACCGTTGAATATAAGCGCGCACATCTCCGAGGACGATGCGTCCGCCGGATTCACTGCCGCGGATTTTGCCAAGGTTGATGCCAAGCTCGCGCGCCAGCTTGCGCAGGGACGGCGACGCGGCGACTGCCACATCGGAAATTTCTTCTTCAGCTTCGGCAGATTCCTCGGCGGCTTCCTCCGGTTCGGGTTCAGCTTTGGGCGCAGGTTTTTTAGCTGCCGGTTTGGGCGCAGCCGCAGCCGCCGGAGCGGGAGCCGCCTCGGCACCGCCGCTCAACGTGATGAGCCGCTGGCCGACACTGATGCGGTCGCCAGACTTCACATGAACCTTGGTCACGACGCCCGCCCCAGTGGACGGGATGGAGGCGACGGCCTTTTCATTTTCCAATTCAAGAATGGCCTGATCCTTCGTGACCGTGTCACCTTCTTTGACGAAGATGTTGACCACGATGCCCGAATCCGCGCCCTCACCCAGTTTGGGAAGTTTTACGTCCATAAATTAACGAGCGGCAAGCTTGGCGTAAACGAGTACCGCTTTCCAGAAATAATTTTGCATAATAAAATTCCGCACATGCCTGGCCTAGGCCACCAAAAAAATGAAGGTAAAAGACTTGTTCGGATTGGTGATAACAAAACTTCACCCGGTGATAACAAGGTTTCCAGATTTTTCCCGCAACAAATGATGGCAGCCAGTGCTCAACGTCCTCCCACATCGATGAGATGACGGAATAAAATTCCAGTTTCAGCCAGCACCAGTCGAGCGCCGCCCGTTCACCGCTGGATGGATTAATGCAGGTTCACCAACGATTTACTGATGCTTCATGGCGCCGGGTTGCGATTTTGAAATCGGGAGGCAGCAATATGACGACAAATCGTTTCTGCAACCACGTTGCGGAACGCAGGTCTAAATTTATACACGAGTGTCAATAATTGCTGATGACACCGTGCGGTAAAAAGTTGGCAAGCAGTCTGCTATAGCCGGAATCATATAATTTCAAGAAATGTTTTCAGGGTAAAAGCGGCCTCAAGACTTGAACGATGGCTTTTCAGTTATTAGTCAGAAATACCGGAGTAGAACAAATCAACCATTAAATCGCTGTCGCGCCACTTTTCAAATCTGTGAATAAAAAATCCTGCGCAACCGTGCAGAAATCATCCAACCGCTGCCTGCATTTGCAGCTTGGCCTCGCTTTTCTCGCCCAATTATTCAGCGGCAGCCGCCTTCATGCCGAAAATCAGGTGGAATATGGCTACGAGTATTACTCTGAAGAAAACAACCGGATGACCATCGAAACGCATAATGTTGCCTTCGATCAGAAGCTGACGGACGTTTTTGATATAAAGGGGGAGCTCACCTATGACGGCATCTCCGGCTCGACACCAACGGGCACCCTTTCGCCGGCTGGAAAAGTCAACTTGACGCAGCTCGATGACATCCGCCGCGCGGCCAGCCTTCAAGTGGATGCCAAGCTAGACAGCCATACCATCACCCCCGGCTTCGCTTACAGCGGAGAAAGTGATTATATCTCCTACGGCGTTTCACTGAACGACGCGATCGAATTCAACGAAAAAAACACGACCCTTCAGTTAGGCGTCTCCCAAAATTTTGACTCCGTCCGCAACACCGATCAAACTACGCTAAAATATATTTGGTCTGATAAATATTCCATCACCGCCCTCATCGGCGTTTCCCAACTGCTTTCCCCCAAGACCATCTTTAACGCCGAATTCACCTTCGGCAATGATTCTGGATACATGAGCGATCCCTACCGGCTGGCGGGATTTGTCCCGGACGGTTTTCCCTTCAGCATCGGTGTTCCGGAACGTCGGCCCAGCCATCGGAACAAGGAGATCCTTTACACCTCACTGCTCCATTATTTTGATCCGCTCAACGCCAGCCTGGAAGGTTCCTACCGGTTTTACAACGATTCCTACGGCGTTTATGCCAATACGCTGATGCTGACCTGGCACCAATGGCTCGGCAAACACCTCCTGGTCGAACCAATGTTCCGTTTCTATGAGCAATCTGCCGCTGATTTTTACCATATCACTTTTTCCGGGCCGTTTTCCACGGACCCACCCGGTTTCCATTCGTCGGACTACCGGTTGTCGGAACTTTACACGCTGGACTCCGGATTGCAGGCGACGGTGATCATCACTGATTACCTGCACATCATCGCCGGCTATCACCACTACGAAATGCACGGTCTGGATGGCAAAACCAGCACCGCGATGTATCCCAAAGCCAACGTTTATACGGTCGGTCTATCGTTTTTATGGTGATGAACAATAACAATTCAGCACAGCAAGTTCTCGCCCGCGTCGCGCAATCTGCGCAGACGACGGTCGAAAAAGGATTGCACAAGCTGGAATTCCGCGCCATGAGCACGCTCTGCCGCGTGCATTTCCACGGCGTCTCCGCCAAAGTTGCGGCCGATTTTCAGCGCGAAGTCATTCTCTGGACCGCCCAATTTGAAGCTCAATACTCACGGTTCATCCCCGACAGCCTGATTGGACGCATCAATGCCGCCGCCGGGGAACACTGGGTGGAGATTGATCCCGATACGGAACGCATTTTCACCCTGTGCCAGGAACTATTCTTTTTCACCCGTCATGCATTTGACCCGACCTCCCTGCCGCTCATCAAACTGTGGAACTGGAAGAATCAGCCGCACGTCATCCCCTCCGACGACAGCATCCGGGCCGCGCTCGAATTGGTCGGCTGGAATAAAGTCCAGCGCCGGCCCGGCGGAGTTTTTTTGCCACAGGCGGGCATGAGCATTGACCTCGGCGGCATCGGCAAGGAATACGCCGTGGACTGCGTGATGAACATGGCCATCCGGCACGGCATCCCGAACGTGATGATTGATTTCGGCCGGGACGTGCGCGTGCTCGGCCATGCGCCAGACAAAAAATTCTGGTGGATCGGACTGGAAGATCCGCATCAACCCGGCAAATGCTGGACCGGCGTAGCTGTGACCGATCATGCCGTCGCCACCTCCGGCGACACCCAGCGCTTTTTTGAGATCAACGGCAAACGTTACAGCCACATCATTGACCCGCGCACCGGTTATCCGGCGGACAACGGCTGCCGCGCCGTCTCCGTCATCGCGCCAAGCTGCACGACTGCCGGATTATTTTCCACCACGGTATTTATCCTCGGCGAAAAAGAAGGACTCCAGCTCATCGAGACCCATCCCGGTGCGGCTGGCGTCGTCACCAACAACATAACGCAGTTTTACACCAAACGATTCTATGAATACATCCCGGTTTAATTTCATTTGCACTCTCACCCTGGCCTCGTGGTTCGCGTGCGGCTTTTCCACGGCGAACGCCGCGCTGAAAGTTGGCGCCACCCTGCCCGACCTCGGCGGCTTGAAACTCGAAGGCACCCTGCCCGGCTCGCTCAAGGGCAAGGTTGTGATCCTGGATTTCTGGGCCTCGTGGTGCGGACCTTGTGCTGAATCCTTTCCCATCATGGACGAACTCCAGAAAAAATATAAAGACCAGGGCCTCGTGATTCTCGCGGTCAGCGTGGATGAAAAGGCCGGCAAGATGGAGACCTTCATGAAAAAGAATCCGGTCGCCTTCACCGTCGTGCGTGATGCAGATCATAAGCTCGTCGCCATCGCCGAACCGCAGACCATGCCCACGTCCTTCGTCATTGATCGCGAGGGCAAGGTGCGCTTTCTCCACAACGGATTCCACGGCGCAGCCACGCGCAAGGAATACATCGAACAGATTGAATCCTTATTGAAGGCCACGCCATGAAATTGAAATTTTGTTTCGCCGCCGGCATCGCCGCGCTGCTGTTCACCAGCGGCTGCGCCAACGTCAAGCCGTGGGAACGTGGCACGCTGACCGATTACACCATGCAGTCTGGCCGCGACCCGATTGCGACCGCGCAGGCGGAACACATCTGGTTCTCGCGCGAAGAAGCCAGCGGCGGACGTGGCGTGGGCGGCGGCGGCTGCGGCTGCAATTAAAATATTTATCCAGACACACCCTCAAACTAACGAGTTATTATGAATCGTTTCACCCAGACATTTGCCATCTTTCTCGCCGCCGCGTTGCAGACCATGCCGTTGCTGCGGAACATCGTCACCGCTCCGGCCGCCAGTTCCACTTTTGCCATCATCCTGCGCTGGACCATCGGCTCCGCCGCCACGCTCGGCGCGGTGGATGCCGTGTCCGGGGCGACATCGGCATTCACTTCGCCCAGCACGTTCAATGGGGCGACAGGAACGCCTTTCTCCAACAACGTGGTGGTGTCCATCGGCGGCGGCAACACGGCGGCGGCGGATGACTATTTTATTTTATCCTCCGGCAGCTTGACCTCTCCTTTGCTTTTAAACGGCCAGAGCACGACCGTGACCATGCCGCCCGGACTGATCTTCAAGGCGTCTTGGGTGAACGGCGCGACGACCATCGGCGGTGTGATCTTCGGGACTCCCACAACAACGGGCAGTTATCCGACAACCATCACCGTCGTCAGCCCCGGTAACGCGTCACTTTCCCAGAAAGTCACCATTACCATCAGCGGCACGACGACGCCCACGGCCCCGGCCATAACCAGCCAGCCCTCCGGCACAAACATCATCGCCGGGAAAACCGCCACGTTCATCGTCGCCGCCAGCGGCACCGCGCCGCTCGGATATTTCTGGTCGAAAGGCGGAGCGCCGCTCGCCAACGGCGGCAATATTTCGGGCGCGAACACCACCACGCTGACTGTTTCAAGCGTGTCAGCGGCGGACGTGGGGAATTATTCCGTCGTCGTCAGCAACTCCGTCGGCACCGCTGCAAGCACGAGTGCCGCGCTTTCGGTCATTGTGCCGCCAGCCATCACCAGCCAGCCGGCGGGTCAAAGCCTGACCGCTGGCAGCAGCGCACAGTTCGCCGTCGCCGCCAGTGGCAGCGCGCCGTTGAATTACAGGTGGCTCAAAGGCGGGATCGGCCTCACGAATGGTGTGAAATTTTCCGGCGTCAATTCCAACGTGCTGACCATCGCCGGCATTGCGACGGCGGACGAGGGAAATTATTCTGTCAACATCACGAATCTCGCCGGCAGCGTCACCAGTTCGGTCGCGCCGCTCACCGTGGTCTCTTCGCCGTCCATCGTCACGCCGCCGGCGAGCCAGACGGTCAGCGCCGGGGCCAGCACGTCCTTCACCGTCAGCGCCGCCGGTTCCGCGCCGCTGGTTTATCGGTGGTTGAAAAACACATTGCCACTCGCGGATGGCGGAAATGTTTCGGGCTCGGCTACGGCCACGCTCACACTCTCCGGCGTCAGCACCAATGACGCGGCTAGTTACTCGGTCACCGTCTCGAACAGCCTCGGCGGCATCACCAGTCCCGTCGCCACGCTCACGGTAATGGTGCCGCCTGCCATCATCACGCAACCAGCGGGTGCCAGCGTCGTTGCCGGAACCAATGTCACCTTCACCGTCGCCGCCAGTGGCAGCGCGACACTGGCTTTTCAGTGGCGCAAGAACGGAAATGCCCTGGCCAACGGCGGCAATGTCTCCGGTGCGAATTCCGCGACGCTCTCGCTGACAAATGTGTCCGCGACGGACGCGGCGAATTATTCCGTCACCGTCACCAACACCGTCGGCAGCATCACCAGTGGCAACGCCGCGCTGACCGTGCTCGGACCGCCTGCCATCACTTCACAGCCGGCAAACGTGACCGTCGCCCAAGGCAGTTCTGCCTCGTTCAGCGTGACGGTCAGCGGCACAGCGCCTTTGAGTTTTCAGTGGTTGAAAAATGGCGTCGCCATTCCCGGCGCGAATTCCAACGTCCTCACTTTTTCCGCCGTCACCACCAATGACACGGCGAGTTACTTTGTTGTTGTCACCAACGCCGTCGGCAATGCGTCCAGTTTCAGCGCCGCGCTGACGGTGTTGGTGCCTCCTGCCATCGTCGCTCAACCGGTGGATGCCAGCGTCGCTGCCGGAACCAATGTCACCTTCACCGTCACCGCCAGCGGCAGTGCGATGCTGACTTATCAGTGGCGCAAGAACGGCGGCAGCTTGTCGAATGGCGGCAATGTTTCCGGCGCAACTTCCGCGACGCTCTCGCTGGCTAATGTGTCCGCAACGGATGCGGCGAATTATTCTGTCACTGTCACCAATGCTGTCGGCAGCATCACCAGCGGCAGTGCCGCACTGGCCGTGCTGGCACCTCCGGCAATCATCACACAGCCAACAAATCAGGTTGCGGCGTTGGGCAGCACGGTCACTCTGGCCGTAGAAGCCGCCGGCACCGGGCCGTTGAGTTATCAATGGTTCAAAGGCACCAACACTCTGGCAGACGGCGGAAATATTTCGGGTTCGACCTCGAATATTCTTACCATCGCCACGCTGGCGACCAATGACGTGGATGCCTATTTCGTCGTCATCAGCAATTTCCTCGGCAACGCGACCAGCACCAACGCGAGCGTCGCCGTCACGAACGCAGTTAACGACGGCGGCGACGTGGCGCCCATAATCACTTCACAGCCTGCCAGCCAGGTCGCTGCGCAAAACAAAACGGTTGTTCTCACCGTGACGGCCACCGGCACCGGCCCGCTGGCATATCAATGGTCGAAAAATGGCAAAAAAATCAGCAACGGCGGAAACATTTCGGGCACGACCAGCAGTTCGCTCACGCTTGTAAACGCCAATGTGAAAAACAGCGGCAGTTACTCCGTCGTCGTCACGAATCTTCACGGCAAAGCCGCCAGCGCGGCCGCTACACTGCAGGTTCTCGTGCCGCCGCTCATAACCAAATCGCCAGTGAGCCGCACGGTCAAGGCCGGAGCCAAAGTCGTTTTTCATGTCAAAGCCAAAGGAAGCAAGCCATTGAGTTACCAATGGTTCAAGAACGGCACGGCGCTGGTGGATGGTGGAAATATTTTCGGTTCAACGGAGAAAGCATTGAAGATTTTCGCGCTCACGACTGCCGATTCCGCAACCTATTCCGTCGTCGTCAGCAACCTGGTCGGCAGTGCAACGAGTGATAACGCCTTGCTGACGGTGCTGGCACCATCAGACGGCAATGACGGCGGCGACAATGTTTCCTCGCTCGCTTTACCGGCCAGCCCGGCCACGGCCAACGCCATCGTCCCGGTGGTTCCCCCGGTCATTTCACAGATCATCAAAAACGAAAACGGCGGCATCACGCTCAACTGCGCCGGCACCGCCGGTTCGGTTTATGTCTTGCAAGCCACGTCTGACTTCGCAAACTGGACAGGCATTTACACGAACACCGCCGACGCCAGCGGCCAATGGCAGGCAACCGATAAAACCGACGCCGCCTGCCGGTTTTACCGCATCAAGTCAGAGCCATGATTTTTTGAAAAGTTATTTGAACTGTGACTGGAAAATAACCATCCAATAATTGCTTGCGAAATATATTTAAACTCACGGGGCTGATTTGCCTGCTGGCGACCACAATGGCCCACGCCGCGCACACGGAGGCAAAACTGGTTCTGGCCACCGCCGCCGCCAGGCCCGGCGACATGATCTGGGCCGGCGTGGATCTGAAGATGGACGCGGGCTGGCACACTTACTGGAAAAATGCCGGCGCCGCCGGATTGCCCACCAAGATCGAATGGCAGCTGCCGCCCGGCGTCACCGCCGGAGAAATCGAATGGCCGTTGCCGCAAATCATCCCGCCCACCGAAGTCATCACTTACGGCTACGAACACGAGGTCGTGCTGCTCGTGCCCCTCACGCTCGCCACGAATTTGAATCCCGGCCCGCTCGTTTTGAAGGCGGATGTTTCGTGGCTCGAATGCAAGGAGCAATGCGTTCCCGGCAGCGCAAAAGTCGAAGCCACGCTGAACATCGGCAGCGAAACAAAAATTTCCGCCAATGCCGCCATGATTGAATCATGGCGGGGCAGAGTGCCGAAAGCCGGAAATATTTTCCCCTTCCGTGCCGCGTGGGAAAAACCCGCGACCGGCGACATGCGGCCATTGCTCCTCGTATTGCCGGTCTTCGAGCATGACAAATGGCCGCCGATCACCGGCGCGAATTTTTTCCCGGACGCCAGCGACGAGTTTGAAGTTCAAGCCGCAGCAGAAATGATTTCCAACCCGTCTGTTGAATTTGAATTTCGCAAGCTGGTGAAAAAATTCTCCGGCGACTGGCCAAAGCAGATCAGCGGCGTGATGGTCATCGAACGGAATGGAAACCGCGAAGGCTATGAAGTCAAACTGCCCGTCAGCGGCCAGGCTCCAGCCATTGCCGGCACATCATCCGCAACCGCCCTGCCCTCTCAATCGCTTTGGAAGATGCTGGTTTACGCCTTTATCGGCGGGCTGATTTTGAACCTGATGCCGTGCGTGCTGCCGGTCATCGCCCTGAAAATTCTCGGCTTCGTCAACGAGTCTAAAAGTGAACCACTGCACATCCGGGCGATGGGGTTGGTTTACGCGGTCGGCGTGCTGGTCTCGTTTCTCGCACTCGCCGCCGTTGTCATTAGCATCAAGGCCGCCGGGCATCAGGCCGGTTGGGGAATGCAGTTTGGCAACCCTGTTTTTCTCGCCTGTCTCACCGTGCTCGTCACGCTGGTCGCGCTGAACTTGTTCGGCGTGTTTGAAGTCACGATCAGCGGCCGGGCGCTGGATGCGGCGGGAACGCTCGCTTCAAAGAGCGGCGCCGCCGGCGCGTTTTTCAACGGCGTGCTGGCCACCGCGCTGGCCACGCCCTGCACCGCGCCGTTCTTAAGCATCGCGCTCGGCTTCGCGTTCGCCCAAAGCGCGGCGTTCATCGTGCTGATCTTTCTCGCCGTCGGTGCCGGACTGGCCGCGCCGTATGTCGTGTTGAGCTGGAATCCGGCGTGGCTAAAATTTCTGCCCAAGCCCGGCGCGTGGATGGAAAAATTCAAGATCGCCATGGGCTTTCCCATGCTCGCGACGACGGCGTGGCTGTTCAACCTCGCTTCCGGCAGCTATGGCAAAAATGTTTTGTGGCTCGGCCTTTTTCTCGTCGTCATGGCTCTTGCCGCGTGGATTTTCGGTGAATTTTTCCAGCGTGGGCGCAAGCGTCGCGGCATCGCCCTGGCCATCACGCTGGTTTTACTGATTGGCGGTTATGCCTACGCGCTGGAAAATCAATTGCGCTGGCGCGAAACGGTTGCGGAGACCGCCACGACCGGTTCGCTGAAAGAATCGCCGGATGGAATTGACTGGCAGCCTTGGAGTCCCGAAGCCGTCGCCAAGGCGCGCAGTGGAGGCCGTCCGGTGCTGGTGGATTTCACGGCGGACTGGTGCCTCACCTGCCAGGTCAACAAGAAGACGAGCATCGAAATTTCGTCCGTGCGCGCGAAACTGAAGGAGCTTGATGCCGTCGCCCTCCTCTGCGATTACACGCGCACACCCAGCAATATTCTGACGGAACTGAAGCGGTTTGACCGTGCTGGCGTTCCGCTCGTTTTGGTTTATCCGAAGGCTGCCGCCGAACCGCCCATCGTGCTGCCGGAAGTTTTGACGCCCGGCATCGTCCTCGACGCCCTCGATCGTGCAGCGCATTGAGCATTTTTGTTTGAACCAATTGACCCCAGGTTGCGTCTCTTTACTTGGCAACCAAAGTTCAAACCTGAATCAAACCATGAAAAAATTATCTATTCTACTGACCGCAATGGTATTTGCCGCAGCCACTTTCGCCGTGGAGATCGGCAAACCCGCGCCCGATTTCACCGGCACGGACATCAACGGCAAAACCGTCAAATTGAGCGATTACAAAGGCAAGATCGTCGTCATCGAATCCTACAATTCGGATTGCCCGTTTTGCATGAATCATTACACAACCGGCGCGATGCAGGAGTTGCAACGCAACCTCGCGGCCAAGGACGTCGTTTGGCTGATCGTGGATTCCGTGAACAAAAAAAATCCCAGCTATCGCACACCGGAACAGGCGCGCAAGGAATTGGCAGATCAGAAAATCACAGCTACCGCGTGGATTGATGATCACTCCGGCGACATCGGCCATCTTTATGGCATGAAAACCACGCCGCACATGTTCGTCATCGCCAAGGACGGCACGCTCGCCTACGACGGCGCGATTGATAACCGCCCCCAACCGTTCGGCGATCCGCGCACCGCGAAAAATTACGTCAGTGCCGCCGTGGATGAATTGCTCGCCGGAAAGCCCGTGACGGTTTCGCAGAACAAGCCCTACGGCTGCGGCGTCCACTACGCAAACTGAACTTGTAGCGTCCGGCCTGTGGCCGGATGAAATCGAGCCGCAGGCTCGACTCTACAATCCATCAAACAGTTTCTTTGGGCAGCGGTGGATTTCCGCCCTGCCCTTTTTCTTTCGGCACGAACGCACAGCGCACCCACTTTGCCTGCTGCAACTCCGGCGTCAGTTTGAAACCAAACTCCTGCAGAAAAGATTCCACCGGCGCGACGATGCTCACCGGTCGGCGCGTGAACGTGTCCTTGTAAGCCAGCCGCACCGCGCGCAAGCCGAGTCGAAAACCCTTCTCCACCCGGCCGTAAATCTCGTCGCACATGATGGGACTGCCCGATTCCGCCAGATGCACGCGGATCTGATGCGTGCGCCCCGTCAGCGGACTCGCCTCGATCAACGTGAACCGCTCATTGCTTAGCAACACACGGAAGTGCGTCTCCGCTTCCTTACCCTCCTCCGTGCGATCCACCCGCATCCGGCCAAACTGTTTTGGATCCTGCCCCAGCGGTAGCTCACAGATCCATTCCTTCTCGCGCGGCACGCCTTCGACCACGGCCAGATAGGTTTTCTCCATCCGCCGCGACTCGAACATCTCGCCCATCGCGCGCATCGCGCCCTCGCTTTTGGCGAAGATCATCACGCCGCTGGTGTCCGCATCCAGCCGGTGGACGTGCCGGAGATAACGCAGGTTGCGCGAGCGCGCCCAGAAATCATCCGCGCGGATGGACGAATCAATAGCCGTCTGCAAATTCCAGTTCGTCTTGCGCCACGAATCCGGCACGAGCATCCAGCCGCGCGGCTTGTCAATCGCCAGCACCGAGCGGTCCTCAAAGATGATGGGGATCGGCTCGCAGCCCGGCAGTTCGATGAAATTGGGTTTGGCCATTTCGCCAGAGCATATCGAAAGAAGAATCCGCCCGCAAAGCCTCATCTGAAACCACGGCGCAGCCTTTACACCCGCCGGATAAATTGCAAAATGAGTTCAGGCATCCGTAGCTCAATTGGATCGAGCGTCTGACTTCGGATCAGAAGGTTGCAGATTCGAGTCCTGACGGATGCACCAACGCACGCCACATGAGAATACCAGCGATCAGTAAACGCGAGCCATTGGCAATTGCCACCGCCATCTCAAAACTTTCCAAGGTGGAGTTTGCCCGAAGCCCATTTCCGGCGTTGCTCAAGGAACCGGCTAATTTCTGGGACGAGATATTTATCGCCAATGAAGCCTACATTCTGGAAGAGATCACCCACCCGCGGATCCGGCAAAAACTGGCGTATGACGCCACGTCTCATCAGCTCTTCCTGGAATACGTCGAGGGCACGACCCTCCAGGATCTGGTGAAGTCAGGGGAAACGCTCAAGGATCCCGCCCGGACACATCACCTCTTGCAAAGCGTCGCGGAAACAGTGGCCGACATGCACGCCGGAATCCTGTGCGACCGTCCGATCGTTCATAATGATTTAAAAAGCATGAACGTGCTGGTGCCCGACGACGCCCCGCGGGAAATCATCTTGATAGATTTTTCGCACTCCTATTTCGAACATCATTTGCCGCCCTTTATTCTCGATAAGAAGCAGAATCCGGTGGGCACAGCCAGATATTTGGCGCCCGAGAAGTGGGATGGCGACTTCACGCACGGTTTGAAAAGCGACGTGTTCGCCTTTGGCGTCATGGCCTATTACGCCTATACCGGCAGACATCCGTTTGAAGGAGAACTCGCCGAGATCGAGCAACAAATCCGGGAAGCGACGCCGCCATCGCCGATTGAATTGGGAGTTAATGTCCTGCGCAACACATTGGCCACGATGATGTCGTGCCTGGCAAAAAAGCCCGCGCAGCGGCCTTCCATGGAACATGTCGCAAAGAGCTATGCGGATGCTGCCAGTCTCTATGAGTAACGCTGTGCTGCCGCCTCGCGCAAAATCACCATCGGCTCGCAGCCCGGCAGTTCGATGAAATTGGGTTTGGCCATTTGCGCAATGGTAGCAGCCGATGTGAATCGGCTCAAACTTTTCGGCAAGGCAGACAGAACCGAACAATTCCGTGTAATCAAGGTGAGCGAGAGATGCATTCCGAGGCTTTCCAAAAACATCCAGAACTTTTTGTTTGGCGTCGGCTACACCATAAAACACTTGCAACACCGTCCCAAAGCGTTCACGTCCTCCCTCACCCAAGCTGTCTTTTTTTGCACACTTACGAGCCGGTCTGGAAGGAAAAATGGCTTTTTTGTGTTTTTAGTGCCAAAAACAGCCTTTGAGACCCATTGGTCTGGCTCTGACCTTCCAAGGAAAATGATTTTCCTTACCTTCTTAAAGACTTTCCTTCCAAGGGAAATGATTTTTCTTCCAAGGAAAATGGTTTCCTTAACTAAAGAAATGATTTTTCTCCCAAGGGAAATGATTTCCTTAACTAAGAAAATGTTTTTCCTTCCCTTCCCAGGGATTTTCCTTGGAAGGAAAACCTTTCCGGTAACAAGGAAAAGCATTTTCAAGGGAAGGAAAATCTCTTTCCTTGGTTGAGAAATCATTTTTAAAGGAAGGAAAATCTCCGACCTCAGAAGAAAAATGATGGGTAAAGCCTTGTAAAAGTTGAAAAAAGCCAAAATAAATTGGTCTTTAACGTTTGCGCCACTCCGTTTTCGGAGGTTCGGGCAAACCTTGCGCGCGCAGTGCCGTGCGGAAATGTAGCTTGGAAATTTTTCCAAGTTCGCCCGCGCCGCGTTCTTCCACGAATTTTTTCGCCGCCGCATCCACCGCCGCTGACGCGCCCTTCGGCAGTTTCATTTCAAACTGTTTTTCCAGTTTCGCCAAGCCTTTCACAAATTCATCCCGCGCCAGAATCGAAGCCGCCGCCACGGCGATGTCTTCTTCCGCCTTGTGCCGCTGCACGAGCTGCAGTCCCTTACCCTGCGCCATCAATGCTTTTTCAATCACGCTTTTGCTCGACGCGAACTGGTCGCTAATCGCCTTCACCGGCGGCGGGTTCATCTGATAACGTTTGCCCAGCAGGTTTTCAATCACGCGCGCATGGCCCCAGGCGAGCAGCGTGTTCACGCTCCGCATCTTCGTGTAAAGCCGGTTGTAAGCCTCGTTGCCGATGACGACGCAATCCGTCACGCAGCCGGGCGTCTTGCGAATCTTCTCGGCCAGCTCGGCAATCTTCTTGTCGCTGGAAATGTTCTTGGAATCACGGATACCGATGTCCGCCCACGCGTTGATGACGCTTTCGTTCACATAAACGCCGGCGATGGAGAGCGGCCCGAAGAAATCGCCCTTGCCGCTTTCGTCCACGCCGATGCGCGGCAGGAGCAGGTCGGGATTCAAAATGGTTTCGTAGCCCAGCTTGACCTCCTTGAGAATCTCCGGCTCCAGCACGAACTCGACGAATTCTGCCGTCCCCTTCCCCTGCACCACCAGCTTGCCGCTCTCGTAATAAACGATGTTCGTCTTGTCCGACTCAAACGCGAACCGCGCATACGGCACCTCGCGCGGCTTCCAGTTGCGCGCCTGCAACGCGGCCAGCAGCGCCGACGCCTGTTCGTCGGTCAGCTTGCAAGTGTGGATAGTCAGCGGCTTCACGCGAAAATGTTAGCCGCGAACGAACGTAAAGAAACGCAAAAACTTTTTGACACGAATTACACTAATTTTCACAAATTCAATTCGTGTTAATTCGTGTAATTCGTGTCAAAATGCTTTCAAAATATGACTGAACGTATTTTCAAAATTATCTCTGGCTTGGTTTTACTAATTGCCGGGGCGGGCATCATTTACGCATTTCAAATGCAAGACTGGCATAAAAACCATGATGTTTGGGACGCTGGCTTTCTTTTAATTGCAGAAGCTTATTCTGCGGTCGGCAGCTTATTTATCCTCCTTGGTTTGCGATATATTTTTGGTTCACAGAATTTCATTGAGCAAAAATTTTCCGGTCATTGCGACACTTTTGGATGACAGTCATTTTGCTTTCGTTAGTTATTTTGGCGGCAATGATTTTTGCGAAATTGTTCTGAACTCAAAATCCAAAACTCAAAACTCAAAAATGCAAAAGCTCGTCCCGCTTTTGCTGGACTGGTTCGCCACGAACGCCCGCGACCTGCCGTGGCGGCGCACGCGCGATCCTTACGCGATCTGGGTTTCGGAAATCATGCTGCAACAGACGCAGGTGAAGACGGTGATTCCCTTCTGGAACCGCTGGATGAAGGAACTGCCGACGATTGAAGCGGCGGCGAAAGCGCCTTCGGCCAAAATCCACAAGCTCTGGGAAGGTCTCGGTTATTACACGCGCGTTCGTAATCTGCAAAAGGCGGCGCGAGTCATCGTGACAAAGCACGGCGGAAAATTCCCGGAAAACTTCGACGACGTGCTCGCGCTGCCGGGAATCGGACATTACACCGCAGGCGCGATTTGCAGCATCGCCTTCAACCAGCCGACGCCGATTCTCGATGGCAATGTCATCCGCGTGTTGACGCGCATCTTTGGCATCGCGAAAAACCCGAAGGAGAAGGAAACAAACCAGCTGCTCTGGCAAATTGCGGAAGATTTGGTGAGTCGCGCGAAGAACACGAAGGAGGCGAAGGCGGAATTTACTTCGCAACCTTCGCAGCCTTCGCGCGACATCACTTCTTGTTCGCATCTCAACCAGTCGCTCATGGAACTCGGCGCGCTGGTTTGCTCACCGCGCAACCCGCAGTGCCCGGTTTGTCCGGTGAAAAATCTCTGCGTCGCCTTCAAGGAAAACCGCGTGGAGGAATTGCCCAATCTCGGCAAGCGCGAAGCCGCCACAGCGCGAAGGTTTGTCGCTTTTGTGATTGAGCGAAATGGAAAATTTCTGGTTCGCCAGCGTCCCGCCGGTGTCGTCAATGCACACCTGTGGGAGTTTCCAAACGCAGAAATCAATGGCGCGAAGCTGGACGTGCCGCAAATTTTCAAATCGGAGTTCGGCACCGAGCTGGAAAAAATTTCACCGCTTTGCACGGTGAAACATTCCATCACGCGCTACCGGATCAAGCTGGAGGCATTTTCGGTTCCATTGGAAAAATTCCCGACGAAAATGGCTGGCCGCTGGGTGGCGGCAAGGGACTTTGATTCGCTTGCCTTCAGCTCGGCCCATAAAAAACTCGCCAGCGCCGCCGCTAAAAGTATCCTGTCAGGCCGATGATTTACTTCGATTACAACGCCACCGCGCCCGTGATGCGCGAGGCGCGCGAAGCCTGGCTGGACGCCACCGAGAAGACCGGCGGCAATCCGTCCTCCATGCACCAGGCCGGCACGCGCGCGAGCATCGCGCTCGCCGATGCGCGCGAGAAGCTCGCGGCGATTCTCGGGTGTCATCCACTGGACATCATCTGGACCAGCGGCGCGACGGAGGCGAACAACATGGTCACTCACCATTTTGCGCAAACACTCGATGCGCAAAGCGAAATCTGGATTTCCGCCATCGAACATCCCTGCGTCCACGATTCGGCAAAACATTATTTTGGCAAGCGCGCGAAATTGATTCCCGTCACGCGTGACGGCGTGGTGGACATGGATTGGATCACTACGGAAATGGCCGACGCGCGTCCCGGCCTCGTCGGGGTCATGGCCGCAAACAACGAGACCGGCGTCATCCAGCCGTGGCGCGAAATCCATTCGATCTGCCAGGCTTACGAAGTTCCGTTTTTCACCGACGCCGTGCAGTTCATCGGCAAGATGCCGTTGAAGGGACTTGGCGACTGCGATTACGTCAGCGGTGCGGCGCACAAATTTGGCGGGCCGCGCGGCGTGGGTTTTTTGAAGATCCCGCATCGCAAGTCCATCACGCCTTTGTTGCATGGCGGCAAGCAGGAAGGCGGCCGGCGCGCGGGAACGGAGAACGTCGCGATCATCGCCGCGATGATGGCCGCGCTGGAAATCCGCGAGAAACAGATCTCGCACAGCCAGCATCTGCTGCGAGGCGTGTGGCGCGACAATTTTGAACGCGAACTGCTTCGCACGTTGCCCGGCACGAGCATCATTGGCGCAAATGTGCCGCGCCTGTGGAACACCGTTTCCGCGCTCATGCCCGAAGGCGACCGCAAGCATCAATGGGTCGTGCGCCTCGACAAGGCGGGCTTTGCGGTCAGCACCGGATCGGCCTGCACGACCGGCAAGGAAGAACCGTCGCATGTCCTTTCCGCGATGGGCGTCAAGGCTGCCCAAGCCGTGCGCGTCGTGCGTTTCAGCGGCGGCTGGGAAACGACCGAGGCCGACTGGGAAGCACTCGTGAAGGGTGTGGCCAAAGTCCACGCGGAAATGCACCACGCAAAGGCGTGATCTCACTTCCCACGATAAACCGCCCGCGCCGTGCAGGTCTCGGCCACGACGACTTCCGTGAGCAACGGCAGTTTCGGCTTGAGCTTTTTCCAGATCCACATGGCAACCACTTCGCTCGTCGGATTCTCGAGGCCGGGAACTTCGTTCAAGTAACGGTGATCCAGCTTTTCCCAGAGCGGCTTGAAAGCCGCGGAAATTTCCGCGTAATCCATCAGCCAGCCGAGCTTTGCATCGCACTCGCCCGCCACGACGATTTCCACGCTGAAGCTGTGGCCGTGGAGCCGCCGGCATTTGTGCGCTTTTGGCAACAGCGGCAGCAGATGTGCCGCCTCAAACTGAAACGATTTTCTTAATTCCATTTTCATAAATTCGTGACAAGTAACGAGTGATGCGTGAGAAATTCACGCATCACGTTTCAAAATCCGTCCACGTCACCAGATCGCCGAGCGCCGGCCGGCCATCGTGCCGCCAGGTCAGCGGCGGGTTTTGCATCTGGCCGAGCGGGCAGATCCGCGTCGCGCCCCAGCGCGCCAGTTGCGTGGCGATCTCCTGCGCCTTGTCTTCCGGCACGGCGATGCCGACGGTGGAAACTTTTCCGCGAATGGCATCGGCTCCCTGCAACATCGCCGTCAAATCCGCCACGGCCTTGACGTAGATAAAACGGTTCAGGCAGGACATTTGAAAATGCGCATCGGCCTCGTAAACCACCGTCCACGCCGTCGAATTTTTGCTGCACCAATGCTGCGTCGTCTCCGGCGAATGCGCCGCGCGCACTTCGTAAATGCCGCGCCGCGTCGCGATGGCCGCCGCGTCTTCCGCCGGCAGTTCGCCACGCGGCTCAATCTGTTCGCGCCGATCCAATTCGTCTGCGAGCAGCTCTGCGAATTGTTCTGGCGAAACCTCGCCGCCGGGCTGGACATAAATGACGTGCGGCGACAGGCAGCCAAGCTGATTCCACGCCACAACGTCGTCCGCCGCGCGCGCCACGATTTTTTTGGCGCTGGAGCCGAACAAATCTTCGCCCGCCACAAAACCAAAGCTCACGCGATGACCGTAACCGAGAAATCGTGTTTTGACCGGCAACTGCGCACGGATCGCCGCCAGGGCTTCATCACTGCCTGTCGCGGTCACGCAATCCGCCCCGGCAAACAAGGCGCTTTCCAAAGCCGCATTTCCGCCGCGCCATTCGGCCACTTCCAGGCAAGCGCCGAGCTTCGCGTCCGCTTCGTAGATCGAATGCGCAAATATTCGCGGTAGAAACGATGAACCGCTGGCGCACTTCACGAACTGCGCCGAGCGCGTGAGCAAACCAAAAACAATGCTCGTCAGCGTCGGGTTTGGAATGTTGCCCGCTGCGATGTGCACCTGAAACTCCGGCGCGTTGACAATCGCCATGCGACTGTGTCTTTGACCGGAAGCCGTGGCCGTCAAGGCGTCGAGCCGTTTAGCGTCGCCGAACTCCTGCACAAGCAAGGCGTGAAAATCATCGCGCGTGAGCCGGCCAAAAAAATTATCCAGACCGCGCGCCAAAGTTTCGCGGGAGAAGCCCGTCTGCCCCGGGCCAAGCTCCAGCGCGAGCTGGCGAAACGGATTGTCCGCTTGCAGCCAGCCGTCCGCCACGCGGCTCAAGGTTTTAATGAGGCTTTCGGTCGAACGCGCCGCCAGATAATGCTCGCGGTTGCGCTTCAGCGTCTGGCACGCCTCCGCGATCATAACGGGCGACAGCACCGCTTCCGGCGGCAGATCAGCGAGAAAATAATTTGGCAGGTTCATGCGGTCATCAAGGAACAGCCACGCGGCTCGGCCAGTTGCGTGCGGCCAATTAACTCAAAGCCTCCGCCACGGCGGATGGCCAGGTCTTCCGTCTGGATGGCCGCCACGGAAAAGACGTTCGCCAGATCGAACACGCGGATCAAACCCGTTTCGCCCTCGGCCACTTCGCGCCCCGTTTCCGGCGAGATGATTTGCACACGCGCCCACGGTGGGAAGGAGAAAACACGTTGATGGATGATGGATGATGGATGATGAAATTTCGAATCATACGCCTGCGAACTCAATTCGCTCATGCCGTATTCGCAGATGATGTTTTCGCGCGGGACGCCGAGCCGTTCCGTGATAAGCGCGTGCAGTTCCGTCTTTGGCATCGTGCGGGAACGGTTTTTGTAACCGCCGGTTTCCATCACATGCGAACCGGCCGGAAGCTCAACCCGCAGGTCTCGCTCCACCATATAATCCAGCAGATGCACGAATGAAAACGCCGTGCCCAGAATCAATTGCGGATTGCAGATTGCGGATTGCGGATTATTGCCCAGCGCCGCAAGTGCTGCATCGAAATCCAAAGTCCACGCGCCATCGGCGGCGGTTTTTCCAACGAAAGCAGTTTCCGGCGCACCCATTGTTTGCCGCACGGTTTCAAACATGTGGACGAGCGACGAGTGCGGCACCTGTTCCGGCGGCGGCGTCAGGCAAATCAATCGTAAATCGTAAATCGTAAATCGTAAATCCGTCCTGACATTTTCCAGGAACCACGGAGTCAATGAAGCCTCATAAATTTTCAATGACTCCGCCGAATGGAAATGCCGGCTGGGCTTCTGTTCCGTCGTGCCGCTGGAATGAAAGACGGTGGTGCGCTCGTCTGGCGCGAGCAAGGTCAACTCCAGTTCCTTGAACGCGACGGTCGGCACTGCGGGAATTTGCGTCCAATGCCCGACTACTTCCGGCGTCAGCTTGCGCGCTTCACAAATTTTGCGGTAGGCGGAATTGTGCTTGAACTGAAGCGCGAACAGTTCCAGCGCGAGAGCGTTAAATTCATGGTTGTAGCAGCCGATGTGAGGAGGCTCTGATTTGATTAAATCGGAAATCCCTGCGTCGGGCTTCAGAGATTTGAGCCTCGTCACCTCGGCTGCCACCAAAGAGGCGATCAACTCGCGCAGGCGCGCGGCGAAGCTGGAAAGTTCTGGGTTCATGCGGTGTTTGTTTGCCGGCTGGTTTTCCGCGACAGCCGAAAGGCATGATAACACGAAGCATTTACGCTGCAAGCGAGATTGCCTTTGCGCTCTTTGTGCGTCAAACTGACGATTCAATAATGAGCAAACGGTTTTACATCACCACGGCGATTGATTATGTGAACGGCCAGCCGCACCTCGGCCATGCCTACGAGAAGATCATCGCCGACGTCATCGCCCGCGCGCGACGCAGCCTGGGTCAGGAAGTTTTTTTTCTGACCGGCCTCGACGAACACGGCCAGAAGGTCCAGCAGGCGGCGCAGGCCGAGAAGAAGAATCCGCAGGAATACTGCGACGCGCTCGCGGCGGACTGGCAGGCGTTCTGCAAAAAACTGGAGCTGACCAACGACGATTTTGTCCGCACCACGCAGCCGCGCCACAAGGAGTTTGTGCAGGCGATCCTTTCCAAGCTGAATGACACCGGCCATTTTTACAAGGCGACCTACACCGGCTTTTATTCCGCGAAGGAAGAAACGTTTCTCACGGAAAAAGATCGTCGCCCGGACGGCACCTTCGATCCGAGCTACGGCGAAGTCGTCGAGCTGAAGGAAGACAACTACTACTTCAAGCTCGGCGCGCAGCAGCAATGGCTGATTGATTACATCGAGGCGAATCCTGATTTCATCACGCCGACATATCGCCGCAACGAAGTCCTCGGCTTTCTCAAGAACAACACGCTCGAAGACCTGTGCATCTCGCGTCCGTTGGCGCGTTTGAACTGGGGCATCCCGATTCCGTTCGACCCGAACTTTGTCACCTATGTGTGGTTCGACGCGCTGGTGAATTACATCAGCATCGCCGCCGCGCATGGCGACGAAACTGTTTTGGCCGCGTCTGGCTATCAACCCTCAACTCTCAACTCTCAACTGGCCCTCTGGCCCGCCGACATCCACGTCATCGGCAAGGACATCTTGAAATTCCACGCGGTCTATTGGCCAATCATGCTCAAGGCGATGGGCCTGCCGCTGCCGAAACAGATTCTCGTCCACGGCTGGTGGCAGAAGGACGGCGCGAAGATCAGCAAGAGCACCGGCAACGTCGTTGACCCGATCGCCGTCATCAACGAATGGGGCCTGGACGCGTTCCGCTTTTACGTCTTGCGCGAACTGGACATCGGCCCGGACGGCAACTGGACGGATGCCGGTTTCCGCTCGCGTTATCAGGCCGAACTCGCGAACGGCCTCGGCAACCTAGTGAACCGCTCGCTCTCGATGCTCAAGCGGTATCGCAACGGCGTCGTGCCCGCGCGCTCAAATGAACTTGCGGCGGACGCGGCGAAGGCGGCGGACGAAACACGCGCATTGTTCAAGCAGAGCCAGCTTCAGTCCGCGCTGCAAAGCATCTGGGGACTCGTCAACCGCGCGAATCAATACGTGGACCAGACCGCGCCGTTCAAGTTGGCCAAGGATCCGGCGCAGGCGCAACGGCTGGATGAAGTGCTCTACAATCTGACGGAAACGTGCCGCGTGCTGGCGGTGTTGCTCTGGCCGTTTCTGCCGGGAACCGCGACGAAGATTTACGCGCAGCTTGGCCTGCCGGGATCTCCGGATAAACTGGACGCCGCGACGTGGGGCGGCTTGCAAGCCGGTCAGGTGATCGGCGACCCCGCGCCATTGTTTCCGCGCAAGGATGTATAGGGTTTGTTTTCAAAAATCCGGAACAGCAGCCGTGTAATGGCGAAAGAAAGTAGCCCACGGCGTTAAGCCGTGGGATTAGGCGAATAACATTGAAAAGCCCCGCAAGGGGCGACAGATAAAACGTCTGAATCCGCGCGGTTCTTTCGCCCCTGCCGGGGCTGATAACCACTCCGACAATTTTCCCACGGTTTTACCGTGGGCTATTGCCGTTCGCTGCTCCGCAGCTTTAAATAAATTTTGAAACACACCTAATTCAGCGCCACGCCGCGCCGCACGAACGTCGGGATGTCGAGGTCTTCGCCTTTGTGAACCGTCGGCTCGCTCTTGTCGAAACGGCCCTTGGAGATGATCGCCAGCGGCAATTGTTCCTGGCGCATTTTTGACGCGGCTTTGCGCGGACGGTTTGCATTCTTGGCCAGCAATTGTTCACGCTGTTCCAGATTGAATGCCGGTGCCGAGGTGCCGCAACGCGCTCCCGATCTCGCCGTCGCACCACGCGAAATCATTTGCCCGCCCTGGTCACCGGAAGTGGTGGCGGGAGTTGAGGCAGCAGAAGATTCAGCAGCAGCATTATGTTTCGCGGCAATGACGGTCACGGACAGACGATCCCTCATCCGCATGTCCACCGCCGCGCCCATGATGATTTGCACGTGTTCGCAGTGGCGGCCGATCTGTTCCATCACGCGGTTCACCTCGGCCATCGTCAAATCTTTGCCGCCCATCAAACTCACCAGCACCGCGTCGGAATCCGCCAGCGCGCGGCCTTCGTCGAGCAGCGGATGAATGAGCAGTTTTTCCACCACCTCGCGCGAACGTCCCGCGCCGCTGGCTTCGACAAACGCAAAGGAACTTTCCGAATGACGATTACGCACGAGCGCGCACAAGTCGTCGAAATGAATCTGGATCAGGCCGGGGCGCGTGAGCAGTTGCCACACGCCGCGCACGCCTTCGACCAGCAATCCGCCCGTGATGCGAAACGTGTCGAGCACGCTGGTGTTCTCGTCAATCAGCTTGAACGCTTTCTGGCTCGGCAGGCAGATGACGCCGTCGGCGACGGATTTGAGCTGCTCCAGGCTTTGCCTAGCCTGCTGCTGGCGGCGGTTGCCTTCGCACAAAAACGGCAGCGTGACAAACGCCAGCACCAATGCACCGGTTTCCTTGGCCGCGCGCGCCAGCACGGGACTGATGCCGCTGCCCGCGCCGCCGCCCAGACCGGAAATAATCAAAACCACATCCGCGCCTCCGCACGCCGTCTTGAGCGTGGAGAATTGTTCCTCGGCGATGGCCTGGCCGCGTTCGGCATCGCCGCCGGTGCCAAGACCGCGCAACAATTTCGTTTCAAGATGGATTTTCACCATCGCCGCCGACGCCGCAAGCGATGTCCCGTCCGTATTGATGGCCACCATGCCTGCGCCGGCAAATTCCACGCCGTCCAGCGTGTCGAGCAGGCTGACGCCCGCGCCGCCGACGCCGATGATTTTGATCGTGCGCATGTGATTCGATTTGAGTTCCACCGCCGGAGTTTCGGTTTTTGTTTTCATGGCGAATGTATTTTGTTTAGCGGCGCAAAAAACTGGTGATGGTGCTTTTGATTCCCTGCGCGATGGACGTTTTGCCATCCGTGCGGCGGGATTTGACCGAGCCGAACTTGGCCAGCCCGATGGCGGTGACAAATTCCGGCTGATCCAACGCGGATTTCAGCCCGCTGATGGAATTGGTCTGGCCGATGGAAACCGGCAGTTGCAAAATCCGCTCGGCGAGCGGCGCCATCTGCGGCACGCGCGCACCGCCGCCACAAAGAAAAACCCCGGCACGCAGATAATCCGTCAGCCCGGCCTGCTCCAAGTCCGACGCGATGATCTGGAAAATTTCCTCCAATCGCAGCGACATGATGCGCTGCAAATGTTCAACATTGATCGTCTTTAGCGGCAGGCCGAGTTCGTTCGTGATGGTGAGCGTCCGTCCGATCATCGTCTCGTCCACGAGCGCGGAGCCGTGTTCGAGCTTCAATTTTTCCGCGCGGCTCAACGGCACTTTCAAGCCGTGACCGAGATCGTTGGAAACGTGGTCGCCGCCGACCGCCAGCACGCCGGTGTGCTTGATGACGCCATCGGCATAGACGACGTAATCCGTCGTGCCAGCCCCGATGTCAATGACCAGCGCGCCCAGCTCCTTCTGCTCGCTCGTCAGCAAGGCGAGCGACGAGGCCAGCCCGCTGGAAACAATTTCCTCCACCTTCAACTGCAAACCTTTCACCAGCCGGATGGCGTTTTGCAGGCGGTTCGTGTTGCCGTGAACGACGTGCATGTCCACTTCGATCCGCGCGCCCAGCATCCCGACGGGATCGGTGACGCCGCCGTGGCCGTCCACCAAAAAGTGCTGGCGCACAGCATGGATGATGGTGTTTTCCGCCGGCAGATTGATCGCCTTCGCGTTTTTGACGACATCCTGCACGTCTTCCTTGGAGATTTCCCGGTCGGCGGAAACCACCGGATGCACGCCGCGATTGTTGAAACCGCGGATGTGCCCGCCGGTCACGCCCAGATAAACGCTGCGGATTTCCACGTCGGCCATCTGCTCGGCCTCGACGATGGCGTTGCGCACGTCTTCCTCGACCATCGCGGCGTCGGCGATCTCGCCTTTGCGCACGCCGCGCGAACGCGACTGGCCAAGCCCGACGATGTTCAGCGAACCGTCGTCGCCCTGCTCGCCAACGACGGCGCAGACTTTTGAAGTGCCGATCTCCAGGCCGACTATGATGTTGGACTCGTCAAACATTTCTCCTCCGGGTTTTTGTGGGGGTGGATTTTTTCGGGGCGGTCACCGGCACGACGCTGGACGCCGCCCAACGCACGGGAACGTTGTTGGACACGGCCAGATCCGCCGAAGCGATCGTCTTGCTCATGGTTTGTCCCAAATCATAAATTTTCCGCCAGCGCAACAATTGTTGCTCCAAGTTTTCCAAAGCGAAAGTGATTTCGCTCCCCTGCCCGGTCGTCGCCACAACCACGCCCGGCTGCGAAACGTCCACGCGCCGCAAGTCCACCAGCCCCGCCATCGGCGAATGGTCGAACGCGCCGATCAGCGCCAGGGCCGCCTGCACCTGCGGCGACTCGACGCGATGCCCCGGCTGCAATTGATAGACGTTCAGCCCCGTGATCACCGGCAACTGCTCGGTCATCTGCGCCAGTGGAATCACGCACAGGCGCGGGTCGAGCGGCTGCATGACGTTGCCGTCGGCGTCCACTTGAAAAACTGAAATGGCGATGCCACCGGCGCCACCCGCAGTCGGCACGTTCACCTGCGCCACCGGGTTGCGCTCGGTCACGCGAACTTTCAACGTGCGCGGCAGCACACGCTCAATCGAGACCGAATCAATCGTCGAAACCAGTTCCAAGTTGCGCTTCACCGAAGCCAGATCCAGCGCGATGAGATTTGCGCCGATCCGCACGCGCGTCCAGCGGCGCAATTGTTCCGGCGCGATCACCCCGTCCGTCTGCACTTCGATGTTCTGGATGGCGAACGTGGAATTTTCATAGACGAATTTATCCAGCGCCCACGCGCCCGTGCGCCACAGCAGATAAAGCCCGAACACCGTGCCGAACGTCACGCCCAGCGCGATGGACGCGAGCCGCGTGCGCGTCGCGCGCACCTGGTCGGAGCGCAGCTTCACGTCGAGCACACGCCCGCGATTCAACCGCCGGTTTTTTGGTTCACGCTTAAACCACATTTGTTCAATTAAAAATTGTGAATTAAAAATTAAAAATGGCGGAGCGCGGGCTTTAGCCCGCTTCAACCCCTGCACCTGCCAGTTTGTTGGAAAAGGCCACGCCAGCCTTGCTCTCGCCTGTCAAAGCGGCATAAATGCCGCGCTCCGACAATCTCACACTTTTAATTTTTGATTTTTCATCCCGTTTCAGCGCCAGATCAATCATCCGCTGACACAATTCCGCATAACCCAGCCCCGCCTCCGCCGCCGCCTTTGGCAGCAAACTCGTCTCTGTCATGCCGGGCAGCGTGTTCACTTCGAGAACAACTGGCTCGCCATTTGAGCAAACCATCACGTCCACGCGCGCATAATCGCGTCCGCCAATCGCGTGAAACGCGCCGAGCGCGGCGTCCTGAATCCGCTTCGTCGCCGCCGCATCAAAATCTGCCGGGCAAAAATATTCCGTCTCTCCCGCCGTGTATTTGCTCCGCTCGTCATACCGGCCGGACTTGGGACGAACCTCAACGACCGGCAGCGCTTCGCCCGCCAAAATGCCCACCGTCGTCTCGCGCCCGACGATTCTTTCTTCGACCAGCAGTTGCGAATCGTAGCGGAACGCCTCGCGCAGTGCATTTTTCCAGTCCGACACGCGCTCCACGAACTGCAGGCCCACGCTCGAACCCTGCCGCACCGGTTTCACCACCAGCGGCGGCTGCCAGCCCATCGGCCACGGCGTTTTGGCGGATTCGACCACCAGAAATTTCGCCGTCGGAACCCCGGCCTCGATGCACCGCTGTTTCGTCAGCACCTTGTCGAACGCGATGCGGCTCGCCACGGCATCGCAGCCGGTGTAAGGCACGCCGAGTTTTTCCAACTGTTGCTGCACCGTGCCGTCCTCGCCGTAGGTCCCGTGCAACGCCAGAAACACCGCGTCCGTGTCCGGCGGCAAAATCCAGTCCGGCTTTTCCGGATCCAGTTCCACCACCGTGTGGCCGAGCGAACGCAACGCCTTGGCCACCCCCGCGCCGGAATTCAGCGAGACTTTCCGCTCGGCGCTGGGGCCGCCGAGCATCACCACAATTTTTAATTTTCCATGCATATTAATCTTCGCCAATAATTTCAACTTCCGTGTGCAGTTCGATGCCGCGCGCTTCCTTCGCCCGCGCCTGGAGCAGCGCAATCAATTCCAAAACGTCGCGCGCCGTCGCGGTGCCGCCGTTCACGACGAAATTGCCGTGCTCCAGCGAGACCATCGCCCCGCCGACATGCGCGCCTTTCAGCCCGATTTCATCAATCAATTTTCCCGCCGGAACCGCCGCCGTGTTTTTGAAAATGCAGCCGGCGCTCGGCGCGGCGGGCTGCGATTCCCAGCGCTTTTCGCTATATGCCATCATGCGCCGCTCGATCTCCGCGCGCGGCAGCGGCGTGCATTTGAACACCGCGCCCAGCGCAACGTGCGTTTTCAGCAGCGGGCACGCGCGATATTCCACCGGCACCTCGCCCGCGACGCGTTCGTGGATTTCACCGTCATAATCCATGAACCGGAACGACTCGACCGCGCCAAACGTCGCCGCTCCCATCGCGCCCGCGTTCATGCGCAACGCGCCGCCGACGCTGCCGGGAATGCCTTCCAAAAATTCCACGCCGCTCAAATTGTTCCGTTTGGCTTCGACCGAAACATTCTTCAACTTCGCGCCCGCGCCGCAATGCAGCCGTTCGCCAACGATCTCAATCTTGCTGAAATGCGGATGCGCCAGACAGATCACCACGCCGCGCACGCCGCCGTCGCGCACGAGCAGATTCGAGCCGCGTCCAAGAATGAAAAATGGCACGTCACGGTCGCCGCAAAATTTCAGGACGTTCGCCAGATCCGCTTCCGACGCCGGTTCCACGTAAACATCAGCCGGGCCACCGATGCGCATGGTCGTGTGCTTCGCCAGCGGTTCATCGCGAAGGATCACGGTCGCGCGCAAAACGCGGGCGGCCAGTTCATCGGCAATGTTTTTTTCAATTCGCATCGGGCTTTCCAAAATGTTCGCGGCCGGCGTCATGGTTCAATGCGCGTGTTTGGCCGGACCGTGCGCGTGGCCGCAGCCACAGGTTGATTTACGCGCGGCAACCGCTTCCTGCTGCTGCGCAATCGCGGTCAAAATTATTTCCGCGATCTGTTCTGCCGCTGCCGGCGCGTGCCATTGGGTGAGCGCAGATTGCATTGCAACGCGGGTCGAATTGTTCTCAACCAATTCGCATAGCAGCGCGGCGACTTTTTCGGGCGTGGAGTTTTTCTGTTCGAGCAGTTTTGCCGCGCCGGTTTTTTCAAACGCCAGCGCGTTTATAAATTGATGATTATCCGCCGCCGCCGGATACGGCACGAGCAGCGACGGCAGCCGCATAGCCGCGATTTCCGCGAGCGACGACGCCCCGGCGCGGCTGACAGAAACCGTCGCGGCACCGAGCGCCAGATCCATTTCGGCAAGGAACGGTTTGACCACCGCTTCGATTCCCCGCGCGGCATAAGCCTGTTTCACCTTTTCAAAATCACTCGTGCCGGTGAGATGGAGCCATTGCCACGCGGAGGCACGGTCACCAAGCGCAGGCAGCGCAGACAAAACCATGTCGTTCAGTCCGCTTGCGCCCTGGCTGCCGCCCATGACCAGAACGACAGGACGGTTTGGATCAAGGCCGAGGGCGATGCGAAATTCCTTCAGTTTGGACTCGACGGAGTCTCGCCCCACCGGATTTTGGTCTGCCGCAAATTGCGGGCGGACGGGAGTGCCGGTGGTCGTGACCTTGCGCGCCTTCAACCGCGAACCGGCATCGGGAAATCCGACGAACGCCCCGTCCACGAACCGGGATAGAAAACGGTTGGCGCGTCCGGGGATAGTGTTGGATTCGTGCAGGAAAGTTTTCGCGCCGCAGTCCTTGGCGGCGAGAATTGGTGGCGCGCTGGTGAATCCACCCATCGCCAGAACTGCGTCGGGCTTGCGTTGTTTGAAAAACTTGGACGATGCGCGCCACGATTGCCAGAAGCTGCGGCCGAACGAAAAGTAATTGCGGTTTTGCAGCGCGACGGCGGGCAGTGTGAAAATTTCCATGCCACGCGCCGATTTCACGGCTTGTTGATCCACGTCCTTGGGCGAGATGAGCAGCGCGACGGTGCAGCCGCGTTTCTGGAGCTGTTGGGCGACGGCAAGCCCCGGAAAGAGATGCCCGCCCGTGCCGCCACAGGCGATGGCGACAAAGGGCGATTTGGCGGCGGATGAACTCATGTGGCTTTGGCGGCAAACGGATTATCGCCGTGGTCGGCGGCGGATTCGGAAACTTTTTCACGCACGTGCGCCTGCCGCGCGACGCTGAACAGCAGCCCGATGCATGTCAGCATCGCCAGCAGGTTCGAGCCGCCGTAACTGATGAACGGCAGCGGCAAACCCTTGTTCGGCAGCGCGCTGGTGACGACACCGATGTTGATGGCGGCTTGCAGGCTGATGAGAAAGGTGATCCCGGATGCGAGCAAAAATCCAAAGGTGTCGCGCGCGTGCATCGCGATGTAAATGCCGCAAACGGCCATGACGACGAACGCCACCACGACAAACAGCGTGGCCACCAAGCCAAGTTCCTCGCCGATGTTTGCGAAAATAAAGTCGGTGTGGATTTCGGGCAGCCAGCCAAATTTCCGCACGCCGTTGCCGAGGCCGACGCCGAACCAGCCGCCGTTGCCGAGGCCGAGCATGGCCTGTTGCGCCTGCAACGCCGCGCCATTGAGATGATCCTCGGGATGCAGCCACGCGAAGATTCGCCCCATGCGCATCGGGTCGTGCAAAATGGAAACCACCAGCCCCGCCGCGCCCGCCGCCGCTGGAATCAAAATGTGCTTCCACTGAACCCCGGCGATCAGAAGCATCACCCCGGTGACAGCGGACAACAGGATGGTTGTGCCGCGGTCAGGTTCAACAAAGATGAGGCCGAGAATCAAACCGGCCATCGCCGCCGGAAATAAAATCCCGCGTTTGAAGGTGTGCATCTGGCGCTGATAACGGTCGCCATACCACGCGAGCATGATGATGAGCGTGATTTTGCCGAGTTCGGAGGGTTGAAAAGAGAACGGGCCGAACCCGATCCAGCGATGCGCGCCGTGGCTGGCACGTCCGATGTGCGGCACGAACACCAGCCCCAGCAAGAGCAGCGCAAAAATGAAAACCGGCCAGGCGAATTTTTTCAACAGTTGATAGTTGAGCGCCGTCGCCGTGACGCAAAAAACGAAACCGACGGCACACCACATGAGCTGCATTATCAGGTCGTGCGCGCCGGTTTCCACATGGGTTTTACGGTTTTCCAGCGCCCAGCTTGAGCTGTAGAGCATCACCAGACCCAGCGCGAGCAGGGCGGCGGCGCAAAAAGCCAGAGTTGTGACGGCGACTTTCATTTCAATGTCTCAAAATAAATGCCAACCGAAATCATTCCGCGCTCACTTCGCAGGCTCGGTGGCCGGAACGACAGGCGCGGGCGCAACGGGAGCCGGTTCAACCAGCGGCGCGGGCACCGCAACTGCCGCCTTCGCCGGGATTTTCAGCTTCTGCCCGGCCTTGATGCTGGTGGTGACCAGATTGTTTTCGGCCTGAATCGCCTTTACGGTCGTGCCATGCAGCTTCGCAATCTTTGTCAAGGTATCGCCGGATTTGACGACATAGATTTCCACGCCGCCCGTTGAATCCATCGCCGCCGGTGCAACCGTGCCAGCCGTTCCGGCAGGGATCACAAGCTTCTGTCCGATTTTAAGCTTGGTCGGAACCACGCCGGGGTTCGCCGCTTCAAGCGCCTTGACCGTCACATGATTGCTCTTCGCAATTTTATCAAGCGTATCGCCCTTGACGACGACGTATTCAGCCCCGGCAGTTTCAACCGGAGGAACAATGGCCGGCGGCATCACCGCGACCGGCAGATTCGTATCCACCACGGGAGCATTCGTGTCGGCGCTCGTCAGCAGGTTCGTGTCAATCGTCGGCGTGGTCATGTCGGTCTCGACAGGCTGCTCGCGCTTGCAACCCTGGATCAGCATCACCGCGAGGCCGGTGACGGCAACCGTCAACGAGCAGAACACCGCAAGTTTCAAACGCGAACGGCGCTTGCTTTGCAGTTCAAGGATTGAGCCTTTGGGAACGAATGGGTTTGTGTTGTTCATGAGTTTGGCGCTGGTAGCGTCCTTTCTTCGAGGTGGTTTTTATTGTTTTGATTTGTTCGCTGCGAAACTTTCCCTCGAAAAATTCCGCCGCGTGTTAAATAATTTCTGCCTGCTGCTTCCGGCTTGAAACCGCCGGTAAATTTGAAACCGCCGGGAAAAACTGGATGCGCCCTGTTGCTGATGACGCGCCTTGCCGCTTGCGATAAAATTTTTAGCAGTCCCGTGCCGCCCGCGCAAGAAACAAAGCGGAAAATGCCGTCATTTTTATTCAATGTCAGCGTCATGTTTCACCTCAACTTCAGCGTGGCCAGCGCGACGACCGCGAACAGCACGCACAAAATGTAAAAACGCATCACCACCTGCGATTCGTGCCAGCCCTTTTTCTCGAAATGATGATGCAGCGGCGCCATCAAAAACACCCGCCGCCCCGTGCCGTAGCGTCTTTTTGTATATTTGAACCAGCCGGTCTGGACCAGCACCGACGCCGCTTCCAAAACAAAAATTCCGCCCGCGATCACCAGCACGAACGGCTGATGGATCAGCACCGCGATGATGCCAAACGCGCCGCCGAGCGCGAGCGATCCCGTGTCGCCCATGAACACCTGCGCCGGATGGCAGTTGAACCATAAAAATCCCAGCCCAGCGCCCAGCAGCGCCGCGCAAAACACGGTCAGTTCGCCCGCGCCCGGCACAAAGGGGATCTGCAGATACGCCGCCGCCTTCACGTTGCCCGCGAGATAGGTGAAAAATAGAAAAACAAAACCCACGATCAGCGTGCAGCCGATCGCCAGCCCGTCAAGGCCGTCCGTCAAATTCACCGCGTTCGAGCTGCCGACAATTGCGAGCAGCACAATCAGCACGCCCATAATCGCCCCCACTTCATACGGATATTTACAAAACGGCAGCATCAGGTCGCTGACGAGATTGCTGTGCATGTGGATGATGGATTTTTTCCCGGGGAACTGCAGATCGCTCATCGCCGGAAGCTTCAAAAGATAAATGCCGACGAACAATCCGAGCGCGGTCTGCACCAGAAGCTTCACGCGCGGCGGAGTTCCGCCGCCGCTTTGCCGGACGATTTTCGCGTAGTCGTCATAAAATCCCAGCCCCGCCAAAACCAGAACCGAGAGCATGGTCAGTTCCACCTGCGCGTTCCATTGCGCCCAAAGCATCGTCGTAAAAACCAGCACCATCACGATCAGCACCCCGCCCATCGTCGGCGTGCCTTTCTTGTTCACGCGGGTATTGGACACGCCCGCCTCCTCGGCCTTGTCCGCGTAGTCCTGGCCGAATTTCAAATCCTTGAGCCAGCGGATGATTTTTGGGCCAAGCCACCAGCTTAAAACCAGCGCGGTGATCGCCGCGCCCGCGCTGCGAACCGTGATGTAGCGGAACAGGCGCAGAAACGAGAGCCGGCCTTCCCATGCCGTCCCGTGCGACCAATCCAAGATTTGCTGGCTCAAATAGCAGAGCATTTCAGTTCACATTTTTTCCGACTTCAAAGTTTCTGCGATGCGTTCCAGACGCGACGCCCGCGACGCCTTCAACAAAACCACATCACCCGCCTTCAAAAAATTCTTCACCGCTGTCACCGCCGCTTCCACGTCAGCAAATTCAATCACGCGGGTCAATCCCGCCTGCCGCGCCGCATCCGCCATGACCGGCGCCATTTTCCCGACGGCGAACAATTGCCCGACTCCCAATTCCGCCGCGCGCTTGCCAACTTCCGCGTGCGCCGCCTCGCTGTGCGCACCGAGTTCTTCCATGTCGCCCAGCACCGCCACGCGCCGCCCTTGCAACGGCAGGTCGCACAATGTTTCCAGCGCGGCAACCGTCGAGTCCGTGTTTGCGTTGTAGGCGTCGTCCAGCACTCGCACGCCGTTCGCTTCCCAAAATTGCAGCCGCATCTTCGGTGGCTGGCACCCGGCCAGTCCACGCTGGATTTCAGCGCGATCCAAACCCAGTTCCGCCCCAACTGCGACCGCAAACATGGCGTTTGCCACCTGATGACGGCCAAGCAGATTGACCCGATACTCACCGCTCAATTCTTTCTGCGGCGCGTCCACCTGAAACGTCACGCCATTTTTGTCCAGGCGGATTTTCTTCGCGCACCAGCCGTTCTTTTCGTTCAGCCCGACGCAAATAACTTTTGCTTTTGTGCGCGCTGCAATTTTTCCCGTCCACTCATTGTCGCCGTTGATAAAAAGCTTCCCGTCCGCCGGCAACAATTCCGCGAGCCGGCCTTCCTCCTGTGCAACGCCCGCGACATCGCCAAAAAATTCCAGATGCTCGCGGCCGATATTTGTCAGCACGCCGAACTTCGGCTGGATCATTTTTACGAGCGGCGCAAGTTCGCCCGGATGATTTGTGCCCGCTTCCAGCACTGCGGCCTGATGCGATTTTCCCAGCCGCAGCAGCGTCGCCGGCACGCCGATGTCGTTGTTGAAACTCGCCTCGCTCCACAACGTCGAAAATTTCTGGCGCAAGACGGACGCAAGCAATTCCTTCGTCGTCGTCTTGCCATTCGAGCCGCCGACCACAATGACCGGCAACGTGAAATCTTTCCGATACGCCGCCGCCAGCTTGCCGAACGCAGCGCGAACATCATTCACGACCAGCACGGCGCAATCCGGCAGCGGCGCGGGAATTTTTTTCCTTTCTACGACGACCGCCGTCACGTCTTTGGCCGCGGCTTCATTGAGGAATTCGTGACCGTCAAAGTGTTCGCCTTTGATGGCGAAGAACAAATCACCCGGCTTGGCCTGCCGCGAATCGGTGCAGATATTTTCCACCGGGGCTTCCGCCGCGCCGCGCCGGATTTCTCCCGCGCAGGCATCAGCGACAAATTTCAAAGAGCGTGTTTCCACTTAAATCATTTCAGCAAAAATGTGGCCGTGACGACGGCGGTGATGGTTTTCTGGCTCGAACTGGTGTCGCTCTCGCCTTCCCAGCTCGTCCGCGTGGCGTGGCGCGGCGTGATCTGGAACACGCCCATGTCGGCGTCATGCAAACTGGCAATGGTGCGTCCGCCCTGCGTGGCGATCTGTTCGGCGCGGGCGCGGGCGTCCTTGGTCGCATCGGCCAGCATTTCGACCTTGGCCTCGCCCGCCTTGGTGTAGATGAACTGCGGCAGGTCGGTAGTAAAAATCATTCCCTGTTCGACCAGCGGCGCAGTATCGAGCCGGTCAATCCGGTCTATCTCCCCGCTCTCGACGCGCACGCTCTGGCTCAAGCGATAACCGGTGGTGCGCTGCTGCACCCAGCCCGACGCGTCCTTGAGCGATGCCTTGATTTCCTCAATGTTGATGGGCGTAAAAACAAAATTGGTGATGCCGCTGCCGGTCAAAAATTGTTCCACTTTCACACGGTTGGCCTTCAATGCGCGCTGGGCTTCAAGCAACTCTGCGGCTTCCCCGGAAAAATTCCCCCGCCAGACCACCAGGTCGGACTCGATGTTTTTGTGGGTCGAGCCTTTGACGGTGACAAACTGCGAATTTTTTATCTTCACCCATGCGGTCGTGCCAAGCATGGAGGAAAAAATCAGGCCGGCGGCAAGAAAAAGGCCGGCGAGCATTCCAAAAAGTTGCGGGCGTGAATGGTTCATGGCGTCTGCATATTATTCCGGGTTTGCGCCGAGGCGACAACGGCCGGTGCCGCAGCGGGCGGAGGCGAAATTTGATCCGGCGGAATGTTCAGGTAGCTCGCACAGCGTTTCCCGATTTCGCTGAAAACCGGGCCGCAGAGTGCGCCGCCAAAAGCGCGGCCACCTTCCTTGGCCGAGTCCATCACGATGGAAATGCAAAGCTCCGGATTGTCCGCCGGGAAAAATCCGATGAACGAGACGACAAACTTTTCGGAGGAATACCGGCCATCCACGACTTTTTGCGCCGTGCCGGTTTTGCCGGCGACCGTATAATTGGTGATCGCCGCGAGCGGTGCCGTGCCTTCTTTGCTCACGACCGTTTTCAACGCTTCGATCATTTGCTTCGCCGTGGATTCCGTCACGACGCGCCGGACGCTTTGCGGTTCGTAGCGCTGCACCACATTCCCGTTCTGGTCTTCCAGGCGCTTCACCAGCATCGGATGCATGAGCACGCCGCCGTTGGCAATCGCGCCGAACGCCATCGCCATTTGCAGCCGGGTCGCGGCCACGCCCTGCCCCATCGGAATCTGGACGATGGAATACTTGCCTTTCAACGGATGAACATACCGGCTGGCGCTGGCTTCGTGTGGCAGGGGAATTCCCGTGAAAGCGCCGAGGCCAAAATCCTGCATGTATTCATAAAGTTTCGGCGCCTGAAGTTGAATCCCGATTTTCGACGCGCCGATGTTCGAGGATTTTTGAAGGACTTGCTGCACGGTCAGGTTGCCAAAATGATGGCCTTCCGAATCATGCAACGTGATGCCGCCATAACGAAAAACCCCGTTCTCGCAAAAAACCGAATCGCTCAACTTCACCACCTTCTCGTTCAGCGCGCCCGAAATCACAAGCGTCTTGAACGTCGAGCCCGGCTCCATCACGTCGCTGATCACGCGGTTCGGCTCGGTGTTCGTGTTGATGCTGCGGAGATTGTTGGGGTCAAAACTTGGCAGCGACGCCATCGCCAGAATTTCCCCCGTGCGCGGGCGCATCACGATGCCGGTGATGCCCTGGGGCGCGTGTTTTTCCGCCGCATTGGTGAGTGCAGATTCAACGATGTGCTGGATCGCCGCGTCAATCGTCAGCACCACGTTCAAACCGCCTTGCGCCTGGACGTCCTCATCCCGCAGCGCGACCAGTTCTTTGCCACGACTGTCAGATCCCGTCACGCGCCAGCCGGACGCACCGCGCAATTTGTCGTCGAAAAATTTTTCAACGCCGTCGTAGCCGAACAACTCCGACGTGTGGTTGGTGTTTTCCAAAGTGCCGACGAATCCCAGGACGTGCGCCGCCAGCGGGCCGTTGGGGTATACCCGCAACTGATCCGGCTCGGCGGAAATCGCGTATTGGCGCAGGCTGCGTAAAAACGCGCGGTTGGCCTTGGATAATTTCTTTTCATCCACGCCAAAAGTGAGCTGGCTCATCCTGGTCTTGATTTTCTGCCACGTCTCATCCGTGACATTTTTCTGGAGCCGGACGTAATGCAACCCATTGGTGACCGTTTCGCCCTTGGAATTTTTCGCCACGCGCGGAATCAGCCGTTGATACAAATCCGCCCCGCTCATCCCCAGCAGCGGCGCAATCGCCCGCGCCACGATTGCCTGCTGGCCGCCAATCAACGTTGGATCCGCGCAGATCGTCTTCACGAAAACGCTCGTTGCGAGCTGGTTGCCGTTCGCGTCCAGAATGTCGCCGCGCTTCGCCGGGTGCCAGGTGGTCTGCAGCGATTTTTTCTCGGCCATTTTCACCAGCTCATCGTGCCGCCACACCTGCAAGTCCATCAGCCGGAAACCCAGCCCGACGAACGCCAGGACGACCAGCCCCAGCAATGCCAGCGCACGAATGAATTGTTGCCGCCGTTTGATCATCCTAAAAACGGCCAACCGCCCGTGGCTTTCGGTCCCTCAACCGAAGGTGTCACGGGCGGCGGCCAAAAGTTTTCATGTTTATTGTGTCCTCGCGTCCGCCTGCCGCACGGCAAGCTGGCGCGGTAAATTTTTATTCTCCGGCGCGACAACCGGAGTTTCCTGCAGCCGGAAAACATTCATCGGCGGCACCGGCCCCAGTCCGAGTTTCAACTCCCGCGCCCGCTGGTCGAGCATCACCGGCGAACGCAGCAATCCGAGCTGGTCGTCCAGTTTTTTATTGTCGCGCGCCAGTTGCGCCAGGCGGACTTCCTTTTGGTGAATCTGTTTTCCAAGCTGGTAAATCTGGCTTTTCTGCCAGACGTAACCAACCGCCGAACCCGCGATCAGCAGGCACAAAAACAACGCCTTCAACGCCGGACCGAACCGGATCGCCGCCGACTGATTTTTTCGATTTTTTGCCATCTTAAATTTTCTCCAGCACCCGCAATTGTGCGCTGCGGCTGCGCGGGTTTTCTTCCATCTCAACTTCACCCGGGAGAATCGCCTTGCGGCTCACCCATTTCAGTTCCGGCACGCACGGCTGCCGCAACTCCGGCACATCCACCCCGCCGCTGAACTTGTAATCACGCGTCCGTTCGCGGCCAAATTCCTTCACCACGCGGTCTTCAAGCGAGTGAAACGTGATGACCGCCAGCCGCCCGCCCGGCTTCAAAATTTTCGCCGCCGCCGCCAGCCCGCGTTTCAAAGAACCGATCTCGTCGTTCACCGCGATCCGCAACGCCTGAAAAACCTTGGTGGCCGGATGCGACTTTTTTCCACGGCGCGGGGCCAGCCGTTCGATCAATTCCGCCAACTGTCTGGTCGTCGTAAATTTTCGCAGCGCGCGGTCATGAACAATTGCCTTCGCAAAACGCCGCGAATCCCGTTCATCACCAAACTCCCAAAAAATTTTCGCCAGTTCCCCGGCGCTCAAATCGTTTACCAAATCCGCCGCCGTCTGCGGTTGCCGGTCGTCCATCCGCATGTCCAGCGGGCCGTCCTGTTGAAAACTGAAGCCGCGTTCCGCTGAATCCACTTGTGGCGAGCTCACGCCCAAATCCAGCAGCACGCCATCGCAGCTCGCCGCCGGAATCCAGTCCGCCAGCTCCGAAAAATTGCCGCGCCGGATCTCAAACCGCCCGGCAAATTTTTCCGCCAGCCGTTTCTGCGCGGTTTCAACCGCGACGCCATCGCGATCGCACCCAGACAGCCATCCAGTCGGCGAGCTCGCGGCCAGTATTGCTTCCGCGTGACCAGCTCCACCGAGCGTTCCGTCGGCGTAACGGCCGTTCGCCTGCGGCTTCAGGGCGTCCAGCACCTCCGCCGCCATCACTGATTTGTGAATGAAATCGGACACGGCTCATTGTTTTCGTCGCGTTAAAGTGCGGTTGCCTTCATGATGCGTTCGCCCAAAACTTCCCACGATCTTTTCGACGGCTGCAAATCCGCCAGCGCCGGTTCGGGTGCCGGGCGTGATTTCATCGGGACAATCTCCACGTCCGCATCGGTCAAGTCGTTGTGAACCACCTTCACCTTTTCCAGGGAAAGCTCGGCCTGCACAGTCGCCATGCCTTCATCCACGACGTCCGGCGCGGTGCGGAAAAGTGAAACGGGATTCAACTTGCTCACCCAGGTCGCCGCGCGGGTCGGTCCCGCCTGCGCTGCAACCACGGGCATTTTCCGCGTTTTCATCCAGGGCAGCGTCGTATTTTTTCCCGTCAGCTCTGCGGGTTTTTTCGCCGCCGGCTTCGGCAGTTCAACCTGCGTCGCGCCCGTGGCCATCGTTGCAAACGGATTTTTCGGTGAAACAAATTGCGGCAGATAAAACCGCTTGTCCGTGCGATATGCGGCAGGCTTGCCGCCGCTGATGAAACTTTTCCCGGCTCCAAGTAGTTTTCCAAGGTTCATATTTTTTATTCCATGAGTTTGAAGGCTTCGGTCGCCATCACCGCGTCCGTCGCCTTCACGGTTTCGTAACGGGTCGGATTCCAGATCTCAAAACGGTCGAGCAGGCCGACGAGCATGACCTCGTCCTTGATGCCCGCCGCGCGCGCCATCTCATCCGGCAGGCAAATCCGACCAGCTTTGTCGAGACTCACCTGGACGGATTCGCTGCCGATAAATCTTTTGAGGACGACCTTGTTCGGATCGCCGTTGGGCATCGCGTCTATGTCTGCCATCATTTGCGCCATCTCCAGCGGCGGCAATACCCGCAGACAATTTCCCGCCTGATGCTTCGGCCAGAGAATCATCGTCAGCTCGACACCCTCTTTTTCGGGCCGCCACTTGGCCGGAACCTGAACGCGCCGCTTCTCATCCACTCCGTGCCGATAGCACGAATTGTAATAAGTCGGTTCCTTTGTTTGCGTCTCGCTCATTTATTCACCAATAACCCCTAAATTGGCATTCCCACCCACAACGCCCCACTTTTAACCACTTTAACCCACACCCGTCAACGAAAATCTTTGGGTAAACGAGGATTTATTCAAAAGTTATTCACAATTTGAATTTGCCGTGGAAAATGCGCCAAACTTTCCCACGTGACAGCTTGAAACTTTAAAGCTGAAACTTGAAACTCGCCGCCATGCGAACCGCCGATTTTGATTATGTCCTGCCGCCCGAACTCATCGCGCAGCAGCCCGTGCCGAAACGGGATGAATCGCGACTGCTGGTTTTGTCGCGTGCGGACGGACGTATCGAACACCGGAAATTTCGTGATTTGCTGGATTTTTTGCGGACGGGCGATGTTCTCGTTTTGAACAATTCGCGCGTGATTCCGGCCCGGCTGCGGGGTTTGAATGCGAAAAGCAGAGGAAAATTTGAAGTTTTTTTACTCGAAGAAAACGCGCTGAACGACTGGTGGTGCCTGATGCGACCCGGCAAAAATGCGCGCATCGGCACCCCGATCATCCTCTGTGAGTCCAGAAAAATATGCGCGACCGTGGTCGAAGTGAACGGCGAAGGTCATCGGCGGCTCAAATTTTCCGGCACGCCGGACATCAGCCGCGAACTGGATTCGATGGGGGAAATTCCGTTGCCGCCCTACATAGAGCGCGAATGCCAGCTGCCTGATGACAAAGAGCGCTACCAAACGGTCTTTGCACAGCCCGCCGGTTCGGTGGCCGCGCCGACCGCCGGCCTGCATTTCACGGAAGCGCTGCTGGATGAAATCCGCGAACGCGGCGTGAAAGTTTGCTTCGTCACACTGCACGTCGGCCTTGGAACTTTTCAGCCGGTGAAAGCCGAAACTCTCGCCATGCACAAAATGCACGAGGAACGGTTTGAGGTTGGCGAAGAGACCGTTCGCGCCGTGAACGAGGCGAAATCCGCCGGACGCCGCGTCATCGCCGTCGGCACAACGGCGGTTCGCGTTCTGGAAAGTGTTGCCGCAAAAAACACCGGAAAACTCAATGTTTACAATGGCAAAACAAACATCTTCATTTTTCCACCGTTCCGATTTCAAATCGTGGACGCGCTGCTGACCAACTTTCACCTGCCCTGCTCCACGCTGCTGATGCTGGTGAGCGCCTTCGCCGCACCGGGCGAAACGCGCGGGCGCAAGATGGTTCTGTCCGCCTACGCCGAGGCCATCCAGGAACGTTACCGGTTTTTCAGCTACGGCGATGCGATGCTCATCTCATGAATTCAAAATTAAAAAGCAGGAATTCAAAGCTGCCGTTCGTTTTCTCCAACTTTGCCATGACGGCTGACGGGAAAATCGCTTTTGCGGATCATAAGTTCGTTCCGTTTTCCAGCCGGCGTGACCGCGAACACATGATGGAATTGCGCGCTACCGCCGATGCGGTGATGTGCGGCACGAGGACAATTGAGGAAACGGGAACGGTCCTGGGTCCGGGCGGGGCGAAGTTCTGCAAATTACGGCGGAAAAACGGGCTGGCAGAATACAGCTTGCGCGTGATCGTCAGCGGCAGCGGCTCGGTCAATCCCGACCTGAACATTTTCAAAACGTGTTTCTCGCCCGTCATCGTGCTGACGACGGCACGGATTTCAAAAGCAAACCTGCAAAAACTCGAAGCGGTTGCCAGCGACGTAAAAATTTGCGGCCAGCGCAAAATAAATTTCCGCGACGCGCTCGGCTGGTTGCGCTCAAAATGGAATGTGCAGCGACTGCTTTGCGAAGGCGGTGGTGAACTTCACGGCACCTTGGTCCGTGCCGGCCTGATGGACGAGATTTATCTGACGATCTGCCCGAAAATTTTCGGCGGCCGCACTGCGCCGACGATTGCCGATGGCAAAGGTTTGGAAAAATTGATGTTGGCAGCACAATTCCGGTTGCAGTCGGCACGCCCCCTTAAGGGCGAGTTATTCACCGTATTAATCCGGGCTAAAAACGGGCGTTTTGCTTGATATCCGCTTAATTATTGACCGGTTTTGACAAAAAAGTCCGCTCGTTTTTTATAATTTCCAAGCCAGCGGCTTACGGCTGACGCAGGATGGCCTTGGTCTCCGCCCAGCGCGCCAGCAGCCACAGCAAATCCGACAAACGATTCAGGAAAACCAAAACCTCCTCGTTCTTCAACTCGCCCGCCGCTTGCAAATCATACACCCGCCGTTCCGAGCGGCGGCAAACCGTCCGTGCCACGTCCAGCGCGGCGGAATGAATCGTCGCCCCCGGCGTCGCCCATCCTTTGAAACTGATGTTCTGCGCCTCGATTTCCTTGACCAGCGTTTCCAGCTTCGCCGTCAATTCCGGCGTCATGAGGGAAAAGCCGCCTTTGACGTAGCGCTCCAAGTCTTCACTCGCCACGGCCAGTTCGCCCATCAAAATCACGAGGTCTTTCTGGATGGCCAGCAGGCTGTCGCGGACAAAATCATGCTCTGCCGTCGCGCGCGCCAGGCCGAGCGCGGCGTTGAGTTCATCCACCGTGCCGTATGCCTCGACTCGCGGATGATTTTTCGGCACGCGCCGGCCATACATCAAGCCCGTCGTTCCCGAATCTCCCGTTTTGGTGACAATGCTCATATCAATCGTAATCTTAGCGGCGCATCGGCAGACCGCCGCATTTATTTAACAAACTGAATCATCCGGCTTTCCGCCGAAAGCCGCTACTTCGCACTTTTCGCATTGGAAACCTTGTTCGTGCCAGCCGGGTTTGTTTTCGGCGGCGGGGGCGCAGTCAGTTTTTGATAAGCCAGAATCCCCTTCACAATCGCCGCCGCCATTTGTTTCC
This sequence comes from Verrucomicrobiales bacterium, assembly GCA_028712475.1. Classification (GTDB taxonomy): domain Bacteria; phylum Verrucomicrobiota; class Verrucomicrobiia; order Limisphaerales; family UBA11358; genus UBA11358. Next base: position 69,155 of record JAQTQB010000010.1, read on the forward strand.
GATAGGCCGAATCAAAAATCTTTTTGCCTTCGCCCGGATGCGACATGTAACCACCCTCAATCAAAATCGCCGGCATCGCCGCGTCGCGCAAGACGGCGAACCGCGCCCGCCGCACGCCGCGATCTTCCGCGTTCAGGCTTTGCACGAGGGATTTTTCCATCTGATAGGCAAACAGCAAACTTTTGCTTTCATAACGGTTCGCCATCGTCGCGGCCGACCCGCCGCCTTCACCCTGCGCGTTCGAGGAACTCGCGCCGACGGGCGTGATGCAATACGTCTCCGGCCCATCCACTTCATTTTTGCCGGATTGCGCCGCGTTGAAATGCAGGCTCACAAACAAGTCCGCCCCGCGCTTGTTCGCCAGCGCCGGACGGTCGGGCAAATCCACATAGGTGTCCTTGCTGCGCGTAAGGAGGACATTAAACCCGGCTTTCTTAAGCTGGTCGCGCAGTTCCGACGCCAGCGCGAGCGTATAAATTTTTTCGTAATGCCAGGTGACGTGATTGCCGGAATCCCTGCCGCCGTGGCCGGGATCAATGCAGATGGTCGTGATTTTTTGCGGCTCAATGTAGCGCGACGGATACAACAACGGGCGGATCGTCTTGTCCAGGTCCAGTTGAGCGATGAGCGCCACGCCCTTCGCGTTCGCCACCGGAAACGAAAGCCGCACGTTCACACCGTTGATTTGCGACTCTGCAGAATCCACGTTGAACACCATCCGGGTCCACCGGCTGGTCACGGTGATTTCCTCGCCGCGCTTGGACCAGATTGTTTTCATGCCGTTCCCGCTCGCCCATTCCGCGAGCGGCACATAGCTGTGACCGTTGATGAACGCTGCGTGCGCCGGCCCCGCGCAAAGCGCAAGGCCAGCAACAAGGAGCAGCGCAAAAATCTTGTTCACGGCGGCGCAACTTGCCCGCACGCCGCGTTTCATTCAAGGGAAATGACAAAATGCCAGCACATAAAAGTTTGATTTTCGGCGGCAATCGTTTTTAATTCATGGTTCAATTTTGAAATGAACATCCACGAATACCAAGCCAAGCAGTTGCTCGCCAGATATGGCGTAGCCGTCCCGCTCGAAATCCCCGCCAAATCGCTCGCCGAGGTGCGTCCGGCGGCGGATAAAATCACCGCCAGCGGCAGTTCGCGCGTCGTCGTCAAATCGCAGATCCACGCCGGCGGACGCGGCAAGGGAACTTTTAAGTCCGGTTTTCAAGGCGGCGTGAAAGTCGCGGCGTCGGTGGATGAGGCCGTAGGCTTGGCCGAAAAAATGCTCGGCAATGTGCTTGTCACCAAACAAACCGGCGCGGATGGCCGCATGGTGCAGACGTTGCTGCTCGCGGCCGGTGCGAAGATTAAAAAGGAATTTTATTTCGCCGTGCTGCTCAACCGCGAAACGTCCCGCCCGCTCATCATGGCCAGCACCGAGGGCGGCATGGACATCGAGGAAGTCGCCGAGAAGCATCCCGAAAAGATATTCAAGGAATCCATTGATCCGGCGGTTGGTATCATGCCGTTTCAGGCGCGCAAAATTGCCGCCGCGCTCGGACTCAAGGGCGACTTGTTCAACGCAGGCGTGAAGCTCATCACCGGCGTCTATAACACCTGGTGGGAATGTGACGCCTCGATGGTGGAACTGAATCCGCTCGCCGTCGTCGAATTGGCAGATGGCAAAGAGACAGTCATGGCACTCGATGCGAAAATTTCTCTCGATGATAACGCGCTGTATCGCCACAAGGATATTTTGGAGATGCGCGATTTGAACGAGGAAGCGCCGCTCGAAATCGAGGCAAGCAAGTTCAATCTCAATTACATCAAGTTGGACGGAAGCATCGCGTGCCTCGTCAACGGTGCCGGTCTTGCAATGTCCACGATGGACATCATCCAGCATTTCGGCGGCAATCCGGCGAACTTCCTCGATGTCGGTGGCGGCGCAAGCAAGGAGCAGGTCACGGCGGCGTTCAAGATCATTTTGAGCGACCCAAACGTGAAGGGGATTTTGGTGAACATCTTTGGTGGCATCATGGACTGCAACGTCATCGCCACCGGCATCGTCGCGGCGGTGAAGGAAACGCACTTGAACATCCCGCTCGTCGTGCGGCTCGAAGGCAACAATGTCGTGGCCGGCAAGAAAACGCTGGCCGAATCCGGCGTAGCCATCATCACCGGCGATTCGATGGCCGACGCGGCGCAGAAAGTGGTCAAAGCCGTGGGTAAGTGAACGAATTGACGACGACGATGGCGCAGCGCATCAAAGCAATACAGGCGGACGTGCCGGTCGTCAGCGACCTTGACACATATCGTCAGCTGGTGGAATTACAGAAACAGATGATCCAACTGTCCCAACAAAATAAACAGGCCAAGCAGGAATGCGACGAACTGCGTGCGCAGGTGGTGGCGAAAGCCAGTGCCCGGCATGGCGCGCGTCCCAATGTTCACCCAAAAGCCGGCAGAGCATTCAAAATGCTGGCCGGCAGGGTTGCAGTTAAGTCAAATCTGGCTTTGTTGATCAGCAAAAAAACCTCGCCATGCTGAAAGTCACCGAAATCGCGTTCAGTTGCTACGCCGTCACCGACATGGCGCGGGCGCGGAAATTTTATGAGGACGTGCTCGGTCTGAAACCGACGACCGTCCACGATTCAGAACACGGCAAATGGGTGGAATATGAATTCGGCCCGCATGCCTTGGCCATCGGTTCATCGCCGATGTTCAAGCCGGGTCCCGATGGTTGTTCCGTGGCGCTGGAGGTGGAAAATTTTGACGACGCCATCGCGCACTTGCGCGCGCACAACGTGAAATTTCGCATCGAGCCGATGCCCACGCCCGTCTGCCACATGGCGATGGTTTTTGATCCTGATGGCAACACCATTTGCATTCACAAGCGGAAGAAATCGTAAATCGTAAATCTGAAATCGTAAATTTCATCATGTCTATTCTCGTTAAACCCAACACCAAGGTTCTCGTCCAAGGCATCACCGGCAGCTTTGGCGCGAAGCACGCGCAACTCTCCATTGATTACGGCACGCAGATCGTCGCCGGCGTCACGCCCGGCAAAGGCGGACAATTCTTCGAGCACAGCGGCAAGAAGGTTCCCATCTTCGACACCGTCGCCGACGCGGTGAAACAAACTGGCGCGACCGCCAGCGCCGTGTTCGTTCCCCCGCCCTTCGCCGCCGATGCGATTCTTGAAGGCGCTGATGCCGGGCTTGATCTCGTTGTCGCCATCACGGAAGGAATTCCCGTGCGCGACATGGTGCGGGTGAAACGCGCGCTGGAAGGCAACATCAAGACGCGGCTCATCGGACCGAACTGCCCCGGCATCGTGACGCCCGGTGAAGGCAAGGATTCCCACGGCGGCTGCCGCATCGGCATTGCGCCCGGCTACATTCACAAGAAGGGCAACATCGGCGTGGTTTCGCGCAGCGGCACATTGACTTACGAAGCGGTGTGGCAGCTTACATCGCGCGGCGTGGGTCAAAGCACCTGCGTCGGCATCGGCGGCGATCCGGTCAACGGCACATCGCACCTCGACGTCATCAAACTTTTCAACGAAGACCCCGACACGCACGGCATCATCATGATTGGCGAAATCGGCGGCAGCACGGAGGAAGAAGCCGCCGAGTGGATCAAGAAAAATTGCAAGAAGCCGGTTGCCGGATTCATCGCCGGTGCGACTGCGCCGCCCGGACGCCGCATGGGCCATGCGGGTGCGATCGTCAGCGGCGGCAAAGGAACGGCGGAGGCGAAGATCGCGGCGTTCAAGGCGGCGGGCATCGGCATTTCCGTCACGCCCAGCGAAATGGCGGACACGTTGCTGCGGATGATGTGACGTGTGGCAGGTGACAAGTGTCGAGAAGCGCCGCTTGACATTTAGTCGCGTCACATGACACCTGTCACTTGTCACTTTCAATGGGCTGCGTTGATTTCATCCTGAACCTTGCCGGCGTGCTGCTGTGGATCAAATGGTGGTCGCTGCCGTTCGATCCCATCCACAAACGGACGCCCGCCACGCTCGTCGGCACGCTGCGTCGCGCGGCACCGTCGCATTTTCGGCGCTGGCATCTGCTGTTGGCCATCGGCGGATTGCTGTTTTTGCGCGCGGTGTTTTACTGGCAGATTGGTTCTGCATCCACACCAGCCTGGGTGGGAAAACTGCATCTGGAAACCACCGTCCTGACGTTCGCCAGCAATTCATTCGGGCGGATGTTATTGTTCTCGACGTTTAGTTTTGGACTGGCGCTGGGTGTGTTTTATGTGTGGTTGCTGCTCCTTTCGATCCTGGCCGGGCCAGCGGCTACGGAACAGCCCGTCCACCGGCTGGTGCGGATACCCTTGGGTGGAATGGACAGATGGCCGTGCTTGGTAAAAATCATTTCGCCGTTTGCCGGCACGGCGTTGCTTTGGTGGCTGGCAAGCTGGCTGCTTGTGCGGCTGGAAATCGTCCCCCGGCCAGTCTCCGCCGCGCACCGCATCGAGGAATCACTGGTCATCGGACTGGGCAGCTATCTCGCCTGGAAATTTCTCGCCGCCGCGCTGCTCGTTCTGCGCCTGCTGAACACTTACATTTATTTCGGGAAGCATCCGTTCTGGAATTACGTCAACGCGACCGCGCAAGTCCTGCTCGCGCCGTTGCAGAAAATTCCCCTGCGCGCGGGCAGGGCGGATTTTGCGCCGGTGGTTGGAATCGTGCTGGTATTTTTCGCGGGAGAACTGCTTGAACGCAGCCTGGTTTATCTCTACGCACGGCTGCCGTTTTGAAAACAGTCAGACTGCTTTCGCCTTGGGAAGTTTGATGGTGACGGTCGTGCCGGAACCTTTGGAACCTTCGATGGAAAGCGTGCCGCCGTGCAGTTCCGCCAGCCGCTTGGAAATGACGAGGCCGAGACCCAATCCCTGCTGCTCCTGCATCTTGCGGTCAAACTGCATATACGCGCCGATGCGCCGGATCTGTTCGGTGGAAAATCCGCGCCCCCCGTCGTGGACGGAAAGCTCCACGCCATTGAACGTCTCGGCCAGCGTGACCCGCACGGACGAACCGGCCTCGGAAAATTTGAAGGCGTTCTGCACGAGTTCGTTCACGATCTTGGTGAAATATTCCCCGGACATCGGCACGGGAACATTCACCGCCTCGATTTTTAAATCGTTCAGGCGGCCGGCCTGCACGGCCTGCGCCCCGGCGATTTTCTCGATGATCGCCGCCGGCTGTTCCGCCCTGCCAATCCGCAACGCATTGACGTTTTTAGGATCGGCGGCGATCAGTTCAAGCTGCGCGTAGATCAAAAAATTCTCAATGAGCCGTTCGAGCCGCTGGCTGGACTTCAAAATTTCCTGGCCCATCTCGGCCACATCATTCGCCTTGAGCGTGGCGGCGGATGCAGCAAGCAGTTCAGCGTTGGAAATGATGCCGTTGAGCGGCGTGCGCATTTCGTGCGGCATCATCAGGCTGATGTTGTCGCGCAGATGACGGAGCTTGCTTTCAGCCTCGTCGCGCACGGTCTGGGATTTTTTCAGGCGCGCCTCCACGGCGGCGTAAAGCACCTCGGTCGTGAACGGCTTGGGCAGATAATCATCCGCGCCCAGCTCCATGCCGTGCCGCATCCCGGCGTTGTCGGCCAGGCCGGTCATCAGGATGAATGGAATCGCGGCGGTCGGCGCCTCGGTGCGGAGCGCGGCCAAGGTGAGATAACCGTCCACCTTGCCCATGTTCACATCGCAGAGGATGAGGTCGGGCAATTCCTGCCGCGCCTTCTCGATGCCTTCCTGGCCGTTGTGCGCCTCGACGACTTCATAGCCGCGCTGCCGGAGCGCGAGCTGGATCATCTCGCGCAACCATTCTTCGTCATCAATGATCAGGATTTTTTTCACAACTTATGCGGGGCAAAATTATTTCCGGGCTTCCAGGGGAACGTAATTATTGATCGTGCGTCCGGTGTAAATCTGGCGCGGGCGATAGATGCGGCTCTTCGGCTCATCCATGATTTCCTTGTAGTTCGCGATCCAGCCGGGCATCCGGCCGATGGCGAAAATCACCGTGAACATCTCCATGGGAATCCCGATGGCGCGCATGATGATGCCGCTGTAAAAATCCACGTTCGGATACAGCTTGCGTTCGACAAAATAAGAATCTTTCAACGCCGCTTCTTCCAGCTTCTTCGCGATGTCCAGCAACGGATCGCTGATGTTCAGCTTCGCCAGCACATCGTCACACGCCTTTTTGATGATCGTGGCGCGCGGGTCGTGGTTTTTATAAACGCGATGGCCGAAGCCCATGAGCTTCTTGCCGCTGTTCTTGTCCTTTGCCGCCGTGATGAATTTCGACCCGTCGTCGCCGGAGCGATGGATGTCTTCGAGCATCTCCAGCACCGCTTGGTTCGCGCCGCCGTGCAGCGGACCCCAGAGAGCGCACACGCCCGCCGCGCAACTGGCAAACAGGTTTGCCTGGGACGATGCCACCATGCGCACCGTCGAGGTGGAACAGTTCTGTTCGTGATCCGCGTGCAAAAGGAAAATCAGGTCCAGCGCCTTGACCACTTCCGGTTTGATTTCAAAATCTTCATACGGCATCGAGAACATCATGTGCAGGAAGTTCGCCGTGTATTTGTAATTCTGCTTTGGATAGATCAGCGGCAGCCCCTTGGATTTGCGATACGAATACGCCGCGATCGTCCGCACCTGCGAAATCAGCCGCGCCACATAAACGTCGAACTCCGTGTTCTTGCCCCATTTCCAGTTCATCAGCCCTTCGTCAAAGCAGCTCGCCGCGTTGATCATCGCCGAGAGGATTGCCATCGGATGCGCCCCCGTCGGGAACCCCTCGAAATGGAACTTCATGTCCTCGTGCAAAAACTGGTTGGCCGTGAGCAGGTTGGAAAACTTCTTCAACTGCGGCCGGTTCGGCAGGTCGCCGTAGATGATCAGAAATGCCGTCTCGATGAAATTGGATTTCTCCGCCATCTCCTCGATCGGAATGCCGCGATAGCGCAAAACCCCTTTGTCGCCGTCAATGAACGTCACCTTGCTGATGCACGAACCGGTGTTGCCGTAGCCGTCGTCCAGCGTGATGTAATTGGTGTTCGCGCGCAGCGAGGAAACGTCCACCGCCTTTTCACCCTCGCTGCCCTCGACCGTCGGCAGCGTGAAAACCTTTCCGTCCAGTTCCAGTTTGGCTTCGTTGCTCATGACTTCTTATTGTAATTAATTATTATTGCACAAATCTGCCGACGAATGGAAAACTTGGCAAGCCGCGAAAGTCAACTTTCGCAAAAAACCCTGCGCCGATTTAGCTGGCGCGGGGTTCAACTTCGTGGCGAAATCAAAAAGTTATGAAACGCTGGGCTGTCCTGACTGTTCTGCTTTACGCACTTGCGCTGCTGGTATTGACCGCGCCGGTCGTCCTCATCGCCTTTGGAAATTGGGGCAAAAACGAAAACAACATCGGGCTGCACGAGGTTTTCCAAATGTATTCGAGCTGGGGCTACTGGCTCTGGTTCGGGATCCTCGTCGCGGGCCAGGCCTTGCTGCTCCTGCTGCCCATCAACATCGCTGAACGCCGCCTGCCCTCGCGCCGTCCGCTGAAAATTCCCGTCATCGTCACCGCCTTTTTCCTGGCGAACCTTTTCATCGCGGGAACCTTTTCCCTGCTGTGCGTCGCGTTCCATGACGATGCGTTTTACTGTTTTTCCTTTGTTGACTGGCTTTGCGGCCACGTCGCGCAGAATGCCGATGGCCAGCCGGGATCAGTTCAAACGACCAATTGGGGAACCTTCTCCAGCATCACCATCGTGGTCATCTTTTTTTGGGTCATCTGGGCCTTCATCTTCCGCCGCTTCGCCAAGGCGGACGACGAAATCTCGCTGACAAAACGCGCCACCCGCTGGCTGCTGCGCGGCAGCATTCTTGAACTGCTCGTCGCCGTGCCCAGCCATGTCATTGTCCGCCGCCGTGACGATTGCTGCGCGCCTGCCGGGACGCTCTGGGGAATTGCGACCGGAATTTCCGTGATGTTGCTCTGCTTCGGCCCCGGGGTTTACTTCCTGTTCGTCGAACGCTGCCGGAAGTTAAAGCCAAAACCGGCGGATGCGGATAAACAAGTTTGATTTCATTGTCAGCCACGGAGTAGCGCAAGAAAGTAGCCCACGGTGAAACCGTGGGATTTATGACCGAAAGATTTTCAAGCCCCGGATGGGGCGGCAGAAAAACCGCGCGACTTGTCTTCCGCCCCATTCCGGGGCTGGATTTTTGCGAACGATTTACCCACGGTTGCACCGTGGGCTTACTGCCGTCCGCTGCTCCGCAGCTAAAAAATGAATTTGCCAGCACGTCCGGATGAAAGCTGGAAATTTCGCCCGCGCATTTCTATGGACAAAGGATTTTTCCGGAAATAAAGTCGGAAACATGATTGATTTCATCGCCATCGCTCGTCGCTGCTTGCAGCCGCTTGCTGATCGAGGTTTTACTTTTTGGGATGAGCGGCAATGTCGTGAAGATCGTTTTGAATGTCAGCGAGGCGACCTTGAAATCAGAGTCAGTTATGAAATATTCGGACCGCCGTGGTGCGACCTGCGCCGGGCTGGAAAATTCGTGCGAAGGATAGAGGTCAAGTCGGACTTTCCGTCTTCGACACCACTGGCAACGACACCTCCACCGTATTCTTTTTCCGAGACACTGCTTCAGAAACACGCAGATGAGCTTGAGGTCTGGTGCCAGAAACTATTGAGAACATTGGAAGATGAGAAGGTTATTTCCTAATCTTGCATTGAGCTTCAAATTTCCTTCGCCCATCTCGCGTGCCATCGCACGGCCTTCAATAAATTTCCGCTTTAGCTTTCGCGCGCCGCACTTTAACTTGCGCGCTGCCAATGGCCTTAAAACTGTTCAACACGCTGTCCCGCTCCGTCCAGGAGTTCGCCCCGCTCAATCCCGCCGGCAAGAAAGTCGGCATGTATTGCTGCGGCCCGACCGTCTATGACTTCGCGCACATCGGCAACTGGCGCACTTTCGTCTTCGCCGACCTTGTCCGCCGGGTGCTCGAATTCTCCGGCTACGATGTGCAGCACGTCATGAACATCACGGACATCGAGGACAAGATCATCAAACGAGTTAATTCGTTGAAGAGTTCAAGCGATGAAGCGATAAAGCGGTCGGACGCTCAATCGCTTCAACACTCAATCGCTTCAACACTTCAACCTTTGCGTGATTTCACCGGCAAATTTGAAACCGCCTTTCTCGACGACTTGAAAGCACTCGGCTGCCGCGAACCGCACGTCAAACCCCGCGCCACGGAATACATCGCCGAAATCATCGCGCTCATCGAAAAGCTCATCGCGCGCGGCGTCGCCTACAAGGCGGCGGACGGCTCGGTCTATTTTTCCATCACCAAATACCAAGGTTGCGGCTGCCATTACGGCCAGTTGCTCAAACTCAATTTCGACGAGATGCGCGCCGGCGAACGCGTTTCCAGCGATGAATACGAGAAGGAATCCGTCGCCGACTTCGCGCTCTGGAAGGCGCGCGTGCCAGACGACGGCGATATTTTCTGGCCCAGTCCGTTCGGCGAGGGCCGGCCCGGCTGGCACATCGAGTGCAGCGCCATGAGCATGAAAGTGCTCGGTGAAAGTTTCGACCTGCACCTCGGCGGCGAGGATCTGAAATTCCCGCATCATGAGGACGAAATCGCCCAGAGCGAAGGCGCGACCGGCAAGCCGTTCGTCAAATACTGGCTGCACGGCGCGCATCTGCTGGTCGAGGGCAAGAAGATGAGCAAGTCGCTGGAAAATTATTTCACGCTGCGCGATCTGCTCGCCAAAGGCTTCACCGGCCGCGAAGTGCGCTATCTGCTGCTCACCGCGCATTACCGCGAGACATTCAATTTCACGCTCGATGGTTTGCACGGCGCGAAGTCGGCACTCGCCCGCATTGACGAGTGCGTTGGCAAATTGCGCGAGGTTGGAGCGCCGGCCTCCGGCCCGGCACGAACCGCTTCACAACTCGCCGGGTCGGAGACCGGCGTTCCGCTGCTCGCCAACTTCACCGCCGCGATCTCGGACGACCTGAACATCTCCGCCGCGTGGGGCGCGGTGTTTGAATGGGTGCGCGAAACGAACAAGAAGCTGGCAGAAAATACCTTGAGTTCAACGGACGCCGCTGTAAATCTGGCTGCATGGGAGAAAATTGATTCCGTCCTCGGCATCAGCGTGAAAACGGAAACGGAAATTCCCGCTGAAATTCTGGCGCTGGCTGAAGCCCGAACCGACGCCAAGAAAGCCAAGGACTTCAAGCGCGCCGACGCCATCCGTGATGAATTAAAAGCCAAAGGCTGGGTCATTGAAGATTCGCCCAAGGGAATTAAATTAAAAAAGTGTGAGCAAGGGATTATTCATCAGCTTTGAAGGCACGGAAGGCTGCGGCAAATCCACGCAGGTGGAATTGCTCGTGCAACGGTTGCGTGCGCTTGGCTATTGCGTCCGCAAGCATCGCGAACCGGGCGGCACGCCCATCGGCGAGGAGATCCGCCACACGCTCAAGCACAGCCAGCACAATCACGCGATGACCGCCGAGACCGAACTGTTGTTGATGAATGCCAGCCGCGCGCAGCTCGTCCGCGAAATCATCCGCCCTGCCCTCGCCGCCGGAGAAATCATAGTGTGCGACCGCTTTTACGATTCCACCACGGCGTATCAAGGTTACGGCCGGCAACTGGACCTGGAAAAAGTGAAGGCCGTCATCGAGTTTGCTGTCGGCGAAACGAAACCCGACCTGACCTTGTTTGTTCACGTCCCGCCGGAAGTCAGCGCGGAACGGCTGCGTTCGCGCCAGGAAAATCTGCCGTTCGTCCGCGACCGCATCGAGGAAGCCGACCGGAAATTTTTCGAGCGCGTGGCCCGCGGCTTCGGCGTCATCGCCGCCGCGGAACCGCAGCGCGTCAAGTTCATCAACGGCGCGCAACCCATCGAGACCGTTTGCGCCGCCATCTGGGAACACGTCCAGCCGGTTTTGCCGAAGCTCGGGCGTTGGTGAACGCACTTGCCGAATTTCCAAGAGCGAATACTTTTATTGCATGATCGAAAACACGATTAGCGAAATTGAAGCAAAGATTCATGGGTCGAGTTCCATCAGCACCGAACGCAAGCGTGAGCTGCTCCAGTTGCTCGGCACGCTGAAATCCGAAGTCAGCGCCCTCGCCAAAACGCACGACGAACAGGCCAGCAGCATCGCCAACTTCGCGCAAACGTCCGCACACGAAGCCACGCGGGAAAAACAGAATCAGGAATCGCTCGAACTTTCGCTGAAGGGTTTGCGTTCGTCGGTGGACGGTTTTGAACAGTCGCATCCCAAGCTCGTCCAGATCGTCAACAACATCAGCAAGACGCTGGCGGATTTGGGGATTTAGCCTCGTAGCAGCCGACGTGAGGAGGCTCTAATTTCCCTTGGCATTCTGATGTCGGTTTAAGATGAAGAATTACAGAGCCGACTCACATCGGCTGCTACGGATTTCTTTTAATCAGCTCGCGGTTCCAGCTTCGCAATCGCCGCCATGATTTCGTCTGCGACTTCCTGGTAGATTTCCTTGAGCCTCGGCTTGGAACAAACCTTTGCCTCTGCGCGCAGGGTTTCAAATTTCATCGGCCTGCCGTATTTCACTGCGACCCGGAACGGGCGCGGAAATTTGTGATTCCGCCCATACGCCTCAAAAGTTCCAAACGTCCGCACCGGAATCACCACCGCGTCGGATTTGACCACGGTCAGCCCGATGCCCGAACGCGCCGGCTGCAATTTGCCGTCCGCCGTGCGCGTGCCTTCGGGAAATAAAATGATGCCGCCGCCCGCGATCAGCCGGTTCAGGATTTCCCGCAAGCCCGCCGCGCCGCCGCCATCGCGATCCACCGGCACGGAGTTCCACGAACGCAGCAGCGCGCCGATGCCTGGAAAGCGGAACAGACTTTCGCGCGCGAGATAATTGATGGCGCGCGGCAAGGCGCAACCGACCAGCGGCGGGTCGAGAAAACTTGCATGGTTGGAAGCCAGGATGACGCCGCCCGTTCGCGGCACGCGTTCGGGATTGAACACGCGCCAGCGGAAATAGACCGCGAACATCGCGCGAAAGCCAAGCCAGCCTAAGCGATAGGACAAGTTCATTTCGTTGCCGGCAGCATCGCGCGAATCTCCTTCAGCAGCCACCCGCTTGTCTGGGCGGAAGTCATGTTGGAGTTGTTCAGGACTTTTGCACCCAGCGCGATCATCAAGGGTGCCGCCGCCCGCTGACTGTCGCGCTGGTCGCGCGCGGCCAGATTTTCATTCACCCCGTCAGCCGCGCGACGTTTTGTCCGCTCCTCCAGGTGGGCGTCCAGATAAAATTTGTAGTCCGTTTCCGGGAAAACATTCGTCCCGATGTCACGGCCCTCCATCACCAGATCGCCGAACTGGATGCAATCCCGCTGTGCTTTTTTCATCCATTCGCGCACCTTGGGGATGACGGCGATCAACGACACGGCCAGGCTGGCCTCGGCGGTGCGGATTTCTTTTTCCGGAAAATAACCGTTCACCAGCAGATGCACCGATTTCAGCCCATCCTTCTCCACACATTCCAATTTGGTCTTCCATTTCCGGCACGCCGCCGCCACGGCCTTGGCATCGTGCGGATCAATCCGGTTCTGCATGCAAAACCACGCCAGCGTGCGATACATCGCACCGGTGTCCACATAAACGTAGCCAAGCGCCTTGGCCACAAGCTTGGAGTTGGTGCTCTTGCCGCTGGCGCTCGTGCCGTCAATTGCTATGACAATGTTTTTCAATTTTGTTAAATGGTTAAATCGTTGAATGGTTGAATCGTGAACTGCTGCAACCGATTTAACGATTCAACGAGTCTCAATCCGCAAATAATTCCTCAACCGCCAATTTTCTTCCAGTTTTCGCGTCACGGATTTCCGCGCCCAGGCCGTGCGGCGGTTGCGCGGCGAGCTTCTGGAAAAAGTTCGGGAACGTCTTCTTCACGCAGGCGGGATTTTTAATTTTTATGCCGGGAACCTTCAATCCCAGAATCGCAAAACACATCGCCATGCGATGGTCGTTGTAGGTCTCAATCTCCGCGCCGTGCAACGACGACGGCCATACCGTCAGCGTGTCACCTTTCTCGACTACTTTCGCGCCGCACTTGGTCAACTCCGTCCGCAAAGCGATAACGCGCTCGCATTCCTGGACGCGCAGGCGGCCAAGGTCGGTGAATTGATTTGTTTCTACCGAACACGCCAATAAATCCGTTGACGATAACACAATTGCCGTCATGATGCTGTCGCCCAAATCCAGCTTCCGCGAAATAATAGCGGTCTTAAAAGATTTCTTAACCAGTTTTGGTAGCTCCACGGACAGGTTGCCGCTCTTTTTTGCTTCAAGAATCAAACGGTGAGTTTCGCCGAGCGAAATTACTTGAGGGAAATTTTCATCAATTTGCCATCCGGTTTTCGGCCAATTAAGAACTTCTATGTCAAAGTTGCCGTGAACCACATGACCAAGCCGAAATGGTTCTGGTAGAGATAATTTAAGTTCTGGCAAATTCGGAAAATCTTCGGCCCACGGAGCGATTTGTCCGGCCGCCCAAAAATAACTCCCGCTGCTTGCATCCGGCTCGATTTGAAAAGTTCCGCCGTTTTTCGGAAACACTTCCATCAATTTTGCAGTCATCGCCACATACGGCGATTCCTCCGCATTCTCGCCAACGATTTCAATCTCCCAGCCGCCTTGCCTGGACGAAAGCAACAACGCCGACGCAAACTGTGAGCTATCCTCGATGCTGACTTTGCAATGCTTCGTAGCAGCCGACGTGAGGAGGCTCTGACTTTCCTTTTCAGTTTGAGCCTCGCTACCTCGGCTGCTACCACCGAAAATCTTCACCGGCAGCCTGTCATTCCCCTTTTCAGATTCGACGCGATAGCCCAGTTCTCGCAACGCCTGGAACAGCGCGGCCTGCGGACGCTCGTGCATTCGCGGCACGCCGCTCAAACGATACACGCCATCGCCCAGACAAACGAACGCCGACAAGAACCGCGCCGCCGTGCCCGCATTGCCCACAAAGAGTTCCAACGGCTTTTCCGCCGTGCCCGCGTTCGGAATTTTCCCGCCAAGACCTTTGACCGCGATGGTGCGGTTGCAAGGTTCGTCCGGATCATTTTGTTTGCTGACCTCAAACCCGAGTTTTTGCAGACAATCGAACATGATCTCCGTGTCCTCGCTCCACAGCGCGCCCTTGAGCGTCACTTCGCCATCGGCCAGCGCGGCGAGGATCAGCGCACGGTTCGTGATGCTCTTGGAACCGGGCACGGTGATCTCCGCGCGCACGGGCTTGTTGAGCGGAACGATTTCGATGAGGTCGGGTAAAGACATTTTTAACCACAGATAAACACAGATGGACACAGATGCGGAAAAATTCCGACACGGATTTCACCGATTAACCCGGATTCAATCTGTGAAAATCCGTGAAATCCGTGTCTGGCAAATCTGTGTTTATCTGTGCCCATCTGTGGTTGATTTATTCCGATGAAGCGGTCGTGGCTTTTGCGCACCATCTGTCGCGGCGTTGCCTGGCGGTCGCAAAGATTTTTTCAACGGTCCTAGCGTCGCCGCGTTTGAGCGCGCTTTGGAATTTTTTCAACTCCGCCACAAACGCATCCACCGACTGTGAAAGGTTTTTGCGGTTGGCCAGCGCGATGTCGCGCCACATCTCCGCCGAACCGGACGCGATGCGCGTGGTGTCGCGAAAACCGGTCGCGCACAAGGCGGCCTGCGTTTTGGGACGCGCCGGATTCAAAACCAGATTTGCCAGCGCCGCCGCGACGACGTGCGGCAGATGACTCGAACGGCTGACGAGCAGATCATGTTCGCCCGCCGTGAGCCGCAGCGTGCGCGAGCCAAGCGATTTCCAGAATGTCTCCAGCTTGCGAACGGCGGTTGCATTGGACTTTTTCGTCGGCGTCACGATGCAGACTGCGTTCTCGAACAAATCCGCGCGCGCAGCCAGCACGCCTGTTTTTTCGCCGCCCGCCATCGGATGGCTGCCCACGAAATGCGCGTCCGCCTTGGCGATGATTGATTCCAATTCGCGCACGACACCGGCTTTCACGCTGCCGACATCGGTGACAATCGCGCCGCGTTTGAGTGCCGGAAGAATTTGCTCCGCGAGCGAACGCATCTGCGCGAGCGGCGTGCAAAGGATGACGAGGTCGGCATTGGAAACGGCGGCGAACAGATCCGTCACGGCATAATCCACCGCCCCGGCCTTTTCACAGTCCTTCAAGCTCGCCGCGCGGCGGACGAACCCGGCAATCTCGCCACCCAGCCGATGCCGCCGGACGGCCAGCCCGATGGAGCCTCCGAGCAAACCGACGCCGATGATGGTGATCTTCCGAAATTGCACGCCAGTGAGTTTCAAGTTTCAAGTTCCAAGTTTCAAGCTTGTTCCACGCCGTGCGGCTTCGTGGCAGGCGTCTAAAACTTTTTGCGTTTTCAGCGCCCACTGCGGCCAGTCCTCATTAAGATTGCCGGAGAAAATCTGGTTTGCAAAATTGCGGAACATGAGGGTGTCCTGTGCCGTCGCGTGACCTTGCCATGCGGGTTCGACACCCGGCGGGCATTTCACGCCGGACACCGTGCGGATTTCAGCATCGTTGACCTCGAACGCCGGCTCGTAACTGTCGAGCGCATGGACGAAGCCTGGCACGCGCAGCCAGCCTTTCTGTCCGCAGACGTGCGCCCATTGCTGCCGGGCGGCGAGAAAGGAACAATAAAACCCCGAGGAAGCGCCGCCGTCATAAATCAGTTCGCCGGTAAATTCCGTTGGTGCGGACGTGCCGGATTGCAAAAGAATTTTGCCGGTGACTTCGCGCGGCAGTTGCCAGTTCATCGTCCAAAGCGCGAAACGGATGCAATACCAGCCGAGATCGCCGAGGCAGCCGGCGGGTTCCAGCGCGGCGTTCACGCGGATGTTGTCGCGGGAAAAATTTCCGTCGCCATAAAAACTGAAGGCCGAAACAATCCGGCGGATTTCGCCGACGCTCTGGCCGTCGTCCAAAACCTCGCGAAGCTTCGCCATGCGCGGGCTGTGCATGAACATCACGCCGTCCATGAACTGCACGCGGTGTTTCGCGCACGCAGAAATCATTTCCTCCAGTTCGGCGGCGCTCACGGCGCACGGTTTTTCGCAAATGATGTGCTTGCCAGCCGCCGCCGCGCGGAGAACCCATTCCTTGCGGAGGCCGGTCGGAAGCGGAATATAAACCGCGTCCACTTCCGGCGAGGCTATCAATGCTTCATAGCTGCCGAGCGCATCGGGCAAAATGTCGAAGGAATTTTCATCCTGACATTCGCGAATGAATTCACGGCTTTTATTCACGTCGCGACTGGCGACGGCGGAAACGACGCAGTTGCCGGAATTGAAAATCGCCCGCCAGTTTTTCCTGCCGATGCCGGCGGTGCTCAAAAATCCGATGCGCAGTTGTTTCATATCCGGCTTCAATTGTAGGGGGCAAGGAATCCCGGTTCAATTTCCGATGCAGTCAAAGTTTCATCGCATCGTCCACAAAGGTGGTGAACCACGGCTCCGGTGCGCAGGAAAACTCCTTCGGCTCGTCACGCCAGACGAAGCGCACGGAGCGGGCATGGAGGGCGTGGTTTTCAAAAATGAGCCGGGCGCGCTGTTCGTCGGTAAGACGTTGCTGGACGAGGGCGAGATACAAATCCTCGTCGCCACCATAAATTTTGTCGCCGACGATGGCGTGGCCGAGATGCGCGAGATGGATGCGAATCTGATGCTTGCGACCGGTGCGCGGCTGGACGCGGAGCAAGGAAAACGCGGATGGAGGGTGGAGGATGGAGGATGGATTGGGGCAGCCCACCTCACCCCGACCCTCTCCCCTCATCTGATGGGCCGAGAGGGATAATGGTTCGCCAGCCTTCTGTGCAATCGGACGCGTAATTCTTCGCTCGACCCAGTATTCGGTCTGGGCGGCGGCACCGTCGGGGCGCACGCAATCTTTTACGGCGACGACGCTGTATTCGTCTTTTCCGAGCGGCGCGTCAATGATGCCATGATCTTCGCGCACATGGCCGTGGACGATGGCGAGATATTCTTTTTCAATGGCGCGGCCTTCCAGAATTTTTCCCAGCTCGCCCGCAACGGCGGAATTTTTCGCCACGATAACCACGCCGCTGGTTTCGCGGTCAAGGCGGTTGACTAGGTGGGGCGAGGCTACTGACGAGCCGTCGTCTCCAAGCCCGGCTCGCGCGGACGCTCGCCCCACCAAATGCAGCCGCACCCGGCCAATGAGGCTGGACATCTCGCCGCTCTTGGTCGGATGGCAGACGAGGCCGGCGGGTTTGTTGATGACCAGCAGCTCGTCGTCTTCGTGGATGATGTCGAACAGTCTTCCCATTTCCGCAACTTGTTTTCGGTTCAGGCTGGCGTATCATTTGCGCCGGTGAAAGAGAAATTGAATCGCTGGCTGCCGTGGGTTTTCGTGGTGCTGTTCGCAGTGTCGCGGATTCCCAACCTGCTGCCGTCGAATTTCAGCATGGCCTACGCGTTCGCGTTTTGTGCGGGCGTTTATTTTCCCAGAAAAAATTCATGGTGGCTGCCGCTGGCGGTATTGGTCGCGACCGACATCAGCTTGAATGTTTATTATGCGTCGCACGGCATTGAAGTTTGGGATTCGGCCAATCTGGCGAACCTGGCGTTCAACTACGCCGCCTACGCCGTCTTGATTTTAATTGGCCGCCGGTTCAAGCCGCAATCGTCCTTCGCCTCGCTGCTCGGCGGCGGAATTTTTGGCGCGATCTTGTTTTACCTCATCACGAACACAGCGTCGTGGTTCTTCAATCCGTTTCAAAATCCCGAATACACGAAAACCCTTTCCGGCTGGCTGCTCGCGCTGACCAAGGGCGTCGGCGGTTATCCTTCAACTTGGGAATTTTTCCGCAACACGCTTTTGAGCGGCGGCATCTTCACCGCGCTGTTCGTCGCGGCGGCAAAACTGACCGCACCCGCCGAATCGCCGGCTGACAAAAAGGCCGGCGAGCGCGACGAGGAAGCCGAAACCGAAGAAAAACCGGGGGAGACCAGCGCATGAAAATCGGCGTCATCTCCGACACCCACGGGTTTTTAGACCCGCACGTTCAACAGATTTTCGCTGGCGTTGACCACATCCTCCACGCGGGCGACGTGGGCGATGCGTTCATTGCGTTTGAACTCGAGCAAATCGCGCCGGTCACCGTCGTGCTGGGCAACACGGATCTGGGGCTGACGTTCAAGCTGACCGAGGTGGTTGAACTGGGCGCGCGGAAATTTCTCGTGCAGCACATCGTCCATCCGCCGGCACCCGACGACAAACTCAAAAGCCGGCTCGTGCGTGAACGACCGGACGTGGTCGTGTTCGGGCACACGCACAAGCGGTTTGCCGAAACTCTGGGCGGGATTTTATTTTTCAATCCCGGCTATTCCGGCAAACCGAAGCCCGGCACGGAAAGGAGCCTGGCTATTTTCCATTGCAAAGAAAAAGAGATCCGGCATGAATTTATTCCGCTGTGAATTTGAACCACGGATGGACGCGGATGAAGCAGGAAAGTCGCGAAGCGACGCCGGAGATTAGCCCGGCACAAGGTGCCGGGTTTCCGACAAACACCGGAATCCGTCCCGACGGGACGGTGGAATCTGTCGTCCCTTCAGGACGAAATTTCTCTGGTTCATTGATACCAGACACTGTGTGTCTGGCTAATTTCCACCGTCGCTTTGCGACAAAAGACAGGGACTCCCTTGGCTGATCCAGCCACGAAAAAATCGAGGAACTTTCCAAAACAGGCTCGACAATGATTTACGTCCGGCCCAGTCTCAAATGCGTGAACCATGATAGGCCACCCATACACATTGACTCTATGACCACTGGAATTCAGTTCTTGTCCTTCTTTATGATTCTCGCGCTCGTTCCTGGCTGCGTCACGTTACCACCGCCGAATGACCGTGCAGGCGCTTCCGCATATTCGGTAGGCGACCGAGCGCGCGTGACATTTGATGAAGTCGTGGTGTCGTTGCGGTTCCAAGGAGCAAATGCTCCGTATCAGAATTTACACGTTACACTCGCGGCATTCGTTAATCCGAAAAAAACGACTTATTCTAGTCCCTATCAGGCTGAAGATATTTTACGGCGCTTGGAAACTCGTGTGGCAGTGCGTCTTTCGGAGATGTTGGGCGGCTTGGGCGAGCAGTCATTAGGGGATACCGAAGCTCTGCGTCGGAAAATTCTCGGTGAATCCCAAACCGTGGTTGATGATGCACTCCGTCAATGGGAACACGGCTCTGATTATCACGTGGAGATTGTCATTGCGAGCCTCTACTGGACGGATGCATCTGTTGGCCGATCTCAACAACAGCGAGGATGGATGTGGTAATGCTGGCGTGGCCAAACGTGAGAATAGGCCCCAAAGCTTATTCCTGCTTTTTGGCTTAACATTTCTGTCAGTCCACGAGCCGTTCGCATTTCTTTTCATCCGCACGCGCGTGATGTTCAGACTCGTGAACGGGCCGAAGAGTGCCAGCGCAATCAGGATCGCGACCGGCCATTGGTGATGCCCGTGAAAATGGCCGGAGAAAAAAACGTCCGCCAGACGAGAAAACTAAAAAAGATTTTCCGACGGCATTTCTGACCAGCCTGAAGGATCAAAGCCTGATGATTCTTCTTGCTTCGTGACGCAACCGCTGCTTTTTTGAATTGCAAGGGATTTGCCGGTTGCGCGGGTTGACAGCAAAACAACATGAACAAAGTCAAAACCATTTTATATGTGGAAGACGATCTTGTCGTGCTGACGGCGCATCAGGCGCGCTTGAAGCAGTCGGGCTATCATGTCATCCCCGCCCGTGATGGTCTGGAGGCAATAAAACGTCTTTCAGTTTTCGTGCCCGACCTAGTGCTGCTCGACCTGGTGCTGCCAAAATTCAACGGCGAAGAAGTGCTTCAGTTCATCCGCAAGAACCCGCTTCTGGCAAAAGTTCCGGTGATCATCCTGTCCACCAACTCCATCTCGGACATGGCGCAGGAACACCTGCTGGAAAGCGCCAACAAACGTCTCATCAAAAGTCACTGCACTGTGGGCGTCCTGCTGATGGCCATCAAAGAAGCGCTGGGCGGCGAAGTGGCAGAAAAAACCGGGCCCGTGTAGGATTAAATTCCCGTTTCGTTTTCCCCGGGCGCTTCAGGATGATGCCAGCCGTGACCGGCACGGCACCGAGAAATGAAACGATGACCAGAAGCTGGCTGCCCATCCTCCTTGAGATTGAAGTGCGCGATGGCCTTCTCGCGCTGCTCGGCGGTGATGAGTTCCGCAGAATGGATTATTTTGGATGTTCTCGTATTTCATGGTTTTCTTTTTTCGCCTTCATTTTCCGATCCTATGAATACGGCCCGGCTGCCTGATTTCCGTCGTCCTTTCAACACGCAACCGGGCCGATGACTTTTCCTGCATCTACTTGAGCAGGAATCGCGCGCTCAACGCCGCATGATCCGAAGCCCAGAGCGGCGGCTCCGCAAGGCCAGTGGCCTGGTCAATCACTTCCGCCTGCACCGGCACGATGCCTTTGCCGCGGTAGAAAGCAAAGTCAATACGCCGGTCGAAATCCATGCCTGGATCAGCCAGGAATTCGTCGTGGCCCCAGGTCAGCCCGTCCGCCGGCGTGGTTGGATTCAGCGTGGCCCAAGCGTCGCCGAAACCGGCGGCGGGAATGAAGTCGTAGGCATACGATCCATCGCGATGCAGCGGGTCGGCATTGAAATCACCGATCAAAATCACCGGCAGTTTCGTATTCGCCGGACCCGCGAGCAACTCCTGCACTTGCGCCGCCTGAATGTCCGGCCAGATTTCTATTTCGGGATGGGCGCAGATGCAGCGGAAATTCCGCCCACGGATGAACACGTCCACCGAACACCAGCCTCGTTCCACTGACAAGCCGAGAGCAGGAATGGGAATCACATTCACGAAGTTTCCGCTTTGTGGATGCGACACTCGCAACTGGCCGGGCGGTAGATCGGTGCGGACCAGAATCGCCTCGCGGTCGGTCAAACGCACGTCGTCAAACATGCCCGTTTCCATGTTCAACATCGGCAATTCGATGTCTATTTCGCTGCCGGTGGAAACCACTTTGTAGTGCGCGCCGCGCGCCTGCAAGTCCTGCACGAGCATCTGCAGATAGTCATACACAACGTCGGTGGCGGCATTGGTGCCGCCGAGCAAAAGATCGCCGGGCGACTGCACCCGGATCAGCGAAGCCTCCTCCACCGCAACGATGTCGGGCATCTTGGCGGCGATTTGATTCGCCACGGTTTGCAGGCGCACCGGCGGCGCCGACGCGACGATTTCATAATAAACCCCGGTCACGGCCCCCACCAGTTCTTCGACGTAATTGGTATCCGCCGGATTAATCCCCATGACGCGGCGGATGTCGCCACCGACATAGAGGTTGACCGTCATAACATCCACATCCCGCTTGCCACCCACGCCGGCGCGCTCCGCCCAAGCGGGTGCGGCAAACGTCAGCACGGTGGCAATTAGCACCAGAAAAATTGCGAATTTTTCACAGCGCAAGCCGGACATTTTTGTTTTCGTCTCTATTATATCTATCTTTTTCATATGGTGACTCCTTATTGCGGCGGAATGGGTTGCCGCCAAGACCGGCCCCGCCGTCAGCCGGTTTGGCGGATGAAAGTCAAATCTCCCCGGTTTGCAAAACGGCTGTCTTCCCGGCCGCGTCAGCCGGAATGCATTCACCGGCATCGCTGAAAGGACATAATCCGTCTTTTGCCATGTCATTCGCAGCAAACGGTTGTTCATTGCGCTGCACATTCAGATCAAAATGCGCCGGAGGTTTCCTGGCCTTGAACCGTTCCTTGACTTCAAAAGCAAAGTTGTCCAGCGCGGCGGAGTTGACGGCATCACCGTTGAAACCTAGCGTGAGGCAAAGGACGCCCTCGTGTTCGGCAACGTGGTGCCACTGGGCCTCGGCAATCTTGGTGGGCATGCATTCGAGCGGGCCGACGCTAAGGACGGCGTCAATGTGGCCGTGGCGATATTCGTGCAGCGGCGTGCCGACGGTAAGCACGGCTTCACCCCAGAGTGCGGAGTGAACATAAGGTTCCGCCGCCGCAAAAGCCTCGGTCGTGGCCGGCAACGGCGACCAGCCCAGATGCGGGGCCATCGCGGCCAGGGCCGCCCCCTCAATGCGGCGCTGCACCCGATGACTAAACGCGTCCGACAACCGGTTGCGCCCCTCCGTCTGGCGCTGGACCTGCCCGCAATAATTGATCCATTCAGTTTTCGGCGCGAGATGGACCCGCAAACCGCGCGCCTCCAGTTTCTCGATCACCGAGTCGTTGGCGAACTCGACGCCGCGCACGTAAATCTCACCCGTCAATTCCACGCACGGCAAATCCCCCGGCCCGCGCAGCCGGGCAAATTCCCGGGCGGCGCGTTCGAGCAGTGCGCGGAGGCCAAACAGCCTGCCGCTGGCCACCTGCCACAGGGCCGGGCCGAGGGACAGGTTGCCGCGCGCCGCCGCCCCGACTTGCGCCAGCAATTCGCCGTGGGCGCGTTGATAGAGTTTTTCCGTCTCGCCCGGAATCCGCTCCACCGGCCGGACATCGAACTTCGCCTGCAACAACAAATCGCACGCCGCCAGCGCGGCGAACACCAGCATCTCGGTCCCCGGCGGCAGGTCGTCAAAATAACCCGTGTCCTTCGGCGAACAGATGCGCACCCGGTCGCGCCAGCCCAGCCGGTCGAGCACAATGTTGTTCAGCAGATTGTAAACGCCGAACCGGCAGGGCCCGTCGCTGCAGGGCATGAGCAGCACAAATTTCTCCTCCGCCGGCGCGCGTTCCAGGTGCTGAATCAGCGTGCCGAGCGTCAGGGGCATGGGCAGGCATTCCTTGCCCGACGTATGCCGCCGGCCCAGGCGCAGCGAGTCGGCGTCCGGGGCGGACAGGCTTTCGGCCTTGAATCCCAAGCCGCGAAAGACCGCCGTGACCGACTCGGAGGCGGGACCGATGTAGGGCACGAGCAATGTCTCGGATTTCCCGTTGCGTTGTTGTATATCCGAGAGCCGCAGGCCGCTGAACTGGACGCTTTGAAAATCATTCAGCGCGGCATCGTCCGGCTTGGCCCGCCGGTCTTCCTCAACGCAATGCAGGAACGCCTCCACGCGCGTCCGCGTTCCGGCATCGCCGGAATGCCCGTCGGTTTCGATCACAACAAAAGGTTTGCCGCCCATGGCATACGCGGCGAAATGCAGGTTGAAACTGTCCGGCCCGCAGGAATAGTTGCTGCAATAAAGCGCATAAACGCCCGGCATCCGGCGCACCTGATGCGCCGCCCGCAGGATCGTCTGGCCGTAGCCCCAAAACATGTCGTTGAACAACGGTGTCTCCGCCGCCAGCGGAAAGCAGTCCACCGGAATGCCAATGGCGCCCTGCTCGCGCAGAATCGCCGGCACGTTCGAGTTCAGCACCTTGTTGTAAATGGTGTAGTTGCGGCCGAGCACGACGACCGGCACAAGTTTTTGCGCGCGGCAAAATTCCAGCGCACGCCGGCCGCTCTCCTGACAGCCCGCGTCAAATTCCCGTTGCGCCGCCTGGCCAGCCGACCAGACGGCGCGGCCTTGTGGTTCCTCCAAACCCAGCTCCTTGGCCAATTGCGCACAGCTTTTTAAAAACTCCTTTGACTCCAAGTTCCCCGGACCAAAATTTATGATCGGCGTGAGCATCCGGGGGACTCTGCCCTTTTCAGAAGCCAGTCCCTGCTCGACCACCTTCGGGGCGCCCTGGATAATCGGGCAGCCCACCGCGCAGCGCTGGCCCGTTTCACCCGGCAGGCTGCGGATCATTGGCACGAACATCCAGTCTGCACCGGACGCCGCAAGTCGCTGCGCGACGCCATGGAAAAGCTGCATCGGCGCACAGAATGGCGCGTTCGCCGACTGGATGCCGCGCTTGAGAACATCAGGCCCCGCACCGGTAACAATTTCCAGGTCAAATCCGGCCGCGTGAAAATAGGCGGCGAAAAACGGGAACAGTCCCTTGGCCATGAATTCATCGCTCATGGCTATGCGCGGACCACCACGCGGAGCAACGAGCGGAGCCAGCAGTTTTTGAAGCCGTTCATCCCGTTCGCGGAACGGGTCGGGCGCGAGGTCTGGCAGTTTCTTTTTGCGGGTGCCCTTGTCATACAACGAACAGCCGCCACCCCATGTAAAATTGGAATGTTGATCGGCCACGAGCGTGCGCAACCTCTCGATGCGGCAATGGTTGCCCGCACCGCCACACCCCCGGTTCGAGCCGCAGACGAACGTGTCCTTCTGCTCCACTTTGGCGTCGAGGAATCGTGCGAGGTCCAGCGGCGCGAGCCGGGCGGCATCCAACTCGCGGGCGGCCAGCATGGCAATGCCCATCGCTCCGACCGTGCCCGGATTTGGGGGCACGATCACCTCGCTGCCGGTCTGCCGGGCCACCGCCGCCGCGAGCGCGGCGGCGGAAAATGGCATGCCCTGACAGAAAATAACCTTGCCGACGGAGCGGTTGCCCTTCACGCGGTTCAGGTAATTCTTGATAATGGAATCGTAGAGGCCGGAAATGATGGCCGGCTGCCCGACGCCCGCGCCGACCGCCTCGTCAATCACCTCGGCCATGAACACAGAGCAATGCTGGCCCAGCGAGACGCCCGAGGGCGCGGCCTGCGCCGCAAGGCCAAGCTGACAGACATCTTCAATGCCAGAAAACTTGCGGCCTTGTTCCTCGATGAACGAACCCGTGCCGGCACTGCAAGCCTCGTTCATCGCGCAATCAATGATGCGCCCTTCGGCGAGCCGCGTGTATTTCGCGTCCTGACCGCCAATTTCAAAAATCGTGTCCACGCGCGGGTCATAATGCAGCGCGCCGGTGGCGTGGGCGACGATCTCGTTCACGATGAACACGGCGTCCTTGCCATAGCAGGATGTGAGCAGCGAACCGGAGACTTCGCGTCCGCTGCCGGTGGTGCCAAAGGCGACCACAGGATATTTCATTGCCGGATGCTCGGTGAACCGGCGTAGCAAATCTTGCGCGGCTCCAACGGGATCGCCAAGCGTCTGGCGATACGCCTCCCAGACCGTTTCCTGCGTTGTCAAATCAAGGGCCACAGCCTTTGATCCAGTCGAACCGATGTCGAAGCCGATGACCAGACGGCGGAACACACCGTTCACCCTGGCCCATGGCTGTTTCGACATCCGGCGGACGCGGTGGAGTGAATCTGCCAGCGCGGGCAGGCGTTCCAGCTTCAATTCACGGGGCGGCAGCAGAAGTTTGTCCGGCACAGGCAGCGCGGTTGGATTCTCCGCCGCGATGATCGCGCAGCCGAGCGCTTCCATGCAAAGTAATTGCTCTTCATCCGCCGCCACCAAAGTCATTCCCTGCTTCGCGAGCAGTTCGCCAAAAATCCGGCGCACACGTGGCGACCGGCTCACTCCGCCGGTCAGCAACACGCGCGACGGACTGACGCCGGGTTTGATGAGGACGGAGACATTTTCACAAACCGCGTCGAACAAACCGGCCAGGATCCGCTCGCGACTCTCGCCCTTGTTGGCAAGGTGCGTCATGTCCGTCTTGAGAATCACCGGACAGCGGCCAGACAGCGGCGCGGGATTGGGCACATCGGCGCACAAGACGCTCGCCTCCTCGACCGTGAGCGAGAAACGCTCGACGAGTTGCCGGAGGAAATTGCCAGTGCCCTGCGAGCAGCGGCCGTTTTCGCGGAAAACGGTCAGCCCGTTGGCGCGCAGTTCCAGCACGGAAAAACCGTGGCTGCCGATGTTGACAATGGTGGCCGGTTTGTCGCCAAACAAAAACCGGTAGCCGCGCAGCAGCGCCTGCTTGGCCGGAACGCGCGGCAGATTGATTTGCGTGGAAAACCGGCCGGTCACGGCGGCGGCCTTGATTTCAGACCAGTTCCAGCGGGGCAACGATTCGAGCAGAGTCTGGCCGGGCTTTTTCCCGTGCCCGATGATTTCACGATGCCCCACCCGCAGGTTTCCTGCTCCGCGGATAAGCTCCACCACTTTGATGGTCTCCGTGCCGACATCGAGACCGAGGTAGCAAACGCCAGGGTCGGAAAGGTCAGGCGTGACAAAACCATCTGTCATGCAATTCAAACCTCCATAGGATGACTTGATCATAACCTCCCCCTTTCCCATTTAGTTCTAATTGTTTATCTATTTTTTACGGAGCCGTTGCTAACCATCTTTTGCTATTTTTAGACGTTTTTTTTGCCATTGTCCGCAGACCAACATGCTGTTCTACGCCGCCAGCAGATGTTCCTCACGCTTTACGTTCCGGCCAAAGTGCGGCGACGTTTTCAACATCCGTTTGAAGTTGGCGCGGCGCGCTTGTGTTTCCCCGGCGGAGTAAAGTTGTTTTACCAGGCCGAGAAATCCATTTTGCAATTCGGCGGCACTCATGTTTTTAGGCTGAAAATTGATGTCAAACAAAGTGCAGATCTCCCACGCACGGTCACGCAGGATGCGACCCTCGTTCTTCAGCCGCGCGTAAAGCGGCGTGCCGGGGAACGCGGTCAGGAACGTCACCTGCACTTCGTAAAGCGCGGAGTCGCGCACAAAATCCAGCACGTCGCCGAACACGTCGCGCGTGTCGCCGTCGAGTCCGAGGATGAAACAGCCGTTCACCGTCACGCCATAGGACTGAATTTTTTCAATCGCCGCCTTGTAATGGTCCTGCTGGTGAAGTTTCCAATTCGATTTCATTTCCACGCCGCAGAGGCTCGTGCGGAGCGGGCTTTCGAGGCCGATGAGAACCTGCTGGCAGCCGGAATCGCGCATCAAAGCAAGCAGTTCGTCATCTTGCGCCACATTCACGTCGGCCTCGGTGAACCAGCGGATGTTTTCCTTCGCCATTTCGCGCAGAAGTTTTTTGTAATGCTCGCGGTGGACGAAGCTGTTGTCGTCCGCAAACTCGATGAACGGCTTGGCCCAAATCTTTTTGATCTCACGGATCTCGGCGATGACTTTTTCCACCGGCTTCACCTTGTAGCGCGGCGTGAGCAGGATGGAACTAGCGCAAAACTCGCATTTGTGCGGACAACCGCGGCTGGTCTGCACGGTGAGGCGGTTATATTTTTCCGGGTCGAGCAGATCGAAGCGCGGCATCGGCGCATCGGCCAGATTGAACTCGCGGTTGGTGACGTAAAACGGCTTCAACTCGCCGCGCTCGAAATCCGCGAGCAGTTCCGGCCAGAGCAGTTCGCCCTCGCCAATGACGACGCTGGTGCAATGCTCCTTGGCCTGTTCCCGCAACGACGAAACCGTGATGCCGCCCATGACGACGGGGATTCCTTTGGCACGGTAAAAATCCGCGACGTCGCACGCCTCGTAAAATTGCGCGGTGAAGGTGCTGATGGCGACGAGGTCGAAATTCACCGGCATCTCCGGCAAGGTTTTCAGATCGGCAATCTCGTGATACTCGACGTGGAATTGCTCCGGCGTCAGCCCGGCAAGCGTGAGCAGGCCAAGGCTTGGCAGCGAGGCGATGATTTTGTTGCGATCCACAAAACCGGGCAGCGTGAGGCCGAGCCTGGTGAGCTCCGCATTGTGAGCACGGACGCCGCTCATGGCGATGAATCCGATGTGTTTTTTCGTGTTCATAATTTTATTGCCTCCATCAGGGTCAAAACTCCGCCGATGATCAGGCTGATGACCGGCACGGCAAAAATCAGGTGCGCCTTTGGAAAATGCGCCATGGCCACGCAGCAAACCGGCATGGCAATCGCGCCGGTGATGAAGGCCAGCGACGCAAAATGAACCAGCGGGCCGGCCAGCAAAAAAATTTGCACGGTCAGGCAGAACAGCAGGTTCACCGCGCCGAGACCGAAGAACGAAATGTGGCCGAGGCGATACATCCGGCGTTTGAAACTCGCGTAGCCGCCCAGCCAGCTTTCACCGTGAAAAAACATCCCCAGCGCCATGCCGGAAACGAAGCCAAGCAGAATCCAGAGCCAGGCGAGCAACAAATTGATTTGGACGATTTCCGTTTTCATTTCACGGTCACTTTATCTGCACTTGCCGCAAAGGTGTTAATTGATAAAACTTTTCCAACATCGGCTAAATCAATGTTATGAATGTTCACCACTTGGAGTTGTTCTATTACGTCGCGCGGCACGGCGGCATCATGGAAGCGGTGCGGAACATCCCCTACGGCATCCAGCAGCCGGCGGTCAGCTCGCAGATTTCACAACTCGAGGAATTTCTCGGCGTCACGCTGTTCCAGCGGCGTCCGTTCGCGCTGACGGCGAAAGGCGAAAAACTGTTCAAGTTCATCCAGCCGTTCTTCGCAAACCTCGACAAAGTGGCGACGGAACTTCAGGGCGGACAGGCGCGGCATATCCGCATCGGCGCCTCCACCATCGTGCTGCGCGACCATCTGCCGCAACTGTTGCGGACGGTGAGCGGAAAATTTCCAGGATTGAAAATGTCATTGCGCGAAGGCTTTCCGGCCCAGTTGGAAACCTGGTTGCAAGCGGATGAAATTGACCTGGCCATCACGCTGACCGAGAAGAATTACCCGCCGGGAATCTGTTCGCTCGCCTTGCTGAAACTGCCGCTCGTCCTGCTCGTCGGAAAAAACAGCGGCCTGAAAGCGGCGGAAGAATTATGGCAGCGCGACAAGATCAACGAACCGCTCATCTGCTTCCCGCCGGGCCAGCCGCTCGGCAAAATTTTCCAGCAAAAGCTCGGCGAACTCGGCGTGGACTGGTTTCCCAGCATTGAGGCGAGTTCGGTGGACTTGATTGAAACCTATGTGGCGAACGGCCTGGGCATCGGCGTGTCGGTGGCCATCCCGAAAAAACCCCTGCCGCCCAACGTGCGCCCGCTGGCGCTGGACGGGTTTCCACCCGTGACCATCGGCGCGTTATGGCGCGGGCGCAAAACGCCGTTGCTGCAGACTTTTCTTGATGAATTGCAGGCGCGCGCCAGCCGGCTCGCGTAAGCTCATCGTCCTCATGAACCATATCCTTAAAAACCCGACTTTGCACTCCGAAATTAAATACCGTTGCTCCTACATTTTTTCCGCGCGCACGAGAAAAATCGGGATGTGCGTGCGATGCCGGACCTCGGTGATGGTGCTGCCGTGAAAAAGATCGCCAAAAAAGCGGTGTCCGTGGCTGGTCATGGCGATCAGGTTGCAATGCTCCGCTTCGGCTATCTTCAAGATTTCCGTGGGCGGATTGCCCATCGCCAGCCGGATCGTCACGGTCAGTTTTTCCGCGCGCAAACCAGCGGCGGTTTTTTCCAGATACTCCCGGTCGTTTTTGATTTCCTCTGATTCGGCGAGTTTCAACTGGTCAAAACTGCGCGCGGCCCAGCCGTCGGCGACGTGCAGCAGCAGCAGCTCGGAGCCGAGCCGCGCGGCCAGTTGTGCGATCTGCGGCAGCATGGTTTCATCCGCCGGACCGTTTTCGAGAGCTACAAGGATTTTGCGATACATATGGTTTTGGATGTTGAGAGATCAGTCGCGCCCGGCTTCCAGATCGTTCCAGCCACCCCAAGGGCGGGTCCAGCTTTTGGTTTTCCAACGATAGAAATAATGCAACAAGGTTCCCGCCGCCGCCAGACCGGCCATCGTCCACCAGAACCAGCTTCGCTCGTGGAATAACACGACGCCGGCCAGCAGCAACGTCCATTTGATGAGACGAAACCATACCGGCTGCGCCCGAAACGAGAAGACGACACGGAGTTCGCGACGGATGGCTGGAATCAGTTTTTTCATATGCGGAATTTTATTCCGACGGGGCGGGCAGTCCGAGATACCCATAGAACGTGTTTAATACGGGCGCGGGCATGAAGATATCAAAGAGCAGTTTCACGTTGAGGACAATTATAATCGCGGCGATGGTCCAGCCGAGGATCTTGATCCAGACCGGATTCACAAACTCGCCCATCTTGGCTTTTTCGCCGGTAAAGCGCATCAGTGGCCAGATGGCAAAGCCTAGCTGCATGGACAATACCACCTGGCTGGCGATCAGCAGATCCGTGGTTTTGCTTTCGCCAAACCAGCCAATCACAACAACAGCCGGAATGACCGCAATAAGCCGCGTGATCAGCCGGCGCAGCCACGGGCGCAGCCGGATGTTGATGAACCCTTCCATTACGATCTGCCCGGCCAGCGTGCCGGTCAGCGTGGCGTTTTGTCCCGACGCCAGCAGCGCCACGGCAAACAGGATGCTCGCCACCCCGACACCCAGCAGCGGGCTTAACAACTGGTAGGCATCCTGGATGGACGCCACGTCCTGGTGACCGGACCAGTGAAATGCCGACGCGGCCAGAATGAGAATGGCACCGTTGATGAACAGCGCGAACATCAACGCCACCGTCGAATCAATCGTGGCGAACTTGATGGCCTCGCGTTTTCCGACGGGGTTCTGCTCGTATTTGCGTGTCTGGACAATCGATGAGTGCAGGTAAAGATTGTGCGGCATGACCGTCGCGCCGATGATGCCGATGCTGACGTAGAGCATGCTCTGGTTCGTGATGATCTGCGAACTGGGAATGAAGCCCAGCAGGATGCCGGCGATTCCGGGTTTGGAAAAAAACAGCTCGGCGGCAAAACAACCACCGATGGTCACAATCAGCGTTATCACCAAAGCTTCGATGTAACGAAAGCCTTTGTTCTGCAAATAAAGCACAGCCAAAACGTCCAGCACGGTGATGACACAACCCCACATCAGCGGAATCCCAAAGAGCAGTTGCAGCGCGATGGCCGAGCCGACGACTTCGGCCAGATCGCACGCCGCGATGGCGATCTCACAAAGAAACCAGAGAAACCAGACGGTCGGCGTGGAGTAATGATCGCGGCACGCCTGCGCCAGATCGCGGCCGGTAGCGATGCCCAGCTTGATGCACAAGTGCTGAAGCAGAATCGCCATCAGGTTGGAAATCATGATGACGGCCAGCAACGTGTAGCCAAATTGCGCGCCGCCCGCGAGGTCGGTGGCCCAGTTGCCCGGATCCATGTAACCGACGGCCACAAGAAAACCGGGGCCGGAAAACGCCAGCAACTTCCGCCAGAAGGAAGCGTTCGCCGGCACGAGCACGCTGCGGTGGACTTCCACCAGGGAGACTTGTCCCGCCGGCTTGCGCCAGGCGAATTTTGGGTTTGGTTCAACAGGAGGTTCGGATTGAGCCATAAAAATTTATGTTGTTCGCCGGTAAATTTACTCTTGTCAAAATCTCACCGTGATTCCGGCGAAGGGGTTAAAATCATCCGCCGCGTGCGTGACGCCAAAATTGCAGCCGCCATCGAGCTGAACATTGTCCGTGACCAAATACGTCAGGCCGGCGTCAACGGTTCCCACCCAGCCGGAATGGGGATCGGTGCTGATGTCGCTGAAAAGTTCCACAAAGCCGGCCAGCCGTCCGATGAGGTCATGGCTGACGGTGAAGGAGTTTATAAAATCTCCGTGATAGTTGCTGACATTATCTTCGCGCAGAAAACCGACCGCCGTCTCCAATCCCAAATTAAAGTTCCGTGGCAATTTGACGGCGAGCGGAAAAATGATGCCGCCTTCAACCGCTTGGGTGCCCAAGTTGTCAGTGCTGGTGGGAAATGTGACGAACGGCAACAGCGCAAACGCCGCCCGGCCGCCGTCGTCGCCCCAGAGATTGATTTTCAACCTTGTGGTCAGGTCACCGATCCCCGATTGCGTCGTGCTCCCGCCCGCGACGTGGGTGTTGGCATGCATGTAACCGCCGAACGCAAGCTGGAAATCCACGTTGTTCAGCAGGCCGGCTTTGAGGTTGAAGGGGGCGACGATCCAGGCCCGGGTGGTTGTGCCGTCCGTTTGATTGTAAGTAAAATTCGCAAAATCCATCTCCATCTGGAAATGGCCGGCATCCACCGTGTAAGGCGATTCAGTCTTGTCTGGACGGTCCGGACTCAATTCGCGCAGCAGCTCCTGCGGCACGGGGTTGAAAAGCGTGTAACCGCTTTTGTCCGGTGCCGCGCCCCAGGCCGGCTGCGCCGCGCCCGTCTCCGCCGCCACAGCGGACAGGACGACGGACGACAACCACCATGATCGGCCCCGGCTCATCAACATGTAGCCTATGTTACATTTCAAAGCCCGCCCGTCAACCAAAATGTAGCTTCGGTTACAAATTTAAACCTAGACTAAAAAAACGCGTTGGGATTCACTGGTTGAAATTATGGCGCGTTCACTCCGCAAACCCAAGGCCGCCGGGCGTCCCCCGGAGGTGCGGCCCTCGGCGCAGCAGGCCGAGAACCTGCGCCGGTCCCGGCGCGATCGCGCGGTGGAAACGGCGCAGGATTACGTCGAGGCCATTGCCGACCTTTCCGCTTCCCTCGGCGAAGCGCGGGTGGTGGATCTGGCGCGGCGGCTGGGCGTGACCCATGTGACCGTCAACCGCACCCTGACGCGCCTGCAACAGGCCGGTTATGTGAACACCCAGCCTTATCGCGCAATCTTTCTTACAGATTCCGGACGCAAGCTGGCCGATGAATGTAAACGGCGGCATCAGACGGTGGCGGCGTTTTTGCGCAAGCTCGGCGTTTCGGAAAAAACCGCCGAGCTGGACGCAGAAGGCATTGAGCATCACGTCAGCCCGGAAACCCTGGCGACTTTTGAAAAACTGCTGGCCAGACGCTGATGCGACCAAACGACATCCAACAGATTGGCAGCGAACTCGCGATCAAGTGGACGGACGGCGGGGAAAGTTTTATTCCTCTGGAACATTTGCGCCGCGCCTGCCCGTGCGCCGGATGCAAAGGCGAAACGGACATCATGGGCAACCTGTATAAAAACCCGGAACAGAAACTGACGGCGGCGGCGTTTCAACTGGTCCGGATCATCAGCGTGGGCGGCTATGCGATCCAACCGGTCTGGGCGGACGGACATAACACGGGCATTTACTCCTTCGATTATCTGCAACGTCTGGCGGCAAAATAAAACGGCGCGTTCGTGAGAACGCGCCGTGGTGATAGAGGTAAAATTCTTACGCAATTAATAGCGGTTATCGCGTGGGTATGAGAGCCGTTTTGGGATTGCTCCAGTCGGAAGGCTCGGTGTTATTCCATGCTGATTCCGGGTCCATTATAACCGGGCGCTTGGCGTCAGGCTGCGTTGCTAGGAAATTGTTCGGATGGAGTTGGAAATCCTGATCCTTCACAATGGTCGGCGTGATGAAAATCACGAGATCCCTTTTGTCCGTGCTTTTCGTTTCGCTGCGGAAGGCATGACCCAGATAAGGGATATCACCCAACACCGGAACTTTGGTGGTTTCTGACACCGGATTGTCCAAGACCAATCCGCCCATTACCAATGTGTTGGCGTTGGGAATAATGACCTGGGTAGTTATGGTCCGAACATCGAACGTCGGCGCTGACAAAACTTGAATGCCACTCACGCTTGACCCACCACCAACGCTCTGCTTCTGATCAGCACCTTGATTGGAAACTTCCGGAACCACTTTGAGCCAAATGTTGTCGTTGGCAGAAATGCGGGGCGTAACCGTCAAAGTGGTGCCCACATTGGAATAGGTGACGGAAGAACCACCAGAGTTGTTGGCCGAGCCGGCAGTCACATTGAACACAGGAACTTGGTGGGTGACCGAGATGGTTGCAGCTTCATTATCCAAGGTGACCAATCGCGGGGTGGACACAATTTGAGCGTCGGCAGATGAATTGATAAACGATATCACGGCGCTTAAACCATCGGCATTGAGAAAGCCGACCGAGCCAAAACCGCCGCCAGTGTTAGCTACTACACCAGGCGCTCCCAGCGCTTGACCACCAGGGAAATTATTGAATCCAGGAGTGGTTGTTGTTTGTGGATCAATCAAACTATTTCCAAACGTAACATTTTGGCCCTGAAGTGTGCCGCGCCAGTCAATGCCTTTCCGAGTGGTGGGATTGTCGCTGATTTCAACCAGACGGGTTTCAATCAAAACCTGGCGGGTGGGTTTGTCGAGCTGGTTGACCAGTATTTCCACGGAAGCCTGTTCCGGCTCGGTGGCCACGACAATCAACTGGCTGGTGCGTGTGTCAGGCACCACTTTGCTGCGCTTGTCAGTCAAGGCGCTCGACGTAGCTCCCATCATATTGGAGACACTTGAGTATTTAAGCTGAACCACGCGGGTGACCAGCGGCGGCGGAGCCGCTGGATCTTTGATGGTGATACGGACAATCTTGGTCTTGCTGTCTGCAACCATCTGAAGTCCGTAGTTGTCCAGCAATGCCGCGAGAGCGTGTGCGGCGGTGATGTTTTCCCAGCGGATGGACAAAGTGGGTTCTGGTTTGATCTGCCCGTTTGCGTCAGGCTGGCCGTAGCCGATCTTTGGATCCAACAAGTAATTGATGTTGGCCTGCCGCGCGAGATTTTCGATGGCGGTGGTGATTGGAACCTCCTGAAATTGGATCAGGGGTATGTTCACAGCTTCGGGAGCCGGAGCATTGGTCGCGGCGGAGGCTTCTGCGGCAACGGCCTCGACTGGTGCATTGCTGGCAACGACAACGTCGGGCTGGTTGGTGGCAGCGACGGCTAACGCCGGCACATTCGTCACGGCGTCGGCAGCCACCTCGTTTGTGACAGCCGCAACGGCGGACTGATCCGGCATGACGACGTTGGTTTGACAAAAAGCCATGTGCTGCAACAAGAATGTTCCAAGCAACGTGGCGAGCAGTGTTTTTAGTTTCATACCTTCTTTATGGGTTGGACAAGTTACGGTTCGGTTAGTGGTTGACAGGTTAAGTGATCGGTTAATTAAACAAACTCCATCCAGCTTGGATGCCACCCAACGGGTTTGCATCAAGCTCGGCTGATTATTGACGTAGTGACGTTTCATTGGTTTTCCTCATAGCGTAATTCATGCCGTTGACCATTTACTTCAATCACCGCTGAATTAGAGTTGATTTCGAGACAATGAACGTGGATTCGTCCTTGAGTTGTGGACACTTCTGCATAATCCCCCACGGCAAAAGTGTGTTTATTGATGATTGCCAGCCGATTTGGAGGCATCCCTGAAACACCCTGCATGACAAGCGAGTCCAGATTTAGATCAGTCGTCCGGGCACTGGGAAGAACCGCTGCCTGATACGGGCGGGATGAAGATGGGTAAAACGGATCGCGACCATCCTTGGGGCCGGCGGGCAATATAAAAACTGAATGCACGC
Organism: Verrucomicrobiales bacterium; assembly: GCA_028712475.1. Lineage (GTDB taxonomy): Bacteria > Verrucomicrobiota > Verrucomicrobiia > Limisphaerales > UBA11358 > UBA11358. The sequence continues at coordinate 104,404 of JAQTQB010000010.1, forward strand.
TGGCGGTCGCGTCAGTGACCGGCGGGACAGGCCCTGCCATGACCGGCACCCCTGCCATGAACAGCACGGATAACAGTGCCGTCTTCATACTTTTCAAAAATGTTTTGCGATGGCTCATCGGTTTTATGAAGCGTTGAGTTTTATGAGTGCGATGATTTCCATCCTGAACGAAAGTTTTTCACCTTCATTTCCAGATGGTTCGATGGTGAGGCCGGCCACACGGACGTGGGGGAAATTATTTTCCAAATCCGCCACAAATTTTCCGATGTCATGGTAGTAACCCCTGCCAGCGACAATGAAACGCATCTGCTTATATGGAAAAGACGGAATCAAATCCACTTCACCCTCCACTGGATGGCCAATTTCTGGAATCTCGACTTTGTATTGCTGCTTGAAAAGGCGCAGGGTGTTGTAAGCCCAGGAATAGAGATCGCCCGAAGCCGTGTCCTCCTCGGCCCGCGAAAGTGCAGCCGTCACGGTGATCAGCTCGTTGGTGGTCAAACCGGCATTTTTAATGGTTTTTTCAATGCCCTGAAGTTGAACTTCGGCAGCTTTCCGGCTTTGTCCAACTCTGGCAAGAACGGAACTTTGAGAGCGAATGAGACCAAAATAAATTAGCATCAGTATCGCCACCGTTATAGCCACGACGATGATGAACGGATTACGTTTTTCTTTAGGCAGCCATTTCATTGGGTTTTTTCAGGATAATAACATTCCAAGTTGAACATCACATACGGCCGGACATCCGGACCGCTTTGCGGCGACGACAAGCTGATCAGTTTGACTCCATTGGTCTGGTTTAACATTGTTTTGAAATAAGCCTGACTGGCGATTTTTTCCTTGAACTTGTCAACTGCATCCCCGGGGTTCGCACTAAAATCCTTCGCGTCAAGCGCCAGAACTATATTTTGGGTGACGGTTGCTGGATGACCCAATATAACGTGGTTGTTGTTCGTCTGATTTGCCACGCCTGGCGTGTTCACAAAAGACTGGCTTAATCGTATCCTCATCAGCTGGACGCCGTCCATGGTCGCCAGTTGCAAAGCGTTTAAATAATTACCGTGCAGGAAGCGGGCGTTGCTCAACTGCTGTAATGACTCCAGTTTTCCCTTGATGGCGGTAACTTTTCTCTGGCTGACCAGCACCGTCTGATATTCGTTAGTGCGGGTCATGATCTCCGCCTGCACCCGGGACAGATCCTTTTTAGAAATAAGAACCTCAAGCTGAAGAGAGCTGCTCCAAACCAAGGCGAACACCACTAAAAACGCGCCGACAAACATCGCCCGCTTTACGGGGTCGCGACGACGCAATTCTTCTGCGATTTTAGCTTCCGCCAGCAAATTGATACGTATGGGCATAACCAGATATAAAAATTATAAGGCCACCAGTGCAGCGCCGACCGCCACGGCCAACTGCGGTCCTATTTGCTCAATCTCCACCGCCTGTTGCCCCGGCAACGACAACTGCAGAAACCTGCTCGGATTCCATGTCTTGCATTCGACAATCAATTCGGCGTGCAATATCTCCAAGATCATTTCCGACCGTGCCGAGCCTCCGCTCACATAAACCTGGGTCACCGGGCGATCCTGTTGGTGCTCGAAAAAATCCAGCGACGCCCGCAACTCCCGCCCCAACGGCGTCACTTGCATTTCCAACGATGACTGGACTTCCGGAGCCATGCCGACCTTGATGCCTTCGGCCTCCGCATAGCTGATGCTCATCGCCTCGGCCAGCCCCCTCGTCACATTGTCTCCGCCGATGTTCACCACGCGCGTCAATGCCAGCTCGCCGTGATCCAGCACGCAGATCACTGTGTGCTTGAAACCGATGTCCACCAACGCCACGACTTCATTGGCAAAAACTTCCGGCAGCGCCATTTCAAAAGCATTTATGGGGCCGACGAGCCCTGGAACCATGTAGTCAGCCACCAAGCCGGCCGATTTGATGGCCGCCTGATAATCACTCACCAACTGCTGCTTCGCGCCCGTCACCAGAACTTTGGATTTGCCAACGCCTGATGTTTTTGAAATTTCGGCCAGATTGCCGGGCGTCACGGGCTTCGGCGGAAAAATGTGGCAATCGAAAACGTGCCCCGGCAGATCCTGTTGCAAATAGCCCTTGGTATTATTTTTCAACACCATCCGCATTTCATCCATTGGAATGTTCGGCAAGTCCACCTGCCGGACAACCGCGTCATCAAGCCCGACGGACAGCGTGATATATTTGGCATCCGTTTCCAAAGCCTCCACCACGGTTTTCAAATGTTCAGCCAGTAATTCCGATGAGATTTTTTTTTCGAAAATCGGCGCGTCCAGCAACGCATACCGGCACAAAGACCAAACCTCGCCCCGCTGTTCAAGGAACACCGCTTTCGTGGTGCGGGCCCCCAAATCAACCGAGACTATCTGCGTCCGCTTCCTTTTTTTAGAGCCGTTTAAGAATGGCAATGCCATGTGCGTTTCTTTTTTAAGTGTTAAGTTATTCAATTGCAACCTGCAATTTAATCTGTGCTGCCCACCTTCTAGCAACCCATGCGCCAATCCAGTTAATGGAGAAAACTGCGGAAATTACCTCAAAAACAGCGGCCTTTTGTCCCGCCACAAGGCGGGAATGTCTAGAAACGCGTCCACTTATTTTAAATCACGGCTTCCAGATCATATCCGCCACGGTGCGGCCAGCCGGGATGAATGGAATGACGTGTGTGCTGTAAGGCGTCACCACGTCGAGGACGTAAGGTTCATCGGCGTCAAGCATCCGCTGGATCGCGGCGCGGAGATCTTTTTTATACATCACGCGCTCACATTTCACATTGAAGGAATTGCACACGCGGACGTAATCAGGATAAATCTGCGCGCGATGGTCGGGATCGCCAAGATAAGTATGGCCGCGGTTGCCCTCGAAAAAATTATCCTCCCACTGCACGACCATGCCAAGATGCTGGTTGTTCAGGATGATGGCTTTCGCCGCAATTTTCTCGATGTGCGCGGTGGCAAGTTCCTGGATGTTCATCAGGAACGAACCGTCGCCGTCAATGTCAATGACCTGCTTGTCAGGCAAGGCGACTTTGACGCCGAGCGCGGCGGGGTAGCCGTAACCCATCGAGCCAAGACCTGCGCTGGTGATGAACTGGCGCGGGTATTTGTATTTATACCATTGGCCGGCCCACATCTGATGCTGGCCTACGCCGGTGGTGATGTAGGCTTCGCCCTTGGTCATTTCGTATAGCAGCTCGACGACCATTTGTTGCAGGATGACTTCATTCTCTTGCCCGCCGAGATGGTCTTTCATGTGGTCGCTGTTCGCGATCTCGCTGGTGATGCGATAAGCAAACGGCGCCTTCTTCTGCCACTCGGCGATCTGGGCGAGCCACGGCGTGTGCCTCTTGGTGATCGGACGCTTGGCCACCAATTTGTTCAGTCGCGTCAAAGCGTCCTTGATGTCGCCAACAACCGGCAAGTGCGCCTTGCGATTTTTGTTCAACTCCGACGCATCAATGTCCACATGAACAATCGTGCCGTTCTTGCAAAATTCCTCGAACTTTCCGGTCACGCGATCATCGAACCGAACGCCGAACGCAAGCAGCAGATCCGCGCCGTCTTTCAACTTCACCATCGGATCATCGAAAGTTTTGCGGTGCTCGTATTCACCGTTCACCGCCCAGTTCGCGGAAGCCGATCCGTGCATGCCAAGCCAGCGCAATGAAAGCGGATGCGTTTCTGGAAAACCGCCGACGCCCATGATCGTGGTCGTCACGGGAATATTCGTCGCCTCGGCAAATTTTTTCAACTCCGCCGCCGCTCCGCTCGTGATGATGCCGCCGCCGCAATAAATCACGGGACGCTCGGCCTTCTCGATTAGACCCATGATTTCATTGAGCGCGATGTCGTCCGCTTTCAAATCGGGCTGCGTATAGCCGGGCAGGCCTTTCTTGATTTCCTCAAGCGTCGGCCAGACGGGCTGGGTTTTCTGCTGCTGGATATTTTTCGGAAAATCAAGCACGACTGGGCCGGGGCGGCCGGATTGGGCGATATAAAACGCCTCTTTCACGATGCGCGGAATGTCGTTGATGTCGGTTATCAGATAAGAATGTTTCACGATCGGCAAAGTCACGCCGATGATGTCGGTTTCCTGAAACGCGCCGCGCCCGATCATCGCCTGGCTCACCTGCCCTGTGATGGCGATGAGCGGACAGGAATCCATGTAGGCGTCCGCGATGGCGGTGACGAGGTTCGTTGCACCCGGACCGCTGGTGCCCATGCACACGCCCGCCTTGCCGGTGGCGCGGGCGTAGCCTTCCGCCGCGAAACTGCCGCCCTGTTCGTGGCGCGGGAGAATCGTGCGGATTTTGGAGGTCGTGAGCGACTGGTGGATTTCCATGCTCGCGCCGCCGGGATAGGCAAAAATGACCTCCACGCCTTCGCGTTCGAGGGCTTGGACAAAGATGTCGCGCCCCAACATGGCCGGGCCGACTTCGGCGCGCACCCTGGGCTTCGCGGTTGCGGATTTCTGTTTTGCGATTTCAGTTGTCTTGCTCATGTGTCTTTCGGTTGTGGCTGGCCGTCGCGGGTCAAACAAAAAAACCCACGACTTTTTAGCCGTGGGTTCTTGTTAAAATTATTTCAGTTCAACAAGCGCCAACGGCGTCGCTTACTACGGCGACGACCAGAATGACAACTTGTGAATTATTTTTCAACATTGCGATTAAACTTTATGACGCCATCCCGGCCTGGTCAAGTTTTGATTTGGCAGCCGCTTCACCAGCGGTAATGTCGCTTGCGATCATCCGCCGCTGTTTGCGCATCACCATCAACATCGCGCAGCCACCGATGAGGCCGAACCCGGCCATGGTCGGATACCAAGTTCCCCAGCCGTAATGTTTGATCAACCAGCCGGTGATGGGCAGCGCAACCGCCGCGCCGTAGTATTGAAAGGAGTCAATCACGCCCGTGGCGAAACCGGCCATCTTGCGCCCGCCGATGTCCATGGGCGCGGCCGCCCCGACGATTGCATGGGTGGAATTGGCTGTGAGTGAAACCAGAATGAGAAACAAGCAGCCAAGAAAAATGCCGCCTGGCGTCGGCCCGACGATGCCCATGTAGATGACCATCGCCGCGATCATGATCACGAGGCTTTCAAAGTAGTAGAGCGTCATGGCCACTGGCGAACGATGCCCCTTGAAAAACTTGTCCGACACCCAGCCTGCCGTGAACGAACCCAGCACGGCCGCCAGCGGCATCAGGTTGAACGTCCAGAAAACCGCCGCCGGTTTCCTGGCCATGTCGAGATGCAGTTGATTGACGAAGTAGAGCACCGAGAGTTGATCCGAGCTGTTGCGCACCGCGCCCGTGCAGCCGTAGGCCACCGCATAAAACCACACCAACGGATGCTTGAAGATAGTGACAAAGGATTCCTTGATGCTAACGCGCGTCCCCACGTCGCCTTCCGTGGCTTCATCATGCACCACGCCGGGATAACCGGCCTGTTCGGGGCTTTCCTTGGGAATGAACGCCAGCAGGATGGCCGCCGCCGCCACGAACAACGGCGGGATGCGAAACAACCAATGCCAGTCGCCCTTGGCCGCCGTCCACGCGAAGATGGTGAATCCACCAAGGAGGACCGGCGCCAGATTATTGATGGCGAACTGCCCCAGCTGGATCATGAATCCAAAAATGCCCGCAAACGTTCCGCGCTCGGCGCGGTTGAACCACGCGGCGTTGATCTTCACCATGCCCGGCGCGCCGAACGATTGAAACCACCCGTTCAAAAGCCAGATGAGCGCAAAGGTCGAGAAGGTTCCTGCAAAGGAGGCAAACCCGAAAATCAGATTCATGGTGATCGTCCCCGCCGCACCGATGAGCATGGCCGTCTTGCCACCGATGCGGTCGGTGAGCAGGCCGTTCACCAGTTGTCCCGTGCCATAGGCGATTGACCAGGCGCTCAACATGCCGGTGATCTGCACCTCGTCGAATCCGAATTCCTTGACCATCCCCGGCGTGGCGAACCGGAAATTGTAGCGGCACATGTAATAGGACGCATACATCAGGCCGAGGATGAACCAGTTCAAACCGCGACGCGCACGGAAACCGGGGGGATATTTCGGACGGGCAAAGGCGGCGGGCGCGTTTAAGTTCATGCGTGAGTCAAACAATCCTTTGTTTTGCAAGAATAGACCAAACCCATCCCAAAGGGTCAAAGGTATTTCACACTTTGCAAAAATGAGAAGGGCCACGGAAAACTCCGTGGCCCTTGAAAACAGAATATTGGGACGCGATTACCCGGCCTTGGCTTTCTTTTCAGCCTTGGGAGCTTTTGCCGCTTTTTCGCCTTTGGCCGCCTTTGGCTTTTCTTCGGCGACTTCGGCTTTTTCCACACGCTTGCCGCGCTTTTCAGTCCGGGCTTCGGCAGGAGCCGCTTCCACCACCGGCGCGATGACCGGGGTCAAACTTTCCACGCGCACCTTCAACGTGCTTTTGACTTCCGCATGCAGATGCAGGGCCACTTCGTGTTCGCCCAGCGCACGGATGGGGCTCTCGAGATGAATCTTCTTTTTGTCGAGAGTGATGTCGAACTGATGCTTCATCTCGTCGGCAATCATTCCTGATGTCACCGAGCCGAACATCTTGCCGTCGTCGCCCGCCTTGACCTTGATGACACAGATCAGTTTCGAGACGCTCTTGGCGAGTTCGGTCATCGCGTTGAATTCATGCGCTTCGCGCTCGGCGCGGCGCTGCTTGAGCGACTCAATGCGCCGCTTGTTTGCGCCGCTCAACGGAATCGCAAAACCTTGCGGAAACAAATAGTTGCGCGCGTAGCCGGCGGCCACTTTGACCTGGTCGGATTCACCGCCGAGACCGACGATGTTGTGAGTGAGGATAACTTCAGTTTTAGCCATACGAAAATAATTTTGAAATTGCTACGGTTGAAAAATCAGAACGGAACGTCGTCGTCGTGTGGCGGCTCGGAATCACCAGATTCCGGCGCCGGGGCGGATGATGCAGCGGCAGCCGGACGCGGCGCGCGCGGAGCCGCCGGTGCGCCTTCCCCTTCCCCGCCGCGGTTTGAATCAATGAACGAAAAGCTTTCGAGGACGACCTTGAGCTTGGTCTGCTTCTGCTTCGTGTTTTTGTCCTCCCATGAATCCTGCTTGAGTCGGCCTTCGACAAGCAATGGACGGCCTTTTTTCATGTATTGCCCTATGACCTCGGCCTGACGGCCCCAGACATCAACATCCACGAAACTGACTTCTTCCTTGCTCTCACCACTCTCGCTTTTCCATGTGCGGTTCACAGCCAGGGTGATGCGCGCCACCGCCGTGCCTTTGGGCGTGTAGCGCAATTCAGGATCGCGGGTCAGATTCCCGGCGATGATCACTTTGTTGAAGCTGGCCATGACTATAAATTATTTCGCGGGTTTCAGCTCCGGCGATTCGGTGAACAGCACGCGGAACACCTCCTCGTTCAGGCTGAACTTGGAATGCAACTGCGCGATGATCTCGGGCGTGCCGGCGAAAATGATGTTCGCGTAAAAACCGGCGGTGTGTTTTTTGTTCGCGATGCGGGCAAAACCTTTCTTATCCATTTTTTGCACGGTTTCGACTTTGCCACCCGCCGTGGCGATGTCCGCAGAAATCTTGTCGAGCGCGTCTTTGACGCTCTCTTCCTTGCCCGCTGTGTTCAAGATGAACAGACCTTCGTATCGTTTCACTATTTTTTCTTTTCGTTCGTGGAGTCAACGACTCCGTTAAACTGGTTCATTGCCTTTTCAATCCCGCCGTCCAGCCAGCATTCAACCTGGTCGGACGCCCGGGCCAAAACTTTTTCCAACCCCGCGCCCTCGGCCGGATCAAACCGGCCAAGAACAAAATTCGCAATCTCCCGCGAGCCGTCTTTCCGGCCAATCCCGATCCGCAACCGGGCAAACCCGCGCGAACCCAGATGCTGCTCTATGGACTCCAGCCCGTGATGCCCGCCGCTGCTGCCACTGGCGCGCAGCCGGATTTCGCCCAAGGGCAGATCCGCATCGTCCACCGCCACCAACAGTTGCTTCAGCGGCAACTGATGAAAATTCTTCAATGCCCCGACCGTCTCGCCGCTCAAATTCATGAACGTCTGCGGCTCGCAGAGCAAAACGCGCCTGCCATTGCGTTCGCTCCTGGCGATCCGCGCGTCGAACTTCCGTTCGTTCGTCCAGTCCGTTTTCCAGCGCGCCGCCAGTTTTTCGACCAGCAAAAATCCGGCGTTGTGGCGCGTCCTCGCGTATTCCGCGCCGGGATTTCCCAGACCCACGATGAGATGCAACGGCTCCATGCGCGGGAAAGGCGGCTCCGCATTGCGGAACCGCTAAAATTATTTCTTCTTCTCGGCCTTGGCTTCGGGTTTGGCCTCGGCTTTTTTGTCTCCGGCAGCGGCGGCTTTCGCGTCGCCCTTGGCCGGAGCTTTGTCGCCAGCTTTGCCAGCGGGCGCGGCATCGGTGCCTTCTTCTTTCTTTTCCTTGGTCATCTCGACATCGCCCGCAGCCGGAGCAGCGGCGGTCGCGACGACTTCTTCTTCGGCGCGCGGCGCGGCGACCGCGACAACGGTAATGTGCTTGTCGCCGATAATTTCAACACCTTCGGGCGCTTTAATGTCGCCGATGTGAATGGATTTGCCGATTTCGAGCGCGGTCACATCCAACACGATTTGTTCCGGCAAATCTTTTGGCAGGGAACGGACTTTGAGCTTGAACAAAATATGTTCCAGCGTGCCGCCGCCCGTTTTCACGCCGGCGGGTTCGCCGGTCGTTTCCACCGGCACTTGCACGGTGACTTTTTCGTTCTCGGCAACTTCATGGAAATCAACGTGCAGCACCTTGCCGTCGAGCGGGTGATGCTGGATTTCCTGCACGAGCGCGAGGCGCTTGGAGCGGGCGTCGTTTTCGACGGACAAATCCACGAGCAAATTTTCCGAGGCGGCGTGGTTCAGCAGGTCGGCAAAATCCTTGGAAACAACCTCCAGGTTTTGCGGCTTGGCCTGGCGGCCATAAATGGTGGCGGGCACGCGGCCCGACGCGCGGAGTTTTTTCACTTCGGCGCGTTGCACTTGCGAACGCGGATAGGCTTTTAATGCGACTGATTTCATTTTTCTTAAATCTTATTTCTTTGGCGGCGCATCAACGCGCTGATTGAACCAAAGGGCGGAAGAAAATATCAGTTGCCGCCCGTCCGTCAATAACTGATTTCTGGAATTTTAGTCCACCAAACGAGGCAAGGCCAGCCTGTCAAGACGAGGACTGACCCCTTGTTGAGGATCGTCCGGGTGGGGGGGCGAGTTTTTGAGTTTGAGCGGGCTGACGCCGCGCTGCTACGAGAGGGTGGCATCAAGCGTGAGCTTGATCTTTATTCTTCCGAAATGGGGAGCGTCCGGGTGGGGCGCGAGTTTTTGAGTTTGAGCGGGCGCACGCCGCGCTGCTACGCCGTATTTCGTAGCATCAAGCGTGAGCTTGATCATTATTCCGGATTTGGGGTGTCGTGGGTTGGCGAATGTTTTTTTGAGTTAGAGCGGGCGCCCGCCCGCTGCTACGGACGTTTTTTACGGACGGACAATGTGGCCGGCGTCAGGGGCGCAGGCGGCCGCGTAAAGCTTCCAAAAGAGCGGCCAGAATTTTTCCCCCAGCGGATGCAATGCCGGATAGTCCGGCACGATGGCGCCGGCATACGGCCACTCATCCGGGCGTTTGACCAGTTCCGCCGCGCGTGCATTATCAATGATATAGAAGCAGACTTTGCTGAAAACCCGCCTGATCCGCTCGCCCTCCCGCAATACATGGTCATGCGGCTGATGCTGGAACCGGTGCGGACGCAAGGCCGGCCCCAGATGCTCACGCAGAAATTTCAGGCCGTTGCGCTGATTGCTCTCCCGGCGCAGCCCCATCCAGACCAGATGAATGTGATCGGGCATCAGGCAATAGGTGGGACAGAAAAGCCCTTCTCGCGCGGCGGCGTGCAGCATGATTTCGCGGAAATGTGCGTGAAAGGCGGCGTTCAGCCAGCCGGTGCCGCGCCTGGCAATCGGCATCGTCCAATGAACGACTGCGTTGCCCTGATAATGCTCTTTGGGCAGACGCGGCAGATAGAAGCTCCGCTCGGTTCCCTGGCCGGCAAATGGATGCTTGGATTCTGATTCTGAATCAGGCGGCATGGGAGGAGAATAGAGCGGGCGCACGCCCGCTGCCACGGAAAAGTGGCAGCGAATGTCAGTTCGCTCCATTTGAATAATAATCAAGTTTGAGCGGGCTGACGCCGCGCTGCTACGAGAGGGTGGCATCAAGCGTGAGCTTGATCTTTATTCTTCCGAAATGGAGGGCGTCCCGGTGGGAGGCGCGAGTTTTTTGAGTTTGAGCGGGCTGACGCCCGCTGCTACGCGAAAGTAGCATCAAGCGTGAGCTTGATCTTTATTCTTCCGAAATGAGGAGCGTCCGGGTGGGGCGCGAGTTTTTGAGTTTGAGCGGGCGCACGCCCGCTGCTACGCGAAAGTAGCATCAAGCGTGAGCTTGATCTTTATTCTTCCGAAATGGAGGGCGTCCGGGTGAGGCGCGAGTTTTTGAGTTTGAGCGGGCGCACGCCCGCTGCTACGCGAAAGTAGCATCAAGCGTGAGCTTGATCTTTATTCTTCCGAAATGGGGAGCGTCCCGGGTGAGGCGCGAGTTTTTGAGTTTGAGCGGGCGCACGCCCGCTGCTACGAGAGGGTGGCATCAAGCGTGAGCTTGATCTTTATTCTTCCGAAATGGAGGGCGTCCGGGTGGGGCGCGAGTTTTTGAGTTTGAGCGGGCTGACGCCGCGCTGCTACGCGAAAGTAGCATCAAGCGTGAGCTTGATCTTTATTCTTCCGAAATGGAGGGCGTCCCGGGTGGGGCGCGAGTTTTTGAGTTTGAGCGGGCTGACGCCGCGCTGCTACGCGAAAGTAGCATCAAGCGTGAGCTTGATCTTTATTCTTCCGAAATGAGGAGCGTTCCCGGTGGGGGGTGGGAGGCGCGAGTTTTTGAGTTTGAGCGGGCGCACGCCCGCTGCTACGGGAAAGTTTGATCTTTCTTCCGGATTTGGGGCGATACGGGTGGGTGAATGTTTTTTTAGTTTGAGCGGGCTGACGCCCGCTGCTACGGGAATTTTATAAAAAAGGAGCCGCTCCGAAGAGCGGCTCCTGTGGGAAACCAAAAACAAACAATGTTCTGTCAAATTACGCGTTTTTACGGCGCAGCATGACGAGCGAGGCCAGACCGCCCAAACCAGCCAAGGCCAGCGTGGTCGGTTCCGGAATTGCGTTAGCCACAAAGAAGTTAGGAACATTATCAATCATAGGAATTGGATTGCCAGTTGTTGCAGCTCCTGGATCCAAGACAAACGAACCAGAACGACCGCGGATGGAGGAACTGGCATAGTCGGCACCATTGTAGACAACCACTTCATATGTTACAGGACCACTGGCATATCCAGCAATTGACACAGGAATAATTGGATTACCGAAATATCCGCCAGAAAAAACAGCTCCAACTACACCCGCACCGGTAAGCCCTGTAGGGGCAGAGAACACACTAAGAGCATCGTTGAAATTGACGGAATCCGTCACTCCTGTTCCAAGGGCAAAGTAAAGGTCGGCATGAAAACCATCCGGAACTGAAGTAGTCGTTCCAAATAAGGAAGTAGTAAAGCCAGCGCCTTGGTTACCAAAATAACTGCTGAAATTTACTGTTCCCTGACCATAAGATGAGGCCACACAGGCCGCCATACCCAGAACTGCAATGAATGTTGATTTTTTCATGTTGTGTTAGTGTTATTGTTTATTGTTTGTTGTTTGTTCCGAAATTTTCTTAAAAAAATTATGGCACCAAGGTTTGAACCCAATTAGTTGCAGCAGCACTGCTAATGAAGAAGCCTTGCCCCACAGTGTAAGCAGGATTGCTGGGAGTAAAACCAGAGGACGTTTTCCCGTAGGTAGTAAATCCAGTTCCATTCCAAAGCTGAACCGTTGATTTGTTCGGCAAGGTAGCTGCCAAATTAAGTGTGTTGTTGCCAACATCATTGAAGGTTCCACTTACCGGCAGAGTGCTGCCCACCAGCACGAATGAGGTTTTTGGAATAGCATTCGTAGCCGATCCACCCGGAGAGGGAACCACAGTGCCAACAAAGGTATTGGTATAAGCCGCAGCCGCACTCACAAAGAAGCCCTGACCAACCGGAATAGACGGGTTTGAAGGCGTGAAACCGGAAGATGTTTTACCGTAGGTAGTAAATCCAGTTCCATTCCAAAGCTGAATTGAGGACTTGTTGGGCAGAGCAGCCAAAAGGTCATTGGCCGTATTGGTGCCATTGTCCAGCGGGTTTGAAATCAGCGCAAATGTAGTTTTTGGAATACTGATATTAACATAACCAACGATGTTGGCTGAATAGACTTGCGCCTGGGAAGAAATGACCGTGGCAGCAAGCGCTGCAGCCGCAATCAGTAGTGTTTTCGCTTTCATTTTGTGTGTTGTTGTTGTTTTTTGTTAACCGTGTGTGGAGCTACTGTCGCAAATACCGTGTCACCAGTCAACAATTATTTCATTTATTTTTGAACGGGAGTTTTAGACACGGATTTCACGGATTATCACTGATTTGCAATGGCTTATGTCAGTTGCCCGGCTGGCAAACCGGGTGGTGACACGGGATTGCCACAAAGTTTTTGGCGTGTCACCAGTCGGGAGGAGGTGCGGAGTGCGGAATGCGGAGTGAAGAAGGGGGCGGATGGAACCGCGAACCACGCGAAAGACACGAACGGGACGGGATCCAAATCCGGCCTGCTCCTTGATTTTCGCGTATTTTGCGTATTTCGCGGTTTCTCATGCTTTTGGAAACAGGATGGGTTGACACAGATTTCACGGATTTTCACTTATTAGCAATGGCTTATGGCAACCGTCCCGCAGTCAAAGCGGGTGATGACACGCGATTGTCATAAAGTTTTTGGCGTGTCACCAGTGGGTTTTAGGTTCTGGGGTCTGGAGCGGTTTGACCATGAAGGGCATGGGGAACATGGAGTATTTGAAAAACTTCATGGGCTTCATGGTTGGGGAGGCGGTTTTTTGCCTGATCTTGGGGAATAAAACGGGATGGTTTTACGCGAATTTCGCTAATTATCGCTAATTGGAAATGGATTATGCCGGTCTGTTCGGCTGGATGGCGGGTGGTGACACGGGATTGCAACAAGATTTCTTGTGTCAGCAGTCAAGGAAATGGTGGCGGGGGAAAGCCCGTAAATCTCCGCCGTGTCTATGGTGGTGATGCCAAGGTCAAGGCAGGCGTGGAGCCGCCGGTTGACCTCCTGCGCGGCCGGCTGCGTGTCCAGCAGCCGCCAGGTGCCATACACCATCCTGGAAAATTCCGGGCCTTGGGCGGCGAGTTTGGAGCGTTTCATAATTTGTTGCTGGATTTTGTTGCTTGTTGATTTTCAGGATACGGCTTACTTGGATTCAGTGTAGTTCCGAAAAGCGGCCTTGGCCGGAAGCTGCGGGTTGTGCGAGGTCAGCGCGGGTCCCACCTTGACGGTGCTGGCCAGCGCCAGGTCATGCTCCGCATACAGCTTCCAGGTTTTTCCATCGGTTGAGGCAAAGGCCAAAAAGTGATTTCCACGCCGCTCCACCCGCAGCCATGAATTGGGATAAGCCGCAGGAAATTCAGGCGGGGCCGGCGGCCTTACTGCGGGATAAATTGACTGGCAATTGCTTCCCGCCACGGATCGAAACTGCAGCTCATACGCTCCCAAATTATTGTTCCGGGGCGCATTGCCTGAAAACACAAAAAACATCAGGTGGGGACTATTTGCTTCCAGGGTCTCACGGATCATGAGTCCCGCCTTGGAATACAGGTGTGCTGGCGTGAAGCTTTCGACCCGGATGGCAATGTCGAAGTCGCCTGACATTTCCTTGAAAACAAAATGAAACTGATCTGATTTCCCCCAAATATCCGCCCCGCCGCCAAGGATGTCCCAGCCTGCGGCAACCGGCTTGGTGGAGCCACCCAATCGCGGCGAGCCAACGTCCAGATTGGTGAAGCCAGAGGATGATGGAGCGGGAACGGGACGCGAGCCAAGGGCGGCATTTGGCAGGGATGCGGTATTCATATGATTTGAGGATAAGGCGGACGCACGGGCTGGAGCGTAAAGGTTCGAGGTGGAAGGATAACTATTGGTTTCAGGCTCTGCGCCTTGCGAGAAGGTCAGGGATGAAAACAAACAAATCCCACAGACCAGCGGTGGGCAATTTCTCGCCGCATTGAAAGTGGTTGCTAGTTTAAATAGAGACATAATCGGTCTGTGCGTATGCGAGGTCTTTCGCCGGCCGGCCGGCCGTGGTTGATTTGACAAATTGGGCGCGTTCATATTTCCAAGGAGCGTATTGCCTGGCCGCGTTCTGCAACCAGGTGTCCGGCCCCATCTTCTTGAACCGCTTCAGCACCGGCCCGCAGGTCTGGTATTCAGCCCGGACGAAATCGTATAGAACCGTATCGTGATAAAACGGGCTGCGCGAGACAATCAAGCTGCACGGCAGGCCGTCCGGAAAAAATTCCCCGTTGGTGAATTTATCCACCGTGTCCGGCGTCTGGCCGCCAAACAAAAATTCGGCAATGTTTAACCGGGCCCTCTTTTTGATGTGCTGATTCAGCGATATGTCGGGCAGATGATTGGATACGGGAAAGCTTTTGGTCGCCCCGCGCTGGTGCATGTAAAAACCAACGTTTCCTGAGATGCCAAACAGGTTTTTCATCGCGCCGGTGACGCCCGGATCGTGGATTTTCACCAGATGCAGGTTGATCAGGTAATCGGCAGCCAGCAGACATTGCGGAATCGGATACTGGTCGGTGGGTTTGCCATCGCGCAAATGTCCCTGGTTGTCCGACAGAAAAATAGTTTCCTGGCTGACGGGAATGCTGTCGGTTTTTCCCAGCATCACCACCCGTTCCAGACCATTCCCACGGACCTGCTTTTTGAAAGCATCTGGAAAAGGCCGGGAGCAATCGAAGAAACAAATGTGCTCCTGCTTCAGCCCGGCTTTCAGCAGGCTTTCCGCCAGAACGCACATCATCGCCGGACTGTTGTTAAGCGTGGTGTTGATGTCCCGGATGGTGTTGTTGAAATTGACCTTGATCGCCAATTTACGGGCGGACAAGTCGGCGCTCTTATCGCCTCCGAGAATTTTCTTCCAAGACTTTTCTTCGCCGCTTTCCCCCGATATTTCGGACAGTGACTTGGCCAGCATGCCCCGCAACACCATTGGATCAATGGTCTGCCAATAGGGTGTTGGGCCTGAAAAGTCATGATTGACGGCGTGCCGGTCGTAAACCCGCACCACCCGGTTGTCATCGTAGGCTTGGAGCGGAAAGGCGGTTTTCTTTTCTGCGGCGAAAACAGCTTCCAACGGCAGACAGGCTGCCATCAGGCCGGCCCCGGTCATCCAAGCCGTTTTGTTGATAAATTCACGTCGTTGCATTTTGCTTTTCATAGATGTTGCTTCTTTTGGCTGCTGATGAGGCTATCTTTCCAGCCATGACAATTTTGCCTCGGATCGCCGCAAAACGAAAATTGGTTCCGCCGGCATCCAGCGCGTCATCACCACGCGCGAATCATTGTCGTATTGGGCCATGAGATTGTTATGATCCAACTACACTACGGCCATTTTGGCGCGTCCGATCCGGTGCCCTTTCCAGCCGTAGAAACCAACGTAGGCATAGGCGAGCAGCGGCACGATGAACGAGATTTGCAGATTTTTAGTGGCATCGGCGATCGCCCCCTGCACTGGCGGCAGGATGGCCCCGCCCAGCACGGCCATCACCAGCAGTGATGACACCTGGCTTTTGTGGATGCCCATGCCGTCCAGCGTGAGCGAAAAAATGTTCGGCCAGCCGATCGAGGTGAACAGGCCCACGCCAATGATGCACCACATGGCCAGCTTGCCGCCGAAGACCATGGCGATGGCGAGCAGGACGACAATGGTCGCCGAAAACACAAAGAGCGTGCGTCCGGCCAGCGCCTGGCCGAATTGGAACAGCAGCCAGCACAGCGCGAGCAGCGGCAGGTAGTTTTGGACGATGGCCCAGCCGCCCGCAAAGTCAAACCGGCCCTGGCCGGAATCCCAACTGCGCAGCAGCCAGAACACGAGCAGGCACAGCATCGGAATGCCGGCGAGCAGCATCTGCTTGTTCACCTTTTTCATTTCGCTCAACTCCACCGCGCCCATGAAGCGGCCAATCAACATTCCACCCCAGAACAGCGAGACGTATTTGCTCGCCTCCACCGGATCCAGGCCGGCGACATTTTTCTGGCCGAGAAAATTTATGATGGCGCTGCCGACGGCAACCTCGCCGCCGACATACATGAAGATCGCCAGCACCCCGAGGATGACGTGCGGATGTTTCAACGCGCCCGCGCCGCGCTCAATTTTTCCCTCGCCGACGTGCGGCAGGTGGATGAAAAAGAAAATCACGGCGAGCACCGCGAACACGATGCTGAAGGCGAGATAAGGCACCTTCACCGAGTCCGCGCCGTGCGCGCCGGTCTTGGCGAAGTATTGAAAAATCAGCCAGCCACCGATGATCGGCCCGATGGTCGTGCCGACGGAGTTGAACGCCTGTGCCAGGTTCAGGCGGGACGACGCGGTTTTTTCCGGGCCAAGAATCGTGGCATAAGGATTGGCGGCGATTTGCAGCATCGCAAACCCCAGCCCGACGATAAACAGCCCGGCCAGAAACATGGGATACGACGACGCGCTGGCGGCGGGCCAGAAAATTCCCGCGCCAGCGGCCGAAATGAGCAGGCCGAGGACAACGCCATTCTTATAGCCGATTTTTGCAATGGGATCACCAATCAGCCAAGAGATGATGAAGTAAAGCAGCGACCCGATGAAGTAGGCGCCGAAGAAGGCAAACTGCACAAGCATCGCTTGAAAATAGTTCAGGGTGAACGCTTCCTTGAAACGCGGGATCAGGATGTCGTTGAACACGGTCATGAAACCCCACAGAAAAAAGAGCGAGGTCATGATCCAGAACGAGCCGCGATAGTTAGCGCCGGTGGCGTTGCCGTTGGTGTCAGAAGGGTTGGTAGTGATGGTAGAGATGATTGCCATAAAATTTTTAGATGCCGGTGTCTTTCATTGCTGACTCGGAGACTTGGTGGTAAACGGCGCGGTCAATTGCAGCGCGGTTTTTTGCTTGATGGCGCGCGATGAGGCGCCGACTTCGATTTCATACTTGCCCGCATCCGCCTTCCATTGGCGCCCCGGAACATCGAAGTAAGCCAAGTCGCGCGGCTGGAGAATGAAATCAACCGTCTTGGTTTCCCCCGGCTGCAGGGCGACTTTGGCGAAGCCCTTCAATTCCCGCACCGACTTCTCAATTTTCGGGTTCAAGTCGCGGAGGTAAAGCTGCACCGCTTCGCTGCCCGCCCGCTGGCCCGTGTTGCGAACCTTCACGCTGACCGTGACGCTGGCGTCCGGCGTCAATCTGGGGGTGGACAACTTAAGATTCCGGTAGCTGAACTTGGTGTAGGACAAGCCGAAGCCAAACGGGAAGCGCGGCTTGATTTTCTTTGCATCATACCAGCGATAACCAACCTGGATGCCCTCCTTGTAGTTGAGATCGTAAGTGTAAAATCCGTTGTCATCATTCCTGGTAAGAAAATCAACCAAAGGTTTTTCTCGACTGGCCTTAACGCGCCGGGCGAAATCCTGCGGGTCAACCAGAATCGCGCCAGGCTTCACCAGTTCGTCATCGCCGGCGGCACAGGAATCTTCAAACTGCTTCTCGATGGTGAATGGCAATTTACCAGCGGGATTGGTTTTTCCCGTCAACACATCCATCAGCGCGTCCGGTCCGGTCTGCCCTCCGTAGAACGCCATGACAATGGCCGCTGCCCGATCCGCCCAGTCCATCTGGGCACCACCACCGCAGGTCAGATTGACCACGGTCCGTTGGTTCAATCGCGTGCATCGGGCAATCAATGCGTCTTCGGGCAGCTCAAAGGGATGGTTTATGCCTTCGGCCTCACCCAGACTTTTATTAACATTGGGCGGTCTGCCGGTGAAGAGCAGAACCATTCCGGCGGCCTGGATGTCGGCATCAGCCGGGCTGGCCAGATAAACAACATTGGTTTGACCGAAAGTGCGCTGCACCGCCTGGAGGTAAGTGTCGTTATGGTAACCAACGACATGACCAGAGCCACCACCGCTCAATTCCTTCAGGGTGGCCGCATTGCCGCTCACCAGAATTTTCCCTTTCGGAACCGATTCCAGCGGCAGCAGACCGTTGTTGGCGAGCAGGACAATGCCCGCCGCATTGACGCGTCTGGCCAGTTGTTCGTGCGCCGGATATTTATCCACCCAGGCCGGCTGCTTGAATTCTCCCCTGGCTTCCAATTCGTAAAGGCCGGACGCAATCCCGGTTTTAAGAATATTCACCACCATCCCGTCAATGTCGGGCGTGCCAAAAATCTTGTCGCGATCCAGCTTCAATATGACGCCATCCGGCTCAACCAGGTCCGTCCCGGATTGCACGACCTTGTCACCATGCCAGACCGAGACCCAGTCCGTCATGATCAGGTATGGAAACCCAAGTTCCTGGCGCAGGAGTTCCGTGCCGACATACTTGCTTTCACCAGTCCACGCACCATTCAGCGGATTGTAAGCCGTCATGACCGCCCAAGCTCCGGCGTCTATGCCGGATTTGAACGGTGCCATGTAGATTTCATGCAGCGTCCGTTCGTCAATGATGGCGTTGGCGGCCCGGCGGTGATTTTCAGTTTCGTTGCCGATAAAATGTTTCAAGGTGGTGGCGACATTGACCGATTGCGCTCCCCGGACATAAGCGGCGACCAGTTCACCGGCCAGAAACGGATCCTCGCCCATGAATTCAAAGTTTCGTCCCCCCTTCGAGGTTCGATAAAGGTTCATGCCGGGGCCGAGAATAAAATGCCGGCCATCCGCCCGGAATTCCTCGGCAATGGCCTGGGCATATTCGCGGGCCAGATCCGTATCCCAGGTCGCGGCCAGCAGGAGCGTGCAGGAAAACGCCGTGGTTTTGTTGGTTCCGGGGTCATCGGCGGGGAGGCGCAGTCCGCAACTGGCGTCCGCGAACCGGAGTTCGGGGATGCCCAGCCGGGGAACCGCCCGGACGCCAAAGCCGTTGCCGCAGACAAAATCAAAGCGTTCCTCAAGCGTCATGGATTCCATCAATTTCCGCGCCTGGATTTCCGCCTGCGCCAACGTGGCGGGCTTTTGAAGCAGCGAAATATCCGGCTGGGAGGATGAATCAGCGCTCCAAACCGTCAACGAAAAATTGATGATCAGCAAGAAAGTTAAAAAAGATTTATTTGGCATGCTAATTGGCGATGGACGGAGGTGAGGCCACCATACGTCAGGGACGCTGCGCAACGCGCCATCCCCACCCTGTTTGGTGGCCGGCGACAATGACTGACAAAGACTTTTTCCGGGGCATCCTCTTTAACTCCACTCAGGAAATTGGGTGGTGTTTAAATCCAACGTGGAAATAGAAGCCATGTCGGAATCTTCAAGGTTAAAATCAAAGATGTTCACATTTTCCGCTATGTGCGCTTTCTGGGAGGATCGCGGGATGGCAATGATGCCGCGTTGGAAATGCCATCGCAGGCACACCTGGGCAACCGTCTTATTGTATTTCTTGCCGATGGCCGCGAGCGTGGCGTTGGTGAACAGCCCGTGCCGGCCTTCCGCAAAGGGTGCCCAAGCTTCATGTTGTATGCCGTGTTGCTTTAAGTAATCATACGCTTTGCCTTCCTGGAAAAACGCATGGGTTTCGATTTGATTGATTGCAGGTTTTACGTCGCTGCTCGCAATCAGATCCGCCAGTCGCGCGGGTTCAAAATTGCTCACGCCGATGGCCTTGATTTTGCCCTGATGAAAGAGTTCCTCCATGGCCTTCCATGAGCCTTTCACATCGCCAGCCGGCCGATGAATCAGGTAGAGGTCCAAATAATCCGTCCCCAGCTTGTCGAGGGAAGTTTGAAATCCTTTCTTGGCCTGTTCATAGCCCATGTCGGTCTTCCACAGTTTTGAGGTGATAAAAATTTCTTCACGTTTGACGCCACTCTGTTTGATCCCGGCGCCGACGGCCGTCTCGGAGTTGTAGATCGTGGCGGTATCAATCAGCCGATAGCCCTGGGCGATGGCCTCGGCCACGCACCTAGTTCCGAGGTCGCCCGTAAGCGTCATGGTGCCCAATCCAAGCAGCGGCATTTGCAGGCCGTTGTTGAGGGTCACGAGCGGGACCACATTTTTCCGGGCGCCGGCATTAGGCGCGGCAAATGACGGCGCGCCGCCGAGGCCCAGGAACATGGCCGAGGCGGCACATTGCGCGCTGGTCTGCAAGAACTGGCGGCGGTTCATTCCGTTTGAATTGTTTTCTTTATTCATATTGGCTGACATTTATCATGTAGTTTCCAGACTACAACCAGCGTAATCTGTTTTGCATTCACTGCCTCCTCCACAGATTGGCAAACGTCACCAGCGACTTCTCTCCGCCGAGGGCGGAGACGCAACAAAATCCGCCAACAATTACGCAAAAAGTTTTTCTTGCCTACAATCCCTCTTCAGCGGTGGAAGCAAGGCCGCTTTAAGGCGGCCACTGGGTCACGCGATAAAAGCGTTGTGGGACGCTGGGCACAGTGTTGGTAACCACCACCGGCACGCCGGTGGAAGTTTGCGGCGTGACCAAAGGAATCCAATTTGAGACGGTCAGACTGTCCCGGAAATCCACCCAGTAAGTGGTGTTGCTGGCGATGTTGAGCGGCAGGGTCGCCACACCACCGGCGACGTTGAGCGAGGTCTTCAAAAGGGCGTTGGTCGTGACCCGGAAGGGTGAAGCCGGCAGACCGGCCCGGTTATACAGATTGCAAGGCGGGTTGGACGACCAGGCATACCGGGCCCAGACAGGGTTGGGCACCGAGGGCGCGGAGACGATGACGGTAGTGCCACTGATCACGGCATTGGCGGCGGCATAATTGGCGTCGGCCCCGGCGATCTCAAAGGTGGCCAGGGTGCCGTTGATAATTTCCTGCACCGCATTGGTGCCGACTTTTTGCCCGACCATCAGGCCGGATTGGGCGTAGTCAAAAAAGACCCGAAGCTGGCTGCCTTCCACCGCGCAACCGCTGCACAACGGGCCGCTGGGAACCACATTCAACCCATAATCCTGGGCCAGCGCCCACTGGGCCAGCCGGATGCCCACATCAAATTTATTGGTGGGATGAAGGTTGGCATCGCCAATGTCAATGCCCACGGCCATGCCGGTGTTCGGAGTGTTTTTACTGGTCAGCAACTGGGCCTCGCGTAGTTGCGGCCAATTCACCTTGCTATAGTTGGGCAACTGCACAAAGTAGAAGGGGAAATTGCCCAGCCCCCAACGGGCGCGCCAGTCGGCGATCAGGTTCGGCAACAGCACGCGATATTGATTGCAACTGGTGGCGGTCTGCGAATTTCCTTCCCCTTGATACCAGATGACCCCGCGCAAGGCGTAAGGTATGAGCGGCCGGATCATCGGGTTGAACTCGCCGGCGGGCACACTCGTCGCCGCGAGGGTGCCCTGGGCGTATTGCTGGTTCTCCTGATTGGCCAGCGCATTTAATTCCGGGACGTTGGTCAGCGCCGCCATGCTGGTCCAGGACTCGCAGAGCGTGGAACCATTGGCGGAACGGATAAGACCAATCGGCACATTCGTATGCGAAAATATCTCTTTCGCAAAATAGTATGCCACGCAGGGAATATATACCAGATTACTAGAGTAGCAGAGCTTCCATGACAGCGCGATTTGGGCATCGCTTACATAGTTTTGTGAGACGGACTCTCCCACTAAAAGGTAGCGAATGAGGGGGTAATTGTCATTGGCCACAATCTGGGCGTTCCACGTTTCCGCGTTGGCATTATTGACAAATCCATACCCCATGTTGGACTGGCCGGAGCACAGCCACACATCGCCGACCAGAACATTGTTGCACACCGCGCTGTTGGCATCCGCCGCAGCCGTCAGGGTCTGTGAGTTGGTGTTGGCCGGCATGGGATCGAGATTAACCCGCCAATTGCCATCGGCATCCGCCGCGGCCATTTTGGTCTGGCCGGCAAACGTGACCGTGACCATGTGCCCGGGCGTGGCCCAGCCCCAGACCGGCACAGATACGTCCCGTTGCAATACCATGCTGCTCGCAAAAATATTTGCCAGCTTGAAATAGTTGGTGGCCGCGCCGGCAGTAACTCTGAGGGTGCCGTTGCTGGTCAATTGCGAAGCATCCCAAGCCAGCCAGGGTTGGGGAAGCGCCGGAATAATGCCGCTGAAAGAGCCGTTGTAATTGGTCGCGTCAAAGAGTTTGAAGCTGTCGCCCGACTGGAACGGCGCGGAACCCAGATTGCTGATGCTCAAGGTTCCGCCATAGGTCAGCGTGCTGATGCCGTTGACCAGATCATTGGCGGCGACATCCTTGTTGATGGCCATGAACGTCGTGCTCCCCGCCTGCAGGGTGAGCGGACCCGTGATTGAAAATTGTCCGATGGCATTGAGGCCTGGAGAAAACGCCCCCCCGCTCTGCACAATGACCGGCCCGCTGGCGGAACCGGAGCCGGTCAGGGTTCCACCGTTGCCGACCGTGGTGGTGCCGGTGCCCAGCGTGGAATTCACAATGAGGGTGCCAGCGCTGACGGTCACATCGCCGGCGTAACCGGAGTTATTGCCTAGAAGGCTCAAGCTGCCCGCGCCCGCCTTGCTAAAACCAACCCCCGCCAGCGGAGCGCTGATCGCGGCACTGCCGCCCACGGTCACTGCGGGCGGTCCCGTCATGGGGGAAAAGGTGAGGGTTTGGGTGCCGTCGATGGAATAGGCATAACTGTAGCCAATGGGATTGGTATTGCTAAAGCTCAGGTTGCACACGGTGATCGGCGCCCCCAGAGTCACGCTGTAATTAAGCGATTGGGCAATGCCCGTCCCAAAGGTCGCGGAATTGGTGCCGGAGTTGGGCCAGGCTGAATCCGCGACGCCATTGGCCCAGTTCGCCGTGACCGTGTCCCAAGTGTCCGAACCATTCGAACTGACGTGGTTGTGTCCCGGATCCCAAGCATAGGTGTTGCCCGCGACTGTGGTTACCGTCACGTTCACCGTATTGGTGACGGTGGCGTAAGTTGTCCCGTCGGTGGGGGTAAAGACCACCGGCACGTTCGTGGTGCCGGGATTCGGCACGAGCGTCGGCACCGCAAAGGCCAGCGTCCCGGGCACCACCGTCCCCACGGTGTTGGTGAACGTGCCGCTCAACACCGAGCTGCTCAACATCTGCCCATAGGTGATCGCCGTGGCGGACAACGGCACCTGCACCACCGGCACCTGCTGGAACAAGGCCGTGATACTATGCGCGGCGCTGACATTGGTGAAAGTGTAGGTGGTGACCGCCCCCTGGTTCACCCCGTCCACCGTGACCGAAATGATCCGACAGTTAGCATTCGTCGCGGCGATCGCAAACGTCTGATTCGTCCCCTGATTGACCACCACCAGCCCCGGCGTGATCGTCCCGTTCGTGCTTTGGGTCACGTTCAACACATACTGCGCCGGCGACAGCCCCATTTCCGTATACATCTGGTTGTTCGCCATCGCCACCTGGTCCAGCATGTAACTCCGCGCATTGGTCCATGAAATGTTGATAAAGGCTTCTTGAGAGGCAAAATCAAAGACCCACACGGCGGACAGCGGCACTTGATTGCTCACGATCACGTTCACGAAGTTCGCGAAGTTCGTCCGGTCCCATTCCGGATTATTCGTGCCTAAAGCCTCCACAGAAGATGCGCCGAACTCGCCGATAAACAAGGGCTTCTGCATCGCGTTCGCATACGCCATGGAGGCCTGGATGTAACCATCGAAAGAAACCGGCCGGTTGAGAAATTGCGGCTGACTGCCATACGGTATTTGCTGCGGATAAATATGAAAATAGGTCGTGTTGAACGACTGGTTATACACCGACAAGATGTTGCTATACTGCACGTCCGTGTCCACCGTCCAACTGTTGTGAAACCGGTTATACTGATTCGGGGCACAGACCCCGTTCCCATTGCAAATCAGCCGGGTGGGATCCAGCGTTCTTACTGTCCGGGCAAAGTCCGCAAAGGCCACCAGGAAGTTGGTGGAATAGGGCAGGTCATTGGTCGTCCGAAACGACGGCGTGCCGTTGGCAACACTGATCTGTGGCAAACCTATGCCATTGTTGATGCCTTGGTCCATCAGATCGCAGGAGGAATTATATTCATTGCCAAACTCCCAGCCCCAGATCGCCGGCGAGTTGCTGTAACGGCTGATGACATTCGTCAGATAGGTGCGCATGAAGGCGATGGTCAGGCTGTTCGTGTTGCCCC
>JAQTQB010000011.1 GCA_028712475.1 Verrucomicrobiales bacterium
CTTCTTCTTATCGGCAAACTCGGCCTGGGAAAAACTCGGCTGATGGGTCATGCCGGCAAGTTTAGAAAAACCAACCCCTCGCGTCTCCAATAAACAGCGGAAATCAAAATATTAAATCAGCGTTTCCCTAACGGAATTAAAACTGAATATTATCCTTTTGTCGCAATATCATCTGCGATGAGACTTGTTCTGGCTGGCGAAAAAATGAAATTATTAAATGGAAAAATCGGTCGAGCAATTGTCCATTATCATGTTATTTGCGGAAGCAAAACAGTGCCTTATTCAGTGAAATAAAAAAAGCGTCCATCGCTGGACGCCTTTGAATTTTGTCAGAGAACTTTTTACGCCGCGCTTTCGCCGACTTGAAAGCGGACGAAGCGGCGGATGACGATTTCATCGCCGAGCTGCTTGGCGATTTGGGCGACGTGTTCCTTCACATTGACTTCGGAATTGCGCTTCACGAAACCCTGGTCCACGAGGCAGTAGGTCTGAAAAAATTTGTCCAGCACGCCGGCCAGGATTTTCTCCATCGCCTGCGGCGGCTTGCCCTTGAGGCGGTCGGATTGCGCGGCGATCTCTCGCTCCTTGGCGATGACGTCCGCCGGGACTTCCTCACGAGAGACGGCGTGCGGATGGCCCGCCGCGATCTGCAACGTGATGTCACGCACGAGCTGCTTGAATTCTTCCCTGCCTGTCGTCTCCGGCTTGCCCGCGCCGACTTCAACCAGCACGCCGACTTTCGCGCCGGTGTGGATGTAAGCCGCCACGAGTCCGTTGCCGCTGACTTCAATGCGCTGATGCCGTGAAATCACAATGTTCTCACCGATCTTCGCCACGACGGCGACGCGGTCAGCCTCGAGGTTCGCACCCGGATCATTCGCAAGTTTTTTGGCGATGTCATCGCAGAACGCGCGGAAGCTTTCGTTCTTGGCGACGAAATCCGTCTCGCAGTTGATCTCCACGATCACGCCGACTTTCGCGCCGGGGGCGATGTGCTGGGCGATGACGCCCTCGTTCGCCGCGCGACTGGCCTTTTTCTCGGCGGACGCGATGCCCTTCTTGCGCAGATAATCCATGGCGGCTTCGATGTCACCATTCGCTTCGACGAGCGCTTTTTTGCAATCCATCAAGCCCGCGCCGGTCATTTCGCGGAGTTTGCCCACATTTGCTGCTGTGATTTCAGCCATAAAAATAGTTGAGAGTTATTCGTTAAAAGTTGATTGGTAGGGCGGGTCAGTCCTCTGCCCGCTGCGGCGCGCACAGAGTGACGCGCCCTACCAATTTACGCCGGGGAACTTTCCGGTGTGGAAGGGTCGTTGCCGGCGGCCACTTCAACCGCTTCCGCCGATTCAAATTTTTCCGCCGGAGCAGCATCCTGGGCATCCGCCTTGCGCGCGCGCTTGGATTCAAATTCCGCCTGCGCCTGGGTGATGACCTGGGCGACGGTCGCCATGATCATGCGCACGGAACGGATGGCGTCGTCGTTCGCGGCGATGGGATAGGTCACGAGGTCGGGATCGGAATTCGTGTCCACGAGCGCGACGATCGGGATTTTCAGCTTGCGCGCCTCGGCCACGGCGTTGTGTTCGCGCTTGATGTCCACGACGAACAGCGCGGCGGGATGCTTGTCCATCGAGCTGATGCCGTCGAAATACTTGTGCAGGCGGGCCAGTTCGCGGTGAATCATCGCCTGCTCCTGCTTGACGTAATTGTTGATGGAGCCATCCGCGTCCATCTTCTCGATTTCCTTGAGGCGCTTGATGGAAGTCTTAATGGTGGCGTAATTGGTCATCGTGCCGCCGAGCCAGCGTTCAGTGACATAAAATTGGCCGCATTCCTTCGCGGTTTCCTTGACGCACTGCTGCGCCTGCTTCTTGGTGCCGACGAACAAGACTTTTCCGCCCTTGCGAACCGTCGCGGCGAGAAAATCACACGCGGCTTCGAGCTGCGTGAGCGTCTTGCTCAAATCAATGATGTGGATGCCGTTGCGCGCGTCGAAGATGAAAGGCTTCATCTTGGGATTCCAACGCTTCGTTTGATGTCCAAAGTGGACGCCTGATTCCAATAATTCTTTTACACCGATGCTTAACACAATTTTCCTTTGGTTGAGACTTTGAACTTTTTGTAGCGTCGCTCTATGAGCGTCGTGGTTTCGGCGGTCACAGACCGCCGCTACATTTTTCAAAGCATCCCGCGGAACACGGGATTGTTTATGATGTTATTGTGGCCGCTCCACCCTCACACGAGGACGGAATTTAAGGCCGTTTTCCCCCTGCCGGCTCCGGCGAAAGGGACGGTGAAAATAGCAGAAAAACGCGGAGTGGCAACTGGTATTTTTGAGCGTGGACAAGGGCGAAATGAAGGTTTAGGGTTCGTGCCGTGACCACGCTTGAGGCAGGGGCATTTGTCGGAGCAGTTGGCGGAGCTATCGTAGGTGCTACGCTAGGTAAGCCGCATGGCGTCTTGGCAGAAACCGGAGGCGCAATCGGCGGTGGCATTGTGGGATTGTTTGCCGGCATAGGTTTAGGATTTGTCCAAGCCGT
Organism: Verrucomicrobiales bacterium; assembly: GCA_028712475.1. Taxonomy (GTDB): domain Bacteria; phylum Verrucomicrobiota; class Verrucomicrobiia; order Limisphaerales; family UBA11358; genus UBA11358. The sequence continues at coordinate 2,544 of JAQTQB010000011.1, forward strand.
AGCTTGGGAGATCGCCAAGATATTTGGGGAAGTGCTTACCAGACGCCGTAAATTGCCGAGATTGCCGAGCATAAGCAGCACATCAGAGACTCATCGACGGCGATTGCTCAGATTCATTGCCATGCTTTGCGTTGTGGCGGAACTATTATTGGCGGCCATCTACTTCACAGGCGATGGTGCCCAGCGGTCACGTGCGTTTGTGGCTGCCGGATGCGTGTTCGGCGCATGTTTGCTCATCTTGGTGGTGCAATATCGTCGCCATCCAGCCCAGAAAGAGAGTGGCGAAGATGCGTGACAGCGATTTGATTATGCAGCCAATTGCGCGCTTTATTTTCCCCCCGCCCGCCGCTTGTCAAAGCCGCCCTGCTGCTTTATTGTCTGCCAATGTCGTTGAAGAAACATTTTGCATGGCTGGCGCTGATTCTCTGCGCGGCAAACCTCGCGTCCGCTGACACGATCCAGCTCAAGGACAAGGCCGCCGTCACCGGCAAAATCCTCGCCGAGAAACCGGACGCCGTCGTCGTGGATGTCGGCTACACCGTGCTGGTCGTGCCTCGCAGTTCCATCGCCAGCATTGCCAAGACCGGCACGACCGCGCCGCCAGTTGCGCCCGTCGCCTCCAATGCCGTCGCCCAAATCAATGTCCCGCCGCAGTTTTATTACTCCACCTTGCTGACCTCGCCCGCGCGCGACGTCAGTTCGCTCGTCAAACAGATCGGCGAGGCGGTCGTGCAGGTCCGCACGCCGGGCGGGCTGGGTTCCGGCTTTTTCCTCAACGCGGAAGGTTATCTCATCACGAATTTCCACGTCATCGAGGGCGAGACGGAGATTTCCGTGGAGGTTTATCACCAGAAAGACGGCCAGCTCGACCGCGAGACTTACAAGCAGGTCAAGATCATCGCCATCAATAAATTTCACGATCTCGCGCTGCTGAAGATCGAGGACAAGAACGCGCCGAAGTTCAAATTCATCACGCTCGGCAATTCTGATGCGCTGAACGTGGGCGATGCGGTCTTCGCCGTCGGCAGTCCGCTCGGCCTGGAACGCACGGTCACGCAGGGCATCTTGAGCACCAAGACTCGCCAGATGGAGGGCAACCTTTATTTGCAGACCAGCACGCAGATCAATCCCGGCAACAGCGGCGGACCGCTCTTCAACCTCGCCGGCGAAGTCGTGGGCGTGACGAACATGAAGATCACGTTCGGCGAAGGCCTCGGCTTTGCGATCCCGGTGGAACTGGTGAAAAGCTTTCTCGACCATCGCGACGCCTTCGCCTACGCCGCCGATAATCCGAACAATCCGTATCGCTATCTCGAACCGCCGGGCCGCACGAAACAAAAGGCTGACGAGAAATAATTCCGTTTCTCCCGCAACCTTTCACCGCCGTTGAACTTTAATTGATTATGACAAAAACACTACGCCCGTTTCTCCTCGTCGCATTCGCCGCGTTCCTGACCTTCACCGCTTCGCTGCGCGCAGCGATTCCGCCCGCTGAAAACCTGCTGCCGGCGGACACTTTGTTCGTCGTGGCCGCGCCGGATTGCAAAGGGCTGCGTGCCGCCATGAACCGCTCGCCGCAGTGGATGCTCTGGAGCGACCAGGCGATGAAACCGTTTCGCGACAAGTTCATGGGCAAATGGAACGAGGCGTTCGTCGGGCCGCTGGAAAAAGACCTCGGCGTGAAGCTCGCCGACTTTGCCGACCTGCCGCAGGGGCAGTTCACCGTGGCCGTCACGCAAAACGGCTGGGACGCAATCGGCGACCAGTCACCCGGCCTGATTCTGCTGCTGGATGCGAAGGACAAAAGCGGCCTGCTCAAAACCAATCTCGCCGCGCTGCAAAAAAAATGGATGGACGCCGGCAAATCCGTCCGCACGGAGACCATCCGCACCATAAAATTTTCCGTCGTGCCGCTTTCGAGCAATGACGTTCCCGCCGCAGTCGCCGGGATGTTTCCGAAGCGCCAGCCCGTCACGGAACTTGGCAAGGAGCCGGCCAAGCCCGCGCCCACGGGCGAAATCGTCATCGGGCAGTTTGAATCGCTGTTGATCGTTGGCAATTCCATCAAGGCCGTGGAACCCATCGCCGCGCACCTGACCGGCGGGGCGATGCCGGCTTTGGCCGACAACGCGGTTTTCACCGCCGACAAAACCCGGCAGTTCCGTGATGCGCCGCTGTATTACGGCTGGTTCAACGCGAAGGCATTTTTCAGCGTGCTGGCCGGCATTCCACCGCCGGAGCCGAATCCCGACGCGCCCACCGCCGTGCCGCAAATGCCGTGGGACAAGGTGCTCGCCGCCTCCGGCGCGATGGGCTTGAAGAGCGCGAGCTTTGCCGCCCGCGAATCGCATGACGGCTCGCAGGTGGATTTCAACCTCTCCGTGCCGGAAGCCGACCGCGCCGGCCTTTTCAAGATGATCGCCACGGCGTCGAAAGACGCGGCAGCGCCAACATTTGTCCCGGCTGACACGGTGAAATTCTGGCGCTGGCGTGTGGACGGCCAGAAAGACTGGGCCGCCCTGGAAACGATGCTTGGGAAAATTTCGCCCGCCGCGTTGAGCGGCATCAACGCCGCCATCGCCATGGTCAACGCCAGCGCGCAGCAAAAGGATCCCAGCTTCGACCTCCGCAAAAACCTCATCGGCAACCTCGGCGACGACGTCATCAATTATCAAAAATCGCCCGTTGGAACTTCCACGGCGGAATTGAACAACGCCCCGTCGCTCGTCCTGTTCGCCGCCGCCAATCCCGACCAGACCGTGCTCGCCATCAAATCCGTCGCGTCGCTGATGTATGGCCAGAAGGAGGCCAAGGAGCCGCGCGAGTTTCTCGGCAAAAAAATTTACAACATTCCCATGGCGCCGCAGCGCGCGACGGGAACCGCCGCCCCGGTTTCACGCTCGCTCTACTGCACGACCAGCAGCGGTTACATCGCCATGAGCACCGACTCCGGGATTTTGGAAAGTTATCTGCGCAACACCGGCACGCCGGCCAAGCCCCTGCGTGACATCGCCGGCCTCACCGAGGCGGCGCAGCACATCGGCGGCACCGGCGGCGGCCTGTTCGGCTATCAAAACCAGCGCGAAGTCATGCGCTCTGCATTCACACTGTTCAAAAATCAAGGTGATGCGGCCAATCCAGGCTCGATGGCAGCCGTGCCCAAAGGCCTGCGCGACTGGATGGATTTCTCCCTGCTGCCGGAATACGACCAGGTGGCCAAATACTTTTTCTTCTCCGTGTTCAACGGCAGCACCACGGCGGATGGAATTTCCTTCAAGGCCTTCGCGCCGCGCCCGCCGGGGTTGAATTGAAAAATCGTTCCCAGCAAAACGCGAACGCGTAACAGCTTCCGCCGGATGCGTTGCAACAGCCGCATTTCTCCTTCTCCATATCAGATGAGGAGAGGGCGCGGTGAGGTGTCGCCCGCTTCTGTTTCTTAATGGCCCGCCGCAAATCGCACGCCCCAATTCGGATTCATTTTCGGGCATCCCTAAAATCTCCGGTTGCATTTTTCCGCGATGGGAGTTTAATGGACTATGCCCCGATGAAATCGAGTCTCCAGTTTCCAATCGCCCTGCTCGCGCTCCTCGGCCAGGCCCTGGCCTGCGTAGCGCATCCGCTGGATTCGTGGTATTCACGTTTCACCAATTCCCCGACCGCATTTTACAGTGCGACGTATGGTGGCGGCTCTTTTGTCGCTGTCGGCGGCGCGGGTGCGATTGCGGTTTCCACCAACGGCAGCCAGTGGATGGTCACCAATCCCACCGCGCAGGTCCTCAATGGCGTTGCCTACGGCACAGGCAAATTCGTGGCGGTGGGCTACGGGGGAACGGTGCTGACGTCGTCCAACGCCGTCAACTGGGAGGATCACTCGCCCGGCACCAACATCTATCTGCAAAAGATCGTCTGGGGGAACTCGCGCTTCGTCGCGGTCGGCTACACCATTTCGCCGTCGTTCAACTGGTCGCTGGTCTCAACCGATGGCGTGACCTGGAGCAATTATTACATCGCTTCCAATAAACCGACCGGCGGACTGGCCTTTGGCAGCGGGCTGTTTGTTTATCCGCTGACCATCGGAACGAACCTGCTTTCCATCGACGGCATCTCGTGGTGGAGCCAGCCTACCGGTTTGACCAACAGCCTCTACATGATCGGTTCGAGTGGCACCACGCTGGTCGCCTTCGACATCCGCAACCAGACGTTCACCTCCGGCGACGGCACGAACTGGACGTTCCGCGGCGTCAACTCCCTCCTGCGTCCGGAAGGACTAGCGTATGGCAACGGATTTTGGGTGGCGGTGAGCCGCGGCATGCACGCGAATTATTCTGCCAATCTGATCCACTGGACCGCCGTGACCAATGCTCAAACCGTGGCGCTTGGGACGTGCTTTGGCAACGGAAGTTTTCTCACGGTCAGCGGCAGCATCTGCCAGTCTGCGCCTCTCATCGTGCTTCAGGCCATGCCCGGTCTGCCCGGAACCATCACACTTTCCGGACCCGCCGGAGTAACTTATCAGATCCAGACGCTAGATGCATTCGGCCAAGCGGACTGGCAGACCGTGAGCAATCTCACCGTGACCTCAACCCCGTGGCTTTGGACCGATCCGGACGCGGCGGGTCATCCACAAAAATTTTATCGGGTGCTGTTGCCGTAACCGGCGCTGCCAGGCAACGTCCACCGGATGCGCTGCAACAGCCGCATTTCTCCCTCTCCGCATCGGATGGGGAGAAGGAAGTTATGCGCGGCAGGATTGAAGCGCATTCACTCCTGCGGATAAACCAGAATCCGGTTGTGCACCAGCACGACCAGGTCGTTTTTCTTGTCGCCAGTCACATCCACGACCAGCGCCTCGCGCGGCTCCGGCACGGCGTTGTCGCGGGCGCGGAAGGTGTGCTGCTCAAACACCTGCCAGCGGTCGTCCGGCACAAGTTTGTGACCGGTGCTGAAGCTGACGAGATCCAGATAATTTTTCGCCGTCTCCATGAAGACCAGATCCTTGCGTCCGCTGCCGGTCAGATCGCCCGCCACCACGTCGTTCAAATAGCCGTCCTTGACGGGCGTTTCGTAGCCGTCCAGCACGGTGAAATCCCAGACCTCGCCCGCGAGAGGCAGCCACGCGACGGTGTTCTGGCCGAGGAACGCCACGCTCTGGACATTCGTGCCGCCGAGGGCGACCGATTGCACGCTGCTGAAATCCGTCGCCGGCAATTCCACATTACGGACGACCTGCCAAACGCCGGTCGCGTCGCGTTCGCACAACGTCAACTGCTTGTACTCGACGTCGAACAGGAAAATCGAAGGCACGGCGTTCGTGCCGTTCCGCACCGCCGTGGCGCCCACGATGCGCGAGTCGCTGGCCGCGCCGTTGATCTGGTCGCGCACGCGGAACGTCCAGCCCGGCTGGTTCGTTGAGCCTTGAACTTTTTCCGCGCGTTCCAGCACGACGGCGCGAACGAAATTTTTCTGCGGCAAAAGCAATTCCAGCTTGCCGTCGCCGTCCACATCCGCCGAGGCGAGCCACGGCTGGTCCAGCGCGCCGCCGGGCGGGTCCACATCCACCTCGTCAAAATCGCCGCCGGATTTTTGCAGCAGCACCTTGACCTTTTCATAAGGAATCAACGCGACCAGATCCGCCAGCCCGTCCTGATTCACGTCCTGGATGGTGAACGAGGCCGGGTTGGATTTGAAACTGTCGCTCAATTTCTGCGTCTTCATTTTGCCGTCCGCCGTGCGCGTCACGAGCAAACGCTGGCCGTCCTTGTCCACGATGATGGCCAGCACCGGCTTCGCGCCATGTTTCAGCGCGCCGACAGCCATGGCAAGCGGCTTGCCATCGAGCGGAATCAACGTCGGAAACGGCAGCTTTCCGCTTTTGTCAAACTGCGTCACGCCGACCGCGCGTTCGTCCTGGCTCAAAAGAAAAATGCTGGGCTTGCCATCGCCGTCCAGATCCGCCGCCGCCAGCCGGCTCACGCCCGCCAGTGTCGGAAAGGTTTTTGGGTTCGCCAGCGAACCATCCGCCTGCTGCAAATAAACCGAAAGCTGGCCGCTCGCCGGTTCGGCCACGAGCAGATCCGGACGGCCGTCGCCATTTACATCCGCCCACAGCAATCCGCGCGCGCCGGTGTCCGCCTTGTTGAGCGGCAGGATTTGAAACTGGCCGCGCCGGAACGCGCCGGACAAAACTTCCGACGGCTTGCGCGTAAACTGCGAGACCTCCGCGCGCCCGGAACTTTGCGCGATGGTCGCGACATAATTCTTCGCATCACCGCCGAGATTGTCCGCGCAGAAGGAGCGGATGGGCGGCATCTTGAAATAAATCTCCGGCCCCAACTGGCCGCCGGCGTTTTGCAGCCGGAAACGCAGCGGCGTCGGGCTGTCAAAATCCACGAGCAGCAGATCTTTTTTTCCGTCGCCGTCCACGTCCACGATCTGCACGGCCTTGGGCGTGCCGGAATAGGAAATCTTCTGCGGCTCGGCCAGCGTGTGATCCGCGTTCTGCGCGAGAAAATAGAGGACGCCGCTGTCGCCCAGCAAAATGAGGTCGGCGCGGCCATCGCCGTTCAAATCGCCATCGGCCACCGCGTTCGGCGTCATCTGGCCGTTCTCCAGCCGCCAATGTCTGGGTTCGCTCCAGCCGTTCGTGCCCTGGTTGTAGATCACCTCGAGGTCCTTCGCGTCGCCAAAAAACGCGATGTCCGGGCGGGCATCACCGTTCAGATCCGTCACGACCATGGCCGCGATGCGTTCATCCAGCGGAATGGAATCAATGCGGAAGCGCGCGTCCGGCGGCAGCTCGTTGAGTTCCAGTTTGCGCGGCGGCCTGGCGTCGGCAACCAGGTTTGTCTTGCCGGTGCGGTTGTAAAGCAGGCTGATTTTGGAGCGCAGGTTGTTGACGACCGCCAGATCATTCAAGCCGTCGCCGTCCAGATCCGCAGCGCGCAACAGGCTGATGCCGTCATCAATCGGAAAAATCTCCCTGCCTGTGAAACCAAAACTGTTCGTGACATTGGCGCCGCGAACGGCGGAGACAAAACAGAAAACGACCGCCGCAAGAACGGCGCAGCTTGAAAATTTGATGGCTCGCATAAAGTGGCCGCAACCTGCCAGCGCCGGTGGAAATTGGCGAGATTATTCGCCGTGATTCCGGCGGGCGAGAACCGGCTCGCGAGGACGCCCGCCCCGCCGGTTATTCGCCGATGAAATGCAGCGTGACGCGGCGGGCATGGCCATGCGTGCGGTGTTCCCACAGATAAATCCCCTGCCACGTCCCCAGCGCCGGCCGGCCGGCGCGGACGGGAAGGCTCAAATTCACCGCCGTCAGCGCAGTGCGGATGTGCGCGGGCATGTCGTCATCGCCCTCCGCCGTGTGGCGGAAAAGCGCATCGCCGTCCGGCACGAGCCGCTGGAAGAACGCCTCCAGATCGCGGCGCACGTCCGGGTCGGCATTTTCCTGGATGAGCAAGGAAGCCGACGTGTGCTGCAAATGGATCGTGAGCAGGCCGTCGTTGAATTTATTCTGGCCGATCCATTTTTCCACCTCGCGAGTGAACTCATAAAGCCCGCGTCCGCGCGTGGCGATGGTCATCTCATGGAATGATTGCTGGAACATATTTTCAATTCAGGCGGGGCGAGACTCCGTCGAGCCCAAACCAAGTCACGGCTCGACGGAGTCTTGCCCCGCCAGTTTTCACCGGTTGTCACTTTGAGTTCGCCGGCGCAAATGTTCCGCCCAGGGCTTTTTCCAGATCGGGATTGGGCGGCTGTCCGGCGGCGAGCGCCTTTTCATAATGCCAGCGCGCGAGCTGCACCAGCGGCGGCTGCTGGTTGATGTAGATCACGGCCAGGTTGTTGTGGGCGGCGGCGTAATCCGGCGCGAGCTGGACGGCCTTGCGCAAGGCGGTTTCCGCCTGCACCCGCAGACCCTTGTGGCCCAGGGTGACGCCTAGAAAATTCTGGATCTCCGGATTTTGCGGATCCAGTTTCGCGGCGCGGCCCAGGGCGTTGAGCGCGTCGTCGTATTTTTCCTGCCGAAATTTCAGGTAGCCCAGCATGGAAAGATTGAAGGCATCGTCGGGATTTTGCGCGACGGCGGTGGTGAGATGCTTTTCCGCATCGTCCAGCTTGCCCTGCTCCATCTCGATCGCAGCGAGGTTGCCCAGCACGATCGAGTTGTTTTCGTCGCGCTGCAAAATTTTCTGATAGTTGTCCCCGGCCTTGTCGTATTGCTTCGCCGCAAAAAACTTCTGCGCCTCGGCGACGAGCTGCCCCGAGCCTTCGGGCAGTTCCTTGATGGATTTTTTCTCCGTGTCCAGGCCGGCGAACTGCGGCGCCGCCTGCCGGAACAACGCCAGTTCTTCCGCCGTGTAAGGCACGGCCAGCGCCTCATCCACCGCCAGCCGCGCCCGCAAGGTCTTGATCTGGTCGTTCAGGTCCCCGATCTGCGCGGCGGCGGATTGTTTTTTTGCGCCGTAAAGATCCCGGTTCGCCGCGCCCAGTTTGGCGAGCAGATCGTTCCGTTCCTGGGTCAGCTCGCGGATGCGCGCTTCATTTTTAACCTGGTCTGCGGACGGTGCCGGAACCGGCTGTCCCGCGCCGGCGGCGGCGGAAAATCTGTTGAGGCGGTTTTCCAAAGCCGTCTTTTCCAACTGCCGGACTTGCGCGTCTGATTGCAACGTGGCGATCTGCAGCCGCGCCTGTTTCAAGCCGGCATCCAACTGGGCGTCTGACGTGAAAGAATTGGTGGCCGCATTTTTCAAATCGGCGAGCTGTTTTTTTAGCAGCGCATTTTCTGCGCGCAAGGCGTCCAGCGCCGCAGGACTGGCGAGCAAGGCCTGCAAGCGCGTCTGCAACGACTGGTTGTCCTGCGCGAGCTTGTCCGCGCGGGCGATCTGCTCGGACAACTTCTGGTTCGCCTCGGTCAAGGCTGATTGCGCCCGCTTCAACTCGTCCGTCTGGGCGGCGACATTGACGATGTTCGTCCGGGTTTTTCCCTGTGACAGGCTGACTTTCAGCAGTTCATTCTCCTTCATCAACGCCTGGATCTTCTCCTGCGCCTTCGTCAGTTCGCGCGAATCAATCGTCGCCGGCTGCGCGGCCAGCGCCTCCTTCAGCTTCGCCTGCAACGTCGCGTTGACGGCCTGCAATGACTGGATCTGTCCGCGCAAGTCATCGGCGATCCCGGGCGCGGGCGGACTGGACGGACGCGCGTTCGTCACGGCGGCCACGGGCGGGGCAGCCACGGGCGCGGGAAGCTGCGCCGTGACGGCGGCGATTTTTCCCGCGAGATACTTCAGCCGGAAGCTGACGATCTTTGGATTCCAGTCCGGGAATACTTTTTGGAATTTCTGCAATTCACCCTGCACTTCGGTGTATTGCGTCAAGGCCGGTTGCAGCCGGCCGGAGCCGGCCAGCGTATCGGCCTGCTGGATCAAACTATAAATGAATATGTATTGGTCATCCGCCTCCTGCTGCGCCCGCGCCGATGACAAACTGACGACGAGCAAAAAAACGGCGAGGGCGGCGTAAAACTTCATGCCGGAAGAATAACCCAACCTCACAAGGTTTGGCAACGCCGCCGCACGGCGGGTCAAGCCGGAGGGCGGAGGGCGGAAGCCAGAGGGCAGAGGTCGGCGGACGGATGGGCGGCGGAGCGCATTTTTCACGGCGCACAAATCAATCCGAACGCTTTCTGGCTGGCGATACGGCGGCGGCTCACAGAGCCGCGCTTTAAAAGACGCAAATCCCGGCACCGCAGGATTATGATTAAGACTTAAGGTTCATTTGTCGTATCAGTGCACATCGAGACAATTTTGGCAGCTTTGATGAAGTATTTACATACCTATTTTGATTCCACCTGTTGCGCCCCGCCCTGTTTAAAGACGTTGTAACTTTTTGACGGCGATCCGTAATTCTAATCTGCAATGCCGATTCATGGCGATTACGGTCCAGCGATTTGATTACTGCGGTGGCCATGGCGGAGACGTGGCTGCCGATGGCACGGCACGGATGCGGAAAAAGCCGCTGTTTGATCCGGGCAACTGGTTGACGTCCGTAGACCAGATGGTGTTCGTATCCACTGCGGCCACCGGCATATCCTGCCAAGAGGCATTTGACAGGCTTGAACTTGTTTGGAGCGCATAGGCAAGCCCCGGCGTGTCTTTATTGAGCCAAAGGTTCAACTGGCCGCTAATTGGAGACGGCGCACACTGAAGCTGTGGGAATGGATAATGATTGTAATTAGTCAGCAAAAAATAAATATCGCCCGCGCGGTCACCGTTGGTGGTGGTGATATAGACAGTGCCAATTTGACCGGCGTAGGGGGCGGAACAGGTAAAACCAGTGATGGTGGTGGTGCCGTTGAAGTCGTTGGTGATGGTGATGCCGGTGAGCGCCTTCATGCAGGAGTTGTATCTTGGCCAGTCGCCGTTGGTGGCCGCGCCGTAGGCGTAGTAGAAAAACAGGTCGGAGGCAAAATCGCCCTGTGCCAGGTTGGAAACATCCAATGAGCGAAACGCCGTGTAATTGGTCAGGAGGTGGTCCAGCGTCAACTGCGCCTGATAGGCATACCAACTGCGCGGGAAGTTCATGAGGTTGCTGACACATTCGCGGAGCACGGATTCCTGCTGGCCGTCAACGATGCGGGCCTGCCAGTTAGTGTAAAGCAGGAAGGCGTTGTTGTAATCGGAAGGACCGGCGGGAATCCGCTGGCTCAACAGCCAGGAAAAGATGGGGGAAAAGAGCGAACTCGGCGGGACTTGGTGCCCACCGTTAAACGACCAGTCATTGATCACGGCTCCGCAGGTTGCGAGATAATTGCTGTTAAAAGGACTGTAGAAAAGGGCTGCGGTATCGGTCGTGCCCGTGGTGCGCGCGACGAGCAAATTGGTCTGCACCCGGTCTATGCCGTAGTATTGCACGGTGGCCATGCTGTTGCCGCGCGCCATCGAGCCAGCCATCTCAAACAGCCCGGCCACATGCTGGGCACGAAGACGGCTGAACATATAAGAACATTCACCGCCGCCCGACAAGCCGCCGGCAAATTCAGCCGTCGGATCAAACAGCACCCGCTCCCTGATGTCGAGCGTGACCGCATACATCTCCCGCAGTTCTTTAGTCCACGGCACGCCGTTTGCGCTGCGAGTGATGCCCACGCAGATGATGTTCAAACTGGAACAGGTGCTCTTAAAAGTTGACACCATGCCGCCGCCGCTGGGGTATAGGGTGTAAAAAATCGGCAACGGGTTTCCGTAGGGTGTGTAAGCTGGCGGAAGATAAATATCGTAAGTATAGGAGGGGTTTTCGAGACAGGTGACCGTGCCCCGTTGATTGGCCGAAAGCGGGAACGGCAGGAGTTCAGCGGAAGATGGCAGCGGCGGGTTAACCGTCAGTGTCACGGCGACGCTGTTCGTCGAACCATAAAGATTAGACACCAGCACCGAATAATCGCCCACCTGGTTGGCCTGCACATTCGTTAAGACCAATGTTGCGTTCGTGGCTCCAACCAAGTTGGTGTCATTAAAACTCCATTGGTAGTTCAAGGGCGACGTCCCGTCGGCCGTCACGGTGAATGTCCCCAGGCCTCCCGGATAAACCGTCTGGCTGGTCGGCTGTGTCGTGATGAATGGCGGGAGAACCAGCACGGTCAGCAGGGCATTGGAACTGACGATTGCGCCGTAGGCATTTGATACTGTCACCGCATAAGCCCCGCCGTTGGTCGGTTGCACATTGTTCAATGTCAACGTGGCATTGGTGGCAGCAACGATATTTGTGCCATCAATCCCAAACTGCCATTGATAATAAAGCGGCTGCGGCCCCGTCGCCGTCACGCTGAAGGCCGCCGGCTGGCCCGCAAGCACGGTCACATCCGCTGGCTGCAAGGTTATGACCGGGGTGGTGATGACTGTCAACGCCGCCATCACACTGTTGGTGGCGCCTGCATTGTTGCTCACCACGCAGCTGTAATTGCCGGCATTCGTCGGCACCGTGCTCCCGATCGTGTAACTGCTGCCGTTCGCACCCGCTATCGCCATCCCCCCAAACTGCCACTGATACTTAATCGGGGCCGACCCCGTCGCCACCACGCTGAACGTCGCCCCCTGGCCCGCGTTCACCGTCAGATTCACCGGTTGGATTGTGACCGCCGGGGCAATGTTGGTCTGCGATTGCAGGCTCACGTCATCCAGGCCAAGATAATCAGTGTCACCGGCTTCGTAACCAAATTGCAGAACCGTGCTGGTTCCGGTCGCCGTAACCACAAACTGATAACTCGTCCAAGCCGGTGCGGGCGGATTCGTCTCATCCAGGAGGGTTGTTCCGTTCCATGATACGATGAAAACATCGTTGGGATCTCCACCGGAATGATTGAGCCAGAACGATAGCAGATAACTGGTTCCCGGAGTTGTGGCCACGGTCTGTGACAGATAACCCAATGAGCCAGCAGTTCCCAATGCAGCTTCATAGCTCCCCGTGCGGGGCGCAATCCCGGAATTATGACCGGTGTCAACAATCGTCCAGGTATCGTCACCGGTCAGATTCCAATTAGTAAAATCCCCCGATTCGAACCCACCGTTCAACATGAACTCAACCTGCCCGAAGGCACGCAGCCCCAGCAGTAAAGCACTCAACAAGTATAACCGGATCAATTTGGCCTTCATCAGGGGGTTGATGTGCTTTTAAAACCACGCAACGATTTCCGCCAGTTTTATTCTGTCCGCCATGGCGCACAAGTCTATGCGCGAATTCATGCAACGTCAATTATTACATGCCTTTGGCATCCGCCCCCTGCCAGTCGCATAATATGCTGAATGCGTCACCAGACATCCGATTGATTGGCCCTCCGTTGCTCTTCAACCATTCCGACCTCTGGTCCTGTAGTCCTTATAGCCCAGGTTCATGGTAGCGCGTTAGGCTCGCATCAAAGATCATGGCCCCAAACCACCGTCCGTGGGCCACGGCGGCGACGAGGCCGGCGTGGGGGTGGCCTCCACCCGATAAAACCCATTTGCCGATTCCAGATTAAAAATGGACGTTGCGGACCAGATGGTGTTGGTGTCAACCGCTGGCGCAGGCAGTCCCTGCCAGACATCGTTCACCAAGTTTGTTCGCGATTGGAGTGAATAGGCGAGTCCCGGCGCATCCTCGCTAATCCAAAAATTCAGCAGATTGGCGGTCTGGCTGTCAGATGTATGAAGCAACGGTGCGGGGTAACTGAATTTGGTCAGCACATAATAAATGTCTCCCGCCCGGTCGCCGGTGGTGCCGGGAATGCCATTCAAAGCTTTCAAGGCACAGTCATACCGTTGCCAATCCTGGTTGGCAGCGGCGGCCCGTGTATAATAATAGAAGAGATCGGAGGCAAAGTCGCTTTGCGACCAGTAATTCACCCCTCCGGAAAAATCCAAGGGAACATAATTAACCGGATCAAAAACATGACCATTCGTGGTGGTCCAGAAATTGGTGACATAGGAACTGCTCACCTGATAAAGATTGGAAACGTTTAACGAACGGAACGAATCATAATTCGTCATCAAATCGTCCAGCACGAGTTGGGCTTCCAAAGAGAACCAAGAGCGCGGTTTGCTCATCAAGGTGCCCACACATTCCCGCAGGACGGCTTCATTCTGGCCTGAGGCCATGCGGGCACGCCAGTCAGCAGCCTGCGCCAAGGAGTTGGATTCGTCGTTGACTCCCGACGGAGTCCGGTTGTTCAAAAGCCATTGGAAGCAGGCGATTTTTATCGAATCCGGCGCGGGCTGGTGCCCGCCGGGAAAAAACCAGTCATGAACGACCGCTCCGCAAGAAGCCAGATAGTTGCTGTCATAGGGATTGTAGAAAAGGGTGTTGCTGTCACTTGTCCCGGTGGTGCGCGCGACGAGCAGATTGGTCTGCACCCGGTCGGTGCTAAAGTATGCCACGCTGGTGGAACTGGTGTTGTAGCGTCCCAGCCAGCCCACCTCGGCAAGGACGCCCGATACTTGTTGTCCCCAGAACCGGCTGAACACATACGAAATCATCGCCCCTCCCGATAATCCGCCGGTGAAGACTGCCGTCGGGTCAAACAACACCCGTTGCCGGACGTCGCGGGAAACCGCAAAAAAACCGCGCAATGTGGCATTCCACGGCGTATTGGTATATTGGTTGATGCCCAACACAATAATGTTCAAGTTTGAACAGGCGGCTTGAAAATCGGTCACCTGGCTCCCACCGCTTGGGCTAAAGGCAAACATAATCGGCAAAGCTGGTTTGTTGGGGGAATAGGCCGGCGGCAGGTAAATATCATAATTGACGGAGGGATTATCGAGGCAGGCGACCGTTCCCCGTTGATTGGCTGAAAGCGGGAACGGCAGGAGTCCTGTGGACGGCAGCAGCGGATTAACCGTCAGTGTCACGGCGACGCTGTTGGTCGAACCATAAAGATTGGTCACCAGCACGAAATAATCGCCCGCCTGATTGGTCTGCACATTCGTTAAGACCAATGTTGCGTTCGTGGCTCCAACCAAGTTGGTGTCATTAAAACTCCATTGGTAGTTCAAGGGCGACGTCCCGCCGGCCGTCACGGTGAATCTCGCCGCATCTCCCGCGTAAACCGCCTGGTTGGTCGGCTGTGTCGTGATGAATGGCGGGAGAACCAGCACGGTCAGCAGGGCATTGGAACTGACGATTGCGCCGTAGGCATTTGATACTGTCACCGCATAAGCCCCGCCGTTGGTCGGTTGCACATTGTTCAATGTCAACGTGGCATTGGTGGCAGCAACGATATTTGTGCCATCAATCCCAAACTGCCATTGATAATAAAGCGGCTGCGGCCCCGTCGCCGTCACGCTGAAGGCCGCCGGCTGGCCCGCAAGCACGGTCACATCCGCTGGCTGCAAGGTTATGACCGGGGTGGTGATGACTGTCAACGCCGCCATCACACTGTTGGTGGCGCCTGCATTGTTGCTCACCACGCAGCTGTAATTGCCGGCATTCGTCGGCACCGTGCTCCCGATCGTGTAACTGCTGCCGTTCGCACCCGCTATCGCCATCCCCCCAAACTGCCACTGATACTTAATCGGGGCCGACCCCGTCGCCACCACGCTGAACGTCGCCCCCTGGCCCGCGTTCACCGTCAGATTCACCGGTTGGATTGTGACCGCCGGGGCAATGTTGGTCTGCGATTGCAGGCTCACGTCATCCAGGCCAAGATAATCAGTGTCACCGGCTTCGTAACCAAATTGCAGAACCGTGCTGGTTCCGGTCGCCGTAACCACAAACTGATAACTCGTCCAAGCCGGTGCGGGCGGATTCGTCTCATCCAGGAGGGTTGTTCCGTTCCATGATACGATGAAAACATCGTTGGGATCTCCACCGGAATGATTGAGCCAGAACGATAGCAGATAACTGGTTCCCGGAGTTGTGGCCACGGTCTGTGACAGATAACCCAATGAGCCAGCAGTTCCCAATGCAGCTTCATAGCTCCCCGTGCGGGGCGCAATCCCGGAATTATGACCGGTGTCAACAATCGTCCAGGTATCGTCACCGGTCAGATTCCAATTAGTAAAATCCCCCGATTCGAACCCACCGTTCAACATGAACTCAACCTGCCCGAAGGCACGCAGCCCCAGCAGTAAAGCACTCAACAAGTATAACCGGATCAATTTGGCCTTCATCAGGGGGTTGATGTGCTTTTAAAACCACGCAACGATTTCCGCCAGTTTTATTCTGTCCGCCATGGCGCACAAGTCTATGCGCGAATTCATGCAACGTCAATTATTACATGCCTTTGGCATCCGCCCCGCGAGTTTTCCACAAAGTCGTGACAGGACACAGGAGTCATTGACCTGCGCCGGGGCTTTTGCTAGCGTCCTGCTCCGTCGAGATGCCATGAATACAGCGCTACACCAACATGTGCTCGTGTTGAACCGGTTATGGCAGGCGGTCAACGTCTGCACCGCCCGGCGCGCCCTCACCCTGCTTTTTCAAGGCCAGGCCCAGGCCGTCGTCAATGAGCAGGACGGATCCTTCCGCACGTTTAATTTTTCCGAATGGCGCGGCCTCTCCGAATCCGCACCGCACGAGGAATCCATCCACGCCATTTCCTTCCGCATCCGCGTGCCGCGCGTCATCCTCCTCCTCATGTATGACCGGATGCCGAAAAAGGAGGTCAAGTTCACGCGGCACAACATTTTTGAGCGCGACAAAAACACCTGCCAATACTGCGACGAGGTGTTTGACCGGAAAGATTTGAACCTGGACCACGTCATCCCGCGCGACCGGGGCGGCCCGACGACGTGGGAAAACATCGTCTGCTCCTGCATCGGCTGCAACACGCGCAAAGCCAACCGGACGCCGCAGGAGGCCGGCATGCACCTGGTCCGCAAACCCAAGCGGCCCAAGTGGCGTCCGTTCGTGCAGATCAATTTCACCCTGCAACGCCACGACAGTTGGAAGCATTTCATTGACCTCGCCTACTGGAACGTCGAACTCGGGGAAGATGTTTAACACGGAAAATGGTTGAGGGTTGAAAGTTAAGCGTTAAAAAGTGGGCGCATCTGCGGGGCACTGCTCCCTCTCTTCACCGAGGGAGGAGAGGGACGAGGTGAGGAGTCCCCAATAGGAGTCCCCAATGTTTCCATCTCGAATCCCCTCACCCCAACCCTCTCCCCGTTTGGGCGGGGAGAGGGAGTCATAAGCAGTGTCAAGTTGCGCGGGGCGCAACTTCTGTTTGCCGCCGGTGTTTGACACGGTATATTCAAATTATGAAACGCGCTGGAACCATTGCAGTTTGTCTCGCGGGCGGATTAGTCTTGAACAGCAGCCTGCGGGCAGATGATGCCGTGCTGCCCGGGAATCCCTACGCCATCGTGGTGGCGCGGAATATTTTTGACCTGAACCCGCCCGTGGCGGTGGATCCCAACGCCAAGGCCGAAGAACCGCCGGTGAAGATCGTGCCCAACGGCATCATGTCCATCTTCGGGCAGTTACAGGTTTTGTTCAAGGTTCCGGCGGCCAAGCCCGGCGGCAAAGATGAAGCTTATATTCTCACCGAAGGCCAGAGCCAGGACGACATTGAAGTCACCAAGATCAATGAAAAAGCCGGCATCGTCACTTTCAATAATCACGGCATCGTGCAGGAACTGCCGCTGGTGGTCACGCAGCCAAGTTCCATTCCGATCCCGGGATTTCCCGCAGGCAATCCCGGGATTCCGGGAATGACGCCCGGCGCTGCCCCGGGCGCAGCGACGGGCGGAAACACCGGCAACAATCCGTTCAACAACCGTTTCGGAAATCGTAGCGGACGAAGCAGCGGCAGCCAGGATAGCGGTTCTGGCCTGCGCAATGTTCCGACGCGCAATAGCACATTCAACGCAGCCAGCCAAATACCACCCGGCATGACGCCGGAAGTGCAAACCATAATGATTGAAGCCAACCGGGCGATAGGCGGCGAAACCGCTAAACTTCTTCCCATCACCGAGCTGACGCCGCAACCAGATTCTGGCAATGATGCCGCACCTTCCCCGTAATAAACTTGAATCAGCCTGTTTACGCCTTTGCGGAAGTCCGGGCCGATTCGATCAGCTCCCAGAATTTGGGATTTTCCTGAAGCGCTTCATCCTCGTCGGATTTCAGGCCGGAACGGAACAGAAAATCCTTCAACGTGTGCCGGCTCAAGATGCGATGCACCAGCACGCCCAGGTCGTGCCGTTCAAAATAAACCCGGTAATCGCCCACGCGGAAGCGGTGCAATATCCGGTTGCCCTGCTCCAGCTTGCCGAACTGGTCCAGTTCCGTGCCGCGCACCTGCTGCGGCAGGCCGCGAAAATCGCCGAGGATCTGCAACTGAAGTTCCTTGGGCATCCGCGCGAGTTCCGCCGCGCTGGCCGGCGTGAAGATGATCTGGAATGAATTCATAGTTGGTCGAGGGTTAAGAAATTGTTGATGGTTTTTGGTTGAGAGTTGAGGGTAAAAATCAAGAAGCCGGCTCCAGCAATGAGCGGCGCAGGCCGCTCAACATCTTGCTTTGTTTTTCACATGCGGAATATAACAGAGTGAATCCGGCTTCTGACAAAAAGCCCTGCCGTTTGGAAATGGCCGCCTGCGAAACGACCTCAAATAACGAACCGGTGGCGATTTCAACAAAACGGGCAAAATCTGGCCGGGACGAACGGGAACTTCCTTCGGCAATGTTTGATGAAATGGAAACGGCGGCTCGACGCATTTGATTCGTCAGACCAAACCGCTCCCCATCGGGAAACGTCCGGGTGATGGCATAAACCGAATCCGCAAAACTGACCGCCTCCTGCCACACTTCCAATTTCTCAAAGTTGAACATATTTAATGGTTGAGGGTTGTTGGTTGAGAGTTGAGAGTCAAGCGCGTAGCGGCGACGCGCCTTGTCGCCGGAGTCAGGCCGCACGGGTTGAGAACCCGTTTAAATGGACGAGTTCAACGGAGGTTTGGAGCATGAAGCCATATTTATCAAAAACAATTTGTCTTAAAGCCGGCTATTTTTATTGTCTCAACAAATCCAGCCGGAGATTTTGTTGAATCTGCTTGCGCCAATTATTCATCACTTGTGCCTGCTCCGCGTAGTCCGGCCACTTCGATACTGCAGCACGAACTTCCTCGACGATGGCCCCGGCACGTCCGCGCTTCATCAACGCGCTTTTCGCGCAGGTGCGAAAATCCGCCAGCGTGAATCCATCCCGCTTGCCGTTCATCGTCATCTGATGCCGGGCGGTCCAGTCGCCGTCCGGATTGTAGCTGTAGGTCACGTCGAACGCAGGTGCCAATGACCAGTGACCGGTTTTGTCCATCAGGAAAGCGATGTTTTTGACATGGTCGTCCTGGTTGCGGGCAATAATGTTAAACACCATCCGCCGGAACTGTTCCTCCACCGCTGCCATCGGCAAATTTAACTGGCGGATGACCAGCAACGCCTGTTCATAGGCATACGCGCCCGCATGGTTGAAATCAAAATGCGCCAACGCACACAGTGATTGCATATGCAATCTCTCACCACCTTCAAGCCGGTCGAAACGCCGGGCCATGAAATGCCGCCGACCACCTTCTTCCAGCAAACGACACTCGCTCATGGTCACGCCCGCCGCCGTGGCCATCAAATAATATGCGTATTCAATCGCACCATAACCTTTGGGATCTTCCAGTTCCTTGTCCTTGTTACCGGTGACACCGTCAAATTTCAGCAGCCAGTAATCAAATCCCTTTCCGGCCGCTATCTGCCCCGAACGAACTTCGTGGGTCTCGCGGTTCCAGGCGATGACCGCCTTCGCCCGCGCGCCGCCAGCAGAGGTGCCGACACGCAGGATGTCGTTCAACGCATTTTTCCGGCTCGCGCTGGCAAACGTGGTTTTCAGATTCTTGCGATGGGTCAAAACTTCCGACGCCAACTTGACCAAGGCATCAATCTCAATCTTTTTTGCCGACTGTGGCTTTGGCCCGATAGACGGCGCGAATTCCAACGCGCCCATGCCACGCGCACCGGTGTAGCAAAGCCGTTCCACCGCATTGAAACTGCCGGACGTCCGGCCCTGCGTCGCCAGCCACGCATCAATCAACGCGTTGCCGAACCGGTCGGGCAACGAATCGGCCAGCAGGCCGGGCAAACCATGAAATGTTTTTTCCGGCAAATCCGAAAAAACATGCACCCGGTCGCCGAGTGGCATGGTGATGGGTGAAACTTCAATCCCGCTCTGCGCGAATGCAGGATCATATTGGAACGCTGCGAACCGTCCTCCGTCCTCCAACGAAACTGCACCGATGGTTCGTCCCCATAGTTGAACTTCGGCCAGTGTCATGGTTTATCTCCCCATTGCCATTTCTTGGCCGAAAATCTGGCCGGCTTGATGGTGGAAGCACGCTGACGTTTCCGTCCGGCCATTTTCAATTGTTCGACCGGGCTGGGCACCGGTTCCGGGACGAGCAGGTCGAAACGTTCGATCACGTCGAGCACACGGCACACGCGGATGAAACCGGACAACTGCGTCCCCACTGCCCCCGCTTCCAACCGTTCCACCGTGCGTTTTGAAACCCCAGCCTGCGTCGCCAATTCCGCCTGCGTTAGATTACGATCCAGCCGGATTTTGGCCAGCCGACCGCCCAGTTCGCCAAGAATCACCGCATCTGTAGCCTGTTTAGCTATTTTCATAACACGCCTTTTATGGCGAATTAAATGTCAAATGTCAATCTATTCGTCACAAGAGACGAATTTAGCATCAACAAAAAGTCGCCACATATGGCGAATACCATCAGGCAAGGCGCTCATTTCGCCATCTTGGGTGATTTACCAAAGCGCCTAATGCTTTCCCAGGCTGACCTGATGCGTCATTCCGAACTGCAGCGCAGCACGGTGTCAGTAATCACGAAACAGTTACTCGCGGAACGATGGCTGCGCGAGGGGCGGTCGGTCGGGCTTACATGGCCGGCGTCCGAAGTTTTTGCATTTGAACGAGGATCGCACTGGCATCCTCGGGATCAATATCCAGCCGGGGACCATGGACATTGCGCTGGCCAACTGGGGCGGCCATTTTCCAGCCCTGAAAGGCGCGACGATTGAAAAGAGCAAACCACGAAAACGTAAATTCGAGCCTGGCACCGTCATCACAAATGAAGACCGCCTACAGCAACAAAAGGAAATGCTCGAAACTTTGAGACAGAAGATGAAGCCCAAATGAGGTGCGCGATCACGCTGCTGTTGCCGACGCATGCGGAAACGGGATTTGACTTCCCATATTTCTACGGGCGAAAGCATTTAGGCGAAGGGCGAACGACCAGCTTTAGCCGGGATTGATGGCCGGCCACGCACCGCGCACGCTGCCAAAGTGACGGCGTAGCGATGCAAATCCCGGCGCGGTCGGATCGGGAGTCACAGCCTGATCTTTTTCGTCCAAGTAAAGGCAGCCGATTTCTTCCGGGGGAAGTTTCAGGAACAGGGCGTTGGCTTCGGCCACTGCTGCGAGCCACTGGTGTTTGCATTCCACCAAATCCACCGGTTCACGCAGCAGCAGCGTCTTCAGCCGGACGGCGGGGTAATGGGCCAGGCGTTGCGCCTCTTCGATCAAAAATTGCGGGGTGAAGCCCACGTCCTTGCCACAGGCCGCCCACGCCAGCGCCCCCAGACTCAGGACGTTCCGGTGCAGAAACAGCACATCCAGATAGTCGCGCAGCTCGCCGCGTCCGGCCAAGGCCAGCACCTTGTTGGTCGCGCCATCCATCGGATGCAGCACAAAACCTAATTCGGCATCGGGCTGCACCGGAAAAAAACGGAACGCGGAATCATAAGCCCAATCAACCTTGGTTGAACGGCCGTCCTTGGAAACCGTGGCCCGCCGCAAGGTCTCCTGGGTTTCGGCCCACTCCAGCGAAAAGGCGTTCGCTTGCAGCACGGCGGCATCCTGCGCCGCCGCCAGCTTGAGGCTTTGCACCGTGTCGTGAAAAACGTCAATGTCTTGAGACTGCCGATGTGAATCTTCCCGCCGCAGGAAAACGGTCGCGCCAGCGATGTAGCTCTCGGGATTGCGATTGGCCGCGAGCAGCCGCAGGACGTTCTTTTCAAAATCCCCTAGCGGCATAATTCAGCGGCGATGAAAAATCCGCGCCGTCCGCCGTCCGCGCGCAGCCGTTCGCAGATGTAGGGCACTTCCTCCGCGACAATCTCCGCGTCGGGCCGCATGAACCAGAAGCACCGGGCATGAAATTCCCGGAACGCCAATTGCGCCAAGTCAAGCTTTTCCACTGGGCGCGGCGTTTGCGTCGGAATGACCGTTTCGTTCATGCTGATTCAATAGCTCAAATTAACGCTCCCGGCAATCATTGAAAACTCCGCCCGGCTTCCGACAGCAGATGCCACACGGAGAGATCCATCGTTGCTGCGCGAACCATCAAAAGTTCAATTCAACCGATGAAACAAAAACGAGGTGCGCGGCTGCCTCAAATTCTCACTTTTTTTGAAACGTGTGGATGCGTAAATTCGCCATGCAGGGCTGCTGAATATCACCAAATTTCAATGGTTTTTTGAGGTGTTTATTCTCACTTTTATTCTCACTTTGCACTTTTTTAAAAAACCTAAAACGAGAATTGCCATTGCAATCATTGACTCAAATCGAGATTGGTAGCGCATACGGGAATCGAACCCGTCTTTCAGCCTTGAGAAGGCCACGTCCTAGCCGATAGACGAATGCGCCGCTAAACTGGTTGAGAGTTTAGGGTTGAGAGTTGAGGGATTCAAGCACCAAGCTCGGACATCAGAGGACAGAAGGCAGATGACGGAACGGGGCGAACATCCAACACCCAATGTCCAATGTCCAACATCCAATGTCCAATGTCCAACGTCCAACGTCCAACGTCCAACGTCCAACGTCCAACGTCCAACGCCCAACGTCCAACGCCCAACGCCCAACGCCCAACACCCAACGCCCAACGCCCAACGTCCAACGTCCAACGTCCAACGTCCAACGTCCAACGTCCAACGTCCAACGTCCAACGTCCAACGTCCAACGCCTAACGTCCAACGCCTAACGTCCAACACTCCGGCAAAACCAAGACAAGATTTGAGCCGACTCACGTCGGGCTGCTACCATCAAGTTTCCAACGTCCAAGGGCTTCGTAACCGTAGGTTGGCTGACCCACAGACGTTCAAGTCCCCCGGCTGGGGCGGCAGAAAATGAATACGGTTTATCGGTCGCCTTTTCTTGGGCCGGATTGGTTTGGCTGACTTTTTACCAACCGTCCGCAGCTCCGCAGTTAAATAAACACAACCCCTGCAACAGAGGACGCAAATCAAAGCATCGGGAACATTCAAAGACGGCTTGCATTAAAATTCGCCGCATTTAACTTCGTCAAAACATGAAGCGCACTTGCTCCAAAGTTGAACGCATCCTTGCCAAATTATGAAGCGGCCATCCTTGGTGTCCCAAGGCTCCCTGAACCGCATCTTTGAGTCGGTCAACGAGGCGTGGAAACGCTGCGATTTTCAAGCCGCCATCGAGATGATGGAGCGCGCCAGCCGCCTAAACCCTTCCAACTTCGGCATCCTGCTGAATCTGGGCCGCCTGCATGGGCTGCGTTACGATTATGCCGCCGCCGAACGCTGCTTTGAACAGGCGTTGCGCGTGGCCCCAAAGAAATCGGAAGTGCTGGTGGCCGCCGGCCAGCAAAGCCGCGATTTCAACAATCTAACCATGTCCGAGCGCTACCTTAAACGCGCCTTGGAGCAGAAGGATGTTTCCCCCGCCACCCTCGTCAAACTGGCGGAAGTCTATGAACGGCAGCGACGCACGGAAGAGGCCGCCAGTCTGGCGGATCGCGCCTTACAGTCAGACGCCGGCTGTGGCCCGGCCCTGCTCCTGCGCGCCCGGCTGGATCGGCAGGCAGGACGGCTGGACGCAGCCGAAAAACTGCTGCGCGCCTTTCCGTCCAGCATCGAACCAACCCTCCGCGCAAGCGCCGCGTATGAACTGGGCGGCATTCTTGACCGTCAGGGCCGATATGACGAAGCCATGGCCGCCTTTCTTGAAGCCAAGGCAAGGCTGAATCTCCTGGCCACGCCCCACGCCGCCGAGTTGAAGATCATCCGCACCCGAATCCAGCACCTGACCGCAAACGCCTCGGCTGCCGTGTTGCAACAGTGGTTCACCGCGTCCGACCAACTCCAGCCCGCCCATCGCATGGCCTTGCTGGGCGGGCATCCGCGCTCCGGCACCACCCTGCTGGAACAGGTGCTGGATGCCCACCCGGACATGGTGTCGGCGGAGGAAACTGAAATTTTTTACAACGATGCCTACGGCCCGCTGATGCGCGGCCAGCCGGATGACACGGCCATGTATGCCGCCCTCGCCGCAGCCACGCCCGGCGCGCTCCAGCAAGCGCGGCAAAATTATTTTCGATCCATGGAATCGTCCCTCGGCCAGCCCATTGCCGGACGGTTGCTGATTGATAAAAATCCCAGCTACACTTTTTTGATCCCCACCCTCATCCGCATTTTCCCGGAGATGAAATTTCTCATCGCCCTGCGCGACCCGCGCGACGTGGTTTTGAGCTGTTTCATGCAAAACCTTCCGCTCAACCAGGTCGGCGCGGCATGCATCAGCCTGGCCAGCACCACCGAGGAATACACCGCCCTGATGAACGTCTGGCAGGCCATCAAGGCGCGGATGCCAAACCTTTATCTGGAAGTCCGCTATGAAGACATGGTGGAAGATCTGGAATCCGTGGCACGCAGGACGCTGGGTTTTCTCGAGGTTCCTTGGGATGCCTGCGTGCTTGGTTTTGATCAACACGCCCGGGAAAAGGTGGTGCGTTCCCCCACCTACGCCGACGTGACCCAGCCCGTCTATAAACGCGCCGTGGGCCGCTGGCACCATTACCAGAAATACCTGGAACCACATCTGGAAAAGCTGGAGCCGTTCGTCAAGGCGTTCGGCTACGAATAGCCGGTAGGGATGGCGCGCTGCGCCGTCCCCGCCGCCGAGCGCAGCGTCAGGCGACGGAACCGAACTTGCGTGGATCGCACGACTCACTTCATTCGTTCCGCCCTCGCTTCGCTGACGGGCGGGGACATCGCAGCGCGATGTCCCTACCAAAAAACTGGAGCCGTTCGTCAAGGCGTTCGGGTATGAGTGATGAAGGGTTGAGAGTTGAAGGCGTGGAAAAAAGTCGAGGGACGAGAGTTGAGGGTCGAGGGCGGGAGGGATTTAGAATGGGGCGCGGTGGAACGCGGGCCTTACCGTGGTTGGCTTTGGTTTTTCGAGCGCGGGGTTGAAGATAATTTGATTTGGAACGCGGCGGAACGCATCATTGCCGAATCATGAAACGACCTCAAATAATTGCTCCAGGTTCATTGAGCCGGATGCTTCAGACAGCGGATGCGGCCTGGGAACGAAGCGATTTTCAGGAATGTATTGAGACGCTGCAACGCGCCCACCGCCTCGCGCCTTCTAACGCGAGCATTCTTCTCCAATTGGGCCGTGTGCATGGGTTGCGTTATGACTATGCCGAGACACACGATTTACCGGCCGGCCGGAGTCTTCTTCATTCCCCTCGCGCGCGAGAGATTTTTTTGGGCCGCCACAAAATCCGGTTTGATTCGGATGGCTTCCTGAAAATGACGGATGGCCTCGTCAATCTGGCCTTTGTCAACAAGGGCAATGCCTAGATTGTTCCGGGCCTCCGCAAAATCCGGATTGATTCGGATGGCGGCCTGATAATGATGAATGGCCTCGTCATTTTGGCCTTTCATGCCCAGAGCGACGCCGAGATCGTAGCGAGCTTCCGCATAATCCGGTTTGATTCGGATGGCTTCCTGAAAATGACGGATGGCCTCGTCAATCTGGCCTTTGCCACCAAGGGCGATACCAAGGTTATTGTGGGCCTCCGCATAATCCGGGTAGATTCGGATGGCGGCCTGGAATTGACGGATAGCCCCGTCGGTCTGGCCTTTCGTGCCCAAGGCTTCGCCAAGGTTGCCGTGGGCGATGTAATTGTTCTCCGTCACGGCCAGCGCGTGCCGGAAGACCGTCTCGCTGTCCCGCCAATATCCGATCTGTTGTTGCGTCACCAAGATGCAGGAAATGACAGCCGCCGAACCCAACCCCGACAGCGTGATCGCCCGATAGCGCCAGTTCCGCGTCAGTTCAGCATTGCCCCAGATCATCAGGATGAACACGCCCAGCGACGGAAGATAGTTATGCCGGTCCGCCATCGCTTGCAAACCCGTCTGCACCAGTCCGATCACGGGCACCAGCATCCCGCAAAACCAGAGCCACCCCATCAGTAAAAAAGGAAAGCGCCGGTGGTTCACCACAAAAAACACGGAAATGCCCAATAGCAGCCCGCCCGCCAGCAGCACCTCCACCACCGGCCAATACCCCGGGTGCGGATAGATGATGGCCAGATCCGTTGGCCAGAGCAGCTTCCCAAGCTGGCGGCAGTAAGAAATCAGGGCATTCTCACAGCGCGCGCCGAGCGGGAAAATTCCACCCGTTCCCAAGGAGCCGCCGCGCTTCTGCACCACGAAGGTCACGGTGCCGGCCAGCACAGCGAGAGCGAAGAACGGAATTTTTTCCAAAATCAGAAATTTGAGGTTTGAAATTTGAGGTTTGAAATTCAACCCCGCGTTCCCCGCTCCGCACTCCGCAATCCTTTTGAGCGGCCAGTAATCCAGCAGCAACATCACGAACGGCAACGTTACCAGCATCGGCTTGCTCATGAGGCCAAGCGCAAAGCAGAAGAGCGAAAGCCAGTATTGGCCGGAGGCCGGAAGTCGGAGGCCGTAAGCCGGAGAACCAATTTCTGACTTCTGATTTCTGATTTCTGATCTCTGCGCATACCGGGCGTAAAAAATCAGTGCGAGCAGGCCAAAAAAACCGCTCAACACATCTTTACGTTCAGAAACCCAGGCGACTGACTGGATGTGCAGCGGATGAACTGCAAACAACGCCGCCACCAACAGGCTTCGCCACGTCGCGCCCGTCAATTGGCGCAGCAACGCGAAGACCAGCACCGCGTTCAAGGCGTGAAGCAGCACGTTGGTCAAGTGATGCGCCCATGGTTTCAAACCGGATATTTGACAGACCAGCATGTGGGACAGCACCGTAATCGGATGCCAGTTGTCGGCCACAGGATTCAAGAAAGCCCATCCGATATTTTCCAAAGCCAGCCCGTTT
The DNA here is from genome assembly GCA_028712475.1 of Verrucomicrobiales bacterium. Classification (GTDB taxonomy): domain Bacteria; phylum Verrucomicrobiota; class Verrucomicrobiia; order Limisphaerales; family UBA11358; genus UBA11358. The sequence goes on from JAQTQB010000011.1 coordinate 29,207, forward strand.
TGGACGTGAACATTTGAGGTGACATAAACATCGTCATCATAGTTGACAAAATCATAGTCCGTCGCCGGCCAGTAAAGAGCCACCGTCACCAGCCCCAGCAGCACAGCCAGCAACCACGCTGGAATACGAGGCCGCGCATGGGGCAGGCCACACTGTTCATTTGCAGGGTCAGGAAAATTCGACACGCCCCTTTGTAGCGTGAAAGACCGGGGGTTGGCAAGATGCACAAAAAGAGATTGAGGTCGTGCGCAGGAGACGATGTGAAAAGGCTCTGATTTGGTTTTTCCAATTCGTCTAACCCCGCTCATCCGGTTGCTTGACAAAATTCAAAGGTTGAAGGCATGAGTTTGAGCGAGCGCACGCCCGCTGCTACGCGAAAACAGCGTCAGGCGACGGAACCGAACTTGCGTGGATCGCACGACTCACCTCATCCGTTCCGCCCTCGCTTCGCTGACGGGCGGGGACATCGCAGCGCGATGTCCCTACCAAAAAAACTGGAGCCGTTCGTCAAGGCGTTCGAGTATGAGTGATGAAGGGTTGAGAGTTGAGGGTTGAGAGTTGAAGGCGTGGAAAAAGGAAAGTCGAGGGGCGAAGGCCGGGCTGACCTCAACGCAGAGGGCGCGGAGGGGAACATCCAATAATCATTCTCTGCGGCTCTCCGCGTTCTTTGCGTCATTGCGTTTAAGGAATGGGGATCTGATTTCAGGCATCAGGGCATCCAGATCACGGGGATGGTTTCACGTCCTGACTGGCGGCGATACCATTCAAAATGCCCGTCGTCTGTGAGCAGCTTGAAGGCGGGGCGCAATTCACCCGCGCGCACCAGCGTGGCATCGGCAAAATCCATTTCCGGCGCGTATTTTTGCAGCAGAGCGGCCAGCGCGCCTTTCTCCGTCTCCACATCCAGAAGAAAATGATAATCCGGCAGGATTTGCGCGGTGACCGCCGCGTCACCAATCAGATGGCTGGCCTCGGTGAACGCCGCCGCCGTCGTCCACAACTGCCCCTTGTGCCTGGCAAAGAAATTCTGCGCCCACTTGCGGCGCGCGGGCGTCCTGGCAAACGGGCTGACAATAAAACTGGTGTCAGCGAGAAACATGGCGGGCGGTGATGGCGGACCGGATTTTTTCGCGTTCCGTTTTACCCGGCTGTTCCGGCAGGGTGAAGCCGGCGCGGCTCAATGCCAGGCTGGCCGGTTCCGCCCCCAGGCTGCGCGCCGCCGCGCGCCCGGCCTCGCGTAAAAATTCCGCCACGGACACTCCTTTGCGCCGCGCCGCGGTTTGGAACAGCGTTTTTTCCTCCGGCTTGAGCCGCATCGGATAAGTCATGGTTGACATACAAGATTGTATATCACTTCTGCGAACACGCGTCAACTCCTCTTTGAGCGGGCGCACGCCCGCTGCTACGGGAAAGTAGCATCAAGCGTGAGCTTGATCATTATTCTTCCGAAATGGAGGGCGTCCCCCCCCGGGGGGGCGAGTTTTTGAGTTTGAGCGGGCGCACGCCGCGCTGCTACGCCGTGTGGCAGGCCGACATCACCTATGTGGAAACGAATGAAGGCTGGTTGTATGTGGCGGGGATTTTGGACCGCTGCACCCGCCGCTGTGTCGGCTGGGCGATGAGCGATTCCCTGCACACGGCGCTGCCGCTGGCCGCGTGGCAGATGGCGCTCACCCAACAGCGGCCACCGCCGGGTTTGGTGCATCACTCCGACCGAGGCGTGCAATACGCCAGCCAGCTTTACCGGCAAAACCTCAACGCCGCCGGGGTGGTTTGCAGCATGAGCCGCCGGGGCAACTGCTATGACAATGCGGCGATGGAAAGCTTCTGGAGCGCCCTGAAACGCGAGCTGGTTTACCAGCGGCGCTTCGCCACGCGTGGCGAAGCCCGCGCCGCCATCTTTGAATGGATCGAAGTCTTTTACAACCGCGTGCGGCTCCACAGCGCCCTCGGTTTCCAATCCCCTGTGGACTTTGAAACCAAACTCAACTAAAACATCCCATGTCTCATGCGCTCACCAGTAGCCCACAAATCCGGGACAAGGCCAATTTCAGCAACCCGCCTTGCCGCAAAAAAGCGGCCTTCGTTTCCGAAGGCTGCTCACGGTTGTTGAATTGTTATTTTTCGGGGACGCTAACTGGTGCGCCCGCCTTTGAATTCAAACAGGGAGGTCACCGACGAATTGCTGTTGATCCGTTTGATGGCCTCACCCAAAAGCCCGGCCACGGACAGCGTGGTTATCTTCACCCCGTCAATGGCAGGACGCTGGACCGTGTCCGTGGTGATCAATTCGTCAATCACCGATTTGCGCAATCTTTCGATGCCCGTGTCGTTCAAAATCGCGTGGGAAACGCAGGCGATGATTTGTCTGGCGCCCTTCTCCTTCAGCAACGCCGCCGCCGAGGTGAGCGTGCCCGCCGTCTCGGTCAGGTCATCCACGAGCAGAACATTTTTCCCGTCAATGTCGCCGATGACGGCCATGGATTCCACTTCCGTCGCGCTCTTGCGGCGTTTGGCGACGATGGCCAGTTCCGCTTCCAGCGTCTGCGAATACGCATGGGCCATTTTAATCCCCCCGGCATCTGGGCTGACCACCACCAGGTTTGTCAGGTTTTTTTTCTTCAAATAATCATACATCACGGGCGCGGCGTAGAGATGATCCACGGGAATGTCGAAGAAGCCCTGGATCTGCTGCGCGTGCAGATCCACCGCCAGGATCCGGTTCGCGCCCGATGCGACGAGCAGGTTCGCCACGAGCTTGGCGGTGATGGGAACACGCGGCTGGTCTTTGCGGTCCTGCCGGGCGTAACCGTAAAACGGCAGCACCACCGTGATGCGCGCCGCGCTCGACCGCCGCAACGCATCCATCATGATGAACAGTTCCATCAGATGATGGTTCGTCGGCGGCGACGTGGGCTGGACGATGAACACTTCCTCGCCGCGCACGTTCTCCTCGATTTTCACAAACGTCTCGCCGTCGGGAAACGGTTTGATGGTGCATTTGCCAAGTTCCACGCCGATGGATTTGCAGATGGCTTTGGCCAGAGGTTGATTCGCGGTGCCGCTAAAAATTTTCACAATGATTAGATTCAGGTTGAAACGGAAAAACCGCCGCAGTCGGCGGATGAAATTGTGGAGGGACTTTAACAACCGGCAAAAACGGCGCAAGTTGAATCTCCGTCCGCCCGGAAAAAGAAGCCGGCGGATGCGACGATTACACACGGTTTAATTTATCGCCACACCCGCCAAGCGCCCAGTTCTCATTGGGCACGGCCAACCTAGCCCACCGTGCGGATGAGGCAAGCGTTTTTTGAAAATAATTTTCAGTCTCATTATGGCTGCATTTTTTCGGGAACCATTTACATTCCCGCCCGGACAATCTGAACCATCAAATATGCCGACGAACCGCTGGACGCCCTGCCTTGCCCGCCTTTTGCTTGGCGTGTTCTTTTGTTCCATCGGATCAGCGATGGCCGCCACGGCAGATTCGTCCAGTTCGCCGTTCATCGTCAATTCCTGGAGCAACGAAGAAGGCCTGCCGCAAAGCTCCGTCATTTCCGTGATCCAAACCAGGGACGGCTATCTCTGGCTGGGCACGCTCAACGGGCTGGTGCGCTTCGACGGAAACCGGTTTGTCACGTTCGATGAATATAAAACGCCGGACCTCGGCAGCGACCGGATTGTTTACCTGTTCGAGGACAGCCACACGAATCTCTGGGTCGGGACGGACACGGCCGTTGTGGCGCTGGTGCATGATGGCGTGGTCAAAGATTTTACCGTCGGACGCGGCGGCCACGAAGGACGGCTGGTTTCGGCCTGTGAAGATTCGAGCGGCGCGGTCTGGCTTTATTCGGCGGACGCGCACTTGGGCCGTTATCAAAACGGAAAAATGGATGTCCTCGATTTTCACATAACCACCCCGGCGATTGCGCGGATGATAGCCGCCGAGAAAGCTGGTCCGCTCTGGATCGCTGAATTCGAGGCGGTCGAAACCAACTGGCTGTTTTCATTTCAACCGGCCAACTTTAATCCGCCGACCCTCGCGTTCGATCAAACCGTCGCAGCACGCCAGCCCGATTTTATTCTGGCCAGCCAGCGCGGTGGAATCTGGCGGCTTGTGGACGGACGCGTTCAAAAATGGATATGGAATTCAAACCAGCCCGAAAAAAATTTAGGGCCGTATCCGTGGCGCAATGCACCCGTCACCTCGGCGTGCGAGGACCAGGACGGCAACCTGATTGTCGGCACGCTCGGCGCGGGCGTTTTCTGGTATCAATCGGATGGAAGCTGCCGGCAAATTTCCAAAGTGCAGGGATTGTCATCCGACCTTGTGCTTTCGCTGTGCATGGATGGCGGGGGAAACCTCTGGGTGGGAACCGATGGCGAGGGTTTGAACCGCATCAAAAGAAAAGTTTTCAGCGTCCCGACGGAACTTCGCCCGTTGCCGGTGCAATCAATATCCGCAGACGAACGCGGCTGTTTGTGGACGGCCTTCAACGCCTCGGGCGTCTCTTTGTTGATCACCAATTCTGCGGAGAACTTCGGCGTCGGGCGCGGTTCCAGTGCCTGGACGGTGCTGGCTGACCAGCAGCAGCAAGTCTGGGTCGGCACCCGCGAAGAAGGATTATTCCAATTTCAAACAAACCAATTTAATCGTTTTGAACCGGCGCCTGGGGCGCAGACTCTTGGCCCGTGGATTTACGCGCTCTTTCGGGATCACAACGGCCAGCTCTGGGCCGGCACGCAAAAAGGCCTTGCGTGCCGGGACGGACGGGAGTGGAAATTGTTCACAACCCGCGACGGTCTTTCCGAAAATAAAATCCGCGCCATCGCCGAAAACGCGGACGGAAATCTTTGGATCGGCACCGAGAAATCGGGCCTGAACTTTTTCAAGGACGGGAAGTTCACCGCCTATCAAAAATCGCCCGACGGATTGCCAGGCAATGATATTTCCTGCCTCTATCTGGACAAGGACGGTGTCCTGTGGGTCGGCACAACCGGCCACGGCCTCGCCCGGTTTCACAACGGGAAATGGAAAAGCTATTCGAAGGAAGACGGCCTCGTCAGCAACAGCATCGGTTACATCATCGAAGACGGGGAGGGTTATTTATGGCTCGGCTCCAACGCCGGCTTGATGCGGATTCAAAAAAAATCGCTGAACGATTTTGCCGGTGGCGCGACAAACATCATTTCCTGCCGCACCTACGGCAAGGCCGACGGCCTGCCGACGCGCGAATGTTCCATCGGCTCGCAACCTGCCGCGTGCCGCACGGGCGACGGGCGGTTGTGGTTCCCCACCACCAAAGGCCTGGTGTCCGTAAATCCCGTTGAACTAAAACCCAACCTCCAGCCACCGACGGTCTTGATCGAATCTGTTTTGGTCGAAGGCCGCGAACAAAAGACCGACCTGCTCAACTCGGCGTGGCGGCAATCGGTCGTCGTCCCGCCCGGCGGCGAGCAATTGGACATCCATTACACCGGCCTTAATTTTTCCGCGCCGGACAAAGTGCGTTTCAAATACCGGCTCGACGGCCACGAAGCCGCATGGACTGACGCCGGCGACGGGCGCGTCGCGCGTTACCCGAAACTGCCACCGGGTCAATATAGTTTCCACGTCATCGCCAGCAACGAAGATGGCGAGGCCAGCAAAACCGGCGGCGTTCTAGACATCACCGTGCTGCCACAATTCTGGCAGACCTGGTGGTTCCGCACCGTGGTCATTCTGTGTCTTGTTGGAATCGTCGTGACGGTAGTGCGTTATATTTCCACGCAAAAGTTAAGGCGCGAACTGCAATTGCACAGGCAGCAGGAAGCGCTGGAAAAAGAACGCGCCCGCATCGCCCGCGATCTGCATGATCAGCTTGGCGCGAACCTGACGCAGGTCGCCCTGCTCGGCGAAATGGCGGAGGCCGACAAGCATCTGCCCGACGAAATCGAATCGCACGCGCAGCAGATTTCCAAGACCGCCCGCATCAGCACCCACGCGCTTGATGAAATCGTCTGGGCGGTCAACCCCTCCAACGACACGCTGGAAGGCCTCGCCAATTACGCCTGCAAATATGCGCAGGAATATCTCGCGCTCGCCGGACTGCGTTATCGCGCCGATGTGCCGGCACATCTGCCCGCCACCGCAATTCCGCCGGATGTCCGCCACAATGTTTTTCTCGCCTTCAAGGAATCCGTCAACAACGTGGTCAAACACGCGCAGGCGTCCGAAGCATGGATCCGGTTGCGCCTGGCTCCGGATAATTTCACTCTGGAAATCGAAGACAACGGTCGCGGTCCGGGCGGCATGGACGCGAAAGCCGCGCAGATGCGGAACGGCCTTCGCAACATGCGCAAACGCATGGAAGATATTGGCGGCGAATTTTCGATTTCCGCCGGCACGAACGGCGGCACAATTGTGCGCCTGACTGCGCCGGTCAAAAATGAATGAAGAAGCCAGAATGAAGAATGAAGAAAAAATTGCAGCGTCGCTCTTGTTTCATCATTCATCATTCATCATTCTTCCTTGAACAAAGATGCCCATCTCCGTATCCATCGTTGAAGACAATGACCAGTTGCGCACGACGCTCGCCCGCGTGCTGAACCGCGCTGAAGGTTTCAGCTGCGTGAGCCAATACGCCAACGCCGAGGACGCCGTAAAGGATCTGCCGAACATCCGGCCCGATGTCGTGCTGATGGACATCAACCTGCCCGGCATGAACGGCGTTGAATGTGTCCGGCAATTGAAGCAGCTCCTCCCCCAAACGCAGGTGATGATGCTCACGGTTTACGAGGACACGGAAAACATCTTCAACGCGCTGTCGGCGGGCGCGAACGGCTACATGCTCAAGCGCACGCCCACCAAGGAATTGCTCGAGGCCATCACGGAAGTGCATCGCGGCGGCTCGCCCATGACCATGCACATCGCGCGCAAAGTCGTGCAATCCCTCCAGAAGACGGCGGCCACGGCGCAGCCCACGGAAAATCTTTCCGAACGCGAACAGCAGGTGCTCGACCATTTGAGCCACGGCCTGATGTATAAGGAAATCGCCGAGAAACTCGGCATCAGCTACGAGACCGTCCATACTTATATCCGCCGCATCTACGAAAAGCTGCAGGTGCGAACGCGGACGGAAGCGGTGGCAAAATTTTTGCGCCGGTAAAATAAAGGTTTACGGACGGTTTCTTCGATTTTGCCATTGTAACCATTACTGGTGACTCGCCGTGAAAACGAAGCCTGCTATTCTTTTCTTGTCGTTGATGCAGAAATGCAGTTTTCCGTGTGTGTGTTGTAAGGTGTATGTCTGCGGCACCGCATCTGACAAAAGTAATTTAGCCAAGCGTATAGTTCTCATTGGGAGGCCGGAGTAGTGTCCGGCCTCTCTTTTTTTTCTTCAAACAAGACCGGCCTGGGTTTCGGCGGCAAAAATCCCGGCATTTCGAGATGTTTATTTATCCGCCGATTTGATGTGGGTGACTTTTATTTCCGAAACTGCGTGGTCGGCCCAAAACGTGATGGCGTAACGGCCAACCACTTTCACCTGAACCGTTCGACGGGCATTGTCCACTTCCGTAAAATCTCCGGCGGAGTTTGGGTTGTCGGCCAGGGAGCGGATAAATTTCATCACGGCTTCACGTTGCACTCCTGAACGCGGCGCGGCAGCGAGTGCCTGTTCGTTGATGAAGACCGCGTAAGCCCGCATGACTCAATTTAGGCGGCGTTCGAATTCGTCCGGCGTCAGCCAGTGGGATTTGTCCGCGTCGTTGAGCCGGTCGGTGACTTCGCGGTGGTAGCCGGCATCGTGCGCGTAACGCAACTGAAGGGTGTAGGAAATGAGTTCGACCTGCTGACGTTCATCCAGCAAAGCCACTTCGCGTTTGATCTGCTCGAAACTCATAAACGTATTTTAGCCCGCCAACGGTTTTATGCAAGGCAAGGCTTAACGCATGATCCACCCGCCGCCGACGACCAGATCATCCTGATAAAATACCGCCGCCTGGCCGGGCGTGATGGCGCGTTGCGGCGTGTGCAGTTTCACTTTCACCTTCCCATTTTCCAACGGCGTCACGGTCGCCGCCACGCCAGGATGGTTGTAACGGATTTTTGCCGTCACTTCGATCGGATCCAATAGCTTCTCGAACGGATGCCAGTTGCAGCGGTCGGCGATGAATTCATCGCGGTCGAGCGCCGCGTCGTCGCCGACGATGACGCGATTGTTTTCCACGTCCAGCTCGACAACGTAAACCGGCTTGGGTGTCGTGATGCCGAGACCTTTCCGCTGGCCGATGGTGTAAAACTCGATGCCGTCGTGGTGGCCGAGGACGTGCCCATGCAGATCCACGATCTCGCCGCGATGCTTCTGTGCGAGGTTCGCTTCCTGGAGAAATTTCCCGTAATCCTTGTCCGGCACGAAACAGATTTCCATGCTCTCCTCCTTGTCGGCGGTCTTGAGATTGCAATGGCGCGCCACTTCGCGCGTGTCGCTCTTGGTCTTTTCGCCGAGCGGAAACAGGATGCGCGCAAGCTGGTCCTGCCGCAGCGAGAACAGGAAATAACTTTGATCCTTGCGCGCATCGCGTCCGCGCTTGAGCAGGTAACGCCCCGTAGCAGCCGACGTGAGGAGGCTCTGACCTCCTGCGTCGTAATTAGAATGAGCCTCCTCACGTCGGCTGCTACCAAGTTCAGAGTTGTTCCCGGCGCGTTCCACGCGGGCAAAATGGCCGGTGGCGATATAGTCCGCACCAAGTTGATCCGCGCGGTCAATGAGCCGGCCGAATTTCAAGTTCTGGTTGCACATCACGCAGGGATTCGGCGTGCGTCCGGCCTTGTATTCATCGGCGAAGTATTGGATGACGTGCTTCTGGAATTCCGCCGCCTCGTCAATCAGGTAATAGGGCACGCCGAGCTTGTCGCAGACGGATCGCGCGTCGGTGACGGCCTGCGGGCCGCAGCACTTGTCCTCTGCGCGGTTCACACAATCCTGTGGCCAGAGCTTGAGCGTGATGCCGACGACGTCAAAGCCCTGCTCCAGCAAAAGCGCCGCCGTGGCGGAGGAATCAACTCCCCCGCTCATGCCGCAGACGACGCGCTGACGCTTTTGCGAATTCACAGTGGGACATTATACAAGGCGCGGGCGGCGTGTAAAATGGTTTGCGAGGTCAAACTTGATTTACCGCTTCAATCGAAGTATTTTTCCGCCATGCAATACAATGTTGTCATGGTTGAATCCGAAGAAGGTTTTGCCGTTTCCTGCCCTGCGTTGCCCGGTTGTCACAGTCAGGGCGCGACGCATGACGAAGCGCTTACCAACATCCGCGAAGCCATCCAACTCTGGCTCGAAGTCGCCGAGGAAGATGCGGGACGCGAGGCCGCAGCCGAAGGCGGACGTTTCATCCGCGAACTCGTCACCGTTTGAGTTGTGCCAAAAATTCCGGGCATCAGCCAGCGCGACGCCGTCCGCATTTTTGAAAAGCTCGGCTACCACATCGCCCGGCAAAGCGGACACATCGTGATGACCAACGGCAAACAACGGCTCATCATTCCGCGCCACAATCCCATCAACGCAATCACCATGGGTTCAATTGCCAAAAGCGCCGGACTCGCGCCGGATGAATTTCGTAAGCTGCTCTGATTAACTTGCTCATGCCGCAGACCACGCGCTGACGCTTTTGCGAATTCACAAAAGGACATTATACAAGGCGCGGGCGGCGTGTAAAATGGTTTGCGAGGCACGTTGAAGGGAAATGTTACTGCGCTTTTTCGACAACCAACATTTCAATCGGCATATTTGTTGGCACAAGTTCCAAACCGAATTGATCGAGCAACGCTCGCTTCAAGTCGTCGGGATTTGGTTGCTTTCGATCAGGCTCGTTCCATTTAAGAGCATAATCGTAAGCCTCCGTCAAACCTGTTTGATCAACGACAGGCAATTGAAATTCATGCTCTAAAACTCCAATCAATGTGCTCGTCGGCTGCTCAAAACACGCAAGATTTCCCGGTTCATCTGTCATGGCGTGACCCTTGGGCATCGCATGACTGATTTTGAAACCTCGCACGCCAGTGTTGCTTGGCTTCAGGATAAAAACGTCGGTGGCGCGCATTTCTATGCGGCCTCTGACGCCAAATTTTTTGCAATTTCGTTCTGCAAGGCAGCCGTCCAATTTTCATTCTGCGGTGTGGCTTTATGCGGTTCTTGGGCGGGAACAAGCTTGGCAAAGAAATCATATTTATCGGAAGGCAAATCCGTAATGACCACTGTGCGAAGCTTGTCTTTTTGGTAGGCGATTTGGATAATTTCTTTGAGTGGCTGACAAATTCCCATTGCTCCTCGGCTACCGTCAGAACACCACTGACCGTCTTCGGCGAATTTTGTAGGCACAATTTTTACCATTGGTGGCATTTTGTAAAAAGTCCCGAAATTTGCCGTCGGGACTTCCCACGGATATTTTTTATGTTCTTGAATTTCTTTCACCGTCACTGTTGTCGTTCCCGCCGCGAGTAATACGACTACGCCCGCAACGATTGCCGTTTTTGCTTTTGACCATGCCATAATTTTCAATGCTCCTTTGATGAGGGTTAAGGTTGAAACGCTGGCCGCCGCGCCTTTGGCAATCGCCACGGCAGTCACAGATTTTGCCAGTGCCACGGGCGCGGCTTGAACGGAATTAATTAAAATCGTCCCGGCAATGATGGCTGTGGTCGAACTCACGCCGCGTTTCGTGAAAAATTTCCGCAACTTTTCCAGCGCACGGTTCACGCGCATCTTGGCCGCGTCCTCGCTCGCGCCCAGCGCCACACCGACTTCCGCGAAATTCCGGCCTTCAAAAAATCGCAGCACCAGCGCGTCGTGATCTTTCTGGCCGAGTTGTTCCATCGCACCGTCCAGCAATGGAGCGATTTGATTCCAAGTTTCTTCGTGCATGGGTTCGGCTTCGTTCAAGATGGATTGCATGTGCGCCTCCTGTTCGCGGCGTTGCCGCCGCCGTTGAATGGTCAGCGCATTGGCGCTCGCGTAACGCGCCGTGCGGCAAAGCCAGCCGGGCAGAATGGTCTGGTAGCCGAGCGCGTCCGCCTTGCGCGTGAGAATGATGAACACCGCCTGCGTGATCTCCTCCGCCAGATGCGGGTCGCGCACCTGCCGCAGCGCCACGGAATAAACGAGGTTGACGTGGCGCGCGACGAGCGCGGCGAACGCCTCCTCGGAATTGTGCCGGGCGTATTCCCGCAGCAGGTTCAGGTCATCATTCAGCATTTCACCCATACATTTACGCTGGCGGGGGAAAGTAACAGATTATTTTTGGAGCGGGCAATTTTATCGGGCCAGTTTTCAATTGACTTGCCTGGTGGGGAGGTTCTAAATGCGCTGCATGAAGAAGGCGTTTTTATCAGGAGGCTTCGGTCTGCTCACCGGCTTGTTTCTTTCGTTAACTCCCCGAGCCCAGGCGGACGCGAACATTTACTGGGACTTTGATAACGGGTTTTATCCAAGCACAGTTCAGATCAGCCCAGGCGAAACAGTGACCTGGTGGAATGTTGATCCGTATGGCTTTGATGTCCAGATTACTTTTGACAACTCGTTTTCGTTTTCTCTGCCGAATTTAACCGGTCAGGGTGTCACCTTTCCCGACGCTGGAACTTATGGATTCCACAGTGATTTTGGCGATAACGGTTCTGTGACTGTAAGTATTCCACCTATCACTCTCGGATCACCTCGCAACGAGAGCGGCCAATTCCTGTTCGATGCCACGGGGTTGACCGTGGGGAAAACCAACCTCTTGCAGGCGTCCACCAATCTGACCAGTTGGGTGGCGATCAAAACCAATGTCGCCGACAGCGCTTCAATGACGTTCACCAACGCGACCGCGCTTTCTCGCCGCTTCTTCCGGCTGGTCGAACTGCCTTGAGGACTTGGCTTGCGCGGCCATCTGCATCTGCAATCTGGACATCATTTCCCCGCCGCCTGTTTCCGTAATTCGGTCTTCAGGATTTTCCCCGTCGCATTGCGCGGCAAGGCGGGCAGAAAGATTATTTGTCTCGGCACTTTGTAATCCGCCAGCCGGCTGCGGACGAACTCATGCAACGCTTTTTCGTCCAGCGCCTGCCCTTCCGCCGGTGCTACGAAGGCCATGCCCTGCTCGCCCCGGCGCGCGTCCGGCACGCCAATGACCGCCACTTCCTTCACGCCCGGAAACTGGTGGATGACTTCCTCGATTTCGCGCGGATAAACGTTATTGCCGTTGACGATCAGCATGTCCTTCTTGCGGTCGGTGATGTAATAATAGCCGTCGGCATCGCGATAACCCACATCGCCGGTGAGCAGCCATTCACCGCGAAAAACTTTCGCCGTTTCCTCCGGCTGGTTCCAATAGCCCATCATCACATTGCCGCCGCGCACGCAGATTTCGCCCGTCTCGTTCGCGCCGAGGATTTTCCCCGCATCGTCCTGCACGCTTATTTCCACGTTTGCAATCGGCAGGCCGACCGAACCCGCCTTGCGCACGCCGTGCAGCGGATTTTTGGAAACGACCGGGCTGGCCTCGCTCAAGCCGTAGCCTTCAATGAGCGGCACTTTGAATTTTTCCTCGAACTCCTTCAGCACCGTCAGCGGCAACGGCGCGGATCCGCTGATGAAAATCCGCAACGGCAGCGGCGTGGGAACCTGCGCGCCGAGCAACATCCGGTAAAACGACGGAACGGCGGGCAGAATGGTCGCCTTCCGTGAAAAAATTTCGTGCAACATCGCGCGCGGCGGATGCAGCGATTTGACCAGCACAATCGAGCCGCCGATGGTGAACGGCAGGAAAATTCCCACCGTCATCATGTAAGTGTGGAACATCGGCAGCAGCACCGCGAAGCAGTCGTCCTCAACTGTTTCCAAAACGATGCGGCAACTGTTCACGTTATGCAGCAGGTTTCCGTGCGAGAGCATCGCGCCCTTCGGCCGCCCCGTCGTGCCGGAGGTGTAGATGATGACGGCCAGGTCTTTCTCGGAACGCGAAGATGGAGAATAGAGGATGGAAGATGGATTGAGCGATTTGATTTCCTCTGCCTGGAAAAACTTGAGCGATGGCCGCGCCTTTTTCAGTTCCTCCGAATGCGCGCCCAATTCCGCGGCGGAAATCACAACGTCAATCCCAGCGTCGTTCAAAATGTAGCCGACTTCTGCGGGCTTGAGAAAATTATTGACCGGCACAACGACCGCGCCCGTGTGCAAAATTCCAAACACCGACACGACAAACTCCGGGCAGTTTTTCAGCCACAGCGCCACCCGGTCGCCCGGCTTCACGGCAAACTGGTTTTGCAGATGCGCCGCCAATTTAAGCGATTGGGCGTGCAGTTCCGCGAAGGAAATTTCCTGCTCGCCATGATAGATGGCGGTTTTTTGCGTGTGTTTCTTGGCGCAATCGGCAAAGGCATCGGCAAGGTTCATGCGCGGATATTAGGAATGAATTGCGACACTTGGCAAGCGGGCAAAGCAGGGCATTTGCAAGCGGAGCGCGGGTCTGTGACCCGCAGCAACATAAACAGGCCGATGCGCTCAAAAACACCATGATTGCTGGAGTTCAGCCGTGCTGCGGCACACAGAACCGCGCTCCAAAACGTGAAGTCTTTTCTTTTGGCCGCCGGTTTGCCAGAATTTCTCCGACGTGACTGACACTGATGAAAAACTTGCGGCGTTGCTGCCAAGACTCCGCGCCGCCCAATGGCTCGCGCTCGACACCGAAGCCGACAGCCTCCACGCCTATCCCGAAAAAGTCTGTTTAATTCAAATCAGCATCGCCGACAGTGATGTGCTGGTTGATCCGCTCGCGCCCATCAATCTCGATTTGCTGTTCGACGTGTTCAATGGACGCGAGCTGATTTTTCACGCGGCGGATTATGATCTGCGGCTGCTCGAAAAACATCACCAGTTCCGGCCCGCCGCGATTTTTGACACGATGCTTGCCGCGCGGCTTTTGGGCGAACGGCAATTCGGTTTGAGCGCGCTCGTGGAAAATTTTCTCGGCGTGAAGCTGGACAAAGGTTCGCAGAAGGCCGACTGGGCGCAACGACCGCTCACCGAGAAAATGGAGATTTACGCCCGCAACGACACGCATTACCTGAAGCCGCTCGCCGACAAGTTAAAAGCCGCGCTCGAAGCGAAAGGCCGCTTGGCCTGGCATCAGGAAAGTTGCGCGCGCTTGATCGAGGACTGTTCGCGACCGGTCGTCGTGGATGCCGATGCCGTCTGGCGCGTGAAGGGCAGCGCCATTTTGGGCCGCACCGCGCTCGCCGTGTTGCGCGAGCTGTGGCATTGGCGCGAGAAAGAGGCCATCGCGTATTGCCGCCCGCCGTTTTTCATTTTGAGCCACGAACGCATGGTGGACATTGCCGATGCCGCCGCCGCGCAGCAGCCGTTTGAAAACATCCTGCCGCCCAAGATGTCTCCGCGCCGCCGCGAGACGTTGCTGGAAGCCGTCAAAGCCGGACTCGCCGTTCCCGCCGGCCAGCAGCCGGAAATTTTACGGCACGAATTCCGGCGTCCGAGCGAAGCGGAATTCCACCGCTTCCGCGAAATCGAAAAGCGCCGCAACGCCCACGCGCACGAACTCGGCATTGACCCCACGCTCATCGCCAGCAAGTCGGTCATCGGCGATCTGGCGCGCGACTGGGACAGGCACGCGCCGGACTTGATGAACTGGCAGCGCGAGTTGTTGAAATAATTTTTCGCAGGAGTCGAGGTGACGAGGCTCTGACTATTGAGCGTTCGTGGTTGCGCGGCATTGGGCGGCGGTTTAATCTTTCACCATGAGTTCGGCAGCCCAGGAATTGATTGGCATCGTGGACGGATTGTCCGAGGAAAAGGCCCGCGAGGTGGTGGACTTCGCGCGTTTTCTCCAGCAGCAGTCCGGCGACCGCGAATGGGAGCGCATCATCGCCGAACGGCGCACTTACCCGAAACTGGAACAATTTGCCGCCGCGTCCTTGCGCGAAGGCGCAGCCGAACCGCTTGACCCGTCCAAGCTGTGATCTCCCAAGTCCGCCCCTCCTTCTGGCGCGCTTACGAACGGCTCGCTCCTTCAGTCAAAGCCCGCGCCCGGCTGGCGTATCAACTCTTTGCGGTCAACCCGGATCATCCGTCGTTGCGCTTCAAAAAACTTCAGGGTGACGGTGAAATCTGGTCGGTCCGCATCAACGAACAATATCGCGCCGTGGGCGTGCGCTCCGGCGACACGATTGAATGGATTTGGATCGGCACGCACAACGAGTTCGACAATCTCTTTTCGTGAAGGCCAGATGGAATGACGGCGCGGTGAACTTTCAACTACGTTTCACCGCACCTTCTCAAACGCAAAACCCTTCAAATATTCCGTCTCCGGAATCATCGGGATGATCGGGTGGTCGGGGCTTTGCGCGTAGGTCGCCACGCGGCGCAGGATGTGGCGCGTGTCGTATGCCGCCGAGAGCAGCGAGTCCAGGAACAGCCCGGCGTCCACATGGTGCGAACAGCAGAAGCTCGCCAGCGTGCCGCCGGGTTTCAACAGCTTCAACGCACGCAGATGAATCTCCTTGTAGCCGCGCAACGCATCCGGCACGGACGCGCGGTTGCGCGTGAACGACGGCGGATCGAGGATGATGAGGTCAAAACGCGGGATGACGCGTTCGTGCGGCTTGACGGCGGTGTTGTTCTTGAGCCAGTCAAAAACATTGATGGCGTCGAAAGAACATTTATCCGCGAGCCCGTTGGTGACGGCATTGCGCTTGGAGGCTTCAATCGCATCCACACTTTGATCAAGCAAATGGACGTGCGCCGCCCCTGCCCTTGCCGCGTGCAAACCAAAGCCACCGAGGAAGCTGAAGCAGTCCAGCACCTGTCCGTCTTTGGCAAACTTCGACACCGCCTGATAATTCGCCTGCTGATCCAGATACATCCCCGTCTTGTGACCACCGACCAGATCCGTTTCAAATTTCAAACCGTTCAAGTTCACGGAAACCGGCCCGGGCAATTCGCCGAACAGCACGCCGTTGGATTCTTGCAATCCCTCGAACTTGCGCGACGACACATCGCTGCGTTCCATGATGACGCGCGGTGAAAAGATTTTTTGCAGCGCGGCGACGATCATCGCCTTGCGCTGGTCCATGCCGAGCGCGGAAATCTGCACGACGAGCACATCCTCGTATTTGTCCAAGATGAGGCCGCTCAAGAAATCGCTCTCGGCATTCACGACGCGAAACGATGTGGCGTCCGGCATGTGCCTTTGCCGGACGGCGAGCGCGGCGCGGATGCGTTCCTCAAAAAACGCTTCGTTCACTTCGACGCGTTCCGGCACAAGGATGCGGACATTGATCTTGGAACGGGAATTGTAGAAGCCCACGCCGAGCAACCGCTGCCGATGGTCTTTGACCTGGACGAGCGCGCCGTCAGCGACGGGCGCGGTGAGCCGGAGGATTTCGCCGTGATAAATCCACGGATGGCCGGCGACAATGCGGTCGCCCTCGCCCGGTTTCAACAGGACAGTTGTTAATGCGTTCATATTTTCGATTTACGATATACGATTTACGCGGCAACGTCAGCATTTCAACCGGCTCGTAAATCTGAAATCGCATATCGTAAATTCATTCAGGCCGGAAAAGAATTTTATTTTCTGAAAATTTCACTTGAAAGATTCGCGGGACAGGCGGATAACAGTATCAGCCCTATGAAAACCCACATTCCAGTCAGTTCCCTGCTGCATCACAAAGGTTCAGCCGTGTGGCACGTCGCGCCGGAGGACACTGTCTTCGACGCCATCAAGCTCATGGCCGAAAAAAATATCGGCGCGCTGCCCGTGATGACCCACGGCATGCTTGCCGGCATCTTCACCGAACGCGATTACACCCGTAAAATTGCGCTCATGGGCAAATCTTCCAAAGTCACGCTCGTGCAGGAAGTGTTGTCCAACGACGTCATCTGCGTCACCGCGAATGATTCCATCGAGGAATGCATGCGGCTCATGACCGAACATCGCATCCGGCACCTGCCCGTGGTCGAAGGCCAAAAAGTCCTCGGCATCATCTCCATCGGCGACCTCGTAAACTGTATCATCTCCGCGCAGAACTCGGCCATCGAGCAGATGGAACAATACATCGCCGGCGGCAGGTAGGCCTGAACCGGAGTTTATTCCAAAACCCGGTTCACTTCATTTTCGTGCTTGAGGGCATTCTGACGAAGGCTGTCCGACTTGAATTCCACCTGCGACCATTTGTATAGGTTGGAAACAACGTAATTCTGCAAGTCCGCACTGTGGCAAAAAGCGAAAACAAGAACCGTCGCGACCAAAAGGAAGGCGAACACGCTGCGAACCCGGCCCAAAAACCGGCCAAAACCATGTGGGCTGCGTTCCTTTTTACGAACCACCTCGGCCTCGCCGACCAACCTCACCATTTCCATGGCAAATAAACCCTGTCTCATGCCCTGAACACTTGCATATCGCGTGCCAGCACTTTTGCAGCGTAGAAAAAGCGATGGTTGTCCAGATTATGAACAGACCTGCCTGATCGCGCCGTGTTTTGGTGAAACTTCTGACCCGCAAAACGCAGCCGACGGACGGGCAGGCGGAACAATCAGCCGCCTGTGGAGCGGAAGCAGAAATTATTTTGCGATGCCAGCGATTGCGTTGTCGCGCGCAGCGAGTGTTTTGCCGGGCGGCTTGCCGGGATTTCGTTTTGGAGAATGTTGAACGGGAGGATTTGGTTGGCAGTCAAGCTGCTTGGTAGAAGCCAGATTTAGCGCTCTTTTGCTCTTTTGAAAACCAGTTTCCCCTGCTCTGTTCGTGATTGGCAACAGACCTTGAACCGTAATTAAAAAAACGATCACGGAACGCGTTTGGGTCGTGGACGACATGCCTTAACTGGAAGTCGAAAGCCGCCCGGCAAGTTCCACATGTAGCAATACATGTTCAAAGGATCGAGTTCCACACGGCAGCAGCGGGGGCTCTTTATAAAGCCCGTCTTCGGACGGGCTTTTTTTATTGGGTTGCTCCATCCGTCACCGCGCCGAGCGAGGCGCTCGTGACGTGGGCGGCGTATTTCGCCAGCACACCGCGGGTGCAGCGGGACGCGGGTTGGTTCAACGCAGTGCAGCGCATTTCAAGTCAGAAAAACGCGCCGAACACAGACGGGATTTCTTTGACGACGACGCGCAAGCTGGAATTGCGTTGCCGCAGTTCGGCGTCCACTACCATGTCGGAATCTTTGGGGCTGGCCAGAAGGTGCGTCACCTCGGCTTCATGTTCGGCAAAGCGTCCGGCGTGCGGATGGCGCGGGTCGTGCCAGTGGCGGAGCAGGCGTTCGCGGTAGGCGGGAACGCGCCAGAGCAGCCGGCCATATTCCAGCTTGGCGTATTCCTCAACATGGATGCCGTTCACGAACATGGCGTCAGTATAGCACGCAGCCTCAACCAAGCAATCCCACGCGTTTGGCCGCACCCGGCATGGGCGCGGTCGCGCGGTTCGTTGCGTTTTAATTTGGGCGCAAGCAGGTCGGCGGGCGCTGGAACGAGCAGATTTAATTTCCCGGTTTGCTTTTGTGTTGCGCGCTGTTTCCAATCCGCAGGCAATGCGTTCAAAACAGTTTCCGGCATCAGATTGACGTGCCAGCCGTGCGTGCGTTCGAATTCGCCGCCGATGAGCGCCTCGTAACAAAGCATCGCCACTTCATCGCTGTCCGTGACGGGATCAACGTCCATGCTGGCTTCGGGCAGTTTAATGCTGATGCCGCGTTCATAGCATGCCAGAGCAACGCCGCCGAACCAATCAACGTCATATTGCCCGGTGCTTTCAGACTCGCGCCAAGTTCGGCGAGCCAGTCGGCAACTTGCTTTCCGCTTTTGAGTTCGCGTCGCGGCATAATTATTTGCTTACAACTTCAAGTCCGCATCCTTCACCGCGCCGGGCGAGGCGCTCGTGACGTGGGCGGCGTATTTCGCAAAGTTGATCATGTGTTTTTGGGTTTAATCTCGCCGCTCAAAAGCCGTTCCAGTTCGCTGGCGAGTTTCAGTTCCTGCGCCCATTGTCTCATGTAGTTTTTATCCAAGGCGTCGGCTTGCACAGCCACAACGCCCGCCGCATCGCCAAGCTGCCGGTCGGAAGGAGACATGCGATTCCAAACGAGCTTGTGCAGGATGACATTTTCGGCGGTGGAAATCCAAGCAGGCTCACCGAACAATTCAGTCTGCACGCGACGACGAAGCATTTCGCGGTCGAATGGCTCTGGCTTGGGCAGCCAGAAATCCACTTTTAACGCGGAGCGGGTGTCAATTGCGTTGAACTGGTGCGGCGGTTGATACGCCGCGCGCACAGCGGCTTCCTCGATGTAAAAATCGCCGCTGAATTCCTGAACAATGCGCGGCACGGCGGACATCGGCAGTTGCACGACGAAATCCAGATCGTGCGTCGTGCGCGGAATGCCCCAGTAGTTGCTCGCCATCGAGCCGGTCAGATAATAAATCACGCCGCTCCGGTTCAGCCGGCGCAAACAATCTGCAAGCAATTCCTGTTCATTCATGCGGCGCGGGCAAGTTTGAGGCGGACGTGAAGAAAATTTTCAACTTCAGCTTCGTTCGCGTCTGGATGTTGCCGACGAATTCCCGCACGCGCGATGTTGCAGGACATTTCGTGCAAATCCAAAGCAATCTTAAGCCGCTGTTCGCCGGTCATCTGGCGGTAGCGTTCAATCTGCTTTTGCAATGCCGTGGCAGCAGTCATGTCTTTTCAATAATCCAATTTTCAAACACTTACAACTTCAAGTCGTCATCCGTCACCGCACCGAGCGAGGCACTGGTGACGTGGGCGGCGTATTTCGCCAACACGCCACGGTTGTAGCGGGGCGCGGGTTTATTCCACGCCTTTTTGCGCTTCTTCAATTCGGCGGCGCTGATGCCCAAGGTCATCTGCCGTTTCTCGGCGTCAATGATGATGGGGTCGCCGTTCTTCACGAGGGCGATCGCGCCGCCCACGTAGGCTTCGGGCGTGACGTGGCCGACCACGAAGCCGTGGCTGCCGCCGCTGAAGCGTCCGTCGGTGATGAGCGCGACGTCTTTGCCGAGGCCGCGGCCCATGATGGCGCTGGTGGGCGACAGCATTTCGCGCATGCCCGGTCCGCCCTTCGGTCCTTCGCTGCGCACCACGACGACGTGGCCTTTCTTGACCGTGCCTTTGAGGATGGCTTGCAACGCCTTTTCTTCGCCTTCGAACACGATGGCTTTGCCTTCGAAACGCAGGCCTTCCTTGCCGGAAATTTTTCCGACCGCGCCTTCGGGGGCGAGGTTGCCGTAAAAGATGACGAGGTGGCTGTCCTTTTTGATCGGTTGATCTAGCGGGCGGATGATGGTCTGGCCCTGCGGATACTGTTTCACGTTGGCGAGGGTTTCGGCCATGGTCTCGCCGGTGACGGTGAGGCAATCGCCGTGGAGGAGGCCGGCGTCGAGCAGCGTCTTCATGAGCGGACGGATGCCGCCAATGGCGACGAGCGCGCTCATGCTGAACTTGCCGCTGGGCTTGAGATCGGCAAGCACGGGCACGCGTTTGCCGATGCGCGTGAAGTCATCAATGGTCAGCTTCACGTTCGCGGCGTGCGCGATGGCGAGCAGGTGCAACACGGCATTGGTCGAACCACCGAGCGCGATGACGACGGTGATGGCGTTCTCAAAGGCTTTCTTCGTGAGGATGTCGAGCGGCTTGATGCCTTGCTTCAACATGTTCACGACGGCCGCACCGGCGCGGCGGCAATCGTCGAGCTTCGCGGGGGAAATGGCGTTTTGCGCGGAGCTGTTGGGCAGGCTCATGCCGAGCGCTTCAATCGCGCTGGCCATGGTGTTGGCGGTATACATGCCGCCGCATGAGCCCGGGCCGGGAATGGCGCAAGATTCCACGGCGTGCAATTCGTCGTCGCTGATCTTGCCGGCGGCGTGCTGGCCGATGGCTTCGAACACGGAAACGACGTCGAGGTCTTTGCCCTTGTTGGGCGAATTGGCGGGCGCAGTGGCCGCAGTCAGGCAGCCGGGAAGAATCGTTCCACCATAGACGAACACGGCAGGGCGATTCATGCGGGCGATGCAGATCATCGCGCCGGGCATGTTTTTGTCGCAACCGCCGATGGCCACGTAGCCGTCCATGCCGCCGCAGCCGACGACGGTTTCGATGGAGTCGGCAATGACTTCGCGCGAGACGAGCGAATACTTCATGCCTTCGCTGCCCATCGAGATGCCGTCGGAGATGGTGATGGTGTTGAAAACAATCGCCTTGCCGCCTGCTTCGTTCACGCCCTTCTCGGATTCGAGCGCGAGTTTATCAATGTGCATGTTGCACGGCGTGACGTTGCTCCAGGTGGAGGCGATGCCGATGATGGGCTTCTTAAAATCTTCCTCGGTGAAGCCGACGGGATAAAGCATGGCGCGGGCGGCGGCGCGTTCAGGGCCGTCAACCAGGATGCCGGAGAATGGACGCATGTTGATTGCTTTGTTGGCGGCGGATTTCTTTTTCATCGGACGGAGAGTGTGCCGGAAAGCGGGAACGTCAGCAAGTCGCGGAGTTTTGAATTGAAAATCGCGGCGCGCTCGGTCACATTGGCATCCTTGGTGGAGAGATGGCTGAGTGGTTTAAGGCACACGCCTGGAAAGCGTGCGTAGGTAACACTACCGTGAGTTCAAATCTCACTCTCTCCGCCAGTTTTCTTTCGCCGGCTTCTCACCGCCGCGCTCCGCCGATTTTCCCGGCCAGTTCCTCGATGACCCAGTTCGACGATTCCGCCTGCAACGCATCCGCTGCCGCGCCGTGCTGCCAGACGGCGTAGCGAATGGTTTTTCCAGCGTCCACTGACAATCCCGGCTGCGCGAGCAGCCCCGCCATGAAACCCGCCAGCACATCGCCGCTGCCGCCTTGCGCCAGATGCGGATTGCCGGACGGATTCATGAAAATCTCTCCCCTGCTCCGGCCAACCAGTGTTTGATGACCTTTCAACACGACCCAGCAATTGCCGAGGCGCTTTGAAATCTCGCGCAACGATTTCACGCGGTTTGCCTGCGCTGTTTGCGCCGTTGTTTTCAAGAGCCTCGCCGCTTCGCCGGGATGCGGCGTGACCACGCGGACGGCATTTTTTCGAAATTCTCCCGGCGGCAGCCAGTCAAGCGCGCTTGCGTCCACGATCACCGGCAAATCTGAATCGCGCCAGAACCGCTGCGTGACAGCCTTCAATTTTCCGGCGACTCCCGGTGCGGCCAGGCCGGGGCCGATCAAAATGGCGCTGGTTGAATCGGGAAATTCCTGTTTTGGTTTCCAAAGATTGACCATCACGGCCTGCAATTGCGATGCGACCGCGCCATGCACTCTTTCATCCGTGAGCAGCGTGATGCGTCCGGGCTGCGCTCGTTGCGCGGCACGCGCCGCCAATACTGCGGCCCCGTGAAAACCAAGGCTGCCCGCGACAATCGTCACATGGCCGAAATCGCCTTTGTGATTCCCCACCGGACGCGCCGGAGGGAAATTTTGAAAATCTTCGGGCAACGTCCAGTTCAATTCGGACTGATGCGGACAAGAAACCAAGCCCACGGCGGCGGCGGCTTCAAGCCGTCCAACGAACGCCCGCGCTTGCGGCGCGAGCATTCCTGTTTTCGGCGCGCCGACGGTGAGCGTGACGGCGGCTTCAATCGCCGCGCCGAAATGCTCGCCGGTGTCTGCGTTGAGGCCGGACGGCACGTCCACGGCCAGCACGGGAATTTTCGTGGCGTTGACGGCGGCGATGAATTTTTTCCAGCCGTCGTCCAGCACGCGGGTCAGGCCGATGCCGAACAAGCCGTCAATGATCAAAGCAGGCGGGACGGCTGCGCTGCGTTGAAATTCCGCCAGGGCCGTTTTTGGATCCGTCACGTTGAGCAAGGCAACTTTGCGGTCGGCAAGACATTCCCTGGCGGCGCGGGCGTCATCGCCGTTGTGTCCTTTGCCGGCCAGAATCAAAATAAGATCGCCGGAGCGCGTGAGGCTGCGGGCCAGCTGGGCGATTTGCTGGCCGACGCGACGGATGACCTCGGCTTCGATCTGGCCGGTGGCCCAGGTGGCGCGTTCCCATTCGCGCATGGCGGCAATGTTGATCACCGGAACTGGCATGGAGAAAAGCTAACCTTGTTTAGGCGGATGCAAAAGCGGAATGTCGCGCGCTCGTCGCGCCAAAGCGAAGGTGGAAAGGACGCGAAGTCGGCGAAGTAATTTGCGTTGAAAGCCGTGGACCGACGGATGAAAAAACGGGCTGCATCCCTTCGCCGGCTAACACGAGTTAAATCCGCCTTTCATCCGCGTCAATGTAATCCACAAAACACTGAATATCGTCGCGATGGGTTAACCCGGACTGTTCCTTGCGCATTTTGAATCGCGCCACGGCTGCCGGGTCATGAGCCAGCGGACGGCTTAAGACATCCTGCCAGTGCGCGGCCTTTTCGGCGGGGGATTTTTTCACGTTGCGGCGCACCCAGTCGCACACTTCGCCGTCGGTGACGGAATTTTTCACGACTTCGACGAATTGTTCATGCGTCACGCCGGCGGCCTTGAGCCAGAAACCATCAAAGCCTTTGCCGAGATTGTCGGTGTAATCAGCGTGGAGCTTGCCGGCGAGGTGCAGGCGGATCTTGTCAACG
Organism: Verrucomicrobiales bacterium; assembly: GCA_028712475.1. Lineage (GTDB taxonomy): Bacteria > Verrucomicrobiota > Verrucomicrobiia > Limisphaerales > UBA11358 > UBA11358. The sequence goes on from JAQTQB010000011.1 coordinate 52,837, forward strand.
TAACGCGGCAGGTAGCTCCAGCCGTCCATGGTCTCGCGCGGGCTGCGGGGATAGATGATTTCGCTCATGGGCGAATCATCCAACAGGCGGCGGATAATTTCAAATTTGAAATTTGCATTTCCGCCCCGCGCTTCCATCTTCTTCCGCATGAAGCGATATGATTTTGACGTGGCGGTTCTTGGCGGCGGCAGCGGCGGTTACGCGGCGGCGCGCACGGCGGCGGACGCAGGTTTGAAAACCGTCGTCATCGAGGGCGGACGCGAAATCGGCGGGCTGTGCATCCTGCGCGGCTGCATGCCGACCAAGGCCATGCTCTACGCGGCGGAAGTGAAACATCTCGCCGAACACGCGGAAACATGGGGCGTGCGCGCCGGGAAAGTGACTTTTGATTTTGCCAAAGTCATGGCGCGGAAAAATGCGCAGATCAAGGATTTTGCCGGCTTCCGCGCGCAACAGCTCAACGCCGGCAAATTCAAATTCATCCGCGCCAATGCAAGTTTTGCAGATGCGCATACGGTCGAACTGAATTGTAGCCTTCGGCCTTTGGCCGAAATAAATCGAGCCGGAGGCTCGACGCTGCAACGTATTACCGCGAAACATTTCGTCATCGCCACCGGTTCCAGCGTTGCGCCGTCTCCCCTGCCCGCCTTGGATGACGTCGGCTTTATCACGAGCGACGACGCGGTGGCGCTGAAGAACCTGCCCAAGTCGCTCATCGTCCTTGGCGGCGGAGCGATTGCGTGCGAGTTCGCGCAGTTCTTCGCGCGGTTCGGTGTCCAGGTCACGCTCGTCCAGCGCAGCGGACATATTTTGAAGGAGTTCGACGCCGATGCCGGGATTGAAATCGAGAAAGTTTTCCGCCGCGAAGGAATTAAAATTTTCACAAACACAAAACTTTTGGACGCGAAGCGGAAAGGGAAATTGAAAACAGTTTCGTTTGAGCAAAATGGAAGGCGCGTTTCTGCTTCCGCCGAAGAAATCTTGTTCGCGCTGGGCAGGATTCCAAACACGGCTTCGCTGGATTTGGAAAATGCGGGCGTGAAAACTGAAAATGGCCGCATCGTCACAAACAACAAAATGCAGACGAGCGCGCAGCACATCTTCGCGGCGGGCGATTGCACCGGGCCGCATGAGATCGTCCACATCGCCGTGACGCAGGGCGAAATCGGGGCGCACAACATTGCGAATCCAAAATCACAGCGCCGGATGGATCATCGGCTGCTGATTTCCGTCGTGTTCACCGGGCCACAGGTGGCGTTCGTCGGCCTGACGGAAAAGGCGGCGGCGGCGCGCAAGATTCCGTTCCTCGCAGCGAGCTATCCGTTCAATGACCATGGCAAATCGCTCATCATGGAGGCGAAGGACGGCTTCGTGAAACTGCTGGCGAATCCGAAGAACGGGGAAATTCTCGGCGGCGCGTGCGTCGGGCCGGTCGGCGGCGAACTCATCCATGAAATCGTCGCGGCGATGGCCAGGCGCATGACCGTTCACGAACTCGCGGCGATGCCGCATTATCATCCGACGCTCGCAGAAATCTGGACGTATCCGGCGGAGGAACTGGCGGAACAAATCCAGCCGGCCAGCCCAGTCACTTCACTGAAACCAGTTTTATGGTGATGGCCTGATTCATCTGGTTGGTCATGCTTTGCATCTGGCCGGCGGCATCCGGTTTGGCGCGCGGATTCATGGGCATCTTGATGACCATTTTCATGTCTTGATTCATTCTGGTATCAATGGTTTTTCCGATTTCCGGATCGAACCAGGACACGCCCGACGTGTTGCCGTCAAGGATGGACATGGACATCCCGGCTGGTTTTGAATTGGGATCGGGTTTGGTCGTGATGGTTCCCTGAAATTCCAGGCGCGCGCAGTTGCGTTTCCCGTGCATCTGCCAGCTTTCAAAGGTGAAGGTGTAATTCATCACCATGGTGCCCATGGCTCCCATCGGAAATTCAATCTGAACCGGCCAGGTGTCGCCCGGTTGCACCGCTTTGTGCGGCATAAAACGGTTCGCGCTCATCATCTGCTTAAAATAGCCCTCGTTAAACATGCTTTTGATGGGTGTGAGCGCATCTGCCTGCCCGCCAGAAGTCAGCCGGTCCACCAGCGCATCCACACCTTCAATCCGATCAACCTCGTTGCTGGCATTCAGGAAAAACCGGATTTTGGAGCCGACGATTTTCCCAAAAATGGCGGCGACCGGATTCGTCTTGTCCGCCGATGATGATTTGGAGGAATCGTAATTCAGCAGGGTCTTGCCTCCCATCGTCGAGCCCATCCGGGCGTTGAGAAATTCCATCTCCACTTCATGGCCGCCGTCGGGAGATTCGCTCAACACGGTAAGCCCGTATTCCTGCCCCATGGTCATGTCCTGCTTCACGGGCGCGGGCTGGCCGGGGATGGTGAACTCCATGTTTTGTTTCAGATCCATGTCCTGCACGACGCGTTCGCCCTTCGGCCATTTCAATTTCAACTCCACCGGACCGCTGGGCGTCGTGAAGGTGGAGGGCTCGGCCAGCTTGCCGGATTTGTTGCAACCCACCCAAGCCAGGCTCAAGGCCAGCAAGGTGGCGACCGGGAGAAGGTTTTTATTCATGGTGGTTGTGGTGCCAATGCAACAGGAAATCAAGCCCCAGTTCAATGAATATGTGGATTCATTTTTGTGCGGCCCTGCTTCGGGCAACCACCCGCCACTGGATAAACAGGGGAACAATCCAGATGAAATTCATCCAGACCCAGTGCCGGTTCATGGCCATGACGGACCGGAAAAACAGGTTTGGTTTGATGAATTGTTCGGCGAGGCTGTTGTTGGCCTGCGCGGCGCTGGCGATGCCGCCGAGGGCGAAGTCATGCGCGATGGCCACGCCGCCCACCGCTGCTTTCCAGGCAATCGCACAGCCGCCAATCGCCTGCCAGCCGATGACAACTCCGCCGAAGGCCAGAACACCCAGCGCCAGCCCGCCGAGCGGCATGATTCCCAAGGCCAGCCCACCGAACGGCAGCAGGCCGATGGTCAAACCGCCGATGCAGAATGGCGCGATGGCCACGCCGCCGAATGCGAACAGTCCGCCGACGGCGTAGTTCCCGACGGCAATCCAGGCAGTCACCGGTTTTCGTAAAACGTCAAAGCGGTCGCCAATGCGGATGTGGACAAGCGAGCGCCAGAGGATTGCCTGCTCTTCGTTGCTGATGGTCTGTTCGGCAGGCAGCGGTTCGGGCGAGCGCGATTCGGAAACATTTTCCAGCGGCTCGGCCTCACGGATGGGTTCGCGGCCTTCGCGGCGGAGAAAATTGTTGATGCGGTTGCGCGCGATGCCGCAGAGCCACGAGCGAAGCTTGTCGCGTTCGCGCAGATGCCCGAGATGTTTCCAGGCGGTGATGAATGTTTCCTGCGCCAGATCCTCGCTCTGGCCAAGGCTGCCGGTGGCGCTGTAGGCCAGCGAGCAGACGAGCGATTGATAGCGGGAAACAATCTGGCTGAAGGCGTCGCGATTGCCTGCAAGGGTTCCGTTGACCAGTTCCGCGTCGTTGTTGACTGCGACCGACATAATGTTTGCTGTCATCATAACGTCGCATAAGTGGCTGAAAAGCGCGAAGAGGTGACAGGAAATTTAGGACAAATTTCAAAATGCCCGCCTAACCTTCAACGCCGGAGGCGCGGCTGGGGTTTCACGCAAGCGGCGCGACAAATTTTTCCGCCTTGCCCAGCAGGAGCCGGACGACTTCGGCGGCGGAGTAGGAATCGCGTCCCGGCTTCAGAAATCGCGCGATGTGCGCGGCTTCATTGCCGGCGGTGACGAGCGGCAGGCTCAATCCATTTTCCGAATTCATCTGGGCGAGGCCGATGGTTGCCATCAGCCCGTTGCAGACACATTCGCGTCCGATGGTTTCCTCCAGCGTGCCGCCTTTGCGGATAAAATCATCCACCGGCTCGGCGGGACAGCGATAGCCGGGCGTGCCGTCATCCTTGCGATAGGCGTGCCGGAGAAAGCCGAGATCGCAGCGGCGGTTCCGTGGCGCAGATGATCTGTCGTCCGACAACGTGCCGGGCAGTTGCACGACCTTGAACGGAAAACCGGTGGGCGACGCGAGCGGATCGGTGAACACGCGGAGCCTGCCTGCGCGGCTCAATTGAAAAACCTGCTGCTTGATGTCAGGGCGGATGCCGGATTCCTCGCAGAACGCAAATGCGGTGCCGACCTGGATGCCGGCGGCGCCGAGGCGCAAGGCTTCGGCGAGCTTGCCAGGACTGCCGTAGGAGCCGGCGAGCCAGAACGGCAATTCCAAGGCGCGGATTTTTTCAAGTTCCACCACGTCGCGTGTCCCGTAAACCGGTTCGCCCAGGGCGTTCAATTGGAGCGCGCCGCGTGGTGGCGCGTTGTGGCCGCCGGCGGTTTCGCCTTCGACAATAAACCCGTTGACCTGGCCGCTGGATTTACGCGCAAGCGTGATTGCCAGCGTGGCCGAGGCGACAATGCCAAGAAAATACGGACGCTTCAGCAACGGGGCGCTGCCGCCACAAAATGCCGCCGGGTCAAACGTGGAATGAATTTCTTCGCCGGCCAGTCCGCCTTCGATGTCCATTTTCAGCCCGACGGTTTCGCCGCGCGCCAGCCGGTCGAGCACGCCGGGGATGGCGCGCGGAATGCCCGCGCCCATCAGCACATAATCCACGCCCGCAAGCATCGCGCCGAAGATTGATGGCAGCGTGGGAAACTGGATCTTTTCCAGAAAGTTGATGCCAACCAAACCGCCGTGACCTTCCTTGGCCAAAAATACTTCCACGAAATTGGCCGCGACGGTCAGCGCCACATAATCCGGGCCGGGATCCAGGCCGGGCAACGGCGTGAGTTTGAAAGGCGCGTTGGCGGGCTTGCCACCGGGAATGAAATAGTCCGCGAGAATTTTGGCCGCGACGCCGGGCATGGGGAATTGTCCGAGCGCGCGGCGCATCTGGCCGTCGGCATCGCCGGTTTGCAGCCGCCGGACGAGAATCGTGGCGAGGGCGGTGCCGGAAACGACGCCGAGCTGGCCTGCCAGTGAAACCGCGCGGGCCAGACGCCAATCAGAGACGCCCGCGCCCATTCCGCCCTGGATGATTTGAGGATGTGACATGATAAAATTGAGCTGAAAATTTCCGCCCGACAACCGGAGCGGCTGCGTTGAACACAGGATTTGCCAGACGGATGAACTCGAAGCTGCACCCAGCGGGGTTTCCAACGGAAACAATCGCAGTGTCACTTTAGCTTACGGACAGGGATTGACCGCCTGTATCTTGCCGAAGACCAACCATTACTTGCCAAGTGAAAGTCTTTGCAGGATTTCCACCGGCTTGAAGCCGTGAAGCAGGACGGTTTTATGCCGCGAAGCGTGGCCACGCACCAATTCCACCTTGCCGCGCGGGCAATCCAGCTTCTCCGCCAGAAATTCAACGAGCGCCTGATTGGCGGCCGCATCCACGGGCGGCGCGGTGACTTTGATTTTCAACTCATCGCCTAATGGAGCACAAATTTCATTTTTAGAAGCGCGCGGCTGGAGCTTCACGGAAAGCAAAGTGCCGCCGGACGTTTCGCGGAGAAAGGTCGCAGGCGGCACGTTGTTAGAAAATTTGGCGACGGGGGCGTCGCCACCTCGAAATTATTTATCGTCCGGGTGGGTAAACTTGAACGTCAGCGCGGCCAGCGCCCCTGCACCGAAATTGGCGACGAGATAAACCCAGAGGTTCGACACCTTGACCAGATGCATGAGGGTGCCGCCGACCGCGACCGCCGGATTGAACGCACCGCCGGAAATGCCGCTAAGCGCGTAGGCCATCACCGTCACGGTGAAGCCGATGGCGAGGCCGTAGTTGGAATTGCCCGCCGTGGCCTTGGCCGTGGCTGTGTTCAGCACGACGTAGCAGAGGGCAAAGGTGCCGATCAGTTCGGCGATGAGCGCAGGAACAAAAACAATTTCTTTAGGTGTCACCGTCGGATCACTTTTGAGATACAGCGTGATAAATGACGCCGCCGCCGCGCCGAGAACCTGCGCGACGAGGTAAGCCGGCACATCTGCAGTGGCACAACGTCCACGCAGCCACGCGGCAATCGTCACGGCGGGATTATAATGTCCGCCGGAGACATGCCCACCCGCATAAACCATGATCATCAGCGCCGAGCCGATGGCCAGCGGAGCAAAACCAACCGCTACGACAGGATCAATGACCGTCATGCCGACGGTGAGGACGAGAAAGAAGGTGCCGATGAATTCAACGAGATATTTTTTCATAAGTTGGAATTTGCCTCAAGGCGTCGTGAGATTAAACAAATCAAGCATCGCCTGCGAGCGCAAAAAAACATGCGATTGATCCGTCGTTTGTTGGGCGGAATCAGTTGATGCCCAGCAGTTCGACCTCGAAAACCAACGTGGCATTGGGCGGGATCGCGCCGGGGTAGCCGTCGCGACCGTAGGCGAGTTCGGGCGGGATGGTCATCTTCACCTTGTCGCCGATCTTCATGGTGGCGACGCCGAGATCCCAGCCGGCGATAACTTGTCCGCCGCCAAGCACGAACGCGAACGGCTCGTCGCGATCCACGGAGCTGTCGAACTTTTTGCCGTCGGTGAACATGCCGGTGTAATGAACGGTCACGGTGTCGCCTTTTTTCGGGGCTGCGCCGCTGCCGGTGGTGAGTTTTTCAATCTGCAATTCAGGTTTTGCCATGACGGATTGTCGTCACAAACCGGTGGGCGCGTCAATCCGGCGATGTTGCGGAATTATCTGATCCCGGCCCGCTGTCCGTCCGGCGTTCTACGGGTGCAAACATATGCCCGGCCAGGAGCGCACCGATGAGTGTTCCGACGATGTTGCACAGCAGATCGGTGCTGGAAGACGACCGGCCTGGCAGCCAGACCTGGATCAATTCGATCGAGAGGCTCACCACCGCGCCAACGGCCACCGCGAACAAGACGCTTTTGAGCGGATGTTCTTTCACCGTCATCCGCCGGAAACGAAAAACGCAGAAGCCGAACGGCACGAAGCCGAGGATGTTGATCACCACATCGTCCAGTTCAGCTCCGCCAAATTGGAAATCGTCCCACGGCGCTGACAGCACAATCTTGCGCAGCACTTCGTAACGCGGAGGAATGAATATCCGATGCCGGTTCGGAGATTTGTCCTCCGCCCACGACCCGTTCCGTTCGTCAAAAAGATAAAGCGCCGTCAAACCGGCCTCATTGGTCAGAGAACCCGCATGATTATTGGTCCAAGCCGCGTGATGTTGCGCCACCTCGGCGGCGGTGAGGGCACGGCTGAAGATTGCCAGCCCGAACAACTGCCCGGTCCACGGATGTTTCCCCTCGGCCGCATTCCCAAGGATCAATCGTCCGCCCAGACCGCAGGCCGGTGGCATCTGGCGGGGCATGTCCGCCATCTGGATTCCATCCGCGTAAAAGACCGTTCCCGAAGGGTCAGCAGTGACTGTGAGGAACCGCTCCTTTTGCATCTGCAACATCCCTCTCCCGCCCACCTCGCGAAATCCCCGCTTGCTGCCGTCCTCCCGGGTGCGCAGCAACAATTCCGACTCCCACTGGCAAAGAACCAGATTTGAGGGCCGGTGCCCGTCGTCCATCGTGAGGATGTGGAACACGTTGTCATCCGGCTCCAGATCCGGTTTCACCCAAAGCTCCACCGAGAACGCCGCTGGTTGATCCGACAGACTCGTCATCGCAGGCACGGGCAACAACTCCAAATCGTAGGCGATCCCGTCAGGTTTGAAATGAAGTCCGTCACGATCCGGCAGCCAGCCGGCGTGGTTGACGGGACGAAAAGAAAACGGCCACAAGCCGACGATGAAAAGCCCCGCCGCCAGCGCGACGCAGACCCGCCCCATCGTCCGTCGAAGTAACATGGCTGATTGTCGTCACGAACCGGCCCGCCCGTCAATCCGGCGATGTCCGCCCGGCAAAACAAAAAGCGCGGGCCGAAGCCCGCGCCTTGAATCTTTTGTAGTGTCGAGCCTGTGGCTCGATTCTTCGGCGCACAGCGCCGACGCTACAACCTTACACGTTGTAAGTGCTGCTGCTCGTCGTGCCGCCGCGACCGGTCCAGTTCGTGTGGAAGAATTCGCCGCGCGGTTTGTCCACGCGTTCGTAAGTGTGCGCGCCAAAGTAATCGCGCTGCGCCTGCAACAGATTCGCAGGCAGCACGGCGGAACGATACTGGTCGAAGAACGCCAGCGCCGTGCTGAACGCGGGAACGGGAATCCCCTTCTTTGCCGCCGTCGCAACGATGTTGCGCCAGCCTTTCTGCGAGCGCTTGATTTCGCCCCGGAAATAATCGTCAAGCAGCAGGTTCGTGAGCTTCGGATTATTGTCGTAGGCTTCCTTGATCTTGCCGAGGAAACGCGAGCGGATGATGCAGCCGCCGCGCCACATCAGCGCGATGCCGCCGTAGTTCAGGTTCCATTTGTATTCCGCCGCCGCCGCGCGCATGAGCATGTAACCCTGCGCGTAGCTGACGATTTTCGAGGCGTAAAGCGCGTCGCGGATGTCGGCAATGAACTTTTTTTTCTTTTCGGGATTCGCGGCGATGCTCGTGAGCGCCGGGCGCGGGCCTTTCAATTTGCGCGCGGCCTTCACGCGTTCTTCCTTCAACGCGGAGATGCAGCGGGAGAAAACCGCTTCGGCCATCAGCGTGATCGGAATGCCGAGGTCCTGCGAATTGATGACCGTCCACTTGCCGGTGCCCTTTTGTCCGGCGGTGTCGAGAATCTTGTCCACCAGCGGCAAACCGTCGGCGTCCTTGAACGCCAGAATGTCACGCGAGATTTCAATCAGGTAGGAATCCAGTTCGCCCGTGTTCCATTCGGCAAGGACGGTGTGCATCTCATCAGCGCTCATGCCGAGGCCGTGCTTCATGATGTTGTAGGCTTCGCAGATCAACTGCATGTCGCCGTATTCGATGCCGTTGTGAACCATCTTCACATAATGACCCGCGCCGCCTTCACCCACCCAGTCGCAGCAGGGAACATTGCCTTCCACTTTGGCGGAGACGCCCTGGAAAATTTCCTTCACGAACGGCCACGCGGCGGGCGAACCGCCGGGCATGATGCTCGGGCCTTTGCGCGCGCCTTCTTCGCCGCCGCTCACGCCAGTGCCGACATAGAGCAGCCCTTTGCTCTCGCAGTATTTCACGCGGCGGCTGGTGTCATCAAAAAGTGAATTGCCGCCGTCAATGATGATGTCGCCGGGCGAAAGATGCGGCACGAGCTGCTCGATGAATTCGTCCACGGGCTTGCCCGCCTTGACGAGCATCATCACGCGGCGCGGCGACTTGAGCTTGGAAACCATTTCTTCGATCGAATGTGCGCCCAGCACTTTCGTGCCCTTGGCTTCGTTCGCGAGGAACTGGTCCACCTTTTCCGTGGTGCGGTTGTAAGCGACGACGGTGAAGCCGTGGTCGTTCATGTTGAGGATGAGATTCTGGCCCATGACGGCCAGACCGATGAGTGCAATGTCAGCTTGGGGTTCCATAATTAAACGTCCGGGCAGAATAACAACCGGGTGCGGCAGGGCGAGAAATTTTTCAGACGGCAGGCAAGACAAGAAAGAGCCATCACTTGGATAAAAAGCAGCGCCGCCAAACTTTCGCGTGGCGGCGCTGGTTAAGAAACGCTTTTTAACGCGGCGTGTCCGCACGTTTCTTCAAATATCGTCTGGCAATTGCAGGAGATACGCGCTAGAACTTTCCAACCCAAGGAGTTTCATGGGTCAAAAATTATGAACCGCATCTATCAAGGCAAGGTGACTGCCGTGGAAATCCCCGCTCCCCACATCCTCTCCGCCTCGAACGGGGAGAGGAACGAGGTGAGGTGTCGACCTCAAAAACCCCAGTGGAAAAAACTCGACGCCGGAGAAGCCGCCCTCTGGCAGCACCACGAACTTTTTCAGGACGCGGTGAATTATTATACGCTCGCGTTGGCTGCAATGGCGGCTGGTCTCAAATCAGATTCACCAAAAGGGAAAGCCATGCTCGAATGGCGTGCGGAAGTTTTGAAGTCGTGGGTGAAGGCACGTCGCAAGGCAATTGACTTTGATGGGCCACACAAACGTTTGGCCGATTGGCTTAAAGTTGATGCGGCTGGAACTGATGCGGAAAAAGTTTTCAATGCGGGGGCAAAATCGTTGCTCAAAAAATCTCCTGCTCCACCCGAAGCTCTCGCCAAAGCATTGTTGCAGCTTCTTGAAGAAGCAGACGAGTTGGACTTGAACCAGTGTTGTGTTTCTCGATTACGGTGGTTTTGCACCGCTCATGGCAAACTGGATGCCACGCCAAAAAATATCACGCAACAACAAGAAGGTCGGATGCTGACGATCATCCGAGAAATTCACGAAGCGTCCGCCAGCCAGATCGCCACCGTCGCTGAAAGATTGGAACTTGGCTGGTTTGTCACGCAGATGCCCAAAGAATCCATGAGCGGAGCGGAAGCACGGGCGGAAGCCGAGCGCTTATTCAAATCCGCTTCCAAAAAATCAAAAGCGTTGGCCGGAGTTGCCGACAAATTTTCAAAACAACTTGATCGGCTTGGCGACAAATTGAAACTTCCGATATTGGGACGAAAGCCAAAGGGCGCTTATCCTCTGGCGGTCGTGTTCAAATTGTTTCCCACGCCAGAAACGTGGGAAGCGTTCAAAACCAATACGGAAAGTTTGCGGAAGAAAGCAGAAAAACTAAAAGATGCCCCGCGCGAAATCGGGACTGATTTTATCGCCGAAGCCCGGACGAAAGCCGACCAGCCAGTTTTTGATTATTTCAGCAACTGCGTTTTGATTCGAGAAGCTGGCAATGAAAATCATGCTGTCTGGTTTGAATTCGATCTGGCGGCATTCATTGAAGCCATCAAATCGCCGCATAGATATTTTCAGGACACTTTGAGCCGGGAAGCGGCAGCGGCTAAATTAAGGGAAAAACTTCACGCGATTGATCCAGCAGCCAAACCGAGTTGGATAAAATGGTCGTCCGCAGAAAAATTTGTTGAAAAAAAGAAATCCAAAGTGTCCACCGGTGACACGGAAGACGAAACGCCAAGTTTCACATTTGCGGGTGACAAGCGAATTACACTATTGCGAAAGCTGGTCACAGAAACGCTTGGCTATCTTGCGGAATCTGAAAACCCCGATTCGGAAAAAACCGAATACACCATTCAAGAACGAACTTTGCGCGGCTGGACAAAAATCCGTGAGGAATGGCGCAAGCTCGCCGAAAAAGGAAAAACAACTCCCGACGAACTTTGGAAGATCGTCCAAGCCGAACAAGGCCAGCACCGAGATGATTTCGGGAGCGCAGCTTTGTATCAGCAACTTGCTGAAACCGAATTTCAACCCATCTGGCGCGAAAAGGGAACACAGGTCAACCACGCCGATCCTTTGGAAGCATGGTTGCAATACAAAGATTTGCAATTTGAATTGCAAGACAAGGAACGCCCGATTCGTTTCACACCCGCACATGCAGTTCATTCGCCTCGTTATTTTATCATTCCAAAAGCTGGCAAGTTCGGTTCAGAACATGAGGCGGAAACTTTGTCGTTCACGACAGGAATGGTTTTGAAAACCTCGGACGGCCTGAAACCGGCGCTGGTCCGCGTGCATTATTCCGCGCCACGTCTCCGCCGCGACGAGTTGCGAACAAATGGCGACAAGAATTTAGAATCCACAAACTGGCTGCAACCTATGATGAAGGCGCTCGGTTTGCCGGAACATGACGCTCAAGATTTTTCAAATTGCCGCATCTTGCTACAACCAAGCGGTGAGCAAAACATTCAACTAACTTTTCCAGTCGAAGTAATTCCTGACAAAATTATCGCTGGCATCGGCAAGGCGAATTTGTGGGCGCGGCAATTTAATCTTCATCCTGACGGTGACGATTTTTACAATGCGACATTACGTTGGCCGCACGAGAAGCAACCCGCAAAACCGCCGACGCCGTGGTTTGATTTACTGGACAAGTTTTCGTGTATCTCCGTGGATTTAGGCCAACGCGACGCGGGAGCTTACGCTGTGCTTCAAGCCAGCGCCAATGCGCAGAAAGATTTTGGCAAAAGACCGTCACGCATCATCGGCGCGACTGGCGAAGGTGCGGCAAAAAAATCTTGGCGGGCTGCGCTCATCGCCTCTGGAATGTTGCGGCTCTCTGGCGAAGACCGCGTGGAATGGCGCGCACCGTCGAAATTAGAAAAGGGCGAAACTGAATTTGGCTGGCGTGAAGAATTGTTTGGCGAGCGCGGACGTTCCGCCACGCCGGAAGAAACCGAACAATGCGCCAAATTATTTTCTAATTTCGGAATCAAAGAAAATGATTTGTTGCCAGATAACTGGCGCGAATCTTTGTCGTTTCCAGAACAAAATGACAAGCTGCTCGTCGCCGCCCGTCGCGCACAATCCAAAGCCGCCCGGCTACATCGCTGGTTTTGGTTCCTCACCGATTCAAAGAAGGAAAAACAAATTCAGAAAGCGTTTGAGGAAATTGCCGGGAAAGAAACTGACGTTCCAGAAAATGATCAGCAAAAAGAATTGGTTCAGGTTGCCCGTAAAAAACAGCGTGAAGCGTTGCTGGTAAAGTTGAAAGGCCAATTGCAACCATTACTGGACAAACTTCCAGATTTGCTGGTCAGTGTTGCGAACCGTTGCCTGCCACTGCGAAAACGCTCATGGCATTGGGGAAAACATCCGCAAAAATCCGATTGTTTTCTTCTCGAAATGACTGGCCCGGAATTGCCGGACGTGAAGCTGCGAGGCCAACGCGGACTTTCTCTTGAGCGAATTGAGCAGATTGAAGAATTACGAAAGCGATTTCAGTCTCTTAACCAGACGTTGCGGCGTCAGCCCGGAAAACCGCCGCTTAAACGCCGCGACGACTCCATTCCCGATCCATGTCCCGACTTGCTCGATAAACTTGACCGAACCAAAAAGCAGCGCGTCAATCAGACGGCGCACATGATTTTGGCCGAAGCGTTGGGCGTGCGCCTGGCAAAACCACCGGCCAACAAAGCGGCGTTGCGGGCGGAACGCGACCAGCACGGTGTTTATGAAAAATCCCGTGAACCAGCGGATTTTGTCGTCATTGAAGACTTGTCTCGCTACCGCGCATCGCAAGGCCGCGCGCCGCGCGAAAACAGTCGCTTGATGAAATGGTGTCACCGTGCCATCCGAGACAAGTTGAAGGAACTTTGTGAGCCGTTCGGAATTCCCGTGCTGGAAACACCCGCCGCTTGGTCATCGCGCTTTTGTTCGCGCAGCGGCGTGGCTGGCTTCCGAGCGGTGGAAGTGCATCCGGGATTGAAAACGGAATCGCCGTGGTCATGGCATCTCAAGCGTCTTGAACTCCACCGGGAAAATCCCGAACAACATCCGCTTTCTGAAGAGGCGCTCAAAGAATCGGTGCAAATTGAAAAACTTTTCGCTGACCTAGAAATCTTAAACAAGGATGTTAAAGGTGAACGTCCAAAATGGCGGACGTTGTATGCACCTAAAGCTGGCGGGCCGATTTTCATTCCGATTTGCGACGAGATTGCCAAGCCGGATCACGAAAAATTGCAACCAGCCGTAATCCAGTCAGACATCAATGCCGCAATCAATCTTGGCTTGCGCGCAATGTCAGACCCGCGCTTGTGGAGTATCTATCCGCGCCTGCGAACGCAGCGTGAAAAAGACGGCACAATGCTTGCCCGCGAAAAGCGCAAGTATGGCGAAAAGGCCAAAGTAAAAATTGAGCCGCCGAAGGAAGATAAAGAAATTACGGCAACGAATCGGAATCCAAATTTTTTCGCGGACTTGTCCCATTCTATTCCGTGGGGATTTGCCCAACTTGAAAACGACAGGCAATTTCCTCTCGTCAGCGGCAAGGCTCTTTGGAGTGAAGTCAAAAAATGTCAATGGGATCGAATCAATCAAATAAATCAGCAACGCCTAAAACCCAAATAAATGCCGCGTAAATTTTATGAGCGAGTCCACGTTGCGCACCGATGGTTCGTTGGAAGCCCAGCCGAGAATGGGCGTGCGCAACTTGCACAACTTCATCTATTGCCCGCGCCTGTTTTATTTCCAGTGGGTTGAAAACATTTTTCAGGAGAACGCGGACACGGTGGCGGGCAGTCATGTCCATCGCAACGTGGATGCGCCGTCCAAGCTGGACGATCCCAAGGAACTCGGTTTGCCGGAAGGCGCGAAGCTCCGCAGCTTGCGGCTGGAAAGCGAAGCGCTCGGTCTCATCGGCGTGGTGGACATCGTGGAAGGCGGGCCGGACGGCGCGGAGATCATTGACTACAAACGCGGCGCGGCCCGGCGCGGTGCGGAGGGCGAGCGCGTGGCGAAAGAGCCGGACGCCATGCAGGTGGCCGCGCACGCGCTGCTGTTGCGCGAGCATGGCGTGAACGCGGTTCGCGGCGCGATTTATTACGCGGCGGACAAGCGGCGCGTGCCGGTGGATTTCAGCGAGGAACTTTTCGAGAAGGTCAGGAAGGCCGTTGCCGAAGCGAAGCAAGTTGCCAGCAGCGGAAGCTGCCCGCCGCCGTTGAAGAATGACGCGCGCTGCCTGTATTGCTCCGCGTATCCCATCTGTCTGCCGAATGAATCGCTTTGGTGGGCAAAACGGCGCAAGGCGGCGGATACCGACGGACAAATTCAATTCGGCTTCATCGCGCAATCGGAAGACGCGGTTCGCAATCAGATTTTGGAGGCGCTGGATTTTGCCGCCGAGTCTACGGACAAAGAACCGACGTTACAACCGCCCCGCCCCGGCGGCGATGACGGCGAGGTGCTGGTGGTGCAGACAGCGGGCGCGCAGATCGGCCAGCGCGGCGACGAATTGATCGTCAGCGTCAAGGGCGAGGACGCGCGCAAGCTGCCCGGCCAGCAGGTGCGGGCGATTTATTGTTACGGTGCGGTGCAGATGACGGCGCAGGCGGCGGAGACGTGTTTGGAACTCGGCATTGATGTTTCGTATTTTTCACCGGCGGGACGGTTCATCGGCTTGTTGCGTGGTTTGCCCGCCAGCGGCGTTGATGCCCGGCGCGGTCAATATCGGCTTTTTGAATTGCCCGGCGTGCGGTTGCAACTCGCGCGCGAAGTCATCCGCGCGAAAATTCACAACCAGCGCGTGATGCTCATGCGCAACGGCGACGCGCCGGATCGCGTGTTGAACATGATGTCGGGCTTTCGTGACGCGACCGAATCCGCGCGTGACTTGGCAATGTTGCTTGGCATTGAAGGCAGCGCGGCGGCGCTTTATTTCGAGCAGTTCGAGTCCATGTTGAAACAGCGCGACGACTGGAAATTTGACTGGCGCGGGCGCAATCGCCGTCCGCCGCGCGACCCGGTGAACGCCCTGATTTCACTCGGGTATTCGATGCTGGCGAAGGAACTCACGGGCGTCTGTCATTCCGTCGGGCTTGATCCGTTTCTTGGTTTCATGCACCAGCCGCGCTATGGTCGCCCGGCCCTGGCGCTGGATTTGATGGAGGAATTTCGCCCGCTGGTGGCTGACAGCGTGGCGATCAGCCTCATCAATCGCGGCGAACTTGGCCCGGAAGATTTCATGCGCGGCGCGAACGGAACCTTTTTGACGGACAAAGGCAGGAGGCCATTTTGGGAAGCGTGGTTTCGGCGGCTGGACGCAGAAGTGAGCCACCCGGAATTCAGCTACAAAATGGCGTATCGCCGGATGCTGGAGGTGCAGGCGCGGCAGTTGTGGCGGTTCGTGCGCGGGGAGGCGTTGACCTATCACGGATTCACCACGCGATGAGCCGGCTGGCGCATAGCCGATAACCAATAACCAATGATCCACAGCCAATTCGATTTCAACTCCTGTCCGCCGTCGGTTACGTTTGGCTATCGGCTGTTGGCTGTTGGCGATTGCAAGCAACCACCCTGCTCATAGAAAGAAAATATCATGCCTAAGTATCAAAAGTTTGAAGATCTGCCCGTGTGGCAGGAAGGCGCGCGCCTTTACAACCGGGTGCTCGACCTGTTGGACGAACCGGACGTGCCGCTCACCCCGGGCTTCCGCAACCAACTGGATCGCGCCGCGCTCTCCGTTTCCAACAACATCGCGGAAGGATTCGAGCGCGTGACGACGAACGAACTGAACATGTTTCTCGCCATCGCGCGCGGTTCGGCGGGCGAAGTGCGCTCCATGATGGCTGTGGTCAAGGACCGGCCAAAACTCAAACCCAGTGTGCGGCGGTTGCAGGAAATCCGCGCGATGGCCGAATCCTGCGCCCGCCAGCTCACGGCGTGGACGGCGTCCATTGACCGTTCGCCCGTGCAAGGCAAACGGCATTTGACCGGCGAGGTGAAGGAAAGGCGGGAAGCGGCGGAGAAGGCCAGGGACTTTCGAGTGAATTTTTTGCGCAATCTCAAACCAGAACATCCGCTCTACAAATCAACCGAAGCCCGCATCGCCCGTGGCGAAATAAAGCCGGGGGAACAATAGCCCATCGCCGATGAGCAAATCGCCCACATCCGCCGCCGCCGTTTTGCCCCCGGCTATTGGCTATCGCCCATCGGCCATCCCCGCAAAATGAGCCGCCTCCGCTATCTCGTCAGCTACGACATCAGCGACCCGAAACGGCTGCGGAAAGTGGCACGCTCGCTTGAAGGCTTTGGCGTGCGCCTGCAATACTCGGTTTTTGAATGTCCGCTGGACGATTTACGGCTGGCGAAACTGAAGGCCGAGCTTCAGGACTTGCTCAAACACGACGAAGATCAGGTGTTGTTTGTCTCGCTCGGCGCGACTTCCAAAGACGCCAGCTTGATCATTGAGGCAATGGGCTTGCCCTACGAAGTGCGTTCGCGCGTGACGATCATTTGATTTCAGCGGTTGGCAATCGGCTGTCGGCTATTGGCTATCGCCGAAAAACATCCCTTGCGGACAAACCCAAAATTTGCTTCCCTTTTTTCCGGCGAACTCCGCCACCGACCACCTTTCTTCCGCCATTGGAAAGGCAAGTTTTTTGAAATCGCGACGACTGCGCCTGAACGCGGCGAGGGAGGAGCGAGCGCGGTAGTGCTGGCGCTCGCCCCCACGGACGCTCGCAAATAGAAATCGCTTTGGAAATCAGGTAAAATGACTGCCTTCAAAACAATTGAAGTCGAAATCCCATTGGAATGCGGTTGCACTCGCAAACTGGCGAAACAGCCGCTGATTTATAGCAGGTTAGATGAGGTGAGTTTCAGGCGACGCGATTTCAGAAATCTTGAGGCGGAGTTTACTCATCATTCACGCTGTTTCCTTTTAATGTTTCAGGCGACGCGATTTCAGAAATCTTGAGGCGGGGACGGCGCATTCACCGAATGCAGTTACGATACCGGTTTCAGGCGACGCGATTTCAGAAATCTTGAGGCGGGTTTTTGGTCCATTCATGTTTTTCTTTCCGCTCCGTTTCAGGCGACGCGATTTCAGAAATCTTGAGGCGGGATCTGGACGACGAACGAAATCCTGGCGTTTGAAGTTTCAGGCGACGCGATTTCAGAAATCTTGAGGCGGTCGTAGGCGACCAACAGTTGCCGCACGCCCGCCGCGTTTCAGGCGACGCGATTTCAGAAATCTTGAGGCGGTTCGTTTGCGCTGCCTGGCGAAAGGATCAATCCGGTTTCAGGCGACGCGATTTCAGAAATCTTGAGGCGGATTTGTTAATTTTGCCGAGCGTGGTATCGGCCAGAGTTTCAGGCGACGCGATTTCAGAAATCTTGAGGCGGTTCAATTAAGCCAGGGCTATTGAGTAAATTTTCTGTTTCAGGCGACGCGATTTCAGAAATCTTGAGGCGGAAAATTACTGCTAAAATATGAACCTCACCGACTGGTTTCAGGCGACGCGATTTCAGAAATCTTGAGGCGGGCCGATTGTGGTTTGTGCGTTTGTAGTCGAAACGGTTTCAGGCGACGCGATTTCAGAAATCTTGAGGCGGGCGCAGCTTTTTCCCGTTGAGACGCCAACGGACGCGTTTCAGGCGACGCGATTTCAGAAATCTTGAGGCGGTTTTGCCAGCCAGTCGAAGTATTCATTCATCTCAGTTTCAGGCGACGCGATTTCAGAAATCTTGAGGCGGTTTAATTTCTCCGCGACCGGCACGAACAAATACGGTTTCAGGCGACGCGATTTCAGAAATCTTGAGGCGGCAGCCTGGTTCGTCACGTTCAGTTCACGCCCGGCGTTTCAGGCGACGCGATTTCAGAAATCTTGAGGCGGATTTAAAACCGGCGGCGGGAAGTTGCTGCAATTTTTCTTTTAATCTCCGGCCTTATCAATCTGATTGCCGCAGTTTTCCGGCAGCAACTTCCCGCCGCCGGTTTTAATTTTCCCTCGCCCAATTATTGTGTGTTCTAAAAAGCTTTTAGGATTTTGCCCTGCCCATCTCAAGAATGTCCGCCGAGCTGCAGGCGTGGATCGCTTTCGAGCATGGACTTGAGATTCGCCCAGCTCGCTTCGTTCATGTCGTTGAAGGCGTTCAGATAAACGGCCACGATTTCTGGCGGATGCCTGGCAAGCAGAGTTTCAATGGCGGCTTTCAACTTCGCGTCATCCACGGTCGCGGGCAGGTCGGCATCTTCCACCACGCCTTCGATGTTGGCGATGCCGAGCGCGTTCAGAAAATCCACGAGCAGGGACTTCTGTTTTTTCACGAGCCAGGCGCGGACGAGGTTGCCGGCCACATGATCCAGGCCGGGACGCGACAGGGTGGCCACCATCAGGGCATGACGCTGGACGCGCGGCTGGCGTTCGAGAAACAACGGGCGGACTTTGCGCGCCTCGGCGATGCCGTTCAGCACGGCCTTGTAGGTCGGCTTGTCGGATTCAAAGGTGCAGTTGAGAATGTCATTCGCCAGTTCCGGCGACATGAAACCGAGGAGTTCGTGTGATTTTAACATTGGAAAACAGGGTCTGGGGTCTAGGAATCAGGATAGGGTGGTTATGGAAATTTTATTTTTGCGGGCGAGTTCTTCACACGCCTCGCGATCCAGCAGCAACGTCTTGCCGGATTCGAGCGCAAGCACGGCCACGCCGGAAGCCACGCACGTCTCCAGCGTCTGCGAACCGATGCACGGGATGTCGAAGCGCATGTCGTGATCGGGTTTGGCGACTTTCACGGCCACCGCGCCGCCGTCCTTACCCGCAAGTTCGCCGCCGCGCGCGAGGCATTTGTCCGTGCCTTCAAATCCTTCGACGGCCAGCACGGCGCCATTTTTGACGACGACGGTCTGGCCGATCTCCAAGCGTGACGTTTCCTTGGCGATGCGAAATCCGAATTCAACATCCGCACGCTGCTCATCGGAAATTTTTACGCCGAGGTGGAAACCCGTCTGCGGCATGAGCGGCGCCAGCCACGGCGTCGCCTCGATCAATTCCACGCCGTCCTTTTTCAATTCGCCGGCTATCGCGCCAAAAATCGTGTGCGCGTTCTTTTCCTTGAGGCGGAACAGAATCCCCATCGCGCGCAAATCCGGGCGCAGGTCGAAAAGGTTTTTCGGCGCGACCTGGCCGGCCATGACGCATTGTTTCACGCCGCGATCGGTGAACGTGGAGATCATTTTCCCAAGCTGGCCGACCTTGAGCCAGACGATGTCGTCCACGAGTCCGGCGAGCGCGGGGTCGGTCTCGCCTTCGACGGCGGTGGCGACGATGCGCTTCACGCCGGCGGCGCGGGCCAGCCGCGCAAAATCGAGCGGCAACGAGCGGCTGCCGGCGATCAGGCCGATGGAGTCAAGGGCAAGGTTCATTTATACAAAGGCAGAATGAAGAATGTGGAATGAAGAAACAAGATTGAAGCGTTCGCAGCCTTCCGTTTCTTCATTCTGCCTTCTGCATTCTCCACTGGTTGTGCTGTCCTGCTTTGGAGCAATCTGTCCTGTTCGCTGAAATTTTGAAATCAGCGCGATTGCGGCGGACGCGCGGAGCGCTGGAAAGGTTAAATTTTATTTTCCGCATAAATTTGGCGCACAAGGTGCTTTCCAAACGGCAATGTCGTCTTACGAATCAATTTACAAAAAAATGGCCTCAACGCTCGAAGGCAATGGCGAAGGAAACTCACGCGAACTGGCTCCGAAATATGACCCGTCACGGCACGTTGCCCCGGTCGTCGCGCATGAATTGAACAACATTCTCACCATTGTCCAGGGCTACGCCGACCGGCTGTTGATCCGGCACGGCGAAGATCCGGCGCTGTTGCCGCATCTCCGGCTGATTTCCGAGGCGGCCAAACGCGCCGCCACCGTTGTCCGTGATGCCACGCCGCCGAATGCCAATGAAACATTCCGGCCAGTTGCCCAGCCGGCGCCGGCCGCCGCCTGATCCGGTTTAGAAAATGTCGCGCGAACATGCGATGGTTTGCGAAGAGTTAAGGTTTTCTCTTCGTTTTTACGCTGCCTTCGCGCGGCATTTTTCTTTTTTGTGACCTGTCGTGGCAGCGATTCGTTTTGACGCATGGCGTTTCCTCGCGTAGCGTTTCCCTCCTGTTTTCAAAAAATTACCATGATTGGTCTCATTAAAAAACTGTTCGGGTCGCGCAACGACCGTGAAGTCAGAAAACTCTGGCCGCGCGTCAAGGAAATCAACGACCTGGAAGCCGGATTGCAGAAACTTTCCGACGACGAACTCCGCCAGAAAACCGCCGACTGGAAAACACGGCTGGCCAAAATCGAGGACAAAGCCGAACTCGCCGCCGCGCTGGAGGAAATTTTGCCCGAGGCTTTTGCCGTGGTCAAAAACGCCTGCCGCCGCCTGACCGACCGCAAAGCGGATGTCATTGTGCGGGAGCACCCGCTCCGGTGGGAAATGATTCCGTTCGACGTGCAGCTCATCGGCGGCGTCGGTTTGCACAACGGCAAGATCGCGGAAATGGCCACCGGCGAAGGCAAAACGCTTGTCAGCACGATGCCGGTTTATCTCAATGCGCTCACCGGACGCGGCGTCCATGTCGTGACGGTGAATGATTATCTCGCCTCGCGCGACGCGGAGTGGATGGGCGCGATCTACAAGTTTCTCGGCCTGACGGTCGGCTGCATATTGCACGACCAGCCGCCGGTGGTCCGCCGCGCGCAATATGCCTGCGACATCACCTACGGCACGAACGCCGAGTTCGGCTTCGATTATCTGCGCGACAACGGCATGGCGTCGCGCAAGGAGGAACAGGTCCAGCGCGGGCATTATTTCGCCATCGTGGACGAAGTGGACTCGATCCTCATTGATGAGGCGCGCACGCCGCTCATCATCAGCGGCCCGGCGGTTCACACGTTTGATGAGCAATACGCGCAGTGGAAACCGCTCGTCGAATCGCTCGTGCATGCGCAGGTGGGATTGTGCAACCGCTTTTTGTCCGAGGCCGAGGCGCTCATCAAAAAGCTGAATCCGACCGACGGCTCGAATGTCCAGAACGCCGCCGAACTCGAACATCAGATCGGCCTGCTGCTGTTCCGCGTCAAGACCGGCCAGCCGAAATCCGAGACGTTGATGAAGATTCTGGAGAACCCGGAATATCTCAAGCTGATGAACCAGGCGGAGCTGGACTTGCACAAGGACCAGAAGAAAGTGGATCTGTATCGCGAGAAGGAGGAACTGCTGTTCGCCATTGACGAAAAAAGCCATGAAGCCGATCTGACCGAGAAAGGCCGCAATTTCATCAGCCCAAAAGATCCGGACGCGTTTGTGCTGCCCGACCTCAACACATTGCTGCACGACGTTGACGCGGGCGAGGAAACCGACGCGCGCAAACGCCTGGAGGCGAAAACGAAGTTGCAGGCGGATTTCGAGGCCAAGGCGCAGAAGATGCACGCCATCTCGCAACTTCTCAAGGCTTACAGCCTTTACCAGCTCGACGTGGAATATGTCGTGCAGGAAAACAAAGTCCTCATCGTGGACCAGCACACGGGCCGGCTCATGCCCGGCCGCCGCTGGAGCGACGGGTTGCATCAGGCCGTTGAAGCCAAGGAAGGAGTCGCCATCGAACGCGAAACCCAGACGCTCGCGACAATCACGATCCAAAATTATTTCCGCCTTTACGCCAAACTCGCCGGCATGACCGGCACGGCGGAAACGGAAGCGGCGGAGTTTTTCGACATTTACAAACTCGGCGTGCTGACGATTCCGACCAACAAGCCGAACATCCGCAAGGACGGCCACGATTCCGTCTATAAAACGCGGCGCGAAAAATTCAACGCCGTCGCCGCCGAAATCAAGGCGATGCATGCGCAGGGCCGCCCGATTCTGGTCGGCACCGTCAGCGTCGAGACTAGCGAAATGCTGTCGCGGATGCTGAAGAAGGAAGGGTTGATCCATTCCGTCCTCAACGCGAAATATCACCAGCAGGAAGCTGAAATCGTCTCTCGCGCCGGACAGCGCGGCGCGATCACGATCGCCACAAACATGGCCGGTCGCGGCACGGACATCAAACTCGGTCCGGGCGTCACGGAAGTCGGCGGGCTGCACGTCCTCGGCACGGAACGCCACGAATCGCGGCGCATTGACCGGCAGTTGCGCGGACGCTGCTCGCGCCAGGGCGATCCGGGTTCGTCGCACTTTTTCATTTCGCTCGAAGACGACTTGATGCGGCTGTTCGGTTCGGACCGCATCGTGAAGCTGATGGAGAAAATGGGGCTGGAGGAAGGCCAGGAATTGACGCATCCGCTGCTCAACCGCTCGATCCAGCAGGCGCAAAAGCGCGTGGAAGGCCACAACTTCCAGCAGCGCAAACGCACTCTCGAATACGACGACGTGATGAACAAGCAGCGCGGCGTCATCTACGGTTTCCGCAACGAAATCATCAATGCCGAAGATGTCCGCGACCGCCTGATGGACATCATGGAGGAAGTTGTGGTGGACAAGGTCGCGCAATTCACGAACGCCGAATCCGAGTTCAGCGAATGGAAAGTCCGGCCGCTGGCCGACTGGATCAACCTGAACTTCCCGATGGGCCTGCCCGAGGCGGAAATCCTCAAGGCCGCCGATTCCGGCAAGGAAAAGCCCGTGGCCGATTCGCTGTATGACGGCTTGAGCGAGGCGCAATTTGCCGTCTGCACGTTCCTTTCCGAACGCATCCGCAACGCTTACGACATCAAGATCAGCTTCGAGAACCCCGCCGCGCTGAAGGAAGTCGAGCGCTTCACCATCTTGAGCGCGATTGACAAGCTGTGGCAGGAACATCTTTACGAGATGGACAGCCTGCGCCACAGCATCGGCCTGCGCGCGCATGGCCAGCGCGATCCGCTGCTGGAATACAAGGCCGAGGCGTTCAAGATTTTTGACGAACTCATGGTCAACGTGAAGACGGAGATCTGCCACAACATCTTCCGCAGCGCGTCGTCCATGCTGGCGTTTGAAAATTTCCTGAAGAACGTCCCGCAACAGACTTTGCACCAGACCGCCAGCGCGTTTTCCAGCGGCACGACCACGGGAACCGGCAGAGCCAGCGACGTGGTCAGTGAAGCGGCGGCGGCGGCGGAAGCCCAGGCCAAGGCCCGGCCCGTCCGCACCGGCCCGAAAGTTGGCCGCAACGACCCCTGCCCTTGCGGCAGCGGCAAGAAATACAAGAATTGCTGCGGACGGTAGCCGGCAAACCGATGCCAGGCAGGCGTTCAAATGCGAAAGGGATTTGATTGAACGTATTTGGCTGTTCGAGCATCAATAACTGACGTGCGGTCACTAAAAAACATTTTTATGGTGTTCTCGGCCTTTGCCTGGCTGGGAGTGATCATGCACTGCCAGTTGGAAGCCGTTCCGGGCTTTGAATTCCTCGCCTGCCTGACTGAAACCGGCTGTCATAATGAGCCGGGTTCCGATCATGGCGACGATGGATGCTGTGCGGCTGAGAAATCTGAATACAAGAGCAACCAGAGCCGCCAGACGCTCCCGGCCCCCAACTTTGTCCTGCTTTGCCCGACGCCGGTGCTGGATTTTGCAGACGCGTTGCCAGATGAAGTCAGCGCCGGCATTCTGACCGCCGCCCCGCCGGAGCTTCCCCGCTGCTGGCAGTTTGTCTTCCGCACGGCCTCCCCGCCGCGCGCGCCCTCGTTCGCTTCCTGATCCAGTCCTCGTCCGAGGGCTTTTCTTCCCATAGTCCGGCGTGATTTCGCGCCGTGGTGTCTTTGCTGGTTGGTCAGTCAGTCAGTTAATTTATTATGAAGCGAATTTTAAGAGTTTGTGTGGTTGCCGTCGGATTGCTTTTGCTGCCGGCGCTGCGCGCGCAGGAAAGCGCGCCAGAAACAAATCAATGGGTCTCGCTCGACACGCTGGTCGAGGAGGCCTTGCAGCGAAATCCCGAACTGCGCGTGGCCGAAGCGGGCATCGCCGCCGCGCGGGGTGAGGCCATCACTGCCAAGGCGTATCAAAATCCCGAAGTCAGTTTCACGCCGGGTGCCAAGCGCGTTTCGCCTGAAGGTGAACCGGGCGAGACTTACTTTCACGGCGTCATCGGGGCGGGGCAGGTGATCGAGTATCCCGGCAAACGCACGGTGCGGAAAGCCCTGGCGGAACGGAGCGTCGCGGGCAGCCGGATCGCGCTGGAGAGTTTGCGTTATCAAATCCAGTTGCAGGTGCGGAAAGCCTATTACGATCTGCTCGCCGCGCAGCAGATTGAAGGACTCCGGCAGGAACAAGTCGAATCGGCCCGGGTGTTTGCCGCAGCCGCGCGCCAACGGACGGAAAGCGGCTACGCCTCTGACTTTGAATCGCTGAAGGCGGAAGCCGACTTCATCGCCGCGCAAAAATTGCTGCGCGAGTCACAAGGCCACATTGCCACGGCAAAGGTCGCGTTGAACGCGATGGCCGGTCGTCCGCCGACGGCACAGATTCGAGTGGCTGGAGCTTTGGACGGAAATTTCCAGTTGCCTGGCATGAACCTTTTGGATTTCGCGCTGACAAATAATCCGGCGCTGCGAATCCAATCGGTTGAAAACGAAAAGGCCGGGCTTGGTGTCCGGGCCGCAAAGCTCAGCGGGCGGCCTGACTTTACCGTCGGTCCGGCGGTGGAGTTCGACAAAGAAGAACAAGTTTATGGCCTGAGCATTTCCCTGCCGTTGCCGTTTTGGAACCGGGGCAAAGGTGAAATCCAAACCGCGACCGCCGCGCAGCAAAAAGCCATGGCGGAAACGGAACGACTGCGGCTGGAAATCGTCCGCGCCGTCACGACGGCTGAACAAAACCTCATTACGGCAAATTCGCAGCTCGCACTTTACACGCCGGAATTTCGCGATCGCCTCCGCGCTTTGGTCGGGCAGGCGGAGAAAAGCTACGCGCAAAGCGCGACCACGCTGCTGATTTATCTCGACGCCCGGCGCACTTATTTCGACACGCTGGCGGATTACAACGAAAGCCTGGCCGCGGCCGCCGGGGCGCGCGCTGAACTCGAATCCGCCGTCGGCGTTCCCCTCGACTCCAACATTCCAAAACCATGAAAGCCTTTATGATGAAACGAAACATTGCCCTGATTCTTCTCGCCGCGCTTGGCGTGCTGGCGGGTTGCAGCAAGCCGGAAGAAAAAATCGAAGCCGCGCCCGAAGCCAAGCACGACGAGAACATTGTCACGTTGACCAAGGAGAACCTGCAACACGTCACGCTCAAGACCGAGCCGGCGCAATTGAGCAGCCTCGGCATGATGCTCAAGGCGGCAGGCCGCATCAGCGCCAACTTGAATAAAACGGCGAAGGTCACATCCACGCTCGAAGGCCGGTTGACCAGACTCAACTTCGACCTGAACGACCGCGTGAAGGCGGGCGACGTGGTGGCGCTCGTCGAATCGCCGGAACTGCTGGGCAGAGCGCTTGAACTCAAGGCTCCCATTGACGGCGTGATCATCGAGCGCACCGCCACGGCCGGCGAACTCGTGGAAAAGGGCAAGGTCATCTACACCATCAGCGACCCGGCGCAACTTTGGGCGATTGCCGAAGTGAATGAGCGTGATATCGCGTTAGTGAAGCTCGGTCAGGACGCGGCCTTCGCCACGCTGGCGTATCCCGCCGAGAAGTTTCACGGCAAGATGGTGCTGATCGGCAATCAGGTGGAGGCCGGTTCGCGCACGGTGGAGGCTCGCATCGCCGTGGACAATGCGGACGGGCGGTTGAAGCCGGGGATGTTCGCCGACGTGGAGATCGTCACCACGATGCTCGACAACGTGCTGCTGATTCCGGACCGCGCGCTCGAAACCGAAGGTGAAAATCAAATCGTGTTTGTCGCGCTCGACGGCAATAAATTCGAGAAGCGCATCGTGAAGCTGGGTTTGGAGCAATCCGGGCGGGTGCAGATTCTCGATGGCGTAAAGGCTGGCGAAAACGTGGTCACGGACGGGAGCTTCATTCTGAAATCCGAAATGCTCAAAGGCGAGCTGGGGGAGGAATGACACCATGATCAACGCGATTTTGAATTTCTCCGTCCGTCAGCGGATGCTGGTCATTTTGGCTGCTGTCGCCCTTACCGGCTTCGGCTGGCTCTCGCTCCGGCAGATTCCGATTGACGCTTTTCCCGACGTGACCAATGTGCAGGTGCAAGTGCTCGCCACGGCGGGCGGCATGTCGCCACCCGACATGGAAACGCTGGTCACGCGCCCGATTGAGATCGAACTAGCCGGATTGCCCAAGCTTACGGAAGTGCGCTCGGTTTCCAAGATCGGTTTGAGCGTCATCACCGTCGCTTTCGAGGACGACGTGAACGATTACTTCGCGCGCCAGCTTGTCTTCGAGCGGTTGCAGGGTGCGCGGGACAAACTGCCGGCGGGCGTCGAAGTCCAACTCGGTCCAATCAGCGCCGGCCTGGGCGAGATTTACCAATACACCCTCGTCAGCCAGGACAAGAAATACGACGCGACCGAGCTGCGGACGATCCAGGATTACATCGTGCGCCCGATCCTGCGCACCGTGCCCGGCGTCACGGACGTGAATTCCTTCGGCGGACTGGTGAAGCAATATCAGGTGCTCATCAAGCCCGACCGGCTGACTTCCTACGGCATCACGCTGCGGCAGGTCTTTGAAGCGCTGGAAAAGAACAACGCCAACGCGAGCGGCAACTTCATCGAGCACGGCTCGGAACAATATGTCGTGCGCGGTCTGGGCCTGGTCAAAAATACGAAGGACATCGAGAACATCATCGTGGCGACACACGAACACGCGCCCGTCTATGTGCGCGACGTGGCGGACGTGGTCATCGGCGCGGAATTGCGGCAGGGCGCGGTGACGGCCAACGGCGAAGGCGAAGCCGTGGCGGGAATCGTCCTCATGCTCAAAGGCGCGAGCGGGCGCGAGGTCGTCAACGCGGTGAAGGAAAAGCTGCCTGCGATTCAGAAGGCACTGCCCAAAGGCGTCGAGCTGGTGCCGTTTTATGACCGCGCCGACCTGGTGAAGAAGGCGATTCATACCGTGACCGATGCTCTGCTGGAAGGGGCGGTGCTGGTCCTGATCATCCTGATCGTGCTGCTCGCGGACATTCGCAGCGCGATCATTGTCACGCTGGTTTTGCCGCTGGCCGCGCTCTTCACCTTCATCATGATGCGCTGGTATGGCATCAGTGCCAATCTCATGTCGCTCGGCGGCCTGGCCATCGGGATCGGCATGATGGTGGATGGCGCGGTGGTGATGGTTGAAAACGTCCATCGCCACCTGACGGAAAAACCGGATGCCGCGAAAAAACATGCGCACGCCAGCAAAACGGAAATCGTGCTCTACGCCGCCAAGGAAGTGGGCCGTCCGATTGTGTTCGGCATCTTCATCATCATCGTGGTGTTCCTGCCGCTGTTCACGCTGCAAGGGTTCGAGGGGAAAATGTTCGCCCCGCTGGCGTTCACCATTTCGTTTGCGCTGCTCTGCTCGCTGATCCTGTCGCTGACGCTCGTGCCGATGCTCTGCACGGTTTTCTTGAAACAAGTTTCCCATGGGCATGACCCGTTTCATATCCGCTGGTTGAAAGACGCCTATCTCGTGCTGCTGAAACCCTGCGTGCGTCGCCCGTGGTTCGTGGTCATCCCGGCGTTGCTCGCTCTGGCGGGCGCACTCGCGCTGGTGCCGCGCATCGGCACGGAATTTTTGCCGACACTGGATGAAGGCTGCGTCGGCCTGCAAACCTTCCGCATTCCCAGCATCTCGCTCCCGCAATCGCTGGCCTTGCAGCAGAAGGCCGAAAAGATCCTGAAACAATTCCCCGAAGTCATTGACGTGGTTTCCAAGACGGGTCGCGCCGACATCGCGTCCGATCCGATGGGCGTGGAGATCAGCGATGTGATTGTGACGTTGAAGCCGCGCGAGGAATGGACGACCGCGAAGACGAAAGACGAACTGGTGGAAAAAATGCGCGAGGCCATGGCGGAATTGCCGGGCGTGGCGTCGAGCTTTTCGCAGCCCATCGCGCTGCGCGTGGACGAACTGGTCAGCGGCGTGAAGTCTGCCATCGGCATCAAGATTTTTGGCGACGATCTGGATGTTCTTAAAACCAAGGCCGAAGCGGTGGCCCACGTCCTCGGCAATGTGCGCGGCGCAGCGGATGTGAACGTGGAAAAAGTCAGCGGCCTGGCTTATCTGCAAATCGAAATTGACCGCGACAAGCTCGCGCGCTACGGCATCAACGTCGCCGACGTGCAGGAAGTCGTGGAGACGGCCATCGGCGGCAAGGAGGCCACGAAGGTTTATGAAGGCCAGAAAGTTTTCGGCCTGGCCGTGCGTTTTCCCGAATCCGCGCGCAATGATGTCGGGCCGGTCCGCAATATCCTGATCGCTTCACCGCAAGGCGCACTCATTCCGCTCGGCCATCTGGCGCACGTCTATGTGACCGAAGGTCCGGCGCAAATCAGCCGCGAGCTGGCGCAACGCCGCATCGTCATCGAATGCAATGTGACCGGCCGCGACATCGGCGGCTTTGTGGAGGAGGCGCAGCAGAAAATTGATGCTGCCGTGAAACTGCCGCCGGGCTATTTGATGACCTGGGGCGGACAATTCGAGAACCAGCAGCGGGCGATGAAGCGGTTCAGCATCGTCGTGCCCATCACCATCGCGGCGATCTTCCTGCTCCTGTTCAGTTCGTTCAATTCGGTCAAG
This sequence comes from Verrucomicrobiales bacterium, assembly GCA_028712475.1. Lineage (GTDB taxonomy): Bacteria > Verrucomicrobiota > Verrucomicrobiia > Limisphaerales > UBA11358 > UBA11358. The sequence goes on from JAQTQB010000011.1 coordinate 81,875, forward strand.
CAGGCGTTGCTCATCATCCTGAACATTCCCTTCGCGCTCATCGGCGGCATCCTCGCGCTCGTCATTGGCGATTTCAACATGAGCGTGAGCGCCAGCGTGGGTTTCATCGCGCTGTTCGGCGTGGCTGTGCTCAATGGCATTGTGATGGTCAGCTATTTCAACGAACTGCGCCGGGCGGGAATCAATGTTGAACTCGCTGTCATCAAAGGCGCGGTGCTGCGGTTGCGCCCCGTGCTCATCACCGCCAGCGTGGCGGCGCTCGGTCTTGTGCCGATGCTGTTTGCCACCGGGCCGGGGAGCGAAATCCAGAAGCCGCTTGCCGCCGTGGTCGTCGGCGGGCTGATCAGTTCCACGCTCCTGACGCTGTTCCTGCTGCCCACGCTTTACAAGGTTTTTGAGCGGGATCAGACGGGACATAAAACCGTCCGTTTGCCGGAACCGCCGGCAACGACCGAACTCCAGTCTTGATTGAACCTCACGTTCCAGCAAACCAGCAGCTCCGGCAAATGCCGGCGCGGCCGGACATTTGTCTTTTCAAAAGCAGCGCGCGTTGAGACCTTGATGAACAACCAATTGATCAACGTGGTGTCACCAATAAAAAACAAACTATGAAACCAAGCACAGTCGAAGACGAACACATCTGGGTGATGGAAATGCAGCAGCGGATGGCCAGGCTGGCAAAGGAGCAGCAGGAAAAAACGGAGGCCGAGAAGCACCGGCTCAAGGAAGCGCACTGGATGCACTGCCCGAAATGCGGCCAAAAACTCGCCACGGAAACCTGCGGCACGGTGGAGATCGATGTCTGCCCCAGTTGCAAGGGCGTGTGGCTGGACATGGGCGAGTTGGGCACCATCGTGGAGGGCGCGGGGCAGGGAAGTTTCTTCAACAAATGCCTGCGAATTATCCGCAAGGATAAACCGGCTTCGCCCCACCTGGCTGCCAAACCCTAAGTCCTTCGGGCTGACGATATGGCGGGCTGATCCGCTTCAACCCGTGCCCAACCGTCGGCGACGACGGAGTTGTGAGCCATTAGGACCAAGTATTTCCGCTGCCGTTTGCTGTTTTTGACCGTCGGTTTCAAAAACCCGCTTGCGGGCGGCACGTTGTTTGCTAATTTCCACCCGTCGTGCAACCCGCAAAACCTCTTTTCAACCAGCCTGGCAAACCGGCTTTGGCCGGGTTGCTGGTCGCGTTGGTGTTGCTGCTGAATGCGCTGGCGGCCTCGCCGGCATTGCACGAACTCATCCACAAGGAAGCGGAAAAAACCAGCCACGCGTGCGTGGTCACACTGTTCGCACACGGCCAGGTTGACTCGGCCAGTTGCGACGTTCCGGTCATAGTTCCGACGGCATTTATTAAGACAACTTCGTCCATTATTTTTTCAGTTCCCATCACGGCGATTGAAAATCTTCCACCCGGTCGCGCCCCACCTGCAGTCCTTTCTTCCCAAGCTTAATCGTCCGGTCAGCCTCGGCTGATTGGTTTTTCCGTTGGTGATTCCGCAGTTGATTGACGTTCACGCAAGACGTGTGCGTCGAGATTGGAGAAAAATATGAAACTGAAATTTATTATAGGGTTGTCCTCTGCCCTTTGCTTGAGCGCGATGACCGTTCAAGCCCAGAAGACAAATGATGTGGAGCAATTGAGAAGACAGTTCCAGCAGTTGCAGGAAAGTTTTGAGAAAACCGTCAAACAACAACAGCAGCAGATTGAAACGCAGCAGCAACAAATCAGCGCCCTCACCGAAAAGCTGGATGCATTGACCAAATCACAGCCGGCTCCGAAAACCGACGATCAAAAAAAACTGGAGGCGCAGTTGGCCGCCGAACTTGGTCAGAAGGGAGCAACCAACTCGGAAATGGCGGCGTCCGCTGCGGCCTTGCAACAGCCGTGGTCTCCGGCACAACCGCTCACCATCGCCCGCGCCGGCTCGTCCTACATGAACATCAGCTTCGACGTGCTGATGGATGTCGGCGGTTCTACCGAAGCTGATCCGTCGAAGCAACTGGAACTGGGCGACCACGATCCCAGCAATAACGGCTTTTCATTGCGCAACGCGGAAATCGCGGTGGACGGTGCTGTTGACCCGTATTTCAAAGGCTACGGCAACATCGTGTATAAGCTGGATCAGAATAACGAGACAGGGGTCGAATTGGAGGAGGCCTATTTGATGACCACCTCGCTGCCGGATAATTTGCAGGTCAAGGCCGGCCAGTTCTTCGCCGCCTTTGGCCGGCAAAATGCGCAGCATCCGCATCAGTGGGCATTTGTGGACCAGCCGATCATTCTCAATCGCACCCTCGGTCCTGACGGCTTGCGCAACGTCGGCGCTCAACTCTCGTGGCTGGTGCCGACGCCGTTTTATACGGAGGCGCTTTTGGGTGTCTTCAACGGCCAGGGCGGGACGGCCTTCAGTTTCCGCAACGAAGGCGAGCCAGTTGATGGCATCCCGCGCGTGCATGGTCGCGAGACGATTGACCGCACCCTGCGCGGGCCGGGCGACATGCTGTTCGTGCCGCGCATCACATCATCGTTTGAGCTGACTGACGAGCAAACGCTGGTCGTCGGTGCTTCGGCTGCGTTCGGGCCGAATGATACAGGCTCGGACAAGCGCACAGAAATCTACGGTTTGGACTTGTATTGGAAATGGAAACCGGCAAAGGCGAACGCGGGCTTTCCGTTTGTGTCCTGGCAGACCGAGGCGAACTATCAAAATTTCCAAGCGGCGGCCAACCTGACAAACGCCCCGGCATCGTTCACGTCGCTGCCCGCCGAAACGCTCGACGACTGGGGATTTTACTCGCAGGTCTTGTGGGGTTTCAAGGAACGCTGGGTCGCCGGTTTGCGCGGCGAATACGCCAACGGCAACGCGGGTGCCTACAACCCGGATGACATTTACCGCAATGAACGCACGCGCATTTCACCGGCACTGACGTTTTTTACGAGCGAATTTTCCAAGATCCGGCTGCAAGGCAACTACGACCACGGCAAACTATTCGGCGACCAGTATTCCATATGGCTACAAGTGGAATTCATGCTGGGCGCGCACGGAGCGCACAAATTTTAACCGCAGAAAACAAATGATACTCATATGAAAAAATTATTTCTGAACCTGATTGCAATGATTACGTTGGCGACGGTTGCCCACGCCAAGCTGAACGTCGTGGCCACGACACCGGACCTCGCCGCCATCGCACGAGAGATCGGCGGCGATAAAATTGAACTCACGACGCTGGCGAAACCGACCGAAGATCCGCATTTCGTGGACGCCAAGCCCAGCTTCATCGTGAAGCTGAACCGCGCGGACGTGCTCATCGAGGGCGGCGCGGAACTGGAAATCGGCTGGCTGCCGGCCCTGCTCGACCAGTCACGCAACGAAAAGTTGGCGGCGGGTGCGGCAGGACATGTGTTGTGTTCGCAAGGCATCCAATTACTCGAGGTGCCCTCTACGCTTGACCGTTCCAAAGGCGACATCCACGCGGCGGGCAACCCGCACTACATGGTTGACCCGGCCAATGCAAATATCGTTGCGCAACACATCGCGGATGCCCTTTGCCAGCAGGACGCAAAATCCTGCGACGCATATCGTGCGAATTTGAAAAAGTTCACTGATGCGCTCGACGCCAAATTGGTGGAATGGCAAAAGACACTTGAACCGTTCAGGGGCCGGGAAGTTGTGGCGTATCACAACTCATGGCTCTATTTCGGCAACCGGTTCGGATTGAAGATTGATCTGTTCCTCGAACCCAAGCCAGGCATTCCGCCGACACCCGCGCATCTGGCCGAAGTCATCAAGAGAATGAAAGCCGACAAGGTGCGGGTCGTCATTGTTGATCCCTATTTGAACCGCAAGACCGCCGAGACCGTGGCGCGCAACACGGACGCGATGGTGGTGGACGTGACGCAGTTTCCAGGCGGCGTGAAGGGCACGGAGGGCGGCTACATCCAGATGATGGATTATCTGGTGGACTCGCTGGCGAAGGCGATGGGCGGAAAGAAACAACATGGAGAATAAAATCATGAACGAAATGTTTTCCGTGATGAAGTGGCCGCTGATTGCGTGCCTGTTGCTGCCCGGCATCTTGGTCTATTTCGGCCTGCACATCGTGCGGCGCGAGGTCATCTTTGTCGACCTCGCATTGGCGCAGGTGGCGGCTTTGGGGACGTGCCTTGCCCTGCTGCTCGGCCATGAAGCCCACGACATCCAAACGTATTTCTGGTCGTTTGGTTTCACGCTGGTCGGCGCGGCCATTTTTGCACTGACGCGCGCACGCGAGCACCGGCGCGTGCCGCAGGAGGCGTTGATCGGGATTGTGTATGTGGTCGCGGCCGCCCTGGGCATTTTACTCTTGAGCCGCAGCGCGGAAGGCGATGAAGAACTGCGCCGAACACTGATTGGCGACGTGCTGCTGGTCAGCCCCGGCGACATTCTGAAAACATTCCTGATCTATGTGGGCATCGGCGCAGTGCATTTCGTGTTTCGGAAAAAATTCCTGATGATTTCATTCGAGCCGGAACGCGCGGCAGCCGAAGGCCTGGCGGTGCGCTGGTGGGATTTTCTGTTTTACGCGCTCTTTGGTTTGGTCGTCACGAGCTTCGTGCAGATCGGCGGGGTCTTGATGGTGTTTTCGTATCTCGTCGTGCCGGCGGTTTGCGCCAATTTTCTCGCGCAAAAATTAAGCTCATTGCTGATCATCGGCTGGATCACAGCGACCTCGGCCAGCGTGGTCGGGTTGTATGCCGCCTACCGTTTTGATTTTCCAACAGGCGCGGCCATCGTCTGCACCTTGGGCGCAGCGCTCATACTGACACTGATCGTTTCGAGCCTGCGAAAACAATGACGGGCGCAATAAAACCACCACGGCATCAATCCGTCAAAAGCAAAACGGGCGAACCACAAAGATCCGCCCGCCGGGCTGAAAGTTTTCCAAAACTTACATGTGCGCGATGATGTTGTCGCCGAACGCGGAACATTTGATTTCCGTGGCGCCATCCATCTGGCGCGCAAAATCGTAGGTGACGCGTTTGCTGCTGATCGCGCCGTTCAAGCCTTTGACGATCAAATCCGCCGCTTCCGTCCAGCCCATGTAACGGAACATCATTTCGCCGCTCAACACCACCGAGCCGGGATTCACCACGTCCTTGTTCGCATATTTCGGAGCCGTGCCGTGCGTGGCCTCGAAGATCGCGTGGCCTGTGACGTAATTTATGTTGCCTCCGGGCGCGATGCCGATGCCGCCGACCTGCGCGGCCAGCGCGTCGCTCAAATAATCTCCGTTCAGGTTGAGCGTGGCGATGACGTCGAAATCCGTCGGGCGCGTCAGCACCTGTTGCAACGTGATGTCGGCGATGGCGTCCTTGATGACTATGCCCGCGCCAGGTTTGCCTTCGGGAATTTTGCACCACGGGCCGCCGTCAATCTCCACCGCGCCGAACTCGCTCTTGGCCAGTTCGTAGGCCCAGTCGCGGAACGCGCCTTCGGTGTATTTCATGATGTTGCCCTTGTGGACAATCGTCACGGACTTGCTCTTGTTGGTGATCGCGTATTGCACTGCCGAGCGGAACAGGCGTTGCGTGCCCGTTTTGCTCACAGGCTTGATGCCGATGCCGACGAGTTCGGGCGTTTCGCCAAAACGGATTTTTTTGAAGGCTTTCGGGTAGTTCACCTTGAGAAATTCAATGGTCTTGAGCGCCGCTTCCTTGCCCGCTTCAAAATCAATGCCCGCGTAAATGTCCTCGGTGTTCTCGCGGAAGATGACCATGTTCACCTTTTCAGGATGCTTCACGGGCGAGGGGACTCCGGTGAACCATTGCACGGGGCGCAGGCAGACGTAGAGATCCAGCATCTGGCGCAGCGCGACGTTGAGCGAACTGATGCCGCCGCCGATGGGCGTGGTGAGCGGGCCTTTGATGCCGACGAGAAATTCCTTGAACGCTTCGACCGTGTCGTCCGGCAGCCAGTTGTTGAACTTCTTGAAACTTTCCTCGCCGGCGAAAACCTCAAACCAGGAAATTTTCCGTTTGCCGCCATAGGCTTTGGCCACCGCCGCATCGAACACGCGGACGCTGGACGCCCAGATGTCCGGGCCGGTGCCGTCGCCGCGGATGAACGGCAGGATGGGATTTTCCGGGACGGTGAGTTTACCGTTGGCGATGGTGATTTTTCCGCCGGCGGGCGGGGTGACGTCTTTGTAAGCCATAGTTTTATTAAAATTGAACCTTGCGAGTGAAAGGAAAACGCCGAATGCGTGGAAAATCAAGGAAAGAAAGTTACCTTCCAAAAATTCCCGGCAAATCACGTCCGCCGTAAATAACGCGTGCGACATCAATGCCATTGGCAGTCGGCGCGTAGAAAATTAGATAATTGCCGACAGGAAAGGAGCGCAGGTCATCTGCAAGTTCTGGGCGTGAGCGTCCGATGAGCGGCTGCGCGGCCAGTAATTCGCAGGTTTCTTCCAGCGAGTCGAGGAAACGGTGGGCGGCAGTGGGATTGAGGTCGAAAAGGTAGAGAGCAATTTCCTCAATGTCGGAGTTGGCGTCCGACGAGTAGCGATAGGAACTCATTGCCCGCCGTGTTCGCGCTGCTGCAACTTCGCCCGTAGATTTCGGATGACGGTTTCGCCGTCCACCACTTCGCCGCGCCGGATTTGCTCCATGCCGGTTGCGATCTTCTCGCGCAGTTCAGTCATATTCGAGCGGATGAATTCTTCCTGCGCGCGCAACATTCCGAGGCTTTGCGCGACGACATCGTCGGCGGAACGGTAATGGCCGTCTTTCAATTGCTCGGCAATGAACTGCTCCTGCTCGGCTGTCAACGTGACTGTCATGGCTTTAATAAATGTCAATCTGGCTCTGCCGTCAAGCGCGGCAGTTGGCAACGTGAAATCACGGAGCCAGCCGTTCACGGTGGGGCTGGTGGTCGCGGTTCCAGCGGCTCAAGGCGGCGTCGCTGGTGTCCGCGAAAAGAAATCCCAACGTCGGCGATTCAACGTGGCCGTCGCAAAACACCACGCTGGCTTTGCCAGCCACGGAGTGACGAAACGTCATGGCTTGCGTTGCACTACTGCAAACCCATCTTCCGTCAACTCTCCAATTTTGAGCATATCGCCGCTATCAAAACCCACAGCCACACCAATCTTTTTGGCGTTGCTGCCGACAAGTTTTGGAGTTTGACCATTCAATAATGAACGAACGGCAAATGCCGCAAAAGCCAAACACAAAGGCCACTCTGCATTATTGCCTAATCCTTCTTTCGAGCCATAAGCAATCTCGTAAATGTTTTTCAGCGATGCTGAATGCGCATAAGCGTCATCTGGGTAATGCTTGCCCCCACCTTTCCAAAGCCATTCAAGTTCCTCGTCAGCGGAATCATAGAATGACAACGCGCCAACATACATATCCGCCCAAACTTTTTTTGACTCACTTGGATTGTTTAATCCAATCCATAAACCTTGAATAGCAAACGGAGCAGGTGCTTTTTTGAAAACGTCAGGAATCCAAGACGGAAGTGAAGCAACATCCGTGTCGTAATCAATAGCAGCAAGCCGTGGCCAATCTGCGTGAGGAACTCCGTTGAGACAAACAGCGATAACTTCACTCATGCACTTACTCGTTGGTTGGTTTGTGCCAACCAACTCCTGAATTTTACTCCAAACCGCTGAATGATTGAGTCCCATTGTTGTTTGTTAAGCCACCTCGATCAGCTTCGTCACTTTCGCCGGAGCGTCTTCGAATTGCGCCTTCACTTTGGCCACGGTGTTCTCGACGGACAGGCCGTATTTGGCGCGGAGTTCGTCCTGCGTGGTGGCGTGTTCGATGAACTGGTCGGGCCAGCCAATGCGCACGACGGGCGTCGTCACATTTTTCTCGCTGAACAATTCCAGCACCGCCGAGCCGTAGCCGCCCATCAGCACATGGTCTTCCAGCGTCACGACCAGGTCCGCCGCGCGCCCGAAAAATTCCGTCGTGCCCGCGTCAATCGGCTTGGTGAAACGCGGATTGATCACGGCGACATCGTATCCTTCCTCCGCCAGTTGCGCCGCAGCCTTGCGTGCGATGGTGTTCATCGGCCCGAGGCCGAACAGCGCGACGCGCTTCTTCCCGTTGGTTGAAAAATTCTGGACGACCTGCGCCTTGCCGATCTCCAGCAGTTGCGGCTGATCCTTGACCGGGACGCCTTCCGCCGTGCCGCGCGGATAGCGGATGAACGTCGGATGATTCTGGTGCGTGGCGGTGAACATCATGTCCGCAAGCTCGTCCTCGTTCGCCGGCGCCATTGCGATGAGGTTCGGCAGGCAGCGCAGATATGCGATGTCGAACAGGCCGTGATGCGTGGGGCCGTCGTTGGCGGAAAGCCCGGCGCGGTCCATGCAGAAAATCACCGGCAAGTCCTGCAAGCAGACGTCGTGATGAATGCAGTCGTAGGCGCGCTGGAGGAACGTGGAATAAATCGCCACGACCGGATGATAACCCATCGTCGCCATGCCGGCGGCGAAGATGACGCCGTGTTCCTCGGCGATGCCGACGTCAATGTAACGGTCGGGCATGGCTTTTTCCAAATGCTTCATGCCGGTGCCCGTGGGCATGGCGGCGGTGATGCCAACAATGGAATTATTTTTCTGGCAGAGCTTCACCATCGTCTGGCCCATCACATCCTGATACATGGGCGGCGTGCCGGGTTTGGTGGCGGGCGTTTCACCGGTCTTCGCGTCATAGGAGCCGAGGCCGTGGAATTTTTCCGGAAATTTCAGCGCGGCCTCAAAGCCCTTGCCCTTTTGCGTGAGAATGTGGATGACGATCGGATGATCGCAGGTCTTGGCAAATTCCAGCGTGCTGATGAGCAACGGCAGGTTGTGGCCGTCAATCGGGCCGAGATAGCGGATGCCCAGCTCCTCAAACAGAACCGGATTGCCAAAACCGCCGCGACCATCGGCGCTGAACGCGACCTCGCTTTTCTGGCGCATGCCGACGCTCAATGCGCCCTTGAAACCTTCTGCAGCCTTGTGCATGAGTTTCTCGGCAAGCTCGCCTTTCGGCAGGCGGCGGATGAAATTTTCAAAATCCTTCGACAGCTTGTTATAGGACGGATTCGTGATGAGCTTGTTTAGATAGGCGGAAACCGCGCCGACATTTTTGGCGATGCTCCATTCGTTGTCGTTGAGGATGCCGATGAATTTCTTGGTCGTGTGGCTGATGTTGTTGAGCGCCTCGAAGGAAATGCCGTTGGTCAACGCCGCGTCGCCGAAGATGCAGACGACGTTTTCGTCCGTGCCTTTTTTATCGCGCGCCGCCGCCATGCCGAGCGCGGCGGAAAGCGCCGTGCCCGCGTGACCGGCGCCGAAACAATCGTGTTCGCTTTCGGTGCGCAGCGCGAAACCGTTCAAGCCGTCCGTCTGGCGGATGGTGCGGAAACGATTTTTGCGGCCCGTGAGAATCTTGTGAACGTAAACCTGATGGCTCACATCCCAGACAAACTTGTCCTTGGGCGTGGTGAAAACGCTGTGCAACGCGATGGTCAGCTCGACCACGCCCAGGTTCGGTCCGAGATGGCCGCCGCCCTTGGCGAGACCGGCGATCAGCTCCTGCCGGATTTCTTCGGCGAGCTGTTCGAGCTGCGTGGGCGTGAGTTTTTTGACGTGTGCCGGCCCGTCCACCATGTCGAGGTATCTGTTCATAAATTATTCTTCGGCCAGATCAAGCGGCTTCAATTTCATCCCGCCTGCTGCGCTTTTTTCGAGTTGCTGAATCTTCAATTCCGCCTCCGCGAGCTTTTCCTGGCAAACCTTGGCCAGCCGCGTGCCCTCTTCGTAGCGGGCGATCAATGTTTCCAACGGCAAATCCCCGGCCTCCATCGTTTCGACGATGGCTTCCAGTTTTTGGAGGGCTTCTTCAAATGGCAAGCTGCTGCCTTTGGCGGAATCGCCAGCCTTGGCCGTTTTAGACATTGGCAAAAAGCTAAAATAATTCCGATGGTTCGTCCAGCCCGTAGTCGCGGGCTTTTTACGCAACCGTTGCTTGCGTTTTGGAAGATGGATGGATAATTTGGCGCTCAAGGAGTTTAGCACCCGAAGTTTTTTATACATGGAATTCACATCGCACCTCACCCGACGCGCCGCCCTGGCATTTTATCTTGCTGCATTACCTGTTTCTATTGCGCCCGCTACATTCGCGGACAGCAGCAATATCACCGTCCGGATCATGGCGGCGAACTTAAGCTCCGGCAACTTCCAGCGTTACGAATCGTCCGGACTCAATATTTTCAAAGGTTTGAAACCCGACATTGTCTGCGTGCAGGAATTCAACTACGCCAGCACCAACGGACTCGGCACCAGCACTCCCGCCGCCATGCGCGAGATGATTGATTCCACCTTCGGCACCAATTATTCCTACTTCCGCGAGACCAACGCCGGCTACACGATACCCAATGGCATCATCAGCCGCTGGCCGATTCTGACCAATGGTTCCTGGGATGACGGTGACAACAATATCAATGACCGCGGCTTTGCCTGGGCGCGAATTGACCTGCCCGGCACGAACGATCTTTACGCCGTGAGCGTTCACCTGAAAGCCAGCAGCGGCTCGGCCAACGAGAACCGCCGTTCCAATCAAATTGTCGTTTTGAAATCGCTCATTCTTTCCAGTTTTCCGACCACTGCATGGGTTGTTGTCGGCGGTGATTGCAACACCTATTCGGAAACGGAATCCTGCATGACCAACCTGACTTCGTTTCTTTCCGACTCGCCCAAGCCCGCCGACCAAAGCGGCGGCACCAACACCAACGCCGGGCGCAACGAGCGTTACGACCGCGTCATGGCCTCTTTCTCGTTCACTAACACGCAGGTTCCAGTCGTCATCGGAGCGAACACCTTCGCCAGCGGCCTGGTGTTTGATTCGCGCGTCTATTCGCCATTGAGCGACGTGTCGCCGGTTGTCGCCACCAATTCCGGGGCATTTGGGATGCAACACATGGGCGTCTTAAAGGATTTCACCATCACTTACACCGTCACCGATCTCGTCACCGTGCCGCAGCCGCTGCTGGTCATGTCATCCGCCGGCATCATCCGCTGGAGCGGTGTCAGCAACCTCACTTATACCGTGCAAACCCTGACCAATCTTGCAGCAACCAACTGGCTCACGCTCGGCACGGCAGCTTCGACAACCACCAATTTATCCTTCACCAACTCCGATGTTGGAGCGCCGCAAAGATTTTACCGCGTGACTTATCCGTGATGGTGGGGCGAGCGTCCTCGCGAGCCGTCCTGAACATGTCATTTCTCTGCACGGCTTGAAACTTCGCCCTTCTTCAAACGCGTTTTCAACCGTTGCCCGGCCTTCACCTCCACTGCATCGCGCAAAACCCTGCCCGACGCCGCGTCCATGGTGATCGAGTAGCCGCGCGCCAGCACCTGTTCCGGCCCCAGCAACCGCAGGCGCGACTCCGTTGCGGCCAGCAAACTTTTGCAATTTTTGAACTGCACCCGCGCCAGTTCGCGCAAACGCCGCTGGCTCGCTTTCAAAACTTCGCGGCGCTGCTTCAAAAATTCCTTCGGGCGCACCTGCCGCAGGCGCGACGCCAGATTGCGCCAGGCCACGCCGCGCTCCTGCACGCCCTGCTTCGCCTGCCGCAAGAGGCCCGTCTGCAAATCATCCAGCCGTTGCAGATGCTCGTTCAATTGCCGGCGCGGATGCATCCGCATCATGCGTTGCGTCAGGCTCCCGACAAGTTGCCGGCTGGCGAAAACTCCTTCCGTGATGATCTCCGCCGCCGCGCTTGGCGTGGCCGAGCGCACGTCCGCCACAAAATCGCTGATGGTGAAATCAATCTCATGCCCGACCGCCGACACGACCGGAATCACCGATTCAAAAATCGCCCGCGCCACGGTTTCCTCGTTGAACGCCCACAAATCTTCCAGCGAACCGCCGCCGCGCGTGACGAGGATCAAGTCCAGTGACGAGTGACGAGTGACGAGTGACAAGTTGTATTCGTTAAGCAGCCGGATTGCTTCCGCCATTTCCTCCGCCGCCCCCTGCCCTTGCACGCGGCACGGGGCGAGGATGATTTCCAAACCCGGATTCCTCCGTTGCACGACATGCAGCACGTCGCGGATCGCCGCGCCCGTTGGCGAAGTCACGAGGCCGATGCGCTGCGGATATTTTGGCAGCGGACGTTTCCGCTCCGGCGCGAAAAGACCTTCCGCCGCGAGCTTCAGCTTGAGTTTCTCGAACGCGATCTGGAGCGCACCCACGCCGCGCAATTCAATCTGCCGGACGACCAGTTGGTATTGTCCGCGCACCTCATAGACTGTGACATCGCCTTGCAGGATGACCTGCTGCCCGTCCGCCAGCAACGCGCGCGACTCACGGGCCGCGTCCCGAAAGCACACGCAACTCAACTGCGCGCCCGCGTCCTTGAGCGTGAAGTAAATATGGCCGGAAGATTGCGCGCGCAGGTTCGTGATCTCGCCGCCCACCCAGACCTGGCCGACCTGCTTCTCAAGCAACGCACGGATTCGCGTCGTCAATTCCGACACCGACAAAACCTTGCGCAGCTCCTCCGTCGGAAACAATTCGCCGAAGTTCCACTGGGATTTGGATTTGCTCATACCGGTAATAGACAAACAAAGGAAAACATAAAATTAAACTGGCGGCGGCTTTGCATTGATTTGTTGGACAACATCGAGATTCCGCTCACTTCACGGCTTTGTTTCCCCCAGATTTTCGAGGAGGGTGCGGCGGACTTCCTCGATCGTCAGCGGGTTCATCTGGCAGGAATGCCCGCTGCGCACGATGAATTCCGCCTCTGCGTAATCCACATGGGTGCCGGTGTGTTTCACGACGCCATCCGCGCCATCGGGCGGCTGGTCATCGCCCTTGATGGCGATGATGGAGCTGGCCTTGATGCCCGGCGCCAGCGGCACAATGGCCAGGACGGACAGCACGAAGATCAGCGTGTGGGCTTCGGGCTTGAGCTTCTGCGCCGCGAACACCACGGGCACGAAAGCCAGCAGCCAGAGCAGCGGATTATGCCGGATTTCTTTGAGGAGTGTTTTCACAGGCTTATTTTCGTTTTGCTTCCGCACAGGCCGAATAAATCCGGCTCACGATGGCAAAGAAAATGCCGGTGGACAACCCGCACATCAGAATGCCCGTCAACCCTTCGACCGGCCCGAGCAGCCGCCATGCTTTGGGCAGCACCAGATCACCGTAACCAATGGTCGCGTAAGTGACACCGGAAAAATAAAACGCCGACTCGGCATCGGGCAGGCAGCCCAGCCAGTAATAAAACATGCCCCAGGTCGCAATCTCAATGATATGGATCACGATCAGCCACAAGGTCACGCGAATGAACAACCGGATGATGGGCCAGAAGCGCGTCGGCAGCAGGTCATGCGATTTAATCAATGTCTTCAGCAACACAGCGAGACCGACGGCATGAATGGCCACCGTGACGGCCACCAGAACGATCGCGATGGGAGTTCGCCAGAGCATGGTCAGGCCTTGCCCTCGTCAAGTGAAACTCCCGGTTTTGATCCGGGCGTTATGTTCCAAACCTGCGCACAGTAATCACGGATGGACCGGTCGGAGGAGAACTTGCCCATGCGCGCCGCGTTGAGAATGGAGGTGCGCGTCCAGGCCTGCGGGTCGCGCCACAGGGCGCTGACCTTTTCCTGACACTCGATATAGGCCTGATAATCCGCCAGCACGAGGAACGGATCGTGGACGAGCAGATTGTCCACGAGCGGACGGAAGAGATTCGTGTCGCCCCCCGCCAATGCTCCGCTGGCGATGAAGTCGAGCACGTCCCGCAATTCGGCGTTCCTCTCATAATATTCGCGCGGCCGGTAGCCGCGGGATTTCACGGCATCCACCTGCTCCGCCGTGAGACCAAAGAGGAAAAAGTTTTCCGCCCCGACCTCTTCGCGGATTTCGACATTCGCCCCGTCGAGCGTGCCGATGGTCAGCGCGCCGTTCATGGCGAACTTCATGTTGCCCGTGCCCGAAGCCTCCTTGCCGGCGGTGGAAATCTGCTCGGATAAATCCGCGGCGGGATAGACATGCTGCGCGTTCTTCACGTTGAAGTCCGGGAAGAACACGACCTTGAGGCGGTCGCGCACGGCGGGATCGTGATTGACCACGGCGGCCACCGAGTTGATGAGCTTGATGATGAGCTTGGCCATGAAATAGCCGGGTGCGGCCTTGGCGCCGAAGATGAACGTGCGCGGCGGCACATCGGCCTGCGGATCCAGTTTCAGCCGCCGATACAACGTGAGGATGTGCAGCACATTCAGGTGTTGCCGCTTGTATTCGTGCAGGCGCTTGACCTGGATGTCGAACAGCGATTCGGGATTCACTTTGACGCCGGTGCGCTGCTCGATGAGCGCCGTGAGATCGCGCTTGGCGGTGAGTTTCACGGCGCGCCATTCCTTTTGGAAGGCTGCGTCGTCGGCCAGCGGCTCCAACTTGCGGAGTTGAACCAGATCACGGAGCCAGCCGTCGCCGACGCGCCGGGTGATGAGCTGGGCGAGCGGCGGATTGCTGACGGCCACGAAGCGGCGCGGTGTGACGCCGTTGGTGACATTGAGAAACTTCTGCGGCCACAGTTCGGCGAAATCGTGCATGACGGTTTTGACCAGGAGATCAGAGTGGAGTTGCGCCACGCCATTGACGTGATGACTGCCCACGGTGGCGAGATTGGCCATGCGCACGTAACGTTCGCCGCTTTCGTCAATGAGCGACATCCGGGCCAGACGCGCGTCATCCCCCGGAAATTTCGCACGCACCTCGTCGAGGAAGCGCCGGTTGATTTCGTAGATGATTTCGAGATGGCGCGGCAGCAGGCTGCCGAACAGACCGACCGGCCATTTCTCCAGCGCTTCGGGCAGGAGCGTGTGGTTGGTGTAGGCAAAGGTGTTTTGCGTGACATGCCAGGCGGTGTCCCAGGCCATTTCATGCTTGTCCACCAGCAGGCGCATCAATTCGGCGACGGCGATGGCCGGGTGCGTGTCGTTGAGTTGCACGGCCCATTTCTCGTGGAACGTATCAAGCGGCCGCTTCAGCAACCGGTGCAAGCGAATCATGTCTTGCAGCGAGCAGCTCACAAAAAAGAACTGCTGTTCGAGCCGCAGCGTCTTGCCCTGAATCACCTCGTCGTTCGGATAAAGCACCTTGGTGATGTTCTCCGACGAAATCTTGTCGTGAACGGCGCGGTAGTAATCGCCGTGGTTGAACGCGGCAAAATCGAACGACTCGACCGCCTCGGCTTTCCACAGGCGGAGCGGGTTGCAAGTGCTCACGCGGTAACCCAGAATCGGCGTGTCGTAGGCCACGCCTTTCACCACCGTCCCTGGAATCCAGCGGACGCAGGAGCCGCCCTGCTCGTTGGTGGCGATCTCGGTGCGCCCGCCGAACTTCACATCATATGCGATTTCCGGCCGGGCGATTTCCCATGGGTTGCCAAAGCGCAGCCATTTGTCCGTGATTTCCACCTGCCAGCCGTCCTTGATCATCTGATCGAAGATTCCGAATTCGTAGCGGATGCCATAGCCCACGGCGGGCACTTCCACCGACGCGAGCGAATCCAGATAACACGAGGCCAGCCGCCCCAGGCCGCCGTTGCCCAATCCGGGTTCTTCCTCCTGTTCGATCGCTTCGTCTAGGTTGATATCGAGCTCGGCCAGCGCCTGCCGGGTCGGTTCGGTGATGCCGAGGTTGAGAAGGTTGTTGGCCAGATGCGGCCCGGGCAGAAACTCGGCGGACAGATAAGCCACAACGCGGGCGTCCCTCTCGGCGTAGTGCTCCATCGTGAGCACGCTTTGCTTGAACAGGCGGTCGCGGACGGTCAGCGCCAGCGCGGCGTAAAGGTCGTGGCGTGTCGCCGCCATTGGCACGCGGCCCAAGGCACAAAACAGGTTGTCGAGGAACGACTGTTTGATATCCGCAACGCTTAATCCGCAGCGCGTGCCGGCGGCGGGCGACAGTTCGGAGGATTGACGCAGGGAGTTCTTTTTGGTGGGAGGTGGCATAGCGTGATTTGTGTTTGATTGTTTGCGCCTGGTTCCAGTTCGCGCTCTAGTTAAGCTCAATCCCAACCGCGCATCAGCACCGAACCGTAGCCCGGTGCTGATGGCGGAATCTGTTGGAATTATTTCTTCAAGGCGGCCCGCACCGCAGCGAGTTGACCCGCCGAGCCAAGCAACTGGTTGCGGCTGGCGATGAACTTGGCGTATTCCTCGATGAATATCTTGCCCGGCGGACGGAAGTCGAACTCGGCCGGTTTGTCGCGGAAAAATTCCCGATGCACGCGCGTCCAGACCAGGCGTCCGTCCGTGTCAATGTTCACCTTGGTCACGCCCAGTTTGGCCGCCGGGAGATATTCGTTCGGATCCACGCCCATCGAACCGGCGATCTTGCCGCCGGCGGCATTGATGCGGTCCACTTCCTCCTTGGGCACGCTGGAGCTGCCGTGCATGACCAGCGGGAATCCGGGGAGACGGGCTTTGATCTTGGTCAGCACATCGAAGTGCAGCGATTGCTTGCCCTTGAATTTGAAGGCGCCGTGGCTGGTGCCAATGGCGCAGGCGAGCGAGTCGCAGCCGGTGGCCTTGACGAATTGCTCCGCTTCGGCGGGATCGGTCAGGCAGGCGTTGCCTTCCTCTACTTTGATGTCCTCCTCCACGCCGCCCAGCATGCCCAGTTCGGCCTCTACGCTGATCCCCTTGGCGTGCGCGCGATCCACGACGCGCTTGGTGATGGCGACGTTTTCGGCGAACGGATCATGCGACGCGTCAATCATCACGGAACTGAAAAACCCGGAGTCAATGCACTCGTAGCACGTCTGTTCGTCGCCGTGATCGAGATGCACGGCGAAGACCGATTCCGGGAAAATCTCCGCGGCGGAACGGATGATGGCTTCGAGCATGCGCTTGTCAGTGTATTTCCGCGCGCCTTTGGAGATCTGGATGATGAACGGCGCCTGGCTGTCCAGGCAGCCTTTGAACAGGCCCATGGTCTGCTCGGCGTTGTTGATGTTGTAGGCTCCAATCGCATACTTGCCGTAAGCGATTTTGAAGAGCTGGTCAGTGGTGACGATCATGGTATTTCTTTTGTTTGTATTATTTCAGTTGTGGTTTGTTAACTTGTTGGCGCAAAAAATAGCGGCACCGGCTTTAATGTCCGGCTTAACCCGGGAGTCCGTCAAGCTTTCACCTAAGCGGCCCGACGTTCCGGTCAGTTCGCTCACGAGCAAGCGGATGACGTTGTTGAGGACAGGACATAAGGTGGAGGCAAAGCGCGCTGCACCGGAGGCGGTCGAACTCATTGCATGCTTGGGTTGCAAATTGGTTTGTTTAGCCTGCATAGAAAGGTTCAGGTCGGAACCGGCGTGCCGCCAGACACCCCACGAACAATAATTACTTTCATGTTTCGGCTGTTCATTTTGGCTTCAATAACTGTGTTTGGTGTTCTGGCTCACAATGCATGCACTTGGAACAGGTGGCATTTCCACGGCCCCAGCTCGACGTAGAAACCGGCATCCCGCATCTCGTCGCCGCTTCGGTCGTAGGCTTCGCCCGTTAGCACATCGTTAAGGCGCCACTGCTTTCCCTTCAATTGATCGCATGGCACTTGGACACGCGCCTGGGCGATTCCGTCAGAATAATTCACGACGGTGAGCCAACATTCATGGTTCTTGACCCAGCACCATGTGAGAATCTTCTGGCAGCTCTGGTTGTCAGGCCAGCCGCGCCGATCGCAGAAACACCAGTCACCATTCCGAAGGGCATCACGACTTGTCGCTTTCAGCAGGCGTCCGTAAAAGGCCGCGAGGTCAGCATCAACCGGCTCGGCCGGGCAACGACCCAGAAAGACTGGCAACCGCACTTTCCGGCCCTCGAATTGCCCTTCGTGCAGCAGTCTGGCTCCGGGGAGAGTAAGAATCACCACGGCCGCTGCGCGCTCTTTGCCGGACAAAAAAGTGACGGCAGCCCGAGACTCGTCATGGTTCTCAATGAACCGGACCATTCTTTGCTGATAAGAAAATTCTGCCAGCAGGTGCTGGCGAACGCTATCGGCGTCCCCGTGTTCCATCCGGTCATAGAGTTTCTTGTCGTAGCAATAATCAAAACCCTGCTGTTGCAGTTCCCACTCGAGGTCCCAGTAGGCCTCGGCGATGAATTGGAACTTAGGATGTCTTGCTTTGATCGCGGGGATCACCGTTGTCCAGTAATCCTTGTCCGGCTTGGCCCCGGCACGAGTCCCCCAAGTGCGCTCGAAGATATTATTCAGCATGAGCATCGCCATGTCGCAGCGGATGCCGTCGCACTGCCCGGCGATTTCCATGATCGTATCGATCACTGCCTGCCGCAGTCCCGGTTGAAAGGCGTTGAGTTGAAGCACATCAGGCCAGGCCGGGAAATAGGGATCACGGCCACAGGCAAATGTTTTTCCTCCCGCCTCGACGAACGACGCCGGATCGTTCTTCGCATCGTCCGGGTTTCCCTGGATCAAGCATTCCGGATGATCACCGACCCAAGGGTGATCCGGAGCGATGTGGTTCGGCACAAAATCGAGAATGAGACGAATGCCGTGACTGGCGAGCGCTTTACGAGCGGCGGCAAGCCCCTTTGGCCCCCCGAGATTTTCATCCACGACATAGCGGCGCACACAGTAGGGCGAGCCGACGTTGTCCTGCGCCGCAAAATCAGGGAGTGCCCGCCTGAAATCCGCAAGGAGCCCCTGGTTGCGCATGGAGATTTCAATTCCAGCAGGGCTTCGCTCCCAAACGCCCATGAACCAGACAGCGTCAAAACCGCCGGAAGCAAGCTGATCCCACTCCGCCTGGGGCACCGTGGCAAGGTTCACTGACCGTTTGTATTTCCGGCTCAAATCACCCAGCCAGACCCAGGTGTTGATTTCATAAATGACAGGATGCCTGGCCCATGTTTTCATGTCTGCTCACTTCCGGCGGCGCGGATGCCCTCAACGAACCCCGCCTGCTTGCCACCCTCCAAGGCGCGCTTGGCATCCAGCAGGCCGAATAACTGGATGGTCTTGGCCACGAGCCCGGTCCAGCCGGTCTGATGGCTGGCACCAAGGCCGGCGCCGTTGTCGCCATGGAAGTATTCAAAGAAGAGGATGTGGTCGCGCCAGTGAGGATCGTTCTGAAACTTCTCGCTGCCGCCATAGACGGGGCGTCGTCCATTTTCATCGCGCAAAAAAATCCGGCCGAGCCGATCCGCGATCTCCTTGGCGACGTCGAACAGGTTCATCATATTCCCGGAGCCCGTGGGGCACTCGATCTTGAAGGTGTCGCCGTAGTAGAGGTAGAAGTTCAAGAGCGCGCGAACAATCATCACGTTCACCGGCATCCAGATCGGTCCACGCCAGTTGGAATTGCCGCCGAACATCCCGGTGTTCGACTCCGCCGGCAGGTAGTCCACCCGATACTCCTGGCCTTGCACATGGAAGATATATGGATGTTTTGCGTGAAACTTGGAAAGCGCACGGATGCCGTAGGGGCTAAGGAATTCATTTTCATCGAGCATCTTGGTCAGGATCCGGCGCAGCCGCTCCGGAGTAACCAGGGCGATGATGCCCCGCTCGGCCACGCCCAGGTGTCCTGGGCCTGCGGGATGCATGGACTCCCGGAGTTCGGGCATCCGGCGCAGCCGCTCTTGGATCAGCGTCATCGTCCGGGGGATGCGCTGCCGCTGCCATTGTTCAATGACCGTCGTGGCGCACAGCGGGAGGAGCCCGACCATCGAGCGCACCTTGAGCCGCGTGGCGCTCCCATCCGGGAGCCGCAGCAGGTCGTAATAGAAACCGTCCTCCTCGTCCCACATGCTGTCCTGCCCGGGGCGGTTCATGGCCGAGGCGATATAATAGAAGTGTTCGGCGAACTTCAAAACCATGTCCTCGTAGATCGGGTCGTGGGCGGCGAGCTCCACGGCGAGCTCCAGCATGTTCTGACTGAAAAGAGCCATCCACGCCGTGCCATCCGCCTGCTCCAAGTGGCCGCCGGTCGGCAGCGGGGCGCTACGGTCGAAGACGCCGATGTTGTCGAGGCCAAGGAAGCCACCTTCAAAAACGTTCTTGCCGAAGCGATCCTTGCGGTTCACCCACCAGGTAAAATTCAACAGAAGCTTGTTGAACGTCGCCCTAAGGAAATCGAGATCCATCTCGCCTCGCAGGGACTGTTCGGTGCGGTGCAAAAAGAGCGTCGCGAAGGCGTGAACCGGAGGATTCACGTCGCTGAAGTTCCACTCATAGGCGGGCATCTGGCCACTGG
Organism: Verrucomicrobiales bacterium; assembly: GCA_028712475.1. Taxonomy (GTDB): domain Bacteria; phylum Verrucomicrobiota; class Verrucomicrobiia; order Limisphaerales; family UBA11358; genus UBA11358. The sequence continues at coordinate 102,159 of JAQTQB010000011.1, forward strand.
GGTGCAGATAGACGCCTTTCAACATCAGTTTCATCTGACCCTTGGCGAAGTCGGGATCCACGATGGAGAGGGGGAGGGTGTGGAAGGCGAGATCCCAGGCCGCATACCAGGGATACTCCCACTTGTCTGGCATGGAGATGATGTCCTCGTTCATCATGTGGAACCACTCCGAGTTCCGGGCGTTTTTATATCCGGTGTGAAGAGGGTTTGAATGATGCTCGTCCAGCCAGTTGTCTCCGTCGAAGAAATAGAATTGCTTGCTCCAGAGCATGCCGGCGATGGCCTGGCGCATGACGTTGGCCTGATCGGCACTAAGCGCTGGCGGCGTGACCGATTTATAAAATTCATCGGCTTCACGAAGCCGGCCGGCGAAGACCTCGTCAAATTGCTTGCCGAACGGCTTGCCCTTCTGCTCCACAGAACTGTTGGTGAGCCGCAGACGGATCACTTTGCTCTGACCGGCACCGACACTGACCCTGTAGTGCGCGGCGACCTTGGTGCCCTGTTTGCCTGGGTTCACTGCGCCCCGATTGCCCTGAACCACGCAGTCGTTGATGCCGTCCTTGACGTAGGGGCTCTCGTTCTTTTGCCCGGCGAAAAGCCGCGCATGGTTGGTTTCATTCTCGGTGAAGAGCAGCGGCACCTCGCCCTCGCAGGAAAGGACAAATTCACCCAGCAACGGATGTGTGGCGGCGACCACGCTCCCGACCGCCGGCGCCTTGATCTGCTTGAGGGTGGGTTTGCTGGCCGCCCGGCTGGATTCGGCGATCCACGACGACCAGTCGTTCCGGAACCAGAGCGTCGGCAGGAGATGCAGTTCGGCCGCGTCCGGCCCCCGGTTGACTGCGGTGATTTTCACCAGAATGTCATCCGCACCGTCCTTCGCATATTCCACGAAGACGTCGAAATAGCGGTCATCTTTAAACACACCTGTGTCGAGAAGTTCATACTCCATCTCGTCCCGGGTGCGACGCCGGTTGGTCTCCAACAAATCCCCGTAGGGGTAGGCCGCCTGCGGATATTTGTAGAGATACTTCATGTAAGAATGCGTCGGCGTGCTGTCGAGATAGAAGTAATACTCCTTCACGTCCTCGCCGTGATTGCCCTCGCTGTTGGTGAGGCCGAAGAGCCGTTCCTTGAGAATGGGATCCTTGCCATTCCAGAGCGCGAGCGCGAAACATAGGCGCTGCTTGTCGTCGGAAATGCCGGCGATGCCGTCCTCGCCCCAGCGGTAGGCTCGCGAACGGGCATGGTCGTGGGTAAAAAAATTCCAGGCGTCACCCCCCTCGCTATAATCTTCGCGCACTGTTCCCCATTGGCGCTCACTAAGGTAGGGGCCCCACTTTTTCCAGGCGACCTTCTGTTCGCGGGCCGCTTCCAGTCGGATATGTTCGGCGGTTTTCATTGTCTGGTCCTTTCTTTTGTCAAACGCTTGAGTCAGTTGCCATATTCTCATTATTGCGCCGGGATGGTGACCAACGGCAGCGGTTCCTTTTCGCCAGTATCCGCCAGCGTGAACAGCAGCATCATGAACGAAAAGGTGCGCTTGGATTTCAAGTCGCGGTCGTCAATCCAATACCAGTTGCCGCGATACGGGATGGCCACGAACGCATCTTTCGGCGCATCCTTGGCACTGCAAACTTTGATCAGCCTGGGCGCACTGACGCCGTTGGTCATGGTTTCCCAGCCGGGTGTGGCGCGGCCTTGGGCTACATCTGCTGCCGGCACCTCCACCTGCGAAGCCAGGGTGGCCAACTGCTGCATCATCGAACGGGTGAGCATGGCCACCTCCCGGTCGTTGGTAGGATTAGAGCCGAACACCAGCTTGATTTCCTCGGCATCCGGATCGAGCCGCAGCAGCTTGCGCAGTTCGTGGATGTCGGCGAGCGTCTCCGGCGAAATGTCCTTGGAACGGAACGTCAGGATGGTGGTCTGCTGGCTGACGGTGTCCTGTTTGACGCGCATGGCGACGGCGCCGGAAAGCTGGATCTTGCGCATCAGTTGCAACACGCGCATGAAACCAGGATCCGGCGGCGTGACCCCGTTGACGGAAGTGCCCTGATTTTTCAGGCCGTTCATTTCCGACACTGTGGCGAACAGCACCCCATCGGCCGGCCAGCCGGATTGGATGGTGAAGAACACGGCGTCCGGCGGCAACGGCGTCATCAGGCCCTTGATGAATTTATTGCCGGTCAGCGGCGTGTAGGTGACCGTGGGACGGTCGGTGTATTGGCCCTGCGCGCCCAGCGCCATCGAGCCATTGGCCTGACCGATGGAGGGCCAGTTCACAGTGCCGCCGGCGGAGGCCGTGGTCTGGAGCGTGTAGCCGGAAACAATCTGGCCCACGTCCACAAAGATTGGCGGGTCAAGGTAGCGCAGTTTGACAATGTTGAGCAAGGTCTGGCGCTTCCAAGATTCGCCGAGCGATGAGCTGTAGTCAAAGCGATCGCGCGCGACGCTGCCCGGCCCGATGGAATGGCAGCCGGTTAATACCAGCACGACGCCAATCATGGCCAGGAGTATTTTTTGATTCATGTTTCCTTTCCATACCACAGGCCAATTCTGGTCGCGGTGATGATTGTGTCACATTCAATTAATCCAGCCCTCTTCCTTGAATCGTTTCTTCATCAGTTCCGCGATTTCTTTGGCAGTCTGCTTGGCCCGGCCTTCAACCTTGGAGCTGCCGCTGGCTTCTCCATAGACTTTCATGCCACCGCCGACGATGAGTCCCACCGGGCTGCCAGTGATCAGCCATGCGGCGCCACCCACAGCCATCCCCGGACCCTTGCTTCCCTCGGCGCCCATTGTGCCGGAGCCCAGTTTTCGGAGGCCGCTGGCAGTCATCTGGTAACCCTCCACAACCGTGGTCAGTTCGGAGCCTCCGGAGCCAAAGCCGAGCGTCATGCGCTTGCCAGCGCTGCCCTGTTCGATGGAAACCAGATAGCCCCGGATCACGATGTCGTTGACCTGTGGCGTCGTCGTCGTTGATATTTGCGTTGCCGGCAACCCCATCTCGTGAATCTCGCTGACCAATTGGGCGGCAATGGCCGAGCCCAATTCACGACCCAGCGCGGCTTGCTCTTCGGTCGTGGCCCCCTCCGGCGCGGCAGCCTGGCCGGCCAACGCCGAGTCCGGCGGAACCTCGGCAGGCGTGGAGGCGAAATTGTAAACCAGAATGTTATTGGGCCGGGGCAATTTGTCATACACAAGCCGCTCGCGGTTGGAGACCTCGGTTGACGCGCACCCGGCCAGAAGGCCGATGACGCACCCGGCAAAAGCCAGGTTTAGAATGATGGATGATTTCATGATTGTGTCCTTTCTTTGGTTGGTGGTTTGATTGATTGATTTCACCCGTTGCCACGCGCACGGGCGCGGGCAGCGAGGCATTGTTCTGTGACGGCGGTTTTCATTTTGAGGCGCTTTCATCGGAGGTCAATATCCGGGCGCCTTTGATGGTGCCAAACGGCAGGGCGGCCGACGGCACCGAGCTGGCTTCGAGATACTTGATGCTGGACCAGGGAATAATGATGAGTTGTTGGTCCGTCTGGATGACCAGCTTGTCGGACTCTAATATCCGTTTGCCCGCCTCCACCACCGCCCCGAGGGAATTCTTTACCTGGGTGGGAAACGACACCTCCATTTTCGTGCCGTTGTTGAAGTGGATGGTCATGTTTTTGTCGTCGTTCATGGTGTTATGTGGTTGGCTTATTTAATTGATGGGTTGTTTTTGAAATGCTTCCACGGCGTCGGCCAGCGAGGTGATGCGGTCAATGCCACCGAGGCGGGCGTCCACTCCTTCGCTGCGCAACCGCTCGCGCACCGACGAGCGCGCTTCCACAGCCTGAAACCGGATGCCGGCCGTTTTGAGTTCATCCGCCAGGGTGCCGAGCATTTGCGCACTGTGCAAATCCACGCGCGGGGCAGCCGAAAGGTCCAGCACCACCAATTTCGGTGGCGGGGTTTCGGCATGAACCCGGTCCAAAATGGTGTCGCGCACATGATCCATGTTGAAATAAATCAAGCCTGATTCCGGCCGGAAGATCAGCGCGCCGTGAATCAGTTCGTTGTCCGGATGACGTTCACGATCGGAAAACCGCCGGGTGCCGGGGATGCGGCCTAGCTCGGCCACATGCGGCCGCGATGCGCGACGGATGAGCAACACCAGAGAGATGATCGCGCCGATCATCACGCCCCGCAGCAGGCCCTGCCCGAGAACACCCACAATAGCCGCGATCGCCACAAGAAATTCCGGGCGATCCGCGCGCCAGAGGTGTTTGAGGGCGGAAACCTTGAACAGGCTGGCCACCGCCACCAGCACCACCGCCGCCAGCACCGGCTGGGGCAACGCGGACAGCAGGTGCGAAAAGAAAAGCACCACCACGAGAATGATTCCCGCCGCAAAAGCCCCGGACAGAGGTGTCCGCGCCCCGCCAGCTTCGTTGACGAGCGATTGCGACATGCCGCCGCTCACGGGAAACCCTCGACCCAATCCAGCGGCGAGGTTGGAAGCGGCGAGCGCCAGAAATTCCTGGTTCGCATCCAGCCGCCCGCCATGTTTGGCCGTGAACATGCGACCGATGGCGGCCGTCTCCACTGCGGCGAGCAGAAAACACGCGAAGGCCAGCGGCACCAAGCTGTTGAAGTCCTCCATCACAGCGTCCAAGCTGCCCAAGTCCATCGCCCCGGGCAGCCCGATGGGCGGCAGTCCCTGCGGCACTTCGCCCAGCAGCTTTACCCCGCGCGCCTCCAGACCGAGCAATCCCGAAGCCAGAATGCCGCCCACCACCACGAACAAGGCCACGGGTTTGTTCTTAAGGAAAATTTTCCCGATCACAAGCACTGCCAATGCGATGCCACCAATCGTCAGTGACGTAGGATTAGTTTCATCCAGATGCTTGAGAAAGTTGCCGCTGTTCACCCAGAAATTGCCATGGGCGCCGTGGATGCCGAACAACTTGGGCAACTGGGTGCTGGCCAGAAAAAGCGCCACGCCGCACTTGAACCCCACCATGACGCTTTCGGAAATAAAATTGATGATTGAGCCCGCCTTGACGAGCCAGGCGATGAAGGCGATGAGCGCCACGAGCAAGGCCGTAGCCGCCGCCAGTGCGCCAAAACGGGTCGTGTCGCCGCCGGCAATCTCGCCCAGCGAAGCGCCGACGAGCAGGGAAATGGCGGAAGTGACAGTGATGGTCGTGTGACGCGAACTGCAAAACAACCAGAAGACCAGCCCGCCAAAAAGGCACGCGTAGAGTCCCGCCTGGGGTGGCAGGTTGGCCAGCGACGCGTCACCCAACCCGGCCGGCAGCAGGTAGGCGCCGAGCGTGATGCCCGCGACGACGTCGCCCCGCAGCCATGTCTTGTCATACTTGCGCAGCCAGCCGAGGGCGGGAATCCACCGCGCCAGCACGGGCGTAGAAGTTGGCGAAGAAGCTGTCTTCATGATTTTTTCCCGTCCTTTGGTGGATGGCCTGCTGCGGCGACCGGCTCCGTGAAACTTTTTCCTCTTGAAACCCACTCGCGCAGGAGCGTGAAGGTCACGGCGAGAATCACCGGTCCGATAAACAGGCCGATGATGCCAAAGCCGATCAGCCCGCCGATGACGCCGGTGATGATGAGCAGCATTGGCAGTTCCACGCCTTTGCGGATGAGCACCGGTCGGAGAAAATTATCAAGTGAGCCGACCAAAATGGCCCAGATGGAAAACAGGGAACCGGCCAGATTGTGGCCGCCATGAAACAGCCAGATGGCGGCGGGAATCAGCACCAGCACCGGCCCGATCTGCGCAATGCAGAGCATCAGCATCAGTGCCGTGAGCAGCCCGGCTGCGGGAACCCCGGCAAAAAAGAGGCCGATCCCACCGAGCGAGGACTGCACAAGCGCCGTGACCACGATTCCCAGCGCGACGCCGCGTATGGCCTTGGCCGACAAAACTGCGGCTTCATCCCCCGGCTGGCCGGCAAGCCGGCGCAAGAATTTCCGGATGCCGTCGGCCGTGGTTTCGCCATTGGCGTAAAGCACGGCGGCGATGCCGACGCTCAAGAGGAAATGCAGGACAAGCAGGCCGAAGTTGCCGGCCTGGCTCACGAACCAGGCGACCAGCTTGCTGGCATACGGAGACAGCTGTTTGGACAGTTCCTCCGGACTGACCGCCGCAAATTGCTGCCACCGCTCAACAATGGAACTGCCGGCCACCGGGATTTTGTTGAGCCATTCGGGCGGCGGCGGGATTTTGACGGTGGACAGCGATTTAACCCAGCCCACAATCTCGCCGCTCTGGTTCAGGATGGTCAGGACGGCGAAGCAGATCGGGACAATCAAAACCAGCAGCAACAGAACCGTCATCACCAGCACCGCCAGCCAGCGTTTGCCCCGGAGCCGGGCTTGCAGCTTGAGAAAAAACGGCCAGGTGGCGATGACAATCATGGCCGCCCACAACAGCGACGAGAGGAACGGACGCATGATCCAGAAGCACGCGGCGATCAGGATGCCGATGAACAGCACCGCCAGCGTGGTGCGCGTCAGATCGGATGAATCGGTCTTGGTCATGATTGCAAAAATAAATTGCTCATATCGTCAGCGTTACTGCGTTGCCATCGGAAACAGTTTCGCCAGCGTTTCCTGGACGGTTGGGTCATGCAGATTTCCCAAATGTCCACCAGAGGGATAGTCCGTGAGCCGGTCGCCGAAGGTCGAGCGAAACCAATCGATGTCCTCCGGCTTCAGCAGAAAATCGTCCTCGTTGATCTGGACGCGAACCTTGGGATTATGGTTTAGCAGCGAGGTGCTCTGGATCAAATCGGTCGCGGCCAGCAGCGTCTCCGGGTCGGTGCCGCGTCCGGTCTTGATGAGGTAGGGCAGGACAAACCGCTTCATGTATCCGGCATAGGAGATCTGCCGGATCTCGCGGTAGGATTCCTGGCGCACAAAGTTGTCCGGCGGCACGGTGAGCACGCCCAGATTATCGCGCCGCTGGCTGTCCACGATGGCGCTCATTAGGGTGTAGCGGAACGCCAGACCGATGAGAAATTCCGATTCTTCCCGGGTCAGTGGAATAGTGCCGGAGACATCCAGGCCGCCTTGCGCGAAATAAAGCGCCTTGTAAATGGCCTCCTTCATGCGCCGGGCACGTTCCTCCGCCGGCCAGCGCAACGGCGCGTCGAACATGTCATCCAAACTGTCCAGCGCGCGGACCAGGCTTACCGGCGGGTTGACGGCGACGTAGCGGTCAAAGCTCAACCCGTCGAGCTTGCCCGCCGCCTCGCGCGCGGCGATCATCAGCGTGAAATAGCCGCCGTGCGAAACGCCGCTAAGGCTGGTTCCGGTGATCTGATCGCCCTCCCGTTTCTTCAGGTCGGCCAGGACCACTTTGAGGTCGTTCACCACGTCATCACAATCAGCCGGGCCGTAGCCGGGCACGGCCATCGTCGAGCCGCGCTCCATGAACTCTTTCTGGAACGGATTGGAAATGGCCACCACCGAATAGCCGTGCCGATACATCATGTCCGCGTAGGCCAGCGTGGAGCGGTCCAGCCGGTAGGATCCCAGACCGGGGAGGTAGCACACCAGCGGCGCGGGTTTCTTCTGCATCCAGCACGAATAGGAAAGTTTTTTCCCGGTCGCCGGGATGCCGACTTTGCGCGTGACCGCCTGATCCGCGAAATCCTCGGCGACGGGTTTGAACAGCACGGCACCGATAGTGGGGTCGGGATTAAAATCGCCGCCGACGCTGGGCATATAGTCCACGATCAGCCGCTGGCGGTTGAGCGAATAGAGCGTGCGCAAGGCCTGGTAGGGATCCACCAGCGAATCGAGCTGGCGTTTCATCGCCGGGGCCTGGCCGCTCATATCATTGAAAGTGAATCCGGGACGGAGCGTCTTGGGCCAGAACTCATCGTCATACGCCACGCCGATCCAGAAACAGATGTCGAGAGGCCAGTCAACAATCAGTCCGATGGTGTCACGACCATTGCTCGGGCCGAAGATAGGCAGCATCAGATAAAACCAAGGGCCGGAACCCCAATGCCCCAGCGTCAGGCCGAAGTCCTCGTCCGACCGGCCAATTTTCCAATGCGTGGCCGGGTCAAACAAGCCGCCCAGCCCCACCGTGGAATTGACCCCGAACCGCTGCGTTTCCTCCCACGCCCCGTGCCATTTTCCCTGGAGGCAGCTGTTCACCAGCCGCACGGGAAAGGTCAGGTTATGGCCGGCATTGCCAATCGTGGTGCGCACGGGTTTAGGGGCAACGGTATTGTAGCCCAGGCTCAACGGGTAGATCACGCCGCGGAACAGCCAGTCATTCACCGCCCAGGAACAACGGTTGAACCCTTCGAGGGGATCATTCACCGCGTCAAAGTAGGGCATCTGGTTGGGTGCAAGCCGGGCGGTTTCGTTGGTGGACGAATTGTCTCCTGCGCGCAAACCCGCCACCGGAATGGTGACAGCCAGCAGCAAAAGAACAGCCCGCAAGGTTAAGCCCGGTTGCATCTTGTCAGATCTTTTCGTTTTGTTTCATTCAGTAAAATCAGTGTTTCAAAGCGGTTCACGTCCTCAAATTCCCGCCAAGGTCGAGGAGGCCAGCCCCCCGCGCTGACCTCCGATTCGGTTACGACCTACTGCTCGATTGTTAGTTTTTTCAGGATCTCATCCACGACTTCCTGAATGCGCTCCGCACGGGCTTCGGCGGTGATGTTGCGGATGACTGGCTGCGTCGCGTAGTTGCGTTTGAGCAGCTTGTAGTCCTTGGAGTCAATGATGTCTATCACCAGCGTGCCGGCCTCGAAATAATTCGGGTTCTTGCTGCTCGTGTAGGCTGCCTGCGCCTTGTCGTGGAGGACGTCGGCCTCCTGGCCATATCCAAAGTAGGTGTTGATGGCCTCGGTGGAGGCGTTATTGCCGAGGATGACGAGGTAGCCCACGATGACATCACCACCGGAGGCCACGCGCGTGACACCGCGGGCTGCGAGATCCTTGGTGATGGCCGCCTGGATCATCTCGTGGGCCGCCTGACGGTCATCCGCAAAATCAGGTGCTTGTCCCCGATTGACAAAGCTGAAGGTGCGGGCGTGAATCGGGCCGGTATCAACTTTGGTGGGCGTGGAGGAACACCCGGCCAAAGTCAGAACGGCTGCGACCATTCCAAGGATTGAATGTAGTTTCAAAGACATAATTTTTAAGTTTGGTTTGCCCGTCATCCACAAACATCTCATTCACCGGTCTTTTTCTCCACCTTGTCCAGCGAGAGCGCCAGGGCCTCGGTGTAAACGATGACGATGGTTTCGCCAATGTGAACTTTTGTCAGGCGGTCCGGATCCGCCACGTGCGCGGTCAGATAACGGCCCAGCGGGCCTTTGACCGTGATGGTCTGCTCCGGACGATTCAAGGCTTCGATGGTCGTGACCACCTTGAACCGGCGCGCGACGCCACCGGCGGGCGCCGCATCAGCCCCCGCGCGACCGGCGACATCCATGATCTCCAGCGGATGTTCCGCTTCCGCCGCCGTGGGCTTGCGCAATTCGGCGACCGCCGAGACGAGGTAATCCAACCGGACAAAGTCGCCGACTTTCACTTCGTCCAACCGCTTCACCACCGGGCTCACGGCGACAGTCACTTCGTTGCCCTGCGGTCCTTTTAGCGTGACTTCCCGCTTGGCGAGGTCAATGGCGGTGACTTCAGCGGACAGCGTGGCATGCATGGCTTCAATGCGGCCCATCGGAGGATTTTTTGGTGCTGCGGTTTCCTGCGCCAGCAAACCCGGACTCTGGCTGACGGCCAGTATTGCTGCAAGTGTAAGAATAGAATGGAATGATGTTTTCATAATAACTGTTGGTTGTTTTGTTGATGGTTATGGTTTTTAGTTTCAATACTTCTCCGGCACAAATTTCCGGCCTTTGAGCGTGGACTGGTCATCGTAGGCGCCCTTCATCGAGCGCTTGGGCAGTTTGATCTCCTCGCGCGGCACTTTCTTGTAGGGAATCAGTTTTAGCAGATGATGGATGCAGTTCAGCCGGGCGCGTTTCTTGTCGTCCGAAACCAGAATGCGCCACGGCGCCCACTTGGTGTCCGTGGCTTTGAGCATCAGGTCCCGGGCGCGGGAATACTCAAACCACTTGGTGCGCGACGGCAGGTCCATCGGGCTTAACTTCCACTGGCGGATCGGGTCGGTGATGCGCGCCTCGAAGCGACGCTTCTGTTCCTTGTCGCTCACCTCAAGCCAGAATTTGATGAGGATGATGCCGCCGTCCACGATGTATTTCTCGACCTCCGGGCAGAGTTCAAGGAAACGGGCGTGCTGCTCCTTGCTGCAAAAGCCCATGACATATTCCACCCCGGCGCGGTTATACCAGCTCCGGTCGAAGATCACGACTTCGCCCGCCGCCGGGAAATGCGCAAGATAGCGCTGCATATACATCTGCGACTTCTCGCGATCCGAAGGCGCGGGCAGCGCCACCGTGCGAAACACGCGCGGACTGACGCGTTCCGTGATGGCGCGGATGGTGCCGCCCTTGCCCGCACCATCGCGGCCCTCGAAAAGGATGATCACGCGCAGCCCCTTGTGTTTCACCCAATCCTGCAGCGTGCATAACTCGGCCTGGAGTTTGCGGAGTTCCTTCGTATATTTCTTGTTCTTCAATTTCTTGTCCTGTTCGGACGCTGATTTTGTGTTCATGGTGTCTCCTGTAGATTGATGGTTAAAGCGCTTGAGGTCTGGTCCGGTGTGACGGGGTTTGCTTCCGGCGGTGAAAGACTTTCCGAAAAGGCCTGTTCGGCGGGCGTCTCCTCCTGGATTTCGCCGGTGAAAATTTTCCCGACCTCTTCGACAATCTGCCCCGTTGCCTTGCTGGCCTCCGGGGGAATCAGAACGACAGGAGCTTCCAAATCCCGGATCCGGGCAATGCGCCTCTTCGCTGCTTTGCCGGTTGGGCGGGGCTTTCGTTGGGATGCAGTCCTCCGCGCAACCGGCTTTTTGATTTTCAAAGATTCGCGAGGTTGAGCGTCAACCGCCGCCGCCAAACTTTTCCGGCGCGGAGCCACGGCAACTTTGTTTGCTTGCAACCTCCGGGACTTGCGCTTGACCTGGGTTGAATCCGTCCGGGCCAGCCTGGCCAGTCTGGTCTTGAGCGCTGCGACGGCCAGTTTCGCTCCGGCAACTTTCTCTTTGACTTGTCTGGCCCGCTTCTTGGCACGACGGGCGGACTGCTTCGCCTCTTTGCGGCGTTGACGGGCGAGATGTGCCTGCTTTTTGGCCACCGTCAGCTCGCTTTCAGCCTTCGCCAGCCGGAGCCGCGCCAGGCGAACTTCGCCCATCAATTTTTGCGCCGTGCCGGCTTGCTGAATCGCTTTCATAGGTTCGTTCAATAAGAATCATTTCACCGTCACCTGCGTTTGCTGCGGTGGCGCGGTTTCAAAACTGCCGCCCAGCACGAGATGCAGGTTCGCGCGCTGGCTCAACTGTTCGCCTTGGACGCGCAAACTGGTGAGGCGCGCGGCATAAACATTCAATTGCTGCTGCTGCACGCTGCGCAGGTCAATCTTGCCCACGCGATAGGAAGTCTGGGCCAGTTCAAGGGCGCGCTGCTGGTCGGCAACGGTTTGATCCAGTAACTGCCCGCGTTCGGCCAGATTCTGACCGGCGGCCAGCGCGTTCTCGACATCGCCGATGGCGCGCAAGGCCATGGCGGCGTATTCAGCAACGGCCGCCTTCTGTTCGATCGTGCGGATTTTCACCTGCGTCTGGAGCGCGCCGCCGGTGTAAATCGGGGCGACCAGATCCGCGCCGAAACCGCCGATGGGATTCTGAAAGTCGGGCTTGAGATCCAAGACATCACTTTCAATGGCGGCGACGCTGCCGTTAAGGGTGATGCGCGGCAGGCGGGCGGCCTTGGCTTCGCCGACCCGGTTGAACGCAGCCGCCACGCGCCGCTCGGCAGCAATCAGGTCCGGCCGGCGCTCCAACGATTCGAGCGGCATGCCGACCGGCACCGGGCCCGGCAGTGCCGGGAGATTTTCGCGCGCCGCCAGTTCGGCGGATGGATAGCGACCCAAAAGCAGTTCCAACGCCCGCAATGCCTGCTGATGGGCGAGGCTGACTTGTTTCGCCGTGTCCTTAAAACTGCCCACATTTGCCCGCGCCAAAGCGACATCCTGTTCGCTGCCCGCGCCCACTTGCCGGCGTTTTTCAGCAAGCGTGACCAGTTCTTCCGCGGACTTCACCATGTCGGCGGCCAGTTGCATCTGCAACCAGGTTTCGCTGGCGGTGAACCAGCTTTTGGCGGTGGTCGCCGCAAGCGATTGACGTGCGAACTGAAAATCAGCCTGCGCGGAGGCGTAGTCCGCCTGCGCGGCGTTACGGCCATAACGCATCCGCCCCCAAAGATCCGGTTCCCACGAAGCGGCGAGCATGATGCCCTGCAATGCCGAACTCACGTCGCTGCCGCCGCCGCCTTTGAAGCCGCCGGTGCCGGCGATGGCCAGCCTCGGACGCAATGCGGCTTTGGCGAGTTCGACGTATTGCCCGGCCTGCTCGACACGGGTCGCACTGACCCGCAAATCCAGATTGTTGGTCACGGCTTCGTAAACGAGAGCGTTGAGTTGTTCGTCGTTGAACGTTGCAAGCCAATCGTCCTGAATCAGGCCGGCTGCGCCGCCCGCTTTCCAGGCGTTCGTCAGGGCGATGTTGGGGAGAGCCTGCCGCTGAATTTCAGCCAGCGAGGGCGGCGATTTGGTCCGGCAACCGGCGAACAGAACCGCCGTCAGCAGGGCGAGGAGGATGAGTGAAGGGCGTTGCATGGTGACCTCAATGGAGTTTCAGGATCAGCCAATTCAGCTTGGCATTGATGCGAACGATGACCTTGCGGATGATATGGATCGGATGCCCGCTGTCGGTGTAAACCGCGCCGGAGCCGTGCGCGCCCGAGGCCAGAAAGAGGTCTTTGTTCTTGTCATCCTTCAGCAGCCGGACTGCCAGGCATTGCGGCGGGATTGGAGCAACGCCGCCGGCCACATTCATGGTGCCAATCGGCAACTGGCCTTGCGCCGTGGCCCACATGATCGAGTCCACTTTGCATTTCACGATCCGGCCGGGATACATCGCGAAGGCCACCTCCGCCTCCTGGTCCGGCTTGATTTTGCGGACTTCGTTTTGATGATAAATGGCGATGATCCATTGCTCATCCTCAATGAAGTTCATGGCGGGAGTCATCGGCAGCGTCACCGCCATGGCGCCGGGCCGCAGCGTGAGCGCAATCACGGTGCCATTGGCGGGGGCGTAAACCGTTGTCTGGCTTAATTCCCATTTGGCGTTGGCCAGTTGCGCTTCGGCGCTCGCGATCTTCGCCCGAATAGCATCTTCGTTGGCTGCGGAGACGTCGAGTTCGCCCTGCAAGTTCAGCACGTCCGTTTCCGCCTGTTCCTGGTCAAACTTGTTGCCGGCTCCGGTGCCGGCCAGCTCGGTGAACTGGCCCATCCGCTTTCGCGCGAGATCAAGTTTGGCTTTGGTGATCACGTCGGCGGTCTGTGAACTTTTTAATTGTTCGCGGAGGCTGATGACATCCGCCTGGCTGTTGCTGACCGCGATCTCGTAGGGAACCGGGTCAATCTTGAACAGCACGTCGCCTTTCTTGATGGGGCGGTTCGGCTCAATCGGCACTTCGACGACAAGGCCGCGCACGGGCGAGTTGATGGGAACCACGTAGTTTATCACCCGCACGTCGTGCGACGACGGGGCCACAATGTTCAGCAACAGGATCAGTATCGTCAGCCCGACAATCGGGATGGTGATGGTGATGACCTGGCTGACGATGTTCCACGGAAGCCATTTGAACTTGAAAAAGATCAGCCAGGCGAAAAACGAGTAGATGCCGAGTAGTAAGATTTCCATAAGTCAGGCCTTTCCTCCTTCGGTCCCGGATTTGCCGGCCAGCTTAGCCTCGAGTTCGGCAAGCTGACGACGCAATTTGTCCACCTCGTTTTCCGTCGCCTTAAGTTCCGCTTTTTCGTGTTCCAATTCCTCCTCGACGTCCGTGCCATAGGCCATCTTGTGCAGCACCGGTTTGGTGTAGGCCCAAAGCCAGGCGATCGGCCAAAGCAGCCCGCCAAAAGCCAGCGACAAGAGGCACAACACCTGGATCGCCTTGGTCTGCGGATGTTTTTTCTTTTCTGCGATCTTTTCGGGCAGGATGTGCACCAGCCAGAAGACGGCGATGCCCACGATCGGCGCAACGATCAGCACCACCCAGGTTAGCACATCGGCAGCCTTGTCGAGCGCTTCGCCCTTAAAGATGGAGGCCTGAGCGTGCGACGGCAGCAACAGCAGCAACGCAAGCAGCGCGCCGGGCAGCCACCGGACGGCCGTGCGGCATTTTCGAGGCGGAGAGGATTTCATCATAAGTTTCATGAGTGTTTGTTCATTGGCGTTCGTCAATTGCTAGACAATTGTGGTTGGGTTTCATGCGGCTTCAAGCATTTTCCAGATTTCGTCCTCCCGATCTTTTGTTGACAGTGGTTTTCAGAATAGTGCAGCCGCAGGGCAAAGGCCAGAGCCTCTTGCCAAGCTCGTCGAGATCTTCGTCCTCCAGTTTGATCACGGCATCCCGCACCTGGAAGGCTTGGGTTTCGTTGGTGAATACCAAGATGTTCAAGCTTTGCATAACTCATGGCCGGGGGCGCACGCGGCTGGCGCACGCCTCCCGGCGATATTTCCTAATTAGAACAACGAGTAAGCTATGCCGGTTTGAACCCGCCAGACGTCTCCGTGGGCACCGCTCTTCTCGTCCTTGTAGCCGTAAAGGCATTCCAAGCCTACACTCAAACGTTTGCGCAACTGCCATACCAGGTTCCCGCTGCCGTAGTAGGTTTCGTGGTAGGCGGCCGGATCCTGCGCCGATTCGTTCTGCAGGTTCACATAGCCAAACGTCGCGGTTGAACGGAACTTCTCCGACCACTGATGGGTGTAACCGACCATGGGGGCAACGTAGGTCAAGGGTTTTAAATCCCCTTCGTTATTGTAGGCGGCATCACCACCGTTGAATCCGTTGTAGGTGAAGTTGTCGTTGCAGAAGTGAAAAATGCCCTGCCCGTATGTGATCTGCGCCTGAACCGAGTCATGCTCCAGCACGTTGAGGCTGGTGGACAGGTTGAGTCCCCAGCCAAAGACATTCTGCTGGCCGGTGGTGGGGCTGTTGGCACCCACATCGCGGAAGATGGTGGCAAATTGCACATGTCCCCGCTTGGCATCCTCCCATCGGATGTTGAACCCGCCGTCGGGCAGGTGATCCACGTTCGAGGCATCCGCATTCGCGCCGGTATTGTCCACCTCCGAGGCCGGATCCTGAATACCGAAGTTCAACTGCCAATTCTCGCACAGCGGCACCATGTAACGCACCGTGGCCTGGCGGGCGAAGATCATCGAGTTCGGGCCCTCGAAATCCACCGTGTCAGGCCATACGTCCGGATCCTCGAAAATGCTGTAGGTGAACCCGGCGGTGACGTTGTAGAACTGCCCGTATAGTTGCTTCAGGCGATAATTCATGCCGCTGCCGCTCCCGAAGAAGTCATTGTTGTAATAAAAGCGGAAGTTTCCAGGTATGTTCGGCGCCCGCACATCGAGGCTCAAGGACGAACCCTTGGCTGTCATGTTGAACTGTTCACCGCCGCCGGCCCCCGGCGTGTTGTTCATCGGTATCGTCGCCGTGACGAACCGGTCCGGGTTGCCGGAATTCTGGCTGTCCTCCATCATGTCCACCCGCGGCTTGGCGTTGAACTTGATTAGCGCCGGCGTGTTCGGAATGGGGATGAAGCCACGATATTCGGGATCCAGCGTGAGATCATCTAGACGTGGAGCCGCCTCCTGCTGATCGTTCAAGTTGTTGCGGTCGGCGATTGCGCTGGCGTGCGGGATGATGGGTTTGGTCGGGGGCAGAAAGCTGACTCCTTCCGCAGCATTGGTTCCCGGCGCGG
>JAQTQB010000012.1 GCA_028712475.1 Verrucomicrobiales bacterium
AGTATTCAAAAAAGAAGAAGAAAAAATGCAGCGTAAGAAACTCGCCCGCCTCCACAACAGCGCCGCCGCCCTCGGCCTAAAACTCGTCCCAAACCAGTGACTTATCTAATCAGCTTATCAGGAGGCGACGACATCAATCCCAAAACCAACCTACGAAACCACCTGGGTCAATCCGCGCGAACACAATGAGTGCCGCGCTCGCCACAACGATAGTGGCAACGATGGTCAGGAATGGAAACTCGCGCGAGCGCACTCGCCCAACCGCTGCCATCCCAGCAGCAATGAGTGCGACCACAGGAAAGCCGACGAAACCCAACTGAAGCAGGCTGTGCTGAATCCACCAGCCGAGTTGCTTCGGGTCTGGCTGGCCGTAGGAAGGCCAATGGCCGAGATGAAGGCGTGCCTCGATGACGTAACCAAAGAGCGCAACGAGCAACAGCAACGGAAACACGGCGAGCGTCAGTGCAGTCAGCGGAAATGGTCTGGTGAGCCGATGCTGTGTCATACGCGCGAAGTCGCCTAGACAGTATGGCTGGCGATGAAAGCGAAAGCGGTGTCTGCTCTCCGGAGCAAACGTGGGTTGCGCCGCGTGAGCGGCGCCGGGCCACCCGTTGTGGGACTCGCGTCCGTAACAACACTGAAACGAAAAGCAAACACCATGAAGCCATACATACTGCGCCAACCCCAGCCTGTCCAGCCGCAAAAATCAATCCGCCCGCCACGTCCCCGCCACCGTTGCCAAGGCCGGGTGCCCCTTGGGAACGGTTCATCCCCAATCCCAGGCTCAAATTCATGGAGCAGTGCCGGGAGGTGATGCGGTTTGAACTTCATTCGCGCTTCCTAATGCGGCGCTGAAATTTTCATCCGTGTCCATCTGTGGTTGAAATTCCGGCGAACTTTTCCTGCCGCCGCTTTCTTTTGCTCCGAAGGAGCGGCGGAAATTAGCCAGCCACAAGGTGGCTGGAATGTCGTCCGCAATTAATTGCGTCCTGAAGGGACGCCGGGGAAAACACATTCCATTGTCCCTTGCGGGACGGATTTATTTTGGTTGATGGCACCAGCCACTTCGTAGCTGGCTAATTTCCGGCGTCGCTGCGCGACAGTGTTTCCGCCACTTGGAACTTGAAACCGCCCGCTTGAAACCCTTTAATCCGCGCATGGATTCTCGCGAAGCATTCATCGCGCTCAACCTGATTGAAGGCGTCGGGCCGGTGCGCGCGCGGCTGCTGCTGGAGCATTTCGGCGACGCGCCCAAAATCCTGGCCGCCTCCAAGGGCGAACTGCTCCGCGTCCGCAACATCGGCGAGGAAACCGCCGAGGCCATCGCCGGTTGGGAAAAGTCCATTGACCTCGCGGGGGAATTGAAGCGCATCGCGGATTCCGGCTGCCACGTCTTGATTTCGTCCGATGAAAATTATCCCGAATCGCTCCGGCAGATTTACGATCCGCCGCTGGTGCTTTACGTCAAAGGCGAACTGACGGCGAAGGACAAAAACGCCGTGGCGATGGTCGGCTCGCGGCAGACGACGCATTATGGCATCGAGACGGCGCGCAAGCTGGCGTATCAGCTCGCCTACGTTGGCGTGACGGTGGTGAGCGGCGGGGCGCGCGGGATTGATACGGCGGCGCATCAGGGCGCATTGAGCGGCAAAGGCCGGACAATTGCGGTTCTTGGCACGGGGATAAACCTGATTTTCCCGCCGGAGAACAACGAGCTGTTCGAGCGGATCGCGGCGAACGGGGCGGTCATCACGCAGTTTCCGTTCAACCGTCCGGCGGACAAGCAGAGTTTTCCCATCCGCAACCGCATCGTGGCGGGCATGACGCTCGGCACGGTGGTGGTGGAGGCGAATCTTTCCAGCGGCGCGCTCATCACGGCGAATTTCGCGACGGAATACGGGCGGCAGGTGTTCGCGGTGCCGGGGCGGATTGATTCGCCGCGCAGCAAGGGCTGCCACGACCTGATCAAAAAAGGCGCGAAGCTGTGCGAAGGCGTGGAGGACATCTTGAGCGAGTTTGAGTATCTGTTTCCCACGAGCAACCGCCGTCCGTCGCCCGGCGAGACGGGGGTTTTGCCCGCGCTGGAATTGAGTGAAAATGAAAAGATGGTCTATGATTCGTTGAACCACGAGGAGTTGAGCACGGACGAGGTGATCCGCAAATGCGGCCTGCCAAGCTCGGCGGTTTCGGTGGCGTTGTTCAGCCTGGAGATGAAGCGCGCGGTGAAACAACTGCCGGGGAAATTGTTTGTGCGGAATAATTGATCGCAACCTGCGCTTGCGCCGTAGCGCGCAATGAATTAGAAGTCAGCAGGCACGGAGAAACTTATGGCAAACTACATCATCATCGGCGGCGACCAGAAAGAATACGGCCCCATCACGGCGGACGACATGCGGCAATGGATCGCCGAGGGCCGGCTCAATGAACATTCCCAGATAAAGGCGGAGGGCGCGGCGGAATTCCGCCCGCTCGGAACCTTCCCCGAATTCGCCGCCGCGTTCTCGGCCGGAGATTCAACCCCGGACGCGCCGTCGTCATATACCTCCGCCACCGACCTGTCGCAGCTTGATTACGAACTGGACATGGGCAGCTGCATCACGCACGGCTGGGAGCTGGTTAAAAATAATTTCGGGCTGCTGTTCGTCGTCACGCTGGTGGTGATGCTGATCGAAGGGGCGATCGGCGGGCTGGGATCCATTCCCATGATCGGGCCGGTCTTTACCATTGCAAACCTGATCATCGCCGGGCCGCTGATGGGCGGGCTTTATTACGTCATCCTTCAGACGGGCCGTGGCGAATCCGCCGAGGTGGGCGATGTGTTCGCGGGTTTCCGCAAGGCCTTCGCGCAACTGTTTCTCGGTCATCTGGTGCCGGCGTTGCTGGCGGGCTTGTGCTTGATTCCGTTTGTGATTGTGTTTGTCATGACGCTGATGCCGCTGATGGTGAATGGAAAATTGGATCCGGATCAAGTCAGGGCGATGTCAGGCCTGTCCGTGGCGATCCTCGCTGCCACCGCTGTGATCTGCGCGATCCCGGTGATTTATCTGAAGACGTGCTGGGCGTTCACGCTGCCGCTCGTCATTGACAAGGGAATGGATTTTTGGACGGCGATGGGGGCGAGCCGGAAGATGGTCAGCAAGCATTGGTGGCGTGTTTTCGGGGTGATGGTTTTGATCGGCCTGCTCAATATCGCGGGTTTTTGTGCATGTTGCGTCGGCGTGTTGTTCACCATGCCCATCGGTTTCGCGGCGCTTATGTTCGCGTATGAAACTATTTTCTCCGAAGAGCCGCCCGCCTAGCCGCATCACGGCCAGAAACGCGACGCTCCTCAACCTGCTGGCCACGCCCGGACTTGGCTCGCTCATTGGCCGGCGCTGGATCGCGGGCGGCGGACAACTCCTGCTGTCCATCTCCGGGTTCACGCTGTTCATGGTCTGGTTCGTCAAGGAAATGACGCAGTTTTACGGCCAGATCAGCGGCAATGTCGAAGTGCGCCCCGTCGGCAAATTTTTAATCGCGGGCGTGATTTTGTTCGCTCTCGCGTGGGTCTGGTCGGCGGTGACGAGCATCAGCCTGTTGCGCGAAGCGTCGTCGGGCAAGGAACAGGCGCTGAAAAACTTCGCCGCGCCGCCCGTGCAAAAACTTGACGAGGCAAAAATAATTCCCGCGCTCGCCACGGTTCCTGACTGGAAATTGGCGGGTGCGACGATTGTGCGGACGTTTCAGTTCAAGGATTTTCCCGCCGCGATAAAATTTGTGGGAGCCGTCGCCGTGCTGGCCGAACAGGCGTGGCATCATCCCGACATTGACATCCGCTGGAACAAGGTGACGCTCACGCTCTCGACGCACGACGCGGGGGGCCTGACGGAAAAAGATTTCGCGCTCGCCCGGCAGTTCGACAGGCTGTGACGCGCGGAAAAATCAAGCACGCGATTTCAAAAGCCGAAACGGCAGCCGTGGAACGGCGAAAGACAGTAGCCCATGGCGATTAGCCGTGGGAGTGGGTGAACCAATCCTTAAAAGCCCCGGCAGGGGCGGTAGAAAAAGGACAAGGCCGCGTGATTCTTCCGCCCCTTCCGGGGGCTGATAACCGCTCTAATATTTCCCCCACGGTTTTACCGTGGGCTACTGCCGTCCGCTGCTCCGCAGCTTCAAAAGCATTTTGAAAACGCGTCCTAGCGCGGAACCGTTGCAGGAATGGTCGGCGGCGGCGTTCCGGGTGGCGGGACGCGCGGCGTGCGTCCGACCCAGATGCCCGCGCCGCTGTAGTTCCATTCAAGCTGCGGGATGCCGGGCGAGGTGCCGCGTCCGCCGCGGATGACGAGCCGGTCGGCGGGCTGCATTTTTTTAATCCACGGATCGTAGGCTTTAACCTCGCCGAGATTCCACAAGACGCTGTGATAGACATCGAAATCTTCCTTGGGCATCCACGCCGGTTCAAAGCCGAGCATGTAGCGCCAGTCGCCGCGCGGATTTTTGAAGAACGTCTGGTAAAACAGCGTCATGTCCGCCGTGTAAAAAATCCCGCCTTTATCGGGCATCCAGCCGTTGAGGCCGGGATTGTCGGCGGTGAGATAACGGTCGGACAACGTCTGCGACCAGCGGCTGTGCGCGTCGCTTGTCACACAGAGAAACATTGCCGCAGCCAGACCCAGCGTCAGTCCCAGCCGTTTGAATGAATCCGGGGCGAACCGCGCCTGCAGGAGCGCCTGCAGGTCCACCGTCATCAGGACCATCAAGGCCGGCCAGCCCCAATCATCCCAGAACCGCGCCACTTTGAAGCCGAGCACCCAGCAGATGCATGCCAGCCAGAACGCGGGGTTTTTCGTCAGCGGAACGGCATTCAATTTTGCCAGTTGCCGCAGGACGAGCAGACCGCCCAAAATCACCACGGCCAGAATGTTGCCGTCGAACGGCTGCAATTCCGTCGCCATCGTGCGCGTGGTGGCATGCGCGCCGACCGCGAGCAGCGCGAGTTTGAACGCCTGCAACGGATATTCAAACGGATGGCCCGTGAGCGCGCTGCCGGTGAAAACGCCGATGGCCCAGCAAAAACCGAGGCTGATCGCCCAGCGAAACTGGCCTGCCAAAAAAAACGACCCAAGCAGCAACGCCCAGAGATACCAGACGCCGTGGACGAAAGTGCCGAGCGCAAACAGGGCGGTGGCCAGCAGCAGCATCCAAGTTTTCGGCGGTGCCGCACCGTGTTTTTGCCACAGTAAAAGCAACGTCAGCAGCACCGCGAAGGTCACCAGAAATGGACGCCCCAGCATCATGCGTCCGCACACTGCGGCCACGAGCGTTGCCAGCGTCAACGTGGCCAGCCATGCTTCCGGCCGTTTCAGCCACGGCAATGCCGACCATCCGGCGAGAATGAACATGGCCACCACGGAAAAAACCGCCAATGATTCTGCGCTGCAATTTTCCCGCTGATATATTTTTTCCAGCAGCAGGTTCCAGCCGAACTCGTGGTCAATTTTGTAGGTGTCATTGAGCACCAAAATTTCCGGCCACGTTTTGCCGCTGACGGCTTTCGCCGCGTGGCGCAACGTGTCGTCGCCCGGCAGATAGCCGTAGCTGATGATCTTCAGCGGAATCGCGAGGATGACGAGAATCACTACCGCCCAGACGGCGAGCGGGACGTAGCGTTTGAGTGAATCAAGTGGCGAGGCGGAGGAATTGGCGTCGGTCATCTGGCGCGAATCAAAACACCACCGGCACGCCCTCGTCAAGGATTTGTAGTTTGTGCGTGAGCTTTTCGTGCGCGGCGATTTCCCGCAGCCAGCGCGGCGGCTCGTCCATGTCCTCGAACGCCAGCTTGAAAGTGCCGTAGTGCATCGGCACAAACCATTTCGCGCCGATTTCCTTGAACGCCTTCATCGCCTCGTCCGGTCCCATGTGGACACAGCGGAATGTTTCCGGGTGATACGCGCCGATGGGCAGCAGCGCGATCTCCGGCGCGAGTTTTTTGCCGATCTCCTTGAACCCGTCGAAATACGCGCTGTCACCCGCGTGATAAATTCTCCGGCCCTGATGCTCCAGCACAAAACCGCCGTAACCGCGATGGCCGTCGTGCAGCGTGCGCGCGCCCCAATGCTTGCTCGGCGTGAACGTCACCTTCCATTCCTTCTGCGCAAAACTTTCCCAGTGGTCGAGTTCAATGACGCGCGCGAAGCCGAGGTCGTGCGCGAGGTCGCCGACGCCGCGAGGCATCACGCCGATTTTCGGATGCGGCAGCCTGCGCAGGGTAGGCTTGTGGAAATGATCGAAGTGCGCGTGCGTGAGCAGCACCAGATCAATCGGCGGCAGATCCTTGATTTTCATGCCGGCCCGCTTGATGCGCTTCAACAGAAACAGCCAGTTCGCAAAATTCGGATCAATCAACACGTTCAAATCCGTAAACTGGATCAGGAACGAAGCGTGGCCGATCCAGGTGATGGCGACCTCGCCGTGTTTCAGCTTGGGAAAAACCGGACGCTGATGTTCACCGTGGCGCGGCGTGAGCAGGGCTTTCCAGACCAGTTCGCGGAAAAAGGTGGCGGGGTTGAAATGCTTCGCCGGCGTCAAGTCCTTGAACGAACGCGGCAGTTTCCGGCGCGGGGCGTTTTTAATTGAAGCCGGTTTGGTCATGGAACTGTTGAAAAGACTATCCGTTTTGAGCTTTGAATAAAAACAAAATCCGCGCGTCAGACCTTACGAACGCAATTAAACGTTCAAACGAAAGGCTCAACTATGAAAAAAATGATTCTGACTGGAACGGTGGTCCTCGCGCTCGCCGGAGCAAGTCTGCAATCCGCCCGCGCGGGCGACCGGGAATGGGCCACTGTCGGCAAAGTGCTGACCGGCGTGGCGGTCGCCGGACTCATCGTCGCGGCGAGCGACGGTCACGCGCAATACAGCGTGAACTATTCATACAGCTCACCAGCTTATTACCCGCCCTGCCCGCCACCGCCGTGCAATTACAACTACTGTCCGCCGCCTGCGCCGCGAGTGGTCTGCTGCCCGCCGCCGGTGGTTTATTATGCGCCATCCGTCGCCTATTATCCCGCGCGCCCGGTGGTTTATCATCCGAACAGATGGCTCAACCATGAGCGGTGGCATGAGATGCACGGTCGCTGACAGTTTTTGGAACCGAGAGACGCAAGCCCGCCGGATGGAAACATCCGGCGGGCTTTTTTATTCTGAAATCCGGTCAAAGGCGCGGCATTGATTTTTTTGCAGGCGGGCAAAAGTTTTTTCAATTAACGGCCAAGCGCTTGTGCCGTTATCATCGCCCCATGAAAATGAAACCGGGCGAAGGGCGTCGCGTTCCAGCATTGCTGCTTGCCACAAGCCTGCCGCTGGTCGCACACTGCGCGGCATCAGGCTGCGCGGCTGTTGAAAGGTAAAACTTATGGGCTGGATACCTGTCGTTTTTTTGATTGTCGGCGCGCCCATCGCTCTGGCCGTGTGGCTGATTGTGCGCGCGGTCAGCGCCAGGAACCGCATCGAGGAGCTTTCCGAACGTCTCTACACTCTCGAAGCTGACATTTTCCGGCTGAAACGGGACAAGGAATCCGCGCCCAAATCCGCACCGGTGCCCGCACCTGCACCGCAACCAGGCATGATCGCGCCAGCTCCAATCCCGACGCCAAAACCAATTGTCGTTCCGCCGCAACCGCCGCCTGTGATGGCGCCGCCGCCGATTTTCGCCCAAACAACAACACCAAGGCCGGCACCCATTGCTGTTCCACCGCGCAAAACTTCACCCGCCATCAACTGGGAACAGTTCATGGGCGTGAAAGGTTTCGCGTGGGTCGGCGGGCTTGCGCTGTTCCTCGGCGTGGCGTTCTTCATCAAATACTCCTTCGATAATAACCTCATCCCGCCGCAACTGCGCGTTGCCATCGGCTTTCTCACCGGCATCGGCCTGCTTGTCGGCGGCGTGATGATGTCGCGTAAAAATTTCCCCGCGCTCTCGCAAACGTTGTGCGCCACGGGCGTTTTGATCCTCTACGCCGTCACCTTCGCGTGCCGCGCTCTCTATCACTTTGAATTTTTCGGGCCGATCCCGACGTTTCTGCTTATGTCGCTGATCACGACCACCGCATTCCTGCTTGCAGCGCGGCTCAACGCGCTTGTCGTCGCCATCCTTGGCATGTTGGGCGGCTTCCTCACGCCGGTTTTGCTCTCGACCGGCCAGGACAACCCGCCCGGGCTCTTTGGCTACATCGCCATCCTCGACGCCGGGCTGATCATCGTCGCGCTGAACAAGCGCTGGCATTTCCTCATCGCGCTCGCCGCGCTGGGCACGGCCATCATGCAGATCGGCTGGGCGGATAAATTCTTTGAAAGTGAAAAATACTTTGAGGGTAATAAAATCCTCATCGCCCTCGCGGTGCTGCTGGGTTTCAACATGCTTTGGCTCGCGGCCAACTGGTTCGCCCGGCGCCGCGCCCAGACAAACTGGTGGCTCACCGGCAGCAATCTCGCCCTCGCCGCCGTCGCGCTGGCGTTCACCGTGTTTTTCTTCTCGTTTCCTCCGCTGGCGCAACGCCCCGTGCTGCTGTTCAGTTTTGTGTTCCTGATTGACCTTGTTGTCGCCGTGATTGCGTGGCTCGATGAAAAGACTTCTGCCGCCCAGCCGATCGCAGGGCTTGCAATCTTCGGCCTGCTTGCGCTGTGGACAACCCGGCATCTGACCGGCGAACTGCTCAACCCGGCGCTCGCGTTCTACTTCATCTTCGCCGTGTTCCATTCTGCGCTGCCAGCGTTCCTGCAACGTCGCCGTGGCGTGACGGCGGGCGTATCCGCGCAGCTCAATCATTTATTCCCGCCGCTGGCGCTGCTGCTTGTTCTCATGCCGATCTTCAACCTGGCGGAACTCTCATTTCTTGTCTGGCCGTTCGTGCTGCTCGTGGATCTGCTCGCCATCGCGCTGGCCGTGCTTACGCGTGCGCTGCTGCCCGTGCTGGTCGTGCTGCTGCTCACGCTTGCGGCGACGGGCGCGCTCATCTTCAAAATTCCATCCGACCTCACCGGCCTGCCGGCTTCGTTCTTCCTGCTCGGCGCGTTCGCGGTCTTCTTCGTCGTCGCCAGCGTGTGGCTTGTGCGGAAATTCAAGCCGGACGTTTTTAAATCCGGCCTCAAGGCTACCGGCGACATCAACACGCCCGAATCAATGGCGGCCTTGCTGCCCGCAAGCTCCGTCGTGCTGCCGTTCCTGTTGATCATCATGGCCACGCTGCGGCTGCCGCTGGGCGACCCGACGCCGGTGTTCGGCCTCGCGCTGCTGCTCGTCGTGCTGCTGCTCGGCCTGACGCGAATCTTTTCGTTCGAGTGGATGCCGCTGGTCGGACTCATCAGCACCTTTGCGGTCGAATGTGCGTGGCACTTCAACCGGTTCGACGTGGCCAATCCAAACGTCCCGCCAACCACGCCGCTGACGTGGTATCTGGTTTTCTTCGCCGCGTTCACGGTGTTTCCGTTTCTGTTCCTGAAAAAATTCGCGGACAAGACGTTTCCGTGGGCCGCTGCCGCGCTGGCCGGGCCGGCGCAATTCCTCCTCATCTTCCGGCTCGTGAAAGTCGCGTGGCCTAATTCCGTCATGGGACTTCTGCCCGCCGCGTTTGCGGTTCCCGCGTTGTTGAGCCTCGTCGCGATTTTGAAAGCCGTTTCCGCCGAGACCAAATCGCGCATGGCGCAGCTTGCGTGGTTCGGCGGCGTGGCGCTGTTTTTCATCACGCTGATTTTCCCGGTCCAGTTCGACCGGCAGTGGATCACCATCGGCTGGGCGCTCGAAGGCGCGGCGCTGCTGTGGCTGTTTCACCGCGTGCCGCATCCGGGTCTGCGGCTAACGGGCGTGGGACTGCTTGTTGCGGCGTTCGGGCGGCTAGCGCTCAATCCCGCCGTGCTCGAATACCATCAGCGCAGCGTCACGCCGGTTTTCAACTGGTATCTTTACACCTACGGCATTGCGACCGTTTGTCTGTTTGCCGGAACAAGACTGCTTGCGCCGCCACGGAACATGGTTTTGAAATCGAACTGTCAGGCCGTTCTGGCATCGCTCGGCACGGTGCTGGCGTTCCTGCTGATGAACATTGAGATCGCCGACTACTTCAGCGCGCCCGGATCAACGCTCACGTTCCAGTTCAGCGGCAGCTTCGCCCGCGACATGACGTATTCTATCGCGTGGGGACTGTTCGCACTGGTGCTGCTCGTCTATGGCATCCTTAAAAAAATTCCCGCCGCGCGCTATGCCGCGATGGCGCTGCTCTGCGTGACATTGCTGAAACTGTTTTTCCACGACCTGGCACAATTGGGAGGGCTTTATCGCGCCGGCGCGTTCGTCGTTGTGGCGAGCATTGCCTGGGGTGCGGCCTTCGCGTATCAAAAGTTTTTCACCGCCAGCAACAAAGCGAAGGAGGCAAACATTGAAAATGAGAAATGAAATGAATTCGGAAGCGGCTTTGAAGAAGCCGGTCTGTCGCTTGTCGCAAATCACGTTCCCCCTTACCCCGGCCCTCCCCCTCGGGGAGAGGGGGCGGCGGGCGGACGCCTTCAGTTTTTTTAACAGCCGTCCGGTAAATCGAGCCGCAGTTTTTTCTCCGCGACGGGATGCAATTCTCCCTCTCCTCCGGGGAGAGGGCCGGGGTGAGGGGAAAAGGAGATCCCACATTTCGAGCCGCGTCGCCGCTCTGATCAGCTTGGTTTTTCTTTCCGCATTTTCCCTCCGTGCCGCCGCGCTGCCAGTCGAATGGCAGCACACGCAGCAATTTGACGTCGCCACACCTGGCCTCGTAAAGATCAGCCTGCCGGTCGAAACACTCGATGCCGCCCGGCCTGCGCTCGAAGACTTGCGGCTCTACGACAGCGCCGGCAATGAAGCGCCGTTTCTTATCACGCGGCCGGTTCCATCTGGAAAAATTATCCAAAGCGCGAAGTTATTTCAGGCTTCGCTCAACGCTGCGGCCACCGTCATCACGCTCGAAACCGGGCTGGCGCAGCCGCTCGATGGCGTCACGCTCGAAACCCCGTCGCAAAATTTCATCAAGGCGGTGCGCGTCGAGAGTTCTGCGGACGGCAAAACCTGGCACATGCTCGTTCAAGGCCGGCCGGTTTTCCGCCAGCCCTATGGCGCGAATCAATTGCACGTCTCCTTTCCGCCGGGTGTTGCAAAATGGCTGCGGCTGACCGTGGACGACCAGCGTTCGCCACCAGTTCCCTTCACCGGCGCACGCGTTCATGCGGCGGCGGGCGAACCTGTGCCGGCTGAATGGTTGCCGGCGGCGATCACCGAGCGCGTTGAAAATCCCGGCGAAACCCGGCTTGCGCTGAACCTGGGCGCGGCCAATCTGGACATTGCGGCGGTGCAAGTTGAAACCGACGAACCGCTCTTCACGCGCACCGTCACGCTTGCCATGCCGCAAATCATGGAGAACGGAGTTGTTGAGAATGCAATTGGCCGCGGCGTGATTTATCGCGTGGCCATCGAGGGCCAGCCAGCATCGGCCAGTCTTTCCGTGCCGCTGGAAACGCAGGTCCGTTCGCGTGAACTGGTGCTGACCATCAATAACGGCGACAGTCCGCCGCTGCCCGTTCCCACCGTGCGCGTCGAGCGGCGTCCGGTTTATCTCGTGTTCCTTGCGCGGGCGGCGGGAACTTATCATCTGCTCACCGGCAACAGGCTTTGTGCCGCGCCGCGTTACGATCTGGCGGCGTTGGGCGCGGATTTGAAAAACGCCATCGCGACGCCGGTGAAAATTTCCGCGCCCGTAAACAATCCGGATTACCGCGCACCCGAAGCGCTGGCCGGGCTTGAAGTGGCGGGCGCGGCACTGGACATTTTCGCATGGAAATATCGCAAGCCGATGTTGAAGATTTCCAACGGCGGCGCGCAGCAATTGGAACTCGGCCTCGACGTGCTCGCGCACGCGGACGCGGGCTTCGCGGATTTGCGCGTGATGCGCGGCAGCAATCAAGTGCCATATCTCGTGCAACGCACGTCCATCAGCCGCGCGCTGAAGCTGACGGCGCTTCCGATCAGCGACCCGAAAAATCCAAAGTTGAGTCGCTGGCTTATCCAACTGCCGGAATCCAATTTGCCGCTCACGCGATTGACTTGCACAACGATCACGCCACTGTTTCGGCGCACGCTGTTACTTTTTGAACAAGTGACTGACGAACGCGGCAGCACTTATCGCCATTCGCTCGGCAACGCCGATTGGACGCAAATGCCGGAACGCAAGGGGAATGAATTTTCAATGTCGTTCACCGGCCCGACGCAAAGCCATTTGTTGATTCTCGAAACGGAGAACGGCGACAATCCGCCGATTGCACTGAAAGATTTCACGGCGTTTTATCCGGCGACGCGCGTGTTGTTCAAGGCGAAGACCGGTGACGTGCTGTTTCTTTACTACGGCAATCCACGCGTGCCGCCGCCGAGTTATGACTTGAGCCTCGTCGCCGGCGAATTGCTCGCCGCCGACAAAATGACGCCGACGATTTTTCCCGAAGAGCAGTTGAAAAAATCGTCGTGGGCGGAAAGCCAGGCGCCGGGCAGCGG
This sequence comes from Verrucomicrobiales bacterium, assembly GCA_028712475.1. Classification (GTDB taxonomy): domain Bacteria; phylum Verrucomicrobiota; class Verrucomicrobiia; order Limisphaerales; family UBA11358; genus UBA11358. The sequence continues at coordinate 12,545 of JAQTQB010000012.1, forward strand.
CGGCATTGTGTTCTGGGGAATTCTCGCCGTGGTCGTGGTCGGATTGCTGGTCGTCATCATGCGGCTGCTGCCGAAAGCGCAGACGCCGCCGGCGGCGTAGGGCTGGGGCAGCCACCGGCGGGCGGCAGGCTGATTTCCATCTGGCCGGACTTTACAACCGGGCAAAATCCGCCAAGCTGGCCGCATGAAAAAGAGCCTGATTGCCCTCATCGTTCTTTGCCTCGGTTTTTCATTGTTGACCGCGCACGCGGCAATTTCCACCACCACCGCACCAGCCGATAAAAATTCGCCCGGCAAGGAAATGGCCCAGACCCTTTCCATGATAACCGGCGTGGCGATTTCACCGCTCATGGGCGTTGGCGTGGTCGGGGCGTGGGAATATTTTCAAGCCAAGACGCCCGAGCAGAAAGCCAGGCTCCATTGGTTTGCCAATCCGTGGTTCTGGATTCCCGCGCTGCTGCTCGTCACGGCGTGTTTCGTGAAAGATTCCGCCGGCGTCGTTTTGCCGCCGGTTTTGAAAAAACCCTTCGACGTGGCCGAAACCATCGAACACAAAATCAGCGGCCTCGTGGCCACCGGCGCGTTTGTGCCGATTGCCGCCTCGATTTTTCACGCCAGCGGCAGCGGCGATGGCGCGTTGTGGAGCGCCGCCGGTTTTGCGGCCATTGATCTCTCATGGCTTTACAACGCACTGATGGTTCCGATTGCGATGGCGGCATTTTTCATCGTGTTCCTCGCGTCCAACGCCATCAACATCCTCATCCTCATCAGCCCGTTCGGCGTGCTGGATGCCGCCCTCAAGGCGTTCCGCACGTCCATCATCGCCAGCGTCGCCGTCACCTCGTTCGCCAACCCGTGGATCGGCGCGGCGTGGGCTCTCATCATCATCCTGGTTTCCTGGCTCATCGCAGGCTGGTCGTTCCGGCTCTCGCATTTTGGACTCTCATTCATCTGGGATTTTGTCACGCTCCGTTCCAACCGCTTCAAACCGGACCCGACCGCGAACAAGATGTTTCTTGGCCGGAAAATAAACGGAGTTCCCGCCCGCACTTACGGCAGATTAAGCCGCGATGAAAAGGGCGGTCTCGTCCTGAAATATCATCCATGGCTCGTGCTGCCCGGGCGCAGCCTCACGTTGCCCGAGACAAAATACGCCGCCGGCAAAGGGGTTTTCTTCTCGGAAATTTTGCAGCTCGACGGTGACAGCGCCAAGATCGCCCTGCTGCTGCCGCCGCGCTACCGTTCGCACGAATACGAGATCGTCGCCATCTACGGCCTCACGGATGTGCGCGACACCGGTTTGCTCGCCGTGTGGTCTTGGATTAAAATGATGATGGGCTTCAAAACCAAGACCGCCTGATATGGGAAGCGTCAACAAACAACTGGATAAATTTCTCCGCCAAAAGCCGAAGCTCGGCAGGGGCGTTTACATCGCCAAGACCGCGACCGTCATCGGCGACGTGACGCTCGGCGCGCATTCGAGCGTGTGGTATGGCGCGGTGCTGCGCGGCGACATCAACCGCATCGTCGTCGGCCATCACACGAACATCCAGGACAACTCCGTGCTGCACCTTGCTGATGATTTTCCGTGCATCGTCGGCAACTGGGTCACCGTCGGCCACGGCGCGATTGTCCACGCCTGCACCGTCGGCGACGAAACGCTCGTCGGCATGGGCGCGGTGATTCTGGATGGCGCGGTCATCGGCAGGCAATCGCTCATCGGCGCGCGGGCGCTGGTGACGCAGGGAATGAAGATTCCGCCCGGCTCGCTGGTGCTGGGCGCGCCGGCGAAAGTGATCCGCAAATTATCCAAGCAAGAACGCGCCGGGTTGAAATGGTGGGCGGAAAAATACGTGGACAACTCGGCGTATTGCCTGAAGCACGGAATCAACGGGCAGGATTGAGCGGGGCAATTTTGTAGGAGACGAGGTGACGAGACTCATTTCAAATCCGGGGCTTCAGTCAGAGCCTCCTCACGTCGGCTGCTACAATTTTCAATAGACCAGCACCAGGACGGCTGCGTCCTGGGCGGATTTAACCACGTCTTCAAACTTCCGATCCGCGCTGACGGGGTCTTTCAGCTTGCTCGCCACGTCGGGGACGGACTCCAGGAAGCCCAGCAGAAAACTGCTCTTCACCGCGTAGTTCACATTCTCCGGCAACGCCCCGCTCGCGGCCAGCGCCGCCGCCGCATTCAGCTTGGCCGACACCACGCCCACCACATTGCCATGTTCATCCACCAGCGCGCCGCCCGAATTGCCCGGCTGCACCGGCACGCTGATCTGGAAATACCGCGCATCATCCGCCGCGCCGGAGAGCGACGCGATTTCGCCCCGCGCAAACTTCGGCGCGAACCCTTGCAGGCCGGTGTTGGGAAAACCCACCGTCGCCACCGTGCCGCCCAATTTCACCGACCGGCTAGAAGTGATGGGCAAAGGCGAGAAATTAAGGTTGAATGATGAATTATGAAGGATGAAGTTAGGATTTCCGGCCGTCGGCTTTTGCCCCGTTTCATCGTTCATAATTCTCCCTTCATCCTTGCCTGCGGCCCGCCCGTCCGCTTTCAACAAAGCCAGATCATTGGCCGCATCCACCTTCAACACCTTGGCGTCAATCAAACCGGCGCTCGTGAGCAAACGAACTTTCGTCGCATCCTTGACGACGTGATAATTGGAAATCAAATAACCATCGGTCGTGATGAAAAAGCCAGAACCGCTGGCTGTCGGATCTTTTGCTGAAGCAGAAACTTCGAAACCTAATTCTTTATGCGGCTTAAATTCACGAGCCATCTGTTGTGCTTCTACAATTTGATTCAGCGTCATGTATTGGGCAAGTGTGTCCCTAGCGGCCTTTGCTCTAACACCAACTGGTTGCGATAATTTCTTTAAATATTCTATTTGTTCTGCAGTGATGTTTGGAAAATTTGTGATTGCATCCCAATTCATTTTGTCAGGAGAGGCGGCGGCGATATTGAACCATTTGTAGGCTTCGATAAAATCCTGACTTACTCCTTCCCCTTTCATATATTTTTCACCAATTGAGAATTGAGATTCGCTGTCTCCTTGATTCGCCGCGCGGAGATACCACCTAGCTGCCTCGTTGGGATCAGGATCAATTCCTGAAATGGTTCCTATATCAAGAAAAAGTGCTAACGCGCGTTGAGAAAGTATTTCCCCATTTTCAGCACTTTTCCTAAACATTTGAACTTCGTTCTTCTGTTTGTCAGTGTTGTCAACGGTTGTCGGCGAGTTGGTTTGTGACGTAGCAGCCAATCCCAATATCAGAAACAGAAACAAAAAAACACAAATCAGCCAATTCGCTTTCATGCCCGCAGAATAGTTGGTTTCAGTTTGCTGGCAAGCACCCAGAGTCGTCGTCCGTATAAATACTAGGCACATCTGGATACCACGCATAAGTAGAAGCAGGCTTGCCTCGCGTAAACAGCTTGAATCCGTGTTTTTCATACCAGGCTTCAAGTTTTTCTTGCTCCATAATGAGTGGTCCATCAGGAAGAGGCTTGTCCGGAGTGTAATACCTCACCTGACATGAAATACGAAAGTGATATTTACGCGAAAGTTCTTTCAAAAAATTAACGAGTGAATCCGCCGCTCTTCTGCTAGCGCCTGGCACTTTTTCCATTTTTGTAATCTCGATGTCGTCACCGTGCCAATTGATTAACGCAATGGCTTGACCAAACTTTCGGAATTGGTCTGTGCCTTGCCATTTACCATTGTCATAAAAATGATCTTTGCAATGAGGTGTTGTATTAACCACCCATTCTTGTTGTGCCTGTTGAAGCGGAGTCATAATGCTAAGAATTCAAGCGCCCTTTGTCTGGTTCGTCCAACTCAAACTGCTTTTGGCAGCGGCAGTTTTCCCCCGGCAGCCGGAGGTCTTTGCGGACGGCCACCGGCGCAGCAACGTTGGTAGGGCGCGTCACTCCGTGCGCGCCGTCGGGCGGCGCTTGACCGGCGAATGTCTCACCACGTTCGCGGCGTGCAGAGGACTGCCCGCCCTACCCAGCCAACCCGTCGTCGGTCCGGCCAAAGCGCGTCGCCGTTTGGACATTGCTGTGGCCGGGGACGGCCACACTCCGCCGTCAATTTTGTAGGAGACGAGGTGACGAGACTCATTTCAATTCCAGGGCTTCAGTCAGAGCCTCCTTACGTCGGCTCCTACCATTTCAGGAACGACCGCCTTGATTCGTCCCAACGGGACAACCGGATATTAGCCAGACACGCCGTGTCTGGTTCGCCGTCCCAATGAAATCCGTCCTGGCGGGACGGCGGAATCCATCGTCCTTTCAGGACGCGAATGTTTTGTCGCGATCAATCCAGCCACTTCGTAGCTGGCTAATTTCCACCGCGTCGCTCCGCAACGGGCAACGCACCTGCCGCCACGGCTGCAATTTTTTATTTTCATTCCCGCCGAAGATGCGGGTTGGTTCACTTTCGCATTTTCTTTCTCCGGTTTTTCTCCCATCTTCCCTGCCACGAAATTTCTATGGCTGAAAAGAACAAACACAATTACGACGAGAGCAAGATCAAGACGCTGTCTTCCCTTGAGCACATCCGGCTGCGCACGGGCATGTATATCGGCCGCATCGGCAGCGGCGCGCATCCCGATGACGGCTGCTACGTCCTGCTCAAGGAGGTCGTGGACAACGCGATTGACGAATACATCATGGGCCACGGCAAGGAGGTCGAGATCAAGATCGCCGATGGCCGCGTCAGCGTGCGCGATTTCGGCCGCGGCATCCCGCTCGGCAAGGTCGTGGACTGCGTTTCCAAGATCAACACCGGCGCGAAATACAACGACGACGTGTTTCAATTCAGCGTCGGCCTCAACGGCGTCGGCACGAAAGCGGTCAACGCGCTTTCAAAATTCTTTCTAGTGCGCAGCCATCGCGACGGTGAATTTGCCGAAGCGTCGTTCAAAGTCGGCAAGCTGAAGAAAGAGGACACCGGCAAAACCAAAGAACCGAACGGCACATTGATCGAGTTCGAGCCTGACCCGGAGATTTTCAAGGAGAGCGAGTTTCGCGACGAACATATCGAACGCCGCCTGCGCCATTACAGCTACCTGAACACGGGGCTGAAGCTGATCTACAACGGCAAGACGTTCCAGTCGCGCCACGGCCTGATGGATCTGGTGATGGAAGACATGGCAACCGATGGCAGCGAGCCGATCTATGCGCCGCTGCATTACGCCGGCAAAACGCTGGAGTTTTGCTTCACCCACAGCAACTCGCGCTACGGCGAGACGTTTTATTCCTTCGTCAACGGCCAATACACGAGCGACGGCGGCACGCATTTGAGCGCGTTCCGCGAGGGCTTGCTCAAGGCGGTGAACGAGCATTGCAACGGCAAATACGAGGGCGACGACGTGCGCGAGTGCATGGTCGGCGCGGTGGCGATCCGGCTGAAAGATCCGCTGTTCGAATCGCAGACGAAGAACAAGCTTGGCAACACGGAAATCCGCACCGAACTGGTGAACAACGTGCGCGAGGAGCTGCTGCATTTTTTCCAGCGCAACAAGGCGATCGCCGACAAGATCATCGAGAAGGTGGCCGACACGCAGCAGTTGCGGAAGGAACTGCAGGCGGTGAAGAAGCTCGCACGCGAACGCGCCAAGTCCATCACGCTGCGCATCCCGCAGTTGAAGGACTGCAAAAATCATTTCGACAAGAAGAAGGAAAAGGGCAAGGGCACGATGGTCTTCATCTGCGAAGGCCAGTCCGCCGCCGGCTCGATCACGAGCTGCCGCGACGTGAACAACCAGGCCGTGTTCGTGCTGAAAGGCAAGCCACTCAACGTCTGGGACCTCAAGCGCGACGTGATGTATAAGAACGACGAGATGTATAACCTCATGCAGTCGCTCAACGTCGAGGACAACACCGAAGGCCTGCGCTACGACAAGGTCATCCTCGCCACCGACGCGGACGTGGACGGCATGCACATCCGCAATCTGATGATCACGTATTTCTTCCGCTTCTTCGAGCAACTCGTCCACGACGGCCACGTCCATGTTTTGGAGACGCCATTGTTCCGCGTGCGCAACAAGGAGAAGACGATTTACTGCTACAGCGAAACCGAGCGCGACAACGCCGTGAAAGAACTCGGCGGCAAACCGGAGATCACGCGGTTCAAAGGCTTGGGCGAAATCAGCCCGAAAGAATTCGCGCAATTCATCGGCAAGGAAATGCGGACGAGCAAAGTCGAATACGCGCCGCGCGCCGAGTCCGGTCCGATCTTCAACTTCTACATGGGCAAGAACACGCCGGAGCGGAAGGATTACATCATGGACCGGCTCGTCGTGCCGGTGGAGGAGTAATTTGTGAAACGGATTGTTTCCGGTTTTGAAAAACGGTATTTAATTTGACCATGCTCCCGCGACTGAAAGTTGTATCGGTAATCAAACTGCTTTCGAGTGGTCGCACAAAGCCATGCCTTGTTCTTGCCCAAGACGCAGATGGTGTGGGATGTGAAGTTGTTGTCAAATGGCGTTCAGGCCCGGAAACAAAAGACACAGGTGGTGTATGCGAACTCATTAGTTCACTGCTCGCTGATGATTTTGACCTGCCTGCGCCAAAAGCAATGCTGGTTGAAGTTGAACCCGATTTTCATCGCGCTGTTCCTTGGCCAGAGATTGCAAAATTAGTGAAATCCAGCGCAGGCCCGAATTTTGCCACCGCATTTTTACCAAGCATGACAACTTGGCCTGCCGGAAAGCCAGTGGCGTCATCGTTGCGCACGCGTGCTTCAGAAATTTTTGCTTTTGACGCCTTGATCGAAAATCCAGACAGACGAGTTGACAAGCCAAACATACTTTGGAGCGGCGAAGATTTGCGGTTGTGTGACCACGAGCAGGCGTTTTCATTTCTGCACGGGGTCGTCGGTTGGCGTCCAGCTTGGTCGGGTCAGGGGCTTGAATTTCTCCGCAATCATGTGTTTTATGTCCAGTTGAAAGGTCAGACTTTTGATTGGAGCAGGTTGACGGGGGCACTGGAAGCTGTAAGCGACAAACGCTTGAAAGAATATGCTTCAGCTGTGCCGGCTGAATGGCAGACAGGAAACAGTGCAACCAGTCAGGTTTTAGACTATCTTAAAGACGCGCGAAAAAACCGAGCCGCGTTGTTTACGGCCATTGACCAAATATTAAAATGAAAACCACATATACATTCACCATTCTGCGATATGTGCATGACATCGCGACCGGCGAGTTCGTCAACATGGGCGTGGCGCTTTATGCGCCAGAGGCGAAATATGTCAGCGCCATTTGCTGCCCGCGCTACGGACGTTTGAGCAAGATGTTTCTCGACGTAAATGGCGACCAACTTCGTCCGCTCATGCGTTTCATCCAGGCACGTTTCGAGGAATATGCATTGAAGTTGAACGGCGAACTGCCATTGCAAGGTCAGCCAAAGAGCGTCATGGAAATTGCCGCCAACATTCTTTCCCGGGATGACAGTTCTCTGCAATGGTCAGAATCCGGCGGCGGCATTACGGAAAATCCGAGCGCCACGCTCGAACAACTTTATGTTCGGCTCGTTGAAAAATACGAGATGCGCGCACAACTGCCCAGCCGCACCGACGATGAGGTTTGGCGCGGCTTCAAGAAGGAGCTGGAAATGAAACAAGTTCTGGCAAAACTACAGCCGAAGCGAATCATTGCCAAAGATTACGAACACGAGTTTGACCACGCATGGAAAAACGGAACGTGGAATCTTTACCAGCCTGTTTCATTTGATTTGATTGATGCAGAAAGTCTCCTCGACAAAGCCAACCGGTGGCTGGGTCGCGCCACAATTCTTAAAGAGTCGCAAGAGAGATTTAAGCTGCATGTTTTGTTGGGCGAGCCTCGCTTGGAGAAATTGAAATCCTCATATGGTAAAGCTTTGAACATTCTTAACCGTATGCCGGTGAAAAAGGAATTCATCCGTGAAGATGAAGCGCCAAAATTTTCCAGAGATCTGGCGGACGAAATTCAACATCACAAGGAATAGGCATAATCTGGCAACCTCCCGTCGTTATCTGAGAAGCTTCCATTCTTATCTGGGATGGCGCGCCAAATAGTTATCACCCGCTTAGGCTTTTTTAGCCCAGCAAATCATGTCAGCCAAACGCAAAAAAGATTCCAGCCAGCCTGAATTGCCCATCGAAGGCATAACACCATCCGCCCCGGTGAAAACTAAATCCACCGGGGCCAATGGCAACGGCGCGGATCACGTCATCGCCGAAACGGTCGAGGCCGTTGTTCACAGGCCGTTTGACCCCAAACAATCGGGCGGCGGGTTGCATACGCGCGTGGATCGCGGATTTCTGGATTACGCCAGCTACGTCATCCGCGACCGCGCGATTCCGAATCTCGCCGATGGTTTGAAGCCGGTGCAGCGGCGCATCATGTGGGCGTTGCACGAGAAGGACGATGGTCGCTTCATCAAGGTCGCCAACGTGGTCGGCCATACGATGCAGTATCATCCGCATGGCGACGCATCCATCGGCGACGCGCTCGTGGTGCTGGCGAACAAGCGTTACCTCATCGAAGGGCAGGGGAACTTCGGCAACATCTTCACCGGCGATCCCGCCGCCGCGTCGCGGTATATCGAGTGCCGGTTGACGGAACTGGCGCGCACAGAAGTTTTCAACGACTCCATCACCGAGTTCATTCCCAGCTACGACGGGCGCAACAAGGAGCCTGTGTCGCTGCCGTGCAAATTGCCGCTCACGCTCATGCTCGGCACGGAAGGCATCGCGGTCGGCTTGAGCGCTCGAATTTTGCCGCACAATTTCCCCGAACTGCTCGAAGCGCAGATCGCGATTCTGAAAAAGCAGCCGTTCAAGTGTCTGCCGGATTTTCCGACCGGCGGCCTGATGGACGCGCGCGATTATCAGGACGGCAAAGGCTCGGTGAAAGTCCGCGCCAAGATCAAGACGAAAGACGAATCCACCGTCGTCATCAAGGAAATCCCGCCGACTACCACGACGGAATCACTGATTGCGTCCATTGAAGACGCGGTGCAGAAGGGCAAGCTCAAGGTCAAATCCATCAACGATTTCACGTCCGAGACCGTCGAGATTGAGGTCAAATGTCCGGCGGGAGTGGACGCGGAAAAGCTGGTGGATGCGCTGTATGCCTTCACAGATTGCGAAGTTTCCATCGCGAGCCGCATCGTCGTCATCAAGGACAACCGGCCGGTCGAGCTGACCGTGTCGGAAATTCTGCGCGAGAACACGGAACAGCTTGTCCGCATTCTCAAACGTGAGCTTGAGTTGCGGGAGAAAAACCTGCTCGACGAACTGCATTACCGCACGCTCGAACGCATCTTCATCGAGGAACGCATCTACAAGGCGATTGAGAAGTGCAAGACGAACGAAGCGGTTTTGGCCAGCGTTTATGAAGGCTTCAAGCCGTTCAAGAAGCAACTCGTGCGCGAGATCGTGGATGCCGACGTGGAGAAGTTGTTGCAGGTTCGCATCCGCCGCATTTCGCTGTTCGACATCAACAAGCATCGCGAGGAGATGGAGAAGACGAAGGCCGAACTCACCGGGACGCTTAAAAATCTCAAGGGTCTCACGCGCTATGTCATCGGCCATCTGGAGGCGTTGCTGGAAAAATACGGCCCGCTCTATCCGCGCTTGACCACGAAATCTGCGCGTCACGAGGAAGTGGACGTGAAGGCGGTGGCGTTCAAGTCGTTCAAGGTCGCCTATGACCGGGAGACCGGCTACGTCGGCTACAAAGTGAGCGGCGAGGAATTCAAGCTCGAATGCACAAAGTTTGACAAGGTGCTGCTCGTGTTCAAGGACGGCACTTACAAGGTCACTGAACTGCCGGAAAAGTTTTTCGTCGGGCCGGAACTGTTCTACTGCGGTTTGCCCGACCGCGAAAAGATTTTTACCTGCGCCTACACGGATCGCAATGCGAGCTACCTGAAGCGGTTCACATTTGGCGGCACGATTTTGAACAAGGCTTATTCGTGCATTCCGGACAAATCGCGCATTTTATTTTTCGCTCCGGAAACGCCAAAGCTGCTTTACGTCCGCTACAAACCCGCGCTGCACCAGAAAATCTCGCAGCAGACCTGCGAACCGGAGCAGGTGGAGGTGAAATCGCCCAAGACGCGCGGACGGCAGCTTTCCATCAAGGACATTTCGTCCGTGACCGCCGAACCGACGCGCGGCTGGGATGAAAAGGCGGCAACGACCAAAATCGTGTTTGCGTGAAGCGAGGTCGAACAGGCAATTGGAGTTGCCCGCATCCGCATCACTCCTTGAACAATGGGGCTCGGCAGAACGCGGGAAAAATCAAGGCGCCAGCGGTTCGGCGTTGATTTCGATGCTGTTGGTGCCGGCGATCACCGCCGTTCCCGCGATGCGCGAGCTTGACCACGACAATTGATCCATCACCGCCGATTGTGACTGGCTTCCGCCGCCGCCGCCCCCAGCCAAACCGCTGCTGCCATCGGATGATTGCGGCGCGTTCGTCGCCGCGTTTGAAACCGCCAGCAGGTTTCCGGTGAACACCACGTTTTGTTTCAACGTCTGGTTCGTTCCACTCACGCGGAAGGAATATGTTTGTGCTGTCTGCGATTCATCCCGGCTGGCAATGGTTTTTGCCCGCTCAATTTGCGCCGTTGCGGTGATTATCGGAGGCGGCGCTGCCTTCGGGACCGGCGTATTTTGTGCGACCTCGCTTTCCGGCAGCAGCGAGCCGTCGTAAACCGAGCCGTCTGCGTCCACGACGCGGATCGCGTTTCCATTCTGCTGCACTTGAAAATTCACCAGCACCGGAGCAGCCCTGGCCGGTGCGACGGTGTTCTTGAACGAGTTTTGCACACCGAATGCGAGAGGCTGCGAGGCGGCGGATGCGAATTGCATAAAGCCTGTCTGGGCGGCGAAATCTTTTTCAGCCGCGTTTCGCACTGCATCCAGCCGGTCAAAGTTTGACGCGGGAGCGGCGGGTTTGCTGGCTGCCAGTTCGCCGCCGCTTTGGGCAACGGCTCCCAAGCCGGCGAGTTTGGATTCATTCGGGCTGGCTTCGGATTTTAACTGCCCTGAAATGGGCGGCGCACCTGCGGCATTGCCGCTGACAACTGTGACTGCCGAGGGGACTTCTGCGAACTGCCGGCGCGCAGAATCGTCAAAGGCAACCAGTTGTGGCAGCCCGCGATTCGTCAGTTCAGAAAACCGCTTTTCTTTGACGATCTCGACGCGTCCGTCAGCGAACAGCACCGCGCGTCCTTTTTTATCCGTTGGCGAATACGCCAGCAAGGCATTGCTGGGCAATCCGTCCAGAGTTTCGCCGCCGGCGACGTAGATGAAGCGTTTGCCGCTCTCCGTGTCGGTCAAAATTTTGTCCGAGCCAAGCTGGTTTGTCAGCGCGTCGAGCGACGGCGGCAGCCGGCCATTATTTTCCTCGGCGGCCATCTGTGCGGCCAGGCCGATCTGCTTGAGGTTGTTCATGGCGGTGACTTGTTGCGACTTGAATTTCGCCTTGCCCAACGCCGGCAAAAACAGCGTCGCGCCAAAGAAAATCATGAGCGCAAACACCGCCAGAAACGCCCACTGCCGGCGGAACAATTCCCACAGCGACATGTCCGCCTCTTCGTCCGGCTTGGGCGTGCTGCGGGCGACCTCGCTTTGCAGCATTCGGCGCGTCGCGGGATGCAGCTTGAACGCATCGCCCGCATCGGCGCGTCGTTTCTTCGCGTAAGCCCGCAGCAGTTTTTCAATTTTACGTTCCGGTTCCATTTCTTCGATCATGGATTAGACGGGAAAACGTCCGGGGTTTCCCGTGAAAAGATTTTCCGCGCGATTTCCTCCAGCCGGTCGAGGCATTTGCTCAAGCGCGAACTGACGGTCTTCACGTTCAAATTCAACGTCGCGCTCAATTCTTCATAACTCAAGTCGCCAAAATAGCGCAGCTCGACGATTTCGCGGCACGGTTCGTCCAGTTGGTCGAGCGATTCGCGCATCAGGCCGATCTGCTCGGCGTTCATCAGAAATTCATCCGGGCCGGGCGCGTTCGAGGGCGGATCGGGCAACAGGCCGGTCTCCGGATTTTCCGCCTGGAGCGAAATCGGCGTCTGCCCGCCGCCGCGCTTGGCGGCGATCCGTTTCTCGCGGAAGTCGCGCGCCTTGTTCGTGGCGATGCGGAAAAGCCACGTCTGAAACTGGCTTTCGCCGTTGAACGCATTGAGGCTTTTGATGACGGAGAGGAAGACTTCCTGGCAGATTTCATCCGCGTCCTCATGGCTGAAGTCGGGCGCGAGCTGGAAGATGAAACGCCCCGCCGCCGCGTAATGCGCGTCGAACAGTTTGTCCCACGCGTCCGCCTCGCCGCGCCGGCAGCGCGCCAGCAGTTCCATTTCGGAATCCATGCGGCTTGGACTCTATTTCAAACCGCCGCGTTTGAACAGAATTTCCCGGATCCGCCGCGCCAGCCGCGCCGCTGCATCCTCTCCGCCTCGAACGGGGAGAGGGTTTGGGTGAGGTGTCGAATTCAACCACGAATAAACACAGATGCTTTCAACCGCGAACCACGCGAACCACGCGGACAAAATAAATCCAAAATCCCTTTCGCGTATTTCGTTTATTTCGCGGTTACAACAACGCCCGCTGAATCCGCCGCAGCAGACGCGCTTCGTTTTGTGGTTTCATGGTGGCCCGCCGCAAGGTGTGTTCCCAGATCCGCAGCACCCACCAATTGGCCGACCGCAAGGTCCGTGTCACCAAAAGATCGCGGGCGATGTTGCGGGCAAATTTGTTTTTCCAGAAGGCGCGGTTGCCCTTGGGATGGGTCCCGTGCTTGGGACAGCCATGCCAGAAACAACCGTCCACGAAGACCGCCGTGCGCGATTTGGGAAAAACAAAATCCACCCTCACCCATAGCAGCCGAGGTGACGAGGCTCCGACTGATTTTCGGATAGAAGAATGAGCCTCCTCACGTCGGCTGCTACGAACGGCGAGGGTGACCTGCCGCCGCCAGCCGGTGATTTTGTGCCGGCGGAATAGTTTTGCCAGCGCGACCTCCGTGTCCTGGTTTCCGCGCGAGCGGATGTGCGACATCACTTCCGAACGCTTGGATTTGGAAAACACATCAGCCATAGACACAGATTACACTAATTTCCACAGATTCAATCCGTGCCAATCCGTGAAATCCGTGTGTCGCTTCGCTGACGCCGTTCTTCGCGTCCAAAAACGAAGTTGAAGTTTCTGAAACAAGAGAAAACGAATATCAACTCTACCGTTTGTTCAATTTTACTCGGCAACCAAAGCTTTTTGTTTTACCTGGATCGCTTCGTAATACTTGTTCGCTCGACCCAATCCAGTATGCAGCACTGCCGCGCTGAAATTATTTCAGCCGGTTGATTTTGATTTCCTTTTCGACGGCCAGGAACTCATCGTAGATTGCGATGAGTTCTCCGTTCCCGTGGCGGACCCCCATCCAATGGGCGAGGGATACAAGAGTGAGAAGTTTTCCTTGCGTGCTTGGCACTCTTTTGCGGCCATGTCAGCGTTCCCTTTCCCGCTTCCGTTCCGCCATGAAGGTTTCCATCGCCTTGGTGCCTTTCAAGGAGCCGCGCAGGCTTTTGATGTAGGAACGGGTGATGGGTTTCAGCAGGATGCCTTCGGGAGTGGAAACGACCGTGGCCTTGGTGCCTTCCTCAATCTTAAATTCCTTGCGCAGGCGGCGGGGAATCACCACCTGGCCCTTCGTGCCGAAATTCACGGTCTCCAGCTTCAAGGTCGCAATCATGCAGGCAAGTTAGACCGGAATTCAAAAGCATGTCAAATCTGCTTCGTATGACTTGTTGACAATTGTAGCCGGCGCGGCGGGGCGGCTAAGTTTTCTTTCGTCCAAACCGGTTTTTAACAAAGCCATGGGAGCATTTTCGCCCGCCTCCCGTCAGACTGGATATGAAAAGGATCATGCTCGCATTGCTGGCCTGCGCGTTCACCAGTTTGGTCGCCGCAGGAAAACCGGTTTCCACGCCGTCCGGCGACTTCGCCGTGCGCGAAATCCATTACGCCGCGCAACTCGCCGCCGACGAGGCGCGGCTCACGCTCAACCTTGAAGCCGATGCCACCGGCGCAAGTTCAGTGAAGATTCTGGAAGGCGACGTGGCCGTGCTGCCCGCGAAGTTGCCGGACGCGCTGAAAATCGTCCGCGACAAAAATTCCTACCTGCTCGTCGCGTCGCGCGCCGGCCATTTCAAATTCAGCCTGGAGGTCGTCGCCAAAATCCAGCGCGCCGAGCCGTGGAACCAGATTTCCTTCACCGGCCCGGCGGCGACGATTGCATCCGTCACCGCGCAGGCCGCCGGCACGAACACCGATGTCCAGTTGCTCGCCGGCACGCTGCTGGAATCGTTCAAGACGAACGGCGTTTCCGGCGTGAAAGGTTTTCTCGGCGCGGAGCAAACGGTCGCGTTGCGCTGGCAGGGCAAGGTCACCGAAGTCGCACGCAAGGCGTTGCTCACCGTGGATTCCGTCATCGCCGCTCAAGTCACGCCGACGGTCATCAAATACACCAGCAAGTTTCACTACGACATCGTGCAGGGCAATGTCGCGCAGCTCACGCTCACGCTGCCCGCCGCGCAGGCGCTGACCAAGCTGGAAGGCGAACAGATCCGCGACTGGCACACGACGACCGTGGGCGATCAGCAAACGCTCACCGTCGAATTCATCAAGCCGCTGGAGAAAAGCTATGACCTCGTGATTTATTCCGAGCAGGCTGTGGAAGGCAGCCCCCTCACCCGTCCTTCGGACACCCTCTCCCCCATCGGGGGAGAGGGACGGGGTGAGGGGGCCGGCTTGAATACAGCGCTGAACCCGCCACAGCCGCTGGACACCGAGCGTGAATCGGGTTCGCTCACGGTCTTTGCCGAGGACACGCTGGTGGAAGTCGTCACGCTGAACGGATTGCGCCAGGTCAACGCGCCGGACAACGCCGTCGTCGCCTACCGCTTCAACGCGCGGCCGTTCGCACTCGCGCTGAAATTGAAACACATCGAACCGGTTGTCAGCGTGGCCGACCGCGTGAATGCCCGGCTCGAGGAAACGCGGCTCATCATTTCGCACAACCTCGCGCTGAACGTCGAGAAGGCTGGAATCTACTCGCTGGAATTGACGCCGCCGCCGGGCTTCGCCGTCGCGGATGTTCGCGGTGACGGCATCGAGGATTGGAAATCCGGCGGCGACAAACTGACGGTGAATTTTTCCGCGCGCGTTCTGGGTGCGCGAAAGCTCGAGGTGCAACTGGAGCAGGCGCTGAAAACTTTTCCCAAACAAATTTCCGTCGCGCCGCTGCGCGTGACGGGCGCGGCGAAGGAAACGGCGGAGATCGGCGCGGCTTCGGCTGCTGGAATTCGCCTGAAAACTTCGGAACTAAGCGGGCTGCGTGAAATTTCAGTGAACCGTTTGCCGGACCGCGCCGATGAAATCCTGGCGTTCACCGCCGAGCAGCCGGACTGGAAAGTTTCCATCGCCAGCGAACGCCTTGCCGCGCGCGTCGTGGCGGACGTTTTCAATTTGGTGACGATCGGCGACGGCGTGGTCGGCGGCAGCGCGACGATCCGTTATGGCCTCGTGAACCAGGGCGTGCAGGAATTCAAGGTGCGCGTGCCGGAGAATTGCAAGAACGTCGAGTTCACCGGCCCGAACATCCGGCGCAAGGAAGTGTCGGACGGTATCTGGACGATCGGCCTGCAGGACAAGGTCTGGGGCGGCTATACGCTGGTCGTCACCTACGATTTTCAATTCGACGCGAAGGGCGCGACGCTGCCGCTGGGCGGCATTCACGCGGTGGACGTGGAGCGCGAGACGGGTTCGGTCGCGGTCACGACGGCGGCAAGTTTGCAGCTCAACGCAAAGATTTCCGGCGAGACGCTGCATCGCGTGGATGAGACGGAATTGTCCGCCGCCGACCGTTCGCTCGTCACGCGCGCGGTGATTCTCGCCTGGCAATACACCGGCGACCAATACGATTTGGCCGTGGCCGTGCAGCGTTTTGCCACCGAGCCGGTGCTGGAAGCCGTGGCCGACCGCACGCAAATCACCTCCGTGCTGACCGAGGCCGGCGAGATGCTCACGCAGGCGTCGTTCATGGTGAAGAACAATGAGAAACAATTTCAACGCTTTCAACTTCCGCGCGACGCGAAACTGTGGGGCTGCTACGTCAACGGCCAGCCCGCCAAGCCGGAACGCGACGGCGACTGGGTGCTGGTTTCACTGCCGCGCGATTTGAACCGCGACCAGGCGTTCGCCGTGGACATCATGTATGCGCAGACGAACGGCGCGCTCGCCTCCACGTTCGGCAAGACGCTCGAACTTTCCGCGCCGCGCACCGACGTGCCAAACACTTACGCCGAATGGCAGTTGTTCGCGCCCGCGTCGCTGCGGCTGTCGGATTTCGGCGGCAGCATGAGCGTCACCCAGGGCACGACCTACGAACTGCTCGATGCGTGGGGGAAATTCCTGAAGTTCTACGGCGAAGTGCTGCGCGAGATGGGCGCCAGAATTCTGGTCTTCATCTTCCTCGCGCTGCTGGTCTTCGCGCTCGTCATCTTTGCGGTGAAACGCGGTGCCAGCGGCGTCATCGAACTGCTGGTCGTCGTGGCCATTCTGGCCATCCTCGCCGCAATGATGCTCCCCGCGTTGAGCAAGGCTAAATTCAAGGCGCAAAGCATCAGTTCGATGAACAACCTCAAGCAAATTGGCCTCGCGGCAAGAATTTGGTCCGGCGACAATGGCGAGCGGCTGCCGGCCTCGTTCGAGGAGATGAAAAACGAACTTGGCACGGACAAGATCACTTACGACCCCGCGACCGGCCAGCGTTACACCTATCTCGGCGGCGGGATGTCGCTGGACAGCCTCAAGCCCGATTCCGTCCTGGCCTACAGCACGATTGACAAGGGCCGCTGCGGAGTGTTGTTCGCCGACGGCAGCGTGCAGCAAATGACCGCTGAAAAATTTGCCGAGCTTTCGCAGCGCGGCCTCGTGCAGGTTGCCGCGCCGTCAGAACTTGCCGTGAGCCAGCGCGAGGTTGTCGCGCGCGGCCAGCTTGGCGACGGGCGGCCAGTTGCAGTTGCCGCTCCGGCGGGTCATTTTGCGGTGAACGGCACTGCGGGTGCAATGGGCGGCGGGGGCGGGGGCGGCGGCACAGCATTTTCAGTCGCGCCGCCCGCCACGCCAACGGCGTCCGGCATCCGTTCCATCCGCATTGAACTGCCGCAGACGGGCACGCCATTCCTGTTCACGAAAGTTTTGAACGTCCACGGCGAACCGCTTTCCATCCGCGCCAAAATGATTCCGCTGCACACGTTCCAGACGTTTCAAATGCTGTGGCAATCGGCGGCGTTTTTGCTCGGCCTCGTCGTGTGGTGGACGCAATGGCATCGCGCCAGCCGCAGCACGTTCATCCTCACCCTGGCGCTGGCGCTCGTCGCCGGCTCGGTGTGCAGCCTGTTGATCCAGTGGCGCGCGTTGCATGATGCGCTGATCGTCGGATTCCCGGTCACGGTCGTCGCCATCATCGCGCTGCTGGTCTGGAAATACTGGCCGCGCGGAACAAAGCCGGAAACAAAAGATGAACCGCCGATCATCCAGCCAACTGCGCCGGCCAATCCCATAGCCCCGTTGACCGCCGCCATCGCCCTGCTGCTCGCCATCAATTGCACCAGCGCATCCGCCGCCGAATCCGCAATCCGCGATCCACAATCGCAAATCGCCAATGCCTCGATTGTCTCCGCAGTTTATTCCGGCACGGTGAACGACCGCGTGGCGCTGCTCGACGCGACACTGCAATTTTCTGCGGTGAACATTGGCGACAACGTCCCGCTCTTTGGCGACGACGTGGCGGTGCAGCAGTTCACGGTGAAGAATGGCAAGGCGGAGCTTGTGCGCAACGGCGGGAGCATTTCCGCGAAGTTCGGCAGCAAGGGCAGCGTGACGTTGCAGGTCAAGATGCTCGTCAAAGTTTCCGGCGACGTGACGAAACGGCGGCTGACGTTCGCGATTCCCGCCGCGCTGTCGAGCCGCGCCGGATTTGCGCTCGCCGAATCCGAGGCCGACGTGGATTTCCCGGCGGCCATCTCCTTCAAGCGGATTTTGAAAAAGAACCAGACGCGCGTCGAAGCCGTGATGGGTTCCGCCGACCGCGTCGAGCTGCTCTGGACGCCGCGCGTGAAACGCGCCGAGGAGGTTGCCGCCACGGTTTTTTGCCGCAACGCCGCGCTGGTCACGTTCGGCGGCGGCGTGATGAACGTCCGCGCCACACTGGATTATCAGATCACGCAAGGCGAGTTGCGCCAGGCGCGCGTGCAACTGCCCGCCGGACAAAAACTGCTGCGTGTCGAGGGCCGCGACATCCGCACCTGGGAGATCAAGGAGGCGAACGGCGCGCAAACGCTCGTCGTGGACTTGATGAAGGGCATTCCGCTTGGCTGGCAACTGACGGTGGAAACGGAAAAAATCCTGGACGCGCTGCCGGCGGACGCGGCGGTGGAACTGCCGCACGCGCTGGACGTGAAACGCGAGAACGGCCTGGTGGCCTTGCGCGGTTCGGATGAACTCGGGCTGTCCCTGGGATCTTCGAGCGGCCTGGAGCGCGTGGACGCGGAGGAATTTGCGCGGGTCAGCGCGGTGAAGGCGGACAAATTGTTCAGCGTGTTCCGGTTTGCAGACGCAAAATTTTCGCTGCGCGTTCGCGCCGAGGCGTTCCAGCCGGAGATCGAGGCCGTCGTGAAGAATAATCTCCGCGTGGGCAGCGAACAGATTTTGCTTTCGGCCCGGGTGGATTACACGATCAAGCGCGCCGGGGTGTTCGCATTGAAATTGGTTCTGCCCGACGGCTACCGCGTCGAGCGCGTGACCGGAAGCAACATCCAGCAGCAGGCCGAGCGGGTGGAAACAGGAGCGCCGGCCTCCGGCCCGGCCAGTGCGGCAAACGAATCGGAACGCGCCGGGTCGGAGACCGGCGCTCCACGGCGCGTGCTGGAGGTGACGTTGAAAGACCGCGTCACGGGCGCTTACTCGTTGAACGTCGAGCTGGCGCGCAGCTTCAAGGAGCTGCCGGGGAAAATTTCCATCGCGGGCGTGCATCCGCTCGGCGCGTCCAAGCTGACGGGATTCGTCGCGGTGTCCGCAGACGCGGGCGTGGCGGTGAAAACAGAATCGTTCGACGGACTGACGGAGATTCCGGCGGTGTCGCTGGCGGATTACGCGAACGCCGGTGGCGGCAGCGTGCTGGCTTACAAATTCATTTCCGCCGAGCCGAAGTCCGCGCCGGAATGGAAATTGAGCGTGGCCACGGAAAGTGTTTCCGCCTGGGTGCGCGCGGAGATCGTGAACAGCTTCACGCTCACCGAGACGCTCGTGAGCGGGCGCGCGCAGGTGCGCTACGAAATCGCCAACGCGCCGGTGAAAGAGCTCCGCGTGCGCGTGCCGGCGGAGTTCAAGAATGTCGAGATCACCGGCGCGAACATCCGCAGCCGCGAATTGAATGGTCACATCTGGCATGTGGAACTGCAAAGCCCGACCCGTGGATTTTATCTGCTCACCGTGACGTGGGACCAACCGCGCACGGCGCAATCCGGTGCGGTGGAACTGGTGGGAATTTCCGCCGCTGGCGTGGAACGCGAGTCGGGCTTGCTGGCGATCTCGGCGAAGTCGCCGTTGCAGGTCAGTGAATCGGCGGCGACGGATTTGCAGCGCGTGGACACGGGCGATTTCCCCGACTGGGCGGGCGTGCCGGACACCGCGACGACGCTGGCGTATCGCTACGTCCGGCCCGGATACAAGCTCGCGCTCGGCGTGCGGCGCTTCGACGACGCGGCGGTGCTGGAAGCGCTCGTGGACAGCGCCAGGTTCACCAGCGTCGTCGCCGATGACGGCCAGATGATGACGGAGATGGCTCTTACGGTGCGCAACAATGGCCGGCAATTTCTGGAGATCGAACTGCCGGCGGACGCGAAGGTGTGGTCGGCGTTTGTCGCCGGCCAGCCGGTGCGGCCCAGTTCACGCAATGGGAAACTGCTGCTGCCCATCGAATCGTCCGGCGATGGCGACATGACGGTGGAACTGACCTATGTCGGCACGAATGTCTTTCCGCGCGCGAAAGGCTCCGTTGGATTCGTCTCGCCGAAGTTTGACGTGCCGTTGAAGAACGCGCGCTGGGAAATCTATCTGCCGCCGGATTACGCCTATCAAAATTTCCAGGGCACGATGACGCGCGCGATCGCGTCCAGGCCGGAAACCGCGTCGTCGAGTTTCTCGCTCCTCGATTATTCGCGCATGGAACAGACCGGCAAGGAGACGGCGCGGGTGGATTTGCAGCGCGACGTGAGCGAGGCGCGGCGGCAGCTCGCCGGCGGCAACGTGCGCGTGGCCACCGAAAGTTTCAACCGCGCGAAGGCGAAATTTTCCGCCGACAAGGACGGCGGCGACGTCGTGAAAAAGCTGGAAAGCGACTTGAAATCCGCACAGGCGAGCAATCTCATCAACGCGCAGAACGATTTTGCCTACCGCAACAGCGGCTCGGTGGCCGCCACCGACCTGCCGGTGCAGAACGCCAGTGTGAATTTGTATTACGACAGCGAATCGGCGCAGCAGCAATGGACGAAATTGCAGGCGGCGCAGGAGATTGTTACGGCCAGGGTGCAGCCGCTGCGGGTGAACCTGCCGGTGCGCGGCCAGCATTTCGCCTTCACCCAGGTGTTGCAGACGGAAGGCGGTCGGCCGATGACGATCCAGCTTTTCGCCGCCAGCACCAAGGCCGTGAGCTGGCCGATGCGCGGCCTGACAGCGGTCGGCGCGTTTCTGTTGCTTTGGGCGATGGTCGCGGTTTTGTCGCGCCTCACCTTGCGTGCGGACACAGTAAGAACATCAGTTTGATTTTGTTCGCGGCGTCACGGTCGGCTTGCTAGGTTGCGCGGGCATGAAAAATTGCGGAAACCTTTTCACGTCCGCGTTGTTTTAAATGCCAACATCTGCCATGACCACCACCCATCTTGAAGCCCGCGCTCTCCGTGCCAAGTTGCGCGGGCTGGCGGCATCCGGCAGCAGGAAGGCCCGCGCATGAGTGAGCAGAACCAGTTTCTCCTCTACACCGCGCCGGACGGGGCGGTGAAGGTGGATGTTGTCTTGAAGGACGAGACGGTGTGGCTGACGCAGAAAGCGCTGGCAGAGTTGTTCGGCGTGAAGCGACCGGCCATCACGAAGCACTTGCAGAACATCTTCGCCACCGGGGAGCTGGCCGAGGATTCAGTATGTTCCATTTTGGAACATACTGCCGGGGACGGAAAAACTTACTCGGCCAAATATTACAATCTCGATGCCATCATTGCCGTTGGCTACCGCGTCAACAGCTATCAGGCCACGCAGTTCCGCATCTGGGCGACGAAGACGCTGCGGGAATTCATTATCAAGGGTTTCGTGATGGATGACGAACGGCTGAAGCAGGGCAAGCAGGTCTTCGGCAAGGATTATTTCGACGAGTTGCTGGAACGCATCCGGGAAATCCGGGCCAGCGAGCGGCGGTTTTATCAGAAGCTCACGGACATTTACGCGCTGGCGGTGGATTACAGTCCCGATGCGCCGGTGACGAAGGAGTTTTTCGCCACCGTGCAGAACAAGCTGCACTGGGCGATCACCGGCCAGACGGCGGCGGAGTTGATCTACGCCGCCGCCGATGCGACGAAGATTTACATGGGGCTGACGACGTGGAAGCACGCGCCGGGCGGAAAGATTCTGAAGTCGGATGTGACCGTGGCTAAGAATTATTTGAGCGAGGCGCACGTAAAGGAATTGAACCGCATCGTCTCGGCCTACCTCGACCTGGCGGAGAACCGGGCCGAGCGGGGCATCCTGATGAAGATGACGGACTGGGCCAAGTTTCTGAACAGTTTTCTGGAGTTGTCGAACTACCCGATTCTGCAAGACAAAGGCAAGGTGAGCGCGCTGGAGGCGAAGCTCAAAGCGGAAGGCGAATACGAGGTGTATCGCCAGCGACAGGACGCCGAATACATCTCGGACTTCGATCGGGAGATCAAACACATCGAAGGCAGGAAACCCAAGCCGCCGAAGGAATGAACCGCTTTAATTTCCAAGACATACGATGACACCCACCAACATTGAAGCAGCCCGTGAAACGTGCAAGAAAATCGCGAGTAACATAGCAACGATCATCCGCGGTCAGACGGACGCCACGCGCAACCTGGTCGCCACGCTCGCGGCGGGGGGGCATGTGTTGCTGGAGGATTTTCCTGGCACGGGCAAGACGACGCTGGCCAAGGCGCTCGCGCGCTCGATTGACGCACAGTTCAAGCGCCTGCAATTCACGCCGGACCTGCTGCCGTCGGACATCCTCGGCGTGTCGGTGTTCAGCCAGCGCGACCAGTTGTTTCATTTTCACGAAGGGCCGGTGTTCACCAACATCCTGCTGGCCGACGAGATCAACCGCGCCTCGCCGCGCACGCAGTCGGCCCTGCTTGAGGCGATGGGCGAAGCGCAGGTGAGCGTGGAGGGTGAACGCCGGAATCTTTCGGAATTGTTTTTTGTCATCGCGACCCAGAACCCGGTGGAATTTCGCGGCACCTATCCGCTGCCGGAGGCGCAGATGGACCGGTTCGCCATGCAGTTCACGCTCGGCTACGTCGCGCCTGAAGAGGAAGTGGCCATCCTCACCGCGCAGCAGCACAATCATCCGCTCGATGAATTGAAACCCGTTGTGACGCTGGCGGACGTGCTGGCGCTCAAGCGCGCGGTCGAGGACGTGCGCATCAGCGATGAATTGAAGCGTTACGCGGTGGACCTGGTCGCCGCCACGCGCACCGCGAGCGGGGTGCAACTGGGCGCCAGCCCGCGCGCGTCCATTGCCTTGATGAAGATCGCGCAGGCGCTGGCGCTGTTCGACGGTTTTGATTTCGTCACGCCTGAACAGATACAGAAGCTGGCCGTGTCGGTCATCGCGCACCGGCTGGTGCTGGAGCCGCAGGCGCGCTTTTCCGGGGTGACGGCGCGCAGCGTGGTCGAGGACGCGGTGAAGAAATTGAAAGTGCCGGCGTGAAAGAAAATTCAAAATTAAAAATGTAAAATTAAAAAGCATTTTATGCGCGCCGCGAAATTTCCCTGCCTCGTTTTTTAATTTTTAATTTTGCATTTTTAATTTGCCGGTGAAGCCGATCTACCAATTGATTTACTGGGGCTATCGCGCCACGAGCGGCGGGTGGTATTGGGCGAGCCGGCGGTTCACGCTGGCGGGCTTGTGCGTGGCGGGCGGTTTCATCGTGGCGGGCGCGGTCGGCTCGGACATCGAGAACACCGTCATTTACCAGGCTTTCGCGCTGTTGCTGGCGCTGTTGCTCCAGGCCTTCGCGTGCAGTTTTTTCTTTCGCGCCAGGTTTTCCGCGACCCGTTCCCTGCCGCGATTTGGAACGGCGGGCCTGCCGCTTCAATATTCACTGCGGGTGAAAAACCTCACCGCGAAAACCCAGGCCGGCCTGACGCTGCTGGAAGAAGTGGCCGACCCGCGCCCGAAGTTTCCAGAATGGCTGGCGTTTCAAATGGCCGAAAGCCGGCGCGTCCGCCCGTTCCGGGTCACACAACGGCGAAGGAAGAATCCGTTCCGGCTCGCGACGGTGAAGGAAATGGAAATGCCACCGATGCCGCCGAATGGGGAGACCGAAGTGCGCGTGGAGGTTTTGCCCATGCGGCGCGGAGTCCTGCATTTCACAGGAGTGACTCTGGCGCGGCCCGATCCGCTGGGATTGTTCCGCTCGTTCGTAAAAATTTCCGCGCCGCAGACCGCCTTGATTTTGCCGAAGCGTTATCCGATTCCAACCATCGCGCTGCCGGGCGCGTTGCGTTATCAGGAAGGCGGCGTGGCTCTGGCGGCGAACGTCGGGCGCAGCGAGGAATTTGTCTCGTTGCGCGAGTATCGGCACGGCGATCCGATGCGGCACATCCACTGGCGGAGCTGGGCCAAGGTCGGCAAGCCCATCGTGAAGGAGTTCGAGGATGAATTTTTTGTGCGTCACGCGCTGGTGCTGGACACCTTCGACGAGGAGCCGAACAGCGAAATTTTGGAGGAGGCGGTGTCTGTCGCGGCCTCCTTCGCCTGCACGATTTTGACGCAAGAATCGCTGCTCGATTTGCTGTTCGTCGGCAACCAGTCGTATTGCTTCACCGCCGGTCGCGGGCTGGCGCACGCGGAACAGATGCTGGAAATCCTGGCCTCGGTAAAAAATTGCGCGGACAAGAAATTCGAGACGTTGGAACACCTTGTCATCAGCCATATTTCAGCCGTGAGCGGCTGCATCTGCGTGCTGCAACGCTGGGACGAGGCGCGGAAAAGCTTCGTGAAGAAATTGCGCGCGCTCAACATTCCGTTGCTGGTGCTGGTCGTGGTGGGGGCGGGCGAAAAGAAACCGGACGCCGGGCCGATGCGCGACGAGCCGGAAAATTTCCGCGTTCTGGAGATCGGTCGCATCGCGGAAGAACTGGCGAAATTACAGTGAAAGCCAAACATCCAACTTTGAACATTCAACGCCCAACATTCAATGGGCGGACGGAGTTCGCTGGCTGCGTTCGATGTTCGAGGTTCGAGGTTGAACGTTCGATGTTTCCCCGCTTATGAAAACGCCGCCGTTTCTTCTTCTGGCCACCCTCGTTTTCTGGGGCTGGCAGTCGGGATTTTTGCTCGCCGGCGCAATCATGGGCGTTGTGCTGGAAAGCGCGCGACTCGTCAAGGTGCGGTGGGATTTGACGGAGGAGGATTTCCGCCGGATCTGGAATTTTTGCGTGCTGCTGGCGCTCGCGCTGGTGGTCTATGCCTTTGCCGCGAACGAGGAGGGCGGAGGATTGAGCGGTTTGCTTCAGTCTTCAGCCGCCGCAGCAACCCGCAACGCCGGCCTTTCCGCGACCGCGTTTCTGCGCTGGCTGCCGATGACGCTGTTCTTGTTCATCGCCGCACAATTGTTCAGCGAGCGAGGGGCCGTGCCGCTCTCGGCGATTTCATTCTTCGCCCGCAGGCGGAAAGGGAGCGGGACAGCGGAACGACATGTAAATGTTTCGTATCCGTATTTCATCGTGTGCCTGTTCTCCGCCGGCATCCACGCAAACCAGGGGACGCACACGTATTTTTTTGGACAAGCCATCCTGATCGTGTGGGCCTTGTGGTCGTTGCGTTCGCGGCGGTTTGGCATCGTGGCCTGGCTGTGCGCGCTTGCGGTGGTGATGGGGATCGCTTACGCCGGCCACCTTGGCGTCAATCAGGTGCGGCAGATGCTCGAAGGTTACAACGCGCAGTGGATTGCGCGCTTCATGCGGCAAAGAACGGATGCCGCGCTAAGCGTCACGTCCATGGGACAGATCGGGAGCTTGAAATTGTCACCGCGCATCGTCATCCGGCTGGAGCCGAAAAATGGCGGCGCGCCGCCGGAATATCTGCGGGAGGCGAGCTACCGGAGCTACCGTTCGCTTAAACAAACGTGGCATGTGGGTGATTCGCGGGACGAATTCACGGATCTGCTGGCCGAAACAAATGGCACGACCTGGGTTTTGCTGCCCGGCAAAACCAACTCCTCGGTTGTCAACATCGCGTGCTACCTGAATGGCTGGTCGCGGGATCTTGACGCGCCAGATGGTTTGCTGCCATTGCCGGCGGGCAGTGGCCGGCTGGAAAAACTTCCCGTGTTTACGCTAAAAACCAGCAAGAACGGCGCGGTGCTGGCCGGCGGCCCGGGCCTGGTGATTTTTGATGCGCGTTACGGCCCAGGTGCGACGATTGATTCACCACCAGCCAGCACCAATTTTGATCTGGATGTGCCGACCAATGAAGTTCCGGCGCTCGACCTGGTGGTTTCCGAAATGGACATTTCCGGCGCGAACACACGGCAGAAACTTCGCGCCGTCCAAAATTTTTTCGCGGGCAAGTTCACCTACAGCACCTGGCAGGGGCCGGACAAGGCGGCGCGCACGAACGAGACCGTGCTGGGCCGTTTTCTGCTGAACAGCCGCAGCGGCCATTGCGAATACTTCGCCACGGCCACGGTCTTGCTGTTGCGGCAGTTGAACATCCCGGCGCGTTATGCGGTCGGCTACGTCGTCCACGAAAAATCCGGCCGCGGCTACGTTGTCCGCGAACGTGACGCGCACGCGTGGTGCCTCGCGTGGGACGATCAGGCCAAAGCTTGGGTGGATTTTGACACCACGCCGGGTTCGTGGGTGGCGGAGGAAGGCAAACGTGCGTCGCCGCTGGAATGGCTCTCGGATGCGCGGTCGTGGCTCGGGTTTCAGTTCGCAAAATTCCGCTGGGGCCAGACCAATTTGCGCCAGTATGTCCTGTGGGCGCTGGTTCCCGTGCTGGCGTTGCTGCTCTATCAGATCATCTTCCGGCGCGGCCGCAGACGCCGGATGCGGCCAAAAACTGGAATCTCCGCCGCCGCGATTTTCTGGCCGGGTCTGGACTCCGAATTTTACCTGCTCGAACGCAGACTGGCCGCGCTCGGCGTGCCGCGGCAGCCCAGCGAACCGCTGTCAGACTGGCTGGCTCGCGCGCTGGCCGATCCGGCGCTGGCCGGTTTGCGGACGCCATTGCAGGAACTGTTGCGGCTGCACTACCGCCATCGCTTCGACCCGGCCGGCTTGAGCAACGAAGAGCGGGAAACGCTGGCTCGTGAAACAAAAACCTGTCTAGACAGCCTGTCCATGGCGGCGGGGTTCTTACGCGCTGATCGGGCTTAAATTTTTGAACCGGAGAAAATTAAATTAACGGCAGGAATTAAAGCGCCCCCAATTTTGAAGGCCATCGTCCAGAATTTTCACGCTTTCCCGATGTTCGAGATGGTGGAGGCGGCGGGAATTGAACCCGCGTCCCAAGTCAACCTGCCAGCCGCGACTACATGCTTATTTCGGATAAAGTTTTCTGCTGTGCGATACTGTCCGAACTCAAGTCGCACTGCCTAGTCCGCATGATAAGATCTCGGCCGACAACGCGCAGTCTCCGTCATCAACCATGCCTGCTGTTGCGTTCCTCCACCGTAGCAGGTGTCCAGTGGTGAACGTCGAGGCACTTAGGCCGCGAGAGCTAGTTCTTGATTAGCTGTTTTGTTTTGATGCGGATGATTAACGAGGCCAACGCATCGTCCTCGGCATGCCGCCTCTGGCGTGTTCACATGGTCGAAACCAGTGCGCCCCCACAGAGTGACATTGCCATCATCGCCTGATTTGCCTCAATGGTCAAGCCAGCCGATAACGGCAGCTTCGCCACAGAGACACAGAGGTCACAGAGAGAAAACTGTTTTCAGCTCGGCGTTCTCCGTGCTTCTGTGGCAAAAATAAAAAAGCGGAGCCGGAATTTCTTCCAGCCCCGCTTCTGTTATTCGGTTCCTCAATGTAGTGTTGAGCCTCTGGCTCAACTCATCGGCGCACAGCGACGACGCTACAATTTTAGTATCCGCCCATGCCGCCCATGTCGCCCATGCCGCCGCCGTGGCCGCCGCCCATCGGCGCGGCCTTTTCCTTCTCCGGCGCGTCGGTGATGAGGCATTCGGTCGTGAGCAGGAGGCCCGCGATGGACGCCGCGTTCTGCAAGGCGGTGCGCGTGACTTTCTTCGGGTCAACCACGCCGGCTTTCACGAGGTCCTCGTATTCGCCCGTGGCGACGTTGTAACCTTCGTTGCCCTTGCGCTTCTTGACTTCCTGCACGATGAGCGAGCCTTCCACGCCGGCATTCGCGGCAAGCGAACGCAGCGGGCTTTCGACCGCGCGCTTGATGATGTCCACGCCGATCTGTTCGTCGTCGGTTGAACCCTTGACGGCTTCAATCGCCGCGATGCAGCGGATCAACGCCACGCCACCGCCGGCAACAATGCCTTCTTCGACTGCGGCGCGGGTCGCGTGCAACGCGTCTTCCACGCGCGCCTTCTTTTCCTTCATTTCGGTTTCGGTCTGTGCGCCGACGTTGATGACGGCCACGCCGCCCGCCAGTTTCGCGAGACGTTCCTGCAATTTTTCCTTGTCGTAATCGGAAGTCGTTTCTTCGATCTGGCGGCGGATCTGGTTCACGCGGCCCTGGATTTCCGAGGATTTTCCGTAGCCTTCGACGATGGTCGTGTTTTCCTTGTCCACGACAATGCTCTTGGCGCGGCCGAGGTCTTCGAGGCCGATGCTTTCAAGCTTGATGCCGAGGTCTTCGGTGATGCACTTGCCGCCGGTGAGCACCGCGATGTCTTCCATCATGGCTTTGCGGCGGTCGCCGAAGCCGGGGGCTTTGACGGCGCAGACATTGATCGTGCCGCGCAATTTGTTCACCACAAGCGTCGCGAGCGCTTCGCCTTCGACGTCCTCGGAGATGATCAACAGCGGTTTGCTGGTCTTCGCGACTTTTTCGAGAATCGGCAGCATGTCCTTCAAGTTGCTGATTTTCTTCTCGTAGTTGAGAATGTAGGCGTCTTCAAGCTTGGCTTCCATCGTCTCGGCGTTCGTGACGAAGTAAGGCGAGAGATAGCCCTTGTCGAACTGCATGCCTTCGACCACTTCGAGCGTCGTCTCGATGGACTTCGCTTCTTCGACCGTGATCGTGCCGTCCTTGCCGACCTTGTCCATCGCGTCGGCGATGATCTCGCCGATCGTGGTGTCCCAGTTGGCGGAAACGGTCGCAACCTGCTTGATCTCTTCCTTGTCCTTGACCTTCTTGGAGATCTTCGCGAGCTGTTCAACGGCGGCTTCCACGGCCTTGTTGATGCCGCGTTGGATGCCGATCGGGTTCGCGCCGCTGGTGACGTATTTCAGACCTTCGCGATAAATCGCCTCGGCCAGAACCGTCGCCGTCGTCGTGCCGTCGCCGGCCGCGTCGCTCGTCTTGCTGGCGACTTCGCGGACCATCTGCGCGCCCATGTTTTCGTAAGGGTCATCCAGCTCGATTTCCTTGGCGACCGTCACACCGTCCTTGGTGACCGTCGGGGAGCCGAATTTTTTATCAATGACCACGTTGCGGCCTTTCGGGCCGAGCGTTGCCACGACGGCGCGTGCGAGTTTCTGCACGCCCTTGAGCAACGCCTGCCGCGCCTGCTCGTCGAATATCAATTGTTTAGCTGCCATAATTTTATTTCAGTTTTTAATTTTTAATTTTTAATTTTGAATTACTCCAACACGGCGAGGATGTCTTCGCTGCTCAAGATTTTGTATTCCTTGCCGTCCAGTTTGATTTCCGTGCCGCCGTATTTGCTGCACAGGATGCGGTCGCCCTTTTTGACTTCAAACGGGATTTTCTTGCCGTTGTCGTCGAGTTTGCCCGTGCCGAGCGCGACGACGATGCTTTCAGTCGGTTTTTCCTTGGCGGAATCGGGGATGATGATGCCGCCCTTTTTGACTTCCTTCTCTTCGACGGCTTCCACGAGGATGCGGTCGCCGAGCGGTTTGATGTTCAATGCCATACTTTTTTCTTTTGGTTGTTGTTTTGTTTGACTGCTTAATTAACTCCCGCCGCCCGAGCGGCGGGAAAGTGTTTTAGTTTCGTGCCGCTTGTTTTCGGAGCGCGGCTGTGTGCGCAGCACCAGCCGCAGCAACGTCCGAAATTGTTTGCGGGCAATCCCAACGGGATTGAGTCCTCCGTCCCAGGGTTGCGAGGAACGAGCTACCCTGGGTCACCCGCGA
Organism: Verrucomicrobiales bacterium; assembly: GCA_028712475.1. Classification (GTDB taxonomy): domain Bacteria; phylum Verrucomicrobiota; class Verrucomicrobiia; order Limisphaerales; family UBA11358; genus UBA11358. Next base: position 42,205 of record JAQTQB010000012.1, read on the forward strand.
TAAATTCCACCAACCCCAACGGGGTTGCGTCACGGTTGGCCGACGAAATGCCGCAACCCCGTTGGGGTTGGAAAAAATCTGGACGACGTTCACCCAAGGCAGATCGTTCCTCGCAACCTTGGGCTTTGAGCCGGAACCCCTTTGGGATTCATTTGCCAGCCCGCTTGAATTTGCGCCCGCCGTTTTGTCCCGCAGGGACGACCGGCAATAGCCCGGCGTTTCAACGCCGGGTTGCGCCGCAAAATGAATCGAGTCCCGGAGGGACGGCTGGAATGGACGCGCGATTTCGGCCGTCCCTGCGGGACTTGACGCGCAGGGCGATCCGTTCCCGGCGTTGAAACGCCGGGCTATTTTCAGGCTGTCCCTGCGGGACAAAGTTGTCTGCGCTAATTTCATTCAAATTACATGAAACCCGATTTCTCTGCGTTGTTCTTCTTTTTTGACTTCTTCGACGTAACACAAAATTTGAAGAGTATCTTGGTGGCAGAGAAGCAAACACGGACTGCCATCAATATCACCTTCAATCAGTATTCCATGATGAGATTCTTGGGAAAGTTGTTTTACATTCACGCACGCCCCATTAGCTAAAACCGCTAGAACCACTGCCTGTTGATTTTGCGGAAGCTGTTTTTTCCAATGGTTGATTCGCGCAGCGAGCCGTGAAACCATCACACCTGCGGATTCAAACTTATGACGCTCTTCATTCGTGGGCATGCGAATGTGTTGGATTGGCGGATAATTCATTGCCGGAATCCTCAAGTTTGCAAAAGCGTCGGTCATGCCTTTTGCAAAAGCACTAATACCCGGCGCGTTAAAGTTTGAATCGGCTGACATAGATTACTTCTTCTCGTCCACGACTTCCGCGTCAATCACGCCGTCGTCCTTTTTCTTTTCTTCGGACTTCGGTTCGCCGCCTTCCGGCTGCGCGCCTTCGGCACCCGGCTGGCCCTTTTCCGCCTGCGCCTTCGCGGCAGCGACCTTGTAAAGTTCGGTCGAGACGGCCTGCCAGACTTCGTTCAGCTTTTCGCTGCTGGACTTGATGGCGGCGGCGTCCGAGCCTTTGAGCGCTTCCTTCACCGCGTTCATCGCCGTTTCAATCTTGCTCTTGTCGTCGGCAGAAATCTTGTCCGCGCTTTCCTTGAGCAATTTCTCGGTGCGATAAACGGAGTTGTCCGCCTCGTTGCGCGTCTGGATTTCTTCCAGGCGGCTCTTGTCCTCGTCGGCGTGCGCCTCGGCGTCCTTGCGCATCTTCTCGACTTCGTCCTTCGAGAGACCGCTGCTGGCCGTGATGGAAATCTTCTGTTCCTTGCCCGTGCCCAGGTCTTTAGCGCCGACGTGCAAGATGCCGTTGGCATCAATGTCGAAGGTCACTTCAATCTGCGGCACGCCGCGCGGCGCGGGCGGAATGTCCGCGAGATTGAACCGGCCGATGGTCTTGTTGTCCTTGGAGAACTGGCGTTCGCCCTGGAGCACATGGATCTCCACGCCCGGCTGATTGTCCGAGGCTGTGGAGAAAATTTCTGATTTGCGCGCGGGGATCGTGGTGTTGCGTTCGATCAATTTCGTGAACACGCCGCCGAGCGTCTCGATGCCGAGCGACAACGGCGTCACGTCGAGCAGGAGCACGTCCTTCACGTCGCCCTTGAGCACGCCGCCCTGGATGCCAGCGCCGACGGCGACGACTTCATCAGGATTCACGCCTTGATGCGGCGGTTTATCCACGAGCTTGTGCGCGGTCTCAACCACGCGCGGCATGCGCGTCATGCCGCCGACGAGCACGAGCTCGTCAATCTTCGCGGCGTCAATGCCCGCGTCTTTCAAGCAGGCTTTCACCGGCCCGATGGTGCGTTCAAAAAGTTTGTCGGTGAGCTGCTCCATCTTGGAGCGCGTGAGCGATTTCTGGATGTGCTTCGGCCCGGTGGCGTCCGCCGTGATGAACGGCAGGTTGATGTCGTAAGTCTGCGCGCTGGAAAGGGCGATCTTGGCTTTTTCGGCTTCTTCCTTGATGCGCTGGAGCGCGTCGGGCTGCTTGCGGAGATCCATGTTATACTCGCGCTTGAATTCATCGAGAATCCAGTCCATGAGGCAGTTGTCCCAGTCGTCACCGCCAAGATGCGTGTCGCCGTTCGTGGCCTTCACTTCAAACACGCCGTCGCCGATTTCGAGAACGGAAATATCAAACGTGCCGCCGCCCAAATCGTAAACCGCGATTTTCTCGTCCTTCTTCTTGTCGAGGCCGTAAGCGAGCGATGCCGCCGTCGGCTCATTGATGATGCGCAGAACTTCGAGGCCCGCGATGCGACCGGCGTCTTTCGTGGCCTGACGCTGCGAGTCGTTGAAATAAGCGGGAACGGTGATGACGGCCTGCGTGATTTTTTCGCCAAGGCGCGTTTCAGCATCGGCTTTGAGCTTGGAAAGAATCATTGCGGAAATTTCCGGCGGAGAAAATTGCTTCGGCTTGCCGTCCACTTCGACTTCGACCGCGACGTCGCCGTTCGCGGCCTTCACGACTTTGTAAGGCACGCGTTTGATTTCTTCCTGCACTTCATCGAACTTGCGCCCCATGAAACGCTTGATGGAATAAACGGTGTTGCGCGAATTGGTCACGGCCTGGCGTTTGGCGGCATCGCCAACCACGCGTTCGCCGGATTTTGTGAATGCCACGACCGACGGCGTCGTGCGTTTGCCCTCGGAGTTTTCCAGCACCAATGGTTCGCCGCTGTCCATGACGGCCATGCAGGAGTTCGTGGTGCCCAAATCAATGCCTAATACTTTTGCCATAAATTTATAAAAATTGGTTGAAATGAATTAACTGTTCACGACTTCAATGCAATAAGGATGCCGGGGGGCTCAATTCAGATAAAAACGAGCGGACTCATTGAAAACAAAAGGCGGAATGGGATTCGGTCACTTGCTGGAAAAGTTTCAAGGCTGTGTCAGGAGTGGCACAATGGCACAGTCATTGGGCGAATGGCGCAATTCGCATGGCGCAGTTGTGATTGTAGTGTTCGGCCTGTGGCCGAACCAAGTTGAGCCACAGGCTCAACACTCCACTATTTGCTGCCCGGTTTGACGGCGGGAATTTTAGCAAGGTCGGGCGGCAAATTCGCCGGCTCGAAGGTTTCCACCTGCAACGAAATCAAACTCACGAACGGCAGCCCAAAATTCACCGTGCCGTTGGAACGATCCACCACCATCGCCACGCCGACGACCTGCCCACCGTTTGCGCGGACGATATCCAAAGTTTCTTGAACGCGCCCGCCCTTGGTCACGACATCCTCCACGACGAGAATTTTTTCGCCCGCTGCGATCTTGAATCCGCGCCGAAGGACAAGTTTGCCTTCCTCTTTTTCGACGAAGATAAACCTCAAGCCAAGCTGCCGCGCGACTTCCTGGCCGATGACCAGTCCGCCCATCGCCGGCGAAACAACGGTGACTGCGCCGAGCGGTTTTAATTTCGCCGCCAGCGCCGCGCCGAGTTTTTCAACGATGGGCATCTGCTGGAGGGCGAGCGCGCATTGGAAAAATTGGCGGCTGTGCAAACCGCTGCGCAGAACGAAATGGCCTTCGAGCAATGCGCCCGAGTCGCGGAAAATCTGCAACGCTTCATCTTTTGTCATGGCGCGGATTTTAAGTCCAAAGCCCAAAGTTCAAAGTCTAAAGTCGTTCAATTTTGATTGGCACTGGTGGGGCGAGCGTCCTCGCGAGCCGCAACGTCGCTTTGACAATAGCCGCCCGGGCTCGCGAGGACGCTCGCGCCACCCAGAATGCTTTCTGCTGGCTTCTGAATTCCGGATTCTGAATTCTTCCGCGCGTGCCGAAGTGGATCAAACTCATCATCGCGGTTTTGCTGCTGCCCTTCTGCGCCGGTGCGGCGATGGCATTATTGAAAGTGCTGCATGCCTGCGGCGGCGCGGACACGACGTGGATCCCCATTCTCGGCGGCGCGGCGTGCTGGATTGTCATCTTCTATCTGCTCCCGAAGCCGATGTGGATTTACGTTTTCGGCCATGAATTGACGCACGCGCTGTGGACATGGTTGTTTGGCGGCGAAGTCAAAAAAATGAAGGTCAGTTCCAAAGGCGGCCACGTCATCATCTCCAAGACGAATTTCATCATCGCGCTCGCGCCGTATTTTTTCCCGTTGTATGTCGTGCTGGTCGTCGGCGTCTTCGCGCTGGGGAATCTGATCTGGAACTGGCACGGCTACCTCGTGTGGTTTCATTTGTGCGTCGGCGCGGCGTATGCGTTTCACCTCACGCTGACCTTTCATGTGTTGCAGACGCGGCAATCGGACATCACGAGCCAGGGCTATATGTTTTCCGCCGTGATAATTTTTCTCGGCAACGTCAGCGTGCTGCTGTTCGGGATTCCGTTGCTGACGGCGAAAGTGGGAATGTTGAATTCGCTCGGCTGGTGGATGGAATGCACGGGCATGATTTTGCAATGGTTGCAGAGGGTGATTTGAGTCCGGGAAAATTTGTTAGCAATTCTGTCTTGAATTGTCCGGGTGTTTCGCTTCATGCTTCACATCAGATATGGATTTGGCCGACATTTTAGGACGCGAGCAGATCGTCCCCGAACTGAAAGCAGCGAACCGCTGGGAAGCGATTGACGAACTCATCGGCAATCTCGTGGCCACCGGCAAAATCCAGCCGGGCGACCGCGACGCCGTGACCGCCGCCGTCAAGAAGCGCGAAACCTCCATGTCCACGGGCATCGGCTTCGGCATCGGCATACCGCACGCCTCCACGGATTTGATTTGCGAAGTCGTTGGCGCGCTCGGTCGCTCCAAGTCCGGCGTGAATTTTGACGCGCTCGACAACCAGCCCGTGAAGCTCGTCATGCTGTTCCTCGTGCCTCAAGGACAATTTCAGAAGCATCTCCACACGCTCGCCAACATCGCAAAACTTTTACACAAGGCCGATTTCCGCGAAGCCCTCGAAAAATCTGCCACTGCCGACGACATGCTCGCCATCATCCGCGAACACGGGAAAAAATAAAGCAGAACCGGACAAACGCAGAGGCGCCGAGGCCGCAAAGAGTCGCAGAGAAAAATTTCAGACAAAACTTGGTTTGCTGTTCAACAACTCCGCGCTTCTCCGCGTTCTCCGCGCCTCTACGTTCATCCTGAAAATTATCCGTGTCCATCTGTGTGCATCCGTGGTTAAATTTCCCCCGTGTCACCGCACAAACAAATTGAGTTGAAGCTGCAAGCCGCCGTCCGCGAAATTTTGCCGGATGCCGATGTCTCCGTCGTTTTAGTCCGTCCGTGCGACCCGAAATTTGGCGACTACCAGTCCAACGCGCTCATGTCGCTGGCCAGAACGCGCAAGCTGAATCCGCGCCAGCTTGCTGACGACACGCTCGCCAGGCTCGACGTTTCCGACGTTTGCGAGAAAGTGGAGATCGCCGGAGCGGGCTTCCTGAATTTTCGACTGAAGAAATCCGTCCTCGCGCAAACGCTCGAAGCCGCCGCGCGCGGCGAGCATTTATTTTTCACTAAAGCCGCCTCGCCGAAAACGGTCGTCATTGATTTCAGTTCGCCGAACGTCGCCAAGCCGATGCACGTCGGCCACATCCGTTCCACGGGCATCGGCGACGCGCTCCAGCGCACGCTGCGTCTGCTCGGCCACCGCGTCATCAGCGACAACCACATCGGCGACTGGGGCACGCAGTTCGGCAAACTGCTGCTTGGCTGGAAACAAATTTTAAATCGCGAGACCCTCGACCGCGACCCCATCGCCGAGATGGAACGCCTCTACAAAGTCATCAACCTCGAGTGCGACGCGAATCCCGCGCGGCTTGAAGAAGCCAAGTCGGAACTGGTAAAACTCCAGGCGGGCGACGTGGAAAATATTTCCATCTGGCAGGAAATGATCCGCCTTTCGCAAATCCAATTCGACACGGTTTATTCGCGGCTCGGAGTAAAATTCGATCGCGCGCTTGGCGAAAGTTTTTACAATCCGCAGCTCGGCGAGGTCGTGAACGACTTGTTGCAATGCGGCATCGCGCGCGAAAGCGAAGGCGCGGTCGGCGTGTTCAGCGACGGCTCGCTGTCGCCCAAGGAAGACCCGTTTCTCGTCAACCGCGACGGCGAATGGGTGGCCGATCCCGCGCTCATCCGCAAGAGCGACGGCGGTTTCAACTACACGACCACCGACCTCGCGACGGTGGATTACCGGTTGAAAACATGGTCGCCGGACGAAATTGTTTATGTCGTGGATGACCGGCAGTCCGGGCATTTCAAAAAGCTGTTTCTCATCGTCGCCCGCTGGAAACCGGACGCGGCCAAAAGCACGAAGCTCGTCCACATCGGCTTCGGAAAAATTCTCGGCGACGACGGCAGGCCGTTCAAGACGCGATCCGGCGACACGGTGAAACTCGGCGATTTACTAGACGAAGCCGAGGCGCGCGCGTTGAAAATTGTTTCCGAGAAAAGCTCCGAACTGTCCGAGGCGCAGCGCCGCGAGATTGCGCGCGTGGTCGGCCTCGGCGCGGTGAAATACGCCGACCTGCTGCCAAACCGCCAGAGCGATTACGTTTTCAGCTGGGACAAGATGCTCGCGCTGCAAGGCAACACCGCGCCGTATCTGCTTTATGCCTATGCGCGGATCAAGAGCATTTTCCGGAAATCCGAAGCTGAACCCGCAATCCGCAATCCGCAATCCGCAATTGTTTTAACTGCGCCGGAAGAAATCACGCTGGCGAAACATCTGCTCAACTTCGGCCTCACGCTCGAAGCGGTGGCGGAAGAATACCGTCCGAATTTCCTGTGCAATTACCTGTTTGAACTCGCGGGTCATTTCATGCGCTTCTTTGAAAATTGCCCCGTGCTGAAAGCCGACGATGCCGCCACGCGGAATTCCCGGCTGGCGCTGTGCGATTTGACGGCGCGCGTTTTGAAGCAGGGGTTGGAAACGCTCGGCATCGAAACCGTGGAGCAAATGTAAGTCATTTGGCCGGCTTCTCGCCGTAATTGATCGCCATTGCGCCGCCGAGCAGATTGATGACGCGCACGTTCGCGAGTTTCAGGCTGCGCATTTTTCCCGCCACGGCCAGTTGCGCCGGATAATGTTTCAGCGATTCCAAAATGTAGGCGTAGGCCGATGCGTTGCCGCAGAACAGCAGGCCGATGAGCGGGACGGAGCATTTCAGGTGGGTGAAATAAAGCGCGCGCCACAGGGCGTTTGCAGGCTTGCCAAAATCCAGCACGATGAGCCGCGCGCCCGGCCGTGCCACGCGGTGCATTTCATCCAGGCCGCGTTCCCAGCTCGTCAGGTTCCGCAGGCCGTAGCCCACGGTCACGATGTCGAAGGAGTTGTCAGGAAAAGGAATTTGCTGCGCGTCGCCCTGAATGAAAATCGGGTTTGGGGTCTGGGGTCTGGGGTCTGGGGTTTTGCTTCGTTCAGTGGCGACTTCGAGCATTTGTGGGCTGAAATCGAGGCCGGTGGTCTCCGCGCCGCGTTGTGCAAGCGCCAGCGCGATGTCGCCGGTGCCGCAGCACAAATCCAGCGCGATGTCGCCGGATTTGATTTGGGCAAGGCGGACGACGCGGCGTTTCCAGAGCCGGTGGAGGCCGAAGCTTTGCAAGTCATTGATCAAATCATAACGCCGGGCAATGGCGGCGAAGAGGTCGTTGACCTTCGCCGCGCGTTGCGCGCCGGGGGCGTAGAAAGTGTTGCTCACGCGGGCAGTCTAACACAGCGGCGGGAGGAAAAGTCAAAGCCGCAGAAATTGTGCTTTTTTTACCGATTAGGTTTTGTTAGTGTCCAACGCGGCCACTGCCCAAATGATGTGATGTTTTGGTTGAAGTCCGATTGACCCGATATGAGCGCTAAACCGACTCCAGAAAAAAAGAAAAAGATTTTAGTGGTGGATGATAATGAAATCATCCTCAAAACCATTTCCTTGCGACTGCAGGGGGCTGGTTATGAGGTTGTTACGGCGTTGGATGGGTCAGAAGCGGTCTCGGCGGCACGCAAGGAGGCTCCGGATCTGGTTTTGCTGGACATCAGTTTTCCGCCGGATGTCGGCGGGGTGGAATGGGACGGCTTCCGCATCATGGAATGGTTTCGCCGGATGGAAAACGTGAAGAAGATACCGGTCATCGTCATCACCGGCGGCGAGGAAGTGAAGAGCAAGGAGCGGGCGATTTCCGGCGGAGCGGTGGCGTTTTTCCACAAGCCCGTTGACCACGACGATTTGTTGAAGGTGATCCGTGCGACCTTGGGCCATTAAATGAACCGGTTTGAAATCGGGCTTGCAAATCCGTGCCGTTCGCGTAGTTTGCGCCCTGTCTTCTGGAAGCGAGCGTAGCTCAGCCTGGTAGAGCATCACGTTGCCAACGTGAGTGTCGAGGGTTCGAATCCCTTCGCTCGCTCCAATTTCACCGCCGTAATTCTTTCCGTAAACCAGCTTGATTTCCCCAAAAATGCAGGGAAAATTCCACGCATGGCTTTACCAACCGAACCCGTCACCTTGAGCGTTGAACAGATCAACGAATTGAATCAGAAACTTTCCACGATGCGTCACGATGTGAACGGCAAATTAAGCCTTATCACGCTCGCCTTGGGGGCATTCCAACTCCAGCCTGAAAGCGGCGAGCGGTGGTTGAACATCATGGCCGAGCAGCCGCAAAAAATCGTCGCCGAGATCACGCAGTTTTCACGCGACATGGAAGCCGCCCTGCGGATTACGCGGCCTTGAAACAGTAAATTTAATGCGGCTTTTGACTTTGGCTTTGGCGGATTTCTCCGGCACACTCGCAAAATGGAACGGACTGAAGCCGAATTGATTGCCGCAGTGCTGAAGGGCGACGCCGAAAGCTTCGAGCCGCTCGTCCAGAAATATTCCCCCCGCGTTTTCGCCACCGCCCGCCGCTACGCCCGCCGCGAAAGCGAGGTCGAGGACATCGCGCAGGAAGTCTGGCTCAAGGCATTTTCCAAGCTCCACAGTTTCCGGGGCGAGGCGCCGTTTGAACACTGGCTCATGCGGATGACGGTGCGGACATGCTACGATTTTTTGCGCGGCCACCAGCGCAACCGCGAGTCGTCCTTCTCCGAATTAAGCGAGCCGGAAAACGACTGGCTGGAGCGTTTTGTGACGCAGCCGGAAACCGCGCCGCATAATGCGGACGCGGCAAGATTACTGGTTGGCCGCGTGCTGGAAAAACTTTCACCGCCGGCGCGGCTTGTCATCACGCTGCTGGAAATCGAGGATCGTTCCGTGAAGGAGATTGCCGAACTCACTGGCTGGTCGGTGCCGCTGGTGAAGGTCCGCGCCTTCCGGGCGCGCGGCGAAATGCGGAAAATTCTGGCGAAAATGGCCAGCGAGAAGTATTTGTAACCCGTCGCTCCAAGGCGGCGTCTGAAAAATTGGAACGCATATGAATCTGGTTGAACTGCAAAAGAAACTGATTGCCGCCGCTCGTGCCAATGTGCCGGGCGACCAGGTGCCGTATGCTTTTGAAAAACGTATCACCGCCCTGCTAGCCTCCCGCGTTGCCGCTGAAAACATGAATTTATGGGTGCGCGGACTCTGGCGCGCGGCGGTTTCGTGCGTCGCCATCACCTTGCTGCTCGGTGCGTGGGCGGTTCTTAATAATCCGGCGACAACGACCACGGCCACCGACGACTTTTCGAAGAATTTCGAGAGCACGCTGCTGGCATCCGTGGATCAAAACGATCAGTCACAGTGAACTACTGGAAAGTCATCCTGGCGACCGTGGTTATTTTTGGCGCGGGTGTTTTGACCGGCGGCCTGCTGGTGAATTACGTTGACCACTCGCACCCGCATCATTTGCCGGCGAATGCCTGGTCGCGCCCCGCAACGAATAATGCAACACAGCCACGTCAGCCGGATATTCCTCCGCCCCGCATGGCGGAAAAAATGAGCAAACAATTCGTGCAGCAGCTCAACGACAAACTCCGGCTCACGCCGGAACAGCGTGTGAAAATTGAAAAAATCATCGCCGACGGCCAGGAACGCAACCACGAAATCTGGACGAACATCGCCCCAAAAATGCGCGCGGTGATGCAGGAGGTCAACCAGCAGATTCGCGCGGAACTTACGCCGGAACAGTTGAAGCCGTTTGAAGAATTGTTGAAACACCCGCCGCGCCGTCCGCCGCCCGGCACCAACACCCCTCCGGCAAATCTGCCACCGCCACCGTTGACGAACGCGCCCGGCGTTTGATTCATTCTCCGGCGAGCAGCGCGCCGATTTTTTTCCGTAATTCCTTCGTCACAAAATCCACGGAGCGGTTGCCGTCCATGATCGTGAAACCGTAGGTCTTCTGTAATTGCCGGAACGCCATCTGCATTGCGGTCTGATATTTCAAAAAGCTGTCGAACACGTCCCGGGACAGGCCTAGATCCATTCCGCTTTCCCAATAATCCAGAGTCGCGCTTTTCGCGAGATTGCGCTGCACGAGTTCCTGGGCTTCGACGGAGAGATAAAAAACCGCGTCGGGTTCGAGCGCGATGCCGTAAAGATTTTTCAACCACGCCCCGTTCATGCCGCGCACCATGTCACGCGCCATGAGCGTGTAAATGTAGCGGTCGGCCAGAACGATGAAACCCGCTCGCAATGCGGGCAAAATGATGTTTTCAAGCTGGTCGGCAAAATCCGTCGCGTAGAACAGGCTCAACGTCGAACGGCTCAAAATGTTTCCGTTCTGCGCCTGGTTTAACTCTTCGCTGACGAGCGTGGAACGCTTCAAGCCGACTTGCACCGTCGGGTGGCCGCTCGTTTCCAGCCATTCGACCAGCCGTGCGATTTGCGTGGAACGGCCTGAACCATCTGCGCCCTCAATGACGATCAATTTGCCCTGGAGTTCTTCAAGTTTGACGCCCGGGATGCCGTGGCCATAAAAGCGGCGGCAGATTTTTTTGGCGGCGGAATTTTTCATGCGGCCATGTCCTCCCCGATTTGCGACGTCCGCTCATCGGCGCGAACCGCCGGTGGCAGCGGCAGCGGGCTGCGGCGTTTGAATTTCGCCAGCGCGATTTTTTCGCTCACCAGTTTCCGCACCAGCACCTGTTGTTTCTCGACGTGCTGGTTCGCATCCATGACCATGAATTTAAATTCGCCGCTCATCGCCATGTATTGCTCCAGGATGCGGCCCTGAAAAATGCGGAAGCTTTCATACGGATCGCTCGACAGCTGTAAATCCATGCCCGCCTCGAAAAACTTCAATTTTGGCCGGCCATCGAGAATCCGTTGCAACGACACCTCCAGATCCGCCTTGAAGAAAAAAGTGAGGTCGGGCAGCGCGGCGAAATTATACAGCCCGCGCACCCAGTCCGGCGGACAGCCGCGCGTCACATCGCGCGCGAACGCGGTGAAAATATACCGGTCGCACAATACGACGTAGCCCGCGCGCAAGAGCGGCAGCAAATGCCGTTCGTAGCGGTCGGCAAAATCCGTCGCGTGAATCAAACTGAAAGTGGTCGGTGTGAGCAGTTCTCGTTTTTTGCCTTTGCTGGTGGCGGATTTCACCAGTTCGGAGGAATTCCATTCGCTGAAATAGACCTTGATGCCCTCGGCTTCGAGCCAGCGTTTGAGCAGATAAATCTGCGTGGACTTGCCCGAACCGTCGAGACCTTCGACGGCGATCAATCGTCCGGGGAAATTCAGTTCCGCAAAAGTTTTCATGATTCGCGCCTGCGCGTTTGATGATTGTCATGCAAGTCGTCGCCGGTCACAAGCGCAAGTTGAGGGTGCAAATTCTGCAATCGGCGGGGTTAAGAGATTGGACCAACCATATTTTGCCACGTCCTTGTGAAAAAAATCACAATAAAACTTGCCTCGTTTTTTTGTCAGAGTTAGGCTCTCACGGCTTCCATTTGGAGGCAGCGTGTCCATGCAAACCCAAAGCGAAATCGGCTACAATTCAAAGATCGAAGGCGACGTGGTCATCACGCGCATTGATGCCGCGCTTGCCTGGTTTCAAAAGAATTCCGTCTGGCCCATGCCCATGGGCCTCGCGTGCTGCGGCATCGAATTGATGGCCGTCGGCGCGAGCCGGTTTGATATTTCGCGGTTCGGCTCGGAGGTCATGCGTTTTTCGCCGCGCCAGTCGGATTGCATGATTGTCGCCGGCACCGTCACCTACAAGATGGCCGGTTTCGTGAAGCGCATTTACGACCAGATGCCGTCGCCGAAATGGGTCATCGCGATGGGCGCGTGCGCCTCTACCGGCGGGATGTATCGCAGTTACGCCGTGTTACAGGGCGTGGATAACATCATTCCCGTGGATGTCTATGTTTCCGGCTGCCCGCCGCGTCCTGAAGCTGTGCTGGATGCGCTGATAAAGATTCAGAACCAAATCGGCAAAGAACCCATTTTAGGCAAAATGAATCTGGTCGCTAAATTGACCGGCTCCTCGAAATCCTGAATTTCCTGTGCTTACCCTCGATTTAGCCAATCAACTCAAAGCGAAGTTCGGCGATTTTATCTCCGAACCGGTGGAATTTCGCGGTGAAATCACGGTCAAACTGGCCGACGCGGAACAAATCGCGGAAGTCTGCGGCTTCGCAAAAGCCAAATTGGGTTTCAATTATCTCGTGGACATTTCCAGCCTGGATAATTACGGCGAGGATCCGCGCTGGACGCTGGTTTATGAGCTGCGTAATTTCGCGAACGGCGCGGAACTGCGCATCAAAACCGACGTGAGCGAGGAAAAGTCCGAGCTGCCGACCGTTCTTGGCGTGTGGGCCACCGCCAACTGGCACGAGCGCGAAATTTACGACATGATGGGCATCCGTTTTCGCGGCCATCCTGATTTGCGCCGGATTTTGATGTGGGAAGGCTATCCGTATTTTCCGTTGCGGAAGGATTTTCCGCTGGCCGGCAAGCCGACCAACGTGCCGGAAGTCGCGTTCACCGAAGTTTCGCCGATGGAAGGCGGGCCGTTTGTGACGATTCCCAGCTCTGGCGATGCGATTGGCCGCGAACCGCGTGTGCGTAATCCCGAAGAATAATTCTCATGGCCACTGTTCAAGACATTGAAATTCCGGATTCCGCCGCCCGCGCGGCTGCGGCGCTTGAAGATCTTCAGGACATGCAGGGCGAGAAAATGGTGCTGAACATGGGGCCGTCGCATCCGGCCACGCATGGCGTCTTGCGCATCGTGCTGGAGATGGATGGCGAATTGATCACGAAGGCCGAACCGGACGTGGGTTATCTGCATCGCGGCGACGAAAAAATCGCCGAGAACATGACCTACACCCAGTTCATCCCTTACACGGACCGGCTGGATTACCTCGCGCCGCTGGCGAACAACGTCGCCTACGCGCTTGCCGTGGAAAAATTGCTCGGCATCCACGACAAACTGCCGTTGCGCTGTCAATACATCCGGGTGATGTGCGCGGAACTGGCGCGTATTTCCTCGCATTTGCTCGGCCTCGGCGCATTCGCGATGGACTTGGGCGCGGTCACAGTGTTCCTGTTGACGTTCACCGAGCGCGAAAAAATTTACAACCTGGCCGAATCATTGAGCGGCGCGCGGTTCACGACGAGTTACACACGAATCGGTGGTTTGTCGCGCGATCTGCCGCCGGGCTGGGCGGATCAATGCCGCAAGTTTCTTGAAGAAGTCGGCATCAACATCAACGAGGCCGAAACGCTGCTCACGCGCAATCGCATCTGGGTGGATCGCATCCGGGATCTGGCCGTGATTTCCAAGGCGGACGCGATTGATTATGGCTTGAGCGGCCCGAATCTGCGCGGCAGCGGCATCGAATACGATTTGCGCAGAGCGCAACCATATCTCTGCTACAAGGATTTGGAATTCGACATTCCGGTTGGTGCGACAGGTGATTGCTATGACCGCTACCTCGTCCGCATGGAGGAAATGCGCCAGAGCGTCCGCATCATCCATCAGTGCCTCGATAAAATTCCCGGTGGCGCGGACAACAAATCCAAGGAGCCGATCAACGTGGACGATGGGAAAATCGTTTTGCCGCCAAAGGAAAAAGTCATGTCGAGCATGGAAGAATTGATCCATCAGTTCATGCTCGTGACCGAAGGCGTGAACTGTCCGCCTGGCGAAATTTATTTCGGCCACGAAAATCCGAAGGGCGAACTTGGCTTTTACATCCACAGCAAGGGCGGCGGCACGCCGTATCGCATGAAAATCCGCTCACCCTCGTTCGTGAACTTGAGCATCATCCCGAAAATTTTCCCCGGCTGCATGTTGAGCGACACCGTGGCAATACTGGGTTCGCTCGACTTTGTAATGGGAGAATGCGACCGATGAATTTTGCCGCCACCAAAGAACTTGAGGCCGAAGTTGACGAGCTGATCACGCATTATCCGGTGAAGCGCGCCGCGTCGCTCATGGTGCTGCACGCGATTCAGGAACAGTTCGGCTGGATATCGCAGGAAGCGGTTCAGTGGACGGCGAAGAAGCTGGAACTCCAGCCGATCAACGTTTTTGAAATCCTGACGTTCTATCCGATGCTTCGGCAGGAGCCGATGGGCAAGTATCAGATCAAGGTCTGCCGCACTTTGAGCTGCGCGCTTGGCGGTGCGTATGAATTGCGCGAACATTTTTGCAAGAAGTTCGGCCTGGACGCACACAAACACGGTGCGCAAACGACGCCGGACGGAAAGTTCACGGTGGAATTCGTCGAGTGCCTCGCGAGCTGCGGCACTGCGCCGGTGATGATGGTAAATGATGATTTTTACGAAGGCGTTTCGCACGCCAAGGCGGATGAGATCGTGGGGGAATGCCAATGAAATGGTTGCCCGACGTGGATTTGAACCACGACAAACAGATTCAGAGTCTGCTGTGCTACCGTTACACCATCGGGCAGATGGGCTGATCAAACTAGAGAGTTTTGGTGGAGAGTCAAGTTGCTGATATGGCGCAAGAATACAAATTGATTTTGAAATATGCCGATGAACCGGGTTACACGCCGGACATCGAGTGCTATTTGCGTCATGGCGGCTACGACGTTTTGAAGAAGGCGCTCGCCCTCCAGCCCAGGGATTTGCCGGACGGCAAAAAACTTTCCGGGCCGGAACAAATCCGCGAGGACGTGAAAATTTCCGGCCTGCGCGGTCGTGGTGGTGCGGGCTTTTCCTGCGGCCTCAAGTGGAGTTTCGTGGATCGCAAGAGCGGCAAACCGATTTACCTGATCTGCAACGCGGACGAATCCGAGCCGGGCACGTTCAAGGATCGCCAGATCATGTATAAGGATCCGCACCAGTTGATCGAGGGCATGGCCATCTCGTGCTTCGCCAACGATGTGCATCTCGCCTACATCTACATCCGCGGCGAAATGGTGGACGGCGCAAAAATCCTGAACCGGGCGTTGAAAGAGGCCCGCGCCAAAGGGTTCCTCGGTAAAAACATTCTCGGTTCCGGCTATGATCTGGAGATGCATGTGCATCGCGGTGCCGGCGCTTACATCTGCGGCGAAGAAACCGGCCTGATAGAATCGCTCGAAGGCAAACGGCCTTACCCGCGCATCAAGCCGCCGTATTTTCCGGCCGTGCTCGGTCTGTGGATGTGCCCGACCATCGTCAACAACGTCGAGACGCTCTGCAACATCAAGCACATCGTCGCCATGGGCGGCGCGGAATTCGCGAAGCTCGGGACGCCGAACAATACCGGCACGCGCATCGTCAGCTTGAGCGGACACGTCAAGAGGCCGGGCTACTACGAGATTGAAACCGGCAAGGCGACGATTGGCGAACTCATCAGCGACCCGAAATTTGGCGGCGGTTTGCGTGACGGAAGAAAATTGAAAGCCGTCATTCCCGGCGGCTCGTCCGCGAAAGTTTTCAAGGCGGGCGAGAAGTTCAAGCTCAAGAAAAAGGACGCCGAAGGCAAAGAAATCCTGGTCGAGACCGACATGCTTGACCTGCCTTACGATTTTGATTCGCTGGCCGCCGCCGGTTCGATGAGCGGTTCAAGCGCGATCATCGTGATGGACGACTCGACCGACATCGTCGAGGCGCTCGCGAACATCTCCGAATTTTACGCACACGAAAGCTGTGGCCAATGCACGCCGTGCCGCGAAGGCTCGCTCTGGATGAGCAAGACGCTGCATCGCCTGACGCACGGCGAAGGCCGCGCGCAGGACGCGGATTATCTCGTGAAGATCGCCGACAACATTCCCGGCGGACGCACGATCTGCGCGTTTGGCGAAGCCTGTTCCTGGCCGGTGCAAAGTTTTGTGGCGAAGTTCAAGGACGAATTTGTCGCCAAAGGCGCCGCCGATGAAGCGCGCCGCGCGAAGGAAGTTGCCGCGCCTGTTGAACAACAAGCATTGGCCGCCGCGCATCACTGATTTCAATGTCAACCGCCGCCACAACTGAAACGAAGCCCGCGCCGACCGCGATTGAAAAAATCAAGGTCAAGGTGGACGGGCGCGAAATCGAAGTGCCGCGCCTCATCGCGGACTGGTCGGGCAAGCTCACGCCCACGACGATGATCCAGGCGTGCGAGCTGGCCAAGACCGAGGTGCCGCATTACTGCTATCATCCGAAGCTGCCGGTCGTCGGCAACTGCCGCATGTGTCTCGTGGAATATGGCATGCCCGCGCTCGGCCCGGATCGCAAGCCGGTTTTGAATTCCGACGGCACACCGAAGATCGCCAAGATGCCGCGTCCGGCAATTTCCTGCGCCACGCCGATTTCGCCCGGCATGGAAATTTACACGACGACGCCCGCCGTGAAGCAGATGCGCGAAGGCGTCCTGGAATCGCTGCTCATCAATCATCCGCTCGACTGCCCGATTTGCGACCAGGCCGGTGAATGCAAGCTGCAGGAATACTCCGTGGATTACGGCCAGAGCGCGAGCCGTTTTGTTGAAACGAAGGTTCACAAGCCGAAGGCCGTTGATCTCGGACCGCGTATCATGCTCGACGCGGAACGCTGCATTCTTTGCACGCGCTGCATCCGGTTCACGAAGGACATCGCCGGCGACGATGCGCTTGGCATCATCAATCGCGGCAGCTACAATACGATTGCCACTTTTCCGGGAATGCCATTCGACAATAATTACACGTTGAACACCGTGGACATTTGTCCGGTTGGCGCACTCACGTCCAAAGATTTCCGCTTCAAGATGCGCGTCTGGTTTCTCAAGGAAACTAAGAGCGTTTGCACGAGTTGCGCGACGGGCTGCAATGTGCTCATCGGTTCGCGCGAAGATAAAATCCAGCGCTACACGCCGCGCGAAAACGACGCCGTCAACGGTCCGTGGATGTGCGATGCCGGGCGTTTGAATTACAAATGGATCGGCCGTGATGACCGTTTGAAAGACGTTTTGGTGCGCGGACAAAAGACAACTTGGACGGCGGCGCTGAATGAAATTTCCGACAAGCTGAAGAAATCCCAGGCTGGTTCCGTCGCTATTGTCGCCTCGGCGCGCCAGACAAACGAGGAGCTTTGGCTGATTTCTAAGCTGAAATCCAAGCTTGGCGCCATCAGCGATTCCGTCGCGCGCGTAGGCGAAAGCGACAAACTGCTCGTCAGCGCAGACAAGAATCCGAACACGAACGGCGCGCGGCTCACGGGAATTTGCTTCAGCGAGATCGGCACCAGCCTGCCGCAGATCGCGAACGGGATTGCGAGCGGCAAAATCAAGACGCTGATTGTTTTCGGCGAGGATGTGACCAAGCACGGCATCGGCGCGGATCTGCTTGGCAAACTGGACAACCTGATCGTCAGCGACATTTTGCCCAACGCGACCACGAAACTGGCGCATTACATTTTGCCTGGTTGCGCGCATGCGGAAAAGCGCGGCTCGTTCACGAACACCAAAGGCCGCGTCCAGAAATTCATGAAGGCGGTCGAAGCCCCGGGCGACGCACGCGCCGAGTGGGAATTTTTGCATGACCTGGTTTTCAACGTCACCGGCCAGGACGGTTTTGTGACGATTGAAGGCCTGTTCAACGCGATGGCGGCGGATGTTTCCGCATTCAACGGTTTGACTTGGGCGACACTCGGCGACACCGGCGTGACGGTGAAAATCTAACATGGACTGGAATTTCATCATCTTCAGCGTGGTTAAGATCGCCGTCGTCATCGGTGTGGTGCAGGGCATGGTCTCCTACACCGTGCTGGCCGAACGCAAGATTTCGGCGTGGATCCAGGATCGCACCGGCCCGAACCGGACCACGCCGCCGTTCGTCAAAGACATTCCTGTCATCGGCCCGTTTCTGATCCGGCTCGGAGTTTTTCAGCCGCTGGCCGATGGTCTGAAGTTCATGTTCAAGGAAGATTTCACGCCGGCGGGCGTGCGGAAGATTTATTTCTTTCTGGCCCCGGCGATTGCCGTCATTCCTGCGATGTTGACGGTGGCGGTGATTCCGTTCGGCTCGACGCTCGGCGCGCAGAAAATGGTGATCGCGGATTTGAACGTCGGCATTCTCTACACGTTCGGCATCGTGTCGCTCGGCGTTTATGGCATCGTGCTGGCGGGCTACGCGGCGAATTCAAAATTCCCGTTCCTCGGCGGCATCCGTTCCAGCGCGCAGATGATCTCGTATGAAATCTCGATGGGCTTGAGCGTCATCCCGGTGCTGCTCATCGTGGGCAATTTGAACCTGGGCGAAATCATCAGATGGCAGGCCACCAATGGCTGGCTGATCATTTACGCGCCGGTGGCCTTCATCATTTTCCTGGTCGCCTCGTTCGCGGAAACGAACCGGTTGCCATTCGATCTGCCGGAAGCGGAAACGGAGCTCGTCGGCGGCTACCACACCGAATACGGCTCGATGAAATTCGCGCTGTTTTTCCTCGGTGAATACTCCAACATGGTCGCGTCGGCGGGCATGATGGTGACGCTGTTTTTCGGCGGCTGGACGCTGCCGTTCTGGGGCCTGGATCACGCGGCAGGAACGCTGGCCAGCGGCATCGCGCACATCCTGATTTTCCTGCTCAAGATGGGCGTGTTCATCGTGCTGTTCATCTGGGTGCGCTGGATGTTCCCGCGTTTCCGCTACGATCAATTGATGGACCTGGGCTGGCGACGTTTCTTGCCGCTCGCGTTGGTGAATATTCTGGTCACGGCAATAATTTTGTGGATGAGGGCTTAAATGATTGTTAATCGCAAACCATTGACGTTTTGGGAAAGGCTTTATCTGCCCGCGATAGTTGGCGGATTCAAGGTCACGCTCAAGCACGCTTACGCCACGCTCTTTCAGGGCAAGGTCGTGACGATGGAATATCCCGAACAGAAATGGGCCGTGCCGCCGGATTATCGCGGCGCGCCTTATCTGGTGAAGGATCAGGAAGGCAACACCAAGTGCGTGAGCTGCCAGTTGTGTGAATTCGTCTGTCCGCCGAAAGCCATCCGCATCACACCGCCCGGTCCGACTGGCAAGCAGGCTGATCGCACCAACGCGGAAAAGATGCCGGCAGAGTTCGAGATCAACATGCTCCGCTGCATCTATTGCGGATTTTGCCAGGAAGTCTGCCCGGAAGAGGCGATCTTTTTGCAGAAGGATTATTCGCTGGTCGGCAGCAGCCGCGAGGAGATGATTTACAACAAGGAAAAACTGCTCGCGCTCGGCGGCGTCAGCCCCGGCATTCAGAAGTGGAAACTGAAACTGGAAGAAGCGAAGGCGCAGGAAAGCTTTCCGGTCAAACTCTGAAAATGGAAAACTTCCAAAATTTAATCAGCGAAACGATGCTGCCGGACATGATGTTTTATGTCTTCGCAGCGCTGACGCTGCTGTTCGGCGTCCTCGTTGTGGCAAATCCATTCAGCCGCAACCCGGTCACGAGTGCGATGTTTCTCGTGCTCACCATAATTTCGATGGCGGGATTGTTTGTGCTGCTACACGCGTTCTTCCTCGCAGCGGTGCAGGTCATCGTCTATGCCGGCGCGGTCATGGTGCTCTTCTTGTTCGTGATCATGTTGCTGGACTTGAAAGAGGAGCAGCATCGCAAGATCAAAATGGTGGCCATCATCGCCGGATTACTTTCGGTCGGAACGATCGTTGCCATCTTTTTGAAAAGTTTGCATGCGACTAACCTCAACGCGCACGCGTCACCCGTTACCGAAGGCGACACCGCGCTGCTCGGCAAGCTGTTGTTCAGCCAATACGTCTTGCCGTTTGAAGTCGTCTCCGTGTTGCTGCTGGTGGCGATGGTGGGCGTGATTCTATTGAGCAAAAAGAACCTGAAATAATATGCACGTCGGACTCGAACAATATCTGACCGTCAGCTTCCTGCTGTTCGCGCTGGGCCTGCTCGGCGTCATCATGCGGCGCAACCTGCTCGTGATCTACATGTCGCTCGAGCTGATGCTCAATGCGGCGAATCTCGCGCTCGTCTCTTTTTCGCGGTTCAACGACAACCTGAACGGCCAGATTCTGGTGTTCTTCATCATCACGGTGGCGGCGGCGGAAGTTTCGGTCGGCCTCGCGCTGATCGTGGCGCTGTATCGCCGGCGCCAGTCCGCCCATGTTGAAGACCTGACCACGATGAAACTCTGAAGCCATGAAGAAACATTCAACATTCAACCTCCAACCTCCAACGCCGAACTTTCGGCGCGTAGCGGCATTGAGGGTTGGGTGTTCAATGTTGAATGTTGAATGTTTCCGGTGATGAAATACGAAATTCTACCTTGGATAATCTTGTTCCTGCCGCTGCTTGCAACGGCGGTCATCACGCTGTTCACGTTGCGCTGCCGCACGAAGAGCAGCCTCATTTCCATCAGCGCGGTCGTCACGGGCTTCGTTCTCACAATCGTTTTTATCGCGGTCAACGGATGGCATCCAGTGGCCAGTGAAACCGCCGTCAACTGGCTTTCCATCGGCGACCTGCACGCGGACTTCGGGCTGAAACTCGACGCCTTGAGCATGATGATGATGCTCATCGTCACCGGCGTCGGCGGCGCGATCCACATCTATTCTTACAGCTACATGGACGAGGACGCTGGCAAGGCGCGTTTTTTCGCGTTCATGAGCCTGTTCACGTTCTCCATGCTCGGCATTGTCATGTCGAACAATTTTCTGATGATGTTCATCTTCTGGGAGCTTGTCGGCGTATCCAGCTATCTGCTCATCGGTTTCTGGTTTGAGAAACCCAGCGCCGGCGACGCAGCGAAAAAGGCCTTCATCACGAATCGCCTCGGCGACTTTGGATTTCTGCTCGGCATCCTGATGGTTTGGGGGATTCTCGGCTCCTTGAATTTCTCCACGCTCCAAAGTTCCATCGTCGCCAATCCTGCCGCACTCGGAACGATGGCAACCATCGCCGGCCTTCTGGTTTTCTGCGGTGCGATGGGCAAATCCGCGCAATTTCCGCTGCACGTCTGGTTGCCGGACGCGATGGAAGGTCCGACTCCAGTTTCTGCTTTGATTCACGCGGCAACAATGGTTGCGGCGGGTGTTTATATGCTTTGCCGGACGCTATTCCTTTTCAACGCTGACGCGCTGCACGTCATCGCCTATATTGGCGGCTTCACCGCGCTGCTCGCGGCGCTCATGGCCGTCCAGCAAAACGACATCAAACGCATCATCGCCTACTCGACACTTTCGCAACTCGGCTACATGGTCATGGCGGTCGGTTTGAACGGCCCGACGCCGGCGATGTTCCACCTGACCACGCACGCGTTTTTCAAGGCGTTGCTGTTCTTAAGCGCCGGTTCGGTCATCATCGGGATGCATCACGAGCAGGACATCTGGCAGATGGGCAACCTGCGCAAGAAAATGCCCCTCACCTTCTGGACGTTCCTGATCGGCGCGCTGGCCTTGAGCGGTATTCCGCCGTTCAGCGGCTTCTATTCAAAGGATTCGATTCTCGCGCAGTGCTTGGAAGAGAAAAATTATCTGCTCTTCGGCGTCGCGGTTTTCGTCGCCGGGTTGACCGCGTTTTACACGTTCCGTTTGTTCTTTGTCGTTTTCTTCGGCAAGGAAAAATCCGATTACGCCAAGCACGCGCACGAATCGCCGCTGGTGATGACGCTGCCGCTCGTGGCCCTGGCGGTGTTCGCGGCCATCGGCGGTTTCATCGGCATCGCGAACAACTACGGTTCGCAGTTCGTTGCTGAACATGAAACCCTTTCCCTCGCGCAACAGGTTTTGGAGCCGCTGCACGCGCCGGTTGCGATGCTGATCGGCATCGGCGTTGCGCTGGCCGGCATCTTTCTGGCTTTCTCGCTCTACAAAAATGCCGGCACGGATCCGCTGCCCGCGAAACTGGGCGGGCTGGCGACGGCGATGAAGAACAAATTTTACCTCGATGAGATTTACGAAGCCACGGTCATCCGCCTGCACGATTTGATTGCGACAATTTGCGATATGATTGACCGCTGGATTGTGGAGGGCGCGTGCATCGGGTTCGTGCGCGGGGGAACGGATCTGACCGGACGCGCGCTGCGCCTGGTCCAGACCGGCAATCTCCAGACCTACGCATTCCTGTTCGTGCTGGGCGTGGCGCTGGTGCTGTATTTCGTTTTGGGAAAATAAATGACGACGTCCATTCTAACTTACATTTTAGGCATCCCGCTGCTGGCGGCGGTGCTGCTGGTCTTTGTGCCGGGCAATTACCGCGTCATCATCCGCGCAATAGCCCTTGCCGCGACGCTGGTCCCAATGGTGCTGGCGATAAAAATGTTTTGCCAGTTTGTCACCGGCCATGTGGGTTATCAGTTTGAACAGCAGATCCCGTGGGTTGAATCGCTCGGCATGAGCTATCACGTCGGCGTGGACGGCTTGAACGTCGGGCTGGTTTTGATGGGTGCGATCGTCGCGTTCGCCGCCGCATGTTGTTCCTGGGAAATCCAGACGCGCGAAAAGGAATTTTACATCCTGCTGCTCGTGATGACCGGCGGCATCCTCGGTGCGTTCGCGTCGCTGGACTTGTTTTTCTTCTACGCGTTCCATGAATTCGCGCTGGTGCCGACGTTCATCATGATCGGCGTCTGGGGCCGCAGCGAACGGAAGAATTACGCGACGTTCCAGATCACGATTTATTTGACCATTGGCGCGTTGCTGGCGTTGATTGGCCTCATCGCGCTTTACATCCAGTCCGGCGCGCATACGTTCGACATCCCGAAGCTGGTGGAATACATCGCGGCCAATCCGCTGGCGGCGAAGTCGCAGAACTTCATCTTCCCGCTGCTCCTGTTCGGCTTCGGCATTCTGGTTTCACTCTGGCCGTTCCATTCCTGGGCGGCGCTGGGTTACGGCGCAGCTCCGGCTCCTACAGCGATGCTGCACGCGGGCGTGCTCAAGAAATTCGGTCTTTACGGCCTGATCCGCGTCGCGCTGCCGCTGATGCCGCAGGCCGCTCAAAGCTGGATGCAAATCCTCGCCTGGCTCTGCCTCGGCAACATACTTTACGTCGGCTGGGTTGCGATGAAACAGAAGAATTTGAACCTGCTCATCGGTAATTCCAGCGTGGCGCACATGGGCTTCATCTTCCTTGGCATCGCCAGCCTGAACCTCATCGGCGTGACGGGCGCGGTGCTGGTGATGATCGCGCACGGCTTCCTCGCGGCGCTGACGTTCGCCTTGAGCGGCTATATTTATCAGAAGACCGGCACGCTCCAGATCAGCGAACTGGGCGGCTTGTGCCGTCCGCTGCGCTTCATTGGGGTGACACTGCTTATGGCGGCGATGGCGGGCTGCGGGCTGCCGGGTTTTGCGAATTTTGTGGGCGAAGTCACGGTGTTTTTCGGCGCGTGGCAAGTGCCGTCGTTGCGCGTGGTCACGGTGCTCGCGGTTTGGGGCGCGCTGATCATCGGCGCGGTTTACATGACACGCGCCGTCCGCAATGTTTTGCACGGACCGGTGCCGGAAAAATGGAGCAAGCTCGCCGATGCGACGGATGTCTGGCGCAAGCTGCCTTACGCGCTGCTGCTCGTGAGCCTGCTGGTGTTCGGCTTTGTCCCGAGTTTGCTCACAGACAAAATCGTCCCGGATGCGAAAAAGATGGTTCAAATGGCGAATCCGGTTTCGGACAAGCCGGGCGCGGTCGCCGTTTCTGAAATCCCAAATTTGAAATCCGCACTTCCAAATTGATGAACGCTTCCTTGATGACACTTGAAATTTGCGTGATGGCGCTTGGCACGGTGCTGATGCTCGCGGATTTCTGGCTGCCGGACGAACGCAAAAAATTTGCCGGCTACGCGGCGGTGGCGGCGCTGACCGGACTTCTCGTCATCAGCTTCAGCGGTTGCGGCGCCTGTAGTTTGGGCGGCTCGGCGTTCAACGGCATGTTTGTGCAGGACGGGCTGGCGATTTTCTTCAAACGTTTCTTCATCGTTGCCGCTATTCTGGTGCTCTTCATGGCGGTGGAATTCTCTGACCGAATCGCTGGCGGCGTCAGCGAGTATTATTCGCTCATCGTTTTCGCGCTGTCGGGCATGTTGTTCGCCGCGTCGGCGAATGACTTCACGATGCTGTTCGTGGCGATCGAACTCATCACGATCACGTTTTACATTCTGACCAGTTTCCAGCGTGGCCGGCTCGTGTCGCTCGAGGCGGGCGTGAAATATCTGATCCTCGGCGCGCTATCGTCGTCGTTCATGGTGTTCGGCATTGCGCTGGTCTGGGGAACGACGGGCAAGCTGAACTTCAACGAACTCGCGGCCGTCGCGGCGCAGTTTGAGACCAGTAAAATTTTCCTGTTCGGCGTGCTGTTCATCCTGGTCGGCCTCGGTTTCAAGATCGCCGCGTTCCCGTTCCAGATCTGGGCGCCGGACGTTTATCAGGGCGCGCCCACGCCGACGACCGCATTTCTTGCGGTCGGCTCGAAAGCGGCGGGGTTTGTCCTGCTGCTGCGCGTCCTGTTCACCGCTGTGCCGACGGTGACGGCGCATTGGATGAACCTGCTCATCGTCATTTCCGCCATCACGATCCTTTACGGCAACCTCTGCGCGCTGCCGCAACGTAATTTGAAACGTTTGCTCGGTTATTCCAGCATCGCTCACGCTGGTTATCTGTTGCTCGGCGTGGCGGCGTTGAGCGCGAGCGGGCAATCGGCGCTGCTGTATTATCTGGCGGGCTATCTGTTCACGGTCATCGCGGCATTCACGGTCATCTGCCTAGTCACGCGGCATCTGGACAACGACGATGTTTCGGCGCTGGCCGGTTTGAACCAGCGTTCGCCCCTGCTCGCCTCGACCATGACGCTGGCGATGGCCTCACTCGCGGGCATTCCGCCGCTGGCGGGTTTCTTCGGAAAATTTTTGCTGCTGAAGGCCGTCCTCGAACAGGGCGCGGTAAATCCCGGGTATTATTGCCTCGCATTCACGGCGCTGGCGGGCGTGGTGATTTCCTTCTACTACTATTTCGGCGTCATCCGGGCGATTTACTGGAGCAAGAACGTGGTGGATGTGTCACCAATTCAGTTGTCCGGCCCGATCAAAGTCGCCGTCTGCATCTGCATCGCGGGGATGTTCTGGCTGGGAATTTTCCCGACGACGGCGCTGGACATGGCCAATGAAGCGGCGAAGGTGTTTGGCAAATAATTTTTGATTCTGAAAATAAAAAAGCGCAGGCAAGTTCGCCTGCGCTTTTTGGAGTTGAATTTTACACCGTCCGCATCTGCACGGCGTCCACGATCTCGGTGCCGACGGAAATCGCGCCGATGATTACGACCGTCGCGCCGGGCTGCAGCCGGCCCTGTTCCGCCAGATTTTTCAGCGCGGTCTCGATCGTGTTTTGTGGATTGATGAAATCGAACGGCATGACGAACGGCGTGACGCCCCAGCACAACGCCATTTCGTTCGCGGTCTTTTCGTTCTCGCACAGCGCGTAAATCGGCGAATAATGCGGGCGCATCCAGCTGGCATATTGCGCCATGCTGCCGTGGCGGGTGAAGACCAGCAGCGCGGAGGCCTTCAATTCGTTCGCCATGACGACGGCGCTTTTGACGAGTTTCTGGCGCGGCTGGGTGAGCTCCGCCGCGTCATGAAACTGCGCGCTGCCGCTGCGTTCGATGCGCGTGGCGATCTTGTCAAACACCTCGATGCACTTGAGCGGATATTTGCCCACCGTCGTCTCGCCGCTCAACATGATGGCGTCCGCCTCCTCGAAAACCGCGTTGGAAACGTCCGTGACCTCCGCGCGCGTGGGCATGGGCGACTCGATCATGCTTTCGAGCATGTGCGTGGCGACGATGACCGGCCGGCCAACCCGCAGGCACGTCTTCACGATGCGGCGCTGCACGATGGGCAGTTCCTCATAGGGAATCTCAATGCCCAGATCGCCGCGCGCCACCATGATGCCGTCGGCTTCATGCACGATCGCATCCAGATTTTTGATCGCTTCCTGATCCTCAATCTTGGCGATGACAAACGGGTGCGGCTTGCCCGGTTCGAACATTTCGCGGAGTTGAAGCAGGTCGCGGGCTTCTCGCACGAACGAAAGCGCCAGAAAATCCACGCCCAGTTCCAGGCCGAGCTTCACGTCCTTGATGTCCTTGGAAGTGAGCGCGGGCAGGCTGACCTTGACGCCTGGCAGGTTGATGTGGCGGCGGCTGCCGAGCGTGCCCTTGGTGAGGACTTCACATTCCACCTTGTTGCCGTTCTTGGCGAGCACCTTCATCTGGATCGTGCCGTTGTCAATCAACACCACGTCGCCGATGCTGATGTCGTTGATGAAATTCTCGTAGTTCACGTCCACGGAATGTTCCTCCAGGTCGCGTTCGCCGCGCACGGTGAGGGTGAACTTCTGGCCGGGCTGCAAATCCAGCGGCACGCTCAAGTCGCCGGTGCGGATGGCCGGGCCTTGCGTGTCCATGAGGATGCCGGTGTAGCGGCTGCGCTTCGCGGACTCGGCGCGGATGTCCGCAAACACGCGGCGCACCCAGTCGTGCGGCGCGTGCGACATGTTCAGCCGGAAGACATTCACGCCCGCGTCCATGAGCTTGCCGATCATCTCGGCCGAATCCGTGGCCGGGCCAAGGGTGGAAACGATTTTCGTTCTGCGGACAATGCCTCGTTGCATGGCGGCAGGATAAAACGCCCGCGCGTGAATAAAAGTTTTAATTCAGGCCGGCCCGTTGCCGGGGCCAGATCAGGCTTGCCATCATTTGAACGCGCGGGCATATTTGCACCCTAACTTTGAATTAAATTTTATGGCTGACGCTGCAAACAAATATCCCGAAAACACCCCCGGCAAATACTACGTGGACAACCAGTGCATTGACTGCGATCTGTGCCGCGAAACCGCGCCGGACAATTTCAAGCGCAATGACGACGGCGGCTACTCGTTTGTCTATAAACAGCCGGGCACGCCCGACGAAGAGGCGCGCTGCAAGGAAGCCATGGAAGGCTGCCCCGTCGAAGCCATCGGCAACAACGGCTAAAATCCGCCCGTCAATTTCAAAAGCAAAACCCCGCTGGAATTTTTCGGCGTTTTTTTGTTTTTGAGAATCTACACGGCGGTTTTGTGGAAGGAAGCAGCGAAGCCATAATCGAGGCGTAAAAAGAAAGTGGTTGCAAACATGGGGGAGGCGTTGGGGGAGTTTTTATTTCTCAGACGAAGGCTTCGCCGCAACTGAACATCATGTCAATAAACACCAACTTAGCTGTTTCTTGGATAATTCCTTCGACAAATTTTGTGATGCAACAAAGCTCCGACCTGACTTCGTGGGCGGACGTGACAAACGCGCCCGTGCTGAACCTCACCAACTTGCAGAATGAAGTCCTGCTCTCGCCGTCCAACAGCAGCAGTTTCTACCGGCTCAAAACGCCGTGAAATAAAACCGCAGGAGCCGACGTGAGGAGGCTCACTTCAAAACCGGAATTTGATTTAACGTCCTCCCTCATCCCGGCCTTCTCCCCACGGAGAAGGAGAATCATTTGCCGTCTCTTTGAAAAACCTGCGGCGGGATTGTCCGGCCGGTCAGTCGTAAAAGTAAAATCAGACTTGGTTGTTCCCTCTCCTCGGGGGAGAGGGTTAGGGTGAGGGCGGGCTAACAAATTTACCGTCCTGCCTGACCAGCGTTCACGCCGCCGTGGAAATGACCGGCTCCAGCGGCAGGGAAACGCGGACGACGCCGGACTGGCCGGATTGCGGCGGGACAATTTCCAGTTTGCCGTGGTGCGTCTCGATGATTTTCCGGCTGACGGTCAGGCCGAGGCCGAGGCCGACGTTGCGCGTGGTGTAAAAGGCGGAGGGAACGCGCTTGGCAGCCTCGGCGGTGAAGCCGGAGCCGTTGTCCTGCACTTCAATCTGGAGATCCTGTCCGCCGTTTCTGCCCGGTTCGGTCTGCAGGCGGACATCCACGGTCGGCGTCTTCGGATTCGCCTGCAACGCGTTGAGCATGATTTCGGAAAGCGCGTGTTTGAGCGCGGCGCGGTCGCCGGTGAGGTTGATGGGCCGGCCGGCCTTTTCGTATTGCAGCTTTGCGGCCTCGGCGGGCTGGTATTTGCGCGCCTCCTGATAGGCTTCTTCAATCAATTTCCCGACCGGGAAAGTCTGCTGCTCGATGTAGCCTTCGCGCGCCAGGAAACGCATCTGGTTGACCAGCCGCGTGACGCGCGTGACGCCGTCGGCGAGCGCGTGGTCGAGCGATTCGCGAAATTCCTTGTTGCCGTATTTTTCCGCGAGCAACTGCTGGTGTGTTGAGAGCGGCACCATCGTGTTGCCGATCTCGTGCGCCATGCGGTCGGCCATGGATTTGACAAGGCGCAGGTTTTCGGCCTCGACTTCCAGTTTTTGCAAATGCTCGGACTGGGTGAGGTCCTCGGCGGTGAGCAGCGCGGAAAACGGCACGGCGGCGTTCCCGCGCTGGAACGGCACGACGTTGATGTTATAGACCGTGCCGGGGGAATTCTCCGGTTCGTAACGGAACGGCCCCATCGCTGCGCCGGTTTTCAACACCTGGTAAATTTTCGCGCCGAGCGCCTGCGGCAGGTCGCTGAAATTCAGTTCGCCGGTGCGCTTGTTTTTCTGGCCGAAATGCCGGAGGGCGGACTTGTTTGCGTGCAGCACCTTCAAATCATGGCCGACGACAATGCACGCGCTGCTCAACTCGCGCAGCACGTCGGTCATCATTTCGCTGTTGCCCGCGATCTGCTGGTGCAGCCAGGTGTTGCGGAGCGCGAGGCCGACCTGTTCGAGCAGATGGAAAACCAGTTCCAGCTCGGCGTTGACGAGCGGTTCGCCGGTCACGCGGCCATCGAAAACGGCCACGCCGACGATGCCGTTGCGGTCGGCCACCGGCACGGCCACCTGCGTGCCGAGCATTTCAAATTCCCTTTGCGTCTGGGCATCAGCGCGGGCTTCGTCGCTGTCCCGGCGCACAACCCGTCCCAGCCGGACAATCTGGCCGCCGATGCCAGAATCAAGCGAGAGTTCAACGTTTTCGAGCATCCCGGAAGAAAGCCCGATGGCTGCGGCGTAGCGCAGGCCCTTGCCGGCGTTCGGCGGGAGCGCCGTGTCCTCCGGCGAGCAGGGACGGTTCAGAAAAATGGCGGCGCGGTTGACGCCCAGCATTTCGCGGAGGAAACACAAGAACTGGCTCAACATCGCCTCGGCATTGAGCGAGTAGGTGAGGATGGACGAAAAATCGCGCAGCACGCCGAGCGTTTGCGCGGCATTGACCGGGCGGCTCTGGTTTTGCGCGGCTTCGACCGGACGGGAAAATGGAGTTTGGGGCGGCGGTGCGGCGGCAACGAAGCGGTGAACCGGAGGATTTTCCAGACGTTCCAGCAAGGTGTTCAAAAGCCGGCTGCGCACGGGCTTGGTCAGCACATGGGTGACGCCGTGCAGAAACGCTTCTTCTTCCCAGGCGGATTCGCTGGCTGAAGTATAGACGACGATGGGCGACCGGGCATCGAAGCGACGGAGGCGATCAACAACCCAGACGATTTCAACATCCAACAGATCCGCGTCCAGAATGCACACCGCGACCTGGCCATGCACCAGCAGCGGCTCGGCCTCGTCCACTGTCAGCCGATGGACGACACGATATTGCGCGGCATCCAGACTTGTGCGAATCGCTTCGGCGAATTCAGGGTTATTGGACAAAACCAAAATGGATTTCATCGTGTATTAAATAAAAAATGATGGTGCCTCGCCGCCGTCGCTGCCCCTTGATAATTCCATTCAAACACCTGTTGGTCAATTGAATCTTGACGGGAGAAAATAAATCATCCGCCGGACAGCAGTTTTTCCCAAATTCCTTCGTTTAACAGCGCCTTTTTGAGAAACGCTGTTTCGTCGGGTGACGCCACGGTCGTTTCGGGCTGGAGCGGCAGGCAGATGGTGAACGTGTTGCCGCCGCCGGGCAGGTTTTTGGCTTCGATTTTCCCGCCGTGATGGTGGACGATGAAAAAACAGGCCATCAAATTGATGCCGTATTCCGACGGTGTGCCGCTGCTGACCACGAACGGATCAAAAATAACGTTCAACGCCTCCTGCGGCAGGCCCGGTCCGTTGTCGCAGATTTGCACGATGATTTCCGGCTTGGTGCCGGCTTTTTGCAATTCCGCCGAGAGTGAGATCTTGCTGCCAGCGGGCAGCATCGCCAGTTCGTCCTTGAGCAGCAATTCAAACAGCCGGTAAAACTTTGCCTTGTCCACGTGCAAGGCCGGGAGCGCATCGGGGATCGTGTTATCAACTGCGATTTTCCGCGCGGCGAACTGGTCCTTGAACATTTCCAGCGCGGCACCGACGGCGGTGGACAGTGAAACTTCATCGGCGAACTGCGTCGCGGCATTGTTGTCCGCCGAAGTCCGCAGGTCGCCAAGCAGGTTGTTGATTTTTTCAATCTGGTTCTGGGCGTTTTGATGGTAGTCGCGCCAGAAGTCCGGATCGCGCAGGCTGCTGGAGCTGGCCTTCTCCTCGGACATCTTTATCGGCGCCATTTCCAGAAAAGTTTTCACGGCCACCATTGAGTTTTTGATGTGGTGGCTCAAGCCGGCGGCGATCATGCCGAGGCTTACGATGCGGTCGGCGATCATCATGTTTCGCAGCACGGACATTTTTTCGAGGAGAAGCTGGTCGCGCTCGGTCTGGACCATGAAAAATTCCAGCGCCTGCCGGAGGGTGAGTTCCAACTGCGGCGGATCCCACGGCTTGTGGACATATTTATAGATCGCGCCGCTGTTAACGGCGGCAATCGCGGCGTCGAAGTCCGAGTAGGCCGTGACGAGAATCCGCAGGATGTGCGGCCGCAACTGCCGGGCGCGTTCGAGCAGCCAGACGCCGGTTTCGCCGGGCATCCGCTGGTCGGTCAGCAGGAGGCCGATTTCGTCGGCATGCTGCTCCAGCAGCTTGAAGCCGTCCTGCGCGTTCGCGGCGGTGAACACGCGGAATTCGTCGCCGAAGGCCCGCGCAAAATATTTCAGCGATTTTTCCTCGTCGTCCACGTAGAGGATGGCGAACTTTTTATAGTCGTAGAGATTTTCCATGTTCGTTTTTCAGTTCACAGCCTGATTTGTCCTGACGGGAAATTCGAGGATGAATTCACAGAATTTTCCCGGCTCGGTTTTCACCGAAATTTTGCCGCCGTATTCCTGGACAATGCTGTAACAAATGCTCAAGCCCAGACCCATGCCGGCACCCACGTCCTTCGTGGTGAAGAACGGATCAAAAATCTTGCCCAGATGCTTCGGGTCAATGCCGCAGCCGTTGTCGCGGACGGACAAAATACTTTGCCCGTTTTCGACGCGGCCTTCAATCCAGATGGCCGGCTTCTCGCCGTCGGTGAAGGTTTTCGTCTTCAGCGCGTCGAGTGAATTTTGCAGCAGGTTCACGACCACCTGGATCAGCTTGTTTTTATTGGCCCAGATCGTCTGATGTTCCGCGAGCTTCTGCCCGACTTGCACGCCCTCCCGCCATTCGTTGCTCAAGAACCGCAGCGCCGGGGTGACAACCTCGGCCACGGGCACCGGGTCAAGCTGCTCGGTGTTGGGATGCGTGAACATCCGCAAATCGGAAACGATGGTCTGCACGCGCTTGAGCCCGTCTTCGACATCGGTGAGAATCTCCGTGTAGTCCGCCAGTTGCTCCGGCGGCAGATGTTTGCCCTTTTTGCGCAAGGTGAAAAGGCCGGTCGTGGCGAAGTTCAACGGGTTGTTGATCTCGTGGATGATGCCCGCGCTCATGCGGCCCAGCGACGCCAGTTTTTCGGATTGCACCAGTTGCATCTCATTTTCCTTGAGTTGGGCGAGGCTGGCTTCGAGGGCCTTGCTGCTTTTATCAAGCTGGTAGCGAAACGCGAATTCCCGGAATCGGGTTTTGCTGTGAAAGTAACTTCCCGTGGCAACAATAACCCCGGTTAAAATTAGGAAATATAAATTATTTATTAAGTTCACGGCGGAAGTTCCGCCATGAAGCGCACACGCACCTACATACATTGAAATTACGGCACTAACAACGATAAGGCTTTCAATAAAAGTCCAATGTAATACAAATCCAACCACCAAGATGACCAAATTAAGCCCGGCATAGTAAGGCGAGTTTGATCCCTCGGTTGAGTAAATCATCCACGAAATAAAAAATGCCGGGAAGATTGCCAGAAGAACGCCCAGTTTGCGCGGATGTTTACGTCCGAAGGGAGTGATTACGACCATCCAAAAAAAAGCAATAAGGAGTGAACACAGCAAGCGCAACCTTAGAAAATAAAACACCTTTTCAGGGTATACATAATAGTCCAACAAAGTCCCCACAGGCATGAGCACCGACCCAAGCAAACAACCAACTATGACATTTGTGAGAATGATTTTTCGGTCATGCTCTGCAAACGCCTTCTGGATTTCCAAGGAATTGGCTGCGGCTTCAGACATTTTTTGATTTTTTTACCTCAAGAAACAAGTTGGCCCCGGTGCTTTCAACAACAACCTTGATGTCATCCTTATTGGCAAGGTTCGGAGACAGGGCGGCAAGCTCATCTTTATCGCGGTAAATTAAATGCCAGTCGAGAATGTATTCCATCGAATATCTGAATGGTCTTGAACTGTTCATTACGTCTGTGGCATTTGTTGCCAGAAGCAATCCACCGGGTGCCAGCATTTCATAAAAAACATTCATCAGCTTCCGGCAAACATTGTCGGAAAGATAGTCAAAAAGCCCGGCGCAATAAACATAGTCATACTTTTCTTCGGGCCAACGACCAAGCCCGAGTGCGGCATCCTTCAAAATTTGATTTACGGACTTTTTTATCAGACGAAAAGAGGCGGGCTTTGCCAGATTCCGGCTTAATTTATTTAACTTTTGGCCCAAGTGCTGAAGCGTTTCCTCATTAAAGTCCACCAAAGACAGGTCGGCATGTCCGCAAACATGCTGTTCTGCAAAAAAACGCTGCACTTCGGCGGCCGGACCGCAACCCAAATTAAAAATTTTGGCGATGCTTCCATTTGCTCTTACGCGTGCCGTTTCTTCAATTAACTTTTTCTCCAAATATGAAACTCGATTACGATGTGCTTGTGCAGGGGATTGTCCCAAGAGCCAAACATTGACGATTTTTGCAAAGAGCGTATCTCCTTCGATTGGAGACCGGATCATCATGTCTACCATGAGATAATCCCCGGCGTAGCCGAGTGGTTTTCCAAATGCCCGGCGTGCGAAGGGCGAAACAAGCACAAGCGGGTGAAGTTGGCGGCGAAGATGTTCATAATAGCACGGATGTTCTTCGTCTTTAAGTTTGGTAACGATGGATTCAAATTGGTTGATGAAAACATCAATCGCCACAATGATTGGCGGTGCCAGCTTGGCAACCACTTCCATTTCAAGTTGAGCTTGCAAAGGTTTGGGGGAAACGCGAATTTTCAATTCCACCCGTTCCAGCCAAAGTCGCAGATCGTGCAGAAAAGTCTGCATGTCGGCCATGACCAGTTTGAAATCCGATGAAACCTTGTAGGATCTCTGCCAGTCTTTGAAAAAAACTTTGAATTCTTTGGTGATTTCTACGTCGCTTTGCGATGGAATCCCTGGCTCCGTGCCCGTCCAATCCGATTCTCGCAATATTGTTTCGCAAACAGTTTTTGTTCCTGTATCCAACACATTGCGCACGGTTGCGCTTCCAGAATATAGCGTCTTTCCTTGCAAAATAATTTCAAATTGGCCAAGTGCTTCGGATAGGCGTGGTGTGACACTGGGGCTATACAATTCAAAAACTACGGAGTGACGTGTTATGCGCAATGGAGTGCCATGAAACTCCCCGCCATCAATCGTCTTGAAAGTCACCAAGCTTTCTCTGGCTTCAGGCAGCACCTTGGCACCCTGGGGCTTTTCAGCCCTTTTCATGATTTGCTGGAACAAACCGTTTGCCCCGTGTCCATTTCCATTTAGCGCTGCGCTCATTTTGTGCGCAGGATGCACCATTTTCCACGCCAAAACAATGCGATTATTGGAGGCGCGGGTTTAATTGATGGCTGGCATTGCCGCTGCTTGATTCGTTGCACCCTGGGTTGTCACGTGAGGCCAGACTAACAAAGGGACTTGTCTTGGGACAGAGTTTGTCCAAATCAGCGGCAGAAAACATGATTATGAAAAAAAAGATGGATCGGAAAATTGCGCAACAGAGCAATGCGAAAAATCGCAGGAGCTTTGAGCGGCCGTTGGTTGCGCTTGCGCTTTTCACCGCGACGGCCATGTATGGCGAAGGCTTTCGCAATCCGCCGCCAGGCGCATTTAATCTGGGGCGGGCGGGCGGGCGTATCGCGCAGGTTGATGATTCTTCAGCGGTGCAACAAAACCCGGCCAATCTCGTTGACTTGACAAATATTCAGGCCCAGCTTTCGCCCACGGTCGTTTACATCAGCGCAGATTTTCGTTCATCATCCGGCCAGTCGGCAAGCACTGAAAACCCGTGGAAATTACTGCCCAATTTCTTCATCTCAATGCCGTTGGCCAATGATCGGTTTGCGGTCGGACTGGGCGTCACCGTGCCCTACGGACTTGGCAATGAGTGGAATAAAAACTCAAGCGCTTTTACCCAGCCGACAGGTATTTTGACTTATCAGGCCCCTTATTATTCCAAGCTGACTACAATAAATTTCAACCCGTCCTTTGCGATGAAACTGGGGGACAAAATCAGCGTGGGTGTGGGGCTGGACGTGATGTGGTCGGATCTGGAATTCAAGCAATTCCTTTCGCCCTTTATTCCCAATTTGCAAGCGCACGTTGAAGGTGACGGGGTGGGATTTGGTGGAAATCTCGGGATCACCTGGCGGGCCACCGAGCGGCAACGGTTCGCGGTCACTTATCGTTCGCCCATCACGATAGATTACAACGGCACTGCACAATTTGAGAATTACCCAGGAAATCCGAGTGCAAGTTTTAACAGCCAAATCACCTTTCCGACAATTGTCAGTGTCGGCTACGGTTTCCAAGTCAGCGACACGGTTCGCCTGGAAAGTGATTTTGAATGGATTCAATTTTCACAATTCGACACCCTTCCCATAAATATCGGAAGCAATCCTGCGAACAATCCTTTGGGCGTCCCTTCTCAAAAGATCCCGGAAAACTGGCGGGACACTTTCACGGCGGGTTTTGGCGGTGACTGGCAGTTTGCGGAAAATTGGGTTGCCCGGGCCGGTTATCAATTCTACCAAAGCCCTGTCCCCAACTCGACGTTCTCGCCGACGATTCCAGACGCGGATCAAAATGTCATCACTTTTGGACTGGGTTGGAAAAACGGTCACAGTTCGCTGGAGTTCGCATATGGTCTTGATTTCTACAACGAGCGGAACATCACCAACGATCAAAATCCGGCGTTTAACGGCAGATACACATTCAATGTCCACCTCTTTTCATTCGCATATCGCTATTCATTTTGACGCCGAAGCGCGGGCTTAAGTTATCCATTCGTTTCCATCGCCTGACATCGCGCTTTGCGACGGGGAACGGCGCAGCGAACAATCCCTGCATGCGATCTTTTCAATTTTAGATTTGTGCCGATTGAAACTTTCGGGCGGCGCCGGTTTTTATTAGTATCAGCAGATATGGCAGAATTTTCCTACAAAGCGCGCCGACGCAGTGGTGAACTGGTCGAGGGCGTCCTCGACGTGGCCGACCGTCCGGCGGCTCTCGCGCAAATCACGCGGCTCGGACTTTTTCCAATCGCCGTGGAAACGGCCAAGGCGGGCGCGTCCGTCAACGGCAAGAATGGCAGCCAAAAGGCGGACTTCATGTCGCTCCTGCCGCCGGCGTTGCGCGTGCAATTGCAGCAGAAGCGCAAGCCGAAGTTGCAGGAGCTGGCGACGTTCACGCAGCAACTGGCGAACCTGCTCCAGTCAGGAATGCCGCTGACGGTCGCGCTCAACAGCATGATGCACTTGGAATCAAAGGGGATTCCCGCCGAGGTGAGCCGGGGCTTGAAACAGGAGGTTTCCGAGGGCCGGGGTTTGTCGGATGCGATGGCGAAGCAGCCGCACATTTTCACGGATTTGTATATCAACATGGTGCGTGCGGGCGAGTCGAGCGGTTCGCTCGTGGAAGTGCTGCGGCGCATGGCGTCGCATTTCGAGCAGTTCGCCGAGGTGCAGGCCAAGTTCAAATCCGCGCTGATCTATCCGGCGATGGTGATTTGCGTGGGGGCGGGCATCGTCGCTTTCTTCATGTTTTTCATGATGCCGAAGTTCATGGAAATCTTTAACGGCTTCGGCGTGGAACTGCCGTTGCCGACTAAAATACTGATGGGCACCAGCACATTTTTCATCAACTTCTGGTGGCTGATCGGGCTGGTCATCATCGTGGCGGTGATTTTGTTCAAGCGCTATCAGGCCACGGAAGGCGGCGCGCGGCAGATTGATGAATGGAAAATGAAGCTGCCCATCGTCGGCAAGGTGGTGAAATTAAATCTGTTCGGGCAATTTTCGCGCACGCTCGGCACGTTGCTGCAAAACGGCGTGCCGGTTTTGACGGCGTTGAAGATCACCGAGCAGGTTCTGCCGAACCGCCTGCTTAAAGAGGCCATTTCCAATGCACGCACGGCGGTGACGGACGGCAAGACGCTCGCGCAACCGCTGGCGCAGAGCAAAGTGTTTCCGCAGCTCATGGTGGACCTCGTGCGCATCGGCGAGGAGACGGGCGATGTGCCTGGCGCGTTGAACAATCTCGCGGACACTTACGAAAGTGAACTTGCCATCGGCCTTCGCGTGATGACGCAGCTCATCGAACCGCTCATGATCATCATCATGGCCATCGTCGTCGGCTTTCTGCTGGTCAGCATCTTGCTGCCGCTGTTCCAGTTGATTTCCCAGATCCACACTTGAGCTATGAGTGACAAGTGGCATGTGACAAGCGACGAGTTGAGCGGCAAATCACGCGCAATCTCTTCCCGTCACTCGTCACTCGTCACTCGTCACGTTTCCGCCTTCACTTTGATTGAAGTCATGATTGTCGTGGCCATCATCGGCCTCATGGCGGCGATGGGGATTCCCTCCATGCTGCGGATGATCCAAAAAGACGGGATGCGCAAGGCGGTGAGCGACGTGACCGAACTGCTCGGCGATGTGCGGGCGGACGCCATCCTCAAAAACGAAACCGCCACGGTTTCTTTTTATCCGGCGGACAACCGGCTGGATTCCTCCGTTGGCAAGTCGGTGACTTTGCCTGACGGCGTCGCCATGGAAGCCATCGGCATCAACCTGCTGGATTTTTCCGAGTCGGAAGTGTCGCGCGTCCGGTTCTTTCCGAACGGCACCTGCGATGAACTGACGCTGGTGCTGCATTCCGGCGAGGATTGGCGCAAAATCACGCTGGAGTTTTCCACCAGCCTGGCAGATGCGGAACCGCTCAAACGATGAAATTGAAAATAACAACCGCTTCGCAGCGGGCGTTTTCACTGTTGGAAGTGATGATCGCCATCGGCATTTTTTTCATGTCCGTGTTTGTGATCCTGTCGCTCGTGTCCAGTTCGCTTGCCAACGCCCGGCGGTTGCAGCGACCGATGGTGGATGCGGCCATGATCGCCTCGGAGCTTTCCCTGACCAACAAGATTGTCGAAATGGACCAGTCCGGCGACTTCGGCGAATTATATCCGGGCTACAACTGGACGGCCAGCATCAACGAAGTGCAGTCGAACAAATTGTTTCAGGTGGACTACATCGTGCGCCGCGACGCCAACAAGGAAATCATGCAGACCATGAGTGTTTTGTTTTTCCGTCCGCAATCACCCGCCGGCAGCCTCGACGGCGCCACCGTAGGCAAGCGATGAACCTGAAGATAAATTTTCACCGCCGCGCGTTCACCCTGATCGAGGTGATGGTCGCCATCGCGATTTTTGCGCTGCTGGTCACGGCAGTTTATTCCACATGGGTGGTGATCATCAAATCGGCGCAGGTCGTGCAGGAGGCGGCGGCACAGGTGCAGCGCCAGCGCATCGCCGTCCGCACCATTGAAGATTCGCTCACTTGCATCCAGTCGTTCCAGGCGTCCATGCAATATTACACGTTCCTCGTCGAGAACGGCCAGCAGCCGCAGTTGAGCTTCGTGGCGCGCGTGCCGGACGTGTTTCCACGCAACGGACGGTTCGGCGATTTCAATCTGCGGCGGCTCACCTTCGCCGTGGAATCCGTGTCGGATTCGGAAAGGGACCTGGTGCTGCGGCAAAACCCGATCCTCATGGACGTGGATCCGGCCGAACAGGCCACCCCGCTCGTGCTGGCGCGCAACGTGCAGGATTTCATCGTGGAATGCTGGGACACGAACGCGATGGAATGGGTGGACACTTGGGACAACACCAATGCGCTCCCGCCGATGGTGCGCGTCACGCTCGCGCTCGGCAGCAATCTGAAAGATAAAAGTTCGACCGGCCCGACCCTTGCCATCACGCGTGAAATAGCCATGCCGTCCGGCACCATGCCCAGCGCCGCCCAAGGCGGTGCGGGGAGCGGCAATGCTAATGTTGGCAGAAACAATCAAGGCGGCGGAGGTGCCAGCAACAATAGACCGCCCGGCACAAATCCGAATTCGCCTTCCAATCCAAATTTCCCCAACAATCCAAATTTGCCGGGCAGCAACCCGTTCAGGAACCGATGAAAACCTGCCCCCGCCAAAAAAATTCCAGCGGCATCGCGCTCATCATGGTGATGATTGCCGTCGCGGTGTTTTCCGCGCTGGCGGCGGCGCTGGCGTTTTCGATGAAGGTCGAGACCAGGCTCGCGCGCACCGCCGATGACGAGCAGCAGTTGCTCTGGCTCGGCCGCTCCGGAGTGGAATACGCGCGCTGGATTTTATCGCAGCACCCGGTCAGCGAGCCTTACGATTCGCTCAACCAGATCTGGGCTGGCGGGCCGGGCGGCTCGGGCGAAACGAACAGCGCCCTCTCCGGGATTTCCATGGATAATTACCAGGTCGGCGACGGCACGATCTCGGTCAAGATCATTGACCTCGAACGCAAGATGAACGTGAACACCGCGAATTCATCGGAGTTGCAGCAGGTTCTTACGGTGATGGGCGTGGACGCAAATGACATTTCCGTCGTGGCTGATTCCATTCTGGACTGGCGGGACACCGACGACGCGCCGCATGTGGCCGGGGCCGAGAGCGATTTTTACCAGGGTTTGAACCCGCCCTATTACGCCAAGAACGCGCCGGTTGATAATCTGGCCGAACTGCTCTTCGTCAAAGGTGTGACCCCGGAAATGTATTGGGGCGGCAGCGTCACCAACCACATGCCCGGCACGTTTCAAAAACCCAGGCTCGGCTTCGGCACCGCGCCTGGAGAGACGCCGGATTATCCCTTCGGCCTGGTGGATGTTTTAACGCCGTTTTCTTCCGGCCAGATCAATGTCAACACCGCCGACCTCAATGTGCTGCAAACGATTCCCGGCCTGGACGCCACGGCGGCGGAAAGCATCATCAAATATCGCTCCGGGCCGGACGGCGTGGACGCCACGGAGGACGACACGCCCTTTCGCAATGTCGGCCAGCTTGCCGCCGCCGGCCTGAACGCGCAGGCCGTCCAGCAGCTCGGCCGTTACTGCACCGTCAACAGCACCACCTTTGAAGTCCACGTCACCGCGAAGGCCGGCGACACCACCCGCGAATACACCGCCATCCTCTACCGCAAATCCGGCACGGACATCCAGGTCGTGAGTTTTTGGTGGAAGTGACACAAACATCAGCATTGAATTTGTCTCGCCGAAAGTTATCGTTTCCCCATGCGCCGGCTTTTGATGATTCTGCTCCTGCTCGGTTCGCCCTTGGCGGCGTCCGCTGCCGATGCCGCGACGGGCCGCGTCGTCAAAGTGCTGCCGCTGTTTCTCGACCTCAAAGGCCATGCCGCAATTTCGCCCAGCCTGTTTGACCGCGATGCTTACCAGGCTTATCTCCGCCAGCACACGAATGAAATTTCCGCCGTCCGCTTCGATGTTTTGTGGAGCGCGTCGCACGCGGACAAGGGCGGATTAAAACTGCGCCTCGAACTGCGCGGCACCGGCCCGGACAGCCTGCCGCGCCAGACCACGCTCGAAAAAACGGTCACGCCACATTTCTTCCGCCACTGGACTTCGTTCACGCTCGGCGGCGACGACCTTAAAAAATTTGGCGACGTGACCTCGTGGCGCGCCACGCTGTGGTCGGGCGACCGGATGATCGGTGAACAAAAATCATTTTTATGGCGAACCTGAACCCGATGGTTTACGTCAAGATTGTCTGCCATCAGTGCAGCCAGAAATATGCCTTTGACGTGCTGCCCGTGAACAACCAGATGCCGATGACGGTCAAGTGTCCCGTCTGCCGCGTGGACGGCACGCCCGCCGCAAACCTGTTCCTCGCGCAGAAACTGATGGGCATAATTCCGCAGCCGCCCGCGCCACCTGCCCCGGTCGTGCCGGTGGTTCAGAACATTCCACCAGTCGTCAAAATTCCGAGTGTTTATGACGTGCCAAGTGTTCAAATTCCTCCGGGCGTTCCCGTTGTCAGCGCCGACAACGCCAGCAACGCCGCCGATGTCGAATGGCGGCGACGCGCGCTGGAGGCCGAGGCGCGTGCGGAACAGGCGCAGGCCGCGCTCAAGGCCAGCCTCGCGCCGCAGCTCGCGCAATCTTTGAAGGAAGCCGTCGTGCAAGGCCTGGCGGCGCAGCGCACCGAACTGCTCCAGGCGCAGCAGGCCGCCGCCGCTGAAATCAACGCGCTCGTCCACCGGCTGGATGAATTGAAGGCACCGATGCAGGACCGGCTGCGCTCCTACGAAGAGCGGATCGGGGAACTGGAAAAAGACCTCGCCGAGCGCAACGAGGAAAACCGTGAACTGCTGAAAATGAAGATTGAAATGACCCGCCGCCAGCTCGAATCGGAGCGCACCCGCAGCCGCGTGGATTTCAACTGAAATTACGCCGTGACTTGGGTGCCCGGCATTTTCGATTCCTGCGTCCGCAACGCCTGCTCGTAGCATTGCAGCGCCTCGTCGTAGCGCGCCATGCGGTTGAACAGGCCGCCCTTGTGCAGATGCGCGATGGTCAGCGCGCTGTTCGCTTCGATTGCGCTGTCATAACAAGCGATGGCTTCATCCGTCCGCCCCAGTTTTTCCAGCGCGCCGCCCTTTTTGACGAGCGCCTCGGCGTGTTTCGGGTCAAACCCCAGCGCCACGTCGAAACATTCCAGCGCCTTCTCCGGTTGTTGCGCGTCCAGCAGCGCCTGGCCCTCGGCAAGCAGATTGGCAACGCATTCATCGCGGTCGCTGGCGGTGGAATCTTCATTTTTTCCGCCCGAAATTTTATGCGAGCCGTTCGCGGTGGCCGGGGCTTTTTCCGCGAGCGTGGCGCGTGAGCCTTGCTCCAGTTCCAAAATCCGCTTCTGCAATTGATCCACCGAACTGAACAGCCGCGCGTTCGACTGCTCGACCGCGGCACTGGACACGAGTGAAGACGAGGCGAGACTGTTGCCGGGTGAAAATCCCTGCGGACGCGATGCGGACATCTCCACCAGCCTTGTCACTGCGCGCCATTGCAGATACGCCATGAACAGGACAGCCGCCACCACGATCAGCCCGAACGCGGCCGCCATCATCAGCGTGAACTGCTGGTTTTTCTGCGCCATGTCCATTTCGCTGGCGCGTTGCGTGGCGACGGTTTCTTCGAGCGACTGGATGCGCGCCGTCAACGCGTCCGCGTTGCGTTTGGCTTCTGCGGCGGCTTCCCGGCGGCCGTCCTCGATGGCGATCTGTGCGTCGTGAAGCTGCGCCTGGATCTGGAGATAGCCGTTGACCACGCTTTGCGTCGCCGTGTCCGATGCCGGCGGTTGAGAGGTTAAATCGGAATCGGCGGCAAAAGCCGGCGTGCCAAAAATCATGCCGGCGCAAACCATCGAAAAAATCAGGCGAAATGGTGTATTCATAAAATAAAAACAAGAAAAGCCTGAAACGCCGGCACACCGATGTCAAGCGCCCGGCTCGCCGACTTATTCCCAATCCATTCACTTCTTGTTCAAATCAAACTCCAGCCGCGTGCGCGAGCCGGTCTGGACGTTGCGGATTTCCATTTCCTGAAGCTCCCATTGACCATTCACCTTCTTGAATGATTTCGGCTCAAACACCTTCAGCAACTTGCCCCTGGCGTCGTAGGCTTCGGCCTCCAGGATGCCGCCGGTTTCCTTGTCAATCCACGACAGCACGCGCGAATAGCCGTTCGTGGAAGGATTCGGATTGGTGCTTTCCAAAAGCGTGTAACTCCGGCCGCGACTCAAGGGCGTTGTTTTTGGCAAAACTTTCTGCTGCGGCCAGTGGAAAAATTCCAGACCCAGGTCGGCACATCCGAAATCACCGGCAAACGACAGCATCTTAATGATGTCAGAATTATCCTTAATCCAATGTTTATCCGGATCGCCGCCGAAATTAAAAGTCAGACGGTATTGATTTGAACTGGCAGAGTCATGCACCACCACCAGCTTTTTAAATGTTAAAACATTCGGGGGAGAAAGCTCATAAACACTCGTCCAATTGGTCGTCGTGACAAAGGTTTCAAAATGAATCGGGACTTCGGTCGTCTTGCCTTTGCCATCGCGAATTTTCAAAACGCCCGTGTTGGTGAAATTTTCGGCGGGGCTTTGCTCCAAAAGCTGCTGCGCGAGCTTGCGCCCTTGAATTTCCGCGTCGGACAAAGCGTTCGTCGTCTCCGCCCGCATATTTCCGGTTCCAAGTGCCAGAAAAAGAACGAACACGAACGTCAATCGCCAAATGGGGGTGAACCCAAAACGAACCTTCCGCTGCCCCTCACCCCGGCCCTCTCCCCCGGGGAGAGGGAAAAGCCATCGGACGCTCCCGGCTTTGCGCATGAGCGTCCGGCCAATCCAGCCGCAGGTTTTCAAAAGTGACGGCGAACAATTCGCCCTCTTGTAACTGAATTTCCGTCTAACCTTGTCAGGAAGTATTGGCTTGGGAAGATGGGACTGTGCTGCCGCCTGCAGGCGGCAGCACAGTGGCGCGGACGAGTTCGTTTCCCTCTGGCATTGGC
>JAQTQB010000003.1 GCA_028712475.1 Verrucomicrobiales bacterium
TAAATTGCGCCGCTGAATCCGTCAGTTGAAAATGCTCCACACGGCGTTCACCAAACGGACGCCACAGCGAGATGTCACAATCATCTTCGCCGCCGAGAAAACCGACGACTTTAATGTCCGGCGGCAGCAACGCGCGGACGCCGGCGAGTGAATCCGAGCGTTCGGAATACACCGTGTAAACCTTCAGCGCGCGATTGATCAGGCGCTGGTCGGGGTATCGCGCGTGCGCCTTGGACAAAATGGTTTTGGCCGGCCACAGCGGGCGGTCCGGCACCACGATCACAATGATGAAGGCAAAAATCAAAACCACGCCGACCAGTCCGCGCCACCACCACCGGCGGATGATTTCCGATTGCGCCGGGCCGATGAGCAGCAGCGGCAGCAGCAGCGGATAGTAGGGCGCAATGAGCCGCGCCGTAGTGGTCATCCCCGATTTCATGCAATAGACCGCTAGCGAAACCCACGCCGCCAGCAGCACGCACCTGCAAAGCGCGGCGGGAATTTCAGTGCGGAATCCGCACTCGCCGCGTCGCATTCCGCACTTCCCAAGGACGGCAACCGCCAGCAGCAGGCTGACGCCAAACCCGAGGCCCGCCCAATCTTCCGTGGGCAGTTCGCCAATCGCAAAAAATCCGCCGTCGAAATAGTTGTCCGCCGCCGTGACCATGAAATGCGGCATGAACAGAGGCGCGTGCAGGTTCCACCATCCGGCCAGCGGAAAAATGGGCGGGATGAAATTGACCAGCAGGATTTGAAAGCTGTGGCCCCAAAGCCCCACCCACGGGTTCTTCATGATCATGAACGCCGGTTCCAGTTTCGCGCCCGACCAGTCGCCGCAATAATGAATGTTCAAAATGGCCATCGGCAGGAACGAGACCAGCGCCGCCAGCAAAATCATAAACGCGGTTGCAACAATTTTTTTCCGCAACAATGGCAGCACGGCAAAAATCAAAATTGCCCACGGCAGCAGCAGCGGCAGATTGCTGGGCTTGGCTCCCGTCAACAGCGCCGCTGCGAGAATGGAATGCCACACGTCCGCCGTCCGCCGCGAACGCCATGCCCGCGCGGCAAAATCAACCGCCGCCAGCGCGTAGGCCGTGGGGAAAGTGTCGTTGGCGATGCTGCCCGCCTGCAGCAGAAAATTATAGCCGGTCGGCAGCAGCCACATCCATTGCCACGCCACGCGGGCGCGGACGCCCAGCCGCGTGAAGATGCTGAAAACCAGTCCTGGCAGCAGCAGGAACGGGATGAAGTTGACCAGGAACAGCGCGCGGTCGGACTTCGTGAACAGCAGCAGCGGCGCGGTCAGCCATTCGAAGCCGCAGGCGCGGTCGTTCATCCGGTAGTTCTCGGTATGCACCCAGAACCAATGGTCGTGCGCCAGCCATTGCAGGACGCGCGCCACGCGATAGTTCAGCCCGGTGTAATTGCTCGGCGGATACAGCGCGCCACCCAGAAAAATCAGGACGGCCAGCGCTGCGAAACACAGCGGCAGCGGACGACGGAAGCG
Organism: Verrucomicrobiales bacterium; assembly: GCA_028712475.1. Taxonomy (GTDB): domain Bacteria; phylum Verrucomicrobiota; class Verrucomicrobiia; order Limisphaerales; family UBA11358; genus UBA11358. Next base: position 1,511 of record JAQTQB010000003.1, read on the forward strand.
GCGGGCGAGCGCGCGGAAGCGAAGATGGAAGATGGAGAATGGAAAATGGCCGCCTATCTTCAATCCTCGATTCTCAATCCTCGCCGTCAGGAACCAGTTGCGCCCTGCCAGAAGAAAAATTACGAAGGCGGCAAAGGCGATTCCGTAGCCGGTGCGGTTCAACTGACCGAAGGCCGAAAGCGTCCAGCCCGCCGCGACTGCGAATGCGGAAACCCAGAGCCAGAGCCGGACGAGCGGGACGAATGACATGGGCTTGATTGGATTTTTGACAATCAAATCTGAAAATCCACCGTCGTTTGTTTGTCCGCCTTGCTCAACACGCGCATGTCGAGGCCGTCGTAAATCACCAGCGAGTTCGGCGCGACGCTGTCCATGATGAACACGTTGCCGCCGATCGTGCTGCCCGCGCCGATGACCGTCTCGCCGCCGAGAATCGTCGCGCCCGGATAAATTGTCACGCGGTCCTCAATCGTCGGATGCCGTTTCTTGCCGCGCAATTGCTGGCCGCCCGCCGTGGACTTCGCGCCCAGCGTCACGCCATGATACATCTTCACATGGTTGCCGATGGTGGCCGTCTCGCCGACGACCGTGCCGGTGCAATGATCCACAAAAAAGTGCGAGCCGATCTTCGCGCCCGGATGCAGGTCCATGCCCGTGCGCGCGTGCGCCCACTCGCTCATGATGCGCGGGATGAGCGCGACGTTTTTCAAATACAACTCGTGCGCCAGCCGCTGCACCGCGATGGCCTCGACGAACGGATACGAAACCAAAACTTCTTCCTTGCTCGCCGCCGCCGGGTCGCCATCGAACGCGGCTTCCACGTCCGTCTGCAAGACTTCGCGGATGCGCGGCAGGCTGCCGAGAAATTCCACCGTCAAGCTGTGCGCCGCCTTCGTGATGTCCTTTTTGGCAAGGCCGGCGGGTGGATTGTATTCCAGGCTCTTGCGGATTTCGTCCTCCAGTTTTCCGAGAACCGAGTCCAGCAGCGCCGCCGTTTCCATTTTGATTTCCGACGAGTGGACCAGCTTCTCATCAAAGAATCCGGGGAACAGCAGCCGCAGCAAATCCTGCGTGAACGCCGTGACGACGCGCTTGGACGGCAGGTTTTTCCCGTCCAGATGGTTGATGCCGCCGAGGCGCGCATACGACGCGACGAGTTCGTTCGTGAGTTGAGTGACGGTTTCCACAGCAGCGATTTACCACAAAGTCGTGAAGACAAAAAGAAAAGACTTTAACCACAAAGACACCAAGACACGAAGCTTTTGAAAAATCCAATGGTTCGCAAATCTATTTCGTTTCTTGGTGCTTTTGTGCCTTGGTGGTTAAACCGTTTTCAGAACGGCTTCAACGACGCGCTCCACGCTGATGCCGTTCATGCAGCGGAAATCAATCGGGCATTCGCGCAGAAAACACGGCGAACACGGTGCGTCGGATTTGATCAAACGGTGCCGCGCGTCGCCCGGCAAACCCGGCCCGGTCAGTTCCGGCGACGTGCTGCCGAAAGGCGCGACGACTGGCGTGCCCAGCGCGGCGGCGACGTGCATGGGGCCGGTGTCGTTCGTGAGCAGGACGCGGCAAATCTTCAGGAGCGCCATGAGTTCGCGGAGAGAAGTCTGGCCGGACAAATTGCGGATTGCGGATTGCGGATTGCGGATTGCAGATTCGATTCGGGCGGTCAACTGAAGGTCGCCTTTGCCGCCGAACAAAAGCCAGGCGCAGTTTGTGCGGTTTTGAATTTCCTGCGCGGCGGCAATGAATCTTTCCACGGGCCAGCGCTTGGCGGGGCCGTATTCCGCGCCGGGATTCAAGCCGAAAACCGGCCCGTCATTTTTCTCCAGCCCGAATTTTTTCTTCGCCGCTTCAATTTCATCCGGCATCACCGTCAACAGTGGCGCAAGCGGTTCAGGATTTGCACCCAGCGCGGCGGCGAGGTGCAGATACTCGTGGATATGATGTGCGTTCGTAACTGCGCACGGCAGAGCGTGGCTGTTTGAATCTGGCCGCTGACTGCCGCCAGCAGCCACGAGTTTTTGGATTTCCGCCGCCGTTCGCTTGTGCATTTTCACCGCGTTGGTGCGCGGCGCGACAGTTTGCGTCAGGAAAAAATTCCGCCACGGACGCGCGTAGCCGACGCGCTGCGGGATTCCCGCGAGCCACGTTTCAATCGCCGAGCGCGGTGAGTTTGGCAGCACGAGCGCGAGATCAAATTCGCCGGCGCGCAGTTGTTTGCCGATGGAGAAAACGCCTTCGCCCGGCGCAAACGAAATTGTTTCGTTCACCGCCGGATGATTTAGCCAGAGGTCTTTAAGCTTTTCCGGCGTGAGCAGCGCGATGTGTGCGTCGTGAAATTTCTCCCGCAGCCGCAGCAGCGCGGGCGTGGTCATCACCGCGTCGCCCAGCCAATTGGTGCTTCGCACCAAAATTCTGCGTGGATGGAGGATGGAGGATGGAGGATGGCTTGCCATTTCTATTCTCCATCCTCCATCTTCGTTTCTGCCTTCACAGGCTTCGCAGGTTTCCAGCGCTTGTGAACCCAGAACCAGTTGGCGGGGTCGCGGCGCACGGCGGCTTCGAGGGCGCGGTTGACGTCCAGCATGATGTCCGCGGTGGAACGGGCGACGCCGTTTATGCGCGTGGGAATTTCGTCGCCCACTTCGATGTGCCATTTGGCCAGGCCGGTGCGGTAGCAGATGGAGGTGTGCAGCGGGCAATTATAACGAAGCGCAAAAACCGCCGACGCGGCGGAGGTGGAACAGTCGTGGCCGAGGAATGGCAGGCGCAATCCGTTGCGGCCCGCGTGCTGGTCCGCGAGCAGGCCGAGCAGCAGGCCGGTGTCGCTCATGGCCTCCTTGAGCGCGGCGGCATCGGTGCGCCGCTCGAAAAAACGGCAGTCGGAGGTCTGGCGCAGGGACACCATGATGCGGTTGAGCGCGGGCTGTTTGAGGGCGCGATACGTTGCGGCGCATTTGAAGACGGGCACGAACTGGCCGAACCGGGCGTAAAGCTCGAAGTTGCCAAAATGCCCGATGGCCACGATCCGGCTTTGCGGCCCGGCGTTGGCTTCGTGCGGCACAATGCTTTTCGCGAACTTAAAATCAAAATGCGGATGCATCTGCCACGGGAGCATCGCCGCAGTTTTGATGGCGCTGCAGTAATTTTCGCCGATGCGCCGGAAATTTTCCTTCGCGATGGCGCGGATTTCCTGCGGCGATTTTTCGCTGCCAAAGCACAGCGTGAGATTGTCCAAAGCCACCTTCCGGTGCCGCGCGTCGAGCCAGTAGGCCAGCGCGCCCAGCGTCCGGCCCAGCCGCGCGACCCAGACCAGCGGCAACGCCTGCAAAATGGCGACCACGCCGCGCGCCAGATAATAAATCAGCGTGTCCATGTTCACCTGAAACAGATTTTACGGACGCAATCCTGGAAGTCGTTCGCCCCGGCGACAATCTTGATCTCGACGCGCATGAAAAATATCGGCAGGTCGCGCCGGTCAATTTTCGGGAAGCGCACGGCGTCCTTTTGCGTGGTGATGATGACTTCGGCCTGGCGTTTTTTTGCGCGGTTGATCACGTTGATGACTTCCTGCTGCGTGAACCGGTGATGGTCGGCGAAGCGTTTGGAATAGACGAGTTCGCCGCCGAGCTTCACGAGGCTTTGCTCGAAGCTTTCCGGCTGTGCGATGCCGCTCAACGACGCGACCTTTTTTCCTTTCATAAATTCCAGGCCCATGCGCTCGCCGCTGAACACGTCCTCGAAATAAAGCGGATGATGCACGCACTCGATGACGGGGGCGTCGGAGTTTAATCTGGCGATCCGTTCGCGCAGTTCCGCCGTGTTGCCGTCGCTTTTGGTGATGAAAATCGTGTGGGCGCGCGAGAGGTGCGAGGGCGGCTCGCGCAGGGTGCCGCGCGGGAGGAGATGCTCGTTGCCGAACGGCTGCTGGCGGTCAATCAGCACGACATCGTGGCGGCGTCCGCGCAGATGCCAGTATTGAAACCCGTCGTCGAGCAGCAGCGTGTCGCAGCCGAACTTTTCAATCGCGTAGCGTCCGCTCTTCACGCGGTCTTTGTCCACGAGCACGACGACGTCCTTTAAATTGGACGCGAGCATGTAGGGTTCGTCGCCGGCGGTCTCGGAATCGAGCAGGAGCGATTTGCCGTCGGACACGACGCGCGGCGGCGTCTGGTCTTCGCGCAATAGAATTTTGTTGATGAACTTCTGGTGCAGCGGCGCGGGTTTGGAACGGTAGCCGCGCGAAAGGATCGCCACGTTGCGACCGGCGTCGCGGAGTTCGCGCGCAAATTTTTCCACGACGGGGGTTTTGCCGGTTCCGCCGACGGTGAGGTTGCCGATGGCGATGACCTGGACGCCGAGCGTTTTGTCGCGGAGGATGCGGACGTTGTAAAGCCAGAGGCGGATTTTGACGGCGACCTGGAATACTTTCGAGCCGCCAAACAACGTGGTGCGCGTCAGCTTCGCCTTAAAATCGTGTCGCTCCTCGAAAACGACTTCAAGGAAGAAAGTTTCTAAAGCTTCGGCCCAGGCCCGGAAAGTTTCGCGCATTGCGGTCTAATGTGCCAAGCGCGCGCAGTCGCGGCAAGATTGGTTGTAAACCAGATTGGCGGGGCGAGACTCCCGGCGAGCCGTGGTGACCGTCTGCAAAGACCGGCTTGCGAGGACGCTCGCCCCACCGGATAAATTTCAAAAGCCGAGCTTGGCGATTTCCTGCTGCAAGGCGGTCTGGAAATCCTGCACGTCGGCGGCAGACGGTTTGTAGCCCGCTACTTTCGGCACGACGCCGAGCCGTCCGGTCTGGTCCAAATACCAGTCGGCGCTCTGGCCGTCGCTGAAAGTTACCTTGCCGCTGATCATCGCGCCGGGCTTGGTGATTTGATCCACGCTCACGGAAACATTGCCGCCGACGGGTGGCAGCGGTGTCTCGTTGCCGGGCAACGCAGCGGCAGCCACGGCCGGCTTTGCGGCAGCGGGCGGGGCGACAACTTTGGGCGGTTCGGGATCTTTCGGCGTCAGTTTCAAATCATCCACGAGGAAGCGGACTTCCATGTAGGTGAGTTTGACGCCGAATTCCGACAGCAGCCGGTTTTGGATTTCCGAAAGTTTCGCGCCTTCAATAATCCAGGCGCTGACACGCTGGCGTTGGGCTTCGTCTAAATTCATTGGTTCAAACAGTAGCCGCTTCGCTGTTGAGAATCCAATCGTAACCTTTCGCCTCAAGTTCGAGTGCGAGGTCCTTGCCGCCGGTTTTCACGATGCGGCCGTCCACCAAAACGTGGACGAAATCCGGCACGATGAAATTCAGCAGCCGCTGATAATGCGTGATGACCAACTGCGCGTTGTCGGCGCGCTTCAAGGCGTTGACGCCGTGGCTGACGACTTTGAGCGCGTCAATGTCCAGGCCGGAATCGGTTTCGTCGAGGATGGCGAGCTTGGGTTCCAGCACGGCCATCTGGAAAATTTCCGCGCGCTTCTTCTCGCCTCCGGAGAAACCTTCGTTCACCGAGCGCTTGAGCAGGTCTTCCTTGAGTTCGAGCAGCTTCATCTTTTCTTTGACGAGCGCGAGAAAATCAATCGCGTCAAGCTCCGGCAGGCCCTGATGCTTGCGGATCTCGTTGAAGGCGGCCTTGAGAAAGTAGGTGCTGTTCACGCCGGGGATCTCGACCGGATATTGGAACGCAAGGAACAAACCTTCACGGGCGCGCTCCTCGGGATCGAGGTCGAGCAGGTCTTTGCCGCAATAAAGCACTTCGCCGGCGGAAACTTCGTAGCCATCGCGGCCCGCGAGCACGGCGGCCAGCGTGCTCTTGCCGCTGCCGTTCGGCCCCATGACGGCGTGGACTTCGCCCGCCTTGATGGTGAGGCTGATGCCTTTGAGGATCTGTTTGCCCTCCACGCCGGCGTGGAGGTTTTTGATTTCGAGGATGGTTTTGCTCATGTTGTAAAAAATTGTTTTGCCCGCGATACGTATGGTTGTTCAAGCCCACCAACATTAAGGAGATATTCTCCGTCTTCGTGCGGAATCAATTCTAAATACCTAGACCAGAGGTTATCAATGTGCCGGCTTGTCATTTTCTGAAGAGCCTCACACAAAATACAAATATTCTTAACGGCATCTGCTGTTGCCTTAAATCGCGTCACCAAAATATGAGTAATTTTTCCGTCTTTCCGAATAAAGCGGACTTGGTTCGCGCTACCGCCGTATTCGTCAAATTCTGGGGCATTAGCGTCCGTGTGTGCGTAAAGCCAACTCCTGAAATTTAGGGTTTCACTATGTAGTTTTTTATATTCTTCAGGAACTATGTCGTCAGTCAGTTTGCCCACGCCGCCGTAATTTTTCATGAAAGGACGGCTATATAAAACGTGAATCGCGACCAAAAGAGGATAAAAAGTAGGGGCTTCTTCGTTAAGTTTCTGTTCCAAAAAATATGTGCCAAGCTCTTGCGCTTGGCGAAAAGAATCACGAGCGTAAACCGTTTTCCAGAGCGTGCGTGCGTTGTTTAACTGGTCTTCTGTCATGGGCTCGGTTTTGTTATCCCACGCTGCCTTCGAGACTAACACCAAGAAGTTTCTGCGCTTCGACGGCGAATTCCATCGGCAGTTCCTTGAACACTTCCTTGCAGAAGCCGTTCATGCCTTTGCCAGTTTGCGTTTCGGTTTGACGAGTGAAATTAGTTTGTGCCCAGAAGTTTTTTCGCGCTTCTGGACATCACGCAGCATGGCCTCGATGTCGAAGTTAAATTTTGCCGCGAGATGTTCCTTCGCTTTGCGAACCTCGGCGACAATCGGGTCTTCCCAAGTTTTTGTTTTCATAATTTTATTTTGCCAGCAATTCAGCCGGAGTGCAAATCACGGGGCAATCATGTCCGTGCGCGCGGCAGGCTTCGCCCATTTTGCCAAACATCGCGGCATTGGCAATATGGGCGCAGTTCCAGGTCATCAAAAATGCACGCCATAAATCGCCGAGAGCGCAATGTGCGTGGCGTCGCGGGCCGCCTTGGCCGGCAGCGGGCCGCTGCGGATCAATTGTTCCGCCAAACGAACCGTTTCAGGATTGATGGTGAGCAAAGGAAATGGCCGAAGCAATTCAAGCCGCTTTGCAGCCATTTGCGGCTCTCCAACTTTCGCCTCGTCCAGCACGACTTGCGAAATCCGGATGTCAAAATCGCCGCGCCTTTGTTCCCACCAATTTCGAGTTTGTTCCTGGTGCGCTGCCACAACCAGATCGCGACTTGGCCTGGCGACCAAATAACTGACGATGGTTGTTTCGAGATAAAGTTTGGCCTTCATTTTTCAGCCCACGCTTCCTTCCAAACTCACGCCCAGTAGCTTCTGCGCTTCGACGGCGAATTCCATCGGCAGTTCTTTGAACACTTCTTTGCAGAAGCCGTTTACAATCATGTTCACCGCGTCTTGCGTGGCGATGCCGCGCGCGTTGCAATAAAAAATCTGGTCTTCGCCGATCTTCGAGGTGGAAGCCTCGTGCTCGACGCTCGCCGATGTGTTCTTCACCTCGATATATGGAAACGTGTGCGCGCCGCACTGCGAGCCGATCAGCATCGAGTCGCATTGCGAGAAGTTGCGCGCGTTCGTGGCGCTCTTCTGGATTTTCACGAGACCGCGATAGCTGTTCTGGCCGTGCCCGGCGGAAATGCCCTTCGAGATGATGGTGCTCTTGGTGTTCTTGCCGATGTGAACCATCTTCGTGCCGGTGTCGGCCTGCTGGTAATTGTTCGTGACGGCCACGGAATAAAATTCGCCCACCGAATTGTCGCCAAGCAGAATGCAGCTCGGATATTTCCAAGTGATCGCCGAGCCGGTCTCGACCTGCGTCCAAGTGATGCGCGAGTCCTTGCCTTTGCACAATCCGCGCTTGGTAACGAAATTGTAAATGCCGCCCTTGCCGTTTTCGTCGCCGGGATACCAGTTCTGCACGGTGCTGTATTTGATTTCGCCGTGATCCAGCGCGACGAGTTCCACGACGGCGGCGTGCAACTGGTTTTCATCCCGCATCGGCGCGGTGCAGCCTTCGAGGTAGCTCACCTGCGCGCCTTCGTCGGCGATGATCAGCGTGCGCTCGAACTGGCCGGTGTTGGCGGCATTGATGCGGAAATAGGTGGAAAGCTCCATCGGACAGCGCACGCCTTTCGGGATGTAGCAGAACGAGCCGTCGGTGAAGACGGCGGAGTTCAGCGCCGCATAAAAGTTGTCCGTGTGCGGCACGACCGAGCCGAGATATTTCTTCACCAGATCGGGATGTTCATGCACCGCTTCGGTGAACGAACAGAAAATGACGCCTTTTTCCGCAAGCTGTTTGCGGAACGTGGTGCCGACGGAGACGGAATCAAAGATTGCGTCCACCGCCACGCCGGCGAGCCGGCCTCGTTCGCGCAACGGAATGCCGAGCTTCTCGTAAGTCTCCAGCAGCTTCGGATCAACTTCGTCAAGGCTCTTCGGCGCGTCCTTCTTCGGCTTCGGCTGCGAAAAATAACAGATGGCCTGGTAATCAATCTTCTCGTGATGCGCCTTTTGCCAGGTCGGCTCGGTCATCGTCAGCCAGTGGCGATAGGCCTTGAGCCGCCATTCGGTCAGCCATTCCGGCTCGTTTTTTTTGGCCGAGATGTGGCGGATGGTGTCCTCGCTCAATCCCGGCGGCGCGGACTCGGTCTCGACGTCGGTGACGAAGCCGTATTTGTATTCCGTCTTGACCAGATCTTCAATTGTCTCGGTAGCTGTGCTCATGTGAAATTATTTTTTCCGGCTGCCTGCGCAGTCCGCGCAGAGGCCGTGAACCGCGATGTCGTAGTGATCCACTTGGAAACCCTTCGGCCCCGGCATGGTAGTGGAATCTTTCTGAAGCGGCACGTCAAAAACTTCGCCGCAGGCGTCGCAAAAATAATGGCAATGCTCCTCCATGTTCGGGCAGAAGCGCGTCGCGCCGCGTTCGAGCTGGACCTGGCGGACGAGGCCGCACTTCACGAGCGCATCGAGGCAGTTATAGACGGTCGCGTGGGAAATCTCCGGCATCGTGCGTTTCGTGCGGATGAAAATCTCCTCTGCCGTCGGGTGGTCGCGCTTTTGCATGACCACGTCGTAAACGTGCTGGCGCTGCGGCGTGAAACGAAAGCCGCCCGTGCTCAACCGTTCGCTGAATTCGCTGCCTGATTTTTTCTCGACCATGCCCATCGCTAGGGCAAAATAAACGCCAGCCCCGAGCTAGTCAAGATTTAGAATAATTCTAAATTGCATCTTTTGCCGGCTGGAGCAGCGGCGGGCGGATAATTTATACAAATTTGGCGGCGGCGGTGTCTGTTCAATGGTAACGCGAAATATAAACCTATGAAACCTACAATCAAACCTCTCGCAGCGGTGATTCTCGGCGTCGGATTATTCGTCGGCGGCTGCGCCAAGCCTTTGCCGCCGCTGAAAAACCCTGAAGTCGCGGCGCAATTGCAATCATTCGTCGTGGAAAAGGAGGCGCAGGCGAATGCGGCGACGAACAACTTGCCGCCGGAGTTCAAAGCCTTTTTTGCGGCGGCTCAAAAAGGCGACTGGCTGGCGGTCAGCAACCAGTTTGAAGATTTCCGAAAGCACGCGGGGCAATACGAGCATTCCGGCAAAACGGACGAGCGTTTGCGCGGGACGGCGTGGGAGGGCGTGAAGGAAATCTGGGGCGCGCTGTATTCTTTCAACTTGAGCGGCGAGAAGTATGCCGCCGTCTTCGGCAACGGCATCATCGAATCCATTCCGGCCGGCAGCATTTATTTTGGCGGCACGGATCCGGGGCGGTTCGTGATCACGGCGATGCAAAAATCCCAGGTGAAGGCCGATCCGTTTTTCACGCTCACCCAAAATGCCTTGGCGGACTCAACGTATCTTGATTACGTGCAATCCATGTATGGGGGGGAAATCTACACGCCCACCCATGACGATTCGCAAAAATGTTTTCAGGATTACATGGAGGATGCGCAGAAGCGGCTTCAGAAAAACCAGTTGAAACCAGGCGAGGACGTCCACAAGGATTCCAATGGCAGAGTCCAGATCAGCGGGCAGGTTGCCGTCATGGAAATCAACGGGCTGCTGACCAAGGTCGTCTTCGACAAGAATCCCGGCCGCGAGTTTTACGTCGAGGAAAGTTTTCCGCTCGACTGGATGTATCCGCATCTCGAACCGCACGGCTTGATCATGAAACTTAACCGGCAGCCGCTGCCGGCGTTGTCCGATGAAATCGTGAAAACCGACCATGATTATTGGGTGAAACAAATGACCCCCATGATTGGCGGCTGGCTGGACACGGGCACGCCGGTCGGGGAGGTCGCGGCGTTCGCGGAAAAAGTTTATGTCAAAAACGATTTGGCCGGATTCAAGGGCGACCCGCAATTCATCCAACACTCGGACGCGCAGAAAATGTTTTCCAAGCTGCGCAGTTCCATCGCCGGTCTTTATGCGTGGCGCGCACAACACGCCGCCGACGATTCAGAAAAGAAACGCATGAACGACGCGGCGGATTTCGCCTTTCGCCAGGCGATGGCGCTTTGCCCCTGCTCGCCGGAAACGGTCTATCGGTATGTGAATCTTTTGATGAGCGAGAATCGGATTGCCGATGCGATTGTGGTGGCGGAAACGGCGGGGAAAATGCCCGCGATGCAAGGCAAAGATGGGGAGCAAGTGCGCGGGTTGATCCAGCAGTTGAAACAATTCCGAAAGGCGAAATAGGTATTCGGCACTTATTTCTTGAAGACACTGACGCGGGCGGGCGGGAAATTCAGCCAGACGATTTTTGAGGCGCGCAATTTGAAACTGGCGGCACCGCGCACCTGTTTTTTGCCGAGGTGATAGCTGTATTGAACCCAGTTGCCATCGGGTTCCAGCACCGCGCGGATTTTTTGCGTGAGGGCTTCGGCTTCTTCCGGCGGAAAATTGAGCAGCGGCAGGCTGGAGATGACCGCGCCGACGCTTTCAACGGGTTCGCGCCGGCTGCGCAGGAGGTGATCCAGATGCCAGGCGTCGCCGTTGATGATCTGGGCGCGGGGAAATTTTTCGCGCAACAGCCGCGCCATCTTCGGATTCCGTTCGATGGCAACGAGCCGGTCTTCGCGCAGACCGCGTTTGATGAGCGCCTGTGTGACGGCACCGGTGCCGGGGCCTAGTTCCAGGACGAAACTGTCGGGATTGGACGGCAGCCAGTGTGCCATGGCCGCCGCAAGCTGGCGCGAACTGGGTGCGACCGAGCCGGTCCGTTGCGGATTGGCGAACCATTCCTGCAGGAACAAGGTCGTGTCGGTCAATACCGCGATGAACTTTTTGGCCATGCTGACGTTTGGGTTGCTTGACTCCATTTGATGCACCTGAAGAGTAATTAATGTTGGGGGTTGCCGCAAACTTTAGTTTGCAACGGATTTGTCACCGGCGCGGGGGCGCTTCATTGATTTTCTGGCGTGCGTCGTTGCGGCGGGTTGACCAGTCGCCCCAGCTGGGCTCCCATTTTTCACCGGTCAGGTTGGTCTGTGCCGCCGGCCAGATGGCGTCGAGAACCTGCAGTTCGCGTTTTGCGGCGTCGCGTTCATTCCATTGGAGGTAAGATTCGACCAGGTTGAGGCGGTTTGCGGGATAATCCGGCACGAGCTTGACGGCCTGCTCGGAATAATAGCGGGCGGTGCGCTTGCTGCCGATGCTGGCCGGCCAGCCCGGCGCGTCACGATACAGCAGCCCGAGATTCCGCTCCGGCCCGGCATAGTCGAACCGTGCGTCCAACTGGCCCGCCGCCTTGAATTCCCGCTCTATTTCCTTCACGAGCTTCAAGGCGCCGAGAAATTTCGTGCGTGCCAGCTGGCCGAGGTTCATGGCCAGATAATAATGCGCCGCCGCCGATTTCGGATCGCGGGCGATCAGTCGCCGGCACGCGGCGATGCCCTGCTCGGCGAGCGCGGCACGTTCGGGGTCGGTGGTTGCAAATTCGGCGAAATCAAAGGCCGCCCGGGCGAATTGCCAGGCGTTGGTGGGATTGGTCGTGTCCGCCTGGAACCGGGCCTGGGCACGCTGAAATTCCGCGCCGGCGCGGGCGGTGAAAATTTTCCGCTGCGCCTCGTCCGCCAAAACAATGCCGGCGGCGAGAATCAAAATTCCGGCGGCAAATTTCCACCGGGCCGCAGGCCGCGTTTTAGAATTAGCTGTTGCCATCACGTCGGGGTGTTTTATAATCGTCTAGTGAGATTAAACTGGAATTTACTGCGGCTGGCAATGCTGGCGGCGTTCGGGCTGTTTGCCGCGGGCTGTAGCGGCATCAACGCGAGCCACAGCGTTTCGCCGCTGGACTTTTTTCTGCCGGGGATGGGGTCTTTTCTGAAGGCCGACCCGTCGGCGACGAATGCCCCGGTTTCCTTCCGTGAAATCTCCACCGAGGTTGCTTCCGTAAAATAAATTATGCGATTCCCATTTGCGCTGACAAAAAAAATTGCCAGTCACATCATCAAACACAAGCTCCGCAAGACGCCGAAGTTTGCAATGGTGCTGCAACTCGAACCGCTGCACACCTGCAACCTGACCTGCACCGGCTGCGGTCGCATCCGCGAATATTCCACGTCGCTCAAGGACATGGTGCCGCTGGAGCAATGCCTTCAGGCAGCGGTTGAATGCGATGCGCCGATGGTTTCCGTCTGTGGCGGCGAACCGCTGATTTATCCGAAAATCGAGGAGCTTATCAACGGCCTTCTCGACCAGGGCCGTGTCCTCTACATCTGCACGAACGGAATGTTCATGCGGAAAAAAATGCGGGACTACCTCGCGGCGGTTTATTCGCCCGAAATCGAGCCGAAGCTCAAAAAGCTGCTCGACGGGAAATTGATTTCTGAAAAGGAAGCCGAAGTCATCCGTAAATCCGACGACGCGGCAAAGAAAAAAGCCGTTATCCGTCCGACGAAATGGATGTATTGGAACGTCCACGTTGACGGTTTGGAATTTACACACGACCTCATCGTTGAGCGTGAAGGCGTGTTCAAGGAATGTGTCGAGGCCATCAAGATGGCGAAGATTTGCGGCTATCAAGTCGCGACCAACACGACGGTTTATAAAGAAACCGACGTGCAGGAAATCGAGGACATGTTCAAGTATTTGAGCTCGCTCGAAGTGGATGGCCACACGATTTCGCCCGGCTACGATTACGATGCGGCCAAGAAGGACATGGTTTCGCGCCTCGGCAAAGACCCGAAGCAATTCTTCCTCACGCGCGACATGACGCGGCAGAAATTTGCGAAGATCCAGGAATGGGGCAAGGCGTTCACCATTTTCGGCACGCCGGTTTATCAGGAATTTCTCGCGGGCAAACGCGAACTGACCTGCACCGCGTGGGCCATCCCGACGTTCAACGTCAAGGGCTGGAAAGCGCCGTGCTATCTGATGACCGATGGTCATTACGGCGGTTATCAGGAAATGCTCTCGAAGGTGCAGTGGGAAAAATACGGCGTCGTCAACGGCGTCGCCCGCGACCCGCGCTGCGAGCATTGCATGGTGCATTGCGGCTACGATCCCAGTGGCGCGCTCGGCACGAATTATCAATCCGGCGACAACTGGAAGAACATCAAATACAACTTCGGCTCGAAACCGAAACCGTTCCCGGCCTCGCCGGAGCTGGCGAAGATTGCGTTCAACGGCGTGACCATCGGCAAAGGCCATCTGGCCGAGGCGAAAGCCGCGATCAATTCACCCGCCGCCGGTGCGCGCGGCGCGTTCTCCAACGAAGTTCATCACGAAGCGCACGTTGCCAGCCATTGCGGCACGGGCGACACGTCCGAACGAGATGAATTGCTGGCGAAGATCAAAGACGTGAAGAAGTCTTGATTGAGGTCAATCCCTCGATCCCCGGCATGATTTCTCCTTTCGGATTTTAATCTTCATGCCCACGTCCCGTTATTCCGAACGCACGCTACTCTTGCTGCTGGCGGCGGTGCAGTTCACGCACATCCTTGATTTCATGGTCATCATGCCGCTGGGTGAACAACTCATGCGGGAGTTGGCCATCGGGCCGGGCAGTTCAGTCATCTCGTCGCGGCTTACACCATCAGCGCCGGCGTGATGGGTCTGATCACCGCGCCATTCATGGATCGCTTCGACCGGCGGAAAGTTTTGCTCCTTGCTTACGCCGGATTTTTCGTCGGCACGCTGGCTTGTGCTTTCTCAACCACGGCAGAAATGTTGCTGGTGGCACGCGCGATTTGCGGTGCGTTCGGCGGTGTTTCCGGCGCAACCATCATGGCCATCGTTGGCGACATCGTCCCGCCGCAACGACGGGCTTCGGGCATGGGCGTTATCATGACCGCCTTCGCGGCAGCGGCGGCGCTGGGCGTGCCGTTCGGATTATATCTGGCGCAAAAGTTCCGTTGGGAAATGCCGTTCTTCCTGATCGCCGGCATGGGCGTTCTCGTGTGGCTGCTGATTTACGTCACGCTGCCGCCGATCCGAGCGCATTTGGATGATACCCCCGCGCATCATTTCAAGGCGTTCTTTGAATTGTTGCGCGATGCCAATGCCGGGCGCGCCCTGCTGTTCATGTCCGCGCTGGTGATGGGACATTTCGCCGTCATCCCGCTGCTCGCGCCTTACCTCGTCTCCAATGCCGGACTGCCGGAAAATAAATTATTCCTCATTTACATGGTCGGCGGAGTTTGTTCGGCCCTCACCGCGCCGCTGTGCGGCAGGCTGGCCGACAAGTTTGGCCGGCTGCGGGTTTTCGCCATTTTGATTGCCGTGGCGTGCGTTGTGACCCTTTGGATCGCGACTTCTGGACGAATGCCTGTTTGGGCGGTGCTGATTTCGGCGGGATTGTTTTTCACATTTGCGAGCGGAAGATTCATCCCCGCGCAGGCCATCATGTCGCTGGCGGTGCCGTCGCAGCGGCGCGGTTCGTTCATGAGCCTGACAAGTTGCACGCGCGACCTCACTTCCGGCATCACTTCGAGCATCGGCGGGTGGATTGTGACCAGGTCGCCGACCGGACAACTGGTCAACTACGACAAGCTCGGCTGGCTGGCCGTCGCCGCCAGCCTTATCAGCCTGTGGCTGGCCAGCCGGGTGCGCGTGCAGGAAGTTCACGCACCGGAGCCATCGGTTGCGCACGGGTAAAAAAACCATTGATGCAAACGCCGTGGAAAGCTTACACTTTTCGTCGTTGATTTGATTATGAGCAAAACATTATTCCTTTCACCTCCGAGTTTTGACGGTTACGACGGCGGTGCCGGCGCGCGTTATCAGACGCGGCGCGAAGTCACCAGCTATTGGTATCCGACGTGGCTCGCCCAACCCGCCGCGCTTGTGCCGAACAGCAAGCTGCTCGATTGTCCGCCGCACGGCATCAAGAAGGACGAATGCCTGAAGATCGCCAGGGAATACGATCACGTCATCATCCACACCAGCACGCCGTCATTGCGCAACGATTGCAAGGTGGCCGAGGCGATCAAGGCGCAACAGCCCGACACGAAGATCGGCTTTGTCGGCGCGCACGCCGCCGTGCTGCCCACGGAAACGCTGAAAGCCTCCACCGCGATTGACTGGGTCGGCCGCAAGGAATTTGATTACACCTGCAAGGAAGTCAGCGAAGGCCGCGACTTTTCCAGCATCAACGGGCTTTCCTACAAGGACAAGGACGGCAAGATCAGGCACAACGCCGAGCGTGAATTGATCCATGACATGGACGTTCTGCCGTGGGTGGCGGATGTTTACCGGCGCGATCTGGACATCCAGAAATATTTCAACGGCTACCTGCAGCATCCTTACATGAGCATGTATACCGGACGCGGCTGTCCGGCCCAATGCACATTCTGTCTCTGGCCGCAGACCATTGGCGGCCACAAGTATCGCGTCCGTTCCGCCCAGAACGTCGCCGACGAAATGGCCTACCTGAAAAAAGTTTTCCCGGAAGTGAAGGAATTCTTTTTCGACGACGACACCTTCACCGCGAACCTGCCGCGCGCGCGGGAGATCGCCAAAAAAATCGCGCCACTCGGCCTTTGCTGGTCATGCAACAGCCGCGCAAACATTGATTACGACACGATAAAATCTTTCAAAGACAACGGGCTCCGCCTGTTCCTCGTCGGCTACGAAAGCGGCAATGACGACATTCTCACGCGCATCAAGAAGGGCGTGACGATGGCGGAGATGCGGCAGTTCACCAAGGATTGCCACAAGGCCGATGTCCTCATCCACGGCACGTTCATCCTTGGGTTGCCGGTGGAGACGCAGCAGACCATCCAGAACACGATGGACTTTGCGAAGGAACTCGACGTGTTCAGCATCCAGGTCTCGCTCGCCGCGCCGTATCCCGGCACGGAACTTTACGAGATGGCCAGGCAGAACGGCTGGTTCACCAACAAGGACAAGACCGATCTCGTGGAAAGCGGCGGATTGCAGCAGAGCACGCTCGAATATCCCGGCTTGAGCAAGGACAAGATTGCCGAGGAACTGGATCGTTTCTATCGCGGCTATTATCTGCGCCCGAAACCCATTCTGCGCATCATCAAGACGATGCTGGAAGACAAGGACATGCTGGTGCGCCGCACCCGCGAAGGCTTTGAATTTTTCAAGAGCCTCGCCCAGCGCAAAGCCGACCGGGCAGCCCGGGCGCTTCCGGCATAAATCGTTTGCCGTCCAAAACAATTCCAGGCGCGTCAGTGGGAGGTCTGATCTCGACTGATGCGCCCCTTTTATTTGTCCCGTCACCACCAGACTTCCATCTGCATGCCCCAGGTCAGGCCGTCGGTGTCGTTCGCGAAATCATTGCCGCCCACGTAGCCTTTGTAGCTTTCGGTCCAGGTCGCGTAGGTGACGTAGGCGCGGATGACGGGCCGGCTGAGAAATTTGTCGCCCAACGACACTTGTGGCGCGAGCGTGAATTTGTAGAGCGTGCCGCTCTGGTTGATGCCCGAATCATCCACATGATCCACGCCCGGCTCAAACGCGAGGCTGAAGAAATTATTGAAATGATAAATCGGCCGCACGCCGGCGGAGATCCATTGTCGGTTGCCCTGGACGTTGTTGTAGTCGGTGTATTGATACACGATGGCCGGGCTGATGGAGATGTTCGCCCACGGCTGTGCGATAAAGCTCTCGGTCGCGCGGAAGCGCCACGAATGCGGCTCGTCGGGGATGATGAACGTGCCGTTGGTCAAGGTCGCGGTTTCGAAACCGGAGGTGAACGTCTTGGCCGCGCCATTGCCGATCTGCATGGAGAATTTGTTCACGCCATCCTCGCTTAAGAATTTTTCATGCGTGTGAATGAACGTGAGCGCCCCTCCCTGCGAATTGGGCGCCTGCTGGCCGAGCGCGTTTTTGCCGCTGTTTTCGGAGGCAAACACCAGTCCGAATTCACCCTTGCCCCACGGCAATTCCACGTCGTAGAGGCTCAACACAAAGCTTTGCTTGCTGAACCCGGCCTCGTTTTGGGGATCTGGCTGGATGACGATGTCGGACGAATACACGCCGCTCTGCTGGCCGTTGCCGATCCACGCCAGCGCCATTTTGCCGACGGGCGTCTCAAAATCCTCCACGCCGCCGCCGCCGCCGCTCATGTTGTAGAAAAAGAAATCGTTGATGCAGATGTCCTGCCGGCGATAGAAGCGGTTGCCCGCCCAAAATTTCAACTCCGGCTGCGCGGCAAAAACATTGCCGATCTCCGCCCACGCTTCCGGCAGCGACGTCTGGAAGGTGCTGCCGGAACCGACGTTGGAATACGGATCATAAAACGCCACGCGCACCTGCGTGCGCGCAATCGGGCCGGTGGGCGTGCCGTCGGCGCGCGGCGGGGCGTCGGGCGAAAACAGGTCGGGCACATACCAGTTCTTGCCGAAGATGAGTTCACCGTAGGTTTCCGCCTCGTTGCCGAGCCGGTATTTGGCGAACGCGCCGGGCGCCTGGAACGCCGGCTGCGGCCCGCCCTGATCATCGCGGCCGTAGCCCGAACGGAAGTAGCCGTTGAAGTCTATGAAGTCGTTGAGAATTTCTTGCACCCGGTCCTTGAAGACCCGGTTCGTCTGGGCCAGCGTCATGCCGCGCGATTCCGCGTCGCTTTTGAACTGGAGACTGGCGAACGCCATGCCGCGTTCAGCCATCGTCGGCTCGGCGTTGGTGCTGATGACAACGATGGTGCTGGTCACGACATTCGTCGCTGCGGACGCCGTCTCGACCTTCTGTAACCGTTCCTCCAGCGCATGAATACGCTGCTCGTAATCCGCCCGCATCTGTTGCATTTCCTTGCGGATCGCCTCCACGTCAGGATTCTGCGCCGGCGGTGTTTGCGCCCGCACGGGATTGACTGCCGAAAGGATCAACACTATCGCGATTTGCAGGAGCCGTGTTTTCATGGCGGTTCGGGTCAGGGTTGCCGACTTGCGTTTTTTTCGGGAACGCGCCAAGACTTTCACCGGCCCATCGTTCTGTCAACCACAGACGGGGGACGAAACACGGATTCAATTCCGTTCAGACAAATACTAAACCGCAGCGGCTTCAGCTTCCGGCAAGCCCTTGCCCTTGCCGTGGTTCAGGTTGATGAACTGCTTCGTTTCCGCGATGTAGCCGACGATGTTGAACCGGCCCATCGGTTCCTTTTTTGCAGCGGCGAAGGCGGTGCCCGTTGCCCCGAAGTTTTTGCCTCCGGCGGCATTTTTTGTCCACAGGTTGCTGCTGGTGAGATATTCCAGCTTCTCCGCGTCTTCGATGAGGATGTTCATGAACAATGATATTAGCAGACCTGCCGGAACCTGCGGCACACAAAATCGGATTATATTTCCAGTCCAGCATCCTGCGGCGGCTAAAGTTGCCGCCACCAGCACGGGAATGAAAACTGCCATGGTTTGAATTTTCAATTTTTGCGGCCTTCAAAGTGCCCCTCGATTTCTTCCAAGGTTTTCCCTTTTGTTTCCGGCAGGAAAAACGCAGCAGTGACAAAATAAATCACCGTGAAGCCGGCGAACGCGAAGAACATCGTCGCGTAGCCATATTTGCCTACCGTTGGCAGAAAGATGGCGGCGATGGTCGTCGAGACGGCCTGGTTGATGAGCAGCGCGATGCTCATGCCGTTGGAGCGGATGCGCGTGGGCATCAGTTCGGAGAGCGCGAGCCACACGCACACGCCCGGCCCGACGGCGAAGAACGACATGAATACGAAAAGGCAGGTCGCCGTGAGCCAGCCGTTTTGCTCATCCGGCACAGGCGTGATGAGCGCGTTCTCAATTTTCAAGGGAGCCGCGCGCGCTGCGTCGAGATCGGCAAATGGATTTGAGAAAAAAGCGACGACTTTGTTCGGCGGAATGCAGTTTGCGCGTGTGATCTCAATGGATTTTGCGGTTTTGTCGTCGGAACGGATGGCGGTGGTCGCTCCGTGAAAATCGCCATAGGAATAAATGATGACCAATGAACTTGGCAAAGCTCCGCCGGTAAAATTTGACGCCGTCGTTTCATTGAACGCGAACGTGAGCGTCTGGCCGGTTGCGACCATAGCCTGCACGGCGGCTTTCACTTCAATTCGCTTTGCCTCGGTCTTGTGAAACAGAATTCCCGCGCATACAAGTGAGACGATGATTCCGGCGCTGCCAAGCGAAAGCAGAAATTTTCTTCCCTTGCGATCCACGAGCAGGACGGCACCGATGGTCACAAGAAAATTGATCAGCGTGAAAAGCGCGCTGGCAAAATGCGCGTGCAGGTCGGAAAGTCCTGCCTGGATGAGGATGGTCGCGTTGTAGCCTATGATGGAATTGATGCCGGTGAGCTGGTTGCACGCGAGGATGACGCAGACCAGAAGAAATGGAGCCACATATTTGCGGCGCAGCAGCGATTCCCCGGTCTTTTCACCGGTGGAAGTCATCGCTTTTTCGGCGGCAACAGTTTCTGCCATTTCCTGCAATTCGGTTTCCGCCTGCGCGTCCGTTCGCGAACGCAAAAGCGCGGCGCGCGCGGCGGCGGTTTTTCCGCGACGGAACAGCCAGCGCGGTGATTCAGCCACCATGAAACTGCCGATGACGAACAAAATCCCGGGCGGCAGCGAGACCCAGAAAATGCCCCGCCAGGCCGTGTCCTTGAACGCCAAAAGCCTGTCTGCGCCGCCAAGTCCAGCCACTTCATCAACGCGCTGGCTGAAATACAATCCGATGATCGTCGCCGCGAAAAATGCCGAACGTCAGCAGCCATTGAAAAATGCCCGTCCCCTTGCCGCGATGCGACGCGCTCAAGCATTCGGCGAGATAAAGCGGGATGACGACGCCGATCAATCCGGCGCTGATGCCTTGCAGCAGGCGGCCAACCACGAGCGGCCCGTAACCGTGGGCCAGCGCAATCACCGGAATGCTGACGACAAAAAGAATGCCGCTCAACGCCATCATTTTTTTCCGGCCCAGCCAGTCGGCGAGCATTCCGGCGAACAAGGTTGAAATCACGCTGCCGAGCAGGACGGCGGCGACGATGAAGGAAAGCTGGCCGGCGTTCAGTCCCGAAGTCGCTTCCAAATATGGCAGCGCGCCGGCGATGATGCCCACATCCACGCCGTAAAGCAGGCCGCCCAGTCCGGCGACGAGCAGGAGAAAACGGTTGTAGCCGGATTTCCCTGCGCCTTGATTCTCGTTCATATCAGTTTAATGCGCCGGCGGGCGGGTGCGGAACGGTTCCCACTCCGGTTCATTCTCAAAAATCCAGCGGTAATAGTCCGTCGCCTTCAGTTCGCCCGCCGCCGCCTCGTCCAGCACGACGGCGCAACGCGGGTGCAGTTGCAGCGCCGTGGCGGAAATCATGCCGGTCATCGGGCCTTCCACGGCTTGGGCGACAATCGCCGCCTTGGCTTCGCCTGTCGCCAGCAGCAGGCACTGGCGGCAATCGAGAATGGTGCCGATGCCCATCGTGATGCCGCGGCGCGGCATCGCTTCCGGATCGGCAAAGAGCGGCGCATTTTGGGCGAGGGTCGCGGGCGCCAACGCCTTGACGCGGGTGCGCGAGCGGAAGGCGGACAGCGGTTCATTGAAGCCGAGGTGTCCTGCCAGGCCGATGCCGAGCAATTGCAAATCAATCCCACCGGCTGCAACGATCCGCCGTTCATAATTTTCACATTCGGCTTCCAGGTCGGCCGCCGCGCCGTCCGGCAGATGCGTGTTGCGCAAATCAATGTTCACCTTGGAAAACAGGCGCTGGTTCATGCAATGCCGGTAGGAATGAGGATCGCCGCCCGGCAGGCCGGCATATTCATCGAGGTTGAATGTGCGGCATTGCGAAAAATCCAGGCCGTCCGCGTGGTGCATTTGCGCGAGCCGCGCATAAACGGATTCCATCGTGCGACCGGTGGCGAGGCCAAGCGTGAGGCGCGGATTAGCCCGCATTTTTGCGGCGATGATCCGGGCGGTCAAATCAGCGGCGTCGGCGGCGTTGGGTCGGATGATGACTTCCACGGGCTTGGCTCGGGTTTCTGGGAACACCGCACCTTCGCAAAATCAGCCACGCAGCGCAACGGCAAGTTGCGTCCGTTGGCATTTTTCGCGGCGGGTGGTGCGCCCGGCCGGTTGGAAAATTTTCTACTCCATCCCGACCGGGCGGCGCGCGGCTTTCTTTTCGCCGTGTTTGGATTTGTCAGCAAGCATCCGGGCTTTGGCGCGACGGGAACGCTTGCGCTTCTGGCGGCGGATTTTTTCGATCTCGGCGCGCTGCGCGGCGACGAAGCCCTTTTGTTTTTCCTCGATCTTGTCGAGCAGCAACCGGCGCGCGATGTAGCGGTTGAGCCCCTGCTGGCGGGTTTCCTGGCATTTCACCTGCACGCCGGTCGGGCGGTGCAGCAGCATGACGCAGGTGGAAACTTTGTTCACGTTCTGCCCGCCATGCCCGCCGGAGCGGACAAAGGATTCTTCAATGTCAGCCTCGCGCACGCCCAACGCGGTCATGCGTTGCGCGAGCTGGTTTGCTTTTTCGAGGCTGACAGGGAGCGCGCTCACGGCGTCTGGGCTGCCTGCATGGCAGCTACTTTCAAATTGTCCCTGATGTTGTTCAGAAGTTCCTGGTAAGGGCCGCTCTGCCAGCCATACAGCGGGAACGTCTGTTCGTTGACGAAGTCGCCGGGGCTGGTTATGACAAACGCCTTGCAGGAGAGCAGAAAGCAATTGACGCCCTGTGGCTGGATGCCCATGCGCACGCGCACGATGGTCCGTTCCCCTTCATGTGCGCCGACAAATCCGGCGTAAGCGATCTGTTCGCCCTTGGTGGCCTCTTTTTCGTAAACCTGCGTGCCATCGGAGAGCCGGATGGACTGGTAATTGGCGTTCGCAAACACGGCGTCGGCGGCTTGACGAATTTTCTCGGGGCTCTGGTTGTAAATGAACACCGACGCGAAACTGGCCGAGGCCGGCTTGTCCATCGAACGGCAGCCGGCGGCAAACAAGGCGGCAAGTATGCAGAGCAGTCCGGTCCGGCAGATGAACCGGGTGAAGATCAGGGAGGATGTGTTCATGGTTTTGTGAATGGTTGAATTGGATTATTCCGTCTGCTCAATGCGACGATACGGAACTGTTTTCAGAACTGCCAGCGCAATTGCGTCACCGTCAGCGGGCCGTCGAATGTGGTCAGGCTGATGACTTCCGTGCGGTGCCGTGCGGACGCCTTTGCCAGCGCGGGGTCAAAGGAGCCGGGTCTGTTTGTTGCCTGCCTTCGAGCCGATGTTCATTTTTCCGACGACCACCGCGCCCGCCTCCACCACCAAGTTCGCGGCATCCAGATTGCCGAAGAATCGCGCGGTGGATTTCAGGGTGACGGTTCCGGTCGCGTGCAAATTGGCCGCGAGTTCGCCGGCGATTTCCGCCGAGCCGGCCTTGATGACGTCCGGCCAGCGGAAATGGTTTTCCGCCGGGATGACCAGGTGCGCGGCGGCCAGGCTGCCCTTGATCTCGGCGGTGGAATAAATCGTCAGTGAGCGTTCAGCAGACAGTTTGCCGTGAAACTTTCCCTTGATGACGACCTCGCCGCCGATGGTTTCGGTGTTGAAAACATAGCCCTTTGGTTCAACCACGAACCGGCCCTTGGTCTTGAAATTTTTGGCGACGGCGTTGGTGATGTGGTAATCATGCAAGTCCAGGTAACGGCTGCATCGCTTGCACATTGTGGATTCGGCGCTGGCGGGAACGTCCAGCTCCGAGCCGCACTCGAAACAAATGATGCGCCGCAGATCCAGTGCGCGTTCGGGTGTTTTTCGCGCTGGATTGAGGGCTTCCTGAACGTGAAAATGCCGGCCGCACTTCTTGCAGTTGGTGGAAAACGCAGCGCGCGGTTCAGGCTGCTGGTGGCCGCAATGGGGACAGGCCACCAGGACTTTGTCCTGTTTCGTTGCCGGCATTCAATGTGGGGTGCGCCGCGAGGCGGTTCAACGCTTGATCAGTTCGGGGGCTTTCGGCGGTTCGGCGGGTCGCGAGGGCGGCGCGATGGGCGCCACCTTGTTCGGGTTGACTTCCGTCTTGCCGACGAAGGTCACGCCTTCCTCGATGGCGAGTTTCGTGGCGCGGATGTCGCCGAACACTTCGGCCTTGGCCTTGATTTCAATCTTCTCCTTGGCGGCGATGTTGCCGTTGACCTTGCCGCGCACCACGACGGTCTGTGCGGCGATGTTGCCGTTGATGACGGCGCTGTCGCCCAGGTTCAGCGTGCCGTCCGTGTTGATATCACCGTCCAGCTTGCCCTCGAAGGTCAGTTCGCCGGCGAATTTGATGTTGCCTTTGATTTCAACGTCCGAGTTCAGGACGTTCTTGCTTGTGTTGCTTGTGTTCATGTTAATGTCCATAATTTTTTCGAGTCTCCGCAATTAGGGTTCGACACGCAACAATAGAAATACGCTCGAAATAATTCCACGCGAGCAGAAATTTTCCAGACCGGAAAGACCGGCGGCTGAACTTCCCGGCTACTTTGTTGTCGCACCGGCTCTTGTGCCGCTTGTCCCATGCCGTTGCCAGGCTGGTTTCAACAAGAATGGCAGATTTGATTGTGAAAAATGAGATTGAATAAGTTCGGGCGCAGCGGGACGGAGTCAACAAACCAGGGTCTTGCAGCAATCCGCCGGGTTTCACGCCACGGTCAGCGGGCCGTCGAATGTGGTCAGGCTGATGACTTCCGTGCGGGCGATGTGCGGGCCGTGCTGCGTGCCTTTGGGCGCGAAAAACAATGCGCCGGTGGTGTAGGTCACGCCGGCTTCCTCCCACTCGCCGGAGAGGACGTAAGCCCATTCGTTGGCGAGCGGATGCGTGTGCGCCGGGATGGTGTGGCCAGCCTTGAATTTGCGCAGCACCACGACTCCGCCGGTGTCGGGGTGCTTGTGCAGCACAATCAACTCAACGCCGTCGTAAGGGCCGGGCTGCCAGGTTTTATCTTTGGCCAGGGCGACGTAGGGAAACATAAATCAATCGAACAAGCTTAATTCACGGTTGGCCTTGCGCAGGCGGTGGCACAGGCTCAAGTTCAGGTTTTTGAGCAGTTTGATTTTGGTGGCGGGATGCGAGACGCCCAGCCGGTCGAAATTATCGAGGCTCAACACGTCGCATTCCACTTCCGTGTCGGCCACGACCATGGCCGAGCGCGGCGCGCGGTCTATCGCCGCCATCTCGCCAAAGACCATCCCGGCGGAAAAGGTGGCCAGCCGCCGCCGTGCGCCGCCGGCCTGCGGGACAAAGACGCTCACGCCGCCGCGTGCGAGCAGAAAAATCTCCTGCGCCTCGGCGCCGATGTGGATGATGGTTTCGCCGGCCTTGTAGCTCTGCCGCTTGAGAAACGAGGCGAAGGTTTTAAGTTCGCCCAGCGTGAAATGATTGCACAGTTCATATTCCACGACCCGGGCCCGTTGCCGTGCCGGGCGGGCGGGCAGGACGTTTTTCAGAAGCCGGTTCTCGCACCATTCCAGCGCGAGGTCGTTGTCGTCGAACGGCTGGAAAAGTTTTTCAAAGCGTTTGCCCAGCTTGGCCTTGAGGTAACGCCGCAAGAGCGGCATGTGGCCGGTGTGGGTGAAGAGCACGGGTTTGCCCTGCTCCGCCAGCTTGAGCAGGATTTCGTAAAACAGGCGGCAGGCGCTTTCGTTGAGCGTGAGGACGCGCTTGAAATCGAGAATGAGCTGCTGCGTGGCGTCAAAATCGCCGATCACGTCGCGGACGACGGCCTCGGCGGTGATGAAACTCAAATGGCCCTGAAGCTGATAAACTTTGATGCCGCCGCCCGATTGACTCAACACCTGGCTTTCTTCCTGGGTGCGCACGCGGCTGGAATTCAATTCCGCGCCGGTGAACTTGAAGCGGATGGCGGACTTGCCGATGTTCGGACGGTTCAGCAGGTGCAGGTCGCAATGCCGCGAAATGGCGTCGCACACCTTGATCCCGCGCACGCTGTTGCCGTGCGCATCCAGCGGCGGCGAGAAGACGCCGATGCCGAGCTGCCCCGGCAGCACGGCGATGATCCCGCCCGCGACGCCGCTCTTGGCGGGCATCCCGATCTTGTAGATCCATTCCCCGGCGTAATCATACATCCCGCATGAACCCATCACGCTCAAAATGCTTTCGACGTATTCGCCGCGGATGGCCTGCTTGCCGGTGACGGGGTTCACGCCGCGGTTCGCCAGCGTGGCGGCCATGATGCCAAGGTCGCGCGCGGTCACGGAAACGGAGCATTGCTGGAAATATAATTCCACCGACGGGATCGGGTCGCTGGTAAGAATGTCAAAGTTGCGCAGCATGTGGCCGATGGCGCGGTTGCGATGGCCGGTCTCGCTCTCGGAACGATAGATGGATTCATCCACGGTCACGCCGTGTCCCGTGTAAAGCGCGAACATGTCCAGCAGGCGTTGCAGCCGCGTATGCGCCGATTTGCCGGCGATGAGCGACGTGGTGGCAATCGCGCCGGCATTGATCATCGGGTTGCGCGGACGGCCCGTGCCGGGTTCGAGGCTGATGGAATTGAAGGCGTCGCCGGTCGGCTCCATCCCGATTTTTTTCAGCACTTCCGTCCGCCCATTGTCTTCCAGCGCCAGCCCATAAACGAACGGCTTGGAGATGGACTGGATGGTGAACGGCTGCCGGGAATCCCCGGCTTCATACACGGCTCCGGTGGCGGTCACGAGGCAGATGCCGAACCAGTTTGGATTCGCCTTGGCGAGTCCCGGAATGTAAGTGGCCACGTCGCCATCCTTCACGGCGGCGAATTCGCGGTGCAGTTGTTCGAGATAATCCAGGACGGGCGAAGTCGGCGGCTTAGTTTCGGGCTTCATTGTAGATTGATGGATAAAGGGCAACCGCTTTATTTGCCCGTCAAATAATTACGCAATGGCCATGCCGCCGTCCACTGGAATTTTACTTTTGCGGCGCGAGCGGCTGCATCGTCATGGGATCGCGCAAAGGCCATTCGTGGAAGGAACCGAAGAGCGTCTTCAAATCCACCGGATGCGTGGGGTAGCCGAGCAGGATGTCCGCCTGGTTGCCGACCACTAGCACGGCGAATTTATCCGGGGTCAGATATTTTTTCGCCACGCGCAGCACGTCCTCTTTCGTCACGGATTGGATGTTGGCGCGGAAATTCTGCCAGAACTGCGGGTCTTTCGCGTGGCGGCCGGTGAATTCATCCATCGCGAACTGTTCGACGATTTTTTCCTTCGTGTTAAAAAAATTCGGGAAGCCTTCGATGATGGATTTCTTGGACAGGTTCAATTCCGCGTCGCTCACCGGCTGCGCGGACATTCGTTTGGTTTCCTCCAGCGCGATGGCGCAGGCGTAGGCGACCGTGCGCGACTTGGACTGGAAGGCGATGGTGAACGTGCCGGGATAATACACTCCCGGCGGAAAACTCGAATAGACCGAATACGCCAGCCCTTCGTCCGAGCGGATGCGGTTCATAAGGTGCGAAGTGAATCCGCCGCCGCCAAGAATGTTGTTCATGATGACGACCGCGTAATAATCCGGGTTGCCGCGCTGGATGCCGGGCAGCATGAGCGACACGCGGCCTTGATCCACATCCGGCTTGTTCACCAGATAAACGCCCGGTGCGGCAAAGACGATATTGGTGGGAATGGGCGGTGGGGTTCCTGTTCGGAGTTCGCGATCCATCGCGATGACGTTAGGGCCGCTGGAAAACACTTTTTCCAGTTTGGCAATCATTGCGTCACGCTCGAAATCTCCAGTAATGGCGATGACGAAATTGGACGGCCAAAACCATTGGTAATGGAATTCTTCAAGGTCTCGACGCGTAATTGAATCAATGGAATTACTGGTGGAATAGCGGTTCGCCCAGAACTTTTCGCCGTGCGCCAAGAAGTCCGCCTCGCGATCTTCAATGGCAGAAGAATCGTCGTTGCGCTGTTTCATGGCTTGCAACGTCTGCTGTTTGCGCAGCGTAATTTTGTCGTCTTGAAAACGCGGGGCGTAAAGCACGTCGCGCAAAAGTCCGAGCCCGGCATCCAGATCTTTGGAAAGCAGATTGAGGCCCACGTTGCCCTGCGTGTCGCCGATGCTGGATTCGAGTTGCGCGCCGAGAAATGCGACGCGTTCCTCAAACTGTGAGGCGGAATTGGTTCCCGCGCCGCCGTGAGTGAGCAGCCAGCCGGTGAGTTCGGCCAGGCCTTCCTTGCCTGCCAGTTCGAGATATTTGCCGGTGCGAACGTAAACCGTGATGTTCACCAGCGGACGTTCGTGATCCGGCACAATGTAGGCGACCGGCCCGGACTTGAGCTGCACGCGGTATTGATCCGGCACCGGCGCGTCGTATTTAAGCGGCGGAAATGAAAGTTTTTCCGGCCGGTCAGGAATGTCGGCACTGTGGAGAATTTGAAACGGTGCGACCAGGGCGACAGATAAAATCAGGGAGGAAAAGATTTTCATTTTGATTCAGCAGCAGCGGTTTCCGGCTTGCGGGTGAAAGTGGCGACGGCGCGGTTGTCTTTCTTGAAATATTCATTGGCCACTCGCATCACATCGGCGGCGGTGACGGCTTCCAGTTTCGGCTGCGCGGCGTTGATTTCACGCCAGTCGCCCTCGCCATCATTGAATATGAGGTTTTGCAGGATGTTCAGGTTGGAATTGAGCTGGCGATATTGCTCGGCGGCGAAATTGTTTTTCACCTTTTGCAATTCTTCCGGCGGAACCGGATCGCGCTTTAATTTGTCGAGTTCGGCGTAGATGCCATTCTCCACTTCCTCCGGCGTGTGGCCGTCCGCCGCTTCGCCGCTGATGTCGAACCAGCCCGCCCATTTTTGGGAATTCTGGCTGGCGGAAATGTCCGTCGCCACGCCGCTGCCCAGCACCAGTCCCTTGTAAAGCCGGCCAGTGTGCGTCGAAAGCAGCTGCGCGAGAATCTGTAGCGCGTAGGAATCCTTGTGCGCGAACGGGACGGTGTGCCACATGATGTCCACCTGGGGATTGGCGGCAACCTCGGCGTTCATGCGCTTCTCGGCAGGTTGTTTCATTTCCGTGGTGACGAGGTCGGGCGGATTGTTTTTTCCGCGCGGGATCCGGCCAAAATATTTTTCCGCCATTGCCGCAACCTGTTTCGGATCAAAATCACCGACGAGAATCAACGTGATGTTTTGCGGGGAATAAAACATCGCGTGAAAAGCGTCCGCCTGCGGTTTGGAGATGGACGAAATATCTGAAGGCCAGCCGATCGTCGGCCAGCTGTATGGCAACGATTGCCAGAACAGCGCGTTGAAAGCCTCTTCCGACGGGCCGAGCGGCGTGGAATCGTAGCGCATCCGGCGCTCCTCGAAGACGACATCACGCTCGGCATAAAATTCGCGGAAGACCGGATGAAAAATCCGCTCCGACTCCAGCCACATCCAGAGTTCCAGCTTGTTCGCTGGCACGCCAACGAAGTAGGCAGTCATGTCGTCCATCGTAAAAGCGTTCATGCCGTTACCACCGTTGGCCTGGTAAATTTTCCAAATTTCGTTTTTGACGATGACTTTTCGTTCTTCCAAGACCAGTTCCTGAAATTGTTTTTGCAGTTCGCGATAATACGGCGTCCAATTTTCCGGTTTCTGCCAGTCGTCCACGCCGCCGCGCCGCCATGCCGCGCGCATTTTGGATTCCTCCGCGCGCATCTCGTCGCGGATTTTTTCTTGTTCGGCCAGAATTTCAAAATCCCTTTTGTAATCCGTCGTGCCAATGCTGGTCGTGCCCTTGAACATCATGTGCTCAAATAAATGCGCAATGCCCGTGATGCCGGGGCTTTCATTCGCGCTGCCGACATGCGCAACCCATCCGCCCGCGACAGACGGATCATCGTGACGTTCGACCATCAGCAGCGTCAAGCCGTTGGTGAGGGTTTTTTCCACGACATGAACTTCTTGCGCGGAAAGCGTTGCGATGAGCGCAAATTGAAAAATGAAAAGAGCAAACCAAGTCAGGGCGATTTTATTTAAGGCCGTCATAAATTGTGTAATCAGACAAACGATAAGCATGCGCCGTTCAAGCGCGAGCGAAAAACGCGCATACGACGAAAGTTGCATTGCCGCAAAACACGCGTCAGAATTGCAATGTGAATTTGGATTGGGAAAAACTATGCGCCCTTGCGCTGTCGGAAGTGGAGATGACAATTGAATCGCTGCCAGAACCGTTGCGCGGGCGTGCGGAAAAGCTGCCGGTGATATTTGAGCACCTGCCAAATGCGGAATTGCAAGCCGATGGAATTGAAGCGGACACGCTAGGCTTGTTTACTGGCGCAGAATTTGTTGAAGAAAGCGACGCGCCACTGCCGCCGCAGATCGTTCTGTTTTTGGAGAACCTTTGGAGCTTTGCAGAAACGGGCGAGAAACTTTTTCGTGAAGAAGTGCGGACGACTTTTTTGCATGAGCTGGGCCATTATTTGGGTTTGGACGAGGATGAATTGACTGCGCGTGGATTGGAATAGCCCTTATTTCATGGGCTTTTAATAATTATTTCGAAGCGTCGAAAAATAATAAAAAAAAGCCTTGCATGATGTTTCGATGCTGATAGATTCATCTGCCGTTCGCGATGCGGTGAAGTGCGAAGTGGCTGGCTGAAAAGCCTGTTGACAATAGGTGCGAAGTTGATAAATTTCACACCCCTAAAACTCGAATCTGAGATGCCGAGTAGAAAGCGATGTTCGGCGCTCGGGTTTTTTTGTCCCCCAAATGGGAAGCAAAGCGGTTCGAGTTTTGAGCAAAATTTTGGGTGTTTAGACACCTGCTGCTCTTTGAAAATTGAATTGTGCGATTAGTAAGAGCCCCTTCAAAGTAAGCCAGTTAGTTGGCTGACTTTGAGGAGTTTAACCAAAAAATTAAGTAAGTAAATGCTGTCTGGTCTCACGATCAGGCAGGAATCAACTAACGTTTTATACGGAGAGTTTGATTCTGGCTCAGAACGAACGCTGGCGGCGTGGATAAGACATGCAAGTCGAACGCTGATTTCAAGGTAGCAATATTTTGGAGTTGGAGTGGCGCAAGGGTGCGTAACACGTGGGTAATTTGCCGTGAAGTCTGGGATAACTTGCTGAAAGGCGAGCTAATACCGGATGTGAATTCTTGAGGGCATCTTTGGGAATTCAAAGTTGGGGACCGCAAGGCCTGACGCTTTACGATAAGCCCGCGGCCTATCAGCTAGTTGGTGAGGTAACGGCTCACCAAGGCTAAGACGGGTAGCTGGTCTGAGAGGACGACCAGCCTCACTGGAACTGAGACACGGTCCAGACACCTACGGGTGGCAGCAGTCGAGAATTTTTCTCAATGGGCGAAAGCCTGAAGGAGCGACGCCGCGTGGGGGATGAATGGCTTCGGCCCGTAAACCCCTGTCATTTGTGAACAAATTGCTTCACCTAACACGTGAAGCATTGATTGTAACGGAAGAGGAAGGGACGGCTAACTCTGTGCCAGCAGCCGCGGTAATACAGAGGTCCCAAGCGTTGTTCGGATTCACTGGGCGTAAAGGGTGCGTAGGCGGTTCAATAAGTCTGATGTGAAATCCCGCAGCTTAACTGCGGAACTGCATTGGAAACTATTTGACTAGAGGAATGGAGGGGAGACTGGAATACTTGGTGTAGCAGTGAAATGCGTAGATATCAAGTGGAACACCAGTGGCGAAGGCGAGTCTCTGGACATTTCCTGACGCTGAGGCACGAAAGCCAGGGGAGCAAACGGGATTAGATACCCCGGTAGTCCTGGCCCTAAACGGTGCGCGTTTGCTGTGAGCGGAATCGACCCCGCTCGTGGCGAAGTTAACACGTTAAACGCGCCGCCTGGGAAGTACGGCCGCAAGGTTAAAACTCAAAGAAATTGACGGGGGCCTGCACAAGCGGTGGAGTATGTGGCTTAATTCGATGCAACGCGAAGAACCTTACCTGGCCTTGACATGCAAGTAGTAGAAGCCTGAAAGGGTGACGAATCCGCAAGGATAGCTTGCACAGGTGCTGCATGGCTGTCGTCAGCTCGTGTCGTGAGATGTTGGGTTAAGTCCCGCAACGAGCGCAACCCCTGTGTCCTGTTGCCACCCCTTAAATGGGAGCACTCTGGACAGACTGCCTCGCTTCAACGAGGAGGAAGGTGGGGATGACGTCAAGTCAGTATGGCCCTTACGGCCAGGGCTGCACACGTACTACAATGCCCGGTACAAAGGGAAGCAAGACTGTAAAGTGGAGCAAATCCCCCAAAACCGGGCCCAGTTCAGATTGTCGTCTGCAACTCGACGACATGAAGCTGGAATCGCTAGTAATGGCGCATCAGCTACGGCGCCGTGAATACGTTCCCAGGCCTTGTACACACCGCCCGTCACATCATGAAAGCCGGTTGCACCCGAAGTCGCCCCTTAAAAGGTGCCGAAGGTATGACTGGTGATTGGGATGAAGTCGTAACAAGGTAGCCGTAGGGGAACCTGCGGCTGGATCACCTCCTTTCTAAGGAGAAACCACGGGTCCGAGGTAACAATCGGACTTCCGAGGTCGGACGAAGGTTTGAGAGTCAAATTTCAAACTGTTCGGATTTGGCTCAAGCTAATCGCACAATTCAATCTTCAAGGGCAATGCTCTTTGAACAAACAAGTGAAAAAATCGAACGCTGACCAGCGCCGAGAATAAATTTATTCGTGTGGGGCTGTAGCTCAGTTGGTAGAGCGTCTGCTTTGCAAGCAGAATGTCAGGAGTTCGAATCTCCTCAGCTCCACCAGCTCAGCTTTTACGCCGGGCGGGCGTGTAGCTCAGTTGGTTAGAGCATGCGCTTGATAAGCGCAGGGTCACTGGTTCGAATCCAGTCACGCCCACCACTTGTTTGCAACAATTTTCCGAAACCAGCCGCCGGAGCCTTGAAACTCCGGCAGCGCAGTTCGGTGCGTTCTTTGACAACTACACATAGGTAAAACAAAAGTAGGGCAAAAATACAATTCGCCGAGTAGTCATCAGAGATGATGATATATTTTGTGATCAAGCTACTAAGGGCTTATGGTGAATGCCTTGGTGCCAAGAGGCGATGAAGGACGTAGTAAGTTGCGATAAGCCACGGGGAGCCGCAAGCAGGCTTTGATCCGTGGATTTCCGAATGGGACAACCCAGCTGGTTTAACAACCAGTTATTTTTGGATGAATTCATAGTCCAAAAAAGCGAAACGGGGCGAAGTGAAACATCTCAGTAACCCCAGGAAAAGAAAACGAAATGATTCCGTCAGTAGTGGCGAGCGAAAGCGGAACAGTCTAAACCGGGAGAACTTGTTCTTCCGGGGTTGCGGGACCTTAATGTGATAGACCGAGAGTTAGCCGAATCATCTGGAAAGTTGAGCCATAGACCGTGACAGCCGGGTAAGCGAAAACTCAAAGTCGTCTAGAGGTATCCCAAGTAGCATGGTGCAAGCGAAACTCTGTGCGAATCCGTCCGGACCACCGGATAAGACTAAATACTCCTTGGCAACCGATAGTGAACTAGTACCGCGAGGGAAAGGCGAAAAGAACCGCTGTTAGCGGAGTGAAATAGATCCTGAAACCATAAGCCTACAATGTGTTGGAGCACCGCAAGGTGTGACAGCTTGCCTTTTGCATAATGAGTCTGCGAGTTATTATCAGTGGCCAGCCTAAATCTCTTTGAGATGGAGGCGAAGGGAAACCGAGTGCCAATAGCGCGTCAAGTCGCTGGTAATAGACCCGAAGCGGAGGTGATCTACTCTTGAGCAGGTTGAAGCTGCAGTAACATGCAGTGAAGGACCGAACTCGTGGATGTTGAAAAATCCTGAGATGACTTGAGAGTAGGAGCGAAAGACTAATCAAACCCCGTGATAGCTGGTTCTCTCCGAAATCGCTTGAGGGCGAGTCTTATGGAAGTACCCGGCGGAGGTAGAGCACTGAATGGCTTAGGGGCCCCACCAGGCTGCCAAAACCAATCAAACTCCGAATTCCGTCGGTCTCAGTATCATAGGAATCAGGCTGCGAGGGATAAGCTTCGTAGCCGAGAGGGCAACAGCCCAGACCATCAGCTAAGGTGCCTAAATGTGATTAAGTGGAAAGGATGTGACTTTGCTTAGACAGTGAGGATGTTGGCTTAGAGGCAGCCATCATTTAAACAGTGCGTAATAGCTGACTCATCGAGCGAGGTCGCGCCGAAAATGATTGGCGATTAAATCACATACCGAAGCTATGGATTCCAGAGGTTTTCGAACCTTTGGAGTGGTAGGAGAGCGTAATCAGTGCAGCGAAGGCGAACGGAAACGGACGCTGGAGCGCTGATTAGTGAGAATGCAGACACGAGTAGCGATAAAGCAGGTTAGAATCCTGCTCGCCGTAAACCCAAGGTTTCCTGGGCCAGGTTCGTCCTCCCAGGGTTAGCCGGGAGCTAAGATGAGGCCGTAGGGCGTAATCGATGCACAGCAGGTTAAATATTCCTGCGCCGGATAAGAATTAGCTATGAGATGACGCATGGGAAGACATTGACTAGACAATCGAATGTTGAGCTTAGGCTTCGGCCGAAGCGTATCAGTGGGTTCCTGTGCCTAGAAAAAACTCATAGTATGTCTTGTTCGCCCGTACCGTAAACCGACACAGGTGGGTGAGTGTAAGCGCACTCAGGCGCGCGAGAGAAACCTCTCTAAGGAACTCGGCACATTAGCCTCGTAACTTCGGGAAAAGAGGTGCTCACTTCGGTGAGCCACAGTAAATTGCGTTTAGCGACTGTTTAACAAAAACACAGCTCTCTGCTAAGTCGTTAAGACGACGTATAGGGAGTGACAAGTGACCAATGCGGAAAGATTAAGAGATTTTGTTAGCCGCAAGGCGAAGCTCGGTCTTTAAGTCCCCGTGAATGTCGGCCGTAACTATAACGGTCCTAAGGTAGCGAAATTCCTTGTCGGGTAAGTTCCGACCTGCACGAATCTTGTAACGACTGAACGACTGTCTCGGAGAGGATCTCGGCGAAACTGTAACGGCGGTGAAGATGCCGCCTGCCCGCAGTAGGACGGAAAGACCCTATGCACCTTTACTGTAAGCTCGTATTGTGTTCTGGTTCATGATGCTTAGCGTAGGTGGGAGACTTTGAAGCGGGGATTTCGGTTCTCGTGGAGTCGCAATGTGAAACACCACTCTTTATGAATTAGGATTCTAACCCCGATTCCTGTTAAGCCAGGCGGGGGACAGTGCGTGCGGGTCAGTTTGACTGGGGCGGTTTCCTCCCAAAGAGTAACGGAGGAGCGCGATGCTTGGCTCAGCATGGTTGGCAACTATGCGTTGAGGGTATGGCTATAAGCCAAGTTGACTGTAAGACTTACAAGTCGAGCAGATGCGAAAGCAGGCCCAAATGATCCGATGGTTTAATGTGGAATTGCCATCGCTCAACGGACAAAAGGTACGCTAGGGATAACAGGCTGATCGGATCCAAGAGTTCATATCGACGATCCGGTTTGGCACCTCGATGTCGGCTCATCGCATCCTGGGGCTGGAGAAGGTCCCAAGGGTCCGGCTGTTCGCCGGTTAAAGCGGTACGCGAGCTGGGTTCAGAACGTCGTGAGACAGTTCGGTCCTTATCCACTGTGGGCGCAGGAAACTTGAGGGGTTCAAACCTTAGTACGAGAGGACCGGGTTTGACGCACTTCTGGTGTGGCAGTTGTTCCGTCAGGGGCATCGCTGCGTAGCCATGTGCGGAAGAGATAAGCGCTGAAAGCATCTAAGTGCCAAGCTCATCCCAAGATAATGTTTCCCGGACGCAAGTCCCTAAAGACCACGGGCAGACCACCCGTTTGATAGGTTAGAGGTGTAAGTGCTGTGAAGCATTTAGCTGACTAATACTAATCGGTCGTGCGGCTTGATCGCTTTTTTATTAAACCAGTCTTAAACTTCGGTTTATGACTGCACGATAAAAGCGTTTTTAACTCGCGAATTGTAGTAGCTCGAAATTGTCCTTATGTGTAGTTTTCAGGGAATCACCGAACCGCTTCGGATATGATCTTTATAAATTTTGCACGGTTGAATCCGTGCTAATCAATTTGGTGGCCATAAAGCTGTGGTCCGACCCGTTCCCATTCCGAACACGGCCGTCAAACACAGTCTTGCCAATGGTAGTGGTTGTATAGCTTCCGCGAGAGTAGGTTGCCGCCAGTCTTTCAAAAAAGCCGGAGAATTTTATTTCTCCGGTTTTTTCTATTTCCGATTGAAGTTTGATTAACCCGGCGGCAAACGCAGCGTGGCATCAAGCGGCGGCAATTCTGACAAATCTTTTCCGCCCGTGCCGCCACCAAGCTTTTGTAGCTTCTCGCCCGAAGGTTTAATGCGCGATTCGTAGCTGCCTACCGCCTGGTTAAACGCCCGGTTCGCCGTCTCCAGCCCCCCCCGAATTTTTTCCAGATGTTCGGTGAACGTCACAATGCGCACATAAAGTTCCTGTGCCGCCTCGGCGATCTTCTGCGCGTTCTCCGTTTGTGCGTGTTGCTGCCAGCTTACGCTCACCGAACGCAACAGCGCGATGAGCGATGCGGGCGTCGCCAGTAAAATCCGTTTCTCCGCCGCCCACACAATTAGATCGTGATCGCCTTCCAATGCCGCGCTGAACAATGACTCCGCAGGCACGAACAGCACTACGTAATCCAGGGCGTTCGGAAATTGTGACGGATAATCTCGTTCAGCGAGTGCGCGGATGGTCGCTTTTAGCTTTGTTGCATGCGCCACGAGTGCTTCAGCGCGTTTGGCTGGTTCGGCGGATTCCAGAGCGTTGAAAAAATCGAAGTCAGGAACCTTTGCATCCACGATGATGAAACGGTCGCCCGGCAATTTCACCACCAAGTCAGGCCGGTTCTCGCCCGATGACGTTTGCTCGGTAAAATCGCAGTGTGCACTCATGCCTGCCGCCTCAACGACGCGCCGCAGCGTTTCTTCGCCCCACTTGCCGCGCGCCTGGTTTGAGTGCAGCACCAGCCGGAACTGCTGCGTCTCCTGTGCGAGCGTTGTGCTTTGTTGTGAGAGCAGTTCCAACTGCTTTTTTACTTCGCCAAGCGTGGAGGACTGCGCCGCGCTGTTCGACTGCAAATTTTTCTGATATGTCTCGAGCTGCTGCTTGAGCGGTTCGACCAAACCTTTGATGGCCTCCTGCCTCTGCGCCAAATCACCTTTGGCCGTTTCCTGAAATTTGCCGAACGATTGTTCCGCCAGCCGTAAAAATTCTGGCGCGGATTGTTTTAGTGCGTCTGCGCTCAACGCCTTGAACGTGTCGCGCAAATCAGCCATTGCTTTTTCCTGCGCGGCCTTGGCATCGCGCAAGGTCTGTTCGTGAAGCAGCTTTTGCTCGGCGAGAATTTTTTCGGCCGCCGCTTGATTTGCCTGCGCGGTGGCGAGCGAGGTTTTGGTCTGGGAAAGTTGTTCGCGTGTCTGGAACAGTTCCGCTTCGCGCTGGGTGAGTTGCTGGCGCAATTCATTTTCCAGCCGCAAATCAGCGGGCATGACCGTTTGTTTGCGCGAGCCGAGCAGCCAGCCAATAAATAATCCCAGCCCGCCACCAATGACGAACGCGATGGCGATCTGGATTCCAAGCGGCATAAATCAGAAGTGCGCGACCACCTCAATTTCCACGCTCGCGCCTTTGGGCAGGCCGGCGACTTGAATCGTCGAGCGCGCCGGGAAATTGTCCGTGAAATATTTGGCATAAACTTCATTCATGCCGGCGAAATTCGCGAGGTCGGTCAGGAACACCGTGCTTTTCACGACGCTGGAGAACGTGAGCTTCTGGTCGTCGAGAATCGCCTTCACGTTTTCCAGCACCCGTTCGGTTTGGGCTGTGATGTCGCCGGCAATCAAGCTGCCGTCGGCGGGACTGATGGGAATCTGGCCGGCGCAGAACAGCAGGTCGCCGACGCGCACGGCGTGGTTATACGGGCCGACAGCCGTGGGTGATTTCGCAGGTTTGATGACGGTTTTAGTAGCCATGAGATGATTTGTTTTGATTCAGAAATGCGCGGCAAGTTTGTCGCTTTTAATTGCCAGCGTCAAGATGCGGTGGTAAGTCGTCTCCACTTTTCCAATAATCTGTCTGCAAGGGCCGTAATTATTTTACCGCCAGCGCAGCCTCAATGGCAGCAGTCGCTTCAGGTGAATCGGGTGTGACCTTGGAATCGAAGCGGTTGAGGATTTTCCCGTCCTTGCCGATGAGGAACTTGGTAAAATTCCATTTGATGTCGCCGGGGAATGGCGAAGTCTCGCCGGCGAGGGCGACGTAAAGCGGATTCCGTTTCGCGCCGTTCACTTCAATTTTGTCGAAGAGCGGAAAAGTCACGTCGTATTTGGAAGTGCAGAATTGTTTGATCTCCGCGTCCGTGCCAGGCTCCTGTCCGCCGAACTGGTTGCAGGGAAAGCCGAGGACGACGAAGCCCTGGCCCTTGTATTTCTGATAAACGGCTTCCAGGTTTTTGTATTGTGGCGTGAAACCGCAATGGGAGGCGACGTTCACGATGAGCACCACCTTGCCTCTGTAAGCGTTGAGCGTGGCGTCCTTGCCATCAATGTCTTTTACGGCGATGTCGTAGATGGAACCGGCGTGAAGCAATGCAGGCATAAAAATTAATGCAGCAAGATAGGCGAATGTTTTCATGGCGAAAGGATTCACCGGAACAACCCCGCTGTCAACCTGGTGATGAACCTATGGCGACCGGCTTCTCAAAACAATACGAGCGATACGAAAGCTCGCCGCTGCTGAGCGCATTGTGAATCCGCGAGCCTTTGACGCCCGCAAAATCCGCGCCAAGCGTGTGCAGGAATTTCGGCAGATGCCGCGTGATCAAGTCCTGCGAACGCGGGGAGTTCCGGTTCATGCCGCGCAGGACTTCGGCGTTGATGTTCTGGGCGCGCAGCATTTTCAGCGGCGTGGCGGCGAGCGCCTTTTCCCATTCAGCCAGGTTTTCGCTAAATCGGAAGTCGGCGTAGAGAAAATTTCCGCCAGGCCGCAGCACCCGCGCCACCTCCGCCAGAAATCGCGGGAAGTTCGGATAACAATGCGACGCCTCGACATTGATGACCGCGTCAAAGGCGTTCGGTTCAAACGGCAGATTTTCCGCGTCGCCTTGCACGAAGCTCAATCCGTCAATACGATGACGCTGTTTGCAAAATTTTATTCCAGCGGGATTCAAATCAAGCGCGGTATAACTCTTCGGTTGAAGCGTGTGCGTCAGGTAGCTGGCGCCGCCGCCGTGGCCGCAGCTCACTTCGAGAACATTTTTCCCGTGCAGTTCCACCTGCGTGGCGACGTGATAATAAAGCTGGATGCAGGCGCGATTGGGTTCGTCGCCGGGCGCGAGCGGGATGTCCATCGGCGGCTCTTCCTCGTAGGCGTAGTTGAGAAACAGAACCTCCTCGCCGCGCAGCCGCCGCGTGAGAAACGGATACCAAAGCTGCCAGACGGCCTTGCGAATCTGGCCGATGGCAAACAGGTGATCAATGACGGGCACTCGGAACTTTTACGCGAAACGGTCACGAATGCCAACTTTGTTCGGCAGACAAAGCCGCGCTCCCGGGCGGGATTATTCCACGCTGACGATTTTAGCGGGCTGGCGCGTGCCGCCGAGCGTGAGTTGCGGACTTTCGCCCTGTTTCTTGCCGAGGAGCTGTTCGCCCAGCGGCGATTGCGGCGTGATGACGAGAATTTCTTTTTTGTCGTGCAAGACTTCCGTGCCGCCGGCGCGCGGGCCGATGAAGTAAAAGAAATTTTCCCCGCCGTTTTCCAGTTCCACAAGCGCGCCGAGACCAATGGCGTCGTCCGCGCCAAACTTTTTCACGGGCAGCTTTTCAAATTCGGCGATGGCCGATTCAATCTCCGCCGCCTGCTTGGACTGTCCGCGCGCGAGGTAGGATGCTTCGAGGCCGCGCGTGTCGTATTTGCTCTCGGCCTTGCTCGATTCGTGCGTGGCCTCGGCACGAGAGAATTGCGCGGCGCGAAAATAAATTGCCAGCTCGCTTGTGAGCTTGGCGGTGATTTTCTTGATGAGGGCGCGTTTGTTCACAGATACTTCGCAATGATCGGTTTCAGCTCGGCGATGGTTTTTTTCGGCCAGAATTTGCGGTCGGTCATGATGGCGTTTTTCAACGCGTCGTGGCACGGCCAGTTGGGTTCGGCGGGAATCTGCGGAACGACTTTGGCGACGATGGCCTTGGCGGTCGCGGCGTTCTTCATCAGATTGGCGATGACCATTTCCACGGTGACGTGCGCCTCGTCCACTTTCCAACAATCGTAATCGGTGATCATCGCCATCGTTGCGTAGGCGATCTCGGCTTCGCGGGCGCACTTGGCCTCGCCGAGATTTGTCATGCCGATGACGTCGTAGCCGAGCTTGTGGTTCGTGAGTGATTCGGCGCGGGTGCTGAACGCCGGGCCTTCCATGTTCACATAAGTGCCGCCGTCGTGGACGCGCGTCTTGAGCGAACGCGCGGTCTTCAGCAGCAACTGGCGCAATTCCTCCGCAATCGGATCGGCGAACGCAATGTGGCCGACGATGCCGCGCCCGAAGAATGTGTGCTCAAAGCCGCGCTTGGTGCGGTCGAGAAACTGGTCGGGCAAAACGATGTCGCAAGGACGATATTTTTTCTGGAGCGAACCGACGGCGCTGACGCTGATGATCCACGCGACTCCAAGTTTCTTCATCGCCCAGATGTTTGCGCGATGGTTGAGTTCGCCGGGCAAGATGCGATGCCCGCGTCCGTGGCGTGGGAGAAAAACCACTTCGCGTCCGGCGAGCGTGCCGGTGAGAAATTCATCCGACGGCGCGCCGAACGGCGTTTTGACCTTCACCCATTTCTGGTTGGTGAAACCTTCAATGTGATACAGCCCGCTGCCGCCGATGATGCCGATGCGATGATTTGACATGGCAAAATTGTTAACCGCGAAGCGCACGAAACACACGACAAAACTGGCGGCAGCAGTTGCGACGAGATGTCGCGGTCACGCGTTTTCTCGGCTGGCGTTTGGCGGAATTTGGAGTAGTCTGCGCGCATGGAACTCTTTAACAAAATTTTGAAAATCGCCATTGATGGCGGCGCGTCGGACGTTCACCTGAAAATCGGCACGCCCGTGATTTTCCGCATCAACCGTGAATTGATCGCGGTCGAATGTCCGTTTCCGACGGCGGACTGGATGGCCAAGGTTGTCGTGAACATCACGCCGGATCATTTGAAAAGGCGGCTGGAGGAAGACCGCGAGATTGATTTTTCCTATTTCATTCCAGGCATCGGACGGTTTCGCACAAACCTGTTTCAGCAGCGCGGACAGTGGTGTTTTGCCCTGCGCCACGTCAAGACCAATGTGCCAAGCTTCGCGCAGCTCGGCCTGCTGGAGCAGATCAAGCAGATCGCGGAATCGCCGCGCGGCATCGTGCTGGTGGCCGGCGCGACCGGCTGCGGGAAATCCACCACGCTCGCGGCGATGATCGAGCACATCAACAACAATTTCAAAAAGCACATCATTACGCTGGAAGACCCGATTGAATTTGTCTTTGAAGACAACCAGTCCGTGATTGAACAGCGCGAGGTCGGCCTCGAC
Organism: Verrucomicrobiales bacterium; assembly: GCA_028712475.1. Lineage (GTDB taxonomy): Bacteria > Verrucomicrobiota > Verrucomicrobiia > Limisphaerales > UBA11358 > UBA11358. The sequence continues at coordinate 42,485 of JAQTQB010000003.1, forward strand.
ACGCAATCCTTTCATCACGCGCTCAAAAACGTTCTCCGGCAGGATCCGGACATCATCATGCTGGGCGAAATGCGCGATGCCGTTAGCTTTGCGGCGGCCATGAGCGCGGCGGACACGGGGCATCTGGTCTTGTCCACGCTGCACACCACCACGGCGTCGCAGTCCATCAACCGCATCCTTGATTTTTTCAAGGCCGATGAACGCGAACAAGTCCGCCGCCAGCTCGCGGCCACGATGCGCGGTGTGATTTGCCAGCGCATGGTCACCACGGTGGACGGCAAGCTGACGCCCGCGCTGGAAATTCTCATCAACTCGCCGCTCGTGAAAAAAATGATCGAGGAAAACCGGCTGGATAAACTCGCCGCCGCCATTGAAACCAGTGCGGACGACGGGATGCTCACGTTCAATCAATGTCTGTTCAATCTCGTCAAATCCGGGCGTGTGTCGGAGAAGGAAGCCTTGGCCAAGGCCAGCAATCCGCAGGCGTTGGAGATGAATTTCAAAGGCATCTTCCTCAATGAGGGCGGGCGGATTGTGAGCTGATAGGCGGATAATATCACACCCGGCTTCATTTACCATTGACGTCAATGGCTGCTATCGGAGATTTTGTCGCGCTATGGCAAAAATTCAACGCGCACTCATTTCCGTTTCGGACAAGGCCGGGCTGGTTTCCTTCGCCCAAATTCTCGCGCAGGCCGGAATTGAAATCATTTCCACCGGCGGCACGGCCAAGGCGCTGCGCGACGCCGGCCTCACCGTCAAAGATATCAGCGAACACACGGGCTTCCCCGAAATGCTCGACGGGCGCGTCAAGACGCTGCACCCGAAAGTTCACGGCGGCCTGCTGTTCATTCGCGGCAACGAAGCGCACGAGGCGGCGGTGAAAGCGCATGGCATCTCGCCGATTGATCTGGTGGTTGTGAATCTTTATCCGTTCGAGGCAACGGTCGCCAGGCCGGATGTGAGCCTGCACGACGCGATTGAGAACATTGACATCGGCGGGCCTTCGATGCTCCGCAGCGCGGCGAAAAACCACGACAGCGTCACGGTCATCGTTGACCCGGCAGATTACGCGGAAGTGGCGGAACAAATTTCGGCAGGCGGCGACACCACTTTGGAATTGCGCCGGCACCTTGCCGCGAAAGTTTTCGCGCGAACGGCGGCTTACGATGGAGCGATTGCGGCTCATTTGCAGAAGGAATTTTCTGCCGGCAAAAATGTGCTGCCCGCCGCGCTCACAATTTCCGCGCCGCTTGTGCAATCATTGCGCTACGGGGAAAATCCGCATCAGGCCGCCGCGCTTTACGGCAAGTTCAACGAATTTTTCCAGCAGCTTCACGGCAAGGAACTTTCCTACAACAACATTTTGGATCTGACGGCGGCGGCGAATCTGATCGGCGAATTTGAAAAAGACCCGCCAACACTGGCGATTCTCAAGCACACGAATCCTTGTGGCGTGGGGCAGGGTGCAACTCTGCGTGAGGCGTGGGACAAGGCGTTCGCCACGGACAAGCAGGCACCGTTCGGTGGAATCATCGCGGTGAATCGTCCGCTAGATGGCGCATGCGCCGAGGTGATCGCGGAAATTTTCAGCGAGGTAATCATCGCGCCGGATTTTTCTCCCGAGGCGCTGGCGGTGTTGCAGAGGAAGAAAAACCTGCGGCTGCTGAAAGTTTTGAAGTCACCCCTCGCGGGCGGGGCGTTCGATGTGCGCGGCGTCGGCGCGGGTTCGTATTTGTTGCAGGAGCGCGATGTGAAAATTATCACGCGCGCAGATTTGAAGTTTGTGACCAAACGCCAACCGACGGAAGCAGAGCTGTGCGCGATGCTGTTCGGCTGGCGCGTGGTGAAGCACGTCAAGTCAAACGCGATTGTTTATGCGGGCGCGGACCGGACTTTGGGCGTGGGCGCAGGCCAGATGAGCCGTGTGGATTCAAGCCGCATCGCGGTGTGGAAAGCGGGCGAGGCGAAATTGTCGCTCGCGGGCAGCGTAGTTTGCAGCGACGCATTTTTCCCGTTCGCGGACGGTTTGATTGCGGCGGCGGAGGCGGGTGCGACGGCGGCCATCCAGCCGGGCGGTTCGGTGCGCGATGCGGAAGTGATCGCGGCGGCGGACGAACGCGGCGTGGCGATGGCGTTCACCGCCGCGCGGCATTTCCGGCACTAACGGATCAGCCAGTAAAGCAAAACAAACTGGCCGAGGGTGACGAGCGCGAGCAGCGCCCACACAAAACCTTCGCGGATGCGCAGGCCGCCTTGTGTGGCGGCGGCGAGCCAGAACTGGAGTTTCACGGAACCGACCGTCAGTGTGTCGCCGTTGCGGAGGGTGGTATTTTGAACCGGCCCGCCATTGACGGTGACGAGGGCATCGGGCGCGGTGGCCAGGTTGAAGCCTGACTGCGGTTGAAATTCGAGGGTGAAGTGATGATCCCAGACACCGTCGTCTTCCAGTTGTAGTTCATTCCCCGGCGCACGCCCGATGCGGAAAGGAAAACGGCGGACAACCGTCTGGTTGCCCGCCTGTTTTCCGGAAAGGATGTTGAGTTGAATCATCACCAAAGTTTGCGCGCCACGACAATCTGATCGCCGGGATAGACATGCGGGTCTTTGGATGAGTCTCGCTGCGCCGCGTCACAGTCCACCTTGATGCGCTGTCCGTTGGCGCGAATCAGCAGGACATTGCCATGGTTGGCAAAGTCGGTGAAATCGCCGGCGGAGGCGATGGCTTTGGTGACGGTAATTTCGCCGACATAAAGCTGGCGGCCGGAGCCTTTGACCTCGCCGCGGACGTAATAGATGAGGTCGCTGGCCTTCACCGTCACCGTGAGACGAACAAAATACTTGGGAACGTAAAGGTCGTGGATTTCATTCTGCAGTTCGCCCGCCGTTTTTCCGACGGCACGAACCGGGCCGATAAGCGACAAAGTGATGCTGCCATCTTCCTTGATGATTTCCTCGTGCGGCAAAATCTGGTCAGGCGTTCCGGAAAAATTGACGCTGACCGTTTCGCCGACATGAAAACGGGCAACTTCGGCGTTGGATTGCTTTTGGATGTCAGGTGAAGCTGCCATTGGCGGTGGCGTCGAGCAGCCGTTGAAAATCCAAGTGGCGAGAAACAGGCCAAAAACAAAAGTTCTGGGGACAAATAATTTCATGGGACTAATCGTTGTAAAATCCGGGGTGGAATCAATATTTTTGTTTGATTCCAATGTGGCCGTCATCGCCGGGGTCTTTGGATGCGGCAGCCTCTTGTTCCTTGGCGGTGCCGGAATAATAATAATCGTGGTAATAGCCGCTGTAGTAATAATAGCTTTCGTCCTGCGACATGTTGATGTTGTTCAGCACGATGCCGAGGAAGGTGCCGCCAACCTTTTCAATCACCTGTTTGGCGCGGAGGTTCATCGGCTGCGGATAGCGGCGATATTGGATGACTTGGACAACCATGTCCATTTCACTGGCCAGAACCGAGGCGTCGCTCACGCCTAAAATTGGCGGTGAGTCAAAAAGAATGAAGTCGTAGCGATGTTTCAGTTCGGCGACCATGTCCTTCATCGCAGCCGAATTCAAAATGCTCATGGAGCTGCTGGGCAATTTGCCGCTGGCCATGAAGTTGAGCGTAGCCACGCCAGTGGTCTGGATGACCTCCTCAAGCGTGTTCTGCTTGAGCAGATAATTTGTGAGGCCAATGTCGTTTGTGACGTGCAGCAGCTTGTGAAGCGTGGGGCGGCGCAAATCGGAATCCACCACCAGCACGCGCTGGCCGGCCTGGGCGAAAACGGTGGCGAGGTTCAGCGTGGTGGTTGATTTGCCTTCGCCGGCGCCGGCGCTGACCACCACGATGGTGGTGAGTTTTTCATCTTTGCGCGCAAACAGGATGTTGGTGCGCAAGACGCGGTAAGCTTCCGCATAACGGCTTTCCGGGCCCTCATCGGTGAGATAGCCGACGTTTTGCGGGATGACACCAAGCACCGGTGCCTGAAATGCTCGTTCCACGTCGTCAATGGTCTTGACGCTGGTGTCGAGATACTCGATGAAGAAGGCAAGGCCGATACCGACAATGAGTCCGAAAATCAGGCCCAAGGTGATGTTGAGCGCCTTGTTGGGCCGGACGGGGTCTTTGCCGGGTTCGGCAATCTGGGTGATTTCAACCACGGAAGATTTGGGGATGGCCAGGTCAATTTTTTCCGTCTCAATCCGGGCGGCCAGCAGCTTGTGAAATTCCACCATGTTCGCCAGCTTGCGCTTTTCTTCCCAGTATGGCTGGCCGCGAACGGCTTCTTCCTGATCTTTCTTTGTGGCAAGCTCCACTTCTCTGGTGAGCGTATCGAGCGCGGCTTTCTCCGTGCTCAATCTATTATCAAACCCGATCATGATGCCGTCAACGCGGTCGTCAATCTGTTTGTTCACCTCATTGATCATGGATTGAATGCGGATGACATCCGGGTGCGCCAGCCCTAAATCGTTTGTCTTGGTGACAAACACCTGTTGAGATTCGTGCAATTTTTCCAACAGGCCGGAGAGCGCGCCATCTGGATTGATTGTCGGCAGAACGTCTCTCAATTTGACCCGATCCAAGGCTTTGAGCTGGGTCAGCTCCTCTTTGAGCCGGTTGTAATCGGACTGCCCTTTCATCATCAAGTCATGATATTGGCGCAGTTGCTCCTGATTCAACGTGGGTGTCGGAACAAACGATTGGGGGTCGGTGTCAACAATGGCGAGTTCTTTGCGCAGATTGTCCACATTGGACCGAATGGTCTGGATTTGATCGCCTTCAGACTTGTATTGATCCTCCAAAACCTTGATGCCGCCGACCGTCCGCAGTTTGTGCCGGTCAACCCGGTAATCATGATAAGCCTTGGCGATGGCATTGGCCAGGGCAGCCGCTTCATTTTTGTCCGCACTGTAAACGGTGATTCCAACCAGCGTTGTGTTACGAACCGGACTCAACGCCATTTGATTTTTTAAAAACTCCACCGTTTCAGAAGTCTTGAACGTGTCCACACCATATTTTTTGCCCCAGACCGTATTCAAGTTCAGAGCCTCCACCACCTTGCCCAAAACCGTCGGACCTTGGAGAATTTCAAGCTGGGTCTGTAAAAAATAAGGATTGTAGCCGGCTTCCGTGCCGCCACCACCGCGCATGGTGTAAATATCAGAAGCGGTGTCCTCCTCAATATTGATTTGAGCGGTGCTGGAATAAGAAACCGGCAGAATAAACGTGACCGCTGTCGCAATGATGGCCGTAATCAGAAAAACCGTGATGATGATCGCCTTGCGGATGCGGATGATGCGCCAATAGTCCAGAAAGTGCAGTCTGGCTTCCTGTGGCGGCTGATTTTGGGGCGAATCCATAAATAGTAAAAAACAATGGGAGCCTTGTGCTATGACCCGGCTCCCGGCTGGATGTTCAATGTGTCCTGTTCAATGCCGTATTAATAAGTGGCAGTTACACCTGCATAAACGCGGTTGCGGTTATAACCACGGCCAGGAATTTGAGAGTTTAGCTGGTCAAAATTATCCCCGATATCAGCCGAAAAATGCCGGTTGAAAGCATAGGAAAAATTCAAGCCAGCGCTGTAAAGGTCGTCCACATCGCCGTCGTAAGTCCCGCCGTTGAAAGATGAAAATTGAACCTGCCCGACGAGCGAACCCCGCAGCTTGGGCGTTATCTGGTGGTTGATGGAGCCGTAAATCACCGAACTTTGCTGGGACACCGTAATGCTGCCATTGTTGGCGTCCACCGCGATCTCATCCGTCGAATTCATGGATTCTGTAAAACCAATTTCAGCAAAACAGCCGGGCTGGTAGGTGTAGGTCAGGGACAAATTTCCATACGGATTCCAGTTGTTTTGAGAATTTTGAGGATCGTTGTAATAGTCCGAATATTGGGCGCCAAATCTACCGGAAAACACCAGATTTGGGGCGAAATTATGCGTCGTTCCTAGATAAACAGCCTGCGAACGGCTGTTACGCGAATCACTAAAATAGATGAAGCCAGGTGGCGGAACCGGTGCCGTGCTCGTCAGCGGCACTTGAGCAATCGGCTCATCGGCGGTATAATTTACCTGGGAGAATTGGTAGCCGAAAAAGAACATGGTTGTCGGACTTTGATGCCACTGGAAATCAATCCCGACTGAGTTGCCTATCCGGTTGAGTTCGCCAGCCAGGCTTGGGTTGGCCGCCGTTCCGTTATCGTTCTGATAATTCCAAAAATCACTGTGATAATATAATGACGTGCTAAATTCCCGTGTCCAATCCGTGTGCAACGTGACCGTTCCATTATTGACCAGATAGCTCTGCGAGGTGCGAATCGGATTGGAAACGGGACCTCCAGTGTTCAATTCGGGATCTTGCGCGATAAGAAATGTATCCTCCACGCGTGTCTGCCATCGCTCTGTGAAAGCGTGATCCAGCCATAAATCCGTCCGGAACGTCTGGTCAATCGGATTTTCACCCTGATTTTCGCGGGCTTGGTAATAATAAAGTCCGTAAATAAACCGCATCCCAAACTCCGTCTGCTGCATCGGAACATTGATGCTTATCGCAGGGCTGACCTCGAACCCGCCGCTGCCGCTTTGGGAATTGCCCGTGGTGTAGTTGTTGTCGTAAAACCCGCGGAGCGATCCGGAAAGACTCCACATCCTGGTGGCGTCCATCGAACCTTGATCCGGCGCGTAAGCCGCCTGCAAGCCCGACGTTCCGGCGGCTACAAGCCCCACAGAGAGAAGAATTTTTTTCATAACAGGTTTGGATACTTTGTTTGGACTGCCAACGCCCCTTTACATTCAAAAAAAAAGTGCGGACAGATGATGCAGGAACAAACTAGCAGCCGGACAAGCCTCCCGTCAAAACAAATTTAGACATTCGACTAGACGAAAACTGCTGTCATTAACCCGCTTTTGTCTCACCCTTGACGGGTTTTTTGTTTCAATTGTTTCAGCAGCGATTTCAAGGGCAGGGTATTAATCACGTCTGGCTTTTCCAGCCAGCCTTTTCGGGCAATCCCCGCGCCCAGCCGCAGAAAACCAGCGTGTTCGTTCCGGTGCGAATCGGGATTGATCACACACTTCACGCCTTTGCTCCTGGCATAAGGCCAATGCCGCCAGTCCAGATCAAACCGGTAAGGATTGCAGTTCAATTCAATCCAGGTGCCAGTTTCGGCGCAAGCGTCAATTACCGCATGAACATTCACCGGATACGGCTCGCGCTCCAAAAGCAGCCGCCCCGTCATGTGCCCGATGATGCGGACAAACGGATTCTCCGCCGCGCGAATCAGGCGTCTTGTATTCTCCGCCTCGCTGCCCGACGGCACATGCAAACTGGCCACGACCACATCCAATTCCTCCAGCAAATCATCGTCAAAATCCAGCCGCTCCTTCAAAATATCCACCTCGCTGCCGGTCAACAACTGGAAATCACTGCCGCGAGCCGCGATTTTTACGTTCAGTTTTTTGATTTCAGAAATCTGTTCGCGCAGCCGTTTCGCGTCCAGCCCGTTTGCCTGAAACGACGACTTTGAGTGATCCGTGATCGCCCAGTATTCAAGGCCCAAATCCTCCATGTAGGCCGCGATTTCTTCCAGCGTGTTGTGGCCGTCGCTCCAGTTCGAGTGGTTGTGCAGCGCGCCTTTCAAATCCGTCCACTCAATCAGTCGCGGCAGATTGTTTTGCTCCGCCGCCGAAAACTCCCCGTGATCCTCGCGCAATTCCGGCGGCACAAAAACCAGGCCCATCTTTGCGAAAATGTCCTCTTCCGTCTGGCACGGCACGAGCAGCTTTGGATCGCGTGTCTCTTCCTTCGATTTGAACAGCCCGTATTCGTTAAGCCGCAGACCGCGCTGGATCGCCCGCTGCCGCATTACGATGTTGTGTTCCTTGCCGCCCGTAAAATAAGCCAGCGCGAATGGAAATTCCGCGTCGCTCACCACGCGCAAATCGCACTGAATCCCACCTTCAAGAATCACGCTCGCCTTGGTTTCACCTTTCGCGATGACCTTGATGATTCCCGGTTGGGAAACGAAAAACCCAATCACGGCCGCCGGTTTTTTTGACGACGCCAGCAGGTCAATGTCGCCGATGACCTCCTTGAACCGGCGCAAACTGCCCGCCGTGCTGCAACGGATCACGTCTGGATGCCCGCGCAAATCTTCCAGCAACGGCTCCGCCGCGCGCAGCGCATCCGCCAGCAGATGTTTGCTCGCGTAAGTCCGCTTGCGCTCGATGCCCTCCAGGATATTCGCCTGCGTTTTCTCGCCAAAACCATCAAGCTCCGCCACCTTGCCCGCCTTGCAGGCCGCTTCTAGTTTCTCGATGGAATCCACGCCAAGATTCTTATTTAGCGCCTGGATTTTCTTCGGCCCCAGCCCGGAAATCCCCAGCATCTCAATCAACCCCGGCGGAATCGAAGCTTTCAATTCGTCGTAGTATTTCAATTTGCCCGTCTCGACCAGCTCCGTGATCTTTTGTTCGAGCGCTTCGCCGATGCCCTTGATTTCGCCAAGCCGTTTTTCCGCGACGAGTTTTGCGAGCGGCTCGCTCAAACCTTCAATCGTCCGCGCCGCGTTCGCGTAGGCGCGCGTCTTGAACGGGTTTTCGCCCTTCAGTTCCAGCAGCGTTCCGATCTCGACGAGAATCTCCGCCACTTTGTCTTTATCCATGCGCCAAATATGAAGACGACCGCGCGGCATTCAAGAATCAAAATTATTTCTGAACTTGTCCGGCCTCGGTTCAATGGTAGTTTGCCGAAGTCGAATGTGATGAATTTTCTGCTCCAGAACCGACCCCGACAGCGCGCAGCTTTCACGCTGATCGAGCTGCTTGTCGTCATTGTCATCATCGCCATTCTCGCCGCGCTGCTGCTGCCGGCGCTTTCCCGCGCCAAGGCCAGGGCATACCAGATTCAATGTCTGGGCAACCTCAAGCAGTTGTCGCTGACCTATGCGCTCTACACCGGCGACAACAGCGAGAAACTGCCCCCAAACGGTTACAGCGACAGCGCCAATCCCGCTCCCGGCGTGAACCGGCTCTGGGTCATGGGCGGCGAACATATTTTCCCAAACGAATTCACCAACACAGATTTTCTGATCAACCCCCAGTTCGCGTTGTTCGCCGATTATCTGCGCACCCCGGCAGTCTATAAATGCCCGGCCGACCGCACCACCGTCGCAATGGGCGCAGAGCAAATGCCACGAGTTCGAAATTATACGCTCAACGCCTATTTCAACTGGCAGTTTCCAGCCAACGACCTGCCGAACAACAATCAATATTTGACCTTTGTCAAAACTTCAGAAATCGCAAGGGCTGGCGGAAGCGCGCTTTTTACCTTTATTGACACGGCCCCGGTCAACATTTGTAATTCTGCGTTCCAAGTTTTCATGGGCACCAGCACCTATTTTTGGCACCGGCCTTCGGTGGAACACGACAACTCCGGCACTGTCGCCTTTGCTGACGGCCATGTTGAAGCCCACGCCTGGCGCAATCCCGCCACCATCCAGGCCGCGCGCGACGGTGGCGTCGGTGATGGCGCGCATTTCACTTTGGGCAACTCTTCCATAAACCCCGATTTCAAATGGCTCCAAGACCACGCCAGCATTCACAAGTGAAGAAAATCCAACCGCGATCCATCGCACTTACCATCGCCGGCTCCGACAGCGGCGGCGGCGCAGGCATCCAGGCCGATTTGAAAACTTTCGCCGCGCTCGGCGTTCACGGCACGAGCGTCATCGCCTGCCTGACCGCGCAAAATCCCAGACACGTCCTCGGTGTCGAACCGTGTTCTCCCAAAATGCTGCGGCAGCAAATCGAAGCCGTGTTTGAAGAACTTCCGCCGGCGGCGGTGAAAACTGGAATGTTGTTCTCGGTTGAAAATATTGCAGCGGTCGTAAATTTTTTTGGCAATCCGCAATCCGCAATCCGCAATCCGCAATTGGTTGTTGACCCGGTGATGGTTTCCACCAGCGGCGCGCGGCTGCTGCAGCCGGCGGCGGAGAAAATCTTGAAGGAAAAATTGCTGCCGCTCGCTGTGCTCGTCACGCCGAACCTGGACGAGGCTGAAATCTTGACCGGACAAAAAATTTCATCCATCGAAGCCATGCGCGCGGCGGCGCGGGAAATCCATTCGCACTACGGCTGCGCGGCGCTGGTGAAAGGCGGACACCTGAAAAGTTCCCGCGAGGCCGTGGATGTTTTCTTCGATGGCGAAACGGAACTGCTGCTCTCCGCGCCGTTTGTGAAAGGCGTGTCCACGCACGGCACCGGCTGCACTTATTCGGCGGCGATTTGCGCGGCGCTGGCGCTGGGGCACAGTTTGCCGCACGCGGTGGAGATCGGGAAAAATTTTATCACGGCGGCCATCGCCAACAGCTATCGCATCGGAAACCACTTTGCGCTCGGTCAGGTTTCGCGGGACACGCTCAAAAATTCGGGCGGCGCAGGCGGAAGAACTGGTTCGCGTTCGTCGTGTTCAGCTTTAGGCTGTTCATGTTGTTCGTGATGCTGGCGGGCGGGAGGCCGCTGGCCGTCCAGTTCGGCGCAACCAGATTTGCCGTGCTTTCAACCATGAATCCCGCCGGATAAACAGGCCACTTCAGCGTGGTGTTCGTGCCTGATTGGACGATGCTCAATGTTTCTGAGAAAAATTCAAACGCCAGTGCGTAAGGTTCCGCCGCGCTGACGATGCCCGCGCCGCCGGCTTTCCAGACCTGCAAATCGTAGCGGCCCTGGGCGAGTTGCGGCACATAGATGTGCTCGACGTTGTCCACGAGGCTCGTGCTGCACGCGACAAGATTGCTGTTGGCGCAATTGTAGAGGAATAAATTCAGATTGTTGATGGCGGCCTGGTTAGGCTGACGATTCCAGACCAGCGTGGTTGTGGCGGTGTATTTTGTGCCGGGCAGGTTGTTTGTGACGTTGAAGTAATAATGGTTCACCGCATCAAACTGTGCCGGCAGTTTGCCGCTGGTGTTGGTGTTGAAATCCCAGCCGCTCAATACGGGAATCGTGCCGCTCGCGCCGGTGGGCGGATGCGCGCCGCCGGTGCCGACGGTCGTGGAAACGATGTAACTCCGCTTGCCGCCGGCGAGCTGTTTGCAGGCATTAAAAACATTCAGCACACCCGCGCCGTAACGCGCATCCAGCGGCGAGGAGTTTGCATTCGTCCAGTTCGCCGGCTTCACCGCGCCGTTCAACAGCAACACCTTCAATGTGCGGGGGCCGGTGGCGGAGTTTGTGTCGTTGCCGCCGTCGCCGCGCAGCCCGGCCTGCATCAGCAGCGCCGCCGCGCCCGCGACTTGCGGCGTGGAAAAACTGGTGGCTCCGGCGGGTGCGGTGATGTCCGGCTTGCAGCGGCCGTTGTCCAAAGTTGGGCCGATGCATGAACTGCCGCCATAAGCCGCGACGCCCAGGCCGTTATAGCAAGTCGCCGGCGGATACACCTGCGCTTGATTCGTCGGGCCGCCATTGCCTGCGCCAGAAACAAAAAGTGTATTGTATTGAGCCGCGTAATCGTCGTATTGCGAGTCAATGTTCTGCTCCATGCTGACCGATTCATGACTCCAATCAGGATTGCAGAAGATAAAACTTTGGTTCACTACCGGATCGTTGATGCTGGGCGGGATCAGCGGTGTGATGATGTTGTAGTAAAAATAACCGGCGTCGTAATTGTCCACATGCGCCACATTCGTCGCCACGCCGCCGGACAATCCATAAAAATATCCGCCCACACCGTTGGCATGGCCGGATTCGCTGCCGACGCTGTTTGGAAAATTCGTCGCCGTGCCGCTGGCGGAAGTGTAAGTGAGGAACAGGCTTGCCGGCTGATTTACCGCAGTGGGGTTGACCTCAAACGTCGGCGCGGCCGCTTCCGGTTGTGCAACATTGATGCCCGCACCATTGATATTGGTCGTCACTGTCCGCAGCAACGTAAGGCCGATCATGTTCAAATCCTGTGCACGGGACGGTGTCCAAAACAAGCCGGCGGATCCGGCGAGGATCAAGACCAGCACTGATTTTTGTATCATCAGATTGTTCATCGGAATGATTGAGAAAATCATGTCCAGCACGAATAATACCAATCCATGTTGTTTTTTCAACGGATGATGGTCAAACCACTCCGCCGGAGTTTTTTCAATCCGCTTCTGAAAATTCTGTCGAATTCCGCCGGTTTTGCCTTAACTTTGGCAGATGTCCGACACGCTCGTCGTCAACGAAATCTATTTGAGCTTGCAAGGCGAAAGCACCTTCGCCGGGCTGCCGTGCGTCTTCATCCGTCTCACCGCCTGCGACCTGCGCTGTTCTTACTGCGATACCGCCTACGCCTTTACCGAAGGCAAAAAGAAATCACTGGCTGAAATTTTAACGGAAGTGAAACGCCTTGCCGCGCCATTTTCAAATCCGCAATTGCCATTGGTCGAACTGACCGGCGGCGAACCATTGCTGCAAAAAAAATCCCTGCCGCTCATGAAATCGCTCTGCGACGACGGCTTCACTGTCCTGATCGAGACCAGCGGCGCGCATGACATTTCAAAGATTGATCCGCGCGTCCGCCGCATCATGGATTTGAAATGCCCCGCCAGCGGCGAAGTCGCCCGCAACCGTTTTGAGAACATCGCGCATCTGAAAGCCACCGACGAAATCAAGTTTGTCATCGGCACTGTGGAAGATTACGAATGGGCCAAACAGCAGATTGCAGCGCACAAGCTGGATGCCATTTGTCCGCTGTTGTTTTCCTGGGTGCATCCGCTCGCGCCGGAGCAGCAAAGCAAGGCGCTGAAAAAAGTTCCCGCCAAACTCACGCCGATTTCCCGCCGCGACCTCGCGGAGAAAATAATCGCTGATGCTTTGCCTGTCCGTTTTCAGATCCAGCAGCACAAGATCATCTGGCCGCCGGAACAACGCGGCGTTTAGAAATTTACGATTGCCGATTTACGATTTACGATTGATAAATCTGCGGCGCGTAAATCGTGAATCGCAAATCGTAAACCCGTGACCATCACTCAAAAAATTTTGCGCCAACTCCGCGACTTCGAATCACGGAACATCACCTTCCTTGACCCAGACGGCTCGTGGCCGATTGTCTGGGAGCGCGCCAAAGGCGTTCATATCTGGGACGCGGAAGGAGAAAAGTATCTGGATTTGACTGCTGCATTTGGTGTTGCCGCTGCGGGTCACACAAATCCAAACGTCGTCCGGGCGGGGCAAAAGCAGATGGCCAGACTTCTGCACGCAATGGGAGACGTGCATCCGCACGCGCTCAAGGCAGAACTGGCGCGCGTGTTGAGCCGAATTACATTCGAGCGCTGGGCACATCTCACGCATCACACCTCACGCATCAAAGGTAAAACCATTTTCTCTAACTCCGGTTTTGAAGCCGTCGAATCCGCGCTCAAGACCGCAATGCTCGCCACCGGCAAACGCGGCGTCATCGCGTTTGAAGGCGCGTATCACGGACTCGGCTACGGCGCGCTGAACGCGACGCATCGCGAGCATTTTCGCAGCCCGTTTCGCTCTCAATTGCGGACGTTCGGCCACTTTGTGCCGTTTCCAATTTTATCAAGTAGCAGCCGACGTGAGGAGGCTCATTCTAAAAATCGGCAATCGGCAATCGGCAATCGGCAATTTTCAGAGCCTTCTCACGTCGGCTGCTACGAAGTCGAGCAACGCATCCGCCAGATTTTCAGCCGCGAAAAAATTGGCGCGATTCTAGTCGAACCAATTCAGGCGCGCGGCGGCATTAACATTCCGCCGCCGGAATTTCTCCCGCTGCTTCGCAAACTGTGCGACGAACACGGCGCGCTGCTGATTCTCGACGAGATTTACACCGGCTTTGGCCGCACCGGAAAATGGTTTGCGTGCGAACACAGCGGCGTGGTTCCCGATTTGATCTGTCTCGGCAAGGCGCTCACCGGCGGCTTCCCGCTTTCCGCCTGCGTTGGCCGCGCCGATTTGATGGACGCCGCCTGGCCCGCCTCAACCGGCGAGGCGATCCACACCAGCACGTTCCTCGGCCATCCCGTCGGCTGCGCGATGGCACTCGCGCAAATTTCCGAAATCCGCCGGCTCAAACTTTGCGAACGCAGCGCGAAGCTTGGAGAATTTTTACTGCGTGAACTTGATTCGCTTGTCACGAATCACGCGTCACGCGTCACTTCAACGCGCGGCCTCGGTTTGATGGCCGGATTGGAATTGAATCTGCCGAACGGCAAGCCTGCGACCAAAACGGCGTTGAACGCGATCAAAATGCTGTTGCATCGCGGCTACATTTTTCTGCCGGAAGGCGAGCACGGCAACATCATCAGCTTCACGCCGCCGCTGACCATCACCAAAGCGCAACTCACCGAGGCCGTTGATGCGCTAAAAAAAGTTTTGAACCACGAATGAACTCGGATAGACACGAATCCGAAAACGGGTTGACGCTAATTTCACGAATTTTCGCGAATTCAAAACCGGAATCAATTCGTGTTAATTCGCGCAATTCACGTCAAAATCTTTTCCCATGACTCTCACCGAAATGCGCTCCTTGCTGGCGAAACGCGACATTCAATTGACGCGCTCGCTCGGCCAGAATTTTCTCCACGACGGCAACCAGCTTCGCCGTATCGTGGACGCGGCGGAGCTGACGCCGCCGGACAACGTTCTCGAGATCGGGCCGGGGCTGGGGCCGCTGACGGAATTGTTAGTTGAGAAAGCGGGTGAAGTGCTGGCAATTGAGATGGACGCGCGGCTCGTGGAGGTTTTGTGTGAACGATTCGGTTTGGAAAAAAAAGAAGGAGCGCCCGCCCTCTCCCCGGCCATCTCCCCCGAGGAGAGGGAGAATATTTCGGACGCGTCCGTAAATTTCACGCCTCCGGATTTGTCCCAGCGCGGAAATGAAAATCCCCCTCTCCTTGGGGAGAGGGCCGGGGTGAGGGAGGACAACCATCATCCCGACAACTTATTTCTGATCCACGACGACGCGCTTGCCTATCTCAAACGCGAGGCGCGCGACTGGAGCGATTGGAAGCTCGTGGCGAACCTGCCATATTCCGTCGCCTCGCCGATTTTGGTGGAACTCGCCGCCGGTCCGCGCGCGCCGAAGCTGATCGTCGCCACGCTGCAACTGGAAGTTGCGAAGCGGCTGATGGCGCAGGCGGACGACGACGATTACGGCATTCTGACGCTGCTGGTGCAGATTGATTTTGAGCCGCGCGGCAGCTTCAAGATTCCGCCGGAATGTTTTTTCCCGTCGCCCGACGTGGACTCCGCGTGTGTGTGCCTCGTGCGCCGCGCGACGCCGCTGCTGCCGGAAAATCTCCGCGCCACCTTTGTGAAAATCGTGAAGCGCGGCTTCTCGCAACGGCGCAAGATGATGCTGAAACTGCTCAAGCAAGACTGGCCGAAGGAAAAACTGGCCGCCGCGTTCGCCGCGCTGAACATCTCGCCGATGGAACGCGCGGAGAAATTGACGCTGGAACAGTTTGTGGCGCTGACGGAAAAACTTTTCAATTGAGGTTGAAACAAATGTGGCGCATTTTTTTGTCTTATGCAAAATGGAACATTGTTTGGACTGTTCGGACGAAGCCTTTATCTGAATTTATTTATCGCTGTAGCCGTTTGTCTTGCTCCACGAGCACACGCTGAGGAACCAGTTATAAAAGATGCTGTGCTTTATTTAGAGAATTTTTTGTTTATGACAAACGTTACGATTAAAGCCGATGTTTTAAGTTTGAATCCTGGCACATTAAAAATTCGCCTTGCGGATAAGGATTACGACTACTCTGGAAATTTTACGATAATTCTGGATAAACCCCGCGAACACAAAACTTCCTATTTTGGTTTTGGTGCTCCAGAGAAGGCAAAATTTGTGATTCTAAATAATGTTCTTAAACAAACTACATTTCCACTTGCAGATGCCACGATTTGGGAAAAGAAGAAGAACTATGTCGTGTTAGAATCCGCAGGCAAGGAGTGGATTCATTCTGGCGGTTATACAATCCAAAATTCACCGTGAAGTCTTCATGGCAGACACGCTCCAAGATTTGATTGCCTCGGTGATACTGGATATTCCCGTTGCGGCCGATCATCTTAAATCTGCACGCGAAGAAATTTGCCGCCAGATTGATCCAGAAATTGACTTTTATATCCGCCAACAATTGGATTGTATCGTCAATGTAGCGAAAGACGCTTCGTTTTTGGCGACTCATTTACGCTTTCATAATCTTAGCGCCTTGTGCCGCTTGGCATTTGAATCGCGCATTCATTTTCTCTCGGCAATTAAAATTGAAGGGTATGTTGCTCGAAAATTCATCAAGCAAACAACCGAGCATATCGCCAGATTGAAAGCCATGGCTTCGGACAGCCAAATCGCGATGTTCGTCGGCGAAGAGGTAAAGCGCCACGAATCGTATTTGCAAACATTGCTGACTAATTATAGCGGAATTCCAGAGCGTCAGTGGAATCTTAAAGAGGCCGCAACCGAGATCGGTTTGTCGCAAGAATATGACGGAAGATACGTCGGTCTTTCGCAGGCTATCCATAGCACACCAGCAGGGTTGTTGACTAAAGACGACCCATACATTGTCGCTTCGAGCTTGGTATTTCTTTTTGCAGATGTTCTAAACACAATTGAGTTCACGATTGCCCCATTGAGCAATGGTGTTTCGCAAGGGCCGTTGTCTGGAGCATGGAAAGAGCTTTTCGATCCTTTGATTTCATTGAGGAAGCAGGAAGTTGTTTTTAAGAAACGGCTCAACGAATTTTCAACGCAGGAAATTGATTCCAAAAACAATTTTTGACGCAATTGAATAACTCCAACGAGCGCACAAAAATTCTTTTCGTGTGCAGCCGCAACCGGCGGCGTAGCCTGACGGCGGAAACGATTTTCAAGGGCGAACCGGCGTGGGACGTTTGTTCGGCGGGAACCGAAGAAAGTGCGCGCATCAAAGTGACTGCAGGACATCTCGGCTGGGCCGATGTCGTTGTGGTGATGGAAAAGCGACACAAGGAACGGCTGCGGCAAAAATATCCGGAGGAACTCGCGGCGAAACGATGTGTTTGCCTTTTCATTTCCGACGATTACGAGTTTATGGACGCAAACTTGATTGAGCTTTTGCGCGAGAAAATGCGGGAATATTTTCCGTCGGCAGGCACGGCTTGATTTATTCCGCGGTTACCATAGTTTGATTGCATGAATGTCGCCTTGCCGCGAAACCTTGAAGAGTATGTGGCTGAACTGGTGCAAACCAGCGGTTACAAAGCCCCGGATGAGGTCGTTTCGGAAGCGTTGCGAGAACACCAGTCGCGTCGGCAGATTCTCATGACGCCGGAATTGGAACGGCTGCTCGATGAAGGCCTGGAAGATTTGGACCAGGCCAAAACGACCGACGAATTGCGTCGGTCATGATTCACGCCAGGTTCAGTCCAAAAGCCGCGCACGATTTGGACGAAATTGTTCGATTTATTGCTTCCGATAATCCCGATGCCGCGCAACGCGTGCGGAACACGATTCTCGATGTCGCCGATCTTCTTGCGCAAAACCGTGAACTTGGCAGACATGTTCGCAATGCTTCTCCGCGTCACGCGCAAATCCGCTGGTTTGTCGTTCCGAAGTTTCGCAATTATCTGATTTTTTATCAGCCATTTCAGGAAACCGTCATGGTGGTTCGCGTGCTTCATGCGGCGCAGGATTGGACGCGGTTTTTCCCGCCGGAAAATCTATGAGCGAAGAAATTTTCGACATCGTCAATGAGCGCGACGAGGTGGTCGGGCAGGCACCGCGCAAGGAGGTTCATGCGCGCGGGTTGTGGCATCGCGCGGTGCATGTGCTGGTGTTCAATGCGCGCGGCGAGGTTTTCCTTCAGAAGCGCTCCATGCAAAAGGACATCGCCGCCGGCAAGTGGGATTCGTCGGCGTCCGGCCATCTGGACACGGGCGAGGATTACGACACGTGCGCGGTGCGCGAGGTGCGCGAGGAGATCGGCCTGCACCTGACGGCGACGGGGGCGTCGCGGCCACTTACGCGGCTTTTCAAGATTGACGCATGCAAGGAGACGGGCTGGGAATTCTGCTGGATTTACACCTGCCGAAGCGAAGGGCCGTTCATCTTGCATCCCGAGGAAATCGAGACGGGTGGATGGTTTACGCCGGATGCGGTGACGAAGTGGATGAGCGAGAAGCCGCAGGATTTCGCCAGCGCGTTTGTGTTGATCTGGAAAACATTTTTAACCATGAACCCGAAAACGGTTTGACGCGAATTACGCGAATTTTCGCCAATTCAAAATCAAATCACGACTTCTGCGGTAAATTAAAATCGTTTTACAGAAGTTCAATTAGCGTTAATTCGCGAAATTCGCGCAAGGTCTTTTTTCTCTTGCCGGTCGCGTAATAAACCTTTCACGACTTTACTTGCGGCGAAAAAGGAGTAGTTATTTCCCATGCAAAATTATTACGTTCCGATTGTGGTGGAGCAGACGGGCCGCGGGGAGCGGAGCTGGGACATTTATTCCCGCCTGCTGGTGGACCGCATTCTTTTTCTCGGCACGCCGGTGGATGACACGGTGGCGAACATCATCATTGCGCAGCTTTTATTTCTCCAGATGTCAGATCCGAAGAAGGACATCCATCTCTACATCAATTCGCCCGGCGGCAGCGTCACGGCGGGGCTGGCGATCTACGACACGATCCAATACATGACCTGCGACGTGAACACCTATTGCGTCGGGCAGGCGGCGAGCATGGGCGCGGTGCTGCTGGCGGCGGGCGCGAAGGGCAAGCGTTATGCGCTGCCGAATTCCAACGTCATGATCCATCAGGTGCTGGGCGGCGCGGAAGGCCAGGCGAGCGACGTGGAAATCCGCGTGAAACACATGCTCAAACTCAAGCAGACGCTGAACGCCATTCTCGCGAAGCACACCGGCAAGCCGGCGGAACAGGTGGAAAAGGATTGCGACCGCGATTATTTCATGTCCGCCGAGGAGGCGAAAGCTTACGGCCTGGTGGATCAAGTCGTGCAATCGCGGAAGGAAATTCCCGGCGCAGTGGATAAAACGTCGGTGATAGTATGAACTCAAAGCGAACCCTCACCCCGGCCCTCTCCCTTTCCGAAAGGGCGAGGGAGAAGCGTTGTGGTGTTCGGTGCTTGTCACTCGTCACTCGTCACTCGTCACCTTAATATGGCCCGTCCGACCAACATCACGATGTGCAGTTTCTGCGGCAAGTCGCACGCGGAAGTCCGCAAGCTCATCTCCGGGCCGGGCGTTTATATCTGCGACAACTGCATCATCCTTTGCAAAAACGTCCTCGACCGCGAATTGCAGGTGGCGACGCAGAAGAAGCAGCCGAAGTTCACTGTGCCCAGGCCGGCGGAAATCAAGCGCCAGCTTGACCTTTATTGCATCGGACAGGATCAGGCAAAGAAGACGTTGGCCGTCGCCGTTCACAATCATTACAAACGCATCAAATCAGAGCCGGTGAAGGAAAATAACGAAGCCGCGAAGCCTGGCCCGGCAGATCCGCACGCCGGAGTTGAGATCGAGAAGAGCAATATTTTGATGATCGGGCCGACGGGTTCGGGCAAAACGCTGCTCGCACGCACGCTGGCGAAAATCCTCGACGTGCCGTTTGCGATTGCCGATGCGACGACGCTGACCGAGGCGGGTTATGTGGGCGAGGACGTGGAGAACATCATTTTGCGGCTGCTGCAAAATTCCGATTACGACGTGAAGCGCGCGCAACGCGGCATCGTCTATATTGACGAGATTGACAAGATTGCGCGCCGGTCGGAAAGCGCGTCCATCACGCGCGACGTGAGCGGCGAAGGCGTGCAGCAGGCGTTGCTGAAAATCCTCGAAGGCACGGCCTGCAACGTGCCGCCGCAGGGCGGGCGCAAGCATCCGCAGCAGGAATACATCCGCGTGGACACGACGGACATTTTGTTCATCTGTGGCGGGGCGTTCGTCGGCCTGGAGAAAGTCATCCAACGTCGGCTGGGCCGGCACGCGATGGGTTTCAGCGCCGTGCACGAGACGCACAAGGCCGTCCACGGCATGCGCGACGAGGTTTTATCGCACATCGAGCCGGAGGATCTGCTCAACGCCGGGTTCATTCCCGAATTCGTAGGGCGGCTGCCGATTGTCACGACGCTTGCGGAACTGACCGAGGACCAGATGGTTTCCATTCTCACCGAACCGAAGAACGCGTTGACGAAGCAATTTGCCAAGCTCATGGCGATGGAAGGCGTGGAGCTGGAATTCACGCCAGACGCGCTCCGCGAACTGGCGGCGCAGGCGCTGATAAAAGGCACGGGCGCGCGGGCGTTGCGCGGGCTGATCGAGAAGCTGATGCTCGACGTGATGTTCGACGCGCCAGATTACAGCGACATCGTCCACGTCAAAATCACGCGGCAGGTGGTGCGCGGCGAGATCCAGCCGATTGTCAGAAGGAAACAGAACGCGGAGGCGGCGTAATATGATTGAAGGATGGCGCGACAAAGAACACCTCGTTTCTTTGAAGAGCCGGAAATTATAAAGATTGTAAAAAAACCACGGCTTGCCCAACCGCATTCCGAACTTACAAATTATTGGTCTTCGTGGCTGGGGCTGGCTGCGACAACGATTGCAAATGTGCCTGGAGCCATGAAAACCCATTTCCACACCCGCCGGGATTTTTTGAGAACCACTGTCCTCGCCGCCGCCAGCGTGCCGTTCATGGGCGCATTTGCCTCAAGTCTTCGCGCCGCCGGACCGGAGCGGAAACTGGGTTTCGCGCTGGCGGGGCTTGGTTCTTTCAGCACGCATCAACTCGCGCCCGCGCTGCAAAAAACCAGATTCTGCCGGCTCGCGGGCATCGTCACCGGCACGCCGGCAAAGGCGGAAACGTGGTCGGCGCAATACAACATTCCCGCCAAAAGCATTTACACTTATGACACGATGGAGCAGATGGCGGACAATCCCGGCATTGATGTCGTTTATGTCGTCACGCCCAACGCGCTGCACGCCGAACACACCATCAAGGCGGCGAAAGCCGGCAAACACGTCCTGTGCGAAAAACCGATGGAGGTGTCGGCGGGAAAATGCCAGCAGATGATTGACGCCTGCAAAAAGGCTGGCAGGCAACTGGCCATCGGCTACCGCCTTCATTTTGAGCCGAACAATCTGGAATGTGTCCGCCTCGCGCGTGAAAAAGTTTTCGGCGACCTGAAAATCATCGAGGCCGGGCTGGGTTTTCGCATCGGCGACCCGTTGCAATGGCGGCTCAACCGCGCGCTGGCCGGCGGCGGGCCGCTCATGGACGTGGGCATTTATGCATTGCAGGCGACGCGCTATCTGACCGGTGAGGAACCGGCTTCCGTTTCCGCGATCACGACCGTGACCGACCCGGTGAAGTTCAAGGAGGTGGAGGAATCCATCGCATGGCAGGTGAAGTTTCCCAGCGGCATCATTGCCAGTTGCAACAGCACCTACAATTTTGGCGGCATGAACCGCTATCAGGCGTTCGCGGAAAAGGGCTGGTTTCAATTGTCCCCGGCTTTCGCCTACGGCGGCATCCAAGGCAGGCGCAGCGACGGTCAACCGATCAACTTCCCGCCGATGGATCAATTCGCGGCGGAAATGGACGGTTTCGCGCAATGTATTTTGAACAACCAGCCGACGCGGGTGCCGGGCGAGGAAGGCTTGCGCGACGTGAAAATCATGATGGCCATCTACGAGGCCGCGCGCACGGGCAAAGCCGTGAACCTGGCGTGATTGAACGGGGCGCGGGTCACAGACCTGCGCTCCGGGCAGTGTGCGCGAAATTATCTCTGGAGAAAAGTTTCCGCCAGCGACCCTTTTTCCGTGCGGATGACCATGCCGGTGTTCACATTGTGCCGCGCGAACCAGCCGTCGCTCGTTTCTAAAACAAACTGGATGTTGTCGGTCGCCGCCACGACTGGGGTGGGGTCATTCTTTTCCAGATGGTGAATTTCCTGAATCACGCCGTCAGGGCTTATGTAGGCGGCGGAAAGCGACACGGGACAATTCGTCATCCAGAATCCTTCCGGCGCGTGCATCGCCCGCTGAAGAACAAACAGCATGGCGCTTTCATCTGTGACATTTGTGCGGAACATCATGCCAGTCTGTTCCTCGCGCGGAGTGAGCGCGAGTTCCGCGTCCAAGGTTTCCGCGCCGAGATAAATCTTAATCGTCGGCAGTTTCGGCTGCGCCTGCTTGGGCAGCATGTCGTCAATGGATCTTGGCGCGGTGACGGTTTCGGCCTTTTTGCAGCCCGCCAGCAGGGCGGCGATCAGGAGCAGCGCGAGAAATTTTGTCGGTTTCACCAGGCCAGCCTGCCGGAGTTGCGGAACATTTTCAACCAAACACGCGAACCGGCGGTTTCGAACGGCGAACCACGGATCGGGCACCGCAATCTACCGACAGGAAACCGCAAGCGTCCGGCAGCGGGATTCATTGACTTATCGTGCGTCCGGCTTATTTTGCCAACATCGTGACAACCGCAGGTCAAACCACAACCGAACTCGTCCGGCTGGACCAGCTCCCGCCGCGTGTCTGCGCGGTCGTCCGCAAAATAGCGACCGACGACGAGGAAATGCAGCGCCTCAAGACGCTCGGTGTCTGCCTGGGCCGCCGCGTCGAGCTGGTCAAGGGCGGCGACCCCTTGATCCTCAAAATTTTCGGTTCGCGGCTTGGGTTGTCCGCCGGCCTGGCCACCCATGTCCAGGTGGAAGTCTGCCAGCCCAACCATTGCGCGTTGCGCGAGAACGACGGCGCATGAGCGCGTGCCACGAAATTCCGGCCAAGTCCTCCGACGCGGCGCATCGGCATCACGCCTTCACGCTCGCGCTGGTGGGAAATCCCAACGCGGGCAAAACCACCTTGTTCAACGCGCTTACCGGCCTGCGCGCCAAGACCGCCAACTTTGCCGGCACCACCGTTGAACGCAAAGTCGGGCGTCTGCATCTTGGCGGCCAGCAGATCGTCATCGTTGACCTGCCCGGACTTTACAGCCTCGACAGCACGTCGCCTGACGAAAAACTTGCGAGCGACGTGTTGCACGGACGGCTGGCGGAACATCCTGCGCCCGACGCCGCGCTTGTGGTCGTGGACGCGACCAACCTTGAACGGAACCTTTTTCTCGTCAGCCAGCTTCTGGAACTGGACTGTCCGGTCATCGTCGCCTTGAACATGATGGACATGGCCAAGCGCGACGGCATCCGCATTGACGTGGCGAAACTGCGCTCCGAACTCGGCTGTGTCGTCATGCCGGTTTCCGCGCGCTTGGGAACGGGCATTGAGGAACTGAAACGTGAACTTGCGCGGCTGGTCGGCGGCGCGATGCCTGAATCCGTGGCGCACAGCAAACCGGAGTGCGGCAGTTGCACCGGCTGCACATTCCAGGCGCGCTACGAATGGACGGAACAGATCTCCACCAAAGTCATGGACGCGGAACTGGCGCGGCGGTCGGTCTGGACGGAAAAAATTGATGACATCGTCACGCATCCGGTTGCCGGCGTGGTCGTGTTCCATATCGTCATGCTGGCGATCTTTGCGCTGATTTTCTGGGCCGCAAAAATCCCGATGGACCTGATTGACCATCTGTTTGTGACCGTCGGAACCGGTGTCAGCGCACTGTTGCCGGAAGGCGATCTGCAAAGCTTGATTGTAAAAGGCGTCATCGCCGGCGTCGGCGGCATCCTCGTTTTCCTGCCGCAGATCTGCATCTTGTTTTTCGCGCTGTCGCTGCTGGAAGACACCGGCTATCTGTCGCGCGCCGCGTTTGTGATGGACAAGGTCATGCGGCGTTTCGGCCTGCCGGGCAAGGCGTTCGTGCCGATGTTGTCTGCCCACGCCTGCGCGATTCCCGCCATCATGTCCACACGCGTGATCGAAAATCCGCGCGACCGGCTGGTGACAATTCTTATCACACCGTTGATGACCTGCTCCGCGCGCATCCCGGTTTACGCGATGGTCACGGCGCTTATCTTTCCCAATTCGCCGCTCAAGGCCGCGCTGATTTTCACTTCCGCCTATGCCATCGGTATCATGGCCGCCCTCGGCTGTTCGCTGCTGTTCAAGCACACGATTCTGCCCGGCGGCAGCAAACCGCTGATGATCGAACTGCCGCCCTACCGTCTGCCCGGCCTGCGCACCGCGCTGCTGCACACGTTTGACCGCGCGAAAATTTTCGTGAAACAGGCCGGCACCGTCATTCTGGTGATCTCGCTGGTCATGTGGGCGCTGTCGCATTATCCCAAATCCGCGCCGCCCGCCACGGCGGTGGCGATGCAGACGCAGGCGGTGCAACTGGAAAAATCCGGCGAGCAAACGAAAGCCGGTGAATTGCGCGCCGATGCGAATCGTCTGACAGCGCAGTATTCACTGCAAAATTCCTTTGCCGGGAAAATTGGCCACGCCATCGAGCCGGTCATCCGGCCGCTCGGATACGACTGGCAGATTGGCATCGGCATCTTCAGTTCGTTCGCGGCGCGCGAGGTGATCGTTTCCACGCTCGCGATCGTCTATGGCGTGGGCGAGGACGCCGCCGACAATAACCGCACGTCGCTCTACGACACGCTGCGCCGCGCCAAACGGACGGACGGCACGCCCGTGTTCACCACCGCGACATGCTTGAGCCTGCTCGTGTTTTACATCCTGGCGGCGCAGTGCCTGTCCACGCAGGCCGTCGTCCGGCGCGAGACGAACAGTTGGAAATGGCCCATTTTCCAGATCGCCTACATGAGCGTGCTGGCTTACGTCGCCGCGCTGCTGGTGTATCAGGCCATGCGGCACTTCGGCTTCGCGTGAACTGGCGGCAGCGGCTAAATGTGTTTTCACGAGACAAGGTTTTCCCTAATCTCGGAGGCATGAAACCAATCAGATTTTTATCACTGGCCGTTTTGTTTTCGGTTTTGCTGTCGCAAGCGGCGCCGGGCGCGGAGACGAACCATAATTTTGCCAGATGGGAAAAGGATATCGCTGCCTTTGAGCGGATGGACATCACTAATCCGCCGCCAAAGAATGCGGTGGAGTTCATCGGCTCCTCGACCATCGTGCGCTGGAAAACACTGACAGAGGATTTTCCCGGCCAGCCGGTTTTCAACCGTGGCTTTGGCGGCTCGGAGATCGTGGACTCCACGCACTTCGCCCCGCGCGTGATTTTTCCATACGCACCCCGGATGATTGTTTTCCGCGCCGGCGGCAACGATCTCTGGGCGGGCAAATCACCGGAACAGGTCTTTGCGGACTTCAAGGAATTCACCGCCACCGTCCACGCAAAACTGCCGGAGACGGAAATTGTTTTCATCTCCTGGAATCCGACTCCGGCGCGCTGGAAACAGCATGAGCAGGAAAAGGAATTGAACCGGCTGGTGGCGGATTTTGCGTGCCAGACGCCGCACTTGAAATACATCGAGGCGTATGACCTTTCGCTCGGCGCGGACGGCCAGCCGCGCCCGGAACTGTTCGTGGCGGACAAACTGCATTTCAACGCCGACGGCTACAAACTGCTGGCGGAACGCGTGCGGCCGATTTTTTCAAAATAAGCCGGGCAAATTTCCGCCGCAACCGCGCTTGCGCCGATGCGCGACGACCGTTAAAGTTGGCATGGTTGCGCCCGTAGCTCAGTTGGATAGAGCATCTGCCTTCTAAGCAGGCGGTCGTGCGTTCGAATCGCGCCGGGCGCACCATTTCATTTCCGACCATGCTGACCCTGGAACAACTCGCCGGACTGCTGGAGAAAAATCCTGCCGCCGCAGCCGCGCGCGTGAAGGAATTCTCCATCGGCGGAAAACCGTTCGCCTTTAATTCGCAGCCCGCCGTCATGGGTGTCATTAATCTCTCCGCCGATTCGTGGTATCGCGAAACCGTCTGTTTGACGGCGGAAAGCGCGGTCCGGCGCGGAAAAATTCTGGCGGCGCAGGGAGCGGACATCATTGATGTGGGCGCGGAATCCACCCTCGCCCACGCCGCCCGCGTGGACGCCGCGGCGCAGAATTCAAAGCTGATCCCGGTCATCAAAGAATTGCGCGCGGAAAATATCCTGGTCTCGGTCGAGACTTATTCGCCCGCCGTCACCCGCGCCAGCCTTGAAGCGGGCGCGAACATTTTGAACCTCACTGGCACCGAAACCACGGATGAAATTTACAAAATGGTCGCCGCCCACGATGCCGCCGTCATCATCTGTTTCGTGCAGGGCAAAAATGTCCGCGAAGTCGGCGATTATGATCTGTCCGCCGACCCGGTTCCGATGTTGTGCGATTATTTTTCGCGTCAGATTGAAATCGCCCAGCGCAACGGCGTGGAGAAAATTTTCCTGGATCCCGGCCTCGGCTTTTACTACCGCAACCTGCAGGACAGCGCGGTGCGCGTGCGGCATCAGATGCAGGTTTTCCTGAACACGTTCCGGCTGCGGGAACTGGGCTTCCCCGTCTGCCACGCGCTGCCGCACGCCTTCGAGTATTTCGGTGATGAAGTCCGCTGCGCCGAGCCGTTCTTTGCGGTGCTGGCCGCGCTGGGCAAAACCGACTTGTTCCGCACGCACGAAGTCCCGCGCATCAAGGCCGTGCTGGAGACGATGAAAACATTTTAACCGCAGATTACGCCGATTGACGCAGATTTGATTTCCGGCGGCAAAGGAATACACCTTCTTCTTCCGACTGCGTGATCCACTGGTCAAGAACTGCAAGGCCGTGCCTTGCGAGGGCCTTGCGGACCAGCGCGGGTGTGTAACGATACGAGAAAAAGAGCCGGATGGATTCGCCGCGACGAAAATCAAATTGCTCTGATTCAACTTGAATGCGGCTGCGCCGGCTGAAATGGAACTGTGCCGCCACCCGCTTCAAACCCAGACCGCCGGACTCAATTGCAAAATTCAGTTTGCCATCACCGTGCTCAACGCCGAGGTCGAACAGAAATGTCAGCAGCCAGTCGTGCGTGGGCGGATTGTCGTATTGCGGCAAAATTTTCCTCATCCCGCCGGCATAATTTTTACCCGGCGCAAGATTGGCACTGAACAGCAGAAAATCCTTTGGGCGGACCAGCGAGGCGAGCTTTGGCAAAATTTCTTGCGGCTCAAAGTTCGGGATCATGCCAAAAAAAGTGACAAGTGACGGGTGACGGGTGGCAAGCGTGGAGGGCAAATCGTCGGCGGAAGCCAGATCGCAGACGAATGGAAAACATTTTTTTTCCGGCACGACGGACATCGCCGTCTGACGCGCAACCAGAACCATTGCGGCGCTGACATCGCAGGGCGTGTAGAAAATTTCTTTGCCGCCGGCCTTCAGCAATTTCAGCAGGCGAGCGTCTTTTTGCCCGCCGCCACAGCCGAGGCCGATGATATGGACGCTTTTCGATTTGATTTGTTCCACCGCTTTCATGAACGCGCGGTCATAGGTCGCCGCGCAATCCGCGTCGTTGCGCGATGGGGAATAAATCTGGTGCAGTGCGAGCCATTTTTGCGTCTGCTTGACGCTGTCGTAATGAAACTTGTGGTTCACCTGCCGCGAGCGGAGCGAGGCGAGCAAGTCGCGCCGGACGGTTCCGGGAAACTGGCTGGCGTGGATCGCGACGGCGGCTACAGATAACATAAGAATGCTTTCACCAAATCGCGGCAAATAAACTTTGTGCCAGCACAGGACGGCTTTGAGCCATCATTGGTTTCCGTGTGCAGGTCGATAACCCTGCTACGGAGCAACAACGCGATAGAAACGCCCAGACATTTTTACCGCGTCTGCGTCATCGAAGTCGAACGTTCCATCGCCTTGATCTTTGGCGACGCCGATTTTTTCCCAGTCCACGAGGTTGGTGGAGGCCTCAATGATATAAATCTGCTGATGCATCCCCGAAAAGTTCAGATGAATTTTACCATTGGCATGGGAGGAGGCCTTCACCGCCTTGTTTGAGGCTTCACCACCGCCGGAAAGCGCGTTGATGATGCTTTGCGCCGCATCAATCAGTGATTGGGCCAGTTCAGGATCCAGCGGGCTGATTTGCGCGGCGACCTGGTTTTGGAACGCCTGGAGCTGGTTGATGGCCGCCGTTGGATTGCTGCGGTCTATCGAGGCCAGGGCGGCGCGCAAGGAGGCGAGCAGCGAGTTCGCTTTTGACACGTCGGATTGCACCAATTCCATCAGGCGGTCAACCGCCTCGGAGGTTGTGAGCACTTCGACGGTGAAAGTCTGGCTGCCTGACGCCATGCCGTCGTTCACAACCAGCGTCAACTGGTTGGAGCCGACCAGCAACGTGGTCACCGCGACAACGCCAGAGGCGAAAGCAGTCACATCGCCCGTGTGGGACCAGGCGTAGGTTAACGAATCACCGTCCGGGTCGCTGGACTGCGAGCCGTCCAGCACGGCCACGACGTTGGAGCCGTTGGGCGAGATGAGCAGCGGAATTGTGTTGCTGGCGTTAGCCACCGGCGGAAAATTCACCAGCAACACCGCGTTGGAGCTTACTGCAAGGCCAAAGGCGTTGGAGACGACGACTTGATAATTTCCTTCCTGCCAGCCACCGACATTGGTGAGGGTCAGCACCGGAGACGGTAAACTCGGCACAGGCTGCTGCTGGCGGTCATACAAGGGTTTGCCATTCTGGAACCATTGATAGCGGAGCACAGGATTGCCTGTCGCCTGAACGCTCAAGGTCACGTCGCTCCCCACGTTCACCCGCTGGCTCACCGGCTGTTGCACGATGACGGGCGGCTCCATGCAGCGGTTGGCAGCGTTGCGATAGTGCGCGGTGATTTCGCCGGACGACAGGGCGCGGCGGTGAATCATCACTTCGTCCATTCCCCCAATGAAACGCCAGCTCGAGCCGGGATAGTTTCCAGGTGGACGATAACCAAGATAAAGGTTGCCGGTCGTGCGCGGTGTGAACAGCCCGAGGTTTGTCACGGTGACGGGGCCGCCGTTGACGAACATCACGCCGATGCCCGACAACTTGTCATACGTCACGGCGACGTGTTGCCAGCCACCGTTCGTGACGGCGCGGTATGGAGAGGTGAGCAGATGAGATTTACCCGTCGTGTCCACCACGTTGGCCTCGAAGTAAAACGAGCCGCGAGTTGGACTGGTGCCAAAGGAGACGCCTTGCTCGCCCTGACCGCTGTTCCATTCAGTGAGGGCGTAGGCGGAATTCTGGGGGGAAGGATTGACCCACGCCTCAAACGTCAGCCCGTCGCCGGTGCCGACATTGATCGCCGGTGCCGCCGGAATGCGGACGTAGTTGCCCGAACCGGGGAAGTGCAGCGCCGTGCCAGCCACGCCGTTGGTGTAAGCCATCGGGCCGACCGTCACGCTGCCGTGATTGGTGTTTACGCTATCCAGCAGGTTGGATTCTCCGCGCCACCAGCCCGCCACGCCTTCGTCCAGCGGCAGGCAAGACGGTTGCGGCGTGCATTTGCCATTCGCGCCGACCACATAGATGGCCTGTAGTTCCAGCGGCGACAGGGCGCGATAATAAACCGTCATCTCGTCCATGGCGCCACGGAAACGGGTGCCGGAATAAAGTCCGGAGCGGCGCCAGCCGAAGAAGAGGTCGCCCGTGGTGGCGGGATTGAATGGAATTCGCTGGAACTGCGGCGAAGAATAAGTCAGCACGGGGCCGACGTTGCGTTCCGCCACAGATTTGCCGTTCACATACAGGCTGGCCTTGCCGCTGACCCGCTCAAACGTCAGCGCCACATGAGTCCATGCGGGAACCTGATTGGTCGGGCTGCCAACGGCATACCAAGGCGTGGCAAAAGTGAAGATCTTTTCTGATGTTGAAGCGGCATTGGTGTCCGTCAGCGTCACTTCCAACACGCCCGGACCGGTTCGCGCATACAACAGGCCCACGCCGACGTTGCCCCTGCCATCGTTCCAATCCACGAGCGACTGCTGGCCTGAAAGGCTGTCCGGCTTGATCCAACCCTCGACCGTGAAACCGCCGCCCGCACCCACGTTCAGGTCGGCGTTGGCGGGAATCTGCAAGTAGCTGGAACCGTTGAAGCGGAAGGCCGTTCCCACCTTGCCGCCGCCGGTCTGTGCCGAGGTGTAACCCGGTGTGGTGTTCGTCCAAGACGCCGGATGGCTTCCCAGTTCATCCACAGTGTTGCTCTCGCCACGCCAGAAGGCCACTGCGCCCAAAGGCGTGGGCAGGCATTGATTGGCAGGCAGCACTGTGAGCGTCGCCACGCGACTTGTTGCGGAACCCAAGGCATTGCTCACAATCACCGAGTAAGCACCCGCGTCAGTCAATTTCACCGCCGCCAGCGCCAGCGATGGACTGGCCGCCCCCGCAATCGGCTGGCCCGCAAAGAACCACTGGTATCCGAGCGGTTGCGTGCCACCCGCAACCACGCCAAGAGTTGCCGCGCCACCTTCCAAGGCGACTTGATCCTGCGGTTGGGAGCCGATGGTGGGTGGCAGTTCAAGACATTTGCCCGGACGCACCCGGGCAAGGCTGCGAATCTCTACGGCATTCAAGGCTCGGCGATAGAGAGCCACCTCGTCCATCGCGCCGTAAAACAAATAGCTCGAAGCTGGCGCGGCTCCGATTCCACCCGAACCAGCAAGATTCGGCGGATGGACCCCAAGCATCAGCGGCAAGTCCGTCCTCGGCGTGAAGCTGCCCAAGTTGGTCGTCACCGCCGTATTGCCGTTCACATACAGCGCGGCCACACCGCTCACCTTGTCATAAGTAAGCGCCACATGCTGCCAGGAATTGTAGGTGAGCGTGCTAGTCGGCGATTGGATGAGATGGAAGCCGCCGGATGTATCAATGAGATTGGCCTCCAATACCGTCGGTCCGCGAGAATAGCTCAACCAGAGGCTCGCGCCGAAGCTGTTGCTGTCCGTCCATTCCACAATCGGCATTGGGCGCGGTAGACCAGGATAAATCCACGCTTCAATGGTCAATCCGCCCGCCTTGCCGAGGTCCAGATTGTCTGAACGGGGCACGGACAAATAGTTTTGCCCCCGGAATGCAAACGCGGCATTCACGAGTCCCGTCTGGTAGGTCAACGTGGCCGGGTAATTGGTTGGTATGACCATGGCGTGGTTTCCTGCGACGCTATCCAACGCGTTCGATTCCACCCTCCACCACGCAGCGATGTTTGCCGGCGGAACGACACATGGCGGCGGCGGTGGCACACACTTGCCGGCTTCATCGGCGGCGACGATGCCCTGCACCTCCGCTACCGAAAGCGCGCGGTTGTAGAGCGTGAATTCATCCAGTGCGCCACGGAACCGGGTGCCGGCGTAGGAACCTGAACGACGATATCCCAGATACACATCACCCGAGGTGTTCGGCGTCATGATCCCGGCGTTGGTCTGGGCGACAATCCGACCATCAACATAGAGGGTCGCAAGGCCATTCGACTTGGCATACGTCAACGCCACATGCTGCCAGACGAGGTTGCTGACCGCATAGGGAGCCGAACGGAAGGTTGCGATTTGCTTCGGCGAATTCGTGGTGCTCAAAGTCGCCTCGATCACACCAGGCCCGGTGCTGCCCAGCAAGAGTCCCGCGCCAACGAATTGGCTGCCGTCGTTCCATTCGGCGACAGGCATGACACTGTAGACATCAGGCCGGATCCAGCCTTCGATGGTCAGGCTGCCACTGGAACCGACGTTGAGCCCACCTCCGTGTGAAATCTGGACGTAGGGGCTGCCAACAAACCGCAGCGCCGCCCCAACCTTGCCGGTCGTGTAAGCCAATGTTGGCGGCGGCGGTTGCACAAACAACCCATCGAAGCCGGATACGACATCCCAAGTGTTGCTCTCGCCGGGCCACCATGCAATGGCGCCGTCGGGCGCGGGAACACAGACTGGCGCAGGCCGCACCGTCAAAGTCGCCTGCCGGCTGATTGCGCTGTCGAAAAGATTTGTGACGGTCACACGGTAAAGCCCCGCATCACCAAACTGAACCTTGGCAAGGGTGAACTCGGCATTCGTGGCGTTCGGCAGAGGTGAACCATTCTTCTCCCATTGATACCAAAACGGCGCGGAGCCAGTTGCCGCGACGCGGAACGTCACAGTCTTGCCCTCGTAAACCCACTGGTCCTGCGGTTGCACTGTGATGGTCGGCGGCACACCCACCACCGTGAGCACCGCATTGGAACTCGTCACGGAGCCGAAGGAATTTGAGACCGTCACCGAATAAACACCCCCCTGCGCCAACTGCACATTCGACAGGAGCAGCGCGTTGTTCGTCGCGTTGGTGATGTCACCCTCGTTGAAATGCCACTGAAAACTCAGGGGGGCCGCGCCGGTTACGGTGACGTCCAGAGTAACCGCGTCACCAACCATCACCGTCTGGTTTGTCGGGTGCCGGGTGATACTGGGCGCTACCGGCGCCACACACTTGCCCGCGCTGCCGGCATTGTAGATGGACTGGATTTCTGTCGAAGCGAGCGCACGATTGTATATGGCCACCTCGTCGAGAAGCCCTTGGTATGGGCCATAGGAATTAAACGGGTGGCCGAATACTGAACCATAAGAGTTCCCCAAGTCCTTGGAGGGGTAGACAAATGACCGGCTGCTGGTGATTCCTGTCCTGACATTCACCCCATTCACATAAAGTGTGGGCTGTTTGTTCACATAAACCACGGCTACATGGATCCATCCATTGATCAGATTCGTATAGCTAAGCATTGATGGCATGTAATCGTGCGCATGTTCAATGACGGATATTCCATTCGTTCCCATACAGACTCCGACCCCAGCCTGGCCGTCTAATCCGCCCCAGTCTGGAAAAATGGCGTAGCTTTGTCCGCTGATGCCGGGGTAGCCACTGTCATTTTCCGATGCCATGTCAAACCCCTTCTGCGGATACGCCCAAAATTCCATTGTGAATGAGTTCTGGATGTTTGTCATCGGCAGCGTATTGGTATTCATCACGCAACCGGTGACGCCATCAAAAGAAAAAGCCTGCCCAACTGCGCCATTGGCATAGCCTGTTCCTGGATAAACAAGCCCGGTTGTCCCTCCAATAATCTCGTTGGCATTCCCTTCCGCCCGCCACCAACTGACGAGGCCGGAGGGCGGCGGCGTGCAAATAGGCTGCGGAGCGGTCGGCGTCACTGAAACATCATCAAGAGTGAGGCCGCAAAAAGTCGGCGAGGTGGCTTGGAAGCGGATGCGGCTGTTGCTGCTCGTGGCCGTGACGATTTGCTCGTAGTAAATCCAACCCATGTTCGTCAACGTGTGCCCGGTGGTGTCGAAGCTTAGGTTGGTGAGAGTCTGGCTGTCCCAAAAAACATTGGCGGTTTTGAGAGTCGGCAGACCGCACTCCGGATTGCCGGCATAGGCGAAGCGGACTTTGTAAGTTTGTCCCGGGGTGGTCGCGAAGTCCTGGTAGATCGTGCCGATTTGTTCAAAAATGCCGTTAAGGTCGAGAGATTGCGCGCCCTCGGCGGACTGCCAGTAAGTGCCCACGATTTCCACCGTGCCGTTTTCTACGACCCAGCCTAGTAAGGAAGTGCCCGTGTTGAAAACGGCGTAAGGGTTGATGCCAGGTGGATTTTCGAAGCTGCCGTTGACAAGCAGCGAAACGGCGGGTGGCGGCGGACTGGTTGCGGGACACTTGCCCGCGCTGCCAGCGTTGTAGATGGCTTGAATCTCGCCGACGGAGAGGGCGCGGTCATACAAGCCAATCTCATCAATGTCGCCGAGGAACGGGAAAGTGTTGCCGCCGTCATTGAGGTTCCCGATACCGACGCCGGGAGATTCTCCGGGAATCAAATCGCCGAACGGACGGCTGGTCGTCACGGTCTGCACGGCCAGCACGCCGTTGGTGTAAATGCTCATCGTGCCGGAACTGCCATCCAACGTCGCTGCCACATGCGTCCATTGGAAATATGGCAGGGTCGTTTCAACGTGCACATAGTTTCCAGCCGGATCAGTAATATAGAAATCCAGGTTGCTGTTGCCGTTCATCGAAAGGAAATAGGGATCCAGACCCGGACGATGGTCGCCGCGAAAAAAGATGATGTAGCCATCACCGCGCGGCCTGACCCAGCCTTCAATCGTCAAGGAGTTGGTCAGGGCGTAAGCGGGACGGTCGGCGATCTGGATGCCGGTGTAAGTGCCGTAGGAAAAATTTTCCGGGTCACACGCAAACGCCTGGCCGACCACGCCGCCGGTGTAGGTGATGTTTTGATTCACGCCGTTGTTCGTGGCGATGCTGTCGAGCGTGCTGCCGTCGCCTTTCCACCAACCCACCAGGCCAGACGGCGGAGTCACGCAAGGCG
The DNA here is from genome assembly GCA_028712475.1 of Verrucomicrobiales bacterium. Lineage (GTDB taxonomy): Bacteria > Verrucomicrobiota > Verrucomicrobiia > Limisphaerales > UBA11358 > UBA11358. The sequence goes on from JAQTQB010000003.1 coordinate 76,681, forward strand.
CATCGGCTTGACAAATGGATTCGAGAGCAATCAACCCGCACAGCAGGAACAACCGAAACAAATTCCGCCTCTGAAAAGAACAAAAGATTGGCGTCATAATTCTCCCCTTTTTGTGGTTTGTAGGGAGCAGAGTTTACTAGAAAGTCACTTATGTCAAGTTAAACCGTTGTCTTTACAGGCTCTAACCCGGTTTATTTGTCCGCGTAATGGCAGCACGAGCCACATTAAATTCAGCTATTTTTGCGGGAAGATCTGGTAGAGCAGCAGGTAAACCACCACGCCGGTCACGGAGACATACATCCACAACGGCCATGTCCAGCGGGCGATTTTTTTGTGCGCTTCAAAATTTCCCTGCCGCGCGCGGTTCAGCGTCACCAAAATCAGCGGCACGATGATGACGGCCAGAACGGTGTGCGTGAGCAGAATCACCAGGTAAACCGGGCGGAACCATTCGGGGTTCCGGAAATGCGTCACCGCCTGGACGTTGAAGTGATAGGTCAGATAACAGGCCAGAAACACGACGGACGTGGTGAATGCCGCAATCATGCAGTTGCGGTGCGCGATTTTGTTGCCGCGCTTGATGAAGATGAATCCCATCGTGAGAAACACCGCGCTCAAGGTGTTGAGGCTGGCGTTGACGGCGGGCAAATCGTGAACGGTCATAAAATTATCATGTAGCAGCCGACGTGAGGAGGCTCCCTCTGGTTCGTCAGAAAATGTTAGAGCCTCCTTACGTCGGCTGCTACTCATTTTCAAGTTGCCGGATGGTTTTGAGCAAGTGCGGCTTGACGTTGGTCCATTCCACGCCTTCGCCCCCGGTTTCAAAGACGCCCCGCAGTTGCGCGTGTTTGTCCACGACCACAAAAATCGTGGTGTGGATGAAAAGGTCGGCGGAATCTTTCTGCTCTTCCGGCTTCACGGGAACGGCGCTCAACTTCAAGCTGCCGCCGGCGAGCGCGGCGATCTCCTTTTTTGTGCCGGTCAAAAATGTCCAGCGGTTGGAATCCGCGCTGAAGCGTTCGCCGTATTTCTTCATCACGGGCGGCGTGTCGTTGTCGGGATCGGTCGTGAGCGTCACGAGTTTTGCCTGGCTCGTTGTCGGCAGCGCGGCTTGAAGCGATTCCATCTGTTTGGTCATGCGCGGACATGGCCCGGCGCAACGGGTGAAAATGATGTCGGCCACCCAGACATGGTTGCTCAAGTCCGCGAGCGTTGTGACCTGCCCGTTTTGATTCGTCAGCGTGAAGTCAGCGATTTGACCCAGGACGGGCAGCGGGCGGTGATGCGCGCGGTTGAGTTCGGCGAGCGAAACGAGATAAGCCAGCCCCAGCAAGCCGGTAAGCAGGCCGAAGCCGAGCCAGATTGTTCGTGGCAGTTGCCGGAGATTTTCAGCCATGAACGTTTGGTGCGCAACGGCGCGGTAGATTTACTCGAAACTCGTCTTGGCTCCACTCTTGGACTTGAGCCATTTGTCGTAGTCGGCCTGGCTTTGAACGACCAGAAAGCCGCCGGTCATGTTGGCGTGGAGCGCTCCGCAGAGCTGCGCACAATTGATCTGGAAGCGTCCGGCTTGCTTCGGCACGAACCAGCAGGGAATCCGCAGGCCGGGGATCGCGTCCTGGCACACGCGCATCGAAATAATTTTCAGCGAATGGATCACGTCCTTGGAACTCAAATAAATGATGACGGGCTTGCCGAGGGGGACATGGATTTCATTGAGCAATTGCAGGTCGTCCTTGCCGTTCGGGTCGGACGGATCCACGCCAAACACGTTGTCCAACTGGACGAACTTCATGTCTTGCCGGCCAAATTCGCCATCGAGACCGGCGTAACGGGCGTTCCAGGCGTATTGCTGGGCGACGACCTGGATGACGGTGGAATCTTTCGCCGCCGGAAATTTATCCACGGCCTTGGCCCACAGCGGCACAGCGACACAAATCAACAACACGGCCTCGGCCACGACAACCCCCAGCTCGACGACGCTCGAAGCGTGGTTTTTGACGCCGACGTAATCGGCCTTCGGCTGGCGCGAAGAGCGAAAGCGGTTCACCGCGTAGAAAAAATAAATGATCCAGCCGATGAACAGCGCGATCATCAGCCAATGAACGTAAATAATCAGGTTGTCAACGCCCTGGCCGTTGGTCGAGGCCAGCGGCGGCAGGCCGAGGATGTGTTCGCCAAACCATTGTTTCATACTTCAGTCGGAGTCTTGGGCGCGGGATTGCTGGCCGCGGCGGTTTCCTTGCGGATGATGTAAACAAAAAAGCTCGCGATGGCCGCCAGCACGGTCACCACGACGCCGAGCAGGGTGAAGATGCCCCAGTTCATGCCGCTGGCCATGGCCGAATCGGATTTGCCGAAACAGGTGGCGCACGCAAACAACGGCGACGGCGCGAGCAACGCCCACACAACGCCCGTTGCAATCATCGCTTTCAAAAATGTGCGGGGAAATTTCACAGGTAACTGATTTTTTTCAGCTTCTTTAAAAAATAAACGCCGTAGATGATGACCAGAATCCCGGCGGCGACGGCGATCCCGCCGAAAACCGGGCTGCCGGTCGCGAACGCCCACGCAGCGCAGCCGAATGACAGCGCGGTGAGCAGCGTCACAAAAATAAGATGAAAGGTTTTCAGCGACATATCAGTGGGAGCTGCCGGCCGGCATGTCGTGCATGGCCCAGATCGTCAAGCCCATCAGGCCGGCAAAAAAGAAAATGGTGAAGCCGAGCAGGGTGTAGATCATTTTTTTCTCGGACAGCAGGTGCATGAGATATCCGGCCACGACGAAGGCGTTGACACAGGCCACGGCTAGAATCATGGCGACTTTCGCCGTCCAGCCATAGTTGGGCAGGAACGACGCGCCGATCATCAGCGACGTCGTGCAAAGGACGGCGATAAAAACGTAGAGGCAGCGCCGGAGATAACTCTTGAATTCGACTGGATGCTCAACTTGGTGCAATTGGCTCATAAATTTTTCACATCAAATATAGGACCGGAAACAAAAATATCCAGACCAAGTCCACGAAATGCCAGAACAGGCCGGAGACCTCGATGCGGTTGGTGAAGCGTTCGGGATCCTTCTTCCACATCTTGCGGCCCGGCCCCCAAAGATAGCCGATGACGATGCTGCCGCCAAGGATGTGCAGCGCGTGCAGGCCGGTGAGCGTGAAATAAATGGCGAGGAACGTGTTGTGCCACGGGCCATAATTTTCCATGTGCTTGATCTGCGAGCGTTCGATCGTGACTTTCCCGTGTTCGATGTGCTTCTGCGCACGCAAATCCATGAGGTCTTTTTCATCAGCAACAATGCGGCCTTCAAGCGTCACGGAAACCAGTTCGTAATTATTGGTGACGCCGCCGGACACCTCGGAAAAAGCCATGCCGCGAAAGCTGTGTTCTTCCAGTTCCTTGTTCGCCGCCTTGTCCACATAAACCGCGCCCTCAAAATGGCCGTCGGCAAACTTCCCATCAACCAGCTTGATTTCGTAGTGAATCCATTTGTCGTGATATTCATACATTTTCACGCACAAGAACGTCAGCGCGAGCGCAAGCGTGCAGGCGTGGAAGAATTTGAATTTGCCGAACTGCCCGACCTTGCACGCCACCCACGCCAGCAGCGTCGTGATGGCAGAGAGCGCGAGGATGAGCGTGTTGAGCGTGCCGAGTCCCACGTTGAGCCAGCCATGCGGCCATTCGCCGGGCGCGGCGCCGACCCGCAGCAAAACATAGGCGGAAAAAAGCCCGCCGAACAGCATGACTTCGGATGCGAGAAAAAGCCAGATGCCGATCTTGGCGTTATAGACGCCCGTGTCCGGCCGTGGCTTGGAGGTGTAGGGAATTTCCATGAATCAATGCGCGGTTGAAATGGGTTTGGGCGTGGCGCCGCCTTCGGGTTCGTTTTGCGGCGTGAAATCGGTTGCGTGTCCGGGCACGCTGTATTCGTAAGGCCCGCGATAAACCTGCGGCGCGTGGTCAAAATTCCCATGCGGCGGCGGCGTGGGCGTCTGCCATTCGAGCGTCGTGGCGTCCCACGGATTGTCGCCCTTCGCTTTTTCACCGTGCTTGATGCTCCAAAAAACATTGATGATGAACGGAATTTGCGCGATTCCCAGGCACATCGCGCCCCAGAGGATTCCCGTGTGCAGCGACATCATGTTGTTGCTCAAGCCGCCGACGACTTCCGCGCCCGCCTTGCTGTTGACCGCAGCGGAATAATTCGCGCCACCGTCCGCCATGCGCCGCAACATGCCCGCCATGCCTTGCGCGAACATCGGCATGAACACGATGTTCATGAACACGAAAGAACCCCAGAAATGCACGCGCCCCCAGAATTCATTCATCATCCGCCCGGTCATTTTCGGATACCAGTAATAAACCCCCGCGAAGAGCGCAAAAATCGTTCCCGGCGCGACGACGTAATGGAAGTGCGCGATGATGTAATAGGTGTCGTGCAGGTGAACATCGCTGACGTTGAAGCCGAGCGGCAAGCCCGTCAGCCCGCCGATGCCGAACATCGGCAGAAACGCCAGCGCGAACAGCATTGGCGTGGTGAAACGGATCGAGCCGCCCCAAAGCGAAATGAAAAAGCACGTCAGGATGATGACCGACGGGATTGAAATGATCATCGTCGTCGCTTGGAAGAAGGTGGAGATTTTCGTGCCCATGCCGGTCAGATACATATGGTGCGCCCACACGATGAAGGACAGGAAACCGACGGCCAGCGCCGCATACACGAGCGATTTGTAGCCCCAGATTGGTTTCCGCGTGTTGTTGGCGAGGATCTCACAGACAATGCCCATCGCCGGCAAAATCAACACATACACTTCCGGATGGCCCAGGAACCAGAACAGATGCTGCCACAACAACGGGCTGCCGCCGCCGCTGACATTCGCAAGCTGGCCGCCAACCGCCAAACCCGTCGGCAAAAAGAAACTGGTGTGCGCCACATTGTCCATCAATTGCATGACGGCGGCGGCTTCCAGCGGCGGAAACGCCAGCAACAAAATGAACGCTGTCACGAATTGCGCCCAGACGAAAAACGGCAGGCGCATCCAAGTCATGCCGGGTGCGCGCAATTGGATGATGGTCGCGATGAAATTCACCGCGCCGAGCAGCGATGACGAGATGAGAAAGACCATGCCGATGATCCAGAAAAGCTGGCCATTCGTCGGAATCGTCGTGGCCAGCGGCGAATAGGAAGTCCAGCCCGCCTGCGCCGCGCCGCCCGGAATAAAAAAACTCACGAGCATGATGAGGCCGCCGACGAAATACGCCTGATAGCTCGCCATGTTGACGCGCGGAAACGTCATGTCCGGCGCGCCGATCATCAGCGGCACGACGTAATTGCCAAACGCCGCGAACGCCAGCGGCACAATGCCCAGAAACACCATGATCGTCCCGTGCATCGCTCCAAACGAGTTGTATAATTCAGGTGAAATCGCACCGTGAGCCGCGACGGAGCCGAGCACTTTTTCCAGCAAGGGACCGATGAAGGGCACCGGCACGCCCGGATGCGCGATCTGCCAGCGCATCAGAATCATCAGGCCAAATCCGAACAGCATGAACATCAGCGCGGTCAGGCCGTATTGGATGCCGATGGTTTTATGGTCGGTGGAGAAAATATATTTCTCCCAGAAGCCGGGTTCGTGATGGCCGTGGCCGCCGTGCCCGTGATGGGCGTCGTCTTCGCGATGTGGCGGAAATTGTTGAACGAGTTTTTCCATGTTATTTGACTTTGTCCCAGACCATCAACGCCAGCAGCAGCGGCAGATAAATGATGGACGCAAAAAATAATTGCCGCGCCCGTGCCAGCGTGAGCTGCCGTGAAAACCGGATCGCGCACCACAAAAATCCTGTTCCAAAAATCAACGCGCCGGCGAGATAGGTTGTCCCCGCCATCCTGAAAACGAATGGAAACAGGCTCACCGCCAGCAGCGCCAGCGTGTTGCTCACGGCCTGTTGCGCCGTGCGCCGGCCATCGGGATCAATGCCGGGCAGCATTTTGAAACCGGCCTTCGCATATTCATCCTTGTAGATCCAGGCGATGGCGAAGAAATGCGGCAGTTGCCAGAAGAACAGTATCGCAAACAACGCCCAGCCCTCGCTGCTCAACTCGCCGCGCGCCGCCGTCCAGCCCATCAGCGGCGGCAACGCGCCGGGAACCGCGCCGATCGCGGTGTTCAGCCATGTCACGCGCTTCAGCGGCGTGTAGATGAACAGATAACTGACCAGCGTTATGGCGCCAATGACGCTCGTGAGCAGATTCACCGCGAGCGCCAGATAAATCAGGCCGGCCACGGAACACACGCCGCCAAAAATTGCAACGGTTGCCGGCTGCAACCGGCCCGATGGCAGCGGACGGCCTTGGGTGCGGCGCATCTTTGCGTCGTATTCGCGTTCGAGCAGTTGGTTCAATGCCGATGCTCCTGCCGCGACGAGCGCTGTGCTGGCGAGCGCGTGAAACATCAGCGCAAAATTCATCGCGCCGCGCCAGCCGAGATAAAACCCGACGAGCGTTGTCAGCAGCACGAGCGTCGTGAGCCGCGCCTTGACCAGGTCGGCGAAGACCGCCGCCCGGCTTTTTTCGCCGGCGGACACGCTTAAAATTTCTGCGGAGACTTCTTTCATTTCACTTGTTGGCCAGCATGGACGTCTGCACTCCAAACACTCCGGACGTCTGCGCGTCGGGCAATGACGCCGCCGAACGGCCAAAACCAATAATGCACCACAGCGCTCCTGTCACGAGCGAAAGCGCGCCGACCATCACATGAAGCGTCGCCACATCAGCCGCCTTGTTCGACCAGATTGTCCACGCGCCCAGCGCAATCTGCGCGAACATCAATGCCAGCCAGAAGATTGCTAGTTTTGCCAGCGAATCTTTTCCGCCGAGCCGCCGCCACGCCTGCCATGCGCACGCGGCGACCAGAATGAAAATCGCCAGCGCCACGACGCGGTGCGCCATCTGCAATTTGATTTGAAACGCGGTGACGGGCGCTTCCTCGGTCACGGAAACGCGGCGGGCGTTGTAGCTTGCGACGGCGGTGGGATTCGTGGCCGGCCAGATTTTTCCGTAGGCGAGCGGGAAATCAGCGATGGCCAGCCCCGCGTGCTGATGCCGCATGGTCGCGGCGATGATGAGCTGGGCGAAAATTAAAAATGTGGTCGCCAGCACGAGCGTCCGTAAACTGCGCGAGACGAAAAAGGCCCTCTTGCCGCCGGCCAGTTCAATCCAGAACCGGCTGGTGAACAGCGTCATTGCGCAGATTAAAATAAAAAACAACTGCGCGATGGTGGCGTGAAAAACGCCGAGCGAATCCATGCGCATGGTCACGCGCAGCCCGCCAAGGATTCCCTGCGCGATGACGCCAAGAAGCGCGGCCAGGCCGAGCCAGTGCATCCATTTGCGCGTGTCCGCCAGCCAAAGCCACACGGCGAGAACCGTTGTGAGCAGGCCGACGGCGGAGGCTAGCAGCCTGTGCGTGTGTTCGTAGAAAATGCCGCCGACCCATTTTGAAATGGGGAAGGTGAACATGTTGTAGCCGTAAGTATTCGGCCAGTCCGGCACGGACATCCCGGCGCCGTGGCTCGTGACCAGACCGCCGAGGCCGATCAGCAAAAACGTGACGAACGCCGTCAATATGGCGAACCGGAAGAGCCAGGGATTTGATTTGTTGGGGGCGGTTTTGCTCATGCCTAAAAAAACAGCCGCCGCGTTTTTGCAAACGCAGCGGGTTCGCTCCAGCTTGAAAAATTATTTGGCTTCAAAGGTGAAACTTGCGGACGCGCCGGCATCTTTGACTTCGACTTCCTGCGTTAGCGTGCCGAGTTTGCGATGCACCGCTTCCACGGTGTATTTGCCGGGCGGCACGTTTTTGATCGTGAATTTTCCATCCTTGTCGCTGATCGCAAAATACGGACTGTCAAACACCGTCACCCAGGCGAACATCCACGGATGCACGTCGCACTGGAATTTCAGGAACGGCTCCGGCTTCGCAAAAGTGTAGGTCAAATCCGCGCCGCCGGGCATTTGCACGTCGTTGGATTCCTTGTTGCCATCCACGGTGGGCTTGTTGTGAACATTATGGACGCAGCTATCGGAATTTTTGACGACGATTTTCTGCCCGGTTTGAACCGCCAGAATCGTCGGCACATAAAGGCAGCCTTTTTGATCCAACACCACGGGCGCCGCACTCGCGCCGGTGGATTTGCCGGTGATGCCCTTCAGGGAAACGACCACGTCGGCCAGCTCGCCTTTGGCTCCGACAGCGTAAAAATGTGTAAGAGGCGCCTTGGTATAGCCCACGTTGCAATTCGCGTCGTCCATGATCGGCGTGATTTCTTTTTCGGCGGGCGGCGTGCCTTTGAACGTGATCACGCCGGTGATGTCCGCTGCGTTCGCGACCGGCAGGAACGCCAGCGTCGCCATCAATAGAAAAAAGGAGGAGGTTTTCATATTTTCAGATGCAAATTTAACATTGTGAAAGTGAGGGTCAAGCGCATTGCGGCTTTTTTCACAAGCCCTTCATCACCCGTGCCATTTCCAAGGCCGTCTGCGCCGCTTCCGTGCCGCGATTGTGCGTCGTGCCCAGACATCGCTCCTTCGCCTGCTGCTCGTTTTCCAGCAGCAAGACTTCGTGGATGACCGGCACTTCGTGCGTGATTTGAATCTGCATGAGCGCATTGCTCACCGCTTCGCCGATGTGCTGGGCGTGCGTCGTCGCGCCGCGCAAAATCACGCCGAGACAGATGATGCCTGAAAGCTGCGGCGATGATGTCCGCGCCAGTTTCGCCGCGACCACTGGGATTTCATGCGCGCCCGGGACGCGCACGATTTGAACCCCGGCCCCGGCGCGTTTCAATTCACTCTGCGCCGCGCGCAGCATGGCGTCCACATAACGCGCGTTGTATTTGGAGGCGACGATGGCAAATGTGCCGCCGCGCGACTGGATTTTTTTCGGCTGGATTTTGCGGAGCATCGCGGGGGATTATTTTTTTTGCTCGTCCGCCGAATTCCATTTGCCGTCATTGGCGTCGTAAGTCGCCACGACCACGAAATCGTCGCCCGGCGCAGCAGGTTCTTCTGTCGCCGGGGCGGGGGGCTTGGGCGCAGGTTGTTCCGCCGGGGCCGGATTTGGCGCGGGCGGTTTGGCCGGAACTGCCGCCGGCGTTTTGTGGATCACCACCGTTTCTTCATCGAAACAGCGGGCGGCTTCCATGAGCAGGGTTTCCCAGCTGCCCTGGATGGTGCGCTGGGGCGGGGCTTTGAAAGGCTTCAGTTGAAACTCGCCGCCCGCCAGCGACAGCAGCCGGTTGAAAGCCCGTTCGCCTGTCAGCGTGCCCACGGCTGCATGGGTGACCACGCCCGCCTCGATGTAAATCTGACCGATCATCTGCTGGTTGCGGACTTCCAGGATCGAGGAGTGCCGCCCGATGCATTCCATCTGGATCAATTCCTGCAAATGCACCTGCCGCAGCGTGCCGCTGAAACCTTCGCGATGCGTCCATGAAACCAGATCATTCAGCATGTTGAAAACCATCTTGATGCCATCTGGCGAAACCGGTTTCTCGATGAACAGTTCCGCGCCGCCGGACAGGCACGTTGCGCGGTTGGTCTCCGTGGCTTTGCCGGTCATCACGGCGATTTTCACACCGGAATAACGCCGGCCGATGATGCCGAGCAACTGGATGCCGTCCACCATCGGCATGCCGATGTCCAGCACGACCAGGTCAATCGGGCTTTGCTGCATGATGGCGAGCGCACGGTCGGCGGACGCGGCAGAATGGATTTCCCACGTCTGGTTCGACAAAGCGGAACACAGCTCGGTGAACGTCTCCAGAAACGCCATGCTGTCGTCCACGAACAGCACCTGAAATTTTTTGGCCGAGGCATCGCCGGTTTCCGGTTGATTGGGCTTGGCCTCCTTTGCTGGCGCGGGTTTTGGCGGTTCAGCCGGCTTCGACGCACCCGGTGCGGTCTTGGTCGTCAGCAACTTGCTGGTGAACGACCCGCCCGTTGCTTCCGCCGGAGCGGAGGCTTCCAGTTGCAATTCCACTTCGCCCAGGCGCAAGGTCTGGCCCGGCTTCAGCACGCCTTCGGAAATTTTTCTGTCGTCTATGAACGTGCCGTTGGTGGATTGCAGATCGCGGACGACCAGTTCATCGCCGTGCAGCCGCACCTCGCAATGCCGTCCGGAAACCGACGTGGCGGCGATCTGGAAGGTGTTGCCATCCGCGCGCCCGATCGTGACCCAGCTCTCGCCGAGTTCGTGCGCGGTGGCGGCCAGACCTTTGGAGATGACGACAAGTTTGGGCATGACGCTTAATGAAACAATCGCCGTCCGCCATTGTCAACCGCGACGATGGCGAATGTGCAGGTGACGGCGCGGGTGTTACCACGAATGGACTCGAAGGAACACTAATTAATTTTCGCCAAGATGCACGTCGCGGAGCGACACCGGAAGTTAGCCAGCTACGCAGTGGCTGGAAAAACGTCGGCGAACAATTGCGTCCCGCAAGGGACGATGGGAAGCGAACGCGTCCGATGTCCCTTCAGGACATTGCCGGTTCGTTTCCAATACCAGCCACAATGTGGCTGGCTAATTTCCCAAGCCCCTGCGGGGCAAAGCGCGATGCGGCGATGGCGAATGTGCGGCCGCTGGCGCGAACCGGTTTTAGAACTGAAAAGTCAAAATGAAAAGACACGTTCGTAATTCAGAAAAACCAAGTAGAAAAGCATTTTCAGCAGAATGGCCACCAAATTTTCCGAGCCACGTTTCCGAGCCAACAGCAGAGAACAAAGTAAAATTACCACGCCTATGATCATTGCTGGCAGCGGACGATAAGTTTGACCAGCATTTGATGGCACGGGCGGAATTACAAATGCAAGCGCTACGAAAAAGAGAAACAATTCCAAGCCTCTTAAAACTTGCGTTTTCATTCCCGTTGGCTTCGTGTCCATTCGTGGTTAAAGCAGATGCCCCATCTTCTCCCGCTTGGCTTTCAGATATTTTTCGTTGTGCGGATTGGCTTTTATTTTGATCGGCACTTGCTGGACGATTTTCAAGCCGTAGCCCTTCAGCCCGACGACTTTTTTCGGATTGTTCGTCAGCAGCCGGATGGTTTTCAAGCCGAGATCAACGAGGATTTGCGCGCCGAGTCCGTATTCGCGCAGATCCATGCCGTAGCCGAGCTTCAGGTTCGCTTCGACGGTATCCAGGCCTTCCTCCTGCAATTTGTAGGCCTTGATCTTCGGCGCGAGGCCGATGCCACGGCCTTCCTGCCGCATGTAAAGAATCACACCGCGCCCGGCGTCGGCCACCTGCCGCATGGCCTGGTGCAGTTGCGGGCCGCAATCGCAGCGGCGCGAACCGAACACGTCGCCGGTGAGACATTCGCTGTGGACGCGCACGAGCACATCTTTCTTGCTGGCAACGTCACCGCGCACGAGCGCGAGGTGATGCTGGCCGTCAATCTTGGAACGGTAGAGATGCAAATCGAAATCGCCGTAGTCGGTCGGCAGCTTCACGACTTCAATCTGCTCGACGAGTTTTTCGCGCGTGCGGCGGTATTCGATGAGGTCGGCGATGGTGCAAATTTTCAGGCGATGTTTCCGGGCGAATTTCAACAGCGCCGGCAGCCGCGCCATCGTGCCGTCGTCATTCATGATTTCGCAGATGACGCCGATGGGCCGCGCGCCGGCGAGATGCACGAGGTCAACGGCGGCCTCGGTGTGGCCGGCGCGCTGGAGGACGCCGCCGGATTTGGCGCGCAGCGGAAAAACGTGGCCGGGCTGGACGAGGTCGTCCGGCACGGCGGTGGGCGAGGCCATGACACAAATCGTCCTGGCACGGTCGGCGGCGCTGATGCCGCTGCTGATGCCGTGCGCGGCGTCCACGCTCACCTGAAAATCGGTGCGGAAAACCTCGCGGTTCTGCTTGACCATGCGTTCGACGCCGAGCTGTTGCAGCCGTTCATTTGTCGTTGGCACGCAGATTAATCCGCGCCCGTGCTTGGCCATGAAGTTCACGGCGGCGGGCGTGACGAATTGCGCGGCCATGACGAGGTCGCCCTCGTTCTCGCGGTCGGCGTCGTCCACGACGATGACCATTTTTCCACGGCGGAGGTCGGCGATGACGGATTCGATGCGGTCAAAGTTCTTTTTCATTCGGCAGGGACAGCGTAGTCTTTCGCCGCGCGAATTCCAGCCGATTCAACTTGCATTTTTGCCGCTCGCGGAACATTGTCGAACCACAACTTCGCATTTTTAATTATGTCACTTGGTTTAGACAAAGCCGGCGACTTGAAAAAATCCGCCTCGTGGAACTCCGCGACGGTTTCTGCTGAAAAGATGCAGCGGCTCGACCGGCTGGCGAACCTTGGAATGCTGTCGGCGGGCATGGCGCACGAGATCAAGAACGGCATGGTCGCCATCAAGACGTTCGTGGATCTGCTGCTGGAAAAAAACCAGGACGCGGAGCTGGGCGAAGTCGTCCGGCACGAACTGAAGCGCATCAACGCCATCGCCACGCAGATGCTGCGGATCGCCGCGCCCAACCACGCGGCCTTCCAGACTGTCCGCATCCACGAGGTGCTGGATCATTCGCTGCGACTGTTGCGGCCGCAGATCAGCGTGAAATTGATCGCGCTCAAAAAGCATTACCGCGCCGGCGCCGACACGGTGCTTGGCGACGACGCGCAGTTGCAGCAGGTGTTTATGAATCTGCTCCTCAACGCGCTGGAAGCGATGGGGCCGAACGGGACGCTGACCGTCAGCACGGAAATGGCGGGCAGTGAAAAGGGCGGGCGGGTTTTGAAGATTCAGATCCAGGACACGGGCGTGGGCATCAAGCCGGAAAATGTGAACCGCCTGTTCGAGCCGTTTTTCACGACGAAGAAGAACGGCACCGGCCTGGGGCTGGCGATTTCCCATCGCATCGTCCTGGAACATCGCGGCACCATCCAGGTGCGGAGCGAGCCGGGCAAAAGCTCGGTGTTCAGCCTTTCGCTGCCGGTGCTTGACGCGTAAGCCGCAAAACCGGGGCAAAGCCACAGAGCCCGCTGCCAATAGTTAGTTACTCCCCGACGAGGTGATACGGATCCACGGTGTCGTCGCCGACGTGGTGGCTGGGCGAGGCTTTGAGCGAGAAGGTGAAGGCGAAGGTGTAATCGGTCGGGCCGGTGCTGTTGTCCAGCACGCGGAACGTCAGCGCGGCGGTCCAGCTCCGCATGTCGCGGTAGATCGTGTAATACTGCTGCTGCAAACGGCTGTCTTCGATGTTGAAATTTTCCGTCGCGCGCAAGCCCCAGTTGTCGTCCAGCCGGTAAAAGGCCGTGGTGGTGGCGTAATTGTTGCCCTGTGTGAACCCGTCGAAGCCCTGACGCAAATACCAGTAGCCGACGCCCCAGCTCCAGCGTTCGCTCGGCATGAAAGTGATCTGGTCGAACGCGAGATTGATGTCGCCGATGTTCACGTCGAAGCGCGACTGGGATTCGAGCGTGACCCACGAGCGCGGCTTGAACCGGAACTCGGAATAAAGGTCGCTGAACGTCTGCTGCGGGCTGAACGGTTCATCCAGGTTGTTCGGCGTGCCGCTGGGGTTGAGCCGCCAGTCAATCGTGAGATTCCAGTCCACCAGATTGTCAACCTGCCCGTCGCGTTTGGTCTGAAGCGAATTGTGCAGGCCGAGGCGGACCACATTCTCGCTGTCAATGGAATCAATGTTGTTGTAGTCGGGAAATTGCACCGGCAGCAGCCCCAGGCTGGGCAGCGCGGAATCGAACTGCGGCAACTGCGCCGGCGCCTTGCTGGGATCCGGCACGAAAATGTAGCTGGCCGACGGCTCGATGATGTGCCGCAATCCGTCCATGTCCCAGAAGGAACTCTTCACGCCGGGCCAGAGTTGCGAGGCCTTGAACGACGCGCCGACGCCGGTGTTGAAAACTCCACGCCAGGCTTCTGAATTGGTGCCGCCCGGCCCGGATTCAGCGCTGTAATAAGTCAGCCGTCCGCCGACGCGCGGAGTGATGTTCAGCCAGTTGAAAAACGTCCACGGCAGGAGCAGTTGATGATAGGTGTCGGCGCGGGCGGCGGAGTAGGCGGGCGGTGTCGGGGCATTCGTGTTGGCAAAATATTTCTTGTAGTAGCCGGCAGAACTCTGGCTGTCGTAATAGACCGGCGTGTTCAAAACCTGCTGGCGGAAACCGGTGAGCCGCACGTCGGGCAGGCGTTCGGTCTGGTCAAAGAAATTATTCAGCTCTGGTGTCGTGAGCGCGTCGAGGCTCCAGTTGTCCCAGTATTTATTCTGCTCGAAGAACGTGTTTGGCTGGGGGTTTTGCAGATAGTCGCTTTCAAAAAAATCATGTTCCAGATACGCGTCGCTCTGGTAGTTCACGAGCGCCTTCAGGTTCAGGTTCGTGGCGGGGGTCGCCTGCCAGCCCAAATAAACGCGCTGCCGGTCCTGGGGCACCGAGCCGAAGTTCGGCAGGCCGTTCGTGCCGGCATACTGGTCATGGTCGTGGGTGTAATAATACTTTAACGTCGCGTTGCCCCACTGGCCGAGGTGCAGGTTCACGTCCGGCCCAAACCCGAAACCGCGTTTTTCGCGATAGTCCAGATGCAGCTTGCCGTCCACCGCATCATTCAGCCACCAGGTGTAGGTGTTCAAGATGAACGGCCCGTAAGAAGTGCGGTCGCCGGCGGTGAACGTCCAGTTGTTCGCGTGCGGTCCGATGTTGCGCCGGTAATACGGCAGATAAAACACCGGCACCTTCTCCACGAACACCACCGCGTTCCACATCTCGATGTGTTTGTTGGGCACGATTCTGATGCGGGTGGCGCGGATGTAGGTCGCCGGACTGCTCACATCATCGCTCGTCGCGAGAGCGTGGCGGGCGTTGTAAGTCTGGTTGGTGATGTCGCCCTGCAACTGCCGGCCCGCTGCGAACACCGGCGGTTTGCCCGTGCGGAACTGCTCGCTCTCCATCTGGTGCGTCTTGAAATTGTAGCGGATATGGTCGCCCACCCAGATCTGGTCGCCCTGTTCAATGCGCACATGGCCGTCGGCCACCGCGTCGCCCGTCTCGCGGTTCACCGAGGCGCTGTCCGCCGTCAACACTGCCGCGCCATAGCGGATGCAGATGCCGTTCGTGCCGCGCGCCGTGATGCCATCCGTGTCGAATTCAATCTCGCCTACCGGCGATTCGGGGATGAATTGATGAAGCGCCCAGATTTCCCACGACGGCTGCTCCTGCGCCAACGCCGCCAGCGGAAAAATCGCGCACAGAAATGCGAGCGCGGCGATGGCGGGCCTTCGCCGTGCCGGAGTGCCGACCACCGCTGATTCATGCAACGCGCGGTTGTTTTTGGTTTGCGCGTGTGCAACACCGGCTACGGCCACGCAGGCGGGAAATTTTCTCATCAAGCCCGGCCAATTAAACAGAACGCTTCGCGATAGCCAAGCCAGTTTTCACCACGAAGACACAAAGACACCAAGTAAAATGATGAAAGTTCGCTTTGTGCCTTGGTGTCTTGGTGGTTATTTTTGCGGCCAGAACGTGAACGCCACCGCCGCGATGATGCACCCGAACGCCGCGATGTAATTCCACCGGATCTTTTCGCCCAGATAAAACATTGCGAACACGCAGAACACCGAGAGCGTGATGATCTCCTGCATGATCTTGAGCTGCGCGACGGAATAGACCGAGTTGCCCCAGCGGTTCGCCGGGATCATGAAAAGGTATTCAAAGAACGCGATGCTCCAGCTCGCGAGGACGACCAGCCAGAGCGGCGAGCTTTTGAATTTCAAATGGCCATACCACGCGAACGTCATGAAAATGTTCGAGAGTGTCAGCAGCACCACGGGCAGCCAGCGGGACGAGGTAAAATCCATGCCGGAGAAAATGAATTCAACGGCCAGCGGAGTCAAATGGGAATGCGCCGGTTTTCAGCCGCGGAGTGGCGGACGGAAGTAGCCCACGGTGAAACCGTGGGAAACGAACGTAAAATGAATCAAGCCCCGGACGGGGCGAAAGAAGTTCCTGCGTTGATTGTCTGTCGCCCCTGCCGGGGCTGGAAAGCTTGTTGCACGATTAACCCACGGTTTCACCGTGGGCTACTTTCTGCCGCACCTCCGGCGCTGGGGGCAGGCCGGTTTTGAAGCCCTCGCGAACGGCAGGAAGCGGTAATCTTACGCCTGTCCGCCTTTGGCCGAATTACATTCCGGGCAAGCAACTTGACCATTTTCAACGGTGGTTTTGCCGCCTTGCGACCACGGAACTTTATGATCAGCTTCCCACATATCCCACTCGCATTTCAAACCGTTGCAACGAAGACGAAGCTGACAAATCCTGTCGTCGCGGCGGAATATCGCAAGGCGCTGTTCGTGCGAGAAAAGTCTTTGCTCGTCTTTTGGCTCGATGTCTGGCACGGCTTCAAAAAATTTCCGTAGCAAAAAGTCATGCCGCCATTGGATCGAGTCTTGAGCATCGGTGCTGTGACTTGTGCGTTCTTTGTAAGCCAACAATTCAGGGTCGCTTTTGTCGGCGGGAAGATTTTCTTGTGCTGCACGCGTGCCTTCAAACTGAATGAACCAATTACGCAACGCATCTTGCCGACCCTGCATCGCATATTTTTCCAAACAATGGGAAACCAACGCATAGAGAGACACAACGCTGTAACGCTCCAACTCCGGGGTCTTTTCTGTGAAGGCTTGCGCAAGATACTCTAGCACGCGACGAACCTTGCGCGCCTTTTGTCCCGCAGAATCAAACTCTAATTCGGTTTCATACATTGCGTTGAGATTTGAATTGCGAACATGGCAAGGCCCACCGTTTATCTCGATGGCAGTTATCTGTGCGGCAACAAGGTCGTGAGTGAAACGCGTGTTTGCAAAACCGCAGCGCGAGAAAAATGGATGTAGGGCAAGGTCTTTTATGAAGCCACGCATCTTGCCGGGCATGGCGTTGCGCTTTTCTTGTGCCTTGAGCGATGTTCCGTTTTGTAGCCGCAGAAACATTTCTCGGACTTCATCTTCACTGGTATCACTCAACACAATTACGTCGAGTGCGTAATTATCAAACCGGAGTCGAAGATCTTCTGGCAAATCTACATAGTGCATCTTGGTGACAACTATGCCGTCAATATCATCAGCATCGCGTGCGAGATTGAACCCGCCGGAATGAAATTCAAATATCGTTCGCAGCCGTTGCTGGCCATCCACGACTTCATATTTTTCAGGAGTCTTGCTGATCTTTCGCCAATAGAGCTTTGGAATGTCATAGCCGCGAAGAATTGTATCAATGAGCAATTGCTTCTGCCCAAGACTCCAAACAGCCGGACGTTGAAAGTCGGGATTGGTATCAACGCGATTTTTGAATCCGCAAACGGACAGAATAGGCCAGGGTTTTTTGCTGATTTCCATAATTTTCTCCATTTGATAACGACATTACAACCGAACGGGAATGTTTTTCTTCGCCAAAAAACTGTTTCACGTCGCCGACGGTGTAGGTGCCGAAATGGAAAATGCTCGCGGCGAGGACGGATTTCATTTCCCTCAAAGTTTCTCGGTAGGCGTGAAGGGCAGGCCGCGCTCGCCGTTGAACAGCTTCTTCAACCGCCGGTCGCTGGAACTGGTCTTGCGCCGGTTGATGCCGGGCGCAACGAGCTGGCTGCTCTCGCGGCGGGCGCGACGGCCTTTGAGCCAGTCGGCCCAACTGATTGAGCCTTCAATCGGGATGCAGGGGACTTTTGATTTTGAGTTCATCGGCGACTTCTTTCACGAGTTGCACGCACTGTGGAAGGTTACGATATTCCGGACGATTCGCAAGCCGCCGGACTTCGTCCCAGTTCATTGCAATCTCCCCGCGCAACGCCACGGAGATAAGAATTTTCGCGCAGTTCCGCGCCGTTTTACTTTCTCCCGTGTGATATGACATCAAGACGCGCTCAACGAGCAAGTCTTCCGGATTCATCACCAGAAAATCTCCATAAGGCGCTTCTATCCGGCGGAATGGTGTGCGGGCAAAACTTTCAGCCGGGCCGAGCACATCTACAAACATTCCAGCCACCTGCCAATTGCGTGGACCGCCTTTTGCACCGAGCAAGCCCATGACTTCCCGGCGTTCTTGGACAGGCAGCGTTGCCTTGTTAACGTGGCACATGTCGAGGTCGCCGGAGGCATACGCGCCTTCCGTCAAAAACTCGATGGCCGAGCCGCCGACCACGACGAGTTCCACGCCGCGTTCCGCCCACAGCGCGCTGCACAACGATGCCAGCTTCGCGCTTTTGAGCGTCGGGTCTTGCTCGGCCGTCACGTCGGCAAGCGCGGATTTTATTTTTTCCGTATCCATTTTTAGAGGCGCACCGGAATATTCTTCTCCTTCAAAAACCGTTTCACGTCGCCGACGGTGTAGGTGCCGAAATGGAAAATGCTCGCGGCGAGGACGGCGTCGGCTTTGCCTTCCAACAGCACCTCAGCCATGTGTTCGCGGCTGCCCGCGCCGCCGCTGGCCACCACCGGCACCCCCACGGCTTCGCTCACGCGCCGCGTGATGACGAGGTCGAACCCGGCTTTAGTGCCGTCGGCGTCAATGGAGTTCAGCACGATCTCGCCCGCGCCGAGCGCCACGGCGCGCTTGGCCCATTCGACGGCATCGAGGCCGGTATCCTTGCGGCCACCGTGTGAGAACACGCCCCATTTGTCCGGCGCGATTTTCTTGGCATCAATGGAGACGACGATGCACTGGCTGCCGAATTTTTCCGCGCCTTCGCGGATGATTTCGGGTCGGGCGAGCGCGCTGGAGTTGATGGAAATTTTGTCCGCCCCGGCGCGCAGCATGGCATACATATCTTCAACAGACTTGATGCCGCCGCCAACGGTGAGGGGCATGAAGCATTGGTCGGCGGCGCGTTCGATGACGTCCACCATCGTGCCGCGTCCATGCGCGGTGGCGGTGATGTCGAAGAACACCATTTCGTCCGCGCCCTGCTCGTTGTAGCGGAGCGCGAGTTCCACGGGGTCGCCGACGTTTTTCAGCCCGCCCTTTTCGGCCACGCCGAACTGGACGCCGCGCGTGACCTGGCCGTCGTGGACGTCGAGACACGGGATGACACGTTTTGCAATCACGCGGATAATTGAAACGTGCCGGGCGGCGCACGGCAACTGATTAAAATTCCTCCGGCCAGAAATTGCGGACAGCCCGGCAAGGTCGGCCAGAATCTTCTTGACCCAAAGCGGCTAGGATTTAAGTTTGCCTCAAATAGTCAAGGTCGCTCCCAAACAAAACACTTTTTATGAAATCTCATCGTGAAATCTTTACCTGTCTTGCCCTGTTGTCTGGCGGGTTGCTGATTGCCGGCTGTGCCAATAGCCAGCAGCGCACAAGCCCTTATCAACCCGGTCCGGTCGCGGGTCAGGCCGTGGGCTACGGCGTCGGCACCGTGGCGGGGAACGTTGCGGGTTTCGGCGTGGGCGCGGTGCAAGGGACTGCGAGTGGCATTGGCAATTCATTCAATCCGGATTATCACATGGTGCGTTACTGGCGCACGGAAACCACGGCGGATGGACGCACGATCCAGGTGCCCTATGATATTCTGGTGGATCAATATGGCCGTCCGGCGCACATGCCGGCACCTACGGGCAATCCCGCCCCGCCGCCGGTCGCCCCCGTGACAATGACCAACAGCCCGAGCAAATAATTCAGTCCCCCCTCCGTCAATTTTATGAAAACGTTCTTTCCTTTTTTGCTGGCCGTCGGTTTGCTGACGGCGGGACAATTGTTCGCCGCAGCTGTGACGAACGGCGTGCCGCTGCGTAAAATCGCCATCATCGTGGAAAACCGGGCGGGCGTGCAGTTCAACGACAAGGTTCCGGTGCTGGAAGACCTGGTGGCCAGCCGCGTTGCCGGCAAGGGTTACTCGGTCATCAGCCGCGACGTGACCGTCAACGCGCTGAAATCGTATTCCACCGTGGGCGTCAACGTCTCGTCGCAAACCGCCTTGAACGCCAATGCGGGAGCGGCCTCCGGCCAGAATTCCACCGCCAGCGGCTCGGCGAAACTGGACGCCGCGCAGACCACCGCCTTGAACGCCAGGGGCAGCAATGATGTGACCGGCCCAGGCTCGGCTTCGTTGGAATTGGGACGGAAGGATTCGGCGCAGATCGCCGCCATGCAACAACAGTCCCAAAAGTCGTCTGGCCAGGCTTCGGCAAACTTGGACGTGGCGCAGTCGGACACGGTGCAGGTTGCGGCGACATCGGAGACGACCAAGCTGGATCAGGCATTAAGCGACAACACCTCGGCGCTCCGCCTGGCGCAAAATCTTGGGGCTGATTACATCTTGATCCCGGCCATCACGAGTTACGGCACGGAACGGAAAGCTTACAACGGCAGCGGCATCGCCACCGTCAACACCACGCACAAGCTGCGCGTCAGCTACAGAATCGTGGAGGCGAACGAAGGCGGTGCGGTGCGCGGCAGCACGGTGCTGGCCGAGAAAAATTTCCGCGACAGCGGTGATTTGAAAACGGACAGCAGTGATGTGATCAATGAATTGCTGGATGACGCTGCGGATCAATTGGCCGGCGCGATTGCGGCGAGCGCGCAGGCGTTGCCGACGGAAGTGGCCAAGGCAAACATGGTGTCTTTCCACGTCGCCTGCTCGATGACCGATCCGCGCCAGCAGCCCATCATGGTTTCCGCGATCGGCGTTTCGGCGGACAACAAGCTCGTGACCAGCCAGCCCGTCCCCGTGCAGGCGATGGATGTGACGGTGGAAGTTGACGGCGTGGCCATCGGCTCCGCGCCCGGTGATTTCAAGAGCCGCCCCGGTTTGCACAAGTTGAGCCTCTCGCGCGAAGGCTTCGACACCTGGTCACGCACGGTGAACATCTACGATGGTCAGAAATTGAACGTCGCCCTGCAGATGAGCGCGTCGGGTTATGCGCGCTGGAAGGAAACGACGGATTTCCTGGCGACGATTGACAGCAACCGCAAGCTGACCGACGCCGAGGTGAACCGGATTAACGGCCTTGCGGAGTTTTTCAAGAACAGCCATTACCGGGTGGACACCAAGGAAAACGTCAAAGTTTACAAAAGCCTCTATTAAATTTTAACCCAAAGAAACTGCCATGAAAAATTTTTCCTTCTGTAAAATTACTTTTGCCATGTTCGCAGCCGCGTTGCTGCCCGCGCTGTCTTCGGCGCAGGAAAAAGCCACCATCGCCATCTCGTCCATCAAGCCGGCGCCATCGCTGGAGGCCTCGGTCAAGCCGGACAAAAAACTGGAGATGGGGCGCATCATCGAATCTCTGGACAGCCAGTTGATTGACCGCGTGAGTGCGACGCGCAAATTTGACGTGGTTGGCCGCAGCGACCTGAAGGACGTCATCAAGGAGCAGGACCTCGGCGCGTCCGGCAACGTGGACGCCAAGACCGCCGCGAAGGCCGGCAAGCTCACGGGCGCAAAATATCTGCTCGTGACGACGGTGGACGATTTTCAGGATTACGTCGAGACGGCCACGTTTGAAGGCACGGGCCGCAGCTCGACCAAGCGCGTCTTCCGCTTTTCGGCGATTGGAAAAGTTTATGAATCAAGCACGGGAAAATTGCTGGAGTCGGCGAATTTCCAGACGGGCAACGACGCCTTCAAGAACATTTCGGAAAACCGCAGCTACTCGGTCAAGGACGGCAATCTGACCGACGAAATGATGGTCGCCCTCTCGCGCGATCTGGCGCAGAAAATCGCCAACCGGGTTGCCGATGTGATTTTCCCGGCGAAAATCATCGCCAGGCGCGACAAGGAAGTCACGATCAACCGCGGCGAAGGCGGCGGCGTGGCGATTGGTGAAATGTTCAATGTGTTTGCGCTCGGGGAAGAACTGATTGACCCGGACACGAAGGAATCATTGGGCCGTGAAGAAGTAAAGGTGGGCAAAGTAAAAATCACCCAGGTCAATCCGAAGACTTCAACTGCGGAAATCTTGGACGATACGGGCGTTGACAAGGGCGCGGTGCTGCGCAAACCGCAATGACCATTTTCTGAACCACTTTGTGCCGCCAATTCATCACAAGGAATCCGCTTGAAACTGATCGGAAAAATCGCAGGTAAACCCTGCCTCCATGCGTTAATGATTCCCTTGGTTGCTGGCTTCTTGGTGACCGGCTGCAAGACTTACGACGAAAAAAACACGGCCGTCAGATACTGGCATCAAGGCGATGTGACCAACGCCCTTGTTCAAGCCACCAAGAATGCCGAGAGCAATGCCAACAACAAGGACACCGTCATCTGGCGGCTGGAGCAGGGTGCGATTTTGCGCGCCAACTGCCAATATGAAGCCAGCAACAAGGCTTTCGATCAGGCGCAGACAAAGATTGACGACTACCAAGAGCAGGCCAAGATTCGGGTCGGGCAGGAAGCGGGAGCCCTATTGTCTAATCAGGCGGAATTGGATTACGAGGGACGTTCCTACGACGGCATCATGTTGAACACTTACAAAGCGCTCAATTATCTTGAATTGGGCAAACCCGGGAAGGCCCGTCCGGAACTGATCCGCGCCTATCAGCGTCAGAAGGACGCGGTCGAGGTGAATAAAAAACGTATCGAAAAAGTTCAGGAAGAAGCTGCGAAGAGCAAGGACAAGGCGACGATGGACAAGGCGGCGAATGATCCGGGGTTACAAGCTCAAATCCAAAACGCATCTACAAACCTCAACCACATCAAGGCCTACACCGATTACGTCAATCCGTTCACCGTTTATCTCGACGGTTTATTTTTCATGACCGATGCCGCCGATGGTTCGGACCTGGAACGGGCCCGTAAATCATTTGAGCGCGTTGTCGGGTTCGCGCCCGACAACACCTATGTCAAAGAGGATCTGGCCACCGTGGACCGCTTGATCAACGGCCAGCCGCTGGCGCCGACGGTTTATGTGATTTTTGAGACCGGGTGTGCGCCCGTCCGCGACCAGATTCGCATCAGCGTTCCGATCATCGTCACCAAAGTTTCCTATATCGGCGCGGCTTTCCCCACGCTCAAGCCGCATGGGAATTATGTTCCCAGCCTGACGGTGACGGCCGGCGGCACCAGCGCAACCACGGCGCTGGTCGCCGACATGGACAGCGTCATTGGCCTCGATTTCAAAAACGAAATGCCCATCGTCATCACCAAAACGATTGCGTCCGCCGTCGTCAAGGGCGTGGCCGCCTATGCCGCGAATCAGGCCACCGGGCAGCAAAATTCGTGGGCCGGCCTGGCCATGCAGATTAGCACCGCCATTTACCAGGCCGCCGTCAACATCGCCGACGAGCGCACCTGGACAACACTGCCAAAAGAATTTCAGGTCTGCCACATTGCCACGCCGCCGGATAGAAAAATTGAATTAAAAACGCCCGATGGACGTCAAATTATGCCAGTGACAATCATTGATGGCACCGTTAATCTCCTATACGTTAAATCCATAACTGCCACCAGTCCGTTGCTGGTGAGCCAAATCAAATTAAAATGAAAAAACAAATTCTACTCGCGCTCCTGGCCGCTGGTTCCGTTGCCGGCTTGCTGGCCGTGTCCGGCTGCAAAACCTCGGTTAACTCCGTTGAGAACGCCCAGAAGGAAGGCCAGCGCCAGATGGTTTCCGACTCGCGCGTGATCACCGACGGCAGCCTCGCAAAAAAAGTCTCCATCGTCGGCGTGAACCAGACCATGACGCCCGGCGGCTTGCTCAAGGTGCAGGTCGAACTGCTGAACAAAACCCGCTCCTATCAAGCCTTCAACTACCGATTTGAATGGTTTGACGCCAGCGGCATGCAGATGAACTCCCTGTCCACGGCAGTAATCGGCAGCACGATCGAGGGCAAGGAAAGTAAATTCATCTCTGCGGTGGCACCCACGTCTGCATGCAAAGATTTTCGTCTGAAGCTCGTTGAAAACTAATCACCTTAACCGAAACATTCCCATGAAAAAGACCATTGTTTTATCCGTCTTGGCCGCCGCCATTCCGTTTATCGGAGCCGGTTGTGCCGGCACGAATGCCCACTATGTTGAGACCGGCGACCAGCATAACGTCGTCAGCCTCGGCCAGATCAACATCCAGGATTATATCCAGGCCGCGAACGACATGACGGGCAAGCTGCTTGCATCCGGCGCATTGGACAAGGTGCCTAATCCGCCCGCCGTGCTCGCCATTAGCCGCATCGTCAATAATACTGGCAAGCAGATTGACACCGACTTGCTCACCAAGAAAATCCGCGTCGCCGTCCTCGACAGCGGCAAGGCTTTGACCACAACCACCATGGGTTTGGGCGGCACGGCTGAAGACCCGATGGCCAAGGGGATCCAACAGGAGCATGAGTTCAAGAACGACACCAAGGTGACCCGCACCCCGGACTTCACCCTGTCCGGCAAGATTATCGAACTGACCGCCCGGGTCAGCGACACCCGCCAATCCACTTACAGCTTCCAGCTCTCGCTGACTGATGCCAAGACCGGCTTGGCCGTTTGGGAAGGTGAAAAGGAAATCACCAAGCAAGGCACCCAATCTTCCGTTGGTTTCTGATCAACAAGCCTGAAGTTTCAACGCCGGTCTGGAAAATTCCAGGCCGGCGTTTTTCTGTTTTTCCCGCAGCGAAACTTATTTACTTCACGCGCTGCAGAAAATATATTCTGGGCTTGGTGGCCGATGTGGCGGAATTGGCAGACGCGCTAGACTCAAAATCTGGTATCCGTAAGGGTGTGTGGGTTCGACCCCCTCCGTCGGCACCAACTTTTGCCCGTTGCGAAACAAGGGCAAAAGCCGCCGCGCCGTAGCAAAGCGAAGGCGGGTTGTCGTTCATACTTTCAAAACAAGCATGGCCTTCAAGAACCTCCCGAAGCAGACCCAGGGCGTCCAACTCCTCCAACGTTCGCTTGCCCGTGGCCGGCTCGGCCACGCTTACCTGTTCACTGGCGACCAGCTTGACGAATTGGAATTGCTCGCGCGCATGCTGGCAAAAACTCTCAACTGCCAGAATCCGGTTAAAATTTCCGGCGTCGCCACCGATTGCTGCGATGAATGTTTGACCTGCCGTAAAATTGACAGCGAAACCCACGCCGACATCCATTGGGCGCGGCCCGAATCCAAGTCGCGCATCGTCACCGTCGAGCAAATGCGTGATTTGATGCAACAAATCCAGCTTAAGCCGACCGAGGCAGGATACAAAGTCGCTGTCATCGCCGCCGCTGATCGCTTGAATATGCAGGCCGCAAATGCTTTTCTTAAAACGCTCGAAGAGCCGCCGCCGAAATCCGTTTTGATCCTGCTCTCCACCGAACCATCGCGGATTTTGGAAACCATTTTGTCACGCTGCCTGCGCCTGAATTTTTCCGGCGATGGCGCGCGTCCGCTTGACGCGGCGCAGGCAGACTGGCTCGAACATTTCGGTTCACTCGCCGCCGGTGAACAAAAAAGCCTGCTCGGCCGCTACCGGTTGCTCGACACACTGCTTCAAAAACTAGCTGAAATCCGAGCGAGCGCGGGTGAAACGCTCACCGCCCGCTCGCCGCTCGAAAAATACGACGACATCGAAAAAGATTTGCGCGATAAATGGGAGGACGAACTGACCGCCGCCATCGAAGCCGAATACCGCCGCCATCGCGCCGATTTGCTGCTGCTCGTCCAATGGTGGCTGCGCGATGTCTGGCTGCACACGCTCGCCGCCGGCAGGGATTTGTTGAAATTCCCAGATAATTCCGGGGCGGAAATCGTCGCCCGTCGTATCAATCCGCATCAGGCTTTGGAAAATCTGCAAACTTTGGATCAGACGCAGCGGCTGCTGCACTCCAATGTGCAGGAAGCTCTTGCGCTGGAAGTCAGCCTGTTGAAATTGCATTTTTAATTTGAGTCAACAGCGGATAAAATTGCGAATGACGTCCGAGAAAAAAATCAGCGGGACAGCGTGTTACGCGCTCGCGTTCGGGCTTTTCCTCGGCCTCTGCATCTGGAAATTCGGCAACCCCGTCATCCTTGACGGCAAAATTCAGACCCCGGTGTCAGTTTCTGATTTATTGAACGATCCCTGGCCGACCCGCTGGGCAAACTGGATTTTTCTGCCGCTGGCGCTGGCCGGTGCCTTAATGACATTCGCAAAAAGGCTGCGCTGGCAAACGACGCAATGGCTCTGGCTGCTGCCGTTGCTATGGTTTGGCTGGCAATTATTTTCCGCCACAAAGACTGTGGACGCCAGTCTGACCATGACAACGCTCTGGCAATTTTTCGGCTGCGTGGCCTGTTACTTTCTTGGCGCGCTCGTCTTGGGGAGCGAACCAATGCTGCGCTGGCTTTTGATCGGCGTGCTGGCCGCATTTACCTTTTGCCTTGTGCGCGCCGTGGATCAGCGGCTCATTGAGTTTCCGCAAGGTCACCAAATGTTGATTGAAGGCGAACGCGCCGGCTGGACGAATTTTCCGCCGGAAATATTTTTGGAAATGAAGCATGAGAGCGTGATCATAACCACCAATGGTGTGGATGTGGCGAATCCCGCCATCCTCGCCAAGTTCGCCAAAGGCCGTGTCAACGGCACGCTCGTTTATCCCAACGCACTGGCAGGCGCGGTTTTGCTGCTGTTTCCAGTTTCCCTTGTGTTCGCATTCAACAGCGCAAAACGGCTGCGGCCGGCCATTCGGGCGATGGTCATAGGGCTGACCCTTTTTCTGGGAGTCGCGGGGTTTTTCTGGACGGGATCAAAACTTGGCTGGCTCATCGCCATTGCGCTCGGCGGAGTTTGTTTGTTCCGTTTGAAATGGGCGGCGCGTTTGAAATGGGCGGCATTGACCATTGTTTTGCTGGTCGGCTTGGGAGTTTTTACCGTTCGCTTCCATAATTATTTTGCCGCCGGTGCCACCAGTGCCAGCGCACGCCTTGATTATTGGCGCGCGGCGGCACAAACGGCCGTTGGACATCCGCTGCTTGGAACCGGACCGGGCACTTTCCAGCGGCCTTACGCAAAACTTAAATCGCCTGCAGAAGAAATGGCGCGGCTTACCCACAATGATTACCTCGAACAATTTTCAGATTCGGGAATTCCGGGCGGAATTTTTTACGCAACTTGGATTTTGCTGGCGCTGATAATCATTGGACGGCGCGTCTGGAATTTTGGCAGCCCCATGGCCTTTGCCGTTTTAGCCGGACTGCTCGGCTGGTTTGTTCAGGGGATTGGCGAGTTTGGACTTTACGTTCCGGCTTTGGCTTGGACGGCTTTTGCCTTGCTGGGCTGTTTGCTGGGACTGTCGGGAAATCAAATAGACAAGTCAGCGGTGGCAAATTAACCTTTTGACCGTAATGAAGATTCTATTCCTCAACGGCCCGAACCTGAACCTGCTCGGCCAGCGCGAGCCGGAAATTTATGGTAACACAACTTTGGCGGACATTGAGGGCAAAGTGCGTGAGCGCGCCGCCGAATTGAAGGTAGAAGTTGATTTTCGGCAGTCAAACGT
Organism: Verrucomicrobiales bacterium; assembly: GCA_028712475.1. Taxonomy (GTDB): domain Bacteria; phylum Verrucomicrobiota; class Verrucomicrobiia; order Limisphaerales; family UBA11358; genus UBA11358. Next base: position 104,143 of record JAQTQB010000003.1, read on the forward strand.
GGAAGGCGAACTGGTGGGATGGATTCAGCAGGCTAAAGGCAAGTTCGAAGCGATTGTGATCAACGCCGCCGCTTACACTCACACCAGCATTGCATTGCGGGACGCGATTGCCGCCAGCGGCGTGCCGACAATTGAGATTCATCTTTCCAATGTTCATGCCCGAGAAAAGTTCAGACATAAATCACTGATTGCGCCGGTTTGTCGGGGACAGATAACAGGTTTCGGACAAAAATCCTATATTTTAGGTCTTGAGGCGGCCATTGACGTTAAAGATGCTTGAAGCAACTGCTGAATCAGGCGGTTTTCGTAGGTTTTAATTTGATGTTTTTGATTCTTGACGATTAACTCTCAAAACCATAGACTGCGGCCATTCTTTATGAGGATTTCAACGGAGCCGGTTTTTGGCTGCTGTTTTTAGAAAAAATTCAAAACCATTTTTTACTTTAACGAGAACGACCTGTGGACTTAAAAGATATCAAAGCCATCATTGATTTGATGAAAAAGAATTCCATCACGGAATTTGAACTGGAGCGTCAAGATTCAAAAATCAAACTGAAACGCGGGTTAAACGGCGGTGCGCCGGCCGTTCAATATGATGAACCCGCTGTCGTCAATGCTCCTCCGGTTATACAATCACTTGCAGTTGCAACCGCCGCTGCACTTCAACCTGTGGCAACGGGTGAAATTGACATCAAATCTCCGATGATCGGGACTTTTTACCGCGCACCATCGCCGGAAGCGGGCAATTACGCCGAAGTCGGAACTGAAGTCAACGCCGACACGGTCGTTTGCATCATCGAAGCCATGAAAGTGATGAACGAGATCAAATCAGAGGTCAAAGGCATTGTCACCCAAGTCTTGGTCGAAAATGGCAAGCCGGTGGAATTTGGCCAGCCTTTATTCAAGGTTCGTCCGAACTAAATGGCGGCAGCACGTCGCTTGAACCCTGTCTGCTTTCGCTGAAAGCCCATGTTTGAAAAAATTCTGGTCGCCAATCGCGGTGAAATCGCCGTCCGCATCATTCGTGCCTGCAAAGAACTGAACATCCGCACGGTAGCGGTTTATTCGGAGGTGGACGCCAATTCCATGCACGTCCAGATGGCGGACGAGGCGATTTGCATCGGCAAAGCGCCGGCGTCGGAAAGCTATCTCCGTATTGACCGCATCATCAGCGCGGCAGAAATCGCGGATGTGGACGCGATCCATCCGGGCTATGGATTTCTTTCCGAGAACGCGCACTTCGCGGAAGTCTGCGAAAGTTGCAACATCCGTTTCATCGGCCCAAGTCCGCGTGCGATGAGCGCGTTGGAAGACAAAGCCGTCAGCCGTGCGCTTGCCAAAAAAGCCGGGGTGCCGACGCCGCCCGGTTCCGAGGGCGTCGTAGAGAACGAAAAAGACGCGCTGGTCATCGCAAAACGCATCGGTTATCCGGTGATGATCAAAGCTGTCGCTGGTGGTGGCGGACGTGGAATGCGCGTGGCGCACAATGATATTTCACTTGTCAAAGGTTATCACACGGCACGCACCGAGGCGGAAAAGGCGTTTGGCAATTCGGGTGTTTACATTGAAAAATTCATTGAGAATCCCCACCACATCGAATTCCAGATTCTCGGTGACAATAAAGGCCACATCATCCATCTGGGCGAGCGCGATTGCTCGGTGCAACGCCGCAACCAGAAACTTATCGAAGAGTCGCCGTCTCCGCTGCTCGAGAATAAATTCCGCAAGTTGCGCGATAAAATAGGCAAAGCTGCCGTTCGGATCGCCGAGGCCGCGCGCTATACGAATGCCGGCACGGTCGAATTCATCGTGGACAACGACGGCAATTATTATTTCCTCGAAGTCAACAAGCGCATCCAGGTCGAGCACCCTGTAACGGAAGAAGTCACGGGCATTGATCTGGTGCGTTACCAGATTTTGATCGCGGCGGGCGAACCGCTGCAACATTCGCAAAGTGATATTCAAATGAAAGGTCACGCCATCGAGTGCCGCATCAATGCCGAGGATCCGTTTGACGATTTTCGTCCCAGCCCCGGTCGTCTGGAAATGTATTATCAGCCCGGCGGTCGCGGTGTGCGGGTGGACACCCACGCTTATGCCGGCTACACGATTCCGCCGACCTACGATTCGATGATCGGCAAGCTCATCACCTTTGGCAAAGACCGGCGCGAAGCCATTGACCGCATGAGCTGCGCGCTCGGCGAATACATGATCTCCGGCATCAAAACGACCATTTCCTTCCAGCAGGCCATCATGCAGGATCCGAATTTCCGGCGCGGCGTTTATTCCACCGCCTTTGTCGAACAACTTCTCGGCGGCGCGCGGCGCGAATTGATCGAGGAAAAAACTTAAGACGCCGATAAATCACTCCCTTTGGCCGGGCTGGTGGATTCCGCCCGCCCGGTTTTTCTTTTAGAATTAAATTTGACAGCCGCCGGGCGAACCTTATCTTCAGAATCAAATTTATGGCCGACATTCCTCCAATCAATCCGGGCGCACCTGTGGGCGCAGAGCCGTTGAAAAAATCCACCGGCCGCGTTCAGCCAAAAAAAGAAACCGTCCGCATCAATTTGCCGCCGAAACCGACCGCTGCGCCGACCATCAAGCTGCCGACGTTGCCGCCTGGCGGTCCGACCGGCGCATCCAGCGCAGCCCCAATGGCTCCAGCACCGCCGGTGCCCGGCGCTCCTGCGCTGCGGAGTTCTGCCACACCTGCCGCCGGTGCCCGTTCCGCTGCGGCTGCGCCTGCCGCCCCCCAATCTGCCGCGCCGCGTCCGGCTGCCAGGCCCGCTGTTGCGTCGAATATCAGTCCGCTCGACAAAATCCTCGCCATTGCCGCCGCTGTTGTTGGTCTGGCTGCGGTTGGCCTCACCGTTTGGATGATGATGATTCTCAACGACGCGCTGAATTCATAATCTTGGTCATCAGCACTGAATTATCTCATTTGACCTATGGCATCGCCTTTGATTTCAGCACTCACGCAGGAGAATTTTGAAAAAGAAGTTCTTCAATCCGCCACGCCTGTCCTGGTGGATTTCTGGGCCGAGTGGTGCGGCCCCTGCAAAATGATCGCGCCGCTCCTTGACGAGCTCGCCGACGAATACGACGGCAAGGTCAAAATCGGCAAGGTCAACATTGACGAGCAGCAGGCGCTCGCCACCAAATACGGCATCCGCGCCATCCCCACGCTTCTGCTGATCAACAAAGGCGAAGTCGCCGAGCAGATGGTCGGCGCCAAAAGCAAGCGCGACCTCAAGGCCAGCCTCGACCGCGTCGCGGTTTGAGTCCGGCGGCGGGCGTTATGTCGTTAATCATCACGCCCCGCCAGTTTGCGCAACGTGCCGAGTTCTATCATCAGCTTGCCCAGCTTACTTCTGCCGGGATCGGCGTTTTGCCAGCGCTGGAACAGATCAAGCGCAATCCGCCCGCCCGCTCCTTCCGCGAACCGATCCAACGCCTGCTTGACGAACTTGCGCAAGGCCGCACGCTTGCCGGATCGTTGCAGCAACTGGACGCCTGGCTGCCGGAATTTGACATCGCTTTGATTGACGCCGGCGAACGCAGCGGCAGGCTTGATGCCTGCTTCCGCCTGCTCGCCGATTATTACAACGACCAGGCCCGAATCACGAAGCAGATGATTTCCCAGCTCATGTATCCGGTCGGGCTGGTTCATTTTGCCGTCCTGGTTTTCATCATCGTGCTTCCATTCGCCAAATCGCAGTTCAACACCAATCTGATCCCGTTGTTTTTGGTCAAGGCGGCGCTCGCGCTCGCCCCGCTTTATCTGGCGACCGCGTTCATCATTTACGCCACACAAAGCCGGCACGGGGAAAATTGGCGCGCACTGGTCGAATCTTTGTTGCGCTGGATTCCGCTTCTGGGCAAGGCGCGGCACTTTCTCGCGCTCGCCCGGTTCTCGGCCGCGCTCGAAGCCCTCATCAGTGCTGGCGTGAACATCATTCAAGCCTGGGATCTGGCGGGCAAGGCGAGCGGTTCACCGGCGTTGGCTCGCGCCGTGGCATCCATGAAACCAAGGGTTGTCACCGGACAGACGCCCGCTGAAGAAATCCGAAAACACTCCGTATTTCCCGACCTGTTCGCCAATCTTTACGCGAGCGGCGAAGTCAGCGGCAAGCTGGATGAAACCCTGCGCCGCCTTTACGCGCATTATCAGGAGGAAGGCGCGCACAAGCTCCACGCCTTCGCGCAATGGATGCCGCGCCTCATCTACGCGCTCGTCGCCGCGATGGTTGCCTACTACGTCATCCAGTTCTGGATCGGTTACTTCAACCAGATCTCCACCATCACCGGCGGATTTTAATTCCGCTTTGACCCGTTGAAAATTACCTTTGCCCCATGACACTCAATGAAATCCTGACCAATGAAGAATTGCGCCGCCAAGAATTCCCCGTCGCGCGCGACAAAATTTTTCTCGCGCACGCCGGCGTCTGTCCGCTGCCGCACCGCGTCGCTGAAGCCGTTGCCGCCTGTGCCGCGCAGGGAACGCTGGGCGATCAGGAAGCCTTCATGCTCCACCGCCTGAAGGACGCACGCAAACTTGCGGCCCAATTGCTGAACTGCCAGAGCGAGGAAGTCGCGCTTGTCGGGCCGACCTCGATGGGTTTGAGCTTTGTCGCCGCCGGATTGAATTTTCGCAAGGGCGACAACATCCTGATTTATCACGACGATTATCCGTCGAATGTTTATCCGTGGATGGCGCTCGCCGCCAAAGGCGTCCAGGTGCGCCTGATCAACACGCGCGGCCTCGGCGTCATCCGCACCATTGATGTAATGGGGCAGGTGGATGAAAACACGCGGCTCGTCGCGCTGGCGTCGTGCCATTTCATCAGCGGCTACCGGCTCGAACATCAGGCCATCGGAAAATATCTGCGCGGGCGCGGGATTTTATTCTGCCTTGACGCCATCCAGACGATGGGCGCATTTCCGACCACGGTGGAGCATGTGGATTTTCTGGCCGCCGACGCGCACAAATGGCTGCTCGGCCCGTGCGGCGCGGGCGTGCTTTATGTGCGGCGCGAAATTCAGGAAAAATTAAATCCGCCCATCTACGGCTGGCATAATGTGAAGAATCCCAATTTTGTCGCGCAGGAAAAAATCGAATTCCGCAACGACGCCACCAAATACGAAGCTGGCACGCACAATCTGCTTGGCGTGGTCGGGCTGATCGCTTCACTGGAACTCGTGGCGGAAATCGGCGTGGAAAACATCGCCGCCGAACTGCTCCGCAAACGCGCGCTGCTCGTGCCGGCGTTGACGGCGAAGGGCTTCACGGTTTTGAATGCGGATGCAAAGCCGGAAAACGCCAGTGGGATCGTCACCTTTTTCCAGCCGGGCAAAGACCCTGCGCCCCTGCACAAAAAACTGGCGGAAGCCGGCGTCATCGCGTCGCTGCGGAGCGACCGCAAAGGGCAGGACTACATCCGCCTCTCGCCGCATTTCTACAACACGGACGCAGAATTGCAGCGCGTGTTGGAATTTCTGTAAAAATGTTTAGCCACAGATTTCTCCGTCGTAAGCTGGCGGCAGCTTTCTTCCCCGCCAATCCGCAACAACCGGAGTCGCTCCAACCATTGTTCTATCGTGGCGCGTTCCATGAGGCGGTGGGCAGTGACAAAGGGGTTGGTGGAGTCCAAAGCTTGCCGCTGATCCGGGTAAACCCGAATGGCCCACATGCAGCCGCCCCAACTGCGCAGGGAAACGCGGAAGCGTCGCTCGCTGTCGGGGTAGATGACCGACAGTTCCTGGTGTTCGCGCAGTTGCTCAAATGTTGGATGTCGCTTCATTCAAACATAACTGGTGGCAATGAACTGACCAGCTTTTGCGTTTCCAAACTTACTGAAATCACCTGCCCGATCAAGCGCACGATGTATTCCTCGTCGTCCATCCGGTTCGGGTCGCTGGCGATGTTTCCCTTTTCGTCGCGGGAGACGCGGTATTGGTCAATCACCCATTCCAGCGCGCTGCGGTTGCCGAGTTTGTAGTCGAATACTTCCGGCGGGATGCCGCTTAAGGTCAGGAAATCGTTGTAAAACAGGCTCGCCTTGTCCTTGCTCAACTTCATCGCCTCCACACGCCAGTCCAGTTTGACCTCTTTGTTCTCCTGCCGCTTCAATTTGTATTCCTTGGCGGATTCGTAATTGACGTGCAGCTCGGCGAGTTTTTTTCCGGCGGCGGCGAAGGCGTGGAATAGTTCTGCGCTGGCTTGGGGATCGTGATCGGGCGTGGCGTCGCCCAGCATTTTCTCGACGGCGGCGAGCGGATAAAAGGTAGGGCGCGTCACTCCGTGCGCGCCGTCGGGTGATCTTGAAGGCCCGGCGCGCAGGGGACTGACGCGCCCCACCACGCCCACGAACGGGATGCGCGGGAGGTCGCGTTTCAGGTTCTCGGCGAAACGGGCGCGGTAGGCGGGATGATGCAGCACGGCATAGACGTAATGAAAGATGTCCGCCGCCGTGATGCCGTCGTCATCATAAAAAATCCGGAACAACGTCCGCGCCTTGGGCGTGATGTTTTCCTGCTTGTGCTTGCCGTCCTCGGAATAGGTGAACAGCGGAAAACATTGGGTCTTATCAATAAAATCCATTCCAACCATGCCTCGAACACAAACCGTGTGAAATGGACGAAATGCACCTGAACCCGGAACACAAATCAAACGGTTTTCCTTTCCCGCTTTCTGCGTTGGAATGTATTCATCAAAAGCACCGGGGCGATCAATAAAAAGCTTTTCGTAAAAAAGTGAAAGTTCGGTGAACGGCCGATAGAGTGATTTACAAATCCGTTTCGCTGAAAACTCCGCTTCAACTTCATCGGTGAGATGGCGCTTAAGAGTCTCGCTCCATTTTACTTTTTCATAGCTGACAAAATTATCAATATCCGTCGGTCTTCCCTTTTTCTGCCAGCGATGCAGTTCGGCATTGTAATCGTCGGCAAATTGCTCAACCCGCTTGGCGAGCCGTTTCGCGTCAAAATCATAAACCACGCTGTCGCGGTTGGTGGAAACGCCCAGCGAGTAGGTGCGAAAAATGGTCGGCACACTGGCGCCCGCTTTGGCATCCCTGCTGCCGATGGGCAGGAAAGCCTCAAACTCCTCGTCGGTGTCGTTGGTGATCCAGTTGCCCCGGTCATCGGGGTCAAGCTTCTGCCATTTGACGCCGTCAATAGAACCAGCCTTTTCGAGAAAGGCGTATTTCTGCTCCTTGCGCCAGTCGCCCGGCACAACGTGATAAAGAATTTTAGCCATTGGATTTCCTGCCCAAGACAAGTTTCTCGATTTCTCGCGTGCCATGCAGGACGGCCAGCACGGAGACTTCATTGCCCCGGATCACATAATAAACGCCGTAATCTTTGAACCGACGCAACCGCAGGCAGCGGACGCGCGCAAAACGGACGGAGTAAAGCAAGGCGTGGCGTTCGAGGCTGGCGATGGCCGCTTCCGCTTCGGCGAGGAAATCGCCACCCGTCCCCGGCGTCTGCGCTTCATACCAGATGGCGGCCTCCGCCGCGTCGGATTCAGCGAGGCTGGTTTTGTGAACGGCGAAATTCATCAAGCTGCTGGCGGGCGCGCTTCAGGGTGCCATCCCACGGTTCAAGCAATTCGGGATGTTCCTCCACTTCCTTGAGCCGGCGAAGAAGCTCCGCCTTGACCGAGGGATGGATATATTCATCGGCGTTCGACCCGATGATTTCGTTTTCGTGCTGGAAGAACCAATCAGCGAACTGGCGGCGTTCCTCGGTCGGCAGTTCCAGCAGCGTCTTTTCGATTTGTTCCACGCTCATGGCGGTAATCTACTGTTTTGCTTTTGGTTTGCGAACAAAAAGATTGATGCTCACGCCGACCTGGATGCCAAAGACGTTGTGCGTCGTGCCGGAGAGTTTTGGGTTCTTCCGCACGTTGCCGCCGAGGTCGAGAACGTAGATCAAATCAAAATCTTTCCCCAACTCCTTCCGCATTCCGTCAAAGGTTTTTTCGGTCACAAAGCTGTTGTTGTTCACGAAACAAACGATGCCGCTTTCGCCGATGCGGTCGCTGGCGTGGCGGATGGCTTTCACATACGGATCGGACAGCTTGCGGAGCAGCGTGGCTTTGGATGCTTCGCCGTAAGTCACGCTCACGCGCCGGTCCAGCGCCGGGTATTTGCGGTTTTTGTTGTTGTCATTTTCATCGGCCTGCCCCGCGTTGTAAGGCGGATTGGCGATGACCACGCGGATGGGGGCTTTTTTCTGGCGGCTGACCCGCTCGGAATTCTTTTCGTTGAAAAACCCAAATTCATTCTGGTCTGACTCCGCCGTCTGAAACGTGTCCACGAGGCAGATGCCTTCAAACGATTCATATTTGCCGGTGGCCTCGTAGTAGGCGTGCTCGATGTTCATCGAGGCGACATAATACGGCAGCAGCATGATTTCGTTGCAGTGCAGTTCGTGCGCGTATTTGTGCGGCAGCGCGGACTTGGGAATGTGCCGCATGAGGTTGACGATAAAATTGCCGGTGCCGGTGAACGGGTCGAGAATGTGGACATCCTTGTCCGCGAGCGTTTTTCCAAACTCCGCCGTCAGAATCTTCTCCACGCTGGCGACCATGAAGTTGACGAGCGGCTGCGGCGTGTAAACGATGCCGTGCGTGTCGGCCACCTTTACGCAGAAGCCCTGGAAGAAGCGCTCATAAACGGTGTTCAGGAAGTTCTGCTTCTCGTGAAAGTCGGTGATGGTGGCGGCGGCGTTCTCAATCGCGCCGTAAAAGTGCTCCAGGCTCTTGCTGAAATCGTCGCGGCTGAAGGAGCGGGAATTGAGTGCGCCGATAACTTTTTCAATCTCCAGCGCGATGACGTTGCGCTGCATGAAATCCGCCACGTCGAAAATTTTGCGGAAGATGCGCTCGGTGAGGATGTGCTGGATGATCATCTCTTCGACGGCCTCGATGGAAATGTTCGGATTGAGCGAGCCACGGCAGAGGGAGCAGAAGTCCTCAAAGGCGGCGATGAACTTCTTGCTGGTCTGGCGCTCCTTCTCGATGAGGGTTTTCAGGCTCGCGCCAATCTGCGGCACCTTGTCTTTGAATTCCTCGACAGCTTTTTCCCATTCGGCGATTGCGGGCGGCGCAAATTCCAGAAACAGGGTGAGGACTTTGACGAGGTTGTCGGCCACGCCCAGATCGGCCTCGAAATGCAGTTCGCCATTCTGGTAAAGCACGGCGCGGTCGGGCTGCCAGAAAAGGATGTTCTGCCTGGGATAGCCGATGGAAAACTTGTGCTTGATTTCCTTGGCCAGATCGTCGGCGGAATCCTTGGCTTCCCAGAGGCCGTGATTCAAACCGTAATTGTCGAGCAACGCGCCGTCGGCGGAGGCATCGGCCTGACCTTTGCGCCTGATGCGGTATTCGGGGACAAGCTTCCAATCGAACTGGCGGGCGCAGTGTTCGAGGAGTTCCTGAAAGGCGGAGCGGACGGCGGTTTCGTGTTTGACGCCGAGTTTGGCGAATTGGGCGAGCGAGTCGTAATAGGCGGTTACGGCCTTGTGTGTGGGCTTGAGGGTCAGGCTCGGCATGTGCAAATGAGTTTGCGCTGGAAATTTATCAGCGTCAATCGGCGTTCATCGGCGGTTAAAAATTTTCTAATCCCGCCGGCTGAATTCCAGGATCGCCGCGCGCCACCAGGGGGCGAGCGATTCGCCGGAGCGCTGCCACGATTGCTGGTGCAGCCAGACCATGAGCCGTTGATCGGCCATGACGAGCATCCGTTCAGGCCCGGTCAGTTTATCCGGCCCTTCGGCCAGCAACTTTTCACCCAGGGCTTGGACTGGTTCGCTGCCCACGCCGAGATTGGAAAAATGTTCGGCATAAACCGGGTTTAGCTGTTTCTCGCGCAGCAGCGAGACGTGGATGGCGTTGAGGTAAGGATCGAGAATGGCCTCGGCCAGGCCGGCGTGCGCGCGGGGCGGGGCGGGGTCGTCGGTGAGTTCGTGGATTTTCAGATGCGAGCGCAGGGAGATGATTTCCGCCGGCGGCTTGGTTTCTTCCGGCGTCAGAAACAGTCCGGCGTTTCTGGCGCGCGCCCCGAGGCTGCGGCGGCTGGTCAGCACGCTCAACGGAATGGACAACGCCATGCCCGCCAGCACCGGCGTGAACCACCAGAACAATGTCGGTTCCAGCTCCCACATGAACGCGCCCCACACGCCGCCGATCAGCGTGTGGCCCCAGTGCCGTTGAACCGCATACAGCCAGGACGTGCCGTCGGCGGCGCGTTTTTGCGTCGCCCAACCAACGCTGATGCCCAGCAGATTGGTGACGACAAACCGCGTGTGCCAGAGCATCAGCAGCGGCGCGTGCAGCGTGGAGAAGATCGTTTCGCCTATAACGCCGGCCGTTGCGCGCGCCAGTCCGCCATAGGCGCGGCGGCGCGGCCAGTCGTTCGCGAGATCAATCAGCGCGAGAACTTTTGGCAGCATGATGACGACCATGCAGATGACGAAAATCAGCAGCGCGTGGGCGGTGCCGCTCCAGTTCGCCAGATACGGGGTGAAGGCCTGCACGGGAATGTCAGAGAGGCCGGTGAATTTTTGATACCAGTAAATCCAGTTGAAGGTGATCAGAAACGCGAGCCACAGCGGCCCGGCGAGATAGCCGCAGATGCCGAGAATCAAATGCAGCCGGCTCACGCCGCGCAGTCCCTTGGTGAACAGCACGAGCGCGTGCTGCAGATTGCCCTGGCACCAGCGGCGTTCGCGTTGCGCGTTTTCGATCAATGCCTGCGGGGCTTCTTCGTAGCTGCCTTCAAGGTCATGGGCGAACCAGACTTCCCAGTTTTCGCGCAGCATCAGCGCGGCCTCGACGAAATCGTGGCTCAAAATCTGGCCGCCGAACGGTTTGAGGCCGGGCAGTTGCGGCAGGTCGCAGCATTGCATGAACGGCTCGGTGCGGATGATGGCGTTGTGCCCCCAATAATTTCCCAGGTCAAGCGCCCAGTAGTTCAGCCCCGTGATGAAGATCGGCGCGTAAAGGCGGTTGGCAAATTGCTGGATGCGACCGAACAGCGATTCCGCGTTCACGAGCGCCGGAACCGTCTGGATCAAGCCGACGGTCGGATGGACTTCCATCAATTTCACCAGGTCCACAAGTGTTTCGCCGCGGATGACGCTGTCGGCGTCGGCGCAAATAAAGTAGCGGTAGCGTCGGCCCCAGGCGTTGAGAAAATCGCGCACGTTGCCGCTCTTGCGGGCTTCGTTGACGAGGCGGCGGCGGTAATAAATTTTCCCGAGCGCATCGAGTTCACGGATCAAGTCATACCAGCGGCGTTCCTCCTCGACCCATTTGTCCGGGTCGGTCGAATCGCTCAAGATGAAAAAGTCGAAATGTTCGAGCTGGCCGGTTTTTTCAAGCGATTGAAAAGTCGCGCGCAGGCCTTCATAGACGCGGACCACGTCCTCGTTGTAGATCGGGAAAACAATGGCGGTGCTGATGCCGCCAATGTCCTGGTCGCGGTAATTTTTCAGGTTCGTGAGGCGGCGACGGTCGCCGCGCATCCGCAGGAAAAATCCAAACAGGCCGTGCATGCAGCCGATGGCCGTGAACAAAAACAGGATCACAAAGAGAATCAACAGCACGGTGCGCGACGCCGACCAGCCGGTGCGCCAGAGCAGGTCGGCAAAAATCAGCGAAACCAGGCCGGTGAGCAGCAGCGCGCAGGAATAAAAAATGAAGACGCGCCAGCCGCGCTCGACGCGGAAGACGGGCGCGGCCTGGATGGTTGGCGGTTGTCCCGGCATGGTTTCAGCGATGCGTCAGGATGAAAATTCCGACGAGCAGCAGCGCGAAAATCGTCCACGCCAGCGCCATCCGGAAATAGGGCATCCGCCCCAGATTGGTCAGCGTGGTGATGGGGCCGAGGTCCAGCGGGCGCGGCGTCATTTTGGAGAGCTGGAAGTCCGGCCCGGCGCGCAAAAAAGTTTCGCGCATGGCGCTGGTGAATTCCTCCGGCCACGGCCCGGGGCGCAGAAATTGATCCTGCCATTTGCCCGGCATGTCGGCGAGGAGCAATGCGAGCCGTCCGCGCGTGGAAAGGGTGTGGTCGGCCCTGGTCGGCGGCGATTGCAAGACTTCGGAAAACCATTCGGTCACGATGCGGTCCATCTCCTCGGCGGCGAGCTGCGTGGCGGGGGCGTTGAGTTCGGCGGAGGCGCGGCGCTGGGCGCGTTCCAGCACGCGGAGAACGAGCTGGCCGAGGAGCGGTTTGTTGCGGATGCGGAGCGCATGAAAATAACTTTCAACCTTCGCGTAGGCGGCGTTCCATTCTTCCAGCGGACGGCCGGCGAGCTGGCCGGATTCATCCGGCAAAATCGCGGGGTTCACGGCGGACTCCATTGGTAGGTCCAGGTTTCGCTCAACGTGTTCGTGCCTTGCTGCAACGTGCAGCGCAGGTCCACCGGATCAACGTTGCCGGGCTTGGGCTGCATTTTCAAAATCACGCGCCAGGTGTTGAGGTAGGGATTGCGCGTGACCTGATTGTTGAGGATCACGGCGTTCGGGCTGCAATTGGCGATGGCCACAGGCGGGCTGTTTTCCGTCAGCGAATCGAGTTTCGGCCCGGCGAAATCAATCACGACCTGCCGGCAATCCTGACAGCTCAAGTCCAGGCCCGTGCGCGTGGACACGGCTTTGTTTTCGGACAGTTTCAGGTCGGTCTCTCGCGTCCAGTAGAGCGTGTAGCCAAAACGATACGGCTGCAACGGGGCGGGTTTGTTTTTCGGATCCCAGAACGCGACGATGTTGTCCAGTCCCTCGAAGCCGGAATGCAGTTCCACCAGATGCAGGTCGCCATCGCCCCAGTTGCCGTGCGGCTCGACCCACACGCCCGGCACGAGATGATACGGGTTGAAGCTGTCCTGATACGCGGCGAAAGAGCGTTCGCGCTGCATCAGGCCGAAGCCCCTGATGTTCGGCGCGGAGAAAATCTGGTGACGCATGACCGGCGGATTGTTAAGCGGACGCCACAGCACTTCGCCATTGCCCATGCGCGCCAGCAAGCCGTCGCTGTCATGGACTTCGGACCGGTAATCATCCGGCCTGTGTTCGGAATTTTTGCCGAACCAGAACATGCTCGTCAGCGGCGCCAGGCCGAGGGTGGAGAGGGGCAGGCGCCTGGGATTCACGGCGTGAACCTTGTTCGTTTCGCGCAGATACAAAACGGCTTCGATGTTGCAGATGGTCGTCTCGCCGGGGCGGATGAGAAACTCAAACGCGCCCGTTGCGCTCACGCTGTCGAGAATCGCAAAGAGCCGCAGTTCGTTGTCGTCATTATGGGGTTTGCCGAGCCACCAGTCGGTGAAGATGGGGAATTCCTCCGGGCGTCCGCTTTCGCCCGAATCCAATGCCAGCCCGCGCGCGGACAAGCCGTAACGCTGGTCCTTGCCGAGCAGCCGGAAATAACTCGCGCCCAGAAACGCGCCGAGTTCGTCCAGCTGGTTCGTCTTGTTCAGCGGATACAGAACGCGGAAACCCGCATAGCCGGTCTTGGAAGGAATCTGACTGGCGATGTCGAGCTTGCCGTAGTCGAAAAAGTCCTGCACGAAACGGATCGGCTGGACATGCGTCAGCGTGAATTCATAGATGTGGACCGGCTCCTGATACAGATAGCCCGGATGAAAAAACTCGACGCGAAACGGAAGGCTGTCCGCCGTCCACAGCGCGCGGTCACGCCGGAAACGGATGTCGCGGTATTTGTCGTAGTCGAGATTGTCCTGCTGCAACACCTTGGGCAGGTCGGCGCGCGGCGAGTGAAACGCATGCTTCGCCCGTTCCAGCGCGCGTTGCGCCACATAGTCGAGATTGACCTCGGCGGACTCCGAGGCCACGCAGACCGACACGACCAGCAGACTTCCGAATACAACCAAACGCCTAAAGGTTTGCCACATCTTGCCAAAGGAGAACCGAAAACCGGCCAATTTGCAAGTTTAGCCGGAAAACTGGGAATTCAACGCAAAAGCGCCAAGCCGCGAAGCCGCCGGAAACCTGCCAGAATCATTGCATCTGCGCGTTGAACCGGCTGCGGGATTTTATCGCGGACTGCGCGATGGGATTATATGCTTCCCCGTATCGTGAAACCGGAAAAACCAATCCCGCCCGGCCCGGAACCCGCCGGCCTCCGGCAACGCCTGACCGCGCTGCGCGAGGCGCTGCTGCTTTTGCACAAGGCGCTGCTGGAATCCGAACGGATCAGCTATGAATCCACGTTCGGCAAAATAAAGTCGCCGTATCATTTCCTCCAACTGCTCACCAGCGACCCGTGGTTCGCCTGGTTAAGCCCCATGACCCGGCTGATCACCGCGATGGATGAACGGCTGGATGCGAAAGAGCCGTTGACCGTGGACGGCGTGGACGCGCTGGTGTCGCAGGCCAGGGCGCTGCTCGTCGCGACCGAGGGTGGCGAAGGTTTTTCGCGCCACTACGACGAGGCGCTGCAACGCACGCCGGACGTGGTCTTCGCGCAGGCGGCGGTGGCGAAATTGCTCCGCGCGCCCGCCGGACCGGGCCAATAGCGAATCCGCCGCGCCAATCGCGATTCTCGCGCTGCATCCCGGCCTGCATTCAGACATTGAACGCGCCGGGTTTTTCCGCCATACTGACGGCATGGGCAAAACAAAAATTCCCGCCACCGGCGAAGGCTTTCTCGGCGAAATCATGGTTCACAAAATTTCCCGCGCCGTGGGTGTCGTGGAAAGCGTGACCGTAGCCCGGGACGGCTGGCCGCCGCAGATAGTGTTGAAACTACAGGATGGCTCCTTGAAGAAAGGCCGCCTTAGCGATTTCCGGGATCCCAGCGGCAACGAGCGGGCAAAAATCGCTCCGGCATAACATTGGTTGATTGCCAGCGTTTACTGCGCCAGCGTCCGCTTAAGCAAGCACCGCTCACCTACGGTCAATCCAGCGTCTGCCGGTAGCGTTTGACGGCGATGGCCAGCGCCACGGCCACGAACAGCGCAATGGGCCACAGGTCGGACGCACATTCCGCCAGCCCGTTTCCCTTCAGCAAAATGCCGCGCACGATGCGGAGAAAATGCGTGAGCGGCAGGCATTCGCCGATGTCCTGCGCCCAGCCGGGCATCCCACGAAATGGAAACATGTAACCGGACAGCAGCAGCGACGGCAGGAAAAAGAAGAAGGCCATCTGCACCGCCTGCAACTGGTTTTTGGCGATGGTTGAAAAGGTGATGCCCACCGCGAGGTTCGCCACGATGAACAGGAAAGTCAGCGCCACGAGCAGCGGCACGCTGCCCATGAACGGCACGTCGAACAGGAATTTCGCCGCGAGCAGCACGAGCGTCACCTGCACATAGCCGACCATGATGTAGGGAATGATTTTGCCGATGATGACTTCGCCGGGATGCACGGGCGTGGAGAGGAGATTTTCCATCGTGCCGCGCTCGCGTTCGCGCGTGATGGCCAGGCCGGTGATGATGATCATGGTCATCGTCAGCATCACGCCGATGAGTCCGGGGACGATGTTGTATTGGGTGATGCTTTCAGGATTGTAATGCTGATGCGCAATTAGGTTGAACGGCGGTGAAGTGCCGCGCAATTTTGCCAGCGGCCCGGTCAGGTCGTGGTTCAGCACGAAGAACGTCAATTCATTGATCGCCGCCGTGGCAAAGCCTACCGCCGCCGGATCGGTCGCGTCGGTTTCGAGCAGCAGGCTGGGTTTTTCGCCGCGCAGCAGCTTCCGCGAGAAATCCACCGGCACGGTCACTGCGAACTGCACTTCCCCTTCCGCCAGCATGGTTTTGATCTCCGCCGTGCTGTGCGCTTCGCGGGTGATGTCAAAATAACTGCTGTTGCGCAGCGCCCAGACGATGGTGCGCGCGAACGGGCTGTTGTCCGCCGCATAAACCGCCGTGGGCAGGTGCTTGGGATTCGAGTTGATGGCGTAGCCGAACAGGATGAGCTGGATCATCGGGATGCCGACCATCATCCCGAACGTGAGCCGGTCGCGTCGCATCTGGATGAACTCCTTCACGACGACCGCCCAGAACCGTTGGAGGTTGAAGCTCATGTTATCGGTGGCAGCCAGCGTGAGCTGGCTCTGACTGCCCTGAAAAAACTAAAATGAGCCGACTTACATCGGCTGCTACAATAATTAAAAGTTTTCACGAGAAATTGTCCTTCGCGGTTTCCATCAGGCTGATGAACACGTCTTCCAGGCCCGATTCAATTATCGTCCAGCCATGCGCGCCTGACATGAATGGTGCCACGCTCGCGCGCAATTTTTCCGCATCACGCCCGCTGACGTGCAGCGTGGTGCCGAACGCGACGACCTGCTCGACGCCCGGCAGTCCACGGATTTTATCCGCGAGCGCCGAAAGATTTTCGCCCGACACTTCCCACGTCGTCAGCCCGGCAGTCTTTACGACCTCATCCACCGTGCCGTGCGCGAGCAGGTTTCCGTAGGCGATGTAGCCGAGGCGATGGCAGCGCGAGGCTTCATCCATGTAATGCGTGGTGATGAGAAACGTCAACCCGGCGGCGGCGAGCTTGTGGATCTCCTCCCAGAAATCGCGCCGCGCTTTCGGGTCAACGCCTGCCGTCGGTTCGTCCAGGAGGAGCAGTTGTGGCTCATGGATCAAACACGCTGCGAGGGCGAGCCGCTGCTTCCAGCCGCCGGAAAGCGTGCCGGCCAGTTGCGTGCGTCGCTCGACCATGCCGAGGCGTTCCAGACTTTTTTCCACTGCAAGTTTTCGCTGTGGCATCGCGTAAAGCCGCGCGATGAAATCCAAATTTTCCTCGATGGTCAGGTCTTCGTAGAAACTGAACCGCTGTGTCATGTAGCCGACACGTTTCTTGATCTCGGCGGATTCACGGCGGAAATCCAAGCCGAGGCAATGGCCGCTGCCGGCGTCGGGCTTGAGCAAGCCGCAGAGCATCCGCAGAAACGTCGTCTTGCCGCTGCCGTTCGGGCCGAGGAAGCCGTAAATCTCGCCGGGCCGCACCTGCATGGCGATGTCGTTGACGACCGTGCGCGCGCCGAATTTCTTCGTGACACCGCGCACGTCTATGGCGAAGTCGGGCGTGACGAGTGATTCGTGATTCGTGATGGGTTGTTGGACGCTCATGGCTATTCACGCATCACTCGTCACGCATCACTTCAGATCCACATCCACCGGCTGGCCCGGGCGCAGTTCCGCCGCGTCCGTCGGGGAAAATTTCGCCTCGATCATGAAAACCAGGTTCGCCCGCGTCTCACGGCTGAAAATCACCGGCGGCGTGTATTCGGCCTGCGTGGAAATATAATTCACCGTGGCGCTGAACGCGTGCGCTGCGCCGTCGCATTTGACGGAAACGGTTCCGCCGACTTTCATCTGTGGCAACTTTTCCTGCGGCACGAAGAAGCGGACTTTCAAATTTGTCGGCGGCAGCAAAACCACCACGGGATTTCCGGCTGCGACCCATTCGCCCTGCCGATACAACGTGTCATGCACCGTGGCGTCGGCGGGAGCGAATTGTTGTTTCTGGTCGAACGCCCACTTTGCCTTGTCGAGCGCGGCTTGCTGCGATGCGACTTGCGCCACGTCTGTGTCGCGTTCCGAGCGGGCGCGATCCAGTTCCTCGGCGGAAATGACGGCGGACGGATTTTCGCGGAGTTCTTTGCGGCGTTGAAACGTGGCTTCCGTCAACGCGAGGCTGGCATTGGCCGCCGCGAGATTTTTCCCCGCCTGCGCAAACGCGGCGGCTTCAGACTGGCGTTCCAGTTCAAACAGCAGTTGTCCGGCCTTGACGGAATCGCCGCGCGCGACGGCAAGATTCGTGAGCGCCCCGCCAAGCGGCGCGGCGATGTAAACGTATTCGCCCTCGATGTAGCCCTGGGCATCGCCGGACGGATTTTGGGAGCAGCCGGTGAACAGCGCGGCGGCAAGCGCGGACAGGATGATGTGCGGAAAAGTTCTCATGTGAATCCCGCCAAGACGGTAGCACGGAAATTTTTTTTGACGAGCGAAACGATTGTTCGACTTTTAACCTACCGAATGGTAGGATGCGCCCCTTGTTATGAAAAAATTGACGCTGCTTTCATTGCTGGCCGGTTTCACCTTCGCGGTCTCCGCCGCTGACACCAATGCGCCCTTCTGGCTGTCGCGGCCATTGTCGCTGGCGGATTCCTTGAACATTGCGCTTCAGCAGAACCCCGCGATTCTCAAGGCCAGGAACGATCTCGAAGCGCAATATGGCGTGGTGGTGCAGACGCGCGCTGTGGCGTTGCCGCAGTTGCAGGCGACCGGCCAGTATAAATACACCGAAGCGCGGGCGATTGATAGTATTCCGGGGACCGCGGTGCCCGACCAGAACTGGACCGCCGGTCTGCGAATCGTCCAATCCATCTATCAGGGCGGCAAGCTGGTGGCGGCCATCAAGGCGGCCAAGGTCACCAAGCAGCAGGCTTTGGCGCAATACCAGACGATCATTGCAGACACGCTGCTGATCGTGCGGCTGGCATATTATGACGTGCTGCTGAACGCGCAGCAGATCGTTGTGAACCAGGCTTCAGTCAATCTGCTGCAAAAGGAACTGGACGATCAGCAGCATCGTTACGACGCCGGCACGGTGCCGCATTTCAATGTGCTTCGCGCCAAGGTCGCCCTCGGCAACGCGCGTCCGCCGTTGATCCAGTCGCAGAATAATTACCGCATCTCCAAAAATGCCCTGGCGAACCTGCTCGGCTACGATCTGCCGCGCGACATCTGGGACAACATTCCGTTGAACCTCACCGACACGCTTGACTCCGCGCCGTATCCCATCAATCTGCCCGACGCGCTCCAGCAGGCGCTGGAAAGGCGTCCGGAACTGGTCGCGTTGCGCAAGACGGAGGAATTGCAGAATCTCAACATCACCGACGCCTCTTCCGGCTACAAGCCGAACCTCCAGATTTTTGCCGGCTATAACTGGCTCAACCAGCAGTTTGGCGCTCCGCCTCCTGGATCGCCCCCTGGAACGCCCGGCCCAACCCCCGGTCTCGACCAATACCTTGACGGATGGAATGCCGGCGCGCAGGTGACCTGGAACATTTTCGACGGATTGCTCACGCACGGCAAAGTCGTCCAAGCAAAGGCGCTTTACCAAAAATCCAAAACGTCCGTGGTCGAGAAGTCGCGCCAGATCGAACTGGAAGTCCGCACGACCTATTCCGATTTCATCGGCGCGCAGGAGGTTTTGGAATCGCAAAAGACCGTGCAGGACGAGGCGGAGGAATCGTTGCGCGAAGCCTACGCCCGCGCCAGCGCCGGCACCGGCACACAGCTCGACGTGCTGGATGCCGAGACCTCGCTCACGACGGCGCGAAGCACGCAGGTGCAGGCGTTGCATGACTACGACGCCGCCCGCGCACGATTTGAACGCGCCATCGGCATGGATTTTAGCCAGACGACGAACGCGAAGCCTTGATTGGTTTCGCTTTTCTTCACGAGTAGCTGACTCATATCTTCACTGGGCCGGTTTCAACGCTGATTCCGGTCTGAAACTTCCTGTTGACTTAAAGCTGACCGGCCATATCGTTTATTTGTTATGTGGGTTTCCAAGAAAACCGATTATGCGCTGCGCGTGCTTTTCACGCTCGTGGATCATTTTAGCGGCACGCCAATTCCCATCCGCGAGCTTGCCCGGCGCAATGATGTTCCCAAGCGCTTTCTCGAACAGATTCTGCTTGATTGCAAGGCGCAGGGCTGGGTGAGCAGCACGGCGGGCATCCGCGGCGGTTATCTGCTGGCGAAGAATCCTGCCAAGATCACGATGGGCGAGGTGGTGCGCCATTTCGACGGCATTCTGGCACCGATTGATTGTGTTTCCGTCGCAGGCTACAAACGCTGTTCGCAGGAGCCGGTCTGCCGTTTCCGGCGGGTTTTTCTGGATGTGCGGAATTATGTGGCGGGTGTGATGGACCGCTCTACGCTGGCGGATGTGGCTAAAATCTCGCCGGTGTCCAAGCAGGAATTATCCGGTGATTTCGTGGGCGGGGAGGGCATCTAAAATAATTTCAAAAAGATGTTTGACAAATTTAGCCGCTCATGAATAATAACGACATATTAAGTCGTTATTAAAACGAAGGCTGAACGAGAATCGCAAGTTTGAGATGGCCGGGTTCGGCGAAAGGTTGAGCAGTGTTTGGAAAACTTTTTATTTGGTTTTAATAACGACAGAACAAGTCGCAATTAACAATTATAAGAATATGAGCGCGGTCACAATCAAATCGGTCGGCGGTGGGAATGAAAAGCCAGACTGGCTGGAGGTCGTCCGGCAGCAGGTCGGCTCGCTGCGGTTTGGTGTGGTGCAGATCGTGGTTCACGATTCGCAGGTGACGCAGATAGAGAAGACCGAACGGGTGCGGCTGGACAAACCGCAAAAAATTTAAGGCCGACCAGAAATCTGGAGGCACAAATCCTAAAAGCAAATTGACCGCTGACCGGAAAAATCGGAAGCGGCCCGAAACTAAAAAGTAAAAATGAAAATAAACAAACTATGGCTGGCAACGATTCTGGGGGCGCAACTGACCTTCACCTCGCTGGCCGCCGACGGCACCACCGATACCAATCGGGATGCCGACATTGAAGCGTTGAAACAGCAGTTGCGCGAGCTTGGCCAGAAGGTTCAAGCCTTGGAAAGCCAGCGCGCGGCGGAGCAGCAGGCCGCCACCAACATCGCGAACGGACAAATCCAGGAACTCGACCAGAAGGTCCGCATCCTCGCCCGCGAGCGGGAACTGGATCAGGAAGCGGCGGCGGCGCTGGCCAAAACGCAGCCGAAGCTGACAGTCGGCCCCGGCGGTTTGACTGCGAGTTCGGCGGACTCGAATTTTGTGTTCAGCCTCAAGGCCGTGTTGCAGGTGGATGACCGCACGTTTTTGGACGGCAGCGGTGCCAAGGGCAACGACGGGCTTCTGTTGCGCCGGGCGCGTCCGATCTTTCAAGGCACGCTCTATCGCGATTTTGATTTCGTGTTCGTCCCGGACTTTGGCGGGTCATCGGTGCAGATCTTCGATGCCTACGCGAATTACCGTTATGAGCCATGGGCGCAATTGCGCGTGGGTAAATTCAAAACGCCGGTTGGTCTTGAACAGTTGCAATCAGACGTGAATACTTCGTTCAATGAACGCTCGCTGGTCACGGACCTCGTGCCGAACCGCGATGTCGGCGTGCAGTTGTGGGGCGACATCAACGGCGGCGTGTTAAGCTATGCGGTGGGCATTTTCAACGGCGTGGGCGACTCGCGGAATACTGGCAACGTCAACACTGACAACAATGGCGAATTCGCGGGACGGTTGTTCTCCCTGCCGTTCAAGAACACGGACATCGCGGCTTTGCAGAATTTCGGCTTGGGCGTGGCGGGCAGCTCGGGAAATGTTTCTACAACGGCGGCCGGACTGCCATCAACGACGGGCGGCACATTGCCGGGATATACGACGGACGGGCAGCAACAGTTTTTCGCCTACAATCCCGCTGTCGGCGCGGTGCAGGCGAACGGCAACCACTGGCGTCTTTCGCCGCAGGGCTATTACTATTACGGGCCGTTGAGCTTGCTGGGCGAATATGCCATTTCCGATCAAGGAGTTCTCAATACCGGCACGGGGGCGCAGGCTCATCTCCAGAATACGGCCTGGGAAATCTCCGGCGGCTGGATTTTGACCGGGGAAAACGCCTCGTTCAACGGCATCACTCCGCTGCATCCGTTCGATCCGCGCAAGGGCCAGTGGGGCGCGTTGCAGGTGGTCGCGCGCTATGCCGAACTGAACATTGACGATGATGCGTTCCCGGTGTTTTCCAATCCAGCCACGTCGGCCTCGGCGGCGCAGGCATGGTCGGCGGGCTTGAACTGGTATTTGAATAAAAACATCCGCATGAACGCGAGCTATTCGCACACGACGTTCACCGGCGGCGGCGGGGCAGGGGCGACCGCTCCGGCTTTCACCACGCGCCAGCCGGAGAGCGTTTTCTTTACGCGCTTGCAACTGGCATTTTAACTGAAACGAAAACTTAAAATTACGAATCATGAAAACATTTCTGAAAATTCTCCTCGCTTCGTCGCTGGCGATTTCCGCCAGCGCAAAAGAAATCAAACTGCTTAACGTTTCCTATGATCCGACGCGCGAGCTTTACACCGAATACAACGCCGCCTTCGCCAAATACTGGCAGGGCAAAACCGGCGACACTGTCACCGTTTCCCAATCTCACGGCGGTTCGGGCAAGCAGGCGCAGGCCGTTGTCAATGGTCTCGAAGCCGACGTGGTCACGCTCGCGCTGGCCTACGACATTGATGCGATTGCAAAGCAGGCGAAGCTGCTGCCCGCCGACTGGCAGAAGCGTCTGCCCAACAACAGCACGCCTTACACCTCAACCATCGTATTTCTGGTCCGCAAAGGAAATCCGAAGGGCATCAAGGATTGGGACGACGTGGTGAAAAAAGGCGTGAGCGTGATAACGCCGAATCCCAAGACCTCCGGCGGCGCCCGCTGGACATATCTCGCGGCGTGGGCCTACGCTTTGGAAGCGAACAATCACGACGAGGTGAAGGCCAAGGAATTCGTGGCCCGGCTCTACAAAAATGTGCCGGTGCTGGATTCCGGCGCGCGCGGCTCGACCGTGACGTTCGTCCAGCGCGAAATCGGCGACGTGCTGCTCGCATGGGAAAACGAGGCTCACCTTGCGTTGAAGGAATTCGGCGCTGACAAGTTTGAAATCATCACGCCGTCCTTGAGCATCCTCGCGGAACCGCCCGTGGCCGTCGTGGATAAAAGCGCGCGCCGGCATGGCACGACTGAAGTGGCCAAGGCGTATCTCGATTATCTGTATTCGGACGAAGGCCAGGACATCGCAGGCAAAAATTTCTACCGCCCGCGTTCGGAAGCAGTCGCCGCCAGATACGCCGCCAATTTCAACCAGTTGAAGCTCGTGACCATTGACGGTGAATTCGGTGGCTGGAAAAAAGCGCAACAAACGCACTTTGCCGATGGCGGCACGTTCGACCATATCTATCAACCCTGACCAACTGTTCCTCCAACGAAGGCGGCGGTTTGCCGTTACCTGACAAGCCGCCGCCCCTTCAAAAGAAAACAAACATCAAAAAGATTATGACTATCGCCGCCCCATTCAAAACCGTTGTAAAACCAGCGCGGAACACGCGCCGCTCCATCGCCGGCCTGCTCGCTCCGCTGGAAAAAATCGCCGCGAACTCGCCGAACCTGGTCACAAATCACGACGCGAAATTTGAAGTGGACGGCGAGAGCTGCGAACTGCCGCGCTATCTGTTCGTCGGGCCGCGCGGCGGCGACACGCCGATCCGCGTCGGCGTTTTTGCCGGCATCCACGGCGACGAACCGGAAGGCGTCCACGCCATCGTCCAGTTCATTCAATTGCTCGAGGCGCACCCCGATCTGGCGACGGGCTATTATCTTTCGTTTTATCCGGTCTGCAATCCGACCGGCTTTGAAGACGCCACGCGTTTATCACGCAACGGCAAAGATTTGAACCGCGAGTTCTGGAAAAATTCCAGCGAGCCGGAAGTCCGTTTGCTTCAGGCCGAGCTGCAATCGCGCTCGTTTCAAGGTCTGATTTCACTGCACACCGACGACACGAGCGACGGCTTTTACGGTTTTGTCGGCGGCGCGACGCTGACGAAAAATTTGATCAAGCCTGCGCTGGCAGCCGCTGAAAAATTTCTGCCGCGCGATGAGCGTCCGGTCATTGACGGTTTTGCCGCGCGCAACGGAATCATCTTCGACGCCTACGACGGCATGTTGAGCGCGCCGCCGAAAGTGCGTCCGCGTCCGTTTGAGATCATACTGGAAACGCCGGCCGCGCCGCCGGAATACCTGAAACAATGCGCGTTTGTCGCGGCGCTCCAGACAATTTTGCTCGAATACCATAAATTCATTGCCTACGCTCCGAACCTGTAATTTTCCAGAAACTTAAAATTTTTGTGGCGACCAGACAACTTGGAGCAAAAAAAAATCGCGTGCTGCCGGGCTTCAGACTGACGCTCGGCTTCACGCTTTTTTATCTTGGCCTCATCGTGCTGATCCCGCTGGCGGCGGTCTTCTGGAAAACCAGCGAGCTGACGTGGCCGGAATTCTGGCGGGTCATCACCATGCCGCAGGCGCTTGCTTCGTATCGCCTGACGTTCGGCGCGTCATTTTGCGCCGCGCTGGTCAACGCGTTTTTCGGCCTCATCGTTGCGTGGGTTCTGGTGCGCTACAATTTTTTCGGAAAAAAAATCGTGGACGCGCTGGTGGATCTGCCCTTTGCGCTGCCAACCGCCGTGGCGGGCATCACGCTGGCGATGCTTTATTCGCACAACGGCTGGATCGGCCAGTTGCTGGAACCTCTCGGCATCCAAGTCGCCAACACGCGGCTCGGAGTTTTCGTCGCGCTGACGTTTATCGGCCTGCCATTTATTGTTCGCACGGTGCAGCCGGTTTTGGAGGATCTCGACCCGGAACTGGAGGAGGCCGCCGCGAGCCTCGGTGCAAACCGGTGGCAGATTTTCTGGCGCGTGATTCTGCCGGTGCTGATGCCGGCGTTGCTGACCGGCTTCGCGCTCGCCTTTGCCCGCGCGCTTGGCGAATATGGCTCGGTCATCTTTATCGCCGGCAACATCCCTATGAAAACTGTCATCACGCCGCTGCTCATCATGGGCGAACTGGACATGTTTGATTACGCGAAAGCCACCGCGCTCGCCGTCGTGATGCTCGTCGCTTCCTTTGTGCTGCTGCTCGCCATCAACGTGCTGCAATGGTGGACGAACCGTTACAACACCAGCAACCTCGCATGACGCCCGCTGCCACAACCTTCCACATGCCGCACCGCGCTGTTCTGCGCCACTCGACGACGGAATCGCCCTTTGTGCGCCGGCTGCTCATAGGCGTCGCGCTTGTGTTTTTGAGTTTGTTCCTGCTCGTGCCGCTCGTCTCGGTGTTTGTGCAGGCATTCGCGAAAGGAATCGCATTTTACTTTCACACCTTGGGCGACCCGAACGCGTGGAGCGCCATCAAGCTCACGCTGCTCGCGGCGGCGATTTCCGTGCCGCTCAACTGTGTTTTTGGCGTGACAGCGGCGTGGGCGATCGCGAAGTTTGATTTTCGCGGAAAAAATGTTTTGCTCACGCTGATTGACCTGCCGTTCTCCGTTTCGCCTGTGATTTCCGGCCTGATTTACGTTCTGGTTTTCGGCGCACAAGGCTGGCTCGGACATTATCGCGACGCGGAGCACGCGTGGTTTCCGTGGCTCCAGAACTGGATCAACGAACACAACATCAAGATCATCTTCGCCGTGCCGGGCATCGTGCTGGCGACGATTTTCGTGACGTTCCCGTTCGTTGCGCGGGAATTGATTCCGCTCATGCAGGCGCAGGGCCGCAGCGAGGAAGAGGCCGCGCGCGTGCTGGGCGCGAGCGGCTGGCAGACGTTCTGGCGCGTCACGCTGCCGAACATCAAATGGGGACTGCTTTACGGCGTTATCTTATGCAACGCCCGGGCGATGGGCGAATTCGGCGCGGTGTCGGTCGTGAGCGGGAAAATCCGCGGCGAGACCAACACGATTCCGCTCCACATCGAGGCGTTGTATGACGATTATAATTTCGCCGGTGCGTTCGCCGTGGCCTCGTTGCTGGCGTTCCTCGCGCTCGTCACGCTGGGCTTGAAGACGTGGGTGGAACACAAGAACGCCGCGCAGAACGAACCCGGAGGGAATGTTTGAAATGAATTTTATCAGTCCATTACATTTCTTGCCGCCCCTCACCCCGGCCCTCTCCCGATGGGAGAGGGAACAGCCGCTGTCTGTTTCGGGCAATTCGGCTGGCCGTTCGGCAGACGACAGTCGCAGGCTTGTGTTGAGGCGGGAAACGATTCTCCCTCTCCCCACGGGAGAAGGCCGGGGTGAGGGGAAAAAACATTTTTTGATCGCATGAGTGTCGAAGTCAAAAACGTCACGAAAAAATTCGGGAACTTCACCGCGCTCGACAACGTGAGCCTCAAGGTCGAGTCCGGCGAACTCGTCGCGCTGCTCGGCCCGTCCGGTTCCGGCAAGACCACGTTGCTCCGAACCATCGCCGGGCTGGAATTTCCCGACCCCGGCAGCGCGCAGGTTTTGTTTTACGGCGAGGACGTGACCCAGATTCCCGCGAGCGAACGCAAGGCCGGTTTTGCCTTCCAGCATTACGCGCTGTTCCGGCACATGACCGTGTTTGAGAACATCGCGTTCGGCCTGCGCGTGCGCCCGCAGACGACGCGTCCGCCGGAAAATGAAATCCGGGCGCGCGTGGAAAAACTTCTCAAGCTCATCCAGCTTGAGCCGATGGCGAAACGGTTTCCGTCGCAACTGTCCGGCGGCCAGCGGCAACGTGTCGCACTCGCGCGCGCGCTTGCGGTTGAACCGAAAGTGCTGCTGCTTGATGAACCGTTCGGCGCGCTGGACGCGAAGGTGCGCAAGGAACTGCGCCGCTGGTTGCGCCAGTTGCACGACGAGATTCACATCACGACGCTGTTCGTGACGCACGACCAGGAGGAGGCGCTGGAGGTTTCCGACCGCGTGGCGATTTTGCGTGACGGGCGCATCGAGCAGATCGGCACGCCGGAGGAGATTTATGACAATCCAGCATCGCCGTTCGTCTATGATTTTCTCGGCAACGTGAATTTGTTCAGCGGCCGCGTGCGCGACGGCTCGATGGTGATCGGGGAGACGGAGTTTGCCTTGTCCGAAAAAACCGGCGAGGAAAAGTCGTCGGCCATCGCCTTTGTGCGCCCGCACGACATCCGCGTCACGCGCGAGGCGGCGGGCCCGGCGTTGTCGGCGACGGTCGTGCGTTCCAACGCCGCCGGGCCGGTGGCGAACGTGGAATTGAAACGGTCGGACAGCGGCGAACAGTTCACCGTGCAGTTGAGCAAGGAGCAGTTCCAGCAATTGCAGCCGAAGCCGGGCGAACGGGTCTTCGTGGAATTGAAAAATGTAAAGGTCTTCTCCGACGATTATTCGATTTGAAACGGCTGGCCGCATAAACGTGCGGTTGAATTTCATCGGTCGGGGCATTAACTTTTCCCCAGTCAGCCGCAGAAAAAAAGCGACGAAGACTGTGCGTCGTTAGCCGCGGGTGGCTGAAAAACAGCCTTGCCAGCACCCTAATAAATCCTACATTCAAAACATTCCATGTGGTCATTGCTTAAAGAATTTTTCAGGTTTTCCCGCCAGGAGAAAAAATGGTGGCTCATCCCGCTTGTCGTCGTGCTGCTGCTGCTGGGCGCGATCCTGATCTTCACCGCCAACTCCGGCATCGCCTGGGCGCTTTATCCGTTCCTCTGATTAATGCCCGCGCCGCGCAACATCCTTGGCGTCTCGGCGTATTATCACGATGCCGCCGCCGCGCTGGTGGTTGACGGAACAATTATTTCCGCCGCGCAGGAGGAGCGTTTCACGCGCAAGAAAAACGATTCCGACTTCCCGCGCCACGCCGTTCAATTCTGCCTCCGTCACGCGAACCTGACGCTGGCGCAGCTCGACGCGGTGGTTTTTTACGACAAGCCCATTTTGAAATTCTCGCGGCTGCTGGAAACGTATCTGGCCGTCGCGCCCGGCGGCTGGCGCACGTTTCCGACGGTGATGTCCAACTGGCTTGGTGAGAAACTCGATTTGCGCAAGGCGATCCGCGCGGAGCTGCCGGAATTGCGGACGGACTGCCAGATTCTTTTCACCGAGCACCATCAATCGCACGCGGCCAGCGCGTTTTATCCATCGCCGTTTGACGAGGCGGCGATTCTCACGATTGACGGCGTGGGCGAATGGGCGACCACGACCATCGGCCACGGGGGCGGAAGTGAAATCAAGATGCTGAAGGAACTGCGTTTTCCGCACTCGCTCGGACTGGTCTATTCCGCGTTCACGGATTACTGCGGCTTCCGCATCAATTCCGGGGAATACAAGCTCATGGGCCTCGCGCCGTATGGCGAACCCAAATTTGCCGACGCCATCCGCCGCGAATTGCTCGACATCAAGCCCGACGGCTCGTTCTGGCTGAACCTGGATTATTTCAATTTTCTGCGCGGCACGACGATGACGAATGGAAAGTTTCACCAGCTTTTCGGCGGGCCGCCGCGCGGGCCGGAAGACAAAATTGCCCAGCGACACATGGACGTGGCGCGTTCGATCCAGTTGGTCACGGAGGAAATCATGCTGTTGCTCGCGCGCCATGCCCGCGAAGTGACCGGCCAGAAAAATCTCTGCATGGCCGGCGGCGTGGCGCTCAACTGCGTCGCCAACGGAATCATTCTTCGCGAAAAGATATTTGAGCGGATTTGGATTCAGCCGGCGGCGGGCGATGCGGGCGGCGCGCTTGGCGCTGCATTGGCCGCGTGGTATGCGCAAAAAGAAAATACGCGGGTGGCGGTCCCATCGGATTCGATGCAAGCTTCACTGCTCGGCCCCGGATTCACGGATGGTGAAATCGAAACGGCGCTTCGCTCGCACAACGCCGTTTTTCAAAAACTGGAAAAGGACGAGCTGCTGGATTTGACCGTCGGATTACTCAAAGCCGAAAAAGTCATCGGCTGGTTCCAAGGGCGGATGGAATTTGGGCCGCGCGCGCTCGGCAACCGCTCGATACTTGGCGACGCGCGTTCGACCAAGATGCAGTCGGTGATGAACTTGAAGGTGAAGTTCCGCGAATCGTTCCGGCCCTTCGCGCCGATTGTGCGGCGCGAGCGCGCGGCGGATTATTTTGAACTGGACTTGGAGTCGCCTTACATGTTGCTGGTCGCGCCGGTGAAAAAGGATTTGTGCCGTGAGGTTTCGCCCGAAGTAAAAGGACTCGACCGGTTGAAGGAAATCCGTTCCACGCTGCCGGCCATCACGCATGTGGATTATTCGGCGCGCATTCAGACCGTGGAACACGACGGCAACCCGCTGCTCTATGATTTGCTGCTGCGCTTCGAGCAGGCGACCGGCTGCGGCGTGCTGGTGAACACGTCGTTCAACGTGCGCGGCGAGCCGATTGTCTGCACGCCGGATGATGCGTATCGGTGTTTCATGAACACGGAGATGGACTATCTCATCATGGGCGGCTTCGTGATCGAACGCACGGCGCAGCCGCAGCAAAAAATTTCGCGGCGCATTTTGCCGCAGGCCGATTGAGATGAAACTGATCTACAAAGAAGACCCGAAGGAATGGCGCAAGTCCGCGCTGCTGACAGCGCTGGGGCTGGCGCTCATCACCTCGCTCCTGCGCTGGCGAAAGCATCTTTCGGCGGACGCCAGTTGCGCGGTGCTCGCCGCGCTCGCCGTCATGGCAGTTTGCGTGCTGCTGCAGCCGCGCTGGTTCCGGGGCTGGTATCGGCTTTCGTTGCGGCTGGGATTCTATTCCAGCCAGTTCATCGGCCGCTGCGTGCTGGCGGTATTTTTTATTTTCATCATGACGCCGCTCGGATGGGTGCTGCGGTTGATGGGCAAAGATCCGTTGCAGTTCAAGCGCCCGCGCAACGCAGCGACTTACTGGCATCCAGCCAGAGATTGCAATCCCCTGGACCGGCTGTTTTGAAAGCAAATCATGAGAAAACGCCCGAACAAATCAAAAGCCGGACGCAAACTGGAAAGTAAAAAAACGCCCGGCCAGAATCCGCGCTGCGAGCCGGTGATGCCGCTGTCGGCGCGCCGTAAATGGCTGTTCCGTTTTATCGCGCTCGTCGTCATGCCGCTGCTGTTGCTGGGCGGGCTGGAAGCCGGATTGCGGCTGGCGGGTTACGGATACCCCACCGGCTTCTTTAAAAAAATCCGTGTTGGTGAGAAAGATTATTGGATCAACAACGAGAATTTTACCCTGCGGTTTTTCCCGCCGCAACTGGCGCGCTGGCCCGACCCGTTCATTTTTCCGGCAGTCAAACCGCCGGATACGGTCCGCATTTTTATTTTTGGCGAATCCGCCGCGATGGGCGACCCACAACCATCCTATGGCGCGAGCCGGTATATGGAGGTGCTGTTGCGCGAGCGGTTCCCCGGGAAAAAATTCGAGGTGGTCAACCTTGGCATCACCGCCATCAATTCGCATGTCATCCTGCCCATCGCGCGCGAATGCGCCCGACACGATGGCGACTTCTGGATTGTTTACATGGGCAACAACGAAATGGTCGGGCCGTATGGGGCGGCGACCGTGTTTGGCGCCCAGGCGCTGCCTCGTAGTGCGGCCCGGTTCAATTTTGCCCTCCAGCAGGCGCGCACCGGGCAACTGCTGGTTTCCGGGTTGCGCAACTTTGGCGGCAAATCGAAGAACACGTCTTGGGGCGGCATGGAGATGTTCCTTGAAAACCGCATCGCGCCCGGCGATCCGCGCAAAGAGACGGTCTATCGGAATTTCGAGGCCAACTTGCGTGACATCGTCGCGGCCGGGATGAATTCCGGCGCGAAAGTCATTCTGAACACGGTCTCGGTGAACCTCAAGGACTGTCCGCCGTTTGCTTCACTAATCAGCAGCAACCTACCGGCAGCGGACGCGCAGCGCTTTGAGCAAGTTTTTTCCGAGGCGAAATCGTTGCAGGTGCAGAGTAATTTTCTGACGGCAGCCGAACTGTTCAATCAAGTCACCAAATTGGATTCGCAATTTGCCGAGGCGCATTTCCGTCTTGGCCAATGCGAGCTGGCGCTGACGAATGCCACGGCGCAGGAACAATTTCAAATCGCTTGCGACATGGACGCGCTTCCGTTCCGCACCGACACGCGGATCAACGCCGCCATCCGGCAAGTCGCGCAGCAACGTGCCGGCGACCGGCTGGTGCTTTGTGACGCCGAGAGAACCCTGGCACAGGCCAGCCCGGCACTCATCGCTGGTGATGAAACATTTTACGAACATGTGCATTTCAATTTCGATGGCAATTACCGTCTTGGAAAAATCTGGGCGGAACAAGTCGGGCAGATGTTGTCGGCGACGGGAAGTCCGCCCGCCACGACGAACTGGGCATCGCAGGAAGCCTGCAACCGCGCGCTGGGCTTGTCCATTTGGAACCGTCAGTTTGTGTTGCAGTCCGTGATCCGGCGATTCGGAGCGCCCCCGTTGAGCACGCAACTCAACAACGCCGAACGTCTCCAGCAGGTGCGCGCCGCAGAGTTGAACCTTCGCCAGCAACAGGCACAACCCGGCGCCGTCCAGCGCGTGCGCGACGAGTTCGCCGCTGCCATGGAGCGCGCCCCGGCGGATAATTATCTTTATGAAGGGCTGGCCAACTTTCTCGAAGCCATCAAGGATCCGCAGGGCGCCATCGAGGCTTATCGGCGGTTATGTGAACGAGTGCCGAATCATTTTTACGCCTGCCTGCAACTGGGCCGGTTGCTCGGCGAGCAGGGGCAGCCGGAGCAGGGCGAACCGTTCCTCGAACAGGCCACGCAATTGCGCCCCAGCCTTCCCGATGGCTGGTTCGAACTGGGCAACGTCCTGGCCGCCCAGCAGAAGTATGCATCGGCGCTGGAATGCATGGAGCGTGCGGCACGTTTGCGTCCGCAGGATTCGTCTTATGTCAGCTACAGCGGCCGGATGCTTTCCAAACTAAACCGGCATTCCGAGGCGATTGAACATTACCGGCGGGCCATCCAAATGAGTCCGAATTCATGGGAGGCGCATTTTGAACTCGCCGGCGAACTCGTTGCCGTCAATCAGCCGGAAGAGGCCATCCGCGAATACGCCGCCGTGCTCAAAATCAATCCCCGTCATGCCTCCAGCCACATCAATCTTGGGGTGCTGCTGGTGCGTTTCAACCGGCTGGACGACGCGATTGCGTGTTTCCAGAATGCACTCAAAATTGAGCCGGACAACCGAACGGCCCAAGATTACCTCGCTTCAGTGCTGGCCCACAAAGTCCAAAAGCCCTGAAAACATTCAGCCTTCCGCTGTCATCAGGCTTTGCTTTTGCTGTTGATGTTTGCTGGCCGGCAGTTTGTGCACCCTCCCCCCGTCACCGCACAAACATGCGGGTGGACGAAAAGTGGAAGCTGGGAGATAGTGCAAATGTTCACCGGAATAAGTATTAACAACCGATTAAACCCCCACCCCAGAAAACATACAATGAAACCGATTATTCAACATGGCTTCTCCCGCCGCTGGCTCGGCGTGGGAATGTCGCTCGTCGCGGCCGCAGCCGCCTATGCCTCAACCGATGTCACCTTCCAGATAGACATGGCTCCTGTATCGCCAGCTGTTCCGACAGGCGTTTCTATCAGTGGTTCTTTCAATGGCTGGCCCAACCCGGCGACCAGCACATTGCAATTGATCAACGTCGGCGGAACCGTTTGGAGCAACACGTTCACCATCGCTGACGCTCCCGGCACGGTTGAAAGCTGCAAGTTTCAATATGAAGCGGGCGACAATTGGGAAGGTGATCCTAATCGGCAGTTCATTTTAGGCACTGGCACGCAAGATCTGCCCCTGACCAGTTGGAACGTAAAAACGAATTGGCCGCCGGCGCCGACCAACTCTGTCACTTTTCAAGTTGATATGTCCGCCTTGGTGGTGCTCGGGTCATTCACTAACTATGGGACTAATGTGACCGTCTCTGGCGACTTTGAGGGCTGGGATGGTGGAAAAGTTATGACCAACAACCCCGCGTTGCCTGGTATTGCTTCGAATATTTACAGTGGAATTTTTGATGTTGTAGGTTTTCCGCCGACTGGCATCAACTATAAATTCCGCGCAGACGGTGGCTGGGAAAGCGTCCCCAATAGAACGGCTTCCGTAACTAACGGTCAAGTTTTGCCACTGGTGTATTACAATAACAACAGCGTCAGCGACCTGCTTCTACAACCCACTGCGGTGAAGTTTTCCGTCTACGTTCCGAATGGGACGGTGCTGGCCAACGGCGGCACCTTCACAAAAGGCGTGGATAATGTTGCCGTCAACGGTGCCTGGGTGCCTTGGTGGGGCTGGGGAGTTAATGCCGCGCCTGCGGAATATCTCATGACCGAATCCGAAATCACTGACGTTTATACAAACACCTTGATCATCCCGAAGGGTGCTGCGCTCGCGCTCACTTACAAGTATGGCATTGATGGGTTGGATAATGAGAATGGCCAGGAGACCAACCATATTCGTTATGTGCGCACCTATGGATCAAGCTATGTGCTTCCGCAAGATGTTTGGTCTTTGACTGTGGTTCCGCCTGCCCCGTATCCGAATCCGGGACTTGCAAGCACCAACATCGTGGAACCTAGCTTTGGTTACCTTAATGCTGGTGCTCCTTCAGGCGGCAACATTCCCATCACATGGCTTGGCCGCCCGGCAGTGTT
Organism: Verrucomicrobiales bacterium; assembly: GCA_028712475.1. Taxonomy (GTDB): domain Bacteria; phylum Verrucomicrobiota; class Verrucomicrobiia; order Limisphaerales; family UBA11358; genus UBA11358. Next base: position 137,431 of record JAQTQB010000003.1, read on the forward strand.
GTTGCAGAGTTCGTCCAGTTTGAGCGGCGGAGTTTGGACTGATGTTATCGGAACGGACGGCCTCCAGGCCACCAACATTCCTAACGCCGGCGGCAACCAGTTCTTCCGGTTGAAGAAGAATCTATGAGTTGAGGAACAGATATTAAAATAATCCAATCCCCGGCTGGGCGTGACGGCAGCAGGCTGCCAGCAGCCCGGCCGGGGAAAGTTTCAGGCGGATTGGGAGTAGAATGGATAAAATATGAAAAATAGTATGACATGCAATAAACCAAGACAGGCTGGCTTCACGTTGATTGAGTTGCTGGTGGTCATCGCCATCATTGCCATTCTTGCCGCCATGCTGCTGCCGGCGTTGAGCAAGGCAAAACAGAAGGCCATCTCCATTCAATGCATGAACAATTACAAGCAACTGGGTTTGGCGTGGTTTATGTATGCGCAGGACAACAACGATAGATTGGTGACCAATTCTGATAGAAACAACAACCCTGTGGCTTCCGTAAACTGGATCACCCCGGCGATTGGCGGATCGGCAGTGGTGCTGGATTGGACAGGGAGCGTCAACAACACCAATACTTTGTATTTAACCATCAACGGACCATTTCTGGGCGTGCAGACCACCGCGCTGCTTGGAGAATATGTCGCCAAAACATTAAAAATTTTCGTCTGTCCAGCGGACAACAAACTTACAAGCGCCCAAAAAACAAAGGGGTGGTCAAGCCGCATGCGCAGTTGCGTGATGAACGGAGCAATGGGGGACGGTTCCAAGTGGTTTGGTTTTAAGGCGGATGGCACACCCAATGGTGGTCATAATGGCAAATGGTCCACGTTTTACAGTGCAAAGAAAGCGAGCGAGATTCACAGCCCCGGCCCTTCGGATTCCTTTGTGATGCTGGATGAAAATCCTCAAAGCAACGATGATGCGACATTTTTCGTCGCCCCGGCAGATGCGAATGGCAGTGGAACCAGTTTTACGGAGCTTCCGGGAACCATGCACGGCAACGCTTCCGGGATGGTTTTTGCCGATGGCCATTCGGAGGTGCATGTCTGGAAAGGCAGCGTAACCACCCAACCGTTTAATGCAAACTACTCCAGTTATTTGCATTCAGTTGGCGGGCTTGATACCGCCAGTGTGAACGATTTGACCTGGCTGGCCAAGCACACACCGGCGAACTAACCCTTGCAGTGTTGCTCAAAGCCGCCATCAAGCCGGATGAGGGACATGACTGTCTTTGCATGTTCATGCAGTTGCTATGCTTCGGGAATATCTGATAACTTTTCACGTCATGAAACGCCATTTATTGAGAAACTTTTTCACTCTGGTTGCCGCCACATTTATTATTGTTGGTTCGCCGCATGTTTTTGCCGATGCGGATGTTTCCAGGGCCACCGCCCGGCCTTCGCCTGAATGGCTCCGTGCCGGCACCATTTACGAAATTTTTCCGCGGCACTTCTCCGTCGCCGGCGATCTTAACGGTGTCACCGCCAGGCTCGATGAGCTGCACGATCTGGGCGTGAACATACTCTGGATCATGCCGATCCATCCCATCGGCGAAAAACTCCGCAAGGGTGATTTCGGCAGCCCATATTCCATCAAGGATTATTACGCCGTGGATCCGAACTACGGCACGCTGGCTGATTTCAAGAAGCTCGTCACCGGCGCGCATCAACGTGGCATGAAGGTCATCATGGATATTGTCGCCAATCACACGGCATGGGACAGCGTGATGATGACCAACTTAAGTTTTTACAAACAGGACAATAACGGCAAGGTCATCTCCCCGGAGCCTGGCTGGACAGACGTGGCCGGCTTGAATTACACCAACCCGCAATTGCGCCAATATATGATTGCGATGCTCAAATATTGGATCCAGGAATGTGACGTGGACGGATTCCGGTGTGATGTGGCTTACGCGGTGCCGACGGATTTCTGGGAACAGGCCCGCACCCAGCTGGTAAAAATCAATCCAGATATCATCATGCTGGCCGAGGCGAGCAAGCCCGAACTGCTCACCAATGCGTTTGACCTTGATTATTCCTGGCCGCTGCTGGCCACGCTGAACAACGTGCTGATTCATGACGCGCCCGCTTCCGATCTGCAACGCACGTGGCAGGAAAATGTCCGGCAATTTCCCAAGGGATCGCTTCATATGCGGATGTCGGATGATCACGACGAAGCACGGGCGGTCTCCCGCTACGGCATTCGCGGTGCGCTCTCTGCTCAAGTGCTGATGTTCACGCTGGACGGGGTGCCTTTGCTTTACAATGGCATGGAAGTGGGTGACGCCACGGAGTCCGGCGACCCGGCGCTGTTCGACAAGCTGCCGATATTCTGGCATCCCAAGGCGCGCCCGGCGCTGAATGATATTTACCGTGATCTCATCAAGCTGCGGCAACAATCGCCCGCCTTCTGCAACGACCGTGTCACATGGTTGAAAAACACGGATCAGAAAAATGTCGTCACCTTCATGCGCGAGGACGCGCACGAACAATTTGTGGTGGTCATTAATTTCTCCAACCATCCGGCTAAAGCCGGGGTTGAAGTTCCAAGCCCCGCAGATTTTCAACTGGTGAAAATCAAAGGGCTGGCTGGATCGTCTTCGTCGGATTTTCCTGCCATGCATCTCGGCGGTTTTGAGTGGCGCATTTACCACCGGGACATTCCCACAATCAGCGCGGCATCGGTGAAATCAGCTTCCGTCCAATAAGCTGCGGTTGGGCTTGAGGCCGCGCCGTTTTGAAAGTATGCTCGCGCGGTTGTCATGCCAGACAACCGTGCCGTTTGAAGACCAGCCTTGCCAAAATATGCAGATAAAAGTTGCCATCGTGGATGATGACGATGGCATACGGGCCAGCCTTGCGTCATTGATTCGCCGCGCCCCGACCTGCCAATTGACCGGCGACTATCCCGATGCGGAGACCGCGTTGAAAGAAATCCCGCGCAATCCGCCGGACGTGGTGCTCATGGACATCAACCTGCCTAAAATGAAAGGCATGGAATGTGTCCGCCTGTTGAAGGCGCAACTGCCCGCCGTTCAGTTTCTGATGCTCACGGTTTACGAGGACAGTGATTCGTTGTTCACTTCACTCAAGGCTGGCGCGAGCGGTTATCTGCTTAAACGCACGGCCTCCGCACGGCTGCTCGAGGCCATCAGCGATGTTCATGCCGGCGGCTCACCCATGACACCCCAACTCGCGCGCCGTGTCGTCCATTTTTTTTCCAAGCCGGTGGAAAAGACATCACCAGCCATCTCTCTGCTTACGCCCGGCGAAAAGGAATTTCTGGATCAGCTCGCCAATGGTTATGCCTACAAGGAAATCGCCGATCGCATGAAGATCAGCATTGATACCGTGCGCAGCTATGTGCGGACGGTCTATGAAAAACTGCACGTCCACTCCCGCACCGAGGCCGTGGTGAAATATCTGCGGGGTTGAAATTGACTGGAGCCGGAACTCCGGATTATTCAGGGACGGCTGTGGTGAAGTGCGACCAGGGCGGCTCCGATGGCCTGGGAGAGATCGCCCAATGTGGCCGGAACAAGATTCATGGCGGCGCGCTGGGCCGGCCAGAGATAAGGAGCGGCGGACTCACGGATGATGCGCAAGTAGCGTTCACGGAATTCCGGGGTCGTGGATTCCGGATCCATCAAGCCGCCGCCGATGACGACGAACTGCGGGTCGAGAGCCATCGCGAGATTGGCAACGTGCAATCCCATCGCCTTGGCTTGAAAGTCAAAAATTTCAATCGCCAGAGCATCTCCTTTTTGAGCCAGGCCGCGCAAGGCCAGGGCTTTTTCTTTCGGGGTGGCGGGGGATGTGGCCAGATGATGGCCGGGATGCTTGGGCAGCATTTCGGCCAGCAGTTGCGGGAGGCCGGAGATGGTGGTGTAGGCTTCAATGCAGCCCCAGTCCCTGCCGCAACCGCATGAAAAGGGTTTCATGTTCAGCAGATGCAACGGTGCGGGCATGTGTGCGGTTTCCATTCCCGCCAGCGTGTCGCCGTCCAGCGGCAGGCCGTTGTAATCAATGTAAGCCGAACCCAGTCCCGAGCCTGGCGCCAGCAGCAGCACGGAGCCTTTGCCTTTGCCGCGAGCCTGGTGCGCCTCGGCCACGCCGCCAAATTTGCCATCGTTGCCGACCGTCAGCGGAATCGCGCGCCCGGATTTTTCAGCCAGCGCGCTGCTGTAGGCGGCGTGGACATTCCAACCTGCAAAACTGGGTGGCAGATTGGCCGAGCGATCCATCACGCCGTAGCTTTGAAAAGGGCCGGGAATCGCCAGCCCAACGCCTTTGACCTGATCCCAACTCAAGGAATTTTGGGACAAAAAGCTGGTGATTGCCTCGATCCAGCCGCCGATGACGGCCGCCTGGCCTTGATGGGCATTTGTCGGGCGTTGAAGCAGCTTGGTGGAGATGGTTGCCCCGTCCTCCCAGACGCCGCCGACTTTTGAGGTGGTGGCTCCGCTGTCCGTGCCGATAAAAATGCTGCGGTTTGCGCTCATGTTTACAATACGATAATAGGCGGCGGCGTGGTTCGTCCATTCATCTTTTGTTCTGAAGCACCTGGCGGTTCAATTCGTTGTTGAAAGTTTCCGCCTGCAGCAACTTTTCCAGCGTCAGGTGCATGCGGTAACGCCAGTAATGTTTCGGATTGGCCGGAACATTGATTCGCTCGGCGGCAAAGTCCGTCCGGCGCAATTGTTCGTCCATGCCCAGCAAATCCTGAATTTGAAAAATGCTCCACATGGCGGGCGAAGCGAGATGCTGAAGGACGATCGCCTTGTTGATTTCAGCATCGCAATGCACCGGAGCAGCGCCCGCCTGCTTCAATTCCTGATGATAAAACTTTTGCGCGAGGTTCCGGTCTTCCTCCCACCAGCCGCGGATGGTGCTCATGTCGTGGGTGGACGGCGTGACGACGCTCAAGTAAGGCGCGTCTGCCGGGCGGAAAAAGTCCACGCCCATCGCCTTGGGCATGCGCTGGATTTCCAGGCTCAACAGCCCCAGTTCCTTCATCAATTCCGGCACGCAGGGCGGCACAAGCCCGAGGTCTTCGCCGCAGATGAGCATGTTGGTGACGCGTTTCAATGCCGGAAGTTTCTGCAGCCCTTCCTGCATCCAGAAGTCATCCTGTCGGCGGAAAAAGTAATCCACATAAAGCTCCTTGAGCTTCGCCCGGGTTTGCGGATCGAGGTTTTTGAAGGACAACGTGTCCTCCATCGCAAACCGGAAATGAAATTCACGCCCCGATGAATTTTCCGCTTCAAACAAAATCACGTTGCTGATCAGGTTGAACAAACCTTCCTTGAGCTTCCGGTTCGGTTCGCTGGCTTCCAGCGCCGTGAAGTGTTTTTCAACCTGGCGTTGCGTGGCAAATTCAAGCTTCAGGAAATAATGGCCCGGCCGGTCCGCAACCAAAAAGTCCCGCCTCACTGTGGCGCTTTCCGCGCCAAAAATTTCCTCCAAAACCGGATCGGTGATGAAGGGTTTTACATAACGGTCATGGTTGAAGTGAATCCCGTGCTGGCTGAACTCCGCCAGCTTGACCGGAATGGCGGGAACGAAATATCCCATGATGCCCTCCACCGCGTGCGCCGGACTGCTCCAGATGCGGAAAAATCCCAGGATGTGATCAATGCGGAACGCGTCGAAGTAACAGCTCATCTGCGCGAACCGCTGTTTCCACCACGCGAAACCGTCCTGCATCATGCGCGGCCAGTTATAGGTCGGGAGACCCCAGTTTTGTCCCTTCGCCGAGAAGGCGTCCGGCGGTGCGCCCGCCTGCATGTCTGCGTGGAACAGCTCCGGCTGCTGCCAGATATCCGCGCCGTGGCGATAGACGCCGATGGCGATGTCGCCCTTTAAAATCAAGCCTTTTGCATGGACGTATCCGGCGGCTTCCTGGAGCTGGAGGTGCAGATGGAACTGGATGAAATAATTCAACTCGATTTCGTCGCCGATGGCTGGATCTTTTTTGACGAGCGCGGCAATTTCGGTTGCGCGATAAACGCGGTGGGCCGGCCACTGGCTGAAATCCGCCGTTCCAAACTTGTCGCGAAAGGCGCAGAACGCCGCATAAGGTTCGAGCCAATGTTTGTTCTGCCCGAAAAATTCCTGATAGTCGCGGCTGGCGAATGTTTTCGCCTTTTGCTTCGGAAAGGTTGTCCGGACAAATTTAATTTTGGCCTGCATCACCGCCTCGTAATCCACGGTGTCCAGCGCGTTGAGGCGTTTGCGCTCGGCCTCCAAGGTTTTCGGCAGGCTCTTTTTTTTGCCGGCGATGAGGCTGTTGAGATTCAGGCAAAGCGGATGCAGCGCGAACGCGGAAATGGCGGCGTAAGGATACGAGTCCACCCAGGTATGAGTGGCGCTGGTGTCGTTGACCGGCAGAATCTGGATCAGCTTGAGGCCGGTGCGCTGGCACCAGTCGGCGAGCGGTTTCAGATCGGTGAATTCACCGGTGCCAAAACTATTTTCGCTGCGCAGGCTGAACACCGGGATTGCCACGCCCGCGCCTTTCCAGGTGTCGGCGGGCAGGCGGATGAAGCCATCGTTCACGACCGTGTGTTTTCCGGGCGCGACGGCATCGTGCAACAGCCGGTTGTCGCCCTCTTCAAAGCGGATGAAGTTTCCGCGCTCCACATCGTAAACGCCGTATTTGTAACTGACCGGAAACGATTCGCGGCCAAGATCAAGCTGCACGCTCAAAAAATCCTCCCCCGCGATGCGGTTCAACAAAAGCGGCGCGTCTGGAATCCAGTTTCCCAGCGCGGCGCCGTTTCCCAGAATGCAAAGCGTCTGGCCTTTTTGCAGCAGCGGCGCCTTGACCTTGAAGGTGTGCGTTGCGCCCAGCGGCGCGGGGACGCGGAGTTCGGTGTGGTTCGCCTGAAGCAGAACATTTTTGAACGGCTCGGTGTAAAACACGTTTTCAACCGCTCCGGCATGATTCCATGAATCAACGATCAAAACCTCACCTTGCTTGAACGATGCCGGATTGATGACGCGGTCATTGCCCCAATCCTGAACGGTCGAACCGTCGGCATTGTGCAAAATGTAGTTATAGGTGATCGCGGCATCGGAGGCCGCGCCGTCCGGCAAAAGGATGGAGGCCTGCCAGGATTCCTCATTGAGATACTGGAGCGGAACCGCCCGTTTAATCTGGCCGCCGCCGAGCTGTTCGTGATTGCCGGTGATGAAAAGCGATTGTCCTACCTTGGTGTGAAAGCGTAGTCGAAAAGTGAGTTTCATGGAGTGCTGAAATAGTTCAAAACTGGTCGTGAGTCAGGACAAAAATGTCAGGCGTCCGGCGGGCACAGAGTTATTTCCATTTCAATGCGGGCCATCGCAGCGATTTTCCACGGCTAGTGTCCGCTGCCGCCGCCGGCTGGCACGGGTTCCGCGCCTGATTTTTTATAGGTTACCACCAGCAGGGTCAGCAGGGCGGCGAGGCCCATGCTGACGCCGCCGAGGACGAGGGCATTCATGGGTTCGCTGTGGAGAAACGTTTTCAGGAAATATCCCAGAAGGCTGGAGGCGGCAATCTGCGGCAGCACGATGAACAGGTTGAACATGCCCATCATCACGCCGACTTTTTCCTTGGGCAGCGAGGGGGCCAGCATGGCGTAGGGCATGGAGAGGATGCTCGCCCATGCGATGCCGACGGCGGTCATGGAGATCAGCAACTGGTGTTTGTCTGCCATCAGCGGAACCGTCGCCAGCCCCAGCGCGCCCACGGCCAGGCAGAGAACGTGCATCAGTTTGGGGCCGGTGTATTTCGTGGCCCACAGCAGCACGAAGGAGAAAACGAAGCACACGGCGTTATAGCCTGCGAAACAAAATCCCGACCACGCGCCGGACGCCTCCATTTCCGGCGAGCCGGGCGCGGCGTGGAAAATATTTTTGGCGACGGCAGGTGAGAAATAAACCCACATCGCGAACATCCCAATCCAGGTGAAGAATTGAACCAGGCCCAGCTCCCACATGCGGCGGGGCAGATGAAACACGAGCGCAAAGATGTCGCCCAGGCCGAGCGTCCAGTCGAACTTCCGCGCGCGGATTTCCTTCAGTTCCGCGTCGCCCGGCGGGTATTCCCTGGTCTTGAAAACCGTCCACAGCACCGCACCCAAGAACGCCGCCGCGCCGATGTAAAACGAAAGCCGGACGGAATGAGGGACATGCCCGACCCCATCGGAAGCAACGCCGAACCAGTTGGTCATCATCCACGGCAAGGCTGACGCGATGGTTCCGCCGAGGCCGATGAACAACGACTGAATTGCGAAGCCCTGGGAATTTTGTTCTGCCGGCAGATTGTCCGCCACCAGCGCGCGGAACGGCTGCATGGAGGCATTGATGGTTCCGTCCAACACCCAGAGCAGTCCCGCCGCCATCCAGACGGACGGGCAATTGGGCATCAGGACCAGGGCGAGTGATGCCAGGATTGCGCCGGCTAAAATGAACGGGCGCCGGCGGCCCAGCCGCGTCCAGCAGCGGTCGCTGGCCTGCCCGACGAGCGGCTGGATGATCACGCCGGTGACCGGCGCGGCCAGCCACAGGATGGCGAGGGAATCCGCATTTGCGCCGAGGTAGCTGTAAATGGCACTCATGTTGGCCATCTGCAGGCCCCAGCCGAACTGAATGCCGAGAAAGCCGAAGCTCATGTTCCAGATCTGCCAGAAACTTAATTGTGGTTTTTGCATGGTTGCCATGTGTTCTAAATGTTGCTGTTTAATCCCAACAATGAGCCTTTCAGCACCCGCTGGTGCAAGGCAATTCCGAGGCATGAATATGCGGTTGTGCCAAAACAATCAAAACTCGGTGAGGGCAGGCAAATTTTCTTAAACCGGCCTGCGGTTTTTGCCGCCTGATAGATTCACGGTCAGCCGGACGCTTGTGCCGCTGCCGGCCGTGCCTTGTATATCTAATTTTCCACCGATGGTTGCGGCACGCTGGCGCATGTTGCCAAGCCCGTTTCGCTTGCCCGCCTCCGTGGTGGTGTCGGACGGCGCGAAACCTTTGCCGTCATCGGCAACCACGATTTCAATCGTGCTGCCGCTGGCCTTCGCCGTGACGCGGACTTCTTTGGCGGACGCATGCTTAAGGGCGTTGGTCAGCGCTTCTTTGATGATGAGGAAAATATTGTGCCGCACGTCCGGTGGCAGGGCCAGTGCTGGCAGGTCTTGTGACAGGTCAAGCCGGCAGCGGGTCTTGTTGCCGTCAAAAAGTTCGTTCGCGAAGTGGGCGATGTATTCGACCAGGCTTTGCAGCGTGTCGCTGCCGGGGCGCACGGCCCAGACGATTTCTTCGAGCGCACGGACGGTCTGGGCGGCGGACAGGGAAAGTCTGCCGGCATGCGCCGCCACCTGGTCGGGATTGTTCTTGTCCGTCTGGAGCAGGCCGCTCAACAGCGAAATGCGTGTCAATGAAGAACCCAGGTCATCGTGCAAGTCCTGGGCGATGCGCGCCCGTTCCCGTTCGAGCGCTCGCTCGTGTTCCGCCAGGCGCAGGCGGCGCTGGTATTTTTTCTTTTCCACGACGCGCACGGTCGTGACCACCCCGGCCAGCAGGCTGAATGCGGACAGCGTGATGAACCACCACGTCTGCCAGAAATGCACCACCACGAAGTCGTTGAACGAGGTCGCCACCGCCATGTCGCTAAAGATCCAGCCGTTGCCGCCGCCTTCCTGGCGCAGCCGGATTTGATTGAACGTGGCGTTCGCCCTGAATTTTGTGGTGAGGTTTGCGGGCTGGTTTTTATCGGTCGCGCCCAGCGAGAGGTTTGGGTTCAGCCATGCGGTCACGAGGTCGTCACCACCGGGGACAAATTGCACTTTGAAGATGATCGTCCGCTCGACGTCGTGGCGGGGCAGTTCGTAGGGCAGAAATATGCCGAGCCGGGACGGTTCCGGATGCGAAGAATTCAGGTTGAATTCGCCGGAGACCTGGTTCGATGGCCCGGTCTCCGCCGTGGCGAACGCCGAGTAGCCCCAGGCTTCCAGCGCGTTGCCCAGCGCCAGCCGGGCGTTGTCCCTGTCGAAGAGTTGAAAGCCGGCAAGGTATGGCTCCGAGGCCGTGTCCGAAAGCGGGTTGACGTGAACCCTGAAATAAAGCACGTCGTTGGCGGTATCGTCCCGCTTTACCGCGCCGCCAAGGATATCAACCCCCATGCCCGTGTTGTGGACGAGCCGCGCGCCGTCATCGTGCCACAAAATCACCGCCCGCGCCGGCAGGCAAAAAAGTGTCGCCAGAATGGTCAGCGCAAAAATTGCGGAGCGGGACATGGGGCAATTATGCCGTGCCGGACGGCGCGGCACAAGTTCACGGCAGCAATTTCACGCGGTAAAATCGTTGCGCCGCGTCGGCGGGCGGGGCGTCGTTGAAGTTCAAGACCGTCTGCGGTGGCGTGGCAAAGTTCGAGCCGCCGGGCAGGTTGCTCCATGTGCCGCCGGGCGAACTGGCGAATTGAACCTGATACGCGCGTCCCGGCATCGCCGCAAAACTCAATGCGCAATTCGTGCCCTGTGAATTAGCCGATAAAATTTTGAAGCCGCGCGCCGGGTCGAGCAAATCCAGCGTGCCGTTGCCCCACGAATCTTTCAAGGCCGAGATGGGCAGCACAAAAAATTCATTCGGGTCAAGGTTCGGGCCGGAACCGGCGGGAGATTGTGCGGCCAGCGCGCCGCTGTTCGCGGTCTGATACGCGGCGGCGCAGAGATAAAGATTGGCCGGCACGGCACCGAACGCGGCCACGAGGTCGAGCGTGCCCTCCAGCGCGCCGGAAGTTGTGGCGGATTTGGCGCACGGCCAGTTGGTCGCGGCGTTGTTCACAAACCAGCTGATATAGCTGTTCTGGCTTTCGCTGGCTAGAAACGGCTTGTTCCCGCTCACGGCCACGAGGCCGGTCTTGGCCCACGGCGCGGCGGTGCTGGCCGACGGCAGCAACTGATCGGTCACAAAAATAAAGTGATCGTTTGCACCGCTGGTTCCCGGCGACCACGTCGCGACATAAAGCGTCGTGCCGCGCACCGCGCCATAAAGCGCCAGGCCGTTGGACGCCAGCAGATACCCGGCGGAATCAAACGCGCCATCCATCACAAACGCGGGCAAAACCACCGGCGCGTTGCTGAACGTGTTTGTGCAGACCGTCACGCTGGCGGCGGAAGCGCCGACGCTGTTCGAGGCGATGATGAAATAGCAGTGCGAGGAATTCGCCGCGAGGCCGGTGTCGGAGAAAGTTGTTCCGGCGGTCGTGGCAATCGCCAAGCTGTCGCGGTTCACAAAGTAAATGCCCGCGCCGGATGCCGCCGACCACGCAAGGTTGATTTGATTGGTCGCAACGGGCACTGCGGAAAGATTCTGCGGTGTCGCGGGCGGTTGCGGGTTGCTGTCCGGCGTGACGGCGAAGTGCCAGTCTGCGCCGCCGTTGTTGTCCCAGATGCCGGAACCGTTGTTGAACACGCAGTCGAGCTGCGTCGCGTTCGCGGCCACGGTCGTTGTGTATTCCCACCAGTTCGATGCGCTGTTGAAAGTCATCGTTGCATCGGGTAAGAGGATCGTGCCCCAGTTGTTCCAGCCGAGATGAATTTTCACCGGATTGGCGGACGCAAGGTCTCTGCCGGTGGCGGTGTATTGAACCGTCACCGAATTTCCGGCGACCGGCGGGGCGGGAGACACGGCAACGGGGCCGGAGCCACCGCCGCCACCGCCGCCGCCGCCGCCGGAACCGGTCCCCACCCACACATGTTGAATAGGAGATTTGTAGATATTGCCGCGCGCGTCCGTGGCGCTGACGTAGTAATCCACAAACGCATTCGAGATGCCGCTGACCTTGGCGTAATAATAATCCGCGATGAATTGCGGCGTGACGCCCGTGACCGGCGCGACGACGCGCTGCGTCATGTTGCTCGACTGCCACGCGCCTGCCAGCGCGCCGCCCGCGTAAGTTTTGAATTGATCGCTGGTCGGCGGGTTGGTGTCGTTGTTGCGAAAATACAGGTTCACGTTGGTTATGCCGCTTGCGTCGTAGGCGTAAGTCCACACCCAGAAATCAGAATTCGTCGCCACCTTGACCTGATAGCCGTATTGCACGCCGAAATTGGTGCCGCCGGGATTCCACGGATGGCGTTGCGGAATGAAGACCGTCGGCGGCGTGGTGTCGCTGGCGAGGTTCGAGAGATACGAACTGGTGTTGCGCACGGCGTTGGACTGGGCGGTGGTGGCGCGCTGGCATTCGTCGTCATGACAGCCGTAATAAACGAAGCCGCTGTCGAGGCTCGCGAGATAATAATGCCAGCCGAGTTCCACGCCGTTCGGCGTCGCGGAAAAACTTCCGGGGTCGCGCACCTGGTCAATGCGCGGCGTGAGCGCGGAGATTTGCTGCGCCGTCTTCACGCGGTTTTCCGTGGCGATGATTACACGCCAGTTGTCGGCCTTGTCGCTGACGCCGAGGCTGGGATCAACCACGTTCTTCCCGCCGCTCGAATAACTCGGCGGCCAGTGCCAGTTGATGAACATGGGCGAACCCATGTCGCCGTCGGCATAAACCCAGCCGCCGTCTTCGACGTGAACAACGTCATTCACGTCCGGCGGGCAATCCGCGAGAAACTGTTCGACGGTCGTCGGCTCATAGCTTTTGCTGACGGCCTGACTGGCCATGTTGCCGACCCATTCGTTGTAATATGAAGAGCCACCGCTCCATGCGTTGTCACCGTCGTGTGCGCAGAAGACGAGCGACGGTTTGGCGGGATTATTTCTGTCGCGGACAAAATCCGTCAGCCCCAGATCCCAGGTGCTGTAACTGTCCTTCCAGCCAAACGCCTGATCGCTCGGCGCGAGGATGATTTTGCTTTCCGCGCCGGTTTCCGGGTCAACATAGCGCGCGTAGTGAAGTTGAAAACCAAATGGCGCGGTCTGGATCGGCGCGCAGCCACGGTCAATCGTCAGGCGGCGATAACTGCCCGCGCCCTGCGCCGGGTTCAACTGGTCGGCGAGGTTTGGCAAATCGCACATCTCGCCGCCGCTGCCGGTGACGACGGGAAAATCCACACAGGCGCGGGCGAGGTGCGTGTTGGCGATGACCGTCCAGTTGATGCCGACCTTTTTGAGAATCGGAATCATGCGTTCACTGAAACAGGTTTCGGCTGGAAAATAACCTTTGGAACCGGCGGGACTTGTGCCCCAGAAAAGATCCATCTGCCGCTGCTGGATGCGCAATTCCATTTCGAGCGTTTCGTCCGACAACAGCGGCGCGAGCGCGTGGTGATAGGTGAAGTTCACCAGATCCATGCGCGGTTTGCCGCCGCTCGTCGTCCAGCCGCGTGCGGTCTGGTTTGCGCCGTTCCAGCCGGCACCGTAACCAAGCTGCCCCGCTGCCGCGAGACTCTGGACGTTTTCGATGAGCGCGCCGGAGTAGCTCACCTGCGCGCCGGCGTTCGCGTAACCGAGCAGTCCGCTGATGGTGTTCTTGGGGCCGGATTGATATGCCGCCACGCGGTCACCCGCGCCGAAGATGGTGCTCAAGATTTCCGGCGAAGGATGCGGTCTTCCGCCGTTCTGCTGCTGGATGGTGTCCCACGCATTTTCGTAATGGTCGGTGCCGTAGTTGCGACGATCCGGCCAGTAGTTCGGCTGGTGCAGATGCCAGAGCCATGTCGTGTGGACGCCCGTCGTTCCGGCCATCGCCGAAATTTGCAGGAGTAAAAGCAAAAAACAAAAACCGGCGCGGGCGGAGATTTTCTTCATTTTAATTTTTATTAGATGAGCGGCATAACACGCGCAAGGTGCTGGTCTTGATTGAGACATGATGCTGATGTTTCCAATCTACGCGAAAACTCCTGACGCGCTACCGCACGAATATGTGGTGGAATTGGCCTTGTCCCGGATTTGTGGGCTACTGCGGAGCGCTTGAAGTTCAGATCGTATCGTTTCTTCCGGACTTTCAGTTCAGGTTCGTTGTTCATGGCGTGTAGTTCTAGCTCACACGCTCACGCTTTGGTATCCCACAAATCCGGGACAAGGCCATCGGCGGCACAACCTCGTCCTTTACCGACAGATCTCCCGACCCGACAAACAAGTTCTACCGCATCCGGGTCGTGCCCTGATTTGGCGAACCCGCGCCGTTCTCGCCAATTGGAATTAAGTTCAATGCGAACCAGTGTCTGGTTTCAGGGTGGTGTTCAGGTTCGTCTTTTCCAGATCCAATAATCCCGCGAGCATCTGCTGATAATAGCTCGAAAAAACGCCGCTGTGCTGGATGCCGTTGTCCACGACCTGCCGGGCTTTTTCCAGCTGACTCGTTTTGAAGTAGGAAACGACGAGCGCCTGGTCGGCGGCGACCAGGTCGGTGCCGGTGAGTTTTTTCCGGCTGACGAGCAGATAAGGAATCGCCTCGGCAAATTCCCCGCGCAGTTGATGCAAACGCCCAATATACCGCTCGGTCATGCCGGATTCTGAAAAGCCGCGTTGGAGGAGAAAAATGCCCTGCTTGATTTCTTCAAGCGCGATGGCTTTGTCCTCCGCTGAAAGCGTGCCGTTGATTTTCTCCCGGCAGGCCATCGCGAAATAGACGTATTCCATGTGCCAGGACGTGTATTCTGGCACCGACTTCTGCGCGATGCGCAACAACTCCAGCGCCTCCGCGTATTTGCCCTGACGCATCAGAACGCGCGCCGCCATGCCGGTCAGCGGACGTTTGCCGCCCGCGTGCGGATTTTTCGTCTGCCATTCATGCATCGCTTCACGGATCTCCGGCGGCTGGCTGTTTTCAATTTCATTGGCGGCCTGGTTGAACCGTTCATACGCGTCGGGATTATTCTGGCGCATGAACGGAATGTCGAAGATGACGCGCATGGTGTGCGCGACGGTGTAGCGGTCCAGGGGATTGTCGCCGAGCCGGTGCGCGTAATCTTCTCCGCTTGCCAGATGTGCGTAAGCATTCGTGCTCACTCGCAACTTGCCGTCCATCTGTGTGAGGCATTCGACCAGCGCGCGGGCCATGAGCGCTTCGCCCGCCAGCGTGGGATGCACATGGTCGTCCATCAATTCCCAGCCAATCGCTCCGCCGGGACTGGCCGCACGAAAAGTTTTTTCCAAATCACAAACAGGCGCCCCGTGCTCCTGGGCGGCGCGGACAATGGCAGCCTGTGACAGACCCGGCGTGCGCCAAGGGAGTGAATCCAGATCACGCGCCTTGGCGAAATGCGCGGAGGCTTCGGTAAAATTGCTGGCGGCATACAGCGCCTTGCCCAGGTAAAAATGAGCGCGGGCGTGGTCGGGATAAATGGCGAGCGCGGCTTTAAGATTCTCAACCGCCTGGGGCGGATTTGTCTGGCAGAGTTCCATGCCGGCACTTAAAAACTGGTTCAACTGGCTTTGTTTTTCGCCGCCGAGCTGGCCGGTTTTCTCCGTGCCGACCGGCGCGAGATCGCGTTCATTCGACGGCTGCGTGCAGACGAGAACCGGCACGTCACGCGACCGGCAGCGGTCAATCATCGCGCCGACATTGTGCGCCAGATTTTCCGCCGCCGCCTGCCGCTGTGGATCATCGGGCGCGACATAATTTTTGCCGACCATCACTTCCATGAGGGTTTTGTTTTCCTGCGCGCCCGTGTCGGGAAACAGTTTGCCGACGGCCTGGACGAGTGCCAGCGAGTAGAGCCAGCGGTTGGCGCGAAGCATCCAGGGTTTGCCGCCCGCACGCCCGCGCGACGCGACGCCGTAGGTGCCGAAGAATTCGTTGTGTCCGGTGGAAACGATGATCAAGTCGGGTTCGTAATCGAGTGCTTCGGTCATGATTTCAAGGACGGGAAAGCTGGCGACGGCGGTCGTGCCGAGATTGATGATTTCAACTATTCGATCCGGCCAGGCGTCGCGCAGCATCTCACCCAGAAAAGCAGACGCGGCCAGGTTGCGCGGCTCGGGAAAGCCTTTTGCGGCGGATTCACCGACGATGAAAATCCGCACGGTGTTCGTGCCTTTTGGCTGGTAGAAACAATACTGCTCGTTGTAGCCGGGCCGCTGGCGGTTGGCGAAAAAGTAGGTGGCCGCACCCGCCGGATCGCTGATGACCAGCGTGCCTTGTCCGGTCTGCCCCGCCTTTTTAAGGATGGGCGGATAGCCGCCAAAACCAGCGAGCCGCAAACCGCCTTCCAGCAACCCGAGGGCGAATATCGGCAGAAGCAGAAGGATGCCGAGAAACACCAATCGCTTGCGGGGCGAAAGTGCCGGGGGCGTTTCGTGCGGCGTGGAATTTAATTTAGCCATGCGTGACGCCGTGAAGTTATCGGCTCTGGACTGATTCTGGCAAAGAAAAAGGCCGTTGTCTGCGACAACGGCCTTCTTGAAAATATCTACTGACGATTACGAGCGACGACGCGCAATCCGGCTCCACGCGAGCAGGCCGCCCAGACCCAGCAGCGCCAGCGTTGCCGGTTCAGGAATCGCCGTGAGGGTGTAGCTGTCCACCAGCGCCGAATTGTAGGGGCCGGGCCAGTCGGAAATGGATTGAGAGGGATTGGCCAGTGAATCAACCGCGCTGTCGCCGCCGCCGCCGCCTGAAGTGTAAACATCAAAGTTAAAAGCGTTGCCAACCGACAGGCCCAAATTAGCCCACGGGACTGTGAGTGTAACGGAAGAACTGTCTTTGGTGATATTGAAGCCAGGGTCAAACTGGGCGGTTGCGCCAGGACCGGCGAATGGGCCGTAAGCATTGATCATTGCCCACGAGCCTGTGTATGCAAACAATGACTCTCCGTTTCCACCGTCTGCCCAGGAACCGATCCAATAGTCCATTCCCGCACTCATGCTAATTGGACGTCCCCAGCCATTTCCTGTCGTGTCACCGCCTGCAGTGGTGTCGAAGCTGATCATATACTTGCCCCAGTCCGTGGCAACCGGATCACCGGCAAGATTGATTTTAAAAATCAAATCAGTGGCAGTGTTGTTCACTTCCACGGAGGTGATGTCGAGAATGCCGATACCAGCGAACGTATCGCCGGTAGCGTCGGAATAAATAGTGGCAGTTGCAGGCAACGCGGTCAGCGCCAGCACGGTCAGGGCGGAACCAATAACGGCTTTTGTAGATTTCATATGATTAGTGATTGCTATGTCTGATTGGGAACTTTGATTGCGTTCAGACTCGTATTTTTTTATGGATTTGTCCACCGCATATTCATGCGGATTCAGACTCACACGTGGCACCGTGGTCGTGCTTGGCAGCAACGATGCAAACATCGAAGTGCAAGGCAATGTCTGCACGAAAGAAGATTTGGGTGGTCGTGCTTGGCAGCAACGATGCAAACATCGAATCATTCAAGCGCGGCACGGATTAAGTTGGCTGCCATCCGGAATTTTATTTCGCAAGAAACTGTAAATGTTGAAGATGGGGTGGCCGACGGGATTCGAACCCGCAACAACAAGCTCCACAAGCTTGGACTCTACCGTTGAGCTACGACCACCAACCAACTGGAATTCTAGTTTTTTCCGGCGGGCGCGTCAAGTTTTCGGGCGGTTACCTGATCTGGCTGTAGCGTCGGGCCTCTGGCTCGAAATCAACGCACAGCGCCGACATGACAAATAATTGAGCTGCCACCACGTTTTTGAGCCGCAATGCAAAAGTCCGCAATTGACCGATCTGTTACGCGTCGCCTTTGCAGACAATCGCCGCCGTTCTTACATTGCCAACCGCGCCTCCGCGTTTTAGAGTTTTACGGTTCATGGCGGAATACAAAGTTCAATTCGAGGTCTTCGAAGGCCCGCTCGATCTGCTCCTCTATCTCATCAAGCAGGAGGAAGTGGACATTTACGAGGTTAACCTTACCAGGCTCGCCACGCAGTTCATCGCGCACATCGACCTCATGCGCGAGTTCGACCTGGAGATCGCCGGCGAATTTCTCGTGATGGCCTCGACGCTCATGTATATCAAGAGCCGCGAACTTCTGCCCTTGGACCAGCAGGTCGTCGTCGAAGGCGAGGACGAAGGCGAAGACCCGCGCTGGGAACTCATCCGCCAGCTTGTCGAATATAAAAAATTCAAGGACGCCGCCGCCAAATTGCAGGTGCGCGAAGGCGAACAGGAAAACATCTTTCCGAGATTGCCCTGCAAAATGGAATTCACCTCCGCCGCGCCGGCGGCCAAGCCCGACGTCTCCATCTTTGATTTGCTCAACGCCGTCAACATCGTGCTCCAGCGGTTCGCCAGGCGCGACGAATCTTCGCGCGAGATATACGAGGACAAATGGACGGTCAGCGAAAAGATCGAATACGTCATGAGCGTGCTGACGTCGCGCGGCAGCGTGCGGTTCGCCGAACTGTTCGAGAACGCCTCCAGCCGCACGGAAGTCATCTGCACCTTTCTCGCGCTGCTCGAATTGATCCGCCTCAAGCAGCTCGCCTGCACGCAGCCCGAGGCGTTTGAGGAAATTGAGATCCGCAAGGCTGTAGCGGCGGGCGTCCCGCCTGCCGTGGAGGGCGGCATCTTGCCGCCCGGAAATCCGCTCGAACCGTCTGAAGGATTGAAAATTTCCGCGAGCAGTCCGCCGGGCGCGACGCCCGGCTCTACGGCAGACGAGACGTCTGCCGCTACAGACACGCGTCAATCGTAAATCATCAATCGCAACTCAACAATGGAACTTAAATTTATTTTGGAATCGCTCCTGTTCTCGGCGCAAAAGCCGATGAGCGTGAAAGAACTTCGCGACGTGTTCGCCACCGCCGCCGAGGCCGAGGACGCCGATGCCCCCGTCAAGTCGCTCAAGAAAGTCAAAGACGACGACGTGACAGCCGCGCTCGAAACCCTGGCGCGTGAACACGAAACCGCCGCCAGAAGTTACCGGCTCGTGTGCGTCGCGGGTTCGTGGCAGTTCGTCACGCAGCCGGAATTTGCGCCGTGGCTCAAGGCGCTCGTCGGCGTGAAGGCGCGGCCCTCGCGGCTCTCGCAGCCGGCGCTGGAGACGCTTGCCATCATCGCTTATCGCCAGCCCATCACGCGAGCCGAGGTGGAGCAGATTCGCGGCGTGAACATTGACGGCACGATGCAGACGTTGCTGGAACGCGGCCTCGTCGAGTCCGTCGGCCGCGCCGAAGTCGTGGGCCGCCCGCAGATTTACAGCACCACCACGCTGTTTCTTGAATACTTCGGCCTGCGCGGCCTGGAAGATCTGCCCGCCGCCGATGAACTTCGTCGTATCGTCGTGGAAAAACCACCGGCACCCGTCACGGTGGATCCCGGGCTGGCAACTGCGCCGCCGGAACAATTGGCACTGGCGGAAACTGAAGCACAAGTAACAGGGCAGGAAAGCCCGCAATAAATTTTCAAAGCAAAACCCATGAGCGCCGGAAAGACTCTCGACAAAATTTTGCGCGGAGATTCGGACGCCAACATTCGATTTGAGGAACTCTGTCATTTGTTGCAGGCGAAAGGATTTCGGATGCGTGTGAACGGCAGCCATCATATTTTCACGCAGGCTGGCGTGATGGAGCGCATCAACCTTCAGCGCGAAGGCTCCAAGGCCAAGCCGTATCAGGTTCGACAAATCCGAAAAATGCTGGCAAACTACAAATTGTTATGAAGGCGAACAGCTACGAAATGATCATCTGGTGGAGTGCGGAAGACGAAGCCTACGTCGTGGACGTGCCGGAGCTTCCCGGCTGCATGGCGCACGGCGATACGCGGCAGGAAGCCATCAAAAACGCCGAGGACGCCATCAAATTTTGGCTCAAGACTGCAAAGGATGACGGGATGGCAGTCCCCCAGCCGCGTGGACGGCTGGTTTTTGCTTAAACAAACTGGCAATCTTAACTCAATAATTTACCAGCTAATCATTCTTCCATCACTGTGAACATTCCCGAACATCGCAAGGCGATTGACCAGCTCGACGCACACATCGTCAAGCTGCTGAACGAACGCACGCGTCACGTCCTGGCCATCGGCGAGCTCAAGCTCAAGGCGGGCGAGGAAATCTACGCACCGCACCGCGAACGCGCCGTGTTCGAGCGCATCTGTAAGTCCAACGCCGGGCCGATCACCGACGAGCAGCTCCGCGCCATCTACCGCGAGATCATGTCCAGCGCGCTCGCGCTGGAAAAGACCATGACCATTGCGTATTTCGGGCCGGAAGCGACGTTCACGCATCAGGCGGCCATCCAGAAATTTGGTTCCAGCCTGAATTATTCTGCGCAGAAAACCATTGGTGATGTGTTCGCCGAGGTGGCAAAAAAGAGCGCCGATTACGGCGTGGTGCCGGTGGAAAATTCCACCGAAGGCGTCGTCACGCACACGCTCGACATGTTCGTGGACAGCGATCTGAAGATCGTTTCGCAGATCGTCCTGCACATCCAGCAATGCCTGATGAGCAACGCGAAACTTTCGCAGATCAAGAAGCTTTACGTCCATCCGCAATCGCTCGCGCAGTGTCGCGGCTGGCTCGCGAAAAACCTGCCGCGCGTGGAGATCGTGGAGACGTCGTCCAATGCTCGTTCGGCCGAACTGGCGGCAAAGGAGAAATTTTCCGCTGCGCTCGGTGGCGTGCTGGCCGCGGAAAAATACGGCCTCAAAATCTTGGCGCAGGACATTCAGGACAATTCCGTCAACGTCACACGCTTCATCGTGCTGGGCCGCACTTGCAGTCCGCCGACCGGCAACGACCGCACCAGCCTGATGATCAGCGTGGCCGACAAGGCGGGGGCATTGCACGAGGCCATTGCCGCGTTCCGCAAATTCAAGATCAACATGACAAAAATCGAGTCGCGCCCGAGCAAACGCAAGGCATGGGAGTATTTCTTCTTCATTGATTGCGACGGACATTTTCACGATGCAAAAGTGACGAAGGCCATCAAGCTGCTCGGCACGCACTGCAACTTCGTGAAAATCCTCGGATCGTATCCGAACACGGACTGGCCATGAACCACCTCGCAAAAGCCCGTGAAGTTTTTGACATCGAACTGGCTGCGCTCAAGGCCGTCCGCGCGCTGCTCGACAAATCTTTTGCCCGTGCCGTTGAAATGGTTGTCGAGGCGCTGAAACAGCGCGGCAAAATTGTCATCATCGGCATCGGCAAATCCGGCAACATCGGCGCAAAGATCGCCGCCACGCTCACCAGCACCGGCTCCACCGCCGTCATCCTCAACAGCGTGGACGCCTTGCACGGCGACCTGGGAATCATCAACGACGGTGATGTGATTCTCGCCTTGAGCTATTCCGGCGAATCGGAAGAGCTGCTGAATCTGCTCCCTGCACTCAAACGGTTTTCCGTAAAAATCATTTCGCTCACCGGCAATTTGAAATCATCGCTCGCCAGGCACAGCGATGTTTCGCTCAACGTCAAAGTGCCCAAAGAAGCCTGTCCGTTCAACCTTGCTCCGACCAGCAGCACCACGGCGATGCTCGTCATGGGCGACGCGCTGGCCATGGCCGTGCTGGAAGCGCGCGGCTTCACGCAGAAGGATTTTGCAAAATATCATCCGAGCGGCGCGATTGGCCGCGCAATGCTCTTGAAAGTGGGCGACATCATGCGCACGGGAAACCGCAACGCCGTAGCCGCTGAAAATCTGTCCGTCAAAGAAGCGTTGCTCGTGATGACCCAGGCCAAATCCGGGAGCCTCGCGGTCGTGAACGCGCGCGGAAAGCTGGCCGGCGTTTTCACCGACGGCGATTTCCGCCGGCACATGGCCAGCAATGAAAACCTGCTTGTGCAGCCGCTGAAAAGTGTGATGACGCCCAGGCCGATTTGCATTTTAGAAAATGCGCTCGCCGTTGAGGCTTTGAAGATTTTCAACGAGCGGAACATTGACGATCTGATCGTGGTGAATGCGAAGAATGAGCCGGTGGGCTTGGTGGATTCGCAGGATCTGCCGAAACTTAAGATTGTGTAGCAGCGGACGTGCGTCCGCTCACACCTTTCCGCCTGCACCAGCATGAAAAATTCCGCCGCCACCAAGCCCGGTCAGACCGCTGAAAAATTCTCCATCGAACGCAGGCAGGTTTTGGCTGCCGATTATCTGCTGTTCCTGCCGAAAGGATACGGCGCCAGCTCCAACAAACGCTGGCCGTTGATCCTGTTTCTCCATGGCGCGGGCGAACGCGGCAGCCATCTCCGGCTCGTCACCAAGCACGGCCCGCCAAAGATGGGCACGACGGGAGCCAATCTCCCCTTCATCGTCGTCTCGCCGCAATGCCCCAAAGGCAAAATCTGGTCGAACGACCTGCTGCTCGCGCAGCTCGACGACATCGAAAGCCGATACGCCGTGGACACGCATCGCGTTTATCTGACCGGCTTGAGCATGGGCGGGTTTGGCACCTGGAGCCTCGGCTTGCGCCACCCCGAACGCTTTGCCGCCATCGCGCCGGTCTGCGGCGGCGCCAGTTTGATTGAACTTCACCTCGCGGATAAATCCAAATTGATGCACCTGCCGGTCTGGGTGTTTCACGGTGCGAAAGACCCGGTCATCCCGCTGGAAGAGTCGGAGCGCGCCGTCAACTGCCTGAAAAAACTCGGCGTCCGCGAAGTGAAATTCACCGTCTATCCCAAAGCCCTGCACGACAGTTGGACGGCAACCTACGCGAACCCGGAATTGTTTGCGTGGTTCCTGAAGCACTCGCGCTGAAATCACGCCGCGAATTCCAGGTAAATCACCTTCAAATATTCCGCCTCCTTGAAGCCCGCCGGATGATCCGGCGGATGCCGCAAGGTTTTCAGTTCTGTGAATTTTCTGCCTGACTTGATCGCCGCATGCCGCACGGTGTCGAAAAATTCCATTGCCGAAACGTGTGCGGAGCAAGAACCGGCCACGAGGATTCCATCGCGCGTCAGTTTTTCGATGCCTTGCGAATTCAATCGTTCATAGGCGCGGATCGCGCCTTCGCGTTCCGCCGCGCGTTTGGCCAGCGACGGCGGATCGAGAACAATCAGGTCGAATTTGCCGGCACCGGACGCGAGCCATTCAAACGCATCTGCCTGCACGGTCTCGTGACGGCAGGCCGCCACGCCGGGAAAGTTTTGGTTCAGCGCAAAATTCCGTTTCGCAGATTCTAAAGCGTGCGCGCTGATGTCGAGGTCGGTCACGGATTTTGCGCCGCCGCGCGCGGCATAGACAGAAAATCCGCCGGAAAAACTAAAGGCATTCAAGACGCGGCGTCCGCGCGCCAGCGTTTCCACCTCGCGCCGGTTCTCCCGCTGGTCAAGGAAGAAACCCGTTTTCTGCCCGCGCAAAACGTCAGCCTCGAAGCGGATGCCGCTCTCGGAAAAAATCACCGGGCCGGACGGGGTTGAGCCAGAAAGAATTTGTCCGTCACGGCGTTGAAATTTGTTTTCCGCAACCGCGTGAATGTTCCGGCTCAAGCGAAGGACGATGCGTTCGCACGGGATTTTTTTTTGAAACAACGCGAGGATTTCATCCAATCGCGGCAGCCACGCGGCGGTGTAAATCTTCAGCACGAGCGTGGTGTCGTAGCGATCCAGCACGAGGCCAGGCCAGCCGTCGCTCTCGCCGTGGATGAGCCGGTAGCCGGTGGTCTGCGCATCGAACAAATCATCGCGGCGGACGAGCGCCTGCTCGAGCCGCGCCAGCCACCACGCAGCGTCAATCGTGGCTGGCTTGCCCGCGTGCAAAATGCGGACGCGAATCGGCGAACCGGGATCGAACAAACCCACGGCGAGGAATTTGTCTTTGCGGTCGAAGATCACCGCCAGTTCGCCAGGCTGTCCGGCGCGGTTCGATTCATGGATGCTGTCGGCAAACAGCCACGGATGGCCGGAGCGCACGATGGATTCCGCCGCCGCCGTGATGCGCAGGCGGAGACGGGTTGCCGCAGGTTGATTGGTGGCAGCGTGAATGGGCGATGGCTTCATGGGTGTTGTAGCGTTTGGCCTGTGGCCAAAAGAGTCGAGACACAGGCTCGACGCTACACCGGCTTATTCCAGCCCGCAGTTTATTCGGGCGCGCTTCAAAACTTTTTGCGCCAGTGAGCGCGCTTTGTTTGCGCCGTCAACAAGGACGCCGTTGACGTAATCCAGATTTGCCGCGAGTTCGGCGCGCTTCTTCCGCGCGTCGGCGAAATAGTTCCAGTAGTTCTCGAACAAAGCCTTCTTCAAATCGCCGTAGCCAAGGCCGCCGGCTCGGAGGCGATTTTCAAAATCATTTCCGACTTCGGCGGGCGCGACAAGTTTGAGCAGTTGGACGGCGAGATTCTTGTCCGCGTCTGGCTTTGGTTCGGCGGGCTGGCGCGAGTCCATGACGATGCCCATGATTTTTTTGCGGATGACTTTCTCATCCCCGAAAATCTCAATCGTGTTGCCGTAGCTCTTGCTCATCTTCTGGCCGTCAATGCCGGGGACAACGGCGACTTCATCGCGGATTTGCGGTTCGGGAATCACGAACGTCTGGCCGTAAGCCTCATTGAATTTAATCGCAATATCGCGCGTCATTTCAACGTGCTGCTTTTGGTCGCGGCCAACGGGCACGACGTTCGAGTCATAAATCAAAATGTCCGCCGCCATCAAAACCGGATAGGCGAACAAAGCGTGGCTCGGAGAAATTCCTTTTGCGGTTTTGTCTTTGTAGCTGTGCGCGCGTTCGAGCAAGCCCATCGGCGTGACGGTCGAGAGCAGCCACGAAAGTTCCGTGACTTCCGGCACGTCGGATTGTTTGAAGAAAACGGATTTCTTCGGGTCAAGGCCGCACGCGAGAAAATCCAGCGCCACGTCGAGCGTGTTCTTGCGCCGCGCGACCGGATCCGTCAGCGACGTCATGGAATGATAATCCGCGATGAAATAAAATGCCTCGCCCTTTTCCTGAAGCTCGATGGCGGGGCGCATCATCCCGAAATAGTTTCCGAGGTGCAGCGCGCCGCTGGGCTGGATGCCTGATAAAATTCGCATGGGGGAAGCATAACGGGGAATGAGGAAAACAGGAAAGCAGGAAACGGATCGCTGATTCAAAAGATTGACGGGAATATTTTTGCAAGAAATGTTTGCTGATTTCGGTCCCACCGTCTAAAAGTTGCCGGAGTCAGAAGATTACGGGCGGGTTCTCCCCGGTTAAACATTGTTAAACAATCAACATTGCTGAAAATTATGAATGGTTCATCCTTCGTTGCTGATCTTGCCGGAAACAAACAGCTGCCGCTGCTGAACCCCGGTGGTTCGCCCGTCAACCCCAAAGAATGCGTTGAATCAGGCACCGGGTCAGCCCTAATGCTTGGTTTTTTTGTGTTCGGCCTCGGCATTTTGATTGGCGGCTTGTTCACTTATGGAATTTTGTGGCTGGCGCTAATTTTCGCCCCCATTGCTTATTATTTTAATCGCAAGAAGGCGATAGCGGCGCTGAAAGGTTCGGCAGTCGAGGTGGGGGAGATGCAATTTCCAGAACTGCATCAATGTGCAGTGACAATCGCCGGACGGCTTGGAATAACTTCTCCTCCCAAAGTTTATGTTCTGGAAAGTAATACTATCAATGCTGCGGCAGTAAAATTAGCTGGTAAAAAAGTCATCGTGCTGCATGACGACATTGTTGATGCATGCCTGCGGTCGGGAGATGCCCGGACACTTACCTTTATTCTTGGACATGAAATGGCGCATCACGCATTGGGGCACACCGGCATATTTCGCTCCAGTTTGTCCAAAGCTTTCAAGAAATTGTCCCGGCTGGATGAATTCAGCTGCGACGCCGTGGCAAATGCATTGGTGGCCGACACAAGGGTTTCTACACGGGCGATTGCCCTTCTGGCGGTCGGGCCGCAATTGATGTCGTATCTGAATTTCGACAGCCTGATGCAGCAGGCGCAGGAAGTTAATCTGGACAAACACTCGAAAAAGGCCGAGCGGCATCTGACACATCCGCTGCTCTTGCGCCGCTTGAGCCGTTTTGTTTCTTAACGCCAAAGTGTAGGTGGAAAATTAGCACCTGTATAAACTTCCCGCCTTCACTTCCCACCGCTGCAAGTCTTTCCCCAGTTCGCTCGGCCAGTTTTCCTCGGTGCAGGTCATGAACACCTGGCCGCTCGTCCGGCGCGCGTGTTCGAGCAACGGCACAAATCCGCTGCGACGCTTCAGGTCCAGTTCGCCCATCACGTCGTCAATCAGCAGGATCGGCGCGCTGCCGTGGATGCCCGCGAGAAATTCCGCCTGCGCCATCTTCAACGCGATCGCCAGCGTGCGCTTCTGGCCTTCGCTGCCGAACTGCGCGGCGGATTTTTCATTGAGCAGCAATTGCAGGTCGTCGCGGTGCGGCCCGACCAGCGTGGAGCGATAACTCCGTTCGCGCGCCCGCGACTGCGCGAGTTCCACGGCGAAATCATTTTTCACGCTGGGCTGGTATTCGATGCGCAATTCTTCAGCGTCATTGGAAATGCGGCGATACGCCAGCCGCGCGAGCGGGGAAAATTTCGGCACGAGTTCGCGGCGGGCGCGGATGATTTCGTTGCCGACGTTGACGAGTTCGCGGGAAAAACTTTCGAGCGCGGCTTCGTCCGTGGTGCGCTGCTTGAGCAGCGCGTTGCGGGCGCGGACGGTGTGCATGAAACGCTGGAGCAGCGGCAGATAACCCGGCTGCGTTTGAGCGAGCAGCAGATCGAGGAAACGCCGCCGCGCGCGCGCCGTGCCTTTGATAAGCTGCAGATCTTCCGTGCAGAACACCACCGTCTTCAACACACCAAGATAATCCGCCAGTTTTTTCACCGGACGCCCGTCGAGCGACAGGTTCCGTTCGCGCGCCGACCAATACATTTTGATTTCATGCCCGCCCTGGCCGACGACATTACCGCCGGCGAAATAGCCCTTCTGACCGTGCCGGATCATTTGCGCGCCTCCCACGCCACGGAACGAGCGCAACGTGGCCATGAGATAAATCGCTTCGAGGATGTTTGTCTTGCCCTGTGCGTTATCGCCGAGCAACAGGTGAAAGCCTGGCAAGAAATCCACGTCCAACCGCGCGTAATTGCGGAAGTCGCGGAGTCGCAGATGAGCCAGATGCACGCGCGGAAAATAACCGTAACCTGCACGGTGGCGAAGTCTTTTCAAACGAAAAGCTTTTCGCTGTAGCGTTCGGCCTGTGGCCGAACTGGTCGAGCCACAGGCTCGACGCTACAACATTAAAATGTTTTCATGGCGCATGGTGCCGTGCGTGATTTTTGAGGATGAACACTTGCTGGTGGTTTCAAAACCCGCCGGTTGGAACACGCACGCGCCGTCTCCCTACGCTGGCGAGGGGATTTACGACTGGCTCCGCCACCGCGAGCCGCGCTGGGCCACGCTCGCCATCCTGCACCGGCTCGACAAGGAAACCAGCGGCGTTCTCGTCTTCGGCAAAACACCGCTCGCAAATCGTTCGCTCACGGAACAATTTACCGCGCGGCGTGTCCACAAAAAATATCTCCTGCTCACCGACCGTGAAGTTCCCAAAAGAGAACTCACGGTGAAAACCACCTTGCTCCGCATTGGCGAGAAATACGCGAGCCGTCCGGGCGGAGAAATGGCAGAAACAAAATTCACACCGATTTTGGACGCCAAGTTCGCAGTCAAGAGCGCCGGATTAAAAATGGTTAACGCCGAGCCGTTCACCGGGCGAACCCACCAGATCCGTGTTCACGCGGCAGAAAGCGGCTTCCCGATTCTCGGCGACACACTTTACGGCGGCACCGCCTCGTCGCGTGTTTATTTGCACGCATCGGAAATTGAATTCACCCATCCGGCCACGAATGCGCCGGTGAAATTTTTTGCGCCGGTGAATTTTGACATTGAACCGCGCCACTCTTTGCGCGCCGCCATCATCGAGCCGGATGCGACGAATGCCTTTCGCCTGATTCACGGCGCGAGCGACGGCTGGCCCGGCTGGCATGTGGAAAAGCTCGGCGACTTCCTGCTTTCGCAATCGGAAGCGCCGTTGAACGCGAGGCAAAATGAAGAAATATCCTGGCTCGCCAAAACATTCTCGTCGCGCGGCGCGTATCACAAAACCCTTTTGCGTCACGTCCGCCTGTCCAAAACAGCCGAAGCCTCGCCGCAACTCGTCCTGGGTGATGCCGCACCGGAGCGATTTGAGATTCAAGAGAACGGCATCCGCTACGAAATGAGTTTCAACGAGGGCTACTCTGTCGGCCTGTTTCTGGACCAGCGCGACAACCGGCGCCGCCTGTTCACCGGCCACATCGCGGCGGATTTCCCCCTGCTTCAATCGGAAATCGGAAATCGGAAATCGGAAATCTTAAACACTTTCGCCTACACCTGCGGCTTCTCCGTGTGCGCGGCCAAAGCCGGCGCACGGGTGACGAGTTTGGATCTCTCGAAGAAATATCTCGAATGGGGCAAACGCAACTTCGTGCTGAACGGCCTCGATCCGGCGGCGCATGATTTCATTTATGGCGACACCTTCGACTGGCTGCGGCGGCTGGCGAAGAAGGGCCGCGCCTTTGACGCCATCGTGCTCGACCCGCCGACGTTTTCGCAGTCGAAAGAATACGGCACGTTTCGCGCCGAAAAAGATTACGGCAAGCTCGTCACCGCCGCGCTGCCCGTCCTCAAGCCGGGCGGTGTGCTGCTCGCCTCGACGAACGCGGCGGACTGGCCGCCGGAAAATTTTCTCGCGGACGTGACAGCGGCGGTTCATGGCGCGAAACGGAAAATTCTGCTGCGGCATTACGTCCCGCAACCGCCGGATTTCCCCATCAGCCGGGCCGAACCGGCGTATTTGAAGACGGTGTGGTTGAGAATTATTTGACGGCTGGCGAATCTGGACGTTATGCTGTCCATATATGAAAGCGATCACTTACACCGCCGCCCGCGAAGGCCTGGCTTCCACGATGGACAAGGTTTGCCGCGACCGTTCACCCGTAATCATTACGCGCAACCGCAACCAGTCGGTCGTGATGCTTTCACTGGCGGACTACGAGCAGTTGGAAGAAACCTCCTACCTGCTCCGCAGCCCGGAGAACGCACGGCGGTTGTTGTCCGCCATCGGCAGCCTGGAACGCGGCAAGGGCCGGCAGCGGAAAATTGACCTGAAAGCATGAAGCTCGTCTTCGCGGAACAGGCGTGGCAGGACTATCTGCACTGGCAGCAGACGGATAAACAAATCACGCGGCGCATTCACGAATTGATCAAGGACACGACGCGCAATCCCTTTTCCGGCATTGGCAAGCCCGAGCCATTGCGTTTTGCGCTGGCGGGCTATTGGTCGCGCCGCATCAACGGGGAACACCGCATGGTTTACAAGGTTGAAGGCGACCGGCTGCTGCTGGCGCAATTGCGATACCATTATTGAAACAACTCTGCTGCCGCTCAAATCGCCAGCAGCAGCCGTTTGATTTCCTTGAGCCGCGCCTTGGCTTCTTTTTTGGTGAGACGCGGAAATTTGCCGCCGAGTGTGATGTAATTGCCGCGCCGCGTGATCTTCAATTTGTCTTCCTCAACCTCAATGGCGGTCACGGCCTTTTCGCTGGCGAGGATTTTCAGTTCGCCCACGGCCAGCAGCAATTCCACCGGCGGCGGCAGCGGGCCGAAGCGGTCGCGCAATTCCTTCTGCAAGGCATCGAGCGCGGGCTTGTCCGTGGCTTGCGCGAGCTTGCGGTATATCTCGATCCGATGCTGTGGCTCGGTGATGTAGGTGTTGGGAAGTGACGAGTGATGAGTGACGAATGATGAGTTGTTCGTTTCCAGAAAATCCAGCGCGATGCGGACCTCCACGCGCGGTTTCACTTTCTCGCCTTTCAACGCGCCAACGCTTTGCTTGAGCAACTGGCAGTAGAGTTCAAACCCGACGGCTGTGATGTGGCCGCTTTGTTCCGAGCCAAGCAGATTGCCCGCGCCGCGGATTTCCAAATCACGCATGGCGATCTTGAAGCCGCTGCCGAGCGAGGCGTATTGCTTCATCGCGCTGATGCGTTTGCGCACATCGGTGAGCAAACGCGCGTGACGCGGCAGCAGCAGATACGCGTAAGCCTGATGCTTGTAGCGGCCGACGCGTCCGCGCAACTGGTAAAGCTCGCTCAAGCCGAAACGGTCGGCGCGGTCAATGATGATCGTGTTCGCGTTCGGAATATCGAGGCCGCTTTCGATGATGGTCGTGGAGAGCAATACATCCGCCTCGCCATTGACGAACTTCGTCATCACTTCTTCCAGATCGTCCGCGTGCATCTGGCCGTGGCCGACGACGATGCGCGCCGTCGGCACGAGCGATTTTAATTTCGCCAGCATCGTGTCAATCGTCGTCACGCGATTGTGCAGGAAGAAAACCTGTCCGCCGCGGCTCATCTCGCGCTGGATGGCGTCACGGATAGTGCGTTCGTCGTAAGGCGTGGCAATCGTCTCGACGGGCAGTCGGTCGTGGGGCGGCGACTGGATGGTGCTCATGTCGCGCGCGCCGGTAAGCGCGAGGTAAAGCGTGCGCGGGATCGGCGTGGCGCTTAACGTCAGCACGTCCACCATCGTCCGCAGCCGCTTGAACTTTTCCTTGTGCTGCACGCCGAAGCGTTGCTCTTCGTCAATCACGACGAGGCCAAGGTCTTTGAACGCGATATCATCCTGAACAATGCGGTGCGTGCCGATGACGATGTCCACCGCGCCCGCAGCCAGATTTTTCACCACCTGATCCTGTTCGCGCCGCGTGCGGAAACGCGAGAGCAGCTCCACGCGGATCGGATAATCCGCCATGCGCTCGCGGAAATTATTGAAATGCTGCTGCGCCAGAACCGTTGTTGGCACAAGAATGGCAACCTGCTTGCCGTCCATCACGCATTTGAACGCGGCGCGGATGGCGACTTCAGTTTTGCCAAAGCCGACGTCGCCGCAAATCAAACGGTCCATTGGCTTGGGCCGCTCCTGATCCGCTTTCGTATTCGCGATGGCGGTGATTTGATCGCGCGTTTCCTCGTAGATAAAGGCACTTTCAAACTCGCGCTGCCATTGGTTGTCCGGCTTGCACGCATGGCCGGGCTGCGTTTCGCGCACGGCCTGGATGCGGAGCATTTCTGCGGCGATGTCTCGCACGGCTTTCTCGGTCTGCTCCTTGGCCTTGTGCCAGCGCGTGCCGCCGAGGGTGTTGAGCGGCGGATTGGCCTTGCCCGCGCCGACGTATTTGCTGACGAGGTGCGCCTCGCTGACGGGAACGTAAAGTTTCGGCGGCTCGTTGACGTCGTCGCCGGCGGCATATTCGATGACGAGGCATTCAGTGCCCGTGGCAGGTTCAGAAGCGATGATGGAGAGTTCCGTTCCGCGTGCGCCCCGGCCGACGGGCATGTTCTTCAACCCAAGGTAACGTCCGATGCCGTGCTGCAGATGCACGACTAGGTCGCCTTCCTCCAGATCCGCGAAATCAATTTCCATCGCGGAACGCACGGCCAGCGCGTGAGGCGACTTGAGGCGGCGCGGGCGCTGCACCTTGTAGCGGCCAAAAATCTCCGCATCCGTCACCACGACCAGTTTCGCCTCGTCGCAAAGGAATCCGCGGGCGAGGGAGCCGATGTGGATTTGAGGTGTGGCATCGTCTCTATGAGCCGATTTATCGAGCCGCAGGCTCGACTCTACATCCAGACCCAGTTCCTTCCAGATTTCCTGGAAGCGCTGGCGTTCGCCGTCATTGTTGCAGAAGACGTGGACGGAATAATCCTGCCGCAACCAGCGATGCAACTGCGCGAAGAATTCGCGGCGCTGCGCCTCGGCGACCTGTGGTTCCGGCGCGCGTTCGGCGAGCGGACGGAATGCGTCGAGACTTTCAAATTGCGGATTACGGATTGCGGATTGCTGATCGGCTCTGCCGGTATCGGCATCTTCAAAAATTTCAACCGGGGTAAAACCACGACGATTTAATTCGACCAAAAAATCCGCCCACGAGATGAAAAATAGATCGTTTTTTGGAACTTGCTGCTTGTAAGTGTCGGCGTGAACAGCGAGCAAATCCGGTTCGCACAACAGGAAAATAGTTTTGCGGGGCAGATAATCCAGCAGCGTGGCGAGCGAATTTTCATTCTGGCTTCTGGCTTCTGACTTCTGGCTTCTGTTTTTGAGAATTCCCAATTCGCCCGCCGGTGGCAGTGTGACGCTCAAAATTTCCCCACGCGAGATTTGCGTGAGCGGATCAAACTCGCGCAGCGATTCCAGTTCATCGCCGAAAAAATCCAGCCGCACCGGCCATGGACTCGTCGGCGGAAAAACGTCCACGATGCCGCCGCGCATTGCGATTTCACCTTTCTGCGTGACTTGCGCCTCGGCTTCGTAGCCCTGCGATTCCAGCCATTCGATCAAGTCGAGCGGCGCGGTCTTGTCGCCGCGCTGCAAAACCCGGATGCGATTTTTCAAGTCGTCCGGCGCAAAAGTTTTTTGCAGCAGCGCGGTGACGCTCGTCACCACCAATGCAGAGTGCGGAGTGCGGAGTGAGGAATTATCGGAGAGCGCGATGAGTGTTTGCAGGCGGTCACTGATGACGTCGGCGTGCGGCAATTTACCCTCATGCGGAAAAATTTCCCAGGCGGGATAGAACAGCGGAAAGGATGGAGGACGGAGGATGGAGGATGGCGCTACGGTTTCAGTCCGCACCCCGCACTCCGCATTCCGCACTTCATAGAGCCACGTTTCCAAGTCCTGCTGAAAACTTTCCTGCGTCTTGAGGCTGTCGGCGACGATGACGATAGGGCGCTGCGGAAATTGTTGCTGGAGCAATATGGCGAGAAACGGCTGGGCGGAGGCGCAAATTTCCAAGCCGGGCAGTGCTCCGCCATCCTCCAGACGCCGGGCAAGGGCTTGCACGGCGGGAGTTCGCAAGGCTGCGGCGAACCAATCGCTTGCCGCCCGTCCGGATGAATCTTGCGTCAAGCGCGGGGAAATTCGCAGTGGAAGAGGGATTCGTCAAGTCGCGCTGTGTTGGTCAGGCCGGTGAAAACACCGGACCTCCTGAAGACGGAACGCCAAATGTGTCAAGAAGCACCCGTCAGGGCTGGCTGGTTTTCCAGCCACTGGCCATGAACAATTCCGCGAGTTCGGCGATGTTGACCTCGGCGGCATTTGTTTTTGAAATGACATCCATCCGCTCAAATTGAAGGCTGTGATCGCTCAAGAAATGGCCGACTTGGGAGGCCCATACCTGGGTGTAAGGCATGTCTGCCCAGCCGGAAGATTCCAATGGTGCTGCGGGCAGGTTGGAAGGAGGCAAAGTTCTGGAGCGCGTGATTCCTGCCGCACTTGTGCCAGTCAGAACCCATACCCGATGGCCGGATCGCAGCGTGGCGGTCATCTGGTCAAACACGGGCTGGACGCAGTTGGTTTTTTGGAGTTGCACTTTGACGAGGTCGTAGCGGTGCCGGGAGTGGTCACTGATGGGCGGCAAAGTCGTCCAAGGGATCAGTCTTTTTAAGTAATGGTCGAAGGTGATGCCATATTGCCAGGGGACGACGATCACCAAATCCTGCGAGCCGGCCTGTTTCATCAACTGGCCGGCAAACAAATCTACATTGGTAAACCGCTGGTTCAAGTCACGTGCGGCAAATGGGACGGCGAGGAGGGCGGTGGCAATGACAAAGCTAAAAGTAGCCGCCCGGAAGCGACCGCGCAAAAGCGATAAGCTGAAGTCGAAACACGTTGCGGCGAGAGCCATCAACGGCAGGAAATACCAAGTTTGTGTGGGCAGCCGAGCATACCACAGGAAGCCGACAAAGCCGGGCAGTGCAACCAGCAGCGTTGCCCCGGCGAACAATGGCAGGTCGCCGGAAGAAAGTTTGTCTTCAGCGCTCTTTAAATATTTACGCAGCGCCACGCTGGCATGGACGATCACCGCCAGCGCGAGCCCCCACCAAACCCAGGCGTAATCTTTCCAGGGAAATCCCATGGCGGCTTCGAGGTTTTTCCATACAGTCTTCAGGTGGAACCCGGTCCGCAAACCCGCTGCGGCTTCGGGCAGGGAAATGATGGTTGCCCAATAAGGCAGCAATGACACGGCTGCCAGCAGTCCGGCCAGCAGGATGATAAACGCTGTCCGCCATGATTTGCGCCGCGCACACACCGCACAGGCGCCGACGCAGATCGCCGCGACGAGGATTGCGTTTTGGAAAAGTGATTGAACACTTAAAATTGCAAGCAACCCCAGCCAGACTCCGCGCAGCCATGAAGGCTTTTGCAAAAACATCCAGGTGGCGGACGCCATAAGCACAATCAAGAGGCTTCCCATACCATAAGCGCGGATGGAATCTCCATACATGATGACGGTGCTGTTTGTCGCGAACAGCAAAAGTCCCAACAGCGGCGGTGCGCGCCGGGCTGACATGGCGGCCAGCCAGATTGCCAGAAGCAGCCCCAGGCCGATGAATGTCCCCAACAAACGCAGATGCAGGTCGGTTCCTGCCAGTCCCAGGCCAGACCATTCGTGAACCAGCAGCGGCATGAGTATGGGAAATGAATCCTGCGCCATTTCGTGAAGAGAATTATTACCGGCCAGGTTGATGAGGTTGATTTCATCCCGCCATAATCCGCCGGCGCGGGCCAGGAAAAAGAAATGCAGGCCAATGACCGCCGCCGTGATGCAGATTGACGCAACCCATTCAAACTGCCGGACGTTCTTCGTCATCGGCTCGGATGCGGGTTTCAATTCGCTGGCGGCTTTGATCATTTTGGCTGTGGCAAATTTGTCAACGCTGGATCATTCCAGCCGGACACGACGGTCAATCCGATGTCCTCCCACGGTTCCAGCGCATTGGTTGATGGATTAACAAGCCGAGTGATGTTGGTGGTGTGGCTGGCCAGAACATAGCCAAGTTTGAGGCCCCAGACTCGTGTATAAGGCACATCCAGCCAGCCAGCCGGGCCGTTGGGCGCGGGTGGTAAATCCACCGGCGGCGGAGTGTTTGGTTTTGGCATCGGAACTTCGCCCACAATCCAGACGCGATGGCCGGAACGAAGCGCGACCTCCACGTTTCCCAGGACAGGCTGGATGGCGTTCGTCATTTGAAGTTCTTGCTTGATCAGGTCGTAGCGATGGAACCGGTAATCTTCAAGCGGCGGCAGGGTTTTCCAAACCGCGCTGCCATGATAATAACGGGCGAAGGTCAGGCCATAATACCATGGATGGACAATCACAAAATCATCCGGGCTTATGTTTTGCGCAAGCGTTGCGGCCACCTGGTCGCCGTTGGTCCGCCGTTGCTGCGTATTGGAATATGTCGTCGGCCAGGCCAGCAAAAAACTGACGACGGCGACAACCAACACCCCCAGCCGCATCGATTGATGCATACGCGGCAGGATCACATCGCAACAAACCGCGATGAGCCCGATCAGCGGAATGCAATACCAAGGTTGAACCGGCAGTCCGGCGAGCTTGAAGAATATTCCATATCCCGCAAAACCGGCGGCCAAGGCCACGCCTGCAAAAAAGCACACATCCCGAGATTCCTTCAAAACTGTAGCCGCGGCCCTAAAGAATTGACCGATGCCAAGCACCGCCGCGATGATGACCGACACAAACCAAACATAATAAAACCAAATGGAAGAGAACCCGCCCGTGATCTGGATCATCCGATCCAGAAAAACATGAAAGCCATCGCCGGTTTTACTGACGACCCACCAGCTTTGCGCATCCAGCAGAGGTTTGATGTATGGCGTCAATGACAGTGCGGCCACAAATCCGATGCTTAGAACGGCCATGGCTGGACGGTATTGCCGCCGGCTGATGCACAAGACGATTCCCGCCACACAAACGGCCAGCACGAGAAAAGCGTTTTGATACAGCGTCTGCACACTTAACACAGCGGCGAAGCCAGCCAGCAATCCCCGCCGCCAGCCTGGCAGCTCTGTAAACCGCCAGACCAGCCCCAGCGTCAGTAAAATGCACGCAGTTGCCAGCCCGTAGGCGCGCAACGAATCTCCAAACGTGATGACCGTGAAATTCAATGCCGCCAGCGAAAGTGAAAAGAGCGGCAGCCCGCGTCCCATCATCCGGTTCGTTATCCAAAATGCCGCCAGCACCGCCAGCCCGATTCCCAATCCCAACATTCGCAAGCCCTGATCAGTTGCTCCAGCCCCGGCCTTCGACCAGACGCGGACCAGCGCCGGAAATAAAATGGGGCAATGATCATGCGGCAATGTTTTCCAAACCTCCCCCCACGAAGGGAGCAGGGCGATGTTGACGATACCTGTTTCGTCGCGCCACAGCACACCGGCGTGGCGAAAATAGACCCAGTGCAGACACGCCGCCGCAACCGTGAGCAGGCCGGCAACCGACCATTCGGCCAGTGATATTTTGCGCCAAAAAGATGTTGAGGTTCTTTTCGGATTACAGCAGCCGTCGGGAGGAGTTTCTGATTTCCCCGGGATTTGAGCATTGTCGTCTCGGTTGCTATGGGGTTTTGAGATTGGTTCTTTGTTCATCTGTCTCCATCAGGTTCGTCGGTTCGGGAAACGGGCCGGGTTTGCGTTGAAAAACTTCCAGCGCGCAACGGTGGATTTTACCGTGGCGGGCAACCGCGTTTGTGCCGAAGGCATAGATGGTTTCAATCGTGGTTTCGTTCCGGAAAATAATGTCGGCCACACCGACGCGCGTGTAGTTGGTCTGGTAATTCTTCCACCAGTCGAAGATGCTTGGGGTCGAATTGGTAGCCGGGATTTGCCAGCGCGCGGTGTCGGAAACAACGACAAATTCCGGCTGGCACGACTCAATTTCAGCGATCATCTCCCGCCGCATTTTCTCGGCGAAGGGCTGCGGCTCGCCAAGCGCATAAATGTAAATATAACCCGTCGCCGAATGGCGGTGCGACAGAAAATAGATTTCCGGCTCCGATCCCAGCACGGCCACGCGGGCGTGTGGCGAAGAATTTTCCCGGATGAAATTTGCGACCCTTTCCGCTTCCGGCAACGGGTCAAAGCCATACATTTCCCGGGCGAGCTTGAGTTTCGGGATGAAAAACCAAGGCCCCGCGCACGTCGCGATGGTCATTGCCACCATCAGCACATAAATTCCGGGCATGAATTTTCTCCCGAAGCGCCATTGGCAAGTGACACTGACGGCGGCACCTGCGAGCATGGCCATGGCGGGAACGGCGATCAAAAAATAGTGGGGTCGGAAATAAAAATCCGGGCAGACCGCCAGTGACGACGACGCACAAAATCCAAGCAGCCAGCCGCGCGAATTTTTCAAACGCCCGTCAAACCAGACCAGGACCAGTCCGGCCACCGCCAGCAGCCACAGCAAAATACCGCTGATTATGACCCAGCCAAAATTCCGCCAGAAGAGGGATGACGCGCCGGTCGGCCGCATGATCGAGGCGTATGCACGCGCATAATCAAACGTCCAAAACTTGAAGGTTTCAAACACGCCCGCGTGCCAGAGCCACAGGCAGCACAGGCCCAGCGGCGTCAGCATTGAAAATCCGTAAACCGCCACGGACGCGATGCGCCTTCTGAAAGAATCTTTCGCACAGAAAATTTTCCCGAAGGCAAACGACAAACCCGCCCACGCTGCAATGATGGCGGCGTGCTGTTTCATCAGAACCGCCGTGCCAAAGAGCGCGCCGCTCGCGGCGAGCACCGGCCAGTTTTCCGTTTGCCGGGCACGCCACATCAAAGACAAGCCGGCTGTGACGAAAAAGGCGCAAAACTGCGTTGCATGGCCGGCCTGCCCCAGCATGGAAGGACTGGCCGCCAGCAAGGCGTAGCTGGTCGCGGCCACCACGCCTGCGGTTTCATCGAGGATTTTTTTGCCCAGCCAGAACAGCATCAGTGCGGTTGCCGTGGTCATCAGCAAAAGCCCGAAATGGATTCCGGCTGGCGTCTGGCCAAACACCGCCATGATGCCGGCGTAGGCCAGATACGTTCCTGGAAATTTCATGTTGCAGGCCAGTTCATAGGGCGGGATGCCCTGCAAAATGAGCTGGCCGGCGTAGGCGTATTCGCCCTCGTCGCGTTCGAGCGGGAAGTCCAGCAGGCGCAGCCGCGCGACGGCCACGATGACCAGCACGGCGACCATGAGCCACCATGTCCAGTGTCGCTGGGAAATGCGGGGGCGGACTTCGGGCGGCGTCATGCGCGGGCATTGGACAAAAATGCGCCGGCAAATTCAATGCAATTTCCTGGCGTTTCTATTTGACCCCGTTCGACGCGGCAACGCAACCTTGTGAAATGATTTCGCCAAATCCATGGATGATTTTGCCGTTCGTGCTGCTGCTCGGTGCGATTGCCTCCGGGCCGGGGCTGGCACCAAAATGGTGGTTGCGGCATTACGCCAAAATCGCGCTCGGCCTCGGCACGGTCACGCTGGGTTATTACATTTTTGTTCTGCGCGACACGACCAGCCTGGCGCACACCGGGCACGAATACGCCAGCTTCATCGCGCTCGTCGGCTCGCTCTACGTTGTTTCCGGCGGCATCCACATCGGTGTCAAGGGCGAGGCCACGCCGTTCAAGAACGTGGTTTTTTTGTTCATCGGCGCGGTCATCGCCAATCTGCTCGGCACCACCGGCGCGGCCATGCTGCTGATCCGTCCGTGGATTCGCATGAATAAATATCGCGTCACGGCGCATCATGTCGTCTTTTTTATCTTCATCGTGGCGAACGTCGGCGGTTGTCTCACGCCCGTCGGCGATCCGCCGCTGTTCCTCGGCTATCTGCAAGGCGTGCCGTTCTGGTGGGTCGCGGAACATTGCTGGCCGATGTGGTCGGTTGGCATCGGCCTGTTGCTGGGAATTTTTTATATCGTGGACAAGATCAACTTCGCCCGCGCACCGCTGGCCGTGCGTGAAAAAGAAACTGCCGAGGCCACATGGCGGTTCGACGGCGTGGCCAACCTGTTTTTTCTCGCCGTCATCCTGGGTGCGGTGTTTGTGAAAACGATTTTCGTGCGGGAGGCATTGATGATTGCGGCGGCGGCCGGGTCGTATTTCACGACCAAAAAAACTGTTCATGCGGCGAACCAGTTTGATTTCCATCCGATTCTGGAAGTTGCTGTTTTGTTCGCCGGGATTTTTGCGACGATGATGCCCGCGCTCGACTGGCTCAACCAGAATGCCCCCCGTCTCCTCGGCGAGAATCCCGCGCCCGGCATTTTCTTCTGGGGCACGGGCGTGCTGTCCAGCGCTCTCGACAACGCGCCGACGTATCTGGGTTTTTTGAGCGCGTTGTTTGGTGTGGCCGGCACGAGTGACATCCATGAATTACTTGGACAACGGCACCTGCAAATCCTCGCCATCAGCGTGGGCGCGGTGTTTTTTGGCGCGTTCACCTACATCGGCAACGGCCCGAACTTCATGGTCAAGGCCATCGCCGAGCAGCAGAAAATTTCCACGCCGGGCTTCTTCGGCTTCATCTTCAAATTCGCGATGCCGTTTCTGCTGCCGGTGCTGGTCGTGGTCTGGCTGATGTTTTTCCGAGGCTGAACGTCACAATCTTGAAACATTCTCTTTGCGCGGGGCGGCTGTTTTCGAGAGATTAAGGCCAGTCAGTTTTTGAACCAAGAGTGCGCACGCTTTACAACATCCTGTTCATCATTTTTTTCGTGCTGTCCGCGCCATATTATTTCTGGCGGATGCGGCGGCGCGGCAACTGGCGCGCGGGTTTCATCCAGCGGTTTGCGAAATACGACGCCAGCCTCAAGCAGGCGTTGACCAACCGCCACGTCATCTGGCTGCACGCCGTCAGCGTCGGCGAGGTCAATCTCTGCACGCAGCTCATCCGCGCCCTCGAACCGCGCGTGCCGAACATCAAGATCGTCGTGTCCACGACCACGACCACCGGCATGGGCGAACTGCGCCGCCGCCTGCCCACGCACGTCAGCAAGATTTATTATCCGGTGGACCGCCGCAAATTCGTCAATCGCGCGCTGGCGACGATCAATCCCAAGGCCATCGTGCTGGTGGAGGCGGAGATCTGGCCGAACTTTCTCTGGCGCGCGCAAAGGCTCGGCATCCCGGTTTTCCTGGCGAACGCGCGGCTGTCCGACCGCTCGTATCCGCGCTACAAAAAATTTGCGTTTTTGTTCCGGCCATTGTTCGCCTCGTTCACCGGTGTCGGCGCGCAAAACGAGGCGGATGCAGTGCGCCTGCTCGAAGTCGGCTGCCGTCCCGAAGCCGTCCGTGTCGTGGGCAATCTGAAATTCGATGCGGCGAAACTGGAAGAACAGCGCATGCTCGATGTTCCCGCGATGTTGCGGCAATTGGGCGTGCCGGCGGATGCGCCAATACTCGTCGCCGGCAGCACGCACGACGGAGAGGAAATGATTCTGGCCGAGATGACGAAGCGGTTGCGGTCCCGGTTTCCGAATCTGTTTCTGGTGCTGGTGCCGAGACATTTTGAACGCTGCCTCGAAGTCGGGCAAAAACTGCGCGCGAGCGGCGTGAGATTTTTCTGGCGCAGCGAATTTTCCACGAAGACAAAATTTGGCGAGGGCGAATTGGAATGTCTGCTGGTGAACACGACGGGCGAACTGCGGTTTTTCTACGAGCAGGCGACGGTCGTATTTGTCGGCAAAAGTCTGACGGCCGTCGGCGGGCAGAACCCGATCGAGCCGGGCGCGCTGGGCAAGGCGATGGTGTTCGGGCCGAACATGCAGAATTTTGCGGACGTGACGCGGAGCTTTCTCGCGCAATACGGCGCGGTGCAGGTGGACAGCCCGGAGGCGTTGGAGGCGGCCATTGCCGGACTGCTGGCGTCAGAAAGCCGGCGCGCATGGCTGGGACGCAACGCGCTCAAGGTCGTGGCGGAGAATCTTGGCGCGCTGGATCGCACGACGGACATGATTCTGGCACAGCTCAAGGCGCTCGGAATTTATGTTGCGCCGAAAAATGGCCCGCCGTGAAGTTTCCTCGCTTGACGAAGCGGGAAGGGCTTTCCATATTCGCGCCCGCTTCCTGTTCATAAGCCGGAAGTGTGGTAAGTTGCAAGTCGTATGCCCAAATCAAAGGTTCGCAAGAACGGAGCGAATTCATCCCTCAAGCAGGGAAAACGCGCGGTCGCAGCTTCAGCCGTTCAACTGCCGGAATCCGCCGTCGCCCCGCCAGGCAGTCCGGCCACGGAGCTTTCGGAAAAAATCAAGGAACTCGTCCGGCTCGCGCAGGAGCAGGGGCATCTGACCCACAATGACATCAGCGAGGTGCTGCCGGAAAACGAGATGACCCCGGAAAAGCTGGATGAAGTTTTCGCCAGGCTGCGGGCGCACGAGATTGAAATCGTGGATCAGGCGGAGGTGGACAATGTCAGGAAGCCCGAGGCGGAGGAAGAGGGGGACGACAAGTCGCGGCTGGATATTCTGGACGACCCGGTGCGGATGTATTTGAACCAGATGGGGCAGGTGGCGTTGCTGACGCGCGAGCAGGAGGTGGAAATCTCCAAACGCATCGAGGCCGCCGAGACGGAGATCACCCGGATCATTTACAGCCTCGGTTTTGCAGGCAAGGAACATATTGCGCTCGCGGAAAAACTGCTGGCCGAGCCGCCGCGCGAGCGTTTCGACCGGGTCATTCTGGAAAAGAAGGTGGACGGACGCGACACGCATCTGGCCGCGCTCCGCAAGCTGATTCCGCGCGTCCAGAAAACGGATGCCGAAGTGGATCATAAATACACCACATGGTGTCATGCCCATGGCATAGACAAGGGCGAACGCGCCTTGGCGGATTTCAAGCGTGCTGACCGGCAGCTTCAGCGCTTGTTCCCCAAATTTTGTTTCAAGCAAAAGGTCGTTGATGAAATGACGCTCGTCGCTGAAAACATCCACGACAAATTGCAATACAGCCTCCGCGCCCTGGCCGAGGCGGAAATGGAACGCGAATCCAGCGCGCAACAGCATCTGGTGGCGGCGGAGAAGCAAAAAATCCGCGCGCTCGAGGAGTTTGTGCGGATGCCGGTGGCGGATTTTCTCAAGGCGTTTGACGAGTTGCGTGATTTTTTGACGCACGCGATCCAAGCCAAGACCGAAATGGTCGAGGCCAACCTGCGCCTTGTCATTTCCATCGCCAAAAAATATACCAATCGCGGGATGTCGTTCCTGGATTTGATCCAGGAAGGCAACATCGGCCTGATGAAGGCCGTGGAAAAATTCGAGTATCGTCGCGGCTACAAGTTTTCCACCTACTCGACCTGGTGGATCCGGCAGGCCATCACGCGTTCCATCGCCGACCAGGCGCGCACCATCCGCATCCCCGTCCACATGATCGAGATCATCAACCGGCTCATGCGCATCCAGAAGCGGCTGATCCAGGATTTTGGCCGCGAACCGACGGCGGAGGAGCTGGCCGATGAATTGCAGATCCATGTTGACCGCGTGCGCGCCGTCTTGAAGATGGCGCAGCAGCCGATCTCGCTGCAATCACCCGTGGGCGACAGCGAAGACGCGAGCTTCGGCGATTTCATCGAGGACAAGGCCGCCGAAAGCCCGCTCGACATGACGAGCTTCAGCCTGCTCAAAGGCAAGCTGGGCGACGTGCTGTGCAGTTTGAACGAGCGCGAGCGGAAAGTTTTGGAACTGCGCTTCGGCCTGGGCGACGGCAACGCGCGCACGCTCGAGGAAGTTGGCCAGCAATTTCACGTCACGCGCGAACGCATCCGGCAGATTGAGGCCAAGGCGCTCCGCAAAATGCGCCACCCCACGCGCATCCGCCATCTGCAAGGGTTTCTGGAGGTTGAAGGGCTGGAGACGGGTCAGGAAAAAGCGAAGATCGCCGGGTGACCAGACTGCCAAGCGCCCGCGTTTGTTAATTTTTGTCGGCGGAGCGGATTTACATTTCCCTGCCGGGAAGTTGATGGAAGAAAACGGCGTGCCTCAAAGTCCCGGAGGGACATCGGAAATTAGCCCGGCACAGCGTGCCGGGTTCGACGTCCAAAATGAAATTCGTCCTGACGGGACGGCGGAAATCCAATGTTCGTTTTCCAGCGTCCCTTCAGGACGTTGATGCCTTCTTCACGCTTACCGGGGACAATGTCCCCGGCTAATTTCCGTTGCCGCGTTGCGGCTGGAGAATGTTTCCGGCCAGAGGTTGCAGCGTCGTCGGTGCTGAAAAAATGGCGAGACGCACGCACAACTTATTTGCCGCTTCGCCGTCGAAAGAAAATAAATACTTTCAAAAGCCCCAAAAGCATCAGCCAGAATAAAATTATTGGCCAAATAAAAGCATTCTTAACCACGCAGGAAAGAAACAGTTCATGGTCGGAAAGTGCATCGCGGTGTGGATGGTTTTTGAATGCGTGCTGTGCGATTTGGAATTCTATTATGCCGATGGCACTTCCAACAATCAGATATGTCAAAATTAAGGTGATGGCGTTCATTGCAAAATCAAATTATTTGAATTTCGCAATCACGCGCTCAAAAGCGTTGAGGCCGAGTTCGAGTTTGTCAATCTCCGGGCCGAAGCTGATGCGGCAATAATTCTTGTAGCGCGCGGTGGCGCGGCGGTTGCCCGGGTTCACGTCAAAAAACACGCCCGGCACCACGATGGTCTTTTCCTTGAGACATTCGCGGAAGAAATTCATGCCGTCGTCCAGCGGTGCTGGCAGCTTTGCCAGGTTCGCCCAGACGTAAAACGCCCCGGCGGGCGCGGCGTCCACGCCGATCTTTATTTTTTTCAACCGCGCCAGAACCAGTTCGCGTTTGCGGCCAAAATGTTTCTGGATCGCCAGCGTCTCGGCTGCGGCGTTTTTTGGGTCAAGCAGCGGAAGCGCGGCGTTCTGGAACGGATGGTTCGCGCCGCCGTCGAGAAATGAACCGGCGCTGGCGATGGCCTCGATCACGGCTTTCGGGCCGAGCGTCCAACTGATGCGCCAGCCGGGATAACGCCAGTTTTTCGTGAGGCCGTCCACGATGACCACGGGGTCTTTGTCCACGTCCTTCACAAATTCAGCGGCGGAAACCATTTTCGCCTGCGCCTTCGCGCCGGTGTAGATGTAGTGCGAATAAAATTCATCGAAGATCATGGAACACTGGCATTCGCGCGCGAGGTCGCACCACGCGGCGAGTTCCTTGCCTTCCATCAACTGGCCGGTGGGATTCGCGGGATTGCTCGCGAGCAGCGCACTTAAGCCGCGTCCGAGAATTTCCTCCTTCAAGTCGGCGGGCGCGATCTTGTAGCCGCTCTCGGCGCGGAGCAAAATCGGAAT
The DNA here is from genome assembly GCA_028712475.1 of Verrucomicrobiales bacterium. Taxonomy (GTDB): domain Bacteria; phylum Verrucomicrobiota; class Verrucomicrobiia; order Limisphaerales; family UBA11358; genus UBA11358. The sequence goes on from JAQTQB010000003.1 coordinate 181,468, forward strand.
CGGCGTGAAGGCCTTGAACACGCTCAATAATTCTTCATACGCCGTGTAGTCGGGGATGAAGTGGCCCATGTTGATGTTGCCGAGCGCGCTGGCGAGACGCGTGAGCGCAAGGCGTCCGCCGCCGGCGATGCTGACGTTGTCGGCGGTGTATTGGGATTTTTTGCCGCGCCGGTAGGTGGCGTTGTAAAAGTCTGCGACGGCCTGCCGCAGATCTTTCGCGCCGCTGACGGTGCCGTATTGCTGCGCGGCGGGCGCGATTGAAACGGCCTCAACGCGCGGCGGCGAATTGGGAATCGGGCCGGTTTCTGGCGAGCCTTGGCCGAGGTTTGCCCATTCGGGATGGCCGTAAACAAAGCCGTGGCGCGTGGCTTCGTGCGTGACGTAAATCACGCCGGTGCGCGGAACGGAACGAAAGCCGGGAATGATGGTTTCCATTTGAACTGAAAACCTACAAAAGATTCAGGCGCTTGCCCAATTGAAAAAGCGGACAGCGGGGCGGGCGTTCCCGCGAACCGCTGTCATTGGATGTTCAATGTTGGGCGTGAGGTGTTGGATGCTTCCCCAATCCTGCCAAAAGATTTGCCAACGCACGTTGACCGCGTATTTTTGATGCGCCTGATTTTATGAGCAACCAACTTGACCAACTCAAACAGTTCACCACCGTCGTCGCTGACACCGGCGATTTTGCCACGCTCAAACAATTCGCGCCGCGCGATGCCACCACCAATCCGTCGCTCATCCTCAAGGCCGCGCAGATGCCGGAATATCAATTCCTCGTGGACAAGGCCATCGCCGACAACAAGGCGAAGGCCGGCGGCAAAGAATTATTGGCGCACGTCCTCGACGATCTGCTGATTCTGTTCGGCGTGGAAATTTTGAAGATCGTTCCCGGACGCGTTTCCACCGAGACGGACGCGAATCTCTCGTTCGACACCGACGCGCTCGTCGTTAAGGGCCGCCACTTTATCGAGCTATACGAAAAACAAGGCATCGCGCGCGAACGCATCCTCATCAAGATCGCCTCGACATGGGAAGGCATCCGCGCGGCGGAAATCCTTCAGCGCGACGGCATCAAGTGCAATCTCACGCTGCTGTTTTCGCTGGTGCAGGCCGTCGCGTGCGCCGAGGCCAGGGTGAAACTCGTTTCGCCGTTCGTCGGCCGCATCATGGACTGGTATAAGGCGAAGGAGAAAAAAGAGTTCGCGCCCGCCGAAGATCCCGGCGTGCTCTCGGTGCAGGAGATTTACGGCTACTACAAAAAATTCGGCTACGCGACCGAGGTCATGGGCGCGAGCTTCCGCAATATCGGCGAAATCCAGGAACTGGCCGGCTGCGACCTGCTGACCATCAGCCCGCAGTTGCTGGGTGAATTGCAGAAAAGCACCGCGCCGCTCGCGCGCAAGTTAAGCCCCGAAATCGCGCGCGCCAGCAAGATTGAAAAAATTCCGCTGGACGAAAAGAAGTTCCGCTGGCTGTTCAACGAGAACGCGATGGCCACGGAAAAGACCGCCGAGGGCATCCGCCAGTTCAACGCCGACGCGATGAAACTGGAGCAGTTCATCGCCGCGAAATTGAAGTGAAGCCGCGTTTAATGATTCGACTTCCGCGCGTGGTTTTGCCAGCTTCGTGACATGGATTCGGAAGAGCGTGAGATTTTTCAATTCTTGAAAACCTGGGGCGCGGAATATGTGAGCTACCGGGAGATTGCCCGGCGGGCGGGCGGCAAAAGAAAATTCCACGCCAACGCCGACTGGGCCAAGCCGCTGCTGTCCCGCATGCAGGAGCGCGGCATTTTGGACAGTGACGCCCAGGGACGTTACCGCGTCAAACCGGTGTCATCAAAAAACAAGGCCACCCGCTGGGTTTCCCCCGAAATCGCCAAAATTCTTCAGGCCAAGGGCGTGAAGGTCGAAGGCTCCAACGTCACCGATATCGCGACGGAGGACTATTACGACGGATTGTAACCAGCAGACCCGGATCAACCTTAAGATTCACCGGCTCAAATGCGCGCCATGTTGTTTGGAAAAAATCCGAAGGCGACGCTGATCCGGATTGCTGTTCTGGTCACGGTCTGCTGGGTGGTTTTCAGTTTTGTCCTGCTCCCCATCCGCGTCACGGGCATCAGCATGTTGCCGACATATCCGAACCAGTCGCTGAACCTGGTCAACCGTCTGGCGTATTTCTGGCATGAACCGCAGCGCGGTGATGTCGTCTCCATCCGGCTCACCGGCCTGCATGGACTGTTTATGAAACGCATCATCGGCCTGCCCGGCGAAACCGTCGCCTTCGTCAACGGCCGCGTCCTCATCAACGGCAAAATCCTCGATGAACCTTACGAGAAATTGTCGTGCGATTGGAACAGTCCGCCGGTCACGCTCGCCGCCGATGAATACTATTTTGTTGGCGACAACCGTTCCATGCCGCAGGAAGACCACGCGCAGGGCGTTAAAAAACGAATCTACATCGTCGGCAAGGTGTTGTTATGACTGCATGAAAATTATTTTCCGACTCGCATTGCTGGCCGTTGTCGTGGCGGCGGGCGTCTGGCTTTGGATTGTGATTTTTCCCGGCCCGGAAAAAATCATCCGCCAGCGGCTCGCCGAAATCGCCCGCCTCGCTTCTTTCAAGGCGGATGAAAATCCGCTCGCCGCGCTGGGCGGCGCCCAGAAGCTGGCCGGGTTTTGCAGTCCTGATCTACAGGTGAAACTCGCCGCTCCGGTAAATGTCGAACACACGTTCGAGAGCCGTCAGGAAATCGTGCAGTCCGTCCTGGCCGCGCGTTCGACGTTCGGCGGCACGCTGAAGGTCGAATTTGTGGACGTGCTGGTGACGCTCGCCCCGGACAAGCAGTCTGCCGAGGCCGACCTCACCGCCCGGATGCAATCGTCCGGAAGCAAAGAACTCAACGTGCAAGAAATCAAGTTCACGCTGAAGAAAGTTGACGGCCAATGGCTCGTCACGCGCGTCGAAACCGTCCGCACCTTCTCCTGATGCTCGCCGCGCTGTTCACCACGCTGTTGTTTGCCATTTCGGCGGTTTGCGGCCATCGCTCCTCAAAACAGATCGGCGGCTCGGAGGCGAACCTCTGGCGCGTCTGCCTGGCGGCATTTTTTCTCGGTCTCTGGGCGAACACATTCGGCACGGGGCTGGCCGGCGATGCATTTCCGATATTTCTCTTGAGCGGTTTTCTCGGCGTCGGCATCGGCGACACCGGCTATTTTCAAGCGTTGCCGCGCCTCGGCAGCCGCCGCACCGTGCTGCTCGTGCAATGCTTCACCGCGCCGTTCGCCGCGCTGATCGAATGGCTCTGGCTCGGCACAAAATTGAACTCTGCGGAAATTGTCTGCATCGCCGTGATTCTGATCGGCGTCGCCGTCGCGCTCGCGCCCGGAGACCATCTGCAAATCACGCCGCGCGAACTGCGGCTCGGCATCGCGTTCAGCCTCTTCGCCGCTTTTTGCGGCGCGCTCGGCACGGTGATGAGCCGCAAGGCCTTTGCGGTCGCGCACGCGGCGGGGCAGTATCCCGATCCCGGCACGACGGGCTATCAGCGCGTGCTGGGCGGGATTCTGGTTCCGGCCATCATTTTGATTGTGGTGAAATGGCGTTCCGCCCACGCGCATGGTGGCGTGCTTGAGGGAAAAACCTTGAACGTCTCGCGCGAAAAATGGCGGCGCATCTGGCCGTGGGTGCTGGGCAACAGCCTTGCCGGGCAGACGCTCGGCATGAGCTGTTTCCAGTGGGCGATTGAAAAAACGCCGGCGGCCATCGTCACCGCCATCGTCGCGCTGACGCCCATCATTTTGCTGCCCATGACGCGGATTGTGGACGGCGAAAAAATCGGCGTCCGTTCGCTGGCCGGCGCGCTCATCGCCGTGGCGGGCGTGATTGGGCTGGCATTCTGGCGCTGAAATGAAAACGCAGAGACGCGGAGAGCGCGGAGATTCGCAAAGCATGATTTCCAAGTTTAAGCCGAAATCTCTGCGTTCTCCGCGACTCTGCGTTAAATCATTTGCTTTCCCTTTCGCGTATTTCGTGTATTTCGCGGTGAAAAATGAACGATGAACTGAAATCCGCCGTGGAAACGCTCGGCCTTGAGAAATTCCGACGCCACATTTTCCTGTGCGCCGACCAGACCGAACCGAAATGTTGCGCCCGCGAAACAGGACTGGCCTCGTGGGAGTTTTTGAAGCGGCGGCTGAAGGAATTGAACCTGGTCTCGCCTTCGCAAAAAAGCTCCGGCGCAGCAGGCGGCGCGGAGCCGCTGGTTTATCGCACCAAGGTAAACTGCCTGCGCGTTTGTGTTCGCGGCCCGATCGCGGTCGTATATCCAGAAGGCGTCTGGTATCACGGCTGTTCGCCGGAAGTGCTGGAACGCATCATCCAGGAACATTTGATCGGCGGCAAAGTTGTTGAGGAGTTTGCGTTTGCGAAAAATCCGCTGGTTTGACCGCCGGAATGTTTCTCCTCGACGCGCGTTAATTTTTGTCACAGGCTGTGTCTGCGTCCCCGAAAGGAAATAAATCATGGCGAGGCTGATGATCAAAACCGATGGATTTGCTGAACGGGCGCTGGTGTTGCACCTGGGCGTGAACCATGTCGGGCGCGACCCGGGGTGCGAGCTTTGCATTGATCACCCCACCATTTCATCCCTGCACTGCGAACTGGCGCTCACGGACGACGGCGTTTACGTCCGCGACTGCAACTCCACCAACGGCACCTTTGTCAACGGCGAGCCGGTCATGGAAGCGTGGCTGGATCCCGGACAGATATTAAGGTTGGGCGACGTTGAATTACTGGTTGAATCCACCGACGCCACCGTGGCGATTCCGAAGTTTGAACGCCCGCGCCAGACCCTGCCGCCGCCAATAGTTTTGCCTGATGGCGCGCTTTCCTGTCCGCGCCATGAGCAGTCCCGCGCGACTTATCGCTGCACGTATTGCAAGGAAGTGATGTGCAACGCCTGCGTCCACGTCATCCGGCGCAAAGGCGGCACGCCGCATTTTCTATGCGTGATTTGCAGTTGTGAATGTGAGCCGATCCTGGCCGCGCAGCCGAAAAAGAAAAAAGGGTTCATCGGCTTTTTACAGGACACGGTCAAGCTGAAGTTCAAAGACACCATCCGCCGCTTGAACGGGGGCAAATAATCGCGGCAGCTTCGGGATCTCTTTTCAAAACCGCTCAACCATTTTCTCCAGCGCCATCAGCCACTGTGGATGCTCGTTCATGCACGGGATCAGCGTCAAATCCTCGCCGCCCGCCTTCAGAAAAGATTCGCGTCCGCGCATCCCGATTTCCTCAATCGTCTCCAGGCAGTCCGAAACAAACGCCGGGCAGATCACCAGAAGTTTTTTGACGCCGCGCGCCGGCAATTTCTCAAGTTCAAAATCCGTGTAAGGCTTCAGCCACGGGTCTTTGCCAAGCCGCGACTGGAACGACACGGAGTATTTTTCCCCCGGCACGCCCGCCTTGGCGACGAACGCCGCAACGGTCTTAAAACATTGCGCGCGGTAGCACGTGGCGTGCGCCGGGCTGGGAACCTCGCAGCAGTTTTCCACCGCGAGACAATGGCAGCCCGTCGGGTCGGACTTGCGGAGATGCCGCTCCGGGATGCCGTGAAAACTGAACAGCAGATGGTCGTAGCCGTCTTCCAGATAATTTCTCGCGCTCGCCACCAGCGCCTCGATGTATTCGGGCGCGTCATAATACGGCGGCTGGATTTCAACGGTGATTGGCGGTGTCATTTTCGCCGCGACTTCCTTCACGCGTTCGGCGGCCGTTTCGTAGCTCGACATCGCATAATGCGGGAACAACGGGATGACGAGCAGATGTGTGACCTCCTTTTCCGCGAGTATTTTCAGCGCGCTTTCAATGGACGGATTTTGATAGCGCATCGCCAGCTCCACCGGCTTGGTCACGCGTTCCTGCAATTCCGCCCGCACCCGCCGGCTTGTGATGACGAGTGGCGAGCCTTCCGGCGTCCAGATTTTCTGGTAGGCGTGCGCCGATTCTTTCGGGCGCGACGGCAGGATTGCAAAATTCACGATGCAGAAACGAACCGGCCACGGCGTGTCCAGCACGCGGCCGTCCATGAGGAATTCGCGCAGATATTTCCGCACGTTGTGGACCGACGGCGAATCCGGCGAACCGAGATTGACCAGCAAGACACCTTTTCTCATGCGCGGAAGGTTAACCATGAACCGGCAAAAACAAAAACGAAGATTTACAAATTCACCATGTCACGTCCATTTTGTGCGGGTGGAATTGAACCTTTCAGAAATCCGCGCCGCCGTCAAAAGCGCGCTGGCCGAGGACATCGGCAGCGGCGACGTGACAACGCTCGCCACGGTGCCGAAAAGCCTGACGTTCAAAACCGTCATGCGCGCGCGCGAACCGCTCGTCGTCGCCGGACTCGAATTCGCCAAGGCCGCGTTCCTCCAGCTTTCCTCGGCGGTGAAGATTGAATACCTGGTTCACGACGGCACGCACGTCGCGCGCGGCGATAATCTGCTCCGCATTTCGGGGTCGGGCCGGGCGATTTTGACCGCCGAGCGTGTTGCGCTGAATTTTGTGCAGCATCTTTCCGGCATAGCCACGCTCACCGCGCAGTTCGTGGCCGCCATCAAGGGCACGCGCGCGCAGATTCTCGACACGCGTAAAACAACGCCCGGCTGGCGGCGGTTTGAGAAATACGCCGTGGCCTGCGGCGGCGGGCGCAATCATCGCCTCGGTTTGTTCGACATGGTGCTCATCAAGGACAATCACCTCGCCGCGCTGCAAGATGAAAAACCCAGCGCCGTGGCCGCCGCGATTCAACAGGCGCGCAAGAAATTTCCCAAGCTGAAAGTTGAGATCGAAGCGGACACGCTGGAACAGGTCGCGCAGGCCGCCGACGCTGGCGCGGACATCATCCTGCTCGACAACATGACGCCGGAGCAGTTGCGGAAGGCGGTGAAAATCGCCAAAGGCCGCGCGAAGACCGAGGCCAGCGGCGGCGTGAACCTCGGCACCGTCCGCGCGATTGCCGGCAGCGGCGTGGATTTTATTTCCGTGGGCGCGCTGACCCATTCCGCGCGCGCGGTGGACATAGGGTTGGATTTTGAAGAATGAAAGGAAACATCCAACAACCAACAACCAACCTCGAACATCCAATGGGTGTTCGCCGTTGCGGCTTTGTGATTGGATGTTGGGTGTTGGATGTTGGGTGTTCGATGTTTTTTATCTTGTGACTACCGACGCCAAAATCCTTTCCGCCCTGCGCGCCCATCCCGACGGCGTGTCCGGGGCGCAGCTCGCGGAACAATTGACCATCAGCCGCGCGGCGGTCTGGGCGCGTATCGAGCAATTGCGCCAGCTTGATTACGACATCGAGGCCAGTCCGCATTTTGGTTATCGCCTCGTCAGTTCGCCGGACGCACTGCACGCGGATGATTTGCTGGCGCGGCTTGCTGAAGAGCAGGTGGGGCGAGACGCCGTCGATCCCAGATTTCAATCTTCAAAAGTCAAGGCTTGGGGGACTCTCGCCCCACCTTGTCGAATTATCGGGCGTGACATCCAGGTTTTTGAGCAAACTACCTCGACAAACGACGTGATGGAAAAACTCGCGCGCGACGGGGTGAAGGAAGGTGCCGTGGTTTTCGCGGAATCACAGACGAAGGGTCGCGGGCGGCTTGGTCGCAAATGGATTTCACCGGAGCGCAAGGGCCTTTGGTTTTCCGTCCTGCTGCGGCCGGATTTGCGCCCGCAGGAGGCGACGCAGTTGACCGTTGCTTCCGCCACCGCGTTGCGCCGCGCGATTGCGGCGGAAACCGGTTTGAAGCCGGAAATCAAATGGCCGAACGACATTTTGATCGGCGGCAAAAAAGTCGCGGGCATCCTGACCGAGTTGAGCGCGGAGGTGGATCGCGTCAAGCACATCATCCTCGGCATCGGCGTGGATGTGAATCTGGACGCCAGCGAACTGCCGGTGGAGTTGCGCAAAACCGCGACGTCGCTCAAGATTGAGGCGGGTGAAATGGTTTCGCGCGCGGAACTGGCCGTGGCCATTTTGCGCGAACTAAATTTTGATTACGCGCGGATTTGCGGAGGAAAGTTTTCCGCCGTCGCCGACGAATGGGAGGAGCATTGCGCGACCATCGGCAAAAACGTGACGGTGCTCATCGGCGACCGCAAAATCCGCGGCCGCGCGGAATCGCTCGACGACGACGGCGCGTTGCTCGTGCGCACGGAACACGGCCGCCTGGAACGCATCATCGGCGGCGACGTCACATTGGAAAAATAAATTCCCCGCAGATTACGCAGATGAACGCAGATTTATTTGTTAAACGACTTGTTTTTATCTGCGAAAATCCGCGTAATCTGCGGGCATCGGCATGAATTCCGACCCACAAACTTATGAAATCAATGGCGCGGCGATGGAAGTTCATCGTGAGCTGGGTCATGGATTTCTTGAGGCGGTTTATCAGGAAGCGCTGGCGGTGGAATTAACCTCCCGCAAAATCTCTTTCCAACGCGAAGCGCCGCTGCAAGTCCGCTATAAAAACCAACCATTGGCTTGTGCTTACAAAGCAGATTTTATCTGTTTTGGTGAGATTCTGGTTGAGTTGAAAGCCATTGAACACTTGGGCAATCCCGAAAAAGCCCAAGTCATCAATTATCTGAACGCCACCAAATTTACACGCGCACTTCTCATCAACTTTGGTTCTCCCAGTCTGGAATATCAAAGGCTGGTCTTGAACCATCCAGAAAACAGAGCCTTAAAAAATCTGCGTCCATCTGCGGAATCTGCGGGAATATGATTTTACTTTTTGACATTGGCAACACGCACACGCACATCGGGCTGGCGAACGGCCGGCGTGTGCTGAAGCAAACGGACGTCCCGACGCTGACGTGGTTCGGCGGCGGGGCGGCGGCACTGGTGAAAAAATTCACCGGTGCGGCGAAAATTGAAGGCGCGATTTTGTGCAGCGTTGTCCCGCGCGCCACGCCGCTCGTCCGCAAAACTGTCCGCACGATTTGGAAGCTGGACACGCTTGAACTCAACGCCAAAACAATACGCGGTGTGGGCATTGATTATCCGAAGCCCAATTCAATCGGCCCGGACCGGCTGGCGAATGCGGTCGCGGCGAAATTTCATTTCGGCGCGCCAGTGGTGGTGGTGGATTTCGGCACGGCGGTCACGTTTGATGTGGTGAATTCGCGCGGCGATTACGTCGGCGGCATCATCGCGCCGGGGCTGGCGGCGATGACGGATTATCTGCACGAGAAGACGGCGCTGCTGCCGAAAATCAAAATCCGCGAGATCAAATCCGCCATCGGCAAAAGCACGGAGGAGGCAATGCTGGTCGGCGCGGTGCATGGCTATCGCGGCCTGGTGCGCGGGCTGATCGGCGAATTGAAACGCGAGTTGCGCGCGCAAAAATTGCCGGTCATCGCGACGGGCGGCTGCGCGAAATTGATCGCGGCGCGGCTGCCGGAGATTTCCGCCGTCATGCCGGACTTGACGCTGGAAGGTTTGCGGCTGGTGTGGCAAAAGCAGGCCGGGCCGGCTTTCTCCAGATAAAAACTGGCTTTTCTGCTCATTCGCAGCTAAATAAAACGGGTCGCGAAGGACAATTATGCCGGAGATAAAATCCCCCAAGAAAAAAATCCTGGTTGTTGACGACGAACCGATGGTTTGCGAGGCGATCGGGATGTTGCTCAAGTTCGATGGCCACGAGGTGGTCGCGGCCAGCCATGGACAAGAGGCTCTGGCCTTGTTCGAGCGGGACAGGTTCGATCTGGTGATAACCGATTACCACATGCCCGGGATGCGTGGCGATGAACTGACGCTGGCGCTCAAGGCGCTTTTGCCCGGCCAGCCGGTCATCATGATCACCGCCTACGCCGAGATGCTTAAGACATCCGCCGTGCCGCTGATGGGGGTGGATCAACTAATTAACAAACCATTTCAGCTTCAGGAGCTTCGTGATGCCATCCAAAAACTTTTGCCCGTTGATCAAACGCTGTAGCCGTCCGCGCTGCGGTGACGAAGCCCCATTAAACAAACTCCGCGATTGCCCCGCTGCTTTGGTTCCGCCAATAATGTCCGCTCTATGGCGAGCATCCGTCGGCAATATCCGTTTCATCTGATCGAACCCAAGTGGCAGCAGACTTGGGAGCAGCAGCAGGCTTTCCGCGCGTTCAATCCGAACGACGAAATTCCGGCGAGCCATCCATTCGGTGTCCGTCACGGACTTTCCGGCAAGGTGTCCGCAACGCAGTTGCCGCCGAAGTTTTACATTCTCGACATGTTTCCGTATCCGAGCGGCGCGGGACTGCACGTCGGGCATCCCGAAGGCTACACGGCCACGGACATTCTGGCCCGCTACCGTCGCGCGTGCGGCTTCAACGTGCTGCATCCGATGGGCTGGGATTCGTTCGGCCTGCCCGCCGAGCAATACGCCGTCAAAACCGGCCAGCATCCGCGCGTCACCACCGAGGCGAACATCGCCAACTTCACGCGCCAGATCAAAAGCCTCGGCTTCAGCTACGACTGGTCACGCGAACTCGCCACAACGGACGTGGAATATTTCAAGTGGACGCAGTGGATTTTCCTCAAGCTTTATAACTCGTGGTTCAATCCCGAAACGAACAAAGCCGAACCGATTGAGACGTTGAAATATCCGGCGGAGCTTGTAGCGTCGGGCCTGCGGCCCGATTCATCGGCGCACAGCGCCGACACTACACTCGAAGACAAGCGCCGCATCTATCGCGATTCCAAGCGCCTCGCCTATGTCAGCGAAGCGCCGGTGAACTGGTGCCCCGAACTTGGCACGGTGCTCGCGAATGAGGAGGTCATTGACGGCAAGAGCGAGGTCGGCGGCTTTCCCGTCATCCGCAAGCCGATGCGCCAATGGATGCTCCGCATCACCGCCTACGCCGAAAAACTGCTGGCCGACCTCGACACGATTGACTGGAGCGATTCGCTCAAGGAAATGCAGCGGAACTGGATTGGCCGCAGCGAAGGCGCGGAGGTGGACTTTCAAATTGCCGATTGCGGATTGCCGATTGCCGATTCAAAAATTCGCGTGTTCACGACGCGGCCCGATACTTTGTTTGGCGCAACTTACATGGTGCTTGCGCCGGAACATCGTTTGGTGGATGAAATTGTCACCGAGGAACAGAGCAACGCCGTTGAGAACTACCGCGAACACACGGCGCGCAAGAGCGATCTCGAACGCACGGAACTCGCGAAGGAAAAATCCGGCGTCTTCACCGGCGCGTTCGCTATCAATCCGGTCAATGGAGAGAAAATTCCGATCTGGATTGCCGACTATGTTCTCGCGAGCTACGGCACCGGTGCCATCATGGCTGTGCCTGCGCATGATGAGCGGGATTTTGGATTTGCAAAAAAGTTCAAGCTGCCCGTTAAACCAGTCGTTGCAGTAGAAACCAGCAAAATATTACATCCGCTCCTTACCCCGACTGCTGTTGTCCACCTCATAACAATTGATCACGACGGAAAATCGCACGCATTATCTTATTCAAGTGATCTCTGCTTTCCGCTTGAAGGATTCGCAATTAGTTCGAGCAATTCCGAAATTTCTCTTAACGGTCTTCCCACCGCCGAAGCCAAAACGGAAATCACCGCCTGGCTCGAAGAAAAAGGTCTCGGCAAGAAGACCATCAATTATAAACTGCGCGACTGGCTGTTCAGCCGGCAGCGTTATTGGGGCGAACCGTTTCCGATCATTTGGAAAAAGGACGCTGCCGGAAATCTGTATCACGAAGCGTTGCCGGAAGGTTCGTTGCCCGTGCTGCCGCCGACACTGGAAGATTACAAGCCCACCGCCGGTGGGGAGCCGCCGCTCGCCCGTGCGAAAGACTGGTTGAACGAAATTCCCGGAGCGACGCGCGAAACGAACACGATGCCACAATGGGCCGGCTCGTGCTGGTATTATCTCCGCTATCTCGACGCGAAGAATTCAAACGCGTTCGTCGGCAAAGACGTTGAGCAATACTGGATGGGTGTAGCGTCGAGCCTGCGGCTCGACCCATCGGCGCACAGCGCCGACTCTACACCGGGCGTTGACCTGTATGTTGGCGGCACGGAACACGCCGTGTTGCATCTGCTTTACGCGCGGTTCTGGCACAAGGTTTTGTTTGATCTCGGCCACGTCTCGACACCGGAACCGTTTTTCAAGCTTGTCAATCAAGGGCTGATTCTTGGCGAAGACGGCCAGAAGATGTCGAAGTCGCGCGGCAACGTGGTGAACCCAGACGACGTGCTGGTGGAATACGGCGCGGATGCGTTCCGGCTTTACGAGATGTTCATGGGCCCGTTGCAAGACACCAAGCCGTGGAACACCAAAGGCGTCGAGGGCGTGTATCGTTTCCTCGGCCGCGTGTGGCGTTTGTTCGTGGATGAGCAGAGCGAAACGGAGTTTGAACAGGCCGAAACGTTAACAACAACGACGCAAAGTCGCGAAGAACTGCTGAACCTGATCAAGCTCAATGCTTCCATCAAAGACGTGGCGGCGACGCCCGCGCAGTTGAAGACGCTGCACGCGTGCATCAAGAAAGTCACCGAAGACCTCGACGGCCTGCGCTTCAACACGGCGATTTCCGCGATGATGGTATTTGTAAACGACGCGATCACCTGGGAAACGAAGCCGGTTTCCGTTTTGAAAACTTTTCTCCAATTGCTCGCCCCGTTTTCACCGCATCTGGCGGAAGAACTTTGGGCAAAACTCAATTCATCATTCATCATTCATCATTCATCATTGCCTTATTCTTTGTGGCCGAAGTTTGATCCGGCGCTGCTCGTTGAGAGCGAGATTGAAATTCCCGTGCAGGTGAACGGCAAGTTGCGCGACGTCATCAAAGTCTCGGCGAACGCGACAGCGGCGGAATTGGAAGCTCTCGCGCTGGCCAATGAAAAAGCAAAACCGTATCTCGAAGGCAAGACCATCAAGAAAATCATCGTCGTGCCGAAGAAACTGGTGAACATCGTGGCGGCCTGATTAAAAATCGCAGCAGCCGATGCGGGTCGGCTCAAAAATTTGGTTGGAGCGGACTCACGTCCGCTGCTACGAGATTAAGATTTTTCCCCGCTCGCGAGAATCGTCTGGAAATGCGGCGGCTGTTCCTCGGCGGCCACGATGCTGATTTCAATCTTCTTGAAACCGGCGGCTTCAAGCCAGCGGTGCAGATCGCTTTCGGCAAATCCAAGCCAGCGGTCGCCGTAAAGTTCGCGCGCCTTGTCGAAGTTGTGCTTCAGCAGATCAAGGAGCAGAATCTGGCCGTTCGGCTTCAGCAGTTTCGCCGCGCTCGCCAGCGCCGCCGCCGGGTCTTCGGCGTGATGCAACGCCTGGCTCAAGATCACGAGGTCAACGCTGTTCGCCTCAATCGGCGGGTTTTGCAGATTGCCGAGGCGAAACTCCAGATTCTTCAGCCCGTTCTTCTTCGCCTTGGCTGCGCCGAACGCCACGATTTTTTCCGAGTTGTCCACGGCGATGACCTTCTTGCAGCGGCGCGCGAGCAGTTCGCTCAACAAACCTTCGCCTGCGCCAAGATCGGCGACGACGAGCGGCGGCAAAATCCGCAGCAGCAGATGCCCGAACGCCTGCCACGAACGGCCCGGCCCATAAACGCGGTCAAAGCGTCCGGCGACTTGATTGAAGAACACTTGAGCCTGTTCTTTGCGGCGGGCGAGGACGCGCCTCAAGTTGATCTGGTCTCCAGCGTGTTCAGCCAGTTCCTTCGCGCCCCGGATGGCGAGTTGGATGAATTCACTCGCGACCGAATCGGCCTGGGGATTGAGCTTGTAAAACGTGCGCTTGCCTTCGCGACGGGATTTCACGAGCGCGCAGTCGGCGAGCAGGCCGAGGTGTGTCGAAATGCGCGACTGGCCGAGGCGGGTGACTTCCTGAAGCTCGTTGACGGAAAGCTCGTCTTTCTCCAGCAGCGCGACGATGCGCAACCGCGTCGGGTCGGACAGGGCGCGCAGAGATTTCAAGGTGGAGGTCATATTTTCGGGCGTGCGCCAAAATATTTTTTGAAACCATTTGACGCCGCTGAAATCTGTTATATCATCAAATCCTGATACGTCAATATGTTGTTGGCGTGAAACTGAAAATCGAAAATTATTCCATGAGCAACCGCTACATCTTTTCTTCCGAGTCCGTCGGCGAAGGCCATCCGGACAAAGTCGCTGACACCATTTCTGACGCTGTTTTGGACGCCTGCCTCGCGCAGGACAAGTTCAGCCGCGTCGCCTGCGAAACCTATGTGAAATCCAACATCGCCATCATTGGCGGGGAGATCACCACCAAGGCCAAGCTGGATTTCGTCGCCATTGCGCGCAAAGCCATCCGCGAAATCGGCTATGTCAACGACGACGACGTGTTTCACGCCGACCGGGTTTTCGTCAACGTCATCGTGACGCAGCAGTCGCCGGACATCGCCCAAGGCGTGGACGCGCGCAAGGCCAAGGGCAAGAAGCACAGCAAGCAGGGAGCGGGCGACCAGGGTTTGATGTTCGGCTACGCGTGCAACGAGACCCGCGAACTCATGCCGGCGCCGATCATGTTCGCGCACCGGCTCGGCCGCGAACTCACGCGCATCCGCAAGGCGGGCGGCGCGGCGTGGTTGCGCCCGGATGCGAAGTCGCAGGTCTCCGTCGTCTATGAAAATGAAAAGCCCGTCGCGATTTCCAACGTCGTCATCTCCACGCAGCACGCGGCGGATGTCGAACATCGCGAGATTGAAAAATTCTGCATCGAGAAGGTAATCAAGAAAGTTCTCCCGGCGAAGTTGCTCACGAAGAAGACTGAATTTCTCATCAATCCGACCGGACGTTTCGTCGTCGGCGGGCCGCAGGGCGACACCGGTTTGACCGGGCGCAAGATCATCGTGGACACCTACGGCGGCATGGGCCGTCACGGCGGCGGCGCGTTCTCCGGCAAGGATCCGACGAAGGTTGACCGCAGCGCCGCCTACATGGGTCGCTGGGTCGCAAAGAACATTGTTGCCGCCGGACTCGCTTCGCGTTGCGAACTGCAGTTTGCCTACGCCATCGGACATCCTGACCCGGTCAGCATCCACGTCGAGACGTTTGGCACGAACACCGTTTCCAACGACAAGATTGTCCGCGCCGTCAACCGCGTGTTCAGCTTCCAGCCGTCGGACATCATTGATCAACTCAACTTGCGCCGCCCGATTTACAGCAAGACGACCAACTACGGTCACTTCGGCAAGAGCGACAAAGCCCTCACTTGGGAAGCGACCGACAAAGTTGCCGCGCTCAAGAAAGCCCTCTGATGAGTCTCAAGTTGGAAGTTTCAAGATTCAAGCAAACCTGGTTTGCGCGATTTGAAACCTCCAACTTTCTCAATTGAAACTTTTGTCATGTATCACTCGTTTGAAGATTTGGAAGTTTGGAAGCGTGGCTGCCGCCTTGCGGTGGAAGTGAGCCGGACGCTCGCCAAGTCTCGCGAGTTTTTCATCCGCGACCAGATGCAGCGCGCGGCGCTTTCGATTCCTTCCAACATTGCGGAGGGATCGGAGCGCGACAGCAAGCTGGATTACATCCGCTTCCTCCGCATCGCCAAAGGTTCGGCGGCGGAACTTCGGACGCAGTGTTATATCGCCGCCAAACTTGAAATCCTGAAATCCGGCGACGCCACCCGCTTTACCAGCGAGTGCAAAGGAATTGCCTCCATGCTCCAGGGATTGATTCGCGCCATTCGCGCGAAGTCCCCCGCTTGAAACTTGAATCTTAAAACTTAAAACTATGCAAAAAATCAAACTCACACCCTCACGCCGAATCACCGCCAAATCCAATAACGGTCAGACGAAAGCCATATTAAACGAAGTCAGCGAGACGTTCGCCAAGTTCGCCGCGCAGACGCCGGCGGGCAAAGACTACATCGTCCGCGACTTCTCGCTCGCCGAATGGGGTCGCAAGGAAATCGCCATCGCCGAGCATGAAATGCCCGGCCTGATGTCCGTGCGCCAGAAATACGCGAAACAGAAGCCGCTCAAAGGCGTGCGCATCACCGGCTCGTTGCACATGACGATTCAGACCGCCGTGCTGATTGAGACGCTTGTGGCGCTTGGTGCCAATGTGCGTTGGGCTTCGTGCAATATCTTCTCCACGCAGGATCACGCGGCCTCCGCGATTGCGGCGACCGGCACGCCGGTGTTCGCGTGGAAGGGCGAGACGCTTGAGGAATATTGGGAGCTCACGCTCAAGGCGATTTTGTTCCCCGGCGATTTCGGCCCGCAGCTCGTCGTGGACGACGGCGGCGACGTGACGCTGCTTATCCACAAAGGCTACGAACTCGAAAAAGGTTCCAAGTGGGCCTACGAAACCAAGGGCGACAGCCACGAAGTTTCCGTGGTGAAAGCGCTCCTCCGCCGGCTCGCGAAAGAGAAGCCCGGCCTCTGGACGAAGATTGTAAAAGACTGGAAAGGCGTTTCCGAGGAGACGACCACCGGTGTGCATCGCCTTTACCAGATGAAAGACGCGGGCAAGTTGCTCGTGCCCGCCATCAACGTGAACGACTCCGTCACCAAGTCCAAGTTCGACAATCTTTACGGCTGCCGCGAATCTCTCGCGGACGGCATCAAGCGCGCCACCGACGTCATGCTCGCGGGCAAGGTCGCCGTCGTCTGCGGTTACGGAGATGTTGGCAAAGGCTGCGCGCATTCGCTCCGCGCCTACGGTTCCCGTGTCGTGGTCACCGAGATTGATCCGATCAATGCGTTGCAAGCCGCGATGGAAGGCTTCGAGGTCAACACCGTCGAAAGCACGCTCGGCGTCGGCGACATCTACGTCACCACTACCGGCAATTGCGACATCATCACCGCCGCGCACATGCTGGCGATGAAGGATCAGGCCATCGTTTGCAACATCGGCCATTTTGACAACGAGATCCAAGTGGACGCGCTAAAGAAGGTCAAAGGCGTGCGCATCGAGAACATCAAGCCGCAATACGACCGCTATTATCTGCCCGGCAACAAGAGCATCTACATGCTCGCCGAAGGCCGCCTCGTGAACCTCGGCTGCGCCACCGGCCATCCGAGCTTCGTGATGTCGAACAGCTTCACGAACCAGACGCTCGCGCAGATTGACCTCTGGGCGAACAAGGATAAATACGAGAAGTCAGTTTATCGCCTCTCGAAGAAACTCGACGAAGAAGTCGCCCGTCTGCACCTGGAAAAAATCGGCGTGGTGCTGACCAAGCTCACGAAGGCGCAGGCCGAATACCTTAACGTGCCGGTCGAAGGCCCGTATAAGCCGGAGCACTATCGCTACTAAGCGGATTCAAATCTGAAATACGAAAGGCGAACGGGCAACCGTTCGCCTTTCGCCTTGTTCAATTATTCCAATGCTTGCATGCAAATTTTCAGTCATCATTAAATCACGGTTTGTGAGACAATCCGGCAGATGAGCAAAGATGCAAAAAAACTTAAGTCCGTGTTTCCCGGTCGTCTTTGCCGGCTGGTTCTGACCTGTGTCGCGCTTTATGTGGTGGCTTGCATCGGCTGCGCTTCTTATCAGCGCCGGCTGATTTATTTTCCGCCGCACTTTACGGCCGAACAAGTGAAGGAATCGGCCAAGGCCGCCGGGCTTGAGCGCTGGAACAATCCGGCCGGCCAGGCCATCGGCATGAAGCGGCTGTCTGCCAAACAGCCGGCGGATGGCCGGGTGCTGATTGCATATGGCAACGGCAGTTGGTCGGTTGGCTGCGCTCATTATGCGGATGATATCCAGAACCTCGCCACGTTCGACGTATTCATTCTGGAGTATCCCGGCTACGCGGATCGCACCGGCTCGCCCAGTCAGAAAAGCATTTTTCACGCGGCGGCGGAGGCGCTTCAATTGCTGGACACGAACAAGCCGGTTTATCTCGTGGGTGAATCGCTCGGCAGCGGTGTCGCCGCATATCTGGCGGGAACGCACCCCGACAGGATTGCCGGCATCATTCTGCTTTCGCCTTACAACCGGCTGACAAGCGTTGCGCAGGATCATATGCCTTTTTTGCCGGTGTGGCTTTTGCTTGTTGATAGATTTCCATCGGAAGATTACTTGCGCGATTATCACGGACCAGTCGGGATCATGGTGGACGGGCGCGATGAAGTTGTGCCGGAGAAATTCGGGCTTCGTCTTTATGACGGCTATGCCGGCCCAAAACGGCTTTGGAGGTTTCCCGACGGCTATCACATTTCCATCATGGAGCCTCCGGAGAAATTCTGGGGCGAAGTCCTGGATTTTTGGCAAACCAACAACTCGAACGCCTTGGGGCAAAGATGATCAAGCTCACGAAAGCGCAGGCCGAATACCTCAACGTGCCGGTTGAAGGGCCGTATAAGCCGGAGCACTACCGCTACTGAAAAATTCTGCTCCGCAAAATCTCACAGGCGCGTCAGCAATGACGCGCCTTTTTGTTTAGTAGCGTCAGGCATCTTGCCTGACGTAGAGGGCCGGCGTCCCGCCGCCCGGAAAATGGCAGCGATATCTTGCGGCTCTCAAAAATTTCCAGCGGCTTGGCAGTGCGGTGGATTTTTTCCGCCGGGCTGGAAGCCACGGCTCTACGGCAGGCAGGATGCCCGCCGCTACGACGGCGCGCGGGCTTCAGCCCGCTTCAGCGCACGCAGGGACGGAGACGCTGGAACTTTTTCTGCGGGCGGGTAGGCGTGAGTTGAAGCGGCGTGAACGCCGCGCGCCGCTGACGGACTGCGCCGCGCGAAACTATTTCACCTTTTCAACCACGAGCATTTTTCGGGGATGGGAAGTCATTTTTTCTGACTCGCCTTGATTCTTTCGATTTCGTTTTTGTTTTCTTCGACCGTCAAAACTTTTCTGACCTTGCCTTTGGCGTCAGTCCAATAGGGAACATTGTTGGAATAAAACAACGGCATGTAATTCGGATTGCTTGTTTTGATTAACATGTCCGGGTCGAGATCAGTTGCGGACAGATGGCTGCTGGAAATTTCAAGCGTCTTGATTCGTATGGTAAAAGCCTTGGCGTCCGGGCTCGCCGTGTTCCCATAATAACGGGTAATCTCAACTGGAAATCGCCCGCCCAAGAAATGCGGGTCATAGCGATAAGCAATGATGCCATCAGGCAGACCGGCATTGCCACCCGAACCGATTGCGCTGACGGTTGCGCTAACTGGCAACCCGTTTTGCTCGCTGAATTCCACGGCATATTTCTTGCCCTCATCCCCTTCAAAAGTCATTTTCCTATGGCCATCTGACCAAGTGATGTTTTTTGGATTTGCGGTTGTGATGCCGGAAGTGGTCAGCAGGTTGATGGTCATTCTAGAAACCAAACCACCGGCGGTAATGCCGCCAGATTCACCATCGGCCTTGTTCAATTGGGAATTATATTTCGTCAATTGTCCTCCGATTGTCTGCCAAGTAGTGTCGCCAAATCTTCCTGCCATGCCTCCGCCAAAATCCATCCGGTAATCTTCACCGTCCAATGCGAAGGTGAATGACTGTTTTTGTGCGCCAGCGGGGAAACCGGGGGGAAGCGTTTTTAAGTTAATTTCTTTTTCAATGGTTGCATTTGCGATGATCGGCGGTTTTTCCAGAAGCGAATAGACCGTTGGCTGAGATTGAGCCAATGCAATTGTCGCCGCGCCGCCTGCAATTAGTGCCGTTACGCTCACGCCAACCGCGAGTTTAATTTTCAACCAAGTCATTGTTTTCATAGTTGTTTTTACGAGTGTTGTTACTGTTGCCGAAATTAAGGTTCCTTTCGCCGCCGCCGCCGTGACGGTTGCCGCCAGGCCCGGCGGCGCGGCTTGCACGGAGTTTGCGGAAATCGCCGCTGTCAAAACCGTCGCCGTCAGCGTCACGCCGCGTTTGGTGAACCAGCCGCGCAGTTTTTCCACGGCGCGGGTCACGCGCTTCTTGGCCGCGTCCTCGCTCGCGCCCAGCGCCACGCCGACTTCGCCCAGGCTCTTGCCATCGAAATACCGCAGCACGACGGCGTGACGATCCGCCGCGCTCAATCCGGCCAGCGCGTCGTCCAGCAGCGGCGCGATGTTCGGCCAGGCTTCGGACTCGTTTTCATTCAAGGCGGTTTGCATGTGAGCCTCCTGTTCGCGGCGGGTGCGGCGGATTTCGCTGCGGATGAACGTCAGCGCCGTCAGCCGCGCGGTTTCATACAGCCAGCCGGTGAGGATGACTTTCCCGCCCAGCCGCCCGGACTTTTTGGCGAGGATGACGAAGACGGCCTGGGTGATCTCCTCGGCGGCGTGGACGTTGCGCGTATGGCGCAGCGCGACGGAAAAGACCTTGTCCACATGGCGCGTGACGAGCGCGGCAAAGGCGGCTTCGGAGTTTTGCTCCGCGTATTGCCGCAGCAGGGCGTGGTCATCCAGTTCGTGCATCTACTATTAAATGCCGCCAAACGTGAAAAGGGGACAGATTATTTTTCAACCGCAGTAGCGGCGCGTCGGAAGATCGCAGCCAGTTTTGCCGCGCTCTGCCGAGACGCAGCTACGGAAATACGAAAGACGAACGGAATTTCCGTTCGCCTTTTTTGCGCGCTTGAACAATCCACCGCCATTTCGGATGATTGGAAAAATATGTTTCGCATCGGCATAGACCTCGGCGGCACGAAGATTGAAGGCATTGTTCTGGACACGCAGGGCAGGGAGCTTTTCCGCAGACGCGTGGACACGGAGCGGGAAAAGGGTTACGCCCACATCCTGAACCGCATCAAGGCGGTGCATGACGAGCTGGCCGCCAGCATTTCTGGCGCGCAGCACACGTTCGGCATCGGCACGCCCGGCGTGGTCTCGCCCCGCACCGGCCTGTTGAAAAATTCCAACACGGTCTGCATGAACGGCCAGCCGGTGCAGGCGGATCTGGAAAGGCTGCTGGACCGCAAAATTGGAATCCAGAACGACGCGAATTGTTTTGCGATGGCGGAGGCGCTGCTCGGCGCGGGCAAGGGGAAGAAGCTGGTTTTCGGCGTCATCATGGGCACGGGCTGCGGCGGGGGGATCGTCCACAACGGCGAGGTTCTGACCGGGCCGCAAGGCATCGGCGGCGAATGGGGGCACATGTCCATTGATCCGAACGGCCCGAGGTGCTACTGCGGCCAGCTTGGCTGCGTGGAGACTTTCATCAGCGGCGGCGGATTGCAAAATCGCTACGCGGAGCAGTTCGGCGTGAAGCGGTCGCTCCGGGACATTGAGAAAGATTACTACGCCGGTGAACCAAACGCGGTGGCGTTCATGAAGGTTTTTTTCGGCCACTTCGGTCGCGCGGTGGCAAACCTGATTGACATTCTCGACCCGGACGTGGTCGTGCTGGGCGGCGGCGTGTCCAAGTTCGACGCGCTCTACACGGAAGGCATCGCGGAGGTGGCGAGGTTCGTGTTCAACGACCAACTGGAAACGCCCATCGTCAAACACCAGATCGGCGATTCCGCCGGCGTGATCGGCGCGGCGTTGATCGGGGTTTGATGAATGTGCCGGACAAATTGAACCGGATGTTTCGCGCGCCGAAATTGACGCGGACGCGGATCGTTCTTGCGCTGGCGGTGGCGGCGAGCGCAGACGGCCTGCAATTTATCTTCGCCCCGCTACCGTTCATTGACCAGGCGATTGATGTGGTGGCCTTTTTGCTGACAGTCTGGGCGATTGGTTTTCATCTGCTCCTGCTGCCCACGTTCATCGCGGAATTTTTCCCGGTCGTGGACATGCTGCCCACTTGGACGGCATGTGTCATCGCCGTGATCGCCCTGCGGAAGCGGGAGCAAAACGCGCCGACTTCACCGCCGCCGGATTTGCCGGCCAAATCGGCCAACCCAACCGATGTCATTGATTTGCCGCCGTGAGTTTGTAGAACACCACGCCATGCGAAGGGATGGTCAGTGGCAAAACTCCGTTCGCTGCGTCCACGTCGGCAAGATTTTTCTGCCGCCACAAATCGCGGACGTGTTGTTTTCCACTGAAGCCAAGCGGCGAGAGCTGGTTGAAATCCAGATTCACCGTCGCAGAACCGAGGTTGAAAAAGCCGAGTGCGTGTCCGCCGTCTTCCAGTTGTTTTTTAAAAACACGCACGTCGCCATTGGTCAGCACGCACGTCGCGGATTTGCCGAGGGCGTCCTGGTCAATCGCCAGCACTTCGTCGTTGCTCAAGAGGTTCAGCGTGAAATCGTCAATCTTGGTCATGTCGCAACCGATGAGCAACGGCGCGGACAGCAGGCACCAGAGGCTGATGTGAGTGTATTGCTCGTCCGGGGTCAGGCGTGACGGGTGCATCTTGCCCCAGCCGACTTCGCCGACGACGAGCATGTCCGGATCGTTCCAATTTCCCGGCTTCGAGTAGGGCGCGGCCTTGTCCTGGCCGAAGCCGATGGAAGAAAGGCTGCCCTGCCAGTCAAACTCGGTTTTTCCCCAAAGGTCAACGATGTCGCCGGTCGTGCGCCAGCAATTGCCGCCGACCGAGCCGCCCCACTTCCACACATCGGCCATGCCGTATTGGCAAAGGCTGAAAACGATGTCGCGGTCCTGCTCGCGCAGATATTTCCCCATGAGCCGGTAGGGATAAATCGCGCCCTCGTTGTTCGTCGCCGTCTTGCCCCACAGCGGGATGCCCGTGGTGTTGGTGATCTGGCCGGAGGCGATTTCGCCGTAACTGCACCAATCGTATTTCAAATAATCAAACCCCCACTTCGCGTAAGTTGCAGCGTCCTGCTGCTCATGCTGCCAGCTTCCAGTGCAACCACCGCACGTCCACGGACCGGGCGAGGAATAAAGTCCCGCCTTCAAGCCGAGGCCATGAATGTAATCCGCCAAACCTTTCATGTCTGGGAAACGCGAGTTTGGCATGATGAAACCATTCGCATCGCGGAATTCCCCGTGCAACGTCGGGTCTGTCGAGTCGCGATGGTTCTGCCAGAAATCGTCCACGTTGATGTAAGTCCAGCCGTGGTTGATGAGACCGCTGTTCACCATTGCGTCCGCCGCGCTTTTGATCCTTGCCTCCGAAACCGCGCCGGCAAAACAATTCCAACTGTTCCAGCCCATCGGCGGCGTGAGCGAGATCTGGTCGCCGCAGACGATGCGGAATTTTTTCTCCGCCGCGCCGGGCGCATTTTTCGCGCGCAGCGTGACGGTGAATTCGCCCCTGGTTTTCAATGACCCGGTGATGCGGCCGGTTTTGGAATCCAGCTTCAAACCGCGCGGCAGGTTCTTCGCGGAAAACTTGATCGGACGTTCGCCCGTGGCTGGAATGGTGAACAGAAACGGCGAGCCGGGGCGCACGCCGAAGACGTTTGGGCCGTTGATGCGCGGCGTGGCCGGCGCTGGCGGCGTGAGAATGTAGGGCGCGACCGGCGCATTCGTGTCGTCAGCGCGGAGGTTCAGGGAGAAACAAAGTGCAAGCGCGAGGAACAGGCGTGATTTCATCACATGATTTTGCCGTTGGAATTTATTGCGTCAAGCTCGCCTGTGGAAAAATCTTCGCTAATCTTGGCGCATGACGACGCTGCTCATCGCCACGCGCAACGCCCACAAGGTCGGAGAAATCCGGGCCATTCTCGGCGGACAATTTCAATTTCTCACGCTCAATGATTTCCCCGATGCGCCCAAAGTCATTGAGGACGCGGACACCTTTGCGGGCAATGCGACGAAGAAGGCTGTAGAACTTGCGCGGTGGCTGGCGGCGGATAATTCAAAATTAAAAATTAAAAATTCAAAACCGGATTTCGTTCTCGCCGATGATTCCGGCCTGGAAGTGGACGTGCTCGGCGGTGCGCCCGGCGTGCATTCCGCGCGCTTTGCCGCTCTCGACAAGGGCGAAAATTCCCATGACACCGACAACAACGCCAAGCTGCTGCGCCTGCTCAAAGATGTGCCGCTGGAAAAGCGCACGGCGCGGTTCCGCTGTGTGATCGCGCTCGTGGTGGTGCCGCACGAAAAAGTTGAAAGCGCCTCGCCGGTTTGTTTTGCGGACGAATTTGAGCCGCAGATTTTTGATGGCGCGTGCGAAGGGCGGATTCAGTTTTTTGCCAGCGGACAAGGCGGTTTCGGCTACGACCCGCTGTTTGTGCCGGGTGGGTTCACACAATCGTTCGCGGAACTCGGTGAAGACGTGAAAAATAAATTGAGCCACCGCGCCACGGCTCTGGCCAAGCTGAAGGAATTTTTCAACCACCAGGACACCAAGACACAAAGGAGTTGAAAATTCCTGGTGCTTTCGTGCCTTGGTGGTTATTGGGCTGTTTCTGCAGGGTTTAACTTCGCGTTGCCTCCAATGGTCAATTGACGACGCGCACCCGGTAGAACCGCTTCGGGTCGGCGGCGCTGTCCACCACGGCCATCCGGGAGCCGGTTCCGTTGGTGCTGACCAGCGTGTTCCAGGCCGGCGGCAGATTGGTCGTGAACTCGATGAGGTTGGTCATTCCCGCCGTGCTGTTCCAGGAAATTTCCCGCCCGCCGCCGACCGGCTGGATGGCTACTTGGAGCAAGGTTATGTCTATGAAAACAAGATTGGAGTTTGCGAAACCGGAGACGGTGTTGGAAGCCGTGAGGCTTGCGGCGACCACCGGCAAGGTGTCGAACGGCGGCGAGAAATAATGGTAAAGCACAAGATTCGTCGCCTGCGAAGTTGCCACCCCGGGAAACGCATACTGAAAACCGTTGAACAAGTTCAGAACATTGGTGCCATGAACCACATGGCCAAACACGACGAAGAAGTTGTTTGTGTCAGGAGTGTCAAGGAACGTGTTGTTGACCAGGTTGAAAAACCATTGCGAGGTCGCCGAATTGGTGTCGCCAGCGATCTTCGCCATCGCGATGGTTCCATAGACGTTGCTCAACTGCGGGCCCACGCCAAATTCGTTCGTGATCGGCGGATAAGCCGGGATGGCGCTGATGGTGTTGTTCGTGAGCGTGAACCCGCCGCCTTGCAGCACAAATCCCGGAACCAGCCGGTGGCTGAATTCATTGGCGTAGCGTCCGCTTTGCACATACCGGATGAAGTTTTGCACCGTGACGGGCTTGTCCTGGTCGTAAAGCTCCACCGCGATGTCGCCGAACGTCGTGCGGAATTGAACGAGCGTCCCGGCGCGTCCCGGCAGAAGCGTGAAAGCCAGCAGAAGCGCGGCCAAAACGCACCTGAAAACAACTTGGCTGTTGATGCGGCAGAACATGTTTACAGCAGGAATTAGAGGGCGAACTTACCTCAACAGGCTGCCAAGCTGAAGTTTTTTCCGCAGCAAACCATTGTCAGCGCACATGCGGTGGCGTCCGTCCGGCAGCGTTTTGAGGAAACATTCGCCGCCGGAACACTCGACCATCAGCGCGCCCGCCGCGATGTCCCACAAGTTGATGGTGCGCTCGACATAAAGATCGAGCCGGCCGCTGGCGACGTAGGCGAGTTCGAGCGCCGCCGAACCCATGATGCGGATTTTTTTGGTGCGGCGCGCGAGCCGGGTCAGGTGCGGCAGGCTTTTCTTGAGATTCTCTTTGCTCTTGGAAAATCCGATGGCCACGACCGCTTCGTCCGCCTTGCCGCGCTTGCTCACGCGGACAATGCGCCCGTTCAATTTTGTTTTCCCGCCGAGTGTTGCCGTCCACAGCTCGTCCGTGAACGGATCGTAAATCACGCCCAGCAAGGTGATGTATGATGGGTGGGGCGAGGCTCCGTCGGGCCGTGATTTTTGGCGCTTTGCTTTCAAGTCAGGGCTTGACGGAGTCTCGCCCCGCCTTTTTTGCAGCGCGATGGAGACGCACGCGTGCGGCATTCCGAAAAAGTAATTCACCGTGCCATCAATCGGATCCACGACCCAGCGGTATTCGGCGCTGGCATTGCCGGAACAGCCTTCCTCGCCAAGCAGCGCGATCTGTGGAAACGCGGCGAAGAAAATCCGTTCGATGAGCTTCTGGCAGCGGACGTCGAGTTCCAGCTTGATGTCATGGGCTTCGGCCGAGTTCACGCGCTTGGGCTTGTGCCAGTTGGCGCGCATGATTTTCCCGGCGGCGCGCGCGGCCTTCACGGCGGCGGCAAGGGCTGGTTTCAAGGAAACAGTTTTCATCAAGTTCACGGGATGACTTCACTGCGCGCTTCCAGCCGTTCTGATTGTGTGGCGCGTTTTTCTTCAAGCAGTTTTTTCTCGGCGGCCTCGATGGCGTTCAGCAAATCGGCGGCTTCCAGCAGGCGCGGCACGCTGACATAGCTCGCCCCGGCTTCGTAAAGCGCGGCGATGTCGGAAAGCAGTTCGGCATGGACGACGATGTGCGCGGCCGGATTAAGTTCGCGGACTTGGCGGAGCATTTTCAAATTGTTCGCGCCCCGGAGAACGGTGTTCGGCAGCGAGCAGATGACGATCTCGGATTCAGCCAGGCCGGCGTGCAGCAAAACATCGCGTTGCGTGATGTCGCCATAAACAGCGCGGACGCCGCGCTGGCGCAGACGTTCGTGGACGAGCGGGTTGAAATCCACCACGGTGATTTCCGCCAGCAGGGCGGGCTGTTCGCGCTGGATTTCCTCGATCAGGGAACTGGCCGTCCACGAAAAACCGAGCAGACAGATGCGTTTGGATTTTTCGCCGTTGGCGGTGATGAACGCGGTCTGATCCAGGTCATGCAAATCCAATTTGTTGAACCACGGCGCGGCCTTGCGGAGGAGCAGATCGTTTTTGAGGATGGCGTAGGTCGAGCCGACGGCGAGGAACGCGAAGGAAAACGCCGCGATGCCGACGGTGTCTTCCGAAACGTCGCCGCTGGCATGGCCGAGCGCGAGCAGCACGAGGGAAAGTTCGCTCATCTGGCAGAGGTTCACGGCCGGCAGCAGGCTGACGCGATAACCCTGGCGCATGGAATACAGGATGGGAAAAATCGTGGCGAGCCGGCTGCCGACCAGGAACAGACAAAAGAAAATGGTCCACAGCAGACAGCCCCACGTCGGCAGCGGAATGGCCATCCCCAGGCTGACGAAAAACAGCGTCACAAAAAAATCACGGAGGCTCGTGACTTTGGCGGCGACATCCAGCGTGTAGGGAAAGGTGGAGATCATCACGCCGGCGATGAGCGCGCCCATGGCCGTGGACAAACCCAGCCAGCCCGCAAATCCCGCCATCGCAAAACACCACGCGAGCGCGCCGACCAGCACCAGTTCCGGCAGGCGGGCGACCAGCTTGAATATGGGCGGCAGCACGAACCGGCTGACCGCATACGCCGCCGCCACGAGCAAAATCACCTTGCCAAACGCCAGCAACAACAGGCTGATGGCGGGGTTTTTCAGATTCGGCTGGATGGCAAGGAACAGGATTATCGCTATGTCCTGCAACACCAGCACGCCGAGCGTGATGCGGCCCGCGAGCGTTTCCAGCTCGCGTTTGTCGTAGAGGATTTTGACGATGATGATGGTGCTGCTCATCGCCGCCGCCGCGCCGAGATAAAATGCCTCCAGCCAGCTTCGTGCCGGGCCGCACAAGCCAAAGACCAGCAGGCCCAGAAAAAAACAGCCGAGAATCTGGACGGTGGCAGTGACGGTGATGACCCTGCCCGCGCTCAACATTTTCTTCAGGTCAATCTCCAGCCCGATCATGAACAGCAGCAGGCTCAAGCCGATTTCCGAAATGGTCGCGATGTCGTGGACGTCCGTGATCCACTTGAAGCCGTGCGGCCCGATGGCGAAGCCCGCGACGAGATATGCCAGCAGCAGCGGCTGGCGCGCGACCTGCGACAGCACCGCCACGATCCACGCGGCGATGATGCAGATGGCGATTTCAGTGACGAGTCCATGGCCCATACGGATGAAAAATTAGCCGAGCAATCCAATTAGGAAAGCAGGAATTCAGGAAAACCGGCCTTCACCCCGACCCTTTCCCGTCCGACGGGCGAGGGAACAGCCGTTGTCCGACCCAAAAAATCGTATGATTGTTTAGGAGAAGAGACTGGCGGAGGCCAGCCGGCAGGTTCAATTCAATCATTGAAAGCAGACCGGTGATGGATTTCAAAATCGAAGTTGGATTATTGGTCGGGGCTAATTGCCGCGAGAGGTCAGGGCGAGAAAATCTTGATTGCTTCGTCGAAGGGAGTGGGTTGGGTCCGCCGGAACAGCGAATAGACGGAGGTCGCCTCCGCGGTGTTCCCTGCTCCCAGATTCACCATCGGCGCGAGCAGTTCCAATTCAATGTAGGCAGTTGAGCCAGCGTTTACATAAACCTCGGCACTGCACCAGCCGTCGGGATAATTGGTCTTCGCCAAACCCGGCAAGCGCGGAGACTCGATGAGCAACATGTTGTTCGTGCCCACCCACAGCAGCGCGCCGGCATCGTTGCCGATTTTGGAGGACGTATTTGGGTTACGGACAAATGACACCGAGTTGTTCGTCACGGTGAGAACCGGTGGAAGCGGATTGCCGGGGATGCTCGTGTAGCCGCTGGTGTAAACGGAGTTGGCGGGAACGGGCATGAAGATGCGCTGTGCATCCTTCGTCTGGGTGATGACCCACACGCCCATCTGGTTGTTCACGCCGGACATTTTCTCAAACGTGGTGGAGACACGCAGAATCGGCTCGGTGGGATGCAACGTGATGCGGCGGACGACGCGCGTGCCGAAGGCTGGAGCCACCGGCCCGGTCAACGTCACCACTCCGTTGCTGACTGTGGCGGTGTAATTGGTCAAATCAAATCCGCTCGGCGGCGGCCAGTTCCAGACTGACTGCGGTGACGGCCAGGCCTTGTCGCCGCCAAAACTGCCTGGATTATTCCAGGAAGTTGCCGAAGGCTGCTGGCCATACATGCTCGAGTTCTCCCAGAACGGCCCGTCGGCCTGATCCAGAAACCGGAACTGCATGATGCGCCCGACCGCCGGGACGATAACGACTTCCACCTGACTGTTCCGCATCACGATGGAATTTGCCCAGCCATGATAGCTGGTGACCGTGATGTTCGTAACCGGTGTGTCCAGTCGCGCGCGGTAATAGTGGCTGGTGAAAAGTGCAGATGCGCTATCCAAGAAAACGGCGTCACCGGAGGCGATGTTCGTGAAATCCAGCGTGCGCCAGTTGTTAAGATTTCCGCTCACTTGCAGGGAACAGACTTGTCCGGTCGCACCGCTGGCCGTCAATTGAACGCTGCCGTTGGTCAACCGCACGAAATTAGTCAGGACAACGCCGTCCGCCCGCGCGCCTGATTGCGCGGCCAGCAGGACAGCGGCGAAACAAAAACCAACTGCGAGCTGGTGGTGGCGGAACAAAAATATGCACATAACTTGCTTCAACGATTCAAAGCTTCGAGCGCAATTTTCACATGCTCGAGCTTGGACTGCCACTCGGCGAGGCGCTGCTGATGCTCCAGCAAAACCTGCGGCGGAACTTTCTGCGCAAAGCTCGGATTGGCCAGTTTCTGCCCGACCTTGGAAATTTCAGCTTCGATCTTTTCGAGTTCCTTGGTGACGCGCGCCTTTTCGGCCGCCAGTTCTTCCGGGCTGCGCAAGCCTTCGAGCGGCAGATAGAGTTCGCCCAGTTCTGTGCGCGCGGTCAGCGTGCCTTTCGCGGGCTGATAATCTGGGTTGACCTCCACCGCCTCGGCGTTGAGCAGCAGCCGGATCACCTCAATGTC
Source organism: Verrucomicrobiales bacterium (assembly GCA_028712475.1). GTDB lineage: Bacteria > Verrucomicrobiota > Verrucomicrobiia > Limisphaerales > UBA11358 > UBA11358. Next base: position 211,056 of record JAQTQB010000003.1, read on the forward strand.
GTGCGGCGGCTGCAGATTTACCGGACGCAAAACGAAACGGATTTTTTTGCCCGATGAAATGTTCGCCTCGCGACGCAGGTTGCGGCCCTGCGAGACGAGTTCGTATTTCGCATCCGCGATTTTCAGGTGGGAATCATCGAGGCCGTAGTGGCTTTTGAAATCGTCGTCGAGCGGCATCGGCCACGGCGCGTTCATGATCGTCTTGCCGCCCTGGTTGTCCGGCATGTCGGTGGAATAACCCATGCCGTGCCACAATTCTTCCGTGATGAACGGCAGGAACGGATGAAACATCCGCACCGTGTGTGACAGGACAAAATCAATCACGGCGAGCGTGTTCGCCTTGCGCGCCGCGTCGTCGCCGAAGAACACCGCCTTGCTCGCCTCCACATACCAGTCGCAATACTCGCTCCAGAAAAAACGGTAGAGCGCGGCAGTGGCCTCGCTGAATTTGTATTCGTTCAGCGCAGTGGAGACTTCGCGGATGGCCGCGTCCAGCTTCAGCAAAATCCATTTGTCATCGGACGACAGAAGTTCCGGATCAATCTCTCCTTGAATTGGGAAGTCGGCACTGCCGACCATCTGGCGGAACCTGCAGGCGTTCCAGAGCTTGTTGCAGAAATTACGGCCGAGTTCCACGTCCTTCTCGTCGAACAGCACATCCTGACCGAGCGGCGCGCTGCGCATGGTGCCGAAGCGGAGGGCGTCCGCGCCATATTGGGCGATGAGCACGAGCGGGTCGGGCGAATTGCCGAGCGTCTTGGACATCTTGCGGCCCTGCTTGTCGCGGATGATGCCGGTGAAATACACATTCTGGAATGGCATCGCATCCGGGAGCGCAAACTTGGCGTCGCCCATGAACTCGTAGCCGGCCATGATCATGCGGGCAACCCAGAAGAAAATGATGTCCGGCCCGGTGACGAGGTCGGTGGTCGGATAAAACTTCTTCAAGGTCTCGGTCTGCTCGGGCCAGCCCATCGTGGCAAACGGCCACAGCCAGGAACTGAACCAAGTGTCGAGGACGTCGGGGTCTTGGGTGAAGCCCAAAGACTCAAGTTCTTTGCTCAAAGATTCCAACTCTGGAGCAATACACGCTTCAATTGTGAGGCTTCTGCCTACCACGCCAAATTTTTGAAATGTATTGTCGTTTCGCTCACCAGCTGTCCAATCCACTTTAACAAGACTAGGATATTTTTTTTCAGCTGCTTCAAGAAGTGCTTTGGCCTTGGCGCGTGCTTCAAAGGCACATTCGGTTGTCGCTTGCCACACCGGAATCCGATGCCCCCACCAAAGCTGGCGGCTGATGCACCAGTCTTGAATGTTCGTCAGCCAGTGGTCGTAAACTTTCGCCCAGCGGTCAGGATGAAATTTCATCCGACCTTCGGCCACGCAGGCTTTGGATTCCGCCACGGCAGGATATTTCAAAAACCATTGCTCGCTCAAACGCGGTTCAATCGGCACATCCGCGCGCTGGCTGAAACCAACGTTGTTCTCGTAAGGCTTTTCCTCGACCATCACGCCCAATTCCTGCAAACGTTCCACCGCCACCGAACGCGCCTCGAAACGGTCCAGACCGGCGAGTGATTCGCCGGCGAGATCGTTCATCGTGCCGTTCGGGTTCATGATGTCCACGAGCGGCAGCTTGTGGCGCTGGCCGATCTCGAAGTCTGCCTTGTCGTGTGCGGGCGTGACCTTGAGCACGCCGGTGCCAAATTCAAAATCCACATGCTCGTCGCCGATGATCGGGATGAGCTTCTGTTCGCGCGGCAACTGGATGGGCAGCGGACGGATGATGTGCTTGCCGATGAGCTGCGTGTAACGCGGGTCTTTCGGATTCACGGCCACGGCGGTGTCGCCGGGAATCGTCTCGGGGCGCGTGGTGGCGATGATGAGCCAGGTGTTCGGTTCCTCGGCGACCTGCACCTTGAAGTGATACATGAAACCCTTCTGCGGTTTCATTTCCACTTCCTCATCGGAGAGCGCGGTCTGAGAGACGGGGCACCAGTTCACCATGCGTTTGCCGCGGTAAATCAGGCCTTTTTTGTAAAGCTCGACGAAGACCTTTTGCACGCAGCGGGAATACTCCGGATCCATTGTGAACCGTTTGCGCGTCCAGTCGCACGAGCAGCCGAGCTTCTTGAGCTGGTTGATGATGATGCCGCCGTGCTTTTCTTTCCACGCCCAGACGCGCTTCAGAAACTCCTCGCGGCCGAGATCGTATTTGGTTTTGCGTTCTTCTTTCTTCAGCGCCTTTTCCACCTGCACCTGCGTGGCGATGCCGGCGTGGTCGGTGCCGGGCAGCCAGAGGACTTCCTTGCCGTCCATCCGCGCCTTGCGCGCGAGGATGTCCTGAATGGTGTTGTTGAGGACGTGGCCCATGTGGAGCATTCCGGTGACATTCGGCGGCGGGATGACGATGGAGAACGCCGGGCGCTTCGCGGAGACGCGCGCGGGATCGGCGGTGAAGCAACCTTGCTTCACCCAGAAGTCATACCATTTGTCCTCAACGGACTGCGGTTCGTAGGCTTTTGAGAGTTCCATAAAAACGGGTTTACGCGAATTTCGCTAATTGACGCGAATTTAAAAAAGAGGCCGGGTCCAAATCAGAATTGGCGAAAATTCGCGCAATTCGCGTAAAAACGTTTTGCTTCATAAACAAAAACCCTCCGGCATTTGCGTCGGCTTTGGCCTGCTTAATACAACGCGTTTCCATTCGAGCGAATCGGCCCCGAAGTTGACCAGCAGGCCCAGTTCGAGTTTTGATATTGCGAGATAATTGAGCACCTGCTTCACGTGGACTTCAGTCAGTCGTTCGACGGCTTTGGCCTCGAAAAGGATTTTATCCCAAACTACAAAATCGGCGTAATAATGATGCGGCAAAACGACGCCTTTGTAGGTCACTTCGTATTTGCGCTCGCGTGCGAACGGGATTTGAGCGCGCTGGAGTTCGACCGTAAAAGCATCCTTGTATAGGACTTCATCCTGGCCCTTGCCAAGCTCGCCATGAACCTCCATGCAATGCCCCACGAGCTTGAATATTTCGTCTTTGTAAATCAGTTCGCTCATTAGATTTTGGAATTCGCGACAATTGGCGTAATTCGCGTAAAACCTCTTTCGTTATTTCTTCAGCAGCGCGTATTCCATCGAGTCCACGAGCGCCTGCAACGAGGCTTCGATGATGTTCTCGCTCACGCCCACGGTGCCCCACTCGCGTTGACCGTCGCTGGACTCGATGAGCACACGGGTCTTCGCCGCCGTGCCCGCCACGCCGTCGAGAATGCGCACTTTGTAATCGGTGAGCGTGATCTTCTTCAGCTTGGGAAACGATTTCCCCAGCGCGGCGCGCAGCGCGGAATCCAGCGCGTTCACGGGGCCGTCGCCCTCCGCGACTTCGTCGTGAACCTTTTTGCCGACGCGCACCCGCACGGTCGCTTCGCAGATGGATTGCTTCGCATCGCGGCGCATCGAGACGTGATATTTTTCCACTTCAAACAGCAACGCCGGGTTGTGGTCGAGGATGCCGCGGATGATCAACGCCATGGAAGCCTCGGCGGCCTCGTATTCGTAGCCTTCATGCTCGCGCTGTTTGATCGAGTCGAGGATCTGGCGCAATTCCGGCGTGTCGTTCGTGAGCTTGAAACCAAGCTCCTGCGCCTTGATGACGATGTTGCTGCGGCCGGACAGGTCGCTGATGAGAATGTTGCGTTCGTTGCCGACGAGCGACGGGTCAACATGTTCGTAGCTCGACGCGAGTTTTTGCACCGCGTTCACATGTGCGCCGCCTTTGTGCGCGAACGCCGCCGAACCCACCCACGGCAGGCGCGGATTATGGCGCAGATTCGCGACTTCATCCACGAACATGGAAAGCTCCTTGAGCTTCGCCAGCGACTTTGCCGGCACGCAAGTTTTCTTCATCTTGAGCGCCACACAGGGGATGACGCTGGTCAGATTGCAATTGCCCGTGCGCTCGCCGTAACCATTGATCGTGCCCTGCACATGAACCGCACCGACTTCGAGCGCGGCCAGCGCGTTCGCCACACCGAGGCCGATGTCGTCGTGCGTGTGGATGCCGATCTTGCAATTCAGTTTGCCCATCGCGGTTTTGGTGATCGCCGCGATTTCGCCCGGCAGACAACCGCCGTTCGTGTCGCACAAAACCACGAAATCCGCGCCGGCTTTTTCGGCGGCACGCCAGGTGTCCAGCGCGTATTCGGCATCGAGCTTGTAGCCGTCGAACGCGTGTTCGGCGTCGTAGATGACGAACTTGCCGTGATCCTTCAGGAATTTCACGGTGTCGGCGATCATCGCGAGATTTTCCTCCGGCGTGCAGCGCAACACTTCTTTGACGTGCAGCATGGAAGTCTTGCCGTAAATCGTGACGACGGGCGTTCCCGCTTCGATGAGCAGGCGCACTTGGTCGTCCGATTCAACGGGCGTGTTTTTTTTGCGCGTGGAGCCGAACGCGGCGAGTTGGGCGTGCTTGAATTTCTTCTTCTTGGCCTGCGCGAAAAACTCGATGTCCTTGGGATTGCTGCCGGGCCAGCCGCCTTCAATGTAATGCACCCCGAAAGAATCGAGCTTCTCGGCGATGCGGAGCTTGTCCGCGACCGAGAAATTGATGCCTTCGCCCTGCGAACCGTCGCGCAGGGTCGTGTCATAGATTTCAACCTGGGGTTTCATAAATGCCCGTAAAAACGGATGGCTACTATCCCTGAAAACAACGGAAGTGGCAAATCGTAAAACTTTCCGCTTTGCGGGCAGCATTGAGCCCGCCTGGTCACGGCCTGCGGACGCGGTAGAACTGGCTGGCGTTGGTGAGCGCGTTGGTGTGGGTGAAACTAAAGAAGGCGTTCGTGGTGGTGTTCGTGCCGACTGGCTGCCACGCGCCGGTCACGGCAAGGCAGGTGCTGGCTTCGATGATGTTGGTGCGGTAGCCGCGAGTCAGGACGGTGAATTGAAAATCGCCGTTCGTCAGCGGGGTCAGATCGGTCAGGCGCGGCGGGCAGGTTCCGTCCTTGATGATGGTGAAGGAATCGTTCGTCGCGCCGGTTTCGCGGAGAAAAATCGCATCGAGCCGGTTGGTGTTAAAATCCAGCACGACCGAGCCGAGTGTCAGCGCGGAATAAAACATCGCGGGATGATTGACCGTGCCGCCGCTGACCTTGCCGGAACTGCCGGCCACGGTGTAGATCGTGCCGCGATTGCCGACGGGGTGTTCACCAAGGCCGTCGGGTTTGTGATACGCGCCCACGCCGTTGGTCTCACGGCCGCTGCCGGTTTGCACGACATTGGTGGCGGCGTTGAACGTCGTCGAGATGCCGTAATGGCCGTTCAACAACTTGGAGCGTTCGTAAGCGTGGCTGTGGCCGGAGAAGACGAGATCCACGCCGCCGTTCTCCAGGATGGGCAGAAAGTTTGCCCGCATCTCCCCCATCTGGACATCGTAGCCGCTGCCGCCCGGATCGGAATCATGCGAACCTTTGGAATACGGCGGGTGATGCCAGAAGGCGATGAGCCAGCGGCTGGTCGTCACCGCGAGGTCGCTGCGCAGCCACGTCGCCATCGCCCCGTTGGTCGCGCGGTCGGCGGTCATGGAATCAAGGCAGATGAAATGCACCATGCCGAGATCAAACGAATAATAATGCTCCGTGCCGCTCGCCACGCCACCTGCCTCGCCAGCGGTGGGCAGGGTGAAAATGCTGAAATATGGATAAGTGTCCACATACGCCGTGGACTGCACGGTCTCGTGGTTGCCGAGCGTGGGCCAGGTGACGCTGTTCCGCAGCTCGTTGGTGTAGATGTTAAAGACGGCGGATTGATATTCCGAGTCATAGCCGCTGTCGTAGGCGTTGTCGCCGAGCTGGAGCCAGGCGTGCAGCGTGTTCGTTCCGTTGAAAGTTTCAAAGGCGTTGCGCACGGCAACCTGGCTGGCGTCCTTTGTCCCGGCGTCGCCAATGATCCATACGCGGAGCGGCTTCGGCGTGCCGGACAGCGGATGCGTGAGGAAGAAATGATTCGCGCCCGGCCCGGCGAGCGTGGTGTTGCTCGCGCCGATGGAATAAAAATATTTTGTGTCCGCCGACAGGTTGGTGAGCGTGACGATATGTTCGGTCACGCCGGCGTCAATGTTGTTCGTGAGGTCGCATGTGGCGGGATTCGTGCCGTAGATGACGCGGCTGGATTCCGCCGTGCTGGTGCGCCAGCGGATGACGATGCTGCCGGGCGTGCTGTCCTGGAGATACGGCCCGCGGGTGAGCGCGGCCATGCCGGGCGCGATCGCGGCGGCAAGGAGCAGCAGGCAGGCAAAAAATTTCATGGGTGAGGATGTGGCGCGGAAACCATAGCCTGTTTCAGACCGGCGCGCAACCGCGCCTCCAGTGCGGACGACTGTGCGCGGCGTCCGGCCGGGAACTGCTCCAGCCTGGCGAGCGCGGTCTGGAAATCATTTTCTGCGTCGGCGGGGCGGCCGGCTTGCAGCAAAATTTCCCCGCGCAACGCCAGAAAACTTTCGCGGTCAAAAAACTTATCCGCGCGTTCCAGCCGGGCGAGCGCGGCTTCAAACGCCCCGCGTTGCCGTTCGTATTCGATGGCTGGCACCGCGAACGACGGCGTGTCGCCGAGCCGGCGCATGGCGTCGTCGAGGCCGTGGACGGCATCGCCGAATTTTCCCAGCGCGGCCTGGGCGCGGGCGCGTTCGAGGAACAGGTCGGGCAGGGGGCGGGCGGAGTTGGTGCGGTTGAGCACGGCATCGTAGTCGGCGATGGCGCGGGACGGCTCATTCAAACGCACGAAGCTGCGGGCGCGCAGCACGAGGGCGTCGGCGTTGGCCGGATCCAGCTTGAGACAATCACCGGCGGCGCGCACGGCGTCGGGGAAATTTTGGCGGTCGAAAGAGATTCGCACCTGTTGCAACGCGGCGTTGGCCCAGCCGGGCTTGAGCCGGACGGCCTGGTCGAGGTCGGTTTGCGCGGCGTCGAATTCGCCGTGCTGCCGGTGCAGGTCGGCGCGTTGCAGCCAGAGTTCCGGGTTGGATGAGTTGGTGAGGATTTGCGCGGTGATGGCGGCGATGCGCTCATGCAAATCACCGTGCGCCTGGGTGCGGAACGCGATGGCGCAGTTGGCGGCGAAAGCCAAAACAAAAATCACTCGGCGGACGGTGGGCGGCACAATCATGGCGAAAATCAAAACTCCGCTCAATTCGTCACAAATGCGATACGACTGAACATCCGCCGCCCGGAGTGAAAACATTGAACCTTTAATCCGGTTGTGCTTGGCGATTGGCGCGACCTGCGCGTTGCTCTGCGGTTGAATGTTTTCACCGGCCATGTGCATAGATTGAAATCCATGGGGGCCAGTATTCAAGCCTGAATCGCCGGGATCTCACCGGAAGCGCATCGCCAGCATCGGCAGACAGCAAACCTGACTGGATGCGGAAAGCGTTGCTTTCGGCGGCAGGGGACGGTAAAACTCCTTCATAATTGAGTGGATGCGGCGAGCCTCGGACTCCCAATCTGCGATTGTAAGGAACGCCAAGTTTGCCAATTAACTTACGCACCCGGATGTGAATTACACATAATGGCTATGGCACAATTTACAAAACTAGGTTTCATCTAGCATCACCTCGTAAAATCGCAGGACACTTTTCAAGTTTATTGAAAATGGATAACCAAAATGATTTAGGCGCAGAGAATAATGCTATAAAAAAGCAAATTCCAGAGGATAGGCCAATTGCCATAAATCCACCGATCACAACATTTTCAGTTCCACTCATACGGCGGCGATGGGTTAGAGTTACGGCCTGCCTTGCAATTATCGTTGCGGCAGTCACTTTCATTGGTGTTCTTTTTGAAATTCCAAATAGCGTTATGAATTGGTTCATCAATGCAAAAACGCTGGTTAATGGAGAAAGGGCCGATTCCCAATGGAAACCTCCAGAACTTCCAAAAGATTGCAAAACAGTTTTTGTTGCTTTGGGCAACGACCAACCATTTACGATAGATATTAACGAACTTCGTAATGGAAAGCCGTATCCCCTGTTTCAGAAAATAGCAGACCCGCTGATTCAGAAGACAGCAAATATGCATATTATGCTGAAGGAAAATCGTCTTTTTGTTCTCTTTCCTTGGGCCGGTGCTGGGGATACCAATTATGATTTTACTTTGATTTACAAAGAAGGCGACTTGGATTCGAGATTGCAGTTTGATTGGCAATATAATTGCGGTGCGGCTGACTTTGAAATAGTAAATCAGGATGAATCCCCAGTTTTTCAAGTCCGCTATATTCGGCCTAACTTTATCAGGCTTAATTATGTTTTTTCTCTCATTGAATCTACAAACTTGTTCCCATTCAAAAAACTTACCAATGGGACACCCGTAAGTTGCCTCGCTATAATTGACAACGATAGCGAGCAATTTGTTTATACCAATACGGCAGATTTCAGAAAACACATGCTCAGATTCACCAATCACACAATTTTTAGGTATCCGATGAGCAATCATAAAGGGGAATATAGAAATTCAAATTAGGACACCGCCCACCGTTCGGCCAGATGGACAAGCTTGGAAAATAAGTTCATGATTTTGAAATGACGAACTGGCGACAGTTGAAATTGACCGATGGCCTGTGCATTTTGCTGGTGTGGTTCATATTGATTGTCGCAGGCGGTTTGGCATCGGGCAATGCCCTTGGTGCGTCGCAAGAGAAATTGAGCCTCCCTATGTATCGCTATCCGAATGAAGACCTGGGCGCAACTTGCAGTCCGCAGGCGACGACGATAAAACTATGGGCGCCCACGGCGAAGTCCGTCAGCGTGGCGCTTTTCGATGACGCCGCCAGTCCGTCCTTTTCCTCCATACTGATGACCCGCGATGACAACGGCATCTGGTCCGCCAAGGTCAGCGGCAATCTGGATGGAAAATATTACCTTTATGACATTGTGCTGCCGGAGGTGGTGGCTGGCCGGTCAAATATTTTTCGCGTCAATGATCCTTATGCACGGGGATGCTCGGCCAACACCGGGAGGACTCTGATTTACGATCTGGCCGGGACAAATCCTGAAGGCTGGAACCAGGATCAATTTGTGGGCTTGAAAAACAATGCCGATGCCATTTTGTATGAAGTGCATGTCCGCGACTTTTCGATTGGCGGCAGTTCGGGCGTCTCCGCTGCCAATCGTGGCAAATACACGGGGATGGTTGAAGAAGGCACGAAAACTCCGGAGGGCGAGAAGACCGGCATGGATCATTTGGAGGAGTTGGGGGTCACCCATGTTCACCTCCTGCCGGTTTTTGATTATGCCGGCGGTGACGAGCGGCAGAAAGCCGACAAATACACCTGGTATAACTGGGGCTATGGCCCGGTTTTGTTCAACACTCCCGAGGGATCGTATGCCAGCGACCCGGATGGCACTGCCCGGCAGAAAGAATTCAAACGGATGGTGCAGGCCTTTCACCGGCGGCATATCGGCGTGGTTCTGGATGTGGTTTTCAACCACACTGCCGGCACGGGGAGCAGCCGGGATTCAATTTTTGACAAGATTTACCCCCGTTATTTCTACCGCACGGACGCTTCCGGAAAATATGCCGATGGAACCTTTTGCGGGAATGAATTCGCATCGGAAAAGCCAATGGCGCGGAAGTTCATCGTGGATTCCATAAAATATTGGCTGACGGAATATCACGTTGACGGATTCCGGTTCGATCTCATGGGAATAGTGGATCGTGACACCATGTTGGAAGTCTGTCGCGAGGCGAGAAAGATCAATCCAAACGTCATCATTTATGGCGAGGGATGGGATATGGAATACTTGCTGCCGCCAGAAAAGATGATGACGCAGGCCAATGTCAGCGGGACAGGAATCGCCGCATTTAACGACGGGATCAGGGACAATATCAAAGGGGATGCGGGAAATGATGCCGCTGCGGGTTTTGTCCAGGGTGCGGGACCACGATATGGCGGCATGGACCGGTTTCAGTTGAACATCAAAGGGCAGGGCACTGGCAAGAACAGCGAAAATATAGCGGTGCATTCGCCGAACGAGACCATCAATTACGCTTCCGCCCACGACGACCACTGTCTCTGGGACAAACTTCTGTTATCGGCAACAAATGTGCCGGAGGACTTGCGCGTTAACATGGACAAGCTGGCGGCAGGCATCGTGCTGACGGCCCAGGGAGTTCCATTTCTCCACGCCGGTGACGAATTCCTGCGATCAAAAAAATGCGTCAGAAACAGTTACAATGACAACGATCCCCGCGTGAACCCCATCAACTGGGAGTTGAAGGCGAAGCACAAGGAGGTCTTCAACTTTTACCAAGGGATGATCGCGCTAAGAAAAGCTCACCCGGCTTTTCGCATGACGGACAAGGCGGACGTGGACAAGGCCTTGGATTTTGCGAATGACACCCCGGACAACCTGGTTGAATATGTCATCCGGAACAATGCCAATGGAGACAGTTGGAAGAACATCCTCGTGATTTGCAATGGAGCCGGGCAGAGCCGGGATTTAACCGTCACGGGCGACTGGATTATCGTGGCCGACGACAAACGGGCTGGAACCGAAGAACTGCAATCGGCCAAAGACAAGATTCATGTCGAACCATTTTCACTCGTCATTGCCCACACTGACGGCCCATACCGGTTGGATCAAAATTTTAGGTCTGACAAGAAATAAAACTGTCCCCAGCCTTTGTGCGCCTGCGCTTGGCGGGATTTCAAACCGAGCAAGGCGCGAGGACTGCGTCTGTCATGCCGTGGACGATTTTTTTGTTGGCGGGAACAATCGTGGCCAGCGCGCCGCCCAGTTCCGAATGCAGGTTGTCCCCCTCGCCGCTCACGAAATAATATGGACACAACCGCGCCCGGCCCTTCATCGGCACCACTTCGCTCTTGGCGAAATCAAACCAGCTCGCGTCCACAAGCGACGGCTTGTGGAAACGCTGCAATACGCTCGGCGACGTCTCGAAATTAGCGAGTGCCGCATCCACCGCCGAGCTCCAGTCTGCCGATGACAGATCGCTGCCGTGATAAACCCCGCGCGCGCCCCAGGCGTTTTCCGAAAAGCCCGACACCTTCAAAATTAAGTCGCGCTCCTTCTGCGACATCGCCTTGAGCTGTGACCAGTCCGTGAGATTCAGTTCCGGAATCGCCGCGTGCGGCGGCATCGGCGACGGGTCCACCAGCCAGGTGTAAGGGATTATCTTTTTCAGGCGCGCCAGAAAACCTTCGCCCAGTTCCTGCCGCCAGAAGCTGTGCAGATTCCGGTTCCACAGCAGCGCAAACAGCATTTTCTCCTCGAACACCGGCTTCGGCGGTGGCGTCAGGCGGATTTTCTTTTCCGCCGCGAGTTCAAAAATCTTTTTTGCGCTGGAAATGTTTTTCAAATCGAACAATTCAAAAAATCTGTAAACCGCATCACCCTCGTTGAAATCCAAAAATTCTGAATTCTGAATTCTGAATTCTGAATTCTTCATTTGCCCGGCGAGCCATTCCATCTCCGGCCGATACGTCGCCGCCTCTTCCGAGACGACGATGTGAACCCGTTTGGCATCGCCAAAGATGGATTCAAACCCGCGAATCATCCCATCCGCACCGCCGAGAATCTGGGGCGAGGATGGAGGATGGAGGGTAGAGGATGGATTACTCATGCCAGCCAATCCGCATTCCGCATTCCGCATTCCGCAATAAACCTGGTTGAGCCAGCCGGTCAACCCGATGCCGCCGGGCACGGAATCCAGTTCCGTGATGCTGAAGCCGGTTTCCGTCAGCAAAATGTCCGGGCGGATGACGCGCGGCACGTCGTTCTTGAAGGCGACGGAGCGTTGCAGCGCGATGAGATCGGCGGGCTTGCCGAGGTCAAGCCAGCGCGCGACCCATTCCGGCTGCTTGCCCTCGACACTCTTGCGGTAGAGCAGATTGGTCGCGCGATAAAATTGCAGCAGCACGCGCCCGAGCGATTCAATCTCCTTCGCCAGATTTTCGCCCAGCGGAAATGGGGCGGGCGAAATCTTCCATTCCATGCCGGCAAACAGTCCGCCGGCGGGAATTTGCTCGCGGATGAATTTGGCTTGTTCGGCGGAATCCATAATTTTAATTACAGTTGGACACAGATAATTCTGAAAGCGACTCGTTTTACTTCAAAGATTTCGCGTTCTATTTTCCAAATGCTTTACAAAAGCCCTGTTTAGTCGGTGCGGAAAGCAGAGGAGAAATATCAGTTCAAAATCTAAATCCTCTTTTATCACATTCGGAAGCAAATCATCTTCGTCATGCCGTGATTCTGCAAGTAATTCACCCCAACTCTGCGGCGTAGGAAATATTCGGGATTGATTGCTTCCACGTTTCGCACCCCAATTCCATAAAAGCAGGTCGCGCGGCTTGTCGGGAATGAGCCTAACCAAATCCACCTTGGTAATCTCTGACCAGATTGCGGAAAGCGCATTTCGCCAGAGTCTTCGAGCCATGATGGTAACTAGCGGTTCCAATGTGTAAGATGACGCGGCTTGAAGTTCCATGGCTTTTTCACCGTCAAAAAGACGTCGGAACGCCTTGGAAAGCGCTTCGTCTGCCGGATCATATGGAGCAGGATACTTTGGCAGCGCAGATTTGCTATTTTGGTGGGCAATTGCAGATAACATTGCAAACAGAATTCTGTCTGAAAAGTGGTCTGGCCTCAATTGATCAAGCGCCCACATCGCAGCCAACCAAAATGGAACGGCTGACTCACCCCAAAAATAAAATCGGCCATCTGAAAATAGTTGCTCCAATTTCTCTTTTGCCAATGACTCTTGATCCCATTGCTTTCCGTGACGCCGTTCAATCAGAATTTTTACGGCGATTGACCCTGCACAAATCGTGCATCGAGACCGCGTCAAATCATCAAGCTCAAAACCATTAGGGCCAAGTGCGTTTGGTTGCAAAGCTTCACGAGCAAGTGCTTCAAGCGAAGTTAAGGCTTCATTAACTGCGAGTCGAAAAGTTGGCTGCCAATCTTTGGGTGAAAGTTTTGCGTTGTCTGCTACCCACGCAATTTGGGCGGCAGTCATGGTCCAACCTTGAACAAGCTCCCAATGATTTTGGGATTTGTAAAATGGTGAAAGTGCGTAGCTGGCAAACAAGTTTGCAGCCGATAATCTCCTGACAACAGCAGCTTTTGGTATCTCCCCTTCAGTGTCGGTAGTGCTCGAAATTAATTTTGCAAAAGCCTCGCGGTCTAATGAACTCTTTCCATCGGCAAGGTAAAGATTGAACAACCTGTGCGAGTCCTCTGGCATCTGTGGCCAGAAATCCGCAGCCATGTTGGCAAATTTTGCCTGCAATTGTCGTCCGGTCATCAACTTCAGTGGGGTGCATTTTCGTTTCCGCCACTGATTGTTATGGACTCTAATTCGATCCTCAACCGGCATTGAAACTTGACCTGAAATCACGAGCCAAGGCTGGTGTCGAGGCTGGCCTGAAATTGCGGGGTGTTCAATTTGAGTTTCGACGAGCGCGGTTATTTGACCAAACTCTTTTTCGAAATCCTTTAAGTCAAAATCGCCATCTTTTAATTGGTATGCGTGGATTTTTGCATCTTTGTCTATGGCGATAATATCTTTGCCGTGCTCATGTGAACTGTGGCCGACGCGAAGAACCTGCATTCCTTCGGCTAGGAGTGCTTGGGCAAACGGCGTCTGATATGACCGTTCGTTGGCTTTAGTCAGCCAATCTTCGACGAGCCTCTCGTTCATTAAACTCTTCCTTTTTGCGTCTTTTAATTTCTTCGACTTTTGCTACAAATTCTTTGTCTTGCTCCCATTCATCTTTGTGTTTCGTCAGCTCTTGTGCGAATTCAGACCCACAGAGAAACTGCCCGGTGGGATTCCCGTGCTCATCAAAATTATGAGTGCCCATTTCAAAAAGGCGAAGAATATCCTCTTTCTTTAAGTCTCCTTTTTTGACTTTCACTTCGTTCCCGGTTTCAGCAACAGCTTCTTCGATAGTCCCCAATAGCATCTGAAACATTTGCTTCCCCATGCCTTCCCCAAGCTCAGTTGCCTTCTGATTAAAGACTTCGAGCGTTAGCCCTTTCCCGCTACTTGTATCAATTGAAATTGTGAATCGATGCGGCTCAATTTTTAGAGGCTTGATTTTGCGATCTTCACGCTGAAAGTCAGTTTGCTTGCCTTCAATAATCGGCTGCACTGGGGGGTGAATATGGTGCGGGAAAATTTTAGCTTTTGCCGCAAACATTTGTTTGTTCCGTTGCTCGTCCAAAATCTTTTGGGCTTTTGGGAAACTAGGAAGCATAGCAGTGGGTAATCGGCTAAATTAATTCCTGATTTGCCCGTTGCCGATGCCGAGCCATTTGTAGCTGGTCAATTCGTCCAGACCCATCGGGCCGCGCGCGCCGATCTTGTCGGTGCTGATGCCGATCTCCGCGCCCATGCCGAATTCGCCGCCGTCGGTGAAGCGTGTGCTGGCATTCCAATACACCGCCGCCGAATCCACCTCGGCGAGGAACTGCTTCGCGTGCGCCTCGTTCTTTGTGACGATGCTGTCCGAGTGCGCCGAGCCGTAAAAATTGATGTGGTCAATCGCCGCCGTTACTCCGTCCACCACGCGGATGTTCAGGATGTAGTCCATGTATTCGGTGAACCAGTCTTGTTCGGCTGCCGCCTTGATTGCCGATTGCCGATTGCCGATTGCCGATTGAACCAGGCCAAGCGAAGCCGTGTCGCAGCGTAGTTCGACTTTTTTATCTGCGAGCTTCTGCGCCATCTGCGGGAGAAAATTTTCCGCGATGGCTTTGTCCACGAGCAGGGTTTCCATCGCGTTGCAGACGCCGGGGCGCTGCACTTTGGCGTTCATCGTGATTTCCTCGGCCATTTTCAAATCAGCGTCGGCATCCACAAAGACGTGGCAGACGCCTTTGTAATGTTTGATGACGGGAACTTTCGAGCAGTCCGCGACCGCGCGGATGAGGCTCTCGCCGCCGCGGGGCATGCAGAGGTCAATGTATTGCGTGAGCGAAAGTAAAATCGGAATCGCCTCGCGGTCGGGCGTGGGCACGACTTGGATCGCGTGTTCGGGCCACAGGCCCGACGCTACACCTGTAGCGTCGGCGCTGCGCGCCGACTTTGTGCAAGCCGCCCGCCCGGCTTCGGTCATCAGGCGGGCGATGATCTGATTCGAGTTCAACGCTTCCTTGCCGCCGCGCAGAATCGTGGCGTTGCCGGATTTGAAACAAAGGCTCGCCGCGTCTGCCGTCACGTTGGGACGCGATTCGTAGATGATGACGACAACGCCGATGGGCGTGGAAATTTTTTGCAGCTTGAGTCCATTGGGCCGGACGCGCTCGTCGAGAATTTTCCCGATGGGATCAGGCAACACCGCTACTTCGCGCAAACCTTTAGCCATGCTGGCGATGCGTTTGTCGTCCAGCTTGAGCCGGTCGAGCATGGCGTCGGAGAGGCCGTGCTGTGCGCCGAATTCCATGTCGAGCGCGTTGGCTTCCTTGATGGCGGCGGCGTTTTGTTCGAGCGCCGTGGCCATCGCGAGCAGGCAGGCGTTTTTCTCCGCCGTGGTCAGCCTGGCGAGTTCGCGCGACGCAGCCTTGGCCTGTTTGGCCAGTCGCGTCATTTGTTCATTCAAGTTCATGCGGCAAAATTCAGTGCCGCCAAGTTAAACGAATTACGCGGGAAGTCAAAACGGAGCGCGGCTGTGTCGCGGAGACCAGCCGCAGCACTTCGCAAACAGTGGCGCACGGGAATAATTAACCCGACCCTGTATTCCGGCGTGCTGCGGCTGATCCCGCGCGGCGCGGGACACAGCCGCGCTCCATAAAAACCACGTTACGGCGGCGTTGAATTTGCTGGTTGTCGGGCGGCGGCCAGCATCGCCTTGGCAAGTTCCTGTGGCGTCCACTTGTTGCCGTCAAACTGACGCGCGATGCGGCCCTGCGGATCCAGCACAACGGTGCGGAGGTTGTGGGAAATGGTGTTGTCTTCGCGCGAAATCATCAGGTCCAGCAAGGGCGCGAGGCGGGCGAGCGTATTTGTATCGGCCACGGAAAACAGCCAGCGGTCGGCATCGGCTTGACGATAATATGTGGCGTAGTTGGTCAATGTGTCTGGCAGGTCGAATTCAGGATCAAAGGAGATGGAAAGGAACTGCCAGTTGGTGGGCGCATCCGGCGCGGCGCGGAGCAACGTGCGCGCCTCGGCGAAATTCAAATCCATGCGCGGGCAAAAATCCGGCAATGGACAGCGGGTGAAAAAAAATGTGAACGCCAGCACGCGTCCGCGAAAATCAGAAAAATGGGCGGGCCGGCCATCCTCGGAGGTCAGCGTGAAATCTGGCATGGGATCGCCGGGTTTGAGTTCAGCCGAGGGCGCGTGGAAAATGAATACATTGTTGGTTACATCTTCAACAACGTGCGCGTCGAACCGGACGGACTCAATCCACGAATCGGTTTCGGTCACGAGCAGCTTGAAGGTGATCTGATCGCCCGGCGCGATGTTTTTCAGTTCGTTCGTATTTCTCACTGTGAAATCCATTGTCATCGCCGCCATGAAACCGGGAATCGCCTCATGCTTGATGGTGGCTTCGCGCCAGTCGGGCGCGATCTGCCGGACAATGCCGCGCGCTTCGTAGGTTTGGATGGCGGGGACATCCGTTTTCGGCGCGGGTGCAGCCGGTTTGCAGCCGGTGATGACGAACAAGCCTGCCATCAGGCATGGGAATATTTTTCTCATAGGGAATCGGCGCTGGCGCGCAATTGGTTGATTTCGTCCGTCACGGCCTGCGACGTTTCAGGTTTCATTCCGTCAAAGAACGCACGCAGGCGGCCATGGGTGTCCATCACGGCGATGCGTTCAGTGTGGGTGAATCCCCCGGGCATGAAGTTGTAAGGATCATCCGGGTCGCGCGGAATGAAGCTTTTTTCGATCAGATCATACAGCACCGGCTTGTCGCCTGTGAGCAGCAGCCAGCGGTTGGTGTCCGCACCGAAACGGTTGCCGAACTCCGCCAGCACTTGGGGCGTGTCCGTGCGCGGGTCAACCGTCAGGGAAACCAGCTTCACGTCCGGCTGCCGGGCGGTGAGGGTTTGGATTTCCGCCATGCGGCGGTTCACGTCCAGACAGGTGATGGAACAGCCGGTGAAAACAAAATTCACCACCAGAAATTTTCCGTCCAGATCCGCCCGTGTGACCGTGCGCCCGGAGCGGTCGGTCAAGGTGAAGCCGGCCAGTTCACGCGGACGATCCGGCGGTGTGCCGTGAGAATGGCTGGCAGCGGCAACGAACCAGCCGCCCAAGCCCGCCAGCGCGGCCAGCCCGCCAGCGACGACGAGGAAGGTGTATTCCTCGCGCCAACGGGTGGTTTTTACGGTGGCTGACATTCTATTTTATTTCTGCTGTTCGCGTTGGTGTCTGCGATTTAACGCTCGGAAATCCAGACCAATGTGCCGCTGGGCAATTGGTCGAAGAGCGGAATCAAATCCTCGTCGGCCACATGGATGCAGCCACATGAAGAGGGGCGGCCAATCGTCGTTTGATCCGCCGTGCCGTGGATGTAGATGTAGCGCGCGTGGGAGTCCACGTTGCCGCCGCGATTGAAACCGGGTTCGAGTCCTTCCAGCCACAGGATGCGCGTGGTGATTTTGGCGTCCGCAAATTCCGGCTGCGATGTGTGGCCGATGATCTGGCGTGCTTTGAAAACCGTTCCCGCCGCCTCGCCCGCGCCGATTTTTTCCGCGATGCGATGCAAGCCGAGCGGCGTGCAATTTGAGCCTTCCGTCTGCCCGATGCCGAAACGCGAAGTGGAGCAGGGGAAAGTTTTTACGAGTTTGCCTTCTTCAAAAAGTGAAAGCGTCTGGTCGGCGACGCTGACGACGAGAGTAAATTGAGTCGGAACGACACCGTGCTTTTCGCAGGAGAGTAAAAGCTTTTCCAAGTTATTTTAATTTTTTCACGAGCACCTTTGAGTTGCGTCCGCTCTGGTCGTATTTTTCGCGGCGCGCGGGCGGCAGATCGTCGGGCGTGCCCTCGGCAAAGCCGCCCTTGGATTGAAAATAAGTAAACGCCTGCGTCGAGAGCGTAAGCAGTTCGCTCAAGTTCAGTTCCTTCGCCTTGTTCTCGACGAACTGGATCAGCTTGCGCCCGATGCCCTGGTTTTCATGCGACGAACTCACATAGAGACACGCAAGCTCGCCTTTTTTCTGTTCGGGGTAAACGTGCAGCGCCACGCACGCGACGGGATTTTTATCAATCTCGAAAATAAAATAATCGCCGAGACTTTTATCAATCACGGCACGGCTGCGCCTGACGAGTTCGTCCGATTCGACTGCGGCCTTCGTCAGCAATTGGATCGCCCGGATGTCCTTCTTCTTCGCCGGACGGATCTGCTGGTATTCGTTCGCGTAGATCAGCGTGCCAATGCCTTCGTTGGAAAAAACTTCCGCGAGCAGGCCCTCGTCCACCTTGCCGTTGATGACGTGGACGCGTGGAATCCCCGCCTTGCAAGCGGCGGCCGCATGTTGCGCCTTCGACAAAATTTCCGGCGCAAAGCCCGCGCTGTTCGTCTGCAGGAGTTTTTCCAGTTCGGCAACGAGCAGTTGACGGACGAGCTGGCCGTTGCAGATCAGGCCGTCGCTTGACGTGATAAAAATCAATTTGATCGCCTTCAGCGCCTCGGCCACCGCGAGCGCGACGCCGTCGGAATTCACGCGATACGTTTTGCCGTCGCCGTCGAAACCGAGCGGCGGGATGACCGGCACGACGCCTTGCGCGAGCAACGTCTGGAGCAGCTCCGTGTCCACGCGCTCAACCTTGCCGGTGAACTGATGGTCCACGCCGCCGATGATGCCCATCGGATGCGCGATGATGACGTTCGTGCTGGCGGCGCGCAGGTCGTTCGCAGAAAGGCCTTCAAGAATTTCATGGGTGAGCCGGTTCGCCGCCGTGAGCGCGAGCTTGAGCGTGGCCGCGTCCGTGATGCCCGTGCCGTCGAGATCGGATGCTTTCACATTTTGTTCAGCGGCGAGCAGCTTGATCTGCGCCGAGGCACCGTGAACCAGCACGACGCGGATGTTCAGCGAGCGCAGCACCGCAACGTCCAGCAGCAGCGTGGTGAAGTTTTCGTCGGTGACGATTGCGCCGTCAATCGCGAGGATGAAGGTTTTCTCGCGGAATTGCGGAATGTATTGCAGGATGCCCCGCAGGTCGGTTGGTTTCACTTTTGAATTGTCAGTTTGGTTTCAGCGCAGAATAAGTAATCGGTTTCGCGCGGGATTCAAACAACAAATTTCGATTATCCCGGAATTTTGTCCGGCGGAAAAAGTTCAGGCGCAGACGCACACAATTACGGCGTCCACGCCTGATTATTTGACCCTCAAACAGGTTCAGTTGCACCGCAGCCGGAAGAACTTCGCAGGCAGGGTGTTTGTGGTCGCAATCGTGAAAGGCGAGGTGGCTCCGGGCACGTCCTCATATGGACCCAGGACGTTGGTGGTGCTGAACATCAGGTTCGTCATGCCGGCCACCTGAAGGATTCCGCCGCCAGACCAGCTCAAAACCACCTTGTTGCTGAGCGCCAAATAATCAATTCCAACCAAGGACGCATAGCAATTGGTGTCGGTCGTCAGTTCAAAGGACAGGTCGAGCTTGTTGTTTTGTGCATCCTGCGTCGGAGTCCAGGCCGGCGTGGCTGGCGCGAGGCTCGTGGGACAGAAGCCGTATATCCACTGCGCGTGAACGCTGGTGTCGTGCAGGACGTTGGTCGTGGTCTTCCAACCGTATGAACTCTGCACTCCCGCCGGCAACTGCGCATAAGCGCCCAGCCAGTAAGTTCTCGGATGAATCGGCGTGCCCCGCTGAACCGGCGGATTGCACGGATAGAAGTTATAATAATAAACCTGCGAATCGGTGCCGATGGTGTTCGGCGGGCCGGGATCCAGGAACTGTTCCGACGCGAAACTCCAGAAAGATTCTGAATATTCTCCCGGCGCGAAACATTGCGACCAGACCAGATTGCCGGGATGACTAAAGGGGTTGCTGGCATTGGTTGGCACATCCTCAAACAGCGCAAGCCAGAAGGTGATGCTGTTGGAGATATATTGGTTATCATTCCACGAACCCCAGAGGTGGATGTCGGTGATGTATCCAGTGTTGGTGCAGACAAAATCATCAGCCAACAGCCAAGGGCCATCCGTCACACCCGGTGGAAACGTGCTGCTGTTCCAGACATCGTAACCGTTGGCGACGGTGTTGGGCCACTGGACATACTTGATGGCTGGGGGGTTGGTGGCCGTGGTGATTTTGAACGCCAAATCCGCCGGTCCGCCATTGCCGGCACCGGGTGGAAGCAAAGTTGGCGTCCAACCGGGATTGTTCGTCGGCGGCACGCCGGGCCAAGGCGCATGAACACTTACATCGTTCTGCACGAAATATGTGGTCTTCCATCCATAATTAAATTGAGGTTCGCCGGTCGGCTGCTGGACATACGCCGCCAGCCAGTAGATTTTCGGAGCGCAACGGGAGCCAAACTGGACCATCGGATTAGTCGGGTAGAAGCAATAATACCAAGCCTGTTGATCCGTGCCGACCAGTGTCGGCGGGCCGGGGTCAACGAAGTATTCAAAGCCAGTGCCATAAAGGTTTTCAGCATACTGGCCCGGTGCGAACCACTGTTGCCAAAGTAGTTTGCCGGGATGGCTTGGCGTGGTCCCCCCGGCTGGAAGATTGGTTGCCGGCACGTCATCGTAGATGCCCAGCCAGAAAGTATTTGTGCCGTGCGCATTGAAGAGCCAGGAACCCCAGATGTGGATGTCGGAGATGTAACCGGTGTTGGTGCAAACGAAGTCATCGGCCAGCACATAAGGATTGTTCAGGACATCCGAGCCGCCATCGAGATTGGGATTTTGGAGATATTTGGTGCCGTTGGTTTCCACACAGTCGACCGGCGGATTGGTCGGCGTCGTCAGCTTGAACGCAAGATCCATTTGCTGCTGGGTGATCGGATTGGTCATGGACTGCCAATTTCCGGACGGGAACCCGCTGGCGTCAACGGTTCCCCAGACGGCGGTATCGTTGTATTTGTTGGTGGAATTTTTCCACCCGAAGAGGTCGGTTGTCTGGCCGGAAAGCTGGGCGTGAACCGCCAGCCAATAATTTGTCGGGTTGTTGGCCGAGCCCTGCTGCACAAACGGATTGGCGGGATAAAAGCAATAATACCAGGCTTGCGTATCGCCGCCCACGATTTGATTGTTAGTGGGATTGTAAAAATATTCTGGTCCGGGCTGGTTGATGATGGTTTCGGCGTATTGTCCCGCCGGGAAATTCGTCCACCACAGCAGAGTGCCGGGATGACTGTTTGAGATGACTTGCCCGACGGGGCCAATCACCTTTGGCACGTCACTGTAGATGCCAATCCAAAAATTGGTGACTAATCCGTGGACGTCATTGAGCCACGAGCCCCAAAGGTGTATGTCGGTGATCGGGCCCGCGCTGGTGCAAAAAAAATCGTCGGCCAGAACGATGCCCTGCCGGCTGTCCTTCACATCCATTCCACCGGTGCCGCTGCTAAGATTGGGCCATTGGATGAACTTGTAGCCGTTGGTCTCAATACATGGCTGGATTTGAGCCTGTGAACTGGTTGCCACCGCCAGAAAAAACACGGCAGCCAGCCTGATGCTGGACGCTAAACTTGTAGTTGGATTGACTGTTTTCATAATTTTCCCTTTCAGTATGCAAATGCGAATATGCGAATGTTTGAGAGCTTTGAATATGCTTTCTCCCCCGTCGGAGTTGGGTGAATCTTTTTAACTCCGTAATCAGCAGCACCCTTGTGTGGTTCAACTTCGGGTGCTGGCTTTAATTCCATGAATTTTTTCATGGGTTTTACAGCCTTTAATCCGAAAGTAGCTTCATTAAGGCACAAGATTAGATATGTGTCAACGGAAAATGTGGCTTTCGTGTGACACAAAAGACCTGCTTTCCCGCGCTTTCTTGAAGATCAAAATTAAACTATTGAGGCAGAATTTTTTCCAATGATTCAACGCACCGCTCGTTTTCCCTGGGCGTGCCGACGGAAATGCGGATCCATTCGCCCAGTTGATAGCCGCCCATCGGACGCACGATCACGCCCTGCTTCTGCATCGCCTCAAACACGCGCTGGCCTTCGCCCACGCGCACCAAAATAAAATTCGCGGCGGACTGGACGTATTCCAGTTTCATGTCGCGAAAGGCGCGCTGGAAAAATTCCAGCCCGGCAAAATTATTCGCCCGCGTCTTGCGGATGTGTTCCTCGTCGCCGAGGGCAGCAAGCGCGCCGGCCTGCGCGATGGAATTGATGTTGAACGGCTGCCGGATTTTTTCGAGCGTGGAAATCAAGTCGGGATGTCCGATGCCGTAGCCGATCCGCAATCCGGCCAGCCCGTAGATTTTCGAGAATGTCCGCATCAACAGCAGATTCGGCCTCACGCCCAGCCGCACGAGCGAAGCCAGATCCAGCGGATCATCCAGAAACTCTATGTAAGCCTCGTCCATCACGAGCAGCACATGATCGGGAATCACGTTGACGAACCGGATGACGTCTTCGCGCGGCGCGAGCGTGCCGGTAGGGTTGTTCGGGTTCGCCACGAAGACGACGCGCGTTTGCGGCGTGATGGCCTTGAGCATCGCGGGCAGATCATGGCCGTGATTTTTTGCCGGAACGGTGATGAGGTTCGCGCCGAACAGTTTTGCCACGAGTGGATAAATGGCGAAGCAAAATTGCGACACCACCACGTCCACGCCCGGCGCGAAATAAGTGTGGCCGACGAACTCGATGATTTCGTTTGAGCCGTTGCCGAGAACGAGATTGGCGGGCGCGATGCCGAGTTTTTCCGCCAGTTTTTGTTTCAGGTAAAACGCATTGCCGTCAGGATATAGATTCAGGTTCGCCAGCACTTTTTGCATCGCGGCGATGGCGAGCGGCGACGGGCCGAGCGGATTTTCGTTCGACGCGAGCTTGATGATTTCGTTCGCGGGCAGATTAAGTTCACGCGCGACTTCTTCAATCGGCCTTCCCGGTTGATACGTTGGCAGGGTTTTGAGCGCGGTGTTGGTGGGCGTTGGAATCACAAGGCTTGCAGAATTTTTTTGAGGTTGACGTTTTTGGCGACGATGTCGCGGATGAGGGAGATTTTTTCCGAATCTGACGGGCGCGTTTTGACGGTGAGGTTGTGGACCTTGGACGCGACCTGATAGCTGTCCGCCTGCGCGAGCAGCACGGGAATCGGCATGGTGCGGATGATTTTGAGAATGCTTTCGGGCGGACGCAAGCCGCCGGTCAGGACGATGCCCGCCATTTTCTCCGTGCTTTGCGCGTCAATGGCCGTGCAGGCGGCGAGCACGATGTCCTCGCGGTCGCCGGGCGTGATGAGCAGGACGCCGGGCTGGAAAAACTTCATCGCGTTCTGCGCGCTCATTGCGCCAACGATCACATCTCCGACAAGTGCCTGCAACGTCGGTGCTGAATTCAACTGTTCAGCGCGCAGTTCTTCGCGGATCAAATCCACCGATGGATTGCAAAGAATCTGTTCATAAGGCAGCACGCCGAGCAGATCGAGGCCTTTGCGCTTGAGGCCGCGCCGCGCGAAATCGGTGACGTAATCCACTTTTTCGCCCAGCACTTTGTTCAAAATAACGCCGATGATTTCGACGCCCTCTCTTTCAAACAACGCCTGGTTCAGCGCGACTTCATCAATCGGTTTGCCTATGCCGCCCTGCGAAATGATGATGACTTTCGCGCCGAGAATCTTTGCGACCTGCGCGTTGGACAAATCGAAAACGGAACCGACGCCCGCATGACCGCTGCCTTCGCACAACACAAAATCCTTTTCCCACGCGACACGGTCGAATGCCTTCTGGATTTTGCGGACGAGCACTTCGTTGTTGGACGATTGAAGATATTTCCGCGTGAAATCCGGTTCGACTGCAATCGGGCTCATGTCCACAAGCGGGCAGTCGAGGTGATACACGGCGTCCATCAACACGGAATCCTCGTCAATTTTCTGCTCCTCGATTTCGACGAAGCGCTGGCCGACGGGCTTGATGTAGCCGACACGCGGAAAATGCTGCTGCAACGCGGCGATGAGGCCGAGCGACGCGGTTGTCTTGCCGTCGTTCTGGCGCGTGGCGGCGATGAAAACACGCGGGGTGGAAGAATTCATGAAAATTAAAAATTAAAAATTAAAAATGCAAAAAACAGCGGTAAGCCAGCCGGTTGTGTCCGGCAATTTTTAATTTTGCATTTGTAATTTTTCATTCACCCGGCAATTTCCCGTCCGCGCCCGGATACAGTTTTTGGTAGTCGGTCGCCTGCACGGCGATGATGGCGGCGACGCCGAGGATGTCGTGGGCGCTCGAACCGCGTGACACGTCCGCCGCCGGCCGGTTGAGGCCGAGCAAAATCTGTCCGTAAGCATTCGCGCGGCTGACGGTGCGGACGAGCTTGCTGGCGATGTTGCCGGAATTAAGGTCGGGAAAGACCAGCACGTTCGCGCGTCCGGCCACCTTGCTATCCGCAAGTTTCCGTTCGGCGATCTCCGGCGCCAGCGCGGCGTCCACCTGCATTTCGCCGTCAAAATCCGCCTCCAAAAACAACTGTTCCGCCTTGCGCCGGGACATCGCGGTCGCGGCCTGGACCTTGCCGACGGACGGATGCGACGCACTGCCTTTTGTGGAAAATGAGAGCAACGCCACGCGCGGTTTCACGCCGAGCATGTGCCGGGCAAGCCGTGCCGTGGCCACGGCGATGTCCGCGAGCTGGTCCACCGTTGGATCGGGGATGACGCCGCAATCGGCCATGAACAAAACGCCATTTTCGCCGATGCGCGTGTCCTCGACTTCCATCACCATGCAGGACGATGCCGTCTTGATGTCCGGCGCAACCTTGATGATTTGAAACAACGGTCGCAGCACGCTGCCGGAGATGTGCGACGCGCCGGAAATGCAGCCGTCCGCCTGATGCATCGCCAGCATCATTGCGCCGTAATAATTCGGCTGCAACATCGCCTCGCGCGCTTCCGTGGCGCGCAGGCCTTTCTCGCGGCGCAACGAATGAAACCGCCGGGCGAAATTCTCCGTGTCTTCGCTGGTGGCGGGATTGATGATGCGGATGCCTTCGAGCGGAATGTTCATCCCCTCCGCGATGTCCTGGATTTTCGCGGGGTCGCCCAGGACGATGGGCGCGCCGAGCCGCAGCGCGTGGAACTGCCGCGCCGCCTGCAAAATGCGCGGTTCCTCGCCCTCGGGAAACACGACCCGCTTGGGGTGCCGCTGCAATTTTTCGATGACATTGCCGATGAAACGCATGACGGCAGGTTAGCGGCGAAACGCGAAACTGCAAAATCAATTTGCCGGCGAAAAATAATCCTCCACGTTCATCGCCCTCGGAAAAAACCACCGTTCAAGGACGAGGACGAGAACGGGCCGGAGGATGAAAAAACGGCAACATATTGGCGCGACCATCCCCCATTTGCTTTTCCGCGCATTGACTTGGACGCCAACGCTCGCTAGCTTCCGTTCGACAATGCTGGATTCAATCGAAAAACTTCTGATTTTGCAGGATCGCGACCGCAAAATTCATCGCGTGCAACAGGAACTCGCCCAGATCGCGCCGGAACGCGAATCCTTGCGCTCCCACGCCTCCACCACCCAGACGCAACTGGATGCCGCCAAGAACCGCGTCAAACAGATCGAGTCCGAACGCAAGCAACGCGACTTGGAAGTCGAGGCCAAGAAATCCCAGATTGAGAAATACGCGAACCAGCAGTTGCTGACGCGCAAGAACGAGGAATACAAGGCGCTCGCCCACGAAATCGAGATGGCGAAGGAGGCGGTTTTCAAGATTGAAGACCAGGAAATCGTTTTAATGGAACAGGCCGAGGCCGCGCAGAAGGAAGTCGCCCGCGCGACCGGCGAGGCGAACGAGGCGAAAAAACTGGCCGACAGCCAGATTGCCGAACTTGGCCAGCGCGAGGAAAATTTCAAGAAGGAACTCGCCGACTTGCAGCAGGGCCGCGCGGAACTGGCGTCCGCCGTGGACGAATCCGCGCGCAACCGTTACGAACGCCTGCTCAAGAGCAAGGGCGACAGCGCGGTGGTGGGCATCGAGCACGGCGTGTGCGGCGGCTGCCACATGAAATTGCAGCAGCAGTTGATCGTGTCCTGCCAGGCGCAGAAGGAGATTGTGACCTGCTCAAGCTGCGGCCGGATTTTGTATTACACCCGCGACATGATTTTGACGGGCGGGGATTAGAAATTTCACCACCAAGACACAAAGAACGAAGGCAAAAACCTTTTGTGCCTTTGTGCCTTTGTGGTAAGTTCAAACTGGTTTTGGAAGGGCGGAGAATCGCTTCCGGCGCGAGCCGGGGGAGGAAAGTCCGAACACCGCAGGGCGTGATGCCGCGTAACTCCGGTTTGGCCGGAGATATACTCGGGCGGCCAGTTGGAAGACTGGCCGACGGAAAGTGCCACAGAAAATTAAACCGCCGCCGTCTGTTTGAGGCGGCAAGGGTGAAAAGGTGGTGTAAGAGACCACCGCGCGAAGCGCAAGCGACGCGGCACGGAAAACCCCATCGGGTGCAAGGCCAAATAGGAAACCGAGGAGCTGCCCGCTCCGCGTTTCGTGAAAGCGGAACAGGTTTCGGGTATCGGTCGCTAAGACAAATGATTCTCTCCGTCCGCAAGGACGCAGACAGAATTCGGCTTACAGCCCTTCCAAAACCAACTTCTTTTTTCTTTTTCCTCGCCCCTCGGAGGGGAGAGGTTCAGGGTGAGGGGTGGTTTTCGTTCTGTATCGCGTGCCCCCTCACCCCGGCCCTCTCCCCCAAAGGGGGCGAGGGAGTCAGGTCAGAGCCTCCTCACGTCGGCTCCTACTTGAGATTTTTTGCGCCCTTGACTGGCGCTGGCGTGGAATACTTTTTTGGCGCCAGAACCATTGGTTGACTCAAATTCCCCGAACGATCCACGGCGCGGATGGAAATGGCGTCGGGTGTGGCATTGAAAAATGTGTGCGCGGTCTGGTTGGCAGGCAGAATTTCCGTCGTCCAGACTTCATTCGTCCGGTATTGCAAAACCCAGAGCCACGACGGTTCGCCGCCGGCATTTTCCCATTGAAAACGCAGGCTGTCCCGGCTTTTGGTGGTCGTAAGCTTCGGTTTGTCCGGCGGCGTGGAATCCAGCCACGGCGACGGCGGCACGAGCGCGGTCTGGACATATTGCGTGCGCACCGAGTCGTTCAGAGCGCGGTTGTCAAGGACGCTGCGCAGGTGGTAAAAAATCTCCCCGCTCGCGCCGGGCTGTGCGCGGATGAGTTTGATTTGCCGCGCGATTTCGGCGGTCGTGAATTTATCGCCGGCGGCGGCGGCGTTGAGTCCTGGCCAGAGATTCCGGCCTTTGAGGTTCTGTTGCGCCCACCAGTCCAGCAGCACGGGAAAACCTTGTTGCGGCGCATCCACCGCCCAATACAGTTGCGGCGCGCAATAATCCATCCAGCCTTTGGCGAGCCACAGGCGTGAGTCGGCGTAAAGCCTGGCGTAGGCGTCCAGGCCGCGGACGGATGGCGGGTTGAGCGGGCGCCAGATGCCAAAGGGGCTGACGCCAAATTTCACCCACGGCTTCGCGGTCTTGATGGATTGATACACGCTTTGGACGAACTGGTTCACGTTCTCCCGCCGCCAATCATCGCGCGCATAGACGTTGGTCACTCCATATTTCCGCCAGGCCGTGTCGTCGGGAAAATCCATTTCGCGCCCGGCATAATTCTTCTCCGGATAAGGATAAAAATAATCGTCGAACTGCACGGCATCCACGTCGTAGCGGCGGACAACGTCCATGACCACATTCAAGGCGTGGGCACGCGCGGCGGGTTCGCCGGGGTCGAGCCAGAGCTGGCCGCCGTATTTGCGGATGAGTTCCGGGTGCGTCCGGGACATGTGATTCAGCGCGGCGGGGGATTTGGCGTCCGGATGTCGCACGCGGAAGGGGTTGAACCACGCATGGAGTTCGAGGCCGCGCTGGTGCGCCTCGGCGATGGCGAATGCGAGCGGGTCGTAAAACGGCGACGGCGCCCGGCCCATCGTGCCGGTGAGATATTCCGACCACGGCTCCAGCGGCGAGGCGTAGAACGAATCACATGCCGGGCGCACCTGGAAAACGATGGCGTTCAGTTTCAACTGCGCTGCGCGGTTGAGGAGTGAAATCATTTCCGCCTTTTGTTCGGCGACGGTGAGGCCGGGTTTGGACGGCCAGTCAATGTTCGCGACCGTCGCGATCCACGCGCCGCGAAACTCGCGCGGCGGTGACGGCGGCGTCAGGGCAACCGGCTGGTAGCTTTCGCCCGCCGCAAACAGCAGCGCGGGCAGCAGCCAGAGGAGCGCGGACAAAATTCGGGTTCGAGCCATAAACCAGTTTGCTTGCGCACAAATAAGACGCTGCCGCGCGCCGGTTGGCAAAGGTTTTTTCAATAAAAACGCCTTGTTTGCGGGTGATTTGACAAGGCCGGGCGGCTGTGTTTTACTCCTCCGCGTTGCAGCCTAAATGCGGCTTCCTTCCTGGAGCCGGATGCGGGAGACCCAAATTCCCCAGCGATGGGGACGGGGCGAACGACGCCGGGCAACCGGTTTCAAGGCCACTTTCAAGGCCAAGCCCGTCAGCTAATCTCGCAGGCAATTGGAAGGGCGATCCTTTGGAGACGCGTGTCGCGTTGTCCACGTTCACCCAAACATCCATCAACCGCACGATGCGGCTGAAGAAAAACGTTTGCAAATATGTTTAACTGGTTTGGCGCGGTGAAAAACGTGGTGATCGGACGGGCGCGGAATCTTTCCGACGCCAGCCTGTTCCATAAAACCTCCCTTGTCGCGCTGCTGGCGTGGGTCGGTTTGGGCGCGGACGGCTTGTCCTCCTCCTGCTACGGCCCGGAAGCGGCGTTCGTGGCGTTGCACAACCACACATTCTTGAGCCTGTTCGTGGCGGCGGCTTCCGTGCTGACCATCGTGGTCATCTGCGCGAGCTATTCGCAGATCATCGAACTGTTTCCGACGGGCGGCGGCGGCTATCTCGTCGCCAGCAAATTATTGTCGCCCACGGCGGGCGTGGTTTCCGGCTGCGCGCTGATCGGCGATTATGTGCTGACCATCGCCATCAGCGTGGCGAGCGGCACGGATGCGCTGTTCAGTTTGTTTCCGGAAAACTGGCTGCATTATAAAACGGCCTTTGCGGTGGGCGGGATTATTTTTCTCACCGTGCTGAATCTGCGCGGCGTCAAGGAATCGGTGCTGCTGTGGCTGCCGGTGTTTTTTCTGTTCCTCGGCACGTTCATTTTCGCGATTTTTTATGGCGTCATTTCGCACGTGGGTGATTTGCCTGGCATTGCTCAAGGATTGCGAGCGGACGTGCACTCGGATTATTCCGAAGTTGGCCTGTGGGGAATGCTGATCCTGATTCTGCGCGCCTACAGCCTCGGAGCCGGCACTTACACGGGCATCGAGGCGGTGAGCAACGGCCTGTCCGTCCTGCGCGAGCCGCGCGTGCAGACCGGCAAACGCACGATGGTTTACATGGGCGCGTCGCTTTCGTTTGTCGTCGGCGGCCTGTTGCTGACGTATCTGCTGTATCACGTCGCGCCGGTCGAGGGGAAGACGTTGAATGCGGTCTTGCTTGAACAGATGACCTCGGCGTGGCCGGGCTGGCTCGGCAAAACATTTGTGATGGCGGCGCTTGTGTCCTCGGCGGCGCTGCTGTTGATCGCGGCGCAAACTGGATTTCTCGGCGGGCCGCGCGTGCTGGCGAACATGGCGGTGGACCGCTGGATGCCCACGCGTTTTGCCACGTTGAGCGACCGGCTCGTGACGCAGAACGGCGTGCTGCTCATGGGGCTGGCCGCACTGGTCGTGACGGTGCTGGTCGCGGTGATGTCCACGCAGGCGGCGGTGGCCGTGCTCGTCGTGCTTTACAGCATCAACGTCTTCATCACGTTCAGCCTCTCGCAGCTCGGCATGGTGCGGCACTGGTGGGCCGAGCGCGCTAGGACGCCAAAGTGGAAACGGAAAATTTTTGTCAACGGTTTTGGTCTGCTGCTCACCAGCGGCATCCTGGTCTCGCTGTGCTTCGTAAAATTTTTCGAGGGCGGCTGGATCACGCTGATTGTCACGGGACTTTTGGTCTGGGCGTCGTTCGGAGTCAAGCGGCATTACGCCAGGACGCAGGTCCGGTTGCAGCGGCTCAACGAACTGGTTTCCGTCGCCACCCTCAAGGAAGCCGACAACACCCCGGTGCCGGTGATCCCCTGCGACCCCGGCGGGCGCACCGCCGTGTTTCTGGTCAACGGTTTCAATGGTCTGGGCCTGCACACGCTGCTTGCGGTGATGCGGATGTTTCCGAAGGTTTACCAGAACTTCATCTTTGTGCAGGTTGGGATTTTGGACGCGGGAAATTTCAAGGGCGCGGCGGAAGTGGACAATCTTCGCGACCATTCACAGCGCGAAGTGGAGCGCTACGTTGCCTACATGAAACGTCACGGGTTTTACGCCGAGTCAAAAATCGCGCTCGGCACGGATATCGTGGACGAGGCGGCGAACGCGTGCGACGCCATCGCGCAGCGCTTTCCGCAGGCGCAATTTTTTGCCGGGCAACTGGTGTTCCAGGACGACAGCCTCGTGACGCGCCTGCTGCACAATCATACCGTGTTTGAACTGCAACGCCGTCTCTACCGCCACGGCTGGCCGATGCTCATCCTGCCAATCCAGGTTTGAACAGCCCTGCGTCTTTCCTGACCATGGTCAACAAAGACTTCACCTATGCGCTTTTTTTCCTCGGCAACTTCAAGGCCAATCTGAACATGACACCCGTCAAGGCCAAACCGGCAGGCCTCATCCCCACCCAGATCAAACCGGGACTGGGCGGGAGTTTTGATTTTTAATCAGCCGGGGTTGAACAAGGCACAATGGCCCAATAATTCCAGTCCACGTCGGGGAACAGGTTGTCGCGCGCCTCGATCTCGGCCAGCCACTTTTCGTCCACGCTCGTGGCGGTCAACTGGTCGTGCAGCGCGATGAAGCGGAGCAGATGATCCTTCACGCGGCGGCGCGCGTAGTCGGGACTCGTGCCGGCGCGCAGGATGAACGGCCAGTCGCTCGCCTGCGCCAGCAGCAGTTCGCGCGCGGCCTGTTGCAAGGCGCGCTTTTGCAGGGCGGTCGCCTTTTTTGAAAATTTCTTCACCAGCCCGGTCATGCGCTCCTGCGCGACTTGCAGGTGCGGATAAATCCATTCGTTCGATTCGTTCAGCCACGCGCGCAGATAACCTTCCTCGCCCCAGCTCGACGCGCTTGGCGTGGCGATCTGGTTGGTCGGATGCCGGTGCAGATATTCGCCGGGCGTGATCAGTTCAAAGGTCTTCTGGTCGTGAAACGCCTTGCGCGCGAAGCTGTCGAGAAACTCCGGCCCTTCATACCACCAATGACCGAACAGTTCCGCGTCATACGGCGCGACGATGAGCGGCGGACGGTCAAGAAGGTCGGCAATCTGCCGCGTCTGCTCGACGCGGCGGTCCAGAAAATGTTGCGCGTGTTCGCCCGCCGCTTTCAACGCCTCATCGCGCTGGTAAATCTCCTTCGGCCCCGCGCCGCCGGTGATGCGGTAATATTTTATGCCGGTGAACCCGCGATTTTCCGGCGAGGGCAGATGCGGCCTCACATAATCAAAATCAAGGTCGAACCCGATGTCGCGGTAGAAATCGCGGTAGCGCGCGTCGCCGGGATAGCCTTCGTGCTTGCTCCAGACCTGCCGCGAGGAATCGAAGTCGCGCCCGAACGCGGCGATGCCGTTGGGCGTGAACACCGGCGCGAACGTGCCGTAGCGCGGACGCGGACGGGCATGCAGCACGCCGTGCGTGTCGAGGATGAACCAGCGGATGTTCGCCTCCTGTAAATAAGTTTCCACGCCGGAAACGTAGGCGCATTCCGGCAGCCAGATGCCGCGCGGGTCACGCCCGAAACAGCTCCGGTAATGGTCGCGCGCCGTCAAAATCTGCGCGCGGATGGACGACGGATGGCCGGCGAGCAGCGGCAGCAGCCCGTGCGTTGCGCCGGTCGTGATGATTTCGATGCGGCCTTCGTCCTGGAATTGTTTGAACGCGCCGACGAGGCTGCCCCCGTAGTGACGCCATGTTTCGCGCGCCAAGGTAAATTTGTGGTGATACATCCACGCCAGTTCGCGGAACGCGCGATCCCAGTGCGTGCGGTGGATTTCTTTTTCGGCAAGGTCAATCAGGCCGTCAAGATGCCGTTCGTAACGTCCCCGCAGCAGCGGGTCGAGCAGCATGGCGCACAGCGTGGGCGACAGCGAAAGGGTGATGCGCGCCTCAATGCCATCGCGCCGCCAGCCTTCGAGCATTTGCAGGAGCGGAAGGTAGGTTTCGGTGATGGCCTCGAAGAGCCAGCTTTCCTCCAGAAACTTTTCGTGTTCCGGGTGGCGCACGAACGGCAGGTGCGCGTGCAGGACGATGGAGAGATAACCTTGCATGTCAGCGGGGTTTGACGCTCATTCGTCCAGTTTGTTCGAAATCCATTCCGCGACCGCCCTGGCTTTGATCAAAATGACGATGCCCAGCACGGCGGGAATTGATTTCAGAACGCAGGGAAAAGTTTCCATCGGTGTGTGATGCGACGAGGAAATGACCCAATACAAAGCCAGTTCCACCACGCTGACGCCCATGAGCGACACGGCGATGAACCGGACCAGCATCAAAGCTCCACGATCGGGCGCGTCCATAACGATCACAGGTTCTCCGGCAAGGGTGGTTTAAGCGCGGGATCCTGCGGATGCTTGCCGACATCACCGAGATATTCGGTCTCGCGGCTGAATTTCAACTCCGCCGCGCGCGCATCCGTGCCATCTGCGGAAACGGCCACGGCGGGCATGTCATATTTTCCGTCCGGCAACGCGAAACGGTAGCTGAACGAACCGTCGGGCCGCAGTTTGATCTGGTGGCCGCCGAGCGTCACTTTCGCGTCCGGCTCGGTCGCGCCGTAGATGATCAGTTCCGCGTTGACGTTGAACCAGAAGTTTTTCTCCCGCTCCATTCCGCCGAACGGACTGGACAAGCTGGACACGCCGAATCGCGATGCGCCCATCGAGGAGATTTCGTGCGCGAGCTTGCGGCGGATCAGCTCCGTGATTTCGAGCGAGCCCATCCACACGCGGCGCACCTGGTCAATGTTGATGATCCTGGCGAGCGCCTGTTCCTGCTGCGGCGTCCAGCGGGCGGGCAAGGGCGCCGCCACCGAAGCCGTGATGCGGGGCAGATCGGGATAGCCGTGGCGGCGCAGTTCTTCGAGCGCCTGCGCGAGCGGAAGATTTTCATGCACGGCGGCCTTGATGAGTTCCAGCAGTTTGGCGAAGGGAAACTCAAACGGGATGGTGGCGAAGTCGGCATCGGTCTCGGACGAAACCGCGTCGGGCGGCGTCATCGTCCCGCTCGAAGTCGAGATGTGCGTCCATTTGCCGAGCGCAGAATAGTAGCCGAGCTCGGCGACGTAGGAGTTTCCAGCGCGCTCGACATGCGTGAACCAGTGGCGCGATTCCGGATGGACATGGATTTCATAAAGCGGATGACCCTCGATCTTTTGCGCGTAAATCCGCAGGACAAGGTGGCCGTCGGAGGATTTCGCGTTCAGCTTCAACTGCTGCTCGCGCGTCAAATCCCAATGCGCATAAATCCAGTGCGGGTCGCGCGCGGTGAGAAAAAGTTTCTGGGTGCCGTAGGATTCGGGCAGTTCCGTTTCCGCCGTGGGGAAAGTTTGCGACGGCGGAACGGGGCCAAGGGAGTATTTCTCGCCAGGCCCGCTGACCGGCGGCGGCGCGGGCGCATCACCTTCGAGCAAAATGGGCGGAACCTCGGCTTTTTTACGGCGGGTGAACGTGCGGCGGACCAAGGTTTCCGAGGTGACTTCGGTTTTGGATCCAGCCTTGGCAAAGACGTCGGCGACCGCTTTTATGACCGACTTGGCAACCGACTTTGGCGCACGCTTGGCGGCGGTTTCCGGCTCGGCTGACGGTTTGATCGCGGCAACTTCTGATTTTGGGGCAGGGGTTTTTTTCACGATGGGCGAGGGTTTGGCCTTGGGCGAGGCCGTAGGTTTATCCTTGAATGAAAGCTCTGCTGCGGAAATGACGGTGCTGACCTTGGACGCAATGGCGGATTTTTTTGGGACGACAACTGTTTTTCCCGTCAATGTTTCTGAAACACGGGCGTCCGTTGTTTTTTTTGCTGACATGGGTGCTGGTTTTGCTTTCATAACCAAGAAATCCCTGCTTTGGCAACGATGGGTTTTATCGCCAACGCCTGAATTTACCGGGACAAACCGGCGGAAGCAACGGGAATTTTTCAGGATGGATGCGCGCGCCTGTTTGTGCGGGCTGGGCCAGTCCGTTACGCGGTAGCGACCGACGGCGACGCGAGCACTTGGCTCGAAGGCTCGCCGCCGCCGCCGGCCCGCCCGCCCAAACCGACGGCGCGGTCACGGTTTTCCCAGTTCGGATCAAACGGTTTTCCCTGCTTGAGCACACCGTAGATCAGTCGCACCAGCTTGCGCATGGCCGCCGTCCTGTGGCTCACCGGATCATTTTGCCAGCGACTTGTGCTGATAATGCAAAATCTTGAACTCCGGCGTGTCACGCAGTTCTTCGACCAGTTGAAATTTGTCTTCAAACGGCGGGAAAAATGCGTCGCCGCCTTCCACCTCGCGCTTGACGAGCGTCAGATACAGATCGGAACAGCGCGGCAACGCCTGCTCATAGATCTGCGCGCCGCCGCAGATGAAGATGTCGTTCGGAAATTCCGCCGGATCTAATTTGTCGAGCGACTTGAAAACGAAAATCTCCGTCTCCAGTTTTTCGCCCAGCTTCGAGAAATGAAACTGGTAGGGCCGCTTCAAATATTTCCCGCCACGCCACTCGTGATACTGCCCGAAGATTTCCGGATGCTGCGTGATGAGCCGCTGCGGATGCTTTGTCAGCACCAGGTTTTTGCGGTTCGGAAGCGGCCGGCCGAGGCTTTCAAACGTCTTGCGCCCCATGACAACCACGTTGCCCATCGTCATTTTCTTGAACCACTTGAAATCCTCCGGCAGATGCCACGGGATTTTGCCGTCCGCGCCAATCACGCGGTTCAACGACATCGCTGCGATGGCTTTGAAGTGTTTCATGTTGCCACCCGCAGATTACGCAGATGACGCAGATAAATAAAAAGTAAAATCAATCTGTGCCCATCCGCAAAATCGGCGGGGAAATTAGACCGCTATCGGCGCTTTAATCGCCGGATGCGGATCGTAGCCGGTCAGTTCAAAATCCTCGAACTTGAAGTCGTGAATGTTCTTCACCGCCGGATTCAATTTCATCTGCGGCAGCGGACGCGGCTCGCGTGAAAGCTGCAGTTTGGCCTGTTCGATGTGGTTCGCGTAAAGATGCAGGTCGCCGAACGTGTGGACGAAATCGCCCGGCTTCAGGCCGCACACCTGCGCAACCATCATGGTGAGCAGCGCGTAGCTGGCGATGTTGAACGGCACGCCTAGAAAAATATCCGCGCTGCGCTGGTAAAGCTGGCAGCTCAATTCGCCTTCGCTCACATAAAACTGGAATAAACAATGGCACGGCGGCAGGGCCATCGTCCCGATCTCGCCCGGATTCCACGCGGTGACGATGAGCCGCCGGCTGTCGGGATTTTTTTTGATCTGCGCGATGACCTCGTCAATCTGGTTGATGCTGCGGCCGTCGGCGGTGCGCCAGTCCGTCCATTGCGCGCCGTAGATGCGGCCCAGATTGCCGTCCTTGTCCGCCCATTCGTCCCAGATCGTCACGCCGTTTTCATTGAGCGATTTCACGTTCGTCTCGCCGCGCAGAAACCAGAGCAGTTCGTGCGTGATGGATTTGAGATGGGTTTTCTTGGTGGTGACGAGCGGAAAACCGTCGCGCAACGCGAAGCGCATCTGCGCGCCGAATACGGAATAGGTGC
Organism: Verrucomicrobiales bacterium; assembly: GCA_028712475.1. Lineage (GTDB taxonomy): Bacteria > Verrucomicrobiota > Verrucomicrobiia > Limisphaerales > UBA11358 > UBA11358. Next base: position 247,095 of record JAQTQB010000003.1, read on the forward strand.
CCGTGCCGGTGCGGTCGGCTTTGAACTTTCCGTGTTCAAGGACGTGCCGCAGCAAATCGAGATATTGAATCATCGCGGGAAAAATTTAACCACGAAACATGCTCAGGAAAAAGAAATTTGCTCACACACTACCATCTGGTGAAGAAATTCAACAAACGATTTTTCAATTTGCCAGTTTCCAAAGACACCGAAAACTTACGCCACTTTTCACCAGTAGGATCGAAATCTTCTCCGACGATCGAATCTGCCTCAATTCGCAAATTGCGAATGCCATCAATCGAAACACGCTCGCTTTCCCAACGCTGCCCTGTTGTGTCAAAAGCCCACAAGTGAGTCCAATCGGCGAAAATCAACAAACTACGAGCATCATCTTTAACCATGGTGGTAATGCACCCGCCAAAATGACGTAACAAAGACCGACTTTGTGGGTCAACGTGATATGCCTGACCGCGAGACACAACAATAACCGTTCGCTTGTCTGGATAAAGAAACACTCCATCAAGAGAACCATCGCCACCTTGAAAATTGCCAATCCAAGATTCCGATGTGCGTGGATGAAAGTGAACAACGAAACCTTCACTTTGTGTGCCTTGGCCAGTCGCACTAAATGCTTCTGGGATTGGCCCAACTCCGGGCAAGCCGGGCAAAATCTCAAACAATGCAGAATCAGAAATTGTAACAGCGTCAGACATGGTGATGCGTGGTCAATAGTCCATCTCGTTTCACGCTTGCGACTTTATTTTGCCATCCCGTTTCTGGCAAGCGTTCTTTAGACACCCCCTTCGTTGCGCTTTGGTGCAGCAAGTTATGGCCAAAACGATTTCACCTTTGCCAAGCCGGAAAGCATCGTCTAATTTGGCGGCATGAGCACGGTGCAAGACATTGAATCGGCGATTGCGCAGTTGGACGACCAGTCGCTCGGGCAATTGTCCGGCTGGTTTGAAGATTATCTGGCGGAGAAATGGGAAAATCGTTTCGCCGCCGACGTGCAGGCCGGCAAACTGGACAAGCTGGGCGAGGCCGCCGACCGCGCGTTCGAGCAGGGCAAATGCCGCCCGCTATGACGCATTTCACCACGCCGGAATTCTGGCAGCATTTCGGGCGTTTGCCGGAAGCGATCCAACGGCTGGCGGAAAAAGATTTCGAACTGCTCAAACAAAATCCCCGGCATCCTTCCTTGCGATTGAAAAAGGCGGGCCAATTCTGGACGGTGCGCGTGGGCATCCATTATCGCGCCGTCGCCAAGGAACGCGCGGAAGGGCTGAACTGGTTTTGGATCGGACATCATTCGGAATACGACCGGCTTCTATCTTAATTAATCATGAGAATCCTCGCCCTTGATCACGGAACCAAACGCATCGGCGTCGCGGTGAGCGACGAGACCAAAACCATCGCGCTGCCGCTGGAATATATTCTCGCCGAACCGTTCGCCCCGTTTCTGGACCGGCTGAAAAAAATCCTCGTCGAGAAGGAGATTGACCTCATCCTCATCGGCCAGCCGCGCAACATGGACGGCAGCTACGGCCCGGCGGCGCAAAAGGTGGAGGCGTTCGTGGCCGTCTTGAAATCCGCCATCACCGTCCCCATTAAAATGTGGGACGAGCGGCTCACGTCCACGATGGCGAACAAGGCTTTGATCCAGGGCGGCGTGCGCCGCGACAAGCGCAAGGAGAAGGTGGACAAGATGGCGGCGGCGATCTTATTGCAAAGCTATCTGGACATGGGGATGTGAGCCGTGAAATTTGAACAACCAAGACGCAAAGGCACGAAGGTTGAAATGAAATCATCCGGTCATAATCTTGCAGCGGACAATTTATTCTTCGCGCATTCGCGCCTTTGTTGTTCATGAATTCTTTGAAATTCAAACTCGTCATCGCCTACGACGGCACGGCTTATCAGGGCTGGCAGGTGCAGAAGACCGGCACGGGCGTGCAGGAATTGATCGAGGCGGCGTGCGGCAAAATGTTTCCCAGCGTCAAGCGCATCCACAGTTCCAGCCGCACGGACACGGGCGTTCACGCGCTCGGCATGGTGGCGCATGTGGAGATTCCGCGCGCAGAATTCAAGATGCCCGCCGGACGGCTGGCGATCGCCATCAATTCGTTTTTACCAGACGATATCCGCGTGTTGTCGGCGGTGCGGGTGCCGGACGCCTTTCATGCGCGCTTCGACGCCACGGGCAAGCAGTATCGCTACTTCGTCTGGAATCACGCGGCGATGAATCCGCTGCTGCAAAATCGCGCGTGGCATTTCCCGGTGAAACTCGATGTGAAGGCGATGCGGGCGGCGGCAAAGTTGTTTATCGGCAAACACGATTTCAAATCGTTCGCCGCCACGCGCACTTACGAGATGGAATCCAACGTGCGCACACTCACGCGCTGCGACATCAAACAGTCCGGCGCGAATTTCACCTTCATCATCGAGGGCGACGGTTTTCTCTACAAGATGTGTCGCGGCATCGTGGGGACTTTGGTGCAGGTCGGGCAGGGGAAGATTCCGCTGGCGGAGATCAAAGGAATTCTGGCCAGCCGGGACCGGCGCGTGGCCGGCATGACGGCACCGGCGCATGGCTTGGTTCTTTGGAAAGTTTTTTATCAACCACCAAGACGCAAAGACACCAAGAAAACAAAGCTGGATTAAGATGGCTTTTACTTTGTGCCTTGGTGTCTTGGTGGTTAGCTCAAAATGAACATCGTTCTTGTTGAACCGGAAATTCCACCGAACACGGGCAACGTGGCGCGGTTGTGCGCGGCCACGAAGTCCAAGCTGCATCTGATTGAGCCGTTCGGTTTCAAGCTGGACGATTCGCAATTGAAACGCGCCGGCATGGATTACTGGCAGCATGTTGAGTGGCAGCGCTGGGCAAACTGGAAGGCGTTTGAAGAACAATTGCCGGCGGATGCGCTGCTATGGTTTGTGGAATCGAACGGAGAGAAAATTTACAGCGAAGTGAAATTTTCGCCGGACGATTATCTGGTTTTCGGACGCGAGACGGCGGGTTTGCCGAAGCAATTGCTTGAGCAGCATCGCGAACGCTGGCTGCGGATTCCGATGTTCAATGAGCAGTCGCGTTCGTTGAATCTGTCGAACTGTGTCGCGCTGGTTTTGTTCGAGGCGTTGCGGCAGCAGGGATTTGCCGGGGAGATTTAGATGGTGGGCGTTGAGGGACTCGAACCCCCGACCTACTCGGTGTAAGCGAGATGCGCTAGCCACTGCGCCAAACGCCCGACTGGGGAAATCCTACCAGAGCCGCGTCCGTTGGCAACGCTGGACAGGTTCTATTAATCCGCCGCAGTCAGGGTTTCATTAGGTCACTGCGGGCGTTGTTCGTCCAAGACGAGCACGCCGTAGGGTGGCAGGTCGTAGTTGCCGGAAAATGAGCTGCCCGTGAGAAAGTCGTGCATGGGCTTGTAGAACTGGATGCGGACGGGCGAGTTCTGGTGGTTGAGCAAAAAGAAGACGCGCGTGCCGTCTTTTTCCCTCATGCTGACCTCGACGTTTTCCGGGACTTTGAGGAGCGGCTGCAGGCTGCACAACTGGCGCAGCCAGACGACGAGATCCTGATAAAAATACTGGTGGCTCATCGTGCCGATATAAACGGCTTTGCCAAGGCCGTAGGTGTTCATCGTCATGGCGGCGCGTCCGGCGTAAAAATCCTTCACATACGTCGCCAAAATCTGGCAGCCTTTGGGTTCGATGATGTCGCACCAAAGCCGGGCGGGGTGCATGTGGCTGGTGGGAAAAACGCCTTTGAAGGTGAGATGGTTTTCTTCGCCTGGCGGAATGGGGTCGAACTCCAAAACTTCCAGGCCGAACAGCTCGGTAAGTTCGTTCGGATAACCGGTGTCCGGGGTGATGTGGTGCTGGTTGACAAGCCCGGAGTTGAAGGTGCCGACGAGCGTGCCGCCGTTCTGGACATAAAGTTTCAGGCGGTCGGCTTCGGCGGCGGCGAGCACATGGAGCGAGGGCATGATGACAAGCTTGTAGCGCGACAGATCCTCGCTGGGGCGCGCAAAATCCACCTGGATGTTGCGTCCGTGCAGCGCGCTGTAGAAGAGCTGGACGTGTTCCTGCAATTTGAAAAACTTGTTCGGCTGGTTGGGCTGCGACAAGGCCCAGTCATTATCGTGGCTGTAAAGGATGCAAACATCGGCCACGACCTTGGTGTCCTTGAGCGTGGGCGCGAGCAGTTTCAGTTCCTCGCCGACCTGGCTGATTTCCTTGAGGACGCGGGTGTTGCCTTCGACATGCTGCGATAAAATGGCGCCATAAAATTTTTCACAGCCGATCCGGGGCTGCCGCCACCGGAAGTAAAGGATGCCGGACGCGCCCCGGGAAATGACCTGGTAGGTGAACAGCCGGATCAGGCCGGGCCGCACCAATGAGTTGACTTCCTCCCAGCTTGACTGGCCGGCTTTCTGTTCCATGGCCCAGAAACCGCAGTCGCCATCGGGGGTTTTGATGTCGGATTTCTTGAGGCAACGCAGCATGTCCACGTCGCAGGCCAGTTCGGCGGCTTTGGCCTGCACGGCGACATTGCTTTCGATGGAGACAAAATCCACCGCGTCGGCCATGTCAAAATGATCAAACTTGCAGATGAAGGCGCGCATCGTGACCGTCACGGGATGTTGCGGGCAGAGTTCGCGCAAAAGATCCGCCTGCATTTTGATGAACTGCACCATCGTGTCGCTGCTGAAACGGTTCCAGTCCAGCAGCAGCGCCGGGTTGTGCTTGGCCGGCGTGCGCATCGGCATGGGCACCTGATCCCAGGAGGTCACGGTCTGTGCCCAGAAGCGAAGGCCGAGCAGTTCGTTGAGGCGGTCAATGGTCTGGTATTTGGCCTGGAGCCAGAGGTGCCATTCCTCGCGGGTGACTTCATTGAAGGAAAATTCCGTATCTTCCCCGCCGATGGCGTTGTCGAGCTGCCACGCGATCAGTTGCGGATGCTGGCCGAGCGCTTCGACCATGGCGGTGACAATGCGCTTGGAATAATCCCAAAAAACGCCGCTAGTCAAACAGACCGCCCGCCGCGTGCCTTCGTGCTTGAGGCGTCCGTCTTCGTCGAGCGGGAGAATCTCCGGGTGTTTTTTGGCGAGCCAGATCGGCGGTGCAGCGGTGGGGGTGCCAAGAACGACGCTGATGCCATGCTCCCCCATGATGTCCATGACCCGCTGGAGCCAGTCGAAATCAAATTTGCCTTCTTCGGGTTCGCAGAGGCCCCAGGTGAATTCGCCGATGCGGACGACGTTGATGCCCGCCTTGGCCATCAGTTCAGCGTCGCGCTCCCAGCCGGCTTCGGGATTTTCAGCAGTTCCGCCATAGGGGAAGACCCAGTGCTCGGGATAATAATCAACGCCAAAATACATAGAATTGTCTTTCTTTCGGGTTTCACCCCGACTCTAAAGCAAACCGCCCCGCGTGCAAACGAAAAGTCGCAGGCGCGGCGGAAATTTTTTGCGGACGATTATTTCTTAAACAGATCGCCGAAGCCCTTTGTGATCTTGTTCAAGTTCGTGCCTACCGCCTTGCCGGCGTCCTTGCCGAGATTTTCCACGCCTTTGCCGACGTCCGTGGCTGCGCTGGCGACGGCCTTGATGGTGGCCGAGGTGATGGCGCTCATGACGGTGCGGGTCAGGTCGGTGGGCGTGAGGCCGCCGCTGCCTTTGCCCAGATTGGTGAGGTGGATGTCCGGCAACGGCAGGGTCATTTCCTTGCCTCCCATTCCGGTGAGGCTGACATGAACCTTCGCGCCGGTGATGAGGAAATCATCCACTTCAATTTTCTTGGCCGGTTTGGCCCCGGCCTTGGCGGTTTCGTTGGTGGTGGCCGGTCCGCCGCTTTTGGCGATGGCGTTCACGTTGTCCATGATGTCGCCCAGATTATTCTTGCTCAAAGGGCTTCCTTCAAAGGTGATTTCCGGTGATTCAACATGAACCGAGCGGATGACGATTTTGTCCGACAAAACCGACATGGGATTCACGCCCACTTCCGCCAGGCCGACGCTGATGGCATACGGCGTCTTGTAACCTTCCGGATTGCCTACGACGAGGCCTTTGACTTTGGCCGAGCCGGTGAGCAGGCCGATATGCACTTTGTTCAAGGTGATCGGGACTTTGACGATCTGCGGACCGACGGTTTCCACGCCTTTTTTTACGATGTCGTCAAAAAACGCGGCGGTGACGATGAGGCCGACAACGACCAGAACCAGCGCCGCGATGCCGACAACCATAAGGATTTTTTTCATGGTAAAATTTTTACAGCCGTGAACCGGTTTATGCCAGCAAAATTATCGGCTGGCTGGCGGCTCAAGAACCGGCGAGATCCTTCACCGACTTGACGAATTCACCGACTTGATAGGGTTTGGCCAGAAAAGCATCCGGCTTGGCGGAATCATCCGCGTAGATATGTTCATCCACCGTGCCGCTCAACAGCATGGTTTTTTGATCCGGGTTGACGCGCTTGCATTCGTTGATCAATTCCATCCCGGTCATCCCGCTCATCGCGTAGTCCGTCACGACGACCGCCGGTTTGGCCGTGGCGAACTCCGCCAAAGCCGTCTGCGGATCGCGGAACGTCCGCACATCGTAGCCGAGCGGTTCGAGGATCGCCAACGCCAGATCCAGCAACATCGGCTCGTCATCCACCACAAAAATCGTGGGATGCCTGCCCGCATCGGTGTTGGACTTGGCTTGATTCATGACTAAACCCAAGGATAAGAAACACCCGCAATGGATGGCTGGCAAGCTCGTTTGGAGAAAAACTATCTGTAGCGCCGCAAAACCCCCGCAGACATCTGCCTGTTGACGCGACTGTTTTGAATAAATCTGTGAACAAAAACCCGCGTTTAATTCAATGCAACCTGGTGATTAATCCAACGGAAATCCTCCGGCTGTGCCGGAGGTCGCCGATAAATCGCAGGCGGTTCTTAAAATTCCAAATTGCTCAAGCCACTTCCGCCGTTTCGAGGAAGCCTTGCAGATGGCGCACGCGGGTCGGGTGACGCAGCTTGCGCAACGCCTTGGCCTCGATCTGGCGGATGCGCTCGCGGGTGACGTTATACATCTTGCCAATCTCTTCAAGCGTGCGTTCGTAGCCGTCGAGCAGGCCGAAACGCATTTCTAGAATCTTCCGTTCGCGTTCAGTCAAGGTCGTCAGCACGTCGCTCAACTTTTCGCGGAGCAGACTGTAGCTCGTCACTTCAGATGGATTTTCCGCCGACTTGTCTTCGATGAAATCGCCAACGCTCACGTCGCCATCGTCGCCCACGGGCGCGTGCAGGGAAACCGGCTGCTGCGCCATCTTGAGCAGCGCATGGATGCGCGAGACGGGCATGTGCATTTCGTCGGCCAGTTCTTCCGGCGTGGGTTCGCGGCCAAGCTCCTGCGTGAGCTGCTTCTGCGCGCGCCAGAGCTTGTTCATGATTTCAATCATGTGCACCGGAATGCGAATCGTGCGTGCCTGATCCGCGATGGAACGCGTGATGGCCTGCCGGATCCACCAGATGGCGTAGGTCGAAAACTTGTAACCGCGGCGGTATTCAAACTTCTCGACGCCCTTCATCAAGCCGATGTTGCCTTCCTGGATCAAATCCAAGAACGACTGGCCGCGGTTTGTGTATTTTTTGGCGACGGAAACGACGAGGCGCAAATTCGCCTCGGCCATGTGGGTCTTGGCCTTGAGACCACGGTCGGCGGCGGCCTTCAACGCCGTGAACACCTTGATGAATTCCTCGCGCGGCATCCGCACGAATTGTTCGAGCGTCGAGATTTTGGCGTGTTCGGCCTCGATAGCCGCGCGCCGCTCGGCGGTGGTGCGCTGCGCCTCGAGTTCCTGGATGTGCCGCGTGCTGGCCTGGAATTTTTCGTAAACGTTGCCCGCAACGACGATCATCTCCTCGACGACCTTTTGTTTGTAATAAAATTTGATGAACATTTCCTGCAACTTCGCGCTCATCTTTTTCAGTTCGCGCTGCATCTGCTCTTTGCGGCTTTTTTGCTGGGATTTCTGCCAGCTGAAATACTTCTCGTCCACCTTCTGGTCGAACGCGCGGAGCTTCTTGATGAACTTGCGCATGTCGCGCAGATGGCCTTCGCGGTTGGCGACTTTTTTGTCAACAATGACACGGTCAAAACGCTCCTTCGGCGGCTCGGACAAAAGTTTTTCCGCGATGGCAATGTGCTCCTTGGCCGTGAAGCCAAGGCCATAGATGATGCCTTTCATCGCGACTTCGGCCTCCTCGATTTTTTTGCAGATCTCGACTTCCTGTTCGCGGGTGAGCAACGGAACCTTGCCCATCTGGTTCATATACATCCGGACCGGGTCATCGAGGATTTCGAGGCGTGAATCGTCCTCCACTTCCTCCGGCTGCTGTGGCTGCTTGGTGCGGTCGGCGCGTTCGGCCTCGGCCTGATCCATCACGATTTCCACGTCCAGACCGCGCAGCTTGCTCAACAGCGTGTCGAGATCGTCGGGGCTAAGATTGTCCGGCAAAACATCGTTGATGTCGTCGTAAGTGACGTAGCCGTGTTCCTGGCCAAGATGAACGAGCGTCTTGATCGTCTCGGTCAGATCCACCGTGGAGGTCGTCGGGGCGGAAACTGCCGGGCTTGGCTGGCCGTTGGCCGGCGTTTTTTGCGCCGCTGCACCGACGGAACTGGCCGTGTGCCTGGTTTTAGGTTTTGCTTCCGCTGGCCTGGCCGCTTCGCGTTTTGCCTTTGAAGAGATGATAAAAGGCCGCCGGGCTGGAGCTGGTTTGGCTCCAGTTTTTTTTGCGCCACGGCTCGGACGGCTGCGCGGCGCCTTGCTGGACGCCGATGGTTTTCGTTTCAACATAAATTATAAGACCCAAATAATCCGCTTCAGTTCAGAGAAATGTGGGCGGTTTTTGCCCTGCGAACGCCGCCGCTCCCGACAAATGTGCCTTCACCCACTGAACTTCGGGAGATTGCGAACACCAGAAGACCGACGCCCCGCGATACTAGCCCCTTTTGCAGCAAATTCAAGCATAATCGCAACTGCACAAACTCAAGGCAAATACCGCTGAATTAGTCGAATAACTGTGCCGTTCGCGGCTTAAACCCTTGCAAATATTGATTCAGACCTGCGCCCGCACCCTGGCGATGTCGCGGGCGATTTGTTCGCGCAATTCCGTCGCCGACGCAAATTTCTGTTCGTCGCGCAACTTGTCCCCAATTTCAACTTCCAACTCCTCGCCGTAGAGATTACCGTCAAAATCCAGCAGGTGCGCCTCGACGCAAAGCTGCGGTTTGGCTGGGGCAACGGTCGGGCGCAAACCGATGTTGAGTGCAACGCGGTGTATTTGCCCGTTCAGTTTCGCGCAGCCGGAATAAACGCCGTTTGGCGGCAAAGCCAGGCCGGTTACGTCCAGATTTGCCGTTGGAAAACCAAGCTGGCGTCCGAGCCGGTCGCCTTCGACCACGCGCCCGGAAATGGCGTAAGGCCGGCCAAGCATCTGGCTCGCGGCGTCAAAATCACCAGCGCGGACCGCCTCGCGGATGCGCGTGCTGCTGACGGTTTGATTGTCCAGCGCAACGGCCGCCAGCCCATGAACGGTGAAACCCAGTTCGCCGCCGAGTTCTTTCAACAGCGCGACATCTCCGCTGCGTTTCTGGCCGAAAACAAAATCCGCACCGACGCAGACGCTCTGGATTTTTCCAAGGTCGCGCGCCAGTCCGCGAATAAATTCCTCGCCCGTCTGCTGGCTGAATGACGTGTCGAAGCGAATGATGAGCAGGGCGTCCGTGCCGAGCGATTCGATGGCGCGGAGTTTTTGCCCTGGCGAATAAATCAGCGGCGGCACGCGGTCCGGCGCGACGATGGCGCTGGGATGCCGGTCAAAAGTGAGGACGAGCGCCACGGAGTCGTGCTGCCGGGCATCGGCGATGGTCTGCCGGATGATCTGCTGGTGGCCGAGATGCACGCCGTCAAACACGCCGATGGCCAGGCAGACCTTGCGTCCGCCGACGGCAAGTTCGGTTGTGGTGTGGATGATTTTCATGGGTCACGCTCCGGCGGCCAGCTTGAGAAACGGAAGAACTTTCTTTTCCAATTCCGCCACCGTTAAATTCAACACATCGTCAAGCTTGGTCGCATCCGCCACGTCGAATTTGCCGGAGACGCTCCGGCGCAGCGTCGCCAGATGCGCGCCGCAGCCGAGCTTCTGGCCAAGGTCGTGCGCGATGCTGCGGACGTAGGTTCCCTTCGTGCAGGCCACGCGAAATTCGCCAAGCGGCTCGGAATAGTTCGTGAACCGAAAGTTGTAGATGTGGATGAGGCGCGGCTCGCGTTCCACTTCGATGCCCTTGCGCGCGAGTTTGTAGAGCGGCACGCCGTTCTTTTTGATGGCGGAAACCATCGGCGGAACCTGCAACTGGTCGCCGATAAATTTGGCGGCTTCCTCGTTCAACTGCTCCAGCGTCAGCGGCGGGACGGGCAGGGAAGCGGTGATTTCGCCGTCGGCGTCGTAGCTGTCCGTGGTCTCGCCGAACTTGATCGTGCCCTCATAAACCTTGTCGTCGCCCATGAGCTTTTCGGAAAGCTTCGTGCCGCGACCAAGGACGATGATGAGCAGGCCGGTGGCGTTCGGGTCGAGCGTGCCGCAATGGCCGACCTTCTTGATTTGAAAACGGCGGCGGATGGCGTCCACGACATCGTGCGACGTCGGGCCAACGGGTTTATCAATGAGAATCGCGCCGTCGAGCGAGGAGAAATCTTGCATGAAAAATTATTTCGCGTTGTTCAACGCGCGCTTCACAGCGGCAATCACCTTGCGCTGCACCGACAGCGGTTTGCCGGGTATCCGCGCGCCGGCCGCCGCCGAATGTCCGCCGCCGCCGAATTGCGCGGCGATTTCGTTCACATTGATCTTGTCGCTTTTGGAGCGGAGGCTGATGCGCGTGAGTTCGGGTTCGATTTCTTCAAACACGCACGCGATCACGACCGGTTCGATGGCGCGGATGTGGTCAATGAGCCCTTCCGAGTCGTTGCTTTCGCAGCCGGTGCGGGTGAAATCCGCCTTTTTCAGCCACAGATAGGCAATCTGGTCATTGTGAGCGAGGCGGAATTTGCTGTAAACATGCTTGAGCAATTTGGCGCGGGAGAGCGGATAGCTTTGATAAACTTCGTCACCGATTTTTGCGAGGTTCGCCCCGCGCGTGATGAGTTCTGCGCCGGTGTGAAGCGTTCCGGGCCGCGTGGTCGGGTATTGAAACGAGCCGGTATCGGTCGAGACGGCGGTGAAAAGATTGTCGGCGATGAGTTTCGTGATCGGCCAGCGCGCGACTTTGAGCAGGCGGAAAATCAGCTCGCCGGTCGAGGGTTCGCGGGCGGAGACCCAGTTCACATCGGCATAACGCGTGTTGCTTTCGTGATGGTCAATGTTGATGAAAATCTTCCGGTCGCCGACGCATCTGCCGGCCTTGCCAAGCCGCTCGAAACTCGCGCAATCCGTCGCGATGACGCAGTCGAATTTCTGGCCGCGCTTCGGTTTTTGAAACAAGCCGTCGGGATCGAGAAATTTTAGCTTCTGCGGAACCGTATCCTCGTTCCAGACGGTGACGCGTTTGCCTTCGTTCTGGAGCGCGAGCGCCAGGCCGAGCTGCGAACCAATGCAATCGCCGTCCGGCCGGACGTGGCCGACGATGCAAAAAGTTTTGTGTTCGCGGATGACCTCGATAATCCGGTCAATGATTTTAGGATAGTTTTTCACGGTTCTTCGGTTGACGGCTCCTCGGTTGGGCCGCTGTCGAGGGGCGAGGTCTTTTCCAGTTCATCCAGGATTTGCAGGACGCGATTGCCGCGCACGATGGAGTCGTCAAAAACAAATTTCAGCGTCGGCGTGTATTTCAAAACCACCGAGCGCCCGATCATGCTCTGGATGCGGATGCGATGTTCGGTGAGCAGCTGGAAGCCGCGCTTCTGCTGTTCGGCGTTGCCGAAGATGCTGATGAACACGACCGCCGATTTCACGTCGCCCGCCACGTCCACGTCATTGACGGAGATCAGGCCGGCCTCGTTGACGTGGAATTCACGGCGGATGGCCTCGCCGATTTCCTGTTTCAGCAGTTCGCGGACTCGTTGGATTCGGAGGCTGGCCATGTTCGTTGAATCGTTAAATTGTCAAACCGTGCATCGTTGAACCGTTTCAACGAGAAACGATCCAACGGTTCATAATTTCGCCGCAACCTTTTCAATCGCGTAACATTCAATCGTGTCGCCAACCTGAAATTCGCTGTAGCCCTCGATGCGGATGCCGCATTCCATGCCGGCGCGGACTTCGTTGACCTCGTCCTGAAAACGGCGGAGCGACTGCGCGATGCCTTCGTAAATGACGTCCTTGCGGCGGCGCACGCGAACTTTGCCCCGGGCGATGCGGCCGCTGGAAACCATGCAGCCGGCGACCGGCACGCCCTTGGACAATTCAAACACCTGCCGCACTTCGGCCACGCCGGTGATCGTTTCCCTGGCTTCGGGATCGAGCAAGCCGGCCATGGCTTCCTTCACCTGGTCAATCAATTCGTAGATGATCGCGTAAAGTTTGATCTGCACGCCCGCGTGCTTCGCCTTTTCGGCGGCGGTGCTGTCAACGCGCGTGTGAAAACCGAGGATGATCGCGCTGGATGCGGATGCGAGCGCCACGTCGTTTTCGCTGATCGCGCCGACGTCGCTGTGCATGATCTCCAGCGAAACTTTTTCCGCCTCGATTTTGTTGAGCGCCTCGACAATCGCCTCGACCGAGCCTTGCGTGTCGGCCTTGACAACCACTTTGAGCACTTTGCTCTGGTTCGCGGCCAGCGTGGCGAATAGATTTTCCAGCGTGATCTTTTTGCTTTCGTGACCTTCCGCCCGGTCTTTGAGAAAACGTTGCTCCGCCTTGTCGCGCGCGGCTTTTTCGTCCTCGACCACGATGAATTCCCGGCCCGCATCCGGCACGCCGTTCAAACCGAGAACGCGCACCGCCACGGACGGCCCGGCTTCCTTGAGCCGCTGGCCTTCTTCGTTGATCAACGCGCGGACGCGCCCGTAAAATTCGCCGCACAAAATTATGTCGCCAACGCGCAGCGTGCCTTTGCGGACGAGAACCGTCGCGGTCGGGCCGCCGGGCTCGACGCCAGATTCGATGACATTGCCCTTGGCGTTACGCTCGGGATTCGCCTTGAGTTCGAGCAGTTCGGCCTGGAGTAAAATCATTTCCAGCAATTTGTCCACGCCCACTTTGGTCAGCGCGGAGACGTCCACGAAGATTGTTTCACCGCCCCAATCGTCCGGCACGAGCCCTTTTTCCTGCAACTGCTGGCGGACTTTCATCGGGTTCGCGTTCGGATGGTCAATCTTGTTGACCGCGACGAGAATCGGAACCTTAGCCGCCTTCGCGTGGCTTAATGCTTCGAGCGTCTGCGGCATGACGCCATCATTCGCAGCGACCACGAGCACAACGATGTCCGTGACGTTCGCGCCGCGTGCGCGCATGGAACTGAACGCCGCGTGGCCGGGCGTGTCGAGAAAGGTGATCTGCGCGAGACCTTTCTTGTGGTCGGGATGAGGGACGGAAATTGTGTAGGCACCGATGTGCTGCGTGATGCCGCCGGATTCGCCGGCGGCGACATTCGCCTTGCGGATGACATCGAGCAGCGACGTTTTGCCATGGTCAACGTGACCCATGATCGTGACGACCGGCGCGCGCGGTTTGAGCTGCTCCGGCTTGTCCTCGGTGTCAACCTCGACTTCCTGGACGGGCGCGTGAACCACGCCGGCGCCGCGCTCGCGCTTTTCCACTTCAAAACGGAAACCGTATTTTGCGCAAAGCTGCTGGGCGATTTTTTCGTCAACCGCCTGGTTCACCGTGGCAAAAACACCCAGGCCCATCAGGTCGGCGATGATCTTGAACGGCTTCTGCTTAAGCTGCGTGGCAAGTTCGCGGACGATGATCGGCGGCTTGATGATAATGACTTCGCCACCGACCGGCGCGATAAATTTTGGCTGTGCCGGCGTGACGGGCCTGGCCGGTTCGCGTTGCTGTTGCGCACCCTGGCGGCCACCGAACTGCTGGCGCTGGCCGTTGCCTTGACGGAAATCACCCCGTTGCGGCGCACCCGGACGCTGCGGCGGAGTGCCGGGACGTGGTGGCGGCGATTTGGCCTGGCCGGATTTTTCACTGCTGCGCGGCGGCGGACGTTGAGCCAGTTGGATGAAGCCGACTTTATCGCCGACTTTCACCACGGGCGGAGCGGGTGGCGCGGGCGGGGCGGACGGAATTTTTGATTCTTCGGCAACAACCCCGGATGATGCAGATTCAACTTCAGCCGTTGTTTCGACCGCGACCGGTTCGGGGATGATTTCCGGCTCGGGTTCCGGCGGCGGGGCGGTGATCAGGACGATTTTTTCCTCGACGGGCGCGGGCTTGGGCGGCTCCGGCGTGGCTTTTGGCGCCAGCCGGGCGGCGACTTCAGGGTGATCCTTTATCAGTTCTTCTTCCAGCCACTCGGCGCTGATTTTATCCAGCGAGCTGGACGCCACTTTGGCGGCGGCGATGCCCAATGACTTGGCCTTGGAGATGATGGCCTTGTTCTCCAGACCGAGCTTCTTCGAGATGTCGTAAATCCGAACGGGCATAATTTTTTTCCACCATCACCGGCCAGAATGTGCGATTGGCCTTCATGGCTAAATCGCGCGAATGAACGCTGTTCCGGTCGGCGTCATAAAATCAACTGTTCACAGGCGTTTCACCGACAGGCAACAGGCGGCGTCCGGCTTCGGCGCGCGCGGCTTCCAAAATCGCCGCCGCGTTTTCACCGATCTGCGGGATGTCCGCGATGTCGCTGGCTTCCGCCGACAACAAATCTTCGATCCGGGTCAGACCGGCATGGACCAGCGCATCGGCCTGTTCGCGGGTCACGCCCGGAATGGCTGCGAGCAGATCGACGGCTTCGGCCACTTTTTCATCGAAGCCCTTCGTGACGATGTGTTCGGCGTCAATGTCCACTTCCCAGCCGGTGAGCCGGGCCGTCAACCGCGCGTTCTGCCCGCGCTTGCCGATGGCCAGGGACAACTGGTCTTCGCCCACCAAAATTTTCACCCGCTTGCGGGCCTCGTCCAGCGTGATGCTTTTCAACTGCGCCGGCTCCAGAGCTTTCGTGATGAAGGTTTTCACGTCCGCCGACCAGGGAATCACGTCCACCTTTTCGTTATTCAGTTCGCGGACGATGTTTTTCACGCGCTGGCCGCGCATTCCGACGCACGCGCCGACCGGATCAACTTTCGGGTCGCGCGAATATACCGCCATCTTCGTGCGGAAACCGGGTTCCCGCGCGATGCCTTTGATTTCAATCGTGCCGTCGTTGATTTCGGAAACTTCCAACTGGAAAAGCTTGATGATGAAGCGCGGATCGGCGCGGGACAAAATGATTTCCGGCCCGTGCGCGCCTTCTTCGACGGCCTTGACGTAGCAGCGGATGCGTTCGCCCACCTGGTATTCCTCGGTCGGCACGCGTTCGCGGTTCGGCAGCAACGCCTCGTATTTGCCCAGATCCAAAATCACGTCTGAACGCTCGAAACGGCGGACGGTTCCGCTGATGATGTCGCCGACGCGATCCTTGAATTCGGTGAAAATAAGCGCTTTTTCCGCCTGCCGGATCTTCTGCATCAGCGCCTGCTTGGCGAATTGCGACGCCACGCGGCCAAAGCCGGTGGGTGTGACTTCCTTTTCAACTTCGTCGCCGACCTGCGCGTCCGGCTTGATGCGGCGCGCGTCGAACACGGAAATCTGGTCGTGCTGGGAAATGACCTTTTCGGAAACGATGAGCTTGGCGAAAGCCTTGATGTCGCCAGTCTTGGGGTCGGTGACGACGCGCAATTCACGCGCCGGGCCGACCGCCTTCTTGGCGGCAGACAACAGGGCTTCCTGCACCGCCGCGACGAGGACGTCGCGGCTGATGCCTTTTTCCCGCTCATAAAATTCCAAACCGGCTAAAATTTCAGCATTCATGGCTCAACACGGCGTCTGCATCTGGCGAACAAAAAAGCCGGAGATGTGGTATCATCCGACTTTCGCGCTGGCCGAACCAGCAAACTTTACCGTTCTTGGCGGTTAAGATAATTTTTTGGGAGTCTGCCGTCAAGCTCAAAGGCAACGTGTCGTTCGCGCAACAAAGCGGGTTGCCAGCATGGCGGGCAACCCGTCGCTAATATACTTTTTTAACTCGAAAAAATGCCGATGGGGTTGCTGACGTGTCAGTCGCCGGAAATGAATGAAACAAATAAGAACCGGTGGTCATGTCAATATTCGCCCAATCAACCAAGTTGGTGGAAAACTGAAGGAAGTTTGTTCCGCCGGGCGGATACGTTCCGGCAACAAAGTAGGCATTGTTTTCAGGAACACTTCGCAAATAAACCCGTGTGGCATCGCAGTCCCCAGAAGGCAGCAATCTTTCAATGTTCGCCGGCCCGTTTAATTCAGTGGAGGGAAATCTGCCGCCGACAAGGATGCGTCCGTCCGGCTGGCGGACGATTGTTTGCGCCCAGTCAAAACCAATCAACCCAAGTCCCGGATCAAAGCATGGATCAACATGGCCTTGTGAATCCAGCCGCACGATTTGCCGCCGCCAATATCCGCCAACATCATAAAAACTACCGCCAGCCACAATTTTTCCATCCGGCTGCACCACTACCGAAGTGATGAAATCAGTTGGGGAAGTCCCGTTGTCAAAAGCGGGCGGAACAAAATTGGTGTCCCACTTGCCTTGCGGCGTCATTTGAATCAGATATTTCGTCGTGTTTGCATTTGTAAGTTGTAACAATCCTCCCACCAAGATGTTCCCATTAGGCAATTCGTTGAATGAAAAAACATCGGAATTAAAAGTGAAATCGGAAACGAGATTGGTCGCAAGTTGGCCGTCCGGTTCAAAAACCGCACAACCCGGAAATGGCTGGTAATTTACCCAATTGAAAGCCCCGCCGACCCAAATATTTCCATCTGCGCGAACCAAAATGGCGTGGACAATTTCACCAAAAGAAATATCACTGGCGAACGTAACGTCCGGCGTGCCGTTCGTATTCAACCGCAATAAGCGGAATGTGTAACTGTTGTAGTCAAAACTGGCCGCCAGAATTTTTCCATCAGGCTGAAGGGCGATGGTGAAGATACCATCGTCATCAACAAAATTTGTCCCGCCCTGAAAATCCGGGTCAACCAGACCGTTGGTCAGCAGTCTGCCGAGGTGATAACACTCCACGCCTTGCAGGGAGGTGAACTCACCAGCCACCAAAATTTTGCCGTCCGGCTGTTCCAGCAAGCGCCAGACTGTGCCGTCAGTGTCAGCGGCAAATGATTTGTCTATCTGACCATTGTTTTCTAGGCGAGCTAGACAGGAATTGGTGTGGCCTGCAATCACCGTGAATTCGCCGCCGACCAAAATTTTTCCGTCACTTTGCAAAAGGATGCTGTTCGCCGCCCCATTCGCTCCCACGCCAACCAAAAAAGAGGGGTCAATGAGCGAAGCTTGGCCGCGAGCCGTTCGCAATGCGCCGAAGATGGAGCAAAGGCAAAAGATATAAATGACTAAAGAGTTTTTCATGGAGCCTATCGGCTTGTGATTAAAAACCTGACGAACCATGGCCTTTCATCGTTGTAAGTGTGCAATACACCAAAACTAAACCGTTTTTCTCCAGCAGGAACTGCCGGTTCACCGTTATAGTAAAGTGGCGAATCCACCCAAGCATTTCCCACTTTGTCAGCCCAACTTAAAAAAGGTTGCGGGTCTATCTTGAGCATCTCATGCAATTGAATCCCTAATGGACGTAATTCTTCGATGCTCATGTTGGGACTGTGCAGTTCCAGTTTCCAAATTCTACCGCCTTCAGGGTCAGACGTTGCTTCTACAAAATCTGCCACAAAACGAATTGCTTTATCGTTTTTCCCTTTTATCTCGAATACCAGCGGTATTCCGTCGCTGACCCACACTTGGTCATACTTGTCTGCTTCCAGAAGTTTCAGGCTGGCGATTTTCTCTTTCAAATCAGCAAGGCTTTCAATTTGAACTATTGCAGTGCTGTCCAACGATGATGTGTTCGTCTGCGACATTCCAAAAACAGCTTGAGTGCTTACAATCGCTGTTAAGACGGTTGTCGTGACTGGGCTTGCTGCCACTTTAGTTGAATTGGATGAGGCATTTTTGAGCGACGGAGCGGTGGCGACCCGCTCTCGTTCGTAATGCCAAATCAGATAGACAACACAGACACAAGCCGCAGCAATGAATACAAGAAAATATTTTTTCATGGCTTTATTGCACTGGCAAGTTAAGCAATCTAACCGCTTCGGAGTAATCCGCAGCTCGTGCCTGAAGTGGTTGAGCTACCCATTGCAAGCGGGTGGATTGAGACACCGACAACCACAACGGCCACATACCGCTGTCCGAAACGCCAGTGCCAGAGCGTGTAATCCAATCCCAACGATACAAATAATTAGCTATGTTGCCACCCGGTTCAAGTGCTGAAAAACTTGGGCCACCTGGCACGGGATTCTCCGCCAGAACGGACATTAGCGGAGTTGTTCCGGGGAAAAGATTGCTCAAATCCGCATAGCCTTTTTTGAGAATATCTCTTTGTTCCCTTTGTAAAAGTTGCCTATTCCCTTTTTGCACGAGTGAAGAATCGTTCTGTCGGACACCCTGATCAATGAATTGCCACGCTTCAATATCCAGTAATCCTCCACTACCCGGGGCAATGGCGATGTCCTCCAGCGCGCATAGTCCGCCCATGCGATAGGCTTCAAACTGCCAGGCAAGGTCGCTGTAAATATCAATGTTCATGCCGATTAATATCTGCTGAAACTGACCCGCTTTTGGCGACAAGATTTGAAATGGAATGTTAGCTCCGTTTGGCGCAAGGAAACCAGCTACAAACAAACCTTGCTTCACATACTCTGCATCGCTCAGCCCCGCATACACCGGCGCACCGGCCAGCTTTGCCAAGCCTGCCCAATAAAATTGTGTTGGCCGGTTCGTGAACAATTTCTCGTAGAACGAATATACTCCCATCATATTGGTGCGGTTGTTCATAAAGCCATTGCCTGCCAGATAATTTTCAATCGCCACCGTGCCGCCCGTGTCGAAATAAATCTCATTCCGCACTTCCTGCTGCCAGTTCGTCTTGCTCGTGTGCGTGCAAACTTCAATCGCCTGCTCGGCGTATGTGTCGCCGCCGAGTTGCACTTGCAACTTCACCGCGCCAAGCGCCAGACCCTCGACATAAAACTGGTTGTAAGCGCTGTTCGTGCCGGCTGGCGAAAAGTAGCTGTTCAAGTCCGTGTCGAAGGGAACGTCCCGCCAGCCGTTTGTTGCGCTGTTAAAGGCAATCACGCGAATGTCGCCGTGATCTTCGTTCGTGGCGATGCCGTCGTAGTTTTTGGAAAGCGTCACGCTGGCGTTGGCATACAGGTTGGTGATGCTGGGCGTGATGCTGATTTGCAGCGCGCCATGTTGCGTGAGCTTCAATTGCCCCGTGGCACCGTAAGGCCACCCTTCATCGGACATTGCCAAGTCTTATTTTGTTACGAGTTGCGCTTGCACCATCAGCTAACGCTCATGCCGAGCAGGAATTCGATGTTGCTCCGGTGTTTCTTGAGCTTGCCCAGCAGCAGTTCCATCGCCTCGACCGGCGGCACGCCCGTGAGCGCGCGGCGCAGCAGCACCACACGGCTGTATTCGTCGGGGTGATAGAGCAATTCCTCTTTGCGTGTGCCGGAACGCTCGACGTTGATGGACGGGAAAATGCGCCGGTCCACCAGGCCGCGGTCCAGATGAACCTCCATGTTGCCGGTGCCTTTGAATTCTTCAAAGATGACTTCATCCATGCGGCTGCCGGTGTCCACGAGCGCGGTCGCGATGATGGTGAGTGAGCCACCTTCCTCGATGTTTCGCGCCGCGCCGAAAAAGCGTTTCGGCTTGTGCAACGCATTCGCATCCACGCCGCCGGATAGTATCTTGCCGGAATGTGGCTGCACTGTGTTGTAGGCGCGGGCCAGCCGCGTGATGGAATCGAGCAGGATCACCACGTCGCGCTTGTGTTCGATCATGCGCTTGGCTTTTTCGATGACCATTTCGGCCACCTGCACATGGCGTTCCGGCGGTTCGTCGAATGTCGAGCTGATGACTTCCGCGCCTTTACAGGAACGTTCCATGTCCGTGACTTCTTCGGGGCGTTCGTCAATCAGCAGGATGAACAGATACGTCTCCGGATTGTTTTTGAGAATGGCGTTGGCCATCTTCTGCATCAAAACGGTTTTGCCCGTGCGCGGCGGCGCGACGATCAATCCGCGCGTGCCTTTGCCGATCGGGCAGACCAGATCCAGAACGCGCGTGTTCAATTCTTCCGGCGCGGTTTCGAGGATGAACCGCTTGTTCGGGAACAGCGGCGTGAGGTTCTCAAAATGCGTCTTGTCCTTCGCTTTGTCCGGCTCCTCGCCGTCCACGGCCTCGACCTTGAGCAGCGCAAAAAACTTTTCCTTTTCCTTCGGCGGCCGGATTTGTCCCGCGATCAGATTGCCGGTCTGCAAGTCAAAGCGGCGGATTTGCGAAGGCGAAATGTAAATGTCCTCCGGGCAGGGCAGGTAATTGAAGCTCTGCGAACGGAGAAACCCAAAACCCTCCGGCAGCACTTCCAGCACGCCTTCGGAAAACAGCACGCCCGCCCGCTCCGCATTTTTCTGGAGGATGTGGAAGATGACCTCGTGCTTGCGCATCGTGCCAAAATTTTCCACGCCCAGCTCGCGCGCCATGTTGTTCAAATCCGTCATGCTCATCGCCTGAAGCTTGGCGATGTTGATGGAAGCGGCGATCTTGTCGCGCTGATGCCCGCGCCGGTCCTCGCCGCGCGGTTCTTCGCGGTCATGGGTCGGCTCGACTGGCGTGGACGGCGGCTGTAATTCGGACGATTCCTGCCCGGCGGCGGCATCTGTCACTGCGGGTTCGGATGCCGGCGGTTCCGGTGCCGCCACGATGGGTTGTTCCACTGGTTCCGCCGCTTTTGCCTTGGGCTTTTTTGTTGGGACTCTGGCCATAAATTAAATGATTAAAATTGTTTGATAAAACTGGCTGGGATTTCAAATGCCTCCCGGCGGTCAATGGTCGTAATGGCAGTCACGCATTGGACGCCAAACGGCTGGATTGGTTCAAAATGGAATGGTTGCCGCCGTAGCTAGCCGAGATTTTCCTCAAATCAACGGGGGAAATCTTGCAGTCAGTTCGCGGACACACTGACGCACCCACGCCGCCAAGTCAAACCTGATTTTTTGTAGCGTCGAGCCTGTGGCTCGAAATCGGCGCGCAGCGCCGACACTACAACATTTTTTGTGCGGTTTTCATTTGGCCGGGTGCTATAACTTGAAAATGACGACCGACGCCGAACTGCTCCGCCAATTTGCCGCGACCCGTTCTGAAGCCGCCTTCGCCGAACTCGTCCGCCGCCACGTCAATCTCGTCTATTCCGCCGCGCTCCGGCAGGCCAACGGCGACGCGCACCTCGCGCAGGACGTGGCGCAGACTGTTTTCAATGACCTCGCGCGCAAGGCCGGTTCGCTCGCTTGCCGCGAAACTTTGACCGGCTGGCTTTACACCAGCGCGCATTTTGCCGCCGCCAAAATTGTTCGCGGAGAAAATCGCCGGCGCGACCGCGAGGAAAAATTTATGCGCGAACCAACTTCCGAAACCGCGCCAGACACCGATTGGGAAAAACTTCGCCCGACGCTCGATGACGCCATGCACGAACTCAAGGAAACCGACCGCGAAGCCATTTTGCTGCGCTACTTTGAAAACCGGCAGTTTGCCGAAGTCGGCGCAAAACTCGGCCTCAACGAAAACGCCGCGCGGATGCGGGTGGAACGCGCGCTGGAGAAACTGCGGACGGCTTTTGCGCGACGGGGCGTCGCGGCCACGGCGGCGCTGGCATCCGTGATTTCCGCGAACGCCGTGCAAATGGCACCTGCGAATCTGGCCGTGGCGCTGACGACGGCTTCCATCACGATTGCGGGAACCGGAACAACTTTTACGCTTATGAAAATTATGACTGCGACCAAATTAAAACTCGCCTTCAGCGCGCTCGTCGTGGTCGGTGCAACTACGGCAATCGTTGTTCAACATCAAACGCAGGAGAAACTGCGCGCGGAAAACGCTGCGCTGGCGCAGCAAGTCGCACAACTGCAAACGGACAACGAAAACCTTTCAAATCGGCTTGCGGCGTCTGGTGATTCTAAATCACTTTCGGATAAACAATTCAACGAATTGCTGAAATTGCGCGGTGAAGTTGGCGTGTTGCGGCAGCAAATAAACGAACTCGGAAGATTGCGCGAAGAAAATCGGCAATTGCAAACTTCGCAACGCGACGCCAGCGTTCAACAGCAGGCGATTATTGACGCTGAAGAACAGCAACAAAAGGCGGCCATCCAAAAATTGAACGATGCCAAACAGGGAGTCCTCGCGTTCATTATGTTTGCGAGCGACAATCACGAAGAATTTCCGACTAATTTTGCGCAGGCGTCACGGTATATGAAAGATGATTACATGAATCAAATTGAAACAAATTTTGACATGCTTTACCAGGGTTCGATTGCCAACATTGCAAATCCGTCGGCGACTATTGTGCTCAAAGAAAAGCAGGCTTGGCAGGCGCTTAACGGCAAATGGATGAAGACTTATGGTTTTGCCGACGGCCATGCCGAAGTTCACACGGAGCCAGATGGGAATTTCGACGGCTGGGAAAGTCAGCGCATAATTTCGCCGCCCAATCAATAAGGCAGCGGAAATTTCGCCGTCCGTCCGCGCCCCGCGCCTTTTCCAGCACCGGCGGTGCGTCAGAAAATAGCCCACGGCGCAACCGTGGGTTTCATCGGTTAAAAATTTCAAAGCCCCGGCAGGGGCGGCAGAAAATTTCCCGGCGTTTGAAAATTTCTTTCGCCCCATCCGGGGCTGATTCACATTCGATGCGATTACCCACGGTTGCACCGTGGGCTACTTTCTGCCGCTGCTCCGCAGCTTTCAATACGGCAGCGGAAACTTCGCCGTCAACTCGCGCACACGATTACGCACTTTGTGCGCGGCTTCGACATTTTTGATGTCCAGCAGCACCTCGGAAATCATGTCGGCAATCGCGGCCATTTCCGCTTCCTTCATGCCGCGTGTCGTGCAGGCCGGCGAGCCGAGCCGGATGCCGCTGGCCTGGAAGGGCGAGCGCGTCTCAAACGGAATCGTGTTCTTGTTGACCGTGATGCCCGCTTCGTCGAGCGCGATCTGGCTGTCCTTGCCGGTGACGCCTTTTGCGCCCACGTCAACGAGCATCAAATGATTGTCCGTGCCGCCGCTGACGAGGCGGTAGCCGTTGCGCTTCATGCCGTCGGCAAGCGCGGCGGCGTTCTTCACGATCTGCTGCTGATAGTTTTTGAATGAAGGTAGCAGCGCTTCGTGAAAGCAAACGGCCTTGCCGGCGATGACGTGTTCCAGCGGTCCGCCCTGGATGCCGGGGAAGACGATGGAATCAATTTCCTTCGCGTATTTTTCACGGCACAAAATCAAACCGCCGCGCGGGCCGCGCAACGTCTTGTGCGTCGTGGTCGTCACGAAATCCGCATGTTCCATCGGGCTGGGATGAATTCCCGCTGCCACCATGCCGGCGATGTGCGCGATGTCCGCGAGCAGATACGCGCCGACTTCGCGGGCGATTTCGCCCATGCGCTTGAAATCAATGATTCGCGGATACGCGCTCGCGCCGATGGTGATCATCTTCGGCTTGTGTTCACGCGCCATGGTGGCGATCTGGTCGTAATCAATCCGCTCGGTTTCCTTGTTCACGCCGTAGTGGACGATCTCAAAAAACTTGCCGGAGAAATTCGCCTTGTTGCCGTGCGTCAGATGTCCGCCGTGGCTCAAATCCATCGTGAGCATCTTGTCGCCGGGCTTCAGGAACGCGAAATAGACGGCCATGTTCGCGCCGGAGCCGGAGTGTGGCTGGACATTGGCGTGTTCCGCGCCGAACAATTTTTTCGCGCGGTCAATCGCCAGTTGCTCGATTGTGTCTATGTTTTCGCAGCCGCCATACCAGCGTTTTTTTGGATAACCCTCCGCGTATTTGTTCGTCAGCACCGAGCCTTGCGCCTCCATGACGGCGGGGCTGACAAAATTTTCGCTGGCGATCAGCTCGATGTTTTCCTGCTGGCGCTGGCGTTCGTGGTCAATCGCCGCGGCGATTTCGGGATCCACATTGCGCAAACGCAAGTTGGCGGGCGCGAATTTCGCGTCCATTTTCAGCACGCGGCGTTCGTGGCGGCCGCCCTCGAATTTCGCGGCGATGAACGCATCAAGGATTTTTTTTGCGGCTTCGAGCGAAACTTTTTTTCCGCTCAAACAAAGCACGTTTGCGTCGTTATGCTGGCGCATGAGAGCGGCGGTTTCCACATCTTCAGCCACACCGGCGCGGACGCCGGCGACCTTGTTGGCGGTGATGCAGATTCCGACGCCGCTGGTGCAGACGAGCAGGCCAAGCTCGGCGCGGCCATCGCCCACGGCCATCGCCGCCGGTTGCGCGAAATCGGGATAATCATCCGCTGGGTTGTTCGCCTTCGCGCCGAAATCCAGGATGGTCAGGCCGCGCGCGCGGAGATGCGCCTTGAGCGTTTCCTTCAATTCAAAGCCGCCGTGGTCCGCGCCAAGCGCGAAGTTCACGGCCGACGCCGTTTGCGTTGCGTGCGTGCCGGTTAAAAAGTTGTGTTGTTCCATAAATTTCAAAAGTGAAGCGATGCCTTGTTCGATCTGGTCGCGGCATTCCACATATATTTCATAAGGGCTGCCGATGGGGTCGCTGATGTCTTTTTCATACGGTTCGAGCGTCTCGTCAAATTCGCGCAGCAAAAAAGTTTTTTCCGCCGCTGGCGGATACAGCAGCGCCACCGTGTCCATGTGGCTGTGCGTCATGCCCAGGATGATGTCCGCCTGGCGCACCAGATCCGCCGTGAGCATCCGGCTGCGCTGCGCGGAAATATCCACGCCCAGTTCGCGCATCGCCCGCACGGAATGCGGCGTCGGCGGCTGGCCGTCCATCGCGCCGATGCCCGCCGAAAACACGCGGAACTCGCCGCGTCCCTGGACGGCGCGGCGGAACAGAGCCTCGGCCATCGGGCTGCGGCAGACGTTGCCGGTGCAAATGAACAAAATGGTTTTCATCCTGCGCGAAGATTCAAAGTGATTTGTGAACGGCCAGCCGTCAATCCGAAATCAGCGGCGCGGCTGGCGCACGATGACGAGCGCCTTGATCAAATCCACCGCCCGTGCCAGAACCGGGTCGTGAATAAAAGGTTTTTGCGGCTCGGCCGGGCGCGACGGCAGGGAATCTTCATCCTGTTCGCCGTCCTTGATTTTTGCGCGCACCAGGTCCGCCTCGCTGGTGTGGTCAATGAACTGCGGAAAATTATTCGTGGCCGGACTGGAATTCGTCTCGGCCGGAACCGTCGCCGCGTAGGGATTTTTGAAAAACGCGCGCTCGTCCGCCGCATTCACTGTCACGGCGATGTCCGGCTTCAACTCCCCCGCCGCGCCGCCCAGAATCAGGCCGTCGCGTGCTTCCCGCAAGCTCGTTGCCAAAGCCGCCGCAGCGCTGCGCGTCTGGCTGTTCACCAGGATTGCGAGCGGCAGTTTTTGTCCCGCGAACAGATCCGCCGCCGCCTTTGCCGCCGCCAGATCGTCGCCGTCCGCGAACCGCAGATCCAGGATCGTGCCGATGATTTTATTCGTGGTTGCCGGTGCGTGCTGGGCTGCGCTGATTCCTTCCGCCAGATTTTTTTCAACCTGGCCGACGCGCAGATATGCCACGTTGTTTTCCAGAATGGCCGATTGAACCAGCGTGGCATTCGTCGTGTCCGCGTGGAGCAAGCTGGCGGTTGCCAGCAGAATTGCGAAAAGACTCAAAAAACGTCGTGTCATCAGGCGGTTAAAATGCGGAGCAAAATTGAAAAAGTAAAGCGGCGACAGTTTTCGTGGCAGCCGGGGTGACGAGGCTCTGACTTTGTTTCTTCATTCTACGTTCAAAATGAGCCTCCTTACGTCGGCTGCTACAATTTTTCTGTCGGATTTCGCCGGTCGGCGACGATATGCTTATGAAAATGACAAGCGATCTGGATTTGCTGGGACAGTTTGCGCGGGAAAAATCACAGGACGCCTTCACCGCGCTCGTGCAGCGCCATGTGAACCTCGTCCATTCTGCCGCGCTACGGCAGGTGCGTTCGCCGCAACTGGCCGAGGAAGTGGCGCAATCCGTTTTCGCCGACCTTGCGCGCAATGCCGGCAAATTGAAGCCGGACACCATTTTGACCGCGTGGCTTTATCGGGTGACGTGCCGGACGGCGATTGACGTGGTGCGGAAAGAATCCCGCCGTCAGTTGCGCGAACAGATCGCCGTGGAGATGACCAACATGAATGCGACCGCCAACGACTGGACGCAAATTGAACCGCTGCTGGACGACGCGATGGCCGCGCTTGACGAAACCGACCGCAGCGCGATTCTGCTCCGCTTTTTTGAAAACAAAACCCTGCGAGAAGTTGGCGAGGCTTTGGGCACGAATGATGACGCCGCGCAGAAACGCGTGAGCCGCGCCGTGGAACGCCTGCGCGAATTTTTCTCAAAGCGCAACGTCACGATTGGCGCGGGCGGAATTGCCGTCGTCATTTCCGCGAACGCCGTCCAAGCCGCGCCGGTTGGCTTGGCTGTTACAATTTCCGCTGGCGCGCTCGCGGGAACCGTCGTTCACACTTCAGCCATAATTGCCGCCACCAAAACCATTGCTATGACTACGCTCCAGAAAACTCTCGTTACCGCTACCGTTGCCGTGCTTGCCGGCGCGGGAATCTACGAAGCCCGCCAAGCCGCGCAACTGCGAGAACTAAACCAGACGCTTCAGCAACAACAAGCGCCGCTGGCCGAACAAATCCAGCAATTGCAACGCGAGCACGATGATGCGACCAACCGGCTGACGTCATTGCTCGCGGAAAATAACCAATTGAAATCGAACCCAAATCAGACGGAGCTTTGGAAATTACGCGGCGAAGTGACGCGATTGAGGAATACTGAAAATTTGCTGCCAACGATGAAGACAGACAAAGGTCATCTACAAACGACTGATCCAAATTGGCAACCCAATTGGATTGCATTAAAACCGGTTGATCTCGCTCAATTTTCTGATTCCACAAACATTATTGTGAGCCGGCTTGCGTCGGATGCCGGGACTTCGACGCCAGCGGCTTTACTTCAAACTTGGATATGGGCGCAGTGCGCTGGTAATATCGATGGTATCTTGAGAACGTGGGAATTTCCCGATGGCACTTCGCAAGAAGCTAAACTTGCGCGAGTCAAGGAAGCGCAAAATGATGAAGAAAATGCACGCATGAATCCCGACCAGATTCAATCTTTTGAAAAAAGCAAGCTGCGAGATCTATTTTCACTTGGAAACGAGCGCTATCTTGCTTTCATCGAAGAAAACAGCCCAGGCACAGGAACTTGGATCTCTCACCAAATCTTACAGAAAGTTGGAGACGAGTGGAAAATTGAAGTCGGGAACAGCCAGAAGTAGGTGTCCATTTTCGACAAAACTAATACTATATTAGCGCCTTCGCCGCGATGTCGCGGCGGAACTGCGCGCCGTCAAAATGGGTTTTCTCCCTCACGGCTGTAGCGGCGGGCGTCCTCGCCTGCCGTAGAGCCGGGGCGTCTCGCCCGGCGGAAAAAAGCTCGCGACAACCCAGCGTGCCCGATTCATTCGTGAGTTCTCAAAAACTCGTGTGCCCAGTCCGGGCGGCGGGACGCGCGCCCTTTACGTCAGGCAAGATGCCTGACGCTACAAGCGCATTCCGCGCTTGCCGCTCGTTCGGCTGCCTGACAGTTTTTCCTCATGCCCGAATCCGACAACCCACCCAACCCGCTGGTTGCCGGATTGCATTTTCGCGGCAAACTGCCGCACTTGAAGAAGGAAGGCGCGGTTTATTTCGTCACGTTCCGGCTGGCTGATTCCTTGCCTGCCCACGAAGTCGCACGGTTGAAGCACGAACGCCAGGTCATGCTCGAACAAGCCCGCGCCGCCAAAAGCCCGCTGACGTGGCACGAGGAGGAACAACTGCTCGCGTGGTATTGCGACAAGGTTGAGGCGCTGCTGGACGCCGGACACGGCGCGTGCTGGTTGAGCAAACCGGAAATTGCCGGTCTGGTCGCAGGCGCATTGAAACATTTCAACGGCCAGCGCTACGAACTTCGTGCGTGGGTGGTGATGGCGAACCACGTTCATGCTGTTGTCTGGCCGATGCCGGGCCACACGTTGAGCGACATCCTGCACAGTTGGAAATCATTCACGAGCAAAGCCGCCAACAAGCTTCTGGGCCGCACTGGAGAATTCTGGCAGCAGGAATCTTTCGACCACTGGATTCGTGACGATGCAGAACGCGCACGGCTGGTGGCTTATGTGGAGAACAACCCGGTGAAAGCGCGCCTGTGCAAATCTCCTGAAGATTGGAAATGGGGCAGCGCATACGAGCGACGACAGTCACCGTAGCGGCGGGCGTCTCGCCTGCCGTAGAGCCGGTGCGTCCCGCCCGGCGAAAAAAGCTTTACGCACTCCCAGCACGCTCTTTTTTGTGAGTCGTAAGAAACTTGTGCGTCCAATCCGGGCGGCGGGACGCGCGCCCTCTACGGCAGGCGAGACGCCCGCCGCTACAACGCCTTCGCCGCGATGTCGCGGCGGAAGTGCGCGCCGTCAAAATGGATTTTCTCCACGGCGGCGTAGGCAGCGGCTTGGGCGGCGCGTAAATCTTTGCCGAGCGCGGTTACGCCGAGGACGCGGCCGCCGTTTGTGACGATTTGGCTGTCTTTCAACGCCGTTCCCGCGTGGAAGACCTTGGTGTGGGGTAGCGCATTGGCGGCGTCGAGGCCGGTTATGAGTTTTTCTTTCGGATAATTTCCCGGATAACCGCCGCTGGCCATCACCACGCACACGCTGGCCTCCGGTTTCCATTTTAATTCGTGTTGGGCCAACGTGCCGCTGGCGCTGGCATCGAGCAGTTCGACGAGGTCGTTTTCGAGGCGCGTCAGATAAACCTGTGTCTCCGGGTCGCCGAAGCGGGCGTTGAACTCCAGAATCTTCGGGCCAGCCTTCGTCAGCATCACGCCGGGATACAGCAGACCGCGATAATCAATGCCCTCGGCCACGCAGCCGCGCATGAATGGTTCAAGCACTTGGCGTGCGGTGTCGGCAAGCTGCGCATCCGTCAAGAATGGCGTGGGCGAATACGTCCCCATGCCACCGGTGTTCAGGCCAAGGTCGCCGTCGAGAGCGCGCTTATGATCCTGTGAGGTCGGGAAAATTTTCGCGTTCTTGCCGTCGCACAGCGCGTGCAGCGAAACTTCAATACCTTCGAGGAATTCTTGGACAACCACATTAGCGCCTGCAGTGCCGAAGGCTTTGCTGACCATGATTTCGTCCACGGCTTTTTCGGCTTCGGCTTGGTTCGCACAAATCAAAACGCCTTTGCCCAGCGCTAGGCCGTCGGCTTTCACGACACATCTGCCGCCGAGCGATGCGCAAAATTTCTTCGCCGCTGTCGCGTCGGAAAAAGTTCCCGCCGCCGCCGTGGGGATGCCGTATTTCTCCATGAACTTCTGTGAGAAAACCTTGGACGACTCGAACTGCGCGGCCTTCTGGTTCACGCCCCAGATTTTCAAGCCGTGCGACTGAAACAAATCCACGATGCCGAGCGCGAGCGGGTTGTCCGGCCCGACGACGGTGAGGGCGATTTTCTTTTCCTGTGCGAACGCGAGCAGACCGGGCAAATCTTCCGCGCCGAGGTTCACACACTCGACGGGAGAGGAATTTTTCGCCAGCCGCTCCTGCGCGATGCCGGCGTTGCCCGGCGCGCACCACATCTGCGTGACGTGCGGCGACTGCGCGAGTTTCCAGACGAGGGCGTGTTCGCGTCCACCGGAACCGATGACAAGAATTTTCATGGGATTTCCCCGCCGCTTAAAAAGCAAATTGCGCCGGCATGTTCAGCCGACATCGGGCTTCACGGTCTGCAATTCCAGGTGCAGCGCGTGCAGCGCCAGGTTGATGTCGTAGAGAAACGCGACCAGCGAACCAAACAGCGAGGCCATGCTCACAATAAAAACCAGAACGACGAACACACCGGCCTGCCAGTCCATCAGCGCGCCCACAAACAAAATGATTATGAGCGCGGAGACGAGCAGCACGCTGAAACCCGCCAGCCCGATGCTCAAGCGGATGACCTTGGCACGCCGGTAGATGATGGTGATCTGCGTCAGGTTTTGCTCGCGCTTTTCGCCGCTGGATTCGGGCAGGTCCCGGCAAAGTTGCCGCGCCCGGTCAATGGTGCGTCCCAGGCGGTTGGTCATGGTGAGCAGCAGCAGGCCGATGCCGGAGATGAGGATCACCGGGCCGGTCGCCATCTGAAGCACCGGCACAATTTCATGAAGCGTGGTCGCAGACATTGGTCGCAGGATAATCACAAATGGGTGCAAATCAACATCGTTAAATTTCACGTTTGATTGCCGGGGCGTGTTCGCAAACCCATTCTAGCTGCAGAGCAGCGGATTGTGGCAACCACAGCCGGCCAACAATTTTCAAAACGCGGCTTGCCATTCACGCCGGATTGTGAAAAATTTCACAAACAATTATGGCACACGTCAAACTGCACATTCCGGGACCGGTCGAGGTCAGCGAAAAAACCTTCAAGGCGTTTTGTTCGCCGATGATCGGCCATCGCGGCCAGGGCTTCAAAGACCTTTACGCGAAAATCCAGCCGCAGCTCCAGCAACTGCTTTACACCAGGCAACTGGTTTATCTTTCCACCTCGTCCGCATGGGGCGTGATGGAGGGCGCGATCCGCAATCTTGTGCAGAAAAAAGTCCTCAACTGCATGTGCGGCGCGTTCTCGGACAAATGGTTCGACGTGTCGAAGAAATGCGGCAAGCAGGCCGAGGCGCTGCAAGTCGAGTGGGGTTCGCCCATCCGCGCCGAGGCGGTTGATAAAAAACTGGCGACGGGCGAATTTGACGCGCTCACATTGATCCACAATGAAACTTCAACCGGCACGATGAGTCCGCTGGCGGAAATCGCCGCGCTCAAGAAAAAATATCCGGACGTGATGTTCATCGTGGACGCCGTCAGTTCGCTGACCGCGCTGCCCATCAAGTTCGACGAACTGGGCATTGACGTGCTGCTCGCTGGAACGCAGAAGGCGTTTGCCATGCCGCCGGGACTCGCGGTGTTCGCCGCATCTCCCGCCGCGCTGGCGAAAGCGGCGACGGCCAAGGATCGCGGCTACTATTTCGACTTCGTGGAGTTTCAGAAAAACGCCGAGCAAAGCATGACGCCCAGCACGCCGAGCATCGGCCACATCTACGCGTTGAGTTCCAAGCTCGACGATTTCTTCGCCGAAGGTCTGGAAAACCGTTACGCGCGCCACAAGAAAACCAACCAGCTCACGCGCGATTGGGCGGCGAAGCACGGCTTTAATCTGTATCCCGATAAAGGTTTTGAATCGGTCACGCTCACTTGCGTCAGCAACGGCGCGCGTCCCGGCGGTCGCATCGTGGACGTGGCGAAATTGCAGAAGCTCGTGAAGGATCAGGGCTTCCTGATTGACGGCGGCTACGGAAAAATCAAGGGACTTACGTTCCGTCTCTCCAACATGGGCGACGAAACGGAAGCCACGATGAACCAGCTTTACGCCGCGCTGGACAAGGCGATGACGCAGCTCTGATTTTGGTGTTGGTTTGGTTTGGGTTGGACCGGCAATCCGTGTGGGCGGGTTGCCGGTTTTTCTTTTCGCCGCCAGCGTTTCGCGCAAAACTAAACCGTGCAAACCGACTCCGGCTACCAGCTCGTCCGCCTGAACAACGGCATCTGTTCCGTGCGTTCGCTCGCGGATGGCGAGACGTTTCATCCCGTCGTCGGGCCGGTCGCCGAGGCGGAGGCGCTTTACGTCAACCAACTCCGGCTGCGCGAACGGCTTCAGAATCATTCCGGCGAATTCGTGATCTGGGATGTCGGCCTCGGTGCGGCGGCCAACGCGCTCACCGTGCTGCGCGCCACGCGGGACATCGCGTGCCAAATCCATCTTGTGAGCTTCGATCATACGCTGGAGCCGCTGGAATTCGCGCTGAAGCACGCTGCCGATCTCGGCTACTTTGGAGGCTACGAAAATTGTCTGAAAGAATTTCTGCGCGAACATCGGGTAAAATTTCAGGATGGCGCTCAATCGGTGGACTGGGAATTTCACCACGGCGATTTCCCGACGCTGGTAGCGTCTCAATTGGTGGGGCGGGACTCCTGCCGAGCCGGTCACCATCAATCAAATCCAGCTCGCGAGGACGCTCGCCCCGCCAAAATTCTTCTTCCGCCGCCGCATGCGATCTTGTTCGATGCCTATTCGCCGGCCAGGAATCCGGCGATGTGGACGCTGCCGCTGTTCACGAACCTTTTCCAGATGCTCGACCCGCAACGCCCGTGCGCGCTGCCGACGTATTCGCGCAGCACGATCCTGCGCGTCACCCTGCTGCTCGCGGGATTTTTTGTCGGTGTCGGCCACGCCACCGGTGAGAAGGAGGAAACCACGATTGCCGCAAACGATTTGAGTTTGCTCACCGAGCCGCTTGACCGCCGCTGGCTGGAACGGGCCCGCCGTTCCCACAGCGCCGAACCGATGGCCGAGCCGGTTTATCGCATCGCGCCTTTGAGCGCGGAGTCATGGGAAAAACTTCAGGCGCATCCGCAGTTTAAAAATTCATGATCATCGCATGATTCCATTTAATTTCGCGTTGACTCTTTTTTGGAAAAGGCATAAAAGAGCGCGAAATAAAGGAAACCCACATGAGCGAAAAACCTGCTGGAGCTGACAAAAAAATCGTCGCCGGAATCTGTGGCATCCTGCTCGGTGCGCTGGGCATTCACAAATTCATCCTCGGTTACACGACGGAAGGAATTATCATGCTGGCAGTTTCGATTGTGGTGGGCATTTTCACCTGTGGCGTCGGAGCATCGCTGATGGGGATAATCGGGCTGATTGAGGGCATCATCTATCTCACAAAGAGCGACGAGGATTTCGTCAACACCTACATCACGAACAAAAAAGGTTGGTTCTAGAATCCGCCGATTGGTTTCAAGCCGTCGTCGCGTCTGCGGACGCACGGCGGCTTTTTCATTTTGAACTTTTAACGCGGGCAATAAATTTTACACTGTCCGCATGAACGTATTTGTCACCGGCGGCGCGGGCTACATCGGTTCGGTTTGCACCGAAGAACTTCTCAACGCCGGGCATCAGGTCACGGTTTTTGACAATCTCACCGAAGGTCACCGCTCGGCGGTGGATCCGCGCGCGAAATTCGTGGAAGGCTGTTTGCGCGATTCCGCGCTTGTGAAACAATCCCTGCGCGATGCCAGGGCCGGCGCCGTCATGCACTTCGCCGCCAGCGCGCTCGTGGGCGAATCCATGACCGACCCCCAAAAATATTTCCACAACAACCTCGTCAACGCGCTCAAGCTGGCCGACGCCGCCGTGGAATGCGGCGTGAAGAAATTTGTTTTCAGCTCCACCTGCGCCACCTACGGTCCGCCGGATCGCGTGCCGATGACGGAAGATCTGCCGCAGCACCCGATCAATCCCTACGGTGAGGCGAAGCTGATGTTTGAGAAGGTGCTCATCTGGTATCGGGAGATATACAAACTGGACTTCATCGCATTCCGCTATTTCAACGCCGCCGGGGCGAGCGAGAAGTTCGGCGAACATCATCGCATCGAGACGCATCTGATTCCGAACGTGCTGTTCGTCGCGCTCGGCCGGAAACCGCACGTTGAGATTTACGGCACGGATTATCCGACGCCGGACGGCACCTGCATCCGCGATTACATCCACGTCAAGGATCTGGCGCAGGCGCACATTCTGGGCTTGCAACCGGGCAAAAGCGGCTTTTTCAACCTTGGCAACGGCGACGGCTACTCCGTGCGCGAAGTGGTTTCGATGTGCGAAAAGATCACGGGCAAAAAAATTCCGGCGATTGAAAAGCCGCGCCGTGCGGGCGATCCACCCAAGCTCGTGGCCGCCGCCAACAAGGCCTTCACCGAACTTGGCTGGAAACCGCTGTATCCGAAAATCGAGGACATCGTGGCGACCGCGTGGGCGTGGCACAAACAACATCCGGCTGGCTATCCGGATTGATTTGGCAGGAATTGGTAATGTTTTGCCAACGGGGGTTTGGCTGGATTTGGTTTCATGCGGAAAGCTGGCAGGGTAAACGTTGACTATGATTGCCGTTCTAACTGGTTTGCTGGCGGGGTTCATCCATGTCTGGACAGGGACTGATCATCTCTCCGCAGTCGCGCCACTGGCGGTGCGCCAACCCCGGCGTGCGTGGATTCATGGCGTGCGGTGGGGATTCGGCCATTCTACGGGCGTCGCGGTTGTCGGCCTGCTTTCGCTGTGGCTGCGGGACTTGATTCCGGTGGAATGGCTGTCGTCCTGGGGCGAACGTTTGGTGGGTGTGATGCTGTTCGGCATCGGCCTCTGGGCTTTGCACCAGGCCTTCAAAAATAAAATCCACACGCACCAGCACGAGCACGACGGCGACCGGCACATCCACATCCACACGCATCATCACGGGCACGCACCGGAAACAGCGTCGCGCCACCGGCACACGCATGTGGCGTTTGGCATCGGCACGCTGCACGGCCTGGCGGGGAGTTCACATTTTCTGGGCGTGCTGCCGGCGCTGGCGTTCCCGACCGGGGCTTTGGCGACGGCCTACCTGCTGGCTTTCGGTCTGGGAACGGTGGCGGCGATGGCGTTGTTCTCGTGGGGGCTTGGCCGCATGACGGTGCGTTTCGCCGGGCGTGGACAATTGATCTATCGCGGTCTGATGACGACCTGCGGCGTGGCCGCACTGGGCGTGGGCGTTTTCTGGCTGGCGACGAGTTTTCGCTGAACGCAAAATCTTTGTCGCCCCGCCGCAGTTGAGCCATGCCGGCAGTCAACAAATTCGCGGCAACTGCTCCCCGCTGGGCATGTCGAGAATCCGGTTCGCGCCAATGCGGCTTTTTAGAACCACCATCGGATTGGAACGTCCCGTCACTTTGCCGATGAGCGCCGAACCGGCTCCGGCTTCGTGGCTGCGCATGATTTCCAAGGCCCGTTCCGCGTCGTTCTCCGCAACAAAAGCGGCGAACCGGCCTTCATTCGCGACGTGCAACGGATCCAAGCCAAGCATTTCGCACGCGGCGTGAACATCTTCGCGAACCGGCACGGCGCTTTCCTCGATCTGTATCCGCACGCCTGCCGCCTCGGCGATTTCATTCAACGCGCTTGCCAGGCCGCCGCGCGTCAGGTCGCGCAGACAGCGGATTTCAATTCCCGCCCGGAGCAGCGCCAAGACAATTTCGTGAACCGGTGCGGAGTCGCTTTCAATCTGGCTCTCAAATTGCAACCCTTCGCGCACGGCCATGATGGCCATGCCGTGACGGCCGAGATCGCCGCTGACGAGCACCGCGTCCCCGGGTTGAACACTCCGGGGCGTGATGAAGACCGCGGTTTCAATGATGCCGATGCCCGTGGTGTTGATGAATACGCCGTCGCCCTTGCCTTTGTCCACGACCTTGGTGTCGCCGGTGATGATTTGCACGCCGCAACGTTTCGCTGCGTCGCGCATCGAGCAAACGACTTTCCACAAAGTTTCCATCGGCAAACCTTCCTCGATGATGAACGCGCAGCTCAAGTAAAGCGGTCGTGCGCCGCTCATCGCGAGGTCGTTCACCGTGCCGTGAACCGCCAGCGAACCGATGTCGCCGCCGGGAAAGAACAGCGGACGCACGACATACGAATCCGTCGTCATTGCGAGTCTGCCCGGCGGAACCTGGAACTGCGCCGAATCGTGGCGTGTGTCGAGAATCGGATTGCTGAACGCCTTGCCGAAGACATTTTCCAGCAACTGGTGCATCAGCTTTCCGCCGCCGCCATGCGCCATCATTACATGCGGGTATTGCGAGATCGGAATCGGGCAGATCGCGTTGAAGTCGGGAGCATTCATGGTTGTGGATTTGATTGCGTATGCGAGCTTCCGACGACACTTTCCCCCTCACCCTTGCCCTCTCCCTTGGGGAGAGGGAACAGCATTCGCGACTCGCTTTTTTTTTCAATCCGCGCCGGGTAAATCCAGTCGCACAACATGGCAAGCGACGGTAAATGATTCTCCCTCTCCCCAAGGGAGAGGGCCGGGGTGAGGGGAAGGCCAACAAATGATTTCAAGATGGTCATCATGATATCGTCCTGCCTGGTTGCCGCCGGTAGCGATAGTAAGCCGCACACGCGCCCTCGCTTGAAACCATTGTCGCCCCGAACGGATGTTCCGGCGTGCAACGCGTGCCGAACGCCGGGCACTCGTGCGGCTTCTTCAATCCCTGCAACACCAGACCCGCGAGGCACTCGGCCGGTTCTTCGACGTGATGATCCGCGAGGCCGAATTTTTTCTCCGCGTCGAACGCTGCGTAGTCTTCGCTCAAACCCAAACCGCTCTGCGGAATTTCGCCAAGGCCGCGCCATTTGCGGGGCACGACCTTGAAAACTTTGCGCATCAATTCCTGCGCCGGCTGATTGCCCTCGCGCCGCACCGAGCGGCTGTATTGGTTCTCAACTTCGGCGCGGCCGGATTCCAGTTGCTGCACCGTCATCAACACGCCCTGCAAAATATCCATCGGCTCGAAGCCGGTCACGACAATCGGCACACGATATTTCGTCGCGAGCGGAAAATATTCTTCGTAGCCCATCACCGCGCAGACGTGCCCGGCGGCGAGAAACGCCTGCACGCGGCAATCCGGCGACGACATCAACGCCTCGATTGCCGGCGGCACGAGCACATGGGAGATGAGCATGGAGAAATTCTCCAAACCTTTTTGTGCGGCCTGAAACACGGCCATGCCCGTAGCCGGCGCGGTGGTTTCAAAACCGACCCCCAGGAAAACAACTTCCTTGGCCGGATTTTGTTCCGCGAGCATTACCGCATCCAGCGGCGAATAAACGATGCGCACATCGCCGCCTTTGGCCTTCACCGAGAGCAAATCCGTCGTGCTGCCGGGCACGCGGAGCATGTCGCCGAAGGATGTGAAAATCACATCAGGCCGCGCAGCAATGGTCAGCGCCTTGTCAATGACTTCCAGCGGCGTCACACAAACCGGACAGCCCGGCCCGTGGATGAGCGTGATGTGCTTCGGCAGCAGTTCATCAATGCCAAACTTGACGATGGCGTGCGTCTGGCCGCCGCAGACCTCCATGATGTTCCAGGGCCGCGTTGTGACGCGGTGGATTTCACGCGCGAGCTGCCGTGCGAGTTCGCCGTCGCGATATTCGTCGAGGTATTTCATGGTCCGGCCCCCTTCAAATCGTCCAGCCCCTCCATCTGTTTCAAATACTCAAAAACTTTCTGCGCCTCGTCTTCATCAACCCGGCTAAGCGCGAAGCCGGCATGGACAATGACGTAATGGCCGACCGTGGCCTCGGGCACATAGGCGAGGCTGGCCTCTTTGAGGATGCCGCCGAAATTGATCCTGCCCATGCGCGACAGCGGATCTTCGCCGGTGATGCTTTCAATTTTTCCTGGAATCGCGAGACACATAAAATCAACATGATGCGTGGCTTGCCGCGCCGGTGCGCAGCGAAGGCGGGTGCGCGGGTTGCCGCAACGGAGCGCGGGCTTCATCCCGCTTCAATGTCGTCGTTGGAGAATTGTTTGGAATTGAAAGCGGCTCGTTCTTTGATTGCTTGAACGCTGCGCGCCTTTGCGCAAGTTCGCGTCGCGCCGCCACGATCTGGCCCAGGACGATCCCGCCGTCGTTGGCCGGCACGCGCTGATGCCAATACGGCTGAAAATGTTCCTCGCGCAACCGCCGCACCGTGCGCTCTGTCAGGTAACGATTCTGAAAACAGCCGCCGCTCAACAGAACCCGTGGCTGGCCGGCATGCTTCGCAATCCTGACAATCCCCTCGACCAGCGCGTTATGAAACTTCGCGGAAATTTCAGCCACCGGAACGCCGCTGTTCGCATCCGCCAGAATCGAAAGAATCATCAGCGACCAGTCCAGGACGGGCGCCGGGTGACGGGTGATGAGCGGCAGCGTGTAGCACGCGTCCGTAGCGACGCCGCCGAGCGCGAATTCCAGTTCCATCGCCGGCTGGCCTTCAAACCCCATCCGGTGCCGCAGGTTGACCAGCGAGGCGACCGCATCAAACAAACGCCCCATGCTGGAGGTTGATGGTGAATTCAGCCGCCGCTGCAACATTCCCTTCAAGGTGACCATCTCAATCGGCGGCATTTCCCGGAGCGGTGGCAGATGGTTCATTTCAAAAACCGCCTCGCCATACAATTCATAGAGCAATCCCAGCGCGGCGCGGCGCGGTTCTTTCACCGCCTTGTCACCGCCGGGCAGACGGAATGGACGCAGATGCGCGACGCGTTCGACCTGCTGGTCCGTGACGAGGAAAAATTCCCCGCCCCAGATGGCGCCGTCCAGGCCGCAGCCCGTGCCATCCCACGAAACACCGAGCGCGGGCGGCGCAATTTCATTTTCCGCCAGGCACGAAAGGACGTGGGCGACGTGGTGCTGCACGCCAACAACGCGATTGCCGGATTCGCGGGCGAATTTGGTCGAAAGATAATCCGGGTGCAGATCGGCGGCGATGATTTCAGGCCTGGCTTCGTAGAGCTTTTCGAAATCCGAAATGACGCGACGAAAGGCGCTGTTTGCCTGCTCGGTTTCCAGATCGCCGATGTGCTGGCTGATGAAAACATTTTCGCCGACGGCCAGCGCCACGGAATTTTTCATGTGCGCGCCCACCGCCAAAATAATTTCGGAGTGCGGCGTGCGGCGTGCGGAGTTGGTTTCAACCTCGCCGGCTCTTTCATTCCGCAATCCGCGCTCCGCAATCCGCACTTGAACGGGCAGCGGCGCGTAGCCGCGGGCGCGGCGCAAAACCATTTCACGGTCGAGCATCACGCGCGCGATGGAGTCGTCCACATGGCGGACGATGCGGCGGTTGTGGACGAGAAACACATCGGCGATGCCGCCCAGACGCTCAAGCGCTTCATGCTCATCAATGCAAATCGGCTCGTCGGTCAAGTTGCCGCTTGTCGCAATGATGGGGAAACCAAGTTCCGCCATCAGCAAATGATGCAGCGGATTGGATGGCAGCATGACGCCGAGGTTGGGATTGCCGGGAGCGACGCTGTGCGCAAGCGCGGATGGAGGATGGAGGATGGAGGATGGCTGGCGGCGCAACAGCACAATCGGCGCTTCCGGCGAA
Source organism: Verrucomicrobiales bacterium (assembly GCA_028712475.1). Lineage (GTDB taxonomy): Bacteria > Verrucomicrobiota > Verrucomicrobiia > Limisphaerales > UBA11358 > UBA11358. The sequence continues at coordinate 286,493 of JAQTQB010000003.1, forward strand.
CGCAGCAGGCGCTCTTCCAAAGGCGACACTTCGCAAACGGCCTTCACGCTTTTCAGCGACGGGAACATGAGCGCCAGAGGTTTTTCTTCCCGATGTTTGCGCTCGCGCAGGCGTCCAACGGCAGCTTCATTGCGCGCGTCCACCATCAGATGAAAACCGCCGATGCCCTTGATGGCGACAATCCGGCCGCGAACGATGGCGCGGGCGGCGGCGAGCAACGCCTTGTGGCCGCCCAGCACAGCCTCGCCATCTGGACTCCACAATTCCAGATGCGGTCCGCAGACCGGGCAGGCGTTCGGTTGTGCGTGAAAGCGGCGATTGAGCGGGTCTTGATATTCAGCCCGGCAGTCCGGGCACATTTCAAACTGGTTCATCGAAGTGTTCGCGCGGTCGTAGGGCAGGGCCTCGATGATGCTGAAGCGGGGACCGCAATTCGTGCAGTTCGTGAACGGATAGCGATGGCGCCGGTTTGCCGGGTCGAGAATCTCGCGCAGGCAATCGGGGCAGGTGGCGCTGTCCGGCAAAACAAAGGCTGTTTTTGCGCCGGCGGATTCGCTCGTGCGGATGGCAAAGCCTTCGTAGCCCGCCATGTCAAGCCACGTTGGTTCCAAACTTTGAATGAAACTGCGCGGCGGCTTTTTTGACTCGATTTGGAGGAGAAAGCTCGTGAGCGCGGTCCGGCCGCCTTCGGCTTCGATGACAACACCCTGCGGCGAGTTTTGAACCCAGCCTTGCAGGCCGAGTCCGGTCGCCAGCTTGAAGACAAACGGGCGAAAGCCCACGCCCTGCACCGCGCCGCGGACGGCGAGTTTCAGCCGCGCTCCAGCGGCAGTCATCATGCTTCTGGATGTTTTCATTCGACGTCTTAAGTGTGCGCCAGCTTCTTAAAAAGCCTTCATCACCGGTTGCCAATTGTTGCGCAGGAATTGTCAAAAATTGGAGGGCGGACGGCTGGAGGAAGTGCGATTACTCATAGGCAGGGTTCCCATGCATGAAGTTGCGATCATGACCGAAGCGGTGCGGATGGCGGTGGACGCCGCCAAGTCCGCCGGCAAAAGCCGCGTGACCGGACTGCGGCTGCGCATCGGCAGCTTGAGCGGTGTCGTGCCGGACGCCATGCGGTTCGCGTTCGACGTGGTGTGTCACGACACCATCGCAGCGGGCGCGTGGCTGGAGATTGAAGCGGTGCCGGCAGCCTGCTGGTGCGCAACCTGCCGGACGGAGTTTGAATGCGCGGACTTTTTTAACGAATGTCCCCGGTGCCACGATGTCAGCGGCGAGTTGCGGCGCGGGCGCGAGCTGGATATCGCCGCCGTGGAAATGGATTGAATCTTTGACTGTGGCAGCCAACGTGAGCCGGCCCTGGTTCAATCCGGAAAAAGATGGAGCGGACTCGCGTCCGCTGCTGCGAGGAAATAATTTTATGTGTCAAGAATGTGGCTGCGGCAACGGCGGGGGCGGCGTGAAAACCGGCGCTCACCCGCACGAACATGAACAACATCACGCGCATGAGCATGGCCACGGGCTTCACGATCACGGCCATTCGCACGGCAGGCAAATGGTGAATCTCAACCGCTCGTTGATGGAGAAAAACGACTTGCTGGCCGGGCGCAACCGGGGATTTTTCCGCGCCAAGAAACTGCTCGTGCTGAACGTCGTCTCCTCGCCCGGCTCTGGCAAAACCACTTTCATCCGTGAAACGGCGGCGCAACTCGCCGGACGTCTGCGCATGGGCGTGATTGTCGGCGACCTGGCCACGGACAACGACGCGGCGCGGCTGAAGACCGCCGGAATTCCCGTGGTGCAGATCACCACCGGCACGGTCTGTCATCTGGACGCGGACATGGTCGCCAGGGCGGCGGCGCAGCTTGACCTCGACAAGCTCGACGTGCTGGTGATTGAAAATGTCGGCAATCTCGTCTGCCCGGCAGACTATGATTTGGGCGAAGATTTGCGCGTGGTGCTGCTGTCCGTCACCGAGGGCGAAGACAAGCCGCTGAAATATCCGCCGATGTTTCATTCCGCCAACGTCGCGATTGTGACCAAGAACGACATGGCGTCCGCCGCCGGCTTCAACCGCGAGCTGGCGCTGGCCAGCCTGCAACGCGTGAGTCATCACGCGCAGGTTTTTGAATTATCAGCCAAAACAGGAGAAGGCATGAAGCCGTGGCTGGATTTTCTGGTGCAGCGGCGGGCGGCCGTCTGATTGTTCAGACCAGCATAAAGCCGGGCGGGGAGTCGAAAATTCCCGCGCTTGTCGCGCCCGCCCGCTTGCTGCAAACTTTGCGCCATGCCGAGCGACGCCACGTTTGAATTATTTGAAAAGGAACTGAACCGTCTCGTTGAATCCTTCGGCAAACGCCTCGCGGAACTCAAGCAGCCCGGCTACGCCGAAGCCCAGTTGCGCGATGATTTTCTGAACCCCTTCTTCCGCGCGCTCGGCTGGGACATGGAGAACCGCGCCGGTCTCATCCAGAAGGAACGCGAAGTGGAGATTGAGAGCGCCACGCAGATTGGCGGCGGACGCAAGCGCGCAGATTATTTTTTCCGCACCGACAAGCGCGACCGCTTCGTGTGCGAAGCCAAAAAGCCCGCCGAGGAACTTTCCGCCCGCTACGCCTTCCAGACCAAACGCTACGCCTGGAACAAACCGGTTCCGCTGGGCGTCCTCACCGACTTTGAGGAGATGAAGATTTATGTCGTCGGCAGCCGCCCCTATCTCGACGAACCGCATGTGGGCGAATGGAAGCACTGGAACTTCCGCCAATACCCGCTTGTCGCCCGCGAACTCTGGGATTTGCTCGCGCGGGATAAAGTCGCCGCCGGGAGCATTGATCAAGCCATCGAAGCCCTTCCCAAACGCCCCGCCGGCAAAGGCAAAGCCAGACAACAGTGGCTCATCAAACCTGACCGCACGCGCGCGCTGGACGTCGAGTTTCTCAAGTTCCTTGATGAGTCCCGCCGTGATCTCGCCTCCGACATCTACAAAAACAACGACCATGGCGAACTGGCCGAGGACAACAGGCTCACTGAATTCTGCCAGCGCATCATTGACCGCATCCTCTTTCTCCGCATCTGCGAAGACCGCGACATTGACACCGGCACCACCTTGCAAAGCATCGTCGAAACCTGGCGCAAGAATTCTGATCTTGTAGGAGACGACGTGAGGAGTCTCAAACTGGAAAAAGAGGGAAAAAGTCAGAGACTCGTCACCTCGTCTCCTGCAAGTTTGTGGCGTCGTGTCGTAGATCATTTCCGCGCGCTCGACCGCCGCCCGCCCACGCACGTCCCTTTTTTCAACGGCAACCTCTTCAAGCCGCATGACAGCGAAAAGTTGATTGTCGGCGATGAATGGCTCGCCGGGTTCATCGGCGAATTGAGCGCGGATGAATCGCCCTACCTCTTCAGCGAAATCCCCGTGGAAATTCTCGGCAGCGTCTATGAACGCTTCCTCGGCAACGTCGTGCGCCCGCACGGCAAGGGCATCACCGTCGAACCCAAGCCCGAAGTCCGCAAGGCCGGCGGCGTCTATTACACCCCGCGCTACATCGTGGATTACATCGTCGAGCAGACCGCAGGCAAGTTGCTGGATGCGATTGCGGGCGGAGCGCCGGTCTCCGACCCGGCACGAACCGAGGTGAACACCAGCGCGCCGGATCGGAGATCGGCGCTCCGTGACTTCGAGCAGCGCACCGCCGCCCTCCGCCTGCTTGATCCCGCCTGCGGTTCAGGTTCATTTCTCATCCGTGCGTTCGAGCGCGTATGCGAACACTGGCAGAAGCGTTTGACGGCTGATCTCCGTAGCAGCCGACGTGAGTCGGCTCAAACTAATCCGGCCACCGAGGACAGTCAGAGCCGACTAACGTCGGCTGCTACCAGGGATTGGCAGAAGAAACACCGCGCTCTCTGCTGGGTGGATGACCGAACCGGCGACGTCCACCTGACCGTGGAACTCAAACGGAAAATCCTCACGCAAAACATCTACGGCGTGGATTTGGACGCCGCCGCCGTGGAAGTCACCCAGCTCTCGCTCTACCTCAAGATGCTGGAGAACGAGAACCGCACCACCCTCCAGCGCCAGCGCGAACTGCTGGCCGACGAGGCCGACATCGCCCTGCTGCCGCCCTTGCAGGACAACATCAAGTGCGGCAACTCCCTCATCGCCTCCGATTTCTCGATGATGTCCGAAGACCTCGTGCGCGTTCACGCCTTCGACTGGCCGGTGCAATTCGCGCCCATCATGAAAGCCGGCGGCTTCGACGCCGTCATTGGCAATCCGCCTTACTTGGCCGGACGCGAATGGACTGAATCACTTTGGGAACAACGTCCTTATTTTTTGAGCAACTACAGTTGCATGACCGACCAATATGATTTGTATGCTCTGTTTATTCAGAAAGCGGTTTTGCTCACAAAGAAAGCGGGAATGTGGGGTTTCATCACTCCCAACACTTGGCTCAACAACGAACACTACACAGACCTGCGCGAATGGTTGGTCGAGAAAACCGAGATTCGACAAATTGGAGATTATCGAGATGTTTCGGTCTTTGATGGGGCGACGGTTTTGCCCATCATCATCATCGCCTCGCCAAAAGATAAGCCAGATGGGAACACGGTTTGCCGGATTGAGAAATTCTCAAGTCCCAACCAGTCAACGCAGATGGAAACATCGGTCAGTGTTTGGCGGCAATTTCCCGGACTCGTTTTCAACGTATCATTGTCGCATCGCGAATTGCCAGTTCTCAAAAAAATAGAACTGAAAGCAAAACCGCTCGGTGATTCTTGCGATGCACGCTTTGGCGTAAAAGTTTATCAGCGTGGAAAGGGGAAGCCGCCGCAAAGCGGCAAAGAGGCGGAACAAAAACTTTACGAAGCCGACAGTAAACGTGGTCGGGATTATCACCTTTACCTTTGGGGCGAGCATGTTACTCGCTGGCATATTTCTCATGGACAAACTTGGTTGAAGTATGGCCCACATCTTGCAGAACCAAGAACGATTGAGCTTTTTGAAGGGCCTCGCGTGTTGGTTCGCAGAATCGTCGGTGAACGACTTGTTATTTGTCCGACGGCAGAAACACTTATCGCTGATCAGTTGCTCCACACGGTTAAGCCAAGAACCTCGAATCTTGACTATCGTTTCCTTGCTGCTGTTCTCGGCAGTTCATCCGTGGCTTACTATTTTCGCAAGCGTTTCAATCGCACGGAAAAAACATTTCCTGAAATTCGAGTGGCAGAACTTTCTGCGCTTCCAATTCCTGTGCTTGATTTGAAAAAGCCCGCCGACAAATCCCGTCACGACAAGCTGGTGATGCTGGTGGACAAGTTACTGGGCTTGATGCCAAAGCTGCGCGCGGCCACGGCGGAATCGGAAAAGGCGGTGCTGCAAAACGCCGTCACCGCCACCGACCAGCAAATAGACGCGCTGGTGTATGAACTTTACGGTCTGACGGAAGAGGAAATCAAACTGGTGGAGGGTGGCCAATGAAAACGCCAACGGCGTTTCGTCCTTCAGCCCAGGGTTGCCCGCGCCGGGCGGGCTACCCTGGGTGTGCGGTTGTTAATTCTCCCCAACCACAACGTGGTTGCGTCCTCGGGCGCGCGCCCGAACGCCACAACCGCGTTGCGGTTGAAAATCATTTTGATTCGTTCACCCAGGGTAGTCGCTCCGCGCCAACCCTGGGCTGGATGACGTTGCCCCGTTGGGGCAAGCCCGCCGACAAAGCGCGTCACGACAAGCTGGTGGTGCTGGTGGACAAGCTGCTGGGTTTGATGCCCAAGCTGCGCGGACCTTCCGGTCGGGCACCCTCGGAATCGGAAAAGGCCGTGCTCCAAAACGCCGTCACCGCCACCGACCAGCAAATAGACGCGCTGGTGTATGAACTTTACGGTCTGACGGAAGAGGAAATCAAACTGGTGGAGGGCGGCCAATGAGTGTCACGACCTCCCTCACCCCGGCCCTCTCCCCAAGGAGAGGGAGAACCGTTCGCCGCGTCTTTGGAAATACCCGCGACTGGATTTGCCAGAAGGTGATCCGCGAATCAGAAATCGGGATTGCGGAAATCCTCTCCCCGGGGGAGAGGACACAGGTGAGGGCGAGCGTTAAACATTCTTGAACGACAGCCACGCATGAAACCATCCAACTCACGCCCGAAGAAATCGCCCTTGTCCAAGGCGCGTAAGGTAGGGCGCGTCACTCCGTGCGCGCCGTTGGGGCGAACCCGTGCGCGTCTGTTGGCAGGCGGCGGCGCGCACGGAGTGACGCGCCCTACCAATCTCCGCCATGAACACCGCGCGTGGTTGCACACTGAACTCCCCACCCAACTGGAACGCGACACGTCGCTCACTCCCGAATGGGTCGCGGAAAGCGTGGTGTGGGAAGTGGAACGTTTTCTCAAAGCCGATCTGCCCGCCAATTTTGTCGAACGGCTCGCCGCCAAGGCGTATTATTGCTACGAGCGCCACCGGCAGTTTCACAAATTGCTGAACGGTGCAGGCAACCGGGGACGCGAGGCGCTGTTTATGTTCATGCGCCACTGGACGGCAGCCTGGTTGAAGCGCGAGCATTACGCGCTCCATAAAAAACTGCCGTGGTCATTCGGCAACGGCCAGCGCCTGCCGTTGTGAAGCCCAGGCTGATTGGGGCGGGTCAGTTTGCGGCTTCGCCGGATCCAACGCAGAACGCCTGGATCTTCTCCACCGCCTCGGTATAACCTCGCCGCCCTTCGGGGGAAAAATCTTCGCGGAAACTCAAATCCACGGCGGGAATCGTCAGCCACCAGGCCTGGGGGACCTGGCCGAACACGTCGCGGGACAGCGCGAGCATGGTGCGCGGGTCGGCGGCGTGGGCCATCAGTTGCGAGGTGTCATTGGGGGCGAGCCGGCGGAACTGGACTTCCTTGGGCGCGTCCACGGCGGCATCCACAAAGATCACGGTCCGCGCGAGCGAGATGGGGGCGGCATGTTCGGGCGAGAGCTGCTGGCAGACGAGCGTGCGCACGCCGGGCAGCCGCAGATTGCCCACGGCCTCGGCCACGCGCGGGCCGACGCCATCGTCGCCGCGCAGCGTGTTGCCGTAGCCGATGACGAGGATTTCGGTTTCAATGGATGCTTCGCAGTTCATAAAAAAGTTTGCCGGCGGGGTAACGACCCAAACCCCACGCTCCCCCGCCGGCGTTTTTTTGTCCAACCCAACCCAGACAAAAATTTCAGGTGCGCGGCGTTCATGCCGCTTCACCGTCCAACGCAATTCGCGCGTTGATGCGGGCTGAAGCCCGCGCTCTAAAAAATTCAGCCGCGCATCGCCTCGTTCAACACCGAGCCGTCCGGCGCGATCAACCGGACATGCAATGGCATCTGTCCGACCGCGTGCGTCGAGCAGCTCAAGCACGGGTCGTAGCAGCGGATGCCGTGCTCGACGCGGTTGAGCATCGGCTCCGGAATCGTGCTGCCACGGACATAATGCCGCGCGATCTGCGCGACGGTCTGGTTCATCGCCAGATTGTTCTGGCCGGTGGCGACGATGAGATTCACCTTTTGCAACAGGCCGTTGCGATCCACGGTGTAATCGTGGAACAGCGTGCCGCGCGGGGCTTCGCTCACGCCCACGCCGCGCAAATTGTTGATGCCGGCATCGGCCCGGAGGTGGTCGCTCAACAAACCGGGGTCGTCCATGTAACGCTCGACGTATTCAAGCGAGGCGAGAATTTCGATCAGCCGCGCATAGTGGTAAAGGAATGAAGACGTGACGGCGCCGTGACCGAGCTTCTTGAATTTTTTCAGTTCCGCATCCGCCTTCGGCACGCCCATCTGCTGGCACAAATTCAAGCGCGCGAGCGGGCCGACGCGATACATGCCCGCCGGAAAACCGAGCGGCTTGTAGTAAGGCGATTTGAGATACGACGAGCCCTGCACCGATTCGCCGATGTAATCCAGGTAATTTTGAACATCCAGCTGGTCGGCGATGATGCTGCCGCTGCTGTCGGTGAAACGCAGCTTGCCGCCGTGATGTTCCCAGGTGCCGTCTTCCGCGACGAGGCCCATGAACAGCGACGGAAAATTGCCGTAAATCTGAATCTCGCGCTGGTGCGTCTCCATCGTTTTCTTCCAGAGATCGAACGCGACTTGCGTGGTGGCGAAGGCTTCGGGCAGCCAGGCGCGGATTTTTTCGCGGCCTTCCTTCGTGAGCGCGCTGCGCACGCCGCCGGGCACGGCCCACGCGGGATGAATTTTTTTGTCGCCGAGAATCTCGATGATTTCCTGGCCGAACTGGCGCAGGCGGATGCCGGCGCGGGCCAGTTCCTTGTTCGCCCCAATCAATCCGAAAACATTGCGCTGTGCCGGCGCGGTGTCCCAGCCGAGCAAAAAGTCCGGCGCGCTCAAATGAAAGAAACTCAACGCGTGGCTTTGGATGATCTGGCCGAGGTTCATCAGGCGGCGCAATTTATCGGCGGCGGGCGGGATGTTCACGGCCATGAGCGCATCGCCGGCCTTGGCCGACGCGAGCGTGTGGCTCACCGGACAAATGCCGCAGATGCGCTGCGTGATGCCGGGCATTTCGGTGTAAGGCCGGCCTTCGCAAAATTTCTCAAAGCCGCGAAACTCGACGACATGAAACTCCGCGTCGGACACATTCCCGGCGTCGTCCATGTAGATGCTGATCTTGGCGTGGCCCTCGATGCGGGTCACCGGATCAATGATGATGCGTTTTGACATAATGTGTGATGCGTGATGCGTGATGCGTGAATTCACGCATCACTCGTCACGGTTTATCCAAATTTCAATTGTTCGCCTTCCAGCTTCGGCGCGGTTCCGGCCAGCAGTTGCGCGACCAGGGCTTTGATCCGCGCGGCGGGCGGCGGGCAGCCGGGCAAAAAGTGTTCGACATAGACCATTTCATGCACGGGCCGCACATGTTCGAGCAGTTGCGGCACGATGCCGTCGGCCTTCGGCACGCTGGGATTGTTTTGCGCATTTTCGACATAGGCGCGCTGCAACACATTTTCCGCGTTATCAATCCCAAGCTGGTTGCGCATGGCCGGGACATTGCCGGTGACGGCGCAGTCGCCGAAAGACACGAGAACCTTCGTCCGCGCGCGGATTTTGTGCAGGATTTCCAGATTGTCCCCGTTGCAGACCGCGCCTTCGATCAGGCACAGATCCACGTTTTCGGGATAATTTTTCACGTCCACGACCGGGCTGTAAACGAGTTCCACCGCGTCGGCGAGATCAATCAGAAACTCGTCGAGGTCGAGGAACGACATGTGGCAGCCGGAACAGCCGCCCAACCAAACTGTGGCCAAACGAATCTTCATAAATTATTTTAATCGGCGGCGACCCATTGTTTCTTTTCGCGGGCGGTGACGATGAATTCCAGTTTGTCGCGGTCGTGTTCCATTTCGCCCGTCGTCAAACCTTTGTGGAACAGAGCGCCCGTGGGACAGGCCATGACGCATTTGCCGCATTCGGTGCAGGAATCGGAATCGCCCCACGGCTGGTTAAGGTCGGTGATGATCTTTGATCTGCCGCCGCGCCCGGCGACGTTCTTCGTGCCTGCGCCCTCGATGTGCCAGCAGACGCGGACGCAGCGCGTGCAAAGGATGCAGCGGTTGTGGTCCATGCCAAACAGCCGGTGCGTGGTGTCCACGCCCCATTTCGGGAACGTGTAATCGTAGCGGACATGCTCCATGCCCTGCGAATACGCGAGCGTCTGCAATTCACAGTGGCCGTTGGACACGCACACCGCGCAGACGTGGTTGCGTTCGGCAAAAAGCAGTTCCAGAATCATGCGGCGATATTTTTGCAGCCGCCCGCCCTGGGTCTTGATCTCCATGCCCTCGGCGACTTTCGTGGTGCAGGCCGGCAGCAGTTTCGGGGTTCCGGTGATTTCCACGATGCACAGGCGGCACGCGCCCACGTCGTAAACGCCTTCGAGATGGCACAGCGTTGGAATCTTGATGCCAGCCTCGGTCGCGGCCTGCAACACCGTGGCACCTTCCTCGGCGCTGATCTGCTTGCCATCAATGGTCAATGTTTTCGCAGCCATAAAATTATTTCGTCGCGAGTTCGGGTTGGTTCGCCGCGCCGCTGCCACGCGGGCCAAAGGGATCGGGCTGGAGCAGCGCCTCGTATTCGTTGCGGAAAAACCGCAGCGTGCTCAACGTCGGGTTCGGCGCGGTCTGGCCGAGGCCGCAGAGACTGGTGTTTTTCACCATGTCGCAAAGTTCTTCGAGCTTCGCCAGGTCGCGGGCGGTGGCCTGCCGGTTGGCAATCTTGTCGAGAAGGTTGTGCATCTGCACCGTGCCTGCGCGGCAGGGGATGCATTTGCCGCAGGATTCATCCATGCAGAACTCCATGAAGAAGCGCGCGATCTCGACCATGTTCGTGCTGTCGTCCATCACGATCATGCCGCCCGAACCCATGATCGAGCCGAGTTTGCCGAGCGATTCGTAATCCACCGGCGTGTCGAGGTGCTGCGATGGAATGCAGCCGCCCGAAGGTCCGCCGGTCTGCACCGCCTTGATCGTGCCGCCGTCAGGTGCGCCGCCGCCCATTTCCTCGACGATGACGCGCAACGGCGTGCCCATCGGCACTTCGATGAGGCCGGTGTTTTTAATCTTGCCCGCGAGCGCAAAAACCTTGGTGCCCTTGCTTTTTTCCGTGCCGATGCCCGCGAACCATTCCGCGCCCTTGCGGTAAATTGCCGGGACGTTGGCGAAGGTTTCGACGTTGTTCAGCAGTGTCGGGCAGCCGAACAATCCGCTTTCCGCCGGGAACGGCGGACGCGGACGCGGCGTGCCGCGCTTGCCTTCGACCGACGCCATGAGCGCGGTTTCCTCGCCGCAGACGAATGCGCCGGCGCCGATGCGGATATCAATGTTGAAATTGAACGGGGATTCAAAAATGCCCGCGCCGAGCAGGCCGTGCTGCTTGGCCTGTTTGATGGCGATTTGGAGATGGCTGATGGCGAGCGGATATTCTGCGCGCACATAAATAAATCCCTGATCCGCGCCCACGGCGTAAGCGGCGATGGCCATGCCTTCGAGCACGCTGTGCGGATCGCTTTCCAAAACGCTGCGGTCCATGAACGCGCCGGGATCGCCTTCGTCGGCGTTGCAGATGACGTATTTTCGCGCGCCCGGAGATTTGGCCACCGTGCCCCATTTGAGGCCGGTGGGAAATCCCGCGCCGCCGCGTCCGCGCAAACCGCTCTTCACCATCGCTTCGACGACATCTTTCGGCGTCATCTCGTGCAACACCTCGTGCAGCGCCTGGTAGCCGTCCGCCGTGATGTAGCTCTCGATGCGTTCGGGATCAACCACGCCGCTGTTCGCGAGCACGATGGAAAATTGTTGCTTGAAAAAGGCCGCGTCGGGATCGGTTTGCGCGGCGTTCGCCTTGCCGCCCTTCAGTGCGGCGACGATGGACGGCGCATTTCCCGCCGTGACTTTGATATAGAGCGAATTCTGCGGGTCGGCCTGCACGAGCGGGCCTTCGCAACAAAGTTTCATGCAGCCCACGCCGCGCACCTCGACCTGGTCTTGCAAGCCGGCTTCGGCGACGGCCTTCACCAGTTGTTCCTTGACGCCCTTGGCGTCGGACGACATGCAGCCGGCGGCCATGCAGCAGCGCAGGACGATTTTTTTGCGCGCCGCCAGTTCCTTTTCTTTGATTGCGATCAGATCGTGGTAAATCATTTTGCCACCCACTGGTTGATTTGTTCGAGCGCAGATCCGGGCGTGGCGCGCGGCGTGACCGTGCCGTCATAAACCACCGCCGGGGCGATGCCGCACGCGCCGATGCAGCGCGCGGTGAGCAATGACAGCTTGTTGTCCGCCGTCGTCTCGCCGGCCTTGATCTTGTATTTTTCCTGGATGCCGTTGAGGATTTTATCCGCGCCCTTCACATAGCACGCCGTGCCGAGGCAGACGACGCAGGTGTGTTCGCCCTGCGGCTTGAGCTGGAAGAAATGATAGAAAGTGGCGACACCATAGACCCGGCTCGGCGGCAATTTCAATTTGCAGGAGACAAACAGCAGCAGGTCATCTTCGAGGTAGCCGAACAGTTCCTGGGCCTTGTGCAGAATCTCGATCAAGGCATCCTGCCGGAACTGATGCTTCTTCATATGCACTTCAAGAATCTTGAAGCGCTTGTCGCCGCTGGCGTGTTCGAAAATGACCTTCAGCCGGCTTTGTGTTTTATGTTCGTTCGTAACAGTCATGGTGGCTTTTGTTAACGGGCTGAACCTGGCATCGCCCCGATTTTTAATCAGTAATAATTATCCGAATCAAGAAAATGCAACCCATCGCTAATGACAACCATAGTGGTGAGGCGGGTGCTGCTCTCCACAGAATTTGGTTTTATTTTCTCTTTTTTTGCGGTGGGTTGGTTGAATCTGGCATTCAACTGGAATTTTTCTTGCCAAACCGGCCCGCCAGCCGGCATTTTCCGACATGGCAGCGACGCGCAAATCCACTTACGACGATCCGTTCTACCAGACGGCGGACAAATTTTTCACGGCCAACAGCAAGGTCGGCCTCACGTTCGACGACATCACGCTGGCGACGCTTTACTCCGAGGTGCTGCCGCGCGACACGCAGCTCGACATCTCGCTCGCGGAAAGTCTGCACCTGAACATCCCGGTGATTTCGTCCGACATGGACACCGTGACCGAATCGCGCATGGCGATTGCGATGGCGCTCAACGGCGGACTCGGCCTCATCCATTACAACATGCCGGATCGCGAACAGCTTTCGCAGGTCAGCCGCGTGAAATATCACGTCCAGGGTTTGATCCAGGAGCCGATCAAAGTTTCTCCCGACCAGCTTATCGGCGACGTGCTGGCGCTGATCGAACAGAAAAAATTCGGCTTCAGCACGTTTCCCGTCGTGGACGCGAAGGGAATCCTCGTCGGCCTCTTGTCCGGCCACGTCGTCAAGCCGCGTTACGCCGCCAAGAAAGTTTCCGATGCGCTCACGCCGCGCAAACAGGTTCACACCATCACGAAAAAAGAACTTGGCAAGGATCCGATCGCGCGCGCCGACAAGTTTTTCACCGAACACATCGGCATCCACAAGCTGCTCGTCGTGGATGAAGACGACCAGCTTCTCGGACTCATCACGATGAGCGATGTCGAGCGCATCACGCAGGAACGCAAGGCGCAGTTCAAGCCCGCGCGCGATGCACATTTCCGCCTCGTCTGCGGCGCGGCGGTTTCCGCCACGCGCAACGCTTTTGGCGAACTCGACCGCGAACGCATCTTGAACCACGCTGGCGAACTCGTGGAGCGCGGCGTGGATGTCATCGCCGTTTCCACCGCGCACGGCCACAGCAAAGGCGTGGGCGACATGGTGCGCGTATTGCGCGACGCCTTTCCGAAATTGCCCATCATCGCCGGCAATGTGACGAGCGCGGCGGGCGTGGAATATCTGGCCGACTGCGGCGCGAACGCCATCAAGGTCGGGCAGGGGCCGGGCTCCATCTGCACCACGCGCATCGTCGCGGGCGTGGGCATTCCGCAGATGACGGCGCTTTATGTCTGCTCACTGGCGGCGAAGAAGAAGAAAGTTTCCATCCTGGCCGACGGCGGCATCACGAAATCCGGCGACATCGTGAAGGCGTTGACGCTCGCGCAGTCGGTGATTTGCGGCGGCATCTTTGCCGGTTGCACGGAAGCGCCCGGGGACGTGCTGGAGATCAGCGGCAAACTTTACAAACAGTATCGCGGCATGGGCAGCCTGGCGGCAATGAAGTCCGGCAGCGCGGCGCGTTACGGCCACGAGAAGGCCGACACCACGCGCAAGCTCGCCGCCGAAGGCATCGAGGCGCTCAAGGAGGCGAGCGGCCCGGTGGATCGCGTGCTCGCGCAGCTCATCGGCGGCATCCAGAGCGGCATGGGTTATCTCGGCGCGGCGAACCTCACGCAGCTCCGCGAGAAAGCGCGCTACATCCGCGTCAGCCCTGCCGGCCAGCGCGAAGCGGCACCGCATGATGTGGTGGAATTGAAGACGGGGAATTAACTACAATATCTTCGCCGGCGGGAATGCAGTGTCTGGAAGTGAACCAAAGTGGGTTTGCTGCCTATCCTGTTATTCGGCGGCGTCATCAATTCGGAACTGTGATGCAAGGATGAAAAATCGCATAAAAAAACATCAGGACTATCACTGGCGGAATAATCGTGCCTACAATCAGCCACCAACTGAACGGTAAAATAAATGTGGAACGACGCTCGGAAATCACCGCAAAGACAGTCCAAGCCAAAGGCACAAACAACAAAATCATCCCGAGACGCCGCAAAAATAATGTCAACTGGCTCCAGTGAATAGTCCCAAAATTAGAACCCACATGATAAGGCTCATCAGGATAACCATAGCGTCGCAAAATGATAGCCAGCCCGAAAAATCCACAGATCACAGCCGCAGCTTGAGCCAAACCTAGAAGTGCAATAGTGCGTGACATATTTTTCTTACAGACAATAGGCAGCCAACTTTGCAGCCTTTCCGCTTCATTAGTTTGAGTGTCTTTCGCATTCAAGTTTCTGTCCAGCAACCATTGAAATTAAAACACAATCGGCTCGTTCAGCTTGCCGCATTGGGAGCAGCGGGAGCGATCCACGTCCGGGTCGTCGGTGTAAACGAAGCCGCATTTCGTGCAGCGGAACACGCGGTCTTCCGAATGGGTCGGTCCGAACCGGCGGCGGCGCAGCTCGGAATAAATCCCCAGGCCGCACAGCGCCCCCAGCAGCACTGAAACGTAGATGATGATGAGCCAGGCGGCAGACATAATTTCAACCCAATAAGAACACCATAGGAAAAAAAGGTTTTTGACGCGAATTACGCGAATTTTCGCTAATTATAAAATAATTCGCGTTGATTCGCGTAATTCGCGTCAAACCCTTTCCGCATTCGTGTCTATTCGTGTCCATTGTTGATTGTTGCCGGCGGCACGGTGTGCCAGTTGAAAGTGATCCGGCCAATGGTCAGGCCGGTGGACGGCGTGAAGCGCAGGCTGCGGGCGATTGCCAGTGCGCGCTGGTCGGCATCGTCGTAACCGCTCGGCGTCAGAACCACGGTGGAAATCACGTTGCCCGCCGCGTCCACCAGCACCTGCACCACGCATGGTTGCAGCACATCCGCGAACGGCCAGTTCGTCAGGCTGATCTGGGCGGGCAACTGTCGCTGCGCCAGTTCGCCTTCAACCTGCATGGTGGAATTTTGCGCGAGCACCGGTTCAACCGGCAGCGAAGGAGTGCTCAACGCCAGCGCCGGTTTGAAGTCGAGCGGGGGGCTGGCAGAAAAATCGGCCTGCATCAACCGGACGAACGCGGCGCCCAGCTTGTCGGCGGAAAACGGCAGCAAGCGCGGCGATTCCGTGTAGCGGAACGACGGCGGTTTCACGTCGGGCATTTTCAGCCAGACGGCGGCGGCAAAATCCCGCCGGTGCGGCAGTGCGAACAGCGTCGGGTCGTTGAGCGCGAGCAGTTCATCGGAATCATCGGCGAGTGACAGCGTGGGAATGTTGGCGACGGCGCGCGGAACGATCTGCTTTTTTCCGCCGAATAAAAAAACCAAGGCGACATGCGCGGCGAAAACGAGCGCGATGACCACAAGCCAGCGTTTGCGCGACCAGCCTTCGCTGCGCTTCGGCCCGGCAGGCCAGCTTTCGCCGGGCGGCCTTGATCCGGCAAGCCCAAGTAAATTTGCCGGGGCTTCGTTCATGGCTGGGCGGGCGGGTCAAGGATGCGCGGAAGCGTGGCGAGCAGGGCGTTTTGGATGCCGGCGTCGCGCCCGAGGAGTGTGAGATGCACGAGCTGGTCGTAGGTCACGGTTTTGTCCGCATGGATGAGAAGGGTGAGCGGTTCGCGGGAATTTTTTACCGCATTGACCAGGCTGGATTTCAACTGTGCTTCGCTCACGATTTGATTCTCGAAATAAAGCCGTCCATCCGGGCTGACGGCGACGGACACGCTGGGCTTGTCCGTGCCGGGCAGATCGCTGGCGACGGGCGGTTGCAATCGCATTTGCAGCCCCGGCACCGGCATCAGCGCGGAGAGCAGCAGAAAAATGAGAAGGATGAAAAAGACGGCGGCAAAGGGCGCGACGTCCAGCGAACCGCGCAGCAACCGGATATTGCGCGTAAATTTCATCAGGGTTTGTCGTGGCCGTTGCCGTTTTCGGTGACGATGTTGACGATTTCGCCGGCGGCACGTTCCATGTCCAGGACGATTTTATTGATGCGGCTGACGAGATAATTGTAGCCCGCGTGCGCCGGGATGGCGACGGCGATGCCCGCCGCCGCGCAGATCAGCGCCTGCCAGATGCCGAGCGACAGCATTCCGAAGTTTGAATACAAACCTTCCTTTCCGATGGCTTTGAAAACCTCCATGAATCCGACCAGCGTGCCGAGCAGTCCCAGCAGCGGCGCGATTTGCGCGATGGTGGCGAGCAGGTTCAATTTTTCCTCCAGCATCGGCACCTCGACGAGACCGGCTTCCTCGACCGCTTCGCGCACGCGCTCGCGGCCTTTTTCGCGGTTGAGGATCGCGGTCTTGACAATCCGCGCGACGGGGCCGGGCGTGGCGTCGCAGATGGAGATGGCTTCGACGACATTGTCGCGCTTGAGCACGTTGCGCACGCCGTTGAGGAACTCGGCGGAGTTGATCTGCGCGCGGTGGCAGTGCAGCACGCGCTCGATGAACACGACGAGGGCGATGGCTCCGGCAAGCAGGATCAGCCAGATCATCGGCCCGCCATTGGCTAAAAACGTAGGCAACATGGGAGTGTTATACGGTTCGCGGCGGAAAGTTCAAAGCGCAAAGTGCAATGCGGCTTCACTTCAGCCGTTGCCGAATCCAGGCCGGATCGTGCCGGCAGTCAACGCCGGCGTGAACGAAAGCCGTTTCGCCGGAAACGGTGTAATAAATCGCGAAGGGAAATTTTTTGGACAGCAGCCGGTGAAAATTTTTATGCGGCTTCAAATGAATGCCTGCGTAGAGCGCCAGCGAATCAATGTCCGCATAAATATTTTGGAGGAAGTGACCGCCCAGCCCGGCTCCTGTGATTCGTAAAAGCTGAATCCGTCGAGGATGTCCGGTTCGGCGAGGTTGAGGATTTCAACTTTCACGCGCCCGTTTTGCGATCCGCGCTTTTGCTGTTTCCCAATCCTCAAACTGTGCCTTGCCTTCGCGCACCAGACGTTCACGCTCGTCGAGCAAGTCTTTGTGCCATTGCGGGACGGGGATGTTTTGCTCGTCGCGGCACAGGTCGCTCCAGAGAAGTTCCAGCGTGCGAAGTTTTTCCGCCACGGTCATCTGCGCCAATGGTAGTTCCACGGTCATGCCTCAATCTAACCACCTTCAATCGAAACGCAAAACAACTTTCTAAATTCTGGCTTCTGAATTCTTACTCCAGTATTCTTTAACTCCTATGGCTATTGCAGACGAAAATGTCCTGGTGTTTCCTCGTTCGCTCTTTGAGCAACTGGGGGCTTTTCAAGGTTTCAACTCCGACGTGAACCGTTATCTGCCGGCGATTCTTGATCCCAAGAACAACAGTTTCATGGCCCGCGCCCAGGCGGAAACGAATCCAGATTTCAAACAGATTATTCCATATGTGGTGATCACTGATGGGAAAAGCGTTCTGCATTATGTTCGCGGCAAGAAGGCCGGCGAGCAACGTCTGGTTTCGAAGGGGTCTCTTGGCATCGGAGGACACATCAATGACGTAGATTATAAAGAACCGCTTCTTGCTTTTACTAAAGAGCCGCTTCTTGCTTCTACATTCGGCAATCAGGAATTTCAAAACGCTGTTGAAAGGGAGGTTCGCGAAGAGCTTTCCATTCAAGGCGTGTTTGATGCCAAACCAATTGGCTTGATTAATGACGATTCCACCGAAGTGGGACGAGTTCATTTTGGTGTCGTGCATGTATTATTTTGCATGCCGGATAAAATTAAGAAAAACGAACAAGTAATTACTCAAGTTGAATTCATACCTATTGATGAATTGAAGAAAAAGCGCGACCAAATGGAAACCTGGTCGCAGCTTTGTCTCGACAACCTTGATGCTTTTTTGAAGTAAATCATGGCAGTGCGGTTGGTTATCATTCAAACATCATCTAATTTGTGAGCGCCAAACTTAAAACCTCCGTCCCGCCGCGCTGGCGCAAGGAAGTCCAGAGCATTCTCATCACCGATGAACAGCTTGCCCGCCGCGTCAAAATCCTGGCGCGCGAGATCGAGCGCGATTTTCGCGGGCGCGAAATGGTCGTGGTCTCGCTCTTGAGCGGCACGGTCATGTTCCTTGCGGATCTGATCCGGCATCTGAACCTGCCGTTGCGCCTCGATTTTATCGGTGTTTCCAGCTACGGCCTCGGCACGGAATCCGGCGAACTGGTGTTCACGAAGGAATTGCGCATTGACGTGCGGGGCCGCGATGTGCTGCTCGTGGACGACATTCTCGACACGGGCAAAACCTTGAGCCGCGTGGTGCCGAAGCTGCGGCTGCTCAAGCCGCGCCGCATCAAGACCTGCGTGCTGCTCAACAAGGCCGCGCGCCGCGTGGAAAAGATTCAGGCTGATTACGTCGGCTTTGAGATTCCCGATCATTTTGTCATCGGTTACGGGCTTGATTTTGCGGAGCGTTATCGCAACCTCCCGTTCGTTGGCGTGCTGCGCCCGCACATTTACAAGGAAGTTTCCCAGCACGTCTGCAAAAAATAATCTGGAGCGCCGGTCTCCGACCCGGCGTGTTGTGGTTTTAGGAATCGGCCGGGTCGGAGACCGGCGCTCCGTTTACAACGCGACAACATGGAACTCAAACTGATCAGCCTGCTGGGGCTTTTTGTGTTCGTGTTCGTGGCGTGGACAATTTCCAGCCATCGCCGGCTGTTTCCGTGGCGGACAGTGCTGTGGGGGATAGCGCTGCAATTCAGCTTCGCGCTGCTGATCTTGAAAACGCCGTGGGGCGCGAAGGTGTTTGATTTCACCGGGCGCGCGGTCAACCGGCTCATCATGTTTTCCAACGAGGGCTGCCAGTTTGTTTTCGGCCCGCTGGCGCGCAATGAACTCCTCGCCGACAGATTCGGCCCGGAACACGGAATGATTTTCGGCGTCCTGATCATGGGCACGATCATCATCGTCGCGGCCTTGTCGTCGCTGTTTTACCACTGGGGCATCCTGCAAAAAGTCGTCCACGCCGTCGCGTGGGTCATGCGCAAGGCCATGCGCACGAGCGGGAGCGAAACCCTGGCCGCCGCCGCCAATATTTTCATGGGCCAGACGGAAGCGCCGCTCGTCATCAAGCCTTATGTCCTCAAGATGACGCGCAGCGAACTGCTCTGCATGATGACCGGCGGCATGGCGACGATTGCGGGCGGCGTGGCGGCGGTTTATTCCAAGATGGGCATTGACGCGGGCCACCCGGACATGCCCGGCCATCTGCTCACCGCGTCCGTGTTGAGCGCGCCCGCCGCGCTGCTCATCTCCAAGGTGATGCTGCCGGAAACGGAAAAAAGCGAGACCGCCGCCAGCGCGCCCGCCAGCGTGCCGCGCACGACGGCGAACAGCATTGACGCGCTGTGCCGTGGCGCGGGCGATGGCATGATGCTTTCGATCAATGTCATCGCCATGCTCATCGCCTTCATCGCGATTGTGGCGATGGCAAATTACCTGATCGTCTTTCCGCAGACGCATTTTGGCGCAAGCACGCCGGTCACGTTGCAGATGATTTTCGGCTGGATCAACGCGCCGTTCGCCTGGCTCATGGGCGTCCCGGCTCAAGATTGCCTGACCATTGGCGGCATCCTGGGCGAGCGGATTGTGCTTAACGAATTCATAGGCTATCTTTCACTCACCAATCCAGCGACGCAGGTGGATCATCGGAGTTTCATTTTGGCGACGTATGCGCTGTGCGGCTTCGCGAATTTTGCGAGCATCGCGATTCAGGTCGGCGGCATCGGCTCGCTTGCACCGGAACGTCGCGGGGAAATGGCGCAGCTCGGCGTCCGCGCCATGGTCGGCGGCCTGCTCGCGAGCTACATGACGGCGGCGATCGCTGGATTGCTCCTATAATTTTATGCCGCTCACCTTGCCCCAGCTTTCGCGCCGTGAATTTTTAAAACGCGCCGCGCTGGCGGGAACCGCCGCTTCGTTTGTGCCGTCCCTCTTCGCGGAGCTTGCCGTCAAGCCAGGGGATCCTGATACGTTTTTCTTTCTCTCGGACACGCATATCGCCGGCGAAGCTGCCACAATCTCGCACGGGGTGAACATGACCAATCATCTCTCGACAGTCGTGCGTGAAGTTCTGGCTTGGCCGGTTGCGCCTGCCGCGATCATTGTCAACGGCGACCTGGCCTTCAAGCTGGGCCTGGCCGGGGATTACACGGCGTTCGGGAAATTGATAGAACCGCTCCGGGCGCTGGCCCCCATGCATCTGACCCTCGGAAACCACGACCAGCGGGATAATTTTTGGCAGGCGTTTCCGCTGGACGCGACAAAATCCGAATCCGTCCCGCAAAAACAGGTGGCGATTTTGTCCGGCGCGCGTGCCAATTGGTTTCTGCTCGATTCGCTCGATATCACCGGCAAATATGCCGGTCAATTGGGTGCGGCGCAGATCGAGTGGCTCGTGCGCGAAATCGAGGCGCGTCCCGACAAGCCCGCCTTGGTCGTGTGTCATCACCATCTGGACCGGCTCGGCGAAGTGGGCGGCCTGAAGGATTCCACGGCGATGATCGAATTGCTCGCCAATCACCGGCAGGTTAAGGCGTTCATCTACGGCCATACGCATAACTGGCATGTTTCGCAGCACGAAAAAGGCCTGCATCTCGTCAATCTTCCGCCGACCGCTTATGTCTTTGAGCCGGGCCGGCCGAGCGGCTGGGTATGCGCCAAGTTGTCGGATAATGGCGCGGAATTGGAACTGCGCTCACTCGACCAGAAACATCCGGAACTTGGGCAGATGAAACGGCTGGAATGGCGGACTAGCTGAAAGCGGCGGTGTAACATAGAGCCTGTCCTCGACTCAATCCGGCCACAGGCCGGACACTACAAGGCGAACCGTTTCTTGATTGGTGTCCGGGGAGGGTGTGATCCGTCCACGCATGGTCACGAGTGAAGAAGCAGCAGCAAAGCCGGGCAAACCGCGCGAAAAACCGGGGGTTATTTCCTGAACTCCTTCACCACGGGAACGAGTGACTTGATTTGTTCGGGAGTGAGCTTTTCCTTGAAGGCTGGCATTTTTGAGCTGTCCTGCGTGTCCCGCTTTCCTTCCATGATTCGCTCAATGATTTGAGCGTCGGTCAGCTTGCTCTGGCTCAAATCCTTCACGCCCAGTTTTTTCGCGGCGGGGGTCTGGGCTTTGCCGTCCTTGCCGTGGCATGACGCGCAGGTCTTGACGAACAGTTCGCCGGGATCGTCGGCCCGGGCCGGTTGACTGATGCCAATCATCATGCCGAGCAGGACAAAATAAGTTACGCAATCAAAGCTCCCACGGCTAAGTTTCGTTCGCTTGGTGTGAACAAAGTTGCCGGCCCCGCTGGTTTTGATATTGCTGACGTCTTTCATTACAGGATTTTTTCCGATTGGCTGTTGGTTTCATTCACGGCCACCACAGAGGCTTTGTCACCGGAGGCCATTCCCCTATTTCATACCGGAACCCGGCGTGAGTGCAAGCCGGCAGGGGCAAACTCCCAAAAATCGGGCGCAATCCGCTTGCTGCCAATTCGCATTCTTGATTCTGCGTGCGGCTTTGGTTAGCGTTCCAATCTCTAATTTTGAAATAAAATCATTATGGCACTTCTCAACGACAATTATCTCAAACTCAAGGCCGGTTATCTCTTTCCCGAAATCGGCCGGCGCGTGAAGGCGTTTTGCGACGCGAATCCCGAGGCTGCCAGGCGCCTCATCCGTTGCGGCATCGGCGACGTGACCGAGCCGCTGCCGTCCGCCGCCGTCGCCGCCATGCACAAGGCCGTGGATGAAATGGCCGTGCGCGAAACTTTCAAGGGTTACGGCCCGGAGCAGGGCTACGACTGGCTGCGCGCCGCGATTGCGAAGAATGATTTCCGCGACAAGGGCCTTGATGTGGAGGACGATGAAATTTTCGTCAGCGACGGCTCGAAGTGCGATTGCGGCAACATTCTCGACATTCTCGGCGCGAAAAATAAAATCGCCATCAGCGATCCCGTTTATCCCGTCTATGTGGACACGAATGTGATGGCTGGCCACACCGGCGAGGCAAGTGAAGCCGGCGCGTATGCAAAACTGGTTTATCTGCCGTGCAAGCCGGCGAATGGTTTCATTCCCGTGCCGCCGAAGAAGCACGTGGACGTGATCTATCTTTGCTCGCCCAACAATCCGACCGGCGCGGCGGCCACGCGCGAACAGCTTGAGGCGTGGGTGAAATACGCGCTCGAACACAAGTCCGTCATTTTGTTTGACGCGGCTTACGAGGCTTACATCACCGAGCCGGGCATTCCGCATTCCATCTACGAGATTCCCGGCGCGCGCGAATGTGCGATTGAGTTCCGCAGCTTCTCGAAGAACGGCGGCTTCACCGGCACGCGCTGCGCATTCACCGTCGTTCCCAAATCGCTTAATGCGCAAACGAAGACCGGCGAAGCGAAGCCGCTGCATCCGTTGTGGAACCGTCGTATGACAACGAAATTCAACGGCGTGAGCTATGTCGTCCAACGCGCGGCGGAAGCGCTGTATTCGTCCGAAGGCAAAGCGCAGGTGGCGGATTTGATCAAACATTATCTCGGCAACGCGGAAGTTCTCCGCAAGGGCGCAAAGAAGGCCGGGCTGAAAGTTTTCGGCGGCGTGAACGCGCCGTATATCTGGGTGCGCACGCCCAAGGGCGTCACAAGCTGGCAGGCGTTCGACAAGATTCTGGCCGATGCCAGCGTGGTCATCACACCCGGCAGCGGTTTCGGCTCCAAGGGCGAAGGCTTTTTCCGCATCAGCGCCTTCAACAGCCGCGCCAACGCCGAGGAAGTCGCACATCGCTTGCAGGAATTGAAGTGGTGAAAATTTTTCCACGAAGGCGTGTGAAGTTTGTGGTAACGCCCGCCCTCACCCTGACCCTCTCCCCCGGGGAGAGGGGATAGATAGCGCACGTTTTCGTTTTATCGGTTGACCGTCCGACCAATCCAGTCGCGGATTTTTCGGAAGCGCGGGGAACGTGAAAGCCCTCTCCGTGGGGAGAGGGTTGGGTGAGGGAGGGCGTTGCTGTAATTGTAGGAGCCGACGTGAGGAGGCTCATTTTAATTCCGGGTTTTAGTCAGAGCCTCCTCACGTCGGCTGCTACGAATTTGACGGCGGAGTGTGGCCGTCCCCGGCCACAGCAATGTCCAAACGGTGACGCGCTTTGGCCTGTCCGACGACGGGTTGGCTGGGTAGGGCGGGCAGTCCTCTGCACGCCGCGAACGTGGTGAGACATTCGCCGGTCAAGCGCCGCCCGACGGCGCGCACGGAGTGACGCGCCCTACCAACGTGGCTGAGCATGGCAACGTGGTGGGCGTGGTGTCGGCCAAACTGAATGCGGCGGCGGCGCTGGCCGCGAGCGGGGCGTTGCCGGAGAATGTGAACTACGCGGTGAAGAGCAGTTTCCTGTTGAGCTTTCTGGAGTCGGTGCCGGACGCTTCGGACAAGCTCAAAGCGCCAAACACGGCGGATGAGAAGTTTACCGACGTGGTCAAGTCAGCGCAGGAAGCGGCGGTGCTGGTCTTGGTTTATTGAGGTAGCAGCCGACGTGAGGAGGCTCCAACTAATTTCCCCACGCCGGATTTAGATGAGCCTCCTCACGTCGGCTGCTACGGCCAATTTTCTTTCGTGTAATTCGCGTAAAAGTTTTTGCAGTTCCTGCCGCACCCCTCACCCCGGCCCTCTCCCCTCCGAGGGGCGAGGGAGAAGAGGCGGGGGCGTCCGTGCCAAGCCAAATTAACCATTGGCATTTGACTTGATTGTGTTAAAGTCCGCGTCCGCTTTTCGTTGAAAGCGGCTGAAATTTAACCAAAATCATTTATGTCACAGCATCGCAGCCTCCGCGCGGCGTCCACCTTGGGCGGCAAGCGCAATGTTCTCAAGCGTTTCGAGCGCACCGAACTCCTCAAGAAACGCGGCCAGTGGAAAGCTGGCGACCGCATCACGGGTCTCCGCAAAACGAAGCCCGAAGCGTAATGCGTTAAAGAGTTGAACCGTTGAAGCGCTAACCGATTCAACGCTTCATCGCCTTAATCCTTCAACGTATTGAACGTTCGTTTGCAAAAGTTTCTCGCGGATGCCGGCGTGGCTTCGCGCCGCGCGGCGGAGAAGCTGATTGTGGACGGGCTGGTGCGCATCAACGGCCACATCGTCCGCGTGCTGGGGACGAAGGTTGACCCTGACCGCGATGAGGTGATTGTGGACGGCAAGATCGTCCGCGCCTTCAAGAAAGTTTACATCGCGCTGAACAAACCGCCCGGCTGCGTCTGTTCGCACAAGGATGAGCACGACCGTCCGACGATCTATGATTTATTGCCGAAGGAATGGCAAATTGTGCATTCCGTGGGCCGTCTGGATTTCAACAGCGAGGGATTGATTTTTTTGACCAATGATGGACAATTCGCGTTGCGCCTCACTCATCCACGCTACGGCGTCCGCAAGAAATACCTCGCGACGGTCGAGGGCGAAGTGAACCGGGCGATGCTGGCGCAGTTCGTGAGCGGCATCTGGCACGCGGGCGAAAAATTGAAGGCGGAGAAAGCGGTCATCGTTTCCGGCGGCCGTTCGCGGACGGTGGTGGAACTGGAATTGAGCGAAGGGAAAAACCGCGAGGTGCGGCGGCTGTTTGAATCGCAAGCGGTGACGGTGAAGCGGTTGCAACGGATCCAGATCGGGAAAATTAAACTGGGTGAATTGAAATTGGGCAAATGGCGGACATTGACAGCGGCGGAGATTAAAACTTTACTTTCTTAACTATGAAAACGAACTGCTGGTTGATTTTGGGAATGGTGGTCGCGACGGGTGCCGTCGCGCAAAGCAACACAAACACGTTGCCGGCAATACCTGCGCCGGTCACGGCCCCGGCGGTGACGCCGGCTGCGCCCGCCGCCGCACCGGCGGTTGAGCCGGCCAAGAAAGCCGCGCCCGTGAAGCCCAAGAAAGTCAAGCGAGTCGCGCTCAACGAGCCGACGGTCGCGCTGATGCCCGGCGCGGCGGAAGTGGCGGCTGCCAATCTGAATGTGCGCGGCCAGGCCGGACTCAAGGGCGAAGTCGTTGCCCGCCTCAACAAAGGGGAGGTCGTCGCGGTTTTGAGCCAGATCAATCTCGACAAGCACGCCGTTGGCGAGCCGGCGCAGTGGGCGAAGATCGCTTTGCCGGCCAGCACGCACGTCTGGATCCACAGCACGTTCATTGACGCAACGACCAAAACAGTTTTGCCGAAGAAATTGAATCTGCGCGCCGGGCCGGGTGAAAATTTCAGCGTGCTCGGCGTCATCGAGCATGGCACCGCCGTGAAGGAGATCACCACGAAAGGCGGATGGACGCAGATCGAGCCGCCGGAGACTGCCTACGCTTTTGTCGCCGCGATGTATTTGAAACAGGAAGCGTCGGGAGCGATGGCGACCAATATCGCGTCTTCCACGGAAACCGAGCCGGTGCCGGCTCCGACCCCGGTTGCGGAGGCCGCGCCCATCGTGACCGAACCCGCGCCACCCGCAGCGCCGCCCGCAGCGCCGCCCGCAGCGCCGGTCGTGGCTAGTGGCACTCCTGGTCAGCCGACCATTGTGGACCAGAACGGAACCACCGTCGTGGACACCAATCCGCCGCCGCCGCGCATTGTGACGCATGAAGGCGTGGTCCGTCATGTGGACAGCATCATCGCGCCGACCTCGTATGTGTTGTATGACCCGGCCACCGGCAAGGAGATCAATTTTCTTCACACCACCGCCGCGAACCTCGACATCAGCCGCTACACGGGGATGCGGATCGTGGTGACGGGTGAAGAAGGCTTGCAGAAGCGCTGGAGTGAAACGCCGGTGCTGCTCATCCAGCGCATCGTGGTGCTTGAAACCAATGCCCTCCCGAAAGTTTATTATCCCACCCCCAGACAACGTCATTGACGGCCGCGCCATCGCCGCGCTCATTCAGCGCGAGCTGGCGCAGCGCGTTGCGGAGTTGAAGAAACGTGGCACGGTTCCCGGCCTCGCGTTCGTGCGCGTTGGAGACGACGCGGCGTCCAAGGTTTATGTCGGGCGCAAGGAAAAAGCCTGCGCCGAACTCGGCATCCTTTCAGAAACCCACGTCCTGCCGGAGAAAACTTCGGAAGCCGAACTTCTCGCACTGCTCGGAAAATTAAACGCCGATCCGCGCCTGCACGGAATTCTGGTGCAAGCGCCGCTGCCAAAACAGATCCGCGAACCGGTGGTTTACGCGACCGTGCTGCCGCAAAAGGACGTGGATGGTTTTCATCCGGTGAACGTCGGCAAATTGATGCTTGGCGACACGACAGGCTTTCGTCCCTGCACCCCGGCGGGCATCGTGGAACTGCTCGTGCGCTCGAACGTGAAGACGGAGGGCGCGGAGGTGGTTGTCCTTGGTCGCGGCAACATCGTCGGCAAACCGATGGCCGCGATGCTCTGCCAGAAAGGGCCGGGCGCAAACGCAACGGTCACAATCTGCCATTCCGCCACGCGCGACATCGCGGCGCATTGCCGCCGGGCGGACATTTTGATCGCGGCGCTGGGCGTCGCGGAATTTGTGAAGGCCGAAATGGTCAAGCCCGGCGCGGTTGTGATTGATGTCGGCGTCAACCGCGTGGAAGGAAAACTGATCGGCGACGTGGATTTTGCCAGCGTCCTGAAAGTTGCCGGGAAGATCACGCCGAACCCCGGCGGCGTCGGCCCGATGACGATCGCGATGCTGATGCAAAACACCGTGCGTGCCGCCGAAAAATCTCTTAACTAAAAACCCTCAACTCTCAACTGATTTTATGCAACCCACTCGAATTCTCCCCGACCTGCAAGCCTCGCTGTTGTGCGAGGAAGTCCGCCAGGAATCCAACGGCAACTTTTTTATCATCGGCGTCATCAACCTCGTCCGCGTGCCGCAACTGCCGGTCGTCGCCGCGCGGCTCTGCGTCTTCAACCGCTGGACGGCGGGCATCGGACAGTTCACGGAAACCGTGCGGCTCATCGCGCCCGACCAGACGACCGTGCTGCGGAAGGCCGAAATGAAATTTGAACTGCGCGACGCGGCATTGCACTCCACGAACGTCATGGTCTTCGGCCAGCTTGAATTCAAAACTGCCGGGACGTATTTCATCGAAGTCCTCGTGGACGACGTGATGAAGATCCGCTACCCCGTGCCGGTGATGCTGGCGCCGCCGCCGGGGCAGAATCCGCCGGCGCCCACGGAAGAAAAACCGGCCTGATTTTATCCATCTAAAATGCCGCACAGATTGATTTATCTGTGCGGCATTTTTGTTTAAGCTGCGGCCTGATGAATGCAGCCGGCAAATCAACTTTCGCATGGGAGCCGTTCACGCCGCGCGGCGTGGCGGCGTTCGCCCATGCGCGGCTGGGCCGGCTGCTGCTCGTGCAGATCGTCGTCGCGCTGATTGCCGCCGCGTCCGTCACCTGGTTTCTGGACGACAATGTTTTTCCCGTCATCAAAGCGGCGATCCAAAATCTGCCCGCCGCCGGAGAGATCCGTTCCGCCAAACTCGACTGGCGCGGTGATTCGCCAAAACTGCTGGCCGAGGGACGCTTTCTGGCGTTCGATGTTGACCTGAATCACGATGGTAAAATCAATTCCACCGCCGATGTGCAGATTGAGTTTGGAACGGAAGAAATCTGGTCTTTCGCACTGCTTGGCTACGCGGAATTTCCCTATCCCTCCGGCCAGATTATTTCTTTCAACCGCACGGAACTCGAACCGCTTTGGGGCGCGTGGAGATCCACGATTTTGTTCGTCGCGGCGATGGCGACCGCGATCGGACTGCTGGCAAGCTGGTGGCTGCTGGCGACGATTTATTTTCTGCCGGTCTGGCTGCTCGGCTTTTTTGTGGACCGCGATCTGAATTTCCGCCGGAGCTGGAAACTGTCCGGCGCGGCGCTGCTGCCGGGCGCGTTATTGATGGCGGCGGGCATTTTGCTTTACGATTTTGGCGCGGTGGACCTGGTGCAGACGGGATTCATTTTCGGCGCGCATCTTGTTCTCGGCTGGATTTACCTGTTCGTCAGCCTGCTGTTCGTGCCGGGAATCCCCGCCGCGCCGCCCAAGGGAAATCCGTTCGTGCCGCGCAATTAAAATTGCCGCTGCCAAAATCTTTTTTGGATGGATGACCGGGGCAAGGCCGCTCCGCTCGACATTTCAGGCCGGTGTCGTCGGATTTTTTCCAGCGTCAACCTTTCTCCACGTTGCCAACGCTCATTCCACCGTCACGCTCTTGGCCAGGTTGCGCGGCTTGTCCACGTCGCAGCCGCGCGCGACGGCGATGTGGTAGGCGAACAGTTGCAGCGGCACGGTCGCCAGGATCGGGTAGATCGGTTCGAGCGCCTTGGGCAGGTAAATCACGCCGTCAGCCACTTTCCCGATCTGCTTGTCGCCTTCGGTGGCCAGCGCGATGATCGGGCCTTTGCGTGCGCGGATCATCGCCAGGTTCGCCATCGTCTTGTCATACATCGAATCCTGCGGCACGAGAAAAACCGTCGGCGTCTGCTTGTCAATCAATGCGATCGGGCCGTGCTTCATCTCCGCCGCCGAGTAGCCTTCGGCGTGGATGTAGGAAATTTCCTTCAACTTGAGCGCGCCTTCGAGCGCGATGGGAAACGTGTAGCCGCGGCCAAGAAAGAAAAAGTCGTCCGCCTTCGAGTATTTCTTCGCGATTTTTTTAAGCGAATCATTTTGCGCGAGCAGCTTCTCGATCTGCTTCGGCACGGCTTCGAGCGCGCGGAGAATTTCCAGCGCGCGTTTTGCCGGAAGGTTGCGCATCCGTCCCAGATGCACGGCCAGCAACGACAGAACGGCGAGCGTGGAGACGAATGCCTTTGTGGAAGCCACGCCGATCTCCGGCCCGGCGTGCATGTAGATGCCGCCGTCGGATTCGCGCGCAATGGTGCTGCCGACGACGTTGACGATGGCGAGCGCGCGATGGCCGCGGCGCTTGGCCTCGCGCAAAGCGGCGAGCGTGTCCGCCGTCTCGCCGGACTGTGAAAGCACGAGCAGCACGGTGTCGCGTTCGAGCGGGGCGTTGCGGTAACAAAATTCATGCGCGAACTCCACCTCGACCGGGATCTGCGCGAGTTCCTCGATCAGGTATTCGCCGACGAGCGCCGCGTGCCAGCTTGTGCCGCTGGCGGCGATGACGATGCGGTCAATGCC
Source organism: Verrucomicrobiales bacterium (assembly GCA_028712475.1). Taxonomy (GTDB): domain Bacteria; phylum Verrucomicrobiota; class Verrucomicrobiia; order Limisphaerales; family UBA11358; genus UBA11358. The sequence goes on from JAQTQB010000003.1 coordinate 315,849, forward strand.
GCGCAGTTGCGACGTGTTCATGTTCAGGCCGCCGAACCTGGCCGTCGCGCCTTCCGCGTCAATCCGTCCGCGCAGGGCGTTCAAGACGGTTTGCGGCTGCTCGTAAATCTCCTTGAGCATGAAGTGCGCGTGCTTGCCGCGCGCCGCGTCTTCCTGGCTGAACTCGATGTTGCTGATCTGGACATTGGCGGTGTCCGTGCCAAGATTTTGCACATCGAAGCGGTCGGGCGTGATGCTCGCCACATCGTAGTCGTTCAGATAAACGACTTTTTTCGTGTGGGCGACGATGGCATTGGCGTCGCTGGCGAGGAAATTTTCGCCCTTGCCGATGCCGATGATGAGCGGCGAACCGCGTCGAGCGCCGACAATCAAATCTGGGTTGTCCGCGCAAATCACCGCGATGCCGTAGGTGCCGATGACTTCGCGGAGCGCGTCGCAGACGGCCTGCGTGAGCGCGTCGCCATTCTTGGCCTGTTGAAGCGAGACTCCCTCAAGCCGAATTTTTTTTTGATTTGGGCTCGACGGAGTCTCGCCCCACCCATTTTGAACGCGCCGTTTTTCGTAGTAGTCGCCAATTAGATGTGCCAGCACTTCCGTGTCGGTATCGGATTTGAACTTGTGTCCGGCGCGGCCCAGCCTTTGTTTGAGCGCGTCGTAGTTTTCAATGACGCCGTTGTGGACGATGGCAATCTTGCCGGACTGATCGAGATGCGGATGGCAGTTTTTGTCGGAAGGAACGCCGTGCGTGGCCCAGCGCGTGTGGCCGATGCCGAGATTGCCGGCGATCGGGCTGGCCTTCAACAGCGGCGCGAGACCTTCGACAATCTTGCCCAGTTTCTTTTGCACGGACAGCGCCCCGTTGTTCAGCACGGCGAGCCCAGCGCTGTCATAACCGCGATATTCCAGCCGCCTCAATCCTTCCAAAATGATGGGCGAGGCCGATTTTTTTCCGACGTATCCGATGATGCCGCACATAAATTCATTTTAACCGCATATTGCGCAGATGCGCGCAGATTTTAGTCGTCGCATAAGACAATCTGCGAACATTGGCGCAATCTGCGGGTTCACTTGCAATTCAAAATCCATTCCGCCACGCCTGGCAAACCGTCCACGATGACAGCGCGCGAAATTTTCTCGGGCGATTCACGCTCCACTTCCGCGCCGTAACCGGTGCGGACAAGAATGCTCTTTTTTACGCCCGCGTTCCAGCCGCATTCCAAGTCAATCAACTTGTCGCCGATCATGAAACTTTCCGCGAGGTTCAGATCAAATTCATCCCGCGCGTCGAACAAAAACTGCGGCGACGGCTTGCGTCCCCGGCTAGGCTGGTCGGGCGCTTCGGGCGCGGTGTAAATTTTTTCAAACCGGGCGCCGTCGCGCGCGAGTTCGCGGGCGAGATGCTCGTTCACGCGGTCAACGTCGGCAAGCGTGAAGTAGCCGCGCCCCACGCCGGACTGGTTGGAAACGATAAAGAGTTTGAAGCCCGCGCCAGCCAGCCGTTTCAACGCGCCACCCGCGCCGGGAAAAACCACGACGTCTTCGGGGCGGCACAGATAATTTTTTTCCGCGATGATCGTTCCATCGCGGTCGAGAAATACAGCCCGGTTCATTTCCGGCAAATTGTGGTTTGATTACGGCAAGAATGGAATTGAAATTTTTTACCCGCATGGGCAGGATACGCAGTCTTGGCAGTCGGCAAACAATCATAATCTAAACACATGAGCAATAAAGGCAGGTTGGGAATTTTGGTGGGCGGCGGTCCCGCGCCCGGATTGAACGGCGTCATCGCGGCGGCCACCATCGAGGGCATCAACCAGGGTTACGAAGTCATTGGCTTCCGCGACGGCTTCAAATACATTGCCCAGGGCGACACCACGCAGATCAAGCCGCTGGCCATCCGCGACGTGAAGGACATCCATCTCAAAGGCGGCTCCATTCTCGGCACCGCGCGCACGAACCCGACCAAGTCCGAGGAGCAGATGAAAAATATTTTCACCGTGTTCGAAAAGCTCGGCATCACCGCGCTGGTTTCCATTGGCGGCGACGACACGGCGTTTTCCGCCAGCTACGTCGCCAAATACAGCAAGGGCAAGATCAAGGTCGCGCACGTTCCCAAGACCATTGACAACGATCTGCCGCTGCCCGGCACCGCGCCGACATTCGGTTACGAAACCGCGCGGCACTACGGCGTTCAGATTGTCCGCAACTTGATTGAAGACGCCCGCACCACCTCGCGCTGGTATCTCATCATCAGCATGGGACGCGCGGCGGGGCATCTTGCGCTCGGCATCGCCAAGGCGTCCGCCGCCACGCTCTCGATCATCTCCGAGGAATTTCGCGGACGGCCGGTCACGGTGGACGAAGTCTGCGACATCATCATCGGCTCCATCATCAAGCGCAAAGCCGAAGGCTCGCAATACGGCCTGGTCGTTCTCGCCGAAGGTTTGATTGAATCGCTCGGCGAACAGGGTCTCGTCAAGGCGCTGCCCGAAGGCCAGCTTGAACGCTTCGGCAAAGTCATCCGCGACGACCACGGCCATTTGCGCCTCGGCGAAATCGAATTTGGCCGGCTGATGAAGGAACTTTTGACCGTGCGCCTCGAAAAGCTTGGCATCAAGATGACGTTCATTGACAAGGATCTTGGCTACGAACTGCGTTGCGCCGACCCGATTCCGTTCGACGCCGAATATACCCGCGACCTTGGCTATGCAGCGGTGAAATTTCTCCGTTCGCCCGAGGCCGAAAAATACGGCGCCATCATCAGCTTTGTGGACGGCAAGATGAACCCGCTGCCGTTCGACAACATGCTCGATCCCAAGACCGGCCGCATGCAGAACCGCAAGGTCAACGTGGACGGCGAGGCCTTTGAATGCGCCCAGGCCTACATGATCCGCCTCGAGCGCGATGATTTCGAGGACGCCAAGCAGCTCGCCAAACTTGCCGCCGTCATCAAAATGACGCCGGAGGAATTCCGCGCCCGCTTCGGCTATCTGGCCGGCCTCAAGTAAACTGCCCCGCACGGTGGAAGCGCTGGAGGCGGAGAACCGGCGGCTGCGCCGGGAGATGACGGGACTGATCCGGCAGCGGGAGATATTAAAAAAAACGTTAGGCATCCTCTCGACACCCAGCGACAACGGT
>JAQTQB010000013.1 GCA_028712475.1 Verrucomicrobiales bacterium
GGCCAATGCCAGAGGGAAACGAACTCGTCCGCGCCACTGTGCTGCCGCCTGCAGGCGGCAGCACAGTCCCATCTTCCCAAGCCAATACTTCCTGACAAGGTTAGACGGAAATTCAGATACAAGAGGGCCGGGGTGAGGAGTCGAGACAGCCGAGCACGAAGATTGCGGACAAGCAATGATTGCAATTAGAATCTGGTCATGCCGTTCACAGTATTTGCCAGAGCCAGACCGATCAGAACCGCCTTCTTGTTAAATGAGGTGGCGGGATTCGATGCAGTATGTGATGGCTTGGTGAGATGGGGCAATGACTTTTGGGGTGGCCGTCGAAGTGTTGTAGCCTTGCTCGGAAAAGATGGAACAATTGACCCCGAGATTTGGCAGGAGTTGGTTCGATTTGATCCCGACCGCGTCAATTTGCTTACTCCCGTCTCCGAAGAACTCTTGGTTAAGATAGATGCAGAATTGTCTCCGTGGCACATCTCGCAGTCAAAAGACCGCGAGGATGCGGGCACGGCAGATGTGGAAAGCGGGGTGAGCATCGAAGCGCCCGGTGTTCGGATTCCGCCGACGAAACAGGTTCTTGACGCGTTCCCAAATCGCCCGTTGTTGATCTTTGGATTTACCAAAGATTGCCCAAACCAATTGCGGCGGTTCATCCACCGCAATCTCGGAGCTTATCAGCAGTGGTTCGACTTACAGATTGGCAAACCGCGTCCGTATGGCTGGATGGAAGACATGCTTGCCAAAGCTTCGGTCGAACATGTCTTAATCAGCGACCTGCAATCTTTGTGCGCTGCGATGGAACAGATTTCAGGAACACCGCCGCGACCGAACTGGAGGCCACCGCGCTCATTTACCACACCTTGTGAATTATCTGGCGCTCACCTTTCGCCTCATTTTTGGCCGCGTGGCGCATTCGGACATTTGTATCGTGTTGTTGTCGGGTCAACGCTTCAGGATTTCCTTTTGTATTGGCGGAGTTGTTTGAATGAAGGCGACGGAGCTTGGGACGCCCCATACCGGCATTGCTTGTGGATACCGACCGAGCTGGTTCGGGAGGATGCCTTCGTCGCAGCACTTAAAAACTGGCTCTACCACTTCACAGGCCAGGCAAGCAGTGGCAGTCGAACGGTTGAAGTGACAAGCGCCTCACTGACTGCTGATGATCTTTCGCCATTGATAAACGCTTGTCGCTCCGGGAATGTTCGCGTCCCAACACAATTCACAAAAGCCGAAGACGTAGAAGTGCGGTGGAGGAACGAACGAGCAAGAAACGGCACGGAAGTGAGGCGGATTGGTGTGCTCAACGGAGACAATGCACAACGTCTCGTCGCCGTTGAGCGAGCACAGGCTTGGGAGTTGCAGCCACCCAAAGCGATTCAATCTGAAGCGGCGATGGGAACATGGGCAGTGGATGTCCAGATTGAGCGCGAAGCCAGAGAAGGAGGAATCCAAGGGCAAGATTGGTGGTTTCTGCCTCGCAATAGTGGTCGTGGGCTTGTTGCTTCGATGTTTCGTGCGCCGTCCCGTATTTCCCGCAACGGCCTGTTTACAATCCAGATTGAGCGGGCATCTGTTTGGCCGGGATCGCAACCGCCACCTCGACTTCAATTGCAGTTACCAGACGACCGCGATGTGGTGAGGGGTCTCTTGCTGATTCAGCGAGAAACTTGGTTTGACTATTCTGATGCAAGGCGTGAACGCCTTCTTGTCAAACCGGCCGTGACCAACATGGAAATCTCCGATGCGGGCCGGAAACTCCGGGGCTTGATTGGATTATTCGGTGGTTTCTGGCGAGCGCGTGATTATTGGGAGCGGACTTTCTGGCGCGAGATGTTTTGCCAGATGGCGATGCGCGGAACGCGCTACGATTCCGGCATTCGCAGTAAAACCGAGCAGGCCATCCAAAAGGAACTCCAGAGACACGGTGTAGTCGCAAAGCAAAAGCCCGCCGAAGATATGGCGCAGAAAATAGCCCATCGGCTACTGAACGACGTAGCCGAACGCTATCGAGATGTCCCGTTGACATTTGCCGAAATGAAAGAGTTGAGGGCGCAGGCTGAGATTTCATTCAAAGCTAAACAGCAGGCCGACGGAACGAAGGCGATTCAATACTTGGCTGGCAACACCGTGGTTCACATGTCAGGCGTCGAGCCAGTAAGCGAAGAAAATCTGAAGGATGGCTTGGAGGAGTTAGTCGGGCTTGGTGTTTTTCGGATGGGAATGAATGTGTGTTGCCCACGATGCCGGCTGCAACATTGGTTGCGCACAGAAAATCTCCAACTATCCAGCCCTTGTCCAGGTTGTGGGTCGCCAATGCCCGTTATTCCTGAAACGGCTTGGAGTTATCGCCTGAACCCTCTCATTCATCACTGCGTTAATCAAAACGTTCTGGCGGTGTGGCAAGCACTGCAAGAAGTGTCGCACCGGCTTGGCTCATTCTTTTTTGCGCCAAGCTCAGAATTGCAATTCGCACAACCCATAAACGGAAAGCAGAAGAAAGAAATAGACGTGCTTTGCGTGACTGATGGCGAGTTGCTGCTTGGCGAAGTGAAAACTGGCCCGCTGGCTGAATCAGATTTCAAGGAGTTTGCTGCCTTTGTTGTTGCCATACGCCCTGAGCAAGCCGCCATTTTTGTCGAGTCAGAATACTTCGATGAGCGGGCGCAAAAATGGTTTTTTAATTTCCAGCGAGAACTCAAATCGTGCGGAGTTCAAGGTCAGGTGTTTTGTTTGACCAACTACTGAATTCGACTCCTCACCCCGGCCCTCTCCTCGTTCGGCGAGGAGAGGGAGAATTTTTTGTGGGACGTTTACCCAGGGTATTCGATGCGCTCAAACCCTGGGCTAATATCTTTTGCCCCGTTGGGGCAAGTCAGTTTCCGCCTTCGTCAGACTTCGGCGCGATAAGTTGGCTTCGCGGCCTTTGCAGGCTGCCACCAAGCGGCGCAGCAGCGCCGCCCTACCGGAAATTAAATTCGTGTTAATTCGCGAAATTCGTGTCTATCAGTTTGGGACTCGTGGAACTCATCCCTCCGAATCCGTGTTTCATCCGTGTAAATCTGTGGCTACGAATAGTTCTCCATCCCCACACAGGAGCAGACCGGATTGCGGTCGCCGAAGACGTTGTCCACGCGGGCGACGGGCGGCCAGAATTTGTAGTCGTGCAGGCTCTTGGCCGGGAACGCTGCGGCTTCGCGGCTGTAAGGACGATTCCAATTGTCGCTGGCAATCTGGTCGGCGGTGTGCGGGGCGTTCTTGAGCAGATTGTTTTTCGCGTCGGCTGCGCCAGTTTCCACGGCGGTCATTTCGGTGTGGATGGAGATCATCGCGTCGCAGAAACGGTCGAGTTCGTATTCGGATTCGCTTTCGGTGGGTTCGACCATGAGCGTGCCGGCGACGGGCCACGAGAGCGTGGGCGCGTGAAAGCCGTAATCCATCAGGCGCTTGGCGACGTCCTCGGCGGTGGTGGCCTTGAACGCACGCAGGTCGAGGATGCATTCGTGCGCCACCAAGCAACACCCTCTCCCCCCCAAACCCCTCCTCTCCGGGTCTTCCGGATCGGGAGAGGGGGAGGCATTGGGGGGGAGAGGGTCTGAATATCTCCCGTTGCTGCGGTAAAGCGTGGGGAAATGTTTTTCGAGGCGCTTGGAAATGTAATTCGCGTTGAGGATGGCGAACTTGGTGGCTTCGGTGAGTCCGTCCGCGCCCATCATCGCGATATACATCCACGAGATGGTGAGAATGCTCGCGCTGCCCCACGGCGCGGCACTGACGGCGCCGATGGGGCTTTCGCCGCCGAGATTGACGACGTTGTGCCCGGGCAAGAACTCCACGAGATGTTCCGCCACGCCAATCGGTCCGACGCCCGGGCCGCCGCCGCCGTGTGGAATGCAGAAAGTTTTGTGCAGGTTTAGATGGCAGACGTCCGCGCCGATGAAGCCGGGGCTGGTGAGGCCGACTTGCGCGTTCATGTTCGCGCCGTCCATGTAAACCTGGCCGCCGGCGGCGTGAATGATTTCACAAATCTCGCGGATGGTTTCCTCGAACACGCCGTGCGTGGACGGATAGGTGATCATCAGGCACGAGAGATCGGCCTTGTGCGCCTCGGCTTTCGCGCGCAGGTCGGCGACGTCAATATTGCCGTTGGTGTCGCAGGCGACGGCGACGACTTTCATGCCGGCCATGACGGCGCTGGCGGGGTTCGTGCCGTGCGCGGAGGTGGGAATCAAACACACGTTGCGATGCGCGTCGCCGCGCGATTCGTGATACGCGCGGATGACAAGCAACCCGGCGTATTCGCCCTGCGAACCGGCGTTGGGCTGGAGCGAAATGCCGGCGAACCCGGTGATTTCGGCGAGCCAGGTTTCGAGTTGCTCAAACAGCTTTTGGTAACCGCGCGTCTGTTTGATGGGCGCGAACGGATGAATCTTCGCGAACTCCGGCCACGAGACGGGGAACATCTCGGCGGCGGCATTGAGCTTCATGGTGCATGAGCCGAGCGGAATCATCGAGGCCGTGAGCGAGAGGTCACGCGATTCGAGGCGCTTGATGTAGCGCAGCATCTCGGTCTCGGAATGGTAGCGGTTGAAGACGGGGTGCTTCAAGAAGTCCAAGGTCCGAAGTCCAACGTCCAAGGTCTTTGCGGGTAGGTCGCCGATGGCAAATGAGAGCGGTTTGTTGCCGTTGAAAACTTCAAGAATTCCGATGACGTCGGCAGCGCTCGTCGCTTCATCCAACGAGATGCCAACGGTGGCTTCATCAATAACACGGAAATTCATCCGGCGCTCCTCCGCTAGACGAATGAGGTCCGTGGCGCGTTTGTCACCAAGGTTAATCGCAAGGGTGTCGAAAAACTTTGGACTTTGGACATTGGACTTTGGACAACCAACGCCGTAGCCAAGTTTTTCCAAGCCCGTCGCCAAAATGCCCGTGAGCCTGTTGACGCGAGCGGCGATGGCTTTCAAGCCTTCCGCGCCGTGATAGCAGGCGTAAAGCGAGGCCATGTTGGCGAGCAACGCCTGGGCTGTGCAGATGTTGCTGGTAGCTTTCTCGCGGCGGATGTGTTGCTCGCGCGTGCCGAGCGCGAGGCGCAATGCGGGTTTGCCGCGTGCATCCTTGGACACGCCGACGATGCGTCCGGGCATCTGGCGTTTGAATTCATCGCGCGTGGCGAAGAACGCGGCGTGTGGTCCGCCGTAACCGAGCGGCACACCGAAACGTTGCGCGCTGCCGACGGCGATGTCCGCGCCAAATTCGCCGGGCGGCTTGATGAGCGTGAGTGCCAGCAAATCCGTCGCGACCGTGACCATCGCTCCGGCGGCGTGGGCTTTCTCAACGAACGGCGCGTAATCGTGAATCGCGCCAAACGTGTCGGGATATTGCATCAATGTGCCGAAGACCTGTTCCGTGAACGCGAATGTTTCGTGATTTCCGACGATCACTTCGATCTTGAGCGCGTGGGCGCGGCTGCGGACGACTTCGATGGTCTGCGGATGGCAGGCTTCAGAGATGAAGAAAATGCTGCGGCCATCTTTGAGCCGATGCGACATCGTCATGGCTTCAGCAGCCGCAGTAGCTTCATCGAGCATGGAGGCGTTGGCTATGTCGAGCGCGGTGAGTTCCATCACCATCGTCTGGAAATTCAGCAGCGCTTCGAGACGGCCCTGGGAAATCTCGGCCTGATAGGGCGTGTATTGCGTATACCAGCCGGGATTTTCGAGGACGTTGCGCTGGATGACGGGCGGCGTGATGGTATCGTAGTAGCCCTGGCCGATGAACGAGCGGAAGACTTTGTTCTCGCTGGCGACATGGCGGAGTTCGGCCAAAGCTTCAAATTCGCTGCGTGCGGCGGGCAGGTTTAATTTTTTGCCGAGGCGGATTTTTTCCGGGACGGCGGCGTCAATCAGTTCGTCCAAATCTTTATGGCCAAGGAGGGCGAGCATCTCGCTCGTTTCAGCGGCGTTCGGGCCGATATGGCGGCGGACAAACTGGTCGGGGTGGGACAAAAAGTTTTGTGTCAAAGACATTCGCTGAAAATAAAGTTCGCGCGGGAAAAAAGCGAGTTGGATTTGTTTTTCAACCGCTGATGAACGCGAATTGACGCTGATAAATTTCCGGCGCACACTCAACTAAACGATTGCTTGAAGCTTACTCAACCGATATATTGCGGCTGTCTGAATCGTTCGTTTCACCATGCCATTTTCATTTTCCCATCGCAAAGCCACGCAAGCGCTGAATTTTATGGCGCGGCAGGCGGGCGGCAGCATCCACAAGTTGAAGGCGCTGAAGCTGGTTTATTTTGCGGATCGTTATCACTTGCGCCGCTTCGGGCGTCCGGTCATCGGCGACGAGTATCTGGCCATGGAATATGGCCCGGTGCCGTCGAACACCAAGGACATCGCGGAGATCAGTGATTTTCTGGGCAAGGAAGAACGTGAGTATGCCACGGCGTTCATCCGCCCGAATGAACATCATTCCTACCGTTCGGAGCGCGTGGTGGAGGAGAAGGTGTTTTCAGAAAGCGACCGCGAGGCGCTGGCCTGGGCGTGGAAAATGTTCGGACACATCGCGCGTTTTGACCTCGCCAAATTGACGCATGAGTATCCTGAATGGAACCGGCACGAGGCGGCGTTGCAGGCCAAACTGGTTTCGCGTGCGCCAATGAATTACCGGGATTTTTTGGAAGACCCGCCCAAGGGATTCGAGCCATGTCATCCGCTTACCAAAGAAACGCGGGAGGCCGTGGCCGAGGGCATCGGCGAGATGGCGGACTTTGAACGCTCATGGCGTTAACGGGTCATGGCAAGCGAAGCCCTGCCAATGGAATTGCGGCTCGGTCTGCGGGCGGGGAGCGTTTATTATTTTCAAAGCCGTGAGTTAAGCTCCGGCCAGCCGCATTTCTTCATCGTCGTCAATCGCGATCCCATCGGCACCCGGCTGCTGCTCCTGACGATCGTGACTTCCAAGGTGGACAAGGTGCGCATCCGCAACCACGAGCGGCCTCATACCGTCGTGGAAATTTCGCCGAAGGAATACGACGAGTTCAAAGCATTGTCGGCGGTGGATTGCAATGTGGTTCTGGAAAAATCGCTTTCGGAACTGGCGGGTTTGGTGAGGCGCAAGGAAGTCCGCTATCATAAAGATTTGTCGCCGGAAGTTTTCGCCAAAATAAAGGCGGCGGTTTTAGCCAGTTCGCTGGTGGCGGATGAACTCAAATTGCTGCTTTGATATTTAATGGTCGACCGGAGAAACTTTTGTAACAGCCGGGTTCCGATTGGCAAGATAAATTCGCGGGGAAAAAGGCGGTTTTTTCGCCCAAAAAAACCGCAGTTTCGCATTGTGGAATCAGGGGGATTTTCATACATTTTACATATTCGTTGCCGCACCAAATTTTACCCGGAATTGCACCATAATTATGTCGAGTATCTCTGATTTGCCTGAAGAAAAAATTGAATCGCCGGACAGGATTGCCGATGGCAATTACGATGCTTCCAAGTTGAGCCAGTTGAAGGGGCTGGAGGCGGTCCGCAAAAAACCCGGCATGTATATCGGCGGCACGGATGAGCGCGCGCTGCACCATTGCGTCTCGGAAGTTTTGGACAATTCCGTGGATGAGCATCTCGCGGGGCATTGCGACCACATTGAGGTGACGATCCACGTGGACGGTTCGATTTCCATCCGCGATGACGGGCGCGGGATTCCGGTGGACATCAACAAAGATTCAGGTTTGCCCGGCGTGGAGCTGGTGCTGACGACGCTTCATTCCGGCGGCAAATACGGCCAGGGCGGCTATAAATTTTCCGGCGGCACGCACGGTGTCGGCGCAAAATGCGTAAACGCGGTGAGCGAATGGTTTGAAGTGGAAGTGTCGCGCGACGGCGAGGTGCATCACATGGAGTTCGAGCGCGGCAAGACGGTCCAGAAGCTGCACGTCATCGGCAAAACGAAAAGCACCGGCACGTTGATCACGTTCATGCCGGACCCGGAAATTTTCCGCGAAACGACGGAGTTCAAGGCGAACATCATTTCCCAACGGTTGCGCGAGCTGGCGTTTTTGAATTCGGGGCTGGAGATTGTTTTCGCGGACGAGCGTCAGACATCGGCCGAGCCGGAAAAATTTTATTACAAGAACGGCGTGGAGGAATTCGTAAAGCAGCTCAACAAGAGCAAGGAGCCGTTGCATCCGAAGCCGATTTCATTCCGCAAGGAGATGAAGGAGAAGCTGGACGACAAAGAAATCGAAGTCCACGTCGAGGTTGTGCTGCAATACAACGACAGCTACAACGACCAGGTCCTTTGCTACACAAACACGATCCACAATCCCGACGGCGGCGCGCATTTGAGCGGCTTTCGCAGCGCGGTGACGCGGGCGATCAATCAATACGCGAAGTCGAATGAAATACTGAAGGACAAGGATCCGCAGATCACAGGCGACGACGTGCGCGAAGGCCTGACGGCCGTGATCTCGGTGAAGCACAGCGATCCGAAGTTTGAATCGCAGACTAAGGTGAAACTGCTCTCGCCGGAAGTGGAACGCATCGTCGGCTCGATTTCATACGAGGGATTGATGGCTTATTTCGATGCGAATCCGCCCATCGCGAAACGCATCGTTGATAAGAGTCTCACGGCGGCACGCGCACGCGAGGCGGCGCGCAAGGCGCGGGAAGCCGTTCGCAAATCGGCGCTGACGGGCGGCGGTCTGCCGGGCAAGCTGGCGGATTGTTCCGACCGCGATCCGGCGAACACGGAGTTGTATATCGTCGAAGGTGATTCCGCCGGCGGCTCGGCCAAGCAGGGGCGCGACCGTAAGTTCCAGGCGATCCTGCCGATTCGCGGCAAGCTCATCAACGTGGAGAAGGCGCGGCTCGACAAGGTTTTGCAGAACACTGAAATCCGCACGATGATCACGGCCATCGGCACGGGCATCGGCGACGGCGAGGGCGAGGGCGCGTTCAACCTGGAGAAATTGCGCTACCACAAAATCATCATCATGACCGATGCCGACGTGGACGGCTCGCACATCCGCACGCTGCTGCTGACGTTTTTCTACCGCCAGATGCCGCAGCTCGTGAAGCAGGGCTTTGTGTATATCGCCCAGCCACCGCTCTACTCCATCACGCGCAAGAAGAAGACCGATTACATTGACGATGACGTGCAGCTCAATCGCATCCTGCTGCAAAACGGCACGGAAGAAGTGAAGTTGAAAAATCTCGCTGACGGAAAAGAATTCAACCCGAAGCAGCTCGAAGAAATTCTCACGTTGCTCGAATCGCTGGACAAGCACGCCACCCACATCAAACGGCTCGGTGGTGATTTCGCAGATTACGTCGAGAAGCGCGCGAAGGACGGCACGTTGCCGCAGACGATGGTCAAAGTTCGTTCCGGCAATGACGAGAAGGTTCATTATTTTCTCACCACCGAAGAAGTCGAGGAATTCAAGCTGGCGAACGCGGATATTTTCGGCTCGGATACGGAGGTTGAGCGTCGCAAGGACGGTCCGACGCGCCGCGCGAAAGTTTCCAATCTGCATCTTGAGAGCAAGGCCATCACGGATCTGCTCGGCAAACTTTTAAAGAAAGGCCTGGCCGTGGATCACTACGCCGCGCAGGACAAGCCGCTGTTTGAATTGTCCGAAGGCGAAGGCGAGCGCGCGAACGTCACGCCGCTGTTTTCAATTCCCGAAATTCTCGAAGGCGTGAAAAACGTGGGCAAGAAAGGCATCCAGATGACGCGCTTCAAGGGTCTCGGCGAAATGGACGCCAAGGAACTTTTTGAGACCACGATGAATCCGGTGAAGCGCAAGCTGCTCCGCATCGACCTTTCCGACGCCGTGGAGGCCGAGGAGATGTTTGTCACCTTGATGGGCGAAGAGGTTGAGCCACGCCGTAATTTCATCGTGGATAACGCCCTGAATGTGCGCAATCTCGATGTATAGAATTAGGATTTGACAATGTGGTCACACGTGACTACTTTGGATGCATGAAAGCAAAGAAGCCAGTAACATACAAGTTGAGCAAGCGTTCTGAACCGTCGGTGCTGCGCGATGCTGTTGTGGCGGAGTGGGGGCGCGTGGTCACTGTTCGCGATGCCAAGGCTCACCTGTCGGCGTTGCTGGAGTGGGTGGCGGCTGGTCATGAGTTGACCATCACCAGCGACGGTGAGCCGAAGGCCAAATTGATCAAAGCCCAGGCGCGCGAGCGCGGCATAGTGTTTCAAGGCATGGGTGATTACCTGATGAAACAGCCGATTCATGCCGGGTCGGCTGATGAGGCGGTCAACTGGACTCGCGGCGAATGGTGATGTATCTGGACTCGGCCATTATTGTGAAGCTGCTCGTGCGGGAACACGACAGCGCGTGGTTTGAAAAAAATCTGACGGGGCATCGCTTCGAAACTTCGGAGCTTGCCCTGTCAGAAGTGTCCGGGGCGCTGCTTTTCAAGGAGCGCCAGACAGAGATTATTCCGGCGGAGCGCGTCCGCGCGATGGAGAAATTTTTTTCAATGGTTGAAGAGGAAGCCATTGTGCTCCAGCCGTTGAACCGTAAAGTGCTCGAACGCGCCCGCGCGATTCAACTGGCGTGTCATCCGAATGTTCCGTTACGCACGCTGGACGCCCTCCATGTCGCCACCTGCGATTTGCATCATGGCGGAGTGCTCGCAGCCACCGATCGGCGGATGCGTGCGGCGTGCGCCCAGATTGGCATTGCCTTGCTGCCGGCAAAGCCAGAAGACGTGACCGCAGCCAAATAAGAATTTACCAATCATGCCAGACGAAACTGAACCCACACCACCAGTCCCACCGGAACAACAACCCAGCGGCGGCGCCTACACGCAGGGCGAAAAGATTTCCAAGATCAACGTCGCCGACGAGATCAAGAATTCGTTCCTCGATTACTCGATGTCCGTGATCATTTCGCGCGCGTTGCCCGACGTGCGCGATGGATTGAAGCCTTCGCAGCGGCGCATTCTTTACGCGATGCACGAACTTTCGCTGTTTCCGGGACGCAAGCCTTACAAGTGCGCGAAGATCTGCGGTGACACCTCCGGCAACTACCATCCGCACGGCGAAGCGGTGATCTACCCGACGCTCGTGCACATGGCGCAGCCGTGGGCGATGCGCGAGAAGCTGGTGGACGGCAAAGGCAACTTCGGCTCCGTCGAAAACGATCCGCCGGCGGCGATGCGTTATACCGAGGCCCGCTTGACGCATCTCGGCGCGGCCCTGATGCAGGACATGGAGAAGGACACGGTGGATTTCGTCCCGAACTACGACGAACGCCTCACCGAGCCGAAAGTTTTTCCCGCCGCGTTTCCGAACCTGCTCGTCAATGGCGGCACGGGCATTGCGGTCGGCATGGCCACAAACATGGCGCCGCACAATCTCGGCGAAGTCGTGGACGGCATCTGCGCGCAGATTGACAAGCCGGAGATCACGATTCCCGAATTGATGAAGTTCATCAAAGGCGCGGATTTTCCGACCGGCGGTTATCTCTGCGGCATCGAGGGCATCAAGAATTATTTCACCACGGGCAAAGGCAGCCTCAAGCTGCGCGGACGCATCGGCCTGGAGGAGATGAAGGGCAACCGCGAGCAGCTCGTCATCACCGAGATTCCTTTCAATGTCAACCGCGCGGGACTCGAAGAGCAGATAGCCAATCTCGTCAACGAGAAGATCATCACGGAAATCTCCGCGATGCGCAACGAGTCGGACGAGCATTGCCGCCTGGTCATCGAACTCAAGCGCGATGCGAATCCCAAGGTCGTCATCGCCAAGCTGTTTCAACACACGCAGCTTGAAGTTTCCTTCAGCGTCAACTCACTGGCGATTGACCACGGACGTCCGAAGACGCTCAACCTGAAAGAAATCATCCAGTGCTACATCGAGCATCGCCGCGAAGTGGTTTTGCGCCGCACGCGGTTTGAGCTGAAAAAGGCCGAGGAACGCGCCGAGCTGCTCGAAGGTTATATCGTTGCGCTCTCAAACCTCGATGAGTTCATCCACATCATCCGCTCCAGCAAAAACCGTGACGAAGCTCGCGTGAAGCTGCTCGCGTTCGAGTGGTCGCGCGCGCAGGTGGAGAAGTGGGGCATCTTGATCCGCAGTGAAGCGCGCCTGGAGGCGGGCCGTTATGCGCTGACCGAGCGGCAGGTGGACGCGATTCTGGAACTGCGCCTGTATCAACTGACCGGCTTGGAAATTGACAAGGTGGACAAGGAATACAAGGCGCTGATCGAAGTCATCAAGGACCTGCTCGACATTCTCGCGAAGGAATCGCGCGTGATGACGATCATCAAAGCCGAACTTCAGGCCATCAAAGAAAAGCACGCGACGCCGCGCAAAACCGAGATCGTGCCTGACGAAGGCGAGATCGCCATCGAAGACTTGATCGCGAACGAAGGCGTCATCATCACGCTCACGCACAACGGCCTGCTCAAGCGCACGAATGTCAGCCAGTATCGCGCGCAGCGCCGCGGCGGCAAGGGCGTCATCGGCATGACGACGAAGGAAGGCGAGACGCCGGATGACAACGATTTCGTCGAGCATCTCTTTACCGCCAGCACTCACGATTACCTCATGTTCTTCACGAACACCGGCCGAGTTTACGTCGAGCGCGTGCATGAGATTCCCGACATGGGCCGCGCCGCGAAAGGCCGGAGCATCGCGAACCTTCTGGAATTGAAGGCTGATGAAAAAATCGCCGCGCTCATCCGCATCCTCTCCAAGACTGGCGCGAACAAGGAAGACGTGACTTGGTCGCAGTCCGGCGAATTGTTCTTCGCCACGCAGCAGGGCACGGTGAAGAAAACGTCGCTCAACGAATTCTCCAATGTTCGCAAAGGCGGGATCATTGCCATCACCATTGATCAGGGCGACACATTGATTGATGTGAAACAGACGCGCGGCAGCATCGAAGGCGGCGACGAAGGTGATGACGTCGTGCTGATCACCAAAGATGGCATGAGCATCCGTTTCAGCGAATCCGATGTGCGTTCCATGGGGCGTTCCGCTGGTGGCGTGAAAGGGATCACCTTGGAGAAAGGCGATGCCGTCGTTGCGCTGGCGGTCGTGGTGCCGGATGCGGCATTGCTGGTGGCGGGCGAAAACGGCATCGGCAAACGCACGTCGTTCGATGAGTATCTGGTTCAGGGCGAATCCGGGACGCGCAAGCAATCCCGTGGCGGCAAGGGCCGCATCACGATGAAAGTCGGCGAGAAAACCGGCGGCGTCATCGGCGCGCTTCCGGTCCGCGATACCGATGAAATCATGCTCATAACAGTTGGCGGTCAGATGGTGCGGATTCCCGTCAGCGGTATCCGCGAAGCCGGTCGCAACACCATGGGCGTGAAACTCGTGAATCTCGACCCCGGCGACAAACTTCAGGCCATCGCCCAGGTCATCGGCGAAGATGCCGTTGAAGCCCCGGTTGAAGGCGAACCGGCCGTTTAATTTTTAACAATCGCAGCTTGCCATGGCCGCACAGAACGTGTTTTTTGCGCGGCTGTTTTTTAGTGAAACATTACATCACAACTTTAGCCGTATTTGCCGGCGTGTTCACGGGGTTGGCGCAGACCAGCACCACCAAGGCTGTTGATGCAAACAGACTTTGGTGGACAGGCAGCGTGGGCACGGGGATTACGACCCTGGCGTTTGCACAAGTCGGCACCAACCATGTCGTGCTGACAAATCGTCCCGCCTGGGATAGCAGCCTGGGACTCGGCCTGACGTTGACACGTGGAAACAGCGACACCGTGCTGGCCACGGGCAATATCCAGACGCACCGGAAAGGCATGACGGATGAGATCAGCCTTGGTGCGGACGGCGCTTATGGCGAAAACAATTCCGTGGAAAACGTCAACAGTGCCCATGGTTTCAGCCAATACAACCATCTGTTCAGTGAGAGGTTCTTTGGCTACCTCCGGGCCGAGGCGCTGCATGATGAGATCGCCGACTTGCAATACCGTATCACGTTAAGCCCCGGCGTCGGTTATTATTTCCTCAAGCAGACGAACACATCCCTCGCCGGCGAGTTCGGTCCGGCCATGATCTTTGAACGGCTGGGCAACGAGGACAACAATTTCGTGACATTGCGCCTGGCCGAACGGTTTGAACACAAGTTCTCCGGACAAAATGCGCGTGTCTGGCAAAGCGCTGAAATCCTGCCGCAGGTGGACGACTTCAACAATTTCATCGTCAACGCCGAGGTCGGCATCGAAGCCGCCATCTCCAAAACCGTCAGCCTGCAAACTTTGCTTCAGGATAATTTTGTCAACGAACCGGCGCCCGGACGCAAGCAAAACGACCTTAGAATCGTCAGCGGCTTGAAATATAAATTCTAGCGGCAGCCAGACTTCAAACGGTGGGTTCGGTTTTCAAATCGGGTGGGACGGGATTCCGTGGAGCCCAAAATCTTTCACGGCGCGAGCCGTTCAATCTTCCACGAACCATCCGCCTGCCGCGTGTATGAAAACCGGTCGTGCAAACGGCTCGGACGCCCCTGCCAGAATTCAATCCGCTCCGGCTTCAGGATAAACCCGCCCCAGTTCGGCGGCAGCGGAATATCAGCCGAGAATTTCTTTTCAAGTTCGCGCCAGTGCGCTTCCAGCGTGGCGCGGTCGGGAACAGGCTGGCTTTGGTCGGACGCCCACGCCGCGATCCGGCTGCCGCGCGGACGGCTTTTGAAATACGCCTCGGTTTCCGCCGCCGGCAATTTTGTCACCGCGCCCGTCACGCAGACCTGGCGTTCCAAATCCGGCCAGAAAAACGTGAGCGCTGCGTTGGGATTTTCCGCCAGTTCGCGGCCTTTGCGGCTGTCGTAGTTCGTGAAAAAAATGAAGCCCCGTTCGTCCACGCTTTTCAAAAGCACCGTGCGTGTCGAAGGTTTTCCGTTCTTGTCCACCGTGGCGAGCGTCATCGCGTTGATGTCGGGCGGACGATGATTGCAGATTGCGCTCCAGAGTTTGAAGAGTGCGATGCCGGTTTTCCGCCAGCGGCTCTGCGATTCCTCGCCCGTCGCCTGCCGGAACCACGACTCGAATTGCGCGACGGGGTTCGCGTCCAGCCCCGCGCGGTCAAGCGCGCCGCGCCGGTAATCTTCGCGAAGGTCGCCGAGGTTCATTTTACATTTGACGGAACACCGTCAGGCCGAGCGCGACGATGAAAAGGGCGAACGCCAGCCGCACCGCGCTGCCGACGCGGATGCGATTTTCCGTCGCCGTGGCAAACTCAATCAAGTCGCGCAATTTCCACGGCGTGATGGTGAACCAGATGCCGAGGACGATCAAAACGTAAGCCCAGACCTGGATCAGCAGCACGAACGGCGATTGGCCGAGGTGCGGACGCCCCGTGTCCACCATCAATTTTCCCAGCAGCAGCAGCACCACGGCGAGACCGCGCACCGCCAGAAAATCCTGGACGAAAATGCACGTCAGCAAACCCACCGCACCAAAGGCGATCATCATCACCGGTTTGTAAGCCGAGAAATCCGCGATCGGCTCCCGGTTGACGATCCACAGAAACCACAGCGTGGCGAGCAGCATGAGCGCGACGCCCACGGGCAGGTTGCGCGGCAGCCTGCGTGCGGCGGCGGTGAACTGCGCGGGCTTCGTGAGCGCATAAATCTGCGGCACACTCATGCCGGCCCCGAGCAAGATGGAAAGCAGCGACAATGTCATTTCAAAAATTAAACCACGAATCCGCCCAAATGGACACGAAGAAAATCAATCCGTTCATTCCCGACAACCCGCTGTGGCGAAAACCAATTCCAGCCACGGATTAAGCGCGGGTTTTTGACATGAATTTCACGGATTAACGCGAATGAAGTTTGTGGCAACGTCCGCCCTCACCCTGGCCCTCTCCCCCGGGGAGAGGGAACGGCCAGCGCACGTTTTCGTTTTATCGGATGTCCGTCCCGGCCAATCCAGTCGCGGGTTTTTCAGAGGCGCGGGGAACGTGAAAGCCCTCTCCTTGGGGAGAGGGTTGGGTGAGGGAGGTCGTAAAACCAAAATCTTCTGGCCAAGGACGGATGATGCCGCCCCGACGGGGCTGGGGAATTTTTGGTTTGGGTTTCTACAAAGATGTCGCGCCTACGGCGCTGGGAAACGCACTACACAGGCGTGGATGCTGTCCAACTATCTTCAAAAAATTTACAGTCATGGCTTGCATCATTACTGCCCGCCGGGACTCGATCCAAGACTCCGTCTTTGTCAACGTCATTTAACGAAAGGTCGACGATAACCACGCTATTATCTTCCAAAATCAAAAATCGTCTGTGAAGTTTGGCTGTGCCTGTGTAAGCGCGTAATTGCCATCGGCTGCTCATTTCCGTATTCAAATCTTTCAGAAAGGAAACAACTGCTACCTTCGCAGGATTGCCAATTTTATTTGCCGTCAACAAGCGCAGGTTTTTGGAAATAACAACACCGACGCCTTCTAGTTTTTGCAAATTCACCAGTGTTTCTACTCTGATGTAAGGATCATGCACGCAAAGCAATGCCTCCTTGCCAATTACCTGCGCTATCTTTTGCAAATTTGTAGCAGGTTCGCCCGCCTTCAACCGTGTCGCTAGTTTAATCACCTCGGTTGGAATAATTTTCCCGTCTCGAAATTCATAACCAACTCCATGCTCTCTGAAACGAGCGTTTATTTTTCCAACCGCGTCATACACGCGAGGCATTACACCCATGTCCATATAATTAAGCACCACACCACCATTGGAACGCTGACATAAGCACTCAAAAATGATTTCGATAACCTTGATACATTTCTTGGCATCTGTTTGCAGGAAAAAATTACCGACTTCTTCTTCAGCCTTGTGAAAATGCCCTATCAGACACGACATCCCAAATTCCTCAAGCAACTGTTGTTCAACAGTAGAGTAGAATGCGTCAATGTCTCGTTGGAACATGAATGCCGCGCGGGATTCGCTAACAACTCCTCGCCAAGCATAAATAATTTGAAACCGAAGTCCTTCCGGCAAATCGTCGTATTTGTAAGCTTCCGCATTTGGCATAACTGCAACCATAATTGCGCTGGCGATTTAATTGAGCAATGCCAAGTTGTTGAAAGAATTCACATTGAATTCACAGCGTCCGCTTCGCAACTTTTTTCCCCACATCCGCAGCCGGCTTCTTCCTGATCGCTGAAATCGTGGCTGTCCCAGTTCGGGTCGAGGCCGAGATCCTTGAGCATCTGGAGATCTTTTTCGACGGGCTGGTTCAGCGTGGTGAGGTAATTGCCGACCATCAGCGCGCTCGCGCCGGCCATGAAGATCATGCTTTGCGCGTCGCGCAGATTCACGGTGCGCCCACCGGCGATCATGATTTCCTGTCGCGGCAAAATGAAACGGAAGCACGCGATGGTCTTCAGGATTTCCATGACGGGCAGGGGGGCGAGTTTTTCAAACGGCGTGCCAGGAATCGGATTGAGGATGTTGACGGGCACGACGTTCGCGCCGATGGCTTTCAATTCAAACGCGAGATCGCAGCGGTCTTCGCGCGTCTCGCCCATGCCGATGATGCCGCCGGAGCAGATCTTAATGCCGGCCTTTTTCAGATAGCCGATGGTTTCGAGCCGGTCGTCGAACGTGTGCGTGGTGCAGGTCTGCGGAAAAAAGCGGCGCGAGCTTTCGAGGTTGTGTCCGTAACATTCGAGGCCTGCCTCCTTCAAGCGATTCGCGACTTCCTGTTTCTTGATGATGCCAAGTGAGGCGTCGGGACGCGTCTTGCCGCCGGCTTTCAATTCGCGGATGCGGTCGCAGACTTCATCGAGCATCGGGCCTTCGTTCAATCCTTTCCACGCGGCGACAAGGCCGACGGCGGTGACGTTGTTCAGATTTGCTTCGTCCGCAGCTTCGGAAACCGGTTCGGGATCAACAAATCCATATTTCGGCGAGCCGGTCTGGTAATGCGACGACTGCGCGCAGAAGCTGCAATTCTCGGAACACGCGCCAGCCTTGGCGTTGACGATGGAGCAGAGGTGAATCTTGTTGCCCTTGAAATGTTCGCGGATGCGGTTCGCCCACGACAGCAAATCGAGGATGTCGGCGGACGTTTCGAGATTGAACAGCCATTGCGCCTCGGCGCGGGTGATTTGTCCGCCGCCCAGCACGCGCTCGCCGAGGGCGGAAAGTTTGTAGTGGCTGCTCGCGTCAACAGATGTGGCTGTCATGGTTGACAGCATAGTTGGCGGGAAAAATTCCGCAAGCGCGGTTTAAGATGTTTCGGCTCCGCCGCAGGGCAGGGGAACTGGCGCGGCTTTATTCGATCACTTTGCCGAGGATGTTCTGGCGCTGGACGGTTCCGAAAGTGCGGCTGTCGGTGCTGTTGTTGCGGTTGTCACCCATTACGAAATATTCGTCCTTGCCGACGCAGACGAATTTGTCCCCGCTTTTTCTTTCGGCGGCGAAAGTATACGTCTTGTTCATCAGGTAGGGTTCATCCAGCAGTTTGCCGTTCACATAAACCTTGCCTTTGTAGAGGTAAACCGATTGTCCCGGCGTGGCGATAATGCGTTTGACGACCAGAGTATCGTCGCGCGGATCTTTGAGGGCGATAATGTCTGACTGGCGCGGTTCGCTCCGGGTGTAAGCCAGCCGGTTCAGCCAATAATGTCCCGAATCTTCCAGCGTTGGAACCATGCTCCGGCCGTCCACCTGGACCGACATGAAAACGAAATGAGTTATCAAAAGATAGCAAACAGATCCGCAGACGGTCAAAACCACCACAATCCAAAATTGGAGCAAAAGTTGGAACATCCATGACAACCACCTGCTGCAGTGCTTGATGAAACTGGTTTGGGGCGGGGCCTTGATGAACTCGGCCTGTGGTGCGTCTTCCATTTTCAAATCGGCCCAATTATCCATACGTCAGTCGTGTTTGATTCTCTCCGTGTTTGTTTCACGGAAGCGTTTGAACCTAAAACAACTTTGCTGTTTTGCAAAAAATTTCTGAATTTATATTTTACAGGCGGAAACCATCAGGCGGACCGGCAATATCGCCATCAAGCGAGGTCGCCGATGATTATCACTGCGGCGGCGGGGGAACTTTGGACGGGATGGCCGTGTTCAGGTAGCTGGCAAGAGAGGAAATTTGCACATCATTAAGCGGGCCGCCCTCGGCGGTGGAAAACGCGGGCATGAGCGAACCGGGTTTGCCATGCGTAATCCAGGTGCGCCAGAAATCTTCGCTGGTCGGGGTTTTGATGGCGTGCAGATCCGCCACCATCGTGGCGCGATGTTCGCTCTCGTGGCAGATGCCGCAGGAAACATCGAAAAGCGCCTTGCCATATTTGCCCACGCCGGGTTTTACATGGCAGGTCGCGCAGTCACCCTTGAAAACCGCCTGCCGGTCCGCCTTGGCAGCCTCAAGCGCGCGGGCGCGGTCGGCATCGGTCATGGTAGGAACCACGGGCGGCAAAATGTTGATCCGCAACGAGAGGTTCAGGTTTCCCTTGTCCGTGACGATATTCACCGTTTTGAACAACGTGCCGCTTTTGCCCGCGAGATTCACGGTGAGGCCGATCTGGCCGGTCGCTCCAGAATCAACCATCCAAGGCAGCGGCGGCAATTGCGCAGTGGTGCAGCCGCAGGACGGATGGACGGAGATGATTGTCACGGGAACCGGCGTGATGGAATTTGTGACCGTTACAATGTTGGTGCTGCTTTCAATGCTTGCAACATGGGTTATTTTATTGCCCCAAAAACGCGCCCAAAAACTGGAATTGGTGACCGCCGTGATGTTGGTGATGCTTGTGATGTTGGTTGCCAGCCCGGTGTGGATGTTTTTTGCAATATTGGTGAAGTTAAAAGTGAAATGCGCCTGGGCCTGGTCGGCGGCGGCTTCCACAGCCTTCATCAAATCATCCCATGCCAGCACGCCGGCGGGCAACGGCTCCCCCGTGTGCGTCATGTCCGGCACATAAACCGCCGGCGAGGTGGCGACGCCGCTGGCCGGCGGAACATCACCGGCCAGAAGTCTGGCGGCAACCAAAGAAATGCCGGCCAATGCGACGAAAAAAGCATGAGACAATTTCATAAATTCGTCTGAAGTTAAAATGTTCGCGCCACTTTGACGAGTTGGAAATCATCCGGTTCACAAACGGTTCAGCGCGCTCAACACCGCGCGCACCGAGGCAAGCTCGATGTTCGTGTCCACCCCCGCGCCCCAGCGCGATTTGCCGTCGGCGGTTTTGATCTGGATGTAGGAAATCGCCGCCGCCTCCTCGCCGGAACTCAAGGCGTGCTCGCTGTAATTCGTGATTTCAAAGCGCGGAACGCCAATCGTCCCAAACCCATGGACGAGCGCGGCCAACGGGCCGTTGCCTTCGCCGGAAAATTCAACCGCCTTTCCGTCGCGCAATAATTTCGCGCGGCATTTCACCACGCCATTTTTGCTTTCCGTCTCAAAACTAGTGAGCGACCACGGGGTGTTTCGCTCCACGTATTCCTTCCAAAACATCGCTTTGAGTTCTGCGCCACTTACCTCACGGCCAAGTTTGTCCACGGCGTCGTTGGCGATGGGGCCGAACTCGCGCTGGAAATCTTTCGGCAATTCGATGCCGAATTCGCTTTCGAGCAGATACGCCACGCCGCCCTTGCCGGACTGCGAGTTGACGCGGATGACCTCGCGGTATTCGCGGCCGATGTCCGCCGGGTCAATCGTTAGATACGGCACGTCCCAGTGTGCGCCGGGAATTTTTTCACGCTCGGCCAGGCCTTTTTTGATCGCGTCCTGATGCGAGCCGCTGAATGCGGTGAAGACAAGTTCGCCCGCGTAAGGCTGGCGCGGCGGCACGGCCATGCCGGTGCAACGCTCGTAAACATCAATGATCGAACCGAGATTCGCGAAATCCAATTTCGGATCAATACCGTGCATGTAAAGGTTCAACGCGACGGTCACGATGTCCAAATTGCCCGTGCGCTCGCCATTTCCGAACAAAGTTCCCTCGACGCGATCCGCGCCGGCGAGCAGGCCGAGTTCCGTCGCCGCGACGCCGGTGCAACGGTCATTGTGCGTGTGCAAACTGACTATGAGCGAATCGCGGTTCTTGATGTTGCGGCAAATCCACTCGATTTGATCCGCATAAACATTAGGCATCGCAACTTCCACCGTGTCCGGCAGATTCAAAATCATCTTGTGCTGCGGCGTCGGCTGCCACACGTCCATGACGGCTTCGGAAATTTCCTTCGCGAATTCTACCTCGGTCATGCTGAAACTTTCCGGTGAATACTGGAGCATCACTTCCGTGCCCTTGAGCCGATGTAAACGGTCTCTGATCATCTGCGCGCCCTTGACGGCGATGGCCTTGATCTCGTCCTTCGACTTGCCGAACACGACACGACGTTGCGCGGGCGAGGTCGAATTATACATGTGAATGATGACCTTCTTCGCGCCGACCAAAGATTCAACCGTGCGTTCGATCAAATCCTCGCGCGCCTGCACGAGCACCTGCAACCACACATCGTCCGGCGCGTGGCCCTTCTCGATGAGCAGACGGTTGAAGGCAAATTCAGTGTTCGACGCGGACGGGAAGCCGACCTCGATTTCCTTGAAGCCGGTCTTCACGAGCGTCTGGAACAACTCCAATTTCTGCGAGACGTTCATCGGCACGGCGAGCGCCTGGTTGCCGTCGCGCAGATCCACGCTGCACCAGCGCGGCGCGTGCGTGAGGACGCGGTTGGGCCACTGGCGGTCCGGCAAATGAATCGGCGGGAACGCGCGGTATTTTTTCGACGGGTCTTTGTGCATAAATCTTGATCTTAATCTTACTCGTAATCGCAATCTCGCCAATCAGGATCAGGCGCAAGATTACGATTATGATTGCGATTCCAGAAACAAAAAACCCACCGCCGGGCCGGCAGTGGGCTGATAAATTCTGGTGAACGAATCAAAACCCGACCGCCGCGCCGGTTGGCAGCGCGTTCACAAGCAGCAGGTTCAGGTTGCGGTTCACGGGGTCAAATTAGTGGCGCCACCCGCCGGCGTCAACGGTTTTTCTCACGGCCGCATTCGTTGGTTGAAAATAAGCTTGGCATCGGGGCCGCAAGCGCTTAAACGATGGCCGAACCATGAAGAATTTTTGCGAAACCGCCGATCGGGCATTGCAGGCCATGAAACAACGCGCTGTGGAACTCAACCTGAAAGGCGCCGCCATGGTGGCCGCCAGCGAAGGCGACCGCGTCCAGTCGTGGACTTCCCAAATGCTGGTCGTCGGCGCTTTCACAAAGGCCGCGTCCGCCGACGATCCGGAGATGAACGTGCTGGCCGTCGCCTATTCCAAGGCGGCGGAAATGGCGGACACGTTGCAGGCCAGCGGCAGCGGCGTGCGGCCGCCGTTGAAAGGCGAATTCGGCTGGCCGGGCGGCGTCATGGCGCGGGGCAAAACCGGTTGTTTGTTCGCCGCCTTCAGCGGCGGACCGGGTGCGGACGACGTGAAAGTCGCGCAGGCCGGCCTCGCCATTTTGGCGGCCAGCCTGTAACCGCCGCAGACATCAGCCGATGAACGCCGCGTGGACGGCCTTCACCGCCTGCTCGCCTTTGGCCAGGTCAATGACGACAGAAATTTTGATTTCGCTGGTGGAAATCATGTCAATGTTCACGCCTTCGTTCGCGAGTGTTTCAAACAATTTGCCCGCGACGCCGGTGTGCGATTTCATGCCGACGCCGACGATGGACAGCTTGCCGACCTTCTCGGCGGTGATGACTTCTTTGAAACCAATTTCAGCTTTCAAGCTGTCTATGACCTTTTGCGCCTTGAGCAAATCCGGCTTGTCAGCGGTGAAGGAAATGTCCGTTGATGGCGTGCCGGTGCCGTGGCTGATGTTCTGGATGATCATGTCCACGTTGACGGTCGCGTCGCCGAGCGCCTTGAAAATTTTCGCGGCCACGCCGGGCTTGTCCGGCACGCCGACGAGCGTGAGCTTGGCCTGATTTTTGTCGAGCGCGACGCCGCGCACGACGACGCCTTCCATGCTTTTGGTTTCTTCTTTCACAATGGTTCCGGGGTTTTCGTTTAAACTGCTGCGGACTTCGAACACGACTCCAAATTTCTTCGCAAATTCCACCGAGCGGCTCTGCATCACTTTCGCGCCGAGGCTGGCGAGTTCAAGCATTTCGTCGTAGGAAATTTCCGAAAGCTTGGTCGCGTTCGGCACGAGGCGCGGGTCGGCGGTGTAAACACCGTCAACGTCCGTGTAAATCTGGCAAAGGTCGGCCTTGAGCGCGGCAGCCAGCGCGATGGCCGTCAAATCCGAACCGCCGCGACCCAGCGTTGTGATTTGTCCTGCCGCCGTCTCGCCTTGAAAGCCCGCGACGATGACGACGTTGCCAGCGTCCAGTTTTTCGTGAACCTGTTTGGGCGTGATGTTGTGGATTTTGGCCTTGGTATGCACGGAATCAGTGACGATGCCAGCTTGCGCGCCGGTGAGCGACACGGCGGGAATGTCCAGCGCGTGCAGCGCTATGGCCGTGAGCGCGATGGTCTGCTGTTCGCCCGTTGCGAGGAGCATGTCCATTTCGCGTTCGCTCGGCAGGGGCGCGATGTCCTTGGCCAGCTTGATGAGGCCGTCGGTCACGCCGCTCATCGCGGAAACGACGACGACAATCTTGTCGCCTTGCGCGTGATATTTCGCCACGCGCGCCGCGACATTCTTGATGCGGTCGGTGTTGCCCACCGAAGTGCCGCCAAATTTTTGAACAATCAGAGCCATACAAATTTCTGGAGTCCGGTCATCGCGTTGCAATGACCGGGCGGCGCAGCGCGCCGTCCCCGCCATTCTCAAAACGGAAACGGGAGCATAGTCAGATGCAGGCCGTTTGAAAAGACGGAACTGGCACAGCGCATCGGGCGGGCGCATCTCAACTGCCTGCAAAGCGGTGGAGGCGGCGAATTGCGTGTGAAACACTTTCTTGTCTTGGGCGCGGCAATTTCCGTTCCAGAAAAGTGTTTCCACAACCTGAAAAAATTTTTGCGCTTTCTGGAAACGTGAATAATGTTGAAATGCCGGGCTTGCAACCGGGGAAGTTGACTGGCATAAAAAACACGTTCAAGGAGAAAGGATGTTTATGACAAACGAAGCCAACATGGAAAAAATCGTGACGGATCTGAAAATGCTGTCTCACGACGCAGAGGCGATGTTACATGCGACCGCCGGTCAGGCGGGTGATAAAATGACGGAACTGCGGGGACGTTTAACTTCAACCCTCGAATCGGCCAAGGCCACTTACCGGCGGATAGAGGAAAAGACCGTCGCAGGCGCGAAGGTCGCGGACAAGACCATCCGTGAACATCCGTATGAATCCATCGGTGTTGCATTCGGAGTGGGATTGTTGATCGGCGTGCTCGTCGGTCGCCGTTGATTATGGAAGGCGCGCCTCCAACAGAGGGCGGGTTGTTGTCCACGGTCACGCAGATGTTCCAAAGGTTGCGCGACCTGGCGGAGAACCGTGTCGAGCTTTTCCTGATTGAATTGAAGGAGGAGCGCGCCAAGATGTTTGACACGCTGCTGCTGGCGGCGGCGGGAATCGTGTGTGCGTTGATGACGCTCGTCATGGTTACGCTGACGGTCCTGGTCATTTTCTGGGACACGCACCGTGTGCTGGTGTTGACGCTGGTGACGGCCGCCTATGCCGTGGCGGCGACGGTGGCGTTTGTGAAATTGCGCTCCCGCTTGCAGCGCTGGCAGGCTTATTCCGCAACGCTTGAAGAATTCAAAAAGGATTGCGCATGTTTCAAAAAGCCGAACTAGAACGCCTGCAAAAGCAGAAAGATTTGCTCGTGCAGCAAAGCGACGCCAGCCGGTTGATGCTGGCCGCCGACTGGCAGCGGCTGCGCTCGCCGGAAAACTGGCTGAACGAGGCCGGCAATCTGGCGCGACGCCATCCGCTATGGACGGCGGCTCTGGCTGCGGCAGCGGGGATGCTGGTCGTTAAAGCCGTGCGCAAACCCGGCTCGATGTTTGGCGGATTGGGACGTTTGGGAGAATTGGCCTCCCTGGCGTTCTCGGTTTGGCAGATGATCCGGGGTCGGAAACCGGGAGAATGATTTGAATTCGTCCACGCGCAGCGGTGAACTGCAGTTTCGTGCAGGACGACGGTCAAGCGTGCTTTTGAATCAGATACTGTTTGAACTTCTCGTATTCCGCGCCCAAGCGGTCGAAGTCCTCCGGCAATTGGATGGCGGCGGTCATCGCGGGCGGAACGTCCGGCGCAAAGCCGATGGTTTTTTCAATTTCCTCGGGGAACTTCGCCGGATTCGCCGTTTCGAGAATCACGGCGGGCAGACCGTTGAGTGGCTCGTGTTCCTGCCAGTCAAGAAAGCCGCGCCAGGCGACTGCGCCGTGGGCTTCGAGCAGCAATTCGTATTTGTTCCAGACTTCACGGATTGTCTCGCGCGTGCGCTGGTCGGAAACGGAACTGGAAAACAGATCGCGGCGCATCGCGGCGAGGTCGGGCTGCTGATGAATCCTGCCTGTCTCGTCCATGCGCCCGCCATACACGGCCACGAGCCGGGCGAGATTGCTCGGATGTCCGACGTTCATCGCGTTGGAAACCGAGTTGCGCGACGGCACGATTTTCTCGTAATGGCCGCTGGCCAGAAATTTCGGGAACGCGTCGTTGTCGTTGACCGAGGCCACGATTTTTTTCACCGGCAAACCCATCTGCCGTGCGACGACCGCGCCCATCATGTCGCCAAAATTTCCGCTCGGCACGGAGAACACAACCGGCTCGCCGGGCTTTGCCAGCCGCGACGCGGCGTAGAAATAATAAACACTCTGCGGCAGCAGCCGGCCGATGTTGATGGAGTTCGCGGACGAAAGCGGGATGTGTTTAAGCGCGGGATCGGAGAAGGCTCGCTTCACCATCGCCTGGCAGTCGTCGAACTTGCCGTCAATCGCCACGGTGCGGACGTTTTCGGAGAGCGTCGTCATCAGCTTGCGCTGGCTCATGCTGACTTCATCAATCGGAAACAGCACGATGACGCGGATGCCGGGCACATTATGAAACGCGTGCGCCACGGCTGCGCCAGTGTCGCCGCTCGTCGCGGTGAGAACGGTGAGTTGTTTTCCATCTTCGTGCAGAAAACGTCCCATCAACCGCGCCATCATGCGCGCGGCAAAATCTTTGAACGACGCGGTCGGGCCTTGATCCAGCCGCATCACGACAACACGGTCATAAACTTTTTCCAGCGGAATATCGAAATTGTAGGCGTCGCGGCAGATCGCGGCGAGCACGTCGGCGGGAATGATGCCGTCGGTGTATTTCGACAAGACGCGAAACGCGACTTCGTGATACGGCAGGCTGGCGAACGCGGCGATTTCATCCTGCGTGAGCGCCGGAAATTTTTCAGGAAAATAAAGCCCGCGGTCCGGTGCCTGCCCGCAGAGAAACGCCTCGCGCAGGTTGACGGCTGGCGACTGTCCGTTGGTGCTGCGAAAAAGGAGTGCGCTCATGGCTGTTTTTTGAATTTAGTTACGTTCGTGCCACCCCACTGGAAAAGATATTCGCGTATTTCCAATTCTGTTTCAGTTTGTTCACCGGGGGCGGAAAAAGTCGCTTTAGTCGTCCGTTTTGCCCAGTGCGGTTTGAGAGTCTGTCGCTCTGTCTGGACCTCTAAAACGGTCAGCAGTCGTATAGAGAATTCATTTGTTATAGGACCGGCGCTTTTAATTTTCGTTTCAGCCGCCATTTTTTCGACGAAATTATTTAGCCCGTGTGAAAAATTTGTCCCGGACACATCCTGTTCGTATTTCAAGCTTACAATGTTCGGGTCGGGTGTTGTTGCCCCTAAATTTGTAATTTTTTCGGTTGCCGGCACCTCGACGCCCGAAAGCTCGACTGTTTCGCTGACAGATCGAGACTTGCCATCGGCCAGATTAACATCAGTCCAAGCCCCAACCCAAGTCTGCCAGATTAGTCCGTAAATCTCATTCAAATGGGCTTTTCCAAGCTCCGATTTTGGCAAGTTAGTGAAAAATTTACGGTTGTCCTCCGATCGATTTGTGGCGACCGAGTCCATAAGCCGATCAACCTTTGCTACCGACTCTTCCACATTGATTGCTTCGACAAATTCCCCGTTATTGCTTATCCGAAATGATGGATAAGCCATTGATTTCTCCAGCGACAAAACCGCTACCGCTTCTTGCAATTCTTTCGAGCCGCTTATCTTTTCGCCATTGATTTCCGTAATTGTTGGATTGCGCCATTGCAGCACAAAACCGTCGTTGGCTTTAACGAACTCCCCGTGATGAATCAGTTCCATTGTGCCTGATTTCTTGTTGCACCTTTCAACAACTTCCAATTGTTGCGAAGTTCCCCAATTAAAACGAAAAGTGGATTCAGGCGTTTTGTTCTGGGCTGTGCATCCAAAAAACAGCAGCAAGGCGAGAATTGAAATGAAATTTACCAATTTCATCTGCTAGCTTACTCAAAACTTTCCACGCGGATCATCACCGGTTTGTTTTTAACGAAATGCAGCCGGGCGATTTTCGCCAGCGCCTTGCGCATGGCGGCGTTGGGCGCGTCGTGGATCATGAAAATGAGCGGCACGCTTTCGCCTTCGTGGCCTTCGGGCTGGATGACGGACGAGATGCCGATTTTGGCGGCGGCAAAAATGGCGGCGACTTTCGCCAGCACGCCGGGCTTGTCCACCACGCTTAGACGGAGATAGTAGCGCGAAACGACTTCATCCATCGGTGTGATGCGTCCGCCTTTGGCGCAGGACACGAACGGGGCCACGCGGACTTTCACGCCGTTTTTCAAATCCAGCGCGGCATCGGCCACGTCGCTCAACACGGCGCTGGCCGTCGCGTCCTTGCCGGCACCGCGTCCGTAAAACAAGGTGTCGCCCACGATGTCGCCACGGACGAAGCAGGCGTTGAACACGCCGTTTACGCTGGCGAGGACATGCGCGTTCGGGATGAGCGTCGGATAGACGGAAACCTGCACGCCGGATTTCTTGCCGGAAATCTGCTTGGCGATGCCCAGCAGCTTGATCGTGTAGCCAAGCTTTGCGGCAAATTCCATGTCAATCTTCGACACTTCGCGGATGCCTTCGGTGTGGATCGCATGATGGTCCGCCCAGAAGCCGTGCGCCAGCGAGGCGAGAATGCCGATCTTGTGCTGCGCATCGTGGCCGTCAATGTCGAGATCCGGCGGCGTCTCGGCGTAGCCGAGTTTTTGCGCGTCGGCCAGCACGGCGGCAAAGTCCGCGCCCTCGGACTTCATGCGCGACAAAATGTAATTGCAGGTGCCGTTGACGATGCCGTAGATCGCGGGAAACTGGTTCGCCACAAAACCTTCGCGCAGCGCCTTGATGATGGGAATGCCGCCGCAGACGCTCGCTTCGTAATAAAGATTCGCGCCGGATTTGGCCGCCGCCGCGAACAGTTCCGGGCCATGCGCGGAAATCAAAGCTTTGTTCGCCGTCACGACCGTTTTGCCCTGCGCGAGCGCGGCGAGCACCATGGTCCTGGCGATGCCGCAGCCGCCGACGAGTTCGATGACGATGTGGATTTGCGGATCATTGACGACTTCCTGCCAGTCGGTCGTCATAAAATTGCGGGCGATGGGGTAGGGGCGCGGTTCGTCAAACGCCTTGACCGCGATTTTGCGGAAATTGATTTTGACGCCGAGGCGCGCGGCGAGGAGTCCGCCGTTTTTCTGCCACGCGTGGAAGACGCCGCTGCCGACCGTTCCGCCGCCAATCATGCCGAGATTCACTTGCTGCATAGAGCGCACAGCTTGCCGCGAAACGGAGCAGGGGACAACTTCAAAGAATGATGAAGGAGGGCGCAGCTTGACATGGCCCCCGTTTTCTCCCTCTCCTCCCCCGAGGGAGGAGAGGGTCGGGGTGAGGAGGCACAATTATCTCCGGCTCCATGTCCAGATCAAATCCCCTCTCCCCAACCCTCTCCCCGTTTGGGCGGGGCGAGGGAGTCGGGGGCAGTGGCAAGAGGCGCCCGACGAATGAAGAAGGATGAAATAATTCAACTCACGCCAAGGTGTGCCCCCAGCGAGCGGCCGATGTCTTCCAAAGCTCTGGTTTCTTCCGGCGTGTATTCGTGTTCGCGGCGGGTGCCGATGCCGAGCGTGCCGATGACCTTATCGCCGTCGCGGATGGGCACGCAGAGCGCGCCGCCCACGCCGGTCTGTTTCGCGCCGGGTTTGGCCACGCCGCTGGTGTCGGTCTGCAGATTGCACATCGTGACCGGTTGACCGGTGGCGATGACCTGTCCGGCAATGCCTTTGCCGACGGGAATGACCTTCACCATGTCCAGCAATTGCGGTGGCAATCCGACCTGCGCGACGAGCCGAAGCCACTGCGTCGGTTCATGCAGCTTGTGAATGGTGCCGGTTTCGGCATTAAATTTGGCGAGTGTGTCGCGCAGGTTTTTTTCCAGGTCGTCGGGGTTCATGGTTTTTTGTCGCACTAAAAAAGCGGAGAAGCCTAATTTCGTTTTATCTTTCGCCTAACACTCACATTGGCGTCAATAATTTTAAAATGACCGTCAATTTTACGGATATTATCAAGCCGCACATCCGTTAAACCATGCTTTTTTGCAACTAACTTTAGCTTTTTCAATTTTTCATCAGGCACAGGACTTTTTCTTCCGTGTTTTTGCAAAAGACAATATTTTGTTCTCCAATAAATTTTTGCAAAGTATCTGTTACGCAAATTCACAGGAATTCTTTTATACGCCTTCAAATCATTTGCTATATTTTTAGGTTGAGAAGTCTTCAAAACCAAATCTCGTGAACGAGAAGAAATTTTATGGGCCGTTTTAAAAGCGCCTCTGCCAGAATAATTGCTGTGCGGAAATAAAAAATGAATGATTGTTCCAGCTTCTTTGTGCGGAAAATTTGAACGTCGCCGGAAACCTTTAAATTTATCAACAAATTGATCTATAAATTTTGCTTTCCTATGAATCAAAGCGTGCCGGAGGTTTTGATTGGGCATAAAATTTTGCTTGAAATTATTTCCCGTCGTCGCCTGCCCGATAATGCAGCACCTTCACTTTTTCCATCGTCACGAGGCCGCCGCCCATCATCTTGTCCAGCGTCGGCAGGAAGGCGTTGATCTTTTCCTCGCTGTCCACGATCTCGATGACCAGCGGCAGGTCCACCGAGAGCCGCAAGATTTTCGCCGTGTGCAGGTGGCTGGATTTGCCAAAGCCCATCGGCCCGCGCAACACGGTCGCCCCGGCGAGTTGGGCGGCGCGGGCGGCCAGCACGATGGCCTCGTAGAGCGGCGTGTGTTCCCAGCGGTCGCTTTCGCCGAGGAAAATCCGGAGCAGGACGGCATCAGTTGGAATTTGCATATCAGTTTCCTTTCATTGAGTTGAACGTCGCGCCGAGCAGCCAGCCGAGCCACACGGCAACCATGCAGAGGACGACAGACAAAATCATGTTGCCGCCAGCATAAAGCCATTCGCGTTCGCGCAGGAGGTTCAGCGTTTGCAGGCTGAACGAGGAAAACGTGGTGTAGCCGCCGCAGACGCCGATCATGAGAAATTGCGTGGCGAACATCCGCGACTGCGAATCCATCCGTCCCTCGGAAACCGCCAGCGCGCCGATTATGCCGATGATGAACGAGCCGGTGACGTTGACGGCGAGCGTGCCCCACGGAAAGGTCGCGCCGATTTTTTCGGAGATGAGGCCGTTCAGCCAGAAGCGGCTCACGCTGCCGAGCGCGCCGCCAAGTGCCACCCATAAGTATGCGAGCATAAAATCCACCGCAAATTTGCCGTGCCGCCGCGATTTGGCAACTGGAAAGCGAACAGGATGCATTTTAACGCTGCCCCCGTTTTCTCCCTCTCCTCCCCCGAGGGAGGAGAGGGCCGGGGTGAGGAGACACAATGTTTCCAGATCAATTCCCCTCACCCCAACCCTCTCCCCGTTTGGGCGGGGAGAGGGGGTCGGAGGGGCGGCGTCACGACGCGCCCCCCGCAACGCTTCCTTGACTCGCGTCGCGTGGCTTTTATTATTTGCGCTCAAATTGCAGTATTTAAAAGGAATTTAATTTTATGACGAACATCCAAAGCATACTGGCGCGTGAAATTTTAGACTCACGCGGAAACCCGACGGTGGAAGTGGACGTGACCCTGTGCTGCGGCACGGTCGGTCGCGCAGCGGTGCCCTCGGGCGCCAGCACCGGCGAACACGAAGCCATCGAACTGCGCGACGGCGACAAAAGCCGTTACCTCGGCAAGGGCGTGCAGAAGGCCGTCAAGAACGTGGGCACGCTCATCGCGCCAAAACTCATCGGTCTCGACGCGTGCGACCAGCTCACCGTGGACGCCACCATGCTCAAGATTGACGGCACGGAAACAAAGTCGAAGCTCGGCGCGAACGCCATTCTCGCCGTGTCGCTGGCAACCGCGAAAGCCGCAGCCATTGCGCTGAACCAGCCGTTGTTCAAATACATCGGCGGACCAAACGCCAAGGTGCTACCCGTCCCGATGGCGAACGTCATCAACGGCGGCGCGCACTCGGATGCGCCGATTGATTTTCAAGAATTCATGATCCAGCCGCACGGCTTCAGCACCTTCAGCGAAGGCTTGCAGGCGATCACGGAAGTTTTTCACGCGCTCAAAAGCGTGTTGAAGAAAAAGGGTTTGAGCACCGCTGTCGGTGACGAAGGCGGTTTTGCGCCGAAACTCGAAAGCACGGAGGCGGCCATCGAAGTGATTCTCCAGGCCGTGAAAGACGCCGGCTACAAGGCGGGCAAGCAGATCAATCTCGCGCTCGACGTGGCGGCGTCCGAATTTTACACCGGCAACGAAACCTACGTCTTCAAGAAGAGCAGCGGCAAGAAGCTCTCCGGCGACGAAATGGTGGATTTCTACGTCAAGCTCTGCGCGAAGTATCCGATCGTCTCCATCGAGGACGGCTGCGCCGAGGGCGACTGGGTGACGTGGAAAAAATTGACCGACAAACTCGGCAACAAAGTCCAGCTCGTCGGCGATGACCTGTTTGTGACCAACGTGAAGTTTCTGCAAAAGGGAATTGATACCGGCACGGCGAACTCGATTCTCGTGAAAGTGAACCAGATCGGTTCGCTCACCGAAACGCTCGACGCCGTGACGCTCGCGCAGAACAGCGGCTACACCGCCGTCCTCTCACATCGCTCCGGCGAAACGGAAGATGCGACCATCGCCGACATCGCGGTGGCGACAAACTGCGGCCAGATCAAGACCGGTTCCTTGAGCCGCACGGACCGCACCGCGAAATACAACCAGCTCTTGCGTATCGAGCAACTGCTCGGCAAGAACGCCGTGTATGCCGGCCTCGGAGCGTTGAAGAAGATCAAGTGAGTGTAGCGTCGAGCCTGTGGCTCGACCAATGCGACCACAGGTCGCACACTGCAAAATTCAAACCCCGGAAGCCATGCTGGCCTCCGGGGTTTTTCATGCAGGATGGCATCCGTTGAAATTTACGGGACAGTGTATTTGATCCGATAGAACCGCGCGCCCGTGGCCGACGGCCCGCCGGAAGTCTGGGCGGTGAATTCATCTTCAAACCAGCTCACACTGTTCGTGGCGGCGAAGCTGCCGTGCGCCACAAAAGGCTGCCAGTTTGCGTCCGTCAGGGTGTTCTTGAATTCGATGGCGTAGTTCAAACCGGGACGCGAAAAGAATTCAAGGCGGAAGCTGTTGGTCGGTGTCATGCTGACGGATTTTGTCGCATAGGCGGTGACCCAGGTGGTCTGCGCCATCAACGTCGGCGGACATTTGCCGTTGTTATTCCAGAGGTCGTAAATCGCCTGGCCGTTGGTGTTGCTGTGATTTTCGTCGCGCAGAAACTCGACGAACTCCTTGCTGGTGCTCTGGTAATACAGCTTCACATTGGCGCGAACTGTCCCGGCCGGGAGATTGTAGAGGGAATCATCCCAGTATTGCCCGTCCGCATAACTGTAGCCAACGGGTGCGCCGCCAAACGCGGCATAGGTCGTGTTGGTGAAGCCGCGCGGCGGAATACGGTTATCCTCGTATGTCTTGTTGTTCAGCACAAAATGGAACGAGGCATCGGCATCCAGACCGAGAAGCCCGCTGATGTTGGTGTCAATACCGGGATGCACCTCGTAAATTTTCGCCTCCGCATCGCGGGTCAGGACGCCGTTCGTGGGATTGTAGGCGCAGGATTCGCCGAGCAGGGCGCTGGCCTGATCGTAGAATTTCACGTTCACCCAGACGCGGCGGCCTTCGGGATAACCCGTGGGCAGCTTGTGACCGCATTCGTTGGTGACCGTGACGATGAGGATGTCATTGGTATCGCCCACTACCAATGTGGCGGCGTTGGTCAGCATTTGCGTGGCGCGGCTGATGCCGGCCTGGATCGCGGCGGCGTTCACTTCGGTTGGATACAGGTTTGTCAGCAGCCCGGGCAGCCAGGTGCTGCCGCCGGTCATGTCATGCAATCCCATGTCCGTGCGCAACGGCACACCGGGATTGATGTTGGTGTTGCAGATGTAGCCGGAGGTGGAGTGCAGATGACATTGCTGGCAGGTGGAGACGCGTCCGTCCGGGCGATTTCCCGCAAATTGCGGCGCGTAAACACCGTTCGATGAAGCGTAATCGCTGTTCAACCATTCGCTGAAAGTGCGTTCCACCGGTGCCATGAAGTGCGGCGAAAACGTCGTGCTGGCGGCGTCAAAGGTGTTGGGCTGGTAAACACCGTCGTTGTCCTTGGTGAATGCCGGATTGCTCACGTCGTGGCAGGTGCCGCAAAACGCCGCAGAGCGATGAAACGGCGAACCGATGGCATCATGTCCCAGCGTGGCATTCGTGTAAGGCCCGCGCCGCAGGCCGGTTGAATCAATCACGAACATGCCGTTGCCGTAGTTGGTGCCGGCGAACGACAGGGCCGCGAGGATGGGCACGTCATTTGTCGGGCTGACGCCGGCGGTGTAAACCGGGTTCACCATCCGATGACAGAGGGCGCAAGTGACGCCATCCCGGTCTGCCGCCTGCATCCGGCTGCCATCCGTCGGCACGGAACGTCCCGCCAGCCAGCCGCGCGAGAAGTGACAGCGCAAACACAGATCGCCGGAATTGGCCGCATCCTGATTGGCGATCGCCATGTTGGCCATGAACAGCGGATCGCGGGCGGCGTTGGCCATCATGCTGCCCTGCCAGTTGAAATGCGGCTCGACCGACTGGTCATAGCCGCCGTGGCAGGTGGCACAACTGGCCGAGGAATCCAAGTCTGGCCCGTGCTCGAAAGGCTGTGTGCCGGGCATGTCAAAATCCCGCAGCGTGCTGGCGACGCCGTGGATGTTGGTGAACGCGCCGGAGACGATGGTGAATGCCGCATCGCTGACATCGAAGTTGGTGTTGCCGTAGGTGTCCGCAGCCACAACTTTGATGCGCGCCTGCGCCGTGGGCCGGTCGGCGGGCACCCACGAATATGTCCCGGCATTGCCCAGGTTCCGGGCGACTTGCTGATAGGTCGAGCCGTTGTCGAGCGAAACATAGATGTTGATGGCGGCAACACCGCTGGCGTCGGAGGCGGACCAGGTGACATTCGTTGGAAGGTTCGCGACGAAAATCTCTCCGCCATTCGGCGCAAGCAGGGTGACGGCTGGCGGCGTGGTGTCGCCACCGATGACCGGTGTCAGATGACCCGCGATGTCGCCGAGTGCCACATTGGAAACCAGATTGGTGTTCGCTGTCGTCAATCCCGGAAACGTGGGGGTGTTGGCGTAGGTCACAGTGTTGGTAATTTCCGTATCGTTGGAAAAGCCATCGCTGTCCGAATCCGCAGCGCGGACGGCCAGAATTGCTGCCGTCGCGTTCATGCCGTTGGTGTCGTAAATGGCCTGCACTGCCGCTCCGTAAAGGTTGCGGGTGCCGCCGCCGTTGAAATCATAATGGCACACACCGCAGTGACCGGAGTGGCTTGGCACGCTGTCCAGCGTGGTGCCGACGGCATTTGTATAAATTGAGAAAAAGGCCTTGCGAATGGTCGGCCTTGCTTCAGTGAGAGTGGCCGACAACAGCAGGCATCCGATGGCGATCACGTTTAAGGAAACGATGCAAACCGGTTGGCAGATGGAAGAAGATGGTGTCTTCATGGCATTTTGCGCTGTTGTGAAACCGGACGTCAGCGAACACCTGGGCAAACCAATTCTGACTCTGGTTCCAGATTTGCACCATTAATTAAACTGCATATAACAATGTT
The DNA here is from genome assembly GCA_028712475.1 of Verrucomicrobiales bacterium. Classification (GTDB taxonomy): domain Bacteria; phylum Verrucomicrobiota; class Verrucomicrobiia; order Limisphaerales; family UBA11358; genus UBA11358. The sequence continues at coordinate 35,178 of JAQTQB010000013.1, forward strand.
CTGCATTACATTAATTGCTGATTGTTCGACAAATGTTGCCCGTGAATCTTATGTGTTTTGCAGCCGGCTCCCGGCAAAATCTGGAGATCTGGCTTCTCCTCTGGTTGTGGAGTGGGTGCATGGATATTATGGAAAATCAATCGGATCAGGTGCCGGGGAGGTGAACGGAAATGATTGGATAATGGAAGCAACCGGGAATAATTGAACATCACTTTTGGATCGCCGACATCGCGGTGGCGACGAACTGCGGCCAGATCAAGACCGGTTCCTTGAGCCGCACAGATCGCACCGCGAAATACAACCAGCTCCTGCGTATCGAGCAACTGCTCGGCAAGAACGCGGTTTACGCCGGCTTGAGCGCGCTGAAGAAGAGCAAGTAAGTTTCTTTATAATTCAATAACCGGAAGCCGGGCAACTGGCTTCCGGTTTTATTGTTTTAGATCCCATGGCTTGTCATGGTTGTCTGGTTTATTGCAGGGCTGACGAATTTGAATCGGGAGTTTAGAAATTTGGTTCCTCGACGTTTGTAACGGGTAGTTAGCCATAGGTAACGTGATCATTGATAACGGGGCGATTGACCGCGACCCCTCCCTCAAGCAACTGGCCGTGTTGCTGGAACAACCTGCTGAACAAAAGTGAGTGCCGCCGGAACAGCCGTTCCTTTTTAGGTTGCACCAGCGTGGTGTGAGCATAGAATCACGCCTCCAAGTCCAACAACGCATCCACTATGAAAAAACTGCTCGTTATCATCGCTCTCGTCATCAGCGCCGCCGGTTTGCAGGCGGAAGACTCGCATCCATTTCAGGCTTCGCTCACGCCGGACATCGCCATTTATCCGAAGACCGCCGAAATCCGCGGCCTTTCGTTGAGCATCTGGGGCGAAAATCCGCAACAAGGCGTCGCGCTCGGCATTGTGAACGGCAGCACCGGCGACAGTGCCGGCTTTACCTGGGGCTTGTTCAACTATGCGGACTCCTACACCGGCGTTTCGTGGGGTTTGGTCAACTACAGCAAGGTCAGCTTTGTCGGCTGGCAGGGCGGCATCTGGCTTCCCTTGGTGAATGTTTCCAAGGGCAGCTTCATTGGCTTTCAGGACGCCTGGCTTTGTAACTATGCCCAGGAGTTTCATGGCCTTCAGTTGGGTCTGGTGAACTATGCGGAAAATCTCCACGGCGTGCAGATCGGTCTCGCGAACATCGCCATGAACAACGGGTGGTTCGATGACTTTCCCGACCAGCTGGCCACCGGCTTCCCCATCGTCAACTGGTCGTTCTAAAAAATCTTTCTGATTCAAACCGGAGGCCGGGCTGCTGGCTTCCGGTTTTTTCATTTTCTAAACGATCAATACCCTCGCTTCAACAGCCACCAGACCGCGAACACTGCGGCGATGCCGACCAGCGACATCACCAGTGCGTTCGGGCCGATGAACGACATGATCGTCATGACAAAACCGCCGAGAAAGGGAACCAACGACCGTTGTTTGAAACCGTAAAAACAATAGCCGCCCGCCACCGCGCCCCAGAGGCACGAAGCCCAGAGAAAATTTTGATCCAGCAGAAAACTTTGATTCAGTGTGTCCATCGGTCGGCGTCAATATGCCGTCGCCGTCCTGTTCCGGCAACTGCTGGCTTTTGCGGGCAGTGAATGGAACGCGGCTGACGCTTCGCGCACAGCCGAAGAAGATTTGCAAAACAGACCACTACCTTTTCCCGCCGCCGCGTGCTAACTTTTTCGCGTGAGCCGTTTCTTCAAGCCCAACATTGATTCGCGTGGCCGTCTCGTGCGCGGCGGCATCGCCGTGCTGCTGTTCATCGCGGGTGGCGCGATTGCCTGTGACGTCCTGTGGCTGGGGCTCGTGTTTGTCGGCATCGGCATCTTTACGTTGTTTGAGGCCGTGCGCGGCTGGTGCCTCGCCCGCGCGTGCGGCGTGAAAACGAAAATCTAAAATTTCGATTTGCGATATACGATTTACGCGCTGTGTCGTGGAAATTCAAATAAGACTCGTAAATCGTAAATCGCATATCGTAAATTCCTCGCATGAATTTGTTGCCCTTCAAAAATCTGCCCGCGCACAAGCCGCGTTCGTTCGTTCCCCAAAACATTGACCTCGGCGACTGGCCGCAGATCGCGCCGCTGTTCGACCAGTTGGAACGGCGTGCCGCCGGGGCCAATGGCGCCGCCGAACTGGAACGCTGGCTGCTCGACTGGAGCGAACTCAATGCCGCGCTCGATGAAGCGTCGTCGCGCCGGTATATCGCCATGACGTGCCACACGGACAACGCGGACGCGGAAAAGGCGTATCTGCATTTCGTCGAGCACGTCGAGCCGCAGCTCAAGCCGCGGCAGTTCGCGCTGGAGAACATTTATGTCGCACATCCGTCGCGGGCAGAGTTGCTCGCGATTGGAACGCCGGTCTCCGATCCGGCGAGTTCGGGAAAAACCAACGCGCCGGGTCGGAGACTGGCGCTCCGTTACGCCGTCTTCGACCGCGATGTGAAGAACCACGTCGAGCTGTTCCGCGCGGAAAACGTGGCGCTGGAAACCGAAGAGGCGAAGCTGTGCCAGCAGTATCAAAAACTCATCGGTGCGCAGACGGTGAATTTTCGCGGCGAGGAAAAAACACTCGTGCAGATGGGCCGTTATCTCGAAGAACCGGACCGCGCGCTGCGGCAGGAGGCGTGGGAACTCGTCGCCCAACGCCGACTGCAGGACGTGGACAAGTGCGAGGAGATTTTTGAAGAACTTATCAAGCTCCGCACGCAGATCGCCAGGAACGCGGGCTTTGAGAATTACCGCGACTACGCGTTCCGCCAGAAAGGCCGTTTTGATTACACGCCGGAGAATTGCCTGCAATTTCACGACGCGGTGGAAAAAGAGATCATGCCCGCCGTCCGCGAAATCCAGAACGACCGCAAGCGCCAGTTGAAACTGGAGAAGCTGCGTCCGTGGGATCTGGCGGTTGACCCGCAGAATCGCGCGCCGTTGAAGCCGTTCGTGGAAGTCGGCGAGATGGTTTCGCGCACGCAGAAGATTTTCAACCGCCTCGACGCGGAACTCGCGGCGGGTTTCCAGCAGATGCAGGATTTGAAGCTGCTCGACCTCGACAATCGCAAGGGCAAGGCGCCGGGCGGTTATCAATCCACGCTGGCCGAGGCGCGCGTGCCGTTCATTTTCATGAACGCCATCGGCCTCCAGCGCGACGTGGAGACGATCTTGCACGAGGCCGGCCACGCGTTCCATGCGCAGGCGACGCGCGCCGAGGATTTGTATCCGTATCGCAGCGCGCCGATTGAATTCTGCGAAGTCGCCTCGATGAGCATGGAGCTGCTCGGCAACGAATTTCTGGAAGAGTTTTATCCGACGCCCGAAGCCAACCGCGCGCGCAAGACGCATCTCGAAGGCATCATCGGTTTCTTCCCGTGGATGGCCACGGTGGACGCATTCCAGCACTGGATCTACACGCACGCCGGCCACACGCGCGCGGAACGCAAGGCGGCCTATCTGCAATTGATGGACCGCTTCGGCGGCGACACGGACTGGAGCGGCTACGAGGAATCGCGCGCATATTCGTGGCACCGGCAGCTTCACATTTTCCTGCATCCGTTTTACTATGTGGAATACGGCATCGCGCAGCTTGGCGCGTTGCAGGTCTGGGCGAATTCGCGGCGCGACAAGGCAAAGGCGCTGGGCGATTATAAAAAATCCCTCGCGCTCGGCGGTTCGCGTCCGTTGCCGGAATTGTTTTCTGCGGCGGGCTGCAAATTTCAATTCGATGTCGCAACGATCAAGCCGCTGATTCAACTGGCGGGGACGGAGTTGAAGAAGCTGTAAGCCCGACGCGCCTCGTCACCCTCTCCCCGCCCAAACGGGGAGAGGGCCGGGGTGAGGGGTTCAATAATATCAAACCCGGCAGCTTCAACATCCGCTGGAAAATATTCTTTGCTGTCTCGCATGACCAGCATTTTTGGTTTTAGAAATTACGGCCTCCTCACCCCGGCCCTCTCCTCCTTTGGGGGAGGAGAGGGAGTCGGCGGCGGCGCGCGTTGACTCTTGATTTTCTTGCGTGATTCTTGATGCTTTGGCTGTGAGTTCGATTGAAAACGCCCGCCAGCTTCGTCGCGACCAGACCGACGAGGAAAAGGAACTGTGGCGTGCGTTGCGGAGTCATCGTTTTGCGGGATTCAAATTCCGCCGCCAGCATCCAAGCGGGATTTACATTTTGGATTTTTACTGCGCCGCCGCCCGGCTGGACGTGGAGCTTGACGGTTTTCAACACGGCTTGCAGGAGCAGATGCAGCATGACGAGAAGCGCAGTGCGTTTTTGAAAGAACAGGACATTGAGGAATTGCGATTCTGGAATCACCAGTGGCGTGCGAATCGTGAAGGATGTTTGTTGGAAATCTGGGATGCACTGCAACGGCGGACGGGCTGCGTTCGGATATTGAACAATGCTTCGAAGCAGAAATTTATTCCTCCGGATTTGAGGAAGATTAAGTTGAGAGAGGAAACGAACCCCCACCTTGAGGGTTAAGAAAATTGCGGTTGGCTTTGTGTCCCTCTCCTCCCTCAAAGGAGGAGAGGGCCGGGGTGAGGAGGACGTGGATCCGGATGAAATTAAATCTGGAGAGGGAACGAACCCCTCACCCTGACCCTCTCCCCGTTTGGGCGGGGAGAGGGAATCAAAGGCGCTGGCGGCTCGCGGCCGCTGCCGGAATTGTTTTCCGCTGCGGGCTGCAAGTTTCAATTCGATGCCACGACCTTCAAGCCGTTGATTCAACTGGCAGGTTCAAAACTCAAGAAACTTTGAAAGTGTGCAGTCAGCGGCTTCCGCTGTCAGGAACGACGAGAAATGACTGTTCGCAAAGTTTCTTTCCTTCATGCCAGACCTCAAAAGACCATTGACCCGGCACACAATCCGATTTCTGATCCAAAGAATTGGAAGTATATGTTTTTCCAATCCACGAATTCAGTTGATATGTATCCGTGGTTTCCATCTTTCCAGTTGTCGAATTTTTGATTGGAGGATGTTTTCCAACCATCGTTAAAACAATCGGTGCACTTGCAGGTGTGCCGAGGATTTCATATCTGAAACCAAATCGAATGCCGATGCGCGCCGGCACATTCGTTGTGCTCATCAATAGTTTGAAGTCGTCGAGGCCTTGAAGCTTTACTCCAGCAGCATTGGTTTCATCCGTGATAATTTGTGACGCATAAATTCCGACTTCGGTAATTTTTGCGCCGGTGACACGGACTTCTTCCTGACTAAAAATAGGCAATGGTAACAAACATACAATCAACAATTGAAATACACATTTCATTTGAAATCACGTCTCAATCCCGTATGCCTTGATCTTGTTGTAGAGGGTTTGGCGGCCGATGCCGAGGCGTTTGGCGGTCTCGAGCTTGTTGCCGTTGGTCTCCTTGAGCGTCGAGACGATGGCGTTGCGTTCCACGCCTTCGAGCAGGGTGAAGCTGGTGTCTGAACCTTCGCCCGGTATCGCGCTGACCTTGACATCGGTGATGGACAGGTCGGCGGCGGACACTTCATCGCCCTCGCTCAACAGCACGGCGCGCTGGATTTCATTCTGCAACTGGCGGATGTTGCCCGGCCAGTCGAAGGCGGTGAGGCGTTCAATCGCATCCGGTTTGAAGCCGCGGATGTCGCGGTTGGCCTGCGCGGCGTAGCGTTTCAGAAATGAATTGGCCAGCGGCATGATGTCATCGCGGCGTTCGCGCAACGGCGGCAGATAAACGGAAAGCGCGTTGATGCGGTAGAACAGATCTTCGCGGAGCTTGCCTTCCTTGATGGCGTCCTCCGGCTTGCGGTTCGTGGCGGCGACGATGCGGCAGTTGGTCTTGTAGCTGGACTTGCTGCCGACGGGCCGGACTTCCTGGTCCTGCAAAACGCGGAGCAGCTTGCTCTGGACATCAATCGGCATCTCGGAGATTTCGTCCAGAAACAGCGTGCCGCCGTCGGCCTGGCGGAAATAGCCGTCGCGGTCGGTGTGCGCGCCGGTGAACGCGCCTTTGACGGAGCCGAACAATTCGCTTTCGATCAGTTCGCGGGGGATGGCGGCGCAGTTGATTTTGACGATCTTGCCTTTGCTGCGCGGGCTCAAGGCGTGGATGAGGTCGGAGATGACTTCCTTGCCGGTGCCGCTTTCGCCGGTGATGAGAATGGTGGCGTCGCTGGGCGCGAGGCGTTCGACGGTGCGGACGACCTGCTGCATGGTGGCGCTGCGGAAAACCGGCGAGGCGGCGCCGCTCATCGTTTCGAGCGCGCGGCGGAGCGAGGTGTTTTCCTCGTTTTGTTCCTTGCGCTCCAGGGCGCACTTCACATCGGCGAGCAGCTTGCCGTTTTCAAACGGCTTTGAGAGGAAATTATACGCGCCCTGCCGGCCTGCTTCCATCGCCATCTCCATCGTGCCCTGGCCCGTGAGGACGATGACCTCGGTTTCAGCCCATTGCTTTTTGATGATCGGCAGCAGCACCAGCCCGTTGGCGTCCTTTAGATTCACGTCCAGCACGATCACGTCCGGCGGCGCATCGCCAAAGGATTTTTGCAGCGCCGCGCCGCTGTCGGCCTGGGTGATGTCGTAATAATCCCCGAGCACGGTGGCGAGCAATTCCCGCACGCCTGCGTCGTCGTCCACGATGAGAACTTTGGCTTTCATGATTTTTTTTCCCGAATGCAGGTCCGCGTGAAACTCCGGAAAATCGCGCGGTGTTCAGCGTATTTTTCCGTCAAACGTTCAGGATGGAATTGCACGCTCAACATATACGGCATCCGCCGCGCCGCGTCCGGCTTCAATTCCATCGCTTCCACGATTCCGTCCCGCGTCCGCGCCACGGCCACCAGCGGCTCCGCCGGCTGCAACACGGCCTGATGATGCGAACTGTTCACGCCCAAGACCTGCTTGCCGGTAATCTTGGCGAGCAGCGAACCCGCTGTCAACGCCGCTTCGTGGACGATTTTGCCCGCCCGGTCCAGCCGTTGATGGTTCAAGGCGCCGGGAACCTGCCGGCGGATGTCCGTGATCAACGTGCCGCCGAGCGCGATGTTGAGCAGTTGATGCCCGCGACAAATGGCGAGCAACGGCTTGCGCTGGCGGAAAATTTCGTCAATCAGGATGAGTTCGCGCAGGTCGCGTCCGCCGCCGTCGGGCGTTTGCTCCACGGTCTGGCGGATGGCGCGCGGCAGCTTTTTTACGTAGAGATCGGGGTTGATGTCGTCGCCGCCGGTCAGGATCACGCCGTCCACGCGCCGGACGATTTCCGCGAGCAGCGCGGGTTCGGTGGTGCTGGGCAGGATGAACGGGATGCCGCCCGCATCGAGGATGGACTTCTCGTATTTGAACGAAAGGCTGGCGGAGAGGTCGTGAAATTCCACGCCGCGTTTCTCAATGCTCGGTGAAACAAGGATCAAAGGCAGTCTGGCCATTGCGCAAAATGTAAAACGGTCCGGGGAGATTGTCAGTGGAAAATCCGCCTCAAACTCCCGCGTCGGGAAAACGTTCGCGGATCTGGCGGCGGAGAAAATCCTCGTCGTCCGGCATGTAGCGGCGGCGCGTGATGAGGCGCTGCACGGCGTCGAGCAGTTCCAGCCAGTCTTCCAGCGGCGGTTCGGCCACGGGCACCCAGTTGTCGAAACGCTTGTGGCGATGGAAAAACTTCCACTCACGCTTCACGCGCTGGACATAGACTTGCAGTTTCGTGCCGTCCTCGGTCACGCGTTTCCAGCTGATTTCTGCTTTGGCGCCCATGATTATTCCGGCAAATCCACGCCTGCCACGGCCATCGCGGCGATGCCTTCTTCGCGGCCGATGAAACCCATCAGCTCGTTCGTCGTGGCTTTCACGCCGATTTGTTTTTCGGAAACGCCCAGCGCGGCGGCGATGCGCTTTTTCATCTCCGCGATGTGCGGATAAATTTTCGGGGCCTGCGCGATGAGCGTGGCGTCCACGTTCACGATTTTTCCGCCGCGCCTGGCAGCCTGTTTCGCGGCCTCCTCCAGAAAAATCCTGCTCGGCACGCCTTTCCAGCGCGGGTCGGTGTTCGGGAAAAAGTGGCCGATGTCCTCCTCGCCCAGCGCGCCCAGCACCGCGTCGCAGATTGCGTGCATCAGCGCGTCGGCGTCCGAATGGCCGTCCAGGCCTTTCGTGTGCGGAATCTCCACGCCGCCGAGGACGAGCTTGCGTCCGGCGGTCAATTGATGAACATCATAACCGATGCCAACGTGAACCATGCGGACACTGTAACTTTTTCTGGCGACGGCAAAAGAAATTTTCCAAAGTTTCCGCCGGGAACAACAGTGCGGATGAAAACCGTAGCGATCGGTCGCAAGCGCTGGCCATGGGCTGCCGGCAGGATGCCGGCGGCACGTTATAAATGGCGCGCAAATGATTCCGCTGTCATCCCGCTGGATGCACGCCAGCCAGCCGGACGAGCTGACGAAGTCCGGGGCGATGGATGGAGGTAACGATGGTGAACCTGGATTTGCCGTCCGTTTGCGGGGAAACTGTCCTGTTTCGGTGACGGCTGGCCTTTTGCCTCATGGCCAGACGCACAAAAACGCCGCCGAACCGGCTTATTGGGTCTTTAACGGTGATTTGGTGCGGGCGCAGGCGAAACATGCGGTTGGCATAAAATTGGCTGGTATCGCGGATGGAATGTTAATTAAGCTCGCGCCATGATTGCCGCCGCCACCACCAGTTCTGTGTCGCTCGACCGTCTGCCGGTCGGGTGGTTCGATTTTGCCCTGATCGCCCTGATCGGTCTGGGGTATTTTCGCGGACGCAAAAACGGCATGACCAAGGAAGTTCTGCCGATGTTCCAATGGCTCGCGATCGTGCTTCTGGGCGGTCTCGCCTACGAGATGGCCGGGCAGTTGTTCATTGACTTCGCCAGGCTGAAAATAACGGCGGCTTACATTTTTGGCTACCTTGCCCTGGCCTTTCTCGTGTTCCTTCTCTTCATCGTCCTGAAGAAAATGTTGACGCCCCGGCTCACCGGCAGCAATTGCTTCGGCAGCATGGAGTATTATCTGGGGACCATTTCGGGTGTGGTCCGGTTTGTATGCATGCTCTTCTTCGCGCTGGCCCTGTTGCATGCGCCATTTTACACCCCGGCGGAAATCGCTGCGCGCACCACCTATAATGCCCGCTGGTATGGCGGCGGCATGAAAGGTTACAGCGGCAATTATTTCCCCACCGTGCAGGGCGTGCAGGAGTCGGTCTTCAATGCTTCTTTCACCGGTTCGCTGATCGCAAAATATCTCGGCGTGCTGCTGATCAACACCGAGTCGGTCAACCCCGTGAAACCGACGGCCAAAACGTCAGGAATTCGCATTGGAAACTGACCGGCGTGCTGGCACTGTGTCTGGAACATGGCCGGTTTTTCCCAGGCAACCCTTGAGCGCATCCGCGCGGCCAGCGACATCGTGGATGTCATCGGCGCGTATCTGCCGCTGAAAAAAACCGGCGCGAACTTCACCGCCCTCTGCCCGTTCCACAAGGAAAAGACGCCGAGCTTCAACGTCAATTCCCACAAGCAGATTTTTCATTGCTTCGGCTGTCACAAGGGCGGCGACGTGTTCACCTTCGTCAAGGAATACGAGAACATCGGCTTCATGGACGCCGTGCGCCGGCTGGCTGAACGCGCGAAGATTCCGCTGGAAATGGAGGAGCATCCCGCCGAACAGCAGTCGCGCCATCTCAAGGACGAGCTGCTCCAGATCCACGAGCAGATCACGCAACGCTGGCAGAATTGTCTGCTCAACGAGGCCGCCGGACAACTGGCGCGGGATTATCTCGCCAGGCGCGGCGTTTCGGCGGAGGCGATCAAATTATTCCGCCTCGGTGCCGCGCCCGATGCGTGGGACGACACGGTGAACTGGGCGAAAAGCAAAAATTACGATCTGCCGCTCGTCGAAAAGGCCGGGCTGATCATCGGCAAACCGGTTGATGCTACGACCTCTGAAACCGGCGGCGAGAAGGATTCAAAATCCGCAATCCGCTACTACGACCGTTTTCGCGGACGGCTCATGTTTCCCATCTGCGATGAGCAGGGCCGGGTGGTCGGTTTCAGCGGACGCATTTTGACCGGCGACGAAAAAACCGCGAAGTATGTCAACTCGCCGGAGACGGCCATCTTCACCAAGAGCAAGGTTTTCTTCGGCCTCGACAAATCCAAGCGCGCGCTGCTCGACGCGCAATCCGCCATCGTCTGCGAAGGCCAGTTGGATCTGATCGCGTGCTTCATGGCCGGCGTGCAGAACGTCGTCGCGCCGCAGGGCACGGCCTTCACCGACCAGCACGCGCGCATCATCAAGCGCTATGTGGACGAAGTCGTTTTGTGTTTTGATTCCGACGAGGCCGGGCAGAACGCCGCCGTGCGTTCGCTCGATCACCTGCTCGCGTCAGGCATCGCCGTGCGTGTCGCCGTGATGCCCAAGCCGCATGACCCCGACAGTTTCATCAAGGCCAACGGCGGCGAGGCGTTCCGCAAGCTCGTGGCCGGCGCGGACGGGTTTTTCGATTACTATTTGAACCGCCTTTGCGCGCAAAACGACGCGGCAAGTGACAAGGGACGGCTGGCGATTCTGCGCGACATGGCCGGGGCCGTCCGCAAAACCGGCAGCGCGGTGCTGGTGGACAAATATGCGCAAAAGACCGCGCTGCGGCTGGGTGTTTCGCCGGAGGCGGTGCGCGCCGAGTTCAAAAAAAATCCAGCGCCGCACGTTGCGCCGCGCGAGAGCGGGGAGGAATCGTTTGACGTGGCGGAGCCGGAAATGACGCGTCCGTCCGCGTTTGAATTTCATCTGCTCAAGCTGCTGTTTTTGCACGACGACCTGGTTCCGTGGGCGTCGCTGCATCTGGATGTGGAATGGATTTCCCATCCGCAGGTCCGGCAGGTGGTCGCGCAACGGCTCGCCGCGCAGCGGGATGAATCGTGGCAGAGCCTCGGCGCGTTTCTGGATGCTTGCGAATCGCCGGGCATCCGTAATCTCGTGACCGAAGCGGTCACCGAAGAACGCAAAATGCCGAACCTCGAACAGCAGCTCGCGGACGTGACGCTGAAATTGCGGAACCAGTTTTTGGACCGGAAAATTGCCGCGTGTCTCCAGCGCGCGGGCCAGCCGGAAATTTCTGACGCGGATAAAATCGCGCTGCTCCGCGAGTCGCAGCAGTTGCGCGAGCAGAAGCGTGCCGGACTTTTCGCGGCAGGCGAGGCGTAAGGGGCGCATCTTGACACTGCCCCCGTTTTCTTCCTCTCCTCCCCCGGGGGAGGAGACGGTCGGGGTGAGGAGGCATCAATGTTTTCAGTTCAAATCCCCTCTCCCCAGCCCTCTCCCCGTTTGGGCCGGGTGAGGGAGTCGGGGGGCAGTGCCAAGAATGCGTCCGGCATAAGGTCGTTGATAAGACGGCTTTGACCTTTGTTGGCAGTTGGTCTAATTTGATGCCTCAACAGTTACCCAGGGAACAACAACAAAACAAAACCACAAATAAAAATATGAAAATTCAAACCATCATCCTCACAGTCATCGCGGCGGCGGCATTTGCCGTGACCGGTTGCAAAAAACAAGAAGGCGGCGCTCCCGGCGGCGGCAGCAACGAGGCGACGGCCACCAGTGTGGACACTTCCAAGCTGGAAGCGGCGTTTGCCACGGCGGAAGCGGCGACAAAGAGCGCCGTGGACACGGCCGTAGCGGCCATCAAGAGCGCGGATTATTCCGGCGCGGTCACGCAACTGCAGTCGCTCGCCGGCAAGTTCCAGCTCACGCCGGAACAACAGCAGGCGGTCAACGACGTGATTGCCGTGGTGCAAAAAGTGATTGCTGACACGGCGGGCAAGGCTGCCGGCGACGCCACCAAGGCGGCCACCGACATGACCAAGACGCTCGGCAAGTAATCTCCGGTTTCAACCGGCGCCGCGTGGCTTCACTGCCGCGCGGCGTTTTTTATTTTTAGAGACCTCTGCAAAACTCGCTTTCGTTGTAGCGGCGGTCTGTGACCGCGCCGGGCTTTTCCCGCAAATTCATGTTTCCACGGCGCTCACAGGGTGCCGCTACGGTTAATCAAAGCAAAAGGCGCAATCCTCATCGGACTGCGCCTTTTTGTTTTGAAGGCAGAAAATTACTTCGCGCCCTGGTCAATCCACGCGCGGATCAGGCCGATCTGCTCCGGGGTGAGCGGCTTGATGCCGGCCCGGTTGTTCGGCGGCGGCATCCAGCCTTCCGGATCCTTGGACAGATGGGCGGTGGCTTTGATGATCAGGCTGTTGGAACTGTCGCCGGGGGTCACAATTTTATCGTGCTTGGTGCCTTTGAGAACGCCTTCGAGCGTGTCCAGGTGGAGGTGTGCCTTGGGCTTGTCGCCGCTGTGGCATTTCACGCAGGACGCTTCAAAAATGGGTTTGATGTCGGTGGCATAGGTCACGCCGGCTTTGGTTGCAGCGGGCGGCAGGGTGGCGGCAGCAGGTTTCGCGTCTTCGGCGGACGTGGCGGCGGCCAGGGCAAACGTGGCGGCGAACGTCATGGCGGTGAGTGTGATCGGATTCATTGTTTGATTGGTAACGGTTGTTTCAGTTTCGCGGACAATCTGAACGTAAGACGCCCCGCCCGTCAAAAAGTTTCAACTGAAAATTGGCCGGGCGGAGTGGTTTCTTGATTGGTCAGGAAGGCTGCATCTCTTCAAAGAAACAAATCACTGTGCGTGCCGGTGCGTTCAAAACAGACGTGCGCTGCGTTTTCCGAAAGCGTGTAAATCAGCACCCAGTCCGGCTCGATGTGGCAATCGCGGCTGCCGGCAAAATTGCCACGCAACGGGTGATCCTTGAATTCCGGCGGCAACGGCCCGCCATCCATCAGCAGTTCAAGCGCGGCCTTGAGCTTCGCCATGTCCTTGCTCCGCTTGCCGGCGCGTTTGACATCCTTTTTGAACTGGCTCGTGCGGCTGAAGGTTCTCACAGGCCCAGGTCGGCGAAGAGTTCCTTTTTGCCGCCAAACTGTTTCACGTTCCTGCCGGCCTTGCTGGCCTTGAGCGTCCGCACGGTGAGCGCGTTCGGGATCCGCACGTCAAAGGGCAGGCCGCGTTGCAGTTTGATCTGCCGGTAGAGCAGATGCACCGTCTCGGAAGCCGTCAGCCCCAGTTGAGCAAGGATGTCTTCGACTTCGCTCTTGAGGCGGGGTTCAATGCGGGTGCGGATGGTCGCGGTTTTGCTCATGCGATGACTGTATTCCTGTTGTTGCCACATGACAAGAATCTTTGTTTTCAGTTTATTGTTTGCGCCCTTCGCAGCCGGCTTGCGAACCGTCAGTCATTGCGCTAACTCTAGCGGGTGAACGGTGAAAATTTTTCCGACGCGGCGCTGGTCATCCTCGGCCACGGCACGACCTTGAACGACCAGTCCGATGCGCCCGTCTTCCAGCACGCCGCAGAATTGCGCCGCCGGAAAATCTTCGCCGGCGTCCGCGAGGCGTTCTGGAAGCAGGAGCCGCAGATTAAAAATGTTCTCGCGGAAATCGCCGCGCCGCGCGTGTTCATCGTGCCGTTCTTCATCAGCGAAGGCTGGTTCAGCACGGAAATCATCCCCCGGGAACTCGGCTTCAGCTTTCCAGGCAGCTTGTCACTCGTCACCCGTCGTTCGTCACTGTTTTATTGCCAGCCCGTCGGCTCGCACGACCTGATGACCACGGTGATCCTCGCCCGCGCGAAAGAAGTCGTGGAAAAATTTCCCTTTCCCCGCGCGCCCAGGCCGGCGGACACGACCCTGCTCATCGCCGGCCACGGCACGGAGCGCAACGCCAATTCCCGCAAGGCCGTCGAGCGGCAGGTGGAATTGATCCGCGCGCTCAAAATCTACGCGGAGGCCGGCGCGGTGTTCATGGAGGAGGCGCCGTTCATCAAGGGCTGTCCGGCGCTGGCGAAAACAAAAAACATCGTCGTCGTGCCGTTTTTTATCAGCGACGGCCTGCATGCGGTCGAGGATATTCCTGTTCTGCTCGGCGAACCGGAACGCATCGTGAAAGAGCGGCTTGCCGCCGGCCAGCCGACGTGGCGCAATCCCACGGAACGCGATGGCAAACTCATCTGGTATTCGCCGTCCGTCGGCACCGAGCCGCTGCTGGCCGGGGTGATTTTGGAGCGCGTGCGCGAAGCCGTGGAAAATGGTTGAGGGTTCGATGTCGAATATATCCCCCCGCCAGGAAAACGAACAGCAAAGGCGCAAAGGCGCAAAGGCAGACCGGCAATTGATTCCCAGCTTCGCGTCTTTGCGGCTTCGTTGTTCAACTGCGGTTGCCAGCCAGCCTCGCCCTCCGTGGCAGCCGGCGTGTGGAGGCTCAAATTTGCCTTCGTTTTATCCGGGATTGGATGTTCGATGTTGAATGTTGGGTCTTGGATGTTTTTTTTGGAGCCTTGATTTTCGCCCCGCCACGATCACCTTTCAAAAATTCTGTGTCCATCCGCGTCCATCCGTGGTTAACATTTCCCGCGTGTCCGGCATCCCCAAAACCATGCGCGCCGTCGTTTATCGCGGCGTCAACGATCTGCGCCTCGAAACCGTCCCCGTCCCGCGCATCGGCCCCGGTGAATTGCTCGTGCGCGTCGCAGTCTGCGGCGTCTGCCCCACGGACATCAAAAAAATCCACCACGGCACCGTCCCGCCGCCGCGCATCTTCGGCCACGAAACCGCCGGCACCATCGTCAAAATCGGCGGCGGAAACGCGTCACTCGTCACTCGTCACTCGTCACTGAAAGTCGGCGACCGCGTGGCGTTGCACCATCACGTCCCGTGCCTGGACTGCCATTTCTGCCGTCACCGCGCCTTTGCCCAGTGCGAAACCTACAAGCGCACCGGCATCACCGCCGGTTTCGAACCGGCTGGCGGCGGCTACGCCGGATACGTCCGCGTCATGAATTTCGTCCTGCCCGGCGTCGTGAAAATTCCCGCGAAAAATTCCTTTGCCGAAGGCGCGATGCTGGAGCCGGTCAACACTGTTTTGAAAGCCGTCCGCAGATTAAATCTTTTGCCCGGCGACACCGTGCTGGTCGCCGGGCAGGGGCCGATCGGCCTGATGTTCACCCGCCTGCTGAAAATCGCCGGGATCAAAGTCCTTGCCACCGACCTGCTCCCCTCCCGCCTGAAGCTCGCCAAAAAATTCGGCGCCCGTCGGACTTGTCTTGCCTCTGAAGTCTCGTCACTCGTCACTCGTCACTCGTCACCGCTCGACGCCGCCATCATCGCCGTCCCCTCCGACACCGCCGTGCAACAGGCCCTGCAACTCGTGCGCGGCGGCGGCCAGGTTCTGCTGTTCGCCCACACCAGGCGCAGCGGGTCCGAAATCCGAAATCCGAAATCCGAAATCCGAAATCCGGCCCCGCTTGCCTCTCGACCCTCAACTCTCAACTCTCAACTCGACTTGGCTTCCATCTGCGTGGATGAAAAAGACCTCATCGGCAGCTATTCCGCCGATTTCACCCTCCAGCGCGAAGTCGCCCGGCTCGTCTTCAGCCGCCGGCTGGATGTGCGTGATCTGATCACCCATTCATTTACCTTGGATAAAACGGCAGCGGCGATCCAGTTGGCCAGCGGCCCAACGCCTGACTCCTTGAAAATTCTTGTGAACGTAGGCGACAATAAAATTCCAAGACCGGAACAGCGCGCCCTGCCTGTCTGCGCCGTGCTGACGATGGATTGCCAACCCGCTCGCGAATGCAAGAAGGATCAATGACCTTTGAGTTCCAATGCCATTTTCAAGTTGCCTTGGGCCGGGAGATTGGATGGATCCAGCCGGATGGCTTCCTGAAATTGAGTCACCGCATCGTCGAGCCGGCCCTTTTTCGCCATGGCGACGCCGAGGCTGTTGTGCGCCGGGGCATAGCCGGGCATTAATCTTACGGCTTCTTTGTATTCATGGGTCGCTTGATCAAGTTGATCCTTGCGCTCGAGTGCCATCCCTAGGTTGTGATGCGCCAGACCATTATCAGGATTCAAACTTGCTGCGCTCTGGAACTCGACAATCGCCTCGTCCAGAAGATCCATGTTGGCCAGCGCGACGCCGACGTTGCAGTGGTTTTCAGAGGATCCGGGCTTTAACTTCGCTGCCGTCTGAAATTCGACCAAGGCTTCTATGAGCCGCCCTTGACCCGTCAGCGCGTTGCCCAGATTGCAGTGCGCACTGTAATTGTCGCTGGTGACCGCGAGGGCATGCCGAAAAAGGGTTTCACTGGTTTTCCAGTAAATTATGTTCTGCCGTGTGAGCAGGATGCAAGTCACGATGATTGCCGCGCTCATGACCGACAAGATGGCAGTTTGGTAACGCCAGCGGCGGGTCATCTCCTCCGCGCCCCACAGGATGACTACGAGCACGCCGATCAGGGGAAAATATGTGTAGCGGTCAGCCATGGACTGCTCGCCCACCGCCACCAACCCGATGACCGGCACCAGCGTTCCTAGAAACCAAAACCAGCCCACCGCCAGATAAGGATGAGAACGGCGCGCAGCTATTGATGCGGCGGAGACGCCCAGCAGCAGGGCGGCCGCGAGAAGCACACCTGTCATGGGCCAGTGGTCAACGACGGGATAAATGACGGTGAGATTTTCCGGCCAGAATAATTTGCCGAGATAACGGCAAAACGAAACCGGCACGTTTTCGAGGCGCGCCGTGAAAGGCATCTCGGCCATCAACTCCATCGCGCCGCCGTGTTTTTGGACAACGTATGTCACGACACAGGAAGCCGCCGCGAGGAAAAAGAGCGGCACTTTCTCCCGCACTAATTTCCATGCGCTCTCGTGCCTGAAACGATTCAGTGGCCAATAGTCGAGCAACAACAAAAAAAACGGCAACGTGACCAGCATCGGTTTGCTCATCAGGCTAAGCGCGAAGAACACCAGCACCAGACCGTAAAAAACCTTCAACCTGGGGTTTGGGGCGCGGGATCGTTCCACATATTGTGCATACATTAGCAGCGCGACCAATCCGAACATCGTGCTTAAGACATCTTTGCGCTCCGCAACCCACGCCACGGATTCCACGCGCAGCGGATGCAATCCGAAAACTGCCGCCACAAACAGACTCCGCCAGGCAGCGCCCGTCATCCGCCGCAATGCCAGGAAGAGCAGCACCGCATTGATCGCGTGGAGCAGCACGCTCGTGAAATGATGTCCCTGCGGGTTCAAGCCGAAAAATTCGCAATCCGTCATGTGGGACAGCCAGGTCAACGGATGCCAGTTCGATGCGTCAGTGCTTTCGAAGGCCCATGCGACGGTGGCAGGGCTTAACCCTTTTTGAACATGAACATTTCCGGTGACGTAAACGTCGTCGTCGTAATTGATAAACCCGTTGTGCAACGCTGGCAGGAAAGTCCAGACCACCGACCCGAACAAAAGAACACAAATGACGACTATCTGCTTGCGGCGGAGAAGATGAAGCGACTGGGTCATCACCGCGCTCCTTTCAATTCTTCATTGCCGGTCGCAATTGCTTTTCCCGCTCAATGATGCGCAGCAGGTATCCGGCCTGCGCATCGCTGGGGTTTTGTTTCAAGGCTGTCGCGGTCAGCGCTTCGGCTTGCACCAGATTGCCGGCATGAAAGGCTTTTTCTGCGGCAGAGACCGCGCTGCCATCCGACATCGGCGGCGGCACCGGCTGTGGCGTCTGGAAGACGCATGGCACTCCGGCGTTCGGAGCCGTGCCGAATACGCAGCCGAACAAATCGCCGTTGACAGTAAAAAAGTCGCTGAAGACCAGTTGCACATTCGCCATCGGCAAGGCTGCAAGCGTGGCGGTTTTTTCGGCGGGTGCCAGCAGTTGTTGCCGGGTTCTTTCATCATAACCCCACATCACCCGCGACCCGGTGCCCAGGAAAAAGGCCCGGGGTGCGGCATATTCCAGCACTGGAAAAAGATCGCTCTGGATCGATCCTTTGCCCGCGATGGCAAAGCCGGTGCGTTGTGAGGCCAGTTGCCGGGCGAGCAATGCTTCTGGAGATTCGATGTTGATCATCCACATGTCCGTCCGCACCCGGTCAATCGCGAAACTTTGCCGGAACACATCTGGTCCGCTCGGCCAGGGCTGCATCGCCCCGATCAGGACGATGTCACCCGCACCGGCATCCCAAATTTCTACATAGGGGAACACCGAGCTGAAGGTGCGCAACACCAGCTCCACGATGTCATCCTGGGTTTCATAGACTTGAAACCATTGGGCCATGATGCCGCCCGGCTTAAGGCGGCTGGCAGCAAGCTGGTAATATTCGCGGCTGAACACGCTGCCCGTGCCGACGAACCATGGATTCGAAGGCTCGGTGATGATCACATCGTAAAGTTGCGTGCGCAGTTTCAGCACGGTGCGTGCATCCTCGCGCCAGAGTTTTGTCCGTGGGTCGTCCAGGACATGATAATTCCAGTCCGCGAAAAGTTTGGAGGCGTGGATGACCGGTTCACAGTTCTCGGCTATGTCCAGACGATTGATGGGATATGCCAATATCGATCCCGCCGTCATGCCGGAGGCAAGCCCCAGCACGAACACATCTTTCGCCTCCGGTCTGGCCATCATCGGCAAATGCGACACCAGCAATTGGGTGCTCAAGTCCAGTTGCGTTCCCGCTTCAGGTTTGCCGTTGGTGCGCAAACCCAATGCCGCAGGCGCGATGATGCCATCCACTTGCTCCACGGATACCGTCGCATCCGGCCCATCCTCATAAAACAGGATTTTGAAATGGTTCTTCCTCATCGCCATCAAGCCGGACTCAAACTTCGTTTCCGTGATGCGAAAAATTCCCGAACTCATCACGTTCCGCCAGCTTTCGCCGCCGAAGATAAACAGGCAAACGACCAGCATGGATATTCCAATCGTGCTCACCACCCCGGCCAGCCAGCCCCGTCGCAGGGCCAGGACGAGGGCGACCAGCGCCAGCACCAATGCCAGCACTCCGAAGGCATTGCGCAATCCGCAATACGGCATCAGCCCGAAACCCGTGACCAGCGTGCCGGCCACCGCGCCCAATGTGTTCCAAGTGAGCAACGCCCCGACCCGTGCTCCTAGCGGCGCGCCTCCAGCCGACATCGCCCGGATCATCAGTGGCAATACCGCACCGATCAGGGCTGCCGGGATTCCCAGTATCACCAGCGCGATGCCGACCGTAAGCAGTTCATGATACACATAGCCCACCGGCGTGCGGCTTAAGCCGATGCGGGCGATCCGGTAAAAATCCACCCACTGTTCAATGTTAAAAACCAGCAATGTCACCCACGCCGCCGCCACGCACAGCAGCAGGATCACGGTTTTCTCACCGGTCTTGCCGACCCGCTTGGGCGACGCAACCCATGCGCTGCCCAGACCGATGCCCAGAATAAATGCGATCAACACCACGGCGAAGGATTGCAACGACGAACCGAAAATCAGAGCCAGCGAGCGCGATGCCAGCAGCTCCAACCCCATCGAAACGCCGCCCGTCAGCGCAACCATGACTCCCGCCCAGAGCAAGGTGTTCGCTGTCGCTGGTGTTTCTGGTTCGGTGGTGTTTGTCTCCGCTGTCTGGATTGGTCGGGCCAGCCAGCCACTCCGGTTCAATAAAATGGCGGCTGTGCCGATGAAAACATTGGTCATGGCGGTGATCTGGATGGTGGCGATCATGCCGTAATGCTGCACCAGCCAGAACCCGGCCAGCGCCGCGCCCGTCACCGCGCCAAGGCTGTTGACCGAATAAAACCGCGCCGAGCGTCGCCCGGCATCGGCGGAGAATTGATGCAGCCACGCCGCCAGCAAGGGCAGCGTGCCGCCCATCAGAACCGTTGGTCCCAGCAGCAGCGCCGTGCTTAAAACAGCCTTCAACAAAAGCAGCCAGCCCGCATGTTCCATGATTGGCATGCCTGCCGCGATGAAGATCCGGTCCGTCGCCCGTTCGAGCGCGGGAAATAAAAAAGCATAGACGCCGATGAGGATTTCCAGCAGGCCATAGAACTTCACCGGCTGCCGCAGCCCGTCCGCCCAGCCGCCAAAAATCCGGTTGCCCAGTGCCAGCCCGCCCATGAACACCGCCAGCACCACCGTCTGCGCGTAGATCGTGCTGCCGAACATCTGCGCCAGAAATTTTGCCCACACCACTTCATAAACCAGCGCCGTTGCGCCGGAGCCGAAGAACAGGGCCAGCACCATCCAGCCGCGATTTTTTGATTGCATCGGTCAAGGATAGCGGACAGGACAACGCCCTCGCAAGTTTGGAAACACCAAGGCAGGGACATCGCGCTGCGATGTCCCCGCCCGTCAGCGAAGCGAGGGCGGAACGGATGTGGCGAGCCGTGCGACAGTAAGGACGCGTTCCACCGCGTCCCAATCATTATCCTTCCCCGCCCTCAACCATCAACCTTCAATCCTCAACCACTCGATTCTGTTTGAGCCGCGACCCGTTTTCTGGCAGAAACAAGCTCATGAATTTCCGACCGGCCATTCTCATCTTGTCTGCAGCACTCCTGTTCGCGTCCGGCACTGGCTGCCGCCAGTCGCAACCTTCTGCGCCCGTCGCGCCGCCCACCATCCTGTCGCCGGCCACCGCCGCCCACGTTCATTGGCTGGGAAAAAAACGCCTCGGCATCACTGCCAGCGCCTATTATTTCACGCGCATCTGGCAATTTTCACAAGGCGCACGGTTGGAGCGGCAGACCCTCACCAAGCTGGCGACCACGCCCGGGCAATGGCTGCCCGGTGGCACCAATCTGACGGAGGATGCCGTCGCGCGGCTCTGGTTGGTGTTCAATGACCTTGTCCAGGAAGAATCTTATCTTGAAATCCGCGCTCCCGCCAACCCTCAACTCCTTGGCGCGACGAAGCAAGGCGAAGGCGGCTCAACCCTCAACCCTCGACTTTCCCTTGTCTTCGCCATCCGGTTGAACGAAGCGCAATCGGATTCATGGCTGACCAATCTTCCTGCCCTGTTGCAGCCTCTGACCGGCGCCCGTGCTGTCAACAACCCCGGAGATGACACTTGGTCGTTAAAAACCACCAATGTCCTCAATTTCGTCCAGTTCACCCGCGTCGGCGAATGGACGGTCTTGAGTGCCGGCCCGGAGCAAAATTTATTGGCCGGCGAAATCACTGCCCGCATCCGGCGCGACCGCGTCCCCTTCGTTTCCGCCGGCACCAACCTCTGGCTCGAAGCCAGCCTTGACCTCCCGCGCCTCGTCAATATCTTCCCCCTCTCCGCCTCGGGTTCTCAAATCTTGTCACTTGTCACTCGTCACTCGTCACTTTCCAGTTTTCACCTCTCCCTCTCCGGCGATGGCGCCAATGTCATCACGCGCGCCAACCTGACCTTGACCCAGCCGTTGCCCGCTTCGCTGGAACCCTGGCGTCTGCCCGTGGAGTTGATGCATGAACCGTTGACCAGCTTCACCGCCGCGCGCGGCCTCCAATCCTGGCTCGCCGCTTGGCAGCCTTGGCGCGATCTGCAAATCGGCACCGCGCCAGATCAGCTTTTCTCCTGGTCGCTGGCCGGCAGTCCTTATCAAATTTACCTTGCCGCACCGCTGCTTGACGCCAAATCGCAGGTTGCAGCCTTGACCGATCAACTGTTGCAAAAGGGCAATCCCTGGCTCGCCACCAACGGCTACATCAGCTTTGACCGTGCTTCGGACGGCAATGGCGTCACTTGGGGCGATCTTCCAGACATCAAACCTTTCATCAAATCCACCGGAGCCGGAGTTGACGGCTGGCTCTTTGCCGGGCTGTTTCCTGACACCAATAACGCCGCCACCCCGCCGCCCGCCGGCATGATTCAAGATGTCCTGCGCCGCACCAACCTTGTTTATTATGATTGGGAAGTCACCGGCCCGCGCCTGCAGCCCGGCCTTCAGGTTGCCCAGACCGCCCGTCTGATTGCCCGCCAGCCGCAGATGTCCATGGATTCCGCCAGCATTGGATGGCTGGCCATGCTTGTGCCCCGGCTGGGCATCTCTGCCACCATCATCAACCGCACCGGCCCCGCCGAACTCACCCTCTACCGCCGGTCCACCATCGGCCTCACCGCACTCGAATTGCACCTCCTCGCCGACTGGCTGGAATCCCCGCAATTCCCCCATATGTAGCAGCCCGACGTGAGTCGGCTCAAATTTTGCCTTCGTTTTGGTTTTCCTGGGGAATCACAACCAAAATTTCGTAGGAGACGAGGTAACGAGACTCTAATTTTGCCTTCGCTTTATTCAGAGAGGACGAGGAATGATGATTTGAGCTGGAAACCAATGGTAGCAGCCCGACGTGAGTCGGCTCAATTCTTGTCTTGGTTTTGCCGGATTGCTGGCCATTGGATGTTGGATGTTGGATGTTGGATGTTCGCCCTCGCTCCGTCATCTGACATCTGGCATCTGATCTCTGTCCCACCCTTCGGCCTGCAAATTAGCGGTAATTGGCGAAATTCGCGTCAAGGCTTTGCGTTGAAGAATTTTTGCGCGAATTGCGCGAATTACCGCGAATTTGGGGCAGGGGGGAACAGAATGGAGGTTGGATGCTTCCCTCCGCCCTCTCCGCTTCATCATGGATTCAGTTTAGCTGGCAAGAATTTTACCCCAGCCATGGGCGGCGATGATGGTGCGGACGATTTGCACCCTTCGGTTTTCAGAAATTATGCCGCGCCGGTTTTTCAATTCAGCGCGCGGCGCGGCGTAGATGACATCACACTTGCAGAGTGTCGCCCAGTCCAGCCCATCCGCAGAGTCCAGAATGATTTCGTGCGGATCGGGTTTCCGGGTTGCCCGCTGCGTTGAACACATCACCACTTCCACCGGGTCTTTTCTGGCGGCGCGGTCAGGGTGCGACACGATTACGCATGGGTGTGGTTCGTTCCAGCCCGCCGGTTGCCAGCTAAAAACTTCAAATGCTTTCATTCTTCAAAGGGCGGCAGGTTGCGGGAGAAATGTCTGGCCATCCGCGCCTCCACTTTTTCCCATTCTGCGTCATCCGGCAGTTCCTTCACGTCTGGAAGCAGCATCACCATCCGCGCTTTGATCGGGCGGGCGCGTTTGACAATCCAGGTGTCATCATCAATCTGCTGCACCGTCACCGGCGAACGCGCCGGAAGCTCCGGCGGCATCACCAGCCGGCGGCGGTCATCTATCATTGTGGCGTTCATGATGGGAGCTTCCCACGCGTTTTTAAGGACGTCAACCCAAAAATCCGTAGGAGCCGAGGTAACGAGACTCAAATCCGGCCTTGGTTTTGCGGGCACGTTGGATGTTGGATGTTCGATGTTGGATGTTCGCCCTCGCTCCGTCATCTGACATCTGGCATCTGATTTCCGGTCCACCCTTCGGCCTGCAAATTAGCGGTAATTGGCGAGGGTCTTTCCTAGTTGAGCGGGTGCGAACGGGTTTCTTTCAAGAGCGACGCGTAGAGGTTATCACGGCGGTGATTCCAACGCCATTCAGATTCCTTGAGGTGGAGCGGGAACTTGTCCACGCGCACGCCGCGCTGTTTAGCGAGTCTGGTTTTGGCAAAGCTCCAGAAGGATTCGATGCCGTTGATGGTGCGTTTGCGACGATCTATGGCGAAGCCAGCCTGACCCACTTTCAAGTCTGGGCGTATCAGGTGAATCCACTGGAAGTTTCCGTGGGCGATCCGATTGACCTGTCCAAACGCCTTGATGGTAATCCAACGGTAAGGCTTAAGTAAAACGACATCAGCACGGTTAGACACACAAGCCGAAGTCCCCGTCAGCCTTCAATTGGCACGCGATGTCACGCTCTGGCCAAAACTTCCTTCGCCACTTAAAGCGTCAATCCTTGCAATCGTCCAATCTACGGAGAGCGTTCAACGACGGCTTCTGTTGTGGGGATCAACGCGGCGAGCAAGAACGAGCCGGGCCGCTTTCCCGCACGATGTGATATTTTCTTCCGTTGCATATCGCCTGTCTTTTTTTGGCCTGATTTTTTCTGTGTCCAGGCCATCACATTGTGCGGCCTGAAAATCCACAGTCACGTCACTTCAGTAGTGCTTGCAAGTCGCGGAGCATACGGATAAGTCTCTGTGATAATTCATGAGGAGATCAGCGAACATGACTCGATGGGTTTGGGTGTGCCAGAGAAAGCTGCAGTCGGCCTTGTTTGCACCTTTGCCCCGCTGCGGCAGCAGCCGGGTTGTGCCGGGTTTGGCCATTTTCTTGTCCGCGTGGATCGGTGTTGTCAGTGCCGCGCCCCCGCGGGTGCTCATTATTCACTCCTTTGGGAACGCTGCGCCGCCGTTCACAACCCATTCGATTGCTTTTGAGACGGAACTGACCGAGAAGTTGGGGGCATCGGTTGATCTCGACGAGATCTCTTTGGACGAGGCGCGTTACGAGAGTCCCGACATGAAGGAGGCGCTAGTGGATTACATCCGCAAACGTCAGGCCAGATGGCAGCCGGATCTGGTGGTGCCGATCGGCTCGCCAGCCGGTGTCTTTGTAGCGCAATATCGGGATCGTCTTTTTCCTGAAACGTCCGTCCTTTACGCCGGGATGGACCAACGACGGTTGCCGGCTGGTGCGCTCCAAAAGAATGCCACCTTGGTCGGGGAGGATTTCAATCTGCCCGGCTTTGTGGAAGACATCCTCCAGGTGGCGCCGGCGACGACCAACATCGCGGTTGTGATCGGCGCGTCGCCCGTGGAGCAATATTGGACGGCCGCGATCCGCAAGGCGTTTGAGCCGTTCACCAACCGGGTAAGTTTCACCTGGCTCAATGATTTGCCGTTTGACCAGATGCTGGAACGCGTGAGCAAATTACCTCCGCGTTCCTTCATTTTCCTCATCTTGTTGCACCAGGATGCGGCGGGGGTGACGCTGAATGCCGACGAGGCGCTCAAGCGAATTCATGCGGTCGCGAATGCACCCGTGAACGGCATCTTCATAGAGCAACTGGGCTTGGGAATTGTTGGGGGCCGGCTTTATCAGGCCGCACAAGAGGGGGTGGAATCGGCTCACATTGCCATCCGCATCCTTCATGGTGAGCCGGCGTCGAGCATCCCGCCGAAGATCGTGGGGCCGCTTCCGCCACAGTATGACAAGCGAGAGCTTCAGCGCTGGGGCATCAGCGAGGCAAACCTGCCAGCCGGCAGTTTCATCAAGTTTCGCCAGCCGACCATTTGGCAGCAATACCGATGGCATATTGTTGGCGCACTTGTGTTCTGCGGACTGCAGACCATGCTGATCATCGGGCTGGTGGCCAATAAACTGGCCAGAAAGCGCGTGGCGCGGGATTTGCGCGAAAGCGAGGAGAGGATGACGCTGGCGGCGGAGGCGGCGGAGTTTGGCGTCTGGGTGTGGAACGTCACCAGCAACCAGATTTGGGGCACGGAAACCTGGCGACGGCTGTTCGGGTTCACATCGGATGCGAACATCGGGTTTGAGCAACTCTTCCAGAAAATCCATCCGGAAGACCGCGAGGCGATGGAGCAAGAGATCAAGGGCGCGGCGGAGGGCAAAATGGATCACTTGCGGGAATACCGGATAATTTTGCCGGACGGCACCCAGCGCTGGATCGCGTCACGTGGCCGGATGCAAACGGATTCGATTGGGAAGTCCTTCCGGATGTTTGGCGTGGCGGTTGAAATCACCGGGCGTAAGCGTGATGAGGAAAAGATGCGCCAGTTGTCGCTTGCCGTGGAGCAAAGTCCCGTCTCGGTGGTCATCACCGACCTGCAGGGCAAAATCACTTATGTGAACCGCAAATTCTCCGAGGTGTCGGGGTACTCCTCCGCAGAGAGCCTCGGTCAAAATCCTCGTTTCCTGAAATCAGGCGAATTACCGCCGTCAACTTATAAAGAATTGTGGGACTGCATCACCAGCGGATGCACTTGGTCGGGGGATCTCCACAATCGTAAAAAAAACGGCGAGCTTCACTGGGAGCGGGCGGTCATTTCACCCGTGCGCGATGCCGGCGGTAAAATCACGCACTTTGTGGCCGTCAAAGAGGACATTACCGAGCGCAAGCAAACCAATGCCGCGATGCACGACTTGAGCCGGCGATTGATCCGTGCCCACGAAATGGAACGCGCCCGGCTCGGACGCGAGCTGCACGATGACGTGACCCAGCGGCTGGCCATACTGGCGATTGACGCAGGGCGCGTGGAGCGCGGCGCGGACAAAGTTTTAGCGGCGGAAACGATGTGGGGAATCCGCGAGGGTTTGGTGCGCTTGAGCGAAGACATTCACGCACTGTCGTATCGGCTGCATCCCGTGTTGCTGGAGGATCTGGGCCTGGCCGAGGCGCTGAAGGCGGAGTGTGAGCGTTTCTCACGGCAGGAATCGGTCACGGCCGATGTGACGCTGCGGGATTTGCCCGATGTTGTTCCACCGGAGACGGCGCTTTGCCTGTTTCGTGTGACGCAGGAGGCGCTGCGGAACGTGGCCCGTCACGCCCGGGCCCGCCGGGTGGAAATCTCGGTGCTGTTCCTGAACGGCGACTTGCAGCTCGTCGTGCATGACGACGGCATCGGCTTCGATCCCGCCTTGCAGCGCGCGCGCCCCAGCCTCGGGCTGGCGAGCATGCGGGAGCGGGTGTTTCTGGTTGACGGTGAAATCGAGATTGAAAGCACGCCCGGCCAGGGCACAACCATTCTGGTCACGGTGCCGCTAAAAAAGGCTGAAGGCTGAAGTTTATGAAAATAATTATTGGAGGGACGTTCAAGTTTCCGCCTTCAATTTTATTTCCGCCTTTAGCCTTTAGCCTTCAGCCTTTTGCTTGTAGCCTCTGCCTATGAAACGTCCACGCGTGTTGCTGGCCGACGACCATCGCCTGGTGGCCGAAGGCTTGAAGAGCCTGCTTAGCGCCGAGTTTGAACTGGTCGGCGTGGTCGAGGACGGACGCGCCCTGATCGAAGCGGCGCGAAAGCTCCAGCCAGACGTGATCGTGGCCGACATCACCATGCCGCACCTTAACGGCATTGACGCACTTGTGCAGTTGAAGCGGGACGACCGGCAGGTGCCGGTGGTGTTTCTGACCATGCATCCGGAGGTTGCCTATGCACGCCGTGCGCTCGAAGCTGGTGCCTCGGGTTACGTGCTCAAACACTCGGCCCCGGCTGAATTGATCACCGCCATTCGCGTGGCGCTGGATGGCAAGACCTATGTGAGTCCGGCGGTGGCGGGCGACGTATTCCGGGCCATCAACCACACGCCGGAAAAAGCCGATGATTCCGTGGCCTCGCTTACGTCTCGGCAGCGGGAGATCCTCCAATTGCTGGCGGAAGGCCGTTCGGCAAAGGAGATTGGCGACACGTTGAAAATTTCAGCCCGCACGGTGGAGTTTCACAAATATCAGATCATGGAAAAACTTGACCGGCACACGAACGCGGAATTGGTTCACTTCGCCCTTAAGCATGGCATCGCGGAAATTTAAGCGAAGGCTGAAGGCTAAGTGCTGAAGTTTTGGAATACGGAGTCTGCAATAATATTTTGCCTTCAGCTTTCAGCCTTCCTTTCCGCACCTAGTAATTTTACTAGCCCCTATCTGGTAATTCTCCGAGGTTACTTTAGGGCGGCCATCAGTCACATTCCCATCTGCATCGAAGTGTAAAATCACCAAGCCAACCAACTGCGGAAATGAGACAACTATGAAAACCTTCAACTCAACACTACAACGGTCCTGGTCGAATCAATGCGCGCGACTTCTGGTGGGAGCCGCTTTGGTAGCGCTCGTCACTTCCACGGCTAAGGCCCAGATTGATCCGGCGCCCCGGCAATTGCTGCACTTGGGAGCCGAAACCTCCTTGACGGATCAAGGTCCGATGGGGGCATACGCGTTCTATTATTGGAACATGCCCAACGTGCCGACGACCAACGAGGTGCTGCGCCTGGTCATTGCGCCCGTCTATGTGGACAGCGAACTGGGCTTTCAACACCTGCTGGGCGAACACACGGACCTGGCCGTGGGCGCCTTTGGCGGCCTGTATGCCAACAGCTATCAGGAAGTGGACGAAGGCCAGTGGTATAAAGACCAATCGTTCGACGGCAACGGCGTCGGGATCAGCGCGAGCATCTATCACCGGTTCAACCCCGACCAGCACATTCCCTTGACCGGCGTGCTCCGGGCGACCATGGATTACAATGACTTCAACACCACGGACACCACGGGCAATGGATTTGTCCTGCCCGAGAACCAGCCGTTCATCACCTATCGTGCCGGTTTTCGCTGGGGCGGCAAGGAACCAATGCTCGGCCCGGTGCTGGGCATGGAAATCTCCGGCTGGTATGAGCTGGAACAGCGCACCTCCCCCGGCGGTTACGGATACGGCAATGACCGGGAACTCGAGCGCGCCAGCCAGCGTTTCTTTGGCCGGGCGCAGTTGAACTACACCACGCTGGAATCCAAACATTACATTGTGTTTGGATTGCAGGGCGGCGGGATGATCAACGCGGACCGGTTGAGTGCGTATCGACTGGGCGGTGTGCTGCCCTACACTAAGGAATTTCCACTGTTCCTGCCCGGATATTTCTTTCAGGAACTTTCGGCCAAGGACTTTGGACTGGCCTACGCGGTTTACACCATTCCGTTCGGGAGCGAAAACCAGTGGTCGCTGATCGGCAGCGGCGCGGCGGCGTTGGTGGATTATGTGGACGGCACGGGCCAGCCGGGCGCGTTCAACTCGGGCGTCGGCGCGGGCGTCGGTTACAGCGCCCCCAGCAAGCGCTGGAAAATCATGTCCATGGCCAGCTATGGTTTCGAGGCCCATCGCGAGGATGGTCAAGGTGGATACAGTCTCGGGCTCGCCTTCCAATACAATTTTGGCTCGACCAAGACAGCCGGCGAGCTGGGGTATGAAAAACTGCAGGAAATGCATTCCATGGCCCGCTAAGTTGACCTGCCCGAATATTTAAAACGGCGACTCATAAAAGGGTCGCCGTTTTTTGTTGCCGTGAAAGTGGCCCCTCAAATCCAAGTCCGCTAAAAATCTGCGACGGAATCCCCCCGGGTTCCGCCCCAGTAATTTTACGAGTGCCAATCCAGTAATTCTCCGAGGTTACACCAGCTTATGTTTCGGTCAGAGTTCAATCTACTTTCAAGGGTCTCGCTGTGAAGGAAATTCGGGGGGAGCCGGAAACTATAATATCACGACGATAATGAAATCAGACACCGTCAGATGCGTTCTGCTCGCAGACCGGCATCATGGGTTGACGGAGGGTATCCGTGGCCTGCTTGAAACCTCGTTCGATGCGGTGGTGATGGTGGCGGATGAGACATCATTCTTGGAGAGCGCTGAACGGTTGCGCCCCAACGTTGTGGTGGCGGATCTCGCGCTGGCTACGGGGGAGAGCTTCGGCTGGTTGCGGCGGCTGCTGGCGCGGTGTCCCGAGTCGCGCGTGATTGTGCTTAGCACGCACGACGAGCCGACCGTCGTGCAGGCGGCGCTGGAGGCGGGCGCGTCGGGATTCGTAATCAAACGCGAAATCACGTCGCAGTTGCTTGATGCCGTGGAGGCGGTGCTGGGCGGGAAAAGATATGTGCCGCCCGGAAAGGCGGGGCGGGTTTTACCACCGGATGAGCCGCAGGGCGGCAACACCGAAAAAAAGCACGAGGCTGATAACGCATAACACAAATCCAACAATCCAACCCACCCTGAATTATGACCTGGCCTGTAATGAACTGGCTGTTTGACACATTGAGGAGTTATCCGGAGATCGCCATCTTTCTGACGCTGGCTCTCGGATTTTATGTCGGGGGGCTGAAGTTCGGAAAATTCAGCCTCGGCAACGTGACTGGCGTCCTGCTGGCAGGCGTCCTGGTCGGCCAGTTGAACATCACGATTTCCCCCGATGTGAAGGCGGTGTTTTTCCTGATGTTCCTCTTCGCGGTCGGTTACAGCGTCGGGCCGCAATTTTTCCGCGGCCTGAAAAGCGACGGATTGCCGCAGGTATTCTTTGCCGTAATCCTCTGTGTCGCCTGTCTGCTGTCAACCTTCCTCGCGGCCAAGATCGCCGGTTACAGCATCGGCCAGGCGGCGGGGCTGCTCTCGGGTGCCTGCACGATTTCAGCGGTTCTTGGTGTGGCGTCCGATACCATCGGCCAGATTGGTCTTTCCTCCGACCAGCAAAAGGCGATGGTGGACGCCATGCCGGTGGCTTACGCCGTCACCTACCTTTACGGCACGGCCGGCTCGGCGTGGTTTCTCGCATCCATCGGACCGAAGCTGCTGGGCGTGAATCTCGCCAAGGAATGCGCCGACTACGAGGCGAAGATGGGCGGGGCGGGGAGTGAAGGCGACCAGATATCGGCCTACCGGCGCCTGACCACGCGGGCCTACCAAGTGGGAAAGGATTCGAAACTGGCGGGCAAAACAATCGCCGAATTTGAGTCCCGGTTCAAACTGCCGCGGGTCTTTATCTTGCGCCTCCGGCAGGCGTCGAAAATTGTGGAAACCAATCCCCAGATGGTCATCCAGTCCGGTGACGTGCTGGGGTTGGCGGGGCCGCGCGAAACGTTATTGAAAGTTGAAGCCGATCTCGGCCCGGAGGTGGAGGACCGCGAGCTATTGGATGTCCCCATCCAGATCCTCGATGTGGTCATCACCAACAAGGCGATCGCGGGCAAAACGCTGCTGGAGATCCGGAACTCGGAAGTGGCCCAGCAGGTGCGCGGCGTATTCCTGCGCAAGCTCATTCGCAGCGGACAGGAAATGCCGTTCAATCCCGGCACCAAGGTGGATCGCGGCGACGTGGTGCAACTCGTCGGTCCCGTGCAGGCGGTGGAAATGGCCGCCAAAGAATTGGGCTATGCCGACCGGGCGACCGAGAAAACCGACGTTGTGTTCATGGGCTTGGGCATCGTGATTGGCGCCCTGATTGGCGCGCTCACCCTCCACGTCGGCAAGGTGCCGCTTAGTTTGAGCACCAGCGGCGGTGCGCTCATGGCGGGCCTGGTCTGCGGTTATCTGCGCGCGGTGAATCCGACCTTCGGGCGCATTCCGGCCCCCGCGCTCTGGGTGTTCAACAACATCGGTCTCACCGCCTTCATCGCGGTGGTCGGCATCAGTTGCGGGCCGAGTTTCGTGTCCGGCCTGAAAGCTGCCGGATTGAGCCTGTTCCTCTGGGGAGTATTCGTCACCACCATGCCGTTTGTCGTCGGTATTTTCATCGGCAAATATCTTTTCAAGATGCATCCCGGCATCGTGCTGGGCGCCTGTGCCGGTGCGCGCACCACGACAGCGGCGCTGGGCGCCATCCAGGACGAGGCGCAGAGCAAGGTGCCGGCGCTGGGCTACACCATCACCTACGCCGTGGGCAACGTGCTGCTCATCACCTGGGGCGTGGTCATTGTGCTGATGATGAAATGACGGTTCAAACGAGCATAAAATTTAAACAACACAAATCATATGTCTGCCAAAACACAATCCCCCGCGCTGGCCACGGGGCTTAAAAATGGCCTGTTCAGCGCGTCCGAAGCGCGGTTTGATCGCTGGTGCGATCTCGGCCACGCCGCCGAGGCGCTCGCCGCCACTGCGCAAGCCGGCAAGCCCTCGGCCGAGGCGCGGGCGCAAATTGGGCAACTGCTCGTCGCTCTCGAACCTTTGGAAACGCTGCACGCTTATCCGGGCGATGCCTTGATGGCCGCGCTCAAGGATTTGCTCGAACGCGCCGATTTCGCCGGCTTTTCCCGGCTTGCCACCCGCGTCGGCAAGGCGTTGCTCAATGGAACCTATCGCCGCAGCGCCAAGGCGTGGAAGGCCGGGGAGGAATCCGAGGGTGAATCGGGTGAACGGCTCTTAAAGGATTATTTCGAGGGCGAAGATCTGGCCAAACCCTACTTCGAGGTGCTCGTTGTCAGCGATGACGGCACGCCCGAGCAGGTCCGCCAGGTGCGCAACGAGTGGCGCAAACTTCGCCGGCCCGAAGATCCGTTTGTCTATGAACTCGTCGTGGCCACCAGCTTCGAAGACGCCGTTCTGGGCGCGGTGCTGAACCCGAACATCCAGGCGATCATCATCCAGGATAACTTCCGTTTCCAGACACGCCTTCACGCGCCTTTGCTTCGCGAATATCTGCAACAGCATCTCAAGCTCGATGCCGCCGCGGTCGCACCGCAAGACTACGGCGTCACGCTTGCCAAGGCCATCCGCGCGTTCCGTCCGGAGCTGGACGTATATCTGGTGGTGGATCGCGGCATTGAAAGGCTCGCCAGCCAGCTCGACTCGAAAAACATCCGCCGCATTTTTTACGGCATCGAAGACCTGATGGAACTGCATCTAGCCATCTTTGAAGGTGTCAACGACCGTTATGACACGCCTTATTTTAACAACCTGAAAAACTATGCGCGCAAGCCGATGGGCACGTTCCACGCCCTGCCCATCGCGCGCGGCAAGTCGGTCTTCAAATCACATTGGATCCGCGACTTCGGCTATTTCTACGGCACGAACATCTTCCTCGCCGAATCTTCCGCCACCACCGGCGGCCTTGATTCGCTGCTGGAACCGACCGGCAATATCAAGGCTGCGCAAGAGAAAGCCGCGCGCGCCTTCGGAGCGCAAAAACTTTTTTTCGCCACCAACGGCACCTCGACTTCCAACAAGATCGCCGTGCAGGCGATTGTGCGCCCAGGCGACATCGTTCTCGTGGACCGCAACTGCCATAAGTCACATCATTACGGCCTCGTGCTCTGCGGCGGCCAGCCGCTCTACGTCGAGGCGTATCCGTTGATGCAGTATTCGATGTATGGCGGCGTGCCGCTGCGCACGATCAAAAAGACGCTGCTGGATCTCAAGGCGGAGGGGAAGCTCGACCGCGTGCGGATGCTGCTGCTCACGAACTGCACGTTCGACGGTCATATTTACAACGTGCCGCGCTTCATGGAGGAGGTGCTGGCCATCAAGCCCGACATCGTCTTCCTGTGGGACGAAGCCTGGTATGCTTACTCGCGCTTCTCCCCCTTTCATCGCCGCCGCTCGGCGATGGGCGCGTGCGAGGCGCTGCGGGAACGTTACGCCAGCCCCGCCTATCGTGAGGAGTATGAGGCTTTCAAGAAAAAGCATGGCAAACTTGATCCGAAAAATCCGAAGCTGCTCGACACTCATCTGCTGCCCGATCCCGATGCGGTGAAGCTGCGCGTCTATGCGACGACCTCGACGCACAAGTCGCTCTCCTGTTTCCGGCAGGGTTCCTACATCATGGTCAACGACGATTGCTGGGAGAGCACCGAGGCGACATTCGAGGAGGCGTTCTTCACCCACACCAGCACGTCGCCAAACCTTCAGCTCATCGCCTCGCTCGACATCGCCCGACGCCAGGCCGAGTTGGAGGGTTACGAATTAGTGATGCGCTCCATTGAGCTGGCCTTGATGCTGCGCCGCGAGGTCAACAGCCATCCGCTCATCTCGAAATATTTCCGCATCGCCACCAACGCGGACATGGTGCCGAAGGCGCATCGCGCCAGCGGCTTTGAAGATTTTCACGCGCCCGGCGTGTCCTGGAAAACCATGCATGACGCGTGGGAAACGGACGAGTTTGTGCTCGACCCGACGCGCATCACGCTGCTGTGCGGCACGGCGGGCTTTGACGGCACGGCGTTCAAGACCCTGCTCGCGAACAAGTTTGACATCCAGCTCAACAAGACCTCGCGCAACAGCATCCTGCTCCAGTCGAACATCAACAACACGCGCAGCGACATCGCCTATCTCATCAAGGTGCTGGCGGACATTTCGCGCGATCTGGACCGGCGGCTGGCCAGGGACGCGGAGGAGAAAGCCGGATTTGATGCCCGCGTGAAGAGTCTTTGTCACGATCTGCCCGACCTGCCGAACTTCAGCCGCTTCCACGACGTCTTTCGCGGCAACCCGAAGTCCAAGACCAACGAAGGCGACATGCGGACGCCATTTTTCCTGGCCTACGACGAGGCCAATTGCGAACACCTGACTTTGAACAGCAAAGATCTGGACGCTCGCGTGAAGCGCGGCGACGCGGTGTCGGCCAACTTCGTCATCCCGTATCCGCCCGGCTTCCCGATCATGGCGCCCGGCCAGGTGATCACGCCCGAGATCATCACCTTCATGCGCAAACTCGATGTGAAGGAGATCCACGGCTACCACGCCGCCGCCGGGTTGAAACTGCTCAAGCCGGAAGTGTTGAAAAAACAGAAGAAGCATTGACGAACACTGAATCCATCAACTCATGGAACTGCTGAAACACATCCTGAAATCGGCACCGGAGATTGCCCTCTTCGTGGCGTTATTTCTTGGGTGTGCCCTGGGTCGCGTGAAGATCAAGGGGTTCAGCTTGGGTGGCGTGGCCGGGTCGCTCATCGTGGCGCTCGTCATTGGACAGATGGATGTGACGTTGCCCGATGCGTTGAAAGCCGTCTGCTTTGCGCTGTTCATTTATGCCGTCGGCTTCAAGAGCGGCCCGGAATTTTTCGGCGGGCTGAACCGTTCATCCTTCAAGCTCGTGATCTCTTCGGTGGTTCAATGTCTGTCCGCCCTGATTGCTCTCCTCGTTATCGCGCGGATTTGCGGCTTTGGTAAAGGTTTTGCCGCCGGCATCGGCGCAGGTGCGCTGACGGCAACGGCAATGATGGGCACAGCCGGGGATGCGCTCACGCGCCTGGGCCTCGGCCCGGACCAATTGACGTTGCTGACCAGCGAGATGGCGGTGGGCTTTGCCATCACCTATGTCTTCGGAACGGTGGGCGTCATCATTTTTGTGCGCAGCATCGCGCCGCGCTTGCTCGGCGTGGACGTGAAGAAGGCGGCGCGCGAATTGGAGGTTGAATTGTCCGAGGGCGGCGAAGTGACGCGGCCGGGCTACATCACGCCCTTTGTGCCGGTGGTCGCGCGCGCCTTCGAAGTGGAGAAAGGCAAGGCCGCCAATCTGACCGTTGCCCGATTGACGAATCAGTTTGAGCGCGCCTCC
The DNA here is from genome assembly GCA_028712475.1 of Verrucomicrobiales bacterium. Taxonomy (GTDB): domain Bacteria; phylum Verrucomicrobiota; class Verrucomicrobiia; order Limisphaerales; family UBA11358; genus UBA11358. Next base: position 70,043 of record JAQTQB010000013.1, read on the forward strand.
GTGGAGCGGATTCTTCGCGGTGGCGAAGTTGTCGAACCAGCGCCGGAGGTGATGTTAAGAGCCGGCGACATCGTCGGCCTGGCCGGAAAACTGGCAGCCGTCGTGGACGCGGGTGAATTGATCGGTCCGGAGGTGGAGAGCAAGGAGGCACTGTCATTCTCAATGGAGGTCTGCACCGTGGTGATCACCAGCAAGAATGTGATCGGCAAAAAACTTCGCCAGATTCGCGATAATATCGGCCTGAAGAACCTGGAGGGAGTTTATCTGGTCAGCCTCAAGCGGCAGGGCCTGCCGCTGCCAATCATGACGAACACCGTGGTGCGTCGCGGAGATGTGGTTGAACTGGCGGGCCGGCCCAGCGAGGTGGAACGCGTGGCTTCTTTGGTGGGACACGCCGAGGCGCCCGGCGGCAAGAGCGATCTGGCGTATCACGCCCTCGCCCTCGTCGTGGGCACTTTGCTCGGGTTGTTGTCCGTCAAGGTGGGCGGCATTCCGGTGACGCTCGGCGTGGGCGGCGGCGTGCTGGTGGCGGGCTTGTGCTTCGGCTGGATGCACACGCGGTATCCGGTCTTCGGCGGAATGCCGCAGGCGGCGCAATGGATTCTCTCCGAGTTCGGACTTAGCGCATTCGCCGCCGTGATCGGACTTTCCGCCGGCTCAAAAGCCGTGGCTGCCATCCAGGAGCAAGGCGTCGCCCTGCTGATTGCCGGTGCCGTCGTGACGATTATCCCGCTGGTGGTCGCGCTGTATTTCGGAAAGTTCGTGCTGAAGCTGCATCCGGTCGTGCTGCTCGGCGCGCTCGCCGGCGGACAAACCGTTGCGGCGGCCTTGAGCGCGGTGAACGAGGAAACCGAAAGCATGACGCCCGTGCTGGGATTCACCGTGACGTATGCGATTTCCAACGTGCTGCTGGCCGTGTTTGGACCGGTGATTGTGGCGTTAACCCCGTGAAACCATGAACCCCGAAGAACTTCAGTTACCCGTCGCCTTCAATGTCGGCGCGGTGTTTTTCTTCGCGCTGACCGGCGCGCTGGCGGCCCGGCGGCTGGGTTACGACATCATCGGCGTGTTCGTGCTGGCCTTCGCCACGGGTCTGGGCGGCGGGCTGATCCGCGACAGCCTGTTGCATGGGAGCGGCCCGGTTGCGGCACTGACGGATCCGCGATTCATGGTGGCGGTTCTGTGCGCCACGTTGTGTGGATTATTCCGCTTCAGCACCCGGATCGAGAAATTCAACCAGGCGCTGGCCGTGTTCGACGCCATCGGTTTGGGGGCGTTTGCCGTGGTGGGAACGGACAAAGCGCTGCGGCTGGAGTTGCACTGGCTCGCCGCCGTTTTCGTCGGCGTGGTGAACGCGGTGGGCGGCGGACTCTTGCGCGACCTGCTCATCCGCACCGAGCCGCTGCTGTTGAAGCCGGGACAATTTTATGCCTTCGCGGCCCTGACCGGCACCGCCGCCTACGCCGCCCTGACGTTGCATTGGAAGCTTCCGGCGTTTCAAGCCGCCGTTCTTGCCACGCTGGCGACGGTGCTGTTTCGGGTTCTGGCGATCATTTTCAACTGGAAAACCCACGCGGTGGAAGCTCCGCTCGAAAGCCCTTGAAGTCGTATGATGATCACACTGATGAGTTAAACAAAATTAAAACCATAAAGCGTATGTCAAAACCAACTTCCACTTCCCGCGCCAGCCAAAAGGCGCTGCTGAAACTAAGTCCGTTCGAACTGAAAGATGAATTGATCAAACTCGCCAAGGTCGCCGAACGTGATGAGGTGGCCAAATTCCTCGACGCCGGCCGCGGCAACCCGAACTGGATCTGCACCACGCCGCGCGACGCCTTCGGGACGCTGCTTCGTTTTGGTCTCGAAGAATCCCGCCGCAGTCTCACCATTCCCGACGCGGGCCGCCAGATTGCCCGGACTCCCGGTCTGGCCGGACGCTTTGAGGAATTTCTCAAGACGAATCCGCAAGCCCCCGGCATCAAATTGTTGAACGACACCTGGGACTGGGGCGTCAACAAACTCAAGTTCGATCCGGAAGCTTTCGCCTACGAACTCGCCCAGGGCATCATTGGTGACTTGTATCCCGTGCCCGGCCGGATGCTGCGCTGCTGCGAACGCATCGTGCATGAATTCCTCGCCCGGGAGATGTGCGATGGGCGTCCACCCGCCGGCAAATTTGACATCTTCGCCGTCGAAGGCGGCACTGCGGCGATGTGCTACATCTTCGACACGCTGATGCAGAATGAGCTTCTGCATCGCGGCGATACCATCGCCCTGGCCGTTCCGACGTTCACGCCTTACATAGAGATTGCCCACATGGACCGCTTTGCCTTCAAGGTGGTGAACGTGGATGCCGCTGCGGAATATCGGAAGGACGGAAGCCACACATGGCAGTATTCAGACGCGGAAATTGACAAGCTGAAGGACAAGCGCATCAAGGCGTTCTTCCTCGTGAATCCCAGCAACCCGCCATCCGTGGCCGTGAGCGGCAAGTCAATGCGGCGGCTGGTGAATCTGGTGAAAACGAAACGGCCCGATCTCATCGTCATCACCGACGATGTCTATGGGACGTTCGTGCCCGGCTTCCGCTCGGCGATGGCCGAACTGCCGCAGAACACGATCTGCGTTTATTCCTACTCGAAGCACTTTGGCTGCACCGGCTGGCGCCTCGGCGTCGTGGCCGTCCACCAGAACAACATCTTTGACAAGATGATCGCGAAGCTGCCCGCCAAGACGCGCGCCAGGCTGAACCACCGTTACAGCCCCATCACATTGGAACCGGCCAAGGTGAAGTTCATTGACCGCATGGTGGCGGACAGCCGGATGGTGGCCTTGAACCACACGGCCGGCCTGTCGCTGCCGTCGCAGATCCAGATGATGCTGTTCTCGGCCTTCACGCTGCTCGACAAGGCGGACAGCTACAAAAATCTCTGCCAGCTCATCTGTCGCCGCCGGTGGCATGCGCTGTTTGACGGGCTGGGCCTGACGTTGCCGGAGGACAGCAACCGGGCCTTCTATTACGTCGAGCTTGATCTGATGGTGTGGGCCGAGAAGACCTACGGGCCGGAGTTCGCCAGGTTCCTCGCGAAGAATTACGAGTGCATTGATGTGCTCTTCCGGCTGGCCGAGCATAGCGGCATCGTGCTCATGCCCGGCGGCGGCTTCGGCGGACCGGCATGGTCCGTCCGCGTGTCGCTCGCCAACCTTGCCGAGGAGACTTATCCGAAAATCGGCCAGTATCTCCGGGAGGCCGCGCTGGCCTACGTCAATGAATGGAAAACGTCCCAGAAGAAATGACCCGAACATTAACTGAATTACAACAAGTCAAAACAAACAAGCACCATGAAAACAAAAACCAGCAGTATGAAAACGAACAAAATCCTCCTGTCCCTCACGTTGGCGCTGACGTTTGCCCAGGCTGCCTGGGCGCTGCCCAACATCAAAGTCCTTGCGACCGGCGGCACGATCGCCGGAGCGCAAACGGCGCAGTCCGACGCCGGTTACAAATCCGGCACGTTCTCCGTGAACGATCTCATCAAGGCCGTGCCGCAGCTCACGAATGTAGCCGTGTTGTCCGGCGAACAAATCGCCAACATCGGCAGCCAGACGATGAACCACGAGGTCTGGCTCAAGCTCGCCGCCCGTTGCAACGAACTGCTCGCGCAAAAAGACGTGGATGGCATCGTCATCACCCACGGCACGGACACGATGGAAGAGACCGCTTACTTTCTTAGCCTCGTCGTGAAGAGCGACAAGCCGGTTGTGCTTGTCGGCTCGATGCGCCCGGCCACGGCGATCAGCGCGGACGGCCCCATCAATCTCTGCAACGGCGTGGCGCTCGCCGCGAATCCCGAGGCCAAAGGCCGTGGCCCGCTGGTGGTTCTCAACGACACCATCCACTACGCCCGCGAGGCGCAGAAGATGCACACCACGCGGATGGACACCTTCCAGTCGCCGAACCGCGGCATCGCCGGGATGATGAACACCGGCAAGGCGTTCTTCTATTCGATGAACACAACGCGGCACAACACGAAGAGCGAATTCTCCGTGGCCGGCCTCAAGACGAACGATCTGCCGTATGTGGCGATTGTTTATTCCCACGCCAACCTCGGCGGTGAAATGGTTGACTTCCTCGTCAGCCAGGGCGTGAAGGGCATCGTGCTCGACGGCGTGGGCGACGGCAACACGACGGACGCCGCGCTCGCCGCGCTGGAGAAGGCGGCCAAGCAGGGCGTGGCGGTGGTGCGTTGCTCGCGCACCGGCAGCGGTGTGGTGGATCGTAACGTCGAAGTGAACGACGACAAACTGGGCTTCATCGCCGGCATGGAGTTGAGCGCGCAGAAAGCGCGCATTCTCCTGATGCTCGGTCTGGCGAAAACAAACGACCCCAAACAACTGCAGCAGTATTTCGTGGAGTATTAAGTCGTTGAGATCCGGACACGATGATTCAACAAACCAAAACAAAAACTATGAAAACAAACAAGACAACCATCAATCCACCCTGGCCCCGCCATTCGGGCGCGATCATGCTGGCCGTTGCACTGTTCGCGTTCACGGGTTGTGCGCAGGTTCCTGCCAGCAAGGAAACCACGGGCCAGCCGGGCATGACGCAGGCGCCAGCGGCTGCGGACGTGCAACGGGTCGTCAACGAGGCCTATGCCAAATACAAGGGCGACACCACCGGCAAGAATGCCGACTACATCCCGTATCTGGCCAGCGTGCCGTCCAATCTGTTCGCCGTCGTCATCGTCACCGCCGACGGGCAAGTGTTCAGCGCGGGCGACATTGACTACGCCTTCTCCATCCAGTCCTGTTCGAAGGTTTTCACCATGTGCCAGGTCATGCAGGAATCTGGCGAGGATGCCGTCTTCAAAAAGATCGGCGTGGAGCCGACCGGGATGCCATTTAATTCCGTGGTTGCCCTCGGTATGAACAACAACAAAGCGGTGAATCCGCTGGTCAACGCCGGGGCGATGGCCAGCGTCAGCCTGGTCAAGGCCGGCAGCGCGGCGGAACGCTGGGATAAAATCCTTGCCTACCAAAGCAAGTTTGCCGGCGAGAAACTCAAGCTGATTGACGAGGTTTACAAATCCGAGTCCGACAGCAATTTCCGCAATCGCGGCATCGCATGGATTCTTTACAACAACGGAAACCTCTTCTGCGACCCGCCCGAGGCGACGGATGTTTACACCAAACAATGCTCAATCGGCGTGACCGCCAAACAACTGGCCGTGATGGGCGCCACCCTTGCCAATGGCGGCATGAATCCCATCACCAAGGAACGTTGCCTCGACTCGAAATACGTTCCCCGTGTGCTCGCGGTGATGATGATGGCAGGATTCTACGACGAATCCGGCGCTTGGGCTTATAAAGCCGGGCTTCCTGCCAAGACCGGAGTAGGCGGCGGCATCGTCGCGGTCGTGCCCGGCAGGATGGCGATTGTCGGCTTCTCACCTCCGGTGAACGAGGCTGGGAACAGCGTGCGCGCCACCGAGTCAATTGATTACATCGTCAACGAACTTGATCTGGACCTGTTTGGCTCACTCAAATAACAACCTTCAACACTGGAAATTATTATGAATATGAAAACGACGAAATCATACTCCGCAATCATTGCATTGATTGCCGCCGGCATCATCTCGGCTCCGGCGCAGCCGTCCGAACTCGACCAGCTCAAGTCCGACATGCAGACGATGCAAAAGAACATGGCGGAGATGCAGCAAAAAATCATCGAACTGGAAAAAGAAAAGAGTGCGTGGGCCGCGCCGGGAACCAATGCTGCGGAAGGAGTCAGCTTTCTGCCCCCGACCAAACCCATCATCCCGCACGCCAGCGCAATCGCCGACCGCAACAACTTGAACGATCAGCAGGAGGCGGCTCCACGTCT
>JAQTQB010000020.1 GCA_028712475.1 Verrucomicrobiales bacterium
CCGCGCCGCCGGCAAACCCGCCAAAGTTGCGCTCACCGCCGTCATGCGCAAACTCATCGTTCTCATGAACCACACCCTCAAAAATCCTAACTTTGCACTCCAAAATTAAATACCGTTGCTCCTCGTTCGGCGAGGAGAGGGAGAATTATTTTGTGGGACGATTTCCCAGGGTAGTCGCGTTGCTCCAACCCTAGGCTAATTTCCGTTGCACCTTCAGCGCAATTCAGTTTCCGCCTGCGTCAGACTTCGGCGCGGAGTTTTGAATCCGTGTTCATCGGTGTTCATCCGTGGTTGATTTCTCCCGTCAGCTTATCCGGCCTTCAACCGCTTCTTCTCCCGGCTCGCGACTTTCTTGATGCTCTCGGCCACGGGCAGATTCTCCGGCATCGTGCCGCCGAGTTCGTGAATGGTCTTGCGGACTTTGCGGCCCACTTCGTTGTGAATCCGGTTGGCGTGATCCTTGTTCCGCACGTTTTCGCGCCGCAGTTTTTCCTCGGTCTGCGTGGCGCGGAACAGATTGGCCGCCAGTTCCGTGCTGCCAATGTGATCGAGAACCTGCTGCCTGGGTTTGAGCCGCTTGCGCTCGCGGATGTCGCGCATGCCCAGTCCACCGTAAAGCCCGCGATAGCCGTGATCCATGAAAATGGCGTAGTCCAACGGGTCAATCACACCGGATTGCTTGGCGACACCGGCGAGATTTTTGTTGTGCTTCTTCATCTCGGCGCGAAGGAGCAGACGCATTTTGTCTTCCTTCACCGCCTCGTCATCGGCCATTTCCTGCCGCCGCGTTTGCACGGCAAAATAGGTTTGCCCCAGCGCCACGAGCGGCTTGCTCGGATCGGCGTTCTGGATTACGAGGTAACAGGCGTAGCGGGAAAGCTTCCAATCTTCGATGGAGCGTTGCGCTCCTGATCCAAGATTGACCATTTCGTTGAATTCAACGAAATGGTCGGAAGCCGCATGGCCACTGCTCGCACACGCTTCGCGCGCTTTGGCGATGACGGTGACAAAGTTGCGAAAGTCGGTGTATTCCAGCACCCGCGCCAGATCGCGTGCCGACCAGAATTCGTTGCCCTCCGCGCTGACGCGTTTGATTCGTTCAAAGGTGTTGCTGCCGGCTGGTGCGGGAAGTTGGCTGCCCATGGATTTATTTCTACCCGAAGCCACGGTTCAGATGAAGAACGAAATTTTCACTCAGCCGTTTCGTCGAATCAAATCCGTGTTCATCGGTGTTCATCCGTGGTTAATTCAGCTTTGATGGCGGCTAATTCCGCGTGCGGTTCCTCGGCGACGTGGTTCATCCGGTCGGCATCAATGGCGTAGGTTTTGCACAAGGTTGAACAGGCCGAAGGCAATGATGAGCCAGCCCGACAGCCGGCCGCCTTGCGCGCCGAGCGGCGCAATTTTTTCGAGCAGAACGAAAATCGTCAACGCGGCGATCCACCAGAGGTTCATGACTCCGCCGACGAACAGCAGCAGCATCAAGGCCCAGCAACAGCCCAGACAAAAAAGTCCGTGCGCAAGGCCGATCTGGAAGCCGCCGGTCACGCCGCGCCGCCAGTGTTGCACGATGAAGGCCACCGGAGAGCGGCAGGCATCGAGGCAGGTGCGCTTGAACGGAGTGAGTTGATAGATGCCGGCGACAATCAGCAACGCACTGGCAAACCAGTGGGCGCGGATTTCCATCATGGGCGAGAGCAGCAGCGCATGGGCGAGCAGGCGTTGCAACACGGTGGCCGCGAGGCTGAAGGCCGTCCAAACCAGCAGATAACCGCCGGTGAAGGCATAGACGTGGGCGTGGACGCGTCCGGCTTCAGGACTTTTGCGGATGACGCCGGCGTAGAGCAGAACGGCGGGTGCCGCTGTGGGCAACATCATTCCCGCCATCATCACGGCCCACATGGCGAAGAGCAGAACCAGATGCGTAAAATCCCACGTGCGGGTCATCATCCAGGCGGAGAGGCCGTCCATGTCGCCATACATGTCGCGCGCCATCGGCACAATCCACGCCCAGCACAGGACGATGGCAACGGCCAGCGCGCCGCCGATGAGCCAGCGGTCGCGCAGCAACAGGGATTCAAATGCGGTGCGCCCGGGCGCCGTCGTGTTTCCAGAGGATGCCATCGGAGTTTTTGTCAGCGTTCAACGGACGACGCCGCGATTGCTCCAGTGGATGTGCGCGATGTGCGCGTGCGAGCCCTCGAGGGTCATCGGGATGGCACCGTTCACCTTGGATTTGCCGCTGACGACTTCGCTTTCGGTGAATTCAAATCCACTTGGCATGATGGTGCGGATTGGATGCGGCGCGCCGGTGACGGGATTGCGGATGGATTCGCCGGCGCTTTCGACCATGCCGGGCACGGTCACGCGGGCGGTGCGGGCCTGATAATCAATGGCGAGGTCGATGGGTTTATAGAGCGTGGGCAGAAATTCCGTGATGGTGGTGGAGAAGACCTGCCAGATGAGGCTGCCGGGTTCGGTTTCGCCGCCGTGCGAGATGGTTTCAATGGCCTTGCGCTGCTCGGGGTTCGCGTGTTCGTCAATGATGGCTTGGAATCGGCCATTGCCCATATGCACCGCCGCCGGCCAGGCCATCACCACGCCCCAGCGCAATCCGTCCAACGAAACCTTGCCGAAGTGGCCTTTGTCAATTTGCACGAACCCATTTGCCTGACAGTTGCCGTAAGTGGGCAGGCCATTGAACTGGCAGGGACAGCCCCACGCGCAGTTGCAGTTGACGTATTCCGTTCCCTTCATTTCCCATTCAACATATTGGCTCATAATTTACCTCGGATGTGCCGGCCGATGTTGAATGTTCAACACATTGCCGGGCGGGTTTAAGGTAATCTCTGTCGGCGGAACTTTTACCCAAATATCGGCAATGTCAAGAGGCAGATATTCACGCCCCGCTGCGGGCACGGAGTTCGGTCTGGACGGCGGCCAATTCCGCGTGGGGTTCGTCGGCGACGTGATCCATCCGGTCTGCGCGACGACACCAATAGCGGCGTTGAATCCGTGTTCGCCCGCCGTGCTTGCGTCTGTTGCGGCAGGCCGGTGTTCATCGGGGGTTAAAACTTAAACAAGAATCGGCTGGCGAAATTTTGCGGGTATGGTTATTTGCAGGGAAGAAAATTCTTATTTGGTTCAAGCCATGAAAATCACGGACATTTTGCGCGCCGAACATACGGTGTTTCACCATCTGTTCGACCACATTGAAACGAACGCGCCGCGGTTCAAAACGTTGTCGGAAGTGAAATCGCTCGCGCTGCTCCTGGAACAAGTCATGGCGCCGCATTCGCACACGGAGGACGAACTGTTCATCGCGCCGCTGGAACATTGCTTTGACCAGATCGGGCACAAGGAGACGTTTCATCACGAGCACGAAATGATTGAGGAGATGTTCATCAGGATTCAAAAAGCCGGTTCGCTCAAGGCGGCCAGAAAACTGTTGCTGGAGGTCATCGCCGCGTCGCGCAAACATTTTGAGAAGGAGGAACGGATCGTGTTTCCGATGGCGGAACGTATCTTGAAAGTCAAAACGCTTTCCGACCTTGGTTACGAGTGGATGAAGCGGCGCGAAGAGACGTTGAAGTGATTCCGTGGCGGCGGGCCGGGAGGCCGCCGCAAAATTACGGAAGAGACTTGCCGCGCTCTTCCGGGACGCAACTACGATTTCAACGCCGCATTCACGCCCGCAACAAGCGCGTTGACGCGCGTTGCCAGCGGAAAATCCGACGGCGCTTCCAGCGTGTAGCTCCGGCGCGTTTTGTATTGCACCAGCCAGAACGCCTCCGGCCATTGCGGACGGCTGGCGGGATCAAGGTTCGGATTGATGATTCCCCCTTTGGCTTCGCGGCCTTCAATCACCGGGGACAAATCAATCGGGCAGACGCGCGCCACGGCTTCAATCATTTTGGCCGCCAGCGACGGGCGATGGTCGGGATTCAATTCGTAAATGTAAAAACCGTGCGACTCCCAGTCTTCGTGCAGGCAGAAGGTGACATCAAAATTTGCCTGCCGTTCCAGCCAGCGGATATGCGCGGCGACTTCGGCGGTTTCCAGATGACGGTAATCGCGGTTCAAATCCCTGCCGTCGGCGCTCTCGCGGGAGTTCAAAACAAAACCGGACGGATTCAGGCAGGGGAGCAGCCAAAGTTCCGTGCCCGGCGGCCAGTTGTTTTCCTGAATCAATTTCAACGCCGCGAGCGGCCCGGCGGGCTCGTCGCCGTGGATGCCGGTGCTGATGTAAATTCCGGCTTCTGGCTTCTGGCTTCTGGCTTCTGGTTTGCGATGCAACGCGAGCAATTCCAAGTCGCCGGTTTTGTAGAACATCTCGGAAGCCCAGCCGTGCGCCTGCGCGGCGGCTTTGACATCGTGCAACACGGCGCGGATGTCAATCGTCTGGCCGTGGTAGCCGCCATGATTTTTGCCGAGCTTTTGCACGCGGATAATTTCACGCAAAGCCACGCAGACGCAAAGCAAAACTGTGAACTTTTTCTGAAAGCCCATAGCAGCGGTGTAAATTCGCAAATTCGCCCAAATGGACACGAAGAAAATCAATCCGTTCATTCTCGACAACAGATTGCTCCAAGAATAATGTCAACCTTCAATCGAATCTGATTAGGCGCGAAATGCGCTGTTCAAATGAATGATTTAACTCAAAAACTTATCATTGCGCTCGTAATCATTCCGGTTCTTCTTGGCATCTTTAGGACGCCAAAGGAAATGGGAATAGCCGCAGCAGCAATCGGCTTGGCACTATGCTTTGCAAACCTTGATAAACTCAAAAGTTTTAAAGCGGCAGGTGTTGAGGCAGAACTGCGAACTGCGGTGGATAAAGCGTATGCCGCTATAGAACAGCTAAAAGATTTGGGACTATCGTTGAGTGCGCCGACTGTGGATGAATTAGCCGTATCTGGAAGAATGCTACAATATCTTCCATTGAAACATAAGTTAGAGCGAGTCGAAAAAATTGCCGAGACATTGAAAAATCTTGGCGCTTCGCCCAAAGAAATAGAAGAAGCCTGCTCTACAATCTATCAGCGCGTCACTGATGACCACATGAGAAGGGTGCTTTACAGCCTTCGGAGTTCAAATCCTGGAAAGGAATCATTATTTGAAGGGCTTGACGATGGGAAGATGGACAACTTCGACAAGAGCAAGTTGGAAAATTTTATTAAAGACAACAAGCTTAAAAAGAGCGAAGAAACTGAAGAATCTATTTTAGACTATGATTATTTTCTCAAGAATAAAAAATTGAGAAGAGAAGAAGGGTGGCAAAGCTAGAAGCGCTTGAAACTTTTATAAATTCACCACCGCCGGGTCGCCGTAGAGCGTGAAGGAGCCGGTGCGTTCGATCTTCACGTCCATGAGCTGCCCTTGATGGCGGGCGCTGCCATCGAACAACACGATGCGGTTGCAGCGCGTGCGCCCGGTGTAGCGCGCCGCGTTCTTCTTGCTCGGCCCTTCCACCAGAATCTCCACCCGCCGCCCGATGAAGCCGTCGTATTTGCGCGCGGCAATCTCGTTCACCAAATCCAACAGGCGATGATTGCGTTCCTCGCGGATGTTTTGCGGCACCTGGTCGGGCATCTCGGCGGCAGGCGTGTCGCGGCGTTGCGAGTATTTGAAAATGTAGGCGTTGTCGAACTGCACTTCCCGCGCGAGCGACAACGTCAGTTCAAAGTCCTCCTCCGTCTCGCCCGGAAAGCCGACGATAATGTCCGTGGTGATGCCAATGCCCGGCTTGGCCTTGCGTAATTTTTCAACGATGCCGAGAAATTTTTCGCGCGTGTAGCCGCGGTGCATCAGTTTCAAGATGCGGTCGCTGCCGCTTTGCAGCGGAACGTGCGCGCTCTCGCACAGCTTTGGCAGCCGCGCGTAGGCTTCGACCAGATCGTCGCCGTAACCTTTCGGATGCGGCGAGGTGAAACGGATGCGTTCGAGTCCGTCAATCTCGTGAACGGCGTCGAGCAGTTGGACGAAAGGGGAAAGTGACGAGTGATGAGTAATGAGTGATGGATCGCGTTTGCCATAGCTCGTGACAATCTGGCCGAGCAAGGTGATTTCCCGCACGCCACGCGAAACAAGTTCGCGGCATTCGGCGACGATGTCGGGAATGGTGCGGCTGCGTTCCTCGCCACGCGTGTAAGGCACGATGCAAAAGGTGCAGTATTGATTACAGCCTTGCATGATGCTGACGAAGGCGGACACGGAAGTCCTGGCGCTGCCGTTGAGCAGATGTTCGCGGATGGTCGCCTCGCTTTTCGCCTCGGCGTCAATGTCCACGATCTTCGCGCGTTTGCCGGCGATGAGGTCGTCAATGTATTCCGCCACGCGATGAAATTTTTGCGTGCCGAGAACCAAATCCACGTCCGGCAATTTTTCGATGAGTTCCTTGCCACGGCTTTGCGCCATGCAGCCCATGTAGCCGAGGATCTGGCCGGGCCGGTCTTTCTTCGCGGTGCCGACGAGATTCTTCATCTTGTTGATGGCCTTTTGCTCGGCAAAATCGCGCACGCTGCAAGTGTTCAGCAAAACCACGTCAGCTACGGCCTCGGACTTGGCGAGCGAATAACCCTTGGCGACGAGCTGGGCGGCGACGGCTTCGCTGTCGCGCTCGTTCATCTGGCATCCGTAAGTTTTGATGAAAACACTGGGCATGATTTCAGGAAACAGGATACGCGGGCGGCGCGTGGTTGAAAAGTTGAATCATTTTGAAGGCAAGCAACTCGCTTGCGGGCGGGCGGCAAACTTGTATTCTCATCGTCAGGCAGCAAGGTGATCCGGTTTGCGCCTCGAAGCCAGACCGGATCGCATTATGGAATCAGAATCGCTGAAATTTTTGTTCATCGGCAGTGACGAACCGTTCGCGCGCACGATCGCCGGACTTTTGGGCGGGGCAAACGAGCTGGTCACCGCGCCGACGATGGACGCCGCCATGCCCAGGCTCTCGGGCAATCACCCTTTTCACGGCATTTTGTTCGGACTTTCCGCGACGGACAAGGACGGGTTGTTGCAGGTCGGCTTGCTTTCCGTCAAAAAACCCCGGCTGCCGATCATTGTCTTTGGCCCGACGGATGACGAGACGTTTGCTGCGGAAATTGTCCGGGCCGGCGCGCAGGATTATCTGGCGAAAGACCATCTCGACGCGCGCCTGCTGCAACACGCCATCCATTGCGCGATGGAACGCCAGCACGAACGCACCGCGTTGATCGAGGAAAAGGATAATTACTACGGCGTGTTCGATCATCTCGTGGAAGGCATCTTCCGCACGACGCCGGACGGACATTACCTGCTGGCGAACATCGCGCTGGCGCGCATCTACGGTTACGAATCGCCGGTGGAATTGATGGCGAGCATCACGGACATTGCCCGCGGGCTTTACGTCGAGCCGGGCCGGCGCGAGGAGTTCGTCCGGTTGATGCAGGCCAACGACACGCTCACCGGCTTCGAGTCGAAAATTTACCGCAAGGACGATACGATCATCTGGATCTCTGAAAACTGCCGGGCGGTGCGCAACGCGCAGGGAAAATTGCTTTACTACGAAGGCACCGTCGAGGACATCACGCACCGGCGGCAAATGGAGCAGGAGCTGCGGAATTCGGAATCGCTTTACCATTCGCTGGTGGAGACGATGCCGCAAAACGTTTTCCGGAAGGATTTGCTGGGGCGGTTCACCTTTGCCAACCGGCAATACTGCGATCATTACCACTGCAAGCTGGAGGACATCCTCGGCAAAACCGACTTTGACTTTTTCCCGAAAGAACTGGCGGAAAAATATCAGCGGGACGACGAGCAGGTGATGCAGACCGGCCAGACCTGCGAAATCACCGAGGAACATCATCCCTTGGGCCAGGAGAAAACCATCGTCCGCGTCGTCAAAACCCCCCTTTACGGCGCGGGCGGAAACATCATCGGGCTGCAGGGCATCTTCTGGGACATCACGGCGCAACAGCTCGCGGAAGAACGGATCCGGCAGGCCAACATCGAACTGGCCCGCAGCCGCGAGGATCTGCGCGCCAAAAATGCCATCATGGAGGAAAACCTGCACATGGCGCGCGAAATCCAGACCGCCATGCTGCCGCAGCAATATCCGGTGTTCCCGCACAATGTCCCGGCGGAACAAAGCGTGTTCCGGTTCACGCACCGCTACCAGCCCGCCGAGGCGGTCAGCGGCGATTTCTTCAGCGTCTCCGCGCTTTCCGACACCGAGGTCGGCGTTTTCATCTGCGACGTGGCCGGCCACGGCGTGCGGGCCGCGCTCGTCACCGCCATGATCCGCGCGCTGGCCGAGGAATTGAAACCGTTCGCGCACGACCCGGGAAAATTTCTGCAGAAATTAAACTCCGACCTATGCGCCATCCTGAAAAGCACCGGTTCGCCGATGCTTACGACGGCATTTTATTTTGTCGCCGACTGGCAGACCGGCGTCGTGCGTTTCGCCAACGCCGGGCATCCCAAGCCGCTGCTCGTGCGCCACGCGGCCCGGCGGGTCGAAACGCTCGCCAATGATTGCGGCCGCGGCCAGCCGGCGCTCGGACTGTTCGATGATCCGCCCCCCTATCAAACCACGGAAGCCACCATGGCACCGGGCGATTTCCTGATGCTGTTCACCGACGGTCTCTATGAAGTGCAGGGGGCAAACGAAGAATTATATTCGCAGCAACGGTTGCTGGTGGATGTGCAACACCTCCTCGGCCAGCCCGCCGGAAAGTTATTCGACCACCTGCTGGAAACCATCCGCACCTTTTCCACCGACCGCGCATTTGAGGATGACGTCTGCCTCGTGGGCATGGAATTCAGCGGCCGGCCGCCGGCAAAATCCTGATGCCGGAAACAAAAAAACCTCTTCCACATGGAAGAGGTTATTTTTGAGAGGGCCGGTTTTTATTCCTGCACGAACTTGATCACGCGGGATTTTTCGGAACGCTTGCGCTTGTTTTCGTCCAGCTCCTTTTTGCGTAACCGGAGATTCTTCGGCGTGGCTTCCACGAATTCATCCACGTCTATGTATTCCAAGGCGCGTTCCAGCGAGAGCTTCATGGGCGGCCCGAGTTGGATGCCCTTGCCGTCGCCTTGGGAACGCATGTTCGTGAGGCGTTTTTCCTTCACCGGATTCACCGGGATGTCGTTCTCACGGGAGTTTTCGCCGACGATCATGCCGATATAAACATTGTCGCCCGGCTCGATCATCAAACGGCCGCGCTCCTGAACCATGTTCAGCGCGTAGCTGGTGGCTTCACCGGAATCCATGGAGACGAGCGAACCGTTCTTGCGCGCGGCGATTTCGCCGCAGTCCGGGCCGTATTCATGGAACAGATGGCTCATCACGCCCATGCCCTTCGTCGAGTTGACGAGGTCGGTCTCAAAACCGATCAAACCGCGCATCGGCACGAGCGCCTCGACGGAGACCTGGTTGCCGACATGGTTCATGTTCGTGATCTGCGCCTTGCGGGCGGCCAGATTTTCCATGATGGTTCCGAGGTTTTCGCTCGGGATTTCCACGAACAATTTTTCAATCGGTTCGAGCAGGCTGCCATCAGCGGTTTTTTTCCAAAGCACTTCCGGGCGGGAAACCAAAACTTCGTAGCCTTCGCGGCGCATCTGCTCCACGAGAATCGCGATCTGCATTTCGCCACGGCCGCTGACGGCGAACACTTTCGGGTCGCTCGTCTGCGCAATGCGGAGCGCGACGTTGGTGCGGATCTCCCTGACAAGGCGGTCCCAGATGTGGCGCGCGGTGACGAGCTTGCCGTCCTGACCGGCGAGCGGGCCGTCGTTCACGGCGAATTCCATCTGGATCGTCGGCGGATCAATCGGGATATACGGCAGCGTGGCGCGCAGTTCAGAATCGCAAATCGTTTCGCCGATGAACACGTCTTCAAAGCCGGCCAGACCCACGATGTCGCCGGCGTGCGCTTCCTGGATTTCGATGCGCTTCATGCCCTCGAAATGATAGATCATCGTGATTTTATTCTTCGTGATCTTGCCGCTGCCGTGACGGCAGATGGCGGGGTCGCCGACCTTCACCTTGCCTTCGACGATTTTGCCGAACGCAATGCGTCCAACGTAATCGTTGTAATCCAAGTTTGCGACGAGCACTTGAAAACCGTCACCCGCCTTCGCGCGCGGCGAAGGAATGTGTTTCACGATGGCATCAAACAACGGCTCCATCGTGCCGCTGGCGTGTTCAAGTTCCACCTTGGCATAACCTTCCTTGGCGGAGCAATAGATGAACGGAAAATCGAGCTGCTCGTCCGTCGCGTTGAGCGAGACAAACAATTCAAAAACCTGATCCAAAACTTTTTTGGGGTTCGCATTCTCGCGGTCAATCTTGTTGATGACCACGATGGGCTTCGCGCCGGCTTCAAGCGCCTTGCGCAGCACGAAGCGCGTCTGCGCCTGCGGGCCTTCGGCGGAATCCACCACGAGCAGCACGCCGTCAATCATGTTCATGATGCGCTCCACTTCGCCGCCGAAGTCGGCGTGTCCGGGCGTGTCCACGATGTTGATGTGGTAATCCTTGTATTTGAACGCGGCGTTCTTGGCGCGGATGGTGATGCCTTTTTCTTTTTCCAGGTCCATCGAATCCATCAGGCGTTCTTCCTGTGACTCATGCTGGTTGGCGCGGAAAGTTCCAGACTGTTTGAGCAAACAATCCACGAGCGTGGTCTTGCCGTGGTCAACGTGCGCGATGATGGCGATATTTCTAATGTGCAACATAGGTTCTAAAATAGTCGAACAGGATGGCTTTTTTGCGGCAAAGGTCAAGCCGCGTATGAGAGTAAAATTACTTCACCACAAAGACACCCAGGCAAAAGGCGGAATTTCGCTTCGTTTCTCTGCGACTGGATGGTTAAACCAGCTTCTTCAACCGCGCATCCGCCGCCAGTTTTTTGACCAGATCCTTGATTTTCTGCGCCTGGCTTTTGTGCGCGAGCAACACCGCGTCATCCGTCTGCACCAGAATGGAATCGCGCAGGCCGACCACGGCAATCGGCGTGCGGTTCTTCGTGCGGGCGTCGTAGATGATGTTCCGCGCCGCGTCCACATGGATGAAATCCGCCACGGCGCAGTTGCCCTCCGCGTCGGCCTTGAGATGGCGTGCCAGGGCATTCCACGCGCCGAGGTCGTCCCAGTCAAACGCGCCGTCGGCCACGATGACGTTCTGCGCCTTCTCCATCAGTGCGAAATCAATCGAGATTTTTTTGATGTCGGGATATTCTTTCGCCAAGACCTTCGCGAGTTTCGCCGGATTATTTGCAACCTTGAACCAGCGCTGGCACGCGGCGAACATTTCCGGCTGATGCATCTCCAGCCCGTTCGTGACGGTGATGAAGCTCCAGACGAACATTCCGGCGTTCCAGCGATATTGGCCGCTGTTCACATATTCCAGCGCCGTCTCGTAATTCGGTTTCTCCACGAACCGTTCGGCCTTGAAAAAAATCGTCTTGGTCCTCTTCGCGCCGGGCGGCGTTGGCAATTCGTGGCCGGTGTGGATATAACCGTAACCCGTCGCCGGTTCCGTCGGCTTGATGCCGATGGTTACAATCGCCTGCCCGCGCGCAGCCAGATCAAATGCGTCCGATAAAACCTGCTGAAACTTTTTCTCCTCGGAAATGACATGGTCGGCGGGCAAAACAGCCATCACGCCCGTCGTCGAACGCGCCCCGACCAGCGCCGCGCCCAGCGTGACGGCGGCGCAAGTGTCGCGGCCTACTGGCTCGGCGACGACGTTTTCCTTGGGCAGTTTCGGCAATTGTCTGCGCACTTCCGCCGCCTGCGCTTCGTTGGTGATGATGAAAATATTACGCATCGGCACGAGCGGCAGCACACGGTCAACGGCTTGTTGCAAAAACGAGCGCTTGCCGAGCAGCGCGAGCAGTTGCTTGGGCATCTTCTCGCGGCTTAACGGCCAAAACCGCTCGCCGCGTCCGCCGGCCATGATGATGACGAACCGGTCTTTGAGGTCAGTTTTGGTTTTCATGCAAAAATTTAACCACGAATGGGCACCAATGAACACTAATCAAAAATCGGCAGCACCAGCCTGCGCAAATTTAATTCATGTTTATTCGTGTCCATTGGCGGTTGCATTGGTTCCAGCCTAGCATTTCTGAAAAGCCCATTGCAAGCGGCTGAAATGCAGTTTTTAAGGCTCTCCAATAGATTGAAAACGTCGGTTGACAAACGACCATATGCACTTGATGTTTGTGCCAAGATAAGTGTTCAAGCGGAAAAGGACGGACAAAACAAAATCATCAAAACAACTGAAACCATGAAAATGATGGATGGATTTTTGGGGTGCGCATTGGCCGTGCGGGCTGATGAGGCCAAAGAATTTATTTAAACGGCTGGAATGTAGCGTTCAATGCCGGCTAATAGCCTAAAAAAGCCTGTTGACAAAAAAACGTGTTCCGCCTAAAACTTGACACAGGTTCAGCGCTGAAGCTGAAAGGACAGACAACAACAACAACAACAACAAAACCTATGAAAATGACTACTGGTATTTTGGGTTGCGCATTGGTCGCTGGACTGATGACTTTCGCACCTTCTCAATCGCAAGCTGGCGTGGTTGGCACGGATGGCGTCCTCTACTCCCCGCTTAGCCTCAAGCTCACCATCAACAAAGTTAACAGCAACGACAAGATCACGAAAGAAACCGTCACATCCAAAGAGGTTCTGAAAGATCTGGGCTACAGCAGCGATGTCGTTCTGGCGGTTGCTCCCAATGAAGACATCGTTGTCATCAACAAGAAAAGCGGTGCCATCATCAACAATCTCAGCTCAAACGAAGTCATGTGGTTGAACACTGATGAATTTATCAGCACGAGCAAAGACAAAGGCAATAATGGCGGATATGAAGATAAATTCTCCGGCCTTGTTGATATCCACCTCTACTTTGACGGCGATACATTCGACCGCTTTGACATCTCTGGTTCCTACAGCGGATCGGAGAAAGGCTCCAGCATCAAGAATGGCCAGCAGAACATTAACACGAAATCCGATTCAAAGAATCTTTCTGGCGATGGTTACTTCTCGGAAATTTATGAAGGCTCCACCGTGGTGACCGGCAGCGCTTCCATCAAGGGCAACGGCAAAATCGCGGTCGCTCTTTGATTTGTAGTTTTCTTCAAGCCGGTTCAGAATGGCGAAAGCCGTTTTGAACCGGTTTTCTCTTTCATTTTTCACCCAGCCATTCCAAATTTCCTGCCATGAGACCTAAAATTGTCATCGCTGTGCTGCTGGCCGGGGTGGTGGGAGTGGCAATCATCTTCTTTCTGAAGCCTGCGGCCAATCATCCGCAGCCGGCAGTGACTCCCGCCGCACAACCCGCTGCCACCTTGCCGAAACCAACCGCCGCCGCCGTTCCCCAGCTTCCTCCAAACACAAATGCCACCGTCGTCGTCACTCCAAGCCAGCCGAAAAAACCGGTTCCCAGTTCCACGGACGAAGCGGTTGATGAAGAAGCTGCTAAAATTCAGGAACAGGTTGACCGGCTGGTGGACTTGTCGTCCAATGACGATGACGCATCGTTGCAGGCCATCCTGAAAGAGCTGACCAACCCGAACAAGGTCATCCGCCACGAGGCCATCGAGGCGACGATCCAGTTCGGCGGGCACACCGCCGTCCCCGTGTTGCAGGATCTGGCCGCCCGCACAGCGGATCCCGATGAAAAAAAAGAACTGCTGGAAGCCGCCGAGTTTCTCGCACTGCCCACGCTGTCCGAAGCCCGGGCGCAGAATTCCAACGCCCAAATAACCCAGCCGCCGGTTCCTTCGCCCGCGCCAGATCAGCCTTGACCCGGATTTTTCTTCACGCCGACTTCACCGCATCCGCCAGCGACTTCACGAACGCGCTGACCTTCGCCATCAGCTCCGGCGATTTTCCGTGTTCTGCGATCTGATTCACAATTGCGCTGCCCACGACGATGGCTTCGCCGTGCTGCGCGACGAGCTTTGCCTGTTCAGGATTTGAAATGCCGAAGCCGACCGCGATGGGCAGATCCGTGTGCGCGCGGATTTTGGCCGTCATCGCCGGAAGCGTGTCTGAAATTTTGGCCTGCATCCCCGTCACGCCTTCGCGCGAAACGTAATAAATAAAACCCGCGCCGCGCTTCACGATCAGTTCGATGCGATCCTCCGGCGTCGTCGGCGCAACCAGGTAAATATTGCATAGGCCCGCCGCACGCATGAGCGATTCGTAGCGCTCGCTTTCCTCCGGCGGCAAATCAAGCACGAGCAAGCCGTCCACCCCTGCCGTTGCCGCGTCCGCGATAAATTTCTCCATGCCGACGCGATGGATCAGATTGAAATAAATGTAGAGGACAATCGGAATCTGCGAGTCCTTGCGGATGGCCGCGACAGTGGCCAGAAGTTTCGGCGGCGTAGTGCCGGATTCCAAACCGCGCTGGGCGGCAAGCTGGTTCACCAGACCGTCGGCCAGCGGATCGCTGAACGGCACGCCCAATTCCAAAACATCCACGCCCGCCTTATCGAAGGCGAGTGCAAGCTGGCGCGTGGCTTCCAGATCCGGGTCGCCTGCGCCGATGTAAACGACGAAACCTTTTTTGCCAATGCGTTTCAGTTGGGTGAACTTTTCCACGATGCGGTTCATGCGTGCGGGAGTTTCCTGTTTGAAGTTCCAAGTTTCAAGCGGCAAGTTTCCCCACATCCTGATTTCGATTCGCAACCGAATCGCGCTAAAGACAGATTGTGATTACGAGCAGGATTAGGATTAAGACGAAGCACACGCCGCATTTGACCGCGCCGCGATTTTTCCGCATAATCGCAGCATGGCAAGCAGCTTTGGACAATTGTTCCGCATCACGACGTGGGGCGAATCGCACGGCGGCGGAGTGGGCGTGGTCGTGGACGGCTGCCCGCCGCGCCTGAAATTGAGCGAGGCGGACATCCAGCCCGACTTGGATCGTCGCCGACCGGGACAATCCAAGATCGTCACGCCGCGCAAGGAATCCGACACGGTGCAAATTCTGTCCGGCATTTCCACCACCGGCCTGACGCTCGGCACGCCGATCTCAATGTGGGTAAAAAATGAGGATCAGCGTTCCGAGGCGTATTCGGAAATGAAGGAAAAATTCCGTCCGTCGCACGCCGATTTCACCTATTTCGCCAAATTCGGCATCCGCGCGTGGCAGGGCGGCGGTCGCGCGAGCGCACGCGAGACGATTGGCCGCGTCGCCGCCGGTGCGATTGCGAAAAAATTTTTGCGCGAGAAATTCGGCGTGGAAATCCTGGCTTACGTCAAACAAGTCCAGCGGCTCATCGCGGACGTGAACCCGGACAAAGTCAGATTCAAGGATGTCGAAGCGAACATCGTCCGCTGCCCCGACGCAAAGACGGCGGAGAAAATGATCCGGCTCATCGAAAAAATGCGGCGCGCGGGCGACACCGTCGGCGGCATTGTCGAGGGCATCGCACGCGGTGTGCCGGCGGGCTGGGGCGAACCGGTGTTCGACAAGCTCGAAGCCGATCTGGCCAAGGCGATGTTAAGCCTGCCCGCGTCGAAGGCGTTTGAAGTCGGCTCCGGCTTCGGCGGCATTTTGCTGACGGGCCGCGAACACAACGACGCGTTCCGCGCCAAATCGGGAAAAGTTTTCACGACCACGAACCGCTCCGGCGGAATCCAGGGCGGCATCTCGAACGGCGAAACCATTTTCTTCCGCACCGCGTTCAAGCCCGTCGCCACCGTCATGCACGAACAGGACACGGTGGATGAATCATTTCACAACACGACGCTCAAAGGCCGTGGCCGTCACGACCCGTGCGTGCTGCCGCGCGCCGTGCCGATGATCGAGGCGATGACCGCGCTCGTTTTGGTGGATCACGCGTTGCGGCACAAGGCACAGTGCGGTTGATTTTTTCCGAACTCGCGCGACTTTGACTCAATCTAAAATCTTATGGCCGAAAAAACCTATAACGAAATCTCGCGCGAAGCCCGGGTGCTGTTTGGCAAGGGCAGCGAGGCCGCGCAACGGGAAAACAACGATTACGCCATCGCGCTGTTCAATCAGGTGCTGGAAAAGGAACCGGCGTTTTACGACTGCCGCAAGGCGCTGCGCGCAGCGCAGTTCAAAAAAGCGGGCGGCGGCGGCACCGGCTTCTTCAAGAAAATGTTGAGCGGCGCGGGCTCATCGCCGCAGGTCGCCAAGGCCAAGATGGCCCTTGGCAAAAATCCCGCCGAGGCCATGGCCATCGCGGAGCAGATCCTGAACGGCGACCCGAACAATTCCTCCGCGCACCGCATCATCGTTGACGCCGCGAAGGCGCTGGAACTCCCGCGCACGGCGGCGTTGTCCTATGAAACGCTGGCGAAAAATTCGCCCAAGGACCGGAATCTGGCGATTGAATTTGCCCAGGCGCTTGCGGCGGCGGGCGACATCAGCGAGGGGGAAAATAATCGCGGCGAAAAAATCCTCATGGATTTGCTGCGCGAGAACCCCAACGACGGCGATTTGAGCAAGGCATTGAAGAACCTGTCCGCGCGCAAGACCATGGACCAGGGCGGTTACGGCGCGCTCGAAGGCGGCGAAGGTTCGTATCGCGACATTCTCAAGGACAAAAAAGAGGCGGCCTCGCTCGAACAGGAAAAGCGCGCCGTGAAAACCGAGGACACCACCGAACGGCTCATCGGCGAATACGAGACGCGGCTGGAAACCGAACCGGACAACCTCAAGCTTGTGCGCTCGCTGGCGGAACTTTACACGCAGAAAAAACAGTTCGCCCGCGCGCTGGAATTTTACGACCGCATCAAAGCCTCCGGCATGGGCAACGACCCGTCGCTTGAGACTGCGATTGCAAACACCATTGTGCGCCGGTTCGACCACCAGATTTCGGAGATAAACCCTTTCGATGCCGGCCATGCCGAAAAGGTGGCGGCCATCCAGGCGGAAAAGCTCGCTTTCCAACTGGCCGAATGTCAGAAGCGCGTGGAGAAATTTCCGACCGACCTCGCCATCCGGTTCGAGATGGGCGCGCTGCATTTTCAGGCGGGCAAGATCGGCGAGGCGATCCAGGAATTTCAGAAGGCGCAGGGCAACCCGCACAAACGCATCGCCGCGATGGGCTACCTTGCGCAATGTTACGCGAAGCGCAAGATGTTCGACCTGGCCGCGCGCACGCTGCAAAACGCCATCAAGGAAAAGCCGGTGTTCGACGATGAGAAAAAAGAGATGGTCTATAATCTCGGCTGCGTGCTGGAAAGCATGGGCAAAAAAGAGGAGGCCATCGAGCAGTTCAAGCTCATCTACGAACTGGACATCAGCTACAAGGATGTCGCGGCCAAGGTGGACGCGTTTTACGCGGGGCAGTGATTTGGGGAAATTTGCAGCCTTTGTCAGAAAGGAACGAGTGTCGCTTTTTTCATTTCAATAACGGCCCGCAGATTTTCAGAAATTCCTTGCTGGACATGGCGAAAACCTAGATTTAAGGTCGGAACCAGTGAAAGTGATAAACATCAAACCAGTCGCTCAATCTAAATGTTAGGCCGCTTGACCACGCCATGAGGCTTACTACACTTCTTCTTTCTGCTCTCGCGGTCACGATATTCAGCGGGTGCATTCCTTTCCGCGGCACAAAGCAGACCGGAGCGATTGGTCGCGTCCTTGATGCGCAGTCCCGCACACCGGTTTCTCAGGCTTCGGTCACGACGAGTGGTGTTTGGGACGACCGATGGGAGTTGCACGCACACTCGTCCGCCGACGGTTCGTTTCGCGTAGAGCCAGTGCATCGATGGGGATTGTTGCCACTGATTGCCTCGACGTATCCGCGCAGATGGCAGACGGTGATCACAGTGTCGGCACCGGGTTTTGTTGTTTACACGAGTTCTCATCCCGCGACAGCGTTTGGGCCGAGCGTCATTGAGTTGGGAGAGATTCACCTTGCACGACCATGACAACGCGGCCTAACCATGCGCTGCAGCGAACCCGGCCCTCGCGCTCCGGTTGCAATCGTGGCGTCCCGCAGGCCGGGTCGCTGAGCTTGGGTCGTTGATATGGCTTAATAATGTCAAGCGGACAGTTCTTCTGCTTTCCGAAAATTCTTTTCATTTTCCGGTTTCCTTCACCACGAACTGTCCTGAGTCAGCCGCCG